>NZ_CP194411.1:190000-2601282 GCF_051603425.1 Selenomonas oralis | reverse complement strand
CGCATATCCCGTCCAAGAAGCAAACCCGAAGGGTGCAGCTGATTGGGTAAAGGGATAGCGCGTGAGGATGTCCCAAGAACGCGAGCCGTAAGGTGAAGCGCGATTGGCAGACATCTACCGCGGTGTCGTTTAAACTGCTGCAAGGCAGGAGGCGGCACAAGACGCGCGTATGTTTCGCCATCCCTAAAATGTTCTTGTCTTCTGTATAGTTTTGAGGGTGCAACAGCATCCGAAACAATATCCAGTGGCGATAGCTGAGTGGTTCCACCTGTTCCCATCCCGAACACAGTCGTTAAGCACTCATACGTCGAAAGTACTTGGTTGGAGACGACCTGGGAGGATAGAAAGCTGCTGGTTGATGACGCACCCGAAAGGGTGCGTTTTTGCTGTCCGATTTATGGTATAATAAAAAAGTCATGGATGTAGATTGTTTGCAAGCGGATGGGATTTGCGTTCTTTGACGGACCAGAGGGCTTGTCAAGGCGCTTTGCCCGATATGAGGGGAGGTTTTGTCATGCCGTGCAGATATTGCGGCGGTGAGATTGGAGCAGACGGCAGCTGCCTTTCGTGTGGTGAAAGCGAGAGATCCGGCGTGCGTGTTTTGTCCAAGGAGGAGAAAATCGTCTATGATGGCCTGACCGTGGAAGAGGCGGAGGATACGAGAAGCGGAGCGGAAGATATATGGTACGGGCAGCAGGGGGAACGGAGGGGCTTCCATCGAAAGGTAGTCTATGGCACGCCGCTTCGTTTTTATCGCTCAAGCTGGCTGTCGCGTTTTGTCGGTTCGCTCCTTTTGTCGGTAATTTTGCTGCTTCTTTTCGTTATTGTTTTTCCCCTGGCGCTTATCCTTGCGGCTGTGGGCATTGTCGTTTGGATTGTGCTTGAGTTTCTGCGGCGGCGGTAGGGAATCATCTCAGCAAAGGCATAGAGGGGAACGCAAGAAGTCGTCGCTGCGCCCTGCTATGTCGCTGAGACAGATGCTTCGAAGCTCTGTCGCGCGTATATCGCAGGCAAGCATATTCTGCAGGGGAGACCGTTCCTGCAGCGGGCGTTTCATGTCGGCGGAATGAAGGAAACCGCTCGTTTTGGACACGAGGGGAAGCGTTCCCTTTTCCTTGATTTCGTGCAGCAGGCTCCTTCCTTCGCTGTTGAAGGCGAGAATGCGCGCGTAAAGCGGTCCGCATGCATCGAAGCTGCGAATATCCTGCCGGCGCAGATGCAGCAATACATAGATGAGCAGGCGCTGTATGCGGCTTGCCGGATAGCGACGGCTTTTGCTTTCGGAAATCAGCTCGTCGAGGTTTCGGCTATGAGCTGCGGCCTTCCAAAGCCTGTTTTCCAGACCTTCGTTTATGTTGTAAATCCCTTCCAGAGCCTTTGCATCGAGAGTGGAAAGGCAGGTCAGGAGCGGACGAAAGAGCAGACTGGCCTGCGGCAGGGCATGGTTTTTCCATGCCTTGAGCAAAGCGTTGAGGCTGGCGGGAGGCAAGACACTGGATAAAAGTGCCTCGCGCGGCGCGGGTTGGCTGAACTCTCGTCGAATGGCGCCGGCACTCGAGCAGGGAGCGTGCAGCTCGTTGTCGTGGTAGGCGGCGCCGCTTCTTTTGCAGGGAAGCGGCCGGATGTGTGCGGCCAGATGTTTCAGGCTGCGGATGTATTCAAGTGCGAGGATGTTGTTCGGCTTTTTGAAACAGGCTTCTTCCAAGCCTGTTTTTTCTGTCAGGGCATGGCTCAGGGCAGCGGCATAAGATTTTCCCTGTCGGATCTGTCGGTGAAGGGCTTCTTGTACATCAGGGGAATCGATGCACTGCGCCGCCTGCGCGAGGAGGGAGCCGTCACTTTCCGTACCGAAGGCGAGACCGTCGGCGACACCGAGGCGCGAGAGAAGCTGGACGCCGCCGCGGGCGAAGTCCTGTGCACTGCGGACGGCAAAGACGGCGGGCAGCTCGAGCACGAGCGATGCACCGCCGAGGACGGCATGGGAGGCGCGCTGCCATTTGTCGAGGATGGCGGGGCAGCCGCGCTGTGTGAAACTGCCGCTCATAAGAACGATGATGCGCGCTTGGGGGTATCGGGCGCGTATGGTTTCAATCTGATGGATATGTCCGTTGTGAAATGGATTGTATTCTGCGATGATGCCGACGGTGTTCAAAAAATCAGCTCCTCGTAAAAGTCTCTCTCCAGTATATCACGGAACTATTGTTTAGGAGGCATGGAATGAAAAAGAAAGCTGCGGTGGCGATGAGCGGCGGTGTGGACAGTTCGCTTTGCGCTGCGCTGCTCAAGGAGCAAGGCTATGAGGTCATCGGCATAACGATGCGGCTTTCGGATGAAAGCCGTGAAACCGATGGTCTTTCAACGGCTGCCGTTGATGCAAAACGAGTGGCGGATTTCCTTGGCATCGAACATGAAACGGCGGATTTTCGCGAGCTTTTCGGCAGGCGGGTCGTCGACTGCTTCCTTGATGAGTACCTTGCAGGGCGCACGCCCAATCCCTGTGTGATCTGCAACCGATTCCTGAAATTTGGGGCGCTGTTCGCTCTCGCACGCGAACGGGGAGCGGATTTTATCGCCACGGGGCATTACGCGCGAGTTGAAGAGGAGGCGGACGGCAGCTTTGCCATAAAGAAGGGGCGCGACGAAAGAAAGGATCAATCCTATGTCCTCTATCGTCTGCCGCGCGAAGTACTGCCGCATATACTCTTTCCCTTGGGCGAGCAGGCCAAGACTGAAACGCGCGCGCTTGCAGAAACGCTTGGCCTGCCTGTGGCGCATAAGACGGAAAGCCAGGAAATCTGCTTTGTCCCGGGGGACGACTACAAGGCCTATTTGATGCGGCATCGTCCGGATTGCTTCTCGCCGGGAGAGATTGTCGACGCTGCGGGAAATGTCCTCGGGCAGCATGCGGGCCTTCCCTTTTATACGATCGGACAGCGCAGAGGGCTGGGCATAGCTGCGCCCCATCCCCTTTATGTAGCTGCTCTCGACAGGGAGAACAACCGCGTCATTGTGGCGGAGAATGCTGCCGTTTATGCGTCTGCTCTTTTGGCTGAAGATGTAAACTGGCTGATTGCGCCCCCTGCCGTACCGCTTTCTGTCCGGGCCAAGATCCGCTATGGCAGCCGTGAGGCGGAGGCTCGCGTGACGCCCCTGGCGTCCGGCCGCATTGAGGTGACCTTTGCCGAGGCGCAGCGAGCCGTTACCCCGGGACAGTCCGTGGTCTTTTATGCAGGCGAGCGGCTTCTGGGCGGTGCTACAATCCGTAGGAGTCTATAAGAAAAAAAGCGCTATATTTTGTAGAATCGCAGGATTTTTCTTGCGAAAACTTCCTCTCTGCTGCATAATAAGAAAGGGAGTTTATGGCTGCGCAGGAGGAGGAAAATGTATGGCGGTATTTTCACGGCAGAGACGGATCCGTCTGTTTCTGGCAATATTTTTGTTGCTGTCTGCGGCATTGGGCTGCGGCGCATGGTATTTTTTCCATTATACAAAAACACCGGAATATGCAATACAAAAGATTCAGGACTCGTTTGAAAAGCATGACTGGCAGATGTTCCAGAAGTATGTGGATATGGACGCCCTGCTCGACAGTTCGTCAGAAACGCTGATCCAGGCTTTGATCGATACGGATCGGCCGATGTCGGGAGACGCCAAGGCGGCTATGAGCGGCTTCGTGCAGATGTTCAAGGCGCCGTTGGCCTTGACGCTGCGGGGCGAGGTGCAGCGTTATGTCGAAAACGGGGAGTGGAGGGAGACGTCCGCGGATGCGGCAGACGCGAAGGAGCCTCTGAACCTTGATGCGGTGCTTACACGCTTGGGGCTTAAGGCCATTCATTTTCGCAAGATTGACTATGTTGCAGCGGACAAGGCGGCGGGCACGGCGCGGGCCGGCGTGCGCATCTATCAGGCGGATGCCGGGGAGGAATTTGTTTTTGAGATGAAGCTCACGCAGGGAGCAGACAAGGTTTGGCGCGTGACGGAAATACAGAATCTCCATGAGTTCATCGCTATGATTGCCAAGGCGCACGACGCTGTTCTCGAATCCTACATCGAGAAATCGCGTGCGATCATGGAGGGTCATGGGAAGAACGTGCAGGAGATCGAGCAGGAAGTCAGCAGCACCCTGCAGCGAGGCTCTCTGGGCAGTGAGGAAACGCGCAAGGCATTGAAAACCATCATGCTAGACAAGATGGCGGCGGATTGGATGGCGCGCAAGGAGGAACTTTCTGCGCTTGCCGTGCCGCCGATGGCGGAAACGCTGCATCGTCTGCGCCTGCGCATTTGCGATCTGCGCATTGCCTATGCGCTCGGCTATGCCGCTTGGATGGATGACAAGAAGGTGACGACGATTCGCGATGCGGAAACGAAACTCAAGCAGGCGACGACGCTCGAACATGAGGCGGCCGCAATCGCGCGCCATATGACGGGGGAGCAGGCAAGCGCGCCGCCCCTACCGCGAACATCGCAGGAGCAGTCTGAGGAAGCGAAAGCAGGAAGCGCGGAAGAAAAAAAATAAGAGAAGAAGATGCCGCAGGGAAAATCGGTTCCCCTGCGGCATTTTTTCTTTTGTCAACCGATAAATTTTAAAGGTTGACGAAAGACGAGGCTTTGCCTATAATGAGGAAGTGTGCCGTATATTGGAGGTGCTGGTATGGCGAAGATCCTCTGTTTGGCTCGTATGATGGCAGCCCTGCGCCTTGAGGCGTACGAAGGGGCGGCGGTGGCAAAAATCCTTTGGTGCTCACGGCTGGAAGCCGGGGAAAGGCAAGGCGTGCGTTGCTTCAGGCGCGGGGCGAGCTTCCTGCAGGTGGACTGCGTAGGGGCGGAAGATGTGGGCGCGATCCGGGTGCGCCTCGTCTTGGGAAAAGGATACCGTGCGCCTGCGGGAGCGTCTGTGCGGGATGGGGCAAAACGGGCCGGACGGCGGAAAAAGACAGGGGTCATGCCGGACCATGGCGAAACATGGCGTGCCTTTTCACGCGAGGAGATCCTTGCCTTTGTGGAGGCGGTCGGCGATGAGAATTCACTCCATCGCCAAGCGGTTCCCATTGTGCCGGGGCTGCTGCTTTTATCCGCCATACTGGATCGGTTTCCTGAGATACGGTCGCTTGAGATGAGGTTCTTCCATCCGCTTTATGCAGGGGAAGCAGTGACGCTTTTTCCTGTGGAAAAGGGAATGCTCGGCATGGCGGATGGGGAAGAGATATTCTTGTGCCGTGCGGTGCAAGGGGATGATGCTGCCGCGATAGCCGGACGGCAAAAAAATGAGGGATGAAAAGTGAAGCAAAAAGAATCGATGTCCGTACAAAAATTGACGAAAATGGCTCTTTGCGTGGCGCTTTGCTGTGTCGCGTCCTATATTTCCATACCACTGCCTTTTACGACAGCGATGATTACGGCTCTGACGCTGGCCATGAACTTGACGGCGTTTCTGTTCACGCCGAAGGAGACGTTTATCGTTCTGCTTGCCTACACGCTTCTTGGTTGTATCGGCCTGCCCGTCTTTGTCGGCGGCAGTTCGGGCTTTGGCAAGGTGTTCGGCTCGACGGGGGGCTTCATTCTCGCCTTTATCGTCGCCTATCCCGTGGTCAGCTGGCTCAAGGGCAAGGGAAATTCTTTCCAGCGCTATGTACTGGCGGCTGTTTTTGCAGGAATTCCCATCACCTATATCGGCGGTCTGACGTCCATGATGCTGGTGCTGGATGTGGGGCTTTGGGAGGCCATGGTCATGGCGGTGTTTCCGTTCATTCCCGGCGATATATTGAAAGCGGCTGCTGCCGCATTTCTTGGCGTGAAGCTCAACAAGGCTTTCGGCTCGTCAGCAAGATGAAAAACGTCTATGTACTCGGCGGCTTGCGGACTCCTTTGGTGAAGCATGGGGGGCGCTTTCGCCGCCTGCCGCCCGAGGTTTTTGCGGCGGAGCTTTTGCGCGCATTGCTGCGGCAATATGGCGCGGAGCCGGATGCCTTCTTTTGCGGCAATGCGGTGGGAACGGGCGGCAATATCGCACGCCTTGCGGCGCTTTTGGCGGGCATGGGGGAAGATGTGCCCGCCGTGACGCTGGACATGCAGTGCGCTTCTGCGGCAGCGGCCGTGGACTTCGCATTCTCACGCATCGCAAGCGGGCAGGGGCATTTCTATATCGCAGGCGGCATGGAAAGCCGTTCGCTGCAGCCTGTGCGCCGCTATGCCGAAGAGGACGCGCGGCGCTCTCTTTTGCCGCACGGCGAGTATATGACGGCGCAGTTTTCCCCGCAGGAAACGGCAGGCGATGCGATGCTGCAGGGGGCGGAGCGGACGGCGCAGGAGATTGGCGCGACGAGGGACGAGCTCGAGGCATGGGCCTTGAAGAGCCATGCGCGGGCGGCAGCGGCAAGACGAGAGGGACGCTTGGCAGGCGTCGTCCTGCCCATTGAAGGCTGGGACAGCGACGACGGCATACGCGAAAGCATGAACGCCGCATTTCTGCGCCGCTTGCCGCCGCTCCTCGGCGAAGGCGGCTTGACGACGGCAGGGACGGCCTGCAAGACGAATGACGGCGCGGCGCTCGTGAGCCTTTGTTCGGAAGCGTATCTGGCAAAGACGGGGCAAAAGCCGGCAGCGCGCATCGCGGCAGTGGAAATGGCAGGCGGCGATCCGCTTCGCAGTCCCTACGGGGCGATGCGGGCGGCCGACGCCCTTTTGGCGCGTCTCGGGCTTTCTTATGAGGATATGGCGGCAATCGAGTTCAACGAAGCCTTTGCGGTCATCGATGTTCTCTTTGCACGGCGCTTCCCGGCGCTTCTCGGGCGCTACAACATGTTCGGCGGCGCATTGGCTTATGGGCATCCCTATGGTGCATCGGGCGCTGTGCTTCTGCTGCATCTCATGGAAGCTGTCAAAGCGCAGGGCGGCGGTTATGGTCTTATGGCCATAGCAGGCGCCGGCGGTGTTGGCGAGGCGATTTTGCTGGAGGCTTGAGATGGACTATTTTATGCTGTTGGCGGACAGGGCGGCTTCCTTGCAGGGGAAGCCCTTTCTTTATGTGGATGAAGAACCGTATTCCTATGCCGCTTTTCTGGCCATAACAGAGAAAAAAGCGCAGGAGCTGCTGCGTCTTGCAGGGGAGGACGGCATAAGCGGCGATGTGCTCGTCCTGGCGGATTCCTTTTTGGCGCAGGCCGTGCTTTTCTTTGCCGTGCAAAAAATCGGTGCGCGTCCGATTCTTCTGCACCATGGATTGACGGCGGAGGAAGTCGAGGCGATTGCCGGGGAAAATGCTTTGGGGTTATGGGTCAGAGAACATGGGGGGAAGCCGGAAATCCAAAGATTTTCGCGTCCGTCGGACAGCCGCGAAACGGAGGATTGTCTCGGCGTTCTGAGCTCAGGGTCGACGGGCGTGCCCAAGGTGATGCACCGCACATTTGAAAGCTGGGCAGGATTCTTTCCTGTGCAGAACAAGATCTTCCGCGTAAAAGAAGACAGCGTCCTTTTCCTGCATGGCAGCCTGAGCTTTACGGGCAATATGAATACATTTCTTGCGGTGCTGTTTGCAGGCGGAACCGTTTGCACGAGCAGGCGCACGGCGGTGAAATCCTGGCTGTCCCTGTTGGGGCGGGGTGCGATCGATGTCGTCTACCTCGTCCCGGCGAAGCTGCGCCTTTTGATGGAAGCCCTTGCGGCAAATGGAGGCAAACTTCCCGCGGTAAAATCCCTTTTTGCAGGCTCCCAGCTCATTTCTGCGCCGCTTTTGGCACTCTTGCGGGAAAAACTGCCGAATGCCCGAATCCTTCTCTATTACGGCGCGAGCGAACTGAACTATATCACCTATGCGGACTGCACGGACGGCGTGCGTGATGAACGCAATCTCGGCAGACCGTTTCCGGGTGTGGAGCTGTCCTTTCGTGACGGCACGATTTATGTCGGGACGCGCTTTCATGTGAGCGGCCTCGCGATGCCTTTCACTCTGCACGACAAAGGGTATCCCAATGCACGCGGTGAGCTGATCTTCGAGGGACGGGCGCAGGCATGGGTCAATAAGGGCGGCTATAAGGTCAGCCTGGAGCGCTTGGAACTTAAGATCAAGGGCGTTGCCGGCGTGCGTGACGCCGCCGTGCTCGGCGTGGAGGATGAGGCGCGCGGTGCAGAAATCGCGGCTTTTGTAGTACGTGAAGAAAGCGTTTCTGAAGTCGAGCTGCGAAGGCGCATACGGCACGCCTTGGAACCGATTGAAATGCCGCGCAGCCTGCTCTTTTGCGGCGTCATTCCACTGAACGACAGAGGCAAGACGGCAACGCGCATCTTGCTGGAGAAATGGGAAAAAGTGCGGAGCGAAGGACAGCCGCCGGCATAAATCCCGCAATGCCAAGATTTCATGGAAATCAAGCCTCAAATATGTTAGAATATACAGGATTGAAGCGAGAAAACCGCCCATGGCTTGATATGTTGGCGGGAATTTATGATATTGTGAGGTTTTTCTTTTGATGACATTTGACTCAAGTACAGAAACGGTGGCGGTGCTCTACGATATCGAGAACGCTCCTTTTGAAATGCTTGATTTTACCCTGGGCAAAGCTCAGAAATTTTTTCCCTGCCGCATGATCGTGGTTTCGGATTGGGAGAAGCACCCGGAGCAGAAACGGTGGAACCGCTTGATGACGCGCAAGGGCTTCACCTTTCGCCAGATTGATCGCAAGGTTGACGGCAAGAATTCGCTCGACTACGCGCTTTTTGATATGGCGAAGATTCTGCGCGACGAGGGTGTGCGCCGTTTCCTCATTGTGACGACGGATTCGGATTTCATCAATATTGCCAAGATGCTGCGCGAGAGCGAAACGCCGTGCCACATCATCGGCGTTGGGACGGAGCAGGCGAGCCAGCTGCTGCGTGATGCTTACGATGAATTTTATTGCTACCCGCCTGTGAAGAAGAAAAAGGCAAAGGGCAAGAAGAAGGAGCAGGAACAAGAAAAGGACGGCGGCAAAACGGAAAAGAAGCAGCAGAAGAAGGGGCAGGAGGCTCCTTTGCAGAAGGCGGAAAAGGAGCCTCCTGCAGGCAAGAATTATTTGCAGGTTCGTTTGCCGAAATCCCTTTTTGACAAGCTGCAGAAAAAGAAGCGGCACGAAAATGTCGATCTGGATCAGCTCGTGACGTATCTCCTGATGCGCGGACTGAGCGAATGATGAGGAGATAGACGAATGAAGAAGCCGGAAGAGAAAGTGCTGCTCTACCAATTCAGTGAAGAAAAGGCGGCAGACATCAAGGCGGCTCTGCGCAGGCTGGGAATCCAGGCAGCCGTATTGGAGCAAAGCGCGTGGAACGAACGCGTGGGATTCCTGCTCGGGATCAAGGGCTTTTCCAAGGGAACGGCTGCGGGGGAGCCTGTGGACTTTTCCCATGAGGCGGCGATTTTCCACAATATCAAGAACAAGCGTCTTGACCAGGTGCTGCAGGCATTGAAGGATGCCGGCGTCGGGCATGTGCAGTTCAAGGCCGTGACGACGCCGTTCAATCTCCATTGGACGCTTTGCCGCCTTTGCCGGACGATCTATAAGGAACATGCCTATATGATGGAAAAGGACGAGATGAAGGAATGAAAAACGACGATCTCGATAAGACGCAGCTCCTGCCAAGAGACGGAGGCGGACAAAGACGGAACCGGCTCGATGATACGCAGGAGCTGCCCCCTCTGGGCGATGTGCCCGAGCCGTCCCGTTTCCGCCGGAGCGGTGTGCGGGAATTGCCTCCGCGCACGGAGGGCAGAAGAGAGCAGAGGCAAGGGGATTGGCAGGGAAGGCAGAAGGAGCAGGGCGGCAGGCAGCGGAAAAAGATCCGTGGGGTCTTGATTTTTGCTGCTTGCTTTGCATTTGCGCTTTTCTGCGGCTTTTTGCTTTCCAATGCACTTCGCAGCCATGAACAGGAGCTGGAAGACAGCCGCCGCGAAGCGCAGCAGATGCAGATGCGCCAGCAGGAGCTTTCCGAGCAGGAGACGGCGCTGAAGAAACAGAAGACGAGCCTGGCGGAGCAGAAGAAGGCTTTGGAAGAGAAGGAACGCGAGCTGGAAAAGAAAGCAGAGCGCGCTTCCGGGCGCAATGAACGCATATCCCAAGAGAAGAGCGGCTCCGTTGTCGGCGATTTCGTGGATAAGGTTACAGGCAAGGAGCAAGAGCGCCAAAGAGAAAGCGAAAAAAATGCTTCCGAAGCAAATCGGGCGCAGACAGACATCGCTTCGGTCAAGCAGTCCATACAGGATGCGCAGGCGCTTCTTGAGGAAGTGGACAATCAGCTGGACAATATCCATGAGATGAAAACGCAGGCGGACAAACTCAAACTGGCTGCGGAAACCGCTTACAGCGAGAACGAGGACACGATCCACCGTGTGCTGGCGCATCTTGGCGAAGGGATTGATGTCTTGCGCAGCTTGCTGCGGTAAGACCTTATTTTATCTTGGGAAGAAGGGATGACTTTGAAAAAGTTTTTTGCTCTGCTGCTTCTGCCGCTTGTTTTTCTGGCGGCGGGATGCGGCACGGAAAGCAAGCAGGGAAACAATGCGGAACTGGGCTCTTTGACCATCGGGCTTATGCCGGATACGGATTCGCTGCCGTTTATCATCGCGCAGGAAAAGGGCTATTTTGCGGAAGAGGGGCTGAAGGTTGAGCTCCGGCAGTTCAAGAGCGCCATGGACCGTGATTCCGCCCTGCAAAGCGGCAACCTTGACGGCGCTGTTTCCGATATGCTGGCTGTGGCTTTTGCCAAAGACGGCGGTTTTGACGTCAAGGTGACCTCCATGACGGACGGCAGCTACAAGCTGATCGCCGCTCCCGGTGAGGACAAGGTTTCCGTACAGGCGCTTTCCGGCAAGGAAGTGGCGGTTTCGCGCAATACGATCATCGAATATGTGACGGATCATATACTGGCGAGCAGCGGCATGGCAGACGATGCCGTTGAAAAAGTCGTCATTCCGCAGATCCCGACACGTCTTGAGATGCTGCAGACAGGCAAACTGGCGGCGGCGACACTGCCGGAGCCGATGGCGGGCATCGCCGTGCACAATGGCTGCCGCTTTGTCGCAGGTTCGGATGAACTCGGCATCAATCCCGGCGTCATCCTTTTTACGGGAAAAGCAGCGGAAGACAAGGCGCAGGAAATCAAAGCGATGTATCGCGCCTACAACAAGGCCGTCGAATATCTGAACCATGCAGATCGCTCCGAATACATCGATATGGTCGTGGAAAAGGGCGGTTTTCCTCCTGCGGCAAAAGAAGCATGGATGCTTCCGGCATACCATCCGGCTTCCCTGCCCAAGGAAAGCGATGTCACGGACTGCATTGCGTGGCTGAAAAACAAGGCGCTTATAAAAACGGCTTATGGGTATAACGACGTCGTACTCGACCTTCTTGCGCCATGACCTCTTCGATGATCGAAGTGCGGGGACTTTCCTATGCCTATCCGACAGAGCAGGGGAAGATCCGTGTGCTCGAGGGCATCGATATGCTCGTGGCACGCGGTGAGGTTTGTGCTGTCATAGGCCCCTCCGGCTGCGGCAAATCGACGCTCCTGAAAATCGTGGCAGGGATTCTGGGCGGCTATGAAGGATGCGTGACAATCGATGGGGAACCCGTGCGCCCGGCCGTGCAGCGCATAGGCTTTATGCCGCAGAATTATGGCCTGCTCCCGTGGAAAACGGTGCGCGAAAATATTGAGCTGGGCATTCGGATCCGTCGCGGGGAACCGGATGCGGGGAAGGTAAAGCGTCTGATGCAGCGGCTTGGCATTGCAGAATTGGGCGGGCGTTATCCGCATGAGCTTTCGGGCGGGCAGCAGCAGCGTGTGGGACTTGCCCGCGCCTTTTTGCTGCAGCCCGATATACTCTTGATGGACGAGCCGTTTTCCGCACTGGATGCCATTACGCGGGAGGAGATGCAGGAAGTGTTCCTCTCGCTTTGGCAGGAACAGCATCTGACGACGATTCTCGTCACGCATTATGTCGAGGAGGCGCTTTATCTCGGGCAAAGGATCCTCATCCTCTCGAGCCGTCCCGGACGGATAGCCGAAACCATCGACAATCCGCTTTTCGGCCGGGCGGACAGCCGTCAGGAAGCGGCGTTTTTCCGCATGGGCGGTTATCTGCGGCAGAGCATTAAAAAGGACTGGGGCAAGGCATGAAAAAAAACATCATCGTCTATCCGGCGGCGGCCACCGTGCTCTTTGCTGTATGGTGGCTTCTCTCGGCTCTCCTGCGCCTGCCTATTGTGCCTTCGCCCGTCAGCGTGGCGCTTTGCCTGCAGCAGATCTTCCTCCAGTCGATCGCCGTCCATGCGCTTTACAGCCTTGCCCGCATAGCCTTGGGGCTTGCCCTTGCCGTCGCCGTTGGGTATCCGCTCGGTATTTTTATGGGCTATGTGCCGCGGCTTGACCGCATGTTTGCGCCCTTCGTTTATTTGCTCTATCCCGTGCCGAAAATCGCTCTTTTGCCGATCCTGATGCTGCTGGCCGGTGTGGGGGAGCTGTCAAAGACGATGATGATCTTCCTCATCATCGTCTTTCAAGTCGTGATTGCCGTGCGTGATGCTGTGCGCGCCATTCCGCGGGAGACGTATTTTCCTCTTTTTTCGCTGGGAGCGTCCTCCTGGGCTATTTTCCGGCATGTCCTTTGGCCGGCGTCCCTGCCCAAATTCATTACGGCGGTGCGCGTGGCCATGGCCACGGCGATTTCCGTGCTTTTTTTCACGGAAACCTTCGGGGCGCAGTACGGCTTGGGCTATTTCATCATGGATGCCTGGCTCAGGGTCAATTACCTCGAGATGTATGCCGGGATTGTCGTCTTGAGCATTCTGGGGCTGCTGCTCTTTTCGTTTCTCGATTTTTTGGAGACTCGTGCCTGCCGTTGGCAATATAAATAAGGCTTTTGATTCTTATATGAAAGGGCAACAGTCCTAAAAATTGACATATTTCCTATCCCTGACGACAAGATTGTATGACTTGTTGTATAATGAAATATATATTAGAATATATTTTTTCAATAGTGGGGATGGGGAATATGCCAATCAAGAACACAATGGAAGAGTTCGTCAGGCAAAGCATGGATGAAGTTTTCCGCATGTACCCGGAAAGCTGCTCTTGTGAGAAGTGCAGGGAGGACATCATGGCGCTGGCGCTGAATCACTTGCCTCCCAAATACGTTTCCACACACAGGGGCGATATTTTTGCCAGGATATCCACGATGGACCCGGTTGACAAAGCTTTCATCATCCAGGAGATCGCCAAAGCGATACAGATTGTCAACCAGAGCCCGAGGCATTAAAAGATATGAGATTTCTGCAAGGGCGGCGCACAATGTCCACTTCGTGGACGCTTGCGCCGCCCTTAAAGCTTGTTTCACAGACGGCTCAGTAAAAATCTACAGCATCTGGCTCTGCATGGACTCTCCGGACGGCACGAGCGCCATCAACCGTTATGACTTGGAAGAGCATCAGGAAATGCTGCGGAATAAGCTGCCGCCGGAAATGATTGCGCAGATGTCGAAGTTTACACTGGAAAGGGTCAAAGAACTTGGCAAGATGCACAGCCTGCTTTGAATGAACCTGAACAACTACCGCATAGTAAAATGCCCCGTCGATCTTCCGACGGGGCATTTTCACGCAGCGGCGCTGCGTCAACAACCCGGAGCAGACAACTCGGCACGCTGCAATCATGGATAGGCCGTTGGCGATGGAACATGTCCGATAAATTACAGGAAAGGGCCAATGTCTGGCGAAAATAAGCAGTCGGTGTTATAATGAGCGTAAAGAATGCTCTTGAACTGCACGCATAGACGTCCGCTTTGCGGACATTGTGCGCCGCCTTTACATGACAAGGAGAAAACACGATGCAGGAGAATCCGGCGCTTCTCTACCAAAATCCTACCTACGATCAACATGCAAAGCGGCTGCTTTCTCAAAAAGTCATCATGGCGCGGCTCCTCAAGCGAACCGTGCCGGAGTTTCAAGATGCCGCAATCGATGATATCGCCGAAAAATATATCGAGGGAACACCGCAGATCAGCGAGATTCCCATCGACCGTGACACGACGAATGCTGCAAGAAACGGCATACATTCGCCCAAAGAGATCCTAGGAGACGCCACGGAGAGCGTCGGCATCACGGAAGGCCGGATTCGTTTTGACATCCTCTTTCACGCACGCGCACCAAAATCGGGCGAGCTCATCACTCTGATCATCAACGTCGAGGCACAGCGGACGCAGCGCAGATCAAAACTGGGATACGCAATCTTACGTCGGGCAGTCTACTATGCGAGCCGTTTGATTTCCTCACAGAAGGAAACGGAATTCACCGGTTCCTCGTACGACGAAATAAAAAAGGTTTACAGTATCTGGCTCTGCATGGACTCTCCGGACGGCACGAGCGCCATCAACCGTTATGACTTGGAAGAGCATCACATCCTGAACGGCCATAAAGAAAATCGCGCCGACTACGACCTGATGAGCATCATCACAATCTACCTCGGAGATGAACGTCAGCGAAAGGAAGATTGGCTCATCCGCTTCCTGCGGCTTTTATTCAAGGATACGAAGATGCCGGCGGCAGAGAAGAAGCAGCTGCTGAAAGATGAATTCGATATGGATACGAATATAGATATGGAAGAGGAGTTGAGAACGATGTGTAATCTGAGTACAGGCATATATGAGCAGGGCATAGAGAAGGGCATGGAACGTGGACGTGCCGAGGGCATGGAACGTGGACGTGCCGAGGGCATGGAACGTGGACGTGCCGAGGGCATGGAACGTGGACGTGAGGAAGGGAAGGCCGACATTGTCGTAGAAATGCTGCGGAATAAGCTGCCGCCGGAAATGATTGCGCAGATGTCGAAGTTTTCACTGGAAAGGGTCAAAGAACTTGGCAAGATGCACAGCCTGCTTTGAATGAACCTGAACAACTACCGCATAGTAAAATGCCCCGTCGATCTTCCGACGGGGCATTTTCACGCAGCGACGTTGCCGATGGCAGGAGCGCGATCAGCGGCCTTTTCCTGCCTCGGTGATCGCCGGCATATTCGTCTCCGGCGACCGGGTGAGATATGTCACAAGGATTTTGTCGATGCGCGCACGATCCATATCGACGATCTCGAAGCGAAAATCACCCCAGCGGCAAGTTTCCGCTTCTTTGGGGATATAGCCGAAGTAGGAAGTCAAGAAGCCGCCCATCGTTTGGAAATGTGCTTTGTCCTCATCGGGCAGCGGTTCGTCGATATCGAATTTTTCCTTGAAGTCGTCTATGGAAAAAAGACCGTCCATGTACCATGAATCTTCACCGCGTGGAATCATCTGCGGCATGTCGGGCTCGTCGGCACTGAAAGAATCGCCGATGATTTCGCTGACAATGTCACTGAGCGTCAGGAAGCCGATGACGCCGCCATACTCATCGAGAACGACTGCTTCATGCATCCCTGTTTCACGGAACTTTTCAAGAACGCGGAAAGTTTCCATGGAACGCGGCACAAACATGGGCTGGCGCACGAAAGAGGCGAGGTCGAGATCTTTTTTTTCCAGGCTGGCATTGAGGAGATCCTTGGCATAGAGGATCCCGCAGAAATCGTCCAGGCTGCCGCGTCCGACAGGGATGACGGTATCGGGGTTTTTGAGGATGAGATTTAAATTGTGCTCGGGCGCGTCCTCCAGATCAAGCCAAAACATCTGGGTGCGCGGCGTCATCAAGGCATAGGCTGTTTGGTCGCTCATGTGAAAGATATTGTCCACCATGGCCTGCTCCGTTTTCTCGAAAGTGCCTTCCTCGGTGCCCTGCTCGATCAGATCCTTGACTTCGTCTTCTGTGACGATATCCGGTTTGTCAGGGTTGACGCCGATAAAGAGGAGGATGACCTTTGCGGAACCGGAGAGGCAGGAAACGGCAGGGCGCATGGAGCGTTCGAGGCGCGTCAGCCAGGATGCAAAGCGAATCAGGCATCTTTCCGGATCCTGCAAGGCGATCTTCTTCGGCAAAAATTCCCCGAGGAGAAGGCTGATATAAGCAATCACAGCGGTACTTGCGACGGCTGCAGCGAGATGGGAGTAGGGCAGAAAAGAAATGGCTTCCGCTAATATCGGAGCCACAGCGCCGCCGATCAGGAGACCGATGAGAATACTGGTGAACGTGATGCCGACCTGTACGACGGAAAGGAGCTTTTCCGGGTCATCCAGTATTTTCAGGGCATCGTCCGCATGTTTCCCTTCCTCGTCCGCCAGTCTTTCCAAACGGCTTTTATGGCTCTCTGTTATGGCCGTTTCAGAGAGGGCGAAAAAGCTGCTGGCAAAGATGAGAAAGGCAATCGTGATGATGAATATCGGTAATTCAGGGTTGTCCAAGAGATGAGCACATCCTTTTCAAAAACGAAAATGTTCATATTGCTATTATAGCATAGTGTGGCAAATCATATCCATATTCCTCGTATGCAGGCTTCGGGAACTGTTCCTGCGGCATGGTGAAAGGGCTGCAGGCCGACACATCCGTATCGGTCTGCAGCCCTTTCGTCGGTTCTTATTCTTTTTCTGCGAAGCGGTAGGTCTGCCGATCCTCAGTTACAATGCGTTGATTGCTTTGGGAGAGAAATCCTTCCATGAGTTTTTCACGGAGCGTATAGTAATGATCTGCCTTGCCGCCGGCTTTTGTCCAGAAGGGACCGTGTACGTCGAGCCGAAGTTCCCAGGTAAAGTTCGCCTCGGAAGAATCCGTCACCATGCAGGCGCCGTCACACGGCATGCCGTCGAGCAGGAGTTCGTCCAGTGCACTGTAGAGCGCACGGGGGGAAGTCTCCTTCGGAGCATGGGCTGCGCCGACAGCGAAAGCTGTATTCTTGATTTCTGCAAAGCGAGCCGCATCTTCTTTGAGCAGATGGGTGACAAGCTTTGCATAACGGGTTTCTGCATCCTCGATTTGCCTCAGAAGCCAGCCGTGGATATTCGAAAGGTCGATGATATCCTCCAACGGACGCGGCTCTTCTTTCCCATAGGCTGCCGCTTCTTCTTCGGTCAGCCAAGCGTGCTCTGCGGCTAAAGCGGCGACAGCTTTCGTCAGGTCTTCCTGTGCCCGGATCTTCCGGTACATGCGAAAATGAATCGGTGCTAAAAATGCGCTCATAAGGCGATCCCTCCATAAAAATCTTGAACGAACGAGTTTATTATACAATGACAGCGGTAAAAATGTTGTACCAATCCTTACAAGCGGGAAGATTTTCGCCTCCCTATGCAAAGCAGGAATGACCTGATGAGGAGGCGAATTAAACAGAAGGGAGGTGATGGCAGGATGAGAATCCTTGTTGATGCGGATGCATGTCCCGTAGTGGAGGAGATCGAGGAAGTGGCGCAGAAGTTTCTTGTTCCTGTCATTCTTCTTTGTGATACGAGCCATATCCTGCATTCTGAATACGCTGAAGTGAAGATCGTCGGCAGGGGAGCCGAAGCTGTGGATGTCGCACTCATCAACCTTTGCCGCGCCGGAGATATCGTGGTCACTCAGGATTACGGCGTGGCAGCCATGGCGCTGGGAAAACGTGCCTATGCCATGAACCAGGATGGCTGGCAATATACGGACAGGAACATCGACAGGCTTTTGATGAAACGCTATGCGCATAAAAAGCCGCATCGCATCCTGCGCAAAAAGCATTGGAAAGGTCCGCGCAAACGAGTAAAAAGCGATGATGTGCAGTTTCAGGAAAAATTTGAGACGCTTGTGCTGCAGTGCCTGGAAATGGAAGCGCAGGAAAAGGGTGCGGGAGAGCCGGGAAATGCGGCGCCGATATAATTTCAAGGTATATGTTCAGCCGTCACGCGAAACGGCATGGGTTCTTTCATTGCAGGTTCGGACTTGATATGGGAGGGGGTGCTGCACGAGTAGCAGCGTTGTGTTTTGGTTCAGTGGATGGTCAGAACAGGAGGTTTTTATGAGAAACAGGATTCGGAAATTCATCGGCGGCTTTTTCGCTGCAGCTTGGATCGCCTTGCTGCCGCTGCCCGCGTGCGCGGACGCCGTCATTCTGCACACGAACGATGTGCATTGCGGCGTCGCTAAGAACATCCATATAGCTGCCGTCACGCAGTACAAGCATGATTTGCAGAAGGAGAATCCGGCGGTCATCCTCGTCGATGCAGGCGATGCGCTGCAGGGGGAGCCTCTCGGCAGCCTCTCGCGCGGCGCGGCAATCATCCGCATCATGAACAGCGCGGACTACGATTTTGTCATTCCCGGCAACCATGAATACGATTTCGGCATGGATCGCTTCCTTGAGCTTGCATCGAAGCTCAAGTGCGGCTACTACAGCTGCAACTTCATCGACAAGAGGACGAATAAGCCGGTGCTCAAGACGCATAAGATCGTCACGCTCGATGGCAAGAAGATCGCACTCATCGGTGTGACTACGCCGGAAACGCTCATTTCGTCTTTGACGAAGGAATTTCAGGATGAGAAGGGGAAATTCATCTACGGATTCCTTGAAGATGAGGACGGCTCGAAGCTTTATGCCGGAATTCAAAAGACTGTCGATACCGCTCGCGCGGAAGGTGCAGAGTACGTCGTACTCGTCACCCATCTGGGGACGACAGATGCCATTCCCGTCTGGTCCAGCGGTGCGGTGGCGGCGCATACGAACGGCATCGACGTCATCATCGACGGACATTCGCATGAGCAGTACACGCGCATCGACAAGAACAAGGACGGGAAAGACGTCCTCGTCGAGCAAACGGGTACGAAGCTTGCTCGTGTCGGCAAAATCACCATCCACGATGACGGTACGATCACGGGCGAGCTCGTCAAAGGGCTGACGGCGGTCGATGCGAAGGTGAAACGCATTGTCGATAAAGAGCTCGCGCAGGTGGACGCACAGCTCTCCAAGCCTGTCGGCACGACGACCGTTGATCTCGTGACGGACGTCGACGGCGAGTACCGCGTGCGCAGCGGCGAAACGAATCTCGGCGATTTCGTTGCAGATGCATTCCGCGCTTCCGTTCATGCCGATGTGGCGCTCGTCAACGGCGGCGGCTTTCGTGATCCCATTTCTGCCGGAAAGGTGACATACAAGACGCTTGCAGCGCTGTTTCCCTTTACGAACAATCTTGTCGTGCGCAGCGTTACGGGACAGCAGCTTCTCGATGCGCTCGAAATGGGCGCTGCAAATTGCCCGGAGGATTCCGGCGGTTTCTTCCATGTTTCGGGAATCACCTACACCATTGACACGCGCGTGCCGTCTTCGGTGGTTCGGAATGAACAGGGCGGTTTTGTTCGTGTCGAAGGCGCTTATCGTGTCAAAGATGTGATGGTCGACGGTGTGCCGCTCGATCTGATGGAGGACTACAAGGTCGTCAGCAATTCCTATATCATGCGCAACAGCGGCAACGGCATGACGATGTTCGAAGGTTCGCCGCTTCTGCAAGACACGGCATTTTCCGATATCGATGCCATCGCTTATTACATCAAGGATCAGGGCGGCATCGTCGGCAAGGGTTATGAAAATCCTTCGGGTGCAGGACGCATCACGATCCTCAAGCCTTGAAGCGGGAAACCTGCCGTGTGAAATGTGCAGTTTGAAGGGAGCGATGACGGATGAAACGGAAGATCCTTGCAGGCCTCATGGCGGCGCTCGTATTCGGCGGGGTTCCTGCTGTGCAGGCCGCGACAGCAGGGAAGAATGAAATCTCTATAGCAGAGATAAAACAGATGGATGGATTCTATAGAGAGAGTACGCAGGCAGAGCACCTCCCCTGGCTGACCGTAGAAGACCGCCGCTGGTGCGTGCGTGCGGACGGGCGCATCATCTGTTGGGGGAGCTATCCTGAGATCCGGGCAGAGGGAGATGCCCGCCCTGCCCTGCAGAAGGCGCTTCTTCATTGGAGCCTTGCACAGAAGCAGCAGCATGATGCCTATGCCGCGAAGATGGAGAAGAGCGACGGCACACAGATGAAATTCGCCCCCTGCTATGAATATACAGTGGTCGATCGTTGGGGGCGGGTCGATGATACGATCGTCAGTTTTGTCCTGCGCTATGGGTACTTTCGCGACGGAGAGCACCTGCAGTATTCTCCTCTTGTGACGGAAAACATCCATGCGGCAACGGGGGAAAAGTTTTCCCTTGATGAGATCGTCGTGGGGCGTGACAGCCTCCTCGCGGCTCTCGCCTCTGTCTTCCGCGCGCAGTATCCGAATGATGAACAGTACCTCTTTGCAAAGGACGTTGACAAGGCGCTGGCAAAGTACCATAAAGTTGAAAACTGGCAGAAGTCGTTTAACTGGATGCTTGATGCAAATAATGACCTCGTTGTATTCTACAATCCCGGCGATCTCGTCCCGTATGCTGCCGGCAGTTTCGCGCTGCGGGTGCGGCGCGATGCGTTTCCCGCAGTCTTTCGCGCGGTTCACGGCTGAGGCATGGACACTGCCGTATTTTGCTTGGCGGCAAATGCAAGAAAAATATAGAAACTGTCAAAAAGCTGTCAAAAATTAAAAAGTGTACGAAAAAGGCTTCCGGGCGAAATGCTCGGAAGCCTTGTGTTTTTTATGGTGCCGAAGGCCGGAATTGAACCGGCGCGTAGGGAACTACGCTTGATTGATAGTATCGAAATTTGTACACAGGCACAGAGCCGGCTGAGACGATGCCCCGAAGGACACTGCTGCGGCGGTGTCCTTTTTTTATGCAAGACGCGAAACTTGCTGAAAAAGATTGCATCCCACAATTAGAACGCATCCAGCTTCAGAGGTTGACTGCACCTTTTCTTCGGCATTGAGGCGTGAAGTCAATCCCAATCGATCTCATCCATGCGAACCGCGCTGCCGTTCTCGAAATCCGCGCGGGAGCTTTCCAATTCGGCACGTTCCGTCGGTGTGAGTTTCGTGAAATCAGGATCCCATGCAAGAACGAGTTTTCGCATGAAGGCGAGGGCGAAGTCCTGATCGACCTCCGGCAGAAAATTATAAAGACGCAGCATTTCTTTTTCGTTGGCAGTCATGTCATAGCCTCCTTATTTGTAGATGTCACCACGAGAACCGATATTGAGGATGCGAAGGACATCCGATACGACTTCATAGATGATACGGTACTTCCCAACCCGCAGACGGTATGCGTGAGGATTCCATCCTTGCAGTGTCTTTATATCACCGATGGGCGGCTGCTGGATCAAGCCGAGGATTCCTGCTTTGATTCGTTCGCGCGTGGGGCGGTCGGTGGATTGGAGGAATTTTAGCGCGGAGCGTGAAAATTCAATGTTCATAGGTCACTCCTTTCGGCGCTTGACAGGCGGTTACACAACATCGCTCTGGAAAGCGACGGCTTTGCCCATGATGATGCACTCGTCACAGGTTTTTGCAGAGCAGATGATCGGGGCGTATTTCGGGTTTTCGGCTTGCAAGACCAGAGAGTCGTTTTTTTTGTAAATCCGTTTCAGCGTTGCTTCGCCGTCGATCAACACGGCGGCGATCTCGCCGTTTTCTACGTCGGGCTGTTTATGGATAAAAATGATGTCGCCGTCATTGATACGCGCGCCGATCATGCTGTCGCCCTTGATTTTTAGACAGAAATCCGCACGAACACCTTTCGTTCTTTCGCGATGCCCGTCAAAGTTCTCCTCCGCGTAAATTGGCACGTCCGCCGCGATGGTGCCAAGCAGGGGGACTTTTTTTGTTTTGAGCGGGAATATGTTTGGGATGGAGGAAAGGTCAGCCACTGAATCTTTTTTCCACCCCATTAGCTCAGCAGGAGTTGTCTGCAAGATTTTTGCAAGAGGCTCCAACACTGTTGCTGGTAGATTTTCGATATCATCACTTTCATAACGATAGACGGTTGCTCGATTTTTCCCGAGCTTTTCAGCAACATCATCAACGGATAGGTCTAATTTCTTTCTATATTCTCGTATTCGACTGCCTATAGTCATAGTGGACACCTCCTGCTATTGATCGTATCATTTTTTTCGCAGATATGCAATATTTTCGCGTTTATTGCGAAAAACATCTTGACATCAGAGCAAGGATGTCGTATTTCATCTCCACATATCGCATATATGCGATATGTGGAGATGATCCTATGGTAAACATAAACAAGTTACGGGGGCGTATGGTTGAGCATAAAGTTAATGCCGATCAGATGACGTCTCTACTTGGTATCGATCGCGCTACGTTCTGTCGTAACTAAGCGGTTTTATAGAATGGGAAAATGTAGAAGCTGTCAAAATAAAAATACATATAAAAAAGGCTTCCGGGCGAAATGCTCGGAAGCCTTGTGTTTTTTATGGTGCCGAAGGCCGGACTTGAACCGGCACGTAGGGAACTACGCTTGATTTTGAGTCAAGTGCGTCTGCCAATTCCGCCACTTCGGCATGAAATTTGTCAACAAAGGGATGATACCATCATCATGAGCGTTTGTCAAGCCTGCCAATGCGTTTTCCGCGAGTGAGGCCAAACGTTCTGTACATACGTCCACACGCGTATCATCGCAGTTTTTTTGACGAAGAATATGGGAAAAGACGCGTATAATGAAAGCAGATGATGTGCCGGATGAGAAAAGGAAATGACGTGATGTGATGATTGCCGGAAAAGTGATGCGGTATGGGAGGTGCGGATCATGAGTAAGATGATGAAGAAGGCGGAAAAGAAGACTGTGGAGGAAAGGCGGAGGCTTGCCGAGTATGAAGGATCGGCTGTTGTTTTTGCCGCAACGCTCGTTTCCTATGGCAGGACGAAGCTGAGGGCGCAGAGGCCGCAGCCGACCATATTGCTGCGGGATCTGGCCACGTCTTTTGGGATGAATGTTTGCCGGCATATTTGGACGAAGCTCGATGATTTTTGCAATTACGAGGAATTTTCCGAGATGCTCAAGCCGGGGTCGCATCTGGTGTTTTCTGCCGTTCCTTATCGTTACTTTCAGGAGGGGCAGGGCGGCAAGGTGCGCTGCATGAAGTATGGGATCAGCGGGATAAGGATCCTTAAGGTGAAGGGGGTGGAACTGCCGCAGGCTTCCTGACGGAATGATTGTGCCGTACAGCCTGTTTTACAGGCTTGCCGTATATGATATAATGGTAAGGCGCAGTCGGCGCGGCCGGCTGTGCCTTACCTATTATTATTGCAGGAGGTCTTATCATGGCGCGAGAAACGCTCAAGAGCCGCTTTGGTTTTATTCTTATCAGCGCCGGCTGTGCTATCGGCATCGGCAATGTCTGGAAGTTCCCCTATCTCGTTGGGGCGAATGGGGGCGGTGCATTTGTACTGCTCTATCTCTTTTTTCTCATCGTACTTGGCATCCCCGTCATGACGATGGAATTTTCTCTCGGGCGCGCGGCGCGCCGCAGTCCGGTGCGCATGTACCAGAGGCTTACGCCGGAGAAGTGGGGATGGCACTGGCATGGTTATGCCTGTTGGCTCGGCTGTGTTTTGCTCATGATGTTCTATACGACAGTTGCGGGCTGGATGCTTCTTTACTTCTACCAAACGGCGCGCGGCGCTTTCACAGGGCTTGAGCCAAAGGCCATTGCAGGTGCCTTCGGCGCGATGCTCGCGGATCCTGTTTTGCAGGTCGTACCCATGGCCATTGTTGTCATCAGCGGCATCCTCATCTGCTCTCATGGACTGCAGTCAGGGTTGGAGCGTGTCACGAAAGTCATGATGGTGATGCTGCTCATCATCATGGTTGTGCTCGCTGCCAACAGCGTATTTCTTGACGGCGCGAGAGAAGGGGTTGTTTTTTATCTCCAGCCCGATCTCGCCAAGATGGAGGAAATCGGTTTTACGAATGTCATCGTTGCAGCAATGAATCAGGCGTTCTTTACGCTGAGTCTCGGTATCGGCGCCATGGCGATCTTCGGCAGCTATATCCCGAAAAACAATGCGCTTCTGGGCGAGTCCGTCAATGTTGCGCTTCTTGACACTTTCGTGGCAATCACATCGGGACTTATCATCATTCCTGCCTGCTTCGCTTATGGCGTGGAGCCGGGAAGCGGGCCGGGTCTTATCTTCATCACGCTGCCGAATATTTTTAACCACATGTCCGGCGGCGTGATCTGGGGCAGCCTTTTCTTCATCTTCATGTCGTTTGCGGCCTTTTCGACAGTGTTGGCCGTTTTTGAAAACATCATGGCCTGCACGATGGATCTCACGGGTTGGAGCCGCAAAAAGGCAGGTTTTGTGAACGGCGTGCTCCTTTTGCTTTTGTCGCTCCCGTGTGCCCTTGGCTTCAATCTTCTCGCAGGTGTGCATCCTATGGGCGGAGAGAGCAGCTTCCTCGATCTGGAGGATTTTATCGTGAGCAACATTTTGCTTCCGGGCGGCGCACTCGTATTCGTGCTGTACTCTATGCACAGCTTTGGCTGGGGTTGGAAAAATTTCTATGCGGAAGCCAATATGGGCAAGGGATTGAAGATTCCCAACTGGGCACGCGGCTACTTTGCCTATGTTCTGCCGCTCGTTGTCGGCGCGATTCTCGTGATGGGGCTCATGTAGCCGCCGCATTCGCAGTTGTTTGTTCGTGAGCTGCAGGCTTAAAAAAGCATATTCAGCTGCTCCGGATTTCTTCTGTGCAGATTCTTTCTCCGGTTTATAAAACGATATTGAGCCGTAAGAGGCCGCAAAAATCTTTTGCAGATTTCTTTGCGTATCTCTTACGGCTCAATATTTATGAACTCTTTGGAATGAACTCGCCCAGATGCGCGGCGATGGGGAGCGAACGTATCCGTGTTTCCTCAGCTTACAGGAACAATATCTTGCGGATTCCACCAAATAACAGCCGATCTGGAGGAGATCAAGCACATGCCGTCCTTGGCTTTGGCAAGGACTTCCTGCCGGATTTTTTCTTCTGCCTCTGCAGTCATGTCCTGCTCATACTGTTCGTATATGATTTTTCTGCACTGTATTTCATCTTCCACCGTGCGTTCGCACTGATAGTTGATGATGCTTACATTGGGGAAGCGCCCTTGGGAAATAAGCATGTTGCAGAGGATTTGGAACTCATCCACATCCGCTTTGTTCGCTGTTTTTGGATTCCTGCGGTCCGGTATGCCGGCAACGATGGCGCAGTGTCCTTTGGCATAACTCTCCATCTGTACGATGCGCGGCCATACATCTTGGAACATCCACAAGACGAGCGAAATTGCTACGAGATCAAATTGGAAGGCAGGAGAATTCCCGGACGGGAGATCCTGCAGCAGTTCCTCGATGATGGTGAAATTATGCACGCCTGCTTCTTGAGCATTTTCTTTCAAGACCGAAACCATTCCTTTAGATGGCTCGACGGCTGTTGCAAATTTGATTTTTTGTGCAAAGGGGATGGTAAAAGTTCCGGGGCCTGCGCCGATGTCCAGCATCGTTGCATCCGGGCTTAGAATATGATGCAGGGAGGCATAGACTTTTCTGCCGAAATCATAATCGTTGCTCTTACGCATCAAGGAAAAATCCCGCGCACGCTTGTCCCAATAATCCAACTGCGGGTTTGCGCGTATGCGCTGTTCTCGTTCGACATAGTTTTGTTTCCATCGAGCATTCCAAAATGCAAAATTTGTTTCTTGATGTCCATCCATCGTGAAAACCCTTTCTTTAGTTCAAGTGCATGAACCATATGCCGCCGTAAGAGAACGGCAGGAATTTTTCGTAGAATTCCTTGAGTGTTCCTTCCGGGTCGACATCCTTAAATTCCTCGGGGTAATACGTCTTTGCGAGATACTCGAACACGGCGCAGTCATAGACCTCGCGGGCCAAGCCGTGATGCACCGAATAGACCTGGTGGTTCTTGACGGCTTTCAGATTACTCCAGCCCTCGCGCTGCGTGAACGCTTTCAAGAGCTGCTGGGAATGCGCTTCATCCGTCTCAAAGCCGAGGCGCATGGAGGTCGGTTTCTTAGGCCAATAGGAGCCCATGATCATAATGATCTCGGGATCCTTTTCCAAGACAAATTCAGGATTGACCGGTCCTGCAGTGGCGATTACATCTTTGGTGATGATGTCGCCGCCGCATAACGTCGCCATGGCGCCCCAGGAATAATTGCTGTTATAGGCGTAGCCAAAGGCTTCCGGACCTTCCATGCCTGTTTCTATATACACGGTCGGCTTGGGTTTGCTGAGTTTTTGAACACGGTTGATGACATTGGTCAGATGCTCCGTGTAAAATTGTTTGATTTCTTCTGCGCGCTCCTCTTTTCCCAGCGCTTTGCCGATGGCTTCAATGGAACGCTGGTGGCTTTCAAGTTTTTCCGCATGGTAGTCAATATAAATGGTCGGAATCCCGGCTGCATCGATTTTGGGCTTCACATCTGCGTCGTACTGCGCTTTCATATCCATAGGAATGAAGATGACATCCGGGTTCAAGGAGAGAACTTTTTCCGTATCGAAAGATTTTTCGCTCACGGAACCGATGGTAGGAATTTTTTCCAATTCAGGAAGATCCTTTTTGAATTGGTTCCACATGTCGGCACGATATTCTTTCAGTGAAGGGTCAATGCCGACGATGAGATTGGTAATGTCTTTCCCTGCTAGTGCCGCCATCGTGATAAACGCGCCGCCTGAGCCGCTCCACTGCACTACTACTCGCTTCGCAGGTTTTTTCAAGGTGATCGTCTGTCCGGAGACATCCGTGATTTCAATCGGTTTTGTGTTCGCACTGTTTTCTTCGGCCTCTTTTTGCGCTCCGCCGCAGGCTGTGAAAATCATGCTGGTCAGCAACAAAAAGATGATCGCGAGTGCATACTTTTTTGTTTGAAACATAAATGGCACCTCATTTGCTGATACAAATCATGGAATACATCAATAAAATAAACGGGAAAATTCGCTTACGGCAATCAAGCCATAAAAAACCTCCTTTCCGCATGGAACGGAAAGGAGGCTTTGCTTTTGCAGCATTTGGCCGGGAAACTACACGCACCCATACCCACTTCATGGGCATTGTGCACCGTCCTTACACCCCCGCCAATCGGTCAAGCCCAAGGGACACAGACCGACTGGCGGGGGGTGTAAGGATCTGCATCCGAGATGTTCGGACATAGCATCTGCCTATGCTTTTTGCAAAATCCCCGTCCCCGTCGCTCGCAGGTCAAGCGGTGATTGTCGATTAGGCAGTTCTCCTGGCTCCAGTTCATAGCTCCTCTGCGCCTTCCCGGGGGATTTTCCCAGTGACTGAAGATCTTTCGTATCTTCCTGCAGATTTGCTCCCTGTTACAGTGGCGTGACCGCTTTGGCATATACCAAATTCCCTATTAAGCCATGGCATCGTCGATAAATTTCGTGCTTGCTGCAGCAGGCTTCTTCCGCTTTGTGCAGCTCGTTTCTTTGCTGAAAGAAAAACGCTGCAGCAGAGGGCGTTGTTTTATCTGTGATGTTCCATGACACCTAATCCAACTATATAATTCTTTTTTATGGTAGCATAAAGGCAGTTAACTGTCAATGAGTATCGCAGGCGAGGATTATAGATGTTTTGCTGGACTTGGATGCTGCAATACATAATCCGCTGTGAGCTTCAAAAAATCCATTTCTGCAGAAAATAAAACAGCATGAGCGGCGTTCGTTTGGTATGCTTTTAAGCACCAACTAAAAACATCCGGTGGGATCGTGCCGTGAGCATGAAGCACAAACAGGCTTGTTCTATGGCATCGCGGCTTATGGCATCGCGGCTTATGGCATCGCGGTTGAGCGGAGGAAGGATGAATACCATGGCGATTTTGCATGCGAAGGAATCTGCCTTTGCGGAAACGAAGCAGAGGAATTTTTTTACAGAGGTCATTTCCTGCCCGCATCCTTTTTGCGGCGCAGGGCGTAGATGAGGCGGAAGGAAAGCGAGAGAACGACGGCGATGATGGTCGCGAGCGACATGCCCTTGAGCGTCACTGTGCCGATGGACAGGCTTGCGGTTGATACGCCGATGCCCATGACGATGGAGGTCAAGAGGAGGTTCGCCGGCTTGCTGTAATCCACTTTGGATTCGACGAGGATGCGTATGCCTGAGGCGGCGATGACGCCGAAAAGCAGCATGGAAACGCCGCCCATGACGGGCGTGGGGATACTCTGGATGAGTGCGGCCAGCTTGCCTAGGCAGGAGAGCGCGACGGCGAAAACGGCGGCACCGCCGATGACCCAGGTCGAGTAGACTTTCGTGATGGCCAGGACGCCGATGTTTTCCCCGTAGGTTGTGTTCGGCGTCGAACCGAAGAAACCGGAGAAGATCGTTGATATGCCGTTGCCGAGGAGGGAGCGGTCGAGCCCCGGATCCTTTGTGAGATTGCGCCCGACAATGTTGTTTGTCACGATGAGATGGCCGATGTGTTCCACGATGACGACGATAGAGGCGGGAAGGATGATGAGGATGGCGCCGAGTTCGAATTTTGGCGTGTAGATGGTCGGAATGGCGAACCAAGGGGCGCTTTCCACGGAGGAGAGATCGACGAGGCCTGCGGCAAAGGCGATGGCGTAGCCGGAAACGACGCCGATGAGGATGGGGATGATGGCGAGGAAGCCGCGGAACGCTATGGAAGCAAAGATGGTTACGGCAAGAGTCGCTGCGGAAACGAAAATCACGGTCGAATCGGTATCGCCATCGGTCAGCCCCGCCATTTTTGCCGCTGTCGGCATCAGCTCAAGCCCGATGACCGCGACGATCGCGCCCATTGAAGCAGGGGGGAAGATCACATCGATCCAGCTCGTGCCGATGGCATGAATGATGAAACTGACCAGGCAAAAGACGATGCCGACGATGATGAAGCCGCCGAGCGCCGCTTCGTAACTGTAGCTTGTGAGCACGAGGAATACAGGGGAGAGGAAGGCGAAGCTCGATCCGAGGTAAGCGGGGATTTTGCCCTTGCAGAGGATCAGATAAAAGAGCGTGCCGATGCCGTTGAAGAGAAGCACCGTCGCAGGATTGATCTGAAAGAGGATCGGCACGAGCACCGTGGAGCCAAACATGGCGAAAAGATGCTGCAGGGACAAGGGAATGGTTTGGAGGAGCGGCAGACGCTCCGTCGTGTCAATGGTTCTTTGTGCCATAGCAATACTCCTTTGAAAAAACAGTGATATCTAAGGAACCGTTGATAAATTCAGCCGCTCGTCTCCACGCATCTGCGCTGCCTCTTTTCGTCATCAAATCTTCGACGCAGCACCGCTGCGCCTGCGGTTCATCTCTCGGACAGAACCGGTGCATCTGTGCAAATCCGGGCGGCTTCGTTTTATCCGTGCTTTCCTAAGAGAGAATTTAACACAGAATAGGTGCATTGTCTAATAAATCTTGCAGGCGGCTTATCGAAAAAAACCATGCAGGAAGAGCAGACGTGGAAGGATTTTTCGGTAGAATTCGTCTGGACGTTCTATCTTGTCAAAGTAATGAATATCCTTTATAATAAGGCAGAGCTAGCAAAAATGAAATTACGGCAGGTGGCGCAGCGACAGCTCGTTATCTGCCTTTTCTTGTCAGCAAAGGGAAGGATGGGTCGTTCGGGTTGGAAGGAAAGCTGAAATTATACGGGTTCAATAACCTGACGAAGTCGTTGAGCTTCAATATCTACGATATTTGCTACGCGAAAACGCAGCGTGAGCAGCAGGATTATATTAAATATATTGACTCGCAGTACAATTCCGAGCGGCTGACGAAGATTCTTATGCGCGTGACGGAAATGATCGGTGCGCATGTGCTGAGCATATCGAAGCAGGATTATGACCCGCAGGGTGCAAGCGTGACGTTTTTGATTTCGGAGGAGGACACGGCGGGGCATAAGAAACCGCTGATGAACGATGAGATTGTCGCGCATCTCGACAAGAGCCATGTGACCGTTCATACATACCCGGAATTTCATCCCGAAACGAGTATTGCGACGTTCCGCGTTGATATCGACGTGGCGACCTGCGGCGAGATCACGCCGCTGAAAACCCTCGATTACCTCATCGGCAAGTTTGATTCGGATATCATTACGATGGACTACCGCGTGCGCGGTTTTACGCGCGACGTGACCGGAAGGAAGCTCTTTATGGACGATAAGATGTCGTCGATTCAGGAGTACATCAAGTCGGAGACCTTGGCGACATACGATGCCATGGATATCAATGTCTACCAGGCGAATATCTTTCATACGCGCATGCTCATCAAGGAAATCGAGCTGCAGAACTATCTCTTCAATACGGATATTTACGAGATTCCGCCGAAAACGCGCCTTTCCATCAGCAACAGCTTGAGGCGCGAGATGATTGAAATCTACAGCGGCAGCAACGTCTTTTGACTGCTGCGGAACAGGGGGAAGAAGAGGGATTGGAAGCATTCGATTATCATACGCAGGACAGGGCGCCTGTTCTTGAGGCTCTGGAACGCTTCAAGAGCAGGCGCATTGTGCCGTTTGACGTGCCCGGGCACAAGCGCGGGCGCGGCAATGGGGAATTGGTGGACTTCCTCGGCGAAAAGTGCCTTTCGGTCGATGTGAATTCGATGAAAATGCTCGACAATCTCTGCCATCCCGTGTCGGTCATCCGTGAGGCGGAGGAGCTTGCAGCGAAAGCCTTTAGTGCGGCGCATGCCTTCTTCATGGTCGGAGGAACGACGTCTTCTGTCCAGACGATGGTGCTGACGGCGGCAAAGCGAGGCGAGAAGATCATCCTGCCGCGCAATGTGCATCGGAGCGTCATCAATGCGATGATCCTCTCGGGCGCCGTGCCTGTCTATGTAAATCCGCAGTTGGACAGGCGGCTCGGCATTTCGCTCGGCATGAGGCTCGCCGATGTGGAGCGTGCGATCAAGGAGCATCCCGATGCGAAGGCAGTCTTCGTCAACAATCCGACATACTATGGAATTTGCTCGAACATTCGTGCCATCGCTGATCTTGCCCATGCGCATGGGATGCTTCTTCTGGCGGACGAGGCGCACGGCACGCATTTCTACTTTCACGATGCATTGCCGGTTTCAGCCATGGCGGCGGGGGCGGATATGGCTTCTGCCAGTATGCACAAATCGGGCGGCTCCCTGACGCAGAGCTCGCTCCTGCTCATCGGCGAGCGTGTGCACGAGGGCTATGTGCATCAAATCATCAATCTCACCCAGACGACAAGCGCGTCATATCTCTTACTGGTAAGCCTTGACATATCAAGGCGCAACCTCGCGATCCGCGGGAGGGAAACCATCGACAAGGTCATTCGGCATGTGGAGTACGCGCGTGCTGAGATCAACGCAATCGGCGACTATTATGCCTATGCACGTGAACTTGTCGACGGCGACGCTGTTTTTGATTTCGATATCACGAAGCTTTCCATTTTTACGCGCTCTTTGGGTCTTGCAGGCATTGAGGTTTATGACCTGCTGCGCGATGAGTACGATATCCAGACGGAGTTCGGCGATATGGCGAACCTTCTTGCCTACATCTCGATCGGCGACAGGCCGAAGGATATCGAACGGCTTGTATCGGCGCTTGCAGAGATTCGGCGCAACTACAAGAAGCCGCCCAAGAACATGCTCGAAGGCGAGTACATCAGCCCCAAGGTCATCTGCGGCCCGCAGGAAGCCTTTTATGGTGAGAAGGAATCGCTGCCCGTGGCGGATACGGCGGGGCGCGTCGCGGGCGAGTTCGTCATGTGCTATCCGCCGGGCATCCCGATCCTTGCGCCGGGCGAGCTTGTGACGGACGACATCCTCACCTATATCCGCTACGCGAAGAAGAAGGGCTGTTCGCTCACGGGACCGGAGGACATGGCGCTTCGGCGGCTGAATGTGATGAAGGAGGCATGAGGCATGGAGCTTTGGTTTACGGAGAAGCACACGAAGAATGCTGGTTTTTCCATCAAGGTCGACAAGCAGATTTATTCGGGCAAAAGCGAGTTTCAACGCATTGATATATTTGAGTCACCGGAGTTTGGGCGCTTTTTGACGATTGACGGCTACATGATGCTGACGGAAAAGGATGAGTTCATCTACCATGAGATGATGGTTCATGTGCCGATGTGCGTCAATCCGGAGGCGAAGCGCATCCTCGTCATCGGAGGCGGCGACGGCGGCACGGTGCGCGAGCTGCTGCGTTATCCCGATGTGGAGCGCATCGATCTCGTGGAGATTGACGAGCTTGTCGTCGAGGCTTGCCGCGAGCATCTGCCGCAGACGGCGGCTTGTCTCTCTGACCCGCGCGTGCATTTCTTCTTTGAGGACGGCCTGCGCTTCATTCGTCATCCGGAAGATGCGTACGATTTGATCCTCGTGGATTCGACCGATCCGTTCGGCCCCGGAGAGGGGCTTTTTACGAAGGAGTTTTACGGCAACTGCTTCAAGGCGCTGAAGGAGGACGGCATCATGGTGAACCAGCATGAGAGTCCGTTCTACAAGGAAGACGCCTATGCGATGCAGCGCGCGCACAAGCGCATCGTCGAATCTTTCCCCATCAGCCGCGTCTATCAGGCGCATATCCCGACGTATCCGTCCGGGCATTGGCTCTTCGGTTTCGCCTCGAAGAAGCGCGCGCCGATCGAGGGCGTGGATTGGAAGCGCTGGAAAAAGCTCGGCATAGCGACGCGCTATTACAATACAAAACTGCATGTCGGCTCTTTTGCACTGCCGACGTATGTGGAGGAGATGCTGCGCGATGTTGAAGGATAATGTGGAAACGTTTCTGGGCTGCAGTGCCCCGTATGGGGAAGCGCGCGTCGTCATTTTCGGTGCGCCGTTTGATTCGACGACCTCGTTTCGTCCCGGTACGCGCTTTGCGAGCCGCACGATGCGAGCCGAATCGTATGGGCTGGAGACGTACAGCCCGTATCTCGATCTCGATCTGGAGGAGGCGCGTGTCTTTGACGGCGGCGATCTCGAGCTTTGCTTCGGCGATACGACTCTTGCCCTGGGACAGATCGAGAGCTTTGCGAGGACGCTTCTGGCTGACGGCAAGAAGCCTTTTATGATCGGCGGGGAGCATCTTGTGACGCTGCCCGTTGTTCGCGCTCTTGCCGAGAAGTATCCGGATCTCCATATCGTGCATTTCGATGCACATACAGATCTGCGTGAGGAATATCTTGGCGCACGGCTGTCGCATGCGACGGTCATGCGCCGCGTCTGGGATATCTTGGGCGACGGACGCATTTATCAGTTTGGCATTCGCAGCGGCGAGCGTGAGGAATTTTATTGGGCGAGAGAGCATACGCATTTGCAGCGGTTTGACTTCACGGGGCTGGAATGGAATCTGGCGGAGCTTATGGGAAAGCCCGTCTACATCACGCTTGACCTCGATATCCTAGATCCGAGCGTCTTGCCGGGAACGGGAACGCCGGAGCCGGGCGGTGTGGGATTCGTGGAGCTTCTGGGCGCGCTTCGGAAGACGCTGCGCCTTGACCGCGTTGTCGGCTGCGATATGGTGGAGCTTTCGCCGCATTATGATGCAAGCGGCGCTTCTACCGCTGCGGCATTGAAGCTGCTCCGGGAAATGCTTCTCGCATGGGAGGAGCCGTTTATTCGGGGGCCGGAGCTTGTATAGGGCAAAGGGAAGAACAGGAGGAAGAGAACCATGGGAAAGGCTTTGATCATCGGCGCGGGCGGCGTCGCGAGCGTCGCTGTGCACAAATGCTGCCAGAACAGCGAAGTTTTTGAGGAAATCTGCATCGCGAGCCGCACGAAGTCGAAGTGCGACGCGCTGAAGGAAAAGCTCGCGGGAGGCAAGACGAAGATCGTGACGGCGCAGGTCGATGCAGACCGGGTGGATGAGCTTGTGACGCTTATCGAACGCGAGAAGCCGGACGTCGTCCTGAACCTTGCATTGCCGTATCAGGATCTGACCATTATGGATGCTTGTCTTGCCACGAAAACGGACTATGTCGATACGGCGAATTATGAGCCGGAGGATACGGCAAAGTTTGAGTACAAGTGGCAGTGGGCGTATCGTGATCGCTTCAGGGAAGCGGGCATCACAGCGCTTCTTGGCTCGGGCTTCGATCCCGGCGTCACGGGCGTTTTTTCCGCCTATGCCTTGAAGCATCACTTTGACGAAATCAACTACATAGATATTCTCGACTGCAACGCGGGCGATCATGGCTATCCGTTTGCGACGAACTTCAATCCCGAGATCAATATCCGTGAGGTTTCGGCGAAGGGAAGTTATTGGGAGGATGGCCGTTGGGTTGAGACAGAGCCGATGGAAATCAAGCGCGTCTACAACTTCCCGGAAATCGGCGAGAAGGATATGTACTTGCTGCACCATGAGGAGCTTGAATCGCTGGCGCTCAACATTCCCGGCATTCGCCGCATTCGCTTCTTCATGACGTTTGGGCAGAGCTATCTGACGCATCTCAAGTGCCTCGAAAATGTCGGCATGACTTCGATCGAACCGATTGAGTTCGAGGGAAAGAAAATCATCCCGCTGCAGTTCCTCAAGGCGGTGCTGCCGGATCCTGCAAGCCTTGGCCCGAGGACGAAGGGCAAGACGAACATCGGCTGCATCTTCTGCGGCAAGAAGGATGGTAAGGACAAAACGTACTATCTCTACAATGTCTGCGATCATGAAGCATGCTATAAGGAAGTCGGCTCGCAGGCCATCTCCTATACGACGGGCGTTCCGGCGATGATCGGCGCAATGCTCGTGATGAACGGCGTATGGAAAAAGCCGGGCGTCTTCAATATCGAAGAGTTCGATCCCGATCCGTTCATGGAAGCGCTGAATCGCTGGGGTCTGCCGTGGCAGGAGAGCTTTGCGCCGGAGCTTGTCGATTGATGGGCGAAGGGACTTTCGGGAAGTACGAGAGATACGCGGAAATCTTTGCCGCCGTTCCGACGCCTTCCTACGTCGTCGTGGAAGAGCTTCTGCGGAAAAATCTCGCCGTCCTGCGTGATTTGCAGCAGGAGACGGGCGCACATGTGCTGTTGGCGCAGAAGGCGTTCTCCATGTTCCGCTTCTATCCGCTTGCCGCCGAATACCTCGCGGGTGCGGCGGCGAGCGGGCTCTATGAGGCGCGTCTCGCATACGAGGAGATGCCGGGCAAGGAGAATCACGTTTTTTCACCGGCGTTCAAGCCGGACGACATGGAAGAGATCGTCAAGATCGCCGACCATATCGTATTCAACTCCTTCGCGCAGTGGGAGAAGTACGGTGCGCTTGCCCTGGCGCATGGCTGCGCCTGCGGCCTTCGCATCAATCCCGAGCATTCGACGCAGGAACATGCGATTTACGACCCTTGCGCAGCCGGCTCGCGCCTCGGCGTCAAGTGCGGCGATTTTCGCGCGGACAAGCTCGAAGGTTTGACGGGACTGCACTTCCACACGCTTTGCGAGCAGGGGGCGGAGCCGCTGGCGGAAACGCTCGAAGCCGTCGAGAAGAAGTTCGGTGCATGGCTGCCCCGGCTGGAGTGGATCAACTTCGGCGGCGGGCACCATATCACACGCGAGGGTTACGACATCGAGCTCTTGAAGCGGTGCATTGAGAAGATGCAGAAGAAGTACGAGCTCAAGGTCTATATCGAGCCGGGCGAGGCGATCGCACTCGACGCGGGCTTCCTCGCTGCTGAAGTGCTCGAAATCGTCGAAAATGATACGCCTGTTGCCATACTCGACACGTCGGCGGCATGTCACATGCCCGATGTCATCGAGATGCCGTACCGCCCGCCCGTCCTGGGGGCAGGTGAGGCGGGGGAGAAGCCCTTCACCTACACCTTCGCGGGACCGACGTGCCTCGCAGGCGACACGATCGGCGCGTATTCCTTTGATGCGCCGCTTGCCGTCGGCAGCCGCGTCGTCTTCGGCGACATGGCGATCTATACGATGGTGAAGAACAACACCTTCAACGGTATGCCGCTCCCTGCCATCGTCGCCGTCGATGAGGCGGGCGCATGGCAGGTCGTGCGGCGCTTTGGCTACGAGGACTTCAAGATGCGCCTGTCCTAGGAAGAAGCGCTATCGTTCGCGATGGCGCTTCTTTGCGTCCTGCATGGAATACTTGACCTGCGGCGCATAGGTGGTACAATAAAGGGCGACGTCCTTTGTCCGGGGCGGAGAAGATATGAGTTTGTTTTCAAAGGAAGTGGATATTTATGCTGCGTCGTTTGGAAGAATTGCCCGTTGGCTCTTTTCACTACAAGATGCTCCTCGTCACGGGCCTGGGATGGCTCTTTGATGCGATGGATACAGGCCTGATCGCCTTCGTCCTGCCGCTCTTGGTCAAGGATTGGGGGCTGAGCCCTGCGCAGGCGGGTTGGATCGGCTCTGTGGGACTTATCGGCATGGCGCTCGGGGCGGTCGTTGCAGGTTCTCTTGCTGACCGCTGGGGGCGCAAGAAGGTTTTCACCGCGACGGTTCTGCTCTACAGTGTATCGACGGGGCTTTGCGCTCTGGCTTGGAGCTATGAATCGCTGCTCGTCTTCCGTTTCCTCGTCGGCTTTGGCCTCGGCGGCGAACTGCCCGTTGCCGTCACGCTCATGACAGAGTATGCGCCGACGCGGCTGCGCGGACGCTTCATCGTCCTTCTTGAGAGTTTCTGGGGCGTCGGTTGGCTCGTCGCCGCCTGCATCTCGTATCTCTTCATTCCGACGTTCGGCTGGAAGCTCGCGTTCCTGCTCGGCGCTCTGCCCGCGCTCTATGTGTTCCTCATCCGCCTGCACCTGCCAGAATCCGTTCGCTATCTACTCGCGAAGGGACGCGTCGAGGAAGCGAAGGAGATCGTCTGCCATCTGGAGGAAAAGCTCGGTCTTGCGAACCGTCCGTTTACGGCAGATGAACTATTGCCGCGGGAGAGCGGCAGAGAGACGGGATTTGCCGCGCTGTGGCAAAAGGGCTTCCGTTTGCGCACGACGATGCTTTGGCTGACGTGGTTCGGCATCGTCTTCAGCTACTACGGCATCTTCATGTGGCTGCCGTCGCTCGTCTACGCGCAGGGCTTCGCCGTCGTCAAGACCTTCGAGTATGTGCTGATGATGACGCTCGCGCAGCTTCCCGGCTATCTTGCTGCCGCGTGGCTCGTCGAGGTCATCGGACGCAAGTATACGTTGTCCGCCTTCCTGCTTTTGTCGGGCGTTTGCAGCTACTTCTTTGGCGCTGCCGAATCGTCGTCGGCGCTTCTCGCCTGGGGCGCGGGCATGAGCTTCTTCAATCTCGGCGCATGGGGCGTCATCTACACCTATACGCCCGAGCAGTACCCGACGGCGATGCGTGCGCTCGGCAGCGGTTGGGCGGCGGGATTTGGACGCATCGGCGGCATGATTGCGCCGATGCTCGTCGGCGTGCTGCTCGCCGGCTCCGTTGGCATTGAGATGATCTTCGGACTGTTCGCGTCCGTCTTCGTGCTGATCTCGATCGTCGTCATCACCTGCGGCAAGGAAAGCAAGCAGAAGACGCTCGAAGATCTCGCCGATGTTCGCGAGGCGCACGGAGCGTAAACGATGGGGGCGCAGTATATCTTTGTCTTTCTGGGCGGCGGCTTTGGCGCTGTGTGCCGCTATCTGGCGACCGCGTTCTTTGCCGCACGCTTCGGCGCCGCGTTTCCCTGCGGCACCCTCTTCGTCAACGTGTCGGGCAGCTTTCTTATGGGACTCATCATGGGGCTCCTGCCGCTTTTGCCGCGCGGCGTCTTTCTGCCAGAGAACCTGCGCCTTTTGCTTGCCGTCGGCTTTCTCGGCGGCTTCACGACGTTTTCCTCTTTCAGCATGGAGACGCTGGCCTTGCTGCAGGGCGCGAACGCTCCTTATGCCCTGCTGAATATAGTTGCGAACGTTTTTCTGGGACTTCTCGCGGCCTGGGCAGGGCTTCTTCTGATTCGCGCCTTAGCCTAGGGATGCCTTGTCAGGCGAGGTTTTGTATAGTATAGTTGATGATATGGAGATTGGCTGCTGCATTGTGGAAAGCGGGGGCATGGGTATGGAAAAGAGAGAGGACCGCTGGTTCAGCGAGAGGCTGCAAAAGGAAATGACGGTCAGGACGTATGGAGCGGGCGGTATTCCTGTGCTGGCCTTTCCGCCGCAGAGAGGGCTTTCGGACGCATACGAGGGAGCCGGCGTGGTGGACGCGCTCGCTCCTTGGATTGACGGGCAGCTGATTCGCCTCGTGACGGTTGATACCGTTGACGGTGAGAGCTGGTTCAGCCGCGATGACCGAGAGTGGCGTGCAAACCGACAGGAAGCTTATTACGAGTATATCGTTGAGGAAGTCTTGCCGTATATCCGCTCCCAGGGAGGCGTGCAGCGCCTGCCTCTAGCGGTTGGCTGCGGTTTCGGTGCGACACATGCAACGATTGTCTTTTTGCGGCGGCCTGAATACTTTTCCGGACTTGTTGCGCTTGCCGGCTCGTATGATGCGAAGAAATTCTTCGGCGGCTGGCTCAATGGGCAACTCTACGACAATTCGCCGTTGGACTTCCTGCCGAACATGGCAAATGAACATCCCTATATCGCGCTTTACAATGAGAAGAACATTGTCTTCTGTACGGGGCAAGGGCACGGCTTGGATGAGCCGCGGCGTTCGCTTGCACGTCTTTGCAGGGTGCTTGAGGCGCGCGGCATCGATGCCTGGGTTGATTTCTGGGGCGAGGATGTCGATTATGGCTGGGACTGGTGGACGAAGCAGCTCGTGTATTTTTTGCCCCATGTGCTTGGCTCATGAACGGTGACTGAAAGTGCAGTGCGGCATTGAAAGCAGGTCATGCCGTTTCGCGTAGCGGCTGAACATTACTAGGAAAGAGAAGTGGAAGAATGGCGGACATCATAGCGGAGAACCTGCATGGCATCATCAACGACATCCTGGAGGATTACAGACAGGAGCGTATTATTGACAAGATGGATGTCTTTTGCCGCCCGGACAAGAAGACGGTCATCGATATTCTCGACAAACTCGTGCGCATTGTTTTTCCGGGCTATTTCAAGGATGAGCACTACCGCGTCTACAGCGTTGAGAACAATATGACGATGGTTATAGAGGATGTGGCGTACCTGCTGAACAAACAGATCGCCATCGCTCTGCCGTGCAAATGCTCGAACGTGCAAACGGAAGGCGATATTGCTGACCGAGCCCAGGAGATCACACTTGCCTTTTTCCGCGCCATACCGAAGATCCGCTCCTACATCGAATTGGATGTTCATGCGACATTCGAGGGAGATCCTGCGGCGTCGAGCGAGGCGGAGATCATTTACTCCTATCCAGGACTGTACGCGATCACCGTGCACCGTCTCGCGCATGAGCTTCATGTGCTCGACGTTCCCGTGATTCCGCGCATCATGTCCGAGTATGCGCACAGCTGTACGGGTGTGGATATCCACCCGGGCGCGACGATTGGCAGGAGCTTTTTCATCGACCATGCTACGGGCATTGTCATCGGTGAGACGACGGAAATCGGCGAGCATGTGAAAATCTATCAGGGGGTAACTTTGGGGGCGCTCTCGACGAAGGGCGGCCGTATGCTGAAGGATAAGAAGCGCCATCCGACCATCGAGGATTATGTGACCATCTACTCCGGCGCCTCGATCCTCGGCGGCAATACGGTCATAGGCAAGGGCGCCGTCATCGGCGGCAATGCGTTTATCACGAAGTCGGTCGCGCCGGGCACGCAGGTCAGCGTGAAAAATCAGGAGCTGCGCTGTGACAAGTCACGCGAGGAGATGGAGCAGGTTGACTTCTAGAAGGAAGTTTCCTGGTTTTATACCATCGAAAGGTCTGTCGATGTTCTCTTGACCTAATTTGGGAAATTCCTAAAATATCCTGAAAAGGGTGTTGACAAACATAGGAATGAGTGCTACCATAATACATGAGGTTCATAGAACCATAAAAACTCCATATCGATTGGGTTAGGTGTCGCAAGACTTAATAGGGAATCCGGTAAATGCCGGAGCGGTCCCGCCACTGTAACAGCGAGTGAATCTGCATGATGTCACTGGGGAATGTCCCTGGGAAGGCGCAGAGGAGCGATGACCTGGAGCCAGGAGAACTGCCTAGCTGACAATCACCGTTTGACCTGCGAGTGATGGGGAAGGGGATTATTGCGCAACGCAATGAATCCCGGCTGAGGCCGGGTTTTCTTTTGTAGTGCCTCCCCTCCGAAAACCCCCTTCCCCACGCGGGCAAAGGGGCTTATTTTCGGCGGAGAGTTTTCCCTGCGGCTTGGCTACAGGGGAAAGCATTGCTCATATATTATTTCCGATCCAGTTCTCTTTTGCTGCTCTGCAGCAGCTCCGGGGGTGGAGACCCGGAGCTTTCTTTTTTCAAGCCCGCCTTGGCTGATGCTGCATTTAGGCCAGGGCTTGCTATATTTCCTTACGTAATCATTTTAAAGGAGAGATGCTTTCATGAAGAAGAATTTCAAAAGGATGCTGGCCATGTCCCTTGCCTGCAGCGCAATTTTTGCTATCGGTGCGCCTGCGGCTCATGCCGGCTACATGCTGAACCCTGAGGTAAAGAATCCGACACCGGCGCTCCTTGAGGCTTCTCAGATCGGCCTTTTGAAGAATGAGAACCCCAAGCTCCAGAAGCTTCCGAACAAGGATGCCATTCTTGTCATGAGCTTCGGCACAACGTACAAAGATTCGCGTGCGAAGACGATTGAGGCGACGGTCAAGGCCATTCAGGCGGCTCATCCCGGCGTAAAGGTCGAGCTGGCGTTTACGTCGCATATCATCGTTGACCGCATCAAGGAGAAGGAAGGCATTGACATTCCCACGCCTGAAGCGGCTTTGAAGCAGTTGAAGAAGGACGGCTATACGCGTGTGGCGCTCTGTTCCCTCGATGTCATTCCCGGTATGGAGTACGCTTATGACAAGGCTATCTTCAACGAGTATAAGAACGATTTCAAGAAGATGACGCTCGGCACGACGCTCATGTACTGGCAGGGTCAGGAAGAGCAGCGCGACGATGTTGCGGAGACTCTGAAGGCGCTTTCGACGCAGTTCCCCAAGGTAGCGGACAACGAGGCAATCCTCGTCATGGCGCACGGCACGCCGCATCCGGCCAATGCCTACTACGCTGTCATCCAGGACGGCATCGACAAGATGAATCTCAAGAATACGTTCATCTACACCGTCGAGGGCTGGCCGAGCCTTGAGGACATCATTCCGCAGCTCAAAGCAAAGGGTATTGACACGGTTACGCTCATGCCGATGATGATGGTCGCCGGCGACCATGCAAACAACGACATGGCAGGCGCTGAGCCGGATTCCCATAAGTCCGTGCTCGAGAGCGAAGGCTTCAAGGTCAAGACCTACATCCATGGTCTCGGCGAGAACAAGGCCATTCGCGACCTCTTCGTAGATCGTGCGAACGAGGCATGGGACGCTCTGAAGAGCAAATAAAAGAAAATGATGTTTCTCCCCCTTGAGCTTTCAGGGGGGAGATTTTTCTAGGTGGATTTGTTGAAGAATTGTTTAGGAGGCGACAGGATGGATCTCACGATGTATCGCAGGACAAAGCTTTGGGTTTGTGCGTTTGCACTGCTCACATGCTTTTTCTTCGCTGCGGGCTGCGGCGGTACGAGCCAAGAGGGAGAGAAGACTTCAGAGACGAAGATGGTGACGGATCTTACCGGCGCGGAAGTCAAGATCAAGAAGGATCCGCAGAGAATGGTCGTGGTTCCCGTGCCGTGGGCTTCCATCGTCTATGCCGTGGACGGCAGTTCGGAGAAGCTTGTCGGTATGCACCCGTCTGCTATGGCCGCTTACAAAAAGAGCATGCTGCGCAAGATGGCGCCGAAGATGGCGGAGGTCAACGATACGTTCGTCGACCGCAATTTCAATGTGAATTACGAAGAGATTGCCAAGCTGCGCCCTGACTTGGCAGTTATTTGGGATTATCAGCCGGAGGTCGGCGAGAAACTTGCGAGCATGGGCATCCCCGCTGTCAAGATCCGCTATGGCACGTTGGAAGACGTGCAGAAGGGCATCGCGCTCCTCGGCGATATATTGAACAAGCAGGAAGAGGCAAACGCCCTGATCGCTTACCACAAGGAAAGCGAAGCTTATTTTAAGGAAAAGGCGAAGGAGCTGGAGGGAAAGCCGCGCCCGAAAGTACTCTATTTGCAGAATGAGCAGCTGACGGCAGCCGGCACGCGCTCCGTCAACAAGATTATGATCGAAGCTGCCGGCGGTGAAAATGTTGTAGATGTCGAGGATCAATGGCCGAAAATCACGATGGAACAGGTGATGTCGTGGAATCCCGATGTCATCATCCTGAGCAATTTTTCGGATTTTACGCCGGAGGATATTTACCGCAACGCTTATGACGGACAGGACTGGAGCAATTTGGACGCCGTAAAGAACCGGCGTGTCTATAAGGCGCCTTTAGGCATCTATCGTTGGGACGCGCCTTGCGTCGAGACGCCGCTCATGATGCGCTGGCTGGGCAAGGTCCTGCATCCGGAGGTGTTCGGAGACTATGAGATGCGTCCGCTCCTTACGGATTTCTATCGGAAATATTTCCACTATGAGCTGCAGCAGGAAGATCTGGATGAAATACTCCAAACGAAATGGAACGCAGCATTGGCGCTTTAAGTGAAGGAGAAGCACAGGCTTTGCGAACGGTTATTTGCTGAAGAGGTGATATGTTGAAAAACACAAGGGGACGACTGGCCTTGATTTGGCTTTGCACGCTGCTTCTTCTTGCAGGCAGTGCCGCGCTTTCGCTTTTGGGTGGGCGATACGGCATGGATCTTTCGGAAATTGCCGGCGTTCTCACGGGCGGGCTTTTCGGAGAGGGGACGGATACGATGGGATATGCGGTTCTATGGAAGCTGCGTATGCCCCGTATCCTGCTCGATGCCTTGGTTGGTGCGGGGCTTGCGCTTGCGGGTGCGGCCTTTCAGGGGATATTCCGCAACCCGCTCGTCAGTCCCGGCGTGCTTGGCGTGAGCTCAGGAGCGGCCTTTGGAGCCGCTCTCGGCATCCTCCTTTCCGGCGTTAACGGCTTTTCCATGGCTTTGGCGATGCTTTTCGGTCTGGTCAGCGTCGCGTTTACCTATTCGCTGGCCCGTGTGCGCGGACAGGTTTCTTCCCTGTCGCTCGTGTTGTCGGGTATGATTGTTTCGGCTGTGTTCAGCGCTTTGATCTCGATCATCAAGTATGTTGCAGATCCCTACGATAAGCTGCCTGCCATTACGTATTGGCTCATGGGGAGCTTTGCCAATGCGTCCTATGAAAACGTGCAGTATGCCGGCATCCCCATTTTGCTGTCCGGCGCACTGCTTCTGGCTTTGCGTTGGCGCATCAACGTCCTGTCTCTGGGCGACGAAGAGGCAAAATCCATCGGGGTGCAGCCCGCGCGAATACGGCGCAGCGTTATTCTGCTCGCGACGATCATGACAGCTTCGGGCGTTATGGTAAGCGGTACCATTGGCTGGGTGGGGCTGGTCATCCCGCATATATGCCGCATGATCATCGGTGTGGATCATGGAAAGCTGCTTCCTCTGTCCGCCGCTGTCGGAGCGATTTTCCTGATTCTTGTTGACTTTACAGCGCGCACAGCGACGGCCGGGGAGATTCCGATCGGCATCCTCACTGCGATTATCGGTGCGCCGTTTTTTGCCGTTCTCTTCAAACGTACAAAGGGGGCGTGGCAATGATTCTGGAAGTGGAAGACGCAGGCTTTTTCTATACGGCGGGAACACCGATTTTTTCCCATATCTCCTTTTCCGTTCCGGAGAAAAGCATCGTCACCGTCCTTGGGCAAAACGGGCGCGGCAAGACGACGCTTCTTAAATGCATCGCAGGCCTGCGTACCTTTACGAGCGGCCGCCTGCTGCTTGACGGGAAGGAGGCGAGCACGAACGCTGTTTTTTCGGAGGAGCGGCCCATTGTCTATGTGCCGCAAATGCATTCCATGGCGTTTCCCTATACGGCGGAAGAAGTCGTGCTCATGGGGCGCGCCCGTTTCATTGGCGCTTTTTCATCTCCGTCCAAGCAGGATCGAAAGGTGGCCGAACGAATCATGGAGCGAGTAGGCGTCCTGCAATTTCGCGACATGCCATGCACCAATCTTTCCGGCGGACAGCTCCAGCTCGTCTGCATCGCGCGGGCTTTGGCGGCCGAGCCGCAGATTTTGCTTTTGGATGAACCGGAATCTCATCTGGATTTCAAGAACCAGTTCCGCATCCTGCGCCTGATCAAGTCGCTGGTAACGGAACGGGGAATTTCCTGCCTCATGAACACCCATTTTCCGGATTATGCCCTGCGTCTTTCTGACAGCAGCTTGCTGATGGGCAAGGGAAAATCCGTCTTCGGTCCGACGCGGGACTTGATCAATGCTGAAAATATCCGCGACTATTTCGGCGTCGAGACGGAAGTGATCCGCGTACCGGACAGGGATATGGAAACGCTTGTTATTCTTGAAAAATTGGAAGAACAGACCGGGTAAGAAAAGGCGATGGGTTTGGAAATGATTTTCGAATAAGGTTTATGGATATGAAGCGGGGAATATAGGAAGCGCGGCGCATAATCTCCGCAAAGCGACGCTTGGCGTGCAGTTTATCCGTGTTTCCTATATCCCGGAACTGGGAGGAGCAATCGACTATGGAAAATTTTTTGAAGCTTTTCAACAGCGGCGGCCTCGTCATGTATCCGCTGCTTGTCCTTTCCTTCATCACGCTGACGATTGCGGTGGAGAGGTTTTTCTATTACCGCGGCAACCAGAGCGGCGCCAAGGCTTTTTTCCGCGGGGTTGATGATGCTGTGCGGCAGAAGGACTGGGAGGGCGTACAGCAGCTTTGCGAGAAATTTCCTTCCGCGTTGAGCCGCATTATTGCGAACGGCTTGGAGTACAGCGGTTCCGAGAGCGCGATGAAAAGCGCTTTTGAGGATCGCATGTCTATGGAATCCATCAGCTTCAACCGTTATCTCGATTACTTGAGCGCCATCGTGACGATTTCGCCGTTGTTGGGGCTTCTCGGGACGGTCACGGGCATGATCCAGACCTTCAGCGTGCTCGACAGCGGCGGCGGAGCGGGCGCCATCACCGGCGGCGTCGGCGAAGCTCTCGTCGCGACAGCGGCCGGTCTTTGCGTGGCCATCATCGCTTTTTGCTTTTATACATACTTCAGCCATCAGCTTGACTCTATGGTAACGGATGCCGAGAGGCTCTGCTCGATGGTGCTTGGCGCGAAAAAAGAAAGTTGGGATGAGGCATGAACTTCAGCAAGCATCGCATGAGGAAAAAGCCTGTCTTTATGATCATCCCGATGATTGACATCATCTTTTTCCTTCTTGTATTCTTCATGATGAACAGCCTGCAGACCGTCGCACAGAAAGCTCTTGCCGTGCAGCTGCCGCAGGCGCAGAGCGCATCTGCCCCCGTGCAGATGCCCATTATCATGACGTTGGATGAGAAGGGTCATATCACGGTCGACAACAAGCCTGTGAGCCTCCAGGATGCGTCTGTCATCATGAAGCGGCACATGCAGGAAAATGCAAATGCCGCTGTCGTCTTGCAGGCGGACAGGAAGACAGCGCATGGACAGGTTGTCGCCGTTATGGATATGCTCAAGGGCGCGGGTGTGAAGCGGCTGTCTATAGCTGCGGAACAGAAGAAATAGAAGGTACAGCATATGGAGCAGAATCATTCATGGCTCAAGGCTTCGCTCATCGCCTTCCTGCTTCACCTTGTCGCAGCAGCCCTGCTCGTTCTGTGGCTGGCGCAAGTCGCTGAAGAAAAGGAACAGCAGACGTACATCATCGATCTTGCGGAGTCCAATTTCAGCCAAGGAAGCGGCCACGAAGGCGGCGGTGGCGGCGGCGGATCTGCAGCGACAGCAGATTTTCCAGCACCGCTGCAGGAAGCGGAAATGGAAAAACGTGTGGAAACGGTACAGCAGGCGCAGACTGCTGCGTCCAAGGCGGCTGAGGCAACAACGAAGGAACCGGTCCGATTGCCTCCTCCGGCCAAGAGCGAGGAGCAGAGCAGACCGAGTGACACCACCTCCGGCCAAGGCACGGATGCAGGCAGCAATACGGGAGGCAGCACGGGCGGAGAACAAGGCAGCGGCGGCGGAAGCGGTACAGGTACGGGATCTGGTTCCGGCAGCGGCATAGGCCCGGGCGAAGGCTCCGGTACAGGCGGCGGTTCCGGCTCCGGCAGCGGCTCCGGCACGGGCGACGGCCAGGGCACGGGCGATGGGTCGGGCGATGGCCAAGGATCCGGCGACGGCAATACACCGGGTACGGGCAGCGGTCCCTTCGATACTGAGGGCTTCCGGGCAGCGATCATTGCGAACAAGGAGTATCCGACGATGGCAATCAAGCGGGAGATGCAGGGATCGTCTACCATTCATTGCGTGCTGGATGCCGGCGGCAATATTGTCAGCGTCTCGCTGCTGGGCTCATCGGGGCATGGCATTCTCGATGACGCGGCTCTTTCAGCCGCGAGGGCCGTCGGCAGTTACCCGAATCCTACCGGGGGAGAAGTCCGGGTCAATGTCACAGTAGATTTTTATATACGCTGAGGAATAGAGGAGACAGGATGGGCCGGATTATAAAGTTATAATTTTTTCAGGAACCCATCCTGCCCTTATAGCGGATTGACAAATAGTTATTGCTGCGTTAGAATGTGACTAATGGTATCATAAAAAATAAATATATCAAGGAACAGGTGTCGCAAGACTTAATAGGGAATCCGGTACAAGCCGGAGCGGTCCCGCCACTGTAAGAGGAGCCCACCAGGATTTGCCACTGGAGCATACGCTCTGGGAAGGTTTGGTGCGGCGATGAATCTGAGCCAGGAGAACTGCCTGCTTCAACATCACCGTCGGTTTTGAGGAAACTCAAAAGCCGGTACCTGCGAGCGATGGGTAGGGGATTTCGTCTATGAGTTTCGGGATAGAGTTGTCTCCGGTGCGTTTTGCACCGGTTTTTCTTTTTCCGCAGCTTTGCGGCCGCCTCAGCCAATGCGTTGGCTTGCAGGCGGCTTTTCTTTTTGGAAGCCGGGGTGGTCAGAGGGATGCCATATGATTATAGGATTTATTATCTATTTATTCTGAATCATGCCTATATGTCCTACAATGGAGAAATAAGAGGTGTCCATTTTATGGCGAAAAGAAAGGAACAGCGTTTGGTGGCAGGGGTTTTTTGGATGCTTGCGGCAGGTGTCCTCGGCTCCCCGCTGACGGCAAGTGCAGCGGAGGAAGCGCAGACATCGAAGACGGAACCCTTGTGGCAGGAGTCGATGGGGTCGGGGGCGCAGGAAGAGCCTGCACAGACGCCGCCCACTCCGGCGCAGGGAGTCAATGCGGGCACGGCACAGACAGCGCAGACACCGGCACAGGGCGGCAATGCGAGTGCCAATACAACGGCGGATTACACGCTGGAGAACATCACCGTGGAGGCGAGGAGGCCGAAATGGGAAGAGACGCTTTCTCCGGGTACTGTGACCGTCATTCGTCCGGAGGAATTCAAGGGCGAGCAGAAGACGCTGCCGGACTTTTTGAAGATGGTGCCGGGTGTCCATGTGCGTGAGGTTCAGGGCAAGGGGCAGTATACAACGGTGACGGTGCGCGGCTCGACGGCGGCGCAGGTCGGCGTCTTCGTCGACGGCGTGCTGACGAACCTCGGCGGCGACGCGGCAGTCGATATCTCGACGATTCCCGTCAGCAACGTCGAGCGCATCGAGGTCTACCGCGGCTACATCCCCGCGCGCTTTGCGGGCACCTTTATCGGCGGCGTCATCAACGTCGTGACGAAGAAGCCGAAGCAGGCGCATGGCTCGGCGGAGGTTGGCCCTGCTTCGTTCGGCGGGAAGAAGGCGTCAGTCGAAATCACCGCACCGCTTGGCCCCGGCAGCCTTCTCTTCGGACTGAACCATGAATCGCGGGAAGGTGACTTCCCCTATCGCAGCTATGCGGCGGAGCAGTTCTATACGAATACCGGAGATGGACGGCTGATTATGGAGACACGGGCAGAGCTGCAAGGCTACCTCGCTATGACGCCGGCAGAAAGAGCGGCGTATGATGCTGCGAATGGAGCTGGGGCATGGCAGGCTAATGTAGATGGCTGTATCCAGTGGCTCGAGGACAATGGGGGGCGTTTGGTACTTGCTGCGGATGATCCGCGCCGCCGGCGGCAATACAACGACTACAGCAATTCGGATCTTCTCGTCAAATGGCAGAACGATGACTGGATGATCAAGGGAACGTACAAATTTGTCAATCGCCATCTGCCCGACAGCCTTTGGGTCGATTACCGAAGCTATTTCGATATGATTCAACCGGGGCTTCTCGTTGATAAATACGATCTCTATAAATACGATAAGCGTCATCAGACGCTCAGTGCGGCGGAGCTTCTCGTGCAGCGGCGCTATATAGGGAAGAATTACGAATGGGGCTGGATGGTCGACTATATGAAACAGAACAAGCGCTACCGTGCCGAAAATATTCACGATGGTCTGCGCTTTATGATCAAGATACCGATGCGTGAATGGAGCGAATACAGTTCCCAAAAGTACAACATACAGGTGGACGGCACATACGAGCTCAGCAAGAACAATATGCTCGACTTCCAGATGAACTATTCACATGAACGCATGAAAATCCGGGGCGATGGTCTCGATGAGGTCATCGACGACGTGCAGGCGGGCATCGGCAATCTCTGGGCGCAGATGCGCAACCAGTTCGATCAGAATATCTTCAATGTACAGCTGCAGGATACCATCACGCTCGACAAGAAGAGGACATGGCAGCTGACGCCGGCTATCCGCTACAATCGCTCGGAAATCGTGGGCTACAGTCAGTTCGGACGTTTCAATCCCCTCAAAACGTATCGTTGGGTTCATCCGAAGGACAATCAGGTGGATTCCAAGGTGACCTGGCAGGTCGCGCTCAAAAAGGAATTCAATGAGAACTTTTCCCTGCGCATGACGGGCGGCACTTACTTCCGCCTGCTCAACATGTACGAGATCGCGGGCGACGGCGCGGGCATCATGCCGGCTCCAATGGACTACAAGGGAAGCGGCGCGAAATTCCCGCAGCCAGAGTACGGCACGCAGTTTGACTGCAGTGCGATTTGGGACGGTAAGTTCCTCGGCGCGGACAATCGGACGACGCTCACCTATTTTTGGCGCGATACGCAACGCATGCTCTACCTCTATCGTGCCGGCCTCAACTACAGCTCGTACTTCAACGATATGCGCGGTAAGGCGCACGGCTTTGAATTGCAGACAAATTTCCATTGGAAGAAATTCGATCTCGATATCGAAGGAACGCATCTCAATATAGAGGCGCAGCGCAGGGATTCTTCCCCGGGCGTCCATTACGATTGGTTTGAGGTGCGTCCGACGTATCAGCCGGAGTGGGAAGGCAATATCCGCCTGACCTACCGCCCGACGGAGAAATGGCTCTTCTTCGGCGAAGCGCATTATGTTTCACAATACTATACGCACTATGCCATTCCGCAGACCAGGGATCCCGTGGAAAAAGAACTTGCCGGCAGACCGAGAGCGGCGCTGAAGACGATCAACGTGGGGCTCAAGTGGTCGCCGCGCAAGGATATGACGCTGTCGATCGGATGCAACGACGTGCTTGATGAGGCGTCGAAGCTGAAAGTGCACAGCGTACAGCGCTACTTGAGCGAACCGAGCTGGGTAAACATCGAGTACCCGCTGCAGGGACGCAGTTACTATATGAGCTTCCGCTATGAATTCTAAGGAGGGAAAGAAGATGAAGGAGTATTTCAGCAAGGCACGGCGCCTGCGCCTGACGGCTCTTGTCGTGGGCGGACTGCTCTACGGTTCGTCAGCGCATGCCGCGAATCTGGTTTCGACGATTCCTTCGGATTACGGCAATAGCGAGATGGGCGCGGTCACCGGCTCGCGCGTAACGACGGAGGTCGATGCGGCGCCGCAGGTGGGGGTGCTGAAGAATCTCAACCGCGATCCGGCGTCTTTTGGTTTCCATCAGAAGGGCAGGAGCATGATCCTGCTGCGGCAGTACACCTACAGTACGACGCAGCTGGAGAACACCCGACTCATTGATCCGAATTCTGCCGGTGCGGCGGCGAGCGTGGCGAGCGGGAAGACGACGGATGTGCCGAATATGCATGCGGCGGCAGCCAGCGACGAGTATATCTATATGACCGGTTATGATATGGGACAGATCGGCGTTGTGCACCAAAGCGGCAAGCGATTGATGGAAAACAAAAGAGCCGTCGTCAACCTCAAGAATGACATCAAGCAGTACTGCGGCTACAATTTCAACGAGACGTTTGAGAACCTCGATGAAGACGAACACGGCGTGACAGGTAAAACCTATACGGGCGATCCAACGAAAGCGGTGGTGCATGGTGAGGCGCTTCTTGTCGAGGGGCGCAGGCTCTATGTGGCGGCATCCGTCAATCCATTGGGCGGCTATGATCCCTACGACGACGGTTTCTTGATGCAGTATGACATCCAGGACGACGGCAGCCTGAAATTCGGCAGCTATACGCGCATCAGCCGCAACATTGATCAGGGGCGGCTCAACAAATTCAACGACCATATTCTCATTTCCTGCATCGGCGGTTATCAGCACTATAACGGGTCGGGCAATGTCCACTATACGGCGCTCAATATCGCCAAGATCGACCAGAAAACAGGGCGCATCATGGGAACGGAACAGCGCCGCGCCTCGATTCCGGCTCATGTCAAGGGAACCGGCGAGGATATGCGCGACCTCAAGATCCTGCCGAACGGCACGGCCTATGTCATGACGTACAACCTCAGTCCGAGCGGCAGCCAGATCAATGCGCATGTCTACCAGACGACGATGTCCAATCTGATGTCGGCAGATCCCGATGATTGGAAAGAGATCGCTGTCGCAAGCCAGCAGGAAGGCTGGTTCGGCAAGCTCAACGCCGAGTACTATACGAAGCGTCTTTGGCTCGAACTTGGCGATACCCTACGGGCCTATACGGACGGCGATGATACGGCGAAATATATATGGCAGGCGAAGGATTTCTCCGAGAACAAGGCGTTCTCGCGCTTCAACAAGATTACGATGATCGAGCCGGACTGGGTTTACGGCACGACGGCCTCTGTCGTTCTGGCATTGCCGCCGGAGCTGGGCGGCGGTACGACTGCGCCGACGGCGAATGAAAGCGCCGTTTGGAAGACCGGCGCTGCGCTCAATGATACGATCACGACGAGGCAGAGCTGGGATGGGGACACGCTGGTCAACATCGGCACAGACAAACTCGGCGATAAAGCAACCAATGTGCTTGCGGCTATTTCGGCAACCGGCGGCAAGCGCCTCAATATCAGTGCGAAGAAAAATCTCCTGCAGCTGCAGGTGGAAAATACCGTGGGAAATCCGACGGGAATCTACGCCAAGGGAACGGATCTCATCGTAAGTGCGGCGAAGGGCATCAATATCCTCACGCGAGGGCTTGACGGCGGTAATACGCTGACGAATGCCGTCCAGCTCGATGCACTGAAGGATAAGGCTGCGCAGCTTACCATCAACGGGCCGCTCAGTATCTCGATGACAGGCGGCCTTGGCGGCAACGGCGTCGCAGTCCAAAAGAGCGACCGCTTGGGGGAAAAATCCTATGAAGCGAGCGTCGCCTCGGGAATCCGCATCAACGGCAATCTGAAGATTGCAGGCGAGCAGACGGATCGGTGGGGCATTCCGCTCAATCGTGAGAATGTATTCTCGCGCTTTAATAATGCAGGCATTCTGACACAGGTCGAAAAGAGCACGGTGACCGTAAACGGTGATGTGGATATGACCGTCTACGGCAATGGCGTGACGACGAATGCCAAGGACAGCAGTGTACGCCTCGCAGGCGGCTCCATTCAGGTGCCTGCCGGCATGAAGTACAGCTACTACGCGCTCGCCGCATATCAGGGCGCGATTTCCATGAATATGGGAGAAGATGGGACGAAGCCAGGCAACGGCAAGCCGGAAAATGCAATCGCTGACGTGAAGCTCGACGGCGATCTGTTTGCTTTGCCCACGGGCAGGCTTGATGTCGCCCTTATGACGGACAAGTCTTATCTGCATGGTCTTGTCGACAACGGCGGCACAGCGAATCTTTATCTGCAGAACGGCGCAAAGTGGCTCAATGAAGGCCGCAACGAGCGCTATTATCAGGACGACGAGGATATGGGCGCCGGCACGATGGCGTCTGTCAAGACACGGGCAGGCGGTACTGCCGGAAAGTTTTATAATGCGCAGAGCCGCGTCACGAACTTCGTTGGCGGTGCAACGGAAGCACAGCGCGGCATCATCTACCAGAAGAGCATAAATCCGCTCGTACTTGAAAACTACAGCGGCCATACGGCGGCAATCTATACTCATGATGCGGCTGAGCCGGCGCTCTTTAAGGGCGGCGACATCATCATCAACAAGGCGAAGGCAGACACTGAGAATGTCTTTACGCTCTTTACCGACGGCGCCGGCGTGACTACAGGCAATCAGAATGCGGTGCTCAATGCGCTTGCCAACAAGCTGACGTACAAGAGTTTTTCCGAGAACAAGCTTTCGGGCAAGCTCTCGATTGGTGAAAGCCTGACGACGTCCTCCATCAAGGGGGACATCACCTTCGGCAACGAGAAGGGAAGCTACACGGGCGGCACGACGCCTCCGCCGAGCACGGAGCAGACGAAGACGGAATTCACCTCGCAGCTCACGCAAAAGGAAGTTGCTGAGTACAAGGAGGCCAATGTCGAGCCGTCGCCCGGCAATTACAAGTTCACGAAGGACACGACGATTCGCAGAAGTTCCCACGACGGCATTATCGCGGCAGCAACGTATCCGAAACAGCCGCTCAATGTCGATGCAAGCGGGCATAAGCTGACCTTGATCGGCGACGGCAGCAACTTCACCCTCGGCGTGGACAACAACAGCAAGGATGGCATCAAGATCACGGCGGACACTCTGAAGATCGACGTAAAGAGCAGCAACAGCCGTGCTTTTGGCATACGCAATAATCAGGACGGCTCGACGGTCACGATCAAGGGCGATCTCGATATCGAGGGACAGAGCAGCCAGACTGCGCAGGGGCTTGTCACGAGCCGAGGTGCGGCGATTGAAGCGGACGGGCTGCATGTAGAGCTGAACAAGGACTCGACGGAAGGCGCCTGGGCCATCAGCAACAGCAACGGTACGGTCACGGTCAACAACGACGGCAGCCACGAGGTGGTCATCAACGGCAATGTTCAGACGGGTGAGGAAGGAAATACCGATATATCGCTGACGACGGAGCAGTCTGCCCTGAACGGCGTCATGCAAAAAGTGGCCTTAAGCGGCGGCGGTGAGGATGAAGATGAAGACGAGGAATTCGGTCTTCCGGTCAGTCCTCAGCAGAACGGCGAGGCGAAAGGCAATGCGCTGACATTGCAGAATGGCGCAGTTTGGACGAATGAAGATTACAATACGCGAAAGAACGCGCTCACTGCGGCGAAATTCACAGGAAGCCAGCTGCGTTCCCTCAAGGGCGGCGATGATGCTGCCCATGCGGGCGTGATCTTCCAGAAGAATGACAAGGATATCACGATTGACAACTACAGCGGTCATACGCGCGTATTCTATGCGCATGATGCTGCATCACCGACGACGATCATCGGCGGTGCGCTGAAGATTGGTAAGGCGGCTGCGGACAGCATCATCACGCTGACGACGGACAACAGCGGCCTGAACACGGAGGCAGCGTCGGGAGCGGACAAGAAGCTCGTGGACGATACGCTTAATGCGCTCGCGAACAAGCTCTGGTACACGGCCTATACGACAGGAGAGAGAAATCTCACGGGCAAGGCGGAAATCGCCGAAGGCCTGACGACTTCTGCGGCCAGCAAGCGCATTGAAAACATCACGTTTGACAACACAACAGGGCAGGGCAGCTATACGACGACCTCGCCGACTCCGCCGAGCACGGAGCAGACAAAGACGGATTTCACGACGCGTCTCCGCGGTGTGGATGAGGATCAGGAATACATCGATGCGAATGTTCGTCAGGCAGACGGCACATATCGCTTTACGAAGGACTCGACCATCACGTATCAAAACGACCAGGGTGGGCTCCGCAGCACAATTATACCGAATGAGGATGTTCACATCGATGCAACAGATCGCGTCCTGACGATCAAGAATGGCAGCGGGATCGCGAGCGTCACGCAAGGCGCTGCTATCGCTAATTCCGGAAAAACGCTTGACATCAAGGCGAAGACGCTGAAACTCCTCGTGAACGATACGACTTCGGTCGCTCCGTTGCAGACTGCCTGGGGCATTTTGTCTATGGGCGGTACGACGAATATCTCCGGCATGACGGAAATCGATGTAGCAGGTACGGAGCGCAGCAAGGCGATTCAAGCTTATGGAGGCACGGTGACGCTGGAAGGCCTCCGTGCCAAGGCGAATGCTGCTATAAAGGATGCAGTGACGCTCGATGTACAGGGCACGGGACGCATCAACGTCAATGTCAAGGACGGCACGGTCGGCAGCAGCGAAGTCATGCTCGACGGCAATATTACCGTCAGGGAGTCCGGCAGCCGTGTGGATGCTGCGCTTACGACCGGAACGTCGTACATCAAAGGGCTTATCTCCGGCGTTGGGACGCTCAATCTCTGGCTCCAGAATGGCGCCGCTTGGCATAATGAGGAGTACACGACTCAGCCGGCAGGATTTGCCAGCTATCTGACGAACCTCGCGGGCGGCAGCGACGCTTCCCGTGCGGGCGCGATCTTCCAGAAGAACGATAAGGACATCACGATCGATAACTACAGCGGCCATGCGCGCGTGTTCTATGCGCATGATGCCGCGACGCCGACGACGATGATCGGCGGAGACTTCCGGATCAAGAACGCGGCAGAAGGAAGCGCCATTACGCTGACGACGGACAGCACAGGTCTCAATACGGAGTCGACAGCGGCGTCGGAAAAGAACCGTGTCAGCGCGACGCTCAATGCGCTCGCCAACAAGCTCTGGTACACGGCCTATACGACGGGAGAGAGGAATCTCACGGGCAAGGCGGAGATCGCCGAAGGCTTGACGACATCGGCTGCCAGCAAGCGCATCGAGGACATCACGTTCAATGAGACGAGCGGACAGGGCAGCTATGTCTATACGCCAGCTTCGGAAGTGACGACTGATCCGATTACGGAATCCGAGACACTGACCTATGATCGCCAGGCGATTGCTACACAGCCGAATGCCAAGGGCAACCGCATTGTCTCCGCGCTCTACACGGATAATACTGCATACGATAAGCAGCATCCGATGGTCGTCGATATGAACGGTCATAGTCTGCACCTTGAGGCAAACAGTAAGAACCAGATTTCCAGCGCAATTTACGGCGGCAACAACAAGAGCATCCGAATTGTGAACAGCGGCGAAGAAAAGGCGCTGACCATCAAGGCATCGAATACGGATACGCGTGCGGCTACCGGCATCCAGACTGAGGCAAATTCCCATATCTATATTCAGGGACCTGTCGTCATCGAGGATGTTCATGCAAAGGGATACAATGCGACGGCGATTCAGACATCCGGTACCATTGGTTCCCCGAGCGATGTCACGATCGACGGCGATCTCACTGTGCAGTCCATACGGGCTGATCGCGTGGACACGAAAAACAAGGGTGCAGACGACGGGCGCAATCTGGCTGCGCTCAAAACGACAGGCGATGAGACCAAGATCACGGTCAAGGGAAATGTCGATATTCAGAACATCAAGGGCAGCGTACTGCAGACGGTCGGCGCGGACAGCGTGATCGATGTCGGCGGCGGCACGATTTCGGCTGCCGAGGATGCCGATCACACGAAGCAGTACTATGCCGTCCATGCTGAAAAGGGCACGGTGAACATCAACACACCCGAGGGCGTCCGTGGGAACAGAAAGACGAATATCACGGGCGATATGTATGTCACGCGTGAGTACGGAAAGAAGACGGTTGAATACAGCGGCGGTCAGCTTGTGGATTTTGAAAAGAAGGGCACGCTGAACGTCTCTTTGACGACGGCAGATTCTTCCTGGACAGGTGCGGCAACGTATGATGTCGATCGAGCAGATTTCGGCTCCGGCGGCTTCACGGCACATGATGTCGGTCAGTTCAACCTGACCCTGCAGAATGGTGCGCGATGGACGAATGAACAGAGATCCAGCGCCACGGACAAGTGGCTGGGCAGCCATCTTGCCTCTTTGCAGGGCGGCGATGCTGCAGCTAATGCCGGCGCGATCTTCCAGAACAATGCCAAGGATATCACGATTGACAACTACAGCGGCCATACGCGCGTATTCTATGAGCATGACGCTGCTGCGCCGACGACGATAAAAGGCGGCGACTTCCGCATCAAGAATGCAGCGGCTGGCAGCGCCATCACGCTGACGACGGACAATTCCGGCCTCAATACGGAGGCGACTTCCGGAGCGGATAAGACGCTTGTGGACAATACACTCAATGCGCTTGCGAACAAGCTCTGGTACACGGCCTATACGACGGGAGAGAGAAATCTTACGGGCAAGGCGGAGATCGCCGAAGGCCTGACGACTTCCGCTGCCAGCAAGCGTATCGAAAACATCACGTTTGACAACACAACAGGGCAGGGCAGCTATACGACGACCTCGCCGACCCCGCCGAGCACGGAGCAGACGACGACGGAGTTTACGAAACAGCTCATCGGTACGGATTCAGACCAGGAGTACATCGATGCAAATGTCCGTCAAGCAGACGGCACGTATCGCTTCACGAAAGACTCGACCATCACGTATCAAAATCAAAAGAGTGGAGCCCGTGGGGCAATCATGCCGAGCGTGGGGGTTAACATCGATGCCGCAGATCGCGTCCTGACGCTCAAGAGTGGCAATGGAATAGAGAGCGTTACACAAGGTGCTGCCATCGCCAATTATGGACAGACGCTTGATATCAAGGCAAAGACGCTGAAGCTCCTCGTGGACGATACGACTTCGGTCGCTCCTCTGCAAACGGCCTGGGGCATTTTGTCTACGGGCGGTACGACGAATATTTCCGGCATGACGGAAATCGATGTCGGCGGCACAGAGCACAGCAAGGCGATCCAGGCTTTTGGCGGCACGGTGACGCTGGAAGGCCTCCGTGCCAAGGCAAATGCTGCTATAAAAGATGCGGTGACGCTCGATGTACAGGGCGACGGACGCATCAACGTCAATGTCAAGGACGGCACGGTCGGCAGCAGCGAAGTCATGCTCGATGGCAATATTACCGTCAGGGAGTCCGGCAGCCGTGTGGATGCTGCGCTTACGACCGGAACGTCGTACATCAAAGGGCTTATCTCCGGCGTTGGGACGCTCAATCTCTGGCTCCAGAATGGCGCCGCTTGGCATAATGAGGAGTACACGACTCAGCCGGCAGGATTTGCCAGCTATCTGACGAACCTCGCGGGCGGCAGCGACGCTTCCCGTGCGGGCGCGATCTTCCAGAAGAACGATAAGGACATCACGATCGATAACTACAGCGGCCATACGCGCGTATTCTATGCGCATGATGCTGCAGCGCCGACGATGATAAAGGGCGGCGACTTCCGCATCAAGAACGCGGCGGCGGGCAGCGCCATTACGCTGACGACGGACAGCGCAGGTCTCAATACGGAATCGACAGCGGCGTCGGACAAGAACCTTGTTAGTGCAACGCTCAATGCACTCGCCAACAAGCTCTGGTACACGGCCTATACGACGGGCGAGCGGAATCTCACGGGCAAGGCGGAGATCGCCGAGGGCCTGACGACTTCCGCTGCGAGCAAGCGCATCGAGGATATCACGTTCGACGGGACGAGCGGACAGGGCAGCTATGTCTATACGCCGGAGGCAGAAGGACAGACGACGACGCAATTCACGAAACGTATTTTGGGTACGACCGCGGATCAGGAATATATTGACGCGCATGTTCGGCAGGCAGACGGCACATATCGCTTTACGAAAGACTCGACCATCATGTATGATACTGTGACGGATACAGGCGCCGGAGCTGTCGCACCGGAAGCAGACGTCAATATCGATGCTTCCGGGCATGTCCTTACTGTCAATACGAACATAATGCCGCCGGCGACAGAGGAAGCCGCGGCAATCAAAAATGATGGCAGGAATATCAATATAAAAGCCGACAAGACCAACCTGTTTGTAAATATGAATGCGCACGCTCCGTCTCATAGAGCAAAGGGCATTCTCAATCAAAGCGGAACGATCAATATTTCCGGGATGACGGAAATCGGTGTAACGAGTGCACCGTCCGTCCGCGCCGTGGAAGCTGAAGCCGGAACAGTGACGCTGGAGGGACTGCAGGCGTTTTTGTCCCCGGATGGAGAAGCCACGGCTATCTTGGCCGGCACGACAGGGCGGATCAATATCAACGCCAAGGACGGTATTGCGGGAGACAGTTCCGTGAATATAAATGGAAATGTCGGAGCCATGGGCGAAGCAAGCCGGATTGACATCGCCATGGTAAAAGAAGGCTCCAATCTGAATGGTCTCGCCTTTGGCAAGGGAAAGATCAACTTTTGGCTGCAGAACGGTGCGGAATGGTCCAATAATAGATATGGCAGTATGGTACCGAATGAAAGTGAAAACGACTTCGGGCAAGGCTATGGCTATACTTATGCAGGAAGTCGGCTGACTTCCCTGACGGGCGGCAGTGATGCAGGACATGCCGGAGTAATCCGACAGGCTGCCGATGAAGACATTACGATCGACAATTACAGCGGCCATACGCGCGTGTTCTACGAGCATGACACTTCGATGCCGACGACGATAAAGGGCGGTGCGCTCAAGATTGGCAAGGCGGCGGCAGACAGCGCCATCACGCTGACGACGGACAATTCGGGCCTCAATACAGAAGCGACTTCCGGAGCGGATAAAACGCTTGTAGACAATACGCTCAATGCGCTTGCCAACAAGCTCTGGTATATGGCCTATACGACGGGCGAGAGGAATCTCACGGGCAAGGCGGAGATCGCCGAAGGCCTGACGACTTCCGCCGCCAGCAAGCGTATCGAGAATATCACGTTCGACGAGACGAGCGGACAGGGTCGCTATGGGAATGTTGCTCCTCCGACGCCGGGCAATGAGCAGACGAAGACGGGATTCACGATGCGTCTCCTCGGTACGGATGTGGATCAGGAGTACATCGATGCGAATGTCCGCCAGGCAGACGGCACGTACCGCTTCACGAAGGATTCCCGCATCAGCTATACAAATGCGGATGAGGAGAAGGCCGGTGTTATTCGACCATTGGAAGATGTGAAGATTGATGCGTCGGATCATACGCTTGAGGTTGCAACCAATACCGATAATGACGGAAAGACGGCAGCAATCAAGAACAGCGGCAAGAAACTTGACATCAAGGCAGGCAAGCTTCGCTTGTTGGCAAACGAAACTGAAGAAAGCTATCCTGAATATTCCTGGGGGATCCTGCATGAGAGCGGGACAACCACAATCTCCGGCATGACGGAAATAGAGGCTGTTGGTTATACTTCAAGTCGGGCTGTGGAAGCGAAGGATGGAACGGTTACGCTGGAAGGCCTGAAAGCAAAGGTCGCTCCTTATAACGAAGCGCAGACGCTCCTCGCCGGCACGTCGGGACAGATCTTTGCCAACGTCAAGAACGGCGTGGCAGGCGATAATCTTGTGAAGCTGGACGGCAATGTCGGAGCTATGGGAGAAGCAAGCCGTATCGATATTGCTATGGTGAACCAAAATTCCGGTTTGAATGGTTTGGCCTTTGGCAAAGGAAAGATTAATTTCTGGCTGCAGAACGGCGCTGTATGGAACAATGAGCAGTATGGCTATTCGGTGCCGGATAAAGAGGCCGATGGGCTTGGGAAGGATTACGACTACACCTTTGCAGGCAGCCGACTCACTTCTTTGCAGGGTGGCAATGACGCCAGCCATGCGGGGGCAATCTTCCAGAAGAACGACCAAGACATCTTGATTGACAATTACAGCGGTTATACGCGTGTGTTCTATGAGCATGAGGCTTCGACACCGACGACGATGATCGGCGGCGACTTCCGCATCAAGAACGCAGCGGCGGGCAGTGCTATTACGCTGACGACAGACAGCACGGGACTCAATACAGGATCGGCAAAAGCTGCGGACAAGAACCTTGTCAGCGCGACGCTCAATGCGCTCGCGAACAAGCTCTGGTACACGGCCTATACGACGGGCGAGAGGAATCTCACGGGCAAGGCGGAAATCGCCGAAGGCCTGACGACTTCTGCCGCCAGCAAGCGCATTGGGGATATCACATTCGATGGGACGAGCGGACAAGGCAGCTATGTCTATACGCCTGCCGTCGATCCCGAGCAGACGAAGACAGAGTTCACGACGCGCATTTTCGGTACAGACTCGGATCAGGAGTATATCGACGCGAATGTACGGTTGTCTGACGGTACGTATCATTTCACAAAGGATTCAAGCATCACGTATCAAAATGCTTCGAATACGAATCGGGGGGCCATCAAGCCGAACGCAGATGTGCATATTGATGCCGCAGATCGCGTACTGACGGTCAAGAGCGGTGGCAGAACAGCAAGTGTTAAGGAGTCCGCTGCCATTACAAATGATGGAAAGACGATTGATATTAAAGCGAAGACGCTGAAACTTCTCGTAAACGATACGACTTCGGTCGCTCCGCTGCAGTCTGCATGGGGCATCCGTACCACGGGCAATTCTGTGACGAATATCTCCGGCATGACGGAAATCGATGTCGGCGGCACGAAGAGCAGCAAGGCCGTACAGGCTTTTGGCGGCACGGTGACGCTGGAAGGCCTTAGTGCCAAGATAAATGCCGCTTCCGAGGATGCAGCCGCGCTGTTTGCACAAAATGACGGGCGTATCAGCGTCAACGTGAAGGGTGAAAATGCCGGTGATAGTGCAGTTGCGCTTGACGGCAATATTGCAGCAAAGGATGCGGCCAGTCGCGTGGAAGTCGGTCTTCGCGGAGAGGCTTCCCATTTCAAGGGATTTGCCTATGGCGATGGGACGATCAATATGTGGCTGCAGCAGGGTGCTGTTTGGCAGAACGGGAAACAGGGCGCGCTTTTGCCGACAGGCTTCACGGGAAGCCATATAAGCCATTTTGTTGGCGGGTCTGAGCCAGATCGGGCCGGGGTGATTTTCCAGAATGACGATAAAAATATCACCATCGACAATTATCACGGTTATACGAAGGTGTTCTTTGCCCACGATTCCGTGACGCCGACGAATATCAAAGGCGGCGATATCGTTATCGGAAAAGCCTTGGGCGGCAGCAGCATCACGCTGATCACGGATAATGCCGGGCTCAATATGGAAGCATCGGCAGCAACGGCGGAGAAAAATCTCGTAAGTGCAACGCTCAACTCCCTTGCCAACAAGCTTTGGTATACAGCCTATACGACGGGTGAACGCAGCCTCGCGGGCAAGGTGCAGATTGCCGAAGGCTTGACGACGTCGGCTGCCAGCAAGCGCATGGGGGATATCACATTTGATGAGACGACGGGCAGGGGCGGCTATATCTATACGCCGCTGATTGATCCGCCGGCTTCTCAGACGGATACCGATTTCACCACCGCCATCACGGGGGATGAGGTGCATGATACTCCGTACACGAATGCCGGCGTCCGCAAGCCGGACGGGCAGTACATTTTCACGAAGGATTCCACCATTACCACCGGCAAGGATTTGATTGCGGCGGGCGCGTGGATGAGCAATATCAGTGCAGCTGTATCGAACGCCAGTACAGGAAAAAACCTCGACATCAATCTAAATGGCAAAAACCTCGCGATCAAGACTGTGACGGATGTCAGCACGACGGGAATCACGGCAATCGGCAAGGATTCCAAAGTCAACATCAAGAATGCCGGTGCCATCTCCATCGATGCGGAGAGCACAGGCGGCGGGCAGACGGCGACGCTCTTTGTCAACGGCGGCGGTGCGATTCATATCGAGAACGGCGGCAGCGATCTTGAGAATAAGGTGCTCAAGGTTCGTGCCAACGGAAACTATAAGACGAATGTTGCCGTCATCAAGTCGATGAACGGCGTGACGGGCGTCGAGTCGAACATCACCATCGACGGTCTTGTCGATGTGCTGGCAGACGGAAATGATGCGGCAAACGGCAAGGGCGCCAATGAAGCGGTCAGTGCTGTCGCTTCGACCATCGATATCGGCGGCGGTTCCATTCGAGCCATCAACGGCGCATGGGCTGCGATTCGTGCCTATGGTGAATTTGTTTCGGCCAACTACGGCACGGTCAATTTCAACGTCACGAAGGATGCGGACGGCCTCGCCAACGGTGCAGGCACGAACCGCGCTGTCATCGAAGGTGACATCGTCACGAATGGCGGCATGGGCACGAAGGGGCGCGTCTCCGTCGGTCTCTCCACGGCGGATTCGCATTGGATCGGCAACTATGCTGATACGAGCGGCTACGGCGTAACGCCGGGACAGCTCGGCGCGGTCAACCTCTTCATGAAGAACGGTTCCTACTGGAAGGGTTTCTCCAACGGTTCCATGAAAATGGAGATGAGCGGCGAAGGCACGAGCTGGACAGGTTTCAATGTTGGGCAAAAACTGCAGCTTCAGCTTTCCGACGGCGCGATTTGGCACAATGCCATCACGCAGGAGCAGAAGGATCAGAGCAACAACCCGGCAATCAGCAGAGTCAAATATTTCACAGGCAGCGGCGGTTTCATCGATATGACGGGAACGAACCGCTTCCTCGCTTCGAGCAACAGCCTGAGCGGCGCTCCCGTACAGACGGGTTCCTCCTCCATTGAGGAGAAGGGACTTGGCGAGACAGGCGATCTCACGATTGATGAGTTCAACGGCTCGACGACGATGCTCTATCGCCATGACGCGTTGTCACCGACGACGATCTACGGCGGCAAGCTGACAATCGGCAAGGCGGCGGCAGGAAGTCTCGTCAAAATGGTGACGGACAGCGTCGGTCTCAATACGGAGTCGACAGCGGCGGCGGACAAGAACCTTGTCAGCGCGACGCTCAATGCGCTTGCCAACAAGCTCTGGTATACGGCCTATACGACGGGAGAGAGGAATCTCACGGGCAAGGCGGAGATCGCTGAAGGCCTGACGACCTCGGCCGCCAGCAAGCGCATTGAGGATATTACATTCGACGGGACGAGCGGACAGGGCAGCTATGTCTATACGCCTGCAGAGGACGGACAGACGAAGACGGAGTTTACGACAAGAATCTTCGGTACGACCGATCAGGAATATGTCGATGCGAATGTCAAGCAGGTAGACGGCACATATCGTTTTACGAAAGACTCGACGATTACGTATCAAAACAATTCGGATATGAATCGGGGGGCAATCAAGCCGAATGCGGATGTGCATATTGATGCCGCAGAGCGCGTACTGACCGTCAAGAGCGGCGGCAGGAGAGCAAGTGTCAAGGAAGCAGCTGCTATCGCAAATGATGGACAGACCCTTGATATCAAGGCGAAGACGCTGAAGCTTCTGGTGAACGATACGACTTCGGTCGCTCCGTTGCAGTCCGCTTGGGGTATCCGTACTACGGGCAATTCTGTGACGAATATCGCCGGTATGACGGAAATCGAGGTCGACGGCACGAAGGTCAGCAAGGCCGTGCAGGCCTTTGGCGGTACGGTGACACTGGATGGTCTCAGCGCGAAGACGAATGCCGCTTCCGAGGATGCGGCGACGCTCTATGCGCAGAACAACGGCCGCATCAATGTCAATGTCAAGAACGATATTGCCGGCAGCAGCAAGGTTACGCTCGACGGCGATATTGTCGCGAAAGATGCGGCAAGCCGGGTAGATGCGGCTCTTACGGACGGTACATCCTACCTCCACGGGCTTGCGTTTGGTGACGGCACGCTCAACCTCTGGCTGCAGAATGGTGCTGTATGGCAGAATCAGCAATACGGCGCGGCTTCGCCAGTAGGCTTTACGGGCAGCCGTCTGACAAACTTCACGGGCGGCAGCGACAACGCACATGCGGGTGTGATCTTCCAGAAGAATGACAAGGATATCACGATTGACAACTACAGCGGCCATGCACGCGTATTCTATGCACACGAGGCTGCGACGCCGACGACGATGATCGGCGGCGACTTCCGCATCAAGAATGCAGCGGTAGGCAGCGCCATCACGCTGACGACGGACAACACGGGTCTCAATACGGAGGCAACGTCCGGAACAGATAAAGAGCTCGTGGACAATACTCTTAACGCTCTTGCGAACAAACTCTGGTACACAGCCTATACGACAGGCGAGAGAAACCTCTCCGGCAAAGCGGAGATCGCTGAAGGCCTGACGACGTCTGCTGCCAGCAAGCGCATCGAAGATATCACGTTCGATGAGACGAGCGGCCAGGGTCGTTACGGGAATGTTGTTCCTCCGACTCCCGGTGAGCAGACGAATACCGAATTCACGACACGTCTTTTCGGTGGTTTTGGGGATCCCGACGACGAGAAGGAATATGTCGATGCGCATGTCAAACAGGCGGACGGCACATATCGTTTTACAAAGGATTCAACGATCACTTTCAAGACAAAGAAGGATACGAATCTTGGCGGTATAAAGCCTGCGAAAGATATTGATATCGATGCCACGAATCGCGTGCTGACCGTCAAGTCCGGCGGCTTGACCGCGAATGTGAAAGAATCCGCCGCGATTGAAAATGACCGCAAGACGCTCAACATCAAGGCGGGTACGCTGAAACTCCTGGTGGATGACAGTGTGTCTGCAGGTCCTCTGCAGAAGGCTTACGGCATCTACTCTCAGAAGATTGGCTCGGGAACCAGTACGACGACGATTTCCGGCAAGACGGATATCGAGGTTGGAGGAAGCTCGGTCAGCAAGGCCGTATATACAAGCTATGGTACGGTGAACCTGGATGGGCTCAGCGCAAAGACGAATCATGCTGCAGCCGAGGCGATGGCATTGTCTGCGCAGAATAATGGCTGCATCAATGTCAATGTCAAGGAAGGCACGATCGGCAGCGGGGATGTCATGCTCGACGGCGATGTCGAGGCACGCGATTCCGGCAGCCGGGTGGATGCCGCTCTTACGAGCAACACATCTTACCTCCATGGACTTGCCTTCGGCGACGGCACGCTCAACCTCTGGCTGCAGAATGGCGCTGTATGGCAGAATCAGCAGTACGGCGCGGCCTCGCCAGTAGGCTTTACGGGCAGCCGTCTGACGAACTTCACGGGCGGCAGCGACAACGCACATGCAGGGGTAATCTTCCAGAAGAACGACAAGGACATCTCAATCGACAACTACAGCGGCCATACGCGCGTGTTCTATGCGCATGACGCTGCGATGCCGACGACGATGATCGGCGGAGACTTCCGCATCAAGAACGCGGCGGCGGGCAGTGCCATCACGCTGACGACGGACAACACGGGGCTCAATACGGAGTCGACGAAGGCGGCGGACAAGAATCTTGTCAGCGCGACGCTCAATGCGCTCGCCAACAAGCTCTGGTACACGGCCTATACGACGGGCGAGAGGAATCTCACAGGCAAGGCGGAAATCGCCGAAGGCTTGACGACTTCCGCTGCCAGCAAGCGTATCGAGGATATCACGTTCGATGGGACGAGCGGACAGGGCAGCTATGTCTATACGCCTGCCGTCGATCCCCCGCCGAGCACGGAGCAGACGAAGACGGAATTCACGACGCGTCTCCGCGGTGTGGATGAGGATCAGGAGTATATCGATGCGAATGTTCGTCAGGCAGACGGCACATATCGCTTTACGAAGGATTCGACTATCACGTATCAAAACGACAAGGAAGGACTCCGCAGCACAATTATACCGAATGAGGATGTTCACATCGATGCAACAGATCGCGTCCTGACGATCAAGAATGGCAGCGGGATCGCGAGCATCACACAAGGCGCTGCTATCGCCAATGTTGGAAAGACGCTTGATATCAAGGCGAAGACGCTGAAGCTCTTGGTGGACGATGCGACTTCGGTCACTCCTCTGCAGACTGCCTGGGGTATTTTGTCTATGGGTGCTAGTACGACGAATATCTCCGGCATGACGGAAATCGATGTCGCCGGTACGAAGCGCAGCAAGGCGATTCAGGCTTATGGAGGCACGGTGACGCTGGAAGGCCTGCGTGCCAAGGCAAATGCTGCTTCCGAGGATGCGGTGACGCTTGATGTACAGGGCGATGGACGCATCAATGTCAATGTCAAGGACGGCACGGTCGGCAGCAGCGAAGTCATGCTCGACGGCAATATTGTCGCCAGGGAGTCCGGCAGCCGTGTGGATGCTGCACTTACGACCGGAACATCGTACATCAAAGGGCTTATCTCCGGCGTTGGGACGCTCAATCTCTGGCTCCAGAATGGCGCCGCTTGGCATAATGAGGAGTACACGGCGCAGCCGACAGGATTTAGCAGCCGTCTGTCGAACTTCACGGGTGGCAGCGACGCTTCCCATGCAGGCGTGATCTTCCAGAAGAACAACAATGACATCTCGATTGACAACTACAGCGGCCATGCGCGTGTATTCTACAAGCATGATGCCGCGACGCCGACGACGATGATCGGCGGAGACTTCCGGATCAAGAACGCGGCGGCGGGCAGTTCCATTACGCTGACGACAGACAGCGTCGGCCTCAATACGGAGTCGACGAAGGCGGCGGACAAGAACCTTGTCAGTGCGACGCTCAATGCGCTCGCCAACAAGCTCTGGTACACGGCCTATACGACGGGCGAGAGGAATCTCACGGGCAAGGCGGAGATTGCCGAGGGCCTGACGACGTCGGCTGCCAGCAAGCGTATCGAGGATATCACATTCAATGAGACGACGGGACAAGGCGGTTATACCTATACGCCTGCTGTCGATCCCCCGCAGCCGCCGCAGCCGGGCCAGGATGAGCAGACGACGACGGAGTTCACGGCGCCCATCACCGGCGATGCGGCTGTCGATACGGATTATGTGACGGCGCATGTGCTCAAGGATAATAAATACACGTTCACCAAGAATTCGAAGATCACAGCGGCTACGGGCATCCAGGCGGTGCAGGACAAGCCGGTTACGGTGCAGGCCGCAGGCGCGGAGCTCAAGATCCAGGCGACGGATTATGGTGTGGATGCAGCAGCAAACAGCCGGGTTGCCATTACGGGCAAGCATCTCAGCGTAGATGCGGGCAGCCGCAGCATACGCGCGGCCGCAGGTGCCGATGTTTCCATTGCCGCGGGCTTCGATCTCAAGGGCGCTGTCGAGAATAACGGCGGACGCATTTCGCTTCTCGACACGGGGCGCAAGAGCGCGATCGACGGCGATATCACACAGACGGCGGGCAGCTTCAGCCTCAGAATGCAGGGGCTGGATTCCAAGCTCAACAGCAAGATTATCGCGAGCGGCGGTGTGTTCGATATCTCCATGGAAGGTGCAGGTGCGACCTTTACGGGCAGCATTCGCGGTGCGGGAAGCGCCAAGGAAGCCGGCACGGGAGAACGCAGGCTGACGCTGGAAGACAAGACTATCTGGAATGTCACGGAACGTTCCAACCTCACTTGGCTGAATGCGAAGCAAGGCAGTATCATCAACTATCTCTTCAGTGATGACGAAGGCGTCAACATTGAACGCTTCAAGGGCGCGGCCACCGTGCATTACGCCGGCACGGCGACTGCAGACGGAACGCTGACGCTTGCCAATACCGGCAAGTTCAGGATCCGCAATGTCGACGGAACGGGCAATGCGCTCACGATTGCAACGGATGCGCAGAGCGGCAGCGATGCAGCCGATGAAAAGGTTGCAAAATCGCTGGCAAAACAGTTCGAGTATGTCGGCGACCCGAGCAATATCCAGAACAACAGAATCCGGGGGCTTTCCGTGAGCGCGTTGATCGCTGACGGCATGACATCCTCTTCGAAGAGGTACAACATCCTCATGGGTACGGATGGGATCGCTTCCGATGTGAAGCCTTTTGTATCCAATATCGAGTACGGCGACTACGAGACGAAACTCATGAGCGGTGTGAAATCCGCGATGACGGCTTCTGCCATGGCATGGCGTGCAGAGTCGAACGACCTGATGAAGCGTCTTGGCGATCTGCGGCTTTCGCCGGAGAAGACCGGCACATGGGTGCGCTTCTACCGCGGCAAGGCCAGCGGCAACAAGGACAGAGCCGATTTCTCCATGGATTACAACACCATCCAGGTCGGTCACGACTGGGAGGCGGGCAATAACTGGCGTGTCGGCATTGCCGGAAGCTATATGAAGGGCAGCTCAAGCTATGCAAACGGCAGCGGCGACAACAAGGAAGGAAATCTCGGTATATATGGCACTTGGAAGGGCAATGACGGCGAGTATTTCGACATCATCGCTAAGATTGGACGCCTCAGCAACGAGTATACCGTCTACAACGATTTCGGGCACTATGTCAAGGGTGATTACCACACTTGGGGCGGCTCGCTTTCGGCGGAATACGGTAAGCGTATCCTGCATAGGAACGGTACCTTCATCGAGCCGCAGCTTGAATTGATTTACAGCCATCTGAACGGTGCGGACTATATGGGAATGACGGATTACTTGACTCCCCTCGGCACGTACCAGCAGATGCATATTCGGCAGGGTGCGATGAACAGCCTGATTGGCCGGGTCGGTATCGGATTTGGCCGCGAGCTGGAGAACAGCACTTGGTTTGCCAAGGTGTCGCTCTATCATGAGTTTGCGGGCAAGATGCAGACGTATTACTCGGATGGGGTGAACCCATGGAAGAGCACGAGCCAGGATACCAAGGATACTTGGGTGGCCCTGCAGCTCGGCGGTACGGTAAAGCTCAGCGATGGCTGCACGCTTTACGGTGATTTTGAAAAGACGTTTGGCGGAGATGTCAAGACGAATTGGCGTGTGGACGCCGGCCTGCGCTGGAGCTTCTGACGAACGGAAGCGCAGCAGTCCGGGCTCTGCACGGGATATGGGCAGGAGGGGTTTCCACCGGGAATCCCTCCTGTTCAATGTTTGCCGGAAAGTGCGGCGGTTTGCTGCTCCTCAAACACAGAAGATTGACAAGCAAAGTCTTTCGCGGTAGCATGTTTTCAAGAAGTCTCCATTGGCTGCACAATGGAGGAATGAAGAAGGAAGGGAAGATTTTGGCAAGAAATGTTTTGGCCGGCGTGCTGCTCTGCTTTTGTCTGCTGCTGGCAGCCTGCGGCAGTTCAGAGGCGCCGGGGCATGGCACGGCAGCGTCCTATGAGGTGACGGACATCCAGGGAACGGTCGTGTCCCTGCCCGAAAAACCACATCGCATTCTCACGCTCTCGATGAGCACGGATGAGGTCATGCTCGGCCTTGTGCCGCCGGAAGATATGGCGGCCGTTGACGCGCTGCTCGATGATCCCGTGAGCTCGAATGTCGTGGGTTTGGCTGAAAAGGTGCCGAATCGCATAGGCAGACCGACGGTCGAAGGAATCATGGCGCTTTCCCCGGATCTCGTCATTGTGCCGGACTGGGGCGATCTCTCCTTAGTGCCGTCCTTGCGGGAAGCGGGACTCAAGGTCGTCGTCTGCAAGGGGGCGAGGAATCTTGAGGAGATCAGGGAAACCGTCGTTTTGCTGGCGCAGGCGGCCGGTGTTCCCGAGCGCGGTGAAAGGCTTCTGGCCATGATGGACGCGCGTCTTAAAGACATTAAGCAGAAAGTCGATGCGATTCCCGAGAAGGAGAGAAAAACGGTTGTTCTGATCTCGCTGATGCAGGGATATGGCGGTATAGGCTCGACTTTTGATGAGGCGTGCCGCTATGCGGGGGTGAAAAACGGACGCGCCGTTTTGGGCATTCGTGACGGCCAGGTCATGACGAAGGAGCAGCTTGTCCAGATCGATCCCGATATCTTGTTTTTGCCTACATATAATAATCACGGGAATTTCGATGTAGAAAAATTCCGCAGGGAATACCTGGATGATCCGGCGCTGCAGACGCTCAAGGCGATTCGGGGCGGAAACCTTCTGGAGCCTACGGAGGCTTATATCTACAATTCTTCGCAGGATTTCGTGCTCGGTGTGCAGGAGATTGCTTATCGCGCTTATGGCGACGCATTCCGTCAAGGGCGCGATGAACATCTTTCAGCCGTGGATTGAAGCGGGGGATTTATGAGGGAAAGAATCAGGGCGGATGGCCTCTATGCGGGGTATGGGAAACAGCCTGTTTTGGAAAATGTTTCGCTTTCCATAGGCGAGGGAGAGCTTGTCGGCCTTATTGGCCCCAACGGAGCGGGAAAGAGCACGCTCCTAAAGACGCTGCGCGGTATTCTGACGCCTTTTTCAGGTCGGGTTATGCTGCTGGGAGAGCCGCTTTTGCAGCTGTCCGCCCGCTCTTTGGCACGTCGTGCCGCATATTTGCAGCAGCAGGTCGATCTTGCATTTGATTACACGGCACGAGAAATCGTGCTGGCAGGACGCTATGCATATCTTTCCTGGTGGCGGAGAGAAAGCGCTGCGGATCGAGCCTTGGCGGAGGCCTGCATGGAGTATGTGGGGGTGTCGGAGCTGGCGGAAACGCCGCTCGGTGCGATGTCCGGCGGGCAGCGCCAACGCGTGCTGCTGGCAAAGGTGCTTGCACAGCAGACGCCGCTGCTCTTCCTTGACGAACCGGCAACGGGGCTTGACGTCATTTATCAGGAAGAGATTTTTCGCTTTTGTCGTGAGCTTGCAAGAGCCGGCAAGACGGTACTGATCGTGGCGCATGAGCTTTCTCTTGCCGCCCGTTTTTGTTCGCGTCTCCTGCTTCTTGCCCGAGGATGTATTCTCGCGGACGGCAAGCCTGCGGATGTGCTGACCGATACGATTTTGACGAGGGCTTATGGGGCGCCTGTGCATGTTGCGTGGAATCCGCTCACGAATCATGCCGAAGTGTTTACGGAGGATGACTTTGACGACAGGAAGGCACGGCTTCTCGGGCTGATTTTGGGCGACAGGGGGGAGACGGCATCATGAGCAGGAGGCGGGGATGGTTTTTTTTCGCTCTCGTTTTTCTCGTGGCGTTTGCGGCTGTTTTTTCCATGAGTGCGGGGCAATACGATATTCCGCTGCGCAGTATCCTGGCGGCGTTTTCCCATGCGGCAGGGCTGCCTCTTTTTCCCGAGGTTGTCCTGACGCCGGAGCAGGAAGCGGTGCTTTGGCATATCCGCCTGCCGCGTACGCTCGTCGGGCTTTTGGTCGGCGCGGGTCTCGGCATATCGGGAGCGGTGCTGCAGGGGATTTTTTCTAATCCCTTGGCTGATCCCGGCATTATCGGGGTTTCGGCAGGCGCCTCGGTCGGCGCCGTGTTGGCGATTGCCTCGGGGGCGGCCGCAGCAGGGCCGTTTTTTCTGACAGGCTTTTCTTTTTGCGGCGCTTTGCTCGCTGTGGGATTGACGGTATTGCTTTCCCTGCAGCACGGCAGGGTGCCGATGATGACGCTTTTGCTTTCCGGCGTGGTTGTGGGTATGTTTCTCGCCGCCTGTACAGCTGCTGTCCTCACGGCTGCAAATGAGCAGACTTTGCAGCAGTATTTGTTCTGGACAATCGGAGGACTGGATTACCGACGCTGGGATCATGTCGTGCTCGGTGCGGTTCCCATAGGTGCGGCCGGCTGCATTCTGCTGCTGCTCGCACGCCATTTGAATATCCTTGCGCTGGGGGAGACGGAAGCGCGTGCCGTAGGCATGAATGTGACATTCTTTCGGCTGCTGTTTCTCACGCTCGCATCGCTGGCGACAGCGGCAGGTGTGTCGGTCAGCGGCAATATTGGTTTTGTTGGTCTTGTCGTACCGCATATGATGCGGTTTGTTGCCGGACCGGATCACAGATATCTTCTGCCGGCAAGTTTTTTGGCCGGGGGCGCGTTTCTCGTGCTTGCCGATGCCTTTGGGCGCATCGTTTTTTCTGGGGTGGAAATTCGCGTCGGCATTATGACGGCTTTTATTGGGACGCCGTATTTTCTTTACTTGCTGCGCCGACGCCGGAAATATTTGCAGTGAGACGGATTTTGTTTATGTCTGCAGCGGCGATGCCGCTGCGGCATCAGTGGGGGATGGATGATGCGGGAGCTTTTGAATGTCTCGGATTATCCGTGCGATACGGATATTGTCTTGGGGGGCGACCCGACGCGCCTCAGACATTTGCTGGAGGAGTTCGGCTTTTCCGGCATTGAACTCATGCTTACCGGAGCGGGACGCGAGGAGTTCTTTTCTGAATTTGACATCTGCGGCGTCCACCTGCGTTTCTGGCCGAATTGGCTTGATTTCTGGTGGGGGCGTGAAGAGGAACTCGTGCGGGAGTTCGGCGACAGGGAAACCGTTGCCGCTGTTTTTGGCGCAAGCCGTGAAGAGTGGCTCTCTCGCTGGCGGGAAAATATTCGTGCGGCAGCGGCCTGCGGTGCGCGCTATGTCGTGCTTCATGTCGCAAACGCGCGCAGCTGGGAGCTTTATAATCGGCGCTTTGCCTATGGCGCGGCGACCGTTATTGATGCTACGGCAGATTTGGTGAACGCTTTTGCGGATGCCTTGCCGGAGGAGTGCTTGCTGCTCTATGAGAATCTTTGGTGGCCGGGACTGACTTTGACGGAGCCGATGCTTGCGGCACGTCTTTTGGAGGCGACGAGACATGAGCGCACGGGGTTTTTGCTCGACACCGGGCATATGATGAACACGGAACTGCGGCTTGCAGATGAGGCGCAGGCTGCCGCTTATATTTTGCGCTGCGTGAAAAATCTTGGGGCATTGCGTGAGCGGATCTTTGCCATGCATCTGCATTGTTCGCTTTCCGGCGCTTTTGTGCGCAGGATGATGGCGCAGAAACAGAAGGAGAGGCCGCAGGCTTTGACTGTGGAAGAATCCTATCGCTATGTTTCGCAGGTGGATTGGCATCGGCCTTTTGCGACTTCGGCGGCACGGCGCATTGCAGAAGCTGTTGAGCCGGAATTTCTTGTGCATGAATTCTTGTACGAGTCGTTTGCTGTATGGTATGATAAAGTAAGGCAGCAAAAGAAAAGTTTCGGGGGAGGTGATGCAGCCGTCTGAGATATCGCCGGAGTTGCTTTGTGTTTGAACAGGAGTGTGTTGTATGAAAATGAAGAAAATCGCTGTGAGCTTGCTTCTCGGTGCTGCGCTTATGACCGGCAGTGCTGTATGCGGTGCGGAGGGGCTCGACTGGATGGGGCCGCAGGATATTTCGCTCGGCACCATCGAACCGGGCATGTCGCTTGATTATGTGCGCGAGGTCTATGGACCGATGAAGAGGATGAAGTCGCGTCATATCGATTATGTCCTTGGCTATGGCGACAGCGTGAAGATTGTGCCGACAGCGGACGGCACGAGCGTGAAGTCCATCATCGTGAAGGCGAACAATGGCTGGGCCACACCGGCAGGCGTGACGGTCGGCATGGACGTCTCGATCCTCCATAAGCTTTACGGCACGGGCCAGGTGGATCCGAAAAAGCATAAGGCGCGCCGTATGCCCGGCTACGATTATTATACGTATTGGCAGGCAGACGATCCCATGCGTTATCTGACTTTTGGCGTCAAAGACGGCAAGATTGTTTTTATCAAGGTCGGCTTGATGCAGCACTGAGATGGGAGATGGTCTTGGGGGAGGCGGGCATTTTCCGGAGATAGGATTTTTCGTAAAGGAGAGGGAGGATTCCACCATGATGGAAAAAGAATGGCTGCTCCACAATCCGCATCTTACGGCGGAGACTATGAGTGCGATTGAAGACCGCATTCCCGAGGCTCGGGCGGATGTGCATGACGGATTGGCACGGGCTAAAGAAATCCTTGGGGCGGAAAAGTACGGAAAGTATCTCGCACCATTGCAGAACCTTGCCAAGAGCGGCACGACGCTCCTCATCACAACACGCACGGTGCGTGAACGCACGATGCTCCTGAAGGAATGTGTTCCGGTGCTCAAAGAGGCGTTCGGTGCGAATATCGTCAAGGTCGTTTCTGTCTGATACAGCGGCAATATCAACAAGGCTGAAAAAGCGGCGGCTCGCGGCATGTGCTGCGGGCTGCCGCTTTTGGTTTTGCGAAAACGGGAAGAAGGATTATGGGAAGGCGCGAAGAATATGGAGCGTGAAAGTGCAGCGCCGTGTTGGCAGCATGGCGGCGGTTTGGACGGCAGGGAGGAGGCGTGTCATGACGGCAGAAAAAAATGATGTGCATGCGCTCAAAGAAAAGGAACGACAGCGCTATTCAAGGCAGATGCTTCTGCCGGGCGTCGGCGAGGCAGGGCAGCAGAAACTTTTCGCGGCGAAAGTGCTCATTGTCGGCGCGGGCGGACTGGGCTCGCCTGCGGCAATGTACCTTGCTGCGGCGGGAATCGGTGAGCTCGGCATTGTCGATGACGATGCCGTCGACCTTTCGAACCTGCAGCGGCAGATCATCCATCAAACGGCCGATATCGGCAAGAAAAAGGCCGATTCGGCGAAGGAGACGCTGACGGCGCTGAATCCGGATGCAAAAATCATTGTTTACCGGGAAAGAATTGCCCGGGAGAATATAGCGGACATCATTCGCGACAGGGATTATGATTTCATCCTTGACTGCACCGATAATTTTCCTGCAAAATTTTTAATCAATGATGCCTGTGTTTTTTTGCGAAAGCCGTTTTCCCATGCGGGTGTCGTTGGTTTCGTAGGGCAGACAATGACCGTTCTGCCGGGCGAGGGGCCGTGCTATCGCTGCGTTTTTGAGGAAGCGCCGTCAGACGGTGCTGTGCCGACGAGCAGGGAGGTCGGTATCCTTGGTGCTGTTTCCGGCATTCTGGGCGTTTTGCAGGCGACAGAGGCCATAAAATACAGCCTTGGCCTCGGCAAACTGCTCGTGGGCACGCTTCTCACATACGATGCCCTTTCCGTGCAGTTTCGCAGGATCAGTTTGCCTCAGAGCAATAAGTCTTGTACAGCGTGCGGCGAAAACAGAGCGTTTATGATATAATGTACGGGATGGTTTTGCTTGAAGGGTGGTTCGACCATGGAATATAAGAAGCTTATTGGATGGGTATTGGCAGGGGTGTTGGCCGGAACATCCTTGGGCGGCACGGCCGTGGTGCATGGGGCTGCCGGCGGCGTGAAGGCGGCGTCCGGGACGCAGCGGAATGCGAATGACACGAACAGGGCGCGAAAAGTGCGTACGACGGCAGAGGACGCTTCAACGGCGACAGACCGAAAAGCCGGGGATGAAGCAGAAAGCATGAAGGGTACGAAAGGAACGAAGGAGGCGGCGGCACCTTCCCGCGCCGTGGCGGCAGAAAAACCGCCAAAGAGTGGAGCCGCATCGAGCAAGGCACTGCAGGAGGCTGAGAAAGCCGCTATGGGCAAGGGGGCAGGCACTTCCGCAAAAATTGAGGCGGAGGAGAGCACGGCAAAGCAGCCTGGCGGCAGTACCGGGGCGAAACCCTCGACGCGCCGCTCCGGAAAGACCGACGCGGAAACGGCGCAGAAGGGAAAAAAGCCGGATACGGATGCGGCTTCCGGAAATACAGGGTCGTCGGATACAGCGGTTATACGCATCAAGAAAGATGGCACATTGGTTGTGGATCGGCCTGCAGGGCAGGCTGAGGAAACTCCCGTGTCCGGCAGGCTGACGATTCGCGCGGGCAAGGGCGGTGCATCTGTGTCCGAACATGTGGTGCGGAAGGGCGGCAGTGCTTCCAAGGCGTCGGATGCTGGCGAAGAGGGGGCAAATCTCGACGCTGCGGCGGATTCTGAAGCGGCGAAAAGTTCCGCTGCAAGCGAAAAAGAGGAGGCGTCCTCTCCGACGGCGGTGATGCAGGCCGAGAGGCCGGTGGCCGGAGACGAGGGGTTCACGCCGTTCGGCTTGACTGTACAGGGAGCGGAACAGGCGGAGCCGACTGCCGGAAACATGGCCGTTTCAGCGCGGACGGCGGCGCGTGTCGGGGAGCTTATGCAGAAGTTCAAGCTTCTGGGCGATGCGCAGGGTGGTGCTTACAGCTGGGTCTATACTTCACCGAATTGGACAGGGGAAGAGGCGAGCCGTCCGACTGTGGGCAGCAGCTACTTCTTGCTCTCGGGATCGGGTGCGTTGCGTTTCCAGAAACTCGACTGCGATGAGCTTTGGTACTTCCATGAGGGCTGCGGGCTGAAGCTCACGGTGCTTTTGCCGGATGGGAAGCTGCGGGAGTTCAGGCTGGGCGTTGGGGCGGAAGATATGCCGATGGTGCTGATTCCCAAGGGACAGATCTTTGCAGCGGAAAATATCGATCCCATGGGCTATAGTTTCATCAGCTGCATGACGACGCCGGCGCTCCAGGCAGATGGCATACGCATCATGGGGCGTGAGGAGCTGCTGAAAAAGTATCCGCAGGCCAAGGAGGCCATCGGGAAGTATTCGGACGCCTCGCGCGATGCGGCGGCGCCTGACGAGAAGGAGGTTCCGCAAGCCGGAAATGAGGCGGCAGCACGGACAGGAGGCGGTGGAAATGGCTGATATGGTACGCGAAAGAACATTGGAAGAAATTCGCTCGGACTGTCACGGCAAGGTCAAGACGTATGCGATTGCGGGGGCAGCCAATGCGATCAATCCCATTCCTGGACTTGATATCGGGGTCGACGCAGGGATCTGCCTGAAAATGATGGCGGACGTGCGGCAGCGTTTTGGTCTTTCTCAGGAGGCAGAGGAACGTCTGCGGCATTATGATATCTTTGTGCCGTTCGTGAAGAAGGTCTTTGATTTTGCGACGAAGGAAGGCGTGATTCTGATCCTGAAGAGTTTCGGCAAGCGCTACCTCGGCAAGGGAGCCGCGAAGTATGTGCCTTTCATCGGCCAGGGGATTGCGGCTGCCGCCGGCTACAGCATGATGCGCTGGTTTGCAAAGAAATATATCGAGGATTGCTATCAGCTTGCGCGTTTGATGCGGGACAATGCGATAACGATTACGGTGGAGGCAGAGCAGCAATGAGAGGAGCCGCGCTCGAACGGGAGGGGAATCCGCGGCGTTCGGCGGGCAATTCTTTTCATTGAAAAAGAAGGCAAAACATGATAACCTTTATGTTTAGCCAATGGATTGCAGGAGCAAGAGGATCGATTTCGTGGAAAAGGTAATCGTAAAGGTCACGGGCGAGCAGACGGATGCGGCAGGCGAGGTCAGCCGCATAGGAATGACAACTGTGGGAAAGCATTATTTTCGCAGCGGCAGGCATTACATCATCTATGATGATACGACACTGGCCGAGGGCGTCTCGGTTCGGACGATGCTCAAGGTCGCGCCGGGGGCGCTGATTTTGACGCGGCGCGGCGCCGTGGAGCAGGAGCAGCGCTTCATTCCGGGGCAGGAGAGCCGCAGCCGTTATAGAACGCCTTTCGGGGAACTTGAGCTCTGCGTGGCGACGAAGCGGCTTGACATCGTCTATGACGCTGTTTTCGGGCAGATCGATGTGGTTTATGCCATGCACATCAATGGTGCCTGGCATAGCGCGAATGAGCTGCACATCGAGGTTATGCCGGACGCATCGGAAGGCCGGGAATGCAGCTGAATTGGGCGTCGTGCTGAGGAAAGCTGGAATGGGTCGCCGCTGTTTTCCGTGATACGGACGGGCGAAGAGATTAGGAGGATTTTTTTGGACATCAAGGAACAACTGGCACAGGCCATTCGTACGGCGGCGGAGGAAGCGGCTGCCGACGGCGTGTTTCCGGCAGGAGAATTTGCCGATATTCTGCTGGAAGTGCCGCCGGAGAAAAAGTTTGGTGACTTTGCGACGAATTTCGCGATGCAGTCGGCGCGCGTCTTTCGCATGAATCCGCGCAAGATTGCCGAGGAGCTTACGGCACGGATTCGCGGCGAGTGGCTGGAACGTGCGGAGATCGCAGGCCCCGGCTTCATTAACTTCTATCTCAGGGAGAATGTGCTTCACGATATGCTCCGGGCGATTTACAGGCAGGGTGCGGACTACGGCAACCTGCCGCCCAAGGATGTGCCGCGCATCATGGTGGAGTACGTGAGCGCGAATCCTACGGGGCTCCTGCATGTCGGACATGGACGCGGGGCGGCGACGGGAAGCGCCCTGGTCAATCTGCTGCGTGCAGCGGGTTATCCCGTTCGCAGCGAGTATTATATCAACGATGCGGGGCATCAGATCGATAATCTTGCCGCTTCGGTCAATGCGCGTTATTTGGAACTGCTGGGAAAGGATTCGGTTTTTCCCGAGGACGGCTATCATGGCGCGGATATCGTGGACACGGCGAAACGCATCATCGAAGAGGATGGGGACAGATACCTTTCGATGAATGAAGCGGAAAGGCTGGCGGCTTTCAAAGAAATAGCCCTGAAAGAAAAGCTCGGGCATTTGCGCGAAGATCTCGAGGCTTTCAATGTGACCTTCGATGAATGGTTTAGTGAGCGCACGCTGCACCCAGAGGCCGTGCTCGCGGCCTGTGATGAGCTCAAGGAAAAGGGAGCTCTCTACGAGAAGGACGGCGCGCTTTGGCTGCGCTCGACGGACTATGGCGACGACAAGGATCGCGTTGTGATACGAGACAATGGCGTGCCGACATATCTGGCCGCCGATATTGCTTACCACCGCAATAAGTTCGAGCGCGGCTTCGGGCGGCTCATCAATATCTGGGGCGCGGACCATCACGGCTATGTCTGTCGTGTCAAGGCTTCGCTGGAGGCGCTTGGCTATGCGCCGGATGATCTCGAGGTGCTTCTGCTGCAAATGGTCAGTCTCTATCGCGGCGGTGAGCTAGTGAAGATGTCGAAGCGCACGGGCGAGAGCGTGACTTTGGAGGAGCTTATCGAAGAGGTCGGCACGGATGCGGCGCGATACTTCTTCCTCATGCGCTCCTTGGACAGCCAGCTTGATTTCGACCTGGATCTGGCGAAGTCACATTCCAATGAGAATCCGGTCTATTATATTCAGTATGCGCATGCGCGAATATCGAGCATCTTCCGTCAAGCGGAAGAGGCAGGCCTTGCGGCGGGGGACGAGCCGGATTTTTCTCTTCTCACAGAAGCGACGGAGACAGCCCTCATCAAGAAGATCGAGGAGTATCCGGAAGAAATCGAGCGTGCTGCAAAAAATCGTGCGCCGCATAGTATCGCGCGTTTTGTCTACGATATTGCCGGGCTTTTTCACAGTTTTTACAACCAGTGCCGCATCGTGGGCGTAGAGCCTGCTTTGTCCGGGGCGCGTCTGGCGCTTGTCGCGGTGACGGGAAATGTCATTCGTCATGCGTTGGGGATTCTTGGGATTTCAGCGCCTGAGAAGATGTGAGCCATGGGCGGCGGCGTCTCCTGAAAGCGGGAAGCCGTCGGTTTCCTGCGGCATGACGGGAGGAGTTATGTCAAAGGATCAGCAACGGGAGGTTATTGTTTTGGAAAATATGGATTACTCGAAGCGCTCGGAAACGGATGTGGCATACGCCATCTTGGGCGAATCGGGCCAAGCGATGTACTACAAGGATCTCGTCATCGAGGTCATCAATAAGAAACGCAAGCCTGTGCAGTCGCTTTCCCATGCCATTGCGGAAGTCTACACCTTGATCAATATGGACAGTCGTTTCCACTATGAGGGCGATGGAAAATGGGGACTGGCGGAGTGGAAGCCGCCCGAGACAAAGCGTTCCCATGCCTCGCGTTCTTCTGCTTCTTCAGGCTCAAAGACTTCCCGTCGCCGTGAGAAGCTTCTCGAAGGCATTCAGGAAGAGTAAGCCGAGCGTCGCAGATCAGCCGGAAAAGAGCAGGAGGCAAAAATGGCAAAATATATTTTCGTTACGGGCGGCGTCGTTTCGTCCCTTGGCAAGGGCATCACGGCAGCTTCTTTGGGACGGCTTTTGAAAAACCGCGGCATCAAGGTGACGATCCAGAAGTTCGATCCCTATATCAATATCGATCCCGGTACGATGAGCCCGTACCAGCACGGCGAGGTTTTCGTCACGGACGATGGTGCGGAGACGGATCTCGATCTCGGTCACTACGAGAGGTTTATTGATATCAGCCTTACGAAAAATTCCAATATCACGGCAGGCAAGGTTTACGATACAGTGCTGACGAAAGAACGGCGCGGCGACTATCTTGGCAAGACGGTGCAAGTCATTCCGCATATCACGAACGAGATCAAACAGCGTGTTTATGACGTAGCGGCTGCTGACGGGGCGGATGTGGTCATCACGGAGATCGGCGGCACGGTCGGCGATATTGAGAGCTTGCCGTTTCTGGAAGCCATCCGCCAGGTGAAGAAGGATGTCGGACGTTACGATGCGCTTTATATCCATGTGACGCTCGTACCCTATATTTCGGCTGCGGGCGAGCTCAAGACGAAGCCGACGCAGCATAGCGTGAAGGAGCTGCGCGGAATCGGCATCCAGCCTGATATCCTCGTTTGCCGCGCGGAAAAAGCGATTTCAAGCGAAATGAAGGAAAAGCTTGCACTCTTCTGCGATGTGGACAAGAGCGCCGTCATTGAGAACCTCACGGCTTCGACAATTTATGAAGTGCCTTTGATGATGGCGAAGGAAGGCCTCGACAAGATCGTGCTCGAAAAGCTCCACATGGACTACAGCCCGGCCAATATGGAAGAGTGGGAAAAAATGGTCTTTAAGATCAAACATCCTGCGAAGAAGGTCAAGATTGCCGTCGTCGGCAAGTATGTGGAACTGCCGGACGCCTATATGTCCGTTACAGAGGCACTGCATCATGCGGGTATCGCGAACGATACGGAGGTCAAAATCGCTTGGGTGAATTCGGAGGCGCTTGAATCGCCGGATGCAGATCTTGGCGAAATCTTTACCGGTGCGAAGGGCATTCTTGTGCCCGGCGGCTTCGGCGACCGCGGGGTTGAGGGCAAGATTCGCGCCGTACAGTATGCGCGGGAAAACGCCATTCCGTACCTCGGCCTTTGCCTCGGCATGCAGTGTGCCGTCATCGAATTTGCGCGCCATGTCTGCGGCATGACGGACGCCCATTCCACAGAATTCAACCATGAGACGAAGCACCCTGTCATCGACCTCATGCTTTCGCAGAAGGATGTCGAGGACAAGGGCGGTACGATGCGGCTCGGCGCATATCCGTGCAAGCTCCGGGAAGGGACGAACAGCCTGGTTGCCTATGGGACGGAGGAAATCAGCGAGCGCCATCGTCATCGGTATGAGTTCAACAACGATTTCCGTGCCGAGCTTGAACGCGCAGGCCTGAGAGTGGCCGGCACTCTGCCGGACGACAGTCTCGTTGAGATCGTCGAGGTCAAGGATCATCCATGGTTCGTTGCCTCGCAGTTCCATCCTGAGCTCAAGTCGCGTCCGAACTATCCTCATCCCCTTTTCCGCGATTTTGTGAAAGCTGCGCTCGACGTCAAATGAGGCGGCTGGTTGTGATGCTTTTGGCGGCGCTTCTTCTGGGCGCCGCTGCTTTTTCGGACGCAGGGGAGATCTTGGCGCAGGGAAGGGCACAGGCGCAAAAAGCCGGGGAAGGCAAGCGCATTGCGGAAAGCGGAATCGTCGAGGGGTTCTACGGCAGGCCGTGGACGGAGGAGGAACGGTGTTCCATGTTTCATTTTTTGGGCGAGAAAGGCATGAACCTCTATGTCTATGCGCCCAAGGATGATCCGTATCACCGCGAGAAATGGCGTGAGCCTTATCCGCCGGAAGAGCTGCTGGCACTGAAGCGTTTGGCAAAGGAGGCGGATGCAGCGGGGGTGCAGCTTGTCTTTGCCGTTTCACCGGGGCTTGACGCCCGCTTTTCCCGTTGGGCAGGCGAGGCGGACTATCGCGCTTTGCTCAGGAAGTTGGAGTCGGTGCATAATCTTGGCATCCATCGCTTTGCCGTATTCTTTGATGATATCGAGAAAAAGGATGGCAAGGCGCAGGCGCGCCTCCTCAATCGTTTGAACCGGGAGCTTTTGACGCGCGGCTTGGCAGATCAGCCGCTTCTGGCTGTACCGACGGAATATTTTCTGCGCGATATGGTGCAGGGAGATGCGCCAAAGGCCTATACGCGGGATATGGCAGCGGAACTCGATTCGGATATCGTCGTGCTTTTTACAGGCTCCGAGGTCGTGCCTGAAGGCGTGAGCGCAGAGGATCTGGCGAAGGCGGAGCGCCTTTACCATCGTTCGGTGGGGCTTTGGTGGAATTACCCCGTGACAGATTATCTGCCGGGAAAGCTCGCGCTTGGCCCTGTACAGGGTTTGGACAGCGCTGTGGCGGAGCGTGTCCCCGTATTTTTGCTCAATCCGATGGAAAAGCCGCGGCTCTCGCGCATCGCTTTGGCGACGGGGGCGGCTTGGCTGAAAGATCCGCTGGCTTACGATGCGGAAGAAGCGTGGCGCGATGCCATTCGCGAGCAATACGGCGGCCTCGCTTCGGATATGGAGCTTTTTGCGCTTCATTCACGGCGCATGGACAAGGACTGGGCACATATAGGAAGTCCCGACGCGCCTTTGCTGCAAAAAGAGATGGAGAATTTCTGGGAAAAGCTGGCCACAGGAGCCGATACGAAGGCGGAAGAGAAAGTGCTTGCCAGGGAATTTAAGCGCTTGGAACGTGCTGCGAAACACCTTGAGGAAAGATTGCCTCCGGAAGTGAAGGAGGAATGCTTGCCGCAGCTTCATCTCCTCGCTTCCTACGCTGAAGCCGGGGAGGCGGCGCTTTCCATGTTCGAGGCCAGGCGCAAAAACCAACTGGGGCGTGAGGCGGCTTATTACAGACGCCTGCTTGACGTCCCTGTGGAATGGCAGGATGAGAAAGCGCCGCGCTTGTCGGAGCAGGTGCTTGTCTCTTTCATTAAAAAAGCGCGGCAATGGCATGAGGGCTGGGGACAAGTTGATATGCAGAATGCAGTGCTTTCCAGCGGAAAAAACGACGGAGCGACGCTGGACGATATTGGCCGTGCCGCTGCGGCAGGCGCGAATTTTCGGCAGAGCGGCGGGCAGTGAGCTTTCTGCTTGTATGCCGCCTCGGGCTGGGAACAGGCAGATAATGAATTTTGAGGAAATGAGGATTTTGGCATGAAAAAGATTATTTTGACGGGGGATCGTCCGACGGGACGGCTGCACCTCGGGCATTATGTCGGCTCGCTCAAACGACGCGTCGAGCTGCAAAACTCGGGAGAGTATGATGAAATCTACATCATGATTGCCGATGCGCAGGCATTGACCGACAATATGGACAATCCCGAGAAGATACGTCAGAATATCATCGAGGTAGCGCTCGATTACATGTCCTGCGGCTTGGATCCCGCCAAGACCGTGATGTTCGTGCAGTCCGAGGTGCCGCAGCTCTTCGAGATGACGGCCTACTACATGAACCTCGTGACGGTATCACGGCTGCAGCGCAATCCGACCGTCAAGGCGGAGATCCAGATGCGCAACTTTGAGACGAGCATTCCCGTTGGCTTCTTCACCTATCCCGTAAGCCAGGCGGCGGATATCACGGCGTTCCAGGCGACGACGGTGCCGGTAGGAGAGGATCAGGAGCCGATGCTCGAGCAGACGCGTGAAATCGTGCGCAAGTTTAACGAAGTATACGGCGAGACGCTCGTTGAGCCTAAGAGCCTGCTGTCCTCGCAGAAAGCGGCGATGCGCCTGCCGGGCACGGACGGCAAGGCAAAAATGTCGAAATCCCTCGGCAACGGCATTTATATATCCGACCCGGCGGAAGAGGTAAAAAAGAAGGTCATGTCGATGTATACCGACCCGGACCATATCCGCGTCGAAGATCCCGGAAAGATCGAGGGCAATACGGTGTTTACCTATCTCGACGTATTTGCACGTCCCGAGCATTTCGACAGGTTTTTGCCCGATTACGAAAACCTCGCTGCATTGAAGGAGCATTACAGCCGCGGGGGCCTGGGCGATGTCAAGGTGAAGAAGTTCCTCATCGCTGTTTTGGAAGACGAGCTTGCGCCGATCCGCGCACGCCGTAAGACGCTTGAAAAAGATGTCCGCGCCGTTTATCGCGTGCTCGCGGAAGGCAGTGAAAAAGCGCGCGCAAAGGCTGCTGAGACCTTGCAGGCGATGAAGGCGGCGATGAAGATCAACTATTTCGAGGACGAGGAACTGATCGCCGGTCAGGTGAAGCGGTTCAGCGGCGAAGCGTAACCATAGATTGCGGGGACAGCAGAGATGCGCTGCCGCAGCAAAAAAGAATCTGTGCATAGAGGCGAAAGAGCCCGGTGCACAGATTCTTTAATTTGCTTCAGATGAAATTTTCGATGCGGCTCCTGCCTGTTCGGGAAACTTCGTTAATGCTGCGACAAAAGCGGAACCTGCGACGGGGAGTGCAGTGAGAAGCATAGCTAACGAGAGGCCGATCTGCTCGGCGAGTGTTGCTGTCAGGACGTTGCCGATGCTGCCGATGCCGAAGCAGAAGCCCATCATCATGCCCGACGCCATGGCTGCGTTATCCGGCATGAGCTTTTGCGCCCAGACGATGGAGCTTGGCTGAGGTGCAAGAAGACAGGCGCCGGCGAGAAAAAGCGCCGCGAGGGAAAGTGGCGCCGCTCCCGGATGGCAGTAGAAGTATGCTGTCGGAAAGATGCCGAGAAGAAGAGAATAGACGATGATCTTCTTGTGGCTGAAGCGATCGCCCAAATAGCCGCCGACGAGACCGCCGACGGCGCAGCCTGCGAGGAACAGGGTGAGGATGAGCCCTGAAACGAGCTGGGAGCAGCCGCTTTCGATGAGAAGGAGCGGCAGGAAGACGGAGGCGGAAAAATGCGCCCAGCCGCGCAGCCCCATGGCAAGATTGAGCCCGAGCACGGAACGGCTGCGCAAAACCGAAAGCAGCGGGGGCGATTGTCCGGGAGTTGCTTTTTGTATGGTGGAATAGCCTGTGAGCCCTTTCGCATAGAAGAGGAGTGAGAGCAAGAGGCTCGGCGTGATGAGCCAGGGCAGCTGCTCCATCGGCCATGTGCCGATGAAGGCGACGATAATCAGCGGGGCAAGGGCGAAGCCTACATTGCCTCCGGCGATATAGTATGACATCGAGCTGCCGAGCTTTTCGGGCGGTGAGACGCGCGTCACAAGCGCGGAGCCGAGAGGATGGAAAGCCGAGATGGAAAGCCCCGTCAGTGCGATGAGGCAGAAGAGTACGGGAGCGCTCCCGACATAGCCGATGCTGCAGATACAAAAAGAGCCGAAGGGGATGACGGGAAGAAGCAAACGATTCAAGTTGTGCTTGTCCATGAAGAAACCGAAGACAGGCTGCAGGAGATTGGAAGTGATGGAAAGCACCATGACCAGAAGCCCGCTCATCGTCAGGGAAAGCCCGAGCCTGGGCATGATGACAGGTAAGAGCACGGGCAGGAAATTGCAGTAAAAATCGTTGAAGAAATGGCCTGCACTGAGCAAGAATACAGGCAGGCGGCTGTTTGTACCCGACATGCGAAAGACTCCTTCCCATCCTTGTTTGATGAGGCGTGTGTTTTCCTATTGTAACATGGATGCATTTGTTTGTATATTTATCCCTTTAAGAAGAAAACATAAAAATGGAAAACCGCACGCCCTGCACGCCCGTTTTCGGCGGATCATGAGCCAGATCACAGGTGTGGATTGGCCTCGGGGGCTATTATGAGAATGGGGAGACACATTCGCATGCGGGAGATAGGTTCTAAAGTTGAGGAAAATGAATTATGAAATATATTGATGCAAATAACATAGAAAAAAATGAGTTATACCTTCATGATGTTTTGCTGAATGATATAAAAATACAGTATCTAAAAAAAGAAATATACTTTTCTTTAACGCTGCCAGCAGAGCTTCCCCAAAGAAAGCAAGAAGAGAAAGCTGTTTTGGTCATTAAGGAAATGTTGTATTTTAAGCTTTCTGCCAATGAACCATGGGGAATGGGGAGTTATATTTTTTCTGTTGAAGGAAAACCATATAAAAAAGGGTTTGTAAAAATAATCTTATTGTTGAACTCTGGTGATAAAATAATATTTTGTGGAAAAAATATATATATGTATACCGAAAAGGAACAAGAATTCAGTGATTTGCAGTGCTAATGCCCAAAAAAGGAACAACAGATTATGAAACCGAGAGGAAAAAGCATGGAAAAATGGAAAGAAGTCAATAGAGGTATGATTCCTGTCGGAAATTATCTTTTGCGTTTACAATGTGGAGATTCCGAGAAGTTTACCGTTTATTTGGAGAGCGATAAATATGGCATAATGTTGGAATTTGAAGAAGAGCTGTCTTTTCATTGTGTCGACGAAGGACAGTGGCTTTTTTTACCATACGATGATCAGCCTTTCGATTTTTTCCGAGAGAAAAAATTTGATAATGTATTTTATAGGATCTATGGTGGGAAATATCATACATTTGTCAAAAAATATATAGGGGAACGATTTAAGGATGAAGAGATGTTTCATTATATCCTCGTTACATGGAATTTCTTTTTTGAGATTATTGCTCTAAGAGAAAGACCGACAAGATAACGAAGAGGAAGAGCGCCTAACAAAAGAAGGAATCCTCTCGCCCGATGAAATTGCCGATATTATCAACAAGAAGAATACCGATTATGTCACCTTCGACGGACTGCAACAAATTCGTTTAGGCAGGATTTTTGTTACCCCTGTACATGTGCAATCTCCAGTGCTCGATTTTTTCGAAAGTGTAGGTATATCTCTTGATAACAATGTGGCTTTCGGTTTGCGCAGAAGTATATTCCAAATGATAGCAGGGCGTCCTCCCCATGATCCACATACTTTATTTAGTCAAAGTGGCAAGATTTTCACTGATGAAGTTTCTATGGGTCTTGGTCTTGCTATTTCTTTTTGGGGCGGAGGAATAACCCTTGGAAGTATTCCAGTAGCAGATACAGGGATAGGTATTGCGATAACGCCGGAAATAGTTTCTACTGGACTTACGGTTATGGGGTATGGCGGCATAGTGCTCTATCGAGCCACTAATAATTTAGGACAGGATATAAAAGCTTTTCAATCACCGAAAAAAACGTAAGTGCGCCAGGAAAAAATCGATTATCTAATAAAGAGAATGTTCTAAAGCATATATTCTCTAAAGAGGAAGGGCATTTAACGGATACACCACAAAATAGGGAAAAATTGACTAATATTGCCAATAAGAAAGAAAATTTACTAGGAAAAGATCAATATGGCAATGAGTGGTATGCAGAAATCAATGAAGAAGGAAAACAGTATTGGGTAGAATCAAGAAATGGAGAAATATGGGATGGGGGACTAAATGAAACACCAAAAATTTGGGACGAAAAGGTTGGATTAAAAAGGAAATTCAGATGAATTTTAAGTAGTGAAGTCTCATGAAATGGAGATGTTCGTATGTATTGGATAAAAAAAGAGCTATATGAGGCAATGGTTATGTTTTTGGACTCATATTATTGGAAAAACCCGAGTGATGGATTGGGTATATTGCTTGGAATTATAAACTTGGATATGATGAAAGATGGAAATCCAATTGATCCAGTTGTTGTAAAAGAATGGAATACTATTGTTGAAAATAATAAAAATGCAGTAGAAAATGTCGGTGATGGATTTGAAATGATGATTTGTTTTTTGGAATACTATGCAAATGAAGTAGGATTTGAATTACAGGAGGTAATAAGTGATTTGAAAAAACAACGGAAGATGTATGAACGTATATATATGGATCAAGTACAATCATTAAAGCAAAACAAAAAACATGTTCTTAAAATAATCGAAGTTACAATTACTCAATAGTTGTCCACGAGAAAGAGGAAACGCACCGCGAAGTCAAGAAAAGCGGACTCATGGGCGCAGGCCTTGGCATCTTCCTTGGCACCAGGAAAGAAAAGGACAACTTCCAGGGCGACTATACCACACAAGTCGGCGCAGAGCTCACCGCAGGCGGGAACGTAAATATTGAAGCTCAGAACCAGGCTGATCTCCAAGCCGCAGACATCGCGGCAGGAGGAAATATCGGGATCCGTGCCGCCGACGTCCAAATCCGGGGCGCGGAAAACATCTACCTGGAAAAAGAGACGCACGAACGCTCCCGGACCGGACTTACCCTGAGCCTCGGCGGGAACTCCGTGCGTGCCGCAGAAAGCGTCTGGCAGCCGCTCAAAAGAGCCGGGGAAGTCGAAGATCCTCGCCTCAAGGCGCTTTACGAAATCCGCGCCGGAAGAGCGCTCTATGAAAATCGTCGGGAACTCAAGAACATCGCCAAAGGCAATTTGAGCCTGAACCTCCACATCGGCCTCGGCACAAGCAAGAGTATAGAGACACAGGAAACAAGGAGCACGGATACGGCAAGGAGCATCCTCCGCAGCGGGCAGGATCTCCAACTCCAGGCAGAAAAGAAGGACATCCGGATCCAAGGATCCGAAGTCTCCGGCAGGAACGTCCGGCTCGAAGCCAAGGGAAATATCCGTCTCGAAGCGGCGGAAGAGCAGACGACGGCAACGACAAAAAGCTGGCAGACATCCGTAGAAATCGGGGCGACCTACGGAGCCTCCGGGCTCTCCGGGCTGAACCTGAACGCCAGCCGCATGCAAAGCGAGAGCCGGGAGACGAAAACAAGTTATACGCCGACATTGGTTCAGGCGCAGGAAACCGTAGAGGCTCATGCCGGAAAAGACATCGCCCTGCTCGGCAGCCAAGTGCAAGGTGAAAAGGTCGGAATGAACGTCGGAGGAAGCCTCACGATCGAAACCTTGCAGGAAAAAGAAACCTACGAGGAGAAAACAAAAAGCGCAGGCATCGGTCTCAGCCTCGACATCCATAAAGGCCTCCTCGGCAACGGGAAGAAAGGCACTCTTTTCGGCAAGCCGGACATCTCCCTTTCGGGAAGCAAGGGAAACATCCATTCTGACTACGAAAGCGCCAGGGAGCAGGCAGGTGTATTCGCAGGCAAAGAAGGCTTCGACATCGAGGTCGGCAAGCATACCGATCTGAAAGGAGCCGTCATAGCAAGCGACGCAGAAGCGGAGAAGAACCGCCTCTCCACGGGCACGTTCTCTTTCCGCGATCTGGAGAATAAGGCTAGTTATGAATCCCAAAGTCAGGGCTTTTCCTACAATCACTATGGCAACCTCAAGAGCAAAAGCCCCAAGGAGCAGGACGAACTCTACAAGACCATAGGGCTCTCTCCCAACATTGCCATGCCGGCCAAGGGCGAGGCGAAGAGCACGACGAGATCTGCCGTTGCGCAGGGAACCATCGAGGTGCGGGACAATACCACGCAGGATCTTTTCGCCCTCAGCCGTGATACGGAGAACTCGCTGAACGAACTAGGCAGAATCTTTGACAAGAAAACCATAGCCGAACAGCAGGAACTTGCCGCCGTATTTGGCGAGGAAGCCTTCCGCCTTGCCCATGACCTGCCTGATGACGGAAGCGGCAGGAAAGCCATGGTGCATGCCCTTATTGGCGGGCTTATGAGCCGGATTACAGGTGCGGGATTTGCTTCGGGTGCTGTAGGCGCGGGATTGAACGAACTTCTGATCAACGAAATCGGGAAGATACAAGATCCGGGGCTTGCCCAGATAGTCAGCACCCTCTTCGGCGCCGCAGCTGCCAAAGCCATTGGCGGCAATGCTACGGCTGGAGCTGTCGCTGCCGCCAGCGGAACGAGGAACAATCGCTACGAGAAAATCCCAGCCATCCGAAAACAACTATTGCTGCTCTTGGAATCGGAGGAATATAAAAAACTAAAAGACTTTGAGTACATGGTAATGTTCGGCAAAGAGAACGGCGAGAAAGTTGCTGTCGCCATCGACAACCGGGGGCGTGCATGGGATTTGGATATCATCGAGGACACCAGCACTGGACTGGAAAAATTCAGATTTCAAAACAAGACGTTGAACGGACAGCCTGCAAAATTTGTGATTTTCAAATACAATGACTATGAGCTGCGGGATTATCCATTGGACAGGACAGATGAAAAAATTGTGTTCCACAGGGGGGAATACGATGGAAAAATCGGGGAGATTTTCCGTTTTGACATAGGCTTTATCAAAGGAAGCGCAGGTTCCGTTTCTGCGGCATCCGATGCCCTTATAGAACTGGCAAGCCACCCGCAGCAGGTTTTGGGAACGATTGGAGAATTCATGGGGCTGCTCAGCACAAACCCTGAATTCCGAGAGGAAGTAGGCACACAAATGGTAGCCTTCTTCCAGGAAAGATATCAAAAACTGAAAGACGGGGATGGTTTCCAAAAAGGGGAGGTTGCTGGGGAACTCTTCACTGAAATCGTCTTGCTGTTGGCTCCGGGAGGCGCCTTGACAAAATCATCGAGAGGTGCAAGATTGGCAGCCGGATTGACATCTAGGATGCCGTCCATATTCGGCAAAGTAGCCCATGCCAGCGAAGCTCCTAGAGTTGCGGCCAAAAATCTTGGAAAAATAGGAACGGATACAGTCAAGATTCATATGAAAGACGGCAGGTTACTGCCCAACGTCCGATATCAGGCAGGAGAATTTGATTACTTTTACGAAACAGACCACTTAGGCCGACTGAACAAATTTGAAACGGACAAACTTCAGCTTACAGAGCGTACAGAGCGGTTGAAGCATAATCCAGATACGCCTGGAAAGCTTTCAGATGACCATTCGGGACATTTGGCCGGCGATCGTTTTGGTGGTTCCCCGGAGTTGGATAATCTTGTATCTCAAGCGTCAAAAGTCAATTTAAGTGATTATCGCATACTCGAAAACAAATGGGCTAAAGCGATTGAATCAGGAAAGAATGTAAAGGTGGAAGTAAAAATACTGTATAAAGATTCTGATATGCGTCCGTCGGGATTTGATATCAGATATAGTATTGATGGGGAAAAAACTACAATCAAAATTAATCAATAATAAATATGCTGTTGCAACGATGAATATGGGAGGATTTTCATCATGGGAAAAATATTCGAAGATTATTTTTCTGAATATCAAGCGGATATGGTATCAATCTGCCTTGAATATGTAAACGAGCAAGCAGATATGATATATATCTACTGCTCACACGAAAGCAAAACCATACACGGTGATTTTTTCTTTACAATTTCTGGGAAAACTGTAAAGAAACATCAACTTAATGAAATGTCAAATAAACAACATTTTGACTATGATGTTTCAGAACATCGTCAAGATATGGCATTAGATATCATCATTGAAGATATTGGGAAAATTGAAACCCTTTGCAAACAATACAACAGAGATATGCCAACACAAATAAAACTGGTGTATGATGTCAAGAAAAATAGCTTGAATGCTACATATTCCTATGAAAATTTTTGGAGTGATTCAAAATCAAGAATTTCACCTGACATTTTCAATGAATGGTTTGAAGAAATCAAAACCGGAAAATAATATGCAAGAGTGCTAATGTCGGAGGCAGCATCTCCCTTGCTGCTGAAAACAACCTAACGGCACGGGTGGCGAACATCGCGAGCGGGCAAGGGGACATCTCCCTGTCTGCCGGAAGAGACATCCGCCTCACGGCAGGAAAGGAAACCGCCGTCGACCGCTTTGGCGAAAAGCACAAGGCCAGTGCCTTCCTCTCGACCATGACGACCACACTCCGCAGCGACAGTGAACGCACAGCGGCACGCGGGACAAATGTGACCGGAAAGAACGTGCACCTCGCCGCCCAACAGGACATACAGCTCCAGGCGGCCAACGTCGTCGCGGACGAAAGTGCTGCCATCGCCGCAGGCCGGAACCTCTCCGCTGAGACGGCGGAGAACTACGCCCATACCGACAGCCTCAGGGAAACGAAAACATCCGGCGTCTTCTCCTCCGGCGGGCTCGGCTTCACCATCGGCACGCAGAAGCAAAAGAGCGAACGGGAAAGCTCCGCCCTTACGCAGGCGGGAACGAATATCGCCGGCCTTAAAGGCGACGTCAGGATCACAGCGGGAGAAACCGCGCATCTCACATCGGCCGACATCCTTGCCGGAAAAGAAGCAAGCATCCAGGCCAAAGAAACGCACCTCGACGGCAAGGAAAACATCTACCGCGAGAGCTTCACGCAGGAGAGTCGGACGACGGGGCTTACCGTCAGTCTCAGCCACGGTCTCCTCGATCTCGGGCAGGAGATTGCCGCGCCGCTCATGCGCATGGGCGAAGTGAAGGACGATCGCTTGAAGGCCGGCCGCCTCATCCATGAAAACTTCGGCAAGGGACAAAACCCGCTGAAGAATGCCTCAGGCTTCTCCTTGAATCTCAGCCTCGGCACGAGCAAGACCTACAGCCGCACCGAGAGCACAAGCAAGGAATACGTGGGCAGCACAATCCGCGCAGGCGGTACAACAAGCATCGAAGCAGCAGAGCATGACCTTTCTGTCAAAGGCTCCCAAGTTGCAGGAAAAGACGTCTCCCTCAAGGCCAAGGGAGACGTGCGCCTCGAAGCCGGAGAAAACACCAGCGTCACGACGAGCGAGAACAAGACGAGCGCTGCAAGCATCGGAGCCTCCTTCAGCCCGCAAGGCCTTTCCGGCCTCAGCCTAAGCGCGAGCAGCGCCAAAGGAAAGAGCAAGGAAAGCCGCACGTCCTACACCCCCACGGAAGTAAAAGCCGCAGGAACCCTCAAGCTGGAAAGCGGCAAGGATACGAACATCCTCGGAAGCAAGGCCAAGGGCGAAAAGATCGAGGCAAAAGTCGGCGGCAATCTCACGATCGAGACATTGCAGGAAAAAGAAACCTACGAGGAGAAGAACACATCGGCGGGCTTCAACCTCTCCTGGAGCATGAACCAGATGCTCGACCCGGCCGGCTCCGGCAAAATCCTCCGCTCCTTCTCCAAGCCCACGATCGGTGCATCGGTCAGCAAGGGAAGCCTGGAATCCTACTACCGCAGCGCCCGTGAGCAGGCAGGCATCTTCGCAGGGAAAGACGGCTTCGACATCTACGTCGAGAAGAACACTGGCCTCAAAGGCGGCGTTCTTGCAAGCGACGCAGAAGCGGAAAAGAACCGCCTCAGCACGGGGACATTCTCTTTCAGCGATTTGGAAAACGAAGCGGACTACAGCGCAAAGAGCATCGGGGCGGCCTACCACCACTACGGCAGCTACGACAAGATGAGCCAGCAGGCGAAGGACAGGGAAGCGCTGATAAAATGAAGTCCGTCAGATTGGTGCAGATTTTTCGACTTGCCAAGGAGGAAAACCGGACGCATAGCGGGGCTATGCGGAGGATTTGCCGACGCAGACAGGGCGGAAAAGATGTACCAAGATGCCGGTGCTGAATTTATCAGCGCTTCCCAAGGTCTATAATACTATAGGCCTCGCACCCAACATCTCCATGCCGGCCAAGGGAGAGGCAAGCAGCACGACGAAGTCTGCCGTCGCGCAGGGAACCATCGACATCCGCGACAATCCCACGCAGGACATCTCCGCCCTCAGCCGCGATACGGCGAACTCGCTGAACGAGCTGGGCAGAATCTTTGACAAGCAGAAGATCGAAGAGCAGCAGGAACTCGCCGCCGCCTTCGGCGAGGAAGCCTTCCGCCTCGCACATAACTTGCCCGACGACGGCAGCGGCAGAAAAATCGCCGTCCATGCCATTATCGGCGGCATCATGAGCCAGATCACAGGTGCTGGCTTTGCTTCTGGTGCTGTCGGCGCCGGCCTCAACGAAGCTGTTATTAAGGCACTTGATGGCAAAGATCCGGGTACGGTTCAGAGCGTCAGTGCCATCATCGGCGCAACCGTTGCAAAAGCCATCGGTGGGAATGCGGCAGCTGGTGCGACTTCGGTGGCTAGTGGGACGAAGAACAATTATGAGATGATGGCTTCTCCTGAAATGGCAGTTTTAGCAACATTATGTATAGCGATAGGATATGCTCTCATAAAGGAAGCGGTGAACCTGAACATGTTGCAGATGTAGAACCCAGAGAATAACATAGCTGTTTGTTAGGGAGTGTGTTATAGTTGCATCCAATAGAAACCGGAAATTGTAAACAAATTATTACAGAGTGCAAACCTGTAATTCCTTTACTCTTATTAAGATATGAAAGTATCGCCACATATTATACGGAAGAACCCGGTTTTATTTATGACGACCAAAACGAACCTTACGAACAAATTTTTAGACTACGAGAATTTATTCCTAATAAAATGATTTCCTCTTTCATGATTTATGCAAAAGATAGAAAAATATCCCGTCAACAGAATATTTTTATTCGCCATACATATTGGGATAAGAAACATGACAAACAGTATATCTCAGAAAAAGATGATGCAAGAAAAAAACATCTGCTGACGGCGATGCCTTCTTTATATGGAAGGACACTTTGGATTGATTCCCAAAACCGTCATTTTGTAAATATTATTCGCATATTGCAGGATATTCAATTACATATTGAGAAAGGCGTTGTTTTTCATAAAAGTAAACAACAAAAAAGATGGAGCGATCTAGAAATCTGTATACTATTTGATTGGGGAAAATACTGTAGGATATGGGATGGATCACAAGAAAACGATCATTTCGGAAAATGGCTCAAATCATTAAAATATACTATAAAGCAAATACTAAAAACCACCTTAGATGAAGATAAATCTCTGGAGAAAATAACATTAGACCAATCTTTCCCTCTAATGTTATTTCGAGATTTGGTTTGTGGGCTTCATAAAAAATAAAAGACAACCTTTCATGCCAGAAGCATTCAATATATGATGATATTGTCGGCTTGCAAGGATAGATCTTGTTGTTTGGAAAAGGATGCCTTACCGCCGACGGAAAGCAGAAGCAAGGAATACGTGGACAGCACGATTCGTGCAGGAGGCACAGCAAGCCTTATGGCGGCAGAGCATGGCTTTTTCGTCCAAGGCTCCTGAGTTGCAGGAAAGGACATTTCTTTCTCTTTAAACGACGGCCCATAACGCGTATATGCGCTGTTTCCTTGACTTTTTCCGCGATTTGTATAATAATGGCTAGTGGAACAGGTGCCTATGAGGCTCAATAGAGAAGCCGGTTGAACCGGCGCGGTCCCGCCACTGTCGGGTGGAGCGCTCCCAAGAGATGCCACTGGCCATGAGGCTGGGAAGGTTTGGGAAGCGCGAGGAAACCCTAGCCAGGAGAACTGCCTGTTTGACAATCACCGTTGGGGGGATCCCCCCAAGACCCGCGAGCGATGGGAAGGGGATTCTTTTTTTGCTGTCATGGGGCTGCATCTTCATTCTTTTCGCGATGGGATGAAGGCAGCTTCTTATTTTTGCAAATGCAGATACTGTCCCCGGGCGGCGAGTGTGGCAGAGACTTTTGGAGAGATATGGGAGGAAGACATGAAAGGAATATTTTTCGGTATCGGTGTGGGTCCCGGCGACCCGGAGCTTTTGACAGTAAAGGCAATTCGTGCCATGGAGAAGGCCGATGTGCTGATTGCACCGAAGACGGAGAAGAAGGACGGCAGCGTGGCGCTTTCGATTGCACAGCCATATTTGAAGAAGGATATCGAGATCGTCTACCAGGTGTTTCCTATGGTGGCGAACTTTGCGGAGTCGACAGATGCTTGGGAGGAGAACAAGGCGGAGATTCTGGCGCTCTTGGAAGAGGGCAAGAATGTCGCGTTCCTGACGCTCGGCGACCCGATGTTCTACAGTACCTATATCTATGTCTACCGCCTGCTTGAGCATGAGGATGTGGAAATCCAGACGATTCCCGGAATTCCGGCATTTTGCGCCATCGGCAGTCAGCTCGGCTATCCGATTGTCGAGGGGAATGATATTGTTTCCATTATTCCGGCGACGGCTTCGCCGGAGAAGATTGCGAAAATCCTGCCCGTGACAGACAATGCCGTCCTGATGAAGGTTTACAAGAATTTCCCCGCAATCGCCGATATGCTCAGTGAGAACAACCTTGCGAAGAAGGCTGTGATGGTGAGCCGCTGCGGTTTGCCGGACGAGGAGCGCATTGATGATATAGAAGCGCAGAAGGAGAAGAAGGTCAATTATCTCTCGACGATCCTTACGCGCCGTGACGCCTGACGAGGAGGGTGCAAAATGAACCGTGTTTTTCGCATGACAGCTGTGCTGTCCTTCTTCTTGCTGGCTGCCGCTCTTTTTTCCGGCTGCGGCGGCAAGGAAGCGGGGGAGGCTTCAGGAGAAAAGGCATTTGCCGTGATCAAGGATGATATGGGGCGCGATGTCACGCTGCCGACAAAGCCGGAGCGAATCGTCGTGCTGTCGGCCTCGTTCCTTGAGCCGCTGCACGCTGTGGGCGGTGATGTCGTCGGGCGTCCCGATTCGAAAACGCAGATGCCCGACTACGCAAAGGACAAGGCCAGTGTCGGTGCGGTCTACCAGATCGATATGGAAAAGGTGCTTGCGTGCAAACCGGATCTTGTCATCGTCAATAAAGGCATGAATGAAAAGCTTGTGCCGACGCTCGAGGAAAACAACATTCCGGCTCTTGTCCTCGACATGAAGAGCTATGACGATGTGAAGCGTGAGGTTTCGGTCTTTGCCCAGGTCACGGGTGAGAAGGAGAAAGGCGATGCCTTGCTGAAGGAGATGGAGACGAAAGTTCAGGATGTTGTCGCACGTCTGCCGAAGGACAAGAAGCGCATCGCCATCCTGCACAGCACGGCGCAGGGGCTCAGCGTACAGCTCGATGGCAGCATTGCCGGCTCCATAGCGAAAATGCTTGGTTGGGACAATGTGGCCTCGGGGATGACGCCGATGGAAAAGAATCCGGATGCGGCGCCCTACAGCATGGAAACGCTCGTCGAGCAGAATCCCGAGATCATCTTCGTTACGAGCATGGGCAAGCTTGAGGAGATCAAGCAGAACATGGAGGCGACGATCGCCGCAAGTCCTGCTTGGCAAAGTATTCCTGCCATCCAGAAGGGACAAGTTTATTATTTGCCGCAGGATCTCTTTTTGCTGAGCCCCGGTCTGCGGTATCCCGAGGCCTTTGAGACGATGGCGAAGCTTGTTTATCCCGAGGTTTTCAAATGAGCCTTATCACGGGGCGCGGAAAGAAGAATGTTGGCGCGTTCGGGCGGCGGATATCCATTTTGGTGATATTCGCCGCTTTGGCATGTGTTGGTGCGCTTTTGAGCATCATGAAGGGATCCGTTGAGATTCCGGCAGGGGAGATTTGGCAGGCGCTCACCGCCTCGGCAGATGGCGTGCACGCCCAGATCCTCATGAATATACGTTTGCCGCGCACCATCGTAGCCGCTCTCGTCGGCGTTCATCTCGCGCTTTCGGGAGCCATTTTGCAGGGCATCATGAAGAATCCGCTTGCCGACCCGCATATTATCGGCATATCATCGGGGGCGGGGCTGGCGGGAATCTTCGTCTTGCTCGCTTTTCCGGGTCACGAAGCCGTCGTGACGCCGGTGGCCTTTCTCGGGGCTATGGCGGCTGCTGTTGCCATCTACCTTCTCGCTTGGAAGAATGGGATCCGTCCCATCCGCATCATTCTTGCGGGTGTCGCCGTTTCGGCTTTTCTTGGCGCCGGGATTTCAGCCTTGATGATTTTTTACAGCGATCGTGTGCACGGCGCTTTGCTCTGGATGGTCGGCGGTCTTTCCGCGCGGAGCTGGCCGCAGGTAGAGATGATCTGGCCTTATACTGTCGTGGGCCTGGTGTTGGCTTTTGCTTTTTCGCGTCAGCTCAATATTCTGCTTCTTGGCGATGAAATCGCGCGCAGTCTTGGACTGCGCGTCGAGATTGCGCGTCTCTTGCTTACAGCTGTTGCGGCCTTGCTGGCGGCGAGCGCTGTTTCTGTCGTCGGGCTTCTGGGTTTCGTCGGCCTCATCGTGCCCCATGCAGCGCGACTTTTGATCGGCTCGGATTACCGCTTCCTGCTGCCGGCGGCGGCGCTGCTGGGCGCGGCTGTCGTGACCTTGAGCGACACGTTTGCGCGCACGGCCTTTGCGCCTGTGGAACTGCCGGTCGGCATCCTCATGGCGGTGCTCGGTGCGCCCTTTTTCCTGTTTCTCTTGAGGAGGGAGCTTTGATGTCCCTTTGTGTCCGCCATCTTTCCGTGACCCTTTCAGGCAAGGAAATTCTTCGGGATCTTTCTGTTGATTTTCCGGCAGGGAGGCGTACGGCCATCATCGGCCCGAACGGGGCGGGAAAATCGACGCTGCTGCGCGTGCTCGCCGCACTCAATCCTGCCTACGAGGGGGACGTATCTCTGGACGGCAAGGATATCCGTAAAATAGGCCGCAAGGCGCTCGCCAAAAAACTCGCCATTTTGCCGCAGGGGCTTGCTGCACCGCATGACCTCACGGTTGAGGCGCTTGTGGATTATGGCCGTTACCCTTACCGCAGCTGGAGGAGTATGGGGCGCTCGAAGGAAGACCGCGAAGCGGTATCCTGGGCACTGGCTGAGACGCGCCTGGAGGAGATGCGTACCCGCCAGGTCATGTCGCTTTCCGGCGGCGAGCGGCAGCGTGCCTGGATTGCCATGGCGCTTGCACGCCAGCCGGAATTTTTGCTGCTCGATGAGCCGACGACATACCTCGATATTGCGCATCAGCTCGAAGTCATGGAAATCATCCGGCGGCTCAACCAAAATCATGCGATGACCGTTGTCATGGTGCTGCACGATATCAACCATGCGCTCCAGTATGCCGATGAGATTGCTGTGATCAAGGATCGGCATGTTTTCAGCAAGGGCGTGCCGCAGGAGGTGCTGACCGTGGCGATGTTGGCGGAGGTCTTTGGCGTGCGCGCCGATATTTTTACAAACAGTCAAGGGGCGCAGGTGCTTTCGCCTGTTTCGCTCGTGCGCTGAAGCCGCAGCGTCGCCGGACGCGGCTTCCCGGGCTGTTTGAAGCGGTTGCCGCGGCTTGGGGCAGGGGATTGCCTTTTTATGAAAGGCAGTCTTTTTTTGCGATTGGAAGGAAATGCTCTGTTCTATTCCCGTTAGTTATGGTATAATACCTGAGGAGAACTGGAGGAGGGGATAGTTTGGAGATACGACAATTAGAATATTTTTGCACACTTGCCCATTTGGAGAATTTTACACGCACGGCGGAGGCCTTGCACGTTTCTCAGCCTTCTGTCACGAAGGCGATCAAATCGCTTGAGTCTGAAATCGGTCTGACGCTTGTCGACCGCAGACAGAAACGTGTGTCCCTGACGCTCGAGGGACGGGCGTTTCTTCTCCATGCGGAGGGAATCATGCAAGCGGTGGAGCGAGCGGAACAGGATATGCTGCGTTTTCGTCCCGATGCGAAGAAGACGGTTCACTTCGGTTTGCCGCCAATGCTTGAAGCTTATCTTTTTCCCGACTTTTTTACAAAATTTACTGTGGCGCATCCGGATATCAACCTCGAAGTTTGTGAATATGTCGATTCTGTCGAAGTGCGCAGCAAGGTGGAGGAAGGGCTGCTCGATTTCGGTGTCGTGCTTGCGCCTGTCGCCAAGGCACGGCGCAACGAGCTTGCTGTTTTGCGGGACACGATGCAGCTCTGCCTGCCGTTTTCCCATCCCCTGACGATGCGTGAGCATGTTGCCTTTGCCGATCTCAGGCGCGAGAAATTCATCATGCAGCAGCCGAATACGTATCAGTACGACACGGTTTACCGCATGTGTGTGGAGAACGGCTTCGCGCCGGAGATCCTGCTTTGCACGTCGCAGCTCAAGACGATCAAGCAGCTTGTCGCGAACAGTCTGGGCATATCTATCCTGCCGGGGTTCGTAACGCGCGGCGAGACTATTTTCGAGCGCCGCCCCTTGGTGCCCCAGCTCGGCGTGCAGGCAAACCTCTTTTGGAACCCGCAGAAGCGTCTGAGCGAAACGGGGCGCAAGGTCGTTTCTTTCATGGAGGAATATACGGCATTGGAGGAGTTCAGGGAGCGTTTCAGCCAATAAGGCGATGTAAAGAATGGTGGGCTCCCTGCGCATGTTTTCTTCGGGACATAGGGGCCCGCAGAATTTTATTAGGTTGGTGAAAAAAATTTGCAGTTGAAACGCCTCGAAGCCTGTGGCTTCAAATCGTTTGCCGATAAGATTGAAATCGAATTCCATCCGGGCATCACCGCCATTGTCGGACCGAATGGCAGCGGCAAGAGCAATGTCACGGATGCCATTCGCTGGGTGCTGGGCGAACAAAATGTGCGCGCCCTGCGCGGTGCAAAGGCGGAAGACATCATCTTTACGGGAAGTGCGACGCGTCGAGCCTTAGGCGTCGCGGAGGCCTCGCTCTTCTTTGAGAACGAGGGTGATATGCCTGTGGATTATCGGGAGGTCGTTGTGACGCGCCGCCTTTTCCGGTCGGGGGAGAGTGAGTTTTTCATCAACAAGTCGCGCTGCCGGCTCAAGGATATCAGCAATCTTTTTGCCGATACAGGACTGGGGCGCGACGGCATGAGCGTCATCGGGCAGAACCGCATCGATGAGATCCTGAACAGCAAGCCTGAGGAGCGCCGTCTTTATTTTGAGGAGACGGCGGGCATAACGAAGTATCGCAACCGCAAGCGCGAATCCATGCGAAAGCTTGAGGATATGCAGGGCAATCTCGTGCGCATCAGCGATATCATGAAGGAAATCGAAACGCAGCTCACTCCGCTTGCCGAAAGCGCGTCGAGGACGCGCCGCTATGATGAGCTGCAAGCGGTATATAAGCGCTGCGCTTTGACGGAGCTTTTCCAGCGCGAGGCGCAGCTGAAAAAGGAGCAGGAAGAGGGAGCGACAAGGATCGAGGCCGCTAGGGCCGAGGAGATTGCCGCCGAGGCGCGCGTGCAGATGGCCGAGGCGAAGAAGGAAGAAATAGGCAAGGACATTCTTTTACTGGAAGAAAAGCTGCAGGCGCAGGGCGAAAAAAACAATGGGATGCGCACAAAGATCGAGCAGGCGCACAGTGAGATCGCCATACTTGAAGAGAGGGCGCGCCAGCATGATTCAGTGAAGGAGCGCCTTGAAAAACAGCGCGCGGACTTTGAGAAGGCGGCCGATGAGGCGGCTGGAGAGGCGGCGCGTCTTTTGGCTGCGGAAAAAGAGCTGGCGGAAAAGTTCCGGGCGATGGGAGAGGGAATCGAGAAGGACCGCGCCAAGCTCAAGGAACTGGGCGAAAAGCTGCGCCGGGCGAAGGAAATGCACCGCGAAATCACGGAGCGGAAGGCAGCGGCGCAGAAAGATCTGCTCGCGCGGGAAAACGATCTTCTTCTTCTGGAACATGAGATGGAGACGTATTCGGCAAGCGGCGCGGAACGCGGCGAGGAGCTGGAAAAGGCTGCGGCGTCCTTGGCTGCTTTGAAGGCAGAGGCAGAGGCGCTGGCGGAAAAAAGGCGCGTGACGGAAGAGGAACAGCAGTCGCTTGAGGAAGAATGTGCGGCGAGGAGGCAAGAAAAAGACGGAAACGCAAAGGAACTGAGAGAGCTTCGTGCTGCTGAAAACCGCGCAAGGGAGGAAATGCGCGCCGACGAGAACAAGCTGAAATTTCTGCGCAATATGCAGGCTTCCTACGAGGGATTCGGACGCGCTCCGAAAGCTGTGCTGCAGGCGAAAGAGCCGTGGCGCCGCGGCGTCGCGGGGGCGGTGGCCGAGCTTGTTTCCGTGCCGGGCGAATACGTCCGCGCCGTCGAGGTTGCCCTGGGCAGCGGTCTGCAGAACATCGTGACAGAGGACACGGATACGGCGAAAGCCGCGATTGCCTTTTTGAAACGGCAGAAACTCGGCCGCGTGACGTTTTTGCCGCTTTCGACGATTGTTCCCCGCCGCCCGGGCGACGTGAAGGCAAAGGAAGAGAAAGGCGCCGTCGGTTTTGCCAACGAGCTTGTCGGTGCAGATGGGAAGTTTCGCAAGGCGGTGGACTTCCTGCTCGCGCGTACGCTCGTTGTCGATACGATCGACAACGCGCTTGCCATCGAGAAGAAGATGGGGTGGCGGCTGCGCATTGTGACATTGGAAGGGGAACTCCTGAATCCCGGCGGTTCACTCTCCGGCGGTGGGGCGCAGGGGCAGGAAACGAGCTTCCTGAACCGCAGCGGGGAGATCGAACGGCTGGAAAACCGCACGCGGGAAGGAGCCGAAAGAATCGCCGTCCTAGCAGAAAAACGTGCTGCCGTTGAAAAAGCGGCGGCTGTTGCCGAGGAATCCTTGACGAAGCTCCTGCATGATTTGCAGGAAAAGGAAATCCTGGCGGCGGAGCTGCGCGCCAAAGATGAGCGCATGGGCGCGCAGATGAAGGAAAAAGAAGAGGCGCGGGAAGGGCTGGCAAAGCTTGCTGAGGAGGCGCGGCAGACGTTTGCCGAGGCACAGGCGAAAAAGAACGAGGCCGTGCGCCGGGCGGCGGCAGCCCGCCGTGCTTACGAGGCGGTTGAGAAGCAAGCTGCCGACAGTGAGGATACGCTCGATGATTTCGAGCAGGATGCCGATGATCTCAGCAAATATATCAACGAAACGGAGCTCAGGCGTACAGTGATCGAGCAGGAAAAAATTCGTGCGCTTGAACAGGCTTTGCTGAAGAAGAAGGAAGAGGAACGCGCCAGGGTGCAGGCGGACGCTTCACTTGCCGAGAAGGCAGCCTTGGACGAGCAAATGGAAAAGGGAGGTGAGGAACGCCGAGAGCTTGCTTCTGAAGCTGCCGCATGGCAAGAAAAGCATGATGAAGGCAAGGCGGTTTACGACAAGCTTTACCAAGAGAAGCTGGAACGTCACGCTGCAAGCCAAGAAACCGACAAAGCGGCGCGAGAGGCGGCGCATGACCTCAGCACACTGAAAAACAAGCTGCATCAGATGGAGCTTGCGGCCGCCGAGGTGGGAGTAAAGCTCGAGCAGGCGCAAAACGACTTGCTCGAGCAGTACGGACATACGGCGGAAACGGCTGCTGCCGAGGCTTTGGATCTTTCCTCCGCCGAGCTGAAAAAGAAGATGCAGGAGATTTCCCGCAGTCTAGAGGAACTCGGCCCCGTCAATCCCAACGCCGTTCGTGAGCACGAAGAACTCATGGAGCGTCATGCTTTCATGGGGAAACAGGCAGGCGACCTTGAGGCGGCGCGTGAGAACCTCATGACGATGATTCATGAGATGGATGTGACGATGACGCGCCAGTTCAAGGAAGCGTTTGAGGAAATTCGCGGTTACTTTGCCGATATCTTCGTGCGGCTCTTCGGCGGCGGCAAGGCGGAGCTTTTTTTGACGGACGAGAAGGATGTGCTTCATGCGGGCGTGGAAATTGAGGTGCAGCTTCCCGCGAAGAAAAGGCAGAACCTTTCCGTTCTTTCGGGAGGGGAACGCGCCCTGACCGTTATCGCCCTGCTCTTTTCCTTTTTGCGTTACCGTCCCGCGCCTTTTTCCGTACTCGACGAAATCGACGCGCCGCTTGACGAGGCAAATGTCTCGCGCTTTGGCAAATTTCTCGGCGAATTCTCACAGAATACGCAGTTCATTGTCGTCACACACCGCAAGGGGACGATGGAAGCTGCAGATTTCATGTACGGCATTACGATTGAGGATGCGGGCGTGTCGCGCGTGCTTTCTGTGCGCCTCGATGCGGCGATGTGAAATGACGCTGCATCGAGAGACAGCGCATAGGAAAAGGATATGGTTCATGATGGCGCAAGCTAAGGAGGAAGAATATGGGGTTTTTTGACCGATTGAAAAAAGGTCTGGCTAAGACGCGCGAGACCTTTACCAACAAGATAGAAAAGCTGATCATCGGCTACGCCGATATTGACGATGCGCTGCTCGATGAGCTGGAGGAAACGCTGATCATGTCCGATGTCGGCGTCAAGACGACGGAGAGGCTCATGGCCGATGTGAGGAAGGGCATAAAGAAGAAGGAAATCAATACGCCGGAAGATCTCAAGCCGTTTCTCGCCGAAAGGATTTCCGAGATACTTCTGACGGGTTCGGATGAGACGCGTCTGGCGGCTGCAGGGCCGACGGTTCTCCTCGTCATCGGCGTGAACGGCGTCGGCAAGACGACGACCATCGGCAAGCTTGCAGCTTACTACAAGGAGCAAGGCAAGTCCGTCATGCTTGCAGCTGCCGATACGTTCCGCGCCGCGGCCATCGACCAGCTGGAGATTTGGGGGCAGCGTACGGGGGCGTCCGTCATTCGCCATGAGGAAGGCTCCGACCCTGCCGCTGTCGCCTTTGACGCTGTCAAGGCGGCGCGTGCGCGCAGCATAGATATGCTCATTATTGATACGGCAGGTCGTCTGCAGACGAAATCGAACCTCATGGAGGAGCTCAAGAAAATCAATCGCGTCATTCAGCGTGAGGTTCCCGAGGCGCCGCATGAGACTTTGCTCGTACTCGATGCGACGACGGGGCAGAATGCCATCAGCCAGGCAGACCTCTTCACGAAAGCCGCGCCGATTACGGGAATCGTGCTGACGAAGCTCGACGGCACGGCGAAGGGCGGCGTCATCATCGGCCTTAAATCGGAGCTTGCCATGCCCGTCAAGTGGATCGGCGTCGGCGAGGGCGTCGACGATCTGCGTCCTTTCGTCGCCAAGGATTTCGCACGCGCCCTTTTCGGGCTGGGGGACGAATGAGGCGCGGCGCGGCGAAGAGCGCTGTAGTGACGGGAGCGGCAGGATTTATCGGCTATCATCTGGTGCAGAAGCTGCTGCAGGAGGATTATCTTGTTCATGCCGTCGTTCGTCCGGGCTCGAAGCATAATGAACGGCTGTCAAAGCATGAGAATCTGCGCCTGTACGAAATCTCCCAGGCGGAATACGGACGAATGGCGGAAATCGTGGGAGAAACAGCCGAGGTGTTTTTTCATCTCGCGTGGCAGGCCGGCTCGCGCGACGACTTTGCGCTGCATCATACGAATATGGAAGCTGTGCTGACAGCTCTTCGGGCAGCAAAGGCGCTCTCGTGCCGCCGCTTTCTTGCCGTGGGTTCCCAAGCGGAATACGGTCCGACGGAGGGAACTATTACAGAAGAAACGGCATTGCATCCCGTTAATGCTTATGGCGCGGCGAAAGTCGCCGCCTGTTACCTGACGCAGCGCCTTGCCGCGCAGCTGGGAGTCGAATGGCTCTGGGGGCGCATCTTCAGCATTTACGGCAAGTATGAGAATGAGGGGCATCTTCTGCGTGAGCTTGTGGCCGCGCTTTCCGATGGGCGGGAATTTTCCATGACGGCGGCAAGGCAGACTTGGGATTTCCTCTACGCTGAGGATTGCGCCGCTGCTCTGATCGCGCTGGCGGAAAAGGGCAGGGTCGGCGAGGTGTATAATATTGCCGACGGCCGTTGCCGTCCGCTGCGCGAATTCACGGAGGAGGCACGGCGCATCGTCGCTTCGGACGGCGTCATCCATTACGGTGAAAGGGGAGAGGCCGTCTACGGCATTGCGCCGAGCGTTAAGAAGCTGCAGGAGGATACGGGCTGGCATCCGCAGACAGCCTTTGAGGACGGCATACGCAAGGGATATGAATTTTGAGATGCCTGCCAAGGAAAAAACTTGACAGTCCCTTTCGCTTTGCGTATAATAACAAAGTCGGGTTGCCCGAGGCGCCCGAACAAGAAGTTGTCCTATGCTGCATAGGGCTTCTCGCGCGAAAGCGGGTGAAAAGGATGCTGGAAAGGCTCTTTCATCTGGCGGATATGTTTGACATGTACGGTATGCTGCTGACGGAAAAGCAGCGGCGCTGCCTGGAGCTTCATCTCTTCGACGATTTTTCCCTCTCGGAGATCGGCGAGGCGGTCGGGGTCTCTAGGCAAGCCGTGTACGATATTATTCATCGCTCGGAGCAGGCTCTTGAGACGTATGAACAGAAGCTCGGTCTCTTAAAGCGTCTTAGAGAGGAGCACGAGGAACTCGCCGCCATAGGGGCGGCAATCGGGAATTTACGCACGGAAACGAACGGAGAAGCCGTCGATGCTGTTTTGCAGCGCATAGCGGCGCTTCTCGGGACGCGACGGGAGGTATAGCATGATATTTGAAAGTCTGGCTGACCGCCTGCAGGAGACGTTCAAGAAACTTCGCGGCCATGGCAAACTGACGGAGGATGACGTCAACGAGGCGATGCGCGAGGTGCGCATGGCGCTTCTCGAGGCGGACGTCAATTTCAAGGTCGTGAAGAATTTTGTCCAAAAGGTCAAGGAACGCGCCATCGGGCAGGATGTGCTCGAGACGCTGACCCCCGCACAGGTCGTCGTCAAGATTGTCGATGAGGAACTGACGGAACTCATGGGCGGCACGCAGAGCCGCCTCAATATTTCCTCCCTGCCGCCGACTGTCGTCATGATGGTCGGACTGCAGGGCGCGGGCAAGACGACCTCGGCGGGCAAGCTCGGCCTTTCACTGAAGAAGCAGGGCAAGAAGCCGCTTCTCGTTGCGGCGGACATCTATCGTCCGGCTGCTGTCAAGCAGCTCGAGGTTTTGGGCGAACAGCTCGGCATTCCCGTTTTTTCCATGCCGCAGGGCACGGATGCCGTGACGATTGCCAAGGATTCCATCGACTATGCGCGTTCCCATGTGAACGATGTCGTTATCATCGATACGGCGGGACGTCTGCATATCGACGAGAATCTGATGCAGGAGCTCAAGGATATCAAGACCGGAGTAAAGCCGCATGAGATCCTGCTCGTCGTCGACGCGATGACGGGACAGGACGCCGTGAACGTGGCGGAAAGCTTCAATGCCGGTCTTGGCTTGGACGGCGTCGTTCTCACAAAGCTTGACGGCGATGCACGCGGTGGTGCGGCTCTTTCGGTCAAGGCTGTGACCGGCTGCCCGATCAAATTTGTCGGCATGGGCGAGAAGCTCGAGGCGCTCGAACCGTTCCATCCCGACCGCATGGCTTCGCGTATTCTCGGCATGGGCGATGTGCTTTCCCTGATAGAGAAAGCGCAGTCCACGTTTGATGCCGCAGAAGCGAAAAAGATGGAAAAAAAGCTGCGCAAGGCGGATTTCACGCTGGATGATTTTCTTGCCCAGATGCAGAAGGTGCGCAAGCTCGGCTCCTTCGAGCAGATTCTCGGCATGATTCCGGGCATGGGCGGGCTCAAGAAGCAGCTGCAGGGGCAGGATATCGACCTCAACGGCAAGGAGGTGCGCCGGATCGAAGCGATCATCAAGTCGATGACGCCCAAGGAACGCGCCGATACCTCCATCATCAACGGCAGCCGCCGCAAACGCATTGCTATGGGCAGCGGCACGCGCGTGCAGGATGTGAACAAGCTGCTGAAGCAGTTTGCCGAGATGAGGAAGATGATGAAGAAAGTGCAGAAAATGCAGGGCGGCAAGAAGGGCAAGGGCTTTCCCGGACTTGGCGGCCTCGGGGGGCTCAAGCTCCCGTTTATGCCGTAATTTGTCGGGAGGATGTCTTTCCCGTTTTGTACGGCAATATCCTTTTAAGGAGGTGAAAACATGGCAGTAAAGATTCGTTTGACCCGCATGGGTGCGAAGAAGAAACCGTTCTACCGCATTGTTGTGGCGGATTCCCGCTCGCCGCGCGACGGTCGCTTCATCGAGATCCTTGGCAACTACGATTCCACGAAGGAACCGGCCGTCATCAATGTCGATGAGGAGAAGGCCATCGATTGGATGAGCAAGGGCGCACAGCCGACGGATACGGTTCGCTCGCTTTTCCGCAAGAAGGGAATCATGGCGAAGTTCGATGAGGCAAAGCGTTCGAAGAACTGAACGGACAGTCTGATTGGCGAGGCAAAAGGGCGTCGGCACATTGTGGCCGATTCCCGTGGCTTCGCTCCGGAAAAGAGGAATCAGCATGAAGGAAGTCGTTGAGATTATCGCCAAGGCGCTGGTGGATCATCCCGAAGACGTCACTGTCAAGGAACGACAGGAAGACCGCATGACCTTTATCGAGCTTCATGTTGCTTCGGATGATATGGGCAAAGTCATTGGCAAGCAGGGGCGGATTGCGAAGGCCATCCGCACGGTCGCCAAGGCAGCCGGTATCCGTGAAAACAAGAAAGTCAAGGTAGATATCAACTAGGAAACAGCCGGACGGCAGCAGGCCGTCGGGAAGTATGCCTGGGAATGCGGCAACGTCCCTCGCGGGATAATTGCCGCTATTTCTTTCATGGGCAGGCGGAAAAGGGGAGAGATTATGGACAGCATTCAGGTGAAAGTGCCGTGCACGGTAAAGGCGAAATTGACGGAAAAGCTTAAGGCGCGCATCATCGGCGAACTCGAGGAAGGGCTGAAGAAGGTAGAGCTTGAGCTGCAGCAGATGGGCATCGAAGAAAAGCGCATCGTCACGGAAACCGCGCAGCAGAATATCGGGCAGGCACAGGTCGTGCGTCAGCAGTTTGCAGTCGAGAGGCAGAAACGCCTTGACTACAAGGAGCAGGCGGAAGCAAAGCTCGCGGAAACGAAGAAGCTTGCAATCGGTGCGGAAATCGTCCAAGGAACGCTCGAGCGTTTGGCTGAACTCAAGGTTGGCACGAATATGCGTGAGCTTATGAACGTCGAGGTTCTTGTCGAGGATGACAAGGTTGTCGCAATCCGTGGCTGACGGGCGCGTTGTAATCGGCAAGGCAGGAGCGCCGCATGGTCTCAGGGGCGAATTGCGCGTGATTCCTCTGACGGATTTTCCCGAACGCTTTGAGAGCCTCAAGGAAGTCTTTATTGGAGAAAAGCTTTTTCAGGTCGCACATGTGCATTATCATCGTCAATTTGTGCTTCTTTCCCTCGTCGGATGCGCCTCCCGTGAAGAGGCGGCGAAACTCACGGGTGAGCTCCTGCGCGTTGAGCGGGAGGATGCGGCGCCGCTTTCGGAAGGCGAGTTTTATACGTTCGACATTATCGGCCTGCAGGTGCTCGATCTGGAAGGGAAAACGCTCGGCGAGGTTACAAACGTCCTCAAGACGGGCAGCAACGATGTTTATGTGACACGTCGGCAAGCGGGCGGAGAGCTTTTGATTCCGGCGCTCAAGAAAGTCGTGCGCGAAATCAATGTGAAGGAAGGCTTTCTGCGCGTCGACCTGCAGGAAGAGCTGGACGATTATGCGCATTGATATCGTCACCCTTTTCCCTGCGATGTTTGAAGGGGTCTTTGGCGCGAGCATCATCAAGCGGGCGCAGGAGAAAGGGCTTCTCGACATCCGGTTCACGCAGCTGCGCGATTTTGCCTTTGACAAGCACAGGCAGGTGGATGATTCTCCCTTTGGCGGCGGCAGCGGCATGGTTCTGAAGCCTGAACCGATGTTCCGTGCCGTGCGCTCGATCCTTGCGGGCAGTGCCTGCGCCAGGCGCCGCATCCTCCTCATGTGTCCGAGCGGCAGGACCTTTACGCAGGATATGGCGAAGGAGCTGGCAGCGGAGGAACAGCTTATCGTTCTATGCGGGCATTACGAGGGCTTTGATGCGCGCATTCGCGAACATCTTGTTGACGAGACGATTTCCGTAGGCGATTTTGTCCTGACGGGGGGAGAACTGCCTGCGATGATCGTCGTCGATGCCGTTGCCCGCATGCTGCCGGGTGTGCTCGGCTCAGAGGAGTCCGCGCCGACGGATTCCTTCTATGAAGGTTTGCTGGGGTTTCCTCAGTATACGCGTCCGCGCGAATATGAAGGCATGACGACGCCGGAAGTCCTATTGTCGGGCGACCATGCGAAGATCCGTGCCTGGCGGCGCAAGGAATCGCTGCGCCTCACGCGGAAGAATCGTCCGGAGCTTTTGCAGCGGGCAGGGCTGACCGCGGAGGACAGGCGGTTCTTAGCGGAGCTTGAAGCGGAAGACGGATGGGAAACGCATTAGACGGCGTTAAAGAATGTTTTGACGTAATTCATGCTTTTTGATATAATAGTCCCTGTGGAAAATTTTTGCTTTTTCTGTGAGGTGGCGTCTATTGAGAAAAGCTATGATTTTTTCGTTCGTTCTTTTCCTCGGTCTCATGGTGACCGGTGCAACGGCATTGGCCCATGGTTTCCTCGTCAAGGAAGGCATGAGGGGCGACAGTGTGCGTGCGGTGCAAAAGCTCCTGATTGCACGCGGCTACTTGGCGGATAACGAAGCAGACGGCATTTGCGGTGCGAAAACAACGGCTGCCATTACGAAGTTCCAGCAGGAAAACAACCTTGAGGTGGATGGCATATGCGGCCGTATGACGTATATGGCGCTTTCGGGCGGGGAGGAACCGCCGGTACCCGAGGTTGCTCCGAGCAGGGGCGGAGGACGTTCCCTCATGGTGTCTGCCACGGCTTACAGCCGCTTTGATCCGGGTTTGTCCAATCACACAGCGAGCGGGACTTTGGTCAGGAAAGGCGTGATTGCTGTCGATCCCGCCGTCATTCCGCTGGGAACGCGTGTGTTCATCCCCGGCTATGGCGAAGCGATCGCGGAGGATGTCGGTTCCGCTATCCGCGGCAACAAGATCGATCTTGCTTTTGATACGTCGGAAGAGGCTATCATGTTCGGCCGCAAGAATATCGAGATCTTTATTTTGGATTGAGGTCTGCGCCGTCCGGGATGGTGCAGGGGATGGGCTTTCGGTGCGCCTGTTGCGTGCCGGAAGCTTTTCTCTTTTGCGTTATATTTTGGAGCGTGAACATCTTGCTTACGGCAGAAGTTTTTGTCAATGTCCCTGTGAAAAGCATAGCGCAGGCCTATACCTACCGTGTGCCGGAAACGCTGGCTTTCCTGGCGCAGGGATGGCGCGTCCTCGTGCCCTTCGGAGGGAGGCGTGTCGAGGGTTTTGTGCTTTCTGTCGCTGCGCACATGGAAGCTGCTCCGAGCGATTACAAGCTGAAGGACATCATCTCTGCTGTTGACGAGGAAGCGTGGTTCCTTCCTGAAATGATCGAGACAGCGCGCTGGATGGCCGATTTTTATTTATGCCCGCTTGCCGGAGCCATGCGGCTCTTCATGCCGGGCAAGAGCGGTTTGAAGATCGCGGTCGAGTATGAGGCGGTGGAGGGGGCGGACCTGCTGCATCTCACGGAAGAGGAGAAGCTTCTTTATCAAAGTCTGCTCGATCGAGGTTCCCTGAATGTCTCTGCTGTTAGGAAAGCCTTGCCGAAGCTGGGCGAAAGACTCGCTCCTCTGCTCTCCCGTCTCGTGCAGCAGAAATTGGTGCGGAAATCATATCAGGCGCAGAAACGAGATAAGGCGCGCTATGAAAACTACGTCTTTCTGAACGCGCCGCTCGATGAGACGATGTTGGCGCGCTATGCAAGGCGTCCGGCACAGAGACGGCTTTTGGAGCTTTTGGCGGCGAAAGACGGGCAGTCTTCCGCTGCGCTGCGCACGGCCGGAATCAGTGCCGCTGTCATCCAGGCGGCGGTGAAGACGGGGGCGGTCCGCATCGAGAGACGCCGCTTGCTGCGCGACAGCTATCGGGACCTGGCAGGCAGCATGGAGCCCGTATGCCTGAGCGAACAGCAGCAGGCGGCGCTTGACGCTGTTCGCCCCTATATTGAACGAGGGGAGAATCATGCCTTTCTTTTGCAGGGGGTGACAGGCAGCGGCAAGACGCAGGTCTATATCGAGGCTGCCGCGCTCGTGCGGCAGGCGGGGCGCAAGGTCATCGTGCTCGTGCCCGAAATCGCCCTGACAAGCCAGATCGTTCTTGCCTTCAAAGGATACTTTGCTGAGGATATCATCGTCATGCACAGCCAGCTTTCTCTTGCTGAACGCAACGATGCCATTCTGCGCGTCCGGCGCGGTGAGGCGGGCATCGTCATCGGCGCACGTTCGGCTCTTTTTACGCCGGCAGCGGATATCGGGCTCATCATCCTGGACGAGGAGCAGGACATGTCGTACAAGCAGGATGAAGCGCCGCGCTACCACGCGCGCCCTATCGCGGAAGAGATGGCGCGTCTCCACCGAGCCGTGCTTCTCCTGGGCAGCGCCACGCCCTCGCTCGAGACATCGTACCGTGCCAGGCGGGGCGAACTTACGCATCTGCTGATGCCGGAGCGCATCGGCCGGAAACCCTTGCCGCATGTCGAGGCTGTCGATATGCGCGAGGAGCTGCATCAGGGAAACCGCCATATCATATCGCGCCGCCTGCGCCGGCTCATCGAGGATACGATGGAGAAGAAGGAGCAGTTGATCCTCATGCTGAACCGCCGCGGCTTCTCGACCTTCGTTATGTGCCGATCCTGCGGCGCGGTCGTCAAATGCCCCGAGTGTTCTCTGCCGCTCGTCTATCATAGAAGCGGCAGGCTTCTTTGCCACCATTGCGATATAGAACAGGCGGTGCCGCTCCTATGCCCCGAGTGTGGTAGCCCCTATATCAAATACTTTGGCTCCGGCACGGAAAAACTTGAGGCGGAACTTCGCGCTCTCGTGCCTGAGGCGCGTGTCGTGCGGATGGACAGGGATACGACGAGCCGAAAGCTCGCGCATCAGGAGATCCTTGCGGCATTTCGCGAAAAAAAGTACGATATCCTGCTCGGCACACAGATGGTAGCGAAGGGGCATGATATTCCCAATGTCACGGCTGTCGGCATATTGAGTGCTGACTCGAGCCTCAACATGCCCGATTTTCGTGCGGCGGAGCGCTGCTTTATGCTCATCACGCAGACAGCCGGCCGAGCCGGACGCGGCGATGTGCCGGGACAGGTGGTCGTGCAGGGCTACACCCCCGAGCATTATGCCGTCGCTGCGGCTTTGCAGCAGGATTATGAGGCCTTTTACCGGCAGGAACTTCCCCTTCGTGAAACACTTTTCTATCCGCCGTTCAGCCGCCTCGTCAAACTGATCGTACAGCATGAGGCGGAAGAAGCGGCGCGTCATGAGGCATGCCGCATCCAGGAACGCTTCCTCTCTGCTTTCGCTGGCATGGAAGGGCAGCAGATCATCGGCCCTGCTCCTGCCCTGATCGCAAAATTCCGCAATATCTATCGCTTCGTGCTTCTCATCAAGACGGCCGATCTCGCCAAAACCTGCGACTTTCTGCGCGGGGAAGGCCTTGCCGTAAGAAACGATGTGCTCGTCGATATCGACCCGATCATGACGATGTAGGATTTTTCTTGCAAATCTTTCGGGGAAGGCGTATAATATACATCCAAGCAAGATTTGCTTCATGTACAGGCCAACGGGGACGTAAAGGTTTCGACGGGGGTAGATGGTGCATGGGCAGCGAGCCGGGGGGTCATCATCCCGTTAGTAAGGTGAAACTTTTATTTAAACATAAAAGCAAACGAAGAATACGCTCTGGCCGCTTAAGGCCAGCCTCTTGCCGCTTGGTTCCCGCCTGAGCGGATAAGAGGACAAATGCGGGATACCCGGGAGCCGGTTTTCGCAGGCTCGAAGGGGAAAATTTTGCGGAATCGGATGACGGAAGCCTGTCTGTGGGCGTCCTGATTCTTAAAGCAAAGCACAGACTGCGCTCGGAGAAGCCGATGAAACAATGCTTTCGGACAGGAGTTCGATTCTCCTCGTCTCCACCAGGAAGGAAGCGGCAGCAGCCGCTGACATAGGAAAAGAGGAAGCCGCGGGCAAGGCCCGCGGCTTCCTCTTTTCCTATGTTGCGATGTCTCTGGCAGCGAGTTGGATTTTTAGTGCAGCCGGCTTGCTTTTTTCTTCTGTGCCTTTTCGTAATACCATGCGCCGACGACAAGGATGACGGCGGCAATGCAGACGAGGACAAGGCGTGTGGGATCCGGGTTCTTCAGGACGGTATCGTGTCCTATGATGGCCTCGATGGCAGTCGAGGGGAATTTGCCGATGAAGGAGGCGATGACGTAATCGCGCAGGCTTATAGCGCTCAAGGCGCCGATGGCGTTCAGGAGGGCCGAGGGCAGATAGGGCACCATGCGTGCGATCAGCATGACAGTAAAACCGTTCTCGCCGCTGTAGGAGTCAATTTTTCCGAGACGCGGATGCTTTGCGATGAGACGCTCGGCAGAGGAGCGAAAGAGGAAGCGCATGAGCAGGAAGCTCACGGTGACACCGACGGTCTCGGCGATGACGGAGAGGACGATGCCGGGCACAATGCCGAAAATCAGGGTGTTGGCTGTCGAAAAAATGATGGCAGGGGGAAAGCCCAAGGCATTGACAAAGAGCACGAGCCAGAAGCTGAAGAACATTGCCCAGGAGCCGAAGGAGCGGATGTAATCGGCTGTGCCCATGAGGTCGCCGCTCTTCAGTACCTGCCAGAGCGTTGGGAAAAACGTGGGATTGGCGAGGTGGATGATATAGAGCAAAATACAGGAGAGCAGCAAGGCGATGAGTTTGACGATGTTCATGGGATTTTTGCGCATGAAGTACCTTCCTTGTCTAAGGGAAACACGGATCAGCTTTCAGGACATGGATTCGACCGTCAAGCGAAACGGCATGCTTTGCTTTCGGTGACGTTTCCTGCGATGGCATCATCAAAGCGTCATGCCGCAGATCGGTGATTCCAGAAAATCATGGCAACATTATAGCATTCTTTTGCCCAAAGGGATAGTACGTGCGGTTTGCCGATTTTTTAGGCCTCGCCGATGTGCTCCGGTTCGGCGTCTTCGGCAAGGCGGATGGCTTTTCGTTTGATTTGGGAAAATGTGAAGAAAGTCATATTATGATGGAAAGGGGAGTCTGTCTTATTACGCCCGAAACCTCTGGAAAATGGACGTTTTGAGCGTCGCCCCTGCATGAAAGCAGCACATCGGTCTGTGCCCTTCGGTCTTGACTTCTTGGGCGTTCATGGTAGAATAAGAGCGGATTGTTTTTTTAGGGGACGAGGCCGTTTCCCCGGCATCCTTGGAAAGGGGGATTTGGCGGTCCGAAAGATCTTTTCTTTGCTGACGAGGAACAGCGGCTGGATTCCTTGGGGACGGGAATTCAAAGGCGGTGTGCTGACGGCGCTTTCGCTTCTTGCTTCGCTTCTCGTCGTGCCGGAACTTTGGGCTAGAACCGGTGTTCCGCTGATTGGCGCCTATACGGCGGCTGTTTTTGCTGCCGCCTTGGTGACGTTCGCTCTCGCTTTCGCAGTGCGGCAGCCTATTGCTGCAGCGCCTGCGGTCGGTATCAATGTCTGGCTTGTTTACGGCGTTGTCTACCGCATGGGAGTGCCTTGGCAGGCGGTCATGGCTGTTTCTTTCTGCGCTGCGCTGCTCCTTCTGCTGTCCGTGGTTACTCCTCTGCACCGTTTCTTTTTGTCAGCGGTTCCTCCCTGCATCCGGGAGGCTGCACGGGGAGGGCTGGGTCTTCTCGTTGTTTTTTGGGGGCTTCAGATGGGGAAGCTCGTCGTCGGCTCGCCGACGACGGTCACCATGCTCGGAAGTTTCTCTGAGCCGGCGGTATTCTTTGCTCTTCTGGGGCTTGCGGTGGCTCTTGCCCTTTGGGCGATGGGGATACAGGGAGCGGCTTTTTGGGCTGCGGCGCTGGCTGGAGCGGCAGCCCTCGCTGAAGGCTTCCTCGTGTTGCCCGAGGCTCCGTTCATCCTGCCCGAAGGGCTTGACAGGACGGTGTTTTCCTTGGATTTTGCCGCCATGAACCAGCTCCTTGGTGTGGTACTCGCGCTGTGGCTCGTGCTTTTTTTTGAAACCTTCGGTGTGCTGGCGGCTTTCGGGCACGGAGCAGAGAAGTCGTGCGAGCTGCCGGGGAAGCGTCCGTTTCTTGTTCTCGCTTTGGGCAACGCCCTGGCGGCGCTTCTGGGCACGGGCCCGCTCGCTTTGGCAAAAGAATCGGCCGCAGGTATTGCTGTCGGTGCGCGCAAAGGTGCTGCCGCCATGGTAACGGCGCTTTTTCTCCTGCTTTTTGTCTTCATGGAGCCTGTCGCGGCCGCCTTGCTTGATTTTCCGTCTGTCATTGCACCCGCGCTGATTTTTTCGGGTGTGTCCCTTTTGCAGGGGGTGCAGCTTCATTGGCATGAGCCGTCGGAAGTTGCCGCCTTCTTTGCCGTGCTTCTCGTGACGCCCCTTTCCTTCAGTGTCACAGCGGGATTGGGTGCAGGCGTCATCGCCTATGTTTTTCTGGAGGCCTTTTCCGGTCGGGGCAGGAAGCTTCCGCCGGCAACGCTTCTTTTAGCTGTATTTTTTGTGCTGCATTTTGCGTATGTTACGCTCTGACTTTATTCCTAGGAGGAATCACCATTGATTTTTAACAAGTCTCTTCAAGGCAAAGCGGTTTTGACGGCTCTTGTTCTCGGAGCATTTGCTTTTTCGCTTCCATCCGCGGCGAGCGCCAAGCGTTTACATGACCCGCAGGTGGAAACGAAAGTGGAAATGCATCAAAGCATCGAGCAGGGACAGACGAAAGAGATGCCGCTGCAGAAGACTGCGGACAAGCAGGAGAAGCAGGCGCTCTCCGACCGGATCCAGGGCATCCTCAATCCGCCGCTGCCGATGAAGCAGCCCGTCAACAAGGTGCCGGCAAAATATCCGATGGCTCCGCGCGGCGCGAATGCTATTATGGGCGGCGCCATGGCAACGGAGAAGCAGTGCGTGGATTACCTTCTGAGCCAGAATCCGCACCCGAATATTTCCGTGTCGCCTGAGGCGCTTGTTTCGTACTATTATCAGGAGGGCGCACGGGAGGGAATCCGCCCGGATGTCGCTTTTGCACAGGCGCTGAAGGAAACCGGCTTTTTCCGCTATGGCGGTACAGTGACGCCGGATCAAAACAACTATTGCGGTCTGGGGACGACGAGTGCTACGGTCAAGGGAGCATACTTCTCTTCCTCGCAGCTTGGTGTGCGTGCGCATATCCAGCATTTGCTGGCCTATGCTTCGACGCGTCGTCCGGCGGAGCCTGTCGTTGACCCGCGCTATGACCTCGTGCGTTCGACGTATGGAACGCGTACGCTCGGCACGTGGGAAGATCTCAATGGTCGCTGGGCTGTGCCCGGGACTACGTATGGGCAGAGCATCATGCAGCTCTTTCGTGCCATTTTGCGCCAGTAAGACTAGCGCGTTGACTGAAAACAAGAGAAGGATGAGGGTCGCATTTTATGATTAGTACAAGCGGACTGACACTGCAATTTGGCAAGCGTGTTCTCTTCAAGGATGTGAACATCAAGTTTACGCCGGGAAATTGCTATGGTGTCATCGGAGCAAACGGAGCGGGCAAGTCTACCTTCCTTCGCGTGCTTTCCGGCGATATCGAGCCTTCGAAGGGTTCTGTCGATATCACACCGGGTGAGCGCCTTGCCGTCCTGAAGCAGGATCATTACGCTTTCGATGATGTGGAGGTGCTGCGCACGGTCATGCTCGGGCATGAGCGCCTTGTGGAGATCATGGACGAGAAGGATGCGCTTTACCAAAAGGCTGATTTTTCGGATGAGGACGGCATGAAGGCCTCGGAGCTTGAGGCGGAGTTTGCCGATATGAACGGTTGGGATGCGGAGCCGGAAGCGGAACGTCTCCTGAACGGCCTCGGCATCGAACCGGACAAACACCACAAGAAGATGGCGGATCTCACGGATAAGGAAAAGGTTCGCGTGCTTCTGGCACAGGCTCTTTTTGGCAGCCCGGACATCCTGCTCCTCGATGAGCCGACGAACCACTTGGATATTGAATCCATCAACTGGCTGGAAGCGTTCCTCGATGATTTTCCGAATACGGTCATCGTTGTTTCCCATGACCGTCATTTTCTCAACCAGGTCTGCACCTATATCGCTGATGTAGACTTCGGCGCTATCCAGCTCTATGCAGGAAATTACGACTTCTGGCTGAAGTCGAGCCAGCTTGCACTGCAGATGGCAAAGGATCAAAACAAGAAGAAAGAGGAAAAGATCAAGGAGCTTCAGGCTTTTATCCAGCGTTTCAGCGCTAATGCCTCGAAATCGAAGCAGGCGACTTCGCGCAAGAAGCTGCTTGAGAAAATCACGCTCGACGATATCAAGCCTTCCTCGCGTCGCTACCCTTACATCGCCTTTACCCCTGACAGAGAAGCGGGCGATCAGCTCCTGCAGGTCAGCGGGCTGACGAAGACCATTGACGGCGAGAAGGTGCTGAACAATGTGAGCTTCACCTTGAAGAAGGGCGACAAGGTGGCGTTTGTCGGGCCGAACACCGTCGGCAAGACAGCGCTCTTTGAAATCCTTATGGGCAAGATGGAGGCGGACGAAGGCTCCTTCAAGTGGGGCGTAACGACAACGCAGTCGTATTTGCCAAAGGACAACAACGACTTTTTCGATGATGTTGAGTTGACTCTTGTCGATTGGCTGCGCCAGTATTCGCGCGATCCGGATGAATCGTTCGTTCGTGGTTTTCTGGGACGGATGCTTTTCTCGGGAGAGGAAAGCCAGAAGATGGCAAAAGTTCTCTCCGGAGGCGAGAAGGTGCGCTGCATGCTTTCGCGCATGATGCTTTCGGGAGCGAATGTGCTTCTTTTGGACGAGCCGACGAACCATCTCGATCTCGAATCCATCACGGCCTTGAACGACGGGCTCATCGCCTTTACGGGAACGGTGCTCTTCGTCTCGCACGACCACGAGTTTATCCAGACGATCGCCAATCGCATTATTGACCTTACGCCTGAGGGTGTCGTCGACCGCGTGACGACATACGATGAATTCCTTGAAAACGAAACGGTGCGCCAGCAGCTTGAGGAGAAATACGGCAAGGCGTGAGACCGGGGCGGGGATGCCCTTTGCCGCAGAAGTCTGGGAAAGCCGCCGCAGCAGGCGGCTTTGTCTTTTTAGGGCGGGTGATACGATGCTCGTAAGACTCTTTGAAGGAGCGTTGAGCAAAAAGGATAAAGGGTCGACGAACCGCTTGCGCGAAATGGTCGAGGTGCTTCGGGAACGCGACATCGTCCATGGCATAACGCCCGAGAAGCTGCGTTTGATTCTTGAGGATCTCGGCCCGACCTTCGTGAAGCTTGGCCAGATCATGAGCATGAGGCCGGATTTTTTGCCGCAGGAATACTGCGATGAGCTGATGAAGCTTCAGACAGAGGCGAAGCCGCTGCCGTTTTCCGTCATAGAGAAGGTCATCGAGCAGGAATATCAGCAGCGATGGACGCGCATCTTCCAATCGATTGATGAAGAGGCTCTGGGATCTGCCTCCATCGCGCAGGTGCATCGTGCGGTGCTGCAGGAAGGCGAGAAAGTCGTCATCAAGGTCCAGCGCCCCGGCGTGCACGATGTGATGAGCAAGGATATCGTTCTCTTGAAGCGTGCTGCAGGTATTCTGAAGATTCTTGGCCCGACGCAGGACGTTGTCGATTTCAGCATGGTGCTCGATGAACTCTGGGCGATTGCCAAGCAGGAGATGGACTTCGTCATGGAAGCGAACCACATTGATGAATTCCGCCATGCGAACCTAGATGTGGATTTCGTCACCTGTCCTAAGGTTTACCGCCATCTGACGACGCAGCATGTACTCGTCATGGAGTATATCGAGGGCATACAGATCGATGACACGGCCGGCCTCCGAGCGGCTGGCCTGGATATCCGGCGCTTGGGCGAACGTCTGGGCGAAAATTATGTGAAGCAGATCATTGATGACGGCTATTTTCATGCTGATCCGCATCCGGGGAATATCTGGGTCAGAAAAGGCAGGATTGTCTGGCTCGATCTCGGCATGATGGGGCGTCTCTCGAACAAGGATCGCGGCGCGATCCGCAAGGCGATCTTCGCGCTGGCGCAGCATGATACATTCGAGATGAAGTCTGCTGTTCTCTCGCTCGGCGTGCCGCAGGAGCGCATCGACCATGCGCGACTCTACCAGGATATCGACGCACTCATGGTGCAGTATGGCGACCTTGATTTCCGTGCGCTCAGGATGGGGGTGCTTTCGCGGCAAATCATGAATGTGCTGCGCAGTCATCACATTGCCATGGCGCCGGGCATCAGTATGTTCTGCCGCGGTGTCATGACGATCGAAGGCCTCATGCGCCTGATCTGCCCTGATGTTAGCTTTGTGGAAATCCTGGCGCGCAGCATGGAACTGAACTTCACGCGCGGTTTCACTTGGCGCGAGGAAGTCGCCAAGGCGAAGCGCGAGGGATATATCCTGCTGCGGAAATCCTTGCAGCTGCCGGAACAGATATCGGATATTCTGCGCATGACGCTGAACGGACAGACAAAGGTCAATCTTGAACTTACAGGTGCGGATGAGCCATTGACCCGTCTCAACAAGATGATCAACAAGCTGATCATTGCCCTTTTGAGCGCGGCTTTGCTCCTTGGTTCAAGCACGATATGCACAACGCAGATGACGCCGAAGATCATGGAGATTCCTTTTCTGGGGGTTCTTGGCTATCTGGCGGCTATGCTGCTTGCCTTCCGGCTGCTCTGGAGCATCCTGCGGGGACGCTGAGGTCGGAAAGAATATAGTAGGAAATTGAAGCTTTATAAGGTATAATTTGCATAGGGACAGTATTTCATTTTATATGGGGAATAAAGTAGGATAGGAGGGATTCCCGTGCGTGGAATCAGGGGTGCGATCACGGTAGAGAAGGATACGAAAGATGAGATATACCAGGCTGTGAAGCTTATGGTCATGGGTATGTGCCGCACGAATAAGATCGCGCCGAAGGATATCGGTGCAGCGATTTTTTCGGCGACGCCCGATCTCAAAGCGGCCTTTCCCGCGGCAGGAGCACGCTTTCTGAAGGGATTTGATGCCGTGCCGCTTTTCGATACAATGGAGCCTGATGTCGAGAACGCTTTGCCGCATTGTATCCGAGCCTTGCTGCTCGTTGATACGGACAAGCCGCAGAGCGATATTCGCCATATCTATTTGGGCGGTGCGATTGCACTGCGTCCGGATCTCCAAATGGAGGAGTAGGGGAGGCAGGCCGTTTCCGCCATGATGTCATGTTTGTTTCTATGAAAAGGAGTGCAGCAGCATGAAGAGAGAAATTGTTACGAAGCTTGCGCCGAAGGCTATTGGCCCGTATTCGCAGGGAATACGCTCGTCCGGCGGTACGATTTTTGCGTCGGGACAGATTCCCATCGATCCGGCAACGGGAGAGCTTGTCGCCGGCGGCATTGCCGAACAGACGGAGCGCGTACTGGAAAACCTCAAGGCCGTTCTTGAGGCCGATGAATGCTCTTTGGAAGATGTCGTCAAGACGACGGTCTATCTGAAGAATATCGATGACTTTGCGGCGATGAATACCGTCTATGCAAAATATTTCCCGAGTTGCCCGCCTGCCCGTGTCTGCGTTGAGGTTGCCAGACTTCCGAAAGATGCTTTGATCGAAATCGATTGCATTGCATTCGAGGGACATAATTTTTCGTATTAAACAAAAGTGGATATATCATAAAACAAGCCGTTGAACCTAGGTTCAACGGCTTGTTTTATGATATATCATTCCTGATTTTGTGCACTAAATCAGTTGGCGCGTTCCACCTTGCCGGAGCGCAGGCAGCGCGTGCAGACATTGACGCGTTTTGTTTCGCCTTCAACAACAGCACGGACACGTTGGATATTCGGCTTCCACTTGCGTTTCGTCTTCACATGCGAATGACTGACATTCATGCCGGACATTTCGCCCTTTGCACAGATTTCGCAAACACTTGCCATGGGGCACACCTCCTTTGGATGACGCGAAAAAACTTGCGCCATAGACAACAAAAGTATTTTACCACAAAGAAAAGGGAAGTGCAAGGAGAAAGAAAAAAGCGAGGGAGCAGGTGCTCCCCTCGCTTTTTTCTTTCTCATGTTGTCAGGTGATTGAAGCTTTGTAGATACCATCGATGGCGGTTTTTAAAACCTTGTCGAACTCCGCATCGCTCTGGTTTGCACGCAAATCTTCCGCCAAAGCTCTGGAGAAGCTGGCGATCAGGCCGTGGTTCCTAGCAAGCTTTTCGTTGGCTTCGTGCTGCGGATAGCCGCCGCTCAGAGCGACGATGCGCACGACATGCGGATCCTGCATGAGATCTTCATAGAGATTCTCAACCGTGGGGATCGTGACCTTGAGCATGATTTTATCGTCGGCAGGCAGTTTGGCGAGATGTGACTTGATCTCGTCTTTCATGATTGCCTCGGCCTCCTCTTTGGCGGGGCAATGGATGTCTACCTCGGGTTCGAGGATGGGGACGAGACCCTTGGCTATGATTTCCTTGCCTACGGAGAACTGCTGCTCAATTATAGCGCGGATGCCCGTCTTGTTTGCCTGCTTGATGACGGAGCGCATTTTCGTGCCGAAGATGTGGCGTTCAAGCGCACGATCGAGAAGGCTGCCGAGACCGTCGATCGGTTTCATGAGCTGCACACCGTCGGCCTCGGCGGCAAGTCCTTTGTCCACCTTCAGAATCGGTACGATGCCTTTCTTATCCCAAAGGAAATCTGCCGTGTAGAGGCCGTCAATTTTGCGGTCCATGGTGTTTTCAAAGAGGATTGCCGCAAGGATTTCCTGCTTCTGGAAAGAGGGGCTCTTGATGATGCGCGTGCGCATCTCATGTACGCGGGTGAACATCTCCTCATCGTTCGAATAGGCGCTTTCGTCGACGCCGTATGCCTTGAGCGCCTTCGGCGTGGAACCGCCGCTCTGGTCGAGGGCGGCGATAAAGCCCTTGCCGTTTTTCATGCGATCGAGTTGCTCCTGGTTCATTTTACATACCTCCTTAGTATGGTGGTCACTGTTCATATTATAACGCGATTGACGGGGAAATACAATGAAATTGAAAATAATTATCAAAAATAAAAGAGCGGCGCCCGTATCTTCTCAAAATTTCCAAACATATCTATTCCTGCTTCTATCTGTTTTTTGAAGCTGTGGGTGGTATGCATCATCTTAGCTGTAATGCAAATCGTTTGTGTTATAGGAATGGAAATCGTCAAAGCAGATGAAAATATGCCGGGAGAACTGTATGCCATTCTTGTCGTAAGCATCTTTGTTTTTACAATTTCCTCAAGGGTTTTGTTCTTGAGTATTATGATCAAACGAGCCGTTGGATTTACCTATAAAAAAACAATTCTTTTTTCCTTTTGCACATTGCTTCTCTTAAATGAGATACTAAATATCGTTTTATTTTTATTCGTTGTTATATTTTCTGTCCTTTGGTTGTTGATTCCAATCCATATTCCCAAAGAAACAGGGAGCGTATAATAACGCAAAACGCAAAATCCCGGAAAACTCTCAAAGGGATGAAGAATATGCAAACAAAACGATATGCAGGGATGATGCTCCTGCTCCTCGCCGGCCTTTCGGCTCCGTCCGTCCAGGCTGCAGCGCCCGATGCGGGCGTGCGGCAGAGCCAGATGGATGAAGCCCGGGAGGCCGAGCTGGAAAGGCAACGTCGGCTGCATCCGCCGCGGCTGGAAATTGAGACGCCGGCGCAGGAGCCGGATGAAGGCGCCGAAGGCAAGGGGGCCGTCTTCCATATCCAAAGAATCGAAAATATTGGAGAAGGGGACAATGGCAAGACCTCCAGAAGGAATACACATCTGAAAACCATATTGATTTAATGCACCAAGGCAGCCATGAAAAGGAAAATCCTTCTTGTCTGTGAAATATGAGAGAGATGAAATAGCATATCGAATTGCGGGCACGAATAAAGAGGAGCTGTGCGCATGAGTTGAATCAGACTCGTGCGCACAGCTCTTTTTGCAGTGTTATGAATTTGTCTCGTTGGCGCCTCTTGAAGATTTTATTTCAGAAGAGCCATGACTTCGTCAGCTTTGTTGTCGGAGCCGAGGACTTCCTTGATCTTGTGCTCGACAAGCTCGCGGATATAGTCGCGGCCCGGCGCGATGTACTGACGCGGGTCGAAGTGTTCGGGGTGCTGTTTGTAGTGCTCGCGGATGCCTGCTGTCATGGCAAGACGCAGGTCGGAGTCGATGTTGATCTTGCAGACGGCAGATTTTGCGGCCTTTCTGAGCTGATCCTCGGGAATGCCGATGGCATCGGCCAGGTTGCCGCCGTTGTCATTGATGATTTTGACGTACTTGGGAATGACGGAGGAAGCGCCGTGCAGTACGATGGGGAAGCCCGGCAGACGCTTTTCAATCTCAGCGAGAATGTCAAAGCGCAGTTCGGGCGGGACAAGAACGCCCTGGGCATTCTTCGTGCACTGTTCGGGCTTGAATTTGAAAGCGCCGTGGCTCGTGCCGATGGCGATGGCGAGGGAATCGACGCCCGTGCTCGAGACAAACTCCTCGACTTCCTCGGGACGCGTGTAATGGGCATCTTCGGCAGCGACTTTCACATCGTCCTCGATTCCGGCGAGCTGGCCGAGTTCACCTTCGACGACGACGCCGTGCTCATGGGCGTACTCGACGACACGCTTTGTGAGCTCGATGTTCTCCTTGAAGCTCAAGTGGGAGCCGTCGATCATAACGGAGGTGAAGCCGTCGTCGATACAGGATTTGCAGGTTTCGAAGTCCGGGCCGTGGTCGAGGTGCAGGGCAATGGGCAGATCTTCGCATTCAAGGGCGGCCTGGACGAGATGCTTGAGGTAGGCGGGCTTTGCATATTTCCTGGCGCCGGCGGAAGCCTGCAGGATGATAGGCGACTTCAAAGCGGCGGCCGCTTCGGTGATACCCTGGACAATCTCCATGTTGTTGACGTTGAAGGCGCCGATGGCGTAACCGCCTTCGTGAGCTTTCTTGAACATTTCTTTTGTTCCGATTAATGGCATAATCTCAACCTCCTGTAAAGATGATACAATCTGACACGATTATTATACCATATTTTAAGAGGAGCGTCATGACGGTTTTGCAAAAGCGTTTACTATCCGGGGATGTCAGGGAAGAATGTCCTCATATCTCTGGGAAGGGCAGCTGTCACGGCAACGGTTTTTCCGGAAAAAGGGTGCCGGAGGCAGAGACGGGTCGCGTGCAGCGCCTGACGAGAGATGCGTTCTTTTGTACCGCCGTAGAGATCGTCGCCTAAGAGAGGATACCCGATATGTGCGAGATGGACGCGGATCTGATGCGTGCGGCCCGTTTCGAGGCGGAGCGAGAGGAGGGAAAGTCCGTTTTTTGTGCAAAGGGTTTCGTAGTGCGTGACGGCCGGCTGTCCGGCAGAAGAGACCATGCGTTCGATGATGCTGCCGGGGCGGCGTGCGATGGGCGCATCGATTGTGCCGCAAGGCTCGGGCGGTGCGCCTTCGATGATGGCGAGGTAGATGCGATCCATGCTCATCTTGTCGGGAGCGGAAAGCAGGTGCTGTACGTGTGCCTCCTTGGCGATGAGCACGAGTCCGCTCGTCTGGCGGTCGAGGCGGTGCACGGGATGGAAGGCATGATTTTCGCCGTGTGTTTCGTAGTGAAAAAGTACGGCGTTGGCGAGGGTCCGCCTGTGCTCGCCGTTCGTCGGATGCACGAGCATGCCTGCGGGTTTGTTGATGATGAGGAGGGAATCGTCCTCGTAACGAATGTCTATGGGGATGTCTGCGGGAGCGATGCGACTCTCCTCGTCCAGCTGCCAGCGAAGCTCGTCGCCGCCTTGGATGCAGGCGCACGCGGCATTCACTGAACGGCCGTTCAGTAAAAACGTGCCCGAGCGCCGCAGTCTTTTCCAAAGCGTCGTTGAAAAGCCGCATTCCTTTTGCAGAAATTCACGAAGCTCCATAGCGGGCATGCCTTCGGGGAGGCGTAGTATGGTCTGGCTCATGCGCACACTTCCTTAAGTCGCTGGATTAGTTTTTCGATAAATAAATGAGATTCTCATGATAGAATGATTATAGCAGATAACGGATGCGTTGTCGTGCGTAAGGCGGTGTGCTATGGCTCGAGGAGAGAGAACCGAGGTTTGCCTTGTTGTTCCTCCTGTGGTGGAATTTGCATCACCTTCTCTGGCTATGGGGCTGTTGAAGGCGTGCTTGCTGCGGGACGGTATTTCCTGTCGGGTGGAGCATGGCGACTTGCGTTTCCGACTCGCTTTGAAAAGATCCGAGATACTCCTGCTGCTCAGCATTTACAGGATGTCGGAATGGCTGTTCCTGCCTCTGGCGGGGTTGTCGGCGAAAAAGGGGAGAGAGGAGTATTTCGGCTTCCTCCGCCGCATGGGGATGTCGTCGGCGCTGCAGGCGGCTGTGTGTGAGTTTTTGCCGCGTGCGACGGAAGCGGCGCGGCTTGCCGTGGAAGAGACGGTGGAAGCTGTGCTCGCGCATGGATCGCGCATTGTCGGCATCGTTTCGCAGTTCGAACAGAACAATGCGACGCTCGCCATCCTGCGACGGCTCAAGGAAAGGGAGCCTTCCCTCGTGACCATGGTCGGCGGCTCCAACTGCATGGATCAAGGGGGAAGGGCGTATCTCAACTTCTTTCCGTTTGTCGATTATGTGTTTTTCGGTGAAGCGGATGAGATTTTCTCCTCCGTCTGCCGGAACATTCTGGACGAAAAGGATCTGCCACTGCCCTACGGCGTGTTGCGCCGGGGCGATCCTCTGCCGGAATGCTTGCCGCATCGCCTGACGCAGGATCTTGATGCGCTGCCGCTGCCGGATTTCGACGATTTCTTCGCGGTCGTCAAGGCGCATCCCGAACATTTCAGGCGTGGGGAAGAGGAAGCCTGCCTCCTTCTCGCGGAAGGTTCGCGGGGCTGCTGGTGGGGGGTCAAACATCCCTGCACGTTTTGCGGCCTGAACGGCAGGGTGCGCACCTATCGCGAAAAGAGCACGCCGCATTTTGCGTCGGAGCTCCGCCTGCTTCTGGAAAAATACGGCGACCATAAGATCGTATTCTGTGACAGTATATTGAGTCGCCGCCACTTGCGGGAATTGCCGGAATTGCTGGCAGAAAATCCGCCGGGCAAGGGCATCCTGACGGAGATCAAGTCCAATCTCAAAAAGAGCGATCTCGAGCGTTTGGCGAGGGTGCATATTAATGAGATTCAGCCGGGTATTGAGAGCTTGCATGACGATATCCTCAATATCATGCACAAGGGGAATACCGGGATCGCGCATGTGGCGCTCTTGAAACAGGCACGCTTCTGCAAGGTGCAGATTATCTGGAACCTTCTCTACGGTTTCCCCGATGAGCCTGTGGAAGCTTACGAAGAAATGCTGGCATTTCTGCCGCTCATCCGCCATCTGGAACCGCCCACGGCTTTCCGGCATATCCGCTATCATAGGAGCAGCGTCTATTGCAATGATCCTGCCGCCTATGGCCTGGAACTGCGGCCGGCGGAAATCTATGATTACGTTGCCTGGGACAACGAGGCATATATCGCGGATATCGCCTATGAGTACGATGCGATCGGTGAGAGGCCCCTGCCCGCGGTCTATAAGGAAGTGGAAGCAGTTGTGAACGCATGGAATGCGAGGTACGCCAGCGATTATCGGGAAAGGCTCGACATGCAGGTGTTCCCCGATCGGGTCGAGATTCAAGACCTGCGGCTTTGTGCGAAGAAGACGTTCTACACCCTGCGCGGTGCGGCGCGCGAACTTTATCTGGCGGCGGATGATCCGCAGGAGAAGCAGGGACTTGTCGAGATGTTGGAAAAATCGTTTGGAAAGGCTGCGGCAGAGGAGGCACTGGTCTTTCTTTTGGCGGTAGGGCTTTTGCTGGAGATGCGCGGCAAGATCCTTGCCCTGGCGGTGGAGTCGGGAAAGTAGGGGAACGCTGATAAAATGAAGTCGTGCAGATGCGTGAGGCTGGGGGCTGAATTTATCCGTGGTTCCCATGTGCAAGAGCTTTGCAAAAGAGGGGTATGCGATGCACAATGCGGCAGTAAGAGAAATCATGACGCTCGATATGAAGGATGGGGCATATCTTGCAGAAGTTGGGCAGGCAAAGCGCTTTTTGGAGCTGTGGACGATGGAGCCGGGATTTGCCGGGCGTTTTCAGGAGGCGCCGGAAAAGACGCTGACAGAATATGGCTTGCGGGGCGATATCGAGGCTCTGCGCATCCTTGCCATCGAGCAGGAGGCGGAAAAACACAGCGAAGATCCGCCGGAGGCACTGCCGCGCACGGTGCAGCGCTACCGCGCCTTCGTGCGGGAGAAGTTCGAGAGCCGTCAACGCATGGTCGATGCGGACTGCGTGCCTGAAGAGCCGATGTTCCGCGCATGGCGCGGGCGCCAGCGCAATCGCTGCTGGATGGAGATGGGGCTGCACAATGCCGCTCTGATTCATGTCCCCGTGACCTTCGAACTCAGCCTCGGATGTTCGGTCGGCTGTCCTTTCTGCGGGCTGTCGGCGGGAAAACTGCAGCAGGTTTTTCAAAGGAATGAGGCGAATCGCGCGCTGTGGCGCGGTATACTGCTCTATCTGAAGGAGACGGTCGGGGCAGCAGCGGGCGCGGGAACGTGCTATTATGCGACAGAGCCTTTTGATAATCCCGCTTATGAGGCATGGACGGCGGACTTTTATGAGATCTTCGGCGTCGTGCCGCAGGTCACTACGGCGGCAGCCATGCGCCGACCCGAGAGGACGAGGGATTATCTCGCATGGGCGCTGGAGCGAAGTGCAGGCGTGCACCGCTTTTCCGTGCTGAACCTTGACACTCTGCATCGCATACATGAATTCTTCACGCCCGAAGAGCTTGTCCGCGTCGAGCTTCTGCCGCAGTTCTCTGAAGCTCCGGCCAACTGCTTCGCCAAAGTGGGCCGTGCCCGCTCCATAAAAAGAGCCAAGGTGGGCGTCGGGGACGAGGATACGATTTCCTGCGTCAGCGGCTTCGTCGTCAACATGGCGGAACGCTCCGTGCGCCTTCTGACGCCCTGTTCGGCGTCCGCCGAGCAGCCGACGGGGGAGCAGATCATCGCGAAGGAAGGTTTTGCGGATTTGGAGGATTTCAAGCGTCTCATCTCGTATATGATCAAGGAGTACATGCGGAAGGAATTTCCCAAGACGATGCCGCTCTTCCTGCGCCGTGGGGTTTCGGCGGAAGATACGGCGGAAGGCGTCCGGTTTTTCCGAGAGGAGCGGTTTTGGCTGTCCTTCTGCAGCGACGAGACAATTCCGGCAGTCTGCTACCGCGAGGTGCTGCACCTCTTGCAGGAGGGCGGGAGATGCGCCTATGACATTGCAGAACAGCTGATGGAAGAGAAAGGGATGACGCCGGCAATCGTGTTCTTCCTGCTGCGGAAATTCGAACAGGCCGGACTTTTCCTGGAGCCTTATGAGCTTTCGTGAGAGGCGTGATTCCGGCTGCTGTTTCCTGCATCGTCGCAGGCAGAAGCGGCTGAGTTTGCGAGGAAGAAGGGGGATGTGCGACGGTAGTTTTTCAAGAAGCTGTCGAAAGGATGTTGGGTTTGAGAGAAAAAAGGGGGAAAAACGATGGAAGGAAAGAAGACGAGGAATCCGAGGATCCTCTATGCGGAAATCGTTGAAAAGTGCTGGAACGATGAGGCGTTCGCCAAGCGTTTCAAGGAAGATCCGGAGAGCGTGCTGAAGGAGACGGGGATCCCGATTGAGGAGGGCGTTACCTACAAGGTCGTGGAGGCGCCGAAACTCGTCGAATACCTCGTGCTGCCGCATGAAGGTGCGCAGAAGTCGGTGCAGGAGATTTCGCGGCGGCTGCTGAACCGTGCGGAAAAGACGGAGCAGATCCTGCCGGAAGGCGTGGAACTGCGCCTCATCCAGGATACGGAGGACATTCGCTACCTGCCGCTTCCTGCGTCTCCCAAGACGTTGACGAAAGCGGAGCTTGCCCTCGTGGCAGCTGCCGGCGTGACAACGGTTCAGGCGGATGTGGCAGTTCAGGTGGAGGCAGCTGTACAAGTGGTGGCAGCCGTAACCGAAGTGGAAGTCTTAACGGTCGTCACTACGCAGACGGCCGCGGCGGAATCGTCGGTTGTCGCGGTCGTCTGCGGTGTAATCGTGGTGATCTGAGCGCAGCTGCCTTTTATGCTGCATCATGAAGATTCGGCACGGGCGCATAGTGAGACTATGCGCCCGATTTGTCGATAAATCTATGGGTGAGGCGCCATGCGCGGGGAGGGTACAGGATGACGGAGGTGGCAGATGGACGAACATAGATATCTGAAAGTCATGATGGGAATCGTCATCGCTTTCGTGCTATTGATGGTGGGATATGGCGTCTTCATCAATGCGGCCGGCAGACGCCATATCGAGAAGATGGAGGATGCGCAGCGCCTCTTGCTGCCTGCGGTGCGCGCCTCTTATCGACAGATGCATGTCGCGCTCGATGACGTCGGTTTGACAACGCGGCCCGCCTGGACGGTGGATGTGAATGCGCAGTATGAGGGCGTCGTGGAGACGCTGTTCGTCAAGGAAGGCGATCATGTGAAAGCTGGCACGGTGCTCGCAACTATTTCCAATCCTGCACTTCATGCACAGCTTGCTTCTGCAGAAGCCTCGATTGAAGAAGCGCGTGCGATGCTCGCCTATGATGAGCGCGTTGCCCGGAGGTATGAACTTTTGTTGGAGCAGGACGCCACGTCGCGTCAAGAGTATGAGAATGCCGCCGCGAAACGTGATGCTTCCAAGGCGCAGCTGGCGAATCGTGTGGCGCAGCGCGACATGGTGCGTGTTTCGCTCGACAAGATGGTCGTGCGTGCGCCGCAGGATGCACTGGTCATACATATCTCACGCCGCAGCGGGGACTATATACGCCCGGGAGAAAGCTTGCTCCTCCTGGCTGATACGAGTATCCTGCATGGCTCGGTCTTCATGGCGCACAAGAATGTGCGGGAGCTTCTTAAGCATGGCGAGGCTTTCCTGCTGGAGATCCCGCTGCACAGCCTGCTCCACAAGGTCTATCCGATTTCGGGCAGCCGTGAGGAATCCGCTTTGAAGCCGAACGAATTTCCCGTGCGCATTGCGAGCATCCAGCCCGATCCGAGTGTTGAGGCGGATGTTCATGAATTGCTCCTGGAAATCGACAATGAGGCGGGATATATCGATCCCACCTATTACAACAAAGTGAAGATCATCGCACGCAATACAACGGAGGCGCTTGCCATTCCGAAGAAGGCGGTGCATAAGGATTCACCGGATGTTGGACCCTATGTCTACTGCATGGATGCGGATGAGTGCCTGAAGGTGAAGGAGATACGCATAGGTCTCGTCGATGATGATTTCGTCGAGGTGGAAGACGGCCTTGCCCCGGGGGATCTCGTCATTACGGCGGCCGTGGGCGCCGATGCCTTGGGCAGGAAGGTGGAGGTTCAGGAAGATGGCGGGTGAACGGCAGATATTTCAAGAAAAGGCGTTGGAGCGGCTGCGCCGCCCGGCTCGCTCGGGGCAGATCCTTTCCATTACATCGGCGTCGGGCTGGATCGTGCTCGCGGCGATCCTGCTCACGATCTTTTCCGTCGCGCTCTGGTCGGTCTTCGGTGTCATGGCGGACAAGGTCAGCGGCTACGGCATCCTCGTGAACGGCATGGGGGCGACGAACATCACGCCGCTTGCCGGAGGCCGCATCGTGTCGATGGAGGTTGCCGAGGGCGACTATGTGATGAAGGGACAGAGGGTCGCGACGTTGGAGCAGACGCAGATGGAACAGCAGCTTTATCTGGAAGCCATGCAGGCGAAGAATGCCGACAGTCAGGCCGACATGCGCACGCGCACGGCGCAGCTCTCTTCGACGAAGGAGCTTCTGCATGAGAGCAGCGAGGTCCTGAGCCCTTGCGACGGAGTCGTGACGAGCCAGCGCCATCGTGTGGGCGATATCGTGGCGACAGGTGTGCCGCTCTACGATCTCTGCGCCGGGGGCGGGGAAAATGAATTGATGGCGGTGCTCTATGTGCCGGCGCTCATGGGGGACAAGATCAGGCCCGGGACTGTGGTGCAGGTTTCTCCCGGGGCTGTCGACGCATCGCTTTACGGTGCGCTTGTCGGGCGCGTGACGCGGGTGTCGGAATTCCCCGTTTCCAGTGACCGCATCGTTTATTGGACGGGCAATGAGGAACTGGCTGGCTGGATCGTGAAACAGGCGGGCGGCGCCATCATGGAAGTGCAGGTCGCGTTGATCCGCGATGAGACCACTTCGTCCGGTTATCTTTGGACGACCCTGGCGGGGCCGGAGGATGCGGTGGTCATCAAGCAGGGAATGACCTGTACAGCGACGGCGATCGTAAATCGTGAAGCTCCGTTGGTGAAGGCTTTCAACAAGCTGGGCCAATGGCTCAGGAGTGATTGAGATGGGAAGAGCACGGGTCAGGACGCCGATCGTCCTGCAGATGGAAGCTGTCGAATGCGGTGCGGCGTCACTTGGCATCATTTTGGGCTATTATCGCAAGTTCCTGCCGCTTGAACAGCTGCGGGAGCTTTGCAATGTGAACCGCAACGGCAGCAATGCCGTAAATGTCTTGGATGCGGCAGAGCGCCTGGGGCTTGAGGGAGCCGGCTATACCTACTCGGCGAAGGAGGCGGCGCAGCAGCAGCCTCCGTTCATCCTGCATTGGGGCTTCGCGCATTTCCTTGTTTTCGAAGGGTATGATGAAAAAAAGGAGGAGGTCTATCTCAACGATCCGGCTGTCGGGCATAGGACGGTGTCGTGGGAGGAATTCGAGGGCATGTTTACAGGCATCGCGCTCATCCTGCGGCCGGGGAAGGATTTCGCACCGTCGGGAAAGCGCGACGGCGTATGGAAGGAGCTGGCAGTGAACCTCCTCAAGGACAGGCGAGCTGTGCTCTTTCTTCTCGGCGTGGAGATCTCCCTGGCCTTGGTGAATCTTGCGCTTCCTGTCGTTTCCCAGGTGTTCTTCGATGACGTCGTGTCCTACAAGCATCGGGAGTGGCTCTTCGATGTCCTGCTGGCTCTGGGACTGGGGCTGGTGCTGCGCTCGACGCTCGTGTTCCTGCGTTCCTCCTGCCTTTTGCGCTGGCAGGGAGAGATGACGGTGCGGGAATCGGCAGCTTTCTTTTTCCATGTGCTCCATTTGCCGACAAGCTTTTTCCAGACGCGTTCGCCGGGGGAGATCGCCGCACGTGTGCAGCTGCATGAGACCATCGCAGCCTTCGTGACGGGAAAGCTCGCCACCGCTGTTCTGGATGTATTCTTGGCGGCTTTTTATTTGTGGTTGCTCTGGCTTTACAGTCCGAAACTGACCATGATCGGCGCTGCCTTCACCGCAGTCAATCTATCGGTTGCGTACATGAGCTGCCGTTGGCTCTTGGAGCAGCAGATGAAGCTGCAGCAGGAGGCGGGGCGCATGTATGGCGTCTGTGTCGCCGGACTCATGGGCCTGGAAACCTTGAAGGCGAATGGCAACGAGGATGATTTTTTCGCGCAATGGGCGAACGCTAACGCCGGATATCTTTCCATGGTGCAGGAGCAAGAATATTACAGTCAGTACATATCCTTTGTACCCGCATTGCTCGCAGGGCTGAATACGGCTCTGATCATGGCGGTCGGCGGTTTTTCCATCATGGATGGATTGATGTCGATTGGTATCTTCATCGCTTTTCAGAGCCTTATGGGCAGCTTCCAGGAGCCTGTAGGGAACATTGTCAACATGTCGCAGGGCATCCAACTTGCCCAGTCGCAGATGATGAAAGTACGCGACGTCTGGCGCTATCCCGCTCCCGAGGATAAAGAGTTTGTGCCGGGGGCGCTGGCGGCAGGCGCTGCCAAGCTTTCGGGCAGACTTGAGCTCAAGGAGGTCAACTTCGGTTATGCGCACGGTGAGAGACCGCTTATCAAGCGATTGAACCTCGTGTTGGAGCCGGGGCATCGCGTGGCGATCGTCGGCCGCTCGGGCAGTGGCAAATCGACGCTTGCACGTTTGGTGGCAGGGTTGTACGAGCCTTGGTCGGGGGAGATCCTGTTCGATGGCATTCCGGCGCGTGAGGTGCCGCCTGATGTCAAGGCGCAGTCCGTCGCCGTCGTCGAGCAGGAAATCTTCCTGCTCGAAGGGACGATTGCCGAGAACATCGCGCTCTTCAATCCGATGGTTTCACGTCAGGACATCGTGCAGGCGGCGAAGGATGCCATGATTGACGAGGATATATCACGCCGCGCTTCGGGTTATGACGCCCCGGTCGCAGAGGGTGGCTGCAATTTCAGCGGAGGACAGAAGCAGCGTTTGGAAATCGCGCGCGCCCTTGCGTCGAACCCGTCGCTTCTTGTGCTCGACGAGGCGACGAGTGCGCTCGATCCCGTCACAGAGCGGGAAATCATGAAGAACATCCGGCGCAGGGGCTGCGCTTGCTTCATCGTTGCTCATCGTCTCTCGACCATCCGTGACTGCGATGAGATCATTGTGCTCAAGAAGGGGCGCGTGGTGCAGCGCGGCACCCACGAAGAGCTGCTGGAGAGCGGCGGCTACTACAGTCAGCTGGTGCAGGAATGATGATGAAGGGCAGGAAGAACGGGGGGATAAGGCGATGCAGAGTGTACGGCAGGGCGAATGGATCTGGCTGGAAGAGGAAAGCCGGATCTATGAGGTGACGGAAGGCGAGGCGGAACTTTACGCCATGGGCGGCAGGGCGTCATCCGGCGGCAGCCGCCATTTTCTTGGCACGGCTGCCGCCGGCAGCTGCTTCGCATCCCCGCCCGCAGGAAGCGGCGGGAAACTGCGCCTGCTCGCCATAGCGACCTCTCCGTTGAAGCTTGTTTGCAGAACATGGGAGGCGTCCTCCCTTGCGGATGAAGGAGAGAGGGAAAAGATGGCAGAGCGTTGGGAGTCCCTTCTTTCTCTGCCTCTTTGCCGTCCGAAGCGCGTACTTCTGCCTCGTCTTTTTCATGTGCCCGCCTATGGTAAGCCGGAAATGCTCAAGAGAGGCACATGGGTCATGCCGCCGCGTGATGAACTCGCCTGGCTTTCTGTGTCCGCGGAAGGACTCGCTGCAGAGCAGCAGGAGCGTTTGGTCGAGGGGTACGGCATTGTGCTGCTTCATGCGAAGGCTCCTGTACTTCTTGTCGAGGATGCTGAGGTTGTGCTTCACCGTACGACAGATGTGCTGCAGAAGGCGGGTTTCGCTTTGCTGCACGCTGCTTATGCCTTGGAATACCGCCGCTTTTCTAAGGCGTACGAAGCATTTTTTGCGGCGCAGGAAAGATCGCAAAAGGAGCGGCTGAAGGAGAGTGCAGCGCAGAGGGAACGGATCTTGGACAACTCGTGCCGTGAACTCTTGTCCGGGCTTCTGCCCAAGTTTCCTTTCGTCCATCGTGCCGAAGCAGGGGAGCAGCCCGCTGTCGTTCATGCGGTGCGGGAGATCGCCTCCTTCTACGGCATGGAAAGAAGCCGTGTGCGCCTTCCCGCTGAAGCGCAGAAACCTGCGAACATGCATGAAGTTCTCCGCTTGATTGCTTTGAGCAGCGGGCTTCATGGGCGGCGGGTGGAGCTTGCTGGGGATTGGTATGAAAAAGATCTCGGCCCGCTGCTCGTCCATCGTGGGAGTGAGCCTCTTGCGGCGCTCCCTGTAAGTCCGAAGCGCTATGAATACGTCGACATGGAGCGGGGCAAGCGCGTGGAGATTACGCCCGAAGTAGCGGGCGAGCTGCAAGGCGAGGCGTATTGCTTCTATCCGATGATTCCGGAGGGAAGCGACACGCTTGGTTCATGGCTGCGTTGGACGATGCGTTTTTGCTGGCGCAAAGATTTTTGGACGATCTTGTTCTGTTGTCTCTTTGCGGGCTTCATCCCTGTCGTCACGCCTCTTGTCACGCAGACTGTTTTTGAGGACATCATACCGAGCTTCGACAAGCAAGCGCATCTCGTTGTCGTGCAAGTCATGCTCGTCACGAGCGTGGCGGGCGCACTCTTGCAGCTTGTGCGCGGTCTCACCGTCATGCGGCTCAAGAATCATATGCGAGTACCGGCGGAAGCGGCGCTCTGGCTCAAGCTTCTGTCGCTTCCCGCTGCTTTTTTTCGCCGCTTTCAAGTGGGGGATCTTGCCCTGCGCATGCAGGGCCTGCAGCAGATTTCCGCACAGTTTTCCACAGCGGCGGCCGCAGGCGTCTTCAATGGAATTTTCTGCTTCTGGAATCTTCTCGTCATGTTTTATTACAGCTACAAGATGGCGCTGCTCGCCGGGCTTGTCTGGCTGTGCTTCAGCCTCTTGTCGCTCCTCTTTTCCTATCGGCAGGTGAAGAACGAGCGGCGCAGGGCGGAGGCCTCGGGGCGTGTATCGGGACTCGTCCTGCAGCTTCTGGCGGGGTTGAGCAAGTTTAAGCTGCGTGCTGCGGAAGAACGCGCCTTCTATCTCTGGGCGCACCGCTTCGGTGAGGCGTGGCGCTGGAACAGGGATGCGCGCAGGCAGGGAAATCATCTCGAGCTCCTTTCCCAGGGGCAGACACTGGTGCTGAATTTCGTCATCTTTTACTTCGCCATGACGATGTTCGATCAGGAAAAGGAGATAGGGCAGTTCTTCTTGAATGAAGCGGATTTTCTGAGCTTCTATGCGGCGATGGGAGGTTTCGGATCCTCATTGATGGGGCTTTTCCAAGGCGGCGTCTCACTCTGGCGCGTCATGCCGATGCTTGAGCGCGTGCGTCCCATCCTGAAGGAAAAGAGCGAGGCGACGCAAGACAGGATGACGGCAGGTGAGCTTAGTGGAGAGATCTCCGTCGATTCGCTCGCTTTCCGTTACCACTCCGATGCGCCCTGGGTGCTGCAAGATGTCTCGTTCTCCATAAAGCCGGGAACGTTCCTTGCCATCGTAGGCAGTTCCGGCAGCGGCAAGTCTACGCTCCTGCGGCTGCTTCTCGGCATGGAGCAGCCGCAGAAAGGCTCCGTCGCTTACGATGGGCTGGCGATGCGCGACCTCGATGTGGCGTCGGTGCGCCGGCAGATCGGTGTCGTCATGCAGAACGGCCAGCTGCTCCCGGGCACAATTTTTTCCAATATTGTCGGTTCTTTGCCGCTGACGATCGACGACGCATGGGAGGCCGTGCGCCTCGTCGGACTTGCCGAGGACATCAAGGAGATGCCGATGGGCATGCATACGCTCGTCAATGACGGCGGCACGGTCTTTTCCGGCGGACAGCGCCAGCGTCTCCTCATCGCACGCTCGCTCGTACAGCGGCCTCGTATCGTCGTTTTTGACGAGGCAACGAGCTCTCTGGACAATGAAACGCAGGCTGTTGTCACTAAGACACTTGCGGATATGAAGGCGACACGCATCCTCGTAGCGCATCGTCTCTCGACCATCCGTCACGCCGATCGGATTCTCGTGCTGGAACGCGGCGTGATTGCGGAGGAGGGAAGCTACGAAGAGTTGATGGCGATGAAAGGCTTGTTTTTCCAGCTTGCCGAGCGGCAGCAGCTATAGCGGAGCCATGCGATTGAGCGCAGTAAGACTGTGCCTCCTTTGTATTTTTTTGTTTATTGTAGACGTGGACATGAAATTTTTGTATAATATAAGGCGGTCAATCATGTTTTGGAGTATTTTGTAACGAATGACCACTCTCAAAGGACGTTTTTTGCTCGCGCTGTTCTTTTGCCGGCGGGCAATCTAGGAGGAAGTTATGGCTCTGATCGTAAAGAAGTTTGGTGGCAGTTCGGTTGCCACTACGGAGAAAATCAAAGCGGTGGCGCGGCGTGTTCTCGATGGCATGCAGCCGGGCGATGCGGTCGTCGTCGTCGTTTCCGCCATGGGGGACACCACCGATGACCTCATCGAGCTGGCGCGCGGCATAGACAAAAATCCGTACCATTATGCGCGTGAGATGGACATGCTGTTGACGACAGGCGAGCAGGTATCCATTGCACTTCTGGCTATGGCGTTCTGTTCGATGGGACACAAGGCGGTTTCCCTGACCGGCGCGATGGTCGGAATGGGAACGAATTCCGTGCATACGAAGGGGCGCATTGTGGGAATTGAACCGCATCGCGTCAGGGAAGCTTTGGACGAGGGCAACATCGTCGTCGTCGCGGGTTTCCAGGGGGCCGACTCTTTGGGCGATCCCGTTACGCTTGGACGCGGCGGCTCGGATACGTCGGCGGTGGCTCTTGCAGGCGCATTAAAAGCCGACAGCTGCGAGATTTTCACTGACGTGGACGGCATTTATTCCGCCGATCCGCGCCTTGTCAAGGGTGCGCGCAAGATGCAGGAGATCACTTACGATGAGATGCTGGAGATGGCGCGCCTCGGTGCAGGCGTCATGCAGCCGCGCTCCGTGGAGATGGGCAAGCACTTCGGCATCCCCATTCATGTACGCTCGACGTTTACAGAGAAAACCGGCACGATGATCAGGGAGGCTTATACAATGGAAGAGAAGGATTTTGTAATCAGGGGACTGGCGCACGACGACAAGGTGGCAAAGCTCGCTGTCATGGGCGTACCGAACCAGCCGGGGGTCGCACACTCTCTCTTTTCCGCGCTTGCTGACGCCAATGTGAGCGTAGATATGATCGTGCAGAGTGTGCGGAACATCGAGCGCAATGTGACGGACATGGTATTCACCGTCGCTGTCGAGGATCTGGAAACGGCGCGTGAGATTGTCGACGGGGTTGCAAAGAAGCTTAATGCCATATCGGTTCTCGTGGAGGAGAACGTTGCAAAGGTTTCTGTCGTCGGCGTCGGTATGCTCGGCAATCCCGGCATCGCCGCCCGGATGTTCGGCGCACTGGAGCGTGCGAATGTGAACATCGATATCATCAGCACATCCGAGATCAGTATTTCCTGCCTCATTCGGAAGGACAAACTGGAAGAGGCGGCAAATGCCATTCATGATGAATTTTTTCCACGCGCCTGATGTTTAAGGTTTCAGGTTTTAATGTGCTGAGGCAATTGGGAGGTCCTATTAAATGAGCACAAAAATGGCAGCATCGCATACAGAAAACAAAGTTCTCAACGACGTGATTTTCGCCGCCAGCGGCGCGGCGCAGGCAGCGATTAAGGAGCATGGGGCGGCGAAGGTTACAAACGCTACGCTCGGCGCCATCTTTGACGAGGAGGAAAAAATCGCTTGTCTGCCTACGGTGGAAAAGGTGTTTCGTAGTCTGCCGATGAATGAGGTTATATCCTATGCGCCAGTCGCAGGCTTGCCGTCCTATCTTGACAGCGTGAAGGAAATTGTTTTTGCGGGGCATCGTCCTGCAGGCTATGTCGAGGCTGTGGCAACGTCGGGCGGTACGGGTGCAGTGCATCATGCCATAGAGAATTATTCGGAGGTCGGCGATGCCGTACTCACTTCCGATTGGTTTTGGGGTCCCTATAATGCTCTTTGCCAGAATATCGGACGCCGCCTGGAGACGTATCCGCTTTTCGACGACGCGTTGTGTTTCAATGCGGAGGCGTTTGCCCGCAAGGTGGACGATCTTTTGCAGCGTCAGGAGTCGCTTCTTGTGATCATCAATACGCCGGCACATAATCCGACGGGGTATTCCCTATCGGACGAGGATTGGGATGCGGTGCTTGCTGCTGTGCGGGAACAGGCAAAAGCGGGCAAGCGCATCAGTATCCTCGTGGATATCGCCTACATTGAGTATAGCGGTACGAAGGAGGAAACGCGCGGCTTCATGGAAAAGTTTGCGGATCTTCCGGAGAATATTTTCGTTATGTTCGCCTTCAGCATGTCCAAGGCATATACATTCTATGGACAGCGCACAGGCGCTATTGTCGGGCTTTCGGCGAGCCGTGCCGTGATGGATGAGTTTGCCGATATCAACAAATTCTCGAGCCGCGCTACATGGTCGAACATCAACCGTGGTGCGATGGCGCTTCTCGCAACGATTCAGCAGGATGCAGCTCTTCTCGCGCAGTACGAGAAGGAGCGTGAGGCGCTTTACCAGATCGTGCGTTCGCGCGGCGCTCTTTTCATGCAGGAGGCAGATGCGTGCGGGCTCAAGGCGCTGCCTTACAAGGCGGGTTTTTTCCTCGCCGTGCCGGCAAAGGATCCGAAGGCTGTAGCAGAAAAGCTGCATGAGGATCTTGTTTTTGCCGTACCTTTGAAACGCGGCGTGAGGATTGCCGTGTGCGGCGTAGCGACGCCGAAGATCAAGGGGCTTGCCGCTAAGGTCAAGAAGGCCTGGGATGCTGTGGAAAAATAAGCATTTGCACCTATTTCCCAATAAGATATTGCCCTATCAGAAAAATGATGATATAGTTGATACGAAAGAGCAGAGGTATCGTGTTCTGGGAGGCAGCAAATGTTTAATTTCAAGCACAAGGACTCAGAGTTTTTTGACCTGTTCCTCGAAAGTGCTAAGTACTTCCATAAATGTGCTGTGATGATGGATGAGGTCATGCAGGATTACAGCAAGGCCGAGGAGAAAATGCGCGAGATCATTGACCTGGAGCATGAGGCTGATGCGGTCAACGACAGGATCATTGACAAATTGAACCAGACGTTCATTACGCCGATTGACCGCGAGGATATCTATGCCCTTGCCAATGGCCTCGACGACGGCGTGGATTTCCTGCAGGGAACCTTGCAGCGTGTCGTCATGTACCATATTGGAGACGTGAAGGACAGCGCGATTGCACTCTCGAAGCTCCTCATTGAGTGCACAGAGGAAATGATGAAGGCATTCAGACTCCTCAAGCACGTGAAGAAGAACCAGAATGAAATTTTGAAGTGTACGCATCGCATCAGCAATCTTGAGAGTGAGGGCGATCGTGTTTTTCGCAACGAGGTCGCGAATCTTTTTGAGGATGTCAAAAATCCGATCGAGCTCATCAAGTGGAAGGATCTCTTGGAATATCTGGAGGACACGCTTGACCATTGCGAAAAAATTGCGGACATGGTGCGCGGCGTGGTAATGAAATATGCCTGAGCTGCAATTTCTGATTTTGACAGTCATCGTGCTGGCTTTGATTTTTGATTTTATCAACGGCTTTCACGATACAGCCAACGCTATCGCTACATCTGTTTCGACACGCGCCATAAAGCCGGCCAATGCCATTATCATGGCGGCCTTTCTGAATTTCGTGGGAGCTATTTACAGTACCGGGGTTGCGAAGACGATCGGCGGCGATATTGTTGCGAGTGCGGAGATGGTTGATGAGCACGTCATCATTGCAGCCTTGGTTGGTTCGATCGTCTGGAATCTTTTCACTTGGTATGTTGCGATGCCCAGCAGCTCCTCTCATGCGATGGTCGGCGGCATCATCGGCGCTGTTCTCGTTTCGACAGGGTCGGACGGTTTGAATTTTATGGGCATAGGGAAGATCGTGCTCTCGCTGATTGCTTCGCCGGTGATTGCTATAGCGACGGGATTCATTGTTATGACCATCCTGTTCATTGTTTTCGGGAAGTTTGCTCCTTCCGTCCTGAATGGGCGGTTCAAAAAAATGCAGATCCTTTCGGCGGCAGCAATGGCTTTCTCCCATGGCTCGAACGACGCTCAGAAGTCCATGGGCATCATCACGCTGGCGCTTCTTTCCGGTGGCTATATTTCCACCTTCGAGGTCCCGGACTATGTAAAATTTCTCTGCGCGGCGGCGATGGCTTGCGGTACTGCGGTTGGCGGCTGGCGTATCATACGCACGATTGGCGGCAAGATTTTCAAGTTGGAGCCCATCAGCGGCTTTGCGGCGGATCTCAATTCGTCCATCGTGATTTTTTCGGCGACGCTCCTGCATTTGCCTGTCAGTACGACCCATGTCGTTTCCGGCTCCATCATGGGGGTTGGTACGGCAAAGCGTATCCGTGCGGTGCGCTGGGGTGTGGCGCAACAGATGCTGGCAGCCTGGGTGTTGACAATACCGTGTACGGCAATCATGGGAGCCTTGGCTTATCAAATTGTCCTTTGGGTGTTTTAGGGAATCGTGGGCTGAAAACGGACGCTTTTAGGCGTATCGTTTCAGCCTTTTCTTTTTTCATGGTTCATGGGAGGGAAAGTTATGCGTATAGAGCGAGGCGCAAAGAATATTCCGCCGGATATGACATTGGAGGAATTGGCGGAAGAGGCGCAGCGGGAGGGGGAACCGCTGATTGTGGCGGCTCTTGTCGATCATGTGCTGCGCGATTTGCAGTCCGAGGTTGGAGAGTTCCGCACGATCGAGTTTGTGGATACGCGGAGCGAGTTTGGCCGACGCATCTATCGCCGTTCCGTTGTGTTTCTTTTGATTCTTGCCGTACGGGAGCTTTATCCTGAGGTTGAGGTCGTCGTGCAGTTTACCGCGCACAAGGGGCTTTACTGCACTCTGCAGCAGATGCATGGATCATCCGTGGCGATCCTAGCAGAGGCGATAGAAAAGCGCATGAAGGATATCGTTGCCGAGAACCGTCCTATTGTCAAGAAACAGCTGCAGCGCGAGGAGGTTGTACAACTCTTCAAAAAGTCGGAGCAGATTGAGAAGGCAAACCTCGTTATGGCGCTTGATTCGGAAAAAGCGAGTATTTATTATTGCGGTGAGTTTTATGATTATCTTTTCGGCCCGATGGTGCCGGAGACAGGAAAGCTTGGCAAATTTGCACTGGATGCTATGCCGGGAGGAGTGCTCCTACGTACGCCGGAACCAAGCGATCCGGAGACGCTTCCCGCATTTGTGCCGCAGCCGAAGTTTGGCGGAATCCTCATGGAAGCGGAGAAGTGGGCGAGGATCCTGCGCTGCGATTATGTGCCCGATCTCAACCGATATATAAGGCGCGGCGAGATCGCCGATATCATCCATGTCTCCGAGGCGCTGCATGAGAAAAAAATCGCCGAAATTGCCGATCATATCGCAGAGAATATTGACGAACTGCGTCTTGTGCTCATCGCCGGTCCGTCGTCTTCAGGAAAGACTTCGTTTGCCCAGCGTCTGCGCATCCAACTGCGGGTGAACGGCATAGAGCCGATTTCCATTTCACTCGATGACTATTTCCGCAATTGGGAAGATACGCCCCTCAATGAGAAGGGGGAATATGATTTCGAGAACATCGGCGCGCTCGATGTCGAACTCTTCAACGATCATCTCGTGCGTCTCCTGAATGGGGAAGAGGTTATCCTGCCGCACTATAATTTTCTTACGGGAAAACGTGAGGCCGGTACGGAGCGTCTTTCCGTTGCACCGCATACGCCGCTGATTCTGGAAGGGATTCATGGGCTTAATGAGGTGTTGACCGCGTCCGTGCCGCGCAGCAAGAAATACAAGATCTATATCAGCGCCTTGACGCAGCTCAATATAGATGCGCATAACCGCATACCGACGACAGACGCGCGTCTTTTGCGGCGCATGGTGCGCGACTATCAGTTCCGCGGCGCCTACGCATTGAAAACACTGCGCCAATGGCCTGATGTGCGCGCGGGCGAGGAGAAAAATATTTTCCCGTTCCAGGAAGAAGCCGATGTGATGTTCAATTCGGCTCTCATATATGAGCTCGCTGTATTGAAACGCTATGCAATGCCCCTTCTTGAAATGGTGCCGCACGATGTGCCGGAATATGCGAAAGCAAACCGTTTGTTGGATTTTTGCCGTTGTTTTGCTGAAATCACGGATGAATATGATATACCGAATAATTCTTTGCTGCGCGAGTTTATTGGCAAGTCGATTTTCTTTCGCTGAATTCAGGCTGGCATGAAAACAGCGGGGCATCTCATGGAAACAAGGAAACTGCTGTATGCAGGAAAAAGATGTCGTGCGAAAATTCCCGTAAAAAAAGAACGCCCTCATGCGGGGCGTTCTTTTTTAGTGTCGTTATGCCTTGTGGGACATATCGTAAGCGTTCATCGGCGTGTAGTGCTTCTTGAAGAACTCTTCCGCGACCTGCGGGAAGAGCGCGTAGGAGAGGATATCCTCTTCCGTCGGGTTGAGGAAGCCCTTTGCCTTCATTTCCTTCTCGAAGTCTGCGAGTTTCGGAGCCTTCGCATCTTCTGCAACGATGTCTGTGATGATCTCGCTCTCGGGGATGCCGAGCGTCTTCGTGAGGTACTCGTGGCTGACTTCCACCGGCGGCTTGCCAAACTTGCCGCGAGCGAGGTCTTTGAATTCCTTCGGAACGATCTTGTAGCGCTCGCCCGTCATGACGTTGAACGTAGCCATCGTGCCGACGATCTGGCTGGACGGCGTGACGAGCGGCGGATAACCGACATCTTCGCGCACGCGCGGCATCTCGTCGAGGAGATCCTGGAACTTGTCCTCCATGCCCTGCTCCTTGAGCTGGTTCGCCAGGTTCGAGAGCATGCCGCCCGGGATCTGGAAGTCGATGACGTTCGGGTTGACATCGAAATAGCCCTTGAGGTTGAATTCTTTGATCAGATCCTGCTTGACCTGGAGGAAGTGCTTCGCGATCGGCGTCATGGCCTGACGGTCAAGACCCGTGTCAAACGGCGTGCCTTCGAGAGCGGCGACCATCGTCTCCGTGCAGGGCTGGGACGTATCGAGGGCGAATGGCGAGAGCGCGCAGTCGACGGTGTCGACGCCTGCCTCGATTGCCTTCATGTACGTCATGCTGCCGAATCCGGACGTGTAGTGCGTATGGAGCTGGATGGGGATGTCGAGCGCCGCCTTGAGCTTCTTCACGAGGTCTTCAGCGACATACGGTTTCAAAAGGCCGGACATATCCTTGATGCAGACGGAATGGCAGCCCATTTCCTGCAGCTTCTTGGAAAGGTCGACGAAGACTTCGTTCGTATGGTAGGGGCTCAGTGTATAGACGAGGCAGCCCTGTACATGCGGCTTTTCCTTGCAGCCGAGAGCGGCGTTGATCGCCGTCTTGAGGTTGCGTACGTCGTTCAGCGCGTCGAAGATGCGGAACACGCCCATGCCGTGCTCGGATGCCTTCTCGACGAACTTCTTGACGACATCGTCGGAATAGTGGTTGTAGCCGAGCAGGTTCTGTCCGCGGAGCAGCATCTGAATCGGGGTCTTGAGACGAGCCTTGAGCTTGTCGAGCCTCTCCCACGGATCTTCATCGAGGAAACGAAGGCAGGTATCAAAGGTCGCGCCGCCCCATGCTTCCAACGAGTTGTAGCCGATTTTGTCGAGTGCTGCCAGCATCGGCTCCATCTGGGAGTAATGCATGCGCGTCGCACACAGGGACTGGTGACCGTCGCGAAGTACAGTTTCTGTGATTTTTACCTTTTTTGCCATAAAAAAACACACTCCTTCGGGTTATACTACCATAAACCTGATGTATTTGCTTCAAGTACAAGTATAGGTACTAATTTGGATATTGTCAATGAAAACTTGATATTTTAACAGGTTTTTTCCAATAGCCGGAAAATTTTGCCGTAAGGGGCGAGAGCAGTGTTTTATCCGTCTTGTTTCAGGGGAAATTTTAGGAAAAACATTCTTTTTGGATAAGCTTCTGAAAGGAAGCCATGATTTTTTTCGTGATCTCACCGGGGCTGCCCGAGCCGATCTTCTTGTCGCCAATCTTGATGACCGGTGTGATTTCAAGGCTCGTACTCGCCTCGAAAGCTTCGTCCGCGCCCTGGGCAAATTCCGGCGTGAAGGTCTTTTCTATGACGGCCAGGCCGAGCTCTTTGGCACATTCCTCGATGATGAGCGCACGCGTAACGCCGGGCAGGATGAGATGATCGAGAGGATGCGTCCAGAGGACGCCGTCCTTTACGAGGAAGAAGGTGCTGCTCGCACCTTCGGTGACAAGTCCCGTGTCCTTACGGTAGAGCAAGGCTTCCTCACAGCCCTCGGCCTTGGCTTTTTCTTTGGCGAATACGGCGCCGAGCAGGTTCAGGGATTTGATGTCGCAGCGCAGCCAACGGATGTCCTCGACGAGCGCGAGCGAGATGCCTTTTTCCTGCCATGCGCGGTTCGGTTCGCTCTCGCGTATCGTCATGGAAAGATGCGGTGTGGCGCGTCCAGGGAAGGTGAATGCGCGCGGAGCCGTGCCGCGCGTTATTTGGAAGTAGATGGCGCCGTTCTTTATACCGCTTTTTTCGATGATGTCCTTATGGATGGCTGTAAGCTCCTCGTCCATGTAGGTGATGGGAATGTGCATTTCGCGCATGGAACGGCGAAAGCGTGCAAGGTGGCGGTCAAAGGCGAAAAGTCGGCCATTGTAGACATGCGTGACCTCGTAAATGCCGTCACCGAATTGGTAGCCGCGATCCTCGACATCGATCTGGGCTTCGCCCGGCGTGAAAAAATGGTCGTTGGAAAAACTGAGTTCCTTCAAGAAGAAGACCTCCTTAATAGATGTGGATATCCTTTGTTAATTATATAGGAAACCGGAAGAAAAAACAATTTGATATACTCGCCCCCCCTTGGATTTTCCCTTGGCGGCTGATATAATGAGGAAACAATATCATCCAGCGGAGGCGGCTTTATAGCTGCTTCCTGCAGAAATGAGGGGTTGCAGAATGAAAATCGTGGTGACTATTGTCGGCAAGGACAGCGTGGGCATTATTGCGGCAGTGAGCACGCTCCTGGCGGAGAACGGCGTCAATATCCTGAGCATTAACCAAAATATCATGGACGGCTTCTTCAATATGGTCATGATTGCCGATATGGAAGGAAGCAAGATCGAGCTTTCTATTGTGCGGAAGCTGCTGGAGGAAAAAGGCAAAACGCTTGGTGTTGAAATCAAGACACAGCATGAGGACATCTTCAATGCCATGCACAAAATCTGATTTTCTACAGGAATTTATGCTTCAAGGGAGGCTTTGCCGTGATTACCATTGATGATATATTGGAAACAAACCGTATGATTACGGAGAACAAGCTCGATGTGCGTACGATTACGATGGGGATTTCGCTTAGGGACTGTGCGCATCCGAATATCGAACAGTTCTGCCGCAATGTGTACGAGAAGGTTACGAATTCGGCTGAGTTTCTTGTGCAGACAGGCAAGGACATTGAGGCGGAGTATGGCATTCCCATCATCAACAAACGCGTATCCGTAACGCCGATTGCCATTGCGGCCGATGCATGCAGGACGGACTCCTTTGTTCCCGTGGCGGAAGCGCTTGACCGCGCGGCAAAGGAAATCGGCATAGATTTCATCGGCGGCTTTTCTGCACTTGTGGAAAAGGGCTATACGCACGGCGACAAGGTGCTGATTTCTTCCATACCGCAGGCGTTGGCCTCGACGGATCTTGTCTGTTCCTCTGTCAATCTCGGTTCGACGAAGGCGGGCATCAATATGGACTGTGTGCGGGAGATGGGGGAAATCATCAAGCGAACGGCGGAACTAACGCGGGATACGGCGGCTCTCGGCTGTGCGAAGCTCGTCATCTTCTGCAATGCGCCGGGGGACAATCCCTTTATGGCAGGTGCTTTCCATGGTGTTTCCGAGGCGGATAAGGTCGTAAGCGTCGGGGTCAGCGGTCCAGGTGTTGTGAAGCACGCTCTTGAGGAAATTAAGGGCGGAGATTTCTCCGATGTTGCCGAGATGATTAAGCGCACGGCGTTCAAGATTACGCGTGTCGGACAGCTCGTGGCGCGTGAAGCTTCGAAGCGCCTGGGCGTTCCCTTCGGCATCATCGACCTTTCCCTGGCGCCGACGTCGGCCGTGGGGGACAGTGTGGCGCATATCCTTGAGGAGATGGGGCTTGAAAGCTGCGGTGCGCCGGGGACGACGGCGGCGCTTGCCCTGCTGAATGACGCGGTGAAGAAGGGGGGGCTGATGGCTTCTTCGCATGTCGGCGGGCTTTCTGGAGCCTTCATTCCTGTGAGCGAGGATGCGGGCATGATTGACGCTGTGGCACGCGGCAGCCTGTCCCTCGAGAAGCTTGAGGCAATGACCTGCGTATGCTCCGTCGGCCTTGATATGATTGCTGTCGCGGGCGATACGACAGCGGCAACGATTTCGGGCATAATCGCGGATGAGGCTGCCATCGGCATGGTCAACAATAAGACGACGGCGGTACGCATCATTCCGGTACCGGGAAGAAAGGTCGGCGAAGAGGTGGAATGGGGCGGCCTTCTTGGGCGCTGCCCCATCATGCCCGTTCGCGACGCTTTCAGCTCCGAGTCGTTTATCGCGCGCGGCGGACGTATCCCGGCCCCTGTGCGCAGCCTGACGAATTGAGGGAACGATGCGCGTTACAAAAAAAATACGCGAGAGGCAGTTGGAAATTCTCGAGGAGACGTATCGCGGCGCAAAGCCCGAACTCGTTTTCAGCAATCCTTTCGAACTGCTCGTCGCTGTCATTCTTTCGGCGCAGTGTACGGACAAGCGCGTCAATATCACGACGGCACGCCTCTTCAAGAAGGCGGCAACACCCGAGGCCGTTCTTGCGCTTGGGCTTGCGGGCTTGGAAGACGAGATAAAGGACTGCGGGCTTTTTCGCAACAAGGCAAAAAATATCATGGCGACATGCCGCACGCTTGTCGAAGAATTCGGCGGCGAGGTTCCTGAGGATTACGAGACGCTGCTGAAGCTGCCCGGCGTCGGACGCAAGACAGCGAATGTCGTTTCGAGCGTAGCCTTTCATCGCCCTGCCATTGCGGTTGACACGCATGTCTTTCGCATTGCGAACCGCCTGAAGCTCGCTGTGGGGGAAACACCGCTGGCGGTCGAGAAGGGGCTGATGAAAAATATTCCGCGTGAGAAGTGGAGCGATGCGCACCATTGGCTCATCTATCATGGGCGGCGCATCTGCAAGGCGAAGCGGCCGCTTTGCGGTGAGTGTCCGCTCGCCGAGGTCTGTCCCAGCCGTGAATGACAATTGCCCGCAGGGTTGGGGAAGTGGCTGGACACCGGCGATGCGTCCGGTGCAGGGGAGACTTACTGTGCCGAGGCGACGCAGACGCCGAATGGGGGAAATCTTTTGAAGTACAGAAAAGCCGTGTTCGCGGATGTGGAGAGCATTTTTCATCTTGTGAACGATTATGCGGCGGGCGGCGTCATGTTGGCACGTTCACGCAATACCCTCTACGAGACGCTGCGCGATATGGTTGTGGCTGAGGATGATGCGGGCAGGATCGTTGCTGTGGGCGGCCTGCATATGATGTGGGACAGAATGGCGGAGGTGCGGACTATGGCCGTCGCTCCCGAGTTCTCGCGGCATGGCATCGGCTCGGAAATCGTGCGGCTTCTCATGGAAGAAGGGGCGGCGCTGGGCGTGCGTCAATTTTTCACCTTGACGTACAAGCCAGGTTTCTTCAAGACGCTTGGCTTTCGCGTCGTCGCGAAGGAAGAGCTGCCGCAAAAGGTTTGGAAAGAGTGCATTGATTGTCCGAAATTCCCGAACTGTGATGAGATTGCCATGGTGCGGGAGGTTTAGTGAGGAAAGAGCAGGAGGTTGCGCCATGATTATTGTAATGAGTCCGGCATCGACACAGGAAAATCTTGAGAGGGTGGAAGAGAAAATTACAAAAACCGGTCTTAAATACCACCTTTCGACGGGAGATGACCGCACAATCGTCGGTGTGATTGGCGACAAGAAGCTCATCGCAGGACTGCAGATGAATTCTTTTGACGGCGTGGAAAAAACGGTGCGCATTACAGAAAAGTATAAGCTTGTGAGCCGCGAATTCAAACATGAGGATACGATCATCGATGTCGGCGGTCTGAAGATCGGTGCGGGTCATCTGACAATCATGGCAGGACCCTGTGCTGTCGAGAGCATGGGGCAGCTGATGGAAGCAGCTGAGTGCGTCAAAAGCTGCGGGGCGCAGTTCCTGCGGGGCGGAGCCTTCAAACCGCGTACTTCGCCGTATGATTTCCAGGGCTTGGCGGAAGACGGGCTCAAAATGCTTCGCGAGGCCGCCGACAAAACGGGGCTCAAGGTCGTGACGGAAATCGTGAATATCAACGATGTCGAGATCATCGAAAAGTATGCCGATATGGTTCAGATCGGGGCGCGCAATATGCAGAACTTCCAACTGCTCAAGGAAATTGGCAGAGCGCGTGTGCCTGTGCTTTTGAAGCGCGGTCTTTCCGCCACGATCAGTGAATGGCTCAATGCCGCTGAATATATTATGGCGGGCGGCAATGAAAAAGTTGTGCTCTGCGAACGCGGTATCCGTACGTATGAGACATATACGAGAAATACGCTGGATTTGAGTGCTGTTGCTGCCGTCAAGGAGCTTTCGCATCTGCCTGTCATCGTCGATCCGAGCCACGGCACGGGGCGTTGGCAGATGGTTCCTTCGATGTCCCGTGCAGCGATTGCAGCCGGGGCGGATGGTCTCATCATCGAGGTGCATCCGCATCCTGAGATCGCTCTCTCGGACGGCGATCAATCGTTGACTCCGGAAAACTTCCGAAAGACGATGGAAGAAGTGCGCAGCATTGCAAGATTCATGGGGCGAGAGGCATGAGGACAAAACTGGCAATCATCGGCGTCGGCCTGATCGGGGGATCTCTCGGCCTTGCGCTGAAGGAAAAACTCGGCGACGATATCTTTATCACGGGACTCTGCCGTACGCAAAAGTCTATGGACATCGCTGTCGCGCGCGGCGCCGTCGACAGGGCCTCTTCTGATATAAAGACGGTTGTGGGGGAGGCCGATATCGTATTTCTGGCGACGCCCGTACTGCAGATGGTACCGCTGCTGGAAGAAATCCTGCCGCATCTCAGGCCGGGAACCATCCTGACGGATGCGGGAAGCACAAAGGCATATCTCTGGCATCATATCAAAGAGATGTTACCCGAGGGGATTTGGTATATTGCTGGTCATCCGATGACAGGGCGCGAAAAGAGCGGTGTTGAGGCTGCCGACAAGGATCTTTTCAGGCATAAGGCATATGTTATTGTCGAAGATACGGGGGCGCCGCCTGAGGCGCATGAAAGGCTCATGGCAGTCCTGTCTCATACGGGAGCGAATTTCATGCGGCTGGATATCCGAAAGCACGACCGCTGCGCTTCTCTCATCAGCCATGTGCCGCATGTGGCTGCAACGGCGCTTGTGACGCTTTTAAGCCAGAGTCGGGACGATATGGAATCCTGTCTGAAACTTGCAGGCGGGGGCTTCAAGGATACGACGCGCATTGCCTCTTCCAATGCGGATATGTGGGCGGATATCTGCATGACGAACCGTGAAGCCATCACGCGGCATTTGCGCGATTTGCAGGCAATTCTCGGTACGGTCATTGAATCGATTGAGGAGGGCGACCGTGAGGCTGTCCGCCGATATTTTGCGGCAGGAAAGGAACGCCGCGACGCCATTCTTGACAAAACGGAAAAGATGTATGATCTCGTTTAGAACAGGGCTCCGGCATGAACGGCAGGGGAGTGGAAGGTTTGGAAATCGACTTGAAGGAGCTGGCTGCGGCGCTTGAAAAGGCGGCTTTGCTGCAGGGCTATGTTGATACGCAAAATGGGGATGTCGTGTTTCTCGGGGACATCCCGGAGATTTCTCCTACCTCTGACGGCGAGGATGCGGCACGGGAAGAGGCGTGCATGGAGCATGTGCTTTCCATTGAGGATGATTGGCAGCGATATGTGCCACTGCCGGATCTATATGAAGGAGAGATTCGTGCTATCATGCAGGCCTTTGCGGACAATGCGCCGCAACCCGTTCGGAAAGAGATGCAGGAAGTCCTGCATGGCTCTGCAGCCAGAACTCGCTTCAGGAAATTTTTGCGGGAATGCCGTATGGAAGAGGCGTGGCAGGAGCACCTTGCCGTTTCGCTTCGTGTGCTTGCGCGCGAGTGGTGTGAGGAAAATAGGATCGCTTACAGGGAATGAGAAGCTGGGGCATAACTTTTTTATTGGCACCTCTTTACAAAGAGTTTTCCCTGTAGTATAATCATTACTTGTCAGCTGAGATATATTGTTTGGCATATGCTTGGCTCATTCATCGCGGGATGGAGCAGTTGGTAGCTCGTCGGGCTCATAACCCGAAGGTCAGAGGTTCAAGTCCTCTTCCCGCAACCAATGCAGGCAACAGCTTAGGCTGCCTTGATATAGTGGGTAGGTGCCCGAGTGGTTAAAGGGAACAGACTGTAAATCTGTCATCTTCGGATTACGATGGTTCGAATCCATCCCTGCCCACCATCTTATTTTGTTTCATCGCGGGATGGAGCAGTTGGTAGCTCGTCGGGCTCATAACCCGAAGGTCAGAGGTTCGAGTCCTCTTCCCGCAACCAATGCAGGTTTGCTGATGTAGCTCAGTCGGCAGAGCGTATCCTTGGTAAGGATAAGGTCACCGGTTCAATCCCGGTCATCAGCTCCATCATAAATATAGGGCGGCATAGCTCAGTTGGCTAGAGCATGCGGTTCATACCCGCAGTGTCCGGAGTTCAAATCTCTGTGCCGCCACCATTTTTGAAGCCCCGCATAGGGGTTTTTATTATGTCGGCAAGCAAGCCGTTTTTTTGAGAGCGCTTTAGGAAGCACGAATCAATTCGGCATCGCCGTCTTAGTGCATCTTTTTCGCCCTGCCAGCGTCAACAAATCCTCTGAAAAGAGCCGCAAAGTCTGCACAGAGCTGACGGTTTCATTTTCTCTGGTGATTCCTTGACACTGCGCATTAAGTGTGATAAAGTATGTTAGTGATTTTATGGAAGGAGTGCTGAAACATGCGCAATGCCGTTACGTTGGCCTGCACAGTCTGCAAGAACCGCAACTACCAGACCAACAAGAACAAGAAGAATGATCCGGATCGGCTTGAGTTCAATAAGTATTGCAAGTTCTGCAAGAAGCACACGCCGCATAAGGAGACGAAATAACTCCTAGGGCTTGCAGCGTTATGATACGGGGTGTGAATGCTTTGGCGGATGAAAAATCGTCAGCGCCGCAGCCTTCGTCGGAAGGCTTTAACCTCTTCCGCTTTACGGGTGAGGTCAAAGCGGAGATGAAGAAGGTGACATGGCCGACCCGCAAAGAACTGGTGACATATACTGGCGTTGTGGGCATTGCGGTCGTGATTGTCTGCGCGCTTATTTGGATATGTGATACGTTTTTTGCAAGGTTGTTTCAACTTATTCTGCGATAGAAGGCTGGAGGCGTGATGGAGTCTGAGAAGAAATGGTATGTAATCCATACCTATTCCGGATATGAGAACAAGGTCAAGGCGAATCTTGAGTCCCGCGTCCATACCATGGGGATGGAGGACAATATTTTCAATGTCATCGTCCCAATGGAGGAAGAAACTGAAACAAAGGACGGCAGGAAGAAGACCGTCAAGAAAAAGATATTCCCGGGCTATGCTTTGGTTGAAATGATTGTCAACGATCGTTCCTGGTATGTTGTGCGCAATACGCCGGGAGTGACGGGCTTTGTCGGTTCCGGCACGAAACCCATTCCGCTTTCGGAAGCTGAGGTAAAGCATATCCTGAAATCTGCGGGTGAGGAAGAGCCCAGGCCTGTTGTCAACATCAAACTTGAAAAGGGGCAGGTCGTCCGCATCGTTTCGGGTGCTTTTGACGGGCAAACCGCCACGGTGGCCGAGGTGCTCCCGGAAAAGGGCGTTGTCAAGGTGCTGGTCAATATCTTTGGACGGGAAACTCCTGCCGAGCTGGCCTATAACCAAGTCGAGGAAATTTAGGATACGTCTTCTGCCTTTTGGTACGAAGCGATATAAAACACTACCCTTTTAAGGAGGTGTTAAAAAGTATGGCAAAGAAGGTCGCAAAGCTCGTAAAGCTGCAGGTTGTTGCCGGCAAAGCCAGTCCGGCTCCCCCGGTAGGTCCGGCACTCGGCCAGGCAGGCGTCAATATCATGGCGTTTGTCAAGGAGTTCAATGAGAGGACGGCCAAGCAGGCTGGTCTCGTTATTCCGGTTGAGATCACGGTTTTTGAAGATCGTTCGTTTACGTTCATCACGAAAACGCCGCCGGCCGCAATCCTTTTGAAGAAGGCTGCTGGTATCGACAAAGCCTCGGGCGAGCCGAATAAGACGAAAGTCGCTAAGGTGCCGCGTGCCAAAGCACAGGAGATTGCACAGACGAAGATGCAGGATCTCAATGCGGCAGACCTCGAGGCTGCTACGCGCATGATCGAGGGAACGGCTCGCAGCATGGGTATTGAAATCGTTGATTGATTTTGCTCATGCTCGTGGGAGGAATTACCGCTATGACCACGAAAGGGGAATTTGAATGGCAAAACACGGCAAGAAATATCAAGAGGCCGCAAAGCTCCTGGAACCTAGCAAGCTGTTCAGCGTTTCGGAAGCAATGGAAGTCGTCAAGAAGACGGCGACCGCGAAATTTGATGAAACGATCGAGCTTCATGTACGTCTCGGTGTCGATCCGAAGTATGCGGATCAGCAGGTTCGCGGCGCCATGGTTCTGCCGAACGGCACGGGCAAGGCAAAGAAGGTTCTTGTCTTTGCAAAAGGCGAGAAGGTCAAGGAAGCAGAGGATGCCGGTGCGGATTATGTCGGCTCCGATGAGTTCGTGACGAAAATCCAGGGTGGCTGGTTTGACTTTGATGTCGCTGTCGCTACGCCGGATATGATGGGGACGGTTGGCCGTCTCGGTAAGGTGCTCGGCCCCCGCGGCCTTATGCCGAACCCGAAACTCGGTACCGTTACGATGGATCTCGCGAAAGCAATCAGCGAAATCAAAGCGGGTAAGGTTGAGTACCGTACGGACAAGGCCGGCAATGTCCATGTTCCGATTGGCAAGGCCTCGTTCGATGTGGAAAAGCTTGTACAGAACTATCAGGCTTTGATCGACACGCTTGTCAGGGTTCGCCCGGCTGCTGCCAAGGGACAGTACATCCGTGCCGTCACCGTGAGCTCGACGATGGGACCTGGCGTTCCGGTCAGCACGCTTGCCTAATTCGTTCGATACAACAGCATAGATAGATGACTGTAGACAGCAGGTATGGTTCGCCATCTAACGATGAAAATCGCCCGCCGAGGTCGGACTTAGGCGCATTGTTTCAAAGGATGCGGCTTCCGGCATACAGTTGGGAGCCGTTTTTTAGTATTTATTGAGAGGGGGTGCAAGAATGGGTGTAAATGCACAGAAACAGGCGGTCGTTGCCGAACTGAAGGAGAAACTCACGACGGCAAAGGGCGCTGTTTTCACAAGCTATAAAGGTCTGACCGTGGCCCAGGATACAGAACTGCGTCGTGCGCTGCGCGCAGCAGGAGTTTCCTACCATGTTGTCAAGAATACGATGACACGCATTGCTGCGAAGGAAGCCGGTCTTGATGAAATCTGCGGACACTTGGAAGGAACGACGGCGTTGGCTGTTTCCACCGAGGATGCCGTGGCGCCGGCAAAGACAATCTGCGAGTTCATAAAGAAGAACAAGCTGGAAGAGGCCGGTATTCTGACTCTGAAGGCGGGGCTTTTGGATGGCCGCGTCATCGATGTCAACGAGGTCAAGGCATTGGCGGCTCTGCCGTCGCGCGAAGTCCTCATTGCAAAGCTTCTGGGCAGCATGCAGTCTCCGATTGCGGGTACTGTCAACGTGCTCCAGGGTGTTATCCGCAATGCGGTCTATGTGCTTGAGGCTATTCGCAAGCAGAAGGAACAGGCTTCCGCCTGAACCTTGGGGGAAATCGCAGGATTGCGTTCCCGCCGATGGCGTTAGCTGAATAATCAAGAAGAGAAATCAAATGTAATTCTATGGAGGTATATGAACATGACTAAAGAAGAAATCCTGCAGGCCATTGAAGGCATGACGGTCCTTGAGCTTTCCGAGCTCGTCAAGGATATGGAAGAGAAGTTTGGCGTCAGCGCTGCTGCTCCGGTTGCGGTTGCTGCTGCCGGCGCTGCTGCCGGTGCTGCTGCCGGCGGCGAGGAGAAGAGCGAGTTTACGGTTGTGCTCGCTTCGGCTGGCGACAAGAAGATCAATGTCATCAAGACGGTTCGCGAAGCTACGGGTCTTGGCCTGAAGGAAGCGAAGGCTCTTGTCGACGGCGCTCCGGCTCCGGTCAAGGAAAATGTCGCAAAGGCAGAAGCCGAGGAGCTCAAGGCAAAGCTCGAAGAGGCTGGCGCGACGGTCGAACTCAAGTAATTTGGCTTTATGAAAATTGCTGGAGGTGTTCCGAAAAGGAGGCTTCCAGCAATTTTTTCTTGACAAGCCCTTTTCGCAACTGTATAATACTATTTGTTGCTGATTGCAGCAACGGATGGCCCGGTAGTTTAGTTGGTTAGAATGCCGCCCTGTCACGGCGGAGGTCAGGGGTTCAAGTCCCCTTCGGGTCGCCATCTTATGCGGAAGTAGCTCAGTGGTAGAGCACCACCTTGCCAAGGTGGGGGTCGCGAGTTCGAGCCTCGTTTTCCGCTCCATACGGCGACATAGCCAAGTGGTAAGGCAGGGGTCTGCAAAACCCCTATTCCCCAGTTCGAGTCTGGGTGTCGCCTCCAAAAGGATAAGCAGGGGAAGAACTGTTCCCTATAGACTGTTGCAGGAAGTTCCTTCTGCGGCAGTCTTTTTTTTAGGAAGGGGTGGCTGTATGAAGCAGTACCATGTGGCGGTTATCGCGGGCGATGGCATCGGCCCCGAGGTTTTGACTGAGGGACGGAAGGTTCTTCGTGCTGTCGCGCAGCTTGCGGGAACGTTTTCTGTTTCGTTTACGGAATTTCCGTGGGGCTGCGAATACTATTTGAAGACGGGATGCATGATGGAGGAAGACGGCATGGAAAAGCTTAAGGGATTTGATGCCATCTATCTCGGTGCTGTAGGTTATCCCGATGTGCCGGATCATGTTTCATTAGGTGGGCTTCTTCTGAAGATTCGCCGGGGTTTTGATGAGTATATCAACCTGCGTCCCGTGCATTTGCTTGAGGGTGCGCCTTGCCCCTTGAAAGATGTGGCGCGCGAGGATATAGACATGATTGTTGTGCGGGAAAACAGCGAGGGCGAATATGCAAATGTCGGTGCACGCCTTTACCAAGGAACTCCCGAGGAGATCGCCTTGCAAACCGGTGTGTTCTCGCGCAGGGGGACGGAACGCGTCATTCGCTATGCCTACGATCTGGCTCGGCGGGAAAAAAAGACGCTGACAAGCATCAGCAAGGGAAATGCACTTGGTTATTCCATGGTTTTTTGGGATGAGATTTTTCGCGAGGTGGGGGAAGATTATCCTGATGTCGAGACACATTCCTATCTCGTCGATGCTGCGAGCATGTTTTTTGTCAAGGATCCCAAGCGTTTCGAGGTCGTTGTGACAAGCAATCTTTTCGGTGATATCCTGACCGACCTTGGAGCGGCCATTGCAGGTGGCATGGGTCTGGCAGCGGGTGCGAACCTCAATCCTGAGAGGCGGTTCCCGTCCATGTTCGAGCCGATTCATGGCTCCGCGCCCGATATCGCAGGGCAGGGATTGGCGAATCCCTTGGCCGCTATTTGGTCCATCAGCCAGATGCTCGATTTCTGGGAAGAGCGGGTATGGGCGAAGAAAATCCTTTGCGCCATGGAACGGCTGCTTGTCGAAAAGAATACGCTTACCCCCGATCTGGGCGGTACGGCGCGGACGACTGATGTGGGAGATGCTGTCGTGCGGCTGCTTGAGGAAAGTGTTTGAATTGGAGGAGCTATTTTGTCGCAGGAAAGACTGAGAAAAGAGATCGGGAAGAGGCGCACTTTTGCCATTATTTCACATCCGGATGCGGGCAAGACGACGCTGACGGAAAAGCTGCTGCTCTACGGCGGAGCCATTCATTTGGCCGGTTCCATCAAGTCACGCAAAACACAGCGCCATGCTGTTTCCGACTGGATGGAGATCGAGAAGCAGCGCGGCATTTCCGTCACATCGAGCGTGCTTCAGTTCGACTATGAAGGATACTGCATCAATATCCTTGATACGCCGGGACATCAGGATTTCAGCGAGGATACATATCGAACTCTGATGGCTGTTGACAGTGCCGTCATGATTCTCGATGTGGCAAAAGGCGTTGAGGCGCAGACAAAAAAGCTGTTCAAGGTTTGCCGTGACAGGCATATCCCTATTTTTACCTTTGTGAACAAGCTGGATCGTTTTGGCAAGGCGCCGCTTGATATCATGGATGAGCTTGAGGAAGTCCTGGGGATTCGCTCTTATCCGATGAACTGGCCGATTGGCACAGACGGCAGCTACAAGGGCGTCTATGACCGCGAACGGCGGGAAGTGGAGCTTTTTGCAGCGGATGCGAGCCACGGGCAGACAGAGCGTGTGTCCGTCAAAGGCTCTGTCGATGACGACGTCTTTATGGCACAGCTTACGGAGGAAGAAAGACAGACACTCAGGGATGATATAGAGCTTCTCGATACGGCAGGAGAGGCTTTTGACCGTGCACGGATCGATAAAGGCGAGCTCACGCCGATGTTTTTCGGCTCTGCTATGACAAATTTCGGGGTGAAGAATTTCCTGGAGGAATATCTGCGATTGGCTCCTGCGCCTGCTCCGCGAGCTTCGTCTGAGGGTCTTATCGAGCCGGATGATGAGAAGTTTTCTGCTTTTGTATTCAAGATCCAGGCGAATATGAATCCGGCGCATCGCGACAGGCTGGCTTTTATCCGCATTGTTTCGGGAGAGTTCGGGCGCAACATGAATGTGTGGCATGAAAAGTCCGGCAAGATTATCAAACTCGCCCAGCCGCAGCAATTTTTGGCGCAGGATCGTCAAATCATAGACGAGGCTTTTCCGGGGGATATTGTCGGGCTTTTCGACCCAGGGATTTTCTCGATCGGGGATACGCTGACGGATGTCTCGCGCAAGTTCAAGTACGAGGATTTCCCCGTGTTCCCGCCCGAGAAGTTTGCACGTGTTTCTACAAAGGATACGATGAAACGCAAGCAGTTTGTCAAAGGAATCGAACAGCTGACGCAGGAAGGCGCCATACAGCTTTTTGTGCAGGAAGGCGTCGGTGCGGAAGCCTATATTGTCGGCACGGTCGGCACATTGCAGTTCGAGGTTTTGGAATACCGCCTCAAGAACGAGTATAATGTCGATATCATCCTTCAGATGCAGCCTTACGAAGTTGCGCGGTGGCTTGCCTTTCCGGATGGACGCGAGGTGCTGCCGACTTCGTTGAAGGGCGCTGACCGAGGCATGTTTGTACGTGACCGTCGTGGCAATCCTGTGCTTCTCGTGAACAATGAATGGGCTTTGGGCTGGATTCTTGACAACAATCCGGACTTGGAACTCCATGCGGTTCCCGTCGATCGCAGGGAAGTTTAAGGAAGCGCTGATATATTCAGCACCGCCATTTTGACGAAATCTTCTTTCTTGCCGAACCGCAAGTTTCATAGTAGAATGGGGAAAGCAACGATGGGGGCATTGGTGCGTAGCTGGTATGAAAACAGCCCAAGGGTCTGTGCCTATGGCCGAGTCGCTGGGATTTTTATGGCGGTTCATTGTTTTTGGGATGGAGGCTGTTTGCTTTGAAGAGCATGACGGGGTTTGGTGCAGCAGGCCAGGAAAACGAAAATTACAAGGTTCATGTTGAAGTGAAATCGGTCAACCAGCGTTATCTTGATATTTCTTTTTCCATGCCGCGGGTGCTCAATGTTTTTGAAAACGATATGCGCAAAGTCATCAAAAATTTTTCGGCACGCGGCAAGGTGGATGTCAATATTATTTTTCATGACAAGAGGGAAAAGGAAGCGAGGGTCTTTGTCGATAAGAATTTGGCCCACGCTTACCGGGAGGCCCTTTATGAACTGAGCGATTTCCTGCATTTGACACCGCCTTCCGATGTATGTAAAATAGCGGTATATCCCGATGTGCTTCGAGTGCAGGAGGAGAGCCGTGATATCCTCGACAGCAGGGAGTTGCTTTTTATGTCGTTGGAGCGTGCGCTGCACCACTTTTCTGAGATGCGCGAGCGGGAAGGCGAGCATACGCGGCGAGATTTTGACGCTCGTCTCGATTTTCTGGGTGGAGCCGTGGAAAAGCTTGCTTTCTATGAGCCGGAAATCGTCGGGAAGTACCGCGCACATTTGTCGGCGGTTCTTAACGAGATGCTCAAGGGGCAGGGTATTGATGAGATGCGCATCATGCAGGAAACGGTGCTTTATGCGGATCGCATCAGTTATAATGAAGAGATTGTGCGCCTTAAAAGCCATATCGCTCAGTTTCGGGAAACCATTGAGGAAATGCATGAGCCAATCGGCAGGAAGCTGGATTTTCTGATTCAGGAGATCAATCGAGAGGCAAATACCATTGCTTCAAAGGCGAATTTTACACAGGCAGCGAAACTCGTTGTCGATATCAAGAGCGAGGTTGAGAAGCTGCGTGAGCAGGTGCAGAATATCGAGTGAGCAGGGGGCTGGCATGGACATCAAGCTCATCAACATAGGGTTCGGGAATATCGTCTCGGCCAATCGCGTCGTGGCAATCGTCAGTCCGGAATCAGCTCCGATCAAGCGTATTGTGCAGGAGGCAAGGGACGACGGACGTATTATCGATGCAACCTACGGCAGGCGCACACGTGCCGTCATCGTCATGGACAGCGATCATGTAATTCTTTCGGCAGTGCAGCCGGAAACCATGGCGCATCGTGTGCTTGAGTCAGATGATGTGGATACGAAAATGAAAGAGGACGGAAAATGAGGAAAGGACTCTTAGTCGTCGTTTCCGGCCCTTCGGGTGCAGGAAAGGGCACGATTTGCCAAGCGCTTTTGGAAAAAGCAACCGGTCTTGCCTATTCGGTTTCCGCTACGACGCGCCAACCGCGCGAGGGGGAGATTGACGGTGAGAGCTATTATTTCCTTACGGCTGCAGCTTTTGAGGAAATGATCGAGAGCGATGCCTTGCTTGAATGGGCCAAGGTGTATGACAATTACTATGGAACGCCTCTGAAAAAAATCGAGGAAAAACTTGCAGCCGGAGAGGATATCCTGCTGGAAATCGATACGCAGGGCGCGATGAAGGTACAGGAGAAATTTCCCGACGGCGTCTATATCTTCATTTTGCCGCCGTCGCTTGCTGAACTTGAGCGTCGTATTCGCGGACGTGATACGGAAACGGAAGAGGTGCTCGAAAAGCGTCTCGGGGCAGCCGTCGATGAAATCAGGGCAGGACGCCGCTATAAGTACGTTGTTACGAACGATGAGGTGGAAAAGGCGGTCGAAACCATTTTGGGCATTTTGGCGGCGGAACGTCATCTCGTTTCTCGCAGCGGGGAGCTTTTTGATAGGATCGAAACAGGAAGGAATGATTAGGCATGAGCATGGCGGATCCTTCAATCAACAAATTGTTGGAAAGGGTGGACAGTCGCTATACGCTTGTTGTTCTCGCGGCGAAACGCGCAAGGCAGCTTTTGGATGGAGAGACGCCAAAAGTGGAAGCATCCTCTACAAAGGATGTAACTGTCGCCCTGGAAGAGATATCGGAGGGCGATATTCTTTACAAGCGCAATAAAGGCGGCATCAAATAATGGTTTTCGAAGGGAAGAAGATCGTTCTGGGCGTTACAGGCGGCATCGCCGCCTATAAGGCCGTGGAAATAGCGAGCCGTCTCAGAAAAAAAGGGGCGGAAGTCCATGTCATCATGACGCAGGAAGCGACGCATTTCGTCGCTCCCCTGACGTTCCGTGAAATCACGGGACAGCCGGTGACGACAGATATGTGGACCGAGCCGTCGCATTGGCATGTCGCGCATATCGCTTTGGCGCAGTTGGCCGAGATTTTTCTCATTGCCCCTGCTACGGCGAATATCATTGCGAAAGCGGCCGCCGGGATTGCGGATGATATGTTGACAACAACGCTTCTGGCTGTCAAAGCGCCGATTTTTTTTGCGCCGGCTATGAACAGTGCGATGTATGAAAATCCTGTGACGCAGGAAAATATCGCGAAGCTTTTGCGGCTTGGCTGGCATAAGATCGAACCGGCTGCGGGGTATTTGGCCTGCGGCACGGCAGGCGTGGGGCGTTTGCCCGAGCCTGTGGATATTGTAGGTGAGATCGAGAAATCCCTGTCCGTGAGTTCTTCCCTGTACGGCATGAAGGTGTTGGTGACGGCAGGCGGCACGCTTGAGGCGATCGATCCCGTGCGGTTCATTGGCAATCGTTCGAGCGGCAAGATGGGCTATGCCGTTGCGAAGGAAGCTGCACGACGCGGCGCGGAGGTCGTTCTTGTTGCGGGGGGGACGGTGGCTTTGCCGGATCCGCCGGGGATGCGTGTCCTTCACACGGAATCGGCTCTTGCCATGCGCGAGGCAGTGCTGCAAGAGGCCGTCGAGGCGGATATCATCGTCAAGGCAGCGGCTGTTGCCGATTACCGTCCAAAGGAAGCCGCGGGCCAAAAAATCAAGAAGAATGCGGAGGAGATTACTCTCGTTTTGGAGAAGAACCCCGATATTCTGATGGAACTCGGTGCGCGCAAAAAGCCGGGACAGGTTCTTGTCGGCTTTGCAGCCGAGACGCAGAATCTTATGGAATACGCGCAGCGAAAACTCACGAAGAAAAATCTCGATTTCATTGTGGCCAATGATGTGACGCGCACGGGTGCCGGCTTCAATACGGAGACGAATCTCGTGAAGATTCTCTCGCGCGACGGCTCTGTCGAGGAAGTCCCGCTGATGGGAAAGGACGCGTTGGCAGCCTTGATTCTTGACCGCGTAGAATTCCTACAAAAATAGTTGACATTTGTTATCCTTTCCCTTATAATGAAGTCAAATCGAATATCACTCATCAAGAGCAGTGGAGGGACTGGCCCGAAGAAGCTGCGGCAACCGTTGACAAGATCAAAAAGGTGCCAATTCCTGTAGGTTTTTGCCTATAAGATGGGAGCAAAGAAAAACTCTCTTTTTGTAGGAAAGAGAGTTTTTTGATTGGTGAGGGAAGTGTGGGGTGGAACGATGCGTGTTCCGTATTTGAAATGCGGTGAATTTCGGGCAAACCCATGCGGCGATTTTCCGAAGGCAGCTGCTTGATTCACAGAAGAGCTGCGTGAACAAGGACGGTCGCACCTTGTTTTTTGGCTTTGCCGCAGGCGACGGCGGCAGAATGGAGTTTAGCATGAGCAAAACGGTATTGTTCACTTCCGAGTCGGTGACGGAAGGTCATCCCGACAAGATGGCAGATCAGATTTCTGACGCGATTCTTGACGCGATTCTCGCACAAGACCCCATGGGGCGCGTGGCCTGCGAAACGCTGGTGACGACGGGGCAGGTGCATGTAGTTGGTGAAATCTCGACTTCGTGCTATATTGATATCCCGCATATCATCCGCCAGACAGTCGAAAATATTGGCTATACGCGCGCCAAGTACGGTTTTGATGCGGCGACATGCGGCATTCTCGTGTCCCTTGATGAGCAGTCTGCTGATATCGCGCTCGGCGTTGATAAAGCCCTTGAGGCGAAGGCCGGCGAATCCGATGTGGCGGATTCCATAGGCGCGGGCGATCAGGGTATGATGTTTGGTTATGCGACGAATGAGACGCCCGAGTTCATGCCTCTGCCGATTGCGTTGGCACAGCGCCTTGCACGCCGCTTGGCCGAGGTGCGCAAGAGCGGCGAGCTCGCTTATCTGCGTCCTGACGGCAAGACGCAGGTGACGGTTCGTTACGAGGACGGCAAGCCGGTTGCTGTCGATACCATCGTCATCTCGACGCAGCATGATCCGGAAGTCGATTTGGAGACGATCCGCAAGGATATGATTGAAAAGGTCATCAAGACGGTTGTTCCGGCGGAGCTTCTGACGGCGGATACAAAATACTTCGTAAATCCGACGGGAAAGTTCGTCATCGGCGGCCCGCAGGGAGATTCGGGTCTTACAGGCAGAAAGATCATCGTCGATACTTATGGTGGCATGGCACGTCACGGCGGCGGTGCGTTCTCGGGCAAGGATCCCACGAAGGTTGACCGTTCTGCAGCCTATGCTGCACGTTATGTGGCGAAGAATGTCGTCGCGGCGGGTCTTGCCGACCGCTGCGAGATTCAGCTCGCCTATGCGATCGGTGTTGCGCGCCCCGTTTCCATCATGGTTGATACATTCGGCACGAACAAGGTAGACGAGGTATTGATTGAGAAGATCGTACACGAGAATTTCGATTTGCGCCCGGCGTCCATTATCAGCAATCTGGATCTGCGTCGTCCGATTTACGGACAGACGGCAGCTTACGGGCACTTCGGCCGTACGGATGTTGAATTGCCGTGGGAAGCGACGGACAAGGCGGCAGTGCTCAAGAAAGCTGCCGGTATTTGAGAGTAGGGAAGAGGCAAAATAGGCGGTCATCCGCTGCAGGCATGCAGCAAGAAAGCTGCTTTCGGTACGACGTCCGTTTTCCCCGTTTTGCCCGTTCCAAGAAAAACGCTTGACGAAAAAAGATATATATGATAGTATAGCTGAGTAATTCAAGAAGAGGCCGCCGCTTCTCACCTGCTGGCACGTGGTCAGTCAGGTTCATATTGCTCTGTGCAAGATGAAGGGTGGTGTTTGCCGCCCTTTTATTTTGACTTGTTTACCAGGAGGTGTTTTCCCATTAGCAGGGAATCTTTAAGGATCAATGAGGAAATCCGTATTCGGGAGGTACGCGTAACGAGCGCGTCGGGCGAACAGCTCGGTATTATGCAGACGCGCGATGCCTTGCGGATGGCGGAGGAGCAGCATCTCGATCTTGTCGAGGTTGCGCCGAAAGCGAAACCTCCGGTATGCCGTATCATGGATTTCGGCAAATATCGCTATGAACAGCAAAAAAGGGAGAAAGAGGCAAAGAAGAGACAGAAGGTCATCACGGTCAAGGAAGTCAAGCTGCGCCCCAATATTGAGCAGCATGATTTTGACGTGAAGCTTAAAAATGCTCTTCGTTTTCTTGAAGAAGGAAACAAGGTCAAGGTTACCATCATGTTCCGTGGCCGTGAATTGTCGCATCCCGAGCTTGGCAGGGAAGTTCTGGACAAGGTTTCCGCCCAGCTCAAGGAACTTGTTTCCATCGAAAGGGATGCCAAGCTCGAAGGCAAAAACATGACGATGATCTTAGCCCCGAAAGCCCAAACCAAAGGAGGAAAACAATAATGCCAAAGGTCAAGACACGCAGGGCAGCTGCAAAGCGTTTCACCATAACGGGTTCTGGTGAGTTTAAGAGGAACAAGGCGTTCAAGAGCCATATCCTGGAGAAGAAAACGAGAAAGCGCAAGCGCAATCTCCGCAAGGCTGCTCTTATCGCGGAAGCAGATCATAAGCGCGTAAGGAAGATGCTTCCCAACGTTTGAGGAATTATAAACCGATAGATTTCGGATAGATATTGGAGGAATGGAATATGCCAAGAGTAAAAACCGGCGTAACCGCACATCGACGCCATAAAAAGATTTTGAAGTTGGCCAAGGGATACCGCGGAGCGAAGAGCAAGCAGTTCAAGAAGGCCAATGAGACCGTCATGAAGGCTCTTTATTACGCCCGTCGCGATCGTCGCGCGAAGAAGGGTGAGTTCCGCAAACTCTGGATTGCCCGCATCAATGCAGCAGCTCGCATGAACGGCATTTCCTACAGCCGTCTCATCAACGGCCTTACAAAGGCCGGCATTGAGGTCAACCGCAAGATGTTTGCCGACCTTGCTGTTCATGACGAGAAGGCGTTTGCTCAACTCGTCGCTATTGCAAAGGAAAACCAGTAAGGATATGGTGAAGGGAAGGCTGATGCCTTCCCTTTTTTTATACGAGGGAGCAAGGAACTGTTGGCTCGTAGGAGGCGACGATGGAGCGGATCGAGAGTGCCCAGAATAAAAAGATCAAATGGATTGCAGGTTTGAAGCAAAAGCAGAGGCGCAAGGCGGAAGGTGTTTTCGTTGCTGAAGGAGTACGCCTTTGCGAAATGGCGGTTTTGTCCGGTTGGCGGCTGCGCCTTTGTCTCTTTACGCCGGAAAGGGCGCAGGAAGCGCGTGCGAAGCGGCTTTTGGAGCAAATAGCGACGCGGGGTTGTCCCCTTTATGAGACATCGCATGAGGTCTATAAAAAGGCAAGCGATACCGAGACGCCGCAGGGCATTTTGCTTGTGTTGGAGGAAAAGGCCACGTCCCTTGCGGAACTTTGCACCGGAAAGAGCTGCGGTATGAAAACCTCTGCTGAAGCACGGGCGGTGGATGTCGCCAAAAGCTCGCCGGAAAAGAACGGGCCTTTGCTTGTGGTGCTTGACGGCGTACAGGATCCGGGCAATGCGGGGACAATTTTACGCACAGCAGATGCGGCCGGTGCGGACGGCGTCATACTCCTACACAATACTCTGGACGTTTTTTCGGGCAAGACGGTGCGCGCCAGTATGGGTTCTATTTTTCATCTGCCGCTTGTTTCGGATGTTTCGAGGCAGGAGCTGCAGGATTTTTTATGCCGGGAAGGCATCGATTTGTTGGCGGCGGTTCTCGATGAGGCGGCAAGGCCGTATTATGAAGCAAATTACAATGGCGGCATCGCGCTTGCCTTTGGCAATGAGGGAAAGGGCATTTCCAGCGAACTTCAAGCGATGGCTGCTCGGAAAATCTTTATTCCGATGTTTGGGCAGGCGGAATCGCTCAATGTTTCCACGGCGGCTGCCCTGGTGCTCTATGAGGCGGCCGCCGTCAGGCGGGGATTTGGCCGTCATTCCCAATAGAGGTAAACGGCGAGCACCCCTTTGGCAAGGGAAACGCTGAAGGAAGAGCTTTCGACAGCGAATTCGTTGGATACGGCGTACGGCTCGTGCTGGCTGAGGCGAGCGTCTTGGAGCGGCCAAGCGGTGCCTTCAAGATTTACGCCAAGGCATTCTTCCGTCATGGGCAGGAGTGAAATCGCCTTTGCCTTTTTTTCTGCGGCAAAGGCAAGGCGTTCGTTTCCTCGCAGGAAGAAGCAAGCTTCTTTCTCGTCGGCAAGAAGGCCCGGCAGATGCATGTGAGCGAAGGAAAAGATCGTGCTCATGGCGTGATCGAAGCGTCCGCCGAAAGCGCCGGTGATGAGCAGGAAGCAGGGAGTATGTGCTTCCTTGAGGCGATGTAAGGCGATTTGGGTATCTGTCAAATCTTTTCGGGGGCTGAAGTGCTCCGTTCTTACACCTGCAGCCAGAGCCCAGTCCCATGCTTGGGAAGAGGCGCTGTCTCCGTCTCCGATCAGCCGTTCCGGCAAGAGCTTCATTTCGTGGCAGATGTCAATGCCGTGGTCAAGTGCCCAAAGATGGCCGCGTCGGGCGGCGTCCAGCCAGTCTTTTGCAGGAGCGCGTCCGCCTGTGATAAGGGTATAGACGTTGTCGGGCAGGTCATGGGAAAAAATGAGCCGCCCTTGCGGCAGGAGAAATTCATTTGCAGGCATTTGTTTGCCTCCTTGTATGCTTATGGTGTCTTGTCAACCGTATGGCATCGTATCTGTTTAGCGTACCATGCTTTTCTGCATTCTGCAATTCCTGTCCGGAAGTTCGGAAGGTTTTTTGCTCTTTATGTATAACTATACAGTATAGAGCTATATGCTCCTGCCAGTTTGAGGAGCTGTGGTTAGCATTTGTGGATTCAATTGGGTTTTATTTAGAGAGGAGTTGGCAGTATGCTGAACTTTACCTATTATGGCCATGCCTCATTTTTGCTCGATGACGGAAAGGCAAAAGTTTTAACGGATCCATTTCTCACGGGCAATCCTCTGGCGGCTATTGCACCCGAAGAGGTGGCGTGCGACTATATCTTGCTGACCCATGCCCACAGCGACCATCTCGGCGACGCAGCGGCTATCGCCAAGCGGACGGGAGCAACCATTCTCGGAATTCCGGAGGTTCTCAACGTTTGTTTGGAACAGGAGAACGGCCTGAAGACGCATGGCATGAATATCGGCGGCTCGGTGAAACTTCCGTTCGGCAAAGTTCGTATGACGATGGCATGGCACAGCTCGGGGGTGCCCGGTGGCATTGCCTGCGGTTATGTCATCCATATGGCAGGCTTGAATGTTTATTTTGCGGGCGATACGGCACTTTTCAGCGACATGAAGCTCATCGGGCAGAAGGATCCTTTGGATTATGCCATCCTGCCCATCGGGGACAATTACACGATGGGTCTTGAGGATGCCGCTCTTGCCGCACAGTGGCTCAACACCAAGAATGTCATTCCGATTCATTATAATACATGGCCTGTTGTCGCGCAGGATGCAGTGAAATACAAGGAAGTGACCGAGGAGATGACGCGTGCTGCCGTGCACATTGTGAAGCCCGGAGGCTCGCTGGAGCTTGTATGAAAAAAAGCAGGCTCGTGGTTCTTTTGGGGCCTACAGCCGTGGGGAAAACGGCGCTGTCCTTGGCTCTGGCCAGGAAACTTGGAGCGGAGATCATCTCGGGAGACTCCATGCTCTTTTATCGGGGCTTCGATATCGGCACGGCAAAACCGACGCTTGAGGAAAGGGAGGTTGTGCCGCATCACCTCATTGATATACTCGAACCGTCGGCTTCGTTCAGCGTAACGGATTTTCAGCGCCTGGCCGCAAAAAAGATTGCTTGCATCGAAGCACGGGGCAGGCTGCCGTTCATCGTCGGCGGCACGGGGCTTTACATCAAATCTCTGCTTGAGGGATATGCGTTCAATAAAACTGCAGGCAATGCGGCTTACCGTGAGCGGATTGAGACCATGGCGCAGGAGAAGGGCAAGGATTTTGTGCATGGGCTTTTGCAAAAGGTTGATCCGGAAGCGGCAGGACGCCTTCATGTCAATGATTTCAGGCGCGTCGTTCGTGCTCTTGAAGTCGCTGCTCTGGGGCAGGAGCGCATTTCAAAAAGCCGTGAAGCAGAGGCTGGAGGCCTTGTTTATGATGCCTATGTCGTCGGGCTTAGGCGCGATCGGCAGAAGCTGTACGAACGAATTGAAGAACGGGTCGATATCATGCTGCGAGATGGATTGGAAGAGGAAGTGCGGCATCTGCTTTCGGGTGGCGTATCCGCTGCGTGCCAGGCTATGAAGGGCATTGGCTACAAGGAAACAGTGGCATATCTTGCCGGTTGCATGGACAGGTCGGAGGCTGAGGAGGAAATCAAGAAGGCGACGCGTCATTTTGCGAAACGCCAGATGACTTGGTTTAGAAAAATGCCCTACATCCATTGGTATGATGCCGAAAACATTTCCGAAGAGATGCTTTGCACCAAGATTTATACGGATATAAGGCGGTTTTTCATGATACGCTGCAAATGAATTGTAAAAAGGGGGGGCTTGGAATGCCGGTAAAACCAGTCAATTTGCAAGATAATTTTTTGAATCAGATGCGCAGGGAAAACAAGGCGGTCAGCATACACTTGCTCAATGGGTTTCAAATGAAGGGATATGTCCGGGGCTTTGATAATTTTACGGTAGTACTGGAGATTTCAGGAAAGCAGCATTTGATTTACAAGCATGCCATATCCACGGTTGCTGCAACGAAACTTGCATCTGCCGGCGAGACCGAAAAGAGGAGCGAATAGAGAAAAGCCTTCTCCACCATAAGGGAGAAGGCTTTTTGTGAGGAAGGGGTATGGAGTTGCGAAAGCGTGGTTTTGAAATCATTGAAGAATATCGGGGGAAAGGAATCGAATTGCCTGAACGCAAGACTTCGGGCAGTGCTGGATATGATCTTGCGGCGGCGTGTGACTGTATATTGAAGCGCGGGGAAGTGGCGATCGTACCGACAGGGCTCAAGGCGTATATGCAGAAGGATGAATATCTGGGGCTGCACATACGCTCGGGGCTTTCCCTCAAGCATTGTCTGATGCTCGTCAACAGCCAGGGCATTATTGATTCGGATTACTATAACAATGCAGACAACGACGGGCATATCATGGCAGCCGTCCTGAATCTCGGGGAAAAAGATGTTTTCGTGGAAAAGGGCATGCGCATCGCACAGGGGATTTTCTACAAATACCTTGTTGTCGATGGCGATGAGGCCGGCCGGGGAGTGAGCCGCCAAGGCGGCTTTGGCTCGACGGGGGAGGAATGAGGCAAGCGCCGGCAGTGCGGCGAGGCAGATACAGCGGCTGCGGTTATTTCACCGAGAGAAGCATCCCGCGGATTTTCTCTTCGTCCGGGGTCACATAGAGCGTTTTTTGATGCGTGAAGATGACAAAGCCGGGACGGGAGCCAGATGGTTTTTTCACGTAGCGGCGGTATGTGTAGTCAACAGGTATGTTGGAAGAATCCTGCGCTTTGCTGAAATGAGCGGCGAGCTGTGCGGCGAGAAACAGACTCTCCTCGGTCGGCTCTTCGCCCGCAAGGCGCAGGATGACATGGGAGCCTGGAATATCCTTGGCATGAAGCCATAGATCGTCCGGTGCAGCCGTCTGAAATGTCAGGCGGTCGTTCTGGTTATTGTTCTTTCCCACGAGGATTTCCTGTCCGCTTTCTGTTTTGAAGCGAAAGGGGGAGGAAGGCTTGTCCTGGCGTTTTTTCTTCAGCTGTTCCTGCAAAAAGCCGCTTTTGATGAGCTCCTCTTTGATTTCCTCGATTTCTGTCAGAGAGGAAGAGGATTCCAGAGAGTTTTCAATACTTGCCAGGTAGCGGATGCTTTCCCTGCAAAAGGAAAGCTGCTCATCGAGAAGTTTTTGCGCACGTTTGAGCTTGTCGTATTTGTGGTAGAAGGCCTGCATGTTTTGGCTCAAAGTCAGACGTTGGTTGAGCGGCAGGGTTATTTTTTCGCCGACTTCACTGTAAATATCATCGACGGTGACGGCAGCATCTTCGTGGTCGCGGAAGAGATGCGCGTATGTCATAAGATTGTCTCCAAACTTCTTGTATTCCTCGGCATTTTCTGCCTGGGTGAGTTCTTCGCGCAGGACGGCGAGTTTGTTTTCCGCGCGCGCAAGCTCCGTTCGAACGAATTTTTTCAGGCGTTCCTTTTCCGGCGGCGTATAAATCCCCGTGAGGCGGGTTGCTTTTTCCAGCATTTCGCTGATGGTGGGAAAGGAAAGCACAGTTTCTTTGCCCATGTGATGCAGCAGGAAAGGAGAGGTAGCAAGGACCTTTCGGTTGGCGTCAAGGATGAGGCAGGGGGCGAGCTCTTCCTTTATGCAGGCGGCAATGACGCTTTCGAGGGCGCAGCGAAGCTCAGCATGGTCTTTGGCGTCGAGTTCGGCGCTTGTCATCGTTTCGGGCAGTCCGGCAGTGAATAAGGTTTCCCGCACCGTGACAGGACCAAAGCCGAGACAAGAGCTCAGCAGAGCCTTGTAGAGGGTTGCTTCGGGATTCCGGGCGATGCGCTTTATGATGGCGTCCATATCTGTTGTACGCGGATCAAGCTTATCCTGTGCCGGCGGCGGCAGGTACTTCCGTCCGGGAAGAACCGTGCGGGTGCGGCTGTTTGCGCTGCCCACTTTGCGCAGGGCATCGAGAATCATGCCGTCCTGTACCAGAATGATATTGCTGTATTTGCCGATGAGTTCGATGAGCAGCGTTTTTGTGACAATTTTGCCTCCTGCCGCAAGTGCGTCGAAATCAAGTGCGATGATGCGATCAAGGCCGAACTGGCGTATATCGGCAATGCGGCTTCCCTCGAGGTGTTTGCGCAGAACCATGCAGAAGAGCGGCGGTTCGACGGGATTCTCGGGTTGCTTTTCCGCGAGAAAAACTGCGGGAGCCTGTGGGTTTGCCGCGATGTGCAAAAGGCAGCTGCGGCCGGGTTGTCGTATATTGAGGAAGACGGAGCTTTTGTTGGGCTGCGTGATCTTGTCTATGCGTCCGCCAAGAAGTGCGTTATGCAGCTCCTTCGTGAGCGGGTATGTCGAAAATCCATCGAGGCTCATGGGATTCACCTGTTCTTTCGGGTTAGAATATTGAAGGGTATGATAAAGTATAGCATTGATGTCTTTCTGCGGTCAATTATAAGAAAGAAGCCGAGGAGGCGGCACCCAGGAATGGATGCCGCCTCCTCGGCTTCTTGTTTTTGTAAAGTATACGCGCAAACGTCCATTTTGTGATATTGTGCGCCGCCTTGCCGTGAAAACGGACAATCTGCCTGCGCCTTTTGGCTGCTTTCATGGCAGCGCGCTTAGTCCAGATGGAATTTGCTCACAGCTTTTTGTAAATCTTGGGCCATGTTTGCGAGGGTGGCGCTTGAGGCTGCAATCTCCTGCATGGAAGCCGCCTGCTCCTGGGATACGGCAGAAACATTTTCCGCATCGCCCTGTACGGAATCGGATACGGACTTGAGTTTATGTACAGATTCCTCCATGCGCATGTTTTTCGTATGGATTTTCTGCGTGCTTTCAAGAATGCCGGAAACTTTGGCAGAAAGCTCCTGTACGACCGCAGCGATGCGATCGAAGCGTCTGCTTGCCCGATGCACTTGCTCGACTCCTTCACTGACATGCTCCTTTTGATCCTGCATGACCTTGAAGGTTTCTTCGATGCGTTTGGCATTGTCAGTAATCAGGTTGGTGATTTCCTGCGCGGCGCCTTCCGACTGTTCGGCCAGTTTCCGGACCTCTTCCGCTACGACCGTGAAGCCTCGTCCTTGTTCCCCGGCGCGGGCAGCCTCGATGGCGGCGTTTAGGGCAAGAAGGTTTGTTTGTTCCGCGATCTGTGTAATCATCTCGACGATTTCTGAGATGCGTTTGGAGCTTTCGTAGAGTGCGGTCACTGCATCCGCGACATCTTGTGAGCTTTCGTTGAGCACCTGCATTCCTTTGACGGCTACGTTGAGGCCTTGTTGCCCCTCGGTCGTTGCGGATTCGACGCGCTCCACTGCATTCGAGACATCGCCGACGCCTGCATTGATTTCGTTCATGGCCGTTGTGATATCGTTTACTGTTTGCAGGGATTCTGTTACGACATGGCCTTGTTCCTGCGCCTCGCCGGTGATTCTGACGACAGCCTCCGATGTTTGCTGTGCACCTTGGGCGGATTGGTCAGCGGAGGCGGTAAGCTCTTCCGATGAGGCGGCAAGCTGCTCCGATGTTTGGGCTGTCTGACGGATGAGGCTTTGCAAACCGTTTGTCATCTGGCAGAAGCTGTTGTGCAGACTGCCGATTTCATCTTGGCGGTCAGTTGGAGCCATATGGGTTGTCAGATCACCTTGCGCCACTTTTGTGGCAACAGCGGCGAGTTCCTCGATGGGGTGGGAAATGGAACGGGCAATGTAATAGAGAATACTGCCCAAAAGGAGCAGGGCGGTGAGGGCGCAAGCGATCATGAGCCATTTGAGGTGTGCGACAGCGGCAAAGATTTCCTCTTGCGGCACAAAGAGGATCAAAGACCAGCCGGTATCGCCCACGGGGTGTACGGCATAAAACATATCGACGCCTTGGTAGCTTGATTCAAAGAAAATAGGTTCTTTGGAGAGGAATTTTTTTGCTTTGTCCTCGCCTTCGTCGTGCACATTATCGTCAAGCGTCAGCGCGGGATGGGCGATGAAGCGTCCGGAAGCATCGAGCATGAAAGCCTCGCCCGTTTCGCCTACCTTGAAGGAAGCGACTTTCTTTTCAATCTCGTCGAAAAGGATATCTGCGGCGACAACCCCCAAGAGCTCATTATTGTTTCGCACGGCTTTGCTCAAGGTCACGACTTTGATGTTTTGGAAACTGTCCAGATAGATATCGGAGATCTGCACGCCGTCTTTTTGGACAGCTTCTTTGTACCAATCTCGAGAAGTCGCGTCGAATTCGGACTTGGGCACGACGCCCTCCTGACTGTCAAGGAAATCGCGTTCCGGAAAGCCGATAAAAAGTGTATTGACCTCGCTGCGTTTCATGAAACTTGCACCGATGGGGGCAAAGGCTTCATTTGAAGGAAGGTTGCCTGCCCAAGCTTCTGTCAGCCCATCGAGGACATCTCTCTGTCTTTGGATTGTTTCGTTGACCTGTTCCGCATCAAGCTCGGCCAGCGTCATCATTTCTTTTTGGGTCGCCTCGATAAGAAGCGTACTGGCGTTCCAGTAGCTGAATATGGAGACGGCGAAAAAGATGATGCAGAAGGGAATTCCTACCCAGAGAAGCATCTTTACTCGTAATTTCATTGCTGTACCCCCTGAAAAGTCCTAATAATAATGGAATATACGGATTTATATAGTAAAATAATACTATATTTAATCAAGAAAAGCAAGAAGTTTTGCGACTAAATAGGAAAATCTTCTGATTAAAACCAGGACATAAATGTATTATGAAAGTTTTATGGCTTTAAAAAGTGAAGTGTTGCCGGACAATCTGAAAAATATTTGTTTTGAGAGAAGGGAGGAGCAAGTTGAAAATATTGTTAGGCAACCAGGGCTTTTGGGTCAATTTTATCAAATGGAAAATGATTTGACATTGCAGAACAACTATAATAGAATTGTACTGTTATATACATGGTTGCTAACTAGGAGGAAGTCGGACAAAAATGAATGTAAATGAAAAGTTGAGGAATATCGCAATCATCGCCCACGTTGACCACGGCAAGACGACGTTGGTGGACGCGATGCTCAGGCAAAGCCATGTTTTCCGCTCGAACGAGCAGGTTGCCGAGCGCGTTATGGATTCTGGTGACCTGGAGCGTGAGCGCGGTATCACGATTCTTTCCAAGAATACATCCATTCTCTATAATGACGTAAAGATCAATATCGTCGATACGCCGGGTCATGCCGATTTCGGCGGCGAAGTGGAACGCGTGCTCAATATGGTGGATGGAGTGCTGTTGCTTGTCGATGCCTTTGAAGGTCCGATGCCTCAGACGAAGTATGTGCTCAGGAAGGCGCTTGAACAAAAACTCAAGCCCATTGTCGTCATCAATAAGATCGACCGTCCTGACCAGCGTGTCGATGATGTGTATGATGAGGTTCTTGAGCTTTTCATGGAACTTGACGCTGACGACGAGCAGCTTGATTTCCCTTGTATCTATGCGACGGCTCGCGAGGGTGTGGCAAAGTATCAAATGGAGGACGAAAGCAGCAGTCTTGAGCCGCTGATGGAAACAATCGTCAAGGAGATCCCTCCTCCATCGGGCGATGCGGACGGCACGCTCCAAATGATGGTTACTACACTCGAGGCCGATGAATATGTGGGAAAGGTTGCTGTTGGCCGCATCATTCGCGGCAGTGTCAAGGCGAACCAAGGGGTTGCGCTTATCAGTGGCGATCACGAGTCGAAGGCGCGCGTCGGCAAGGTGTTTGTTTATCAAGGCCTGAAACGTGTCGAGGTGCCCGAGGCAGGGCTCGGGGAAATCGTTGCTTTGACGGGGCTGGGGGAGGTCAGTATTGGCTATACAGTGGCGGATGCGGAAAACCCGGAGGCTCTGCCGACCATCAACATTGACGAGCCGACACTTTCCATGACCTTTGGTGTCAATACGAGCCCGTTTGCCGGCAGGGAAGGCCAGTTCGTCACCTCGCGTCATTTGCGCGACCGACTTTTCAGGGAAGTCGAAACGAATGTGAGCCTGCGCGTGGAGGAAACAGATTCTGCAGATGTCTTCAAGGTATCGGGACGTGGTGAGCTGCATCTTTCCATACTTATCGAAACGATGCGCCGCGAGGGATACGAGCTGCAGGTCGGCAAGCCCGAAGTCGTCTATAAGACGATCAATGGACAAAGGTGCGAGCCTATGGAAAATCTCACGATCGAGGTGCCGCAGGAATATATGGGCACGGTCATGGAGTCCCTGGGCACGCGTAAAGCAGAGCTGTCCAACATGACAGAGGTTTCAGGCTATATGCGCATGGAGTTTGTGATTCCGGCGCGCGGTCTCATCGGTTTCCGCTCGGAGCTCTTGACCAATACGAAGGGCAATGGCATCATGAACCATGTGTTTTGCGGCTACGTCCCCTATAAGGGGGATATTCCGGGGCGTACACGCGGCTCGCTTGTGGCTTTCGAGCAAGGTGAGACGACGGGATACGGCATCTATACGCTGCAGGATCGCGGCACGATGTTTATTTCTCCGGGACAGCAGGTGTATGAGGGCATGATTGTAGGCGAGAATTCGCGTGAGCTCGATATCGACATCAATCCCTGCAAGAAAAAGAATGTTTCTAACATGCGCACATCTTCCTCGGATGAGGCGATCCGCCTTGTACCGCCGCGTATTTTGAGCCTTGAACAGGCATTGGAATATATCAATGAGGATGAGCTTGTCGAAGTCACACCCGAGAATATCCGCCTGAGAAAAACGATTCTTGACCGCACGGCTCGCGGGCGTGCAAACAAGAATGCACGAAAGTGAGAAGATCGCTCTGTAGCTTCGATTTTTCGGAAACCGTCCGTACAGGTGTGCGGTTTCCGAAAAAAAGTTTTGGCGACTTAATTTTTTTAGGAGGATTTCCGAAAAGTATAGCGAAGTTAGCAGTTAGGATTCATTAAGGAATTTCCAATCGTTTGTTCGGTTTTTTTGTCGCTATTATCTTTATATTGCTGTGGAGGCGGAAGCGGTGGATTTTTTAAAGAAGGTGACGGACTTCCTCATGCCTATGGAGGAAGAGGTCGTCAGGCAGGAACCTGCAAGAGAGGAAGAGCAGGCAGCGGTACGGACGGGAACGACGTCTGTTTTTGAGGAGAGAAAAGTTGTCAATGGGGCGCCCGTGCAATACGAGACAATGGAGCCGCCCTTGCGCCAAACGGCGGTACGTCCGCTTCGGACACCATATACAGGGCAAATGCGTTCGCCGCGTCCGCGCGTGACAGGTACAACGGAGCGCCCGAAGCTGACAGTTCATACGACACAGATTCCTTCGCTCAATGTGAAGATCTATGTGCCGCGCAGCTTTGATCAAGTTCCGGAAATTGCGGATGATCTGAAGGCCGGCAAGGCGGTGCTTGTGAACTATGAACGTGTCGAGCTTGAGGAACAAAGGCGCATTTGCGATTTCGTCAATGGTGTTTGCTATATCATGAACGGCGAAGTCAAGCGCGTTTCCACGTCGATGGTGCTTTATGCTCCGGATGGCGTCAATGTGTATGATGCGGAACCGATTCCTTTGGAGAATTAAGGGAAATACATTCAGGGCAGAGCGGTCAATGAGTTGATTGCTTTGTCCTTTTTTTGCAGAAAAACAGGAGGTCATTATGGAAAAGGACAAGATTTTGGAAAATGTCCTGCAGGAATTCCGCGCCCTTGCAGCAATTCCGCGTCCGTCGGGCCATGAGAAAGCAGTGAGCGATTATCTTAAGGCGCATCTGCAGAAGATGGGGCTCACGGTCGTGCAGGATGAGAAGAATAATATCATCGCCGATTTGCCGGCTGTGCCAGGAAAAGAAAATGTGCCGCGCGTCATTTTGCAGGGACACATGGATATGGTATGTGTTGCGGCTCCAGGGGTTTCCTATGATCCGCTTCGGGATCCGATCGAACTCGTTGTGAGGGACGGTATCCTCTCGGCCGAGGGGACAAGTCTGGGGGCGGATGACGGCATCGGTGTGGCGATCATTCTCCATGTGCTGAGCCATGCTGAAGAGCACGGTCCTCTGCGCGCGATTTTCACGGTGGATGAGGAACGAGGCATGACGGGTGCAATTCATCTGAATAAAAAGTATCTGGAAGATGCGGCGTATATGATCAACTGCGATTCGGAGAAGCTTGATGAGCTTTGTGTAGGCTGCGCAGGCGGCGTCGACCTGACCTTTTCGCGCACAATGAAGCTTGTGGATCCAGAGGGGAAAAAAGCGTGGAAGCTCTCTGTCAACGGCCTTGCAGGCGGACATTCGGGAGAGGCTGCCGGTGCGGGACGTGCCAATGCGATTCGCCTTCTCGCGCTTTGTTTTTCCGCACTTTCAGAAGCAGGCGTAAGTTTTTCCCTTGCCTCGTTTACGGGCGGCAAGGCAAAAAATGCCATTGCGGCAGAGGCGGAGGCAGTCTTCCTATCGGAAACCGCAGAAGAAGAACTGCGCGCGATTTTTGCTGAGAAGAGAGAAATTTTTCGCCATACATATAATGCAGCGGATCCCGATATCGAAGTGACGCTGGAAAGTGCCTCTTTACCAAAAAAAAGCTTTGCCTCGGAGGATGCTGCAGATTTACTGCGTCTTTTGCGTGTGTTCCATACAGGGGTTTACCAGATGTCTGCATCCATGCCAGGGCTGGTTGAAACTTCGGCGAATCTCGGCATGGTAAACATGGAAGGCTCCGAGGTGGAAATTTCCTTTTATCCTCGCTCTAATGTGGAGGAGAAGCTTCACGACTTCTGCCGCATGGCGAAAGATTTGGCGGAGCTTACCGGTTTTGCGCTTCATATTGGCACGATTGCGCCCGCTTGGGATGAGGACAGGGACAACCCGCTGGCGGATACCATCGTGGAACTTTTTGCACGACAGATGGAAAAGCCCATGAAGGTTGAGACGATTCATGCGGGGCTTGAATGCGGCTGGTTCTACCGCAAGAATCCCAGGATGAAGTTCGTGTCTGTCGGTGTGACGACGCATGATATCCATAGTCCGAAGGAAAGCCTTGAACTTTCGACTGTCGCGCCGCTGGCAAAACTTCTTCTTTCCACAGTGAAAAAACTCGCCGAGCGGTAAGCACGACGAGTTTTTGGAATAGATGCGGATTCGTTCAGGCGGATCCGCGTTTGTTTTTTTTCGGATAAATGCCGATGGTTATACTGTTCAGGAAAGGAATTTTCTCGCCCAGCCGGCGGAAAACAACTGCCGCCGCGATGGTGAGGACGACGGTCAGAATATAGAATGCGATAGCCTTTGGCGCTGTCATGATAATGCCTCGATGCTCAAGCGTCAGCATCATATATCCGATGAAGAACGGATGCGCGAGATAGGCGAAATAGGAATGTCTGCCGAGAAGGGAAAGCAGACGGTCAAGAGTGCGTGGGTACGTTTGCTCGGTAAAGATGGTGAAGAAGAAAAGAGAAGCCGCGAGCGTGTAAACGATACCGAGCGGGCAGAGCTGGTGCGCCGTATTGATGGCATCCATCTGTGTGTAGCCGCGAAAGGTGAGCAGGAAGTAATAGTAGCCAAGCAGAGCGGCGAGGGATGCAGCGAAAAATGCGACAATGCCCGTGCGATGTTTCTGCATAAATTCCCGAAAGGTGTCAAAGTGCACGGCAAGATAACCGCCGATCACAAAGATGAAGACGTAGTGCATGACCCAGTAGTTCAGCCGGTACAACAGGAAACTTTTGAGTATGGGGTTTTCCATGCCGTATACCATTGTGTTGAACGCCACGTTGAAGCTTGAGAAATAGTCGAAAGCAACTTGCAGTGCGAAGAGGAGCAGCAGGCCCCTGCCCCCGATATTTTTTACGATGGGAATCCAAAGCGGCATAAGGAGATAGAACCAGATGAGAAGCACGAGAAAGTAAAGTTGGTACTTCGCATTGCCGAAGAAAAGAGCCGAGAGCAGGGAGAGCGGTGCGGGAAAGCCGACGCCATAGAGCCAGCCGTCGTGCACAAGATAAAAGAGTGACCAGACAAGATAGGGAATGACAACCGCCCGGGAGCGCTTTCTGAGAAATTGGCTGTAGCTGAAGGGTTTTGATAAATCCATATTGTAAAAGATGCCAAAGGCGGAAATAAAGAAAAAGATTGGTACGCTGAAGCGCGTTGCAATCTCAAAAAGCGCGGTCAAGTGCGCGTTGGATGCGGGGTTCATCAAATACTGCGAGCCGACATGGATGCCTATGACGCCGAGCATGGAAACGCCTCGAATATATTCGATGGCGGCGAGATGTTGTTTTGCCATAAGGAAGCCTCCTGCAAAGGATTTCGCTTTGGAAGATGCTGTCCTGCAGAAGTCTCCGCAAGCGATACATTCCTTACTATATCGGTTTTTCGTATCTTTGTAAATGGTTTAAATCTATAGGCACAGGTTGATTTTTTAGGCGGAAATCATTAGAATAAATAGGGAAATCCTGTATTTCAGGAAAGGGGGAAAAGACGGTGAGAGTGGAGCAGCCCGTCGGCGTCTTTGATTCAGGGCTCGGCGGCATCAGCGTGCTGCGAGAGCTCGTTTCCCGTTTGCCTGCGGAGGATTTTATTTATTTTGGCGATTCTGCCAATGCGCCTTATGGTGAACGTTCGGAGCGGGAGATTCGAGCGTTGACGACGGTACAGGTTGACCGTTTGGCAGCGGCGGGGGTCAAGGCCGTCGTGTTGGCCTGCAATACGGCGACGAGTGCGGCGAGCGCCACGCTGCGGCGCAGGTACAGGAATCTTCCCATCATCGGGATGGAACCAGCTCTGAAGCCTGCAGTTTTGAGCCGCAGGCACCCTAAGGTGGTTGTCATGGCGACACATGCGACATTGCGGCAGAGAAAGTTTCAGCGGCTTCTGGCGCGTTTTCAGGGGGAAGGCGAGATTATCAAGCTGCCGTGCCCGGAAATCGTGGAGTTCGTTGAACGTGGGGAGATTTGCTCAACCTCGCTCACGCGGTATCTGCAGGAAAAATTTTCAGGTCTTGCAGAAGAGGGAGTTGACTGCATCGTGCTCGGTTGTACGCATTTCCCTTTTGTGCGTGAGACAATCCAGCGGGTCGTGGGTCCAGAAACGGCGATTTTTGACGGAGCGACCGGAACCGCGCATGAACTTCAGCGACGTTTGGGTGCGGAAGGGCTTCTGCGTGAACGTGAGCAGCACGGTGCGGTCGAATGGTTGAACAGCAGCCCGGATTTTGCTTATATTGAACGTTCCAAAATGTTGTTCGCACTTTGAAAGATTATTGGCTGCAGACGGACAACGGGATGCAGCTATCCGGTACTTATAGTTATGGGAGGATTTTGTTATGGTGGAAACAAACATTAAGGTGGATATGAAGAATGAGGTTTCAACGACGGTCACAGAAGAAAACACGGCCATTGCGATGAAGAGCGGCTCATTGCCGGTATTTGCTACGCCGGCGATGACGGCATTGATGGAGCAGGCTGCCGCGGAACTTGTGGAAGGGCTCATACCTTCGGACTGGACTTCAGTCGGCATTTCCCTGGATATCCGTCACAAGGCGGCTACGCCTCTTGGACGCAAGGTTTGTGCCTCAGCGGAGGTCAAAAGCTTTGATGGCCGTCAAATTACATTCGCTGTCAAGGCGTATGATGATGCGAAAGAGATCGGCGAGGGACTGCATGAGCGTGTTCTTGTAAATCGTGAGAAGTTCATGGGTAAAGTGACTGCGAAATGATGGCAGATCCTCCGGCCCGGAAAACGCAGGGGCAGCTCTTTCGTGAGGGTATGCGCGATGGTACGCCTATCGCGCTCGGCTATCTCGTTGTGAGCTTTACGCTTGGCATTACGGCGCATAACGCGGGTCTTGATGCCGTAGAAGGCTTTATCGCGAGTTTCTTTAATCTGGCTTCAGCAGGGGAATATGCGGCCTTTACTGTTATTGCTGCCGATGCGCCGTATTGGGAAATGGCGGCGATCACACTCGTGGCGAATGCGCGCTACATGTTGATGAGCTGTGTCCTGAGCCAGAAAATTTCTGCGGATATGCCTTTTTATCATCGTCTTGGCGTCGGGGTTGGCATTACCGATGAAATTTTTGGCATAACGATTTCGCGCAAGGGCTTTTTGCAGCCTGCATATAATTACGGCGCCATGGCTCTTGCTGTGCCGACTTGGGCTTTCGGCACTTCGTTCGGTATTGTCGCCGGGGATATCCTGCCGCCTTCTTTTTTGAGTGCGTTAAGCGTTGCGCTCTATGGCATGTTTATTGCTATTGTCATTCCCCCGGGCAAGCAGGACAAGGTTGTCCTTGGGCTCGTGTTCCTCAGCTTCGCCCTGAGCTTTTTGGCGGCTTCTGCACCGTTTGTTTCCACACTTTCGGGTTCCTTGCGGACGATTTTGCTGACGGTACTCATTTCGGGTGCGGCGGCGGCCTTTTTTCCTGTTGCAGAAGAACAGGAGAGTGGAGAAGCATGAAGCATGATATCATTTTATATTTGCTTGTTATGACGGCCGTGACATTTGCCATCCGGCTTTTGCCCTTGACGCTTCTGCGCCGTCCGATCAAGGGGCGGTTTCTGAGTTCTTTTCTGTATTATGTTCCTTATGTGACATTGGCCGTCATGACTTTTCCGGCGATTGTCGAGGCGACGCAGGTACCTGCCGCAGGTGCAGCTGCCCTTGTCGCAGGCATTGCTCTCGCGTGGTGCGGGGCGAGCCTTTTTCAGGTTTCAGCTGCCTGCTGTCTTGTCGTGTTTGTTATGGAATTTGTTCTCTTGGGATGAACGGCTCAAGGACGCTATATGTGCAAAAAAGCCGTCCATGCATTTTCGAAATGCATGGGCGGCTTTTTCTATGTATTATTTTTTTACACTGTCAACGAATTTTTGCAGGTCGGCGATGATATCGCGGACACGCGAGAGGTTTGCTGTGATTTCTTCGGTAGAAGCAGCCTGTTCTTCACTGATGGCGCCGGTTGACTCGATGGATTTGGAAATCTCCGTAACGGATTTGTTCATTTCCGACAGGGTTTCCTGAATTTTTTCTGTGGCAGTGCGGGATTGCTCGGCAAGTTTCCGAACTTCTTCAGCAACGACGGCAAAACCACGTCCTTGTTCGCCGGCGCGTGCAGCCTCGATCGCGGCGTTGAGGCCAAGGAGATTCGTTTGCTGGGCTATGTCATTGATAAAGTCGATGACTTTGATTGTTTCGGCATTGCGCTCCTGAAGCGTGCTTGCCTGGGAAACGGATTCCTGTCCGGTTTTTGCGAGCTCGCTTGCGCTGTTGGCCACCTGCTCGACAGAGCTGTAGACATTTTCCGTTGCTTCGGCTATATGGTTGACGCCGTTGGCAATCTTGTTCAGTGTGTCGCTGATTTCATAGCTCGAGGAAAAAACGATGGGAATGTCGCCGTTGGGTCCTGTGACAGGAGCCGATATGATCTTGATCGGTACGCCGTAAGCATTGGCATCAAGGTCGGTAGATACGGGACGGCGCTCGTTGATGGCTTTCTGTACGACGGCAACATTTTCAACGGAATCGCCAATGGAGGCTTTGAGCTGAAGGTGTTTTGCCGGCGCGATATCGAGATACTGCTTGTCAGATGTGATGACAAGACGCGTATCGTCGGGCAGGATGGGATTCAGGTAAGGAAGTACGAGTTTGAAAGCGTCGATAAGCTGCTCGTTCGTTTGAATGTTTTCAGGCAGTGCCATAAGGATGTTCCTCCTCTATACGATTGATTTTGCTGAAATACATGGGAGCGAACGTCCCTTACTGGAGCTCTGAAACAAAGCGTTTCAAATCTTCGATGATGTCACGGGCGTTTGCGAGACTCGCTGTGATTTCCTGGGTGGATGCAGCCTGTTCTTCACTGATCGCTCCCGTCGATTCGATGGATTTGGAGATTTCCATGACCGCCTTGTTCATTTCCGACAGCGTTTCCTGAATTTTTTCCGTGGCAGTGCGGGACTGCTCGGCCATCTTGCGGACTTCTTCGGCGACGACGGCAAAGCCGCGGCCTTGTTCACCGGCGCGTGCCGCTTCAATTGCGGCGTTGAGTCCAAGAAGGTTCGTCTGCTGGGCTATGCCGTTTATGAAGTCGATGACTTTGATGGTCTCCGCATTTCGTTCTTGGAGAATGGCTGCCTGCGCAACGGATTCCTGACCGGTTTTTGCAAGTTCATCCGCACTTTCGGCAACTTGTTCGATCGAGGCATGGATTGTTTGTACGGCGGAGGCAATGCGCTCGATATTTTCCAGAACGGTTTCTGTTGCATTTGGACGAAAACCAGCAGCCACAACACCGATGACATCTCCATTGACGCCAAAAATCGGTGCGGCAGCTGTTCGTAATGCCACACCGGCAACTGAGGCGTCCATATCGGCAAACGAAGTGCGTTTGTCATGCTTTGCCGACTGAATCGATGGATGTTCGAGCAGGGAATCGCCGACATGAATGGGGAGCGAAAAACCTTTTGCGGGTTCGAAGGCAAGGCAGACGTTTCCGTCGGAGAGCACCGAGGCGATATCAGCTTCCACGACATCGTTCAGGTAAGGCAGGACGGCCTTGAAAGCGTTGAGAATATCCTCGTTGGTTCTGATGGTTTCCGGCAGGGCCATAAATATTCCTCCTCAAAAATATGGGGGTGCATCATTTTATGTTCTGTCGCTGGGCTTGCACCGCCGCTGGGTCAAAAGGCCAATCTTTCTTATTTCTTGGACGTTTCATTTCCTATATGGTTCTATATTTTTTAAAAAATCCCTGCTCTCGAGAAAAACTTTTTTGTTCAGAGGCAGAGTGTTCGGAAAGCAAATAACCGTTGGGAAATCTTTTTATTCTTTGCTTACGGTTTTTCCCTTACCTTTGCAGCCAGATGCGGAAAGAGTCTAAGACTCCGATCGAGTATACCATGCAGATGTGCAATGAGTGTGCCGTAGTTCGTCATGGGAACACCTTGATCTTTTGCACACTTCATGCGGTACATCATTTCCCGTTGATTCAGCATACAGCCGCCGCAGTGGACAATGAGGCGATAGTTGCCAAGCTCATCGGGGAAGCTATGTCCGCTCGATGTTTCGATATGCAGTTGCTTTCCGGTGTATTCCTTTAGCCAATGAGGGATTTTTACCGTGCCGATATCATTGCATTGGCGGTGATGTGTGCAGCCTTCCGCGATGAGTATACGATCGCCGTTTTTTAGATGGGCGAGCGCGGCCGCACCTTCCACTGCCTCGTTTAGAAAGCCTTTGTAACGAGCCATAAGGATGGAAAAGGAAGTCAGCGGGATAGCGGAAGGGACGGAGGCAGCAGCCTTTTTGAATATCTGGCTGTCGCAGACAGCGAGAACCGGAGGCTTTTTGAGGTTTTCAAGTGCGATGGCCGTTTCACTTTCCCGACAGACGATGGGAAGCGCATTAGCTTCCAGAATGTCGCGAATGGCTTGTTGCTGTGGTAAGATCAGGCGTCCTTTGGGCGCAGCTTTGTCGATGGGAATGATCAAGAGGACGAGGTCGCCCGGGGAGAGCATATCACGGATAAAGGTACGGTTTTTTTCCGCAGGGACGAGTCGGGTAAGCTGTTCCTTCAATTCCTCAATGCCGCTCTTTTTGGCTGCACTGACAAGGATCTCGTTTTCAACAGAAGGTTTTGGCCAGACATTTCTTTTGTCGCACTTGTTCCAGGCGATGAGGAACGGAATGGCTTTTTCCCGAAAAAGAGCCAGAAGTTCTTCATCCGAAGGTGTAATGCCGGTGTTTGAATCTATGACGAGTACGGCAATATCGGTCTTGTTGAGGATTTGGCGCGTTTTTTTCACACGCAGCCGGCCAAGCGTTCCCGCATCATCATCGAAGCCTGGCGTATCGATGAGCATGACGGGGCCAAGAGGCAGAAGTTCCATGGCTTTGAAGACGGGATCGGTAGTTGTGCCTTTTTCAGATGAAACGATGGCGGTTTCTTGCTGGGTGACAGCATTGACAAGACTGGACTTTCCGGCATTGCGCCGCCCGAAGAAACCGATGTGCAGCCGCTCGCCGGATGGCGTATCATTGAGTCCCATAAAGAAAACTCCTTTATTATGTTTTTATGGCTTGAATTTTTTGCATGGCGAAGAGCGCCTGCCCTACGGAAATCCCTCCGTCGTTTGGCGGGATGAGGCTGTGGCGGAGAACGCGGAAGCCCTCCTTTTCCAAGCCCTGCTGTGTGAGGCGCAGGAGAAGCGTATTCTGGAAGACGCCGCCTGTCAATGCCGCTGTTTGGCAGCCGGTGTAATCGCGTGCTCTTTGGCAGCCTCTGACGATAGCTGCGGCAAGGCATTGATGGAAAATGAGGGCAATTCTTTCGGCTGCTTCGCCTTGCCGACATAGATCCAACAGATGGAGAAAGAGGCCGTTTGTATCAAGCATGAAACGGGCAGCAGGGGAGGAGGGGCTGTCCATGCATTCAATAAGGCAGCCGCTTTCGCTCCATGCAGCAGGGGGATTGCCGAAGAATCCCTCCGGGCAGATGTTGGGAAAAGCTTTTTCGGCTTTTTCCGCCGCGAATTGCAGATACATGGCAGCTTCGCCCTCGTATGTCGAGATACGGCAGAGGCCGATCAGGGCGCTCACAGCGTCAAAGAGGCGTCCTGCGCTTGTCGAAGGGATGATATTAAGCCCGTGTTCGAGGAGAAAAAGAACGGCGGAGATGGAGCCTTCGTCTGCAAGCTGGAGTTCCTGCGCGAGGGAAAGCGCTGTTTCCCTGCCATAGGAATCGTACAGCAGGGATACGGCAATGCGCCAGCCTTCCTGCGCGGCAATATCACCGCCTGGGTGGAGGAAAGGCGTGAGGGAGCCGAGACGCTCGAAACCGCGTGTCGTGGCAAACAGGATTTCACCGCCCCATATTGTGCCGTCCGTGCCGTAACCCGTGCCGTCGAAGCTCACGCCTATGACGGGGGTGAGAGCGTTGTTTTCAGCCATAGCTGAAAGTACGTGAGCATAGTGGTGCTGTACGCCGAAAATGGGCAGCCCGAGGGTTTTTGCGAAGCGGGTTGTTTCATAATGCGGATGGAGGTCTGCAGCAACGGCTTCCGGGCGGATGCCAAGAAGGCGTTTCATGCGCGCAAGGGATTGGCGAAGTGCATGTACTGTGCGCAGGTCTCCCATGTCGCCCAAATAGGGAGAGGCATAGAAAAGAGAGTTTTGGGCGAGGCAGAAGGTGTTTTTTAGCTCGCCGCCGATGCCAAGAACGGAGCCTTGAAAGTTGGCGGAGAGCATCAGGGGCAGAGGTGCGTAGCCGCGGCTGCGACGTACCACATAAGGGGCGCCGGCATAGAAATCCATGACGGTATCATCGGCTTGCAGCCGGATCTCACGGTTGTGCGACAGAATGAGATCGGCGATGGGAGCGAGATGTTTTGCGGCTTCTTCATCGGTGCGGCAGATCGGCGCTCCTGAAGGGTTGCCGCTCGTCATGACGAGGCTGTCGGGGAAGGAAAGGCCGTCGGGCAGATCAAAGAGCAGAAGATGAAGCGGCGTGTAGGGGAGAAGAATGCCGAGCGACATCATGCCGGGTGCAGCGTTTGGGGCGATTCTGCCCTGGCGCTTCTTGGGAAGGAGGACGATGGGTTTCTGGTGGTTGTCGAGAAGTTTTTCCTGCGCTTTGCCGAGATGACATTCGCGCCGTACTGTTGCCAAGTCGCGCATCATAATGGCAAAAGGTTTTCGGGGGCGATGTTTGCGCTCGCGCAGGCGTTTTATCGCAGCTTCGTTTTGTGCGTCGCAGGCGAGATGAAAGCCGCCGATGCCTTTTACGGCAACAATGCCGCCGGCTTGCAGAACTCGGCGTGCCCGCTTGATGGCGGCAAGCCCCGTTTCTTCGCCGTCGATAATGCAGACCGTGGGACCGCAGGCATTGCAGCATACGGGTTGGGCGTCATAGCGCCGCGTTTCGGGATGCGTGTATTCGTAATGACAGTCCGGGCACATCGGGAATGCGCCCATACTCGTGCGCTCACGGTCATAAGGCATGGAGTCGAGGATTGTGAGCCGGGGGCCGCATGAGGTGCAGTTGATAAAGGGGTGCAGGTAGCGGCGGTTCTTCTTGTCAAAAAGCTCGGCCCGGCACTGGGGGCAAATGGCGATATCAGGCGAAACAAAGACCGAACCATCTTCTGCAAGGCTTTCTATGATTTTGAAATCATCGGTATCGGGAAAATCGGTAAGAGGCGCTTTGAGGATTTTGAGGACGACGGCTCGCGAGGGGGGTGAGGTTTCTATTCTTTCTAGGAAGCGGCGGAGAGCCTCCTTGGCGCCGTGGGCTCGGATTTCGACGTAGGATCCTTTGTTGCAGACATCGCCGGTGATATGGAACTCAGCGGCTGTGCGGCTGACGAAAGGACGGAAACCGACGCCTTGCACGATGCCGAAAATTTTTATCCGGTATGATTCGCGATCAAGCGATGCATTGTGCTCTGTCATGAGGAATATCGCAGCCTTTCCTTTTGTGTTCGCTCTTTTTAGCGATTATACCACGAGGCGGGAAAAAGTTCCTCCTTCTGACAGAATTTTGCTGGACATTGCGGCAGGGAAATGATATGATAACGCCACGAGAAGAATATTTTGGCAGCGTCGCCGTATAGCTTTGGCTTCCGTCCGTTGAGGGGAGGCTGTTGCTGTGCGGTTTTTTTATGTGGAAACGCTTTTGTCGTTTTGCATGAAGGAGCGGCCTGTGCGAGGAAAAGGATGGTTGAAATGGAAGAGTTGTTGTATGTGATTCCGGCAAATTCCAAGAAGGAAGAAATAGCGCGTCTCTTGAAAGAACATCCGGAGATCAAGTTTGTTTCCCTCGTCGGCATCGACCTTGCGGGAAATGATACGGACGAGAAAATACCCATGCGGATCTTCCTCAAAGATATGGACGCTTTCTATAATGGGACAGCGGTGCAGACCGATGGATCTTCCGTCGTGCTGACGGGCATTGCCATCTTGAACAATGCGAAGGTGGATATGCCGATTGATCCGGAGGCAAACTGGTTTATCGACTATAATCTCGAACATTTCGACGAGGAGACGGGGAGACCGATCGGCACCTTGCGCATCCCCTCTTTTTTGATTCACGATGGAAAACGCGTTGATTCGCGCGCTATTTTGAAGGATACGCTGACCTATCTGAAAGGGGAGCTCCTGCAGATGTTCAAGGAGCATCCGCATGTGTCGGGTCTTGAACATATCGATGGCTCCAAAATCGTGGATTTCCAGTTCACTTCGGCGACAGAGCTGGAATTTTGGGTGAAGACGCCGTTGGAAGAATCGAATGTTGAAGAGATGTCGGCCTCGCAGGTCATGCAGGAGCAGTATTGGCAGCGTACGCATGGGGCTGTGCGCACGGCTTTGGAGCAGGCTGTCATGCTGCTTGACCGCTATGGCTTGCAGGTAGAGATGGGACATAAGGAGGTCGGCGGCCTCAAGGCGCAGATTGACGAATCGGGCAAGATGACGCATGTCTGTGAGCAGATTGAGATCGACTGGCGTTTCGCCGACGCTTTGCAGGCGGCAGATAATGAGCTTATCGTGCGCACGATCGTGCGCGAGGTCTTCCGCGAGAACGGACTTGAAGTGAATTTTAAGGCGAAGCCGATGATCGGTCTTGCGGGCAATGGTGAACATACGCATTTCTGCATTGCCGCTGTTATGGAAGACGGCAAGGTCTATAATCTCTTTACGCCGCAGGATATGAAAAAGGACTTCCTCAGTGCTGTCGGTTATGGCGCAATCATGGGGCTTTTGAAGAATTACGAGGTTATCAATCCGTTTGTCTCGGCGACGAATGATTCTTTGAATCGTTTGAAGCCGGGGTTTGAGGCGCCGGTCTGCATTGTCACATCCCTTGGCCACACACCCGAGATTCCCTCACGCAACCGCACGATACTTGCGGGTTTGATTCGTGATTTGACGAATCCTTATGCGACGCGCTTCGAATTGCGCGCCTGCAATCCGTATTCCAATACATACCTTGTCCTGGCAGCTGTCTATTCCGCTGTTCTTGATGGGGTGAAAGCGGCTGTTTCCCGCACGACGGATGCCCTGCTGGCGGAATTGTCCAAAGATGCAGGCGAGGAGGGGTTCTATCTCGAAAAGAATCGCGCTTACAGGAGCGAAATCGATGTATTCGAGGATTATACCGAAAGGGAACGCGATCGCCTCTTCGGTGCGCCGCCGTCGACGGTCTGGGAAAATATGCAGGGCTTTGAGAACCACCCGGAGAAGGTGGAGGCCATTACAGCAGGCGGTGCACTTCGTGAGCAGATTATCGACGCTTTCAAGGCGGGCGCGCTCCTGCGCTGGAAAACGGAGCTCATCAGCCGAATCATTCCTGAAAATCGTGATATCGTGCGCAAGGCGCGCGAGGTGCAGACGGATTTCGTAACGGATCAGGATTCCTACAACTGGAACAAGATCAATGGAATCCGTTCCTATCTCGCAAAAGACAGCATTGATGAGAAATCACTTTTCACGCTTCTGATCAAGGCGTTGAATGAGGGCGATTACGCTGCCGCTTCTGGCCTGCAGGTGGAGATGTATGATAAGATTGAGGAGCTCAAAGTTCTTTACGATGCCTATACGAAGAATATGATTTGACGGTTTGCTGATGACAAAAGAAAAAGCGCCAAGACAGGCGCTTTTTCTTTTGTTGGGGCAGGTGCGTCTTTTAATAGATATGGTATGTCTTCCAAGGAATCTGCTCGATTTTCACTGTTTTCAAAAAATCGACGATGTCCTTTCTGCCGTAATAGCGCGGTTTTCCATCGCGATCCTGCGACATCAGGATGATGGGCAAGTTGCGGAAAAAGGGCGCGATCTCGTTGCGGAACGATACGGCGCGTGCCGTGTACTGAGTGACGTGGGGTTTGACGACAACTATGGCAAAGGTCACGCCTTGTTCTATGATGACGGCGCCATGAATTTTGATCATGGAATAGCCTCCTTGCATGATTTGGAAGAGTCTTGGGAAAAGGTCGGGGTTCAACTCATATTTTTATTGTAAAAGACTTCGGAAGTATTGACAATCCCCAATAAATAGAGTTAATATAAAGATGAAAACAACATATTGTTGGAGACAGGTGTCGCAAGACTTAATAGGGAATCCGGTAGAAGCCGGAGCGGTCCCGCCACTGTAAGAGGAGTCCGTCATAGAACGCCACTGGAGAAATCTCTGGGAAGGCATGATTGGACGATGAATCTGAGCCAGGAGAACTGCCTGTTTTGACATCACCGTTGGCGTACCATTGAGGTGTGCCAATACCTGCGAGCGATGGGTAGGGGATTTTGCCGTACTGGGACACGGCGGGCTCTCCGGCGCTTTTGGCACCGGATTTTTATTTGGAAAGAAGATGTTCTGACTGGAAACGACGTGCAGAAGCATCTCTACATGAAGCCTGTCGACCGGAACACAGAAACCGCCTTTTAAACGCAGGGCGGTTTTGTTGTGTTCCGTATCATTGTTAAGGGAGGCTGTGGAAGTATGAGCAATGAAACAAAGGGTCAGGATGAGAACCTTGACCTGCAGGCCATCTTGAAGAAGGCCGAACAACAAACGAGTTTCCCCGATGTTCCGCTCGACGAATTTGAGCCGCCGACGTATGAGGAGTGGAAAGAGGCTTGCGTCGAGTTGTTGAAGGGGGCTCCCTTCGAGAAGAAGATGTTTACGAAAACGTATGAGGGCATTACGTTTGAGCCGATGTACACGCACAAGATGACAGACGGAATCTTGCCGAGAACCGACTTCCCGGGTATGGACAACTTCCTTCGCGGCGTGCGTCCGAACGGCTACATTGAACAGCCTTGGGGCATCGCGCAGTCGTGCGACGAGACGCTGCCTGAGGAAAACAACGAGTTGCTGCGCCGCGAGGTGGACAAGGGATCGACGATTTATAACATCCGTCTGGATTCGGCGACGCTCCTCAACAAGGATGCCAAGGATGCCGAAAAGATCGGTGATGAAGGGTGCAATATCACGACGGTCGAGGATATGCACACGACGCTTAACGGCTTGAAGCTCGACCATCATCCGCTCTATATCTATGCGGGTGCTTCGTCCTTGCCAATGCTTTCTCTCGTCGCGGCGTCTGTCAATTCCGACGGCGGCGATCTCGCCAAGCTCAGCGGTTTCGTAGGGGCGGATCCCCTGGGTGAAATGATTCAGCGCGGCGAGAACTATGCCGCACTTCCGCAGCTTTATGATGAGATGGCGGAAGCGGCTTTTTGGGTGAAGAAGTATGCTCCGAAGCTCAGGACGATCATGGTGCGAAGCGATGCTGTTTCGCGCGGCGGCGCCAATGATGTGCAGGAGGTTGCTTCGACACTTGCCGTCGGTGTCGCTTACCTGCGCGCTCTCATAGAGCGCGGGCTTACGGTGGACGAGGCGGCGGAACAGATGATGTTCGGCTTCTCCATGGGCGCGAACTTCTTCCTGCAGATTGCTAAACTCCGTGCGGTTCGCCCGATCTGGGCGCAGATCGTCAAGGCGTTTGGCGGCGGCGAGGAAGCGCAGCGCATCCATATCCATGCGCGCCCCGCATTGTTTTTCAAGACGGTTTACGATCCTTATGTCAACATGCTGCGCAATACGACGGAAATTTTCTCGGGCGTCGTCGGCGGACTTGATTCCTTCGAGAACGCTCCGTTCGATGAGCCGATCCGCAAGGGCGATGAATTCTCGCGTCGCATCGCGCGCAACGTGCAGGTCATGCTGCAGGAAGAGTTCGGTTTGATGCAGCCGATTGATCCGGCGGGAGGATCTTGGGCGGTAGAGACGCTGACGAAGGAGATTCAGGAAAAGATCTGGGCTGAGTTCCAGGCAATCGAGGGCAAGGGCGGCATCGTTAAGGCTCTCGAGGCGGGATATGTGCAGGAAGAAGTAGGCAAGACGCTTGAAGCGCGCTTCAAGAGCCTCGAGCTGCGCAAGGACCGCATCGTCGGCAACAATATGTATCCGAACATGACGGAACAGCTCCTCGACCCGCGTGAGGAGGATACGGCGGAGCTTCTTGCGAAGCGCAAGAAGGATGTCGAAGCCTATCTTGCCGATGTGGATGAGGCGTTTAAGAAGGATTGCCTAGCGGCTCTGAAGAGTGCCGGTAAAGGTGAGAAGATGGAAGTTGCCGTCAAGGCGGCAAAAGCCGGTGCGACAATCGCGGAGCTTCGCGAAGCTCTGCAGATGGGTGAGGCTGCGGAGAAGATCACGCCGATCGAGGCGCATCGTTGGAGTGAGCGCTACGAGGCATTGCGCCGCATCACGGAAGAGTATCGCGACAGCCATGACGGCGATAATGTAAAGGTGTTCCTCGCGAATATGGGACCCATTCCGCAGCATAAGGCGCGTGCCGATTTTTCGACGAGTTTCCTGCAGGTCGGCGCTTTCCAAGTGCTCCTGAACGATGGTTTCAAGACGACGGACGAGGCAGCTGCCGCTGCGAAGGAATCGGGCGCCGATGCCGTCGTCATCTGCTCGACAGATCCGACGTACCCGGAGATTGTGCCCGAACTTGCACCAAAACTGCGTGCGGCACTGCCTGACGCGACGATTTTCCTCGCGGGTGCTGCGCCGAAGGATTTGGAGGCTACGTACCGTGAAGCGGGCGTGGATGACTTCATTTCCGTGCGTGCCAATTGCTACAAGACGCTGCAGTTCCTGCAGAAGAAGAAAGGAATGATTCAGTGATGGCACAAAACCCTGATTTCACGAAAATCGATCTCGAGGGTGCACCTGCCCATAAGGATGCAGATTGGCGCCAGCGCCTTGAAGCTTCGACGGGCATGAGTTACGACTCGTTGATTGAAAGCACGATGGAGAAAATTCCCATCAAACCTTTTTACAACCACGATGAATACGATCACATGAACCATTTGGAGTTTGCGAGCGGCATACCGCCTTGCCTGCGCGGACCGTACTCGACGATGTACGTATTCCGCCCTTGGACGGTGCGCCAGTATGCGGGCTTCTCGACAGCGGAAGAGTCGAACGCCTTCTACCGCAGAAATCTTGCTGCGGGACAGAAAGGTCTTTCCATCGCGTTCGATTTGCCGACGCATCGCGGCTATGATGCGGACAATCCGCGTGTTGTTGGCGATGTCGGCAAGGCGGGCGTTTCGGTTTGCTCGATGCTTGACATGAACATCCTTTTCTCGGGTATTCCGCTGGACCAGATGTCGGTTTCCATGACGATGAACGGCGCCGTGCTGCCGATCCTTGCTTTCTTCATCCAGTCCGGTGTGGAGCAGGGCGTCGACAAGAAGATCATGGCAGGCACGATTCAGAACGATATCCTGAAAGAATTCATGGTGCGAAACACGTACATCTATCCGCCGGATATGTCGATGCGCATCATCGGCGATATCTTCGAGTATACGACGAAGTACATGCCGAAGTTCAACAGCATTTCCATTTCGGGTTATCACATGCAGGAAGCGGGTGCGACGGCAGATATCGAGCTCGGCTACACGCTTGCTGACGGTCTTGAGTACATTCGCACGGGCATCAAGGCGGGGCTTCCCATCGATGCTTTTGCAAAGCGCCTGTCGTTCTTCTGGGCGATCGGCAAAAACTACTTCATGGAAATCGCCAAGATGCGTGCAGCGCGCGTCCTCTGGGCGAAGATCGTCAAGTCGTTCGGTGCGGAGAATCCCAAGTCTATGGCGCTTCGCACGCATTCGCAGACTTCGGGCTGGTCGCTCACGGCGCAGGATCCGTTCAACAACATCGCGCGTACGGCGATGGAGGCGATGGGTGCTGCTCTCGGTCACACGCAGTCGCTGCATACGAACGCACTCGACGAGGCCATCGCTCTGCCGACGGACTTCTCGGCTCGCATTGCACGCAATACGCAGCTCTATATCCAGGACGAGACGAGCGTTTGCAAGATCATCGATCCGTGGGGCGGCTCCTACTATGTCGAAGCTCTTACGAACGAGATCATCCGCCGCTCGTGGGCACATATCCAGGAAGTCGAATCTCTCGGCGGCATGGCAAAGGCGATTCCGACAGGACTGCCCAAGATGCGTATCGAGGAAGCTGCGGCACGCCGCCAGGCGAGAATCGATTCGGGCAACGAGACGATCGTCGGCCTGAACAAGTATCGTTTGGAGAAGGAAGATCCGCTGGAAATCCTTGCGATTGACAATACGGCTGTGCGCCAGGCTCAGGTCGAACGTCTCGAAAAGCTGCGTGCAAACCGCAACGAGGACGACGTGCGTGCCGCCTTGGAAGCCATCACGAAGGCAGCCGAGACGCGCGACAACGGCAACCTCTTGGAGTGCGCGGTCGAAGCGGCGCGTGTGCGCTGCTCGCTCGGCGAGATTTCGGATGCTGTCGAGAAGGTTTCGGGCCGCTATCAGGCTGTGATTCATACGATTTCGGGCGTCTACTCCTCGGAGTTCACGGATAAGACGGAGCTCGACAAGGCGCGTGCGCTTGCCGACGACTTTGAAAAGCTTACGGGTCGCCGCCCACGTATTTTCGTCGCGAAGATGGGACAGGACGGGCACGATCGCGGACAGAAGGTCATCGCCTCCTCCTTCGCTGACATGGGCTGGGACGTCGACGTCGGACCTCTGTTCCAGACGCCGGATGAGACAGCGCAGGACGCTGTCGATAACGACGTTCACATGGTCGGCTTCAGTTCGCTGGCAGCCGGTCACAACACGCTTCTGCCGGCTCTCGTGGAGGAGCTCAAGAAGCTCGGGCGCGATGATATCATGGTCTGCATCGGCGGTGTTATTCCCGTGCAGGACTACGACCACCTCTATAAGAACGGCGCGGTCGCCATCTTCGCACCGGGAACGAATATTCCTGAGGCGGGCATCAAGCTCTTGAAACTTTTGATTGGACGTGCAAAGGAAGAAATGGCTGCGGGGTAAGAACCATGGCGAAATACACGAACACGAAGCCGGACTGGGTGCCGGAAAACGCGGACAAGAATTTTGCCACGAGCGTCATGAGCGGCATTGACGGCATCAAGGATCTGACGGTTGGCAACATCAACCCGGATTTGGGGACAACGGGATTCCGGAAAAATCGCATGATTCTTGATGTGGAAGACTATGTGAAAGGGGTTGCGGCGGGGGATCGAATGATTCTCTCCCGCGCCATCACTCTCATCGAAAGCAATAGCCCGCGCCATTTCCCAAAGGCGCAGCGGGTGCTGCAGGAGCTCCTTCGCCGTACGGGGAAGGCTCTGCGCATCGGCATTACAGGCGTTCCGGGAGCGGGCAAGAGTACGATGATCGAGGCTTTTGGCAATATGCTCTGCGACATGGGGCATCGAGTCGCCGTTCTGACGGTCGATCCGACAAGTTCGGTGACAAAAGGTTCCATTCTCGGAGACAAGACGCGTATGGGCACGCTTTCGCGCAGGGAAGAGGCGTTCATCCGCCCGTCGCCTGCCGGCGGCACTTTGGGCGGCGTTGCGAGGAAGAGTCGCGAGACAATGCTTCTTTGTGAAGCGGCGGGCTACGATGTCATCCTCATCGAAACCGTTGGCGTCGGGCAGTCGGAAACGACGGTTCGCTCGATGGTCGACTTCTTCCTGCTCGTCGTCTTGACGGGAGCGGGAGATGAGCTTCAAGGCATCAAGAAGGGCATCATGGAGCTTGCCGATGCCATCGTTATTAACAAGGCAGACGGCGACAATCGTACGAAAGCGCAGGTCGCACGCGGCGAGTACGAGCGCATGATTGAGTACATCCGCCCTGCAACGCGCGGTTGGCAAACGCATGCCTATCTCGTTTCCGCTTTGGAAAAAACAGGGCTCAAGGAGCTTTGGGATGTCATACGCATCTTCGAGAATACGACGAAGGAAAACGGCGCTTTCAAAATGCGCCGTGAAGGGCAGCTGCTTGATTGGATGAACAGCATGATTGATGAGCATCTGCACAACCTGTTCTTTGACGATCCTGTAATCTTGGGGCGTATGCCGGAGGTGCGGGAAGCTGTCCTCAAGGGAGCGGTATCGCCCTCGCAGGGAGTGGCGGAGCTTATCCACGTCTTTGACATTCACCGTGCTTCGGATCGCCATGTCGATCTCCTGCATCCCGAAGGGGAGGGATGATTCTTGTATACGAAACGGCTTTATGTCTCCGGCGGCAGCTTCTATGAGCTGCAGGAGGTTTTTGACCATGTGCCCGGCGTCGTTGCGACGCGGACGGGTTATATCAATGCGGAGAGAGAGGAGCCGTCGTATGATGCGGTGAAGAGCGGCTGGATTTCCGCCATTATGGGACTTGAAATCGCCTATAACCCGAAGAAGACGGATATATCGCAGCTTCTCGATATTCTCTTTGCCGTTGTGAACCCCTACGAAAAAGATGGGCAGGGTGCGGCGAAAGGGCCGATGTATCAAAGCGGTGTATACTACAGTGACGCAGAAGATGCGCCTCTTGTGGAATATCACATGAATTTTATCATGAACCGCGGCAGGCCGCCCGCTGTAACGGAAGCAAATGTGACAGTCAACGACCCGAACCACAGTAAGAGACTGACACGCTGCTGCTATGCAAAGGCCGCGCCTCTGGGGAGTTTTCATCCGGCTGAGCCGGAACGGCAGCAATATCTTGCCCGCCATCCGCGCCGCAAGACGACGATTGATTTCAAGCGACTGCGGGATCTTGGGATATTGCAATAAAAATAGAGTCTGAGCCCCGGCGGCGCACGCTTGCCGGGGCTTGTATATTGTGCGCTGCTCTCTGTGCTTGATTTCTGGAGGTTTTATGGTAAACTTTCATGAAAGCAGCCAATCAGTCTGCGCCAAGGGCTTGACTTCTTGGGCTTTCATTGTAAGCTGTACGCACAAACATCCACTTTGTGGACATTGTGCGTCGCCCTTACATGAAAGCAGCCAATCAGTCTGCGCCAAGGGCTTGACTTCTTGGGCTTTCATTGTAAGCTGTACGCACAAACATCCACTTTGTGGACATTGTGCGTCGCCCTTACATGAAAGCGGCCAATCAGTCTGCGCCAAGGGCTTGACTTCTTGGGCTTTCATTGTACAATAAAAATGTTGTTGTGGGGGGGAGCGGTATGGCGAAGGAGATGCGGAACGGTTATACGACGGGAGCTTGTGCAGCGGCGGGAACGAAGGCTGCGCTTTTGTTTCTTGCGGGGGAATACTGCGAGACTGTGGATATCACTGCACTTGATGGTACGCCGCTTCATATCCCGATTCGTGAGGTCATCCGTACGCCTTCAGGAGCACGTGCCGAAGTCGTGAAGTTTTCGGGCGATGATCCGGATATCACGAATGGCGTTTCTGTTTTTACGGAAGTTGTTATTCGCCCCAATGGGACAGGTGTACACTTTCATGCGGGACGCGGTATCGGCACGGTTACGAAGCCCGGTCTGTCCGTACCGCCGGGAGAGCCATCCATCAATCCGGGGCCGCGGCAGCTCATTGGGAATGTCGTGGAGGATGTTCTCGGCAAGGATGGCAGTGCCGATATCACGATTTCTATTCCAGCGGGTGAGGCGCTTGCGAAACGCACACTGAATCCTATTCTTGGCATCATCGGCGGTATTTCAGTCATTGGCACAACAGGCGTTTTGCGTCCGATGTCGGAGGAGGGGTTTAAGAACTCCCTTGTGCCGCAAATCGATGTGGCGCTTGCAGCAGGTTTTGATACGCAGATTTTTGTGCCGGGAAAGATGGGGGAAAATGCAGCCGCGCGCTTCGGCTTGCCGCGTGAAGCCATCGTGCAGACGAGCAATTTCATCGGTTTCATGTTGGAGCGTGCGGCGGAGCGCAAGCTCAAGCGGGTTTTGCTCTTCGGGCATATTGGCAAGCTTTCGAAAGTTGCGGCGGGTGTCTTTTATACACACAACCGCATTGCTGATGGGCGTTTGGAGGCTTTGGCTGCCTATGCGGCTTCGGAAGGCTTGCCGCAAGCGGCTGTGCGTCGTATCCTTGAGGCGACGACGACGGAAGAGGTCTTGCCGCTTTTTGCCAAATACGGTTTGCAGAGGGTTTACGATATCCTTTGCGCACGTGCTTCGGCACGCGCCGAGCGGTACGTATTCCAAGACCTCCGCGTCGGTACGGCGATGACGACGCTCAAGGGAGAACTCTTGGGCATGGATGAAACAGCGAAAGAGATAGGCGGGGATTTTCATTGGAACATAGAATCGTAGTGGCGGGCATCGGGCCGGGCAATCCCGATTTCGTCCTGCCGGCGGCGCGCGCCGCTATCGAGAGCGCGGAAGTGCTCGTCGGCGGCAGCCGTGCTCTGGCGGATTTTGCGCGCCGGGGGCAGGAGACGATGACGATTCGCGGTGATATTGCCGCTGTGCTTGCATTTATTCGCGAGAAGCTGCAGAAGACGCATGTCGTTGTCATGGTGTCAGGCGATCCCGGTTATTATTCGTTGCTCGATGCTCTGCGGCGCGAGTTTCCGCCGCAGACACTCGTTGTCATCCCCGGCGTCAGCTCCTTGCAAGTGGCATTCGCGCGGCTCGCCCTGCCTTGGCACGAGGCGCGCCTCGCGTCCTTTCACGGACGCGTGCCGCAGGCGGAGGAAATTGCCTATAGGGAGGGGGCGCTGCTCGGACTTTTGACAGACCGCACGAATAACTCTCGCACGATTCCGCCACGGCTCATAGAGCTGGGATGGCCGCCGGAGTCGGAGCTCCATATCTGTTCGCGGCTCTCGTACGAGGATGAGCAGATCCTTCATACGACCCTTGCCGGGGCATCCTTGGTACCAGAAATCTCTCATGGTATTTTGGTGGTGAAAGCATGAAGCATTTTTTAGGCATTGAAGATGAAGAGTTCATTCGCGGCAAGGCGCCGATGACGAAGAAAGAAATCCGCATATTGACCTTGGCGGGAGCGAAGATCGGAAAAGCCGACATCGTTTGTGACATCGGCGCAGGAACGGGTTCGCTTTCTATCGAGGCGGCGCTTCTGGCAAAGGAAGGGCACGTCTACGCCGTGGAGCGCAAGGCGGAAGCGGCGGCTCTCATCCGACAGAATGCGGAAAAGTTTGGCGTCGAAAATCTCACGATCATTGAGAACGAGGCACCGAAAGGCTTGGAACAGCTGCCCGAAAGAATCGATGCGGCAATTATCGGCGGCACGGGCAGCCGTTTGGAAGAAATTCTGGATTTTCTCGATGCGCGCTTGAAGCCTGGCGGCTTTATTGTTATAAATTGTATCACGGTGCAGACGCTTGCAAGCTCGCTCGCGTATATGCGCAAGAAAAGAGGATATCTTTATGATACCGTTCAAGTGCAGGTGAATCGCCTGCGAAAGATAGGTCCTTACGACATGGCGGAGGCGATAAACCCCGTCTATATCATTTCCTGCCATAAGGCAAACGTGTAACAGGAGGAAGAATATGCAGGTATACATTGTCGGCGCAGGCGCGGGCGATCCCGAGCTTATTACGCTCAAGGGGCATCGGCTCCTGCAGGCAGCGGACGTCATCATCTATGCGGGCTCTCTCGTCAACCCGGCGCTTCTTGATTTTGCCAAGGCGGGTGCTGAGATTCACGATTCCGCTTCCATGACGCTTCCCGAGGTCATTGAAACGATTGAAAAGGCCGTGGCGAAAGGTCTTATGGTCGTGCGTCTCCATACGGGTGATCCGAGCATTTACGGTGCGATTCAAGAGCAGATGGATGTGCTCAAGAAGAAGAACATCGATTTCGAGGTCGTGCCGGGTGTGAGCTCCTTTCTCGCGACGGCAGCCGCTTTGAAGCAGGAGTACACCTTGCCGGGAATCTCGCAGACGGTCATCATCACGCGCAACGAGGGGCGCACGCCTGTGCCTGAGCGGGAGAAGCTGCGTTCGCTCGCCTCGCATCAGGCGACGATGTGCATCTTTCTCAGCATCACGATGCTTTCTGATGTCGTGGAAGAACTCATTGCGGGCGGTTATGCACCGGATACACCGATCGCCATCGTGCAGCGCGCTTCGTGGCCGGAGCAGAAAATCGTGCGCGCTACGTTGGAAACGATTGTGGCGGAAATCGCCGATAAGGGAATCGACCGTACGGCGATGATCGTCGTCAGTCGCTGCCTTGGGGCGGACTATGAACTTTCGCGCCTTTATGCACCGGAGTTCAGCCATATGTTCCGTGAAGCAAGCAAATGAGGTGCGCCGTATTCACGGCGACGCCGCGCGGCACGCGCACGGCTCTTCGCGTTCGAGCAGCGCTCGACATGAGTGTTGATATCTTCGTCAAGGAAGGGCAGGAAAGGCTGGAAGATACGCGTGTTTATGAGCGCCTTGCGCCGCAGGTTGCGGCAGCATTTCGTCAATACGATGCCTTGATTTTTGTCATGGCGACGGGAATTGCCGTGCGCATGATTGCAGGCTCTCTGCAGAGCAAACTCCAAGATCCCGCTGTCCTGGTGCTCGATGAAGAAGCTCGGCACGTCATCAGTCTGCTGTCAGGGCATATCGGCGGCGCAAATGAATTGACGCGTGAACTGGCGGCTTCGCTCGGCGCCGATCCCGTCATAACGACGGCGACAGATGTGCAGAAGAAACTCGCCGTCGATGTCGTCGCCGCACGCCTCGCCCTGCGCCCTTGCCCAAAGGAACAGATCAAGTGCTTCAACCGCGCTGTGCTGGAAGGAGAAGAGATCCGCTATGTGATTGATGCAAAGCTGTCGCGCGCGAGCTTTTATAAGAAGCGGCTTGACGATATGGGTTTGGCGTCTTTTCTGCGTGAAGAAGAGCCGTTGGAGGCGACGGTTCTGAGTGCATGGATTACAGAAAAAGCGGGTAACCCGTGCGAAAATCTCATCTATCTCATACCGCGTCGCCTGGTTGCCGGCATTGGTTGCCGGCGTGGAACAACGGTGACGGAGATTCGTGCAGCGCTTGAGGCGGCGCTCACGAAGGTCGGCCGCAGCCTGGCAGACGTATCGCTTCTGGCGAGTACGGAGGCGAAGGCTGCTGAGGAGGGGCTTTTGGCTCTGGCAGCGGAGCTCAAGAGGGAAATCCGTTTTTATTCCAATGAAAAAATGCAGGAGACGATCGATGCTTATGGCCTTACGGAGTCTCCTTTTGTCAAGGAAAATATCGGCATTGGTAATGTCGCGGAAGCCGCAGCACTTGCGAGCGTCTCGTCAGGCAGACTTGCCCTTGCCAAAACAAGATTCGAGAAAGTGACGGTGGCGCTTGTATGGCAAAAATAACAGTGGTGGGCATCGGTCCCGGCAGCTTGGAAGATATGACGCCTCGCGCGAAGCGGGCGATTGAGGAAGCGATCGTTGTCGCGGGATATACGACGTATATCAAGCTCATCGACGAACTTATCGGTGAGCGCGAGGTCATCGGTACGGGCATGATGCAGGAGATTGACCGCTGCCGCATGGCAGTGGAAACGGCGGCGAAGGGTAAGGATACCGTCGTCGTCTCGAGCGGCGATTCCGGCGTCTACGGCATGGCAGGGCTCGTCTTGGAGCTTCTCCTGCAGCGCGAGGCGGGCGATCGCCCCAAATTCGGCGGCGTCATCGCCGGCATTTCCGCTGTGAATGCGGCAGCTTCCATTTTGGGGGCACCGCTCATGCACGATTTTGCCGTCATCAGTCTCAGCGATTTGTTGACGCCTTGGGAGCTTATCAAAAAGCGTGCCAAGGCTGCGGCAGAAGCTGATTTCGTCGTCGCGCTCTACAATCCCAAAAGCAAGAAACGCGTGCAGAATATCGAGGAGATACGCGAAATCTTCCTCGGCTGCCGTGCGGCAGATACGCCCGTTGGCATTGTGAACCATGCGGCGCGTGATGCCGAGAGCAAAACGATTTCGACACTGGAGGATTTCACGAAGGAGAAGATTGACATGTTCTCGCTTGTCATCATCGGCAATAGCCGCACCTATATGAAGGAAGGATATATGATTACGCCGCGGGGCTACGAAGTATGATTTTTGTGGCAGCGGGTACACAAGATGGCCGGGAACTTGCGGGTTTTTTACTCGAAAAGGGGCAGGAAGTTACGGCATCGGTCGTGAGCCGCTACGGCGAGGAGCTTCTGTCGCGCTATCCAGGCATCTGCATAAATGATCGTCCTTTGGATGAAGCGGCGCTTGCGGCTTATTGCCGCGAGCACGATGTGGCCGTATTCGTCGATGCGAGCCATCCTTATGCAGCGAACCTTTCAGAAAATGCCATGCGCGCCTGCCGCGCGTGCGGTATCCCGTATATCCGCTATGAGCGTCAGAGTGTGCCCCTCGATTATGCAAAAGCGCATTATGTCGCAGACTATGAGGAGGCGGCAGAGGTTGCGGCTTCTTTGGGAAAGAACATCTTCCTCACGACGGGCAGCCATAACCTCAAGGTGTTCAAGGAAGCGCCGGCACTGCAGGACTGCGTGCTGACGGCACGGGTCCTGCCCGATCCTACGGTCGTCGCGGAGTGTGCGGCACTGGGCTTTCGTCCGAGCCATATCGTCGCTTTGCAGGGACCGTTCTCCGAGGTGCTTAACGAGGAGCTTTACAAAAAATACGAGGCGGATGTCGTCGTCACGAAGAATGGCGGTACGGTCGGCGGCGCCGATACGAAGTTTGCGGCAGCGATGAAGCTCGGTCTGCCGCTCGTCATCGTCGAACGGCCGCGCATCGCTTACGAGCATATGGCACAGAACTTTGAAGAGGTTCTGGCGTTTATTTATCAAAAGAGAAAAGATAAGTGAGGTTACAGCATGGACTTTATCAAGCAGCCGATGGAGATTGAAAACCGCAGCATGGAAATCATCGCGCCGTATCTGGCAGATCTCCACCTTTCGGAAGCGGAAGTCAAGGTGTACTCGCGCATGATCCATGCGTCGGGAGATGTGGACTACGCGAAGGTCATCCGCCTTCATCCGCAGGCAATCGAGGAGATGCAGCAGGCGCTCAGGAAAGGCGCACATATTTACACCGATGTTGAAATGGTGCGCACGGGCATCAATAAGAAAAAGCTTGCTTCCTTCGGCGGTGAGGTGCATTGCCTCGTGGCCGATGAGAAGATTGCTGCTGAGGCAAAGGCACAGGGCATCACGCGTTCCATGGCTGCCATGCGTTCTTTCGGCAAGGCGCTCGATGGCGCGATTATCGCCATTGGCAATGCGCCGACAGCGCTTTTCGAGGTGCTGCGCATGGTGGAAGAAGACGGCATACGTCCGGCGGCCATTGTCGGCATCCCCGTCGGCTTCGTCGGGGCGGCGGATTCCAAGGAGCTTCTGGCAAAGAATGACAAAGTGCCGTACATCACGGTGGAAGGAACGAAGGGCGGCAGTCCGATTGCGGCATCTGTCGTCAATGCCGTCATGTATCTCATCGACAATACGCGCTGAGGAGAAATCGCTATGGAGCAACGGATTCCGCGTCTCGTCATTGCCGCGACGCAGAGCGGTTCGGGCAAGACAACGCTCGTGACGGGCATCCTCGCTGCGCTTCGTGCACAGGGGCTGCGCGTGCAGTCTTACAAGGTTGGTCCCGACTACATCGATCCCGGCTATCATGCACTCGCGAGCGGATTGCCTGCGCACAATCTTGACACATGGCTTATGCCTCCGGAGCGTCTCAAGGAGATTTTTGCACGCACGGCGCAGGGAGCGGATCTCGCTTTGATCGAGGGCGTCATGGGGCTTTATGACGGCGGTAGGAAGGGCGTGAGTTCTACAGCGGAAATCGCCAAATTGCTCGATGCGCCTGTGCTGCTCGTCATCGATGCCAAGTCGATGGGAGCGTCGGCTGCGGCGATCGCTCTCGGTTTTCGCCGCTACGATCCCGAGGTCAAGCTGGAGGGTGTTCTCTTGAACCGCTTGGGTTCGGATACGCACGAGGCGATGATTCGTGAGGCGATGGCGAAGGTCGATATGCCCGTTTTGGGTGCGATGCGCCGCGATGATTCGCTTAAGATGCCGGAGCGGCACTTGGGGCTTCTGCCTGCAGAAGAGAATGAAGAGCGCGACATCGTGAGGAAAATGGGCGAAAAAGCGGCGCTGTCAGTCAATCTTACGGCGCTCATCCGACTTGCATCTGATGCCGTGCCGTTTGCTTTGCCGCAAGAGCAGATTTTTTCGGCGCGGAAAGAAGCAGGACCGCAGCAATCCAAGGTACGGATTGCTGTCGCGCGTGATGAGGCATTTTCCTTCTATTATCCCGAAAGCCTCGAAGTGTTGGAATCGCTTGGTGCGGAAATCTTCTTTTTCAGTCCTCTGAAGGATGTGGTTTTGCCAGAGGCGGATGGTGTTCTCCTGGGCGGCGGATTCCCCGAGATGTTTGCCGAAGAGCTGGCGGCGAACGTGTCGCTGCGCCGTTCTCTGCGTGATGCGGGCGATATGGGGATGCCGATTTATGCCGAGTGCGGCGGTTACATGTATTTGATGGAAAAACTTGTGGACTTCGACGGCAAATCATACGAGATGGTGGGGTTGATTCCTTCTGCCGTGCAGATGAATCGCAGACTGCAAATGGTCGGTTACGTCGAGGCGGAGCTTTGCTGCGATACGATTCTTGGAGCGTGCGGCAAAAAGCTGCGCGGTCACGAGTTCCATTTTTCGACGGAGCTAGTGCAGGAGGAAGCGCATGTTCCACGAGCCTTTACCTTCACGCGCATGAGGAATGGTGCACGTTATGCAGCAGGTTATGCGAAAGGAGCGGTGCTTGGCTCTTATCTGCATTTGCATTTCGCCGGTTGCCCTGAAGCGGCAAAATCTTTCATTGAGGCCTGCCGTTTGCAGAGGGAAAGGAGGACGGCAGATGGGTAAGATTGTTCTCGTCACAGGAGGTGCGCGAAGTGGTAAGAGCCGCTTTGCTGAGCAGTATGCAGCTCGCTTCGGGAAGAACGTCGCCTATATTGCAACGGCGGGCGTCTATGACGAAGAGATGGCGTTCCGCGTCAAGCTGCACCGTGAGCGCCGTCCCCGGGATTGGCATACATGGGAGGCGCCTGAAGACGCTCATCGTGCCATTGAGGCGGCTGGCGAAACGCACGATATGATTCTCTTCGACTGCCTGACGCTCTACATCAGTAATCTTCTGTGCGCTTTGGAAAGTGTTCGTGATTCTGCGGCGAACTATGCTCTTATACGTGAGAAGATCGGACTTTTGCTTGAAACGGCGAAAAAGCAGCAGGGAACGACAATTTTTGTGACGAATGAGGTGGGCGCAGGCATTGTGCCTGAGAATCATCTCGCACGCGAATACCGTGACATCACGGGCATTGCCAACCAGCTGACGGCGCGCGAAGCGACGGAGGTCTACTTCGTTTCCTGCGGCATTGCCGTTGACTTCAAGAAGCTTGCTGTGCCGTGGCAGGACGGCGGATCGGAATAATACATTCTTTGTTTCACGGGAGGAATGGCTTTTGGCGAACTACATCATGATGATGGGGACGAGCTCGCATGTGGGGAAGAGTATCCTGACGACGGCACTCTGCCGCATCTTTCGGCAGGAGGGACGGCGTGTCGTTCCTTTTAAGGCGCAGAATATGGCTCTCAACTCCTATGTCACGAAAGATGGCTTGGAGATGGGGCGCGCGCAGGTTGCCCAAGCGGAAGCTGCAGGACTTGAGCCGTTCGTTGACATGAATCCTGTTTTGCTGAAGCCAACGGGAAATTCCTGTTCGCAGGTCGTCCTCATGGGAAAGCCCGTCGGCAATATGACGGCGAAGGAATACCATCAAGGTTATTCGCTCAAGGCGTTTGCTGCGGTCAAAGAGGCTCTGGCGCGCCTTGACGCAGAGTATGAGACTGTTGTCATCGAGGGGGCAGGCAGCCCTGCGGAAGTCAACCTCAAGGCGAATGACATCGTCAACATGCGCGTGGCGAAGTATCTGAATGCGCCTGTTCTGCTTATCGCCGATGTTGACCGCGGCGGTGCGCTCGCTTCTCTCGTCGGTACGCTGGAACTTTTGGAAGAGGATGAGCGGGAGCTCGTCAAAGGGCTCGTCGTCAACAAGTTTCGCGGTGACATCTCCCTCTTTACGCCTGCTGTCGAATTTTTAGAGAAAAAGACGGGCAAGCCCGTGCTCGGCGTCATTCCGCACATAGAGGAAATGGGTATTGATGACGAGGATTCCGTATCCTTAGAGGAAAAGGCGGAAAAAGCGGAGGGAAAAGAGCTTAATCTTGCAGTCGTTCGCACACCGAAGATTTCCAATTTTACGGATTTTGACAGCTTGGAGAATGAGCCTGATGTTGCTTTGCGCTACGTTCGTGAGGCTGAGGCGTTGGGGACCCCCGACTTGATTCTCTTGCCGGGCAGCAAGAACACGTCGGAGGACATGCGTTGGCTGGAAGCGTCGGGACTCGCGGCGAAAATTCGTGAAGCACATGAAAAGGGAGCCGCCGTCATAGGTATTTGCGGCGGATACCAGATGCTTGGCGAAAAGATCTTCGACCCGCATCATACGGAGTCTGTTTTTGACAGTACGTCAGGTCTTGGACTTCTCGGTTTGCAGACGACGTTTCATGAAGAAAAGCTGACTTCTCAGGTCGTCGCTTCGACCAAGGAACTTCCTTTTCTTGGCAAACGGATTTCTGCCGAGGGCATTAGGGGTTATGAGATTCATATGGGAAAGACCGAATTTTTGCGTGAAAGCGACAGACATCCCCTTCGCGTGCAAGAACGGCGCGGCGAGTCTTGTGACGCTGTGGAGGGAACAGTGAATGAAGAGGAAAACGTCTTAGGCACATACATTCACGGATTTTTTGATCACGACGGCCTGCGCCGCGCCTTGCTCAACGCCTTGCGCGAAAAGAAGGGGCTTTCTCCGCTTGCCGTAACACGCAATCGCTATCGCGAGAAGGAAGAGAGTTACGACCGTCTTGCTGCTGTTGTGCGTGAGCATCTCGATCTGGATAAGCTGCGAGAAATCATGGGGGAACGGGGCGGATGCTGACAGCTGTTCTCTCGTTTTTCATCGACTGTATCCTCGGCGACCCGCGTTCGTGCCTCCATCCTGTCGTATTGATCGGCAATCTCATCGCTTGGTTGGAGCATTGCTTTTATCATCCTGAAGATACGAACGAGAAGAAGCTGCTTCTTGGCGGTGTACTCGCCCTTATCGTGCTTGTCGTTTGCTACGAAGTCACTTGGTGCGTCCTGCAGCTTGTGGCGCTCATTCCCTTGCCGCATCTGGGCTTGGCGCTGGAAGCCTTGCTGCTTGCCTTCATGATTTCACCGAAGAGCCTTGCGGCGGCGGGCATGGAGATACGCGCCCTCCTCAAAGAAGGTGATCTTTCAGAAGCGCGCAGGAAGGTCGGCTGGATTGTGGGACGCGATACGGAAAAGCTCAGTGCGTCGGAGGCGTCACGTGCCGCAATCGAAACCGTGGCCGAAAATACGGTTGACGGCGTCATCGCACCGCTTTTTTTCTATTTGCTTGGCGGTTTGCCGTTCGCCGTGCTCTACCGGGCGGCGAACACGATGGATTCGATGCTCGGTTACAAGAACGCGAAATATCTGTACTTCGGCAGGGTGGCGGCTCGTCTTGACGATGTGCTCAACTACATTCCCGCGCGCCTCACAGGCGTTCTTTTCGTGCTCGCGGCTTTTTTGCTGCGCTTCAATGGAAGCGGCGCATGGCAGATGCTGCGCCGCGATGCAGCAAAGCATCCGAGCCCGAATGGCGGTCATGCCGAAGCTCCCGTGGCGGGTGCGCTCGACATACGCTTGGGGGGCAACAACTACTATTTCGGTGAACCGCACTTCCGCGCCTATATGGGGGAAGCCGTGCGGGAAATCGAAGCTGATGATATACAGAGAACCGTGCGCCTTATGTATACGGTTACAGTACTTTTTTTGCTCTTTGCTTACGGAGGATTCCTTCTTTGGCAGCAGCGGGCAATGTTTTTTTGAAGCGAAGCGGACGGGGGTGTTTTCGTGCGTGCATTTTTTATCGGGCTGCAGTTTCTCACGCGCATTTCGATTGTGGAGCAGAAAGATTGGTGCGAGAAAGATTTTGCCGACAGCGTGCGTTATTTCCCGTTGATCGGCCTGGTGCTCGGTCTCATTTATGCTGCTTTTGCTGCACTCCTGCTGTTCCTTTTGCCGCAGAACGGCTTTTTCGTGCCGCTCCATGTTGTTGCAGCGGCTCTGCTGATCTTGCCGCTTCTCCTGACCGGCGGCCTTCACTGCGACGGTTTCATGGACACGATGGATGGGCTCTTTTCAGGACGCTCGCGCGAACGCATGTTGGAAATCATGAAGGACAGTCGCGTGGGAGCGAACGGCGTCTTTGCTTTCGTTTTGCTGATGATTCTCGATTGGTCGATTTTGCTTGACCTTATGCAAACCGCAGTGCTCATTCCTGCCTTGCTATTCATGCCCGTCATCGCGCGCCTGATGATGGTTGCTGCCATTGCTTTATTTCCTTATGCACGTTCCGAGGGGATGGGGAAGGCGTTCAAGGATGGCGGCACGAAGCCCGTGCTTTACGGTGTCTTTTTTTATACGCTGCTGATCTCCTCCTTGCTGGGTGTTGCGGCGGAATTTTGCGGCAGCTTTCCCTTGCGTGCAGGCATTCTGTCCTCGTGGCTTTTTTTCCCGGCAGTGGTCATACTTGCCGCGCTCCTCTTTACGATCTTTTTCGCAAGTTACGCAACGCGCTATCTCGGCGGCTTGACCGGAGATGTATACGGTGCGATCACGACGCTGACGGAAACGCTCGTGCTTTTGTGTTTTTTGCTGCTTACTTCTTTTGTTTGATTGAGCAAGCAGACGGTTTGACGTAATCTTTCAAGAGATATGTTCAGCCGCTATGCGAAGCGGCATGTCTTCCGGTTGTTCCCGGTTTCAGCGACGGCATATCATAGAATCGTGCTGACATATCTCTTCACGCCCTTACAGAAACCTGGCCAATCGGTCTGCGCCTTCGGCTTGACCTCTTGGGGTTTCATGGTAAAATGAAGGGAAGATGGTTGAGAGGAGGACGAGCTTCTGCAAAGGTATGAGCATGGCGGCAATGTTTATGAAACTTGTCCGACGGGCGGTTCATGGCTCGATTTCAGTGCGAATATCAGTCCTCTGGGTTTGTCGCCGCTTGTGCGGGAAGCTATAGTTTCCCATGTCGATGAGATTGTCAACTATCCTGATCCTAAAGTGCGAGCCTTGAAGGCGGCGATTGCTTCGTTTTATGGTGTGCCGCAGGAGGAAATTGTGCTCGGCAACGGCGCGGCGGAGCTTTTTTATTGCTTTTTTTATACTGTGCGTCCCAGGCGGGTTCTTTTGCCCGTGCCGTCCTTCAGCGAGTATGAAAGGGCGGCGCGGGCTGCAGGAGCGGAAGTCCGATATCTTCCTTTATTGCAAAGTCAAGGTTTTTCTTTTGCTTCGGAAGCAGCGGAGGAGCAGCTTCCGAATGCAGATGTTGTTGTGCTTTGCAGTCCGAACAATCCAACAGGCCGCCTACTGGACCGCAAAGAATTGTGCGCCTTCCTTGAACTGTCGGAGGAGCATGGCGTGTGGGTCATCATGGATGAATCTTTCTTGGATTTTCGTGAAGATCGCGAGAAATATACCGTGCGTCATCTCACGAAAAAATATCCGCATCTTTTTGTCGTACAGTCCATGACAAAATTTTTTGCGCTTCCTGGGCTGCGTCTGGGGTTCGGTGTTGCCGTGCCAGAGCTTTGCCGTTCTCTGGAAGCCGGAAAAGACGTTTGGAATGTGAACTCGCTCGCACAGGCAGCAGGTATTGCTGCTCTTGCTGACCTGGAATATCAGGAGGCGGCACGGCGTTTTGTCTGTGGAGAAAAGGAATTTCTTGCCGCGGAACTTGCTAAATTATCGGGAATCGAGGTTTTTGCCCCTTCGGTAAATTTCATTTTTTTTCGTTTACGCCATGGGAATGATTTTTTGCAGCGTCTTCTCGCCGCTCTTCGGCAACGCGGCATCTTGCTGCGTGATTGCAGCAATTACCCGGGACTTTCTGGTGCATATCTGCGAACGGCGGTGCGATGTCGTGAGGAAAATGAGCGTCTGCTTTCTGCAATGCAGGCGATTTGGAAGGAGTTGGACGCGATATGACGAAGATTTATCTGGTGCGCCACGGACAAACGGAGTGGAATGTGGGGGGACGCTTCCAGGGACATTCCGATGTGGAGCTTGCTGAGACCGGCATACGGCAGGCTGAGTGTTTAGCGGAACATTTTCCGGCAGAAAAAATTGATGCCATTTATTCGAGTGATTTGCAGCGTGCTGTGTCGACAGCGGAGTTTCTTGCCGAGCGCTTTGGCTGTGAGGTACAGAAGACGGAAAACCTGCGTGAAATGAATTTTGGCGCGTGGGAGGGGTTGACATTTGAACAAATTGTGGAGAAGTGGCCTGAGGCAGGGGAACAGATTTTTTCTGCACCGGATGAATTGAAACCGCCGGGTGGCGAAACGTTCCAAGATGTGGAAGAGAGAGCGGCGCGGACACTTGAGAAAATCACATCTGAACATGAGGGGCAAAGAATCATCCTAGTGGCACATGGCGCTTTTTTGCGCACGATACTTACCTATGCGCTCCATATGCCGCTGCGTTACGTTTGGCGCCTCCGCCAAGGGAATACGGCGGTCAGTCGTTTGACACACGGCGGACATCACTTCACTGTCGATTATGTAAATAGTATCGCGCATTTGGAGCATTTAAAGGGAGCTTGACTGTGTTCGCTCCCGATGGATAAAAACCGCCGCTCTTGCGGGCGGCGGTCAGCTCCGTTGCAGCTGTTCATGGATCAGTTTTCCAACTGCGTTGGCGAACTGGTCTATTTTTATGCGGATGAAATTTTCGCCGAAGAGCTTATGTGCGGCAGGAAATTAGGAAATTCCTCATGGGCGGCCCAAATACGCCGGAAGATGGCGGCAGGTCAATTCGTTTTTTACAATATGGGGGCAGCGTTCCCCGTGCAGGGTGCCGTAAGTGGGAGAAAGACCATGTCGTATAGTCTATGCGGTTTTGAAGAGTTTGCGCAGCCCGCGAACTCTGGTAAAGCGCTGATGGATGAAAACTGCAAGGGCAAGCAGGATCGTGCCGGCGAGAAAGAAAACGTATTTCATACCGAAGAATGTTGCGATAAGACCGCCGAGAACGGGACCTGCTATGGAACCTATTTGCTGCGCGGCGAAGAGGAGGCCGAAGATTTGCCCCTTGGCATCGGCAGGGCTGTGATGTGCGAGAAGTGCATTGATGGCGGGGTGGATGCCTGCAAAAAAGAGACCGCAGATAAACTGCATGACAGCAAAGGTGCAGAGATCATCAGGAATTCCCTGGAACATGATTCCTGCACCTGCACAGCCGAGTGCAAACATCATGGAGCGGATGAAGCCGCGACGTTGCCCGAAAGCTCCCCAAGCCGGTGCCGCTATTGCTCCGGCGATGCCGCCGAGAGAAAAGACGAGGCCGGAAACAAAGACGAGGTTTGGTAAATTTCCTGCAAGTGAGACAATGTATGTTGTGATGATGGGCTGAAGGATGAGGATGACCATTTGCACGAGAAGCCCGGCGATGAGAAGATGGCGTATCAGAGGCAGGGAAAGAAGGGAATGATGTTTTTGGTCGGTGTTTTCACTTGCTTTCGGTTTTGTTGCTGGCGGTTCTTTGATGATGAAGATGAACATCAAACAATTTAGAAAGAGTGCGGCTGCGCCGACGAAAAAAGACAGTCTCATGCCGAAGAATTCGGCAAGCGTACCGCCGAGGAGGGGGCCGATGACGCCGCCCGCCGTCAGGACGCCTTGCATGATGCCGAGACAGAGCCCCAAGCGTGCAGGCGGCGCGTAAACGGACATGATGGCGAGATCCATAGGCCAAAGGCCGGCACTGAAGCCTTGCACAAGGCGTGCGGCGACGAGCTGTTCCGGCGTCTGGACAATGCCGCAGAGGAGATAACTCAAGGAGAGAAGGAGACTTGAGCGAATCGCCATAAGTCTTTTGCCGTGCCGGTCGGCAAGACGGCCCCAAATCGGCGCCATAATGGCACTGACGACAAAGGAAGCAGAGAAGACGAGTCCCGACCAAAGGTTGACAGAATTTTGGGCAACGTCGAGTTCATTTGTTAAATAGAGTGGTAAAAACGGAATGAGCATTGTATAGCTTGCAGACATAAAAAGAATGTTGCAGACCAGGACGGCAAGAGTGAGTTTCCAGTTCATAACGTACCTCGAGAAGAAATGCTGCAGCAATTTATATTTCCGATATATAGGGAAAATAGCTGCGGTAGGCGGCAGGGATGCTGTAGGTATCAAGCATCTCTTTTTCTGTTGCCCAGAAAAAAGAAGGAGATTCCTTGGGTATACTGCCATAAGAGACAGATGTTTCGCGAAGTTGGGAAGAATGCGAGGAAAATGTTTGGAGAGCGGGAGGGGGGCTTGGCTCATCGATTTCGATTCGCCAGCCGATCATTTGCCATGTGATATGAGAGAATATATGCTTTGCTGCTGGAAGTTTCGTAAGTTTTGCAGGGGAAAAGCCCAACAAATGGAGTTCTTTCATCAGTTCTTCTTTGCTCCAATGGCCAGGAAGTGAGGGCAGCCCCCAAAGTCCTGCAAGGAGCCCTTTTGAAGGACGTTTTTTCAGGGCGATTTTTCCGTTCTGCGACAGTATAAGAATCGTGAGTTTTTCCGTGCGTCTTTTCTTCGGCGGAGTCTTTTTAGGCAATTCTGCTTGAATTCCCAGATCTGCTGCCAGGCAAAAGCGCTTTAGCGGGCAGTCGGGACATCGTGCCGCACCGCGCGGCAAGCAAATGAGTGCGCCTAATTCCATCAAAGCCTGGTTGAAATCGCCGGGCTTTTGGGGAAGACGTGCAAGCAGGGCTTCTTCTACCGCGCGTTTCGTACTTTCCTTGAGGATATCGGCAGATGAGGCGATGAGGCGCATGACGACGCGCAGTACATTGCCGTCTACCGCTGCCGTACGTTTCCCGAAGGCAATGGAAGAGACGGCGCCTGCTGTATAGCGTCCGATGCCGGGCAAGGTGAGAAGCGCATCGAAGTCTGCGGGCAGTTCGCCGCTAAAGCTGCGGCAAACGATGCGCGCCGCTTCTCGCAGATGACGTGCGCGGCTATAATATCCGAGACCCTCCCAAAGCTTCAGCAGCGTGTCCTCATCCGCTTCGGCAAGTGCATGGACATCAGGCAAGGCTTCAATGAAACGTGAAAAATAAGGCTTTACGGCTTCGACTCGAGTCTGTTGAAGCATGATTTCCGAAATCCATACGCGATACGGTGTTGGCTCTTCGCGCCAGGGCAGAGAGCGCTTTTCGCCGTAAAACCACAACAGGAGAGGTTCGACAATTCCGTCGAGTGCCCGCGCGTTGCTCAAGATGCTTTTTTTCGCTGTTTTTGCCATGCGATGCCTCCTGCAATGTCGTTTCGGATAGGTAAGCCTTTTAAATTTTGTTTGCCAAGAGTATTTGATCCGCTTCTTTTGGTGCTGCTCATAAAAGACTTTCTATAATTATACCTATATTTTTCATGGAAACAAGAGGAAAATCCTGTTGACAAACAAAGGGTATATTGCCATAATGTATACATGTTTACAACAGGTACAGGTGTTAGGAGGATTTCAGATGCGACATGTGCTTTCCATACTCGTGAGGAACCAGTCTGGCGTACTTGTTCGTGTTGCAAGCATGTTTTCGCGGCGTGAGTTCAATATCGACAGCTTGTCGGTGGGAGTGACGGAGACCGCGGAATTTTCCAGGATTACCGTCGTCGTGCAGGGAGACGAAGAACTTGTTGACCAGATGATGAAGCAGCTTGAAAAGCTTCCGGACGTTGTCGAGGTACAGGCGCTTCAGACGGGGACATCTGTTTTTCGCGGCATGACGCTCATCAAGGTGAAGGCGGATGACACGAATCGTCTCGATGTGCTTAAGATGGCGGAGCTTTTCCGTGCACACGTTATTGATGTGCGCCCGACAACCTTGATTTTCGAGATCACGGGGGACGATGAGAAGGTTACGGCGTTCCTGCAGCTTCTTTCGCCTTATGGCATCTTGGAGACAATTCGTACAGGGCTCATAGCTTTGGAGCGCGGCGAACATACCATTTACCAAAATTGTGAGGAGAGAGAGTACTATGGCAAAAACTTACTATGATCAGGATGTGAACTGGGAGGTCATGAGGGGCAAGACGGTCGCTATCATCGGCTATGGCAGCCAGGGTCATGCACATGCACTGAATCTCAAGGAGAGCGGCGTCAATGTTGTTGTTGGCCTTTATGAAGGATCGAAATCCAAGGCGATTGCTGAATCACATGATCTCAAGGTTCTGTCTGTCGCTGATGCTGTCAAGCAGGCGGATATCACAATGATCCTGATTCCGGATGAGAAGCAGGCGGATGTCTATAAAAACGAAATTGCCCCGAACTTGAAGTCCGGCAGTGCTCTTGCTTTCGCGCATGGTTTCAATATTCATTTTCAGCAGATTGTTGCACCGGAAGATATCGATGTATTCATGGTTGCACCGAAAGGCCCCGGTCATCTTGTACGCCGTACTTTTGTTGAAGGCGGCGGCGTTCCTGTCGTTTTCGCGGTTTACCAGAACCCGACGGGAAATTGCTTTGATATTGCCCTCGCTTATGCTCGCGGCATTGGCGGCACGCGTGCCGGTGCTATCGAGACAACGTTTAAGGATGAAACGGAAACGGATCTCTTCGGCGAGCAGGCTGTTCTTTGCGGCGGTGTTTGCGCTTTGATGCAGGCTGGTTTCGAAACGCTTGTTGAGGCGGGATATAAGCCGGAGATGGCATATTTTGAATGCTTCCATGAAATGAAGCTCATTGTTGACCTCCTTTATGAAGGCGGTATGGCGAAAATGCGCAAATCCATTTCCGATACGGCGGAATACGGTGACTACATGGCCGGTCCGCGCATTGTTACGCCGGCGGTCAAGGCGGAAATGAAGCAGCTTTTGAAGGAAATCCAAAACGGTACGTTTGCCCGCAACTGGCTTCTTGAAAACCGTGCTGCTGGTCGTGCAAACTTTCTCGCTGAGCGTCGCATCCACGCTGAGCATCAGATTGAGAAGGTCGGAGGCGAACTGCGCGGCATGATGAGTTGGCTCAAGGATCAGAAAGAGCTCGAGTTCTGATTTTGCACCGCAACAAACTTTGAAACTTGAAACGGCTTACCGTCCTTATGGTATCATTCCTTATGATATAATAGGGTGTAAGCCGTTTTCTTTCGATTGTTTCGGGAGCTATTGGTCATGTCGATGAATCTGCAGTATGTGTTTTGTTCACGGCTTGTACTAAGGACGCTCTATAGCAGCCAGAATATTTTATCAGGAGGAAATTCCATGGGAATGAATATGACCGAAAAAATTCTTGCGCGCCATGCAGGCCTCGATTATGTCGAGCCGGGGCAGCTAATTACTTGCCGCCTTGATATGGTGCTTGCGAACGATATCACGGCTCCGCCGTCCATCAAGGAGTTTGAACGCATCGGTCGCCCTGTTTTTGACAACGAGAAGATTGCGCTTGTTCCCGATCATTTCCAACCGGCAAAGGACATCAAGGCAGCTGCCCTCGGCAAGATTGTGCGTGATTTTGCGAAAAAGCATAAAATTAAGAACTATTTCGAGATTGGCCGTGTCGGTATTGAGCATGTCATCCTGCCTGAGTTTGGTCTCGTGGGACCGGGAATGCTGACGATTGGCGCAGATTCGCATACATGTACCTATGGCGCTTTGAACGGCTTTTCAACAGGTGTCGGCACAACGGATCTTGCTGTCGGCATGGCGACGGGAACCGCGTGGTTCAAAGTACCGGAGACCATCAAAGTGCATCTTACGGGAAAGAAGCCTGACGATATTAACGGCAAAGATGTTATCCTGACGCTTATCGGCATGATTGGTGTGGATGGCGCACTCTATAAATCGCTTGAGTTTACGGGTGAGGGAGTTGCGGAACTTACGATGACGGATCGTTTGACGATTGCCAATATGGCGATCGAGGCAGGCGGCAAAAATGGTATTTTCCCCTTTGATGAAAAAACGAAGGAATATGTTGAGGGACGTGTGCAGGGCTCTTATGAGCCTGTAGCATCCGACCCAGATGCAAAGTATTGCCAGGCGGTTGAAATCAATCTCTCCAAACTGCGGCCTGTTGTTGCTTTCCCTCATTTGCCCGGCAATACGAAGCGTGTTATGGATATTGATGAGATCAAGATTGACCAGGTGGTTATCGGTTCCTGTACAAACGGCAGACTGGAGGACCTGGAAATTTCGGCAGGTATCCTCAAGGGACATGAGGTTCATCCCGATGTGCGCTGCATCGTGATTCCCGGCAGTCAAGCGGTATATCAGGAGGCCATGCACCTTGGCTATATCGATACGTTTATCGATGCAGGCTGTGCTGTCGCTGCCCCCACATGCGGGCCTTGCCTTGGTGGCTATATGGGAATCCTCACGGCAGGCGAACGATGTGTTTCGACGACAAACCGCAATTTCCGCGGACGTATGGGACATGTGGACAGCGAGGTTTATCTGGCAGGACCGCATGTGGCGGCAGCAAGTGCCATTCTCGGTAAAATTGCGGCGCCGGAGGAGGTAAAGTGAGATGAATTTGCAAGGAAAAGTTTGGCGTTACGGCGACAATATTGATACGGATGTTATTATTCCTGCGCGCTATCTGAATAGCTTTGATCCCAAGGAACTTGCCGAACACTGTATGGTCGATATCGATGAAACGTTCGCGAAGAATGTGCAGGAAGGCGATATCATGGTTGGCGGGAAAAATTTTGGCTGCGGTTCTTCGCGTGAACACGCACCTGTGGCCATTAAGGCATCGGGCATCCCCGTAATCATTGCGTCAGATTTTGCGCGAATCTTTTATCGTAACGGCATCAACATAGGTCTGCCTCTTCTGGAAATCGGCGATGATGTGGAGAAAATCCACGCGAACGATGAATTGCGTGTTGATACTACGACGGGGACTATCGAAAATCTCACAACAGGCGATGTTTTTCATGCACATCCGCTGCCGGGGTTTGTGCAGGAAATCGCTAAAGCGGGCGGACTCATTCACTATATTAAGGAAAAGGGGGAACTCTGATGGCAAGAAAAATCGTAGTTATTCCTGGCGACGGCATTGGCAGGGAAATAACGGATGCGGCTGTTGCTGTGTTAAAAAAAGCAGCGGAAAAATTTGCTTTGGAGCTTTCCTACGAAGAACATGATGCGGGTGGTACTGCTTACGATAAGTGCGGGACCCCGCTTCCTGAGGCAACCCTTTTGGCTGCGCAGGCAGCGGACGGCGTCCTTTTCGGTGCCGTGGGCGGTGACAAATGGGATGATGTTGCTCCTGCTCTGCGTCCGGAAAAGGCAATTCTGGGACTTCGAAAAGGTTTGGGGCTCTATGCAAACCTTCGCCCTGTAAAGGTCGCGGATTCTCTCGTTGAGTACTCACCTTTGAAGCCTGAACTGGTTCGAGGTGCAGATCTTTTGATTGTGCGTGAGCTGATTGGCGGCATTTATTTTGGCGATAAATGTGAAAGTGAAATAAAGGATGGATATGAGCGAGCATGGGATCTTGAAAATTATTCCGTGCCCGAGGTGGAACGCATTGCTAAGCTGGCCTTTGAGACAGCGAAACTTCGCCGTGCCCATGTGACAAGCGTCGATAAGGCGAACGTACTCGCGACGTCGCGCCTCTGGCGGCGCACCGTCGTGCAGGTGGCGAAGGATTATCCAGAGGTGGAGCTTAACAACCTTTATGTTGACAATTGTGCCATGCAGCTTGCCGTGAAGCCTACACAGTTTGATGTCATTGTCACAGGCAATCTTTTTGGTGATATTCTTTCGGATGAGGCGGCTGTTGTCGGCGGTTCCATCGGCATGATGCCGTCGGCGAGTATCGGCGAAAAAACAAGCCTCTTCGAGCCGATTCATGGTTCTGCACCTGATATTGCAGGCAAGGGGATTGCCAATCCAGTTGGTACGATTCTCTCAGCGGCAATGCTTCTGCGCTATGCACTCGAGGAGGAAAAGGCGGCACAGGCTGTCGAGAGGGCTGTGGATGCAGTTCTGGATGAGGGTTGGCGTACGGTTGATCTCTGGAAGGAAGGCTTCAGGAAAGCGAATACCGAAGAGATGGCGGAGGCGGTGCTTTCGCATATTTAAGGGCAAAACAGGGAAGGAGAGACTTCGATGAGAGGCGCGAAAGCGGTTGTTGAATGCCTGAAAGAACAAGGTGTTGACACGATATTCGGCTATCCGGGCGGTATGAATTTGCCGCTGTATGATGCACTCTATGATGAAGATCATATTCGCCAGATTGTTACTTCGCATGAACAATGCGCTGCTCATGCTGCAGATGGCTATGCTCGCGCGACGGGAAAGGTAGGGGTCTGTCTTGCAACCTCGGGTCCAGGTGCAACGAATCTCGTGACCGGCATTGCCACGGCGTTTATGGATTCCATCCCCATGGTGGCAATCACGGGACAGGTGGATACAGGCCTCTTGGGGCGCGATGCCTTTCAAGAAACTGATATTCTCGGCATTACGATGCCTGTCACAAAACATAATTTTAAGGTAAAAGATGCCGCCAGGCTCGTTGCAACATTGCGTGAGGCTTTTGATATCGCGCGCAGCGGGCGTCCAGGTCCCGTGCTTGTCGATATTCCCCGCGATCTTTTTTTTGCAGACGTGAAATACGAGCGCCGTATCCATGAGGCAAAAAAATCGGGTAAGCCCGATGCGGACTTTTTGATTTGTGCGGCAGAAGCTGCTGACGTCATTCGCCGTGCAAAGAAACCTGTCATTATTGCAGGCGGCGGCGTCATCTATGCAGGTGCTGCTGCTGAGCTCACCGCCTTTGCGGAGCGCTATGGCATTCCCGTTGTACAGACATTGATGGGACTTGGTTCCATCCCTCGGTCACATCCCCTGTGCGTTGGTTTTGCCGGTATGCATGGGCGCAAAGTAGCGAATAATGCGATTGCTGAATCCGATGTAATCATCGCGCTCGGCAGCCGTTTTGGCGATCGTCAGACAGGCAATGTTGTCAAATATATGAAGGGAACGAAGTTCATTCATATCGATATTGATCCTGCTGAGATTGACAAGAATATTCCAAGTTCTATTGGACTGGCAGGAGACATGAAAATCATTTTGCGTCTCTTGATGCAGCCGGAACCTTTGCATTGTACCGGCGAATGGCTTAAGCATATTCGCCGGTGGCGGGGGGAATATGCTTACGATTATGAGGTCGGCTGCCTGACCGTGCCATGGGCGCTGCACCATGTTGCACTTGCAACAGCGGGCAAGCCATATTCTTTTGCGACAGATGTCGGGCAGCATCAGATGTGGGCAGCACTTCATTTACGTGTCGAAGAACCGAGATCATGGCTGACCTCAGGGGGGCTTGGCACTATGGGATTCGGCTTGCCCGCTGCTATGGGAGCGCAGGTCGCTTATGGCAGGAAGCGCCGTATGATTCATATCACAGGCGATGGAGGCATGCGCATGACGGGAAATGAGCTTTACACAATTGCGCGTCTCAAATTGCCTGTTATCTCGCTCATCATGGATAATTCAAGCCTTGGCATGATCCGACAGCTCCAGAAGGTCATGTATAAGGAGCGTTATATTGCCTGTGAATTTGCTCATTCGATGGACTTTGTCGCTTACGCTAAGAGCTTTGGCATTGAAGCCGAAGCCGTCACGACACAGGAACAATTCATCCATGCGTTCAGGCGTGCCACTCAAGCAGACGAGCCGCGCGTCATTGTATTGAAACTGAAAAAAAGCTTCGTCGAACCGATGATTAAAGGCGGAGCGCGTCTGAATGAATTTGTGGAGTTTAAGTAAAAGAAGCCTCGCTCCTTGTATTTCCAAGGGGTGAGGCTTTTTTACTGTTTGCTGGAATCAGAAGATTTCCAGGAAGTGAAATCGCACATGTGATGCCGTCAAGGGATTGCTGACTTCATTTCCGCAGGAAGTCGGCCTCTTGTTTAAATACTGTTTTTTGCTTATGATATAGGAGATAATTGTAGGCAAAATTTTTCCTGCCGTTTCCGCATCTGTCCACAATTACCTAAGGGGAAGAACAGTGGGAACGATTAGACGGGAACGGATGGAAGGCCTTGGGATTAATACGTAAGAAGGCAGTAAAGAGCAGAGATTAAAGGAGCTATGGATAGGAATGGATAAGGATACATCCAGAGAGCTTCCGGTGATCCAGTGGTATCCGGGGCATATGAAAAAAGCGCGGCAGTTGGTGGAGGAAAATCTGAAACTGGTCGATGTTGTGGTGGAACTTTTGGATGCGCGAATTCCGATTTCGAGTGCCAATCCGATGCTGAGGGAAATCATTGAGGGAAAGCCGCGGATTGTGGCACTAAACAAGATGGATTTGGCAGATGAAAAAGCAACAAAACGTTGGCTGACATATTTTCGTGGGCAAGGACTTTTTGCTGCAGCACTTGATTCGGCTACGGGCAAGGGGATACGGGAACTCCTTGCGCTCATTGCGAAAGCGGCTAGGTACAAGACCGAAAAATTGCTTGCGAAGGGAGTGGCGGCTCGTAAGGCACGCGTGATGATTCTTGGGATTCCGAATGTGGGAAAATCATCTTTGATCAACCGCTTGGCAGGAGCTGCCAAGGCAAAGACAGCGGATAAACCAGGCGTTACCCGTGCTAAGCAATGGATACGTATTGGGGCGGAGGCGGATCTTCTGGATACGCCGGGCATTCTCTGGCCGAAGTTTGAGGATAAGGAAGTGGGGCTGAAACTGGCGTTTACCGGGGCGGTTAATGATGAAATCTACGATATGGAGAGTGTGGCGAGACTCCTTCTTGAAATCTTGCTGCGCGATTATCCGGAAAGGCTGCAGGAACGGTTTAAGTTCAAACAAATTATGCCGCAGAATGTCGATGAACTTATGGAGATGATTGGACGAAAACGTGGCTGCCTTTTAAAGGGGGGGCGCATTGATATGGAAAAAGTGCACCACATCCTTTTGTCGGAGTTTCGTATGGGAAAATTCGGGAAAATCAGCTTGGATGTGCCGCCTGAAGATTCAGCGGACAATGCTGTGATGGCTCAAGATTTACAGGATAAATCAGAAAGTGTGGAGAAAAAGGAAGGCAGTTAATGGATACAACGAAAATGACGATAAAAGAATTAGAGCGTCTTTATGTATCCGGGGACTGGACGATGGAAATCGAGGCTTCCTGTGGTGCAGATTCCCGTGTAGGTGTACAGAGAATGCTGCGTAAGTGGGCGAGGGAGAAAGAGGATCGTGCCCGGGTGCACACGCTTTACCGTTATGAGAAGATGGCATTAGAAGAAGGGTATCGTCTTGTTGCTGGGGTTGATGAGGCGGGACGAGGTCCTTTAGCGGGACCCGTTGTTGCTGCAGCGGTTATTTTGCCGCTTGATTTTTATCTGCCGCAGATCAATGATTCCAAAAAACTGTCCGTATCGGTTCGTGAAAAACTCTATGGTGAGATAGAGAAAAATGCGATTGCGTTAGGAAAAGCGGTTATCCCATGCGAAGTCATTGATGAAAAAAATATTTATCAGGCAACAAAGCAAGGGATGTATGAGGCGATTGCGTCTTTGGAACCACAGCCGGATAAGATTCTGATTGACGCCATGCCTTTGCAGGGGCTGGCGACCTCGACTCTTTCCATCATACAGGGAGACGCAAAGTCGGCCTCCATTGCGGCGGCTTCCATTGTGGCAAAAGTCACGCGAGACCGCATGATGCTTGAATATGACAGCCAATATCCCCTGTATGGGTTTGCGAGACATAAGGGATATGGGACGAAGGAACATATGCTTGCTTTAGAAAAGTATGGGCCATGCCCGATTCACCGGAGGAGTTTTGAACCGGTTCGTTCAAGACTTTCTTATGATGTATTGCATGATTGATCGGTTTCTGTAGATTTTCACGGAGGATTCATTTTATGGCAATGGAAGCAAATGCTGCAAATGCTGCAGGCTCGCTGCAGCGCGTACAGCGGACGCAGACAACAAGTTCCGCAGACGGCGTATCAAGGCGCGGTGACGGTACGTTATCGTCTCCTTTTACAAAAGAGACAAATGTTTCGATTCGTAATTCCATTGCCGATTTGTCTGCAATACTCGGGAAAATATCTCAAAACCAGGAAGATACCGTTGATGTTTTGCCGGAACAGCTGCAAAAGGTCATACGCAATGTTATGGAAAGCTCCTTCTCGCTCAGTGCAACGTTGCAGGAAGGACTCGGTAGTACGGCAGAAAGCCAGCGTTTTTCGATGGAACAGCTGACGATGCTTTCGCGTATGCTCATGCAGCTTGGTTCCCTAGCAGAAAAAGGCGTGCCGGTAAGTGATTTCAGTGAGAATATGCAAGCCGTTTTGCAGAATTTAAAGGTGTTGCTGACTTCTTCGGAAGCAGGGGGAGCCGCGTTGGAGCCGGCGCTGCTCAATAAGTTTGCTTTTCAGCTGCTGGATTCAAAAACTTTGGAAGAACTGCCTGCGGCGCTGCAGCAAGCCTTGGCGGCTCTGACCTTGACGTCGATGCAGGGTGGACAGGGGCTGGGGGATTCGGATTCGTTTGGCTTCTTGAAATCTCTTGTACAGTACTTTTTGCCTCGAGGCGAAGAGGCTGGAGCATCGCTCCAGGGTCAAGGGCAGATGCAAGATCAGAAGATGTCGGGCAATCCAAGTAATGTGATGCAGGAGATGGGGCAAGGAACAGCGGAGGGGCAACAAGGCAAAACCGCTGGGACGCAGGGGAATGTGCTGCCGGAAAACAGCGCAGCAAGAGAAAACCAGCCGGACACTTCTGCCACGGGAACGAAGGAGATGCCGCAAGCAGAAGAAGCGGCTCTGCCCAGACAAACTCAAGCCGGTGAATTGAAACAGGGCGCAACCGCTTCACAGGAGCCTGAAACTCCAGCAGGGCAGGTGCCGAAGGAAGGAATGGTGCAAGGTAAAGAAGCGCAGCTCATGAAGGACGGCAGCCCTTTGCTGCAGGGACAAAAAGAGCAATCTTCAGGAATGAACCTTCTCCAGGCGAACGAAGAGACATCTGAGCTGCAGCAGGAAAACGCAGGTGCTCGGCCAGGACAGGCGCGTGAGGCGGAAGTCCCGAACAATGCACGAGGGGCAACTGCACAGCAGGGGAATCCCGCCCTGACAGAGGACAAAGGCCAATCGTCGCGGGGACTGGTGCAGGATGGGCAGCAGACCAATTCGTCCTCACAGAAACCGCAGGGGGGGACAATGCCGAATACGGCTCCGCGTCAGATGCCCGTTATGCAAAATACGCCGCAGCTCATGCAGGCATTGAAAGATACTGCGGCATTCATGCTGAGAAATATGCAGCTGTCTGAACGGGATGCCGCTTTGTTGCGAAATTTTGTCAACAATGGACAAAAGATGCTGCCGGATAACGACGCAAAACAGCTCCAACTTCTTTTGCGCTTAAGCCAGAATAATGTTCCTGCCGCCGTCAACCAAGCGGCAGTCCAGCAAAATCTAGGGGATTTGCCGCGTCTCTGGGCCTTTATGCAGCTTTGTGATATGGCGGCCGTCAAGGACATGAAAGCGCGTCAACTTAAAAAGGCGGGCAAGGATGTGGCAGATTTTGTTTCCTCCATGAAGCAATCCATGGAAGGGGGCAGTGTTTTCCAGACAGATGGCAAGGGCAATACACATCGTTCTTTGAATTTCATGCTGCCTTTGTATATGGGGGAGGGTGAAAAGCAAAGCTTTCCGGCATATGCCAATGTTTACAATGAGGAAAAATATTCCCCAGAGGACGGACGGATGCATAAGGAAACTTGGCTAAGGCTATGTGTACTCACCGATTATATCGGGGCGGTGGAACTTACTTGCCAGGTCTACGATCAAAAAAGTCTCAATATGCGTGTGCTTTTTTCCGATCCTTCTATTGTTAATGAATTTAAGGAATATATTCCTGAGTTTAAGGCATCCTTTAAAGGAACAACCCTTGAACTTTCGGATCTTAAAGTTGGGGTGGCAGGTAGCAAAGAATGATAAACGACAAGAACAAGCAAATACCAATGGACGCGGAAGCGGCTAAAACAGCAGATAAGAAAGCCGTAGCGCTCCGTTATGAACCGGAGAAAAATCTTGCGCCTAAGGTTGTGGCCAAGGGACGTGGTTTTGTGGCGGAGAATATTTTGGCGGCGGCGCAAAAAAATGCGGTTCCCGTCTATCAGAACAAATCGCTCGTCAATATGTTGATGGCATTGGAACTTGACAGGGAAATACCGCCAGAGCTCTATCGCACAATAGCTGAAGTGCTTGCATATGTCTATCGCATTGATAGGAATCATCGAAAAGTGGAGCTTCCCAAATGAACCACAAAGACTTTGGCAATCAAGGCGAGGATTTTGCTGCGCAATATCTTGGGAAACGTGGTTGTCGAATTTTGGAGCGGCAATTTCGTTCGCCTATGGGCGAAATCGATATTATTGCTGAGGAAAAGAATACGATTCTCTTTGTTGAGGTCAAAACGCGTCGTCCCACCCATTACGGTATTCCCGCGCAAGCTGTGGGACGGACGAAACAGCGGCGTATTATTCGTACTGCTGTTTGGTATATGCAGGAAAAAAGAATCGAGGAAAAGCCTTGCCGTTTTGATGTCGCGGAAGTTCTTTATGAAAGAGGCTCCTACACGGTGCAGTATTACGAAAATGCCTTTGAGGCGGGGGCGTGTGGCTGTTGACTGTCTTAAAAAGGTATGGCGGTTTGCACGTTGATCAAGGTTGCTGGCTGGAAAATTTATTTGGAAAATTTATCTTTAAATGAGTATTGACAATGTAGCTTTCCTGTGCTAGATTTATTTATTACAGCGTGTATGTTATTCAAACTATGCGCATTTGCGTTTTTACCGCAGAGAACTGAATAAGCGTGTACGATGGCGGACGAGATGGGAGAGAGCGGACAAGGTATCAAGCGATAGTTTTATGCCTTGTCCTTTTTTATCTTTATATTTTTTCGTTGTCTTTTTTGCGTGCTTTGAGTTTGGAATGAGTTTTGGCTAAGGGGTGAGGGATTTAATGTTTAGTCCTGTGCCGGTGGGCAAGAGAAATAGGTATAGCTATGCAAAAATCAAAGAAGTCATGGATATGCCGCATCTTTTGGATATTCAAAGAAACTCCTACGAATGGTTTTTGAAGGAAGGCCTCCAGGAGATTTTCCAGGATATTTCACCGATTCAAGATTTTACGGGGAATCTTGTGCTTTCCTTTGAGAATTTTTCGCTCGGGGAGCCTAAGTATGAGCTCGATGAATGCAAGGAGCGGGATGTGACGCTTGCAGCCCCCCTGCGCGTCAATGTCCGCTTGATTAACCGTGAAACGGGCGAGATCAAGGAGCAGGAAGTGTTCATGGGCGATTTTCCGCTTATGACAGATACAGGGACTTTCATTATCAATGGTGCGGAGCGTGTCATTGTCAGCCAGCTTGTGCGCTCACCGGGCGCTTACTATGGCGAGACAATTGATCCGACGGGCAAGAAACTCTATAATGCGACAATCATTCCGAATCGCGGTGCATGGATTGAATTGGAAACAGATACAAACGATGTAATTTCTGTGCGCATTGATCGGACAAGGAAGCTTCCCGTTACCATTTTGATTCGTGCTTTGGGCTATAGCTCCAACAACGAGATTGCTGAGCTCTTTAATCATGATGAACGGATTCAGGCGACGCTGGAACGTGATGGTGCGAATTCCAAAGAAGAAGCACTTGTTGAAATTTATAAGCGCTTGCGTCCGGGCGAACCTCCGACGGTTGACAATGCGCAGCAGCTTCTTGACGGGCTCTTTTTTGATGCTAAACGATATGATCTCGCGATGGTTGGCCGCTATAAACTGACGAAGAAACTTGGTTGGAAGCGCCGTCTTCTTGGTAAGGTTCTGGCTCAACCCATCGTGGATACGGAGACGGGAGAAATTGTCGTTCCGGCGGATGTCGTCGTTGATGAGGCGATGTTGGAAAATATTACGGCGGAGCAGGAAGATGCTCTTTTTGACGAAGGGAAACCGGCCGTTTTCTTTGTGCGCACGCAGGATGGAGACGGCAAGAGCGTGAAAATGCTTTGTTCACGGACCCTTCCGTATAACCATCGTACGATTACCTGTGATGATATCATGGCTTCCATCAATTACCTTCTGAACCTTATGGATGGCATAGGTACGACGGACGATATCGATCATCTTGGCAACCGACGCGTGCGTTCTGTGGGAGAGCTCCTACAGAATCAGTTCCGTATCGGTCTTTCACGTATGGAGCGCGTGGTCAAGGAACGCATGACCATACAAGATGTCGATGTGATTACACCGCAGGCATTGATCAATATTCGCCCTGTTGTGGCGGCTATCAAGGAATTCTTTGGCTCTTCGCAGCTTTCGCAGTTCATGGATCAGCACAATCCCTTGTCTGAACTTACGCATAAGCGCCGCCTTTCGGCTCTTGGTCCTGGCGGTCTTTCGCGCGAGCGTGCAGGCTTTGAGGTACGTGATGTCCATAATTCGCATTATGGGCGCATGTGTCCGATTGAGACACCTGAAGGTCCCAATATTGGTCTTATCGGTTCACTTTCGAATTATGCGCGTGTTAACCAGTTTGGTTTCATGGAAACGCCGTACCGCAAAGTGGACAAGGTTGCGCATCGTGTGACAGATGACGTGCGCTACTTGACGGCAGATGAGGAAAATAAACTTGTTATTGCACAGGCGAATGAGCCGCTTGATGAAGATGGCTGGTTTGTTAATGAGCGTGTTACGGCTCGCTATAATGAAGAGACCGTTTTGATGCCGCGCGATCGCGTGGATTATATGGACGTTTCGCCGAAGCAGGTTGTTTCTATTGCAACGGCGATGATTCCGTTCCTCGAAAATGACGATGCGAATCGTGCCTTGATGGGTGCCAACATGCAGCGTCAGGCTGTGCCGCTCCTGCGTACACAGGCTCCGCTTGTTGGCACGGGCATGGAGTACAAAGCAGCTTGTGATTCAGGCGTTATGATTCTGGCGAAGCGCTCGGGAACGATTGAGAAAGTTACAGCAGACCAGATTCAGGTGCGCACACATGAAGGCGAACTCGATGTTTACAAACTGCAGAAATATCAACGCTCGAACCAGGGAACCTGCATCAATCAGGTGCCGATTGTCAAAAAAGGCGAAGAGGTTTTTGAGAAGCAGCCGATTGCTGATGGACCGGCCACGGATCATGGAGAGCTTGCGCTAGGCTACAATATCATTGTTGCCTATATGCCATGGGAAGGTTATAACTATGAGGATGCGGTCCTGCTTTCGGAAAATCTCGTGAAGCGTGATCTCTATACATCCATACATATTGAGGAATACGAGTGTGACGCACGTGATACGAAGCTTGGATCAGAGGAGATCACGCGTGATATCCCGAATGTTGCTGACGATGCGTTGAAGGATCTTGACGACAACGGCATCATTTCTATTGGTGCGGATGTTTTGCCGGGTGATATTCTCGTCGGCAAGGTTACGCCAAAAGGTGAAACAGAATTGACGGCAGAGGAACGATTGCTGCGAGCCATTTTTGGTGAAAAAGCTCGTGAGGTACGCGACACTTCGCTGCGTGTACCGCATGGTGAGGCAGGCAAGATTGTTGACGTCAAGGTGTTCAGCCGCGAAAACAATGATGAGCTGCCGCCGGGTGTCAATCATCTTGTGCGTGTTTATATTGCACAGAAGCGAAAGATTTCCGTTGGCGACAAGATGTCCGGTCGCCATGGAAACAAGGGCGTTGTTTCCCGTATCATGCGTCAGGAAGATATGCCGTTCTTGCCGGACGGTACACCCGTTGATATTGTATTGAATCCGCTGGGTGTGCCTTCGCGTATGAATATCGGGCAGATTCTTGAGACGCATCTGGGTATGGCAGTGCGTGCTTTGGGCATGCAGATCAAGGCGGGGGATCCGACTGTCGAGGATCGTCTGCGCTCTATCGGCTACGATGTTGAAAAACATGGTATGCCAAAGCCGGATGTAGCGGGTGTCCATATTGCGACACCGGTTTTTGACGGTGCGGGCGACAAGGAAGTTTTTGGCACGATTCGTGCGGCAGGTTTGCCTGAGGACGGTAAGACGGTTCTCTATGATGGACGTACGGGTGAGCCGTTTGAAAATCGTGTAACGGTTGGCTGCGTATATATGCTTAAGCTTCATCATCTCGTTGACGACAAGATTCATGCGCGTTCCACCGGCCCGTACTCGCTTGTCACACAGCAGCCTTTGGGCGGCAAGGCGCAGTTTGGCGGCCAGCGTTTCGGCGAGATGGAAGTCTGGGCGCTTGAAGCATATGGTGCAGCGTATACTCTACAGGAAATTCTCACCGTGAAGTCCGATGATGTCGTAGGACGTGTGAAGACTTACGAGGCCATTGTGAAGGGGGAGAATATTCCAGAGCCGGGAGTGCCGGAGTCCTTCAAGGTTCTTATCAAAGAACTTCAGAGTATTGGGCTTGATATCAAGGTTCTTTCGGAGGATGCGCAGGAAATCGTTATCCATGATGATGATGATGATATCAGTGCGACAGCACGTGATCTTGATCTTGATGTGGTAGGGGTTCCATCGCAGAGAGACCAGGGACAGACTCCTGCTGAAAATGAGGCAGGCGAGAAAACCGAGGAAGACACATCCCCTGCAGAGAATGGCGAGGATATTATCGCCGACATGAGCAGTCTGGATTCCTTAGAGGAGCATGGGACAGTCGCCGATGATGATATGGGCGATGATGATTTCTCGGATAAGTAGAAGGGAGTGAACCCTCGTTGTTGGATGTAAACGATTTTGACTCGATGCGCATTGGACTGGCTTCGCCGGACAAGATACGCGAGTGGTCTTACGGTGAGGTCAAGAAGCCGGAGACAATCAACTACCGCACGTTGAAGCCGGAGCGTGACGGGCTTTTCTGTGAGCGCATTTTTGGGCCAACACGCGATTGGGAATGCCATTGCGGCAAGTACAAGAGGATTCGCTACAAAGGAATTGTCTGTGACCGCTGCGGTGTTGAAGTGACGCGAGCCAAAGTGCGCCGTGAACGCATGGGACATATCGAGCTTGCGGCACCGGTTTCCCATATTTGGTATTTCAAGGGAATACCCAGTCGCATGGGATTGATTCTTGATATTTCGCCGCGCTCCCTGGAAAAGGTTCTTTATTTTGCCTCTTATATCGTGCTTGATCCCGGTGATACGCCGCTCATCAAGAAGCAGCTGTTGACGGAGAGCGAGTATCGTGACAATCGCAGTAAGTTTGGCGGAGCATTTCGCGTTGGTATGGGTGCAGAGGCAGTAAAGGAACTGCTTTTGGAGCTTGATCTCGATAAGATGAATGAGGAGCTCCGAAAGGATTTGCGTGAGGTCAGCGGTCAGCGCAAAGTTCGTGCAATTCGCCGTCTTGAGGTTGTCGAGGCATTCCGCAAGTCGGGCAACCAGCCTTCATGGATGGTGCTGGATGCTGTTCCCGTCATCCCGCCGGAGCTTCGTCCGATGGTACAGCTCGATGGCGGACGTTTTGCGACGAGCGATCTCAATGACCTCTATCGCCGTGTCATTAACCGCAACAATCGTTTAAAGCGTCTCCTGGATCTCGGTGCTCCTGATATCATTGTGAGAAATGAGAAGCGAATGCTGCAGGAAGCCGTCGATGCGCTTATTGATAATGGCCGTCGAGGCCGTCCTGTGACAGGACCGGGCAATCGTCCTTTGAAGTCCTTGTCTGATATGCTCAAAGGAAAGCAAGGGCGTTTCCGGCAGAACCTTCTCGGCAAACGCGTCGATTACTCGGGACGTTCCGTTATTGTTGTCGGACCGGAGCTCAAACTGCATCAATGCGGTTTGCCTAAAGAGATGGCCTTGGAACTCTTCAAGCCTTTTGTGATGAAACGGCTTGTAAGTTCTGAGGTTGCGCACAACATTAAGAGTGCGAAACGTATGGTGGAACGAGCTCGCCCCGAGGTTTGGGATATGCTCGAAGAAGTTATCAAGGAGCATCCGGTTCTTTTAAACCGTGCTCCGACGCTGCATCGTCTCGGAATCCAGGCCTTTGAACCTGTTCTTACCGAAGGCCGTGCCCTGAAGCTTCATCCGCTTGCCTGCACGGCATATAATGCGGATTTTGACGGCGATCAGATGGCTATACATTTGCCCCTTTCGGCTGAAGCACAAGCCGAGGCGCGCATACTGATGCTGGCTGCGAATCATATTCTCGCACCGAAGGATGGGCGTCCGATTATTGTGCCGACACAGGACATGGTGTTGGGGGCATATTACCTGACCATCCTGCGTCCCGGCGCTTTGGGCGAAGGCAAGATTGTCACGGGCATTAAAGAGGCTCTTTTGATGTATCAACATCAAGAGTTGGCACTTCAGGCTGAAATCCAGGTTCGTATTGAGAAATACGGTCTTGTCAAGACATCTCTTGGCAGGATGATTTTCAACGAGATTCTGCCGCCGGAGCTTCGTTACTATCATAAAGATGAGGAAACAAACCAGTGGTGCCTTGGCATTCGGATGGACAAGAAGCAGCTTGGAAAGCTCGTTGCAAATTGTTTCGATCATTTCGGAGCTTCCAAAACGGCAGTCGTCATTGACGATGTGAAGAATCTTGGCTACCACTATGCCTGCCTTGCGGGTATGACGGTTGCAATTTCCGATATCATTGTGCCGCAAAAGAAACAGGACATTCTGGATGAGACGAAGAAAAAAGTCAACGGTATTGAACGCCAGTTCAGTCGTGGTCTTATCACGGATGAGGAGCGCTATAACAAGGTTATTGCACTTTGGACACAGGCGACGGATGATGTGACGGATGCGATGATGGACAATATGGACGCATTCAACCCGATTTTCATGATGGCAGACTCGGGGGCGCGAGGCAACAAACAGCAGATGCGTCAGCTTGCCGGTATGCGTGGTCTTATGGCTGATCCGTCAGGTAAAATTATCGACTTGCCAATTACGGCAAATTTCCGTGAGGGCTTGACGGTTTCCGATTACTTTATTTCTTCGCATGGCGCTCGAAAAGGTTTGGCCGATACGGCGCTTCGCACGGCGGATTCGGGCTATCTGACGCGTCGCCTCGTCGATGTTGCACAAGATGTTATCGTACGTGAGGACGACTGCGACGTGGAAAGCATCAATTTGCTGCGCGCGCGCGCCTGCCTTGCAGAATCGACAGCGGATGCCATTGAAATTCTTGACGAACAGCTTGTCGGGCGTTTGACTGCAGCCGATATTTTTGCCCCGGAGTCAGGGGAGCTGCTGCTTCCGCAGGATACGGTTCTTACGGAGGGGGATCTTGAACTTCTCGGTGAGGAAAATGTACCTGAAATTGTTTTGCGCGGTTCATCGCTCTCCTTGGAGACGGTTGTCAGCAATGCGATGGTATCGGAGAAGATTGCACTCGGAGAACCGGATCGCTCCCGTCGTGAGGAGATTAAGCATGCGATTGTGCATGAGATGCTTGGGAAGGAAACAAAGGATGCTGTCGTAGACAGCGAAGGCGTGGAATGTGTGCCTGCCGCAACTATCTTAACGGAAGAGGATATTGAGGCCATGCTCGGATGTGATGCGAAAGAAGTCAAGGTGCGCAACAATAATATCCGCGGCATTGAAGTTGAGGCCATCAAAGAAGGCAATGGCGTCATTGAATCGCTGGAAGACCGCATTACCGGACGCGTTCTGGCGGAAGACATTATCGACCCTGCGACGGGTGAAAAAATAGCTTCTCTTAATGATGCAATTGATGAGGCTTTGGCCAAAAAAATTGCGGCAGTACGCGACAGGGTTTCGATTCGCAGCGTCTTGACCTGCAAATCACAGTTCGGTGTTTGCGTCAAGTGCTATGGACGTGATTTGGCGAACCAGGCGGAGGTCGAAGTTGGCGAAGCTGTTGGCACGATTGCTGCTCAATCCATTGGCGAACCGGGAACACAGCTTACAATGCGCACGTTCCATACGGGAGGCGTCGCAGGTGAAGATATCACACAAGGTCTGCCGCGTGTCGAGGAACTCTTTGAGGCCAGAAAGCCAAAGCATCATGCGATAATTGCGGAAATTGAGGGTCAGGTCGAAATTTCGGATACGGGCAAGGGCATGAGAAAGCTTCTGCTCGTTCCTGAAGCGGGTGAATCGCGTGAGTATGCAATTCCTTATGGTGCCCGTCTTGTCGTACACGACGGCGACCACTTGCGTCCCGGCGATCGATTGACAGAGGGATCTATCAATCCGCATGATATTTTGCGCGTCTGCGGTCTCAGGGATACGCAGCGATATCTTGTCTATGAGGTGCAGAAGGTCTATAAGTCGCAGGGTGTTGAAATCAACGACAAACACATCGAGGTCATGGTGCGGCAGATGCTCCATAAGGTGAAAATCGAGGAATCGGGCACTACAAGCTTCTTGCCGGGAGAGTATGTTGACATCAATTCTTTCGAGGCAGCGAACGCTGCGGCTATTGAAGCGGATGGAGAACCTGCTGTAGCAAAGCCGATTCTCCTCGGCATCACGAAAGCGTCGCTTGCCACGGATTCCTTCCTTTCTGCCGCGTCCTTCCAGGAAACGACACGCGTCCTTACAGATGCTGCAATCAAGGGCAAGGTTGACCCGTTGATTGGACTTAAGGAAAATGTCATCATTGGCAAGCTCATTCCTGCAGGAACAGGTATGGGGCGCTACCGCAATGTTGCGGTTGTTGACCCAAATCCACCGCCCCCCGATGCTCCTGGGGACGGTGATGAGGGAGAAGCACGGATGGATAAGGCTTCCGATTCCGAAACGCTGGAAGATGATGTTGCTGAAAATGAGACGCTTGGGGCAGCATCGGAGGATACATCTGTCGAACATGGAAATATTGGCGCTTGAGCCGTTTTTGAGGCAGCCGCTTTTGCGGCTGCCTCGTTTTCGCATAAGGGAGACAGAAGGGAAAAAGAGGTTTTCCTCGAAATAATACAAAGACAAATTGCTCAGACACAGTGATGCACTTATTTGCAGACAGAAAGGCGGCTCCTTATGCAATACAAGGCAGTGATTTTTGATCTCGACGGTACGCTTGTCAATTCTTTGGATGATATTGCCGATAGTGTAAATGCTATGCTTGAGGGATATGGTTTTCCGACGCATGAGATTGAGAAATATCGTCATTTTGTAGGCAATGGCTCACAAAAGCTTATGGAACGCACATTGCCGGAGGATAAAGCGGCCTCGGCTGAATTTGTGAAAGATGCGTTAGCAAAGTACAAGGAGATATATGACGTGCATTTGCTTGAAAAAACGCGTCCGTATACGGGGATAAACGAACTTTTGTCCGCTCTGAAAAAATACCGTATTCCTGTGGCCATTTGTACAAACAAACATATGGAGGCGGCAACGAAAATCGTTAATATACTTTTCGAGAAAGATCTTTTCCAAGAGGTTCTTGGTGATCGGCCGGGGCATCCGAAAAAACCGGATCCCGCTACGCCGCTTGAAATTGCCAAAAATCTTGGCGTACAGCCTGAAGAGGTGGCATATTTGGGCGACAGTTCTGTTGACATGCAGACAGCAGTGCGTGCTGGTTTCCTTCCTGTAGGTGTTCTTTGGGGGTTTCGAGACAAAGAAGAACTCATCGCCAACGGTGCGAAAGTCTTGCTGGAAAAACCGCAGGAACTTTTGGAAAAGGTGAGATTTTCCAAGGTTTAGAAGTTTAGTAAGAGCGGCGCATAATGTCTGCAAAGTGGACGTTTCTGCGTGTAGTTTATCATGAAACCCCAAGAGGTCAAGCCCAAAGGGCGCAGACTGATTGGTGAGGTTTCTGTAAGGCGTGAGGCCATATGTACAGCACGATGCTGTGATGATGCCATCACTGGAACCGGACACAAAGGAAGTCATGCCGTTTTTTGTGGCGGCTGAACGTATGTCCTGAAAGTTTAGCATAATGTATGTATAGAATGGAAGGCTGGAATGAAAAAAGAGGTTCCCGTGCAACGGGGGAAAAAATATGAAATCGATATAGATGCACTTGGTACGGGTGGCGAAGGAGTGGGACGCGTAGATGATTTTGCGATTTTTATACCAGGAGCATTGCCTGGTGAACGGATAATTGCATGTATCGATGAGGTGAAAAAAACATATGCACGGGGGAGTATGGCAAAAATTTTGCAAACGAGTCCGGATCGACAGAAGCCTCGTTGCATGATTTATGAGCAATGCGGTGGCTGTCAGCTGCAGCATATTGCGTATGAAGCACAGCTCCGTCTCAAGCAACGACAGGTCATCGATGCCTTGGAACATATCGGTGGACTTAAAGGTGTTGCGGTGCTGCCCGTGCTTGGCGCAAAAGATCCGTGGCATTATCGTAATAAGATGCAATTCCCGGTTGGCAGAAAACAGGGCAAAGTCGTCATAGGTTGTTTTGCGAAAAATTCGCATGATATCGTTGATACAGATAATTGTCATATTCAAAAAGAAGGAAATAATACTATTGCCAATGCTATGCGGGAAATCATCGCGAAATGTCGGATTCCTATCTATAATGAGGATAGCCATACAGGCATCTTGCGCCATGTTGTGGGGCGGATTGGCGAAGACGATGCGGCAATGGTCGTTCTTGTCACAGCAACGAAAGATTTGCCACAGGCAAAGGAAATTACAAGTCTGCTGAAGAAGCGTATTCCAAAATTGAAGAGCGTGCAGCAAAACGTCCAGACCTACCGCAATAATGTGATCTTGGGACGTGAAACAAAACTTCTTTGGGGCAAGCTGGCGATTCCTGAGCGCATAGGATCTTTGCGGTTTTCGGTTTCCCCACGTTCTTTTTTTCAGGTAAATACTGAGCAAACGGCTATACTTTATGATAAAGTGCTTGAATATGCCAATCTTACGGGGACGGAAACCGTTATTGACGCCTATTGCGGTACAGGTACGATTACACTTTTTTTGGCTCGGAAAGCTTATCGTGTCTACGGCATTGAAATTGTCAAGCCGGCTATTGAAGATGCAAAAAGAAATGCATATGACAACCATATAAAAAATGCAGAATTTTTCGTAGGTGATGCAACGAAACTTATGCCGCGTCTCCATCGTGAAAACATCTGTCCCGATGTCATCGTCGTCGATCCTCCAAGAGCTGGGTGTACAGAAGCTGTCCTCAAAACTTTTGCTGAAATGAACCCTAATCGTATTGTTTATGTCTCCTGCAACCCGGCAACATTGGCCAGGGACATCGCCATTTTACAGCCATTGGGTTATATTGTCGATAAAATACAACCCGTTGATATGTTTCCACAAACTACGCATGTCGAGACGGTTGCACTGCTGTCACGGAAGCAGAGATAACGCGAAGAAAAAGCAAAGGATTCCGATCGATTCGCCCTGAGAGGGCGGTTGATCGGAATTCTTTTTTTGCGTTCTGCGGCAATAATCCTGACCACTGGAGAATGGAGTGCTTAGCCAAGGGAAGTGCTGCTTGTACGTTCCATCGAACATGAAATAAGTTGTTTCACCATGATGTGCGGTGTTTGTGTTTCAGGAAGTTGACTTTCAAAAAGTAAAAATATATAATACCAATCAAAAGTAAACCATGAGGAGGTGTGCTCATGAACAGTATCAATCCCATGATTATGAAGGCTCTGATCGAAAACAAGAACATGATTACTACAGCTGAAGTTCTTTCGCTGGGGTTCTCCAAGCAGCTTTTATTGAAATATGTTCATGCCGGTCTATTGGAACGGGTACGTCAGGGCATCTACATCTTGCCGGATGCCATTCACGATGATATGTATACGTTGATGCTTCGATCTGAACACATCATTTTTTCTCATGAAAGTGCGCTTTTCCTGAACGGCCTTTCAGAAAGAACGCCGTTCATGCACAGCATCACGCTTCCCAGCAACAAAGTGATTCCATGCTCCATCAAGGATGAATGTGTTTATTTTTATATCAAACCGAAGCTGCATCGATTGGGTGTTGCAGAGCGACAAACAATCTTTGGGAATTGGGTTCGTTGCTATGATCCGGAGAGAACGATATGTGACTTCTTACGGACGAGAAATCGCTGTGATGAAGAGACCGTCATTTCAGCCATCAAAACTTATGCTGCGTACGATAAGAAGAACCTCGATCGACTGGCTGATTATGCGGCACAGCTTAAGGTTGGCACAGATTTGAAAAAATACCTGGAGGTGTTGCTATGAGTTCCAAATCCATGAGCTTGAAGGCAAAGATTCGGAACTATGCGAAGAAGAGCAAGATTGCTGCGCAAGCAGTTCTTCAAAATTATATGTTTGAGAAGTTTCTCGCCAGACTCTCTGCATCCGAATATAAGGATAATTTCGTCATCAAGGGAGGTATGCTCATCGCAGCGGTTGTTGGCTTGGACACACGATCAACGATGGATCTGGACACGACGCTCAGAGGATTGCCTGTCACAAAAGAGCGGATTTATACGGCGATTGAGTCAATCTGCAAAGTCGCTCTTAACGATGAGGTGGATTTTCATATTGTATCTATTGAAGCGATTCGGGAGAATGATCTGTACGATGGGTATCGTGTCAGAATTGATGCAGTTTATGATGCCATGTCTACACATCTGTCTGTCGATATTTCCACAGGAGATGTCATCACTCCTGATGCCATTCAATATGAGATTGGCGGGATGTTTGACGAAGAACAACGTATCCGGTTGTGGGGTTACAATATGGAAACTGTCTTAGCAGAGAAGGTTGAAACCATTCTTAGCAGGGGAGTATTCAGCACAAGGCCAAGAGATTTCTATGATGTATACATTATTGCTAAAACACAGAAATACAGCCGAGCTGTTTTTGAAGAAGCGCTCACTGCAACATCGAATCATCGAGGAACTGCGGAAAACATTGCCGACAGAGCAGGTATTTTATCGCGGATAATAGAAAGTAATGAGCTTAAGGGAATGTGGGAGAAGTATCAAAATCGATTTTCATACGCTAAGGAAATTCAGTACGGCGATATTATGAAAGTGCTGAATAATCTTCTGGGGCTGATATAAACGAATCGGTATGACGTTGTAGGAGAAGCGATCTGGAAACTTCCGATACAAGTGCAACTGTGTACGATTTTCTGTTGTACCGATAACATTCATACTAGTGTCTCGCGACATGTGGAGGCGGTCACGAAACTTATCAGGAAGGATTTGCTGTAAAGAAAAGCCCAAGATCGAAGTGGACTGCTCTCTGTTAAGCGGACAAGAAAATAAACTACTATCGTATAATTACGCTGATTTATGCGGTTTTGCTCCATATTTCGTATGGAGTAAGACCGCTTTTCAGTTGTATGCGTTCATAGTTGTAAAAGTGTACATATTGTGCTGTGGTTTCCTTCAACTCCTTCCTTGATCCAAACTTCATCCGATGTAGACACTCCGACTTCAGCGTTCTAAAGAAATTTTCCATCGGAACATTGTCATACGGACAACCACGCTTTGACATAGACGGTGTGAAGTGGTATTCGTGGCTTAGGTCGTAATATGCTTGGTAAGGTACTGTGAATCTTGGTCACTGTGGAGGATTGCTCCATTAGCGACCCTTTCTTTTTGTAAGATGTCACGCACGGTGTCCGTAACGATTGAAGTTGTCATATCTGTGCTGATGTGCCATCTCAGCACCATTTTGTCTCATTGATTAATGATGGCTGAAGGGTATTCGGTCTATCGCCGCATCATGGCCGATCTGAAATCCATCGGCGGCCGTGCGTCCAAGGCGGCGCGGATGAACGCGGTGCTGCTGGCGCGCCATGCGGATCTCTATGCCAAGGCGATCGCAGAAAAGACGGGAAAGAAATTCACGGCGCTGGATTATTACCATACGTTTGCCATACAGGCCGGACGCGAGGGGGATGCAGAGGGTGGTCTGTATCAGCGCACCGTGGAAAAAGAAAAAGAAGCCGTCCGCAAGCAGTATGCGGGTACGGCTTCTTGGATGAAAGCGCCGAACGGCAAGGCGACGAATCTGACGGAGGATCAGTGGCTTACGGTGCGCACGTCGGCTTTTAAGGCGTGGTTCGGGGATTGGGAACAGGTGGCGCGTTTGATGCTGCCGCGACAGGCTAAAAATCTGGATGAGGCTGCTTCGGCTGCAAGATCGGTAGTAGGGCAGGATTTAACAAATTCTGTGCTTGGTATTCATGCGATCTTGTCCAATACGAATATCGCGAAGATGGTGAGTGCATCCGCAACAAGGAAGTCGGTTGACGCTAAGATTCATGCGTTGGCGGTGGCAAATGTAGACCATCTATTTTCGCGTGCAACGGCGGAATACACGCATAAAGATCGGGATAACGATAGGAACATCAAGCAGATTCATCGACTGTTTTCTCCTTTTGTCGTTGGGGGCAAAGTTTTTGCTGCGGAGTTGACAGTCAAAGAGTTGGCGCAGGAAAAAGAAGGAAATCGGCTGTATTCCGTGGAGGCTTTGGAAATAAAAGAGGCTTCCCGGAAGTGGAATGCCGCATACAACACCACGGAGGGCGTGCTGACTTCATTCCCACAGGAAGCCTTTGATCAAATTGTATCAAAAATATCTGAGGAAGTCAACAAATCTTCCAAAGTGGTGGACGAAAATGGCGAGCCGCTTGTCGTGTATCACGGTACATTGTCCGATTTCACGAAGTTTCGGCCTTCCGAGAGCGGGCTGTACGGCAAGGGGATTTATCTCACAGCCGACAAAGAGGACACGTCCTATACGCTCAAGGATAAGGATTGGCGCATCATGGAGCTTTTTGCCAATATCCAGAATCCACGTGACCCGGAGGCGATGGCGACACAGGCGGACATTGATGCAGCGAAAAAGGAAGCGTTGGATTTCTTTGAAAAGCGTCCTTTTGACAAGGACGGAACGCCAGCCTCTTTCGTCGTCAACAATCTCCTGTTCTGGGGTATGCAGCCCGGCAAGGTGAAGAAGTCGAAGCTCACGCAGATTTTGAAAGACGCTTTTGCGAGAAAAGGCGTAGCATATCAAGAAAACGATAAGCACGACGGAGCAATTATCCAGCGCGACGGCGCGACTTGGTATACCGCGGATCAGCCGAATCAAGTCAAGTCGGCAACGGACAACACGGGTGCGTTTTCTGCGATGGATGTGGATATTTACCATCAGAGCAATGAAATTGTTTCCCGGGCGGAGGAGCGTCTTCGTGCGGATGAGAAGAGCTGGAATGCGATGATTGACCGATATGATGCAGCGGATAAGCGGAAATGGGAAAAAGAAGAGAATGGTACGCTGTTCCATGTGATGGACGTTCCTCTTGTGTTGCAGATCCTCAATATCCCGTATGATTCGCTCCATGTGTTCGGGAGTTTTTTCGCACATTCTGTCAATAAAAACCATAAGGGGATGACGCTTGATCTTTTGCGCCAGCTTCCGCGTAAGATGGCAGACCCGCTGATGATTACGCGTGGGAATAAGCCGGACAGCTATGTCTTTGCCGTTGGGCTGAAGGATGCAAATGGGGCGACGATTGTCGTACCTGTGGAGATCAACAAGAATGTTGAGCGTGATGGGGCAACCGCCAATATCATTAATTCCGCATTTGGGAAAACGGCAGGGAAAAAGGGAAATAAGGCCTCGCTAAAATGGTTTGAGAAACAATTTAATAACAACAATGTGCTTTACATGAATAAAAAAGAAAGCATCACTTGGTTGCAGTCCTACTGGAACGGCTCTCCAGCGATTGTTGCAACAAGCAATGCTTTATCTGCCTCTATTGTATCAGGGAATTTCCAAAATGTAAAGACGGAAACTGATTTGGAAGCAGTACGGAGAAGCAGTTTTGGTGTCTACCAGCGCGTCCGCAATGCCAACCAGGGACGTATCGTCAAGAACAGTGAGGGCGGGCGTGTGATCGAGCTCTTTGAGGGGGCGGATGCTTCGACGTTCCTCCATGAGATGGGGCATATGTTTCTCATGGACTTGGAGGATTTGGCCGCTTTGGAGGACGAGGGATCCAAACGGGATTTGGCGACGGTGGACGAGTGGGCGGCCTGGAACGAGGGGGCGGCCAAGGACTACGAGGGCTCGCCCTGGGCGGAGGAGTTCCGCGCGCGGGAGCAGGCGATCCTGGACGCGCACGCGGCGGGCGATGTACTGACGGAAAAGAAGCTCAAGGAGGAGTGGCGGCAGGAGCGCATCCATGCGCGCAGGGTGGCGCAGATGGATATGCTTTTGAAAAAGTCCAGCTTTATGAGTAACCGCATCAACAATATGGAACGGGATATTCGCATGGACAGCCATGGGCTGAGTCTGACGGATTCGGTGACGGAGTGGCTGCGCGATCATGCGTACCGCCCGCTTACGTGGACGGATTTGCTTCTGTTGCATGTTTCGGAAAACGTGGTTTGCAAAGGAAAAATATTTATGCTATAATGCGGTAGGCGTTTTATATGCGTTCTCCGTGGCTACGACATTGAATTTCTCCGACGATACCGTGGCTTCTGGAGGGAAGAGCAGAAACAAACAGGAGGGGTTTTATTTATGTTGACACAGGAAGCAAAGCAGAAAATCATTGAAGACAATGCTGTTCATGAGGGAGATACGGGTTCGCCTGAGGTTCAGATTGCACTTTTGACAGCGCGCATCAAGTATCTTACGGAGCATCTCAAAGAGCACAAGAAGGATCATCATTCGAGACGTGGTCTTTTGAAGATGGTTGGACATCGCCGCAGGCTGCTGAGCTATCTTTATAGCAGCGATATTGAGCGCTATCGTGCTATTATTGCAAAACTAAATCTGAGGAAATAAAAAGAGCGGGGTTCGCCCCGCTTTTTTTACGTCATGAAGTTTTTGGAAACGGCAAGGATAATTTGTTTTTATGTCGAATAAAAAAACGATACAACTGAAGCTGATGGAATTAATTTAGGAGGCACTTAGATGCAGAGTTTTGAAATGCAGGTCGGCGGTCGCCCGCTTATTATTGAGCAGGGAAAAATGGCAAAACAGGCGAACGGCGCTGTTCTTGTACGGTATGGTGATACGGTTGTTCTCGTTGCAGCAACGGCTTCGAAAGAACCGCGAGAAGGCGTGGATTTTTTTCCGCTCACGGTTGATTTTGAGGAAAAGATGTATGCTGCCGGTAAGATTCCGGGTGGTTTTATTAAACGCGAGGGGCGTCCGAGCGAATCGGCAATTCTTTGCAGTCGCCTTATTGATCGCCCGATTCGTCCGCTTTTCCCGGAAGGTTTCCGCAACGATGTACAGATCATTGGAACGGTTCTTTCTGTCGAACAGGATAATGCGCCAGAGATTGCCGGCATGATAGGCGCTTCATGTGCTCTCTGCATCTCCGATATTCCTTTTGGCGGCCCGATTGCAGGTGTAAAAGTAGGCCGTGTGGATGGTGAGTTTGTTGTCAATCCTACGGAAGAGCAGCGTGCGGTTTCAGACCTGAATCTGACGGTTGCGGGATCTCATGATGCTGTGATGATGGTAGAGGCAGGCGCACATGAATTGCCTGAAGAGGTAATTCTTGAAGCAATTCTCTTTGGGCATAAAGAAATCCAGCGAATTGTCGATTTCCAACAAGAAATTGTAGAGGCTTGTGGGAAGGAAAAACGTCAAGTCAGACTGTTTCTTGCACCGCAGGAAATGGAGCAGGCAATACGCGGCTACTGCACGGAACGTCTCAATGAGGCTGTGCGCAATCCCGATAAATTGAAGCGTGACGAACATATTGCTGCAGTCAGTGCTGAAGTGTTGGAACATTTTCTTATGGAATACCCAGAGTCCGCTAAAGAAATTTCAGCAGTGACGCATAAGATTGTCAAGGAAATCGTTCGTCGTATGATCACACACGAAAAAATACGACCTGACGGGCGCGAATTGGATGAAGTTCGCCCCGTGAGCTGTGAGGTTGGTCTTTTACCGCGCACACATGGCTCGGGACTTTTTACGCGTGGACAAACGCAGATTTTGACAATCACAACATTGGGATCTGTGGGGGATGAACAGATCATTGACGGTTTAGGTCCTGAACAGTCCAAACATTATATCCATCAGTATAATTTCCCAGGCTATAGTGTGGGTGAGGCGCGTCCGGCACGCGGACCAGGCAGGCGAGAGATCGGCCATGGCGCTTTGGCGGAGCGTGCTCTGCTGCCGATGATTCCTTCTGTGGAAGAGTTCCCTTATACGATACGGCTTGTGTCCGAGGTTCTTGAATCGAATGGCTCCAGTTCTATGGGGAGCGTCTGTGGCAGTACGCTTTCTCTTATGAATGCAGGCGTTCCTATCAAACGGCCGGTTTCCGGCGTTGCCATGGGGCTTGTCAAAGATGGGGAACAGTATACGATTCTTACGGATATCCAAGGGATGGAAGATGCTCTTGGCGATATGGATTTCAAAGTGGCCGGTACGGAAAAAGGCATCACGGCAATACAGATGGATATTAAAATCGCGGGGATTACGCGCGATATCCTTTTGGCAGCTTTGTCGCAGGCAAAGAGGGGACGGGCGTTTATCCTGGAAAAGATGCTTGCCGTCATCGATAAGCCGGCTGCAGAGCTCTCACCGTATGCGCCGCGTGTCACAGTCATGAAGATTCATGTGGATAAGATTCGCGAAGTTATTGGTGCAGGTGGCAAAACCATCAAAAAAATTATTGATGAGACGGGCGTGCAGATTGATATCAAAGAAGACGGTACGGTATTCATTGCAGGAGTTGACCGGGAGAGCGCCAAAAAAGCAGAACAGATTATCGCCGATATTGTTCGCGATGTGGAGGTTGGGGCTGTTTATAAGGGAAGAGTCACACGCATCATGAACTTTGGTGCATTCGTCGAAATTTTGCCAGGAAAAGAGGGGCTTTGCCATATTTCACAGCTTGCAAAACATCGCGTTGCCCAAGTGGAGGATGTTGTTCATGAAGGAGATGAATTTGAGGTCAAAGTTGTCGAGATCGATAAGCAAGGTCGTGTGAATCTCTCTCATAAGGTTCTTCTGTAAAATATTCACGAGGTTGTGTTTTGCCATACGGCAGCTCAACCTCGTGATTTTTGTTTCGGGGATATACATACTCCCACAAAAAAGGCAGCTTTTCATGAAGTGATTTAGGCCGCAAAAAAAAATCCCCCTGCGCTTGCAGAGGGATTTTTCGGCATTATTTCTTGAGAGCTTCTTTTAAGATTGCCGTGACAGCCTGTTGGGAGATACGCAGGACGTCCGTGTAAACTTGGTTGTAAAGATCACCGCCGTCAACGACACCGCGACCATTTTCCGTAATAAAGAATTTCTTTGGACGTTCCTCAAAATTCTTGTCGGCTTCGGCAAATTTCTCCTGCACCAGTTGTTCCAATTCCTGATCTGTCAAGATAGGTCACCTCTTTCTATAATTATATCTTATATTATACATCATTTCGGTTGATTGTAAAACAAAATGGAGGAGAAAAAGAGGGATAAGAACTTTTTCTCTTGGGCAGGAATAAATGAATATGAAGAGAATTATTAAATATTATTAGTTGTCTGGATATAGCTCATAGAGCAGAGGGGCTGAAAGAATGCTGGGGAGTTCCAAATTTAATGTCGCCATTGTGATAGTGGTGTTGTTTTTATTGACATTGTTGGCTGGCGGTGGTTTTGCCTATACGATTTCTTGTCGAGATCGTATTCTTTATGGGGTACAGACAGACGGACATTCCCTCTTCGGTATGACACAGGCAGAAGCAGAGCATTATTTTGAGCAGCTTGGTCAGCGCAGGCTCGCAAATCAATCGATATCGCTTCGCAGTAATGACGCTAATTGGAAACTTCAGCCGCAGGATATTTCCCTGCATCCTGATGCTGCTATGGCGGCGGAGAAAGCGTATAAAGCCGGACGGGAAGGCAGTGGCTTGCGGAAAGTTTTGACGCAGGTTCGTAATGCTGTGTTTGGCTGCAATATAGCTCTTACGGCAAATTATGATGGAAATCTTTTGCAAAAAAAACTGGATGCAATTGCCGCTGCCGTCCTTGTACAGCCAGTCAATGCCTCTTGTGAGATTGGTGCAAATGGCGCAATTCGCCATTTGCCTGGAAAATCGGGAAAAGTACTGGATCTCTCTTCGGCAGTTGAAACACTCGACAAACCTCTGAAAGCCATGCAATCAACAATTGTCGATTTACCCATCGTTGAACAGCAGCCATTTGTACGCACCGAAGATGTCACGAATGTCAATGCAGTGCTCGCTACATATACGACATACTATCGTCATGGGGCGCGTGGAGACAATATCGCATTGGCAGCGCAGCAGCTTAATGGTGTTTTGGTGCGAAGCGGAGCGGGATTTTCTTTTAATGATATCGTTGGAACGCGCACTGCAAGCGCAGGTTATAAGAATGCGGCTGTTCTTGTGAATGGCAAGGCTGTTCCAGGCATTGGCGGTGGCGTTTGCCAGGTGAGCTCCACTTTGTATAATGCCATTCTTTTGGCGGGACTCAACCCTACGGTAAGATATTCACATTTCCTTCCATCCACCTATTGCCCACCGGGACTTGATGCTACGGTTGCGGACGATTTGATTGATTTTCAGTTTACTAATCCCTTGCCGCATAATGTCTATTTGTTGGCGAATGCGGATGGACGGAAGATCACCGTGCAAGTTTTGGGTACACAGGCGGATCTCGGGGGTAAAAAAATCACCTTGGAGACGGTGGGATCACGGATGAGGCCTTCGGTTTACCGCGTCTATAGTACCAATGGACAAGTTGTTGAGCGCGAATATCTTCATACAGATTCTTATTCCTGAAAGTTTAAAGCATAAGACAATGCTGGAATAATCGCCTGACAGACAAAAGGTAAAGGTTTATTGCACAAGGATTATGATGCGTTTTATGGTGAATCCGTGCGCTTTTGTCCGAGAGAGTACTTAATATGAGTTTCTATGTCTTACGATAGGAAAAGTATGGTCAAGATTGAAGAATTTTTCCAAGGACTGAATTGAGGGCAAAAGATGACAAAGAAAAAAATCATTGTGGGAGCGACGGGCGCTAGCGGCTTGCCGCTTCTTGTCGAATGTTTGAAGATGATTCGCGCTTCGGATGAATTCTCTGCCATTCTTTTGATGACACGTGGAGCAGAACTCACGTTAAGACACGAGTTGAATATGGAGGCTGAAGAAATACGGCTGTTGGCTGACGAGAATTTTTCCATTGACGATATCGGTGCGGGTCCTGCCAGCGGTTCATATCCAACAGCAGGAATGCTGATCGTGCCTTGTTCGATGAAAACACTCGCTGGTATTCACAGCGGCTATGCCGATAATCTTCTCCTGCGTTCTGCGGATGTGATGCTCAAGGAAAAACGTCCGCTTATTCTCGCTGTGCGTGAGTCACCGTTAAGCCCCATTCATTTGCGCAATATGCAGGAACTTGCAACGCTGCCTAATGTTCATATTGTGCCGCCCATGCTCGTTTTTTACAACAAACCGCAAACCATTGAGGCGATGGTGCAGCAAATCGCTGCAAGGCTTTTGATGCCTTTTGGGCTCCAGGCTAAAGAGTTTTGTTCGTGGCAAGGGATGACACGCAATATCTAGGAAAAAATAATATGACATTTAATGAAAAATACTATATAATGCTATGCAAGGTTTTATTCTTGGCTTTGTGAGGAGTTCGCTGGTTTTTGATGATGAAGGATCTACAGGGGTTTCAGAAAAAAAAGGCATTTATCGGGGTTTATGGTTGTCAGATGAATATCTCGGATGCGGAGCGGATGGAAGGGCAGCTTGGGACGTTGGGATATGAACGAACAGAGGATATGACGGATGCGGACCTCATTCTTTTGAATACTTGTTGTGTGAGAGAAACTGCCGAGGATAAGGTTTATGGGAAAATTGGTGAGATCAAGCATCTGAAACATGCGAAACAAACCCTGATTTTTGGTATCACAGGCTGTATGGCGCAAAAGGAAGGCGAGGCTCTGATTCGCCGTGCACCGCACATTGATTTTGTTCTTGGTACGAATAAGGTGCATGAGCTGAAGGATGTTGTCAAAAGGCTTGAATCGGAAAGATGCGGTCATATTGTGGATGTATTTCTGGGTAATGCGCCTTTGCCGGAAGATGTGCCGATAGAACGTGCTGGCCGCTTGTCGGCTTGGGTGCCCATCATGTATGGCTGTGATAATTTCTGCACCTATTGCATTGTGCCTTATGTGCGCGGACGTGAGCACAGTCGTCAGCCAGAAGATGTCGTACGCGAGGTCAAGGCGGCTGTAGGGCAAGGGTTCAAAGAGGTTACACTCTTGGGGCAGAATGTCAACTCCTATGGAAAGGATCACAAAAGAGCGGATTTTGCAGAACTTCTGCAGATGGTAGATGAAATCGAAGGGATTGAGCGTGTACGTTATATGACCTCGCATCCCAAGGATTTGAGTGATCGTGTGATTGAAGCCGTTAAGAACGGGAAGCATATCTGCCCCCATTTCCATTTGCCTGTGCAGCATGGCAGTGACAGGATTCTCAAGGCGATGAACCGTGTCTACAGAAAGGATGCGTATCGTTCTCTCGTTGAGCGGATCCGCACGGCTGTGCCGGGAGCCAGTCTCACGACAGATCTCATCGTTGGTTTTCCAGGGGAGGCGGAGGAGGATTTTGCGGAACTCCTTGATTTTCTGAAAGAGATTCGCTATGATGCCGCATATACGTTCCTGTATTCCAAGCGCTCGGGTACGCCTGCCGCTACGATGGAAGAGCAGGTGGAAGCTTCTGTCAAAAAGGAGCGACTGCACCGCCTGATGCAAGTCCAGAACAGGATCAGCCTGGAAAAGAACCAGGAGCTTCAGAACAGTGTGCAGGAGGTTCTTGTGGAAGGTCCGAGCCGTACGGATGAGGCGATATGGACGGGGAGAACAGGAACGAATAAGATTGTTCTCTGGAAGAAAAAGGGGACGGAAGCCGAGGGCGATATTGTGCGGGTGCGTATTACACAGCCGCAGACATGGGTGCTCAAGGGCGAGTTACAGACGGATTGAGGCGCGAACTGCTTTTGGTATCTGTGATATCAAAGTGTCTGCGTGACGTGACATTGGGGGAGGGGCGGCATAGGCTGTCCCTCTCTCTTTATAGGAGGATTTATGGAACTCACACCAATGATGCAGCAGTATCTGGAGACGAAAAAGCAGCATCCTGATGAGATTCTTTTCTTTCGTCTTGGTGATTTTTATGAAATGTTCTTTGAGGACGCCAAACTTGTTTCGCGCGAGCTGGGGCTGACGTTGACGAGTCGCAGCTCCAATAAGGACAAGGCTCCGATGTGCGGCGTTCCTTATCATGCGGCAGAAAGTTATATCACAAAGCTCGTCAATAAGGGCTATAAGGTTGCTATTGCCGAGCAGATTGGTGATCCGAAGGCAAAAGGACTCACGAAACGCGAGGTTGTCAAAATCATTACGCCCGGCACAGTTCTTTCTGAATCTTCACTGCATGATGCACAGAATAATTATATAGCTTTGATTTTTGAGGAAGGAGAAGCTGTTGCGCTTGCCGCTGCTGATGTTTCGACGGGGGAATGCTTTTATGGCACATACGAAGGAAAAGATGCGCAGCAGATGCTTTTTGATGAGCTCTATCGCTTGATGATGCCGGAAATGATTATTGTGGGCGAATTGTCCTTCCGCAAGGAATTGGCTGAATTCATGGAACTTCGTATGCCGCAGTGCTCTTTGACCTTGCGCGTAAAGGATGCGGTTGATGTAAAGGGCCGTCTGGCACAACATTTTGATAAAGGATCTTGGCCGAAGCGGGAATTTGTGCAAGAAGCAACGGCTATTTTGATTGATTACCTGCATGAGACGGTGAAAACGGATTTATCACATATTAACCGCCTTTTTTATCTTGATGCAAGTGAGAATCTTGTTCTAGATACATATACGCTGCGCAACCTTGAAATTGTCCGTAATTTGCGCGATGGCGGAAAAAAGGACACGCTTTTGGATGTCCTTGACTTCACGAAGACGGCAATGGGAAGCCGTTTGTTACGCAAATGGCTGGAGTATCCTCTTCTTTCTGTAGAGAAAATTGAACGTCGTCTTGATGGTGTGGCAGAAATTACAGGGGATTTTTCTTTACGCGAAGATATTCAGTCACATTGCAGAGAAATTTTTGATTTTGAACGTTTGCTTACGCGCATTGAAGTTGGGACAGCCAATGCACGCGATCTCGTTGCATTAAAGCTATCTTTGCGTGTCCTACCGTTTTTGAAGGCGCGGCTCGCGGCTTCGGTTTCGTCTCTTCTGTGCGAAGTGCAGAGCGGTATTGGGGTTTTTGAGGATATCGTGGCTCTTCTGGAGCGTGCAATCGTGGAAGAACCGGGGATTTCGCTCCGGGAAGGCGGCATTATCAAAAATGGTTATAACGAGGAACTGGATGAGTATCGCGTCATTTCCCATGACAGCAAAAAACTTTTGCAGGAGATGGAGGAACGTGAGAAGGAAAGCACAGGGATAAAGACCCTTAAGATTGGCTACAACAAGGTTTTTGGCTACTATATCGAAGTGCGCCATAGCGGAACGGCTCTTGTGCCTGACCGTTATATAAGGAAGCAGACGCTGGCAAATGCGGAACGCTATATTACGGAGGAACTCAAGGAGTTTGAGACGAAAATTCTTGGCGCACAAGAGAAAATTGTCCAGATTGAATACCGGCTCTTTACAGAGATTCGTGAAAGCATCAAAATGGAACTTGGTCGTATCCAAGAAACAGCGCAATGGATTGCACGGCTGGATGTGCTCGCCAGTCTTGCCGAGGCGGCGGGCAGATATGGTTATGTGCGTCCGAAACTCACGAATAATGGAGAAATTTTCATTCGTGACGGTCGGCATCCCTTGGTGGAGCGCATTTTGAAAAATGATCTTTTTGTACCGAACGATGCAGCCATCAATCACAGGGATTGCGAGATTATGCTGATTACCGGACCAAATATGGCGGGAAAATCCACTTATATGCGTCAGGTTGCTCTTTTGACATTGATGGCACAAATCGGCAGTTTCGTACCAGCGAAGGAAGCCGAGGTTTCGCCGGTTGATCGTATTTTTACACGTATCGGCGCAAGTGATGATCTCGTCAGTGGGCAGAGTACTTTTATGGTGGAGATGAATGAGGTAGCACAGATTTTGAAGTATGCTACAAAGAACAGTCTTGTGATTCTTGATGAGATTGGCAGGGGTACGAGTACTTTTGATGGGATGAGTATTGCTCGGGCTGTGGTCGAGTACATAAGGAATCGGGTTCATGCCAAAACTTTGTTTGCTACACATTATCATGAGCTTACCGATATGGAGGATGAATTCATAAAAAACTATTGTATCGCGGTTAAGGAACGCGGTACAAAGGTTGTTTTTCTGCGTCGTATTATTCAGGGCAGTGCCGATAAGTCTTATGGTATCCATGTGGCGCGATTGGCTGGTTTGCCCCAAAATGTAACGCAGCGAGCACAAGAAATTCTCGATGATATTGAGACGTGTACGGATGAGGACGGGGGCATTGGCGCAATAAAGCCTCCAAAACTTGCGGCAAAAGACATGGTGCAGGAGTTGCCTGCCGTCATGGGATCGTTGTTCTCCGCATCCTTGAGCGATGCCATTCTTGCGCTTGATGTCATGGCGATGACACCGTTGGAAGCTTTGAACGAATTGTATCGCCTTCAACAACAGGCTAGAGAGGAGGAAGGAAAAAGATGAGCCTTATTCATGTGCTCGATGAAAATACCATCAATAAGATTGCGGCGGGCGAGGTTGTGGAACGTCCGGCATCTGTGGTTAAAGAACTCATTGAAAATTCCATCGATGCCGGAGCGACGAAAATCGAAGTGGAAATCATGGCAGGCGGTACAAGTCTTGTGCGTGTAACGGATAATGGACGCGGTATGAGCAGGAAAGATGCCGAACTTGCCGTTCAACGCCATGCGACGAGCAAGATCCAGGAGGTAGGCGACCTCTTTTCTTTGGGGACGTTAGGTTTTCGCGGTGAGGCGCTGCCGACAATTGCGGCTGTTTCTCGCTTTCATATGCGTACGCGCGAAGAAGGTGAAGAGCTTGGTACAGAAGTGAAGATCATGGGCGGTATGGGGCAGGAAATTGGTGAAATAGGCTGCCGTCTCGGTACGACAATCCAGGTGGAGGACCTTTTTTTTAACACGCCTGCGCGCAAAAAATTTCTTAAAACGAACCATACGGAGGGCGCCCGCATCAGTGATTTTATCACGAAATTGGCGCTTTCGCGTCCTAATATCGCTTTTTGCTTGATCAGCAATAACAAGACAGTGACGATGACGCCGGGCAACGGCTCCCTTTATGATGCTGTTCGCAGTATTTATGGATCGCAGACAGCGGATGCTCTGCTGGCGCTTTCCTTTGAAGACGATGATATCAAGATTGAGGGTTATATTACGAAACCTTCAATGCTTAAAAGCAACCGCGCTTGGCAGACGTTCATTGTCAACGGTCGTATTATATCGAACAAGGCAATAGCGAAGGCTATAGACAATGCCTACCATTCGTTGTTGCCGAAAACGGGTTTTCCCATGATTGTTTTGCATATTACCGTGCCGCAGCGTACGATTGATGTCAACGTTCATCCGCAGAAAAGTGAGATGAAATTCGAGGACGAAGGACGAATTTTTAAGGCTGTATATAAAGCTGTTGTTGACGCTATTCGTCCTGTGGGGCAGACGCTGGGCAATGTGGCGGGGACAGTGCAGAAGGTGGAGCGCCACTATGCGACGGAGCCGATGCATTTTATTGCTCCTGAAAACTCGACGGCGGTATTGCCTTCGATGGATGGAAACCGGAGCACAGCAGCAGCCAACTCCTCTGCCAGCCTGAACACTGCTGTCCGGTATCGTACCGCATCTACCGAAGAGACCGCAATGGGTTTTGCGGAGGCGCAGGAGACCCTCAAGATGAGCCGGACTTCTTATGGAAATACGGTGGGGGACATTGCTTTTATACCGCCCAAAAAAGATGGTTTGATGGTGGGTGAAGAATCTGCAGCACAGACGGGCGATTTCTACAATCAGGGAGCAGTTACGCCTATTGGACAGGTAGACCGCTGCTATATTATTGCACAGGATCGGGATGGCCTTTATATTGTTGATCAACATGCGGCACATGAGAGGATTCTCTATGATAAATTCTCCGCTATGGCGGAAAATATTCCCTCGCAGCAGCTCCTCGTTCATCCCATATTGTCCTTCGATGCAAGGGAGTCGAATCTTGTTATGGAAAACCGGGAGCTGTTCTGCCGCCTAGGGTTTGATATGGAGGCGTGCGGTGAGCGTGATTTTCGACTGAAAGAAGTTCCGGCGGATATTCCTGTATCGGAAGCGGAGGACGTAGTTCGTGAAATCTTGGCAGCCCTTTATGGGATGCATGAAACGACGCCTCATGAAATTCGCCATGCCTGCCTTGCTACAATGGCTTGCCGTGCTGCAATCAAAGCGGGAGATGAACTGAATTTTCGACAAATGCAGATCATTCTTGAGGAACTGTCCCAGACGGCACGTCCTTATACTTGTCCGCATGGCCGGCCGACAATTCTAAAGTTCAGCAGTGAGGAATTGGCAAAGATGTTTAAGCGGACGTGATGGATATGCAGGATATACAAGATTGTCGGCACGTTATTGCCACAACAGGATATAAGAGCCGCACGGGAGATGTCTTGCTTGCGCGAAAAACAGCGGAACGGTTGGGCATTTTATATGTCAAACGTGAACATATTTCGTATGAGATGCTGCGCGAAAGATACAGGGCGAAGTTTCTTCTTGTGGCGAAACAAGGTGGCTTGCGTCTCGAAACACCGGAGGGGGAGCTGTTTTTCCATCCGAATATGGCACATTTGCGTGTGAAACACCTTGCGCTTGGGCAAAGGGATCATATGGTGGAGGCAATGGGATTGGAATTAGGGATGACAGTTCTTGATTGTACGCTTGGCCTTGGAGCTGATGCTATTACAGCCAGTTTCGTTGTGGGTGATTTGGGGCGGGTCACGGCATTGGAGAAAAGCCCGCTGATTTATGAAATCGTTCATTACGGCTTGGCACATTTTCTTGCGGGAAACTACGATTTGCATGCTGCCATGCGCCGTATCGAAGCCCTCGGGGTGGATTATGAGCCGTTTTTGCGGCAATTGCCCGACGATTCCTATGATGTCGTTTATTTCGACCCGATGTTTCGGCATCCTCTGAAGGAAAGCATACAACTTGCCCCCTTGCGCTTGGCGGCGGCTCCGGAACCGGTTTCTTCTGCCGTTATTGCCGAGGCATGCCGTGTCGCACGAAAACGTGTCGTGCTCAAGGAAAACAGCCGCAGTCTGGAGTTCTCACGATTGGGTTTTACCAAAATACTGGGGGGAAAATACAGCCATGTTCACTATGGCGTATTGAATGTATAGGTCGTTGTTTTGCGTAACCGTGTTTCTTTTCTTCTCCTGTTTCTTGTGCTATGATAGGGGAGATGAAGGAAGCATTCTTGATTCAATGCTTTCTGAAGTGTGAAAGGAAGCACATCTATGGAAATTATTGATGCACATCTTCATTTTTGTGCAGATCCGTACTTTGACGAGATTGCCAGACAGGCAGGTCATGAGAATACGGCAGGGCATTTAGCAGCGGAATATCGGCGCCTTGGTATCGTAAAGGGCATCGTCATGGGAAATAGGAGTCTTGAGCCTTCTGCGCATGAGTATCCGGACTTCATTCGCTACTGCATTGGCTTGGATGCTTTTACGGAAACGCTTTCCATAGAGGAGCAGGCAGGCCTTGTAGAGGAGAACCTTAAACGTGAAGAATGTGTAGGTATCAAATTATATCCGGGATACAAGCATTTTTATATCTACGAGAAGGAATTTGCACCGATTTATGCTTTGGCGGAAAAGTACATGAAACCCGTTGCCGTCCACACCGGGCTTACAGCTTCAAATAACGGTCTTTTGAAGTACAGTCATCCGCTTGTGCTGGATGAGGCCGCTGTGCGTTGGCCACAGGTGCAATTCGTCATGTGCCATTTTGGCAATCCGTGGCTTGAGGATGCTGTGGGCGTTCTTGAAAAGAACCCGAATGTTGCAGCTGATTTTTCAGGGCTTTTGGAGCAGAAAATATCAGATAGCGAACGGTTTGTGCGAAAAAAGCAAGGATACATGCGTATGCTGAAGGATTGGCTTGAGTATCTTGACTGCTACGACCGCATCATGTTTGGCACAGATTGGCCGCTCGCAAATCTTGAGGATTATATTTGGTTTATGAAAAAAATTATTCCCCAAGAGGAATGGGAAAAGGTGTTTTTCTCGACGGCGAACCGTATTTATGGGCTTGGCCTTTGATGAGGACAAGGATATTCAGGTTCAAGGAAACCTTATGGGAAATTATATTTGGAGGCTTTGAAAGAAATGGCAATGCTGGATATAAAGAAGGCTGGCGCACCTGTATTGAAAGAAGTTTGCGTGCCCGTTGGACGTGTCGATGCAAAACTCAGGAAACTGCTTGATGATATGGCGGAGACTATGTATGAGGCAAACGGTATCGGTATTGCCGCACCCCAGGTAGGTGAGGCGCTTCGTATGGTCGTCATTGATGTAGGCGACGGGCTTATCGAGCTTATAAATCCGAAAATTACATTTCGTGAGGGTTCGGAGATCGATTCGGAAGGTTGCTTGAGTGTGCCGGGTATGTTTGGTGATGTAGAACGCGCAGCGAAGATCAAGGCGGAATTTCTCGACAGGCGAGGAAAACGCAAGCATATAACAGCAACCGGTCTTTTGGCTCGCTGCATACAACATGAACTCGATCATCTTGAGGGGATACTCTTCATTGATATCGCAAAAAGTTTGCGACAAGAGGAGAAATCGGTATGAAAAAGTTTCGTGTTCTTTTTATGGGAACCCCGGATTTTGCTGTGCCATGCCTAGCGCGTCTTGTTAATATTGCCGATGTCATTGGTGTTGTGACACAGCCGGATAAACCCAAAGGACGTGGCCAGAGGCTTTTGCCGCCTCCCATCAAGTTTTTTGCTGTAGAGCATGGTTTGCCGATTTACCAGCCAATACGTGTCAAGACAGCGGAATTCGTTGGGAAATTGAAAGAACTTGCGCCGGATTTGATTGTTGTTGTTGCTTTTGGGCAAATTTTGTCAAGGGAAATCTTATCTATTCCACGTTTGGGATGTATCAATGTCCATGCATCACTTTTGCCTCGCTATCGCGGGGCAGCACCGATTCAGTGGGCTATCGTCCGTGGTGAAAAGGAAACCGGCATTACGACGATGTTCATGGATGAAGGCCTCGATACAGGTGATATGCTTCTCAAAAAGAGCTTGCCCATTACGGCAGATATGACAGCAGCAGAATTGCATGATAAAATGATGGAGCTTGGTGCGGATGTTCTGGAAAAAACCTTGACAGAACTTTCAACAGGAACGCTTCGGCGCATACCGCAAGATGATGCCGCGTCCACCTATGCGCCGCTTCTTTCGAAAAGTACCGGACATATTGCATGGGACAAGTCGGCACAGGAGATTCATGATCTTGTACGAGGACTCAATTCATGGCCAGGCGCTTATAGCACACTTCGAGGAAAGACTTTCAAAATTTGGCGGACAAAAGTGGTGGATGGAGAAACGGCTGTAACGCCGGGAGAAATTATCTCACAAACGAAGACCGGCCTTCTTGTTGCTGCGGGAAGAGGAACACTTGAGATTATAGAGCTCCAGGCTCCTAATGGGAAAAAGATGACGGCAAATGATTATATACGCGGGCATGGATTGGAAATTCCTGCGAGGTTTGATTTCTAATAAGAAATAGAATGACGGCGATTTTTTGCTGCGCATGAATATATTGGCAGGAAGGAGGAGATAGTCTTGGCAGCTGTACAGATACCGGGGTTGGAACGACCGCATAAAAGGCTTTTCGTGGCGCTTTTATCATTGAGTTTCCTTTGCATGACTTTTCTTGCGTATGCTGTTTGGCGCGTGAGCTATCTTGGCCTTTTGGAAATCAATGCCTACCTGCCTCTTCTGCTCGGTCTTTTTTTTGCTGCGGTAGTTTTTCTTACAGGATTTGGCATATTAAGTATGGTTGGAGCGATTCTAGGGATGCCGTTCCTTCATATTTTTCAAAAACAATCTTACACGTTGATCAATTTACTCTTTCCTGTCGCCATTATGATAGGTAAGGTTTTTGGGTTCAATCGACGGAAAATTGAGCGCTCCTTTATCGAGGTCAGCAATCAGATCATCCACCATCGCGGAATCAAGGTGCGTCCGAGTGAACTGCTTGTCGTGACGCCCCATTGCTTGCAGCTTGCGACCTGTCCGCACAAGATTACACGCGATCCGCATAATTGTAAGCGCTGCGGCGGTTGTGACGTCGGTGCACTTGTGAATCTTGCCGATGAAATGGGTTTTCATTTTTTTATTGTGACGGGCGGCACACTGGCTCGACAGACAGTGAAGAAAATTCGCCCCAAGGCGGTCATGGCGATTGCCTGTGAGCGTGATTTGACGAGCGGCATCCAAGATGTCTATCCTTTGCCCGCAGTCGGTGTGTTGAACATCCGGCCTAATGGACCCTGCTTTAATACGCATGTAGATATTGAGAAAGTGCGTGAGGAAATCCAGAAGTTTTTGATAGATAGTCCGAAACCGTCCATCGACAAGACAACAAATATCAAACACGATGAAAGCGATGAAACCGTAGGTGTAAACGGTATGGTGCATGCGGAAAGCGAGAAAGGGTGAGGAGCCTGCATGGATAAAGCGCGAGAGACGGCATTGAAGGCACTTCACGAAGTGAACGAAAAAGGCGCTTATGCCAATGTGGCATTAGCGCAAGCTTTGCGTGCCGCCAAGCTGTCCGATATGGACAGGAGGTTCGTGACGGAACTTGTTTACGGTGCAGTAAAGGCAGGAGAAACACTGGATTGGATGCTGCGGCGTTATTTGAATCGTCCTCTTGCAAAAATCCCGCCCATGGTGCGGGATATTTTGCGTTTGGCTATGTATCAGATTTTTTTCCTTGAGCGCGTGCCCGTTTCGGCTGCCTGCAATACAGCAGTGGAACTTACGAAGCGTTACAGTCATGCAGGAACGGTAAAGTTCGTGAATGCTGTTTTGCGAACAGCGGCACGTGAGCCGGAAAAAGCGACGTTTCCCTCGGGAAAAGGGAATGAAACGCAGCATCTTGCCTTATCATCGCAGCATCCCGTTTGGCTAGTGCGGCGTTGGGTACAGCAGTTTGGCTACGAGGAAGCCGTAAGGCTTTGTACTTTTGACAATGAGCCGGCAGTGCTTTCGCTGCGTACGAATACGTTAAAAACGACACGGAAGAAGCTGCTGGAATGCCTGCAGGCTGAAGGTGTGGAGGCTGAAGCTTCATGTTGGACGCCCGAGGGTGTACTTTGTCGTCGTCATGGAGCGTTGGATGACCTCATGTCCTTACAAGAGGGATTTTTTCAAGTGCAGGATGAGAGCTCGATGCTTGTAGCACATATCGTTGCGCCTGAGCCTGGAGATTTTGTACTTGATGTTTGCAGTGCACCCGGCGGAAAGGCGACACATCTGGCTGCTTTGATGGGGGATGTGGGACGTATCGTGGCGCTTGATATTCATGAGCATAAAATACGGCGCCTTGAGGAAAATTGCAAACGTCTTGGTATAATATCCGTTGAACCCATGTTGCTGGATGCTCGTGAAGCGGGTAGGCATTTTGCAGGACAGGCGGACTGTGTTCTCGTTGATGCGCCGTGCTCGGGACTTGGCGTACTGCGGCGCAAACCCGATGCGCGTTGGCGCAAGACTCCTGCAGAGCTCCTGGCGCTGCCGATCCTCCAAAAAGAAATTCTAGAAAGTGCAGCGGGAGCAGTAAAGCCCGGTGGTGTGCTCGTCTATAGCACCTGTACGATTACGCGTGCCGAAAATGAGGAAATCATTGAGGCGTTTCTTAAGGATCATGAGGTTTTTTCTCTCGAAACGGCAGGAGAATTTTTGCCGTTGCAAAAGCGTAGAGAGAAAATGATACAACTTTATCCGCAGCGTGATGGTACAGATGGTTTTTTCATTGCACGAATGAAGAGAAGGGTGGACGCATGAAAAATATTTTTGGCATGACACTCGAAGAACTTCAGGAAGAGCTTGGGTCGTTTCGATTGCCTAAGTATCGGACGCGTCAAATAATGGAGTGGATGTATAAAAAATATGCGAAAGATTTTTCCGGCATGACAAATTTGCCGGAAACATTACGAAAATCTTTAGCTGCAAAGTATATGATTGTAACTCCTGTTTTGCAAGATCGATTGGATGCATCGGATGGCAGAACGAGCAAATTTCTGTTGCTTTTTCCTGACGGTGTCGCTGTCGAAAGCGTTCTAATGCGTCAACCTTATGGCAACAGTGTCTGCATTTCGACACAGGCCGGCTGCAATATGGGCTGTTCCTTTTGTGCCTCAACACTTCATGGACTCACCCGCAATTTGACGGCGGGTGAGATGCTGGGGGAAATTCTTTTCATTGAGGAATTACTGGAAATGGAAGACAAAAAGATTGATACGATGGTCTTGATGGGGTCGGGAGAACCTTTGATGAATTATGATCATGTCGTGCATTTTTTGCGTCTCCTGCACGAGGAATATGTGTTGAACCTAGGCTATCGCAATATCACGCTTTCTACTTCTGGTATTGTGCCTGCGATTGACCGATTGGCTGAAGAAGGGATGCCTGTCACGCTTTCTATTTCTCTTCATGCACCACGTGAGGACTTGCGCTCCATGCTCATGCCCATCAATCAAAAGTATCCGATGTCGGATGTGGTTGCAGCGGGTTGTCGCTACGCAAAGAAAACGGGACGGCGCGTGACCTATGAGTATATTCTCATTCGTGATGTGAACGATGGGGAACGTGAAGCGGAAGAACTTGCCGCCCTTCTTTTGGGACAGATTGCGAATGTGAATCTTATTCCGATTAATGCGGTACCGGAACGCGGCTTCCATCGTCCGGAAGAGGAGCGTGTGGAAGCTTTTGTCCGAGCTCTTTCACGCCGCCGTATCGCGGCAACTGTTCGACGCGAAAGAGGAAGCGATATACAGGCGGCATGCGGACAGCTTCGCAACCGCCATCTATCAAACGACACGATTTTGCGATAGATTGCGAGGGATTCTATGGCTTTTACAAAATGGGAAACTTTTTTGGAGAATCATATCGAAGGATTTTTTAATAAGAAATTTGGCAGTGCCCTTGAACCTATCGAGGTGGAAAAAAAACTGGAAAAGGAAATTGCCAAGTCTAAAAAAAAGGATAAGAAAGGCAGCGGTGAATGGCTGCTGCCGAATGACTATACAATTTCTATGAACGAAGAAGATTGTCACCATCTTTCATCGCAGCGCTTCCTTGACGAGCTGCATGTGTTAGTGGAAAAGCAGGCCATTTTACTTGATTGTTTCATGGATGGCAGGCTTTCTGTCGCGATAAGGAAAGATCCAACCTTATCACTTGGCCTCTGCAGAGTGACAGCTGGTTTTTCTGATATGGTGCAACGTGTTGCTTTGGCTGTGAAAGAACAGCATACGATTGTGCTGCAGCAGCCGTCTTTTCGGCCGCCGTTGAATTTGCCGACAGAGTATAGGATTGCTTCGCTTACTGTTTTGAAGGGCGCCGATATCGATTCCTATCTCGAATTTGGCGAGAAAAAGATTTTTCTTGGCCGCCGCGAGCGCAGTGATTTCATCTTGACAGATCCCAACGCATCTCGTGTCCATGCATCCATCCGTTATGAGCGGCATCGTCACTTTTTACAGGACGAGCATAGCACGAACGGTACACTCTTGAATGACATGCCGGTTCATGAAGCGTGCTTGCGGCAGGGCGATAAAATCCAGATTGGAAATTCTGTTCTGCGATATGAGGTGATTTGATTGCCGGGTACAGATTTTTTCCTCCGTATAATAAGCGTGTTGTTTCAATACGGCATTTTGTTGCTGTTGTTTCTATTCATTTCACGACTCGCACGAATGATGTTCCGGGATATAAAATCGCTGCGAGAAGAAATCAAACCACGTGAGTTTTTGCCGAGCGAAGCTGTGTTGAGTGTCGTGGAGACAAGCGAGGATGGCTTGGCAGGAAAGCGTTTTGCTTTTACGCATGAAATCAATCTCGGGCGTGGGGAAGATAATGATATCCGTATTCCTGATACGTTTGTTTCACATCACCATGCTGTAGTCCGTCTTGTAAATAATCAATATGTAATAGAAGATTTGGGCAGTGTGAACCATACATATCTGAATGATGAAATTTTACGGGGCAAAGCATATTTGAAACCGGGTGATTTAATTCGCATAGGATTTGTTGTGCTGAAGTTTGAGAGGTGAGTTTTTTGAAAGTTTTTGTGGCGACAGATCGGGGCAAGGTACGTGATACGAATGAGGATTCTGGAGCCTTCGTGCCGCCCAACATGTGTGTTGTGGCAGATGGTATGGGGGGATATGCAGCCGGCGAAGTAGCAAGCCGCATGCTTGTCGAAACGTTTCAGGAAAGGTTTTCAGCACAAATGGACACAGTGGGAGAGGAATCCTTGCGTTGTGTTGTGCTTGAAGCGAACCATAAGATTTTACAGACTGCGACTGAAAACGAGGAGTACCGCGGTATGGGCACAACGGTTGTGGCGTGTCAATGGGATGGTCGACAAGTCTATTGGGCGCATGTGGGCGACAGCCGCCTTTATCTTCTGCGTGCTGGTGAACTCAAGCGTATCACACACGACCATTCCTTTGTGCAAAGCCTTGTGGATCAGGGAACGATTACGGAGCGGGAAGCAGAACATCATCCGAAAAAAAATATGTTGACTCGCGCTGTTGGTGTGGAAGAAAATCTCATTGTTGATACGGGCAGCTTTGGCGTTGACGCAGGGGACATCTTTCTTTTGTGCTCAGATGGTCTGACAAATATGGTCGACGAGGCAGTTATCCGGGAGGCTCTGCAGGAAGGGCCGGCGGATAAGGCACGATATCTTGTTGATTTAGCCATTCAAGCAGGCGGTTTTGACAATATCACGGCCATTGTAACGGAAGATCATGATGTTTGACAACGGGCGTTTGCTGTTTGCCCCGCTTGGCATCCTGCTGTTGGGTACGGGCGTTCTGCTTATGGGAAATCGATTGCCTCCAGCGTCTGATTTTTTGCCATGGCTTCTTGCTGTGCTTGTTGTTGCTGGTTTCGTGCAGCTTGTATTGGCAAAATACCATAGGGGCATTGACGGTATGCTGTTCCCTGTTGCGGTACTGCTTTCAAGTCTTGGCATCATCATGATTGCCCGATTGAAACCTGCACTTTTTGTTACGCAAATGCGTTGGCTGCTCATCGGAATGGTTGTTTATCTTGCCGTTATTTTTCTTGGCGCAAAGATATTGCGGATTCTTTCTTATCAATACCTGTTGGGGGTCTTTTGCCTCTTTCTTTTGTGCTCGGCGCTCTTATTTGGCACAGAGATTGGCGGCAGCCGCAATTGGATTGTTTTAGGAGCGTTTGCTGTGCAGCCATCAGAATTTGGCAAAATTCTCATCATTATGTTTTTGGCCGCTTATCTTGCAGAACACAGGGAAATGTTGATTCTACCAAGTCATAGAATATTTTTGCTTAGGCTGCCTATGCTGCGTTTTATCGCACCTCTCCTTTGCATTTGGGGAATTGCCATTCTCATGTTTGTTGTGCAGCGAGATTTAGGTTCCGCCTTGCTCTTTTTCGGCATAGCGGTTTTTATGACATATATGGCGACAGGGAGGAAGTCGTATATCGTTCTTGCCCTGGGCGTTTTTGGAGGCGCGGCTGCCTTAAGCTATGCTTTTTTCGGGCATGTGCGTGTGCGCTTCAATATCTGGCTTGATCCTTGGCTCGATCCTTCGGGCAGTGCCTATCAAATTGTTCAGTCCCTCTTCGCTTTCGGTTCAGGCGGTGTTTGGGGCACAGGGTTTGCACATGGTCATCCTGGCTTGATTCCTGAGGTGCACACAGATTTTATTTTTGCGGCATTGGCGGAGGAGCTTGGACTTCTTGGCGCCTTGGGAATTATGCTCGTGTTCTCGCTCTTTTTTTACCGAGCGATAAAGATTGCGCTTATGTGCCAAAAAGAAAGAGAGTCACTGCTGGCCGCAGGTGCTGCTGTCATCTTTTTGCTGCAGGCGTTTATTATTATTGCAGGGGTCACAAAATTTTTGCCTTTGACTGGCATCACCCTGCCTTTTGTCAGCTATGGCGGCAGTTCCATGGTTTCAAGTTTTATTCTGCTTGGCATTTTGACGGTGCTTTCCAAAAAGGAGAATCAACATGGTTGAGCGAAGTAATAAAAGGTATATTTTGCGCTCTGCTGTAGTTCTTTTATTGGCGTTTTCCTGCCTAGGGCTTTATGTTGTTTATCTGCAGGTATGGGATGCCGATTGGTTGGAGGAACACCCGTTGAATCGTCGTGCAGCAGCTGCCGAAGAAAGCATTCTGCGGGGCACAATCTTTGATGTCAAAGGTGAAAAATTGGCGTTCAGTCCAGAGATAGGCAAGCGTATTTATCCTTATGGTGCTGTAACGGCGCCCATTACTGGTTATTTGGATGAAAAAATTGGCAGTACCGGCATTGAAGCCTATAAAGGCGCAGAATTAACAGGACATAGCCGTGTATTCGGACGCTTTGGTCCTGTAGCGCAGCTCTTCTCTTCAGACAGGGGCGATGATGTTTACCTGACCATTGATGCTGGGCTGCAGAAAACCGCGTATGAGGCATTGGGAGAAAGACGCGGCGCGGTTGTTGTGCTTGATGCGCAGAGCGGCGCTGTGCTCGCGCTTGTATCGCGGCCTTCGTTTGATCCAGCCGATATTCCGTCGGAGTGGGATGTCCTTAGAACGGATGAAGCGAGCCCGCTTTTGAACCGTGCGGTACAAGGACTTTATCCGCCGGGTTCTACGATAAAGCCGCTTATTCTGGATGCAGCATTGAAAAATCAGTCTACAAGTCTAAATGAGATTTTTGATTGCACCGGTGCGCTTGAAGTGGGAGATACACGCATCCATGAAAGTCATGGTGCAGTGCATGGAAAAATCAATGTGGAACAAGCCTTGATAGAATCGTGCAATGTTACCTTTGGTACGCTGGCTTTGCGTTTAGGCGGAAAGAATTTACAAGAGGCGTTCGAACGCTTTGGCTTTTTCCGAACCGCTGAAAGCGATATGGCAGAGACAGCTTCGCATTTGCCTGATTTTGCATCGCTCGGTGAAGGCGATATGGCGCAGATCGGTATAGGACAGAGCACCCTTCTGGTCACGCCTTTGCATATGGCGCTTCTGGCAGCCGCATTTGCGAATGAAGGTGTTGTGATGAAGCCTTATATGATAGAGCGTATAGTGACGCCTGGCGGGGTCACTATAGAAAAAAAACATGAAGAAAAATGGTTTGAAGCCACTACATCGAAGAGAGCAGCACTCATTGACGGTTTTATGGAAGAGGTTGTGAAGAAGGGAACGGGTACGTCGGCTGAGGTCGCCGGTGTGCGCGTAACAGGAAAGACGGGAACGGCTGAAAATACAGGCAAAGATCATGCATGGTTCATTGGATCGGCAGAAGTGCATGGCCGGAAAGCGGCGTTTGCCATTATCGTGGAAAATAGTGGCGGCGGCGGCAGTGAAGCAGCGCCAATTGCACGAAGATTGATTGCAAGACTACAGGAAGAATAGGAGGCTTGGCCATGGAACAACGCACTTTAGGCAATCGCTACGAGTTGCTGGAACTTGTGGGAAGCGGCGGTATGGCAGATGTATATAAAGCGCATGACAAGCTCTTGGATCGCACAGTGGCAGTAAAGGTACTGCATGCCCAGTTCGCAAGTGATGCAGAGTTCGTGGCGCGCTTTCAACGCGAGGCGCAGGGAGCGGCCAAGATGTCGCATCCGAATATCGTCAATATTTACGATGTTGGGCAGGAAGAAAATTGTCACTATATCGTTATGGAATACGTTTCGGGTCAAACGCTTAAGGATAGGCTTGATGCGGAGGGACACTTGTCTGTTCCGGCAGCTTTGGGCATTGCGCGGCAGATTGCTGAAGCCTTGCAGCATGCACATGAAAATGGACTTGTTCATTGCGACATCAAGCCACATAATATTCTTGTGATGGACGATGGCCGAGTGAAAGTTGCGGATTTCGGCATTGCGCGCGCCGTAAGTTCTGTTACATCAACATATACAGGAAACATCGTTGGTTCTGTACATTATTTTTCACCGGAACAGGCGAAGGGATCCTTGATTACGCCGAAATCTGATGTCTACTCTCTTGGAGTCGTACTTTACGAAATGTTGACAGGGCAACTTCCCTTTACAGGTGAAACACCCGTAGGAATTGCCCTCAAGCATTTGCAGGAAGAACCGCTTCCTATTGCATCGATCGATGCTTCTATTCCACCCTTTGTCGAAGTGCTTGTTGCAGGGCTTATGGCAAAAGATCCAAACCAGCGTCCGGACAGTGCGGCTGTTGTACGCCAAATCGTGCAGGATGAATCAGCTCTCGGGATTGGAGCACCGATGATAAACGATCCCTATGCAACGCAAGTATTGCCTCGTGTGCGTGAGGCTGAAATTGAATCGCCGCTTCTCTCGCCGTCCCCAATGGACGAGCGACGGGAAGCTCCTGCGCACCATCCTAATTCAAAACCGGCATATCGCTCCAAACTGTTTTTGGGAGCGCTCCTTTTAGTGCTTTTCTTCGGTTTTTTTACGGGAGCATTCCTTTCTTATGGGAAATTTTGGAGTGGAGCGGAAGTTGTTGTGCCTGATGTGACCGGACAGACACTTGCTGTTGCGAAACAAAAACTTGAAGATAAGAAACTGCGTGTAGATATTGCGGAAATTTATGATTCCAATGTGCCGGTAGGTCAAGTCGCAAAACAAGATCCTGAGGGAGGAGCGACAGTCAAGGAAGAGCGTCTGGTGACCATTTATGTGAGCAAAGGCGGTGAAGAGGTCAGTATGCCTGAGCTCAAGGGAATCCAGAAATCTGAGGCAGAGGATAAACTTTCACAGGTTGGCCTGAAGATTGGTGTTGTGACAGAGGAGTATTCATCACAGCCTAAAGGGCAGGTTATTGGACAGGATCCGCGTGCAGGAACGAAGATTAGCAAGGGACAGGTCGTCGATCTCGTTATCAGCAAAGGTGAGCGTATACGCAAAGTTGCAGTGCCGAGTGTCGTTGGCGGAAAAGAAGAGGCTGCTGCTGCAGCCATTAAGGGACGCGGTCTGCATGTGGGATCCGTGACGCAAGAAAAGAGCCAACAGGCTTCAGGCACAGTGATTCGTCAAAATCCATCCGCAGGCAGTGAGGTTGAGGAAGGCAGCTCTGTTGACCTTGTGATTGCGAGCGCGGGAGAGAAGTCTTCTTCAAAAACAAAGGAAAAAAATTCGGACAGCAAGGATGGGAGAGCTCCAAATAAGGATGCAGACAGCGGCAAAACGAATTTCTAAAATAGTAGGCGAAAATAGGGTTGAATGTTTGGCATATAATAGACCGGCAAGATGCCGAAATTGCAGCGAAGAAGGACGGGAGGGCAGTTTGTTGAAGGGAACAGTGCTCAGAGCCCAGAATAGCTTTTTCTATGTTGATACGGCAGAAGGAATTGTTGCTACCAAATTGCGTGGGCGGCTCAAGAAGGCTCGTATCGCTGTTGTGCCCGGCGACGAGGTGGAACTTGAACTTCTTTCGGATGGTACGGGTGTTATAGAGCGGCGTGGCGAGAGAAAAAACCTCTTGCGCCGCCCTGCCGTTGCCAATGTTGATCAAGTTGTGCTCGTCTTCGCTGCATGCCATCCCGACATCAATGAAGTACTGGTCGATCGGTTTCTTGTTCTTGCCGAATGGTCAGGTATAAGACACATTCTTCTCTGTATCAACAAATCAGATTTAGTAACAGAAGGCGCACCTGATTTACAAAAAATTATCGATTCCTATACGGCGATTGGCTATGATGTGCTTTCTCTCTCTGCTCAAACAGGCAAGGGCATTGAAAAACTGAAAAGAACAGTGACGGGCAAGACGAGTGTTTTTGCCGGTCCTTCCGGTGTTGGCAAGTCTTCGCTTTTAAATGCAATATCACCGGGATGGTATCTTTCGATCGGCTCTGTAAGCGAGAAAATAAAGCGTGGGCGTCATACAACGCGGGTTGCACAGCTTCTGCCGTTTGTTGATGGCTTTCTCGTTGATACACCGGGATTTAGTGCGACAGAATTGGCCGATATCACGCCGGCCGAACTTGCATCGTTCTTTCCGGAATTTCGTCCTTTTCTGAATGCATGCCGGTTCAATACTTGTACACACAGCCATGAACCAGGCTGTGCTGTGAAAGAGGCTCTAAATCAGGGGAAAATAAGTGTGTCCCGCTATACGTCGTATTTGGAAATGCTGCAGGAAAGTGCGGCTAGAAAGAAGGTATATCGATGATTAAAGTTGCACCGTCTATTCTTTCTGCTGATTTTGCACGTTTGGCCGAAGAAATCGGACGTATTGAGGAAGCTGGTGCGGAGTATGTACACATCGATGTCATGGACGGTACGTTTGTGCCCAATATCACGCTTGGCTCACCTGTTGTGCAATCGCTTCGCAAGTGTTCCAAGGCGGTTTTTGATGTGCATTTGATGGTGGAGCATCCCGAGACACAGGTTATCGCTTTTGCCGAGGCGGGGGCAGATATCATCACGTTTCACATCGAAGCAGTGCGCCATGCACACCGCCTTGTGCAGCAAATCAAATCTTTGGGGTGCAAGGCGGGTGTGGCGCTTAATCCTGCGACGCCGCTGGTCATGCTTGAGGAGCTCATGGAAGATATCGATATGGCACTCATCATGACAGTTAATCCTGGTTTCGGAGGGCAGAAATTTATCCCTTCCATGTTGGAAAAAATTTCGATTTTGCGTCATACCGTGGAAGAAAATGGTTTTATCCTTGATATTGAGGTTGACGGCGGCATCAATGCGGAGACAGCACCGCTGGTGCGCGAAGCGGGAGCCAATGTTCTCGTTGCCGGTTCTGCCGTTTATGGCGCGCCCGATATCAAAGCTGCTGTCCAAGCGATTCGTGGTTAAGGAGAGGAAAATGGAAAAAGCGGTTGTTTTGCTTTCGGGTGGGCTTGATTCTACGACCTGCATGGCTGTGGCTGCGGAAAAGGGGTTTGAGATCTACCCGATCAGTTTCAATTACCATCAAAGACACAGCATAGAACTCGATGGGGCACAGAAAGTTGCAGCCTTTTATAACGTAAAAAAGCATCTTATCATTGAAACCAATATGGAGACGATTGGCGGTTCGGCGTTGACAGACAAAGCAATCGACGTGCCCGAGGGAGAAGTATCGCGTACGGATATCCCGATCACCTATGTTCCTGCACGCAATTTGATTTTTCTCAGCTATGCCTTAGGATATGCTGAAGTGATAGGAGCGCATCGTATCTACATTGGTGTGAACAGCGTTGATTATTCGGGCTATCCGGACTGCCGTCCGGAATTTATCGACCATTTTCAAATTCTTGCCGATTATTCGACGAAAGCTGCTCATAAAGGTGAACGCATCGAGATCATGACACCTTTGCAGCAACTTTCAAAGAAGGATATTATTCTTCTGGCAGTACGCCTCAAGGCGCCGCTGGAGCTTACGCACAGCTGCTATAAGGGCGGGGAAAAAGCCTGCGGCATCTGTGACAGCTGCAAGCTGCGTTTGCAGGGCTTCCAACAAGCTGGAATTGATGATCCCGTTGAATACGAAATAAAATGATGGATGATGAAAAATCATGTTGAAAGATATACAGAAAAATGCGGATGAACGTGGTATCGATATACAGCATGTCGGCATCAAGGATGCACATCTGCCGTTTCGCGTCAAAGAGAAGTGCGGCGGTTTCCAAGAAGTTTTGGCACGTATTCGTTTTACCGTTTCTTTGCCGAAGGAATACAAGGGAACACATATGAGCCGCTTCCTGGAGATTCTTCATCGCTGGTGCGACAAACCTGTGGCAGAAAAAGAGATGGAGGAGATGCTGGAGGAAGCACTCGTTCGTCTTGAGGCACAAACAGCAAAACTGAGGCTTTCTTTCAAATATTTTATTGCTAAAAGGGCACCTGTGAGCGGTAAAAAATCTGTTCTGGATTTGGACTGCTTCTTTGAGGGAGAGAAGAAGTCGGGAGAGCCGATGGCGTTTCGTCTTGGCGTCACCGTTCCGGCTACGTCGCTTTGTCCGTGCAGTAAGGCAATTGCGCGTTATGGTGCGCATAACCAGAGAAGTCTTTTACAAGTTGTTGTCGAATTCAGACCATCCGCATCATGCATTTTTATCGAGGATTTGGCTGCTTTAGTAGAAGACCAAGCTTCGTGTTCGATCTATCCTCTGTTGAAACGTGAGGATGAAAAGTATGTGACGGAAAAGGCTTATGAGCGGCCGAAGTTTGTCGAGGATATTCTGCGCGATATTGTGCTTGTCTTGCGTCCCTTGCAAGGACTGCATTGGTTTTCTGTTGTTTGCGAGAATTTTGAGTCTATTCATAACCATAGTGCTTATGCGAGCCATGAGGAGTTTGTGGGGCACAGTGAGTAGATCAATGGTCGGATGTTTGATAGCTGTACAGGAGGAGGTATCGCATGAAGATGTTCTGCAAGCGCTTTGTTTTGCCGCTTTTGCTTGTTTTCATTATCTCTGGTGCGGTTATCTATTCCACTGTTGATATCAATACGCTTACAAACCTTACGGCGTTTAAACCTTGGTCGATTGTACTTGCGCTTATCTGTGTGGGACTTGGGCTGACGCTTGACGGTACGCGTCTCATGCATCTTGTGAAAATTTCAGATGAAAAAATTACGCTGTCCCAGGCCGTACAAGTTGTTTTTGGTAACTACTTTCTTGCGCTTTTGACACCTGGCGCAACGGGAGGGGCAGTCGCCCAACTCATGTTTTTGCGTCATGCGGGAATTCCCGCAGGCAAAGCGACAGTGCTTGTCATTGTGCGGACACTGGTTTCGATTCTCTTTCTTATTTGTTGTATGCCGTTCATTTTTCTCCATGATACAGGTATTTTGCCAGGGATTGATAACCATACATTGATGTTGATTTCCATTGCGGCTTTTATCGTTATCATGCTGATTGTTGCGGCAGCTCGTACGAATGTCCTCGATTATGTTGTACTGCGCTTCACAAAACATGCAAAGGACGAACGCAGAAAAAAAATTATGGCATTTTATCGCGACATTAAGACCGGTGTACATCTTCTTGCATCGTCGCCTAAAAGTATGATACGCATTTTTTTTGAATCGGGACTCAGTCTCATATTTATCTATGCGATTGTACCGTGTCTTCTCCTTGGACTTGGCGTGACGGATGCCGATTGGTATACTGTCATGGGTCGCATGATTTTTCTTAATATGCTGCTCTATTTCACACCTACCCCAGGCGGCTCAGGAATTGCTGAAGGAGGCTTTGTCTTTCTTTTCGCTGATTCCGTTCCGGCAGGTACCGTTGGTATTCTTGCCGTTTGCTGGCGTCTTATTGCGGAGTATATCCCGTTTTTCATAGGACTTTATTATACGCTGAAGATTTTTGGTCGGGATTTCCTCAATCGTCAATTAGAACATTAAAAATAAGGTAATTCTTGCAAATCAAAATAGTTGTTTCCAAAGAAAATCTTGTATCTTTTTCTTGCTACACACTTTTATATGATGTATAATTACTTTCAGTAATATAAAACTTCATACGGTACGTCATAAGTGTCGCCGACCTATATCGGCGAGCGATGAGAGGAAAATGGGTGAAAGACCCATGCTGTCCCGCAGCTGTAATCGGGGAATTTGTTTCCATGGGAAGCGCTGAAATCGCTGTTTCTGATGAAAGTGCTGAATGCATCGGCACTTCCTGACATGTCACTGGGGAAAACCCGGGAAGACGGAAACAAACGATGATCCGAGAGCCAGAAAGCCTGCTTATGATAAGATTCATTGCTTGACTTACGAGAGATGGGGAGATGGATGCCAAGGCGTATTCCGATGGGGGAATATGTCCTTGGTATTCCGCGCTTTGTGGGAAGCACCGCATGTCCTGTCGTTGGTCGATGGACATGCGGTTTTCTTATGGAAACGCCGCAAGATCTGCGTTTCTGAATAAAAATCCTTCGCTGAGATTTCGGGAGGATTTTGCAGGAGTAATTTTTGATTTTGTAAGGAGATGAGGTATTGCATTGAAAGGAAAAGATTTGATACGTCGCCTGTGTCAGATGCTCATCACGCTTTTGGGCGTTACATTCTTGACATTCGGTCTGACGTATCTCGCTCCCGGTGATCCTGTAGAGATGATCCTGGAGACCGGCGATACGATGGTGTCGCAGGAAACTATCGAAAAGACACGTCACGAATTGGGGCTTGACCGTCCCTTCCATGAGCAGTATCTGCACTGGCTTTCCGGCTTGCTGCATGGCGATATGGGCATGAGCTATTCCGCCAAGATGCCGGTTGCTGAAAAGCTTGAGCAGAATCTTCTCGGCACGCTGCTTTTGGCAGGAACAGCAACCTTGATGATGCTCGTCGTTTCTGTGCCTTGCGGAGTCATCGCAGCTTTATATCGCAACCGTTGGCCGGATTATTTGATTCGCGGCGTGTCCTTTCTCGGCGTTTCGATGCCAAGCTTCTGGGTCGGCTTGCTGCTTCTCTTTGTCTTCGGTTTGAAATTGGGACTGTTCCCGATTTCGGGCGGCGAGGTCACTCTGGAAGGGCTGATTCTTCCGTCTGCAACCCTGGCGATCCTCCTGTCTTCCAAGTATACGAGGCAGGTGCGTACCGCCGTGCTCGAAGAGTTCAGTCAGGATTACGTCATCGGCGCCAAGGCTCGCGGTCTGTCCATGCAGCGCATTCTGTGGCGCCATGTGCTGCCCAATGCGTTTTTGCCGCTCATCACGCTCTTCGGTTTGGCTCTAGGCTGGCTCTTGGGCGGTGTGGCGATCGTCGAGATCGTCTTCGGCTGGCCCGGCATAGGCCGCCTGGCGGTGCGGGCGATCGAGATGCGAGACTATCCGTTGTTGGAGGGATTCGTTCTCTGGACAGCCATCTTCTACATGGTGGTCAACTTCCTTGTGGATCTGTCCTATGTATATCTTGATCCGCGCCTGAAGAAGGGGGCGAAATCATGAGCAAGGACGCAAAGCTCCTGCGCTTCTATTCCATATTGGCAGGGTTGATCTTCCTCACAGCGCTTCTCGCGCCCTTCATCTTGACGCAGGATCCCTATGAGTCGTCGATGCAGCAGGCATTTCTGCCGCCTTCCGCCGAGCATTGGTTCGGAACGGATAAACTCGGGCGCGATCTCTTTACGCGCGTGATTTACGGCGCGCGCATATCGGTGTTCATGTCTTTGACGGTCGTCATCCTCATCGCCGGCATCGGCTCTGCCATCGGCGTCGTTGCCGGCTATGTCGGCGGCAAGGTGGATACGATCATCATGCGCTTTGCCGATATGTTCCTCGCCTTTCCGGGCATCGTGCTGGCGATCGCCATTGCGGGCATGATGGGCGGCAGCGTGGTCAATGCCATCCTCGCCCTTGTCGCCGTCGGTTGGACGAAGTATGCACGCCTGGCGCGCAGCATGACGCTGAAGGTGCGCCAGCAGGATTATATCGCGGCGGCTGTGACGAACGGCACGCGTCCCGTGCAGATGTTTTTCCGCCATATCGCGCCCAATATCCTTTCCATCATACTGGTGACGGCAGCCGTCGATATCGGGGCGATGATGATGGAGCTGGCAGGTCTTTCGTTCCTGGGCTTTGGCGCGCAACCGCCGACGCCGGAATGGGGGCTCATGCTCAACGAAGGCAGGCAGGCACTGCAGACGGCGCCGTGGCTCATGCTGTTCCCCGGCGCCGCCATCGTCCTCGTCGTCGCTGTGTTCAATCTGTGGGGAGATGCGTTGCGCGACTGGCTTGATCCAAACAAGGCAAGCTGATGGTTTTACGATGTCTTATGATTTTAGGAGGCTGAAATTTAATGAAAAAGTGGAAGAAGCTGCTTTCTGTTGCCATGGCGGCGTGTTTGTCCGTGGCGGTATTCGCAGGCTGCGGCGGCAAAGAGGCTTCGAAGGATACCTTGCGCGTCGGCGTGACGAACTTCGCGGACTCTCTTGAGCCGACGGAAAATGCTTTCGGCTGGGTCGTCATGCGCTACGGTATGGGCGAGACGCTGACGAAGTTTGATGAGAAGATGAACATCCAGCCGTGGCTCGCAGAGAAATGGACGATCAGCGACGACAAGCTCACGTGGACGTTCAAGATCCGCGACGGCGTGAAGTTCTCGAACGGGAACCCGCTGACGGCAGAGGCTGTCAAGGCCTCCATCGAGCGCGCCTTTGCCAAGAACACGCGCGCCGCGACGTTCTTCAAGTACACGGAGATGAAGGCGGAAGGACAGAATCTCATCATCACGACGGACAAGCCGGCGCCGAGTATGCCCGGCTACCTCGCCGACCCGCTCTTCCTCATCGTCGATGTGTCGGCGGAAAAGGATCGCGACTTTGCAAAGCAGGGACCGATCTGCACGGGGCCTTACGTCTGCGAATCCTTCGTCAAAGAAAAGGCAGTCATGAAAAAAAATCCCAATTACTGGGACGGCGAGGTGCCGTTCGAAACGGTGGAGATTCCTTCGATCGACGATCCGAATACGCGCGCCATGGCGCTCCAGTCCGGTGAAGTGGACATGGCTGTGAACATCGCCCCGGGCGACGTCGGCTTGTTCAACGATACGGGCAAGTATCATGTCGACAAGATTGCCTCGCTACGCACGGTGCTCGCGCGCATCAATGAAAAGGGCATCCTCGGCGATCCCAAGGTTCGCGCTGCGTTCATCAGCATGTGTGACCGCAAATCGTACAACGAAGTGATCTTGAAGGGCACCTTCATCGAAGGCAAGGCTCCTGTTCCTCCTTCCCTTGATTATGGTTTTGATCAGCTTTCCGACCCTAACCACTACGATATCGAGCGTGCCAAGAAGCTGCTTGATGAGGCAGGCTGGAAGGATACGGACGGCGACGGCATCCGCGACAAGGACGGCAAGCCTCTGAGCGTCGACTTCATCGTCTACAACAGCCGCGCCGAACTGCCGATCTATGCGGAAGCCGTGCAGGCGGACGGCAAGAAGATCGGTTTCGACATTAAGGTGAAGACGGTCGACTACAATCTGCTCGACAAGATCGGTATCAACGGCGAGTATGACCTGCTGATTTCCAATATCATCACGGCAAATACGGGCGATCCCGAGATTTATCTCAACTGGTACTGGCGCACGAACAAGGACGGCGACAACCAGCAGAACGGTTCGGGCTACAGCAACCCCGAGTACGATGCAAAGTGCGCGGCTCTTGCTGTCGAGTTTGATCCGGCGAAGCGCCGTCAGCTCATGATCGAGATGCAGCAGATTCTCTTGAACGATGCAGCTGCGCTCTTCCTCGGCTACCCCGAGACGAACATCATCAGCTCGACGAAGATCACGGGTGCGACGATGTATCCGTCCGACTACTATTGGATCACGAACAAGATCCGTCCGGCGAAGTAAGGAGAAAGGAAGAACGATATGCTTCTTGAGGTCAAAAACCTCCATATCCAATATGCCGGCACCGAGATGGTGCATGGCATAAGTTTTTCCCTCGATTCCGGCGAAGTATTGTCACTTGTGGGAGAGAGCGGCAGCGGCAAGACCAGCGTCATACGCGCAGTCTTGGGCTGCCTCCCCCACGAGGGGCACGTGAATGAAGGCGAGATCATTTTTTCCGGCATGAATATGCTGGAAAATACGCCGAAGATGTGGCGTGACATCAGTGGGCGCAACATCTCGATGATCTTCCAGGACAGCGGCAGTATGATGAACCCCATCCGCACGATCGGCAGTCAGTTTGTCGAGTACATCCTTGAGCACAGCTCAATGGGTCCGGAGAAAGCAAAAAAAGAGGCGAAGGAAATGCTGGAAAAGATGCAGCTTCCAAATCCTGATACCATCATGGACAGCTTTCCTTTTGAGCTTTCCGGTGGCATGCGTCAGCGTGTCGGCGTCGCTATGGCAATGTTCTTCCGTCCGCAGCTGCTTTTGGCGGACGAGCCGACTTCGGCGCTCGACGTCACGACGCAGGCGCAGGTGGTCAAAGAACTGATGAAAATCTGCCGCGAGGACGGTACAGCCATCATCCTCGTCACGCATAACCTCGGTGTTGCTACTTACATGTCGGACAAAATCATGGTCATGCAGAACGGGCATGTCGTGGAAGAGGGAACTTCCCAGGCAATCATTGAAAATCCGCAGGCGAACTATACGAAGGAACTCCTGCATTCTGTGCCGCAGATTGGAGGTATGTCGTATGCCGGCTGAAAACAAAGAAGTCCTGCGCATCGAGCATATCACGAAGCGTTTCCCCACAGCCGACGGCCGCTCACTTACAGCCTGCGACGATGTGAGTTTCTCCCTCTACAAGGGGGAGACTCTCGGCATCGTAGGAGAAAGCGGCTGCGGCAAGAGCACGCTGGTAAAAACGCTCATGCAGCTTCACAAACCGACGGAGGGAAAGATTTTCTTTCAGGATAAAGAAATTACATCTCTAACGGGAGAAGAGGCGCGGCAAAATCGCCGCAATATCCAGATGGTCTTTCAAGATCCCGGCACGGCGTTCAATCCCAAAATGAAGATCAAGGACATCCTTGCCGAACCCTTGCGCAATTTCGGACTTTTGAAGACGAGTGCAGCGGAAAAGGCGAAAGAGCTCTTGAACCTCGTCGAGCTTCCCTCCGAATTTGCTGAGCGTTATCCCGGCAATATGAGCGGCGGGCAAAGGCAGCGCGTCGGCATCGCACGCGCATTGGCGCTTGAGCCGGAAATCCTCGTCTGCGATGAGGCGACGAGTGCGCTCGACGTCTCCGTACAGGAAAAGGTCGTCGAACTTCTGGCAAAACTGCAGAAGGAGAAGGGCATCTCCATCCTCTTCATCTGCCATGACCTGGCGCTCGTCGCGCTGCTCACGCACCGCGTCGTCGTCATGTATCTAGGCAATGTCGTCGAAATCCTGCGCGCAAAGGATCTGCCCAAGGCGAAGCATCCCTATACGCAGGCCTTGATGAAGTCGGTCTTTCCGCTGCAGCCCAAGGGCAAGGCGGACGTTCAGCTTCTTCGCGGCGAGATTCCAAGTCCGCTCGATGTGCCCAAGGGCTGTCCTTTTCAGAATCGCTGTGACAAGTGCATGCCGGTCTGCAAGGAAAAGAAGCCTGCTCGCATGGAACTTTCCGAGGGACATATCGTAGCATGTCACCTTTTTGCAAAAGATCAAGAAGAGACAAAGGGCGCCTGAAACGAATCGTGCAGTTGACGATGATATTCTTAAAAAGAAAAAGATTTTTATTATCGTCTTGTTGCAAGGAAGGCTTTGTTGTATAATTGGCAACGGTAATTATGTGACGAGCTGGAAACAAAGGGGCTTGGGACGATTTATGACATTGACCTCTCACGATCGCAAGTATCTCGCAATCGCTATGCCTGCCGCCATGGAAGGCGTATTCATGAATCTCTTGGGCATGGCGGATCTCGTCATGGTCGGCGCCTTGGGCACGCTGTCCATTGCGGCAATCGGTGTCTTCGAGCAGCCGCGTATGGTGCTTCTGACCGTTGCGCGTTCCTTTGCCTCCGTAGTCGTGCTCTTGGTGGCACGTCATGTCGGGGCGGGAAGGCGGCAAGAAGCGGGGGAGACTCTTCTGCATTCGGTATTCATCACGATGCCGGTTCTTGCTGTCATGCACCTTGCAGCCTTTCTCTTCGTAGACGATGTGCTTCTCCTCATGGGAGCAAAAGAGGAGTATTTCGCTCTTGCACACAGCTATGCAGCGATTGCTGTTGCGGCAGTATTCTTTCTGTCCATGGCGACACTTCTGCAGGCCGTGCTCATCGGCTTCGGCAATACAGCGCTCGTACTTGCCGTCAATGTGACGAGCAACGTCCTCAATGTCATAGGCAATGCGTTCCTGATTTTCGGCCTCGGGCCGTTTCCGGCGCTTGGGGTCGAAGGCGCGGCGATTGCCACACTCTTAGGCTCGATGTTTGCTTTCCTTGCGACGCTTGTCGCACTTTTCCGCTTGGGAATTTTTCGTGGGATGCAGAAGATTTTTCCCAGCGTGCCGTTCTTGCGGGAATTCGGCAGTCTCTTTGCCGGGATTTTTGGTGAGATGGGCTGCGAGCGCGTCGGCATGGTTCTCTATTCGCGCATGGCTGTGGAACTTGGCACGATTCCCTTTGCCGTGCACAGTATCTGCATGAACTTCTGCGACCTTTACTATGGCTTCGCTCAAGGCATGGGCAAGGCGAGCATGGTGCTTGCCGGCCAGTCGTGCGGCGCACGCCGCGTACACGGTTGGCGCGCTTACCTACGTGCAGGTGTCCGGTGGGGAACTGTATTCTCTTTGCTGGCAGCCGTATTGACGGCAGTTTTCTCAAGTTCCATCATCGGTTTCTACGATCGCAATCCTGCGGTCATCACCATGGGAACGCCCATTATGCTCTTCGTTGCGGCAGTGAGCTTCCCAGAAGCTTTCGCACTGATTTTTGCCGGAGTCCTGCGCGGCAGCGGCAAGACAGGGCAGGTGGCGATGTGCTACTTTGTCAGCGTGACCTTTTTACGCCCGATCTTCACGGCATTCCTGCTCTACGGAATGGGTCTTGGCATCTTGGGAGCATGGATTGCGCTCGTCTTTGACCAATGCTTACGCGCGGCGTCATCTGGGTTTTTGGTGCGGCGTTTACGAGTAGCAAAACTGATGGAAGGATAGAGAGCAACAATATATCCTATAGAATATAGGATATATTGTTGCAGGAAGGATAAAATTGGATATAATCCCCCTTAAGTAGATAAGGAAATAACTGAAATCTACTGAAGGGGGATTTTCTATGGTCAAACGTGAGCGTCGTGCAAAAAATATATCGATGAAAGTGAAATGTGGCGCTTAGAGAAACTCTTATACACGTCCAATTATTCATGATGCTTGACGTATAGGAATTTTCGGTTTATGCTCTGGTAAGAGGAAATAATTAGTAGTAGAATGATATCTGTTGTGCATGCATGTCGCCGAAAAGCCATAGAAATGCGTTGGTTTCTATGGGTAACCTGCGTAGCTTGACGACCGATGAGGTGCCTGGCTCAAAGTATCATGCTTTTACAGGCGGAAAAGGAGACGCAAATCGAATGGAAAGACAAAAAAGAGTGTTAGCGATTCATGACATTTCCGGTGTGGGTAAATGCTCACTGACAGTAGCTTTGCCGATTGTTTCAGCGGCGGGGGTTGAATGTTCGGTATTGCCTACGGCAGTATTATCGACCCATACGGGGGGGTTCACAGGGTTTACTTACCGTGACTTGACAGAAGATATCTCTCCGATTATTACACACTGGCAGTCTCTGCATTTAAAATTTGATGGAATTTATACGGGGTTTCTTGGTTCCTTTGAGCAAATCCAGTTGGTGGGTGATGCGTTTTCTGCTTTGGCGGATAAGGACACGCTTCTTGTGGTCGATCCTGTTATGGCAGATGGCGGCAAACTGTACACGATTTTTGATGACACATTCCCCCCTGCGATGAAAGGTCTTTGCAGCAAGGCGGATGTGATTTTACCTAATATGACGGAAGCGGCATTTATGCTCGGTGAGGAATATCAGGAAGGCCCGTATACACACGACTATGTGGAAGGGCTTCTGCACCGCCTAGTCAAGGAAATTCCTGTTCAGGGCATTGTATTGACGGGGGTTTATTTTGATGAAAAGGAATTGGGGGCGGCAGTCTATGATGTGGGCAAGGGAAATATTCATTATGTTCTAGGGCGGAATATCCCCGGCAGTTATCATGGCACAGGGGATGTTTTTGGCAGTGCTTTCGTCGGTGCGGCAGTGAGCGGCAAGGATATGGTGTCTGCGGCGCGTATTGCTGTGGATTATACAGTGGAATGCATCGCATGGACAAAGGAAGCCGGAACGGATATCCGTTATGGGGTGAATTTTGAACGTTATCTTGGCGATTATAGCCGAAAGTTAGGATTGTAAATTCCATGTACAAACCTCTACGTTGTGGATATTGTGCGTTGCTCTTAGGGGAAAGCGCTCAATCGGTATGCTCTTTTCGGACTTGACCGCGAGGGGTTTCATGGTAATAGGTGCATTTTCTGTATTATGCTTTAAGAAAATGCACTGCACAATTAAAAATATGCGATGAAAAACCGTGTTGCTCGCATATGCTCAGATACAACACGGTTTTTCTATACTTGGTTTGGTGTGCTATTTTTTATTGAAATACAGTTTTTGTACATCGTTTTTCATTTCTTCTAAATTGTTGGGACGAAAACGGATGTTGTAACCAATGAAAAGCGGGGATGTTGCGAAACGCGGCATGATCTTGGCACGTAGAGCATGGTTGTCCTGATAAAAGAAAATGTTGTAACTGTTGCACCGTTTGTTGAAGTGATGCATAAGATAATCGACGGCAATCTGGATGTCATCTGCCACGATGTCCAGGGACGCATTGCTCTTGGTCACAACATTAAATTCACCGAAACCGATACGTGGACAAGTCGATATGTTGAATACAACATTCTTTTCTTCGTGGATGGTCAGTCCTTCGAATTCCACGGGGTCGAAGGTTAAATGTGCATCAAGTGAATGGAAACCGACAATCTGCATATGCGGATGGCGCAGTGTGCCTCCGGAAAGTGGCCCGAAGTTCTTGAAGAAGAGTACGGTTTCGTAATTGCCTGATGCTTGCATCCGCTGCCAATGATGAATACCAAAACGGATGAGACGGTGCATATGATCGGGGGAATAGTCGGGAATGTCGGAATGGCAGACGTTGTTTTCAATGAGTACGAACTGATCGGCACCCTCAATGACGTTGTATTTGTTTTTGAGCAGAATAATATCGCCGTCTGTATCGATGATGCCGGTGAGGCTTTTGCGGTCACAGAAAGGACAGGCGGCTGATTTATTGATGATATTTTCTGGTTTCTTTTTGCCGAGATTTATATCGAAGCCAATAAGGTTGATTTCCATAAAAGCCGTCCTCTTCCTCTGGTATATTTTTCATAGAAATGGTATAATTCCTACGTCAAGCCTTAGGGTATGGTCATAAAGCCCAAAATCAGCATTTTTCGCATGGAAAAGTTTTGTGAGGACTTATAACACAGTATACATATCTCTATTATATAGGCAACCAAGTTTTTTTGCAAAACTTAGCTAGTTTCGTGTCCGCTGCACACAAAGGAAAGTGTGTATAGGACAGTTATAGGCGGTGTTTCGTATCAGTAAACAGCAATTTACAGGCAAGAGCAAGACGGAAAGTTTTCTGAAAGGGACATTGATTTTGACTGTGGCGAGTTTTGTCGTCAAGGTTATAGGTTCCCTGAATTGGATTTTTGTTTCGCGCATCTTGGGCGGCGAAGGCATTGGTCTATATCAGATGGCTTTTCCGATTTATTTCTTTGCCATGACGATTTCACAGGCTGGCGTGCCTGTTGCCATATCGATTATCACAGCTGAGCGTGTGGCGCTTAAAGATGTTTTTGGGGCGCGGCGTGTTTTTCGCATATCTATGCTCTTGATGGTAGCTACAGGTCTCTTCTTCTCCGTGCTTACGTATTTCGGAGCCCAATGGCTCATTGAATGGCAGTTTATTCGTGACCCAAGAGCATATATGTCTGTTGTGGCACTTGCACCGACAATATTTTTTGTGACCCTGCTCGCAAGTTCACGCGGCTATTTGCAAGGATGGCAGCGCATGACGCCGACAGCCGTTTCACAGATTGTTGAGCAGATTTTTCGTGTAATAACGATGGTTCTCTTTGCGAGCTTGTTTTTACCACTGGGGCTTGATTATGCAGCAGCAGGTGCAAGTCTGGGTGCTTTTGCAGGTGCGATCGGCGGACTTTTCGTACTTGTTTATTATCAATGGAAACTGAATCGTGATATTGAACTTGAATATGGCATGCACCTTGCGCCGCCGCCTGGAGAGAAACCTGTACCCGTTGTAAAGATTATCCGGCGTATTTTTTCGCTTGCCTTGCCTGTATCGGCGGCGAGCATCATGCTGCCAATCGTTTCGAATCTTGATCTCCTCATCGTGCCGCAACGGCTTGAGGTTGCGGGATATACGGTACCGCAGGCGACGGAACTCTTTGGTTATCTTACGGGCATGGCTGTGCCGCTCGTAAATCTCGCAACGATTCTTACAGCGTCGCTCGCTGTAAGCATTGTGCCTGCAATTTCTGAAGCTCGCGCGTTGAAGGATACGAAGCGCGTGTTTGGGCAGACGGCGGCTGCTGTACGCATATCAAATTTTGTCTGTTTTCCGGCATTCATTGTTGTTCTTATGCTTGCTACGCCTATTTCTACATTGATTTACAATGCGCCGGGTGCAGGCCCCGCTGTCCTTGTATCTTCGTTTTCTATTGTTCTCCTTGGGCTGCATCAAGTTTCAACGGCAGTTTTGCAGGGATTGGGACATCCAACGATTCCGATGATCAATATGATATTGGCGGCGATTGTCAAAGTTGTTTTGAATTGGGTTCTGACAGCCATTCCTTGGCTCGGCATCATGGGGGCAGCATGGGCAACGGCGGCGGATATGGGGGTTGCGGCGATTATCAATCTCTACTTTATATGGCGCTATATCGGCTACCGCATGGAGCTTCCTCAACTTTTGAAAACAATCTTTGCTGCAGCTGTAATGGCAGGAGCAATCAAGCTTTTCTATGATTTCGTGATGGGGACTGTTTCGGTCAATGTGATTGCAACGATGGGAGCTGTCTTTATTGGTGTTGCTGTCTATCTCACCGTACTCCTTTTGATTGGGGGGTTATTGGAAGAGGATCTGGCGCGCGTCCCGTTCGTCGGTTCTCTGAGCATTCGTTTTTTGCGTCGTATAGGTCTCTTTCGCACAGAGCAGGAGGCAGGTAGATGAAGAGGTTGATGCTGGTTTATAATCCTGTTTCAGGGAATGCATCTTTCAAACAAAGACTTGATGAGATGGTTTGGAAGTTTCAGGAACGGGGTTGTATGCTTTACCTGTATCGAACGGCCAAGGAACTTCAAACCTTGCCTCTCTATATACGTGAGTCTGGGGCTGAAGGTGTTATTGCGGCTGGAGGAGATGGGACGGTTCACGAGATTGTAAATATTATCATGAAGGAAGAGCTGAATATACCAATGGGAATCTTCAGCAGCGGCACATCGAACGATTTTGCTACACACCTTGGCCTTGCAGGTAGGCTTGAAAATTATATTGACAACATTTTAACGGGGCGTACTAGATGGATCGATCTTGGACGCATAGGGGAAGAGTATTTTATCAATGTCGCGAGCGCTGGCGTCATGACGAATATTGCGCATGAGGTTGATGTACGGTTGAAAAACGCGCTCGGAAAGATGGCTTATTATCTCAAAGGAATTGGGGAACTGCCAAGGTTTCGCTCTGTGAAGTTCATCATTGAAGCGGATGGCGAGCGTTATGAGGAAGAAGGATTCTTGTTTGTTCTGGTAAATAGCGATGTTGTGGCAGGTTTTAGCAACGTGGCCGCCAAGGCTAAAATCGACGATGGAAAACTTGATTTTTTGCTTGTGAGAAAATGCAGCATTCCTGACCTCATGGCTTTGACCGCAGAAATTGTTTCAGGAAGAGGGATTTCGGAAAAAAATGTACTTTATTTACAGGCAAAACACTTCCGTATCTCTGCTGATACGCTGCTGCAAAGTGATGTTGACGGCGAATTGGGAACTTTTTTGCCTCTGACTGTGGAGACAGTACCAAGGGCGATTGAGGTTTTTGTCTGATGCGCCCTGTTGTAAGGTATAAGATTTTTGTATTTACATTTCTTCTAGGAAATGATATAATACCCTAAGTCAATTTAAGTCGATTGTTCTGAAGAGTGGGCGTCAGCCCACTCTTTACTCTTATGCACAAGAGGCCATTTAACAACTATCTTAAATGGATTCTTGTCCGGAAATTCCCTGATCAAGGAGGAGGACTTTTGTGGCAAAGCACATAGAACAAACGGTAGAAGAACTTGTGCAAGATATTTTGCAAGGGTCGGATATGGAAGTTGTGGATGTTGAGTATGTCAGGGAACATGCGTGGTATCTGCGCGTTTATCTCGATAAAAAAAATGGCATTGAAATTGAAGACTGTCAAAAGGTTAGCGAGAAACTGGAAAAAATTCTTGATGAAAAAGATTTGATTAAAGAAGCTTATATCTTGGAAGTTTCTTCTCCGGGACTGGACAGGGTGCTGCGGAAGGAACGTGATTTTGAACGTGAAATGGAAAAGGTTGTTGATGTGACTTTGTATGCTCCGATCGAGGGGAAGAAAAGCATCACGGGAACATTAACGGGTTATGATCGGGCAGAAAAATCTATTATGCTTGATGAAAAGTTGAAATTGTCCTTAAAAAATATAGCGCAAGTGCGGCTGCACCTAGATTTTTAACCATGGGAGGAAGAACGTTGGCTAGTAGGAAAGAGAAGGAAAAAAAGAACGATAATGACCGTAACTTTTTGGAGGCGGTACATGAGCTGGGGAAGGAAAAGGGAATTGATTCTGAGGTGCTTTTTGACGCAATAGAAGCGGCACTCATTTCTGCTTACAAACGGAATTTCAATGCGGCTCAGAATGTTCGTGTCGTTCTTGATCGTCAAACCGGAAAATATCATGTCTACGCTATTAAAACGGTCGTGGAAGAGGTTCTGGATAATATCGAGGAAATTTCCTTGGGGGAAGCAAGGGCCATAAAAAAAGAATACGAGCTGGATGATATCATTGAAATTGAAGTGACTCCGGCAAATTTTGGACGCATCGCCGCACAGACTGCCAAGCAAGTGGTTGTGCAACGTATCCGTGAAGCAGAACGCGGTATAGTCTATGAAGAGTTTTCTAACAGGGAAGGCGATGTTGTTACAGGCATCATACAGCGGATTGAGGCAAGAAATATTTTTATCGACCTTGGCAAAACAGAAGCCGTCCTAACTCCGACGGAACAAATCCCGGGAGAGGAATATCATCATAACGATCGCCTAAAGGCGTATATTATCGAGGTTTGCAAAACTGTGAAAGGACCTCAGGTGCTTGTCTCAAGGACACATCCCGGTCTTTTGAAGCGCCTCTTTGAGCTTGAGGTTCCAGAAATTCAAGAAGGCATTGTGGAAATCAAGTCAGTGGCGAGGGAGCCTGGGATGCGTTCCAAAATTGCTGTGTATTCCAAGGATGAAAATGTCGATCCTGTTGGTTCCAGTGTCGGACACAAGGGATTGCGGGTACAGGCGGTTGTAGATGAGCTGCGCAATGAAAAAATTGATATCGTCAAGTGGAATCCTGAGCCGGCAAAATTCATAGCCAACGCCTTGAGCCCTGCTAAAGTTATCTCAGTTGCCATCAACGAGGAAGCGAAAGAGTCACGAGTCGTAGTGCCTGGGTATCAACTTTCTCTTGCTATTGGCAAAGAAGGACAAAATGTTCGCCTGGCAGCTAAGTTGACAGGCTGGAAGATTGATATAAAGAGCGAAACCCAGGCGGCGGAAGAAACTCTTGATGATGGCATGGATGTCATTGAAGTGACGGGTGAGGAAGCTTTTACGGCTGAGGGTGACTGATATGGCTGATTCGAAAAGGAACCCACAGCGTATGTGCATAGGGTGTAGAACAGTATATCCTAAAAAGGATATGCTGCGTGTTGTTCGTAGTCCAAACAATGAGTATTTTGTGGATATAACAGGTAAAAGTCCTGGTCGGGGAGCGTATATTTGTCGTAATAAAGAATGCTTCCATCGTGCAGTGAAAGAACACGGCTTTGAAAAAGCTTTCAAAAATAAGATGGAAACCGCTATATATGAAGCTTTGAGGAAAGAGGTTTTTCCCGAGGCTGCGGAGTCCGTGGAGAGTGAAGTTTGACGGGGGTGGATTGATGTCGAAGTATAGGGTTTATGAACTGGCAAAAGAATTCCATACAGAGAGCAAAGTTGTCCTGAATATCTTGACACGCAATAATTTTCGTGTGGCCAATCACATGAGCAGTGTTGGGGAAGAAGAGCGTGCTGTGTTAGTACGTACTTTTGCGCCCAAAAAAGGAACGGATGTTGGAGAAAAAAGTGTTTCGACGGCTGTAAAAAAGCCCCTTGCGGTGAACTCAGGAAATGAGCAGGGGAATGCAAACCAGAAACGGCAACAGGGTCAGCAGGCAAATGTCAAGAAGGAGCGTGGCTCCCAGAATGGCATACAGCGCGGCAATCGCTCCGCGCAAGGAGGCGCTGCGGGGACGGGGCAGGTGAGCGGGCAACGCCGTTCCGGTACGCCGCAGCAAAAGCGTACACAAACCGGCAGCTCTGGAACAGGAACGAGCAGCGGTTTCTCCCGCAGTAATAATCGATCTTCAGCACAGGGAAACCGTGGTGCAAATGCCAATCAACAAAGCAATCGTGGACGCAGTGACGGTCGTACTGGAAATGCCGGAAATTCCGGCAACTGGAATAACCGTGGCGGTGCCATGAACAATAACCGCAGCAGGGCTGGTAAAAACAATCGCAATCGCAATAATCAACGACAGAAACCACAGGCTCCAAAGGTTGAGATTGCGCATCCAACACATATCAAAGTTGGGGAAAGTATCGCTGTTAAAGATCTTGCCAGCAAGATGAGTTATACGGCGACAGAAGTTATCAAAAAACTTATGCTCATGGGTATTATGGCGACAATCAATCAGGAAATTGACTATGAAACAGCCGCTCTTGTCGCCATTGAGTTTGGTGTTACGTGTGAAGAATTGCCCCCTGAGACGGATCCCACAGAGATTCCAGAGATCGAGGATGATCCCAAGACCCTTGTTGGGCGGCCGCCTGTCGTGACGGTCATGGGGCATGTTGATCATGGAAAAACTTCACTGCTCGACGCAATTCGCAAAACTTCGGTATCGACGCATGAAGCTGGTGGTATCACACAGCATATCGGCGCCTATCAGGTCATGTGCCAAGGCAAAAAGATTGTTTTTCTCGATACGCCTGGACATGAAGCCTTTACTGCCATGCGTGCCCGTGGTGCTCAAGTAACGGATATTGCGATTCTTGTTGTTGCGGCAGATGATGGTGTGATGCCACAGACCGTTGAGGCCATTCATCATGCAAAATCAGCCGGTGTACCGATTATTGTTGCCATCAACAAAATTGATAAGCCTGGCGCTAATCCCGATCATGTGAAGCAAGAACTTGCCGAGCATGAGCTTATTCCCGAGGATTGGGGTGGGGATACTATCATGGTGCCGGTTTCGGCCAAACAGAAAACCGGTTTAAACGATCTTCTTGAGATGGTTCTTCTTGTTGCCGAGGTCAGGGAGCTTACAGCGAATCCGAATCGAGATGCACGTGGCGTTATCATTGAAGCACAACTTGATAAGGGACGTGGTCCTGTTGCCACTGTTCTTGTGCAAAACGGCACGCTGAGAATTGGCGATTCGATTATTGCTGGAACAACCTTTGGCAAGGTTCGTGCCATGATTAATGATCGCGGCGAAAATGTGAAGAAGGCCGGACCGTCCGTCCCTGTCGAAGTTCTTGGACTCTCGGATGTTCCTGAGGCTGGCGACGTACTCGCTGCCTTGGAGGAGAAATTGGCGAGGTCAATTGCCGGGAAGCGCATTGAAAAGAAACGCACAGAATTGATCCGCAGCAAGAAGGTTTCACTGGATGATCTCTTTCAGCAGATACAGGATGGCAATATCAAGGATCTCAATATTGTCATCAAGGCAGATGTTCAGGGTTCTGTAGAGGCATTGGCCAGTTCTTTGCTCTCGCTGAACAAAAACGATGAAGTGCGTGTCAGCATTGTCCATTCAGGTGTTGGTGCAGTCAATGAATCTGATGTTATGCTCGCGTCTGCCTCCAATGCCTTGATTATCGCTTTTAATGTGCGTCCGGATGCTAATGCGCGTCGTGTTGCGGATACGGAAGATATTGATATACGAACGTACCGCGTGATATACGATGCACTCAATGATGTCAAGGATGCTATGTCCGGCATGTTGGCGCCTAAGTACAAGGAAGTTGTGCAGGGCAAGGTGGAAATTCGTCAGGTGATGAAGTTTTCCAAGGCTCTTGTTGCAGGCTCTTATGTATTGGAAGGCAAGATTACAAATTCCTCTAAGATTCGTATTATCCGTGATAATATTGTTGCTTTTGATGGAGAAATCGATTCCTTGCGTCGTTTCAAGGATGATGTCAAAGAAGTTGCGGCTGGTTATGAGTGTGGTATTACCATTAAAGATTATCGGGATTTCCGTGAAGGCGATATCATCGAAGCTTATACAATGGAAGAGATCGAAACATCCATCACGGAAGCCAATAAGGAAGCGGCTGATAAAAGGCGTGAACAAGAACAACAAAAAAAGGATGTATCGGATAGTGATGCTCAAGGGGTGTGAGGGTAATTGGGCCAGCTTCGCATAGAGAAAGTGCAGGAATTGGTGAAACAGGAAATCAGCCAAATTCTCTTATATGAACTGAAAGATCCTCGCATCGGTTTCATCACGGTGACCAAGGTAGAAATGACCGGTGATCTTAGGGAAGCAAAAATCTTTGTAAGTATCATGGGAAATGACGATGCCATTAAGAATACTTTTGAAGGGCTCAAGAGTTCGCTGGGATTCATACGTCGGGAAATAGGCAAGCGCATAAGGCTGCGTTTTACACCAGAGATTTCCTTTGAACCGGATCGCTCTCTGATGTATAGTTCACACATCCAAGAAATTCTTATGCGCTTGAACAATGAGAAGAAATACGAATTGGAAGAGTGAGGAATTAAAGAATGCGGATTCCATTAAAAGAAGCCGGCGATATGCTTCTAGCGGCAAAAAATATTGTTATAACAGCGCATGTCAATCCTGATGGGGATGCTATTGGTTCTTGCCTCGGGATGATGCACTATCTTCGAGGGATCGGAAAAAATGTACGTGTGCTTATCGACGATGATATTCCCAAGAATTTTTCTGTTCTTCCTGGTGTGGAAAATATTGATCGTCCGTCTGAAGTGGGGAGCGAAAAAGAAACGGCGGATGTATTGCTTATATTGGATACCAACATCGAACGCGTGGGGGCAGTAAGGGAAAGTGTTTCTGCCACACAGGTGCTCAATATTGACCATCATGTCACAAATGATCTGTCATGTCAGGCTGTTTACCTTGATTCGGATAGTGCGGCTACAGCGGAGATTATATATCGATTGCTGAAAGAAATGAAGGCCAAGATGACAAAGGAAATAGCTATGGCAGTTTACACAGGTATAGCAACGGACACAGGGTTTTTCCGATTTCCCAATACAACACCTTTTACAATGCGGGCGGCTGCTGAACTCGTGGAGTATGGCGCAGAGCCTGGAATCATCTCTGAAGCGGTAGAAGCGAAACCTTTCGAGCGCATTGTGCAAATGGCAAAGGCTGTTGAAACGACAGAACTTTTTTATGATGGAAAGCTGGCAGGAATCTTCCTCAATCGTGCAGCAGCAGAACAATTCGATTCCACAGAAGGGCTTATTGATGCCCTTCGTGCTGTGGAAGAAAGTGATATCTCTCTTCTCCTCAAATGGAAGTCCGAAGGAGTATTTCGTATCAGTATGCGTTCTAAAAAGACGGATGTCAGCTGTATTGCTGCTGACTTTTCTGGCGGCGGACACGAAAGAGCCGCTGGCTGCACGTTGAAGATGACATTTGAAGAAGCGAAACGTACGATTCTGGAGGCTATTGGCAAGGCACTGGAGAAAAAATAATGGCAGAAGGTTTTCTCAACATCTTGAAACCACCTGGTATGACTTCACATGATGTCGTAGGATATATCCGCAAAATTTTTTGCACGAAACAAGTCGGTCATGCAGGGACTTTAGATCCTGGAGCAGCCGGGGTTTTACCTGTCGCTGTAGGAAAGGCCACGCGACTTGTTGAATACTTGTCCGTTGCCCAGAAATCGTATCGTTTGGAATTGCTTTTTGGTTTTTCGACAGATACAGGGGATGTCGGTGGTGAAGTTTTGGAGCATCTTGCAGAATTCTGCGTCCCAGGGAAAGATGTTATTGAGAAGAAACTCCAAGAATTCGTCGGAGATATTATGCAGCGGCCGCCCGCCTATTCGGCTCTTAAGATTCAGGGGAAAAGAGCGTATGCATTGGCGCGTGAAAAACATGATGTGAAACTTCCTGCAAGGCGCGTAAAAATTTATGGCTTGCATTTTATTGAACAGTGTGGTTCTCGTGTACTTCTCGATATGATTTGTTCAAAAGGGACCTATGTCCGCAGTTTTTGTCAAGACTTTGGCACAAGTATTGGGATTCCTGCAACAATGGGATTTCTTTTACGCAAAAAGGTTGGCCGGTTTTCGCTGCAAGATTCTTTTACCTTGGAAGAGACGGCAAAAGTTAAAGAAACAGCACTTTTGCCTCTTGACGCGGCAATTGCGCATTTGCCACGTTGTGAAATTGCTTCGCATCGTATCAAACCATTTTGTAATGGTCTTTCTACAGGCAATATAAGACCTTTACCGACAGAAAATATCCTTCGTGTTTATGGTGAAGGAAATTTTATCGGTATTGGGCGCTATGATATGGAGAAACACGAGCTTTATCCAACCAAGATATTTCGAGAGACACGAAATTGAATTGTGTCGTTCATCACAGGGAGATTGATCCATGCTGCGGTTTTCCAAAATTACACGTTTGTCCGATTCCTACGAGAAGATTGTCATCGCTTTGGGAACTTTCGATGGAATCCATATCGGTCATCAAAGCATCCTGAGGAGAGCCCAGGAACTTGCTGGCGATATCAATGGACTCAGTATGGCTTTTACTTTTCAAGAACATCCGCTCTCCATCCTGTTTCCGGGTCGTGCACCAAAAAAAATTCGTGATACGGCCTCGAAAGAAGAAATCATTGAAGCTCTTGGCGTGGATATTCTAATGAATGTATCTTTTAGCCATGATTTTTCTGCAATTTCGCCAGAGGGTTTCCTTAAATTGCTTCAAGAAAATTTTGCGCCCTCCTATATCGTCGTGGGAACAAATTACACGTTTGGTTTTCAGGGAAAAGGGGACATTTCATTTTTAGAAAGTGAAGGAAGGAACTACGGTTTCGTACCGCAGATTGGAAAATCAGTCCAACGTGATGGTAAAATGGTGAGCAGCACTTTGGTTCGTGCCTTGATTGCTGAAGGGGATCTCACTCGTGTAAATGATTATCTGAAATGGCCGCTTTCTTATACGGGGATTGTCGTCTATGGACAACAGCGTGGCCGTACGCTTGGATTTCCTACAGCGAATGTCTCGCTTGATGATTCTTATGCACTTTTACCCAATGGTGTTTATGCTGTGAACGTGCATCTCATGGGCAAGATTTGGCCGGGAGTTGCCAATATTGGTTCAAATCCTACTTTTGGCGGAAAAGAACGACGATTGGAAATTCATTTACTTCATTTTGATGCGGATCTTTACGGCAAGAAAATCAAGACGGAATTTCTTGGGAAATTACGTGGGGAAAGAAAATTTTCTGATGCCAATGAACTTGTGGGACAAATTCATCGTGATATAGAACGGGCAAAAGTTTTTTTTGGTTTTTAAGCTTGGAGGTTTCCGCATGTTGGGAAAAAGGGTCGATATTTTAGGAATTCATGTGGATTCCCTGACTATGAAGGAAGCTGTAAAACGAATTGAAAGTTTCATCGAACAAAAAAAATCTGTGCTTATTGCTACGGCAAATGCTGAAATGATTATGCGGGCAACATACGATTGTGAACTGAGAGATATCCTGAATAATGCTGCTCTCGTTGTACCTGACGGTGCAGGTACCGTTTGGGCGGCGCATCATTTAGGGTACGCGATGCCGGAACGTGTCGCGGGATATGATCTTGCACAGGAACTCATGCGGGAAGCCCCAAGGAAAGGATATCGCTTTTTTTTCTTTGGTTCTGCACCGGGGGTGGCAGAATGTGCGAAGAAGAAAGCAGAAAAGCTTTATCCTGGCATATCTGTTGTAGGGATACGCAACGGGTATTTTTCGGCGGCAGATGAGCCAGAAATATTGCGCGAAATCAAGGAAGCTGCACCAGATGTCCTTCTCGTTGCACTCGGTGTTCCCAAACAAGAAAAATGGCTTGCGACCCATATGGAACAGCTTTCAATTCCTGTTTCTATAGGTGTTGGCGGCACTCTCGATGTCATGGCAGGGGTGATGAAGCGGGCTCCGCGCTGGATGCAAAAGGCGAAGCTTGAGTGGCTTTTCCGGGGGGCTTTGCAGCCAAAACGAGCGGGGAGGCTATTGGCTTTGCCGCGTTTTGTTTTTAAGGTGATGGCCTATAAAAAAAGTAGACAAAGAAAAAACTCTCGACTATAATGAAAGAAGCCTTGATGACATGAGGTTGCCCGATTTGGTATAGATGTTACCGTCAGGTCTAATGATTTTCTGTATATTGACCTTAATGGTAAATGATGAGAAGGTGTGCCAAGGCGGGGAGCTAGACAGATGACTTTTCCTTTAATGAGGTGTTTGATATTAATAATCTGCAGAGATTTTTAACCTGCAGATTATTTGCTTGCCCAAAATATTTGTGGAGGTAATGCCTATGGCGAGGTTTCCTATTGTTCGAGAAGGGTATATTTTCATTATCGCCGCTCTTGTTCTCGGGCTTATCCTTGGGTTGGCGGCACATCCCTATATTGTAGTCCCTTTTGTTGTTTTGGCTGCTTATTTTGCATATTTTTTCCGCAATCCTCATAGAAATATACCCTCTGATCCACTTGCCATTGTTTCTCCGGCTGATGGCACGGTGCAGGAAGTTGTTTCCCTGCCAGACGATGATTTTTTGAAGCAGCCATGCAAAAAAGTTGTTATTTTTCTTTCGGTATTTGATGTTCATGTAAATCGCAGTCCAATCGAAGGTGAAATCAAGATACAAAAGTATGTCTGTGGTCGTTTTAAGCCGGCCTACAAAGACTCTGTCGGATTTGAAAATGAACGTCATATGATCGGGATTGAAAATGAACGCTTGCGTGTAACAGTTACACAAATTGCAGGAATTCTTGCACGTCGAATCGTTTCATGGGTTACACTGGATGATATGTTGGAAAAGGGAGAACTCTATGGATTGATTCGCTTTGGTTCATGCACGGAACTTGTCGTGCCTGCTGAAGTAGAGATTTTAGTGCAAAAAGGTGACAAAGTCACCGGAGGCGAGACAATAATTGGGAGGTTGAAATAGGCATGTACAAGAGCTTGATTCCTAATATGTTGACTTCTGCCAACCTTGTACTCGGCATTTGTTCTATTCTCTGCACCTATAGTCAAGATTATACGCTAGGATCCTTGTTTATTCTCCTTGCTCTTGTAGCAGATGGCCTCGATGGACGAGCTGCGCGCTTTTTTGGTGTCAGCAGTGAAATTGGCAAGGAGATGGATTCCCTTTGTGACCTTGTTTCCTTTGGTATTGCCCCGGCTTTTTTAGCATATGTTTACTGTCTTAAAGACTATGGTTATTTTGGTTGGGCTGTTGCCATAATCTTTGCTCTTTGCGGCGCTTGGCGTTTGGCTCGTTTTAATGTAAATGTTTCTGTGGTGCATGGTTTTTTTATGGGGCTCGCGATTCCTGCGGGAGGATGCCTTGTGGCAACTGCGATATGGTTTTTTCGCTCCGTTGGTTTGGAAACAACTGCTCTTGCACCTGCATTTCCGTTCGCGATGCTTATTGTGGCTTACCTAATGGTCAGTCAGGTGCACTATCCGGATTTCAAAGGGAAGGGAGAAAAGATTTTCTTTCTGTCAAAGATTTTTGCTGTGGTATTGTTTGCGAGTATCCTCTTTCTCGGACGCGAAGCGCTTTTGAGTGCACTGTTGTTCGCTCTTTTCAGCACATACTCTGTCTTTGGGCTTTTCAATTTCTGCTTATCGTTCCTGCTTAGGAAATAATGGCGTTTTAGCATGGGATAAAGGGGAAAAGGTTTTATGAACTACGTGTTTGACATTGTGATGGTTCCGTTGCAAATCATCATTTTATTGTTCACGCTTTACTATTTCTTTATCGGTTTTTGCGGCATGTGGCGTCGGAAAGAAAACAAGATTCTTACACCTCAAAAGACATTTGCTGTCATTGTGGCTGCACATAATGAAAGTGCGGTCATCGGTCAGCTTTTGCAAAATCTTAAATCTCTGGAATATCCAAAGGATCTTTATGACATTTACGTTATTGCCGATAACTGCGATGACAATACAGCGGAAATCGCGCATGATTATGGCTGTATCGTTTGTGAGAGACATCATCCAACAAAAAAAAGCAAGGGCTTTGCTATGGAATGGATGTTTGAACGGCTTTTCAAAATGGAAAAAAAATATGACGCTGTTGTTGTTTTTGATGCCGATAATCTTGTGCATCCGCGCTTTTTGTTAGAGATGAACAATCGTTTGCTTAAAGGTGATCGTATTATACAAGGTTATCTCGATGCAAAAAATCCGTATGATACATGGATATCTGGTACATTTGCTATCGCGTTTTGGGTCATTGATCACATCAGTCATTTGGCGAAAACGAATATCGGCCTGTCTGCTGTTCTTGGCGGTACTGGTATGTGCATAGCGACAGATGTCCTCGAACGCCATGGATGGCGGGCAACCTGCTTAACGGAAGATATGGAATTTACAATGAAATCACTGGCAGAGGGCATCAAGACAACATGGGCGCATGACGCTATTGTTTATGATGAGAAACCTCTGACATTCATGCAGTCGTGGAGGCAACGCAAGCGTTGGGCGCAAGGTCAATTTGATGTGGCACATCGCTATATCCCCAAAATGCTTAAAGAAGGAGTCAAGCGTCGAGATATTCGTATCCTGGACGGTTGCCTCTATCTCTTGCAGCCACACTTCCTGATGATTTCCACGTTTTTTATTATCATCAGCTATGTGCAGTCCGCTTTTCCGCCTTTCTACACAAATATCTACAATATCATACCATCACAACTAATGACGGCTATTATGCTTGGCCAATATATTTTGCCGATGATTATTCTGTTGAAAATTCAGGTCAGATGGAAAGCATGGTTTTATATGCTGCTATACCCTGTGTTCATCTATTCATGGATACCGATCATCTTCTTAGGGTTTATACATCGCAATGAACATGAATGGAGCCATACACAACATACGCGTTCGATGAGTTACGACGATATTGTCGGCAATGTCAAGAATACTCGTGATTTGTCCAATCAATAAATAGGAATAAACAGGCTGCCGCAATCTCCTGCGGCAGCCTGTTTGTAAAAAAGGAGTGTTTTTTTATGTTTGAGATCAAGGTTGAAGGAGAATTTGAAGCTGCACATCGAATTGTTGATTATCCGGGCAAATGCGACCGCCTGCATGGCCACAATTGGAAAGTTGAAATACAAATTCGAGGAACCGTATTGGATAAGCTTGGCATGCTGATCGATTTCAAGCTTGCCAAAGCAGCTTTAATGGAAGTGCTTGCAGCATTGGATCACCAATATCTAAATGAGTTGGAACCGTTTCGTGTGATCAATCCAACGGCAGAAAATCTGGCTCAATATATTTACAGGGTGTTAGAAAAACATGAACTTTTTCAAGCAGGATCGGCGTATCTTGCAGCCATTCGCGTTTGGGAGTCGGCACATTCTTCTGTGACATATAGTAAGGAAAGATAGGATATGGACGATAGTATTATCGAAATATTTTCTTCTGTTCAAGGCGAAGGAAAATATATTGGTATGCGCCAGCTGTTTTTGCGTTTTCCGGGATGCAATATCAAATGTCGTTTTTGTGATACCGATTTTTCTGCTACATCCATCTGTCACATGGAAATGATACCGGGATCGGGTAATTTTGAGGAATTGCCAAATCCTCTTTCGGCTGAAATAATTGCCGCAAACCTCAATGATATGTTGGCAAAAGCACATCATCACTCGGTGAGTCTTACAGGAGGTGAGCCGTTGCTTCATGCAGATTTTATCCGTGCACTCGCTCCTTTGCTTCACGCACCGCTGTTTCTCGAGACGAATGGAACGCTTTATCACGAAATGAAAAGTGTAATCGATATGATTTCTTATATCAGTATGGATATTAAACTGCCAAGTGTTACAGGCAAAACACTTTGGTCGGAACATCGTCGTTTCTTGGAATTGGTATACCGTAAGGATGCCTATGTAAAAATTGTAGTAGCGGAAAATACAAGTAACGAAGAATTTCTACAAGCTGTTCATCTTATGGCAGAGAGCAGTCCTGATACGCTTCTTGTTTTGCAGCCTGTGACGCCTTTTGGCGGATTGACTGCACCTTCAGCCATGAAATTGCTCGACTTTCAAGCAAGGGCGTTGGATCTCCTTCCTGAAGTTCGGGTTATCCCGCAAGCGCACCGTATGATGGGATTACTTTAATTAAGATGGCAGATGGCTAGGGATTTTAGGTTTGGGGTTCGAGAATAGAGCTTCTTTTATATGAACGATACGTTTCGAGCATTTCATCTCTCGTCTTTTCGGCAGGCCAAAGTTCTCCGACTGCATTTTTTCGCATTGCCGCAGCCAAATGGCCATAAATTTGCGGATTTTTTTTCTCCCAGTTGGCAACCAGTTCTTTTACTTCTTGTCGCATAGTTGTACCGTCGAGTGGGCAAGGCGAAGGAATAGGTCGGAATCCATGCAGCAGAACAGCCTCGCGAATCTCTTGTTCTCGAAAATAGATCAAAGGGCGAATGACGGTGATTCCTGTGCGGTCAAGATAAGTTTTTGGTGTAAAAGTGTGAATTTGTCCGGAATACAAAAGCCCCATGAGCAATGTTTCTACTGCATCATCGTTGTGATGGGCATAGGCAACCTTGTTGTAATCATGCTCTTTCGCATAGTTATTTATAGCGCCGCGGCGAAAAAAAGCACAGGTAAAACAAGGATTTTTATTCGGAGTCTCATGAATTGTGCCGGCAATATTTACCGGGAATGTTGTAAAAGGAATATCAAGTTCCGCACAAAAAGAGGCAATTTTTCTGACAGGAAAATTATTTGTGAATTGTGGGTCGATTGTTATAGCTCCAAGACAAAACGCTTTCTTCATGCGTTTTTTGAGGATGGCAAGGGCATAGGCAAGGAATATACTATCTTTCCCGCCCGAAATACCGATGAGAATTTTATCACCTTCATTGATAAGCTGAAATTCCACTACAGCTCGCATGAGCTTGCTGAAATAAAGCTGGGGGATCTGCCAATTCATAGATGTGTCCTCGTTTCTTGGATCTTTTTTTTATTATTATATCGTATTATAATTTTGCTTCGGATATTTTGCAAAGCTTTTCTTTGGCAAGGTTTTGCTAAATATAACAGCATTAAGTTTTGGTATTCATCAATATGGTTGAAAAGGAATCGCCAAAGGAGATTCCGCAAGGGTTATATTGAATGATTCGTCTGTTGTTGTTCGGCTTGATTTTTGTTGTTCGCGTAAGCTATAATGGAAACCGTGGAAATGTCATCGTCTGAAAACGGGAGGCTTCTTTTCGATGAAAAATACGAAACCGATATATACGATTGGTCATCGCAATCCTGATACGGATTCCATTTGTTCTGCTATTGGCTATGCACACTTGAAGCAGGCTATGGGCGAAAATGTTGTACCTGCTCGTGCCGGCAAAGTCAATGAGGAGACGAAGTTTGCACTGAATCACTTTCGTGTGGAACAACCGCTTCTTATTACTGACCTCTATCCCCGGGTCAAGGATATCACGCTTGATTGCAGAACTGTTGTAAAGGAGAATGATAGTTTGCGCCATCTTGGCGAAATCATGCGCGAGAATGATCTGAAGTCTGTTCCTGTGGTAAATAAAGAAGAGAAGCTTGTCGGCATCGTGACTGTGAGTGATCTTGCACAACGTTACTTCAAGGAACTCAGTATGCAGAACCTAGCTGATGCGGGCGCTTCTTTTCGGGATGTAATTCGTGTCATCGATGGTGAGGTTATCGTCAATGGAGATGAAAGCGGTAAAATTCGTGGTAATGTACGTATTGCTGCCGGCAGCATTTCAATGATTCAGGATGTTGTCAAGGAACATGATGTTGTTCTGATTGGTGACCGCAGAGACGAAACTCTCATTGATTGCCTTAAGCAGGGAATTGATTGCATGATCGTTACGGGAAATGGTCGTATTTCGGCAGATGTCATTGAAGAGGCAGAAAATCGTCACATGTTGATAATCAATACGCCTTACGATACCTATACTTGTGCCCGGCTTATCAACCAATGTGTTCCTGTCAAGCATATCATGCAAAAAGAACCGGTGTCCTTCAAGCCGCTGGACCTTCTTAGCGATATAAAGGGAACTATGGAGCAGTATAGTTACCGCAATTATCCTGTTGTGGAAAATGGTAAGCTCGTTGGGCTGGTAAGCAAGGATATGCTCATGGTGCCAGAGCGTGAGCGCGTAATTCTTGTCGATCATAACGAACGCGGACAGGCTGTTGAAGGTATTGAAGAAGCCAAGATTTTAGAAATCATTGACCATCATCGTCTTGGCGGCATACAGACAAGTGAACCGATTTTTACGCGTCAAGAGCCCGTAGGTTGTACGGCAACGATTGTCGCCAACATGCATTGGCATAGGGATGTCGATATTCCTCCTGCAATTGCAGGATTGTTGCTCTCTGCTATCCTTTCCGATACGGTGCTTTTCAAATCACCGACCTGCACGCCATATGACAAAAAAACAGCGGAACGTCTGGCAGAAATTGCGGATGTTGATATTATGGAATATGGTATGGCAATGCTCAAGGCCGGCTCGGGAATTGGCAATATGTCTCCGATGGAAATCACTAAGAACGATATGAAGGAATTCCAGATAGGCGATTATCGTATCATTGTGAGCCAGATTTCTGTCATGGATACGAAAGAAGTAATGGATATCGAGGCCGAGCTCATTAAGAGCATGAAACTTGTCTGCAAGCAGGAAGGCTATGACATGAGCCTGGTCATGGTCACGGACATCATTGAAGAAGGCACATGCCTTCTTTATACGGGGTCGCCCAAGACGCTGATAGGTGAGGCTTTTCATAAAGATGCCAGTGGTACTCATATTTATTTGCCAGGCGTTATGTCACGTAAGAAGCAGATCATCCCTCCTCTTTCGGAAGCTGTTAAATTGATAAAGAAGCAGTAAAAGGCACGCGAAAGGCTGTTGCAGCAAGACTGCGGCAGCCTTTTCGTATATGGGAGTACCAGGTACTGCTTGGAAAGGTTGATACAGTGGATATTTTCCATGGATTGAATCCTGCACAGCGTGAGGCGGTTGCGTATTTGAATGGTCCATTGCTTATCATGGCAGGAGCTGGATCGGGAAAGACAAAAGTGCTTACATGCAGAATCGCTAATCTTTTGGCGCATGATGTACCGCCTTACAAAATTTTGGCCATTACATTTACAAATAAAGCTGCAGCAGAAATGCGTGAACGTGTAGATCGTATGATTGGCGGATTGGGCAAAGATATCTGGCTTAGCACGTTCCACTCTTTTTGCGCACGTTTTTTGCGGCGTGAAATCAAGGCTACAGATATCTATAAGGATAATTTTGTTATTTATGACGCTTCGGATTCGAGAACCGTCATTAAAAACTGTTTAAAAGAATTAAATCTTGATGACAAGCAATTCATGCCGGCAAAGATTCAGAATACCATTTCCATAGCTAAAAATCTCATGCTGGGTCCACGTTCTTATGCTAAGCAGGCAGACACATTTCACCAAAGAAAAATTGCAGAAGTTTTTAGCCTGTATGATAAGAAATTGAAAGAAAATAATGCGTTGGATTTTGATGATCTTCTGATGATTTCCGTTAATCTTTTAGAAACGGACAAGGAATTGTGCAATAAGTATCAACGTCGTTTCCAGTATATCCTTATCGATGAGTACCAGGATACGAATGGTGCACAATATCGACTTACGACACTTCTTGCAGGTAAACATCACAATATCTGTGTTGTCGGCGATGCAGATCAATCTATTTATGGTTGGCGAGGGGCAGATATCAGCAATATCCTGAATTTCGAGAAAGACTTTCCTGAAACAAAGACCATAAAACTTGAACAAAATTACCGTTCCACAAAAAATATTCTTGCAGCGGCAAATGCTGTTATACAAAATAATGAAAACCGCAAACCTAAAAAGCTATGGACAGAGAATGTCTCCGGTGAAAGAATTTGTCTTTATCAAGCTATTGACGAACGCGATGAAGCCAGATTCGTCGTCGATACCATACAGAAACAAAAAACTCTTTTTGCCTCTTCGTATGGTGATATCGCTGTCCTTTATCGTACAAACGCACAATCCCGCGTGCTAGAGGAAGCCATGATGTCGGCAGCTATTCCTTATACGATTGTAGGCGGGTTAAAATTCTATGACCGTATGGAAATCAAAGATATCATTGCTTATCTGCATATTCTTTATAATCCGTTTGATTCAGTCAGTCTGCTTCGTATTATCAATGTACCTAAGCGCGGTATTGGCGCAGCGACGATTGGCAAGATTATGGAATATGCTGCCTTAAACGAAGTTTCTCTTTTCGACGTCATTTCCAGTAACGAGATATTGTCGGAACTTGGTCTTAAAGCGCGAGCTAAAAATCTTCTTGAGTCATTTGCTGTATTGCTTTTCAATCTAATGGGAAAATTTGATTCCATGCCGATTTCACGTTTTATTGAAACTTTGTTGGAAGATACAGGTTATTTACAGGCACTTGAGAGTCAAAATACGCCAGACACACAAATGCGCATTGAGAATTTGCGGGAATTCGTTGGTGTCGCACGAGAATTTGAGACAAAAGAGGAAGATTCCTCGCTGGAAAATTTCTTAAACCAGATTGCGCTCGTCTCTGACATTGATACAGCGGATATAGAAGATGACCGTGTAACACTTATGACACTTCATTCCGCAAAAGGACTTGAGTTCCCAACGGTTTTTCTTGTCGGTATGGAAGAGGGGATTTTCCCTCATGCAAGGACGTTGCTGGAACCAGACGAAATTGAGGAAGAACGCCGCACTTGCTATGTCGGTATCACACGCGCCGAAAAAAAACTTTATTTGACCTATGCGCGCTACCGAACATTGTACGGCAAAAGCAATGCTTATCCACCATCGCGGTTTCTGGCAGAAATTCCGGAAAAATATTTGGAACAGCCACAGCGATCAGGAAAAAATTATGGTATAGGACGACCGCAATCTGCTTTTGAGGTATTGCAGGAGCTAAAAAAATCCTCATCGCTTATAAACCTGGTTGGATCAAATCCCGCTCTGCCTATATGTTCGAAACTACGTTCTGTACAGCACAAGGAAAGAACTTCGGAGAATCCAATTCGCCCGAACCTGGATGTGATATGGCGGGAAGGTGATAAGGTGTGTCATGGTAAATGGGGAATCGGTACGATTGTTTCTGTCCGAGGGGAAGGAGAGGAAGTTGAGCTCAAAATTGCTTTTCCGCAAGTCGGTATCAAGGGACTTATGCAAAAATATGCACCGATAGAAAAGATATGAGGTCGCTATGGATATTAAAGAAATAAAAAAAGAGCTTCTGAGGTTACGGCGTACGATTCGCCATCATAATGTTCGCTATTATAATGACGACAACCCAGAAATCAGCGATTATGAATACGATCAACTCATGCTGCGATTAAAATCTTTGGAAAAGGAATATCCTGAACTTATAACAGAAAATTCACCGACACAAATGATCGGTGGTACAGCAAAGCGTACTGTCGGCATATTGGTGCGACATGATGTTCCTATGCTTTCTCTGCAAGATGTTTTCTCACGACAGGAAATTGAATCATTTGTGCATGATGTAAAAGAACAATTGGAAAATCCTGAATTTGTTGTTGAGGAAAAAATCGACGGTTTGTCTCTAGCCCTGCGCTATGAGAATGGTAAGCTTGTGCGTGCTATTACAAGAGGAGACGGCATATTTCAAGGCGAAGATGTAACGGAAAATGCAAAGGTAATAAAGGATGTGGTACAAAACCTTAAAGAAGCCATTCCTTATTTTGAAATTCGCGGCGAGGTTTATATGACACGGGCAGCGTTCACCGCAGTAAATGAACGCCAACAACTACTTGGTCTCAAGCAGTTTTCCAATCCACGTAATTGTGCAGCAGGCACATTGCGCCAGCTCAATAGCCGGATTACGAAAGAGCGGAACCTTTCGCTTTTTATCTTTAATCTGCAAAAAGCAGATGGAATTTCTTTTAAAACACATGAGGAATCCTATGCTTTCATGAGGCGTCAAGGCATCAAGATTATTCATGGCTATCATGTTTGTCATACAGCGGAAGAGGTTTGGACTGCTATTGAAAAAATCGGTAACTCCAGAGGGGAATTGCCCTATGATATCGACGGTGCCGTTATAAAGCTTAATTCTTTTAAGCAAAGAACAGAACTTGGCGCTACTTCCAAGGCGCCGCGTTGGGCCATTGCCTATAAATATCCTCCGGAAGAGAAGGAGAGCATTGTCCGCAGTATTGGACTTTCTGTTGGACGGACAGGTCGCATCACTCCCACGGCTTCCTTCGACCCAATTCGTCTTTGTGGTACAACTGTGGAAAGAGCGACTTTGCACAATCAGGATTTTATTGATCAGCTTGATATTCGTATCGGAGATACAGTTCTTGTTTATAAATCAGGAGAAATTATTCCAAAAATCAAGGCTGTTGTCAAAGAAAAACGTCCCATAGGAACGCAGCCTTTTCAAATAGGCAGCTGCTGTCCTGTTTGTGGGGCAAAGGCGGTGCGAGAAGGAAAATCTGTTGATATAAAGTGCATCAATCAAAATTGTCCTGCACAGATTGAAAATCATATACTGAATTTTGTCAGTCGGGATGCCATGGATATTAAAGGTCTCGGGGAAAAAAATATTGCCGCTTTAATAAAAGGCGGCTACCTCCATAATATTACAGATATATTTCACTTGTTCGAAAAACGTACAGATTTGATTGCAAAAGGAATTGTAGGGAAAGAAAAAAATACAGATAAACTCCTTATGACCATAGATGAAGCAAAAAAGCGCGAGCCTCAATGCCTTTTGACAGGATTGGGCATCTCCGGGATTGGCAAAACAACAGCGGCTTCTCTCATGCGTCATTTCGAATCCTTGGACGCTTTGGCAAAAGCTTCAAAAGAAGAAATTCTTGAAGTTCATGATATGGGGGAGATTAGTGCCAGCAACATATACGAATATTTTCAAAATGAGGAAAATAAAAGGATTTTGGAGGAGCTTAAAGCTCTTGGTCTTAATTTCGTATTACAGAAAGAGGAAGAAAGAACTACAGCTCTTAAGAATCTGACATTTGTCGTAACTGGCACATTAGCCTCATATGGACGAAAGGAAATTACTGCCCTGATCGAAAAATACGGTGGTCGTGTAACGGGTTCCGTCTCGAAAAATACCGATTATCTTGTGGCAGGGGAACGTGCTGGAAGCAAATTACAAATAGCAGAGCATCTTGGTGTAAAAATTCTTTCTGAAGACGAAGTGGTAGATCTTATCAGTCAAGGTAAACTTCCAGAGTAAACTTCCTTTCGCCAACGCACTGGAATAGGTCGGCTGAAATATGATATAATCTCTTGATTAGGATAACGAATGGAGGTAGATTTTCTTGAAATATATGACAGGAAATGAATTGCGTGAGGCATATTTGCAGTTTTTTGCGGAGAAGAAGGGGCATTTGCGGTTGCCTAGCGCATCGCTTATTCCCGAGAATGATCCGACACTTTTAATGATCGGTGCAGGTATGGCTCCATTCAAGCCTTTTTTTACAGGAAAGATGAAACCGCCTCGTACACGTATTACGACGAGTCAACGATGTGTTCGAACCGGAGATATTGAAAATGTGGGACGCACGGCTCGACACCAGACATATTTTGAAATGCTGGGCAACTTCTCTTTTGGCGATTATTTTAAAAAAGAAGCTATCGCTTGGGCATGGGAATTTCTTACAGATGTTCTAGAATTGCCTAAAGAGAAACTTTGGGTGACAGTCTATCCGAAGGATGACGAAGCGGTATCTATTTGGCATGAACAACCAGGTTTTCTGCAAGATCATATCGTAAAACTTGACGATAATTTTTGGGAAATCGGTCCTGGACCATGTGGCCCGGATTCAGAAATTTATATTGACCTTGGAGAAGAGCGCGGCTGTGGAAGTCCGGACTGTGCTGTTGGCTGCGATTGTGACCGTTATTTGGAAATCTGGAATCTCGTCTTTACACAATTTGACCGCACCGAGGAGGGGCAGTATGAGCCTCTTGAACATAAAAATATTGATACAGGCTGTGGTCTTGAAAGACTTGCTTCCGTGATACAAAATAAAAAAACAAATTTTGAAACGGATCTGCTCTTCCCTATCATTGAATATACCTCAAAGATTTCGGGTGTAGTATATGGTGAAAATGCGGAAAAAGATATATCCTTGAAAGTCATCGCTGATCACACTCGTAGTATGGCGATAATGATCATGGATGGTATTATGCCTTCCAACGAGGGTCGTGGCTATGTCTTGCGTCGTATTTTACGCCGTGCTGTACGACATGGCCGGATACTTGGCATACATGACAAATTCCTGGAAGGCGCAGTCGAGACCGTAGTAGGAATTTATGGAAATGCATCTGATTTTGAGGAACTTGTCGATAAAAAAGAATATATCAAGAAGGTTATCAGCCTGGAGGAAGATCGTTTTGCGGCGACATTGGCACAGGGTATGGAACTTCTCACTGCCCATATGGACGATTTACGGTGTGAAGGGAAAAATATTCTTGCGGGAGAAATCGGATTCAAGCTCTACGATACATACGGTTTTCCGTGGGAAGTTACGAACGAGATCCTTCATGAGAATGGCATGGAACTCGACAAGATTGCTTTTGATCGGGCGATGAATGAGCAACGGGAACGTGCCCGTGCTGCACGACAAGAAAATCAACGCGTCGCTGTACCGGATCTTTCGGGGATTGATACGGTGAATCTCCATGTTGATTCAAATGCTGAAGAGTCTACGGTTGTTGCTATTTGGAAAGACGGTGCGCTTGTCGAAGAATTGCATGATGGTGAAGAGGCAGGCATAATCCTGAAAGAAACGCCATTTTATGCGGAAGGCGGCGGGCAAGTGGGCGACGAAGGCTTGCTGCAGAGCGAGTTGGGGCGCATCCATGTGTCAAATGCAAAAAAATTGCCGGATGGAACCGTATATCATATTGGTTATATTGAAGAAGGGATACTGAGGGTTCATGACAGAGTATCCATCAAGATTGATGCCGCAAAAAAGTTGTCCTCAGCACGCAATCATACGGCAACACATCTTCTACAGGCGGCGTTAAAACATGTCGTTGGTGCACAGGTCAATCAGGCAGGATCTCTGGTTACTCCCGAGCGCTTGCGTTTTGATTTTTCTAATTTTGAGCCAGTGACACCGCTTCAACTTGAGGAAGTAGAACGTATGGTCAACGAGCAGATTTTGATGGCAAAGTCTGTCGTCATTTCCCAGATGGAACTTGCTAAGGCAAAAGAAATGGGTGCGATGGCACTTTTTGGCGAAAAATATGGTGATGTTGTGCGTGTTGTGTCTGTGCCTGATTTTAGCATAGAGCTTTGTGGTGGTTCGCATGTGAACAACATCGGTGAGATCGGCATATTCAAAATCATCAGCGAAACGGGCATTGCCTCGGGTGTGCGCCGTATCGAGGCTTTGACAGGTAAAGCAGCCCTTGATTATATGAATGGGAAAGCGGCGACGCTTGCTGCGGCTGCTCAGATCCTTAAATGCCGTGATGATGAAGTTTCTGAACATATCGAAGCCGCACTTGCTGAAAATAAAAAAATGAAATGTGAACTGTCATCGTTCGCAAAAGAGCGTGCCCTGGGTGATGTGGATGTCTTACTGTCTTCCAAGAAGCAGATTGGCGATATTGCTGTTTCTATCGGTGTTGTTGAAGCCAATGATATGGATGAGATTCGAAAGATTGCCGATATGATGCTTGATCGTTTGGTGGATGGTGTGGTGATTCTTGCTGCAAATCATGAAGGTAAAGTAAATCTTGTGGCAAAAGCTAGTGCAAATGCTGTAGCAAAAGGAATTCATGCAGGCAATATCGTCAAAGCTGCAGCGAAGATTGTCGGAGGCGGTGGTGGCGGTCGAAAGGAAATGGCACAAGCAGGCGGCAAGGATCCTTCAAAGATGTCAGATGCCTTAAGAGAGGCAGAAAAGATGATTGCGGAACAAATTGCTTAAAATACAGGCGTAAGTTGGATAAGTAATATTGTATGTCGCTTTGCTTGAAAATAGGCGATCCATTTTTTCTTATATCAGGAATGCTTGGATTTTCCTGATATAATGGTGACTGCGAGACAACAATTGTTTGTCCCCATGGCGGTTCCTTTTAAATGAGGGGGATGTCCTTGGAAGTTGATATTACAAAAAAGGTAAACCATTTCCTGAAATGGGGGTTGGTTGCTGTTTTCCTCATGACCATTCTTTCTGTAGGCGGAATATGGTTTTATCAACGTTCACACAGCTATGTGACTATTGATGATGCGAAGGTGATGAGTGCCCTTGTCAGTGTAAAGACGAGAGCTGACGGCACAGTTGCTGAGATTCTTGTGGAAAACGGTGCGCATGTAAACGCAGGAGATCTCATTGCACGTATCAAAGTCAATGTTACAGACGAAGATTTGCAGCAACTGCAGCAAAACGTCGATTTGGCAAAACGAAGTCTCGCGGAATTGCAAAAAGGGATTCCTGTAACTCAAGCGATCCCAGGAGCCGGAAGCGGAGATGCCTCTTCCGCCCCCGATGTGGCACAAGCAAAGGCGCGTTTGGATCGCATGAATGAGCTCTATGCCATGGGGGCAATAAGCGCGGTGAAACGCGAGCAGGCAGAAGCGGAATACAATGCTGCTGTTGCAGGGAGCCAATCCCGTCCAACTGGCAATGTTGGGTATCAGACCATCATTCAACCCGCTTCGCCTGAGCAAATTAAACAGGCAGAGCTTTTGCTCAAACAGGCGGAAATTGCTTTAGCCAAAGCGCAGAAGGCAAAGGAAAGCACAGAAATCAGAGCGCCTGTTTCAGGTACGGTTTATCTTTCCTCAGAAATTTCTTTGGAAAGAGCCGTAAATGATGGGCAAGTCGTTGCGAATGTCGGTAATGCAGACAACTTATGGATAGAGGCATACATCGAACCAACGCTTAAAGATAAAGTACGTCTCGGACAGTTTGCGTCATATCAAACAAATGGACATGATATACAGGGCACTGTACAGGATATCATAGACCCACAAGAGACAGAAGAGCAGAAAGAGGAAACCAAAGATACGGATGGAACGGGGCAAAAGATTCTTGTGCGCATCTCCGTACCCAAAGATATAGGCGAGGATCTTAAGCCGGATACAAAACTTGTCGTGCGATTGTCTCCCTGATGATATAAAAGAAACGAGGGATAGTTTGCGAATCCTGTTGACAAATGATGATGGTATAGAAGCAGAAGGCATCGAGGCACTTGTCCGCGTGCTTTCACCATGCCATACAGTAGTCGTGGCCGCTCCTGCCAAAGAACAAAGCGGTATGTCCCATGCGATAACGGTCAAGCATTGCATTCGTTTGGATCGATATCGACCATTGGAAGAAAAGTATGGTGTGGCGGCTTACCGTATCGAAGGAACGCCTGCAGATTGTGTAAAGCTTTATCTTGAGGCGATTTCTTCCGATATATATCCAGAGTATGTCATCTCCGGCATCAATCATGGTGCAAATCTTGGCACGGATGTGCTTTATTCGGGGACAGCGAATGCCGCGATGGAAGCATATCTGCACGGTATTACAGCAACAGCAATTTCCCTTGACATAAACGCTGAAATCTCCTACGAAGCGGTGGCCCAAATTATGGCAGAAAATCTTGTCCCTTTATTTTATGAACAGGAGCAGGTAAATTTCTATAATGTGAATTTCCCTAAAAGGTTTGGCTCAAACGGACCGGAGTTTGTTTTTACGCAGCTTGGTCGTCGTGATTATGTCAATGCTTTTCAGCGATTTGAGGATGCCGAAGGCAGGGAATGCTATTTCCTTGGCGGAGAAATTCTCGATGAGGGAAACGACGAAGCAACAGATATTGTTGCCGTGGAACGTGGCTATATCTCTATCACCCCTTTGAAGACGGATCTCACGGATTATGTCTATTTGGAAAAATTGTTGCGGTGAAAATGTCTATTTTGTTTTAATGGCAAAAGAAATTTAGGAGGAGTATGTTTATGGAATCGATGATTAAGGATATCAGTCTCGCACCGTCTGGGCATGATAAAATCAATTGGGTCAAGAACTTCATGCCGGTGATGGAGGCCGTCAACAAAGAATTTTCTATAACAAAACCTTTTGCGGGAAAGAAGATTGTCATTACGCTTCACCTTGAGGCGAAAACGGCATATTTGGCGCTCATTATGAAGAATGCGGGTGCAGAAGTAGCCATCACAGGCAGCAACCCGCTTTCCACACAAGATGATATTGCGGCAGCTTTGGTCGAGGATGGCCTTTATGTTTTCGCAACGCATGCCTGCAGTGATGAAGATTATGAAATGTATATCAACAAGGCGCTCGATATCAAGCCGGATATTATCATCGACGACGGGGGAGATCTTGTAAACCTTTTGCACACGAAGCGGCGCGAGCTTTTGCCCAATATTCTCGGGGGGTCCGAGGAAACGACGACAGGGGTGCATCGCCTCCATTCATTAGCTCGTGCAGGCAAGCTTGAGTTCCCGATGATTGCGGCGAATGACGCTTACTGCAAGTATCTGTTTGACAACCGCTACGGTACGGGGCAGTCGACATGGGACGGCATCATGCGTACCACGAATCTCGGCATTGCAGGGAAGACGGTCGTTATCGCTGGCTACGGCTGGTGCGGCAAAGGCGGAGCCATGCGCGCGCAAGGGCTCGGTGCAAATGTTGTCATCACGGAGGTAGATCCCATCAAGGCGATCGAGGCGGTCTTCGACGGCTTCCGCGTTATGCCTATGGATGAGGCGGCTCGTATCGGCGATATTTTCCTGACATTGACGGGCGATAAAGATGTCATTCGTAAGCATCACTATGAGGTTATGAAGGATGGAGCCATGATGGCGAATTCCGGTCACTTCGATGTGGAAATCAATATCCCCGAGCTTGAAGAGATTTCCGTATCGCGCCGCACGGTGCGCAAGAACATTGAGGAATTCAAGCAGAAGGACGGCAGGAAACTCTATCTTCTTGCGGAGGGCCGTCTCGTGAATCTCGCAGCAGGTGATGGACACCCGGCAGAAATCATGGATCTTTCCTTCGGCGTACAATTTTTCTCAGCGCTTCATATCCTCAATCATCATGCGGAACTTGATAAGAAGGTCTATCTTATGCCAGATGAAATCAACACAAAGATTGCCGAACTTAAGCTCAAAGCAGCAGGTGTTGCTATCGACTATTTAACGGATGAACAGAAGGCCTATCTCGGTCTTGCCTAAGAAGAGGTGCAGGCTATGAAGATTTTAGTTTCTAACGCACTGATTCTCCAAGCGGATGGTACTGTGCTGGAAGGAAATATTGCAATCGAGGGGAATAAGATTGCGGCGATCGGCGAGATTCCCGCTTTGTGGCAGCCCGAGCGCACGATTGACGCGAAGGATAAGCTTGCCATTCCTGGCTTCGTCAACGCCCATACGCATGCATCCATGACGCTTCTCAGAAGCTATGCGGATGATATGAAGCTCATGGATTGGCTGCAGCAGAAGATCTGGCCAATCGAGGCGAAGATGCGAAGCGAAGACATTTACTGGGGCGCAATGCTCGCTGCGGCAGAGATGATTCAAGGCGGCACAACAACCTTCGCTGATATGTATGGTCCCGATATGGAAAAGGTTGCTGAAGTTGCCGAGAAAGCGGGGCTGCGTGCGGTGCTCTCCCGCGGTCTGATCGGTGTGGTTCCTGATGCTGATGAAAAGCTTAAGGAGAACGTGACACTCTTTAAGAATTGGCATAAGAAGGCTGACGGCCGCATTACCGTGATGTTTGGACCGCATGCGCTTTATACATGCCCGCCCGACTATCTGCGCAAAGTGGCAGAGGCGGCGCAGTCGCTTGGAGCAGAGATCCATATCCATATGTCGGAAACGAAGGGAGAAGTGGAGGATTGTTTCAAGCAGTACGGCAAACGCCCCTTCGCGCATGTCGCTTCCACGGGACTTTTTGATAACGGCACGTTGGCAGCGCACTGCGTGCATCTTGATGATGAGGATATCTCCATCATTAAGAACTATGGCATCCGTGTAGCGCACAATCCCGGTAGTAATATGAAGCTTGCAAGCGGCATCGCACCAGTACCGCGACTCCTCGCAGAGGGTATCTGCGTCGCTCTCGGCACGGACGGCACGTCGAGCAACAACAACCTCGACATGCTCGAAGAAGTCAATCTTGCCGCTATGCTGCACAAAGTCGCGAGTTATGATCCTGAGGCTGTACCCGCAAGAGAAGCGCTGCGCATGGGAACGGAATATGGAGCCAAGGCTGTCGGTTTTTCTGATGTCGGGCTCTTGAAGGAGGGCTACAAAGCGGACATCGTTCTCTTTGATATGAATAGCCCCGCTTGGGTGCCGCGTTATGATCCTGTATCGCTGCTCGTTTATTCCGCTAATGCAGCTTCGGTCGATACGGTCATTGTCGATGGACGCATCCTCATGGAGAAGCGCGAGCTTTTAACGCTCGATGAAGAGCGCATCATGTTTGAGACGAAGCGCCATGTCGAGCATCTTCTCGCAGATTAATGCAAGGGCAGGGGAAATGCCTCTCTATGCAAACGTATCCGTATGTCTTTTGCAGCAGCCCTTCACGGGCTGCTGTGATTTTAGATAGGTGATGTCGTTTTGAAAAAAAAAGTTTCCAATAACGGCAAGGGAAGCAGCAAGGGAAAAAAAAGTGCAAAAAACATAAAAGCGACGATGGCAGCGAAGACTCCTACAGGCAGGCGCTATGAAATCATGGGGCTTTTATTCCTTGCTGTAGGCCTTATATCCTTCGGCGGCTTACTCGATTGGAATGTTGGCTTTATTGGCCTTTACTTTGCTAAAATTCTTCGCTATCTTTTTGGCTTGGGATCTTGGGTTGCCTCCGGCGTTATCTTGCTCATCGGTATGCAATATGTGACGAAGCATCGCGGCATCGTCTATTCTACACACTTTTTCGGACTCATAGGGCTCTTTGCTTCCGTGCTTGCCATCCTGCATCATTTCCTTGTACCGGTAGGAGCGGAGATCTTGCCTGAATATCTGGCAACTGCAGGCGGTCTTTTAGGTGGCGGATTGCTTTTTACCATACGCAAATTCTTTGGTGTGACGGGAGCTATCATCCTCTTGGGAACCGGCGTCGTCGTTGCCATTCTTCTTTCGACAACATGGTCACTTGCCGTAGGCATGCTGCGCACAAAGCGCCAAGCGAAGGCGGGCATCGTCAAAGCGAAGGATACGCTCGTCGTCGCGCAGCAGAAGGTGACGCAAGCGGAAAGCATCTTGGGAGAGCATGTGCGCGAAAAGATTAAAAGCTCCTTTTACAATCAAGACAAGGATGAATCCTTCGACCAAGCTTTTTCAGCAGTCGACGAAACCACTGCACCTAGCGAAGATATTCCTACTTCTCCGTATTCCTCGGTTACGGCACCAGAAGCATCTGACGTGCTTCAAGCTCAAGAAGATAATGTCTTTCTTGCTGAAACCGAACCTTCGGTGATAGAAAACGAGCCGACGCATTTTGACTTTATGGGAATACATGGACGAGAAAACCCAGTCGAAGAAACAGTAAGTGATGAAGCGGCATTGGAAGAGGAACGACTGTCTTTTTCCATCGAGTACGCCTCAAATGAATCGAATGACGCAGATGAGGTTTCGGAAATCATTGCAGAACCGCCGCCGGAAATCTCTGATGACTTTGATGTTGTCCCCTTGCCTGCGGATGTCCCTATGGTGGGGGAAGTGCAGGACAAACGCTTCGCCATGATGCAGCCGACAGATTCCACGCAAGCTCTGACGATGAACTTGCCACAAGAAGTTTTTGCATCGCCGCCTGCGCCTGCTTCCGCAGCATTGCCTTCGGTTACACCGGTTTCTCTCGAACCGCAGACGAAACCGCAGGCAGAAACTTCGGCTCAGCCCACAGAGTTGCCTTATGCACTGCCTAAGGTCGCGGAGATACTTGCGGCTCAGGTCAAGAAAAAGAATATCGAGCTTGAGCAGGAAATTGCTGAAAATGCGCAAACACTGTCACAAACCCTGGAAAATTTCAAGGTCAAGGCGAAGATTATCAATGCCTGCCATGGACCCGCCGTCACGCGCTATGAGCTTGAGCCTGCGCCGGGTGTTAAAGTCAGCAAGATCACGAATTTGGCAGATGATCTGGCTTTGAGCCTTGCGGCGTTTTCCGTGCGTATAGAGCCCATTCCCGGCAAAGCAGCTATTGGCATTGAGGTGCCAAATAAGGAGCTTGAGGGAATCCGACTGCGCGAAGTCTTGGAAAAGCCCTCTTTTGAAGCCGCTAAGTCGAAGCTTACAGTCGGTTTGGGCGTTGATATTGCTGGGCAGGGTATTTTTGCTGACCTCGCCAAGATGCCGCATCTTCTTGTCGCTGGCGCTACGGGATCAGGCAAGTCAGTCTGCATCAATACGCTCATTACGAGCATCCTCTTCAAAGCGAAACCTGATGAAGTCAAATTCATTCTCATTGATCCCAAGATGGTGGAGCTTTCTAATTACAACGGCATCCCTCATCTGATGGTTCCCGTTGTCACTGACGCAAAGAAGGCTGCATCCGTCCTGAACTGGTCGGTGCAGGAGATGGAGAAGCGCTATGCCAAGTTTGCACAAACGGGTGTGCGTGATATGGAGCGCTTCAATGCAGCAAATCCTGAGGAAAAGATGCCTGCCATTGTCATCATTATCGATGAGCTGGCTGACCTCATGATGGTCGCACCGCACGATGTGGAAGACGCTATATGCCGTCTCGCGCAAAAAGCGCGCGCCGCAGGCATACATCTCGTGCTCGCAACGCAGCGTCCATCCGTCGATGTTATCACAGGTATCATCAAAGCAAACATTCCGTCGCGCATTTCGTTTGCTGTTTCTTCACAGATTGATTCGCGCACGATTTTGGATATGAGCGGCGCAGAAAAGCTTCTGGGAAAGGGCGATATGCTCTTCTATCCTGTCGGTGTAGCAAAACCGCAGCGAGTGCAAGGCGCTTTTGTCAGTGATGAGGAAGTGGAGCGGCTTCTCGACTTCATCCGAAGTCAAGGACAGCAGATGGAGGAAAACCAAGAGATTATCGAATACACGGAAAATGCCGCTATGGAAGCTAACGATGGGAAAAAAGACGATATTAAAAATAAGGCAGATGAGCTTCTGGGCGATGCCATTGAACTCGTTATGAGTTCGGGACAGGCTTCCACATCAAGTATCCAAAGACGTTTCCGTATCGGCTATACGCGTGCTGCACGCCTTATAGATACCATGGAAGAAATGAAAATTATAGGACCGAGCATGGGCAGTAAACCGCGGGAGATCCTTGTTACCTCAGAAGAAGCTGAAGCCGCCTTGCAGAAAAAAATCAGCTGATTGTGTATTCATAAAAAGGAAGCCATGTCGATTGTGCAGTCCACACAGTCAACATGGCTTCTTTTTTATGCTGATATAGGCGAGAAAGGGGAGATACAGCACACAAAATATTATTTCCGGAATTGATCCAAATGTCGATTGATGATTTCTGCCATAAGCATTTTGCCGCGAATGTCGGGATGAAGTCCGTCAATGGAGAGATCGGGTGCCATGATTGTGCGACTTGCATCGTAAAAATATGGCTCAAGATCGATATAATGCTTTTGTCCACGGATATAGCCATTGACCCTCGCGAGTTTTTGCCACCATAAGGGATCGGTTTCAACATGGAACGCATGTTGTATATTTTCTGGATTGATGGGCATGAGCGTGAGGAAAATAGGATTGATATCGTTGGCTTCGCACTTTTTCCTAATGGCCTCGAGATCGGCGATGATCTGCTCGGAAGTTATATCAGGCGCGCGTAAGCTGTTTGAACCTGTGAGTATCAAGAGATTATAAGGATGAAAATATAGGACATCCTTCTCGAAACGTAACATCGTTGTATGTGATGTGTCTCCGCTGCGTCCTATATTGACTGCAGGGATATCGAGATATGTCGTAAAGCTGTATTCAAGATCCATCGGAGAAAAAGAAAGTGCTCCGCCTCCATGCGTGATACTGTCACCGAATGCTGCAGCGAAAATACGCTTACTTTTTTCTTTTACTGTAAATTTCTCTGTGTCAGAGTATGTACCGATTGTATTGCCGTTATCATCTATAGCACGGACGCGCCAATAATATTCTCCTGCATAAGGACGTGCGTATTCATCATAGCAACTGAATGCATCGGTTACTTTCTGTGCCCATTGACGATTTTTTGAAGGCCGCGTGTTGTTTTCTTCCTCAGGACGCAGCGGCACGACCATGAGCTCAACCTCATAATTACTGCAGCCGTTTAAAGGTATCCACTGATAAACGGGATAAACGGGTTCCACGGGGTTTGGCATCTGATCGAAATTATTGATTAACGGTTTTGTGGGGAGGGCCTTCTTTTTATCAATATAAATAGGTTCAGCTTCAGAGAATTCACCAATGGGTTCGCGATGGAAGCCCAAAGCACGTACACGCCAATAAAGCGTCTGTATATCGCTTTGGATAAAAGGTGTAAGATCAGCTTGATAACCATTCGTGAATATTTGATCCGTATTATAAAGATGATTTTGACGTGAGAGCAAAATTCCGCCATCTTTGTCCGGATCGCCGGAAAGAATCTCCAATTCATAGCATACAGCGCCAGGAACCGTGTGCCAGACAAGAAAAGGTTTGCGGCTCGCTGGATTGCTCTTTGTATATTCGAAAATTGGGCGCGGTTGAATCGGTTTGTTGAAGCTAGGGTTTTCCACCACGTTAGAAGGCGGAGTGATTTGTCCGAACATACCATAGGCAGTGATGCGATAGTACATTGGAATAGGTGTGGATGGCATTTCGTAGGAAGATTTCAATGTGATTTCTGAGCCAAAAGAATGATATTCAGGCGTACCATCAACCATATCTGTTGTCTTGGAGAGGATTTCAATGCGATAAAAGCAGGGGTAAGGCAGACGTTTCCAAGAAATTCGTATATGACCACCGTTCTCCTCAAAAATTGGGGTGAAGGGAATGTTGCGAAGACCAAGTACATCTGTTTTTTCGGTTAAAAAGATGCAAAGGAAAGTGAAGCACAGGATGATGAAGGTGAACAAAAGAAATTTTTTCATAACAGCACCATAAGTAAAATAAAGTATTATAATAATAACTAAAGCATTAGTATATCATGTTTTTTAGGCTTACAGAATAGGATTTTAAGAAAAACTTTCAAAGGAGAGATATTTTGGAACCAACAGGTTTGACGATTATCCATACAGGAGAAGGAAAAGGAAAAACGACGGCAGCTATTGGTCTTGCAGTTCGTGCTTGGGGAGCAGGGCTTCGTATACTTGTGTTGCAATTTATTAAGGGCAGTTGGAAATATGGTGAATTAAAGGCTCTTGCTGCATTGGCAAAAGTGAATGGTCGCATTGCAATAAGACCGTTGGGGATAGGTTTTACTCGTAAAGCCAGCGAGACAGAATTAGCAGAACACAGAAAGAAAGCCGACGAGGCATTATTGGAAGCGGAACAAGAAATGAAAAGCGGCCTCTGGGACATGATCATTCTTGATGAAATTAATTATGCTTTGAGTTTTGGTTTACTGGAAGAAGAACAGGTACTTGTATTTTTGCATGAAAAGCCTGCTTCAATGCATCTCGTTTTGACAGGGCGAGGAGCTCCTCCGGCAATTCTTGAAAAGGCAGATTTGGTAACGGAAATGAAGCTTATCAAGCATCCTTTCCAGCGGGGAATCAAAGCGCAAAAAGGCATAGAATTTTAAGGCGTATAAATTTCTTGAATCCAACGTGAATTTGCGATAAAATCTAGGATATATTTATCAATTCGTATATGTTCTAGTTAGGCGGGATAAAATATGAGAAGTGATATTGTAAAAAAGGGAGCAACGCGTTGTGCGCATCGTTCGCTTTTTCATGCGATGGGATATGGAGCAGAAGATTTGCGTAAGCCTTTAATTGGTATTTGCAATTCTTTTAATGAGATTGTTCCCGGACACCTGCATCTGCGCGAAATTGCAGATGCGGCAAAACTTGGCGTAGCGGCTGCAGGCGGCACGCCGTTAGAATTTCCAGCCATCGCACTTTGCGACGGTATTGCTATGGGGCACACAGGCATGAAATTTTCTCTTGCAAGTCGTGAGCTCATTGCTGATTCCATTGAGTCTGTTGCCATGGCTTCTGGTTTTGACGGTCTTGTGCTCATCCCGAATTGTGACAAGGTAGTTCCTGGAATGCTTATAGCGGCAGCCCGTCTGAATATCCCCGCGATTGTCGTCAGCGGCGGTCCGATGCTGGCGGGACGGTTTCGTGGACAAGATATAAGCGTCAGCCAATCGTTTGAGGCTGCAGGAAAATTTGCTGCCGGGCTTATTGATGAAACCGAAATGACGGCACTAGAGGAGCAAGCCTGTCCCAGCTGCGGTTCCTGTGCCGGATTGTTCACGGCTAATACTATGAATAGTCTGACGGAAGTTCTTGGCATGGGGCTGCCAGGCAATGGTACGATTCCGGCAGCTTATACAGGGGCTCGTAGGCTTTTGGCAAAGCGGGCAGGCAATATTATTTTGGACCTTATACAGAGAGATATCAGACCCCGTGATATTATGACGCGTGAAGCGTTTGAAAATGCTATTACCGTAGATATGGGGGTGGGGGGATCTTCCAACACAGTACTTCATCTGACCGCTATTGCCCATGAAATCGGGATAGAGCTTCCTGCGCCGCTCTTCGATGAAATCAGCCGTCGCACACCTTATATCACGAAACTTAGTCCTGCAGGCAAACATCATATGCAGGATCTTGATGAAGCAGGCGGTCTTTCCGCTGTCATGAATGAACTTTCGCGGGAAGGACTCATTCATCTCGATGCTTTAACTATTTCAGGTACAATAGGGGAACGCATCAAAAATGCGAAAATCCTGCGTCCTGATGTCATCCGTACCGTTGAAAAGCCTTATCGAAAACAGGGGGGGCTTGCTATTCTTCATGGCAATTTGGCACCGGATTATGCGGTTGTCAAAGCTTCAGCCGTATCGGAGGATATGCTGGTTTACAAAGGAACGGCAAAATGCTTCTCTTCCGAAGAGGAAGGTGTTCAGGCCATTATGGATGGAAAAATTCATGATGGTGATGTTGTCGTTATTCGCTATGAAGGGCCAAAGGGCGGACCTGGTATGCAGGAAATGCTGAATCCAACCGCAGTCATTACAGGTATGGGACTCAAGGTTGGCCTTATTACAGATGGTCGTTTCAGTGGCGCCAGCCAAGGTGCGTGTATCGGACATGTATCGCCTGAGGCCATGGCTGGCGGCCCCATTGCACTCATTGAGGATGGTGATATCATCTCGATTGATATCCCTAGCCGCAAATTAACTCTTGAGGTCAGTGATGAAGAACTCCAGCGGCGTAAAGGGCAATGGAAACAGCCGGAGCCCAAAATCAAGACAGGTTATCTCGCTCGTTATGCAAAACTCACGACATCTGCAAATACCGGAGCTGTCTTGGCATGATGGGTAGGATTGATTTGTCTTGCATATTGTCTTGATTGAACCACAGATTCCAGGGAATACTGGAAACATTGCTCGTCTCTGTGCTGCAAGCGGCATAGAGCTCCATCTCGTCAAACCCTTGGGATTCATGGTGGATGACAAGCACTTGAAACGTGCAGGTCTTGATTATTGGCACTTGGTAAAAGTCCATTATCATGAAAATTTTTCTGAAGTTTTGTGTCGTTTTACTGACGAGAATTTTTACTACTGCTCGAAAAAGGCACCGCGTTCTTACGATTGTGTATCATATCGAGAAGATGATTTCCTTGTCTTTGGAAAGGAAACCACGGGGCTTCCTGAAGCGCTTTTGAGACAGCATTGGGAGAAATGTATCCGCATACCTATGCACGAAGGCGCGCGGTCGCTGAATCTTTCCAGTGCGGCAGCAATTGTAGCTTATGAAGCCTTGCGACAGTTAGGATTTCCTGGGCTGGAAAGTTCCGGACATTGGTATGGTCGTTGATTTTTGTGTAAACGAAATTTTTTGAGATGGGACTGGTTGGATTTGCAAATCAATCAAAATTTTGTTGACGAAATTCGGGAAAGGATAGAGGCAGAAAAATTCCTTCTCAATGAACCGATGAAAGAACATACAACATTCAAGATTGGCGGCCCGGCCGACTATTTGATTTTTCCATCTTCCATAGATGAAGTGGCATTTATTTTCCGTTCCTTGAGAAAATATGATATTCCTTTTGTTATACTTGGCAATGGCTCTAATGTGCTTGTCCTCGATCGGGGGATACGTGGTGCTGTTATCAAGTTCGATTCACCGATGTCCTTCATAAAACGGAATGATGCAAGGATTACTGCGGGAGCAGGCGCCCTTTTACAAGATGTATCAAATTTTGCTGTCAAAAACAGCCTCTCAGGCATGGAATTTGCCTGTGGTATCCCAGGAAGTATCGGGGGCGCGGTATTCATGAATGCCGGAGCCTACGATGGTGAGATGAAGAGTATCGTTGAAGGTGTACGTGCTGTTTCTCCAAAGGGAGAGGTCACCGAGTTCGAGGTCGATGATTTGGATTTTTCTTATCGGCATAGTGTTTTCCAAAAGAATGGTTATGCTGTTTGCGAAGTTGAACTTAAACTCATACCAGGCGATAAGAAAAATATTGAAGAAAAGGTTGCTGGTTTTACAAAGCGCAGGGAGAGCAAACAACCTCTTGAAATGCCAAGCGCTGGAAGTACTTTCAAGCGCCCTGAGGGATATTATGCGGGAACTTTGATTGAGCAAACAGGGCTCAAAGGCTTTGCTGTCGGAGGTGCAGAAATTTCCGTCAAACATGCAGGCTTTGTTGTTAATACAGGGGGGGCTACGGCAAAAGATGTGTTGGAACTTATTCGGCAGGTACAGCAACGTGTTTTTGAAAAAAATGGTGTTCGATTATTCCCTGAAGTTCGCATTTTAGGTGAGGCAGAATAGGGAGAAAAAAAGGAAAAGGAGTGATCTTTTTCCTTTTTTGGTAGTTAAAATCAGAAAATTATGATATACTTGAGTCGTGGGATAAGTTCTAAAGGAGTGGAGCAGAATGAAATTAACCTTCCTTGGTGCCGCTCATACTGTTACGGGTTCATCCTATTTATTAGAAAGCGAAGAACGGAAGATCTTAGTGGACTGTGGCATGTTCCAAGGTGGACGTCGCATAAGAGAACTCAATTACAAAGAATTTCTCTTTAATCCATCCGAAATTGACTGTGTTGTCCTGACACATGCCCATATCGATCATTGTGGCTTGGTACCAAAACTTTATCGGGAGGGTTTCAAAGGAACAGTTTATGCCACAAAAGTAACGTGCGAATTGGCACATATCATGTTGCCTGACTCTGCCCACATACAGGAACACGATTCTGAAGTTCTGAATCGTAAGATGCAAAGAAGCGGAGATACTTTAATTCAGCCACTTTATACAATGGATGATGCGGAGGCTTCGCTCAACCTTTTTTCACCGAAGCCATATAACGAAATCTTCCGTATCGAGAACAATATAGAAGTTTGTTTCCGTGATGCCGGTCATATTATTGGTTCTGCCATTCTTGAAGTTTATGTAGAGGAAAATGGTGAAAAAACGAAGCTTGTCTTTTCCGGTGATTTAGGACAGCCGGATCAGCCGATTATCAAAGATCCTACAATCATTGAAGGCGCGGATTACCTTTTGGTGGAATCGACGTATGGCGACCGTTTGCACCAAATCTATGACAAGGAAAATGCTCTCTTGGAAGCTGTGCAAGATACTATGGAGCGTGGTGGTAACCTTATTATTCCGTCGTTTGCTGTTGGCCGCACCCAGACATTGCTTTACTACTTCTATAAACTTTGGAAAGAAGGTCGTATGGAAGATGTTCCCATCATCCTTGACAGCCCCATGGCCATTGCAGCAACGCGTGTTTTTATGCAAAATGTACAGGAATTTGACGATACAACAATAGAACTTTTAACTACGCATGGCGGCGGTTTGCCGCAAATGCCACATCTGCGTATTTGCGAAACTCCAGAAGAATCACGGGCACTGAACTCACAAGAAAGTTCTGCAGTCATCATATCTGCCAGTGGTATGGCAGATGCTGGACGTATTCTGCATCATCTCAAGCATAATCTTTGGCGTCCCGAATCAACGATCCTTTTTGTTGGTTACCAGGCAGAAGGAAGCCTTGGACGTCGCCTTATAGATGGTGTAAAACGTGTTAAGGTTATGGGTGAAGAGATTATCGTTAAGGCGAATATCCAGATGCTGGAAGGATTTTCGGCACATGCTGATATGGGTCAGTTGCTCGATTGGATTGCGGCAATTAGAAGTCCTGAACCATCTCGCGTATTCATCGTGCACGGCGAACCGTCCGCCTCGGAATCTTTGAAGGAGCAGATAAAAAAACGTTTTGATTTAAAATCATATATTCCGTTTTTAGGTGATTCTGTCTTTATGGATGGACGTAAGCACACGATACAGGAATCCAATCTGCCGGAAGTTTCTGTTGAAAAAGATATGGAGGATTTTCTTAGAACTGTTGATTCTACCTATCGTCAGCAAAGGCGTAAATTGTTGCAGTATGTGGTGCGCAATCCCCAACAAATGGAAATGGTCATACGGACTGTACAGAAAGGCTGGAATTATATGAAAAAATTATTTACGGCCTTCAACGTATGAATATCAAATCTCTTTTCATTGACAGAGAAAAATACATATGATAAGATTCAAAAAAAGACAAAGCCATATAAACTTGCCTTTGAAATTAGTCCAGTGAGGCTGATAAAGGAAGCCGTAAAGTTACAGCTGTGTAATAGCTGTAACCTTGCCATATATTGAAGCTTTCTTATGCCTTGCGTAAGAAAGCTTTTCTTTTTTCTCCGTGCGAGGGAATGATAGGGAATTTTTAAGGAGTGAGTTGCTTGGATAAAAATTCTGTCTCTTTACGAGGAAAAAATATCCTAGATCTAGAGGATTTCTCCTCGAAAGAGATCCAAATTATTTTGGATTATGCCAAGGGGATGAAAAATGTCATTCATCGGGATATCAAGAAACTTCCAACATTGCGGGGCAAATCTATCGTTACACTTTTTTACGAACCAAGTACAAGAACACGCTCGTCTTTTGAGTTGGCCGGAAAATATCTCGGTGCGGATGTCATCAATATTACAGCTTCGACGAGCAGCATTGTCAAAGGCGAAAGCCTGCGTGATACCTTGCTGACAGTTGAGGCAATGGGAGTCGACGCCATTATCATGCGTCACAAGGCAGAGGGGGCAGCTGCTTATGCAACGCAGGTTGTTTCTCCGGTGATTATCAATGCAGGGGATGGGGCGCATGCACATCCTTCCCAAGGATTGCTTGATCTTTTTACCATCATGCAATATAAGAAAAAGCTGACGGGACTCAAAGTTGCTATCCTTGGAGATATCCTGCACAGCCGTGTAGCTCGTTCAGATATTTGGGGTATGCGTAAGATGGGATTGGAAGTTCATCTCGCCGGTCCCCGTACGCTTATGCCTCGTTTTCTTGCTAAAGAACCGGGCATTTTCATACACGACAAGGTAGAGGAAGCCATTCAAGAAGCTGATGTCATCAATGTTCTGCGCATACAGTTGGAACGCCAAAAAGCGGGTCTATTTCCTTCGATGCGCGAATATGCACGCATCTTTGGACTGAATGAAAAGCGCCTGAAACTTGCAAAGGAAGATGTTCTTATTCTTCATCCTGGTCCGATGAATAAAGGATTGGAAATCTCGCCGAAGGTCGCATACAGTGAACATTCCGCCATAAAGGAACAAGTTCAAAATGGGGTCGCTATCCGTATGGCACTTCTGGCTTTGACGTTGATGGGAGGCAGACAGAATGAAGCAGGTATTTAAGGGCGGCCGTGTTATCGATCCGAAAAACAACAGGGATGAACAAGCGGATATTCTCGTTGAAAATGGTATTATCAGCGAGGTATCAGAGGATATAGATGCATCGGATGCAGAAATTATCGATGTCACGGGAAAAATTCTTGTTCCTGGACTCATCGATATGCATACACATCTTCGTGAACCTGGCCAGGAGGCAAAGGAAGATTTTCAGTCGGGTTCCATGGCAGCTGCCGCAGGCGGCTTTACGACGGTAGCAACTATGCCAAATACAAGCCCTGTGGTTGATAATGCCGCCCTCATACGAAGTTTGCAAACAAGAGCGAAGGAAATCGGGTTAGTTCATATCGAGATCATCGGAGCTTTGACAAAAGGACAACGGGGCGAGGAATTGGCTGAACTTGGCGATATGAGCGAAACGGGAGCCGTTGCTTTTTCGGATGATGGTCATTATGTACGATCCGCTAAAGTTATGCTTAACGGCATGGATTACCTGAAAAATTTCAATAAAATTATCATTGATCATGATGAAGAAATCTCTCTTGTTGAAGAAGGTGTCATGAACGAAGGACACTGCAGTGCTATGCTGGGGATGAAAGGACGGCCGACGGTAGCAGAGGATATAGCTGTAGCGCGCGATATCTTGTTGGCAGAATATGCGGATTCGCCCGTACATGTCGCGCATATGAGTTCTGCACGCTCTGCAGAACTCGTCAGAGAGGGAAAAGGACGCGGCGTAAAAGTTACGGCTGAGGTGACCCCGCATCATCTCATCCTGACAGATGACTGTGTCACCCCGTTTGATTCTTCGACAAAGGTGAATCCTCCGCTGCGTGAATCCAAGGATGTCGCGGCCATGCTTGAAGCATTAAAAGATGGCACGATTGATATCATTGTTTCGGATCATTCGCCTCATGCAGAAGAAGAAAAAGATCGTGAGTATATGTATGCACCAAGCGGATTTCCTGGATTGGAAACGACGTTAGGGCTGCTTTTAACGGAAATTTACCATAAAGGACACATGGGGCTGTCGGAGCTCATAGCAAAAATGACTTGTGCCCCGGCGGAACTTTTCCATCTCGATGCAGGGAGTCTGGAAGTTGGAAAAACGGCAGACATTACTGTGATTGATTTGGAAAAAGAATGGGTGGTAGATTCCAGCCAGTTTTATACGCGCGGCACACATTCACCTTTTGTGGGACGCCACTTGAAAGGGAAGGCTGTAATGACTGTTGTTGATGGCCGGATCGTGATGCGGGATGGGAAGGTTGTTGCCTTCGGAGAGGAAGGAACCCTATGAAAGGAAAATTGATACTGGAGGATGGCAGCATTTTTACGGGAACGTTGCTGAATGAAACAAAAGCTTTCGGTGAAGTCGTCTTCAATACGGGGATGACAGGATATCAGGAGGTTTTGACAGATCCTTCGTACTGCAGCCAAATTGTTACATTGACGTATCCGATAATTGGCAACTATGGTGTAGCCAAGGCTTTTATGGAATCCAGAAAATCGTTTGTGAGTGGGTTTATCATTGCAGAACTTTGCGATGTCGGCAGCAACTGGCAATCTGAAGGAGAATTGGCAGATTTCCTGTGCAAACAGGAGATTGCTTGCCTCCATGATGTCGATACGCGTGCTGTTACGCGCCGTATTCGTTCAGCCGGAACGATGAAGGGAGTTATCGTATCGGAAGGCACGCAGCAGGATGAGATAAAAAAACTTCTTGACAAAAATATAAAGAAAGATGTCGTCTTGGAAGTCACCACACCGAAAATTTATACCATAGAAGCGGACCAAGAAGACGCTCCGCATGTGGCGGTCCTGGATTTTGGCATCAAGCAGAATATTTTGCGCTCCCTGCATGAGTTTGGTTTCAAATTGACCGTCATGCCAGCATATACAACGGCGGAGGAAGTTCTTGCGCTGGAACCGGATGGTATCTTTCTCTCTAACGGACCGGGGAATCCTAAGGATGTTCCTGAAATCATTGCGGAAGTCAAAAAACTTATAGGCCAAAAACCTATATTTGGTATTTGCCTTGGACATCAAATTTTTGCCCTTGCTATGGGAGCAGATACCTATAAACTAAAATTCGGTCATCGTGGGACAAATCAACCTGTTAAAAATCTAGCTATGGATCGAGTACATGTCTCGTCCCAAAATCACGGGTTTGCCGTTAATGCGGATTCTTTAAAGGGACTTCCACTTGAAATTACGCATCGTGCAGTCAATGACAACACTGTAGAAGGGCTGCGTCATACGGAGCTTCCAATCTTTACCGTCCAGTATCATCCCGAGGCCTCGCCGGGGCCAAGCGATAACCGATATTTATTTGAACAATTCATGTCCCTGCTCAAGGAGGAAGGGTAACGATGCCGAAGAAAGAGTATTTAAAGAAAGTCATGGTTATAGGCTCAGGTCCGATCATCATAGGACAAGCCGCTGAATTTGACTATGCAGGCTCGCAGGCATGCCGCTCCCTGAAAGAGGAGGGGCTGGAAGTCGTCCTCGTCAACAGCAATCCTGCCACTATCATGACGGATACGCATATTGCCGATCGTGTCTATATTGAACCCTTGACAGAAGATTTCTTAGAGGAAATCATCGCCAAAGAAATGCCGGACGGCCTTCTGGCGACCTTGGGTGGACAGGCTGGACTCAACTTGGCTGTCAAACTTGCAGAAAAAGGCGTATTGGAAAAATACAATGTTGAACTTTTGGGCACAAGTATCGAAGCAATCAAGAAGGCGGAGGATCGGGAACTCTTCAAAGAAACAATGCAAAAAATTGGCGAACCGATTCCGGAAAGCACCATCGTTGATGATGTAGAAGCAGCTGTCGGTTTTGCGAATGAAATCGGTTTTCCTTTGATTGTACGTCCAGCCTATACGATGGGCGGTACGGGCGGCGGTATTGCTGAAACAGAGGAAGAGCTTATCGAAATCGTCATCAAGGGCTTGAAATACAGTATGATTGGTCAAGTTCTTATCGAGCGGAGTGTCGCTGGTTGGAAAGAAATTGAATACGAGGTCATTCGCGACGGCAAGGATAATTGTATTACGGTTTGCAATATGGAAAACTTCGATCCTGTGGGTGTTCATACAGGTGACAGTATTGTTGTCGCGCCGTCGCAAACATTGTCCGATCATGACTATCAAATGTTGCGCAGCGCCTCTCTGCGTATCATTCGTGAGCTTGATATTGAAGGCGGATGCAATGCTCAATATGCACTTGATCCAACCAGCAACCAATACTATGTCATTGAAGTCAACCCCCGCGTAAGCCGTTCCTCGGCCTTGGCCTCCAAGGCGACGGGTTACCCTATCGCCAAGGTATCGGCTAAGATAGCCATTGGCTATTCCTTGGACGAAATCACAAATGCCGTTACGCAAAAAACAAAAGCCTGCTTTGAACCTTCCATCGACTATTGTGTCATTAAGTTTCCTCGCTGGCCCTTCGATAAGTTCGTTTTTGCCGATCATACGCTCGGCACACAAATGAAGGCAACCGGCGAAGTTATGTCCATCGACAGGAACTTCGAAGGTGCGATACAGAAGGCAGTGCGGTCCCTAGAAATCGGTGTGAAGCGCCTGCACCTGAAGGAAATGGATGAGTGGAGTGACGATACCCTCAGAAAGGCACTGAACAAAATCAACGATGAACGTATTTTTGCCATCGCTGAGGCATTTCGCCGTGGTATTTCCGATATTGAAGAAATCTATGCTATAACGAAAATCGATCGTTGGTTTTTGCGTAAAATTAAACATATTGCGGATATGGAAGTTCGACTTATACAGGAAGAAATTACACCGAAGCATTTGGTGGAAGCAAAAAAAATCGGCATGTCGGATGAGGCCATTGCAGAACTTTCCGGCCGCACAATGAACGAAATACGTATAATGCGTAAGGCAATGAAGCTTTTTCCGTGCTATAAGATGGTTGATACATGCGCTGCGGAATTTGAAGCAGCGACACCATATTATTATTCGACGTTCAATGCCCAGGAAGATGAAGTGCAGGTGAGTACGGACAAGCGCAAGATCATTGTTCTTGGTTCGGGGCCCATCCGCATCGGGCAAGGTGTCGAATTCGATTATTGCTCCGTTCATTCCGTATGGGCGTTGCGCGAAATGGGTTATGAGGCTATTATCATCAACAATAACCCCGAAACAGTCAGTACGGATTTCGACATTTCCGATCGACTTTATTTTGAACCTTTGACGGTGGAAGATGTTCTGAATATCATTGACAAGGAACAGCCCGAGGGTGTCATCGTGCAGTTTGGCGGACAGACGGCCATCAATCTTGCTGCCGCTCTGCAAAAATCAGGCGTACATATTTTGGGCACATCTGTGGATGACATTGACCGAGCAGAGGATCGTGAACGTTTTGAGGAGGTTCTCAACCAGACACAGATTCCCTGCCCGAAAGGAATCAGCGTCACGAATGTAGAGTCTGCTGTTGAAGGAGCCGCGACTATTGGCTATCCAGTTATGGTACGTCCCTCCTACGTTCTTGGCGGCAGAGCCATGGAGATTGTTTATAAGGAAGATGAGCTGCGCGATTATTTGAACCGTGCTGTCAAGGTTACACCCGATCATCCTGTTCTTGTTGACCGCTATATGCAGGGGACGGAAGTGGAAGTCGATGCTATTTGTGATGGTATCACCGTTGTCATTCCTGGCATCATGGAACATATCGAGCGTGCTGGCGTACACTCAGGTGACAGCATTGCCGTATACCCTCCCCAGACGCTTCCGGCAAAAGTGCTCTATACCATCATTGATTACACGAAACGTCTTGCATTGAATCTTCACGTGAAAGGTTTGCTCAATATCCAATACGTTGTTGTCAATGATGAGGTTTATGTTATTGAAGTCAATCCGCGCTCAAGCCGCACCGTTCCCTTCCTCAGCAAGATTACAGATATCAAGATGGTAAATTTGGCGACACGGGCTGCAATGGGGCATTCTTTGGAGGAAATGGGATATTTCTCTGGTCTTGTTCCGCCTCGACCATATGTTGCCGTCAAGGCTCCAGTATTCTCGTTTGCCAAAATGCAGGATGTCGATATTTCTCTTGGACCAGAGATGAAATCGACGGGTGAAGTAATGGGCATCGATTATCATTATGCTCGAGCACTTTACAAAGCAATTTCGAGCGCCGGTATGAATATACCTAAAAACGGACGAATTCTCTTTACTGTCGCAGATAAAGATAAAGAGGAACTCAAACAACTAGCGAAAGCTTTCTATGAATTGGGCTTCCAGATTGCTGCAACAGAAGGCACGGCGCGTGCGATTCAGTCTGTGGGCATAGATTCCGACATAGTGGGCAAGGTGCATGAACGCAGTACAGATATTATTCAAATGATTAAAACAGGAAAAATACAGATGGTTGTCAATACTCTCACTCAAGGTAAAGGCTCGGCACGTGACGGTTTCAAGATCCGCCGTGCAACAGTAGAGCATGGCATTGTCTGCCTGACCTCCTTGGATACGGCGTGGGAAGTTCTTCGCGTACTATCTTTTATGCAGCAAAGGCGTCTTATTTATGCTCTTGCCCTGCAAGATTATGTTGGGGGGGGAGACGATCTCTCCTGACAACGCTTGTCGAGGTTCTAATTTCATAGTACAATAAAGATATTGAGTCCATAGGAGGAATGAAAATGGCAGACGAGCGGCTGATTGCAGCATTGGATGTACAGTCCATGGATGAAGTGCGTCAACTCGTAGAAAAGCTTGATGACAGTGTGATGTTTTACAAGGTCGGTATGGAGCTTTTTTATGGAGTGGGGCCGGAGGTGATTAAGTATCTCAAGGATAACAACAAAAAGGTATTTCTTGACCTCAAACTGCATGACATACCTAATACTGTTGCTAATTCCTTGCGGGTCTTAACCCGATTGAGGGTTGATATGCTCAACGTTCATGCGACTGGTGGGTTCGCAATGATGGAAAAGGCGCTTGAAGCTTTGAAAGATGAGTCGGAAAAACTAGGCATAGAGCGGCCAAAACTCGTTGCTGTGACAATTTTGAGCAGTATCAGCCTGAAAGATTGGAGCAAACTGTGGTCGAATATCGATCTCGATGACCAAGCGGTTCATCTGGCAAGACTCGCTCAAGAAGCTGGTCTTGATGGCGTTGTTTCCTCTCCGATGGAAGCTGAAACTATTCGCGAGGCTTGCGGCTCGAATTTTCTCATTGTCACGCCCGGGGTTCGTCCTGCCGGAACCGCTATCAACGACCAAAGTCGTATAACAACACCTGCGATTGCTCTCGGAAGTGGTGCGACGCATCTCGTCGTAGGGCGCCCGATTCGTCTTGCAGGAAATCCTAAGAATGCTGCGGAAAATATCCTGAAGGAAATGGAGACGGTGAAATCATGACAGAAGCAGAAGTCAAGGCGTTGCTGATACAAACGAACGCTTTGATGCACGGACATTTTCTCCTCACGTCTGGTTTGCACAGCCCGCATTATGTAGAAAAATTCAATGTCTTGCAGCATCCTTGCTATACACAACAACTTTGTGCGGCTATGGCAGAAAAATTCAAAGATAAAAAGATTGATACTGTCGTCGGCCCGGTGACGGGCGGGATTCTGTTGGCACATGAAACAGGAAAGGCGCTTGGCACACGAGCAATCTTCACAGAACGTGAAGGCGGAAAAATGACTTTTCGCCGCGGCTTTACCTTGGAAAAGGGAGAACGGGTTTTGATTGTAGAAGACATTGTCACCACCGGCGGTTCCATCAAGGAGGTCATCGATGTAGTACGAGAGTTTGGCGGCATCCCCGTTGCTGTATCCATGCTGGTGGATCGCAGTAACGGAAGGGTGAACTTTGGCGATGTTCCTTGTACAGCTCTTTTGCATATGGATGTTGAAGTCTATAAACCGGAAGAATGCCCTCTCTGCCATGAAGGAGTTCCCTTAACGAAGCGTGGTCGAACGGGAAAATAAGGGAACGAAAGACAGGAGCACCAGAAAAGCTCCTGTCTTTTCCGTTTTTGTATTTGAGGCGATTATTTTGAAAGAAGAAAATATAAAAAAAATGGAGAAAATGCTTCAGGGATGGAGTTATCCACAGAAATTGCCCAAAATTTTTAAAGGGTTTTTCTATCGAAATGACATGAGAATCGAAGACGATACATATCTGCTTTTTTCTTATGAAAATCCAGCCCTGCATAGTATTGCCTCGGTCTATTACCATGAAGAAACAAAAGAATTCAAATTGAGCACACAGATAGGATTAACAAAATTTTGCCGTATTGAATTCATTGCACCAACGCTTGAGATATTTGAACGACGCTTAGATGATTTGTTGGAAAAACTATTGGCAGAACTCTGCTCTTTTGATCCGGCTTCTGTCAGCAGCATTGTATACGACAAGCATATTCTAAGCTGGGAATATGGGAAGAGTCTGCCGACAGAGTTGGAAGGATTTGAACGGTTTATTTCTTCAGAAAAACCTCTGAAAATTACAAATGGGTCATATATCATCTTGGATTATTCAGATTTTTCCATAGAGAGTGGCCTCCTCATCTATTATAATATTTTTCGTGATGAGTTTTTCGGGGAAGCTCGCATATGTGGCATACCCGAAATAAATTATCTCTTTGATTCCCATGACCTTGATGAATTAGAAATCAAATTGGAGCATCATCTCACTCAGCGGTTGCGTGATGTGCGCCAAAAAGCTGTCTCGCAGAAATGAATTTTGAATATAAGAGGAGAATTATTTTATGGCATTTTCAAAAGAAATTCTCGCATTGAAAAAAGATGCTTTGCAGAGACTAACAAAAAAATTCGAAATAGCTGAGCATATTGCGGAAGAAAATACTTTGAAAGTTCTTCAAGCATTTCGAGAATGCAAAGTATCGGACATTCATTTCAATACATCATCCGGTTATGCCTATGATGACATTGGCCGTATGAAACTCGAAGAAGTTTATGCCAAAGTGTTTGGAGTACAAAGCGCCCTTGTGCGAACGCAATTCGTTTCAGGTACGCATGCTCTTGCCACGGTATTGCTGGGATTGCTACGTCCCGGAGATAAGCTGGTTTCTCTTACAGGAGCACCTTACGATACGATGCAGAAAGTGATTGGTTATACTTCGTCCAGCCAGGGTTCCTTGAAAGAATACGGCGTACTTTACGAGGAACTCCCTCTAAAAGAAGAGCGCGTAGCCATGGAACAAATTGCTTCCGTCATCGACGATAAAACCCGATTGGTTTTGATCCAGCGTTCATGTGGCTATAGTACGAGACCAACATTGCTTATTAAAGACATACAGGAAATTTGCGTACATGTTCATAGCATAAAACCAGATTGCATCTGTTTTGTTGATAATTGCTATGGGGAGTTTGTGGAAGAATTTGAACCAACACAGGTGGGGGCAGACATCATAGCAGGCTCCTTAATCAAAAACCCTGGCGGTGGTCTTGCAGCAACAGGTGGTTACATAGTGGGACGGAAGGATCTTGTAGAACAAGTTTCCTATCGTTTGACCGCTCCCGGTATAGGGGCGGAACTCGGAGCGTCCCTTATTAACAATCGGCTATTTTTCCAAGGTCTATTTTTGGCGCCCCATGTGGTTTGTCAAGCTATAAAGGGCGCTTTATTTGCAGCAGATATTTTTACTAAGCTTGGGTATACGACTTACCCAAAGATCGATGCCAAAAGAGGGGATATTATCCAGGCCATAGAACTTGGCTCGGCAGAAAAGCTTATCGCTTTTTGTGCGGGCATCCAGAAATATTCTCCTGTTGATTCATTTGTTAAACCAGAGCCATGGGATATGCCGGGTTATACAGATAAGATTATTATGGCAGCTGGAACCTTTATACAGGGAGCATCTATTGAATTCAGTGCAGACGGACCACTACGCCCTCCATTTAATGTTTACTTGCAGGGGGGATTGACTTTTGAACAGGTTATGTTTGGTGTTATGGGTGCTGCTGAGGAAATTGAAAATCTTTCCTCAAATATTTGTGCGACTGAAAAAAAAAGACTGAAAATTTCCTGATAAAAAATCCTTGCAAGCTGCATGACTTGCAAGGATTTTTCTTAAATACGGTGGTATGTGCCAATCACTTTACCGAGAATCTTGACATTTTTTTCATAAAACGGTTCCATTGTATCATTTTCTGGCTGTAAACGTATACAATCTTTTTCTTTAAAGAATCGTTTGACTGTGGCGCTTCCATCATCAATCAATGCGACAACAATATCGTTATTATCCGCCGTTTCCTGTTGTTTGACAAAAACATAATCACCGTCATTGATGCCGGCATTGATCATGCTTTCCCCCTGCACACGTAAAACGAAAGCTTTGCTGCGTGTGCCAATGAGACCCTGCGGAAACGAAAAGACTTCTTCTATATTTTCCTCTGCAAGAATAGGGATTCCTGCTGTGACCACACCGACAAGCGGCAGGGATACATTGCGCTCCCATGGTTTCTCTTCAAGGATATCTATAGCTCTGGGTTTTGTAGGATCACGACGAATCATTCCCGCATGTTCCATCTTTGTAAGATAGCCATGGACAGTTGAGCTTGATTTCAGGCCAACCGCATCGCCGATTTCACGTACAGAAGGGGGATACCCTTTCCGCAACAGAAAGTCCTTAATATAGCGGAAAATGGTTTGCTGCCACTCTGCAGAAGAATTTCTTCGTTTCATTTCAGTATCACCTGTAATTCAAGTATAATATATCTGCCAAAGAAAGACCTTATAAATACAGGACATTCAATTTATTGGCTCCATTATAGCAGAAGGCTGTTTTAATATCTAGCAGTAAGAGAGCAGCCATATTTTATAAAATTGCAGACTGCTCTCTATATGTTTTTTCGTAGACCGGAATCTGAATGGATTTTATTTTTTCAATACTTCCTTCATTGCCAGAATGATATGTTCTTTAGTAAAACCAAATTTTTTGAAAAGTACATCTGCAGGGGCAGAAGCGCCAAAATGATGCATTGTGACAGTAGTTCCGTCAAGTCCGACATAACGTCCCCAACCAAAATCGACACCTGCTTCTATGGCTACGCGTGCACGTATATCCTTTGGTAATACGTTCTCTTTATAGGCTTCTGATTGTTTCTCAAAAACATCGAGCGAAGGCATGGAGACAACACGTACGGCAATACCTTCGTTGGCAAGCTCTTCCTGTGCATCAAGAGCAAGGGATACTTCAGATCCTGTTGCAATGAGTATTCCTACCGGGGTACCTTTCGCTTCTGAAATGATATATCCGCCCTTTAAAGCTTCCTTGGAACTTCCTGCAAGCTGGGGTAAGTTCTGACGTGTAAGCGCGAGGACAGTAGGTGTATCTTGGCTTGTTATAGCTGCATACCAAGCGGCAATTGTTTCTGTAGCATCGGCTGGGCGAAAAACATTGACATTGGGAGTGGCTCGCAGCATAGCGAGTTGCTCTATAGGCTCGTGAGTGGGTCCATCTTCACCAACCCCGATGCTGTCATGCGTAAGCACATAAATTACCGAAAGGTTCATAAGAGCCGCAAGCCGCAGCATAGGTTTCATGTAATCGCTGAAAACAAAGAACGTAGCAGCATATGGTTTTATCCCGCCATGCAAAGCAAGGCCGTTTGTAATAGCCGCCATACCCAATTCACGCACACCGAAATGTAAATTACGTCCTTCCGGAGTGCTGTCACTGAAATCGCCTGCGCCATCCATATTCGTCTTGTTGGAAGGCGCAAGATCGGCACTACCGCCGAAGAGTTGCGGTACAACATCCTTGAGATGATTGATTATCTTTCCTGAAAGGGTGCGCGTAGCGGCAGGTTTGTTTTCGAAATCCCAAAGTTTTTTGTCCGTAAGGAGAGTATTGGTATCGATGGGGGCATGAAACTTCTCCCATAATGCTTTTTTCTCGGGATACGTTTTGCAATAGGCAACAAAAAGCTCGTTCCACTTTTTTTCAGCAACTTCACCTTGAGCGGCAAGCTTTTCATAGTGTGCGTAAACTTTATCTGGAATACTGAAACTTTTTTGGGGATCGGGCCATGCAAGGTTTTCCTTGAGAGCAATAACATTATCTGCACCAAGGGGCTCCCCATGTGCACTTGCCTTTCCTTGTTTTTCAGGGCAGCCATAACCAATTTGTGTTTTTATTGTAATAAAGGATGGATGATTTTTATCCGCCTTTGCTGCCTCGATAGCATGGCCGATGGCAGCAAGGTTATTGCCATCATCAACCGTTAAAGTTTGAAAACCAAATGCTTCCATACGTTTTTCCACATTTTCTGAAAAAGCAATATCTGTATTTCCTTCAATGGAAATATTATTGCTGTCATAAAGAATGATAAGTTTGTTCAGCTGCAATGTGCCTGCAAGGGAGAATACTTCCGAAGAGATTCCTTCCATCATGCAGCCATCACCTCCCAGAGCAAAGGTATAGTGATCAACAATAGGGAAGCTTTCTTTATTAAAAACGGCCGCAAGATGTTTCTCGGCAATTGCCATACCGACTGCCATTCCCATGCCTGCACCAAGAGGTCCTGTTGTAGCTTCAACACCTTTCGTATGGCAGTATTCCGGATGGCCAGGGGTTAGGGAACCGTCTTGGCGAAAATTCATGAGGTCATCGAGCGTTAAACCATAACCAAAGAAATGCAATAATGAATAAAGCATAGCGGAACCATGCCCCGCAGAAAGGATAAAACGATCACGATTTGCCCAAGCTGGATTCTTGCCATTATGTTTCATTTGGTGCGCCCAAAGCTCGTAGGCAATAGGGGCGCTGCCAAGCGGCATCCCAGGATGACCAGAATTCGCTTTTTGTATCGCATCCACCGACAGCATGCGAATAGCATTTACACAGACATTATCGATATTGTCCATAATAGGCTCCCTCCTGAAAGTGTTTTATAAAGTCATTTCCTTTAGTATCTTACATGATTCATTTTAAAATGTATAGGAAGAAAAGATAAATTTTCTATTGCCTTCGAAAACTATAGAGCGAAAATTTTCAGCAAGAAACGGATTGGTATAAAATATGGGGTGAATTCGAGAAAATGATATGATATAATAATATGACAATATTGGATGCAACAAGATAAACGCATCCTGGCATTCTTGACTTTCAAGAAAGAGAGGATTTGCATGAAACTTGTAATCACCGAACCGTTAGGAATCAGCGAGGCACAAGCGGAGGCTTTGAAAAAGGAATACCTCCCGCAAGAAATTGAAATGATATATTACAACACGCCTCCAAAAGATGAGGCGGAAAAGGGCGCACGTGCTAAAGATGCAGAACTTGTTATGCTCGCGAATATGCCCTTCAAAGAGAATGTACTACAGGAATTAACATCTCTTAAGATGCTTAGTGTAGCATTTACAGGTATTGACCATGTAGGAATGGATTACTGCAGGGCACATAATATTCTCGTATCCAATTGTTCAGGTTATGCAAATGAAGCCGTAAGTGAGCTTGCCATTGGTCTTGCCATTGGTCTTTACCGTAAGATTCTTTCGGCAGATAGGGCAGTACGGGAAGGAAAAACACGTACAGGGCTTCTTGGCATTGAACTTTCCGGCAAAAAATTCGGTGTTGTCGGAGGTGGTGCTATTGGCAAAAAAACTATGGCACTAGCTCGAGCTTTTGGCTGTGATGTGTATTATTACAACCGCCATAAAACACAAATCGAAGGCGCTGCCTACGTGAGTCTCGATGAACTTATGCGAATATCCGATATCATCTCGCTCCATGTGCCGCTAACAGCTGATACAAAAGGCTTGATTGGCAGGGAAGAGATTGGAAAAATGAAAAAAACAGCGATTCTTATCAATACTGCTCGAGGAGCTGTTGTTGACAGCAAAGCATTAGCGGATGCGCTCCATGAAAAGCGTATTGCAGGCGCGGGTATTGATGTATTTGAAGGTGAGCCGCCGATTGCAGGCGATCATCCGTTGCTGCATGCACCGAATGTAATTCTCGCCCCCCATGTGGGCTTTGCAACACAAGAAGCAATGGAAAAACGTGCCGTGATTGCTTTCAGAAATGTAGCTGCCTATCTTTCCGGTAAACCACAAAATGTGATGTAAATCAAAAGCGGCTATGATTTTGATCATAGCCGCTTTGACATCTTATTGAATGAGGTGGATGATTGAAGTACGGTGCATTTATGGCTGAACTCCGCAAAATGCCTCCTAAACACGTATTTCTTCTTGCAGGGGAGGAACGCTACTATATTGAAAAAGCGAAACAGTATCTTCTTGAAAAACTTTTTCCAAAAGGCGAAGAGTTGCGTAACGGTTTGGAACAAGTTTCAGGGGATCTGAATGCGGATGCACTTATTGGTCTTATTGAATCTGTACCATTTTTTTCTAAAAAACATGTCGTACTCGTTCAAGACAGTCCGCTTTTTCGCACGAAAGATGCTGACAGCAGTAAAAAACATAATAATGCTAAAAAAGACGAGCGTTTACTAGAAACACTTACCCATATGCCGGAGTATGCCTATGTGATTTTTCTTTGCCATACCGCTGCAGACAAGAGAAGAAAGGTCTACAAAACAATCCAGGAGATCGGTTCTATTCTTGAAGCAGATGCCCTACGCCCTTGGAATGTTAGCGATTGGCTGAACGAGCGTCTCGCTGAAATGCAAAGGGAGCTTGATTCGGAGGCGTATGCCTACTTTATGGGAGCTATCGGGATGATGCACGAAATTTCGCTCTCCTATTTGGATAGAGAGTTCGAAAAACTCGCTCTTTATACCCCCAAGAAACGTATTGGTAAAGAAGAATTGGTAGCTGTTTTTGCGGGATTGCCGGAAGTTTCTTCTTTTGCAATGATTGATGCGATAAATGAAAAAAATGCAGAAAAGGCCCTTTCTATTCTACGCCGCCAAGTGGAAGATGGTATTTATCCGCCTGTACTTCTGGCGCTTCTTGTACGTCATGTACGTCAACTTTGGCAAGCCAAATTGTTCATTGCACGGGGTGTAAAGGGCAAGCAGCTGGGAGTTGCAATGAAATTATCTCCTTTCATTGCAACGAAATTAAGTCGTGTAAGTGCCGATTTTTCCACAGGAAGATTGAAAGAGGTTTTGTTGAGTCTCATTGAGGCAGATTATTTGCTAAAAACCGGACAAAGCAGAACCGAACTATTAGAAAATATCGTGCTTTCTCTATGCAGATGATCTCCTGAACAAATCGTGTATTCAGGAGGATCGTCTGCGTTTCGTTTTTCTTCAAATAGACATCTCTGGTTTCTGCTACATGTTTTGCATGGTTAACAACTTAGACAACATTACAAGAACCAAGGATGTCATCAACATCTACCAACCCCTTGGCATTTATTTCAATACCAGTTGTCGTGCGAATGATTTTATCTTTTGGATCTTAGCTGACTGCGATAATTGTGCTATCTCCGGGAAAAAGGGCAGAATTGCCTTACTACGAAAAGCTAGACTTTATCCGTTGTTTTTATCACATTCAGAATAAAGGTTTTGTTTTAAGCGTGTACGGCACGGTTTTGATTATTTGCATTTTTATTTGTCAGGCCAAGCCGATTTAAAAGCTTCATGTCTTCGATGATTGTTGTGCCAGAGGTAGTGAGCATATTGCCTGTAATGGAGGCAGACGCACCATGCAGAAATGCCGGAGCTCCGTTCTGTTCAATGAGTTTTCGCCCTGCACCAAGACGAATGTTTGCCGTTGGATTGATAAAACGGAAGAAGGCAATGGTACGTAGAATATCGTTGCTGGATAGCTGCTGGAGCCCTTCTAATGGTGTGCCGGGAATGGGCATCAGTGAATTGATGGGGATGGATGTAATATTAAGTTCCGAAAGACTGATTGCCATATCAAGACGATCCTCCCACGTTTCCCCCATACCGATGATGCCCCCTGAACAGACGCAAAGCCCCTCGGACTGAGCAAGGCGAATCGTGCGAATGCGATCCTCGTAAGTGTGCGATGTGCAGATTTCTGGAAAGAAACGGCGAGATGTTTCGATGTTATGATGATAGCTTGTGACACCTGCCATACGCAAGGCATGAAACTGTTCTTTTGTCAAAAGGCCATGGGAGGCGCATAATCCAATATGGAGGCGTTTGTTCATGGTACGGTAACAGTCCAATGCAGCCTTGAATTCACTGCCTCCGAGTGCTCGTCCTGAAGTCACAATGGAAAAACGGTTTATACCTGCTTTTTCATTAGCACGAGCATTGGCAAAGATTTCTGTCTGAGAGAGAAAAGGATATTCCTCGATTCCTGTCTTATGTTGAGCAGATTGTGCACAATATCTACAATCCTCACTGCAACGACCGCTACGAGCGTTGATAATCGTGCAGAGGTCAATATGGTTGCCACAGAATTTCTTCTGCAATTCATGTGCACCTTCTTTTAGCGCCTCGAGTGGTGCTTCAAGAAAGATGGTAAGATCATCTCCACGCTTAAGACGGCGCCCTTTTAAGATTTCTTGTGTGAGTTTCTTGACAGCAGTTTGGGTTGCCATAACGGATGCCTCATTTCATTCAAAAATTTTATCGACTTTTTCATTATATTTCAGGAATATAACATAGTCAACCAACTATGCATTTAAGGTTGACTATGTGGGTGCTATTGCTTGATTGTTTACTGCAAGGTATAATGAAAAAGTCGAATACAAGGGGAGAGGAGTCTTTATTTGCATAAGGTTTGGGAAGAGAAAATCGTTTTTGCCGATCGCCGAGAGGCAATTGCACTTTTGGGTGAACGAGACGAGTATTTAAAGGTGCTTATCGATAATTTCGATTGTCGGTTAGTGAGTCGTGGCGAAGAACTGACAATCGATGGTGAAGAAAATCTGGTATGTCAAGTTGCACAGATTATGCGTGAACTGCAGTATCTTTATCGACAAGGCACAACCATTACAATGCATGAGGTACGCTATAGTGTTGGACTAGTACAACGCGGCAAAGGGGAGGCGCTGCATAGTCTTTTCAGCGATACGATTCTTGTGACAAGCCGAGGTCGCCATGTACGCCCCAAAACACTTGGGCAACGCATTTATCTTGATACAATCCGCCGCAGTTCGATTACCTTTGGAATCGGCCCTGCAGGCACTGGCAAGACATATTTGGCCGTTGTCATGGCTGTGGCTGCTTTACGTGCTAAAGAGGTAGAACGTATCATCCTCACGCGTCCTGCTGTAGAAGCTGGGGAACGGCTGGGCTTTTTGCCGGGCGATTTGCAGGACAAGGTAGACCCATACCTGCGCCCACTTTACGATGCTCTGCATGACATTCTTGGTTTTGATACATATCAAAAGCTTCTCGCCAAAGGTATCATTGAAATTGCCCCCTTGGCTTATATGCGTGGTCGCACCCTTGAGGATGCATTTATCATTCTTGATGAGGCTCAAAATACAACAGGAAATCAGATGAAGATGTTTCTGACGCGTCTTGGTTTTGGGTCACGTATGGTAATTACGGGAGATTTGAGCCAGGTAGATTTGCCTCATGGCGTATCCTCCGGTCTGCGTGAGGCGAGCCATATTTTGCGTTCAGTACGTGGTATAGGCGTCGTTGAGCTCGATTCCCTTGATGTCATTCGTCATGACGTTGTCGCACGTATCGTCGAGGCCTATAACCGCCATGAAACAATACATAAGAAATTGTCGATCGAGAATATTGTGCCGAGCAACGCGATGGATATTGCCGTCAAAATAGATGCAGAGAACGTGAACACGCAAAAACAGGAGGACAATCGTTGAACATCTTATTTCGTCGTGATATAGAAAACCTCTCCTTAGATAAATGTCTTGAAAAAGATATTCGTCATGCGTTGGAAAAAATAGGTGAAATGTACGCCCTGAAAAATGCTGAAGTCAGTATTACTTTAACGAATGATGCACAGATTCATGAAATCAATAAAAATTATCGTCATGTAGATAAACCTACAGATGTTATTTCTTTTGCTTTGCAGGAAAGCGTAGAACCTTTAATTACAGACGGTCCGGCAATCAATATGTTGGGCGATATCATTATATCGGTAGAACGCGCCAGAATCCAAGCGTCTGATTACGGGCATAGTTTACGCCGCGAACTCGTTTTTCTTACGGTACATGGTATGCTTCATCTTTTAGGGTATGATCACCAAGAAAAAAACGAACGTCATGAAATGGAAGAAGAACAACGCCGCATAATGAAAATACTTGGCATTTCCCGGAATGCCAAGGAAGAAGACAAGGTTGTGACAGCCGAGGGCAAGTAGAGGCCGAAACAGCGTTATACCAAAGATGAAAGGGGAAACCCATGGAAAAGGCAAGTCATAAATCCGGCTTCGTCGCTGTTATTGGACGGCCAAATGTTGGCAAATCAACATTGATCAACAACCTGATCGGTCAAAAAATTGCAATCATGAGTGATAAGCCCCAAACGACACGTAATCGCATCCTCTGTATTTTGACAGAACCGGATGCGCAAATTATCTTCCTCGATACGCCAGGCATCCATAAACCACATCATAAACTTGGCGAATATATGGTACGTGCAGCGGAAAATACACTAAAGGAAGTGGATGTCATTTTTTTTGTTGTGGATGCAACTGAAAAAATGGGGCCGGGCGAACGATATATCCTTGAACGCCTGCGAGCGACGAAATGTCCGTGTGTGCTTGTCGTAAATAAATTGGATCTCATAGAACGATCTGCTGTCTTGCCAATCCTTGAAAGTTACATGACAGCATATCCCTTCAGAGCGGCTGTACCAATTTCGGCTAAAGATGCAGTGAATCTCGATGCACTCCTCAAAGAAGCAAAACAATATTTACCAGAAGGACCCATATATTATCCCGAAGACATGGTGACAGATCAGCCAGAACGACTGATTGTAGCAGAACTCATACGTGAAAAAGCTCTCCTCTCCACGAGAGACGAAATCCCTCATGCCATTGCGGTTGAGCTTGAGGAAATGACGACGCGCAAAAATGGTGATATTTATATACGAGCCACTATTTATGTAGAACGTGAATCGCAAAAGAGGATTGTCATTGGCGCAAAAGGCGCTTTGCTGCGTGAACTGGGGGCTCAGGCACGAAAGGATATTGAAATGCTGCTCGGTACAAGGGTTTTTCTTGATCTTTGGGTAAAGGTCAAGAAGGATTGGCGTAATCGAAAAAGTATACTGCATGGTTTCGGTTTTGAGTAGATTTATTTTTATGCCAAAAGGATATACGACAGCGAGAAAGAGGAGGCGAGGGGAATGAATAAAGTATCAAAGCGGTTTATCAATGGGCTGATTTTACTCGTACCGCTGGCCATCACCGTCTTCGTTGTGCTTGAGGTATTGAATTTTACCGAAATTGTTCTTGGCAGACATTTTCCTGTTTATTATCCTGGCATGGGTATCATAACGGTTTTGCTTGTCATTTATCTTGTAGGATGGCTTTCTTCATATTGGTTCATGAAACGAATGATTTCTTATGGAGAGTGGCTTCTCGGTAAGATTCCTATCATAAAATTTATCTATAACAGCGTAAAACATTTATCAACGGCAGTTTTTGAGTCCAATAATATGTTTGAGCACGTCGTCCTCGTCCCCTATCATCAATCGAAAGCACTTGGCTTCGTTATGGCTGAAATACCAGAGGTGCTTTATGAAAAACTAGGTCCTGACTATATTTGTGTTTTTATTCCATGGAGTCTTAACATGACATCCGGGACAAATCTTTTTGTAAAAAAAAGCGATGTGATTTACTTAGATATCAGCAATGAATCCGCTCTTCAATATATGTTGACCGCAGGCGCCGTTATGCCACGTCGTCAAGAACACGAGGAAGCGAAGTCGGTGGGAACAACCGCAAGTGGCAGAATAAAGAAATCTTCCGAGACTACTTCCAATAATCTAACACCAAGAAAAGAGGTTTCCAGTGATGGCAAGAATAAATGCTGAGGCACTTATTCTTGCCACGAGAAATTGGGGAACTGCAGATAAAATGGTTACACTTTTCACTCGGGAACACGGAATTGTACAAGCCGCAGCTTTCGGCTGTCGCCGCCCAAAGAGTCCCTTGGCGGCAGGAATGCAAATGTTTAGTTACCTTGATGTTGAGTTCACGGAAGGGACACGTGTTTGGACTGTACGTCAATGCACTTTGAAGGAACATTGGCACCGCTTGGGAGAGGATTTGGCAAGCATGGCCTATGGCTCGTTCATAGCTGAATTGACACTCGCTCTTATCCCCGAACATGAGCCCGGGCCTGATACCTTTGACCGACTGCTCCAGGTTTTTCGCGCTTTTGAGGAGCGGAATCCTCGTCTAGTAGCGCTCGCGGCTGCCTATCAGCTGCTTGTACTATCCGGGCTTGGACTCCACCTTGAAAGTTGTGTACACTGCGGTAAGAAATCTGAAGATTTGATGTGCATCGATATAAACGAGGGAGGGGCTCTTTGCCGCAACTGCTGCACGGAAGGAGCTCGGCCATTTTCGCCCGCATTGCATGATCTTTTAAAGAAATTTTTATTGCTTGAATGGAAACGTATGGTTCCTATAATCAAAGAACCAGAATGGGGAAACTGTAGGACAGAGGCAGCAAATGACAAAACAAGCGAATCCGCTCTAAAAATTTCAATCAAGAAGGACGAACTGATGCAGGCTGAGGAACTTTTGCTCACCTATTTGCATTCTTTATTGGGACGCCCTTTACGTTCCCTGGCATTTATTGCACAATTAGCGAAGATCTAAAAATATATCCGCTCTAAAAGTGGGTGTCTGATAAAACATAAAGAGGGGGGCATAATGATCCAGGATATTTTCCCTAGCCAATTTTCCAATGCTTACGATGCGAATCTTCACCCCGAAGCAGAAAGTGTAACTTTTTATTTTCAAGACAACAAACTGCTTGTACGCCTAGTGAATGGCCGTATATATTTTCCTTATTGGAAAGAATTTGTGAAAAAGCCAAGATACCAATATCTCTTTTCGATAAATGATACTACCTTCTTCCTCGCAGAAGAAGGCAACCTTCCTATACCTAGAGGCTATTCATACTATCCGCTGCGAGATTTACGCAAAGAAAACAGAGGCGCTTCCCACAAAATGTTTGCTGCATTTACTGCACAACACTTAAGAAATTGGTATCTTCAAAACCGTTTTTGTGGTTCCTGCGGTTCTGTAACCATACACGACATAAAAGAACGCGCCTTACGTTGCCAAGCCTGCGGACGTGTGATTTATCCACGTATCAATCCAGCTGTCATTGTTGGAGTTCGGAATGGCAATAAAATTCTTTTGACGAAATACGCACATCTACGTTGCATACCATATTATGCCTTGATTGCAGGTTTTTGTGAGATTGGTGAAACCATAGAGGAAACGGCACGCCGTGAGGTCATGGAAGAAGTTGGACTTCAAATCAAGAATCTTAGCTACTATAAATCACAGCCATGGGGGATTGCAGATGATCTTCTCATGGGTTTTTTCTGCGATCTTGATGGTGCTGATACAATTCGTATAGACAAGAATGAATTGGTCCGTGCCGAATGGGTGAACCGAGAAAATATATGTCCCCAAGCAGATGACTTCAGCTTAACAAATGAAATGATGATGTGTTTTAAAGCAGGAAAAGATCGAGAATGCCGTCTTTAATATCTATTCGAAATGCTTTTTTCTGTTTCATTTATTATGCAAGCATTGTATAATGTAAGAGATACATCTCAGAAACTATCAAAATAAAAGGGGGAGAGTTATGTATACGCTTTCTAGTATGGAATTCCATGGAATCAAGCCACAAATTGATGAAGAGGCGTTTATTGCACCGCAAGTATTTCTTTCCGGTGATGTACGTGTAGCAAAGTATGCAAGCCTTTGGCCAGGTGTTGTAGCGCGCGGTGATGTAAATTATATCTCTGTTGGTGAATGCTCGAACGTGCAAGATCTCGTTTGCCTGCATGTCGCCGATGAGAACCCCTGCATCATTGGCGATTATGTTACGGTAGGACATAGCGCGGTCGTACACGGTGCAGAAATCGGCAATCATGTTCTCATTGGCATGAATGCAACCGTACTCACGGGAGCCAAGATTGGTGAAGGCTCTATTATTGCTGCGGGCTCTTTGGTGCGCGAGAATGAGGTTATTCCTCCCAATTCCCTTGTTGTTGGCGTTCCCAGTAAAGTCGTGCGCACGATTGACCGAATTAAAACAATTCATGCGCAGGCAATTAAATACAAGTGTGAATGGGCAATCGAATATGGTGTTTACCCTGAGATTGGCGGTGAAAAGTATCACGGGGAACATATTATTTAAGGCCATATTTATAAAATTACAAAGTTTTCACGTTAGTAAAAATGCTGTCACAAAAAGTGACGGCATTTTTACTATTCGGCATCAATGATCATCCCATTTTAAACAGTTTGGATTGGAGTGATTGCAATGCGTAAAGGGCATAGGTGCTTGTATACAATTTGCAACTATTTTGCACCGGAGTGGTTCAGCAAACATTGTATCGCTTTAGAGAAACACATTCCGAGCTTGAAAAAGATGGATCTCTTGGAGGATGTTGATGAAAGCCAATATCAAAAGTACACTCATCCTCGATTCTATAGACACAGTTATTGTAACCCGACACAATCTGATATAAGTTTCTAAAATATGCTATGGATATGATTTTGCTTCCATGCTATAATGACTGCATAAAGCCTTTGGCGTATCGTGCCTAAGATAAAAAACACGAATATAGGCTGGCAAAGGAAGAATTATGTGGAAGAAGATATTTGGCAGGTTTATTCGCCATGAACAAGTGGCAGAACCCTTTGGCATCAATCATGCGCGACTGCCGCGTCATGTAGCTATTATAATGGATGGAAATGGTCGCTGGGCAAAAAGAAAGGGCCTTTTGCGCACCGTGGGACATCGCGCAGGGGTTGATGCTTTACGTGAAATATTACGAACAGCCGGAAGAATAGGCATAGATGTATTAACTGTTTATGCCTTTTCGACAGAAAATTGGAAACGTCCGCATGAAGAGGTCGATTTTCTCATGCAGCTCTTCTCGGAATATCTTGACAAAGAAACGCAAAACATGCACGATGATAATGTACGTATCCGTTTTTTGGGGCGTGTTGGGGAACTCCCGTCTGTTCTTGTTCAAAAAGTGCATTACGCCGAAAAGCTAATGCAAAATAATACAGGAGTGCGTTTTTGTGTTGCTGTAAATTACGGAGGCCAAGATGAAATTTGTCGTGCTTTTCAAGTACTGGCAGAAAAAATAAAAGATTCAAAACTACTTCCGGCAGATATTACGCCGGATCTTGTCTCCGATGCGCTTGATACACACGGGTTGCCTCCGGTTGATCTCGTGATACGAACAAGCGGTGATATGCGTGTGAGTAATTTTCTTCTCTGGCAAACAGCGTATGCAGAATTTTGGTTCACGGACACAAATTGGCCTGAATTCACACCGCAGCATTTCCTTGCAGCACTTCGAGATTATACGAAACGCGAGCGTCGTTTTGGTGGAATCAAGGAAAAATAGTGTGGCTTGCTCTATAAAGAGGTGCAGATTTTGCTTACAAGAATTATTACAGGAGTGTCGGGAATTGCTCTCGCCGCTTTCATTATTATGCAAGGCGGGTGGATTTATGCAGCCTTTGCCATAATCTTATCATTATTGGCTTGGCATGAATATGCTGCTGCTTTTTCCCATGCAGGCCAATCGACTTCCTATATACTCGGTTTTCTTGCCGTTACACTCTTTGGCTGCTGTGCATGGTTTGGCAATAGTGAGGGACTGATAGCCGGAGCAACTATTTCTGTGTTGTTGGTATTTGCTGAAGCTATATTTTTACATGACCGTTTTGCAGTCGACCAAGCTTGCATATCGATTGCAGGAATTTTCTATGTCGGCTTTTGCTTTGCCCATTTGATTCTGTTGCGCTTTATAGCAGATGCAGTTGTTCTCACAACACCTGTAGGCAATATGACATTGGGGTGTGCTTTTCTATGGATTATGTTTCTTGGTACATGGTCAAGCGATACATTTGCCTACTTTATCGGTTCTTTTCTCGGCAAGCATAAACTTTGCCCAACAATCAGCCCGAAAAAAACTATTGAGGGCTTCATCGGAGGACTTATCGGTACAATAGTTGTTGTCACTTCACTTGGCTGGTTCCTTTCCTTCCCAATATTCCTGATGGTTGCCTTGGGGGCTTCCATCGCAATTGTTGCAACAATTGGCGACTTGGCGGAATCCGTTATTAAGCGTTATACTGGGGTTAAGGATTCCGGTCGCATTATTCCCGGGCATGGGGGTGTGTTAGATCGCTTTGACAGCGTGATGTTTACAGCCCCTCTTGTTTATTATTTCATCAAATTTTTTGGCTTGGTAGGAGTTTGATATGAAGAGGATTGCTATTATGGGGTCGACAGGCTCTATTGGTCAACAAACGGTAGATGTAGTACTTGCACATCCTGAGCTTTTCACTGTTTCGGTCCTAGCGGCAAATGCAAGTGACGAAATTCTTGAGAAGCAGATAGAAGTTCTCTCTCCTGATCTTGCAGTCTTGTCAGATGAGGGAGCAGCATCTCGTCTTAAATCACGGTATCGAGGCAATACTCGGATTGAAGCTGGGCGCAATGCTTTTGTGGACGCTGCAGCATATTCTGAGGCTGATATCATTGTTACGGCTATGACAGGATTTGCGGGTCTTGAACCGACACTAAAAGCACTTGATGCAAAAAAAAATATTGCCTTGGCAAATAAAGAAACACTTGTCGTAGCTGGTGAGCTCATAATGAAAAGGGCTCATGCACAGGGTTCAACAATCTTGCCGGTGGACAGTGAGCATTCGGCAATTTTCCAATGCTTGCAGGGGGAACAAAAAAAATCCGTTGAACGCATTATCCTCACAGCTTCCGGTGGACCGTTTCGGGGCAAAACGGCCGAGGAGCTCACCCATGTAACGGTAAAAGAATGCCTGACTCATCCAACATGGAAAATGGGACCTAAAATTACGGTTGATTCAGCTACGCTTATCAATAAAGGACTTGAAGTTATTGAAGCTCATTGGCTTTATGATATGCCTTACGATGCAATTGAAGTTGTTATCCACCCCGAAAGCATTGTGCATTCTATGGTAGGTTTTACAGATGGCACAATAATGGCTGAACTTGGACCTGCTGACATGCGTCTTCCCATACAATATGCACTAGGTTATCCAGAGCGCCATTCATCCAATTGGGGACGACTTGATTTCGGAAAACTAAAATCTCTTTCTTTTGCGATACCGGATACGGAGACGTTTCGCGGCCTTGCACTTGCTTACGAAGCGGGACGCAGAGGCGGAACAATGCCATGTATTCTCAATGCAGCTAATGAGGTTGCTGTTGCTTCGTTTCTTGAAAGAAAAATTCGTTTCCTTGATATCTATGCTACTATTGAATATACACTGGAAAAATGTTTAATACAAGATACGCTATCCTTAGAAACTTTTTTAACAGCCGATGCCGAAGCACGTATCATAGCTTCGGAATTTTTGCGGAATATAGGTGGTTGAGATGGTTTTGACAATTTTTTCTGCGGTTTTTGTTTTTGGCATTCTCGTTCTTGTACATGAACTTGGCCATTTCACCGCAGCAAAACTCACCGATATGCGCGTGGATCGCTTCGCTATTGGTTTTGGACCAAGAATATTTAAATATAGTCATGGTGAAACAGAATATTCTATCCGAGCTTTACCTCTTGGAGGATTCAACGATATTGCGGGAATGGATCCCTCGAATAATACCGCTGGAGACAGGGGGTACTGTGCCAAATCAATCAGTGCACGCATGATTGTAATTCTTGCCGGTTCTTTTATGAATCTCCTATTACCAATTTTTTTGTTTTGGGGTATATTTTTTTTTGCAGGAGTTTCAACGCCGTCCCCTGAACCTGTGCTTGGTCGTGTTATGAATGGACATCCTGCAGCTTCTGCAGGGCTCAAGGACGGAGATCGAATTCTTTCCATCGACGGAAAAGTTGTTGCCACATGGCAAGATTTTACGGAGCTTATCAAAGATAGCAACGGCAGGGTCTTAAAAATTGAATATGAACGCAATCAAGAAATAGGAACAACGAGTGTCATTCCTGCCTACAACAGTCAGGAAAAACGCTCTTTAATTGGTGTAAGTTCCTCAGTTATAACGCGAATGCCCAACTTTTGGGAAGCACTACAGCTTGCCTTTACACATACCTGGAACACCTTGACGATGATGCTTTCTATGCTGGGGCAAATTTTTACAGGCGCCCAGCAGGCCGACCTCGCAGGACCTCTTGGAGTAGCACAAATTGCAGGGGAGGCAGCTCAAATCGGTATTGTACCTCTTTTGAGTCTGACGGCATTTTTGAGCCTGAATCTTGCCATTATTAATCTATTTCCCATTCCTGCTTTAGACGGTGGTCACTTCTTGACTCTTGTCGTCGAAGCAGTACGCGGCAAGCCGCTTTCTCCACAAGCATTACATTATGCGCAATTATTTGGTATATCGTTGCTTGTACTTCTTATGCTTTATGCAACAAAAAACGATATTATGCGCATTTTTATGGGAGGATAGCTTGCTATACAAACAAGTCTAATGCCTAGAAAACCAACGCAAAGAGGAAAGATATACCTTATGAACAGAAAAACTGTACGCCAGATTCACATTGGCCCTATTGCCATTGGAGGAGAAGCCCCCATATCCGTTCAGTCAATGACGAATACAAAGACACAGGATACAGTTGCTACAGTGCGGCAGATTGAAGCACTTGCTTCTGCTGGATGTGACATTGTGCGACTTGCTGTTCCAGATAAAGCGGCTGCAAAAAATATTGGCACAATTAAAGCACATACAACCGTCCCGCTTGTTGCTGACATTCATTTTGACTATCGCCTCGCGTTGGAGGCAATCGAGCAGGGAATTGATGCCTTACGGCTCAATCCGGGAAATATTGGCGGCGCTGAGAACGTGCGTCGCGTAGCAGAAGCGGCAAAAGCAAAGGGAATACCTATTCGTATTGGAGTAAACGCCGGTTCTTTGGATAAGCGTATTTTGTCAAAGTATGGGGATGTTACCGCCAATGCGTTAGTAGAATCGGCGTTGGAACATGTTCGTCTTTTGGAAGAACAAAAATTTTATGATATAAAAATTTCACTCAAAGCACATGATGTGCCGCTGACACTTGCAGCCTACCGTCTCATGCGGGATAAATGCAAGTATCCGCTGCATTTAGGCATTACTGAGGCCGGCACAGTACGTTCAGGGATCATCAAATCTGCGGTCGGCATTGGCGCTTTGCTTGCAGAAGGGATAGGGGATACCATTCGTGTTTCTTTGACGGGAGATCCTGTTATTGAAGTCCGCGTTGCACGAGAAATACTAAAATCTCTGGCACTGCGTGATTACGGACCGACACTGATTTCCTGTCCAACCTGCGGCCGCACAGCTATCGACTTGCCAACAATTGCAGAGCGCGTAGAAGAACGTCTTAAGGGCATTGCACGTCCTATTCATGTTGCAGTCATGGGCTGCGTTGTTAACGGTCCCGGTGAAGCTCGTAGTGCTGATGTGGGCATTGCGGGAGGTAAGGGCGTTGGTCTTGTGTTCCGTAAAGGCGAAGTTATTCGACAAGTCAAGGAAGAAAATCTCGTCGAAGAGCTTTTTCAAGAAATAGACAACATTCTACAAGAAACAGAAAATTGAATTCGTCTTTTCTTGGATAAAAACGGTTTGCTTTTAATACCTAGATATTTTTCAAAGGAGGATATCCCCATTGCGTACAACGAAGCTATACGCGCCAACGTTACGCCAAATACCATCGGATGCAGAAATCATGAGCCATAAACTCATGTTGCGTGCCGGTCTTATCCGCAAAGCTACCAGCGGAATCTATACATATTTGCCGCTTGCTTGGCGAACAATAAGAAAAATTGAACGCATTATCCGCGAGGAAATGGATTTTGCAGGCGGGCAAGAAATTTGTATGCCGATTATGCAACCGGCAGAAATTTGGCAAGAATCTGGTCGCTGGAGTGTTTTTGGCTCTGAAATGTTTCGATTAAAAGACTGTCATAATCGCGACTTTTGCCTTGGTCCCACACATGAAGAGATGATCACGACCCTTGTGCGCGATGAAGTACGCTCTTACAAACAGTTGCCGCTTATGCTTTATCAGATACAAAATAAATATCGCGATGAAATTCGTCCACGATTCGGACTCATGCGCAGCCGTGAATTTATCATGAAAGATCTCTATTCATTTGATAAAGATGATGCTGGAGCAGATATTTCTTATCAAAAAATGTATGACGCTTATAGCAGAATTTTTACACGCTGCGGCTTAAAATTCCGTCCGGTTGAGGCGGATTCTGGTGCAATTGGCGGTAATCATACACATGAATTTACAGTTCTTGCTGCAGCCGGTGAATCTGAAATAGCTTGTTGCAGCGCATGCGAATATGCTGCAAATGTCGAGAAGGCAGAACTGTTGCCTATCGAAGCGCTAGAGGAGGAAGCGGTGCCGCTTGCAAAAGTTGAGACTCCCGGCTGCAAAACTATTGCACTTGTAGCAAAATACCTGAATGCGTCTATTAAAAAAACAATTAAGGCCATCGCTTTTCAGGATGAAAATGATGATATTGCTTTTGCCTTTGTCAGAGGTGATCACGAAGTCAATGAAGTGAAGTTGCAAAATGCTATTGGTAGCGTTAGTTTGCGCATGGCCGCTGATGAAGCAATTACAGCAGCAGGCGGTGTGGCGGGTTTCATGAGCCCTATTGGTCTCAAGAAGGGAGCCAAAATAGTTGTTGATACTACCGTCATGAATATGAAAAATGCTATTGCAGGCGCGAATGAAGTTGATGTTCATTATACAGGAGTGAACCCTGTACGCGATTTCAAGGATGCTATTGTTACAGATATCCGACTCATACAGTCTGGTGATCCATGCCCGCATTGCAAGGCACCGGTGGATGTCACACGTGGTATCGAAGCAGGGCAAGTATTTAAACTAGGCACGAAGTATAGTGAAGCACTTGGAGCAACCTACCTTGATGAAAATGGTAAAGAAAAATTAATCGTCATGGGCTGTTACGGTATTGGTGTGGGCAGAACTATGGCAGCAGCTATCGAACAACATAATGACGAACATGGTATTATTTGGCCGCGTGCTATTGCTCCATTTGAAGTTGTTGTTGTTCCTGTCAATGCAAAAGATCCTGCACAACTTGCACTTGCCGAAGAAATATATATATCACTTCATGAGGCTGGTGTTGATGTTTTGCTTGATGATCGAACAGAACGTGCTGGCGTAAAATTTAAAGATTGTGACCTTATTGGTTATCCGCTCCGTATTACAATTGGTTCCAAATCCTTGGAAAAAGGGAGCGTTGAAATAAAAGTGCGACGTTCTGGGGAAACCTTTGACTGTATGAAGGAAGAATATCTCACGAAAATCCAAAGCCTTTTACAGGATCTCTAAACTTAAAGAAATTTTCTACCAAAGAAGGCATTTACGACACCGCACATTCAAATAAGCCAGCAGATATGGGAGAGAAGATACTCGAAACAAATCTAAATATATAGAGAGGGTGATTTCCTATGTTTTACAAGGAAAACTGCATACTTCTCATTGTTTTTCTTGTATTTATTACACCTGCAATGGCTTGTACTGCTGGCTATTGTTATCGAATGAAGCATACTCCGGAATATGCACTTGAACAAGCAACAAAAGCTATACGCGACAGGGACAAAGATCTTTTGGAACGATATGTGGATATTGATGCTGTTGTTTCTCACGGCTACGATGAAGGAGCAGCTGTATTGGCAAAAAACATCAAAGATCTTAACGCACAATATCCACATGATCCGTTTTTCTGGCATGATACTATCTTTATGCAGCACTATATAAGCGAGCATCGCCTAAAAAGTCTCGCTTTCATCCATGATATCATTGATCGTTATTTGGCGCGTAGCACTGTGATAATGAATTTCGAACAAGATCCAACAGGAAGTCTAGCACATGAATTAGAAGTTTTTCAAACCGAAACAGAACCGGAGATTATATCAATAGAAAACCATGGTGACAAAGCATGGATTTCTATTGTTTTACATGGTAGCGATACGCCTTATGGCCGACTTGTAAATAATATGCCGTTCGTTTTCGAATTTGTACGCCAAAACAATGGTACATGGAAAATCATACGTATCGCCAATCCAGAACAATTGCTTTGGCCAGTTACAGATGCAGCTGAAGCCTACTGGACAATGCAAGGTTGGCAAAACTGAAAAAGAGGGGGACACCTTTGTGGAGGGGAAAATTGTTTGGAAAAAAAATTGCTACGCTATACAATATTTTTCAGAGGGGCAAGAACACCTTCAACCACTTGCCTACGGAGATAAACTTGAAATCCTAGTCAATGATACTTGGAAAAAAGTAATTGTAGAAAACAAAAACAATGAACAAATTCTTGCCGGTGTTGGCTATGGTGACGGTGTAGGTTGTCAAGCACGTATGGAAAAGTAACAGTTGGAGGCGATTGCTATGAAAAAGATCGGCCTTGTCTTTGCTGGAGGCAATGGCAACAGCGCTTACCAATTAGGAGCTTGGAAGGCTTTACGCGGTTATGAACTAGAATCTTCTGTGACAGCTGTTGCTGGCACGTCATTTGGCGCTTTAAATGCCGTGCTTTTTGCAAATAACGCTTATAAGAAAGCAGAAGCTATTTGGCAAGACGCTGCAAAACTAAAAATTGCGAATGTACCGATTACAAAACTCAAAGAAATTTATGATATTCTGCTGACCAGCGGACTTTCGGCCATATCATTTGAACAATTTCTTTCGCTTTTTGGTCATGGCCTTTTTGAAGAAAAAACTTTCAATGAGTTTATTAACACCCATATAGATTTGTCCCAAAAAGCAAAACACATAGAACACATTTTCATCTGTGCAACGAAATTCCCTGCAGTCGAACCGGCTTACTATGATCTTCTTCGCTATCCTGCTAAGATGCAAAAACTCATATTAACAGCCTCTAATGCACTTCCCATGCTCTACTCACAATTGCGTTTTTCAACCGGTGCAGTGCTTTGGGATGGGAGTTTTACCGATTTATCACCACTTTTACCTGTTTATGAGGCAGGTACACGTTTGATCATTGTCTTGCACCTTACGCAAAAAAGTTCTGTGCAGAAAAGTCTTTATCCTGATGCAAAAATCTTTGAACTATTTCCACGTCCAGATTTTTCTGATCGACCCGGTTGCGTAGATTTTACGCGTCTTGCTGTTGAAAAACGCATGCAGGAAGGATATGGCGATATGATCAAATTGATTAAGACGCTTCATAAAGATGGTCTGATCAATTATCCTATCGGAGACGCTCTAAAGGAAGTATCCAGTAAAGAGGATGACTTTCTCAAGCAAGCTAAACGCGGTGAAGATGGGGAAAGTGAGCGCAAGCGCAGTGAAATAGTGAATCTTTTAACGGAGAAGTAAGCATTATACAACTAAGACATAAAGAAACAGCAAAGCCGCTCTAGAAAAAGCAGCTTTGCTGTTTCTTTATGTTTCACTGTCAAACGATTGCTGCGGTACACCTTTACGAACTTTAGGCAAATTACGGTAAGCACGGGAGGCGCTAACAAAACGAGTGGCTACAGTCATATTCGAAGGATCCAGATTTTCAATTGAATGTTCTGTTGTACTAATAAGTTCGCGATATTTTGGTGTTTGAATGAATTTTGCCCAAGCGGATTGTAAAGCACGCCCCATAATAAACTCAATACCCGTTGTATCCTCAGACGACGGGGGAGTGGCAATACCTTTTTTCTGATCTTTCGCATCCATAGGTTGCTGCATCGTTGTTGGTTTAGAAACCGCACCTTTTTCAGATGTATTAGACAAATCAAGTTTCCAACGCGTGCGCAATTTAGATCCATTTGAAGATGCACCCGATGATTTAGCAGGGGAGGCAACTGCATTTCTCTTTGTCGGCGAAACATTATTTTGAGGAGCGGCAGCAGCCTTTTTGTTTACCATACCACTGGCAATAAGAAATGCTTCACTTGCTTCTTCCTTTGAAGTCGCCTTTTCCAGTTTCTGTGCAAGAGCTTCACGCGCATCCTGCGCTGCACGTGCTTTTGTGTAAAGTCCTGTATCGAAGCGTTTAAGAAAGCGCATTTCATCAGCCATAAGTTCATCGCCATGTAACAGTTTTTGTTGAATAATGCGTCGCATGGCGCGATTAGCACCATTTTTTTCTTCAAGTGTTTCCTTAGCATCAGTCTTGTCACTTTCTTGAGGAGGCGCACTTGTTTTAAGCACCTGGCGTGCCTTACCGTTATAATCGATTTTCATGCCGATATTCTTTTGTTTCACATATGCGCCGACCTTATCGCTTTCATCAAACATCCCCAAAAACCTCCTGCAGAGTTTAATCAAATATAGATTTATTATATCATCGGAAAAGACAAATGTAAAATTTGAATCTGGCGCACCGTCTATAAAAGGGAAGCTTAACTTCCGATAATTTATACTTATCGGAAGTTAAGCTTCCCTTTTATAGGTTGAGATACATTACACAAAAAAACTCGCCATCACATAGATGACGAGTTTTTTTGTGTGACGTATGTAGGAATTCTTGCTGCTTAACGTTTCGAGAACTGAGAAGCTTTACGAGCCTTTTTAAGACCGTACTTACGACGCTCTTTTTCACGCGGATCACGAGTGACAAAACCTGCCTTTTTCAAAGCCGGACGAAACTCTGCGTCAAGTTCCATCAAAGCACGAGTGATGCCGTGACGAATAGCGCCAGCCTGTCCAGAGGCCCCACCGCCTTTTACGTTGGCAACGACATCGTATTTATCCACAGTATCCGTAAGATTCAGAGGTTGGCGAACGATAAGTTCCAATGTCTTAAGACCAAAATACTCTTCCATATCACGACCATTGATCGTGACTTTTCCATCCCCGGGAATCAAACGAACTCGGGCAATCGAGGTCTTTCTTCGACCTGTACCATAATAGCTGACTAATGCCATGGGTTTGATTTCCTCCTTTCAGAAATCAACGGATATCAAACGAAAGCGCTTCCGGCTGTTGTGCTGCATGAGGGTGCTCCGAACCAGCATATACATTAAGTTTGCGATACATCTGCGCGCCGAGGCGATTTTTGGGCAACATACCGCGCACTGCTTTTTCTATAACTTTTTCTGGCGCTTTTTCCATAAGCTTTCCGGCTGCTGTAAATGTTGTACCGCCGGGATAGCCTGAATGACGAAAATACATCTTATCCGTAAGTTTTTTTCCAGTAAATACCGCTTTTTCTGCATTGATAACAATGACAAAGTCCCCCGTATCAACGTGCGGTGTAAAAGTTGGTTTATTTTTTCCGCGGAGTATCTTGGCGACTTCAGCGGCCAATCTACCTACAGTCTGGCCAGCAGCGTCTACAACATACCACTTGCGTTCGATGTTTGCTGCATTCGCCATAAATGTCGTTTTCATGCGAATCCTCCCTAAGCTTATTGCGATGCATCTTGTTAAACGATAGATGATGACCCATTGGCGCTCCGGGGCTAATGGATACGCATGCTATGGCTCATACGAAATAATTCTATCGGAAACACAGTATCTTGTCAAGCATTATTTCCAGACTGTCAAATGGTGGGAAAGATTGCAAGTTTAATTGGTAAATTTTAGTAATTTCCCGGGGATAAATCCTGTTAAGTCCCTAAAATCAACACTTATATTCTTCTGCCAATTTTTCAAAGAGTGGTAAAGCACGTTCGATTTTGGAAGTATCAATACAATATGAAGCACGAAAATGCCCCGGACAACCAAAATCAGTACCCGGAACAAGTAAAATGTCATATTTTTTAGCGCGTTCACAAAAAGCATAATCGTCTGCCTCAAGGGATTTGGGAAAAAGATAGAAAGCCCCCTGTGGTTTGACACAAGAAAAACCTGCTTTTAAAAGCCCTTCGTAAAACAGATTTCTATTTTTTTCATAAGTTGTTATATCTGAAGGTTTTCCTACACAACGAGCGACGACAAATTGCCAGAGTGATGGCGCATTTACATGTGTTAGGGTGCGTGCCGCACCAGCAATAGCACCATAAACACTAGGGAAGTCAGACACCTCATCTGGTACGACGATATAGCCGATACGTTCGCCTGCAAGTGAAAAAGATTTACTATAGGAATAACAAACCAACGTATTTTTGTAGTAGTTTGTAATATAAGGAACTTCACAGCCATAAGCGATTTCACGATAAGGTTCATCAGAAATAAGAAAAATTGGATGTCCATACTCCTTTTCTTTATTATAGAGAAGGTTACAAAGCTTTCGGATTGCCGCATCAGGATAAACAACACCACTTGGATTATTGGGAGAATTGACAACAATTCCTTTTGTTTTGGGGGTGATATGACGAGATAACTCTTCAAAATCAATTTGGAAATCTTCCGCCTGAGTTGGGACAACGCAAAGTGCGGCACCAACAGATTCAACGAAGCAACGATATTCGGGAAAGTACGGAGCAAAAACAATGAACTCATCGCCTTCCTCAGCAAGTGCCTTGAAACATATTGTCACTGCAGCTGCCGCTCCCGCCGTCATAAAAAAATTTTTCGCAGCAAAGTGTGTGCCAAAGCGTTGGTTGATGTTTTTTGCCAAAATTCCACGCACAGCAGGAACTCCCGGTGCAATAGTATAGCTGTGTACTGCTTGGGGCTCCATGTCCTCTAAAATATCCAAAACAGCTTGTTTAATAAAAGATGGTGCCGGAACATGCGGATTGCCTAAACTGAAGTCATAAACATTCTCTTCCCCCACTTCTTGGATCCTCATTTGACCATATTCAAAAATCATCCGAATTGTAGATTTCTTAGTGCCTAATTCTTTCATTTTTGATGATACCATATTATCACCCCTTTGTTATTTATTTTCTATTCGCAAAAATATTGCATACTTGTTTTTTTCCATTCCTTGATCGAGTAGAGCATCACACGTTCTTTAAGACAGCATTTCTCTTCAAGAGAAACTGCAATCTTTTCACACTCCTCCCTGCTATGAGCGTGAATCATCGCATACATATTATAAGGCCAATCTTCTGCCGTATCACGATCATAACAATGAGAGACTGCCGGATGGAGACATATAATCCGAGCAATCTCATCCATACGCTCTTGAGGAACGACCCAGGCGCAAAGAACATTTGAAGTAAATCCCGCAGCCCGATGTTGGAGCACGGCTCCCATCTTGCGTATTTGACCATTTTTTTTCAAATGGTGAAGTCGTCGCAAAAGTTCTTCTTCTTCAATGCCAAGTTTCAAAGCAATTTTTTTATAAGGTTCTGCTACAAGAGGGAAGTCTCCTTGCATAGCTCTAACAATCTTTTTATCCAGTTCATCAATCATTTCCATATATATCACCATCTATTTAAGATTGAATTGTACATTGACCTTATATTTTTTGTGTGAAGCTAAATTAAGTATGGCCTCAACACCTGGCAAGGAGGCAATTTCCCCTAAGATATTCTGACGCAAATTTTCATTCGGTGTGAGCAGCGTAAACCAGAGATTATATTTTCCATTGCGTTCATAATTATGCGTTGTCCCCGGATATCGATTCACAACCTCCACTACGCTCTTCATGAACTCCGGTATAACGCGTAATGCGACCAATGTCCCCTTATATCCCATCTTTTCTGAATCAAAAAATGGCCCGATTCTTCGAAGATAACCTTCTTTTTTTAGAAAACGCACACGTTCAAGAACGGTAATTTCATCAGAATCAACCTCTTGCGCTAAATCGGCAAAAGGCCGGCTGCTGATGGGCAAGCCGGCCTGCAGGACATTGAGAAGCTTTTTATCGAAAGCTGTCAGCATATTTATCCCTTCTTTTTAATATTCTCCACTATCTCATTCTATCAAAACATTGGCTATCACGTCAAGCAATTCTGAACGTCCTTCATTTTTTGTAGATGAATATGGTAAAATATCTAAATCTTCCACACCCAGGATCTGTCGCATAATCGCAATATTTTTATCCCGTATACTGCGACTTAATTTGTCAGCCTTTGTTGCAATAACAAGAACAGGCAAACCATGTTTGAGGAGCCAGCGGAACATTTCAATGTCCGAAACCATCGGTTTATGTCGGATATCCATCAGATGGCAAACAAACTGAAGTTCCTCGCTCGTCAATAAATATTCCTCAATAAAACGTGCCCATATCTTACGTTGACGTTTTCCAGTATGCGCATAGCCATACCCAGGCAAATCGACAAGATAAAAATCAATTCGTTTCTCCTGGTTCAGAATTTTTGCACCAAGCTCGTAAAAGTTGATGGTCTGTGTCTTTCCCGGGCGTCCGGAAACACGAGCAAGATTTTTGGTACGGGAAAGTGAATTTATCAAAGAGGATTTTCCAACATTGGAACGTCCGATAAATACAATTTCCTTGCGCTTTATTTCAGGGTACTGTTCTTTTTTGACAGCAGACGCAATATATTTACCTTGCGTAATGAGGATGCTATCCAGTTTAAGCCCCTCCCTCTTTGGGCATGAGAGCCTCGGCGAGCACTTCATCCATCGTTTCAACAGACACAAAAGACAGTTTTTCTCGTACCTCCATAGGGATATCCTCAATATCCATCTCATTTTCCTTAGGGAGGAGGATGAGTTTCATTCCTTCACGGTAGGCCGCGAGAACTTTTTCTTTCACTCCTCCGATAGGAAGCACACGTCCCCTAAGTGTAATTTCTCCGGTCATTGCTACATCGCTTCTAACTTTTTGGCCTGTCAAGGCAGAAATCATGGCTGTCGCCATCGTGATCCCCGCAGATGGTCCATCCTTAGGTATGGCACCTTCCGGTAAATGGATATGAATATCGCGCTTTTCATAGAAATCATCCGATAAACCAAACCTGCTTTGACGACTTCGAATATAGGAAAGTCCAGCTTGTGCAGATTCTTGCATCACATCTCCAAGTTGACCCGTAAGAATCAATTTCCCTTTCCCGGGGAGTACCGTGACCTCTGTCGGCAGAATATCTCCTCCCACTTCTGTCCATGCCATCCCGGTCGCGACACCAATCTCTGATTTTTTCTCAGCCTTTGTCCTTAGAAACTTAGGCCGACCTAAGAAATCTCCTAAAATTTTTTTCGTTACACGCACTGTTTTTTTCTTGCCTTCGACAATCATTCGTGCTGCTTTGCGGCAAACATGACCAATATTGCGTTCAAGTTCACGTACGCCGGATTCACGTGTATACTCAACAATGATTTTTTCTATAACACCAGGCGTAAATTGAAGCTCACGTGCTTTGAGACCATTTGCTGTACGCTGACGCATCACAAGATATCGCTTTGCAATCTCTAATTTTTCCATTTCAGTATAACTGGAAAGTGTAATAAGCTCCATACGATCACGTAAAGCACGGGGAATATTACTAATATTATTGGCCGTTACAATCCAGAGCACATGCGATAAATCAAAGGGTAATTCGACATAGTGATCACTGAAAGTTGCATTTTGGGCTGGGTCAAGCACTTCCAAAAGAGCGGCAGAAGGATCCCCCTTATAATCCATGTCAAGTTTGTCTACTTCATCGAGGAGAAAAACAGGATTCTTTGTACCCGCTTTGCGCAGGCCTTCTATGACGCGTCCTGGCATTGCACCAACATAAGTGCGACGATGTCCGCGAATTTCTGCTTCATCACGAATCCCACCAAGCGAGGCGCGTACAAATTTTCTTCCTGTAGCACGCGCAACAGAACTCGCAAGCGATGTTTTTCCGACACCTGGCGGTCCTACAAGACAGAGTATCGGAGCATGTTGTTTTTCAGCAAGTTTATGAACGGCAAGATATTCCAGTATACGCTCTTTTACTTTTTTTAACCCATAATGATCATGATCAAGGATTCCTTCTGCCATTTTAATATCGATGTTATCTTCCGATAACTCTTCCCAAGGAAGTTCAAGCAAGGTCTCTATATAGGTACGTATGACCCCCATTTCCGCTGACATACTTGCCATTCCTTCCATGCGATGTATTTCCTTTTCAATGACTTTTTGAACCTCTTCTGGATAGACACCATTTTCTATTCGACTTCGATAATTTTCAATATCTTCAGTCTTATCATCCTGATCACCAAGTTCTTTTTGAATGGCTTTAATCTGTTCACGCAAATAATAATCTTTTTGAATCTTCTCCATTTGCTTTCTGACACGTACGCCAATTTTACGCTCCATTTCAAGAACTTCAAGTTCACGCGCTAAAATTTTATAGAGAAGTTCCATACGACTCTTGACATCAATTTGCTCAAGCAAAGCTTGTCTATCTTCTATCTTGAGGCTCAAATGACTTGCAATGAGATCCCCAAGGCGTCCCGCATCATCAATAATCGCCACAGAAACAAGTGTCTCTGCAGGAATTTTTTTACTAAGCTTTACCCATTGCTCGAATTCATGCACAACAGCACGTGTCAAAGCTTCCATTTCCATGGACTCTTCCATCACATCTGTGAATTCTTCAATCGTTACTTCAGCAAAATTTTCAAGTTCTTCATAGCTCCTAATGGAGGCACGTTTTTGTCCTTCGACAAGCACGCGCAAAGCTCCTCCCGGCAGTTTTAAAAGCTGCCGTACTTCGGCAACAGTACCAACACCAAAAAGATCCACACTTTTGGGTTCATCGACTTCAGCAACTTTTTGAGCCACAAGCAGAATTTGACGGTCACGCACCATCGCCTCTTCCAACGCTGCCACTGATCGCTCCCTGCCAACATCGAGATGGATGATCATGAAAGGGAACACGATCATGCCTCGAAGTGGCAGAAGCGGCAGCTTACGTATTTCCGACATAAACAATCCTCCTTATGTGAACTTGCCGGGCATATATTCAGCTGGGGGGTGATTGCCGTACAAACAAAAGATACACACCAGTAATTTGCTGCAGGGCCGTATGTGACATTGTGCAGCGCCCTTACATAAAAACTACCAATCAATTTGCACGATCCAGGCTTGATTCATTAGGTTTTCATGAAAAAGAGGACGCTGCTTGCCGCAGCGCCCTTCTTTCGATGCTCAAGCTGATACTTCTTTGTCTGCACTCTTCATTTTAACTTTATCGATGGTCAAGTCAGGATCCTTCTTTTCAGTAATGACTTCTTTCGTGACCCGACAAAGTGAAACACCTTCTACTGAAGGTACTTCATACATGACATTACGCATAATACTCTCAATGATAGAGCGCAAACCACGAGCCCCAGTCTTTCGCTTTAATGCTTCCTTGGCAATAAGATGGAGCGCTTCATCATCAAAATCGAGCTTTACTCCATCCATCTCCAGTAGTTTCTGGTACTGTTTTATCAAGGCATTCTTTGGCTCCGTGAGGATGCGCACAAGTGTATCCTCACCAAGTGCCTCAAGTGTCACAACGATTGGAAGACGCCCGATGAATTCAGGAATCAATCCGTTTTTCAGCAAGTCTTCCGGCAAAATATGGCGAAGTGTCTCACCAATATTGCGTTCAACCTTAGACTCGATTTCAGCACCAAATCCCATATTCTTTTTACCAAGGCGATTTTCGATAATTTTTTCAATGCCATCGAACGCACCGCCACAAAGAAACAGAATATTTGTCGTGTCAATCTGGATGAGTTCTTGATGTGGGTGTTTGCGTCCGCCTTGCGGCGGCACTGAAGCCACTGTTCCCTCAAGAATCTTCAAAAGTGCCTGTTGAACACCTTCGCCCGACACATCACGTGTAATGGAAGGATTTTCTGATTTCCGTGCAATCTTATCGATTTCATCGATATAGATGATGCCCTTTTCGGCTTTCTCAACATCGTAATCAGCAGCCTGTATGAGTTTCAGAAGGATATTCTCAACATCCTCTCCAACATAACCTGCCTCTGTTAAAGATGTGGCATCGGCTATGGCAAATGGTACATTGAGAATTTTTGCAAGTGTTTGGGCAAGCAAGGTCTTACCGCTTCCCGTCGGGCCAATCATGAGAATATTGGATTTTTGCAACTCCACATCATCAGTTTTTCCAACTGCACGATTAATGCGTTTATAGTGGTTGTAGACAGCTACAGAAAGCGTTTTTTTCGCTTCCTCCTGCCCAATCACATATTGATCGAGGATTTGGCGAATCTCCTTTGGTTTCGGTACATCCTTGAGCTCCACTTCAACATCTTCATTAAACTCTTCTTCGATAATTTCATTGCAAAGCTCAATACATTCATCACAGATGTAGACACCAGGGCCAGCAACTAGTTTTCTGACCTGCTCCTGTGATTTGCCACAAAAAGAGCATTTGAGTTGACCTTTTTCATCCCCAAACTTCAACATGGTACCACCTCTTACTCTTTGGGCTTAGACTCTTTGACTGGACGTGTGATGACTTTGTCAATAAGCCCATACGCTTTGGCCTCTTCCGCAGTCATAAAGTTATCGCGTTCCGTATCCGCCATGAGTTTTTCACGCGGCTGTCCCGTATGTTTGACAAGGATATCGTTGCCGACTTCACGCAAACGCAAAATTTCTTTTGCCTGAATTTGGATATCCGTCGACTGCCCCTGCGCGCCGCCCAAAGGCTGATGTATCATGATACGCGCCAAAGGAAGCGCATAACGTTTACCCGGCGCTCCTGCCGTGAGGAGAAGCGATCCCATACTTGCCGCCTGACCAATACAAATCGTTGATACATCTGGTCGGATATATTGCATCGTATCATAAATCGCAAGACCCGCCGTCACAACACCGCCAGGACTATTAATATAGAGGTGGATATCTTTATCAGGATCCTCAGATTCAAGAAAAAGAAGTTGGGCAACGACAACATTTGCTACGTTGTCGTCAATCGGGCCACCAACAAATACGATTCGATCTTTCAAGAGGCGTGAATAGATGTCATAAGCGCGTTCTCCGCGATTTGATCGTTCTACTACCATAGGAACATAGCTGCTCATATAGCTGCTCATGTAATCACTCCGTTTATAGTGCTGTGTTGTCGAGATTACTCCACGATGTTGTCAAGAATGAATTGCGTCGTTTTTTTGCGCAATACTGTCGTAACAAGATCGGCAATGCGGCCTTGTTCCTTGACAATCTTACGAACTTGTGCAGGTGTAGCTCCATAAGCCATTGCCATAGCTGAAATTTCTGCCTCAAGATCTTTATCGTTAACCTCGATATTTTCTGCTTTGGCAACGGCTTCCAGCATCAAGTCTGTTTTTACATTTTCTTCTGCCGTTTTGCGGTACTTCTCACGAATTTGCGCGAGATCTGTCCCTGCATATTGCAGATATTGCTCAAGTTTCATTCCCTGTTGCTCAAGGCGCATAGCCATTTCCTGGATCATAAGTGTAACACGGTTGTCCACCATAATTGTTGGAATATCAACGATGATATTCTCTGTTGCCTGTTCAATAGCAGCCGCATGTTGATCATTTTCTGCCTTCTTTTCGGCATTTTGCTCAAGATTCTTACGGATATCCACTTTGAGTTCTGCTAGCGTCTGAAACTTGCTGACTTTCCGGGCAAATTCATCATTGAGTTCAGGAAGTTGGCGTTCTTTGATGCTATGAATCACACATTCAAATTTTGCTGCTTTTCCAGCAAGCTCTTGCGAATGATACTCCTCAGGGAATGTTACATTAACATCCCGTTGTTCACCAATCTTGATTCCGATAAGTTGCTCCTCAAAACCGGGAATAAAACGATTGGAGCCAATCTCCAGTGGGTAATCCTTTCCTTCGCCGCCCTCAAAGGGTTCATTGTTGACAAATCCTTTGAAATCAAGTGTCACAAGATCACCAGTTTTGACACTAGCTCCCTCTGGCGCGTCAACCATCTGACTACGACGGCGGCGCATGTTTTCAAGCTCATTATCAACATCTGTATCAGTAACTGCATCAACCTTTTTCTCAATTTTAAGACCCTTGTATTCGCCTAATTTAACTTCCGGTTTTGCTGTAAAACGAGCTTTAAAGACAACATCTTGTCCCTCTTCCAATGTTAACGTTTCGATGTCAGGGCGCGATACAGGTACAACATCCTGCTCCTTAATGGCATCCAGAAAGGCCTTGTCCGCCACAAGATCAAATGCCGCATCAAGAATTGCCTTCTTGCCCACACGCTGTTCAATAATATGACGCGGTGCTTTTCCTTTACGAAAACCTGGTATGCTCACACGGCTCGCAAGATCTTTGCAGGCTTTTGTTTCGGCTTTTTTTAATGCATCTGCCTCTACCTCTATTGTCAACACTACTTCGTGGTTATCCATCTTTTCTGCAGTAACTTTCATGGTCTGAAATACCCTCCTACATATACTTTCCTGTGACATTTCTGGTCAATTGCAATATCAAATGTCGTTTAAAACCCATTATGCCATATTAAGCATGATACCATAATCAAGGGGGAAATACAAGGTTCTTTGGGAAAGAGCCGGATAAAATCAAACAGAAAAAGAGGCGCACAAAAATGCGCCCCTCCACCGTTTTTCCAGAACTGTTATTTACTTTCCGGCAAGCTTCTTGTAGCCTTCGATTCTCATCCTTGCGTCGCTCTCCGTCTTCTCGAAGAGTGCGTCGGCAGCCTCGGGGAAGCTGCGCTTCAGGGAAGCGTAGCGAACCTCGCCCTGCAGGAATTCCTGGAACTTGCTGAAATCTGGCTCCTTCGAGTCGAGCGTGAACGGATTCTTGTCCGTGCCGACGAGGGTCGGATTGAAGCGGTAGTTCGCCCAGTAACCGCAGGCGTTGGCGCGCTTGCCCTCTTCCTGGCTGCAGCCCATGCCGATGCGGATGCCGTGGTTGATGCACGGCGCATAAGCGATGATGAGCGAAGGTCCTTTATAAGCCTCAGCTTCCTTAATCGCCTTCAAGACCTGGTTGTGGTCGGCGCCCATGTTGACCTGCGCGACATAGACGTAGCCATAGGACATCGCCATCATGCCGAGATCCTTCTTCTTCGTCTTCTTGCCCGTCGCAGCGAACTCTGCAATCGCAGCTGCCGGCGTGGACTTCGAAGCCTGACCGCCCGTATTGGAGTAGACCTCCGTATCGAACACGAAGATGTTGACATCCTCGCCCGAAGCAAGCACATGGTCGACGCCGCCGTAGCCGATATCGTAAGCCCAGCCGTCGCCGCCGAAGATCCACTGCGAACGCTTCACGAAGTAGTCGCGCTCATCGTAAATCTTGTTCAGAAGCTCGTCCGTGCCCTTCTCCTTTTCGAGAAGTTCCGTCAGCTTGTCAGCGCGCTCGCGCGTGCCTTCGCCTTCGGCCATGTTGTCCTTCCAGTCCTTCAAAGCAGCCTGGAGATCTGCACTTCCCTTACCATCCGCAAGCGCCGCATCGACATCGGCCGCAATGCGGTCGCGAATCGCACGAACGCCGAGGAACATGCCGAGACCGAACTCTGCGTTGTCCTCGAAGAGGGAGTTCGCCCAAGCCGGGCCATAGCCCTTTTCGTTCTTCGTGTACGGCATCGCCGGTGCGCTGCCACCCCAGATCGACGAGCAGCCCGTAGCATTCGAGATCATCATGCGATCGCCGAAGAGCTGCGTGAGGAGTTTCGCGTACGGCGTCTCGCCGCAGCCTGCGCAAGCGCCCGAGAATTCGAGCAGCGGCTTCTCAAACTGCGAGCCGATGACCGTGTCCTTCTTCATCGGGTTCTTCTTCGTCGCGACCTTCGTCGTGTCAACCGCATAATCGAAATATGCCTGCTTCGCCTTGAGATCGTCGTCAAGCGGCTTCATGTCGAGCGCCTTCGCCGGGCAGACCTGTGCGCAGTTGCCGCAGCCGAGGCAGTCCATCGTGGAGACGGCAATCGTGAAGTTGTAGTCCTTGACCGTCTTGACCTTCTTCCACGGGAAGCCCTCCGGCGCCGCATCCTTCTCGGCGTCCGTCGTGAGCACAGGACGAATGGTCGCATGCGGGCAGACGTAGGAGCACTGGTTGCAGCCGATGCACTTTTCGGCGTTCCACACGGGAACATTGATCGCCGTGCCGCGCTTCTCGTAAGCCGCGCCGCCGACGGGGAACGTGCCGTCAACCATTTCCTCAGCAAACTGCGAAACCTTGAGACGATCGCCTTCCTGGCGGTTCATGACGTTCTGAACGCCCGTGATGAACGCCGGAATATCATGCGCTTCTTCCTTCTCGTCCTCGGCATTCGCCCAGTCCGCAGGAACATTGACGCGATGCAGAGCCTCGATACCCTTGTCGATGGCGCCGTTGTTCATGTCGACGATCTTTTGACCCTTCTTACCGTACGATGTGACGACAGCATCCTTGAGGTATTTGACAGCCGTCTCAATCGGAATGATGTTCGCGAGCTTGAAGAACGCGGACTGCATGACCATGTTGAAGCGACCACCGAGACCGAGCTTCTTGGCGATTTCCACAGCGTTGACCGTGTAGAACTCGATGTCGTTCTTCGCGATGTAGCGCTTCATGTAGGCGGGCAGGTGCTTCGAGAGATCCTCCTCGCTCCAAACCGTGTTGAGCAGGAACTTGCCGCCGCGCTTGAGGCCTGCGAGGAGATCGTACTTCGTCACATACGACTGCTGCGAACACGAAATGAAGTTCGCGTTGTGAATGAGGTACGGCGAATTGATTGGGGACTTGCCGAAGCGCAGATGCGACATCGTGATGCCGCCCGACTTCTTCGAGTCGTAGGCGAAATACGCTTGTGCATACATGTCGGTCTTGTCGCCGATGATCTTGATGGCGCTCTTGTTCGCACCGACCGTACCGTCCGAGCCAAGACCCCAGAACTTGCAGGCCGTCGTGCCCTCCGGCGTGAGATCAACATCCTCGGGGTACTCAGCGAGCGACGTATGCGTGACATCGTCGTCAATGGCGATCGTAAAGCCGTGCTTCGGATCGTCCTTCTTGAGTTCCTCGTAGACCGAGAGGACATGATCGGGCGTCGTGTCCTTGCCGCCGAGACCGTAGCGGCCGCCGACGATGACAGGGTTCATGTCGGAGTTGTAGAACGCCGCCTTGACGTCGAGGTAGAGCGGCTCGCCGATCGCGCCTGGCTCCTTCGTGCGGTCGAGAACGGCGATCTTCTTGACCGTCTTCGGCAAAACCTTGAAGAAATGCTCGAGCGAGAACGGACGATAGAGATGGACGGAAAGAAGGCCGACCTTTTCACCCTTAGAATTGAGATAATCCACGGCTTCGCCGGCCGTCTGACAGATGGAGCCCATGGCGATGATGATACGCTCGGCATCCTTTGCACCATGATAGTCGAAGAGATGATGCTCGCGACCCGTGATCTTCGCGAGATCCGCCATGGCTTCCTCAACAAGCTCAGGCAGCGCTTCATAGTACTTGTTGGCGGCTTCCTGCGACTGGAAGTAGATATCCGGATTCTGCGCCGTACCGCGGATGACCGGATGATTCGGGTTCAGTGCGCGTGCCCGGAACTCCTTGACCGCATCCCAGTCGAGGAGTTTCGCAAGATCGTCAAAGTCGATGACTTCGATCTTCTGAATCTCATGCGACGTGCGGAAACCGTCGAAGAAGTTGATGAACGGCACGCGCCCCTTGATGGCGACGAGATGCGCGACAGCGGCGAGATCCATGACCTCCTGCACGCTCGCCTCACACAGCATCGCACAGCCCGTTTGACGCGCTGCCATGACATCGCGCTGATCGCCGAAAATATTGAGGGAGGAAGTCGCCAGAGCACGGGCGCTCACATGGAAGACGCCAGGAAGGAGCTCACCGGCAATCTTGTAGAGGTTCGGGATCATCAGCAGGAAGCCCTGCGAAGCCGTGTACGTCGTCGTCAGAGCGCCAGCCTGCAGAGAGCCGTGCACAGCACCCGCCGCGCCTGCCTCGGACTGCATCTCGATGACGCGCACCTTCTGACCGAAGATGTTCTTCGTACCTTTCGCCGCCAGAGCATCGACATGCTCCGCCATCGGCGAGGACGGCGTGATCGGGTAGATGGCGGCAACATCGGTAAATGCGTAGGAAATATATCCTGCAGCCGTGTTGCCGTCCATGGTCTTCATTTTTTTGCTCATGTTTTGAATTGCTCCCCTCTTTATAGAAAGACAGAAAACACATAAATGTGGGTAATACCCGCTACGTCCTATTATACACCGAACCATTCCTGTTGTAAATAAACAGCATGAGGAACAATTCGGAAAATTTATAGGAGAAATCCTTACTTAGTTGACCTTACTTCCGAATCCTTATATAATAAAAACCTATTATGGCAAACTTGGCACCGTTGCCAAAACAACTAGGAGTTGAACGATTTGCCTCATTTTTGGCGCCCAATCTATATCCTCCCCTTCCTTAGCATTCCTTTTATCCTTTGTGCAACTGTTTCAGAAAGCGACCAAGCACTTTACGATAACATACCGCTTCTTACAGCAACTGAATCATCCGCTGCACACCCCCTTTCTTTTTCTCCGATTCTAACATGGGAAAAGAAGGTCGATGCCACTCATTACGAGATTGAATTTTTTCGACAAGTGCCTGCAGCCTGCTACCCAGATATCCCCTCCAAAGAAGCTGTTTGGCGCTCCGATGAGATTTATGCCAACAACTACAATCCGCCACTTTTTCTCTTTGCTGCCGATCTTTTAGGACGTGCTCCTCTCTACTGGCGCGTGCGTGCCCTAGATTTCGACGACACTCCCGTTTCTCTTTTCAGCACACTCATACCACTTTATACAAGTCCTGCCATCGTGCCGAGCGTGATGACCGTGCCGCTTCCTATTGTTTCTTCCGAGCTTACAGCACCGCTCCTTTACCCTGTCTACCACTGGGTGAGACCTTATAGTGCACATGCTTTTGAAGTTGCCCTCTACCGTGAAAATCCTATAGAAAATCCCTCTGCCGAACCCCTTGACCAGATGACGACGAATTCCAGCGAACTTTACGACCCAAGCCCCCGCATTACCGAAGGCTTCTTTTACTGGCGCGTGCGTTCACTCGACGAAACAGGGACTCCTATGAGTGACTGGTCCCCTGCAATAAAGTTTTGCAACGATCCGCGTGAAAAATGGGAAATCGCTATTTTTGGGGACAGCATAAGCCACGGCGGTGGTCATATCTCCTACGGACCTGCTGATTACGAATTCAGCTGGCTTTCCTATCTTGATTTTCCTGCTATCAACCTTTCAATGAGCGGCGATACGAGCGAAACAATGCTTGAACGCTTTGATGATGATGTCTTGCCCTTCCGTCCTCGTTATCTCCTTATCATGAATGGAACGAACAGTTTGCGCGCCGGTGTACGCGCTTCCGAAGTCATTGAAAATTTCAAGGAAATCAAGGAACTGTGTCTCGCAAACGACATACGTCCCATATTTCTCACCTTGCCACCGATCAACCCGGACAATATTGCCCGTACCTTCAATGAACCAACGGCAGACGACTGGCAAGAACAATTCACACTAGTCAATGATTTTCTGCGCACACAAGTCCATATCGACGTGGCAGCCTACTTCGCTGATAACGCACTTTTGCCGACAATGATGGGTCTCGACGGCCTCCATGAGGACGTGCAGGGCAAACAAAGGATTGCAAAAGCGGTAAACGAAGCCTGGCCGCAAGTGAAGACAAAAGCAGACCAAATGCTGGAAAAATAACTTCTCCGACACCATGATTATATATTGTCTTTATTTCAGTTACGATATACAATATGACTTGCAGACATTAAAATAAACGGATGTAATCCGTTCGCACAGAAAGGCGGAATATTATGCAGGCAATTGAAATTAAGAAGGGAATCTATTGGGTTGGCGCTATTGACTGGTCAATGCGCAGCTTCCACGGTTATGAAACAGGCCGCGGTTCAAGCTACAACGCTTACCTCATCCTCGATGAAAAGATTACGCTGATCGATACGGTGAAGGAGCCCTTCCGCGATGAGCTCATCGCTCGTATCTCCTCCGTCATCGACCCCGCCAAGATTGACATCATCGTTTCGAACCATGTCGAGCCCGATCACTCAGGTTCCATCCCAGCGATGATGAAGCTTTGCCCCAAGGCGGAAATCTACACGAGCGACCCCAACGGTTTCAAGGGATTGACCGCCCACTACGGCGATCTTCCCTACCACGGTGTCAAAGCAGGCGACACACTTAACCTTGGCAAGCGTACGCTGCAATTTGTGCCGACACCTATGCTCCATTGGCCCGACAGCATGGTCACTTACTGCCCCGAGGAAAAGATCCTCTTCTCAAACGACGCCTTCGGACAGCATCTTGCCGCCTCCAAGCTCTTCGATGATGAGGTGGACTTCGCCGTCCTCATGGAAGAGGCAAAGAAGTATTACGCGAACATCCTCATGCTTTATGGACGCCAAGCGCAGACAGCCTTAAAAGCACTCGCGGGCATCGACATCGAGATGATCGCTACGGGACACGGCCGCCTCTGGCGCTCCCATATCCCTGACATCCTTGCCGCCTATCAGAAATGGAGCACGGGCGAGTTGGAAGATAAGGCCGTCGTCGTCTTCGACTCCATGTGGCATTCGACAGAAAAGATGGCGCGCGCCATCGCTGAGGCCTTCGCCGAAAAGGGTCTGCCTACGCAGTTCTATGACATCAAGAAGACGCATATGTCCGACATCGTCGTCGACGTCCTCACGAGCCGCTACCTTGCCGTCGGCTCGCCAACCATCAACAATCAGATGATGCCGACCATCGCAGGCTTCCTCTGCTATCTCAAGGGACTCGCGCCGAAGGGACGCGAAGCCTTCGCTTTCGGCTCCTACGGCTGGGGCGGACAGAGCATCAAACTCGTCGAGAATGAACTCAAGGACGCCGGTTGCAACATCTGCCTCGACATGATTCGTATCGCGAACGTGCCGAGCAAGGAGCAGCTCGAAGAGATTCGCGAGAAGGTCAAAAATATCGAATCGAAATAACACACAAAACGCTGCTGAATTCACTTTCAACAGCGTTTTTCTTTGCCTTCGTGCAAAAAAGCGGCAGGAGCATTACTCCTGCCGCTGCAAAGCATATAAAACTTTACTTACCTTCCGAGCATTGCAAGCATCGTACCTGCAGCAACGGCTGTACCGATGACGCCGGCAACATTCGGACCCATGGCGTGCATCAAGAGGAAGTTACCAGGCTTCGCTTTAGCTCCGACAACCTGGCTGACGCGCGCCGCCATCGGCACAGCGGAAACACCCGCGGAACCGATGAGCGGGTTAACCTTACCGCCCGAAACGACGTACATGAGCTTGCCAAAAATGACACCACCCGCAGTACCTCCGATGAATGCGATGAGACCCAGCATGATGATGAGCAGGGTATCTCTCGTGAGAAAATGTTCTGCCGACATCGTCATACCCGTGCCAGTGGCAAGGAAAATCGTGATGATGTTGCAAAGAGAATTTTGTGCCGTATCCGAAAGGCGGTCAGTAACACCTGATTCACGGAAAAGATTGCCGAGCATGAGCATACCGAGAAGCGCTGCGATGGATGGCAAGAGCAGGCTGATGAAGATCGTCGCAACAAGCGGGAAGATTACCTTCTCAAACTTCGAAACATCACGCAGCTGTTCCATGACGACTTCACGTTCTTTCTTTGTTGTAAAGAGCTTCATGATTGGCGGTTGGATAAGCGGCACAAGCGACATGTAGGAGTACGCCGCCACAGCTATTGCGCCCAAAAGATTGGGTGCGAGCTTCGAAGCCAAATAGATAGACGTCGGCCCATCGGCACCACCAATGATACCGATAGCAGCGGCCTCTTCGACAGAGAAGTTAAAGACCATCGCAAGCCCAAGGGCAACAAATACACCAACCTGCGCCGCCGCTCCCAGAAGAAGCGTATTAGGATTGGCAATCAAGGGACCAAAATCTGTCATGGCGCCGATGCCAAGAAAAATGAGCGGAGGAAAGATTTCGTACGTGATACCAAAATTGATTGCTTTCATGACATTCATCTCTTCACCGAAAAAACCTGTTTCCGGGAAGTTCGCCAAAATACAGCCAAAAGCGATGGGTCCCAAGAGCAAAGGCTCAAACTCTTTGGCAAATGCCAAGTAAAGAAGAACGAGACCGACGAAGATCATGATACCGTTGCCCATAGTAAAGTGGGAAAAGCCAGATCCTGCCCACACGGCTTGTAGTGATACGGTAAAAGCATTGAGGAATTCCATTGTTCTGCCTCCTTTGCATCCGGTATGCTATCGCAAAGCACGACCTGAATTTTTCCAGCCGTCGCGCGCCAACGGACGGATTGTGCGGATTGCCCCGCCAGAAAAGCCACAGAGTGTAACAGCCGCTGTGATTGCTGCAACAATTTCTGATGAAAGGCCTTCGGTGGCAGGCTCCGGTTCTGGTTCCGGAACGACAATCGGTGCTGCTGGAATCGGGGCAGTTACGACGGACGATTCTTCTTTTTTCTTCGTCGGATCAAGAATATGGATCAGACGAATCAAGAAACTCAGTGAAACCAAGACGAGGAATACGACGGTCATGTTGATTAACATGATAACCAAAGGATTCGTTGTTACTGGCTGTGACATACACTCACCTCATTTTAAATAGATAGAACTGCTGCGTCTTGCAAGAAAGTGTATTTTCTTGTTTCTATTATAGATGAATTTTCAAAAAATTAAAATACTTTTTAGGAATAGCATATATAACTTTCAGCTATTCTCTCCTATAAGTCTCTTCAATTTTTTTATATAAAGATGACGGAATGCAGTCCGTTCACCAAGAGAATGCATATCAAGGCGGACAAAAAAACCTGCCTGCCTCAATCGATTTTTCCAGGATTCTGGTGTATCCCCCGCCATATCTTCAATGATATGGATTCCGCTTGTCAAAAGGAGCGGTGCGAGCAAGACATGCTTTTTTCCGCTTTTCCTCAAGCGTTCCAGAACCATCGCAAAATTCGGCGTATCCGTTTCCTCGATCACGCCGATATGTATGGGCAGCCCTTGCTTGTCTGCCCATTCCTGCATAAACATATAAATAGGATTATGTCTATGCGGCGAACCATGACCGAGAAGAACTACAGCTTCTTCTTCATCCGATGCAAAATCTGGAAAAATTGCTGAGAGACCGCACGCGATATCATCATTTTTCGTGTCATTCTGTCGGAAAAAGACGGGCTCACCAACCTTGAGTACTGCAAAGCGCGCATAAAACAACTTTGCCGCTTCAAGAATCTTTTTTTCGTATTCCTCACCCGGTGTTAAATGAGCAGGCTGCACATAAACTTCCCGCACGCCTTTTTGGCAAAGCTCTTCTAACTGCTCTTCTAAAGACAGCATTTCTATGCCCTCGTTTTTCAAGCGACGGCGAATAAATGCAGACGTATAGGCTTCAACAATCACAAAGTTTGGAAACGCTTTCCCTATTTCACGAATAATCGGGGCTATGCTCTTCTCATGCATCTCTTGTGTGCTCGCACCAAAACTTGCGAACACTATGACGGGGCGTATCATCCTTGTTCCTCCTTGACAACATCGGCGATGCGCTGACAAATCATCTCAAGCTGCGCTTGGTCAGGGCCTTCCGCCATCACACGGATCAGCGGCTCCGTACCCGAAGGACGCACAAGAATTCTGCCGTCCCTGCCAAGTTCCTTTGTCCCTGCTTCAATGGCGGCAGCAATTGCCTCGTTCTTTTCCCAACCTTCCTTCGTTGCGACGACGACGTTCAGCAAAATCTGAGGATAACTCGTCATCAGCGAGGAAAGCTCCGATGCCTTACGACCCGTGTGCTTCAGAGCTGCGAGCACTTGCAGCGCGGTAATGAGCCCATCGCCCGTCGTGCTGAAATCGGAGAAGATGATGTGTCCCGACTGCTCACCGCCGAGACGATAACCATGCTCGCGCATATTTTCGAGCACATAACGATCGCCAACCTGCGTAATTTCCACACGTCCGCCCGCTTCCTCGATCGCTTTATGGAATCCGATATTCGCCATGACTGTCGTCACGACTGTATTGCCCGCGAGCGTTCCCTTCTCCATCATACCTTTGGCGCACATAACGAGAATGTGGTCACCATCGATGACCGCACCCTTTTCATCCACACACAGGCAACGGTCAGCGTCGCCGTCATGCGCTATGCCGATATCGGCGCCTTCGGCGAGCACCGCCCTCTGCAGTACGGCGAGATGTGTCGAGCCGCAATTCTTGTTGATGTTGATGCCGTCGGGCTCGGCATGAATCACATGTACATCGGCGCCCAAGCGGCGCAGAACACGCGGCATGCAGTCGTACGCCGCGCCATTCGCACAGTCGAGCACAATTTTCAAACCATCGAGCTGCATCCCCGCCGTGCTCTGCACGAAGTCAATGTACTCGCGCACATACTCCTTTCGGCGTTTGATTCGACCAATGTTCTCACGCGTCGCGCGCGGCAGCTTCTCACCCGCCTCCATGCGACGCACGAGACTTTCAATCTCATCCTCTACAGAATCGGGCAATTTGTAACCATCGCCGCCAAAAAACTTGATTCCGTTATCATAAAACGGGTTGTGAGACGCCGAGATGACAATACCCGCAGCAGCCTTATGCGTCCTTGCCAGATAGGCAATGGCAGGCGTTGGGCAGACACCGACAATCTCGACACGTCCGCCGGCAGAGCAGATGCCCGTCGCCAAGGCAGACTCGAAGAGATTGCCCGAAATGCGCGTGTCCCGCCCAATAATGATCAAAGGCTTTTTCTGCACCTTGTCACCAAAATAAAGTGCCGCAGCCCATCCCAAACGATAAGCGAGTTCGGGACAAAGCACTGTATTTGCCTCACCGCGAACACCATCTGTGCCAAAAAGTCTTGCCATAAATTTCTCTCCTATTCCTTCCCGCTGTTTCAACACTGTTTTTTGAGCGAATGCATTTGAACCAAAAACGCAAGTGCCGCTTTCATACCATCAACAGCGGCGCTCATGATGCCGCCGGCATAGCCGGCTCCTTCACCTATAGGGTACAACCCAGAAATTCCGAGTGCCAAGAAACTCGCTTTTTCCCTTACGATGCGGCATGGTGCGGAAGAGCGTGTTTCCACACCGGTAAGCGGTGCATCGGGCGCAGCAAAACCTGGAATACGGCGATCAAAAGCGTGCAAGGCATCCTCGAGCGTATCTGTGACAAAACGCGGCAGACACTCATGCAGGTCGCAAGGATGTGTGCCGGGCAGATACGTTGGCGACACAAGAAAATCATGTGACCCCTTTCGATGCGTCAAAAAGTCGCCGACAGACTGTACAGGCGCACAGTAATTACTGCCTGCCAAACGAAAGGCCATGCTTTCGCACGTTCTCTGGAACTCCATGCCCGAGAGTACTTCGCCGCCAAAATCTTTCGGGCTAACCTGTACCAACAAGGCAGCATTTGCCGTACCGGAATCCCGACAATACGAACTCATACCGTTCGTTACAACACGTGAAGATTCAGAAGCGGCCGCTATCACCTGCCCTCCAGGACACATGCAAAAGGAGTACGCCCCCCTGCCGCGTATCTTGTCCTGGTAAGTCAAGCTGTAGTCTGCTGCAGGCAGTCGTGCGTTTCCTGCAGCTTCTTTATACTGAGCTTGATCAATGAGGCTTTGCGGATGTTCGACCCGCACACCTACTGCAAATGCTTTTGCCTGCATGAAAAGGCCCTTCCTTAAAAGCATTTCGTAGGTATCTCTCGCCGAATGTCCGATAGCAAAGAACGCCGCCGATGTCTCCACGCGTTCCTCACCATTAACAATAAGCGCACATACGGCTTCTTTTTTCAGTTCAACATCCGTCACTTGAGCGGAAAAGCGAACCCTACCGCCCAGGCGCAAGATTTCTTCGCGCATACGTTTGACAATCCCGCACAAGAGATCAGTACCGATATGGGGCTTATGGAGGTATTTAATTTCCTCGGGCGCCCCCGCCGCAATAAACGCATCGAGTACCTCTTGCACTAAAGGATCTCCACTGCGCGTCATCAACTTACCATCAGAAAAGGTTCCTGCTCCCCCTTCGCCAAATTGAACGTTAGATCGTACATCGAGGACACCTGTATGCCAAAAGCGCGCGATAGCAGCATGACGCGCGTCAACATCATACCCACGCTCCAAAACAAGCGGTGCATATCCTGCCCGCGCAAGCGTAAGTGCAGCAAACATACCGGAAGGACCAAATCCCACAACAACGGGTGGACACTCTCCTTTAAGAAGAGGCATGCAATGTTTAAATACAAGCTTCTTTTTCACTGGAGCGACGGTAACATTGTAATCGTGTTTCAAACTTGACAACACTTTTTTCTCCGACCCCTTGACCTTCACATCAAGCGTATAGATAAAAGCAAGGGCAGCTCCACGATAGCGACGAGCGTCAAGAGCCTTACGAACAATTACCACCTTGTGGATAGCCTGTTCCAATAACCCCAAACGTTCGGCCGTCAATTGTTCCAATGAACGTTCGTCGGACAATGGAACAAACAAATTGCTTATTCTTATCATGAGGAACCCTTTTCCTTTACTGCTTCCTTGGGCTTCAGTTCAAATGTAACTACAACCTCTCGATTGGAAACGGTGACCCCATCGGGCAATACAAGTTGGACTGTCCTTTTATCGCTTTGCTTCAAATCAGTCAACGACAGCGGCTCCGTGTCAATGGCAGTAAGTTTTGCGAGAACAGTAGCATCTCCGGCAGCCTCGATTTTGGCAGGATCAGCTTGCACCTGGACAAGCACAAACCCTTCTGGCGGAACTCCTCCCACAACAGGATGCACGCTCACAATTTTGCGTGCCAGCCCACGTGCAAGCTGTACTGAAACCCGTACAGTTCGCGGAAGAATCGTGATGTCATCGAGAGCCTTTCCGTCAGAAGTAATTGCTGTAAGTGGTACCTGTAAACTGAAATCTTCATGATTCCCAGCCAAGCCCACATAACCTACTGCACGATCAATTTCATTCACACGAGATTCCGGACCTTCGATGAGCACGGTATTCATTGATTGGGATATTTTATCCACGGTAAGTCCAGGAGATGCGGTTCCAGTTACAATAAGGTCTATATGCACTTCCCTCTGGATAATCTTATCGAGATTTACAGCTGTAGAAGCAGGTTGAATATCAACCAATTCAAAGCCCTGAGGCAGAACGGCTTGAATCTTGGTTTCATAGTCACCCGAATTATATCCCGTAAGATCGATATATGCCTTGAAATCGCTGGCCTCTGCTGAAACAAAAAGTGAACGTGCCCCGCGAACCTTTATTTTTACATTCTTTACATTCTGTGTAATCTTATATCCTTCAAGCGCATTTACCATATCCACAGGAACTGTAAATGTTCCTTCAATTTGTGGATTCTGTTCATTCATCACAAAAAGCCAAAGTATGATGGCAACAATGAAAGCAATGATTTTAGCAGGAAGGTTCCGTCGAAAGAGAGCCTTTAGGCGTGTTATCATTTTCCCTTCCTCCAATTCGAAAACATGTCCTTGAGGCCTGTTGTCTTTGGAATAAAGAGTGGTCGCAAGTAAGTTTTGAGATGCTCTGAACTCAAGCGGCGAGCAAGACGACCATTTTCTGCGATAGATACCGTACCAGTTTCCTCACTGACAACAACAATCAAAGCATCGGTTTGTTCGGATAAACCAAGAGCTGCTCGGTGTCGCGAACCCAATTCCATGCTTAACGAGGAATTATCTGTAAGAGGCAGCATGCAGCCTGCTGCAACTAAACGACTACCGCGAAAAATCGCGGCTCCATCATGCAAAGGTGTATTGGGAACAAATACATTCCCGAGAAGTTCAGCCGATATCAAAGCATCCATCTGAATTCCCTTCATCGTGAACTCCTTAAGTCCCATATCACGCTCAAAGACAAGCAAGGCTCCCGTTTTTTCTGAAGAAAGTTTCATTACAGCCCGATCAATTGCATTCACCAAATTACGCGCATCATCATCATCGAGAAAAAGCGATTTCCCCAAGAATCTCCCCTGACCTAAATGTTCCAACGTCCGTCTAAGTTCTGGCTGAAAAACAATCGGCAAGGCGACAAAAAGCAAGGTAAGAGTCTGCTGCAGAAGCCAATAAATGACATGCAGGGAAAGCCAGTTGCAAACGAGCGTCAACGCCAAAATTACAAGCAATCCCTTAACAAGAGTAATAGCACGTGTTCCCTGCAGCATCGCATAAAGCTTATACAAAATCAAAGCCACAATGAGAATATCAACAACATCAAGGAAACTGATCGTAGACAAAATGCCTTGAATCTGAATTGGAATATGGAATAGCATATGCAAAACCCCTAGGAAAGCGCACTTCATAAATCATATACAATAGTTCCTATTCTTCTCTTAGCTATGGAAATCCTTTCATAAAAGAAGAATTGCCCAAAAGGCCCAATCAGATTTGAATTATATCAATAAAGCGTTCGCATTGCCTGTGGAATATGTTCCAAAATATCTGAGGCAATAATACCGTATCCTTTTTCCTTTGCTGCCATGTCACCTGCAAGACCATGAATATACACTCCTGCAAGAGGGGCTAAACCTGCGGCGGTTTGCTTTAAAAGTCCTGCAATTGTGCCAGCAAGGACATCGCCGGATCCTGCCGTTGCCATGCCGGAATTCCCCTTGGATGTGACAAAAACCTGACCATCGGGATAAAAGATCATTGTGCATTCACTTTTAACAACAAAAACAGCATGATATTTCTGAGATGCCTTTCGTGCCGTGTCCAAAAGAGATGTCCGCAATCCTTCCACCGTAGTGTCGAGGAGGGCAGCCATTTCTCCAAGGTGCGGAGTGAGTATAGGAACAAACGCAAAATTCTTGAAAATTTCTGTTTTTCCATGAAATGCATGAATTGCATCGGCATCAAGAATCAATGGCTTCTTAACAGCGGAACAAAATTCTTGAACCATCTTTTGCGTTTCTGGTGAACGTCCCAGACCAGGACCAAGCAAGACGGCATCAAATTTTTCAGCCAAAGTCAACAAGGTTCCCGTAGCCGCGACATCTATAGCGTCTTCCGGCGTTCCCGGCAACGGAACTGTCATGACCTCGGTTAACTTCGCTTCCATCATTTCCTGCAGCGTTTCAGGAACAGCAAGAACAGATACGCCGGCGCCGCTTTTAAGTACAGAAAGCGCTGCAAGAGCCGCGGCTCCAGACATACCTCGAGATCCAGCGACGACTAAGATTCGCCCACAAGAGCCCTTATGAACATCAAGAGGCCGCGGCAAAAGTACAGATGAAACAGTTTCTTCATCGAGATAGGCTTGACGAATATTTTCATCTTCAAGTAAAAGTTTTGGTATGCCAATATCATCGACAAGAAGTTTTCCCGTAGCCGTCCCCCCAGGAGAAAGCATATGCCCGAACTTAGGCAAACCGAAAGTAACGGTCAAATCGGCCTTAATAGCTTCTGTTGGAACACAGCCTGTATCCGCCTCTATCCCCGTAGCTATATCAATAGAGATCACGGGTTTTCTTTGACTATTCACCATTCGGATCACACGTGTAATTTTTTCTTGTAAATCCCCTCTAAAACCCGTGCCAAGAATACCATCCACAACACCGTCCACAAAACGTAAGGATACTTGCAACTTATCCCAATCACGTTCCGCTTCTATCACATGGACAGGAATTCCCATCTTAATATCAATATCACGATTCAAAGCTGCACTTTTTGTCAAATGAGCAGGATTTCCCACCAAAAAAATACTGACATTTGCCCCACGATTCACTATATGACGAGCAGCCGCAAAAGCATCACCACCGTTATTGCCATTACCTGCAAGCACACAAATTTTTTTGCCAGAAAATCCTCCCAAATATTCTTCAAAAGAAGCAGCAACTTCACGGCCTGCATTCTCCATAAGAAGAATCTCCGGGATGCCGTATTCTTCCACAGCGTTCTTATCAATATTGCGCATCTCTTCGGACAAAGCGATTTTCATGCGGTACCTCCTTCCAAAACACATTGTGCAATTGCATATTCCCGTTCATGACTAAGAGAAATGAACACTTTCTGGACACCTCGCATTTCAGCCAATGAAGCATAGTATCCTGAAAGATGTACCTGAGGCGCTCCCATGGCATCAGGAAGAATTTCGATGTCAAGTAATCTTCCCCTGCGCAACCCCGTCCCAAATGCTTTAAGTACAGACTCCTTACCCGCCCAACGAACAGCATAGGCTGCTGCAGATTGGGTTCGCCGTCCATCGCAGTAGGCTTGTTCAGCCTTTGTAAATACACGCTTCCTAAAAGATTCACGTGAAACAGCTTTCTCCATACGTGAAATCTCTACAATATCTATTCCTAAGCCAAGCAACATATATCACTCACTCTCCAACTCCCAGCTAAAAATGTTGTGCATATTCAAAAGGCCGGCTTTATTTTAGGAACACATAAAGCCAGCCTTCACATCAATATTTTGCTAGGGAAACCATACAATCTGCTCTTTGACTGAAACATAGGGTCTTTCCAGCATCACCGTAAGGATCAGGGAAGCACCTATCCTTATTGTGCCGACTGAGCAGGTAGAGGTTCTTGCGGTTGGGGTATGTTTCCCGGAGCCGTCGGACGTATCGGTGTGATTACCGGCTGCGCACCAGCAGAAAGATTCGGTGCTGCATCCGGCAACTCAGGCCTCGCAACCAGTGTCTCATCGGAGGAGCTGTCCGGATTGAACTGATAGCTGCGCGCAATAAGCACCTCAACACGGCGGTTCTGTGCCCGACCTTCATCCGTTTTGTTGTCAGCGATTGGTCGATATTCACTATAACCAATAGCGCTAAACCGTGCTGGATTCAATGTAGAATTATTCGCGAGCAAGAACTTCATAAAATTCAAGGCTCTTTGTGAACTGAGCTCCCAGTTCGAAGGATACTGAGCTGTCGCAATCGGCATATTATCCGTATGTCCAGAAATCACAACTCTCTCAGGTATTTTAGCCAGCAATCCTGCAACGACAGGCCCAATTTTTTGTGATTCTCCTACAAGTTCAGCAGACCCAGAAGGGAAAAGCGCCTTTTCTTTGATACGAATCATTAGTCCATCATCGGACATCGTCGTATTCAATTCTCCTTCAAGACCATTCTGCTTAATATACTCTTCAAGCTCTTTCTGAACATTTTGCAAGGATTTCGCCTCTTGTATATATGCGCTGTTTCCCTTGTCATCCGTAGCTAAATTTTCGGCCTGCCTGCTCGCACTCGGACCCAGTTGGCTGAAAAAAGATGGCCCGCCAGTATTGAAGGCAGCACTGAAGGCTTGTGCCATCTGCGCCATTTTATTGGCATCCGTAGCGGAAATAGCATATAAGGCAATAAACGTCGCAAGAAGCAGCGTCATGAGATCGGAATAAGGCAGAAGCCAAGCCTCGCCCGCTTCTTCTTCGTGCGGTGCATGTCTCTTCTTTCGTGCCATGCCTTATGCCTCCTTCTTCAAGCCTTCGCGTTCCGACTGCGGGATGAATACCATGAGCTTTGCCTCAATAGCCGTAGGCGAATCGCCAGCTTGCAAAGAAAGAATACCTTCCACAATCATGCGCTTTTGGCTAATTTCAGAATCCGACATAATCTTGAGTTTATTTGCCCACGGAAGCCAAAGAACATACGCCGTATAGATACCAAGGATCGTTGCAACAAAGGCTGCCGCAATAGCATGTCCGACAACATTAACGTCAGACAAATTACTTAAAGCCGCAATCAAACCAACAACGGCTCCAAGAACCCCCAGTGTAGGTGCATAGGTGCCAGCTTGTGTCAGCATCAAACGCCCCAAGGAATGACGTTCCTGCATCACAGAAATTTCGGCATCAAGTACATCGCTGACAAAATCCGGATCCATACCATCAATGACCATACTGAGGCCTGTTTTGAAAAACGGATCAGAAATATCTTCCACACGACTTTCCAATGCAAGAATACCCTCACGGCGGGCAATCTGAGAAAGCTCAATAAAAAGCTGCAGCAATTCGCCTTTCTGATGCGAAGGCGGTGCCTGAAACGTCATTTTGATCAATCTTGGCAGGGTCTTCATCTCTTCCATGCGGAAAGCTGTGAGAAGACAAGCGAATGTACCGACAATAATGATCAGGAACGCTGCGGGGTTGTTCAAAGCCGTGATAGGTGCACCTTTTAAGACCATACCACCGAAAATCGCTATAAGCCCCGCGATAAGACCTATTAATGTTGATTTCTCCAAAAAAATCCCCCTCTTCCCTAATAGCAGAAGTGCAGTAGCCCCCTGCAACACCAAACACTATCTGTCTCCATCATCCACAAACGGTACAGATAGAGAAGTCTGGTGTTTTCATCCTTGTTTGCAGGCAATTACGCCAAATTGCATAATTTAGCCTACTACTTATCTCGTATATCGAAAGAAATACAAAAAAGATTTATGTATTTTATAAGGACTTTGCTTCTATTTTTGAAAAGCTCTAGTCCTGGCATTTTCTCTTTTTAATCTTTCCAATAAATTCCTCCCTTCCATTCTCTCATGAATCTCCAAACATTAAAGCATCCACGTGACCGGAAAATATCTGCAGTCACGCTATACGTTTAAGTTTACACCAGATGGGAAGAGCTGTAAAGAAACATTTTTATTAGGACAAAATATTGCATTAGATAATTTTAAAATAAATTTTTCTTATTGTATCATAGATGTTTTTGAAGTATGATGTATATAGTTAGTTTATTTTGGGATTATAGGAATGGATGGCGATAATATGGAACTCAGACAACTTGAATACTTTCAGATGGCCAGCCGCCTAAAAAACATCACACGTGCGGCTGAAAGACTTCGCGTATCGCAACCAAATATCACGGTAGCAATCAAAAAACTCGAAGCCGAACTAGGCATCCAACTCTTTGACCGCAGCCAAAAACAGCTTTCCCTCACACCGGAAGGTGCTGTATTTTTAACTCGCATAGAGCTCGCTTTGCGCAACATACAGGACGCTGTTCTCGAAGTCAACGACTATAAGCAGTTACAAAAAGGCACAATAAAAATTGGTATACCATCCATGATCGGCGCTTATCTTTTTCCAAAAATTTTTTCCAGTTTCCAACGCCAATACTCGCACCTCGATGTCTATCTTTACGAGGAAGGTTCCATGCGCATCCGTGAACAACTCGAACGCGACGAACTTGATTTTGGTATTGTGATTCTTGCCAATGCCTCATCCAGTCTACAAACTTTACCAATGGCAAAAAGCCAAATCGTTGCTTGCCTTCCCAAAAAGCATCCACTGGCAGCAAAAAAAACGATTTCCCTGCACGATATCGAAGACGTGAATCTCATAATGCTGAAAGAGGGTTCTTTCCTGCGAAATCTTATGTTGGAAAACTTTAAACAAGAGGGCATCACTCCGAATATTGTACTTGAATCAAATCAGATTGAAACAATCAAAGGGCTCATTGCAAGCGGTGCCGGCATCGCTTGCCTGCTTGATTTTATTGTTGAGGATACCCCGGGCATCATTACGTTGCCTTTTGTCTCCCCTGTATTTGTGGATGTCGGACTTGCTTGGAAAAAGGATCGTTATGTTTCAAAAGCAGCTCAAGCCTTTATCGACTTTTGTCAAAACACGCTGAAAAAAGAGAATAAAAAAACCTAAAAAGAGAGGGCAGCATCTTCTACGGAGCTGCCCTCTTTTTAGGTACTTGAAAAGTCACTGAGCGCCAAAAAATATTATCCATCTGCAAAAATTTCTAAGGAGAATATGTAAAAGTATGCTAAAATATTACCGTCTAAAACGAAGACAATATAACAGGAGGTTTTACATATGGCCTATATCAATGAAAATTATTTAAAATTGCCTGGCAGTTATCTGTTTCGTGAAATTGCTCATCGCATCGCTGTTTACAAGGAAAAACATCCAACAGCCAATATCATCTCGCTCGGCATCGGTGATGTAACACAACCCCTTCCTTCCGCTTGCATTGAGGCAATGCATAAGGCGGTTGATGAAATGGCGGCCATGAAAACCTTTCATGGCTACGGGCCCGAGCAAGGATATGATTTCCTCATTGAAAAAATCATAGATAGTAATTTTGCAGGACTCGGCATCGAACCCGACGAGATTTTTATCTCAGATGGTGCCAAGAGTGATTGCGGCAATATCCAAGAAATCTTCAGTGAAAATGCAAAAATAGCCATTGCCGATCCGGTTTATCCCGTCTATCTTGACACAAACGTTATGGCAGGGCGCACCGGCACATTGCAGGAAGATGGCTATTTTTCCGGCGTTGTTTATCTGCCTTGTACTGCAGAAAACAATTTTATTCCCCGATTGCCCCAAGAGCATGTAGACATCATATATCTCTGTTCACCAAACAACCCAACAGGCACAGCTATGACACGCGAAGCGTTAAAAAAATGGGTTGCTTATGCGCGCGAAAATGAATCCATCATTCTTTTTGATGCTGCTTACCAAGCTTTTATCACGGAAAACGACATCCCACATTCCATCTTCGAAATCGAAGGTGCAAAGGATGTCGCTATTGAATTTCGTTCTTTTTCCAAAACTGCAGGATTTACAGGCACACGTTGCGGCTATATCGTTCTACCCAAAAGCGTGAAGGGATTTACCTCCAACGGAGAGAAAAAAAGTTTCAACCCGCTTTGGAACCGGCGTCATACAACGAAATACAACGGCACCTCTTATATTGTACAACGAGGTGCCGAAGCCATCTTCACCCCCGAAGGCAAAAAGCAAACGGCAGATACAATCGCCTACTATCTGGAGAACGCGCATATTATCCGGGAAGGAATTTCTTCCATTGGTCTCACGGCCTATGGCGGAATCAACGCCCCTTACATCTGGCTCAAGGTGCCGGACGGTTTTTCCTCTTGGGAATTTTTCGATAAGCTTCTCATTGAAACAAATATAGTCGGTACTCCAGGAGCTGGATTCGGTCCCTGTGGTGAAGGATACTTCCGCCTTACGGCATTTGGTCAACGCGAAGATACCGAACGTGCAATTACACGCCTCAAAGAGAATCTTTGTCTTTAAGGGGATTTATCATGCTCAAACCTCAACTTCAAAAACTTACAGTTTGTCGTCCCATACTAAACGATGATCTCATCACACTTCTTCAGCACTCTTTGGAAAACCCCGATGAGCCTTCCCTCCCTTACGAATTCACGGCGAGAATTATCGAAAAGGCAGAAGAACTCGGTCTGTCAGGCAATCTTATACGTGCTTATTTCATCTATATTCTTGCCTATACGGAAACGATTTTCTCCCGTATGACAGAACGTACAAATGGCAACATAGGTAAAAGCCTGCGCCAGGCTTTCATAAAGGACATGGGCACCCTCTCTCCTTTTTTCCAGGGGCAGGCAAGTGCCATATTGCAGACGGAACTTCTGGACAATTATGAGCCTACAGAAAAACGCATCCATGAATCGCTTGATTTTCTCTACAAAGTCATGGAAAAAGCTGATACAACAGAAAAAATGACACATGCTTTCCTGACCTTTTATCATCGTTACGGTTATGGGGATATCTCCAGCTGCAAGGCTTTTCGCTGGGTAGATAAGCGACACGAGCTTAAAGGCATAGAATCTTTCGAGGACTTCTCCCTTTCGGACATCATCGGTTATGAGCATCAAAAAAAACAGCTGATCAACAATACAAAAGCATTTCTTGCTGGGCGCCCCGCCAACAATGTCCTGCTCATTGGTGCCCGAGGAACCGGTAAATCATCTTCTGTCAAAGCCCTCGCCAATGAGTATTTCGGGCAGGGTCTTAGGTTATTGCAAATCACAAAAGCACAACTTACAGAGCTGCCGCACATTCTCACTGCACTCAGAAAATTTTGCAGCAAACGATTCATCATCTTTCTCGATGATCTCTCTTTTGATGAGTTTGAAACAGAATACAAATACTTAAAATCAGCTATCGAAGGAGGCGTTGAATCTTGCCCTGCCAATGTCCTGATTTATGCAACCTCTAATCGCCACCATCTTATCAAAGAAACATGGCGCGATAGAACACAAGAACAAGACGAGCTTTACCGACAAGACAGCATGAACGAAACGGTATCTCTCTCCGATCGTTTTGGTCTTGTCATCACTTTCCTTTCGCCTGATCAACAACAATATCTTGCAATCATTGACCACTATCTTCAGAAGGAGAATATTTTTTTAGAACCACAAGAACTTCGTATTTTGGGACATCGTTGGGAATTGGAGCATTCTGGACGCAGCGGTCGTACCGCACGCCAGTTCGTAACACATTATCTCGGACAAATACGGAAACAAAAAGCTTTGCAGTAAAAGAAAAACCTCCCGCCACATCGCAAAAGCGACTTTGGCGGGAGATTTTCTTTTGCCCACAAATACACTTCTTCACTCACTGACGACCACGGCGATAATAACAGTAGCCATCATCGTCACAATAAGCATCCTCATGGTCGCTATAAGATCTGCCGCATCCACCTCTGCCCCTGCCATAATAACCGTTGCAGTCACTGCCGCAATGGTAATATTGCTGCACGCTGTCTGTACCACTCATATGCAAATGGTTTCCGGCCGCAAAAACTGAAGACGCCGCAACAATCAACATAGCAAAAAGCGACGCACAAAACATCTTTTTCATAGAAAGCATCTCCTTCCATATCCATTTCTTTTATTATAATTCAAAACAAAAAGTTTGTCTATTTAATGTGCCTAAAAACAGAGTTGGGTCATAGACGTTTCAAGTACGTGATACAGCAGCTTACTTTTTTTCATCCTTTTCTTTTTTGACAGCTGTCGAACGAACAAAGAGTTCTTTGAGCTGCTTAATGTCAACTTCAGAAGGCGCCTGCGACATGACATCAGAAGCACTCTGTGTTTTAGGAAAAGCGATGACATCACGAATGGACTTACGTTTCGCCATGATCATGACGAGTCGATCCAAACCGAAAGCTATTCCGCCATGCGGCGGCGTACCATATTCGAATGCATCCATCATAAAACCAAATTTTTGACGTGCCTCTTCTTGAGTGAGTCCAATTACCTCGAAAACCTTTTCCTGCAGGTCACCACGGTAAATACGTAAGCTTCCACCACCAATCTCAACACCATTCAACACCATATCATAAGCATTGGCTTTTACACGCCCCGGATCAGACTGAAGACATGCAAGATCTTCGTTACGCGGTGCAGTAAACGGATGGTGCATAGCCTTCCAACGTTTTTCTTCCTCGTTGTACTCAAACATCGGGAAATCCGTAACCCAAAGAAACTTCAATGCATTGGCATCAATGAGATTCCTGCGCCGCGCCATTTCAAGACGCAATTCACCCAAAGCTTGTGCAACAACCAATGGTTTGTCTGCAATAACCAACAACAAATCCCCTGTTTTCGCATGGCAGGCATTCTTTATTGCTTCAAACGTTTCATCTTGATAGAACTTCTTGAAAGGTGATTTTACACCTTCTTCCGTATACTGAATCCAAGCAAGACCTTTTGCACCATAACCTTGCACATACTGTACAAGTCCATCAAGCTCACGACGTGGAATATTCGCATAATCCTCGACATTAATGACTTTTACCTGACCGCCATTTTCGAGAACAGATGTAAAAACTTTAAAATCCGATCCCTTGACATATTCCGAAATGTCCATAAGTTCCATACCAAAGCGTAAATCAGGCTTGTCCGAACCAAAACGCGCTATCGCTTCATCCCAATTCATGCGAAGGAAAGGTGTTTCGACTTTGACAGCAAGAGTCTTTTCAAAAAGCTCTGAAATAAGCCCTTCCATAAGCGTAAGAATATCGTTTTCATCCATGAAAGAGGTCTCAATATCAAGTTGCGTGAACTCCGGTTGCCGATCAGCGCGTAAATCCTCATCACGGAAACAACGCACAATTTGAAAATATTTTTCAAATCCGGAAACCATAAGGATTTGCTTGAAAATCTGCGGTGACTGCGGAAGGGCATAGAATTTTCCTGGGTTCAAGCGGCTCGGGACAAGAAAGTCACGTGCGCCTTCCGGTGTGCTTTTGCACAACATTGGCGTTTCAATCTCAAGAAATCCGTGTTCATCAAGAAAATCACGCATAATTTTTGTCACACGATGGCGCAATAAAATATTCGCTTGCATTTCCGGACGACGCAAATCAAGATATCGGTATTTAAGGCGCAATGTTTCATCTACATCAATGTTATCTTGAATATAAAATGGCGGTGTTTTGGCCGCATTCAAAATACGAAGCTCCTCGCAAACAATCTCGACGGTTCCCGTCTCCATATGTGGGTTGACCGTATCTTTTGAGCGTGCACGCACTTTACCTCGTACGCCAATAACAAATTCATTGCGCAAGGTTTCTGCCTTGTGGAATGCCTCTGTCCCCATGGCAGCTTCATCATAAACAATTTGCACAAGTCCAGAACGGTCGCGCATATCGACAAAGATCAACCCGCCATGATCTCTTCGCCTCGATACCCAGCCCGAAAGAACAACCTCCTGACCCACATTCTCTTCGCGCATTTCGCCGCAATGGTGTGTCCTTTTCATACCTTCCAACGTTTCCATCAATTCTTCACCCCAACACTTAGCATAGGAATCAACTCTTCAAAAACAATCTTTTTTTGCTCACTGGTTTTCATATTCTTTAAAGTGATCGAGGTGTCCTTCACCTCATCCTCACCAAGGATGGCCACAAAACGGGATTTTTTCTTGTTTGCCTGTTTCATCTGCGCCTTCAGGCTGCGCCCGGCAAAATCCATTGCCGCCGCAAGACCTGCTGCACGAACTTTCTGCATGAGTTTGAAAGAAGTCTTTTCCGCTGCTTCACCCAAAGCAACAAAAAAGACATCAACATACTCCTCTATCTCTGGCAGAAGCTCCTGTTTTTCCAATGCCAGAAGCACTCGTTCCAAACCGATGGCAAAGCCAATACCGGGTGTAGCATCTCCACCAATTTCTTCAACAAGTCCATCGTAACGTCCTCCGCCCGCCACCGCGCTTTGTGCACCAAGCGGTGTATATTGTACCTCAAACGCAGTTTTTGTATAATAATCAAGCCCCCTGACAAGATTGGAATCCAGTTCAAAAGGAACATCAAGTTCCTTGAGATAAGACTGCACCTTATCGAAATGCGCTTTACATTCGTCACAAAGACAATCTGTGATCCGCGGTGCTCCTTGTGAAAGCGCGTGGCAATGCTCGTTTTTACAGTCCAGAATACGCAATGGGTTCCGTGCAAAACGGGACTGACAATCCGTACAAAGCTCCGCCATTTCAGGACGGAAAAAAGCTTGCAGTTTTTCGCGATAAGCAGGACGGCACTTGGGACAACCAACAGAATTCAAATGCAAGACCAGCGCCTCGAGACCCAATGAGCGAAGGAATTCAATTGCCAACAAAATGATTTCCACATCAACAGAGGGATTTATTTCGCCCAGCGCCTCAACACCAAATTGATGAAACTCACGATAGCGTCCTGCTTGCGGTCTGTCATAACGAAACATAGAGCCCATATAGAAAAGTTTTACAATAGATTCTGCAGCATAAAGCTTATTTTGCAGATAAGAGCGCACTGCTGATGCCGTATTTTCCGGTCGTAACGTAAGACTACGGCCCCCCCGATCAGGAAACGTGTACATTTCCTTTTCCACAACATCCGTGGTTTCTCCTATGCCACGCAAAAAAAGTTCCGTATGTTCGAAAATCGGTGTACGAATTTCGCGATATCCGTAACATCTACAGATATCACGAATCCTCTCCTCCAAATAAAGCCACTGAGCAACCGTGTCGGGCAAAATATCCTTTGTGCCGCGCGGTCCATTAATCAACACGTTTCCCATCCCCCTGTTTCCCATAGGCTTCCGCCAAAAGATTGGCTCTTTTTATCGTATAAAGTTCAACATCACGCAAATAGGTATCGAGATCCTTGGCATTAAATGACGCCTTTAGTCGTTTCGTACGGAAATTCATAATTTTGCTCGTCGCAGCACAACCTATGCCAAGAATAGTTTGGTGCTCATCCATGATTTGCATATTATACATACTTTCAGCTCCAGGACGAGCACAACCAACATTTTCGAGCTGACCACTCATATAGCCCTGTCGATAAAGATAATATGGAAAATACCCTGCCGTCAAGACTTGGTTCATCGTCACATGAAACATCACTTGTACTTCATCATCCGCAGGAAGCTCATAATCTTTCAGATTCATCTTAAGTTTCGAACCTCGTTTCAAGGCAAGCGAATGAAGTGTCAGACTATCCGGATTGAGTGCAATGACTTGATGTATTGTATCACTTGCATCCCAGCGTGTTTCACCCGGCAAGCCGAGAATAATATCCATGTTGATAGAAAAATCTCCATTTTCACGGAGCAAGTGAACCATATGCACAATATCCTGTGGCGTATGAGCACGCCCAATACGCTGCAGCGTACGCTCCTGCATTGTCTGCGGATTTACACTAACGCGACTGACACGATGCTGCCGCATAGACAAAACCTTTTCAGGAGTTATTGTATCCGGTCGCCCCGCTTCTACGGTAAATTCTCTTGTACAGCTCCCGTAAAAAGCCTCTTCAACAAGCGTAAGCATTCGTTCAAAATCCAGATTGCTAAGGCTCGTGGGCGTTCCCCCTCCGACATAAATGTTCTGAACCTTTAAACCATATTGTTTAATTGCCGCCTTAGCAGCGAGGAGATCTTTTACCCATGCCTCAAAAAATACAGAAAGCTTTTGAGATTCCGGTAAGATATAAGCAGGAAAAGAACAGTAAAGGCAACGTGAACGACAAAAGGGAATACCAACATACACACTAACCGTCTTTTCATCGGAGGTCTGTAAGAAAGAACGCTGCCGAAATGCCATATCCGTCATATAAGACGCTTTTTCTATTGATACTTCATAATCCTCCAGCAAACGCCCAATAATGGCCTGTCGATTAAGACCTGCCTCAATGTAGCGATGTACAATTTTTGTAGGACGAACACCATGCAAGATGCCCCATGAGGCTGCAGGCATAGAAAAATGCGTACAAAAGAGACGGTAGAGATTACGCTTAACAAGGCGGTGGATGGCAGCCATTCGCTTTTCATCCTGCCTCGCTATGCCTGTTTCGGAAAAACACCGTTCCTCCCCCGTCTCATCTTCGGCAATAAGTTCTGTATACACTGAAGGCGCCGCCCCAAAATCAATTTTATGCCGCACGGAAATCCGTTCATAATCAACCGTTTCCTGTCCCGTCTCCCCTTCCTCTTCCAGCACATGGATTTTGAATAGATCCCTAAGCTCCTTCACAAGTTTAACAATAACTTCTTCCTTGCGATCTAGCACAAATCGTCGAACAATCAATGCCTGCGGCACTCCTTGCAGTAACCAAACAACTTGACCTGATGGTCCTCAATCTGAAAATCGCACTCATCAGCAACCTTTTTCTCAAGATTTTCCAACAAATCTTCCGAGAATTCTATGACCTTGCCGCAATTTAAGCAAATCAAATGGTGGTGCTGATGTTCTCCGGGATTCAAATCCGAAATCTCATAACGGCTGCATCCATCTCCAAATTCCATCTTCTGAAGGAGACCAAGTTCAACGAGCAATTCCAAACTGCGATATACTGTGGCCAAACCAATCTCTGAATGATTGGCACGTAAAATTCCATGCACATCTTCTGCGCTGATATGCTCACCTGGACGATCCATGAATACCTGCAGCACAATTTGACGCTGTGGTGTCATTTTGTGTTGACGTTCCTGCAGTCTTTTTCTTAAGACCTCCATTGTTATTTTAGCCATGACCATACTCCTTTACCATCATGCACTTACGCAGAAAGCCCGAAAAATTTGTCAAAAGTATAGACAATCTATCGACTTTCAAACAAAACGTACTCAAAGCAAACATAACCTCTGCAATCATTTTACAGTCTATTGTAACAAAAAGCACACAAGAATACAAATGCCTTTTGTCTTGTAAAGAACCTGGTTTCCATCAAAATCTTTCATTAACGACCATTTGACCTAGCAAAAATTTAGATAAGGATTACATTGTTTTTCATAGCCTACGGAAGTTGACGGCCCATGGCCACAGTAAACAGGAAGCGCTTCAGGCAGCCCCATAATTTTCTCGTGCAAAGAGTGCAAAAGCTCTTCCATAGACGCACCCGGAAAATCGGTCCGGCCAACAGAACCGGCAAAAAGGGTATCTCCGCTAAAAAGTCTGTCCTCCAATAAATAACAAACACTGCCGGGAGAATGCCCCGGTGTGTGAAGAACCGTAAGTTTTATATCACCAAAATTCAAGACCTCACCGTCATGCAATAACACATCAGCAGGACGTGTCACAATAGGCATTCCCATAAAAGCAGATAAATTAAGTTTAGAATCAGAAAGCATGGGTGCATCCGCTTCGTGAACATAAAACCTTGCACCCGTCTTATCACGCAAGAAATCAACGGCGCCAATATGATCAACGTGAGCATGTGTGTTGAGAATAGCAATCAATTCTATCTTTTTATCTTCAAGATATCGCAGTAATATTTCACCATCACCACCAGGATCGATTGCAACACCCAGATGATCTTTTTCATTATAGAGAATATAACAGTTGACACCCAGAGAGCCAACGACAAACATTTCCATTTCCAGGTTCATATTTCATCATCCTTTGCCGTCGCGCCCAAAGAACGCGAAACACTATAGACATCTTTCATACGACGAATCTTTGTCATGATTTGAGCCACTTGTTGGGAATTCCGTACATCCAATCCCAAATTGACAACAGATGTTTTGTTCGATTTGTTAGGTTTCGCCGTCAAGGATGTTATATTGATGCGCATTTCTGCTGTCAGTGCAAAAAGTGCTGCCAACATACCTGTCTTGTCGTTACAAACAATATCAATCTGCACCGTATACACCTTGTCAAGACCAACATCCCAATTCACCTCAATAACGCGAGAAAAATCCATATCGTTTATAAGATTGGGGCAATCTGAGCGATGCACGGAAACACCGCGTCCTCGCGTGATATAGCCTGTAATGGGATCGCCAGGTATCGGATTACAGCAACGCGCGAGACGTACGAGAAAACCATCTTCTCCTTCCACAAGAACACCATGGCTCGTTTTTTTCTTATGTTTTTTCAAAGGCTGCTTAAGTGCATGGAGCATTTGGGAAATATCCGGCGGTGTTGCCTTTTGCACCTCTTGTTTGTGCATATCGATAAGTTTCGACATAATACCGTTAAGCGCTATCCCGCCATAACCAATCGATGCAAGCAGATCATTTACTTGCGGGATATTAAGTTTTTGCGCCACAAGGGAAAGACGCTCCGGTTTTAATATTTCTTTTGGTTCATATCCGAAGTGTTTTGCCTCTTTTTCCATCAAATCCATGCCGCGCGTAATATTTTCTTCCTTACGTTGCTTCTTGAACCATGAACGTATTTTTGTTCGCGTTTCTGAAGAAGCCACCATATTAAGCCAGTCGCGACTAGGACCATTATTGGATTTATTCGTTATAACGGAAACAATATCGCCATTTTGCAATTTATATTCCAACGGTACAATCTTGCCGTTGACCTTCGCCCCCACGCAATGGTGTCCCACTTCTGTATGGATCCGATATGCAAAATCTATAGGAATCGAACCCTTAGGCAAATCTATTACGTCACCTTTAGGAGTAAATACAAAAACTTCGTCCGAAAAAACATCGACTTTCAGAGCCTCAAAATATTCCCTCGGATCGTCCAATTCATGCTGCAGGTTCACCATCTGGCGCAGCCAGGACATTTTCTGATCATATTCCCGTGTAGCGCCAACACTCTTCCCTGCTTCTTTATATTTCCAGTGTGCTGCAACACCATATTCCGATACCTTATGCATTGCAAACGTACGAATCTGTATTTCAAGCGGATATCCACGGCAAATAACTGTTGTATGCAAAGACTGGTAACCATTGGATTTCGGCATGGCAATATAGTCCTTAAAACGCCCCGGCAGCGGTTTCCACATCGCATGAATGATACCAAGCACACCGTAGCAATCCTTGACAGAATCAACAAGCACTCGCAGCGCTGAAAGATCATATATCTCACTAATATCTTTATTGTCACGCTTCATTTTTTTATAAATACTATAAAAATGCTTTGCACGCCCTTGAATATCAGCAATCATATGTGCTTCTTCCAATTTTTCCACAAGCAATGCATGTGCTTCATCAATAAAAGCTTGTCGTTCCTGCCGTTTTTGTTTCACACTTTCCACAAGATCATAATAGGCTTTGGGATCAAGATATCGTAAGCAAAGATCTTCAAGTTCCCATTTGATATGTGAAATTCCCAGCCGATTGGCCAGAGGTGCGTATATTTCAATTGTTTCACGCGCAATACGCTGTTGTTTTTCTTCGCGCATGTACTTGAGTGTACGCATATTGTGCAAACGATCTGCCAGCTTGATCATAATGACACGAATATCTTTCGCCATCGCTAAGAACATTTTGCGATAACTCTCAAGCTGCTGTTCTTCCTTAGATTTATATTGAATACGGCCAAGTTTCGTCACACCGTCAATCAGCATGGCAACTTCATCGCCGAAGCGTTCACGCATCTGTTTGAGTGTGTATGTCGTATCTTCCACCACATCGTGCAGAATGGATGCACTGATTGTAATATCATCAATTTGCAGTTCCGTAAGAATTTTCGCTACAGCCAAAGGATGGACGATATAATCTTCACCCGAAACGCGTTTTTGCCCCTTGTGTGCGGCATCCGCAAGATCGTACGCTTTTTGAATCAGGGCTGTATCTGCATTCGGTTGATAGCTCTTCACTGTTTCCAGTATACTCCCTATCGTTACCGGATTCACTTCGTTCATTCCACTCAACCCTGCTTTCCTCAGAGTCACTCATTAGACTCCGCGATTTTATTCTGTGACATACATTATACACTATTACACAAAATTTTTGACCCCAAAACATATTTTCATTATCAATGAAAAGCATCATAACGAATTTCCCTCGCGGAAAATTCTCGACTTCTGCAAATCCATTTTTTCCTTGGGCGGCGGCAGCATGATGTAGCACGTATCACGATGACGCAAAAGTCCGAGCTCTTCAAAAATTGCCAATGATTTCTGAAATGTAAAAAGATTGATCTTAGGGAAAAACTGTATATATCTCTCAAAAAGCCGTTCCATATCTAGCGTCAACTCTTTTCCCTGCCTCTCTTCCCCCAGTAAAAATCGATAGACAGAGGCAAGAATTTCTCGATCAGGGTACCTTTTCTCAGCCTTTGCAAGAGAAAAATCCTCCATCATGAGCTGCAAACTGCGTTTTTCTTTCCATACATGATATTCCGGAAAATAAGCAATATCTATACGCTCTCTATTTATGAGCGATGCCTTATCTCCCTGTCCCCATGCCAAAACATCAATGCTCGATGTGAGCCCATCAATCGTGAACTTTAAATGTTGGCCTTCTTTACCAATCTGACGTGCGTAATTGCCACGAGCACCGTGACAAGAAAAAAGCGGTTTTGGATTTCCCATGCCATAGGGTTCAAGCAGTTTAATTTCAGACATCAACCGATCAGAAATTTTATCTGGCGGAAGCTCTAATTCTATGTCCAAGATTGGAATATAGTCTTCTTCCTGCAGCACAGCTTGCGCATATATTTCCAATTCTTCACGAAACGCAGCAATATCTTCAGACCGGATTGTCAGTCCCGCCGCCTGTGCATGCCCGCCAAATCCCTGCAAAAGTTTTTTACAGGCGGTAAGTGCCTCAAACATATGAAATCCACGGATACTGCGACAAGACCCCTTGCCGAGGCCGGAACTCTCCGAAATAATAATCGTTGGACGATAATATCTTTCTACAATACGCGACGCCACGATGCCAATAACGCCGGGATGCCAATTTTCACCGTGCAGCACGAGCACATGGGCCTTTTTTATATCGATTTCTTCAACCTGCTTCTCTGCTGCTTTAAGAATTTCTTGTTCAATGACCTGACGTTCCTTATTTGCCTCATCCAGTTCCCTTGCTATCACTTGCGCCTTATCCCAATCTTCTTCCAAAAACAATTCGACTCCGCGACAAGCGGTGGAAAGACGTCCTGCCGCATTTAGTCGCGGCGCAAGAACGAAACCAATATGACCTGCCGTAATTTCCTTATTTTGAAGTTCTGTTACAGCTAACAAGGCTTGAAGTCCCGGCCTGCTTGTTTGCGCCAACCTCTTCAGCCCCAACTGTACAATTTTTCGATTCTCACCAAGAAGAGGCACGATATCAGCAACTGTTCCCAAAGCCACTATTTCAAGATCGCCCTCAAAGGACACACCTTTGCATTTTTTCCATAGTGCCTGGCATAGTTTGAACGCCACGCCTACACCTGCAATATTCTTATCGGGATAATTACAATCTACACGATGCGGATCAATGACAGCAATAGCTTCTGGAAGCTTTTCTCCCGGCAAGTGATGGTCGGTGATAATGAGATCGACCTCGTCTTGTATAGCAGCAGCTTCCTTAATTGCAGAAATGCCACAATCCACAGTAATGATTAGATCTGCACCTTTTTCAATAATTTCATCCAAGGTTTCCGTGTGCAGCCCATAGCCGTCTTTTTGACGGTGCGGAATGAAATATTCCGCCAATGCACCCAATTTTCGCAAATTGCAGCAAAGAAGCGATGTGGCCGTTATACCATCAACATCATAATCTCCATATATAAAAATTTTTTCTTTTTGCTTAATAGCTTCCTCAACACGTGCAACAGCCTTGTCCATATCTTTCAATAAGAAGGGGTCGTAAAAAGGTTGTTTCTCTGGATGCAAGAAAGCTTTGACGGCTTTTTCCTCTTCAATTCCACGATGCAGGAGCAATGTTGCCGTAAACGGGGTAATACCGATGCGTTGTGAAAGTTCAACGGATCTTGTCGACTCATCCGGCAAGAGTTTCCATTTTTTTGCATACTGCATACCCATCCTCCTTCCTTTCATTTATTGTATGTATCCTATCAGAGTCATAATCTGTTTTAGAAAAATATTCCACGGAGTAAAAAACCTCCCAAAGGGGAGGCTTCCACTATTATGTATTTACGCAACATCCCATTTGTTTGTCTTATTTTGCCGCAGCAGTTCTTCTTGCTGCACGCTGCTTTTCTGAAAAGTTTCGCAGAATGACCCAAATGGGACTTGCAACAAAAATAGACGAATAGCAACCTGCAAAGAAACCGACAAGAAGCGCAAAGGAAAAATCCTTTGTTGTATCACCGCCAAACCAATAAAGCGCGAATGTCGTGAAAAGCACCGTGCAAACCGTATAAATAGAACGAGTCAATGTCTGATAAACACTGGTATTTACCAAGGCATTGATATCGCCGCCCCGTCTGAAGTGCAATTTCAAGTTTTCACGAATACGGTCAAAAATAACAATGGTATCATTGATGGAATAGCCGACAATTGTCAAAAGTGCTGCAACAAAAGAGGAATCTACGGAACGTTGTGTAAGTGAAAAAACACTGAGCACAATAAGGATATCATGAACAAGCGCCAATATAGAAGAAATCCCGAATTTAAATTCAAATCGATACGAAACGTAGAGCACAATCATGACCCAGGACAACACAAGAGCCCATATGGCATTCATAATAAGCTCCGATCCCATCGTTGCTCCGACTTTTTCCTCGCGCAAAACATCATAACTTCCAAGCACTTCTTGCAAAGAAGCCATCACTGCCTTGCGTTCTGTTTCCTCGAGGTCAACCGTACGAATCATTACAGTGGGTGCTGCTTCCGCATTTGCCGTATCACCCGAGAACTGTATCGTACTATTATCAAGAGAATACTCGCGCAGAACATTGCGAACATCTGCCAATGTTACATCATGCTGGAAACGCAGTTCAATAATCGTACCACCGGTGAAGTCTATGCCAAGATTGAACCCTTGTGTAAACATACTGACAATGCCAGGAATAATCACACAAAGCGAAATAGCAAACCATATTTTCGTATGTTTTACGATATCAAGCCTCATCTTTTTTCACCCCGCTGTTCAACCCAAATCCCGTTGCGCCATAAACGCCAGGACTCTTGCAGATGTTCGAGGCAATGAGGAGCTTCAGCATATACTGCGTAAGCGTAATTGCCGTCAACATACTAAGAACAACTCCTAAGCCAAGGGTAATGGCAAAGCCTTTGATTGTTCCCGTACCAAAAAAGAAGAGAACAAGCGCCGCAATAATCGTCGTGATGTTTGAGTCAAAAATGGTTGTAAAAGCACGTTTAAAACCAGCATCCATCGAAAGACGCAACGTTTTTCCCTGACGATATTCTTCCTTGAAATGTTCAAAAATCAACACATTGGCATCAACAGCCATACCTATGGAAAGAATAATACCTGCCACACCCGGTAAAGTCAATGTCGCATCCAACATTTTCAAGATGAACAACAATGCGATGACATAAGCCATGAGACTTAAATCTGCGACAAGTCCAGAAAGACGATAAAAGACAACCATAAAAAGAAGAACTGCTGATATGCCAATAACAAAAGCAAATTGGCTCTTATCCTTTGAATCCTGTCCCAACGTCGGCCCAACAGTACGCGTTTCGATAATATTCACCTTAACCGGTAAAGCTCCGCTTCTGAGAAGAACTGCAATTCTATGTGCTTCTTCCTGTGTATCCTGTCCTGTAATCTCGGCTTTGCCGCCTGTAATAGGTTCGCGTACATTCGGAGCCGTCAAAACTTCGCCGTCAAGTAGAATAGCAATACGTTTTCCTACATTTTTTGTTGTTAAATCGGCAAACTTTTTAGCTCCCTCATCCGAAAATTCAAGATTGACAACATACTGATTCTGCTGATTCCTTGCATCTTGGGCATTTTTGAGATCCGTCCCTGTCATGACCGTATTGCCGGCCTCATCTTTGAATTCAAGCATAGCCGTTTTGCCGATAACTTTAATAGCTGCATCCGGATCCTTGATTCCCGGCAACTCAATGATAACACGCCTTTCGCCTTGACGCTGAATCAACGGTTCTGTGAGCCCGAGTTCATTGACACGTTTCTCCATAATCTTGACAACGCGCTGCATCGCATCTTCATTGACCTGCGCTTCCGGCGTGTCGACTGCTTCGAGCACAACATGCGTACCCCCTTGTAAATCAAGACCTTGCCGTATAGAATTCGCCAACGGCGAAACAAAAGCAAAGAACACGCCCACGATCACCGTGATGACCGCAAGCAATTTCAGTAAAACGTCTTGTCTCAACTCTTTCCATCTCCTCTGACAAATATGTTGCTCTCACTCTGCCCAGACAAATCTTTTTCTTCGTGCAGCCTTTAATGGCTTTTGGTATGAAGGAATTGAACGACCTTATCCAAAACTTCTTCCGCCGTGAAATTATCCGTCTGCAGATATAAATCTGCATGGATTTTCGCGTCTGCCAGTCTCCCATGCTGCACAACAAGTCGTTCTTCCGTCCAAAAAACACGGCGGCGTTTCTTTATTGCCGGAAGTGTCGCATCAATCATCACGAGAACATCTGGATGATGCTTATTCCAGAAATCATGAATACAGGAATGTTCCTGCGCTACATTGTAAGCATCAAACCCTGCTTTTTTTAAACCGTTCACCAAGGTAGTCTTACCCGATGCACAAACACCAACAACAGCAATTCGCATAATCTCTTCCTCAAAAAGGATACGAAGCAGAAAGCTGCTCAATTTTCGGCAGTTCCGATGAGCTCTCCGCAAGCCCCATCGCAACAACGGTCATATCATCCCCAGCCTTCTCTTTATCAAGTAAAAGTGCATATTCCAAAATACTTTTCGCAATGAAATCACAATCTTCTGGGGAACTACTCTCAATTATAGATATAATCTTCTTCATGTCCATGACTGAACCCGTATATTTTTTTCCGGCATGGGCAATCCCATCCGTATACGAAACAAGAACCATGCCCGCAGAAAACGGCAGTTCATACACAAGCGGTTTCATATGACGATTGACACCGATCGGTGAAACACTATCATCGTAAACCGTCAGATATTCTTCCGTTTTGACAATGACGGGACAGTTGGAATTACGGCTAATGACGACGGTCTCTGACTCAAGATCGGCACTTAGTACCGTCAAGGTACAAGAAACCTTCTTGTCCTTCATTGCATAAAGATAATCATGCACGGCTCGCGCTACAGCACCATCCCTCGCACCATCCGCAATAAGAGAAGCTGCCTTGTTCACTACCCAACTGCTCGTATGATGCGCTGCTAAGCCATTTCCCTGACCATCAGCAATAACGGCAGACAGGCCGCCATAGGGCCTCTCCACAATATCAAAACTATCGCCACAATGCTGCATTGCATATTTATTAATTTTTGCCATACCCACTCGTATTTTCATCAAGATATCTCACCCACAAATTATTGATTCTTTTTCCGTAACAATCCGGTGCATCAGCACGTCATGGTCTTCCATCGGTATGTCGTCCATAATCTGACAGGAAAAGGCCACGGCAACACGGTATGCCTGCGGTGCCTTTTCATAAAAAAAACGATCATAATAACCACCACCATGTCCAAGTCTTGCACCTTTGCGGGAAAATGCCACCCCTGGAACGATAACACAGTCAATTGTTTCCGGAGGCATGAGGATACGTGTCCCTACTCTTGCAGTCAAAATGCCAAAGGCATCCGGCACAAGATCGGATAAATTCCTCACCCGTACCGCATCCATCACTCCCCGATTTGTAATAAGAGGCACCGAAACTTCTTTTCCTTCGTTTAATGCCTCCTGGATGAAAGCAAGCGTTTGTACCTCATTTTCCATCGACACAAAACAAAAAATTTGTTTCGCCTGTTCATAACAGATAAATCTTTTTACCTGTTCCCATATCATTTCGCTAAAAGTTTGTTGCACGGAAGGCAAAAGCTCTCTACATTTGTCCAATACTTGGACACGCAAAACTTTTTTCTTCTGAGCTGTTTCCCCTTCAATCATGATTTATTCCTTTTCGGAACGCTCTTCCGCGGAAACATTTGCATTTATAGAGGCACGCGAAACTTCGATTTCTACATGCTCGGCAATTTTCAACTTAACTGTCGTATCCCGTACTTCAGTCAAAACCCCAAAAATACCGCCGATGGTAACGACACGATTGCCGCGTTTCAATCCATCAAGCATTTCCTTACGTCGCTTTTGTTCCTTGCGCTGTGGTTTGATAATCAAAAAATAAATAACCAACACCATAAAAACAAGCGGACCGTATGTATAAAATACATTCATCATATTAGCATCCATAATATCCCCCTAAACAGAAAACCATCCCATATTCATACAGTTTTTCATTCGACACTTCTGTCGTTTTCCCTTTCATTGTAACCGGAAATTTCATCACCTTCTATAGCTGCGATAAAATTTTTCTCGAAACTCACCAAAGCGATCTTCTAAAATAGCCGCACGCATTTTTTTCATGAAATCTTGCAAAAAATAAAGATTATGCAGCGTCAAAAGTCTCAAACCGAAAATTTCACCTGCACGCACAAGATGGCGAATATAAGCGCGCGTAAAACCATTGCGACAAGCATAACAGCCGCACCCTGAATCAAGCACTGAGAACTCTTGTGTATGAACAGCGTTTTTTATCACGATCCGGCCCTGCCATGTCATTGCCATGCCATTACGAGCTACGCGTGTCGGAAATACACAATCGAACATATCAATTCCATGCAGGACGCCTTCCATGAGATAATCCGGCGTACCAACACCCATCAAGTAGCGCGGCTTATTTTCAGGGAGGAGTGGTACTGTGATTGCCAGCATCTCGTACATGATTTCTTTTGGTTCGCCGACACTCAATCCTCCGACAGCATAACCCGGAAAATCAAGCGTTGTCAGTTCCTCTACGCTTTTTCTGCGTAAATCCTCATACATACCGCCCTGTACAATAGCAAAAAGCCCTTGGTTCTCGCTGGTCATTGTTTCTTTGCAGCGTTTCGCCCAGCGTGTCGTTCTGTCTGTAGACCTTTTTGCATAATCATAATCAGCAGGATAAGGCACACATTCATCAAAGGCCATAACAATATCTGAGCCAAGAGCCATTTGCACTTCCATGGAAATTTCAGGTGAAAGAAATTTTTTCGCACCATCAATATGGGAACGAAAAATAACACCTTCCTCTGTTATCTTTCGTAACTCGCCAAGACTAAATACTTGAAATCCTCCGCTGTCTGTCAAGATTGCTCTGTCCCAATGCATAAAACGATGCAATCCACCGGCCTCGCGAACAAGCTCCATTCCCGGGCGCAAAAAAAGATGATATGTATTGGATAAAATAACGCCAGCGCCTAGCTCTTTGAGTTCATCAGGCGATACCCCTTTAACCGATGCCTGCGTTCCTACAGGCATAAAAATCGGCGTGGGAAAGCTCCCGTGAGGCGTATGCAAAATACCGGCTCGCGCCCCTGTTGTCTTGTCTTTTTTTATCAATTCGTATGTAATGGCTGCCAAACGTACCATACCTCCCCATCGTTATCCCTTGCCTGCAGCTCCTGCAACAAACATCGCATCTCCAAAAGAGAAGAACCGATACTTTTCCCGTACAGCCTCTTGATAAGCACGCAAAACGAACTCACGGCCTGCAAAAGCACTGACAAGCATGATGAGTGTGGATTTTGGCAGATGGAAATTTGTGACAAGTGCATCCACTATTTTGAACTCGTATCCAGGATAAATAAAAATATCCGTCCAACCACTTGTTTCCCGAATAAAATTTTTCCTCTCTGCCGCCGACTCCAGGGTGCGAACAGAAGTTGTGCCAACCGCAATGACACGGCGATTTGCTGCCTTTGTTCGACAAATCAACTCTGCAGTCTCTTTCGGGAGGCAATAATATTCACTATGCATCCTATGATCTTCAATCTTCTCTGCACTCACGGGACGAAACGTCCCCAGGCCAACATGAAGTGTAACAAATCCAATGTTAATACCACTTTTCTTCAGGCCAGCAAGCTGTTCCTTTGTAAAATGAAGTCCTGCCGTCGGTGCTGCAGCTGAACCTTCTTCACGACAATAGACGGTTTGATATCGTTCCTTATCCATAAGCTTTTCATGGATATAGGGGGGCAATGGGGTTTCGCCTAAACGCTCCAAGATCTCCTCAAAAACTCCTTTATAACGAAAAATCACAAGACGTCCGCCAAAATCCGTGCCCCCGACAACTTCAGCAGACAATTCCGCACCAAAGCTTATAACTTGCCCGATCTTTGCTTTTTTCCCTGGACGCACTAACGTTTCCCACAAATCCTTTTCAAGACGGCGCAAAAGAAACAGCTCGATATGCCCGCCTGTATATTCGCGTCGTCCATGCAGCCGAGCCGGCATTACACGCGTATCGTTAAGAATCAAAGTATCTCCAGGCACAAGAAATTTTTTCAAATCAAAAAAATGATGATGCTCTATCCTCTGTACCTTAGGGTCGAGTACCATAAGGCGAGATGCGTTCCTTGGTTCCACGGGTTTTTGGGCAATAAGTTCCTCCGGCAATCCATAAGAAAAATCCTCTAACAACATCGATCTTTGATTCCCTCATTTCAGTCTGCGCAATGTCGTTCCGGGGTAATAATGTGCAAGGATATCCGTATATTTCATTCGTTTAGCAAGATTTTTAGCACCATACTGTGACAGTCCAATACCATGTCCATTGCCAAAACCAGAAATTATGACTTGCCCCTTCCCGTCAAACTTCTTCTCCCAACGTATATCAAAAAGCGTACTCTTAAGACCGAAAAGCGATCGCACTTCACTCCCCGTCAAAGTTATACTCCCCTGCGCACCATAAAAAACTACGCGTAAAACCCGTCCCGAAACAGAGCGGTCTCCCCTTCCTTTCCCGATAACAAGCGGTGATAACTCTATTTTTTTCAATCGACCGATGGACACCCCTTTTCCAGCAAGCTTTTCTGCAATACGTTCTTCAGAAAATGTTTGCTGCCAAGCACCTGTCCCCAATACATCTTCTTTTACCGGCAAAAGATATGGTACCGCATTGCCCCAAACGGCTTCACTGCTTTCTGTCATACCGCCTGAATCGCTGTGAAAAAGTGCTTCTGCAGGTTTATTGGCATAAAACAGAACCTCTCCCGAAGTTGCAGCCACTGCTTCTCTAGTCGCAGCAGTCTCGACATCGATTCCGCCATAAATCTGGCAATGCGTCGTTGCGCATACACTGTAGTCCTCCGTTTTGTGACGAAGCCTATTGCGCAAACCGTAGGTACGGGCGGCAACAGCCTGCGCCTTCAAGGCTTCGGCAGGCCATGAAGAAGGCATTTCCTCTGGCAATACACCATTAACATAATCTTCCAATTCAACAATATTGATAATATCGAAATTTGTCCCATGAAGACGAACCATCATCATGCCATGGTAATGTTTCGTTCCCAGCATAAAGATTCCTTCCTTTGTTTTAGGTACAAGACGGAAGGATTCGGTCAAAAGAAGCTTTCCGTCTAGCAATATTCCCCCTTGTTTTTCTTCTAATTTTATAGCCGAATTCGGAGCTATGTTCGACAGTACTTTGCCGCTCTTTTCATCTATAAGTGAAAATCCCTTATCCGAAGAAACAAGCATTGTGCGCTGCTTAAGGAATAGACCTACGCGAACCTCCTGTTTGCCAGTATTGTCCCATGACATCTGCTCCGTTTGTTCCACCGTTTTTTTACTCGTCGCAGCTGCCGGAACATTTGCCGGATGAAAATCAATGGTACGCCCCGTTGCTCCCGTTTTGGAAACAACTGTAAAAAACAGGCATAAAAACGCGATAGTTGCACGCACCCCTATCCTTTTACTTCTCCATAAACAAGCCAAGCCCCCGTCCTCCTTCATTCAGATAGGATATAGTATAACATAGAACTATGGGGGTGTCACATGCAACAGGGGCTGCCGTATGGCAGCCCCTGTTCTCACTGAATCCCAGTGACCTCATAACCAGCATCGACAATAGCCGCTATAAGAGCCTGGTCAGAAACATCCGCATTGAATGTCACAACAGCGTTATTATTCTCCAGGCTCACCTCGACCTTATCCACGCCATTAAGCCCTTCAAGTGCTTTCGTCACATGCGCGACACAGTGTCCGCACATCATCCCGTTGATAAAAATGGTCTTTGTCATTGTATCATCCTCCATTTTTTCATTCATCATTTCATCCAAAACACCGCATTCCTTGGCATCTTCCGTGAGGAATACAGGTAATGTCTTAAGCTTCCTACTCTCATCGTTTTTATCGTAATGAACATCAAAAAAGTTCAACCGCAACGCATTCATCACAACACAGAAACTTGACAAACTCATTGCCGCCGCACCAAACATCGGATTCAATACAATGCCAAAAACAGGAATCCAAAGACCTGCTGCCAATGGTATGCCAATGATATTATAAAAAAATGCCCAAAAAAGATTTTCTTTGATATTGCGAACGACCTGACGTGATAAACGAATCGATGCAGCAACATCCAAAAGAGACGATTTCATTAGTACGATATCTGCTGCATCAATAGCAACATCAGATCCAGCCCCAATAGCAATGCCAATATCGGCACGCGTCAAGGCAGGCGCGTCATTGATGCCGTCTCCTACCATGACCGTCCTGCCGCTTTCCTTTAGGCGTCGTATAACCTCTTCCTTATCACCGGGCAAAACATCTGCAATAATTGCAGCAAGACCGAGCTGCAATCCAACAGCTTTTGCTGTTCGTTTATTATCCCCCGTAAGCATAACGGGTTGAACTCCCATATGCAGCAATTCACGAATCGCCTCACTGCTATCTGGTTTTATCGTATCAGCAACCGCAATGATACCAAGAAAACGCTCCCTTGTCGCAAAGAAAAGCGGTGTCTTTCCTTCTTCGGCAAGTTTTTCCGCCTCTTGCCGCACAATAGGAGAAAGCATCTTTTTTTCTTCCATAAATTTCATACTGCCACCAACAGCTTCTTGTACTGAACCGGCAACATTGACCCTGCCTCTAACTCCATGCCCCGGAAGTGCTTCAAAATTCTGCGCTTCCTCAAACTGCAGATTCCTTTTTACCACTTCCTCTTTGATGGCCAAAGCAAGCGGATGCTCGCTCTTCGCTTCAAGCGCAGCCGCCGCAACAAGCAATATATCCTCCGTGCAGCCTTCGTCAGGGATAATATTCATCACACGAGGCTTTCCTTCTGTAATCGTTCCAGTCTTATCGAGCACAACAAAGTCCGCCTTGCCTGTCGCCTCTAAAGCCGAAGCTGTTTTGAAAAGAATACCGTTCTTTGCCCCCTTGCCGCTGCCCACCATAATAGCAACGGGTGTCGCTAATCCCAAAGCACATGGGCAACTGATAACAAGCACACTGACGGCACGAGCCAATGCAAAGCTTATCGTCTCGCCAAGGAGAAACCATACCATCCCTGTGGCAATCGCCACTACAATGACAATAGGAACAAAGATTCCCGACACGGTGTCGGCAAGCTTTGAAATCTCCGCCTTGGATGCAGCAGCATTCTGCACCATCTCGATGATCTGCTGCAAGGTGGTATTTTCGCCAACACGCCTCGCTTCGCAGGTCAAAGCACCATTCTGGTTGATTGTTGCTGCGCTCACAAGGCTCCCCGGCACTTTATCAACAGGCAAACTTTCCCCCGTAAGAGCTGCCTCATTGACGGCACTTTCTCCTTCAATCACCGTACCATCGACAGGAAAGCTTTCTCCCGGTAAAACTCGGAATATATCTCCAACAACCACCTCTGAGACATCAACCACAACCTCATTGCCATTTTTCATAAGCCGTGCCGTCTTAGGTGCCAAATCCATCAGTCTTTTGATCGCATTGGTTGTCTTTCCCTTACTGCGGCTTTCCAAAAGTTTGCCAACCGTAATGAGTGTAACAATCATAGCCGCTGTCTCAAAATAAAAATCATTGCCCAACGCTGCAACATTCTGCCAATCTCCCATACGAACTGCAACGAGCATGGAGAACAGGTTCGTTGTGCTATAAGCAAAACCTGCAGCACTTCCGAGAGCAACGAGGGTATCCATGTTCACCCCTCCGGAAAGCACATTGCGAAAACCATTGATAAAAAATTTTTGATTGACAATCATAACAGCGGCCGCAAGAAGCAATTCATACAGTCCTATAACAAGTGCATTACCTTCCATGGCCTCAGGAAGAGGCCATGCCAACATCGTATGCCCCATAGAAACATAAAGAAGCGGCAACAGCAAAACAAGTGAAACGACAAAACGGCGGAAAATCTTTGGCGTTTCACGATCTTCGAGCGCCTCACGTTCTTTTGCAAAACTCCTCCCCGTTTTTTTTCCTGGCTCTGCAGCAAGACTGGCACTATACCCAGCCTGATTTACAGCATTGCATATTATTTCCGAAGTAGCAGGAACTTCATAGCTCACAAGCATGGAATTTGTCAAAAGATTTACTGCCACCTGTTTTACACCCGGTAAACGCGAAACTGCTTTTTCCACACGTGCACTGCAAGCCGCACATGACATACCGATGACATTATATTTTTCATTTTCTTTCATCTAGAATCGCCTGCCCCTTCTCCTTTGAACTTCTTTATAGAGCTCACGGTTTCCGCAATAAATTTTTCATCTTTTGCTCGAATATCATCTATCAGTCAAGTTTCCCCTTTTTCTATAAAAGGTTCTCTCGAATACCCCTGCAAAGCATCTTGAATAAAGATATACCTGGGAAAGATATTTGTCAAGAATAGATCTCAAAAGGTTAATAATATCTCTAGGTAACTTTATTCAAAATTTTTGAGAATTCTTCAACGATTAAAGAGGATTTCTGCACTCAATGTCAAAGTAAGGATTTAAGGGAATGTTGGATAATACACCATAAACATTGCGAAAAAGGAGCAGCTATACCAGCAAAACACTCGTGCTTCTTCTCACTGTCAAATACGGGAACAAGGTATACTTGAAATAATCCCCAGTAAAAATCACGATTTGAGGTGCTTTCCCTTTATGATCAATCTCCATGAGCTGACAACGGAACAATGCAATCCTTCCACGTTTCATATAGATGAGATGCCCATACCTGTCATGCTCCAAACCATTCATACGGAAAACAGGAAAGTCTTGCAGGCCGTCGAAAGCGCCCTACCGGCCATCGCTGCGGCAGTAGAAATTATCACGGTTCGTCTAAAGGAAGGCGGCCGTCTTTTTTATCTAGGTGCCGGCACATCAGGGCGGCTTGGCATTCTCGACGCTGTCGAATGTCCTCCGACATTCGGTGTAGAACCAGAACTCATACAAGGAATTATTGCGGGTGATATTCCAGCCATTTTCAAAGCTCAAGAAGGTGCTGAGGATTCATACACCCTCGCAGAAAACGACCTCAAAAAACGACGTTTTTGTCACAAAGATATACTTTGCGGTATTGCCGCATCTGGACGTACTCCCTATGTCATCGGCGGACTTAAGTATGCAAGCAAAATCGGTGCAGAAACCATCGCCATCTCTTGTACTCCCAACTCTCCGATTGAGGCTCTCGCCGATATAGCTATTACGGCCATCACGGGGCCTGAAATCATCACTGGGTCAACACGCTTGAAAGCTGGGTCAGCACAAAAAATCATCCTGAACATGCTCTCTACCGGTTCCATGATTTGCCTAGGCAAGGTTTATGGCAATCTCATGGTTGATGTAAAAAGCTCAAATGCAAAACTCACAGAACGGGCTCGACACATTGTCATGAAAGCCACAGGAAGAAGTCTGAAAGAAGCTGTCCATGCGCTGGAATTAGCAGACGGAAATGCCAAATTGGCCATTTTTCTTTTATTTAGCGGTCTCAGTCCGAAAGAAGCAAGGAAGCGCCTTGCTGCAGCAGATGGCTACATCAAGCGTGCACTTAAGAAAGAAGGTTTAGCATGACGCTGGAAGCTCTGGCAAAAGAAATCTTTCAAATTGTCGGACCTGCTACAAACATCATAAAAGCTGAAAATTGCATGACACGTCTGCGGCTTGAACTAAAAGATCAAACTACAAGCATGTTGCAGAAATTAAAATCACTTGATGGAATTCTCGGCATACACGAAAATGGCATAGAGTTACAAATCATCTTAGGACCTGGGCGCGCCACGACAGTGACAACATATTTCAAGGCACTGCTCCAAGAACAAGAAAAAAACGAAGAATCCGGTGAATCTTCCCTAGATAATCCCAGCCGCGCTTCTTGGGGGTGCCTGACCGCTCACATGCCTATTGGTGACGGAAAAGCATTGCAGGAAAACATAAAAAAGAGAAATTCAACGCCTACAAAACTTTTACTCAAGCGCGTAGCCAATATCTTCATTTCCCTTATTCCAGCCTTTATTGCCTGTGGCTTAGTCACAGGCATCTTGAATATCGTTCTGAAGACTTTCCCTGAACTTGCTGTTTCGCCTCTTGCCAGTTTACTTGCATTGATGGGCGGTTCTGTGTTTTTTGCTATGAATATTCTCGTTGGTGTCAATGCCGCAAAAGAATTTGGCGGTTCTCCGATGCTCGGCGGTACACTGGCCGCCATAATCTCCCATCCAGGACTTGCCGCCATTTCATTCGAAGGATTCGAACTTGCACCAGGACGCGGCGGCATTATCGCTGTATTGCTTGTTGCTATCTTTGCTGCGTGGTTGGAAAAAAAGCTTCATCAAGTCATTCCAGAAATACTTGACCTATTCCTCACGCCGCTTCTTGTACTTCTTACAGCGGGATTTGTCGCAATCTTTTTATTGCAGCCTTTTGGTGGAATTCTCTCTGCAGCCATAGGAGATGCCGCTTCCGTTTCCATCGAGAAAGGCGGCATCATCACCGGCTTCATCCTTGGATCATTATGGCTTCCTATGGTTATGCTAGGTGTGCATCAAGCAATGACGCCAATTCATGCAGAGCTTCTCTCTCGCTATGGCGTAACAATTCTTTTGCCAGTTCTCGCCATGGCAGGCGCAGGTCAAGTCGGCGCAGCTATTGCAGTCTATTGCAAATCAAAAAATGCTTTCCTCAAAAAAACTATCGTCTCAGCTTTACCTATAGGTGCTCTCGGTGTCGGCGAACCATTGATTTATGGGGTCACGCTGCCGCTTGGCCGCCCCTTTATCGGTGCCTGTATTGGAGGCGGCTGCGGCGGAGCGGTTCAAGCGGCATTTATGGTCGGTGCATCAGCGATGGGCATATCGGGAATTCCACTCGCAGCTGTTACGAATAACATCACTATTTATTTATCCGGTCTTTTCACTGCTTACATCGTCGGTTTTCTTGCAACATGGAGCATCGGTTTTCAAGACCCTCAAGAAAATTCAACTTAGCGAAAGGAGGACTTGCCATGCAGACAGGAATCTCTGTTTATCCCGGTCTTGACAACAACCGGAAGGAAAATCTTCACCTGATAGAGTCTGCCGCCAAACTTGGCGTCACGCGCATATTCACCTCCTTACACATTCCTGAATCAAATACTGCAATCCTGAAAGAAGAATTTAATGACATCGTGCAAACGGCACGCCATCATAATATGGAAATTATTGCCGATGTTTCTCCAGCAACGTTAAACTTTCTTGGAATGCATCGCTTTTCACTTTCAGCCTTCCAATTCATGGGAATCCATACCATACGCATAGATTACGGCTACGGCGCGTCATATATCGCCGAGCTCAGCCGCAATGCCCAAAAGCAAAACATGAAGATCCAGCTCAACGCCTCCACAATCACTGGAAAGTTCCTCACAGACCTGCTTCAGGAAAAAGCAGCTTTCGAATGGATCGATGCCTTGCACAACTTCTACCCACGCGAAGGTACTGGCCTTTCTGAAGCAACACTCGTGCGCAAAACAGCCATGCTGCATAAGGCCGGCATATCGGTCGGTTCCTTCATTCCCTGTCAATACCGCCGCCGCTCACCGCTCAGACGCGGACTGCCAACACTCGAAATGCATCGTGATTTTACACCTTCTCTTGCTGCACGCCACCTCTCTGCTATCGGCATGGACTCGATATTTATCGGCGATTCCCTTCCTTCGGAACAAGAACTCAGGACACTCACCCAGACCCCCCCAAACCAAGTGACCATGCGCGCCGAGCTCATGACAAACGATCCCGTGCAGAGAGAACTGCTCACGCATATATTTACGGCACGCCTCGATGAGGCACGTGATGCTGTAAGAGCCCAAGAAAGCCGTACGATACTCAAGGAACTCGGACAGGAGATCAAACCTGAAAATCAGAAAATGCGAGCTTATGGTGCAATCACACTCGACAATAAGAAGTATGGCCGCTATATGGGAGAACTTCAAATCATGAAACACCCGCAGCCTGCCGATATGCGCGTCAATGTCGCAGCAATGCTTCCCGAAGAAGAACAATTTCTCATTAACTATATCATCCCAGGCAAAAAATTTGCCTTCCAGTTTGATTAGGCATGCAAAATTAGAAAAAATCATACCAAAAAGAAGCCTCCTGCATCGCTGCCGGAGGCTTCTCTTTATATTGTCTGCACGATCTCTCATGCTCTTTTTGGGGTTTCAACTGCCGGTTTCTGGGCTTGAGCCATCAATTTCCGCTGCTTTGCTTGTTTCTTCCGCTCTTTGCGTATGGCCTTGCTGTACCGTTCCTCTTCACTAAAAATACAACCGCAATATGATTGACGATATAGTTCAAGTTCATGGCTTATATCGATTCCTTCCTGCCAACCTACCCGGAAATCTTCGTAATAGAATCTAACACCGTATTTTCGTGCAAAAACTTCTGCTGTTTCTCGCATCAATTCATGCTGTTGATATATGCTGTAGAACAACGTACTCGTGAAAACCTCAAAGCCGTTTTCTTTCGCATATCGGGCAATTTCCTCCAGACGCCATGTATAACACATGCGACAACGCCCATTTGTCATGCTTTCTGCATGCAGAGCTTTTTGCAAAAAATCACGCAACATATAATTTTCATTCGTCCGAATATTTAAACCTACCTTCTCGGCAAACTCTTTTGCTGTTTTTAAACGCATATCCCATTCCCTATAGGGATGAATATTGGGATTGAAGAAGTACCCAACTGGCTCAATACCATCTTCCCGAAGCTTTTTTACCGGATAGCAGGAACATGGTCCACAACACATGTGAAGCAGGAATTTCATATTCACTGATTCCCTTCTATATAAGGCACACCCAAGTGTTCATAGGCAGCGCGTGTTACGACACGACCACGCGGTGTGCGATTGATAAAACCGAGCTGCAAAAGATACGGTTCGTAAACATCCTCAATCGTATCACTTTCTTCGCTAATGGAAGCGGCCAGAGTTTCCAAACCAACAGGTCCGCCTGAAAACTTTTGGATCATCGTCATAAGCATATGACGATCTGTATGATCAAGCCCTATTTTATCCACTTCAAGCTTATCGAGAGCGTTGTCCGCAATAGCGGCGGTAATTATGCCCGTCCCCGCCACCTGTGCAAAATCACGCACACGCTTCAGGAGTCTATTGGCAACACGAGGTGTCCCACGAGAACGAGATGCGATCTTTTGCGCACCTCCCGGTTCAATAGATATTTGCAAGATTTCCGCTGCACGTTCAACGATCAACATAAGCTCCTTTGGCTCATAATACTCAAGCCTTGAAATCACACCGAAACGATCGCGTAAGGGGGCAGCAAGAGCACCTGCCTTCGTTGTCGCTCCCACAAGCGTGAACGGTGCAATATCAAGACGAATGGAACGAGCACTCGGCCCCTTGCCTATGATGATATCAAGTGCAAAGTCTTCCATTGCGGAGTAAAGAACTTCTTCCACCGTACGAGAAAGGCGATGAATCTCATCAATAAAAAGCACATCGCGTTCATTGAGATTCGTTAAAAGCGCCGCTAAATCTCCCGAACGCTCAATCGCAGGCCCTGAAGTAATGCGGAAATTCACGCCTAATTCATTGGCAATAATACCAGCGAGTGTTGTCTTTCCAAGGCCTGGGGGACCATAAAGAAGCACATGGTCAAGAGCCTCTTTGCGACTCAATGCCGCCTGGACAAACACCTGCAAGTTTTCTTTTGCTTTTCTCTGCCCGATATATTCTGCAAGTTTTCTAGGCCGCAAGCTGTACTGCCATGTATCTGCTGCTTGTTCATCAAGCGCAATAATGCGCCCATCGATTTCTTCCATAGTTCAACCCCATTCCTCAGCTTTTCCGGGCAAATTCCTTCAATGCAAACCGAATGAGTTCCTCCACATTTTTGCAGCCACTGCCACGCTTCAGCACAGGCATAAATTCTGCCTGTGCATAACCCAAGGACGCCAAAGCATCTCCCGCCTCGGCCAACATCGTATCTTCCTGCAGTGGTTCGAGTAAATCAATGTCCATTGCCTCTTCGTGATTCGTCATAAATCCAGCTATTTTATCCTTGAGTTCAAGAATGATTCGTTCCGCTGATTTTTTTCCAATCCCTGGTGCTTTTGTCAAGAAATCTGCTTTCTTATTTTTTACAGCAAGGCAAAGATTTTCAAGCGTAATGTTAGAAAGTATTCCAAGTGCTGCTTTGGGACCAATACCTGAAACAGATATAAGCATTTGAAACATCTCATACTCTTGCTCAGAAAAAAAGCCATAGAGAAGCATCGCATCTTCGCGCACAACAAGATGCGTAAAAAGCATGGTTTCTTCCCCTACACGAAGATACCCATGTGTGGTACCGGATATAAACACACGATAGCCAACACCCGCAACATCAAGAAAACAAAAATCAAGGGAAAGGCGCTCTACCTTCCCCCGCAAAAAACCAATCATAGCATTCCCCTCATAGTATATCGCGCCATTTCATGAACAATATAGCCACCGTTACCATGAAGCTCCCCAAGAAATCAATCCGAAGGCGCAGACTGATTCGGCGGTTCATGTAAGGGCAGCGCACGATGTCCAAAAAGCGGACCGTTTGCGCATCTAACGTACCATGAAACCCCAAGATGTCAAGCCCAACGGGCACAGACCGATTGGCTGGGTTTCTGTAAGGCGAGAGGACATATTTGCAGCACGATTCTGTGATAAAGGCATCGCAGGAGACGGAACCGAAAGCAAACTATGCCGCTTCGCATAACGGCTGAACATTGTCCTGAAAGTTTATCATCTGTTGCGCCAAGCGACACTTCCCATGCAATGTGTCGTACAAATGGCAATAGCAAGCGCATCCGCCACATCATCAGGTTTCGGCGGTGTTCCAAGATGCAGAAGTTTCGTCACCATATAGATGACTTGTTCCTTTGTAGCTTTACCATATCCTGTCACCGCCTGCTTGACTTGAAGCGGCGTATGCTCTACAACTTTAAGCTTATTTTTGGCCGCTGCAAGAAGTACAACGCCACGAGCCTGCCCTACAGGAATTGCCGTCGTGACATTGCGATTGAAAAAAAGCTGCTCAACTCCCATGACATCAGGGTGATACGTCTTGATCAAATCATCAAGCCCATCATAGAGTTTCATCAATCGATCTTCCATATGCGCTTTAGGGCTTGTAGTCAATGCACCATAAACACGGGGTTTTAGATGACTTCCCTCACTTTCAATCAAACCAAAACCACAGATTGCTGTCCCGGGATCGATTCCTAATACCAGCATAAAACCAACTCCAAAACAGAAGCGGCCAAAAATGGCCGCCTGCAAGAATCAAATTTCTTCATTGATTTCTTGGTTGCTGTAGACATTCTGCACATCATCATTTTCTTCAAGCGCATCGATGAGATTCTGCATCTTTTCAGCATCCTTGCCTTCAAGCTTTACCATGGTATCAGGTACCATCGTGATTTCTGCAGAGGCTGTTTCTATCCCTCTTTCTCCAAGCGCTGCCTCAATTGCATCATAATCGGCAGGTTCAGCTGTAATCTCAAAAACATCATCCTCTGCTTTGAAATCTTCTGCTCCTGCCTCAAGCACAATACTCATGAGTCCATCTTCATCATCAAATATTTCTTTTTCCACGATGAACACGGCCTTTTGTTTGAACATCCAACCCACACAGCCAGTTTCGCCAAGATTGCCGCCAAACTTTGAAAAAAGATGACGCACATCTGCCGCACTGCGGTTACGATTATCCGTCAAAATATCGAGCATAACGGCAGATCCACCCGGCCCGTAGCCTTCATATGTGAATTCCTCATAGTTGCTGCCTTCTGCTGCTCCAAGTCCTTTTTGTATAGCACGCTGAATATTGTCCTTTGGAATATTGTTCGCTTTGGCTTTGGAAAGAGCCAATTTCAGACGCATATTCCCCGTTGGGTCGCTACCGCCCATGCGTACAGCAATCGTAATCTCTCGCCCAATCTTCGTAGTTATTTTGCCTCGAATCGCATCATTTGCACCTTTTTTCCTCTTAATATTTGCCCATTTGGAATGTCCCGACATAACCTCTTGCAACTCCTTATTCCGATTTGAAATCTTTCATACAACAACGCTTTCAGGCCAATCAAAGCTTCATGCCCTGACTAAACGATAATGCTTTTTTTTACCCTTCTTCACAAGCACCATATTATCATTCCTAAAGTCTTCATCGGACAGACAATAATGCTCATCCATTATCCTTACATCATTCAATGCTATGCCACCTTGGGCAATAAGGCGTCGCCCTTCGCTTTTGGATGCAACAACACCATATTTTGCAAGGATATCAATAAGTTTTGCCTCTCGCTCCTCATTCGCAAGTACAAATGCAGGAATATCTGCACCCTGTCCATTGCCGCCAAATACCGCTTCAGCACTAGTCTGTGCCTTTTTAGCTTCGTTTTCACCATGCACAAGCTTTGTGACTTCATAAGCAAGAACTTTCTTCGCTTCATTGATTGCTGCATCTTTAAGACTGCCAAGACGACGCACCTCATCCATAGGCAAAAAGGTCAAGAGCGCCAAACATTTTTCAACATCCAAATCATCAATATTGCGCCAATATTGGTAGAAATCATACGGCGATGTCTTTTCCGCGTCCAGCCAAAGGGCTCCTCCTGCCGTCTTGCCCATTTTTTGTCCATCGTTTTTAGTGAGCAAAGTAAAGGTAAGTCCATACGCCGTTTTTGCATCTTTTCGTCGAATAAGCTCAACACCCGCGATGATATTTGACCATTGGTCATCCCCGCCCATTTGCAATTTACATCCATAACGATGATTGAGCTCTCTAAAATCGTAAGCTTGCATAACCATATAATTAAATTCCAGGAAAGTCAAACCCTTTTCCCAGCGCGCTTTATAAGCTTCAGCCGTCAACATACGATTTACAGAAAAATGCGCACCAACCTCCCGCAAAAGCTCAATGTAGTTAAGTTTTCTAAGCCAATCTCCATTATTGACCATCAGAGCCTTTTCTTCGGAAAAATCAATAAAGCGAGAAATCTGCTTTTTGAAACAATCACAGTTATGTTCAATATCTTCATCCGTAAGCATTTTTCTCAAATCCGTACGGCCGGAAGGATCCCCAACGGTCCCAGTCCCGCCGCCTACAAGACAAACGGGACGATGTCCAGCATGCTGCATATGCGACATAGCCATAAGGCCAAGAAAGTGACCCACATGCAAACTATCTGCCGTCGGATCAAAACCAACATAAAAAGTAACGCTTTCTTTTCCCAGTAAATCGCGTACACTTTCTTCATCTGTGCATTGGGCAATAAAGCCACGCTCTTTCAAAACATCAAAAACGTTTGCCAATGAACTCTTCCCTTCTCTTACCCAATCAGGCAAATTTTCCGCGAATCAATCCCGCCCTTTTGAAACTCCACCACCGGGTTCCGGCCCAGGTGCAACAGGCTGTGTCGGCGATTGTTCAGAAGAACCCGATGGTTTTGACGGAACATCTGTCGATTCGGACGTTTTTTTCTCCGTAGCTTTTTGTGCCTTTTTCGCATCTGATGCTTCTGTATCTTTGGCTGTCTTACCCGATACCTTATCGCTTTTGGAGGATTTTTCGTCACGGATTTCACCACCGCCGCCTCCTGTATAGGCCGAACCATCGAAGCTTTTGGATGGAACACCCACGAGAACTTTTTGCATAAATGATCTCCAGAGTTCTGCTGGAGCCATGCCGCCCGTCATCATCCCCATGGAAGTATTGTCATCATTTCCAACCCATACACCAGCCACAAGATCCGGTGTATAACCAACAAACCACGCATCATGGTAATTATCTGTCGTTCCGGTTTTGCCTGCAGCAGGTCGTCCAATATTGGCATGCGTACCTGTACCGTGCTGTACGACATCCTGCAGCATGCTAGTCAATGCGGCAGCACTACTCTCCTTGATTACGCTCTTCTGCTTGAGTTCTGCTTGCTCCAGCACCTTGCCATTCCGGTCAAGAATCTTGACAATGGCAACAGGCTCTACATGTATACCTTTGTTTGCAAAGGTTCCGTAAGCACTTGTCATCTCTAAAGGGGTAACTCCTTTTGTGAGGCCTCCAAGAGCCGTCGAGAAATTGCGATCGTTGCGTTCACCGTCAAGCACGAATGTTGTGATGCCCATTTCCTGCGCATAATAAATCGGCTTATCAATACCAAGCTTTTGCGCAATCTTGACTGTCGGCACATTAAGCGAATGACGCGCAACCGTACGCAAAGTAACCTTCCCGCTAAAATTGCCGCTATAATTCTTGGGTGACCAACCGCCGATCTTTATAGGGCTGTCATCAATAACGGTATCGGGCGAATAATTCGCTTCAAGTGCCGCCACAAAAACAAAGGGTTTGAAAGAAGATCCCGGCTGCCGCTCCGCCATCGTCGCGCGATTGAACTGATCGGTACCGCGCCCCCCCACCATCGCTTTTATATAGCCAGTATGTGGATCAATAGCAACGAGCGCCATCTGCGGCTGCTGCACGCCATTGCCATCTGTACGGCGTACCGGCAATTCCTGTACGACCGATTCAGCAGCTTTTTGCATCGACATATCGATGGTCGTATAAATTTTCAAACCTTCCTTGTAAATGGCATCTGCCCCATATTTGTCAATAACTTTCTGCGTGATATAATCGATAAAATACGCCGCCGTCGTATCTTTCGCCTGCGTATTGCTCACAAGTTTCGGTTTTTCCTCGCGCGCTTTCATTGCGGATGAATGACTGACATAGCCGTACTTCTCCATCTGGTCGAGCACGACTCCCTTGCGCTCTTGGGCAGCATTTACATTATTGAACGGTGAATAGTAATTTGGGCTTTTGGGAATACCTGCCAACAGCGCACATTCATTAAGATCCAGATCCTCAACATTTTTACCAAAGTAGGTCTGTGCTGCTGCCTGCACACCATAAGCACCTTGTCCAAAATAAATTTGATTTAAGTAGAGTTCCAATATTTCTTGCTTGGTGTATTGCCGTTCGATCTGCAAAGCAAGAAAAATCTCTTGCACTTTCCGTTTAAGTGTTCGATCTTGCGTCAAATAAGCATTCTTCGCAAGCTGCTGTGTAATGGTTGAACCACCTTCAGAAATCGTACGTCCTGTAACATTGGAATAAACCGCACGCAGAATACCACGTGGATCGATTCCCATATGCTCATAGAACCTGTTATCCTCCACCGCAACAAAAGCGTTCTGGAGATTCTGCGGAATCTGCGCGAGCTTGACAGGTTCACGGTTTTCTGTGGCATGAACATTCGCTATTTCATTGCCATTGATATCATAAATATGTGAAGATGCCGGCGGACGAATATCCTCTACGATATTGTCCCTCGCATTTATACTGGCAGTCAAAAAGCCACAGCCAATACCGATGAGCATGACCAAAGCAATAATGAAGAATCCCGCAATAACACGCGCAATGGTACTGCCTTGCTTTTTCTTCGGCTTTGGAGCCGGTTTGGGTTTTGGCATCAACCGCTGTCGTTGCTGCTGGCGCGCCGCCCGTCCCATATCGGTACGTTTTTCCATGAAGAAGCTCCTCCTACTCAATTATACGCCTCTCATTATACTGCAACGGAAGTGACAGGGCAAGCCAAACCTAATACCCAGTGTCTTCCCTACTGCAAGTCGACAAGCGTAGCGCCCGTGCCCCCTTCATCCATATCGGCAAAATTAAAACGAAGCACATTTTTATGATTTTTCAAATAAGCGTGCAGTCCCATCCTCAAAGCTCCTGTCCCTTTCCCATGGATTATCAGAACCTGTTCCATGCCTCCGATTACGGCATCATCAAGGAATTTGTCAAGTACTTTCTCCGCTTCATCCACCATAAGGCCGCGTACGTCGATTTCTCTATGCAAACCAACCGTTTTTTGCAGCAAGTCAACCGCACCTCTGCCCTGTTTGCGACTTCCCGTCCCTTTTCCTGCATCTTTTGCCTTTTCCGCTTTCTCTACGAAACGACAATCCGAAATCTTTACATTCATCTTCAAACTACCAAGCTGTATTCCTATATTGGCACCTTGGATCGAAAGCACCGTCCCCTTCTGGTCAAGCTTTCGCACATAGACAACATCACCAATCTTGAGTTTTTCTGCATCAATTTTCTCCTGATAAGCTCTGCCAGATGTCAATCCCAAACGCAATCGAGCAGCGGCCTCTTGCAATACGTCCCGAGCGTCCTGTATAGCGCGTTGGCGTTTTTGTATTCCTTGTTCATGAAATTGCTCCTTGAGCTTCTTGATGATGTCTTCCGTTTCACGGCGCGTGCGCCGCACGAGTGCCGCACTTTCTCGCCGCGCATTTTTTAATATCTGTTCCTTTTGGCGCGTCAATTCTTCTCTTAATATTTTATTTTTCTCCTCAAGCCTCGCTACACGCTGCTGCCGTTCAAAAATATCAGCATTTTTTTCTTCATACATAAGCCTTTCGCGTTCAAGCTGATTCACAACTCTCTCGAACTGTGCATGATCAGCATTGATAAATTGCCGAGCACGCAAGATGGCCGTCTCCGGCAAGCCCAAGCGCCGGCTGATAGCAAAAGCATTACTTGCTCCAGGTATACCAATCAGCAAGCGATATGTCGGTTGCAGTGTCTCAACATCAAACTCCACACAGGCATTTTCTATTCCTTCGCGCGTAAAGGCAAATGTTTTGAGTTCAGAATAATGCGTAGTGACAATAGTTGATGTACCTCTCTCAAGGAACTGTTCAAGTACAGCCATAGCAAGAGCAGCACCTTCTTCTGGGTCAGTTCCCGCCCCAATCTCATCCATAAGCAACAAATCTTCGCGCTCCACTCGATCCAAAAGTCTGACAATATGCGACATATGAGCAGAAAACGTGCTGAGACTCTGTTCAATGCTTTGCTCGTCGCCAATCACAGTATATACATTTTGATAGATGGATATTTCGGAATTAGCTGCCGTAGGTAGATAACAACCAGACTGAGCCATCAAGGCAAGCAGCCCCAGCGTCTTGATTCCAACCGTTTTGCCACCCGTATTGGGTCCTGTGACGAGAAGCATACGGTATTTCTCACCGAGTATAATATCAATGGGCACAACTTTTTCGGCATCGAGCAAAGGATGGCGCGCACCCATAAGTTTTGTCCGCCCTTCCCTATTGATTTCCGGTTTTGTGGCTTTCATATCTGATGCAAGCTTCGCACGAGAAAATATAAAATCCAACGAAGCAAGAATCATACAATTCTCTCTCAGCACAGCACCATTTTTGCCGATCTCCTCGGAAAGCAAGCGCTGAATTCGCTGCATCTCATTTCTTTCTGAAAGAGCCAATTGTTTGAGCTCGTTGTTCAAATCGACAAGCGCCATGGGCTCAATAAAAAGTGTCGCACCACTTGCCGATTGATCGTGAACAATGCCGGGGAAATTCTGGCGATATTCCTGCTTGATTGGAACGACATTGCGTCCCCCGCGCTGTGTAACAATGGTATCCTGAAAAAACTTTTGATACTCCGTGCGATGCAGAATCGCTTCCATCTGCTCCTTTACCCGGCGTCTTCCAGAGCGAAGTTCCCGACGTATGCGCAGAAGTTCCATGCTCGCATCATCAAGCAGATTGCCATGTTCATCAATACTGTTCTCTAACCGCCTTTCGACCTGCCCCAGAATCTCAATATTTTTCGCTTGCTCCTTGAGAATCGGCGTATCCAGCTCCAATGCTTTAAAAAACTGCTTGACTGCCCTCATGGCTTGCAAGGTACTCATGATATCGACGAAATCCTCAAGCTCAAGCACGGCTCCATGTTCTGCCTTATCCAAAGAAACACGTATATCAAAAACACCGCCAAAAGGAGGTGCTGCGACCGCAGAAATACGCACAGCCTCTTCTGTTTCAGACAACCGCCTGGAAACCTCGTCAAAATCCCCTGAAGGCATAACAGCTAGAGCTCTCTCCTTGCCTAAGATCGAGCCGGCTCTCGTTTCGAGCATCACACGTATTTTTTTGTACTCCAATATATCGAGTGTTTCCTGTTCCATAAGCAACCTTTCTGATGAAAACAGCAACGATCTCATCTTTCCTTATAAGACACCTCGAAAATAGTGTCCACGCGTAATATTTTCACCTTCAAGTTCTTTCAAATATGCTTCCCGGGGCTGGTCCAGAGTACCAGAAAACGCGCTCCATTCCTTATAAAGACGAACCTTATCGGCAAGCACAGAAGATTTCATATACCGTCCCTCAAGGCGCAGAAAAAATATACCGTATGATGCAAAATCCATGGCATGCATCAGCATACTGAGACGTTTGCCGTTCAGGACATGCATGTGACATGACTGATCAAAGACAAGAGGAAACAATATGCCCTTTCTGTCCTTAAGAGCATAGTTTTGGTTTCTTTGGCAGCATGGCATAGAACACTTCCCAGAAGCCGCATTACCAAGGAAGCTCCCCAATGCGCAGTATTCGGAAACCATGAGTTCAAGATTTCCTTCAACGATACATTCAACGGGAAGAGGTGAATGCATCGCCAATGCTCCCGCTTGTTCAAGCGTAAGTTCCGGTGAAAGAACCGCACGCGCTGCACCAAGCCTCCGCAATTCTTCCAACGCCAAGTGATTAAAAACAGGCACAGAAGCATCCGTAAGAAAAGGCAATCCCGCTTCTCGCGCGAGAAAAAACGTCCCCCAATTATGTACACTGATTGCATCCGGTTCAAGGCTCGAAAACCCTTTGATAAACTTCCTCCACACTGCCATATCACGGTGCAGTACAATGCGCGGAGTATTAAATACGATGCGTCTTCCTCTTTCTCGCACAAGAAAAAGCGCTTCTTCATAATCGCGCAGAGGAATCGCATAATGATGATAAGAATCCCCACCGAAAACAATTTCATCTGCCCCCGCAGCCAGAGCTGCACGTACGGAAGCAATAGTATCCACTATAGCAACGATGCTGGTATCACGTACTTTCTCTCGCTTTAGGGCGCGGTCTTCCCTGTACGAAAAAAAAGGAAGCGGCGAGCGCTGATACTTTTGCATCCGCTGATCCAACAGCAAGGCAAATGCTTTGCGGCGGGCTTCATTGATTTCACTGAGGGGAACCATCAACCCCTCGTCAATATCCAACAACAATTTTTCCATGGCAAAAATCGTCGTGCCGATGCGCCCCATTTGTTTCTCTATGGTTTCTTTTGAAAGTGGTCGTTTTTCAGCCTTTTCTGCAAGAAAATTCGTAGCAGCTTCCGCCTCAAACCCCTCACGATCTTTGAGAAATATGTGCAAAGGCTTACCAATATGGGCGCTGACTCGCACCATAACAGGAATGCGCCGTACGGGAGCGCCTGCGCGATAAAATGCTCGTGCCTTCTCCATGAGTTTTGCATCAAAAATTTTGAACACACGATCATGAGGTTTCACGAATCCGTCCAACAAGAAGGAAACTTCATCTCCATGTCTGCCCAAGGCAACAGGGCACCCTTTATTGTTTTTCATATCAGTCACTGTTGCCGTCACACGTCCGCCAACCTTGACCCAAAAATCAACTTGGTCTCCCTCTGCCAGGTTACCCGAAAGTTTGAGACTCACACGCCCTTCCCTTTGTGAAAGCACGCGTCCAACGAGCAGGCCGCGATTATTCGGTCGCAAATCACTGATCATTGTGCGCCCCGGTCGTTTTGTTAAATAGGCAGTAGTAAAATCACGATTAAAAACCTGCGCCAAAGCCGTTTCCTCTTCTTCAGCTGTTGGATTCATCTTTCCCGCAGCAATGGCATCCATTGCACGTCGATAAGCATCCACAACCACAGCGACATATTCCGGGCGCTTCATACGCCCTTCAATTTTCAACGAAGTAATACCGCTTTTCATGAGTTCAGGCAAGAGTTCGATTGTCTTCAAATCTTTTGGTGACAAAAGAAATCTTCCTGTCCCCTTCCCAGTGACTTCCATCCCCGTTTCATCCACAAGTGTATAGGGCAAACGGCATGGCTGAGCACAACGTCCACGGTTGCCGCTTCGTCCGCCTATCATGCTGCTCATCAAACATTGCCCTGAATAACAAACGCAAAGAGCGCCATGCGCAAATATTTCAATCTCTGCATGACTATTTGCAGTGATATAGCGAATATCCTCAAGGGAAAGTTCACGTGAAAGCACAACGCGTTGAAAGCCCATTTTTTCAAGGGCAAACACACCCTCTAAATTATGTACGGTCATTTGCGTACTTGCATGAAGAGGCAAATCGGGAACCGCTTGCCGTGCAAGATGATACGTGCCAAGATCTTGCACAAGAACAGCATCAGCTCCCGCTTCATAGAGAAAACGCAAATAAACAGAAAGCTCCTTTAATTCTTCCTCACGCACAATGGTATTGACTGTTACATGAACCTTGACGTCACGACCATGCGCAAAGAGGATGGCTTCCTTCAAAGCATTCGCATCAAAATTATCTGCATAGGCACGCGCACCGAACATACTACCTGCCAAATACACAGCATTCGCGCCGCTTTCGACAGCGGCAATCAGAGCCTCCTTGCTTCCCGCTGGAGCCAGCAACTCGACCAAATTATCTTCCCCCAACTTTAGAATCACGGATAGATTCAGTCCTCATCTTCACACATCTGCCATGTCCTCTCATCGTCAACAAAGCCTCGACACAGCACCGCTATGCTTGCGGTTTATCTCCTAGGTAGATACAGTGCATCTTTGCAAATCTGGGCTCCTTCATCTTAACAGTGGTCCCTTTAATTATCCGAATTTCCCTGTCCGTTAATATCCTCACGATCTTCCGTATTCTCTCGTCTCACAAGCATTTCCTGTCCTGCAGGCTCAATTTCTCTACCTGCCTCCTTGGCAGGTACAACTTCCCTAAGACCATCTTCCGCAGTTTCTTGTGATGAAGTCTCGTCCACTGCAAGAAGTTCAAATTGCGCATCGTTTTCCTGCACAACATCTTCCAAGGACGGCAACGCAGGCAAATCGCTCAAAGCATTGAGACCAAAGCTTTTGAGGAACACATCTGTCGTGCCATAAAGAATCGGGCGTCCGACGACTTTCCTGCGCCCCACTTCTTCGATAAACTCCATCTCCAAAAGCTTTTGCAAGGCGCGTTCCACGCGCACACCACGAATGTGTTCAATTTCCTGTTTTGTGATTGGCTGTTTAAAGGCAATGATCGAAAGAGTTTCTAAGGTTGGCATCGAAAGTTTTCTGTCCCTTACCTCTGCAAGTTTTTCCACATAAGAATGATACTCCGGACGTGTGACAAGTTGGTATCCTCCAGCCACGCAATGCAGCATCAAACCGCTCTTACGCGCTTCAAGACTTTTTTTTAAAAGTTCCAATACTTCTTCGAGACTCTCCGCATCGACTTGCAAAATCGCCTGGAGCTGCGTCATTGTCACAGGCTCGCCGCGTGCAAAAAGCAATGCCTCCAGAGGCGCTTGCAAATCTTCCATAAACATCAACCACCACTCGTCCTCATACAAACAAAAATCTCTCCAAAAAGACCGCCTTGGCGAATAACAACTGTATGGAGCTTTATAAGTTCCAAAAGCGCTAGAAAGGAAACAATCAATTCCGTCCGAGTCCCTGAACGGAACGTATCAGCAAAAGACACCTGACCACCTTCTTTGTCGAGCAGCAACAGAATATCTTCCATCTTTCCCTGTATACTGTAAGTATCTGGCGCCACGAGCACTTGGGGAATAGAGATCTCCTCGCGAACCTCCATTGCTATACGAAAAGCCTCGACCAAAAGGGCGAGGGAAAGATTTTCCGGAGGACGCTGACGCACCGCCAATGGCAAAGGCGTTCTTGCAAAGATCCGCCCTTGCAAGGCAGCCATATCATCGAGTTCCATGCTGACCATACGAAAGCGCCTATATTCAAGAATGCGCTCCACAAGCTCCTGCCTCGGATCCCGCTCTTCTGTATCCTCCGCTTTTGGAAGTTTAGGCAGCATCATACGAGATTTTATTTGCAGAAGTGTAGCTGCCATTACAACGAATTCGCTAGCCACTTCAATATCGAATTCTTTCATACGGGCAAGATATTCCATGTACTGTTCTGTTAAAACGGCCATTGGAATATCATAAATATCAATCTTATTTTTCTCTATGAGATGCATAAGAAGATCCATCGGTCCTTCAAAGGCTTCAAGCTTTATTGTATACTTGTCCATAAAAATCAAAGGAACAGTACAATAAAATACTGCATACCATAAAGAATCCTCTGGGAAACGCCCCCTAAGACACTTCCCAATGGACCAATGACAAAGAGAAGAATAATAAGGATGAACATATAGCGTTCCAAGCGCAAAAGTTCATATACCCAACGTCCAGGCAACAGTGCCATAAGTATGCGCGAACCATCTAAAGGTGGCAGCGGCATAATGTTGAAAAGCGCAAAATTGACATTGATGATGCCCATGAGCTTCATGACCATAAAGAATCCTTCAGACGTAGGCAAACCAAAATAATTATAAAGGATTGTAAAAAGCACGACGAAAAATGCCACAACAAGATTGGAGGCCGGTCCTGCCAAAGCAACAAGAATCTCACCTTGCCGCATATTGCGGAAATTACGAGGATTGATCATCACAGGTTTTGCCCAGCCAAAATGTACAATGAAAAGCATTAAAAAACCAATGGGATCAATATGTACCTTTGGATTCAGCGACAACCGTCCCATAAGTTTGGGTGTCATATCCCCCATGGCAACAGCCACACGCGCATGGGCATATTCATGCACAACCATAGCAATCAAAATGCCTGGAATACCCGCAATCAACACCATCAGCTCAGAAGCAGCCATATCTTACCCCCGTCACTCCCGTACGTTTTTCAATGCCGTCATGAGTATAGCAGTCACAGACTTCGCATCAAAAATTTCACCGTTTTGAACACGACGCACTGCTTCCGAAAGAGGCATTTTTACGACATGAATAAACTCGTCATCATCCGGATGCTGCTCGCCCGGCTGCATATTATATGCAGCATAAATATGGATATATTCATTAGAGAAGCCCACTGTTGTAGCAATGGTTGTGAGCTTTTCATACGAACCCGCCGTATAGCCGGTCTCCTCCGACAACTCACGCACAGCACAGGCAAGGGGATCTTCATCAGGCGAATCAAGTTTTCCCGCAGGAATTTCCAAAGTGACCTTCCCCACAGGATAGCGATATTGCTTTACGAGCAAGACATCTCCGTTGGCCAATACAGGCAATACAGCCGAAGCCCCTGGATGGCGCACCCACTCACGTACGGATTTATGTCCGTTTGGCAAGAGGACAGTATCTCGTTTTACATGGAGCAGCACACCGCTGTAAACGTCCTCACTGCCCAGAGTCTTTTCCATTAAATCTGAGTCCATGACAACCCCTCTATTTCATGAATTTACGGCTAATTTCAGCTTGTTTGATTCTAGCATTATCCACCATTTCTCGGGCGTTGTCAAGCGCAGCCATCGTGATATCACTGCCCGAAGCCATACGTGCAATTTCATTGATACGCTCGTTTTCTGAAAGAATCTGCACTTCTGTCGTTGTACGTTCCCCTGCAGTCTCTTTACGAATATACAAATGAGTATTTGCCATACAGGCAATCTGCGGCAAATGTGTAATACAAAGCACTTGTCTATGAAGAGCGACCATGGCAATGCGTTCAGCAACCATACGTGCCGTTTTGCCGCCGATTCCCGTATCAATTTCATCAAATACCATGCTCGGCGGCGAATCATCACCAGCCGCTGAAACCGCCTTGATCGCAAGCGCTACACGCGACAACTCGCCGCCTGAGGCAACATCCTGCAGCGGCTGTTCCTTTTCTCCGGCATTAGCTGAAAAGAGCATAACGATTGCATCTGCTCCATTTATGCTATATTCCATCGAAGTTTTGAGCACAATAGAAAACTGCGCTTTCGCCATACCGAGTTCTTTTATCTGATCACAGATACGCGCGGAAAGATGCCTGGCAGCGCCTTCACGCAACGTCGTAAGCTTCTCTGCTTCTTTTTTCATATCTGTTGTTGATTGCTCAAGCTCCATCTCAAGATCCCGAACATCAATATCATAATTTTCAATACGGTCAAGCTCATCTTTGACATTCGCAAGATACGCAAGAACATCAGCCACCGTTGCACCATATTTCTTGCGCAGTTTATCGATGGCATCCAAGCGATTTTCCAACATATCCAGTCGCTGCGAATCAAATTCCATATCCGATGCATAATCACGAATCTCGTAAGATGATTCCTGCAGCTCACAATAAGAATTTTCAATCATTTTATATGCATTTTCTAACCCATCGTCAAAGCGGGAAAGTGCTTCCATATTCTTCTTTACTTTACTCAAAGCAGTAAGTATGTTGAGTGCTTTGCCGCCCGGATCCCCATTGAGAAGCGCATACGATTCCTCAACAAAACTTGATATTTTTTCGGCATTGGACAGCTTGCGGATTTCCGCCTCGATCGCCTCATCTTCGCCTTCCTTCAAATGCGCTTCCTCAATCTCTTTTTCCTGCCAGTGCAACAAATCAAGCCGTTCTGCATTATTCCTTGCTTCCTCCTTTTTTTGGCGAAGCTTTTTCTTGCACATGTTCCATACAGAAAAGCTTTTTTGATAAACCGTAAGCTGTGTTTCGATACGGGCATCCGATTGGTCAAGAAGTCGAAGCTGATTTTCGGGACGCAGCAAAGCAAGATTCTCATTCTGTCCATGAATGTCAACAAGATGTGCACCGAGATCACGCAAAAATGAAAGCGTGACTCGACAACCGTTCAACAGTACGGAATTCTTGCCCTTATGTGAAATCTGACGAGTAACAATCAGTTCTTCCTCTTCCACCGGTATGGCTTGCTCTTCCAGAATTTCCCTGAGTGCTTTTTGATTTTCCAAGCCGAAGACTGCTTCAACACGCAGCCATTCGCAACCACTACGAATCGAGCCGGCGGAAAGACGGCATCCCAGCACTGAGCCCAAGGCATCGATGAGGATCGACTTCCCTGCCCCTGTCTCACCTGTCAAAATATTAAGACCTGAACCAAAATCAACTTTAACATGCTCCAGCAAAGCAAAATTCCAGACAGTCAGCGTCCTTAACATGTTTCTCCTCTCGTCAACTCATTCATCAAACAATTGCTCCATACGTTTTGCAACAATCGAAGCGGCCTTTTTAGGTTTCACAACAGCAAGGATGGTGTCATCGCCTGCCACAGTACCGATGATCTCTCGCCATGGTACACTGTCCAAAACAGAAGCAACAGCATTTGCAGTGCCCGGAAGTGTCTTTACAACAATAATGTTTTCACTATGATCAATTGCTACAACCGAATCCTGAAAAATGCGTGCTAGGCGCGTTTCAGAAAAAAAAGGCTTTTCTCCCTGCGGAAAAGCATAGCGATAACGACCGTTTCCAACAGGGACTTTGACAAGCATCAAGTTTTTGATATCACGTGAAACCGTTGCCTGCGTTACATCGATATGACGGGTCCGAAGGGCATCTGCCAGTTCTTCTTGCGTTTCGATTACAGCATTTTCTATAATTTCACGAATGACAGCATGCCGTTTTGGCTTCATGCCGACCTCACCCACTTTCTGCTGCACTGTTCATTTCCCCAGAACTATTCATTTCCCCAGAGTTTTTCCTTCATTGTCTGATAATAATCTTTATCCCCAAATTTCACGATACGTGCCGGCTCCTTACCCTTCTGCACAATTACCTCATCTTCATCCGCAATCTGATACGATTTTTGTCCATCAAATGTAACAAAAATATCCGGATGCCCTGCTTCGATATGAATATGTACCGCATCTTCCTCGGAAATCACCATCGGCCGAATATTAAAAGTATGTGGGCAAATCGGTGTCAAAACGAGCGCTTTAACCTGAGGATTGACAATCGGACCACCAGCTGAAAGCGAATACGCAGTAGAGCCCGTCGCTGTCGAGACAATGAGGCCGTCCGCCTTATAATCAGCCACCCTTGTATTGTTGATATCAAGACCAAAGCGCAACATACGTGCCATGCCGCCTTTCGTCACAACAATATCGTTAATCGCATTTCCTTTATATTTTTTTCTGCCGCGATGAACAACATATCCCGAAAGCATCGAGCGTTTCTCGATACGATATTCTTTTCTAAGAATCTTTTGCAGCTTGCTCTCTATTTCCGTGAGTTCGATATCAACGAGAAAGCCAATCGTTCCGAGGTTGATGCCGCAAACAGGAATCGATCGGTCATATATCCTTCGGCAAACATTCAAGAGTGTACCATCACCGCCAATACTCAAAGCCATGTCCATTGGATATTGGCCGATATTTTCGACCCCCATCCCGCCATACCCCAAAAGATCCGCTTCCTTCGCGGGAAGCAAGATACGCACCTCCTTATCCGCAAAGAAAGAACGTACCCGTTCAAAAACGGTACGGATATTTGTTTTTGTCATATTAGGAAAAACTGCTATAGTAAACATTTTGCCTCTGTTCTATCCTTATCTAATCGAGCATGCGCCGCCATTACAATTTCGCGTATATTCTCCGTTGACACATCACAAGTAATCGTTTTTTTGTCGTGTGCACAAGCGAGATGCATGAGATATTCAATATTCCCCTCCGGGCCTTTGATTGGTGAATACGTCAGCGCGAGTACGCAAAATCCAGCTGTCATAGCGGCGTCAAAGACCTCACGGATAACGGATTCATGTACTCCAGCATCCCGCACAACCCCTTTCTTGCCGATGTTTTCCCGCCCAGCTTCAAACTGCGGTTTTATCAACGCTGCAACTTCTCCCTGTTCCGTAAGAAGCCCTCTGACCGCAGGCAACACTTTTGACAATGAAATAAATGCCACATCGATGGATGCAAAATCAAGAGCTTCTTCCAACATATCCGGGGTCACATGACGGATATTCGTACGCTCCATATTCTTCACGCGACTATCTGTACGAAGCTTCCAAGCAAGCTGGCCATATCCCACATCAATGGCGTAAACTTTTCGTACGCCATTTTGCAGAGCACAATCTGTAAAACCGCCCGTTGAAGCGCCGATATCAGCCATCGTTTTTCCTGCAAGAGAAAGCCGAAATGCCGCAAGTGCTTTTTCAAGCTTTAATCCTCCACGGCTCACATAGGGCAAATCTTTACCCAGAAGAGAAATGCTCGCATCGAGTTTGACAGGAGTCCCTGCTTTTTCAATCTTCTGCCCATCGACGAGTACCTTTCCTTCCATAATCATCGTTCTGGCACGTTCGCGGCTCTTCGCCAGGCCACGTTCGACGAGAAGCATATCCAGACGTTCCTTCGCCATCTATGATATCTCCTTCCAAACAGCAAGAATTTTCCTGGCCATTTGCTCAGGCAGAAGATTACAAATTTCCAAAAGTTCCTGTGGTTTTCCCTGCTCGATAAATGCATCAGGTATACCCAGCCGTAAAACAGGTACAAGTATCCCCTCATCGGAAAGGCTTTCCAAAATGGCAGTTCCAAAACCTCCCACCAATACATTCTCCTCCATCGTAACCAGCAATCGTTTTTCTTGCGTTAAACGGACAATTACCTCTTTGTCCAAAGGTTTGATGAAGCGCATATTGACAACGGCAGCCGAGAGATCTTCTTCTGTAAGGAGTGTCGCAGTACGCTCGGCCATATGAACCATACTGCCAACCGCGAGTAAGGCAATTTGTCCATCCGGCTTGAGAACTTCAGCCTTCATATGCCGAAGCGGTAAAAAAGGTCGTTGCAATTCCACACCAAGACCTTCTCCCCGTGGGTAACGAATCGCTACAGGACCTTCCATTGCAAGAGCCATAGCAAGCATCTGCCCCAGCTCATTCTCATCCTTCGGTGCCATTAAAGTCATATTCGGCAAATGACGCAGATACGAATAATCAAATACGCCATGATGCGTAGCTCCATCTTCCCCCACAAAGCCAGCACGGTCAAGCGCAAAAACAACGTGAAGATTCTGCAGACAGACATCATGTAAAATTTGATCATAGGCACGCTGCGCAAACGTCGAGTAAAGCGCAACAACAGGTTTTTTCCCTGATGCGGCAAGACCTGCTGCAAAAGTTACAGCGTGCTGCTCTGCAATTCCTACATCAAAAAACCGCTCCGGATACTTTTTCCCAAAGGCACGCAAACCTGTTCCATCCGGCATAGCTGCTGTAATGGCGACGACATCCTCGTCTTTTTCCGCCATCTCCAACATTGCCTCACCGAATACACTTGTATACGTCGGACAAGCCCCCGTTTTTTTCAAAGCGGTTCCTTCAACAATATCAAATTTCCCGATGCCATGGAATTTATCCGGTTCTTTCTCTGCTGGCGGATATCCCTTGCCCTTGCACGTTTCAACATGTATGAGCAACGGTCCCTTTAGTTGTTTAGCTTGTTCAAATACATCAAGCAACAAAGTGATATTGTGCCCATCCAAGGGGCCGATATAATGAAATCCCAAATCGGTAAAAAGTCCGCCTGGCACAAGCGCAGAACGCACGCCATCTTTGACATATTCTGCTGTACGATAAACCCGTTCACCAATATGAGGAATCTTCTTAAGGAAATTTTTGATGTCTCGTTTTGCACGACGATAGCCTGGAGCCATACGAAAACGCGCGAGATATTCTGATACAGCTCCGACATTAGGGGCTATGGACATACCATTATCGTTAAGAATCACAATGATGTCTCGTCCGAGTTCACCCGCATTGTTCAGCCCCTCAAAAGCTTCACCACCTGTCAATGCACCATCGCCAATGACAGCTGCCACACGATAATGAGCACCGGCCATATCCCTGGCTGCGGCCATTCCCAATGCCGCGGAAATGGACGTGCTCGAATGCCCGGTGCCGAAAGCATCATAAATGGACTCCTCTCGCTTGGGAAATCCCGTGATTCCACCTTTTTGCCTAAGCTTAATAAAAGCATCACGGCGCCCCGTCAAGATTTTATGTGCATAGGCCTGATGACCGACATCCCAAATGATTTTATCCTCGGGACAATCAAATGCACGATGTAGAGCAAGCGTCAGTTCAACCGTACCAAGGCTGGGGGCAAGATGCCCTCCCGTCTGAGAAACCGTATGGATGATACTATGACGAAGTTCACCGGCCAACACAGAAAGTTCCTCAAGCGTACAATTTTTCAATTCTGCCGGATTATCAATGCGCCCCAATAAATGCTCCATATCATCCGCCCTCATTTTTTCCGTCCCAATAAAAACAGCCCCAGCTCACGCAAGAAAGCTGCGCTTTCTCCCAAAATGGAAAGCGCCGCCGTTGCTTCATCTACTGTCCTCTGAGCAAGCCATCTTGCCTCATCGAGGGAAGTCAATGTCACATAGGTTGCTTTCTCATTGCGCTCATCACTGCCGACAGGCTTGCCAATCGTCGTCTCATCCCCTGTGACATCAAGAATATCATCTGTAATCTGGAATGCAAGACCAAATTTTTCTGCATACAGAGTCAACGCCGCAAGTTCTTCATTCTGCGCGCCAGCCAGAATTGCTCCCGAGCGAACAGCGGCACGGAAAAGTGCCCCGGTTTTTCCCATATGCATCTTTTGAAGAGTCCCCATATCGATGCATTTTTCTTCGCTCTCCAAATCAAGAGCCTGACCACCAACCATGCCATAAGGTCCAGCAGCCTGGCTCATCTCTTGAACGACAGCGAGTAAAGTTTCAGGTGCAGCCGCCGGTTGGCGCAGCATCACTTCAAAAGCCAATGTCAGAAGAGCATCTCCCGCAAGAATCGCCATACCGTCGCCAAACACCGTATGGTTTGTTGGCTTACCGCGTCTATAGTCATCATTATCCATGGCGGGTAAATCATCATGAACCAAGGAATATGTATGAATCATCTCTATGGCGCAACCCGTTACGAGAAAATCATCACCATTTTTTCCGACAGCATCTGCTGCCGCCATTAAAAGAATCGGGCGCAATCTTTTTCCTCCGGCCATCAGACTATATTCCATTGCCCTAGCCAAGGTTTCGTTATAAGCTTTTCGTGCCTTGAGTTCCGTTACAAGCCCTTTTTCTACTAAAGCGGCTCTACGATTCCATTCTTCTTTAAATGTCATGCGTATCACCTTCAATCTCGAGCCGCAACTCTTCAATTGTACCATCCTGTTCCTTCAGCACAACATCCATCGCTTTTTCTGCACGATCAAGCGATGCCATGCAAATTCGAGAAAGTTCTATGCCTTTCCCATAAGATTCCATGAGCTTTTCGAGACTTAAGTCACCGTTCTCCATTACTTGAACAAGTGATTCCAGTTCTTCCAACGCCTGCTCAAAAGATAGTGCCTTCTTCTTTGGCATCATAACCCCCCTCTTGCAAATCTCGAACAACACCACGGAAAGCGCCGTCAACCAAACACACACGCACGTCATCCCCCGGTGCAACTTCTCGAATACTTTTTATAGAACGTCCTTTTTTTTCCACGATGCCATAGCCACGCCCGAGGACATGCAACGGATTCAATAAATCGAGCTTTCCCACGGCCAAATCAAACACATGTGCCTTATCAAACAGGCGCTTACGCGCAGTCTGCCGCATCGTTTCCATCATCATATCAACCTGTTGCTTTCTCTCTGCCAAAAGAAATCGCGGGGAACGACGCAAAAAAAAGCTTCGCGCATGCTCCAACCTCTTATTTTCATAGGACAATCGATTGCGTACTATTTGATTTAGACGTTCCTCGAGTGTAATGACTCGACGAATAAGTTCATCCGTATCCGGCACAGCAAGCTCTGCTGCCTGTGATGGAGTAGCGGCCCGTCTATCACTCGCATAATCGGAAAGTGTCGTGTCCGTTTCATGGCCTACAGCCGAAATAATGGGAATCTTTGATTTATAAAAGGCGCGGACTACCATTTCTTCATTAAATGCCCAGAGATCTTCCATAGAGCCGCCGCCTCTTCCTGCAATGAGCACATCGACAGGATATTTCTCGTTGAAGAAGCGTATGGCCGAAGCTATCTCCGCTGCCGCTCCATCGCCCTGCACCTGTACTGGATAAAGAACGATACGAATCCTTGGATTACGTCGTTTCGAAACGCGATAGATATCACGCAAAACAGCGCCCGAAATAGAAGTCACCACACCTATGGTTTGAGGAAACATCGGCAAAGATTTCTTGTGCTCTGCGCAAAACAAGCCTTCGTTCGCTAATCTTTTTTTCAATTGCTCAAAGGCAACACTGAACTCGCCTGCTCCAGTCGGCGTCATACGATCGACATAAAGCTGATAAGCGCCATCCCGCTCATAAACCGAGACATCTCCCGTAGCAATAATTTTCAGACCGTTTTCCGGCTGAAAGCGCATCGTACGGGCACGGCTCTTAAACATCACACATTTCAACGAAGCCATATCGTCCTTAAGCGTGAAATAGCAATGGCCTGAAGCATACATCTTATAATTGGACAGCTCACCTTCAACAGAGATGTTCTGCAACATTCCTTCCGCCTGAAACATTCCCTTGATATACAATGTGAGATCTCGTACGCTATGAACCGCCAAACTGCCACCTCCATCCAATATAAGGAAAGAGCTGTCGCTCAAACGGCAACAGCCCGAGAGTCCCGGCAAAAGTCGTTAGTCACATCTTGCCAGCTTGCCCAAAAGCCCATTGACATAACGACTGGAATCATCCGTACCAAATTTTTTTGCCAATTCAACGGCTTCATTGATTACAATGCCGACATCCATCTTTTCCTTCCCATATTTCATTTCATAAAGTGCCATACGTACAATATTTCGATCCACACCCATCATACGCCCAAGTTTCCATTCGCGCGATGATGCCGCAATCTCATCATCAATGACAGCGAGATTCTGACGCGTACCATGTACAAGATATGCGGCATAATCTCTGTTTTTTCTCGCGTTAGTTGGCAACTCCTTTATCGCTGCCTCAAGAGCCCTCCCCTGCCAAGCCTCTTCCGAAAGGGCATCCGGCGGTGGATTGAGTTCCAGCTGAAACAACGTCTGTAGCGCAGCCTCCCGCGCCTGTCTACGAGTCATAGAGCAAAAACCTTTCTTTCTGTCCACGCAAAGTCAACAAAAAACGCATTGGTATTTTCTGACCCATCTTTTTTGCATAAGCCACATGCACCAACATCCTCTTTGCGAACATTGCACACGGCCCTTAAAAGTTTCTGCTTTACTTAAAGCGTTGAAAACCATAAGGGAACAGCTCTCGGAAGAACTCCCGCACATCCCTCAAGTGAAGATCCTGGTCAAAACGAGTGCCGACGAAAAGACCAACGAGACCACAAAGCAATACAAAAAAAGTTTGCCAAAAACCAAAAAGCAGAATAGCTGCGCCAAGGATAACACCAACAGCAAGACCAACAACCTTGCCTCTGTGACGTTTCAAGTCCGGAGCATATTCCTGTAAAAGCGCCTCAAAAGTATGCCTGCTTTCCTCATTCATCTTTACCGCCACCTTCTGTCAGACTACGCGTTTCTTTTTAAGCAACGGCGTGTTGGAAATATCCTCGACAGCAATATCAGTGACAAAATCCTCGATTCCCACTGTATCCTGCATATAGCGATGAATCTCTGCCCGTACATTATCAGAAATCGAAGGTGCATTCACCTCACGGCCAATGACGAGACGGAGACGTATTGAAAGAAGCGGCTGTTTTCCTTTTGCAGATGCTTTCGTCAGCAATACCCGCGTTCGAATGCTGCGCACACCATGAACAGCACCTGCCACTTGCTCCACAAGATTTTGAATAGCCTGAAGAGAAATGCTCACATCTCCCGTCTTGCCATGAATTACAAGAATCTCACCATTCTCGTTCTCCGTTTTACCACTGCCGGAAAAGCTGCAGCCAAAAAGATGTATGCTCACGAGAAAAACGGCCACCCCTCCTGCAATCGTAGACCATTGTTCAGATTGCATGAGATAATGGTACTCATTCATGAGTATGGATTCCGGTACAATTTGCAGCGCAATAGCCACCACGCCCAACGAAAAGCACGCAATAAAAAGAGAATACAGGAGCAGCAAAAAGCGATTGATAAACCCCATAAGCCATCCCCTCTATTTCTTAATGAACGCGGACTTCCTCTTCATCCGGTTCTTCCGCAAAACCAACACCCTGAACATGTACATTGACTTCAACGACAGAAAGGCCTGTCATATTCTCAATAGCCTTTTTGACGTTTTCTTGAACCGCAATAGCGACATCAGGAATACGTGCACCATATTTGACAATCATATAGAGGTCGACAGCTGTTTCCTTTTCCCCCACCTCAACCTTGACGCCCTTCGTGAAACTCTTTTTCCCCAGCATTTCGGCAATACCGCCGGCAATTCCTCCGCTCATTCCCGCAACGCCATCAATTTCCGTTGCAGCAAGACCGGCAATAACACTGACAACCTCATCAGCGATGCGAATAGCACCAATCATTCCCTTCTTGCTTACAATGTTTTCTTCTGCCATGAGAAATACCCCTTTCTAAAAAGAGTGTTCAACTGCATTCCTAATGTAAACTTTCAAGACATATGTTCAGCTGTCACGCGACGAAGTATGATATGCGCTTCAACCCGATCCTAACATAGCAGCATCGCATTATCACAGCTCCACGCTGTACATATAACCTCACACCTTACAGAAAAGAGCCCTTAAGCGCGTTCAATATAGTTTCCCGTACGCGTATCGATACGCAAAACATCGCCTTCATTGATAAAGAGCGGCACTCGCACAACGTACCCCGTTTCAACAGTAGCCATCTTTGTTGCCCCTGTCGCCGTATTTCCCTTGACGCTCGGCTCACACTCCGTTACCTTGAGATTAACAGAATTAGGGAGAGCAATCCCTATAATGCGTTCCTTGAATGTCTGCAAATTAACTTCCATGTTTTCTTGCAGATAGTTCAGTGCATCACCGAGCTGTTCTTTACTGAGTTCCGTCTGCTCATAATTTTCCGTATCCATAAACGTATACATCCCGTCAGCTTCATAAAGGAATTGCATCTTTCGCGTGTCAAGACGTGCTGCAGGCATTTTTTCATTTGGATTGAACGTTCGTTCAATCACTGCGCCAGTTTCGACATTCTTAATCTTTGTCCGCACAAAGGCCGCGCCTTTTCCTGGTTTCACATGTTGAAATTCAACAACTTGCCAAACGCCTCCATCGATCTCAATTGTAAGCCCTGTACGAAAATCTGTGCTTGAAATCATTTGCAGTCCTCCATATCTAGCCTTTCATTCATCCTATTTCAATCAGGTTTTTATCAGCCTGTGTGAGCGGAACTCCCCCCTGTGTCTCCAACAACACCGTATCTTCGATGCGCAAGCCACCCCAACCAGGCAGATAAACTCCCGGCTCAACCGTGATGACCATCCCTTCCTCCAAACGCTCAGTCTTGCTCTTTGGAGAAAGACGCGGCTCCTCGTGAATTTCAAGCCCTACACTATGCCCAAGCCCATGACCGAAATTATCACCATAACCCTTTTCTGTTAGAAAGTCACGAACGACTCTATCAACCGCTTGCCCGGAAACTCCAACCCTTAAATGCTTCACACCGAGAAGCTGAGCTTCGAGTACAGTGTCATACAGTTCACGCTGCTTTTCCGAAGCACGCCCCAGCACTACCGTTCGTGTGATATCGGAATGGTATCCCCGATAAACGGCACCATAATCCATTGTAACAAATTCACCTTCAATAAGCAACTTTTCTGAAGCGATTCCATGCGGCAAACTGCCGCGTTTGCCTGAAGCAACAATCGTCGTAAAAGCAGGCCTTTCTGATCCATGTTTCCGCATGAATGTCTCCATATGTGCAGCAACAGCAATCTCTGATATCCCCGGCCGCAAAAACTGCAGCACATCCCTGAAGGCTTGATCGCTGATTGCAGCAGCTTTTTTCAAACAGTATATTTCGTCCTCATCTTTAATTTCTCGCAGCGATTCCAGGGAAATGCTGCAAAATGCATTATCCCCCATCTGCGGCAGAAGCTTTCTGAATGTATTAAAAATATCGAAGGAAATATCTCTTCCTTCGAAGCCAAGCGAACAACAACCAACTTTTCCCATTAGTTCTGCTGCCTGCTGCCAAAGCCCGTTTTTTTGTTCCACAATTTCAAATACAGTTTCTTGCTTTGCTTGTTCCACATAACGAAAATCTGTAAGTAAAAATTCCCGCTCCGCAGTGACAAAAAGCAAGCTGTCGTCCCCTGTAAAACCGCTAAAATAACGTAAATTAACAAGTTTACTGACGATTACTGCTTCAACACCCCTTTCCTTCATAAAATTGCGCAGCTTTTTCACCCGCTTTGCTATGTTCATCGCCGCGCCTCCACCTTCATCTTGAGAAATATGATTTCCAACGCACCTAAATAACTTTCCGCACCAAACCCAACGACCTGCCCCATGACTACAGGAGCAATCACAGACTTATGCCGAAATTCTTCCCTTTTATGAATATTGGAGAGGTGCACCTCAATAACGGGCACAGAAATAGCAGAAATCGCATCGCGCAAGGCAACGCTGTAATGTGTAAAGGCTGCAGCATTTAGAATAATGAAATCATACTCTCCTTCGGCACCCTGGATAACATCAACAAGCGTCCCCTCATGATTGGACTGACGGAAATCAATTGCAGCCCCCATTTCCTCTGCACGTTTCCGCAGGGTTTCATTGATGTCCTCAAGCGTCAACGCCCCATAGATTTCCGGCTCACGCCTGCCAAGAAGATTGAGGTTTGGGCCATGCAATACCAAGATTTTCGGCAAATTTTCTCCCTCCCAGAAACCATCCACTAGTAACGAATATCAAATCCCTGCGCATCAAAAATGCTTTCCCGCTTCTCGGTTTCAAGGCTCCCCACCCGGATGAAGCCATTTCCTTTCCAAATCTCCTGCCAAAGTACATCGACCGCCTCATGTGTCCCTTGCACTTCCATCGTAACAGAACCGTCGTCCATATTACGAACCCAACCACAAAGACCAAGCTGCAAGGCAGTTTGCTGAACAAAGAAACGAAACCCTACCCCTTGCACACGACCCTCAGCCCTAGCAAAATATCGAACCAGATCTTTCGCCATCATCCACACTCCCTTCATCTTCTTCGACGCAAAACAGCATGATTCTCTACAGGGCGTTCCATCCGCACATAAAATATTTGCTGCGCATGGGCAGCTACTGAAAGGGGACTGCCATCCGCATCAAACATTTCCACGATTTTCTGCGAAAAAGTCTCTCCCTGTGGTTGAAAGACCTCGATGTCTTGTCCAATCCTCAAGTTATTCCTCTGTTCAACCCTTGCCAGACGGTTCGTTGGCTCATAATGAAGCACAAGCCCTACAAAATCCATCGTTTGTTCATAGGAAGTACTCGTGTAAATCTGATCATCCTCATTTGGTTTATGGTCATAAAAAGCACTTGTATAAATGCGGTGTGAAATCTTTTCCATTTCTTCAATCCAAGAACTGCGCAAATGAAAATCTTTTCCCTCTTGTACACAAGCATCAATAGCCTCACGATAAACTTTGACGACACTGGCCACATAGTGGACACTCTTCATACGACCCTCAATTTTCAGGCTATCTATCCCCATGTCCACAATTTCCGACAAAAATGGCAATAAACACAAATCTTTAGAATTCATAACATAAGCGCCATGAGCATCTTCTTCAACTGGAAAAAATTCGCCCGGACGACGTTCTTCCATGATTCCGTACCGCCAACGACAAGGTTGCGCACAAGCACCACGATTAGCATCGCGTCCCGCAAGGTAATTGCTCAAAAAGCAGCGCCCGGAATACGATATGCACATCGCACCATGCACAAACATTTCAAGTTCAACCGTTGTCCGTTCGCGAATGACAGAAATTTCAGAACGTGAAAGTTCACGTGCCAGTACAACACGACTCGCGCCAAGTTTTTGCCATGCATTCACAGAAGCCCAATTCGTATTATTGGCCTGCGTACTGATATGCAAAGGAAGTGTCGGCGCCTTCTCATGCGCGATTGAAAAAACCCCAATGTCGGATACAAGAATCCCATCCACATGGATATCGACAAGAAATGCAAGATATTCCGGTAATTTTTCCAAATCCGTATTATGCGGGAAAATATTCAACGTAACATAAACCTTGCGACTAAGACCATGAGCAAAATGGACGCCTTCCGCCATTTCCTCCCATGTAAAATTTCCTCCCAGAGCTCGCAGCCCAAAAGATTTGCCGCCAAGATAGACAGCATCCGCCCCATAAAGGAGCGCTATTTTTAATTTTTCAAGATTTCCAGCGGGTGCCAAAAGTTCAGGCTTTCTGTTCATGCCGCTTCCCTCTGTTCCATAAACAGTCAGATACAAATTTACCATGAAAACTCAAGAAATCGAACCCTCAGGGCGCAGAATAATTGGCAGTTTTCATGTAAGGGAGCGCACAATGTACACAAAGTAGACATTTGTGCGTTTAGTTTATCATAAAATATTCAACGTACCTTCTGCACAATGGCATCATGTTCCTCATAGGTCCTCGAATAATAATTATGTCCCTCTCGATCAGCCACAAAATAAAGATAATTTGTATCCGCAGGCCAAAGAACAGCCTCAATGGAAGCAATACCGGGATTAGCTACAGGACCAGGCGGTAGCCCCCTGTGCTGATACGTATTATAGGGTGAGTCCATTTGCGTATCCTTGAGACTCACATCTTCCTTGGGCGCATCCATCAAATATTGAAGTGTTGCATCCGATTGAAGCGGCATGCCAATCGCAAGGCGCTTTAAAAAAACCTGTGCGATAATCGGACGATCTTCATCATAACGTGCTTCTTTTTCCACAAGAGATGCGAGAATTACGAGTTCATAAATACTCAATTCTTCTTCTTTGGCACGTGCGCGCATCTTGCGCGTTAACCGCTGGTCAAAGTCACTTGACATCATCGCTAAAATACCGTCAACTGTTATATCACCATCAACTTCATACGTATCCGGAAAAAGAAATCCTTCTGCATAATAGCGTGTTTTCTCATTTTTTTTGATATAGTCATATGGGGCATAATGCTTGGCCGCCTTAAGAAAGTCATCTTTTTTTACGATGCCCTTCGCATCCAAACGCTTAGCAATATCTTCAACAGTAAACCCCTCAGGGATTGTAAAACGTATCTGAACAGTATGCCCTTCCACCAAAGCCTGCAGCACCTCACGCGGTTCCATATTGGTATGAAGCGCATATGTCCCAACTTTGAAATCACCGTCAGAACCATTAAGTTTCGCTGTCAACCAGAACTTCAAACGACTCTGAACAACGCCGCGTTCCTCAAGAATACTGGCCACATCGCTTGCCGTCATACCAGATCGAACCTTGATATAGACATCCTGCTGCTCCGATACAGAATACGATGCAGACGAAGAAAACGCGTACAGGAATCCCCCTATGAGCATGAAGAGCAATAAACCGATTGGCAATATATATTTCTTTACATAACTCGGCCAATGATCTGGTGGAAACCGACGCATTTCTTCAAAATCAAGGCTGTCCTTCCAGTCAAAAATCGTCCTCTTTGCTATGCTCAGATGCTTAAACAGGCTTTCCATGCCTGCTCCCAATAAATCCTGACACTTACGGAGAACACTTTCACCATCCCGCCCCATCCCTGACGCCTTAGAATCCATATTCTTGCGGCTTTCGAGAAATGATGCGAGAAAATCCGGCAATTGCAAAGAAAACATCCCCTTTCATTATATTTCCATTCCATTATACGCAATACCTGTTAAAATTACAACTACATGAAAAATCGGCTTGCGAAATACATTTGCGCTGTTTTTGTTTCCGGGAATCTTTAGCACACAAAAAGGCACTGCTTCGTCCGTAGATCTGGGCAGTGCCTTGTTTTATGAAAAACGATATCAACCTCGAATACAGCGTATGAAATCCGCTTCTATTCCAGTGAACCCAAAATTCCATTTGTCAGGTAAAACTCTTTCAATGCACGTACTATTTCCTTATGCCGTTTTTTATTATCCTCGCATATTACAGGTTCATTCCTGCTCTCATAGGCTGCTCGTCGAAACTTTTCCTCCGAAGCAAGCAGTCTTTTATAATATTGCTGCTCTTCCAAGGAAAGTTCTTTCCATACTTCTTCCAAGGTACGCATAAGCATCAGCCTTCCTGTATCATTGCCCTCCGACTCGTTCAGCACCTCTCCACTTTCCCCACACAAGCAGTATGCACAATCTTCTTCTCTTCGCCATCAAGGGAGAGTGCCTTATGAAGAACTTCCTCATCGTAACTGCTGACAGCGCAGGCCCCCAATGCAAGAGCTTGTGCTGTTAAGTAAAGGTTTTGCCCTACATGCCCTGCATCAAGATAAACATATCGATAAACCTTGCGGCCATATGTCTGTATGCCACGCAAGATATCGGCTACCCAAAGAAAAAGCACGGCACTTTGTTGCAGCATTTCCTGCTCATCAAATGCCCTGAATACAGTTTCTTCAAGTTTTTTCCCAAGACTTACACATTTCAATGCATGGTCAAGTGGTAAAAACTCATAGAGTCCTGGTAAAATTTCTTTCACGTTCCGAATAAAAAGCAAGCTTGTCAACGGATGAAGCGAAGCCGCTGAGGGAACATTACGCAGCGTACGTCCAGTTTCACATACCAATTTTACGCCTTGCGTACACCAAAGCAGATATGAAAGCTCCCTTATGTCCAATGGTTCATCTGTATATTTCCTGCAACTGGAACGGAGTTCGATGAGTTCGAGAAAGCCCATTTCTTTTTCAGGCAAGAGATTAGGATTCGGCAAAAGAATGGTCGTATCTTCTTTAAACATCCGGTCTTATACCATCCTTGCCTGTAAATTGATGATAGCTGCCTCCGCTTCTGCGTTTCATCAATTCAACAAAAAGCTCATCGGGAACAATGCCATGGAACGCCAGAAGTACAAGACAATGATACCAAAGATCGCCCATTTCATAGAGAATATCTGCCTTTTCCATATTCTTGGAAGCAATAATCGTCTCGGCAGCTTCCTCTCCCAGTTTCTTTAAGATTTTATCTTGTCCCTTATCAAACAGGTAGTTCGTATAGGAGCCTTCCACTGGATGAATACGACGTTCCTGGATGACATGATAGACTGCATTGAGAACTTCTGCAAGAGGTGCCTGCGGTTCCTCAGAAATAAGCGCAACCCCGTTCTCATTTTTGGCATCAAGCCTACGACCATTAAAACAAGAATACGTACCCGTATGGCAAGCCACACCTGTCTGATGCACGCGTACGAGGAGCGTATCTCCGTCGCAATCATAGAAAATCGCTTTGACTTTCTGTACATTGCCGGAGGTTTCACCTTTACGCCACAATCTCTTACGCGAACGACTGTAAAACCAGGTAAACCCTGTTTCCAATGTCTTTTCCAGAGCTTCTTCGTTCATATAAGCAAGCATCAATACCTGCCCATTGTCCTCCTGTACAACGGCTGGAACAAGCCCTTTTTCATCAAATTTTATCATAGAAATATCAAACGAAGAATTCATAATCTTACCTCCACGCCTCGATTCTTCAGATAATCCTTTACTTCTTTTATGGTGAATTCACCATAGTGAAAAACAGAAGCTGCAAGAACGGCATCTGCCTTCCCCGCTGTCAGTACATCATAGAAATGTTCCAACTTTCCCGCACCGCCCGAAGCTATGACAGGAACCCCAACCGCTTCAGAAACAGTCTTCGTCAAAGGGATATCATAGCCAGCTTTCGTACCGTCCGCATCCATGCTTGTCAGGAGGATTTCGCCTGCACCAAGCGCTACGCCTCTCCTGGCCCAATCCAGGCAGTCTATTCCTGTCGGAGTCCGTCCACCATTGATATAAACTTCCCATTTGTCCTGACTATTTTTTCTTGCATCAATAGCCAAAACAATACACTGCCTACCGAATTTTTCTGCACTTCGCTGCAAGATTTCTGGATCTTTGACTGCAGCCGTATTGAAAGAAATTTTATCTGCACCTGATTTCAGCAATGTGCGGATATCCTCCGGAGTACGTATACCTCCGCCAACAGTAAAAGGGATAAAGACCTCAGAAGCACAATTTCTTGCTACCTGCACAATTGTAGAGCGATTCTCATGGGATGCTGCAATATCAAGAAAAACAAGTTCATCTGCACCTTCCTTGTCATATCGTGCAGCAAGCTCCACAGGATCGCCTGCATCCCGCAAACCAACGAAGTTTGTCCCTTTGACTACACGGCCGTCTCTTACATCGAGGCAGGGAATAATGCGCTTCGTATACATTCTACCCCTCCTTCGCAGCAAATTCAATGGCTTCACGCAAATCAAGCATCTCGGTATAAATCGACTTTCCGACAATCACACCACAAATTCCCATCTTTCCAAATGCTTTTAATCGACGAATGTCCTCGATTGAATGAACGCCACCCGAAGCTATGACATTAGCACCGCTGGATTTAGCAAGCGCCGCCGTTTCCTCTACATTTACGCCAGATAGAGTTCCGTCTCGTGAAATATCTGTATAAATAAACGTCTGAACTCCAACCTTGACCATTTTCTTCGCCAGCGCACCTGCCGTCACATCCCCTGAGACACCCCAACCATCCACAGCCACAACACCCTTTTTGGCATCGATTCCAACAACGATACGCTCCTTATATCTTTTACAGGCTTCCTCTACGAGAGCAGGGTTTTTCACTGCAACAGAACCAAGAATCACACGATCCACACCCATTTTTAATACGTCTTCGATATTCTCCATGGAACGGATACCGCCACCGAGCTCCACAGAAATATTAACAGCATGCAGAATTCGTTCTATTGTCTCGAGATTCATCGGTTTCTTTTCAACCGCACCATCCAAATCAACGAGGTGAATCATCCTTGCTCCGGCCTCCTGCCATTTCACAGCCACCTCTTCGGGTTTATCAGAAAAAACAGTCTCCTGCGCAAAGTCACCCTTGAACAAGCGCACACATTTTCCATTTCTTATATCAATTGCTGGAATAACGAGCATCTTCCATCCTCCTAGGATTCAACAAAATTTCTCAACACAGCCAATCCAACCTCACCGGATTTCTCAGGATGAAATTGAACTGCCTGTATATTATCTTTTGCCACTGCTGCTGTAACAAGACTGCCGTACGTAGTCCATGCTGTAACAAATTGTTCGGTTCTTGGCCGAGCCTGATAGCTATGAACAAAATAAACATACGGGGCATTTGGAAGATCGCGAAATATATCCTTTTCCTGCCGTGGTTCATTAACAAGCAAAGAATTCCAACCCATATGCGGAATTTTAAGCTTCGGTGCCTCAATCCGACGCACCATTCCCGGCAACAAGGAAAGCCCCGGTACACCAGGAGATTCATCACTGCCCTCAAAGAGGATTTGCAAGCCTACACAGATCCCCAAAAGGGGTTTACCTGCCTTCACCTCGTGCAAAATTTCAGGAATCAATCCCGTTTGCCCAAGACTTTTCATGCAGTCCCCAAAAGCTCCGACACCCGGTAAGAGAATTTTTTCAGCTCTGGATATTGTCTTTATATCGTGTGTGATTTCAACTTCTGCCCCAACAGAAGCCAAGGCCTTACCCACACTGAAGAGATTCCCCACACCATAATCAATGACTGCAATCATACCTGATCCTCCTAGAGCACACCCTTGCTTGATGGTATTCCATCCATACGCGAATCTTTTGCGACAGCTATACGCAAGGCATGACCCAAAGCCTTGAAAATTGCTTCAATTTTATGGTGCGTATTCCTGCCATACAACACTTTGACGTGAAGTGTAATGCCTGCATTGAAAGCAAATGCCCGCAAGAACTCTTCCGTAAGTTCCGTATCGTAACTCCCAACCATCGGCGCCATTTCTCCGCCATCAAAAACAAGATATGCCCGACCGCTGAGATCAATAGCTACAAAGGCAAGAGCTTCATCCATCGGCAAATAAAAGGAACCATAGCGTGCAATGCCCGCTTTATCTCCCACAGCATTCTGGAATGCCTGCCCCAAAGCTATACCGATATCTTCCACCGAATGGTGCCCGTCCACATCAAGATCCCCGCTGCAGGTAATTTTCATATCAAAAAGGCCATGCACAGCAAGAAGCGTCATCATATGATCGAAAAAACCAATGCCGGTCTCGCTTTGGCAGCTACCCCTGCCGTCGAGCTCAATACTGAGCTCTATTTCCGTTTCATTCGTCTTTCTCTTGATTTCTGCCCGACGCATATCAAACCATTCCTTCCTTGCTTCTCAGACGAACAGCATTCGCATGAGCTTGCAAGCCTTCCGCTTCCGCAAGGCGTATAATGTCTGCCTGGACATTCTGCAGCGCGGATTGGCTATAGGAGATAATACTCGTGCGTTTCATAAAGGTTTCAACATTAAGAACGGAATAAAAACGTGCCGTCCCCCCCGTAGGAAGGACGTGGTTCGGACCTGCAAAATAATCGCCCAGCGGTTCGGGAGAATACGCCCCAAGAAATACAGCGCCAGCATGACGCACATAGGGAAGGAGTTCGAAGGGATTTCGTACCAACAGTTCCATATGCTCAGGTGCAGAAATATTTGCATACTCCATCGCTTTCATAATATCTTCCGCAATCACAACAAGACCATTGTTTTCAATGGAAGCCCGTGCAATATCTTCCCGCGGTAAACCCGTGAGCTGTTCTTCCATCAAAGAAGCCACTTGTTGCGCCAATGCCTCACTCGTCGTGATAAGGATGCTTGATGCCAACGTATCGTGTTCTGCCTGACTCAGCATATCAGCCGCCGTATAAGCTGCATTTGCCGTTTCATCGGCAACGATAAGGATTTCGCTCGGACCCGCCAACATATCAATATCACAATGGCCATATACGGCCTTTTTGGCCAGCGTAACGAAGATATTTCCAGGCCCCGTAATCTTATCAACACGTGGAATTGTTTCCGTGCCATAAGCCATAGCAGCAATTGCCTGCGCCCCGCCGATTTTATAAATCTTTGAAACACCCGCAATTTTTGCTGCAAGCAGGACATAAGGATTGATTTTGCCATTTTTAGGCGGCACCATCATAATAATTTCCCGTACACCAGCAACAGCAGCCGGTATCGCATTCATGATAACAGATGACGGATATGCCGCTGTTCCTCCCGGTACATAAATACCTGCACAATCCAATGGAATCAGGGCTTGCCCCAGGATAGAGCCCTGATCGCGATAGGTCAGCCACGAATTTGCTTTCTGTTCCTCATGGTAGCGGCGCACATTGTCTGCAGCCTTTTTCAGGGAAGACAACACTTCCTCATCCGCACTCGCCTCCGCTTCTAAAAACTCAGCTTCCGACACAAGAAAATCCGGTGGTGCAAAATCCGCCTTATCAATCAATTTTGTATATTTAACAACAGCCGCATCGCCATGACAACGCACATCTTTCACAATACGGTCGACCACTTCTGCCGCAGTGAGTTCAGCGCCAAAAAGCCGCCTGTTCGCTTCACGTATTTGGGGGGTTAATTCCACTTGGTCAAAAGGAACTTTCGTCAACAGGCTCCTAATTTGTGCTTCGCCAAGCTCGTTTGCCTTCACGATTTTCATAACAGCAGATCCCCTCTTTTCAAAATACTTTCCAGATTCTCAACCAAACTATGGATACGTTTGAATTTTAGTTTATAACTCACACGATTCACAATAAGACGCGCCGTCGCATCCATGATATGAGCGATTTCCTCAAGGTTGTTTTCTTTCAATGTTGTACCCGTCTCAACAATATCCACGATACTGTCAGAAAGACCAACAAGCGGACCAAGCTCAATTGAGCCATTGAGTTTGATATACTCCATCTGCATTCCCTTATGGGTAAAAAATTTTTCAGCTATATGCGGAAATTTCGTAGCAACACGAGTATGCGCGTAATCTGCAAGCTTGGGGCGACGTTTCGTCTTGTCCACGGCCATCATTAGATGGCACTTCCCAAAACCTAAATCCAGCACTTCATAAACATCTTTTTCAGTTTCGGCCAAGACATCTTTTCCAATGATGCCGATATCAGCCGCACCGTGTTCGACATAGGTCGGCACATCTGCCGTCTTTGCGACAATAAAACGAATTTTTTTATTATCGTTGGAAATAATAAGTTTACGCGATTTTTCCGTCAGACCCTCCGCCGTATAGCCGACGCGAGAAAAAAGTTCTTTGGCCAAACCAAAGAGTTTTCCTTTCGGAAAAGCGATCGTTAAATATTCCTGCTCATTTACATTTACATCTACATCCATCCGTTGCACCTCGAATCAAAAGCTGCCTCGCTGAACCGCAGTCCACCTCGAAAGAAAACGCTCCTAGCTATATTATACTTGTAATTTCACTTGCAGCTCCTTGCATGGAAAAACCATATTTTCCAAATCCATCCTGCCATCAATTCATGCTGTCTGCCTTGCGCAGAAGGCAAAGTTCTACGCTATCGGAAGAAGAGGCGGGCTTATGGTGCAGCCGCACAGCAGCAGCCTCTTTTGCATGGCCAAGACGCAGTAGTTTTTCACTGCCAATCTCGGCATGATGATAATAAACATAAAGCGCCCGGCGAAAAAAAGCCAGACAACCTTCCTTCGCAGGATGCGCACAACGCTGCGCCAACCGTGGAGAAAAATCATGCATAAGAACAGCAAAAACCTTTCCCCATAGGCCAAGATCCCCCTTCATGCGACCAATATCATGGAGCAAGGCAATGCGCACAAGAAACATCCCATCCACACCATCTTTTCCACGAGCCAATTCCATCGCCGTATATGCCGTATACAGTGCATGTCGTTGATCCACGACATCCATGCCATAGAACAATACCTGTTCCTCCTCATCAAGAAATCGGCGGATAAAGACATGATCGTGCGCACATAATTTCGCCGTGAGCCCATAAAAAAATTGCATGATTCTTTGTTTCATGAGATATAAATCAGCTCTTTATAGCCTTTCGCTGCCCTATACTCTTCTGCCCTTTGTTTCGTTTGAGGCAAAAATGCCGTTTCACATACATTTCCCATCTGACGAAGTTCTTGCGCCTTAACCAAAGCATCGTGCAGTTTATCATGCGCATAAGCAATATAATAAGCTTTTTCCGACACTTCATCCTGTCCGCTTTGCCGCGCCCTTGCCAACAGCAAACGTTCAATACCAAGTGCAAAACCAGTAGCGGGACTGGCGTTTCCAAAGTCTGAAAGCAGTCGATCATAGCGTCCACCGCCGCACACCGGATAGCCAAGGCCAGGCGCATAAGCTTCGAAAACCATGCCTGTGTAGTAATTCAAACTGCGAATCACACCTAGATCAAAGCAAACGTATTCGGCAACACCATATTTTTGCAAAAGACGGTAAATTTCCGATAAATTATCGAGGGCACGTCTTCCCTGCTCGTTTAAAACGATAGCATAAGCTTCTTGCAGAACATCATCTTTTCCATGCAAAGTCGGCACTTTTTTCATGGCATCTTTTGCTGCAGGAGAAAGCTCCATGTCATCCACAATACGGGCAAGCGCAACGAGATCGTGCTGCTCCAAAGCCAACGTCACACGCGCCTGTCGTTGTTCATCAAGTTGAAGCTGCCGCATCATTCCGCTGATAAAATCAACCTGCCCAAGGCAGACTTGAAAATCCTTTAACCCCGCAGCTTTTATACTTTCTATCGCTAGGGCAATCACTTCCGCATCAGCGGCAACAGAGCTGCTGCCGATGAGCTCAACACCACCTTGGTTAAATTCACACTGGCGGCCGGCCTGCGCCTGCTCGTACCGAAAAACATTGCTGATATAAGCGAGCTTCAATGGAAACGTTTCATCCCTCATGCGGCTGGAAACAAGCCGTGCAATCGGTGTTGTCATTTCATATCGCAAAGCCAATGTCTCGTTATTCTTATCAAAGAATTTGAACATATGCGGCTCAAGATAACGACCATTGCCAACCGTCATTGTCGTAAGATATTCAATGACAGGCGTTACGACCTCGTCATAGCCCCATTGCCGAAAAATCCGCATCAAGGAATTTTCCACATTTCGCTTTTCCGTTGCCTCCTGTGGCAAAAAATCTCTTGTCCCGTAAGGTATGCCAAAAACAAAGTCATTTCCCGGCATCTTCATCCACCTCTTGCCTTGTCTTCGATGTCTTTTTGCGCCGCAGCCTCTCCAATATGATTTCATAACCATCCGCACCGTAATTCAGGCAGCGTTTTACACGACTGATTGTCGCCGTGCTGGCGCCCGTACGATCCACGATTTCATCGTATGTATGTCTTTGTCGCAGCATATACGCCACCTCAAGCCTCTGAGCCATCGCCTTGAGCTCTCCGACTGTGCAAATATCCTCAAAAAAGGCATAGCATTCCTCTGTGTTGCGCAAGAGCAAAATAGCTGTCATGAGTTGATCACTCAACTCATTCTGCAACTTCTGATTCAGCATCATGTCTCATCCCCGTTCAGTTTTATGTCTTTAATACTTTACACTACGAAAATACGCCTTTATTATAACACCTCGCTCTTCAAGCTGCAAGTTTATCTAGAAAATCCTCAAAAATCCTGTATAATAATAATGATACAAACTTATTGGACAAGGGATCGGTATATATTTCTGTCATCCTGCTGTCCCTTCTATCATGGAGTGTTGAAAAATGGAGATACGAAAAGATTTCATGCTGGTCGGAAATCAGGAAATCGAACAAAACAACAGACTTTCAGCTAAAAGCAAACGCAGGCTCAAAAAAAGCAAGGCATTCAATACGATAAAATCATATGCAAGCGATTGGAATGACTTTGCCGATTGGTGTGATCATCATGGTCTCGAATCCCTGCCGGCAGAACCAGAAACCATTGTCAACTACATAAACGATCTTGCAGATAATGCCAAGGCAAATACCGTTTCACGCCGTGTTACAGCCATTTCAGAAAATTACATAGCAGCAGGTTACAAGCGCGACAACCCTGCCCATTCCGGACTTGTACGGAACGCCATAGCTGCCATTCGCCGGGAAAAAGGAACCTTTCAGCACGGAAAAGCGCCGATTCTTTTGGAAACGCTCTACTTACTGTCCGACAGCTTTGGCGATGACGAGACTTCCATCCGCGACAAAGCACTTCTGCTGCTAGGCTTTGCAGGAGCATTTCGTCGTTCCGAACTCGTCTCCCTGCTTGTGGAGGACATCACGTTTTCTTCAGAAGGCATGGTTGTCTTTATTGGAAAATCCAAAAGTGATCAATTGGGCAAAGGTAATTATATCGGCATCCCCTATGCACCCGATTCTGAAATCTGTGCCGTTCGGGCTCTCAAAGCTTGGCTTTCCCTCAGCGGCTTAAAAAGAGGACCCATTTTTCGGCCTTTCAAGCGTAACCACGAGCTTCGTGATGCGCAACTATCGGATAAATCGGTTGCACTAATCGTCAAGAAATATATCAAACGAGCCGGTCTCAACGAAGCTGACTTCGCAGGGCACAGCCTCAGGCGAGGATTTGCCACAAGTGCTGCTCAGCATGATGTCGATGCCCTGACAATCATGCGGCAAACACGCCATAAATCAGAAAAAATGGTGCATCGCTACATCGAACAGGGAAATATTTTTAAAGATAATCCTTTGGCGCGTATGTTTGGCAAATAAGTCAAACAACCATAGCGGCATCTCCCTCACTACAAATAATTGGGAACATTTTCATCACAGAAAAAGGACGCCTCACAGAAATGCATGAGGCGTCCTTTTTCCCAAAAGATCTACGGTTCTTTCTGCTCGGAAAGAACCACTTTTTCGTCTCCATCATTTTCTTTCAATACGACACGAATCTCCTCTTTAGAAGATGTAGGTACGTTCTTTCCTACAAAATCAGCACGAATCGGCAATTCCCGGTGCCCACGGTCAATCAATACGGCAAGTTGTATGCTTTTGGGCCGCCCCATATCAATCAAGGCATCAAGTGCAGCACGAATCGTTCGTCCCGTATAAAGAACATCATCGACAAGAACGATTGTTTTGCCGGTAATATCGTAGGGAATCTCTGTTTCACGAACCACAGGCTGATAAGACAACGTAGAAAGATCATCTCGGTAAAGCGTGATATCAAGGATCCCCATCGCCGGTTTTGTTCCCTCAATTTTTTCAATCTCTGAGGCGATCCGTTCTGCCAAAGGAATACCACGCGTACGTATGCCAACAAGGATAACATTTTTTGTCCCTTTATTTTTCTCTACAATTTCATGTGAAATTCGCGTAAGCGCTCTACGAATCCCATCTATGTCCATCAAAACAGTCTTATCAACAAGGATTGCCATATCACCCTTCTCCTCTCAAATTCAGCACAGAAAACAGCCTTCTTCCAAGAGCCTCATTTCTATTTATTCCTTCTATCAGCCTTTTTGCGGAGCTTGAATAAAATTTTCTGCATATCCTCAGGAAGTTCGGCCTTAAAGTGCATTTTTTCCCCTATGCGCGGGTGTACAAACTCCAATTCATAGGAATGAAGCGCCTGTCCCCCTATGTCACAAGAATCCTTTTTCCCATATTTCGGATCACCTAGAAGGGGATGTCCAATATAAGCCATATGAACGCGAATCTGGTGCGTACGTCCCGTCTTAAGTCTGCACTCTACCAATGTATACGAACCAAAACGCTCCAGCACCCGAAAAAGTGTTGTGGATTCCTTCCCGCCGTCCCGCACGACAGCCATTTTTTTTCGCTCTGTCGGATGGCGGCCGATAGCAGCACGAATAATACCATGATCTTCCTCAACATTGCCGCAAACAATAGCCCAATATATGCGGTTTGCCACTTTCAAGCGAATCTGTTCAGCCAAATTCACATGTGCCTCATCATTTTTTGCCACAATCATAACGCCGGAAGTGTCCTTATCCAAGCGATGAACTATACCCGGTCGGATAATGCCGTTAATTCCGGACAAGTCTTTACAGTGATAAAGCAACGCATTAACAAGCGTTCCAGTATAAACTCCGGCAGCCGGATGGACGACCATCCCCCGAATTTTATTAAGGACGACGATGTCCCCATCTTCATAAAGAATGTCCAAAGGGATATTCTCCGGTAAAATTGAAAGTTCTTGCGGTTCAGGAGGCTGAAATTCTATCGTATCCATTACACCCAATTTATAATTCGGTTTGTGAATCCTCCCATTGACAAGGACTGCCCCCTCCACAATCAGCTTTTGCATATGTGAACGAGAAAATTCAGGATATTGACGCGCCAAAAAGACATCAAGACGTATCCCCGCCTGTGCAACACTTATAGAAACTGCATCCTTCATCCTCATGAATTCTCCACATGATGCATTTTGAAAAGAATAGCATATATAATGGAACAAACACCGATTACAATAGCAATATCGGCAATATTAAAGACGGGCCATACACGAAAATCAAAAAAATCGATAACATGACCAAAACGTATGCGATCGATGAGATTGCCAAATGCCCCTCCTAAGAGTAAGGCCGCACCATACCGAAATAACAGGCATTGACGACAGATATAAGGATAAAGAACGCCTCCCAAAAGCAAAATAGCGATGCCCATGACAATAAAAAAAAGACGCTGATGTGCAAGAATGCCAAATGCAGCACCAGGATTCAATACAAACGTAATATGAAAGACATCCTGGATAACTGGAATCGACATCCCGGGGGACATCTCAACTTGAACAATCATCTTGATAAGCTGATCCAAAAAAACCGTACACACACTTAGTAAAATCGGCACTGTAAGCATCTCAGTCCTTCCCTTGCTTTATAAAGGTTCTCCTAGATGTAACGATTAAGAACTACGCTGATACGTCCCTTTTTTGTTTTTCCACGTATCTCTGTCACCTCAAGTCTTCCTCTGCCGCGCATGGAAAGCATATCGCCTTCCTTGACTGACTGAGAAGAGCCTTTCGCTGCCTGCCAATTAAGTTTGAGTTTATCTGCTGCAATATCTGCAGCTGCACGACTGCGGGATATGCCAAAACCTGCCGCCGCGATAGAATCCACACGCAAGGAAGCCACGGTAGCGCGTATCTCCTTGCAGCGTTCCTCTCTCGGAGCAAGCTCGTGCAAGAACCCCATCGCACAACTGATATGAATTGGACCAATTTGCATACAGTTCTGCAAAAGAACATTCGCCATATTTTCTTTCACAACAATTTTGGCAGCTCCCTGTTGGATCTGAAAGTCTCCAAGAACATCGCGTTCGATTCCCAACCCCATAAGAGCCCCAAGTATATCACGATGTGAAAGTCGCGCAAAATCACTCTTCCAAGTCATCTGGACAACAGCGATTTCCCAAGATGGTGTTCCTTGAAAATCCTTGTGTTGAAAAACGGCTCGTTTACGTTCCGCCCCCATATAACCGCCATTAAACGAAACATTCAACTCTTCAAAATTTGCAGCCACAACTTCAGCAATTTCCTGTCCAAAAGGGTCAAGAAAATCTGTCAAACGAAACTTTTGATTCCTCATTGCCTTTTCCGCTGCTTCCACTAATTTTATCGCGAGTTCTTCACCCTCCGAACCACGATAAAAACGCAATATCTTTTCTCGATCCGACATATCAATTCCCCAAATTTCTGGATTTTTCTGCTGCCGCTACTACTGCATCAAGAAAGGCTCCCCTCACGGCACGCTCCTCAAGGACACGAAGTCCTGCAATCGTCGTACCGTTTGGCGACGTAACCTGATCACGCAGTTCATCGGGATGTCTTTCCGTTTCCAATACCATTTTTGCCGCTCCAAATACGGTCTGTGCTGCAAGAAGCACTGCTGCCTTACGCGGCAGACCGGCAGCCACGCCGCCATCCGAAAGGGCATCTATAACGAGAAACATAAACGCCGGCCCACTGCCGGAAAGCCCGGTAACAGCATCCATCAAAGATTCTTGAAGACAAATCGTTTTTCCCGAGGCATGCAAAAGCTCCGTCAAACGCGCTTCCGCTATGGCATCCGCATAGGCCCCCAGAGCATAAGCTGACATACCCGCCCCTACCGCAACCGGTGTATTAGGCATAACACGAACAACAGGCTGTCCTGGAACAATTTTCTCCAGCTTTGCCAAAGGAAAACCCGCCACGATAGAAACAAGAACCGTATCTTTACGCAGCCGAACTTTGATTTCCTCGAGTGCAGCAATAGCGGAATTCGGTTTGACGGCAAGGAATACCATATCCACATCCTCGATAAAGGACGCATTGGCAAATGTCTGCACATGATATTTTTCGTGCAGATCCTTCATCCGTGCAGCATTATGTTCGGACACCAAAATCTCTTCAGGTTCCAAAACATGCTTATCCAGAATCCCCGCAATGAAGGCCTCCGCCATCATGCCTCCGCCAACAAACCCAAGTTTCATGCTCTTACCGCCTTATTTCTTCAGCCAAGGCATCTCTGCCGAAACGGATTTCTTATCCTCCGAATAAGAGATATTGACATTGCTCGGCGCACAAAAAAACACATCATGTCCGACCTTTTTTATTTCGCCATTCAACGCATAAATCGTGCCACTAATAAAATCCATAATCCGTCTCGCCTCTTCGCCCATAGTATTTTCAACATTAATAACAACAGGTCGTTTTTCCCGCAAACAATTTGCAACCTGCTGAGCGTCATCAAAAGACTTGGGCTCAATGACAATAACCTTCATCTTATAAGAAGCAACATTATTGATCGCCGCATTCGCAGCTGCACTCTGAAAATTAACGACATTGGTGGCGGAAGACGCTTCTGTTTCTATATCCTCTGTGTCTTCAAAATCCTCGTATTCCTCACGCGATTCCCTTTTATCGTTAATGTCTTCCGGATCAATCAAGCCGATTTTTCCACAAACTTTATCGATGAAGCCCATCCGGTTTCCCCTCCTTCAATATTGACGCGGCCCGAAAATGGCCGTACCGACACGAACGATATTGGCGCCTTCCTCAACAGCAATCCGATAATCATGTGTCATACCCATTGACAAGTATACTATATTCGCCGTTTTCCAAGGTAATTCCTTTGTTCTTTGAAAAATTTCATACATTTCCCGAAAAAGCGGTCGTGTTTTTTCAACATCTTCATAGTTTGGTGCAATGCACATCAAGCCTCTAAGTCTCAAATGCGGCAAATCATCCAATTCCTCAAGCATCGGTTGAAGCTTTTCCGTATATATGCCAAATTTCGCTGCTTCTTTAGCCAAATTGACTTGTACCAAGACATCCTGCACTTTTCCAATATTCGCCGCTTCCTTTTCCAATGTCAAAGCCAGTTCCATTGTGTCTACAGAATGAATCAAATCAAACATACGCACAGCATACTTCGCCTTATTTTTCTGCAAATGACCAATAAGGTGCCATACAGGCCTGCGCTCTAATATGTTAAACTTATCACGGGCTTCCTGTATGCGATTCTCGCCTATATCGGATACCCCTGCATCAATAGCCTCACGCATGGCTTGTACATCATGATTTTTGGTTACAGCCACAAGTTTGACCGATTCATTTTTATCAGCAAAAATCCGCTTTGCCTTGCCAGCTTCGATGGTTTGCAAAACCTTGCGCAAATTTTCCTCAATCAACCTGTTCCCCTCCAGCAACCCATATCAATCAGATTGTTCGACAACATCCGTTAATGAAATCAAGGCAGCGAATCTGCCAGTTGTTCCCTGCGCCTTCCGATAAGAATAAAAAAGCTCTGCACTGCATTTTGTACAGACATCAGCACTATCTATATGCCTAGGCAAAAGCCCTTCCTCTTCAAGCTGAAGACGATTCGCCGCCCATAAATCAATAAAGATCCGCCCCTCTGATGAATATGAAATAATTTCAGGATACTGTGGAAATGCCTTACAGAACTTTTCAGAAACCGCCTCGCTTACCTCAAAGCAACACGGCCCAATCGCCGGAGCAATACCTGCAAGAACGTCCTCCGGGCGCGAATTACATTCCTGCCGCATCTGTTGCACAGTTTTCTGGGTAATTCTAGAAACCGTTCCTTTCCAACCAGCATGCGCTGCTGCAACTACACGCTGCACAGGATCGTAAAAGAGTACGGGGACACAGTCCGCAAAGCATAACATAAGAGGAACGTCCAATTCATTCGTAATCAGTGCATCCGCCTGTAAAACAGAATCATCATAAACCTTCGAACCGCGCCCCGCCTCATCACTCCGCACACGATGTACTCTTTCACCATGTACCTGGCGCAATGTGACAAGCCTTTCCGGTTTTACGCAAAGCGTCTCACAAAAAAGACGACGATTCGCGCATACAGCATCCGCTTCATCCCCTGTATGAAGCGCCATATTCAAAGAAGCAAACGGCAGCTTTGATACACCGCCTAGACGCGTGGAAATGCCGTGTACAAGTCCTTCCTGGGGAAAAAGTGAAAACTGACCAAACCAGATTCCCTTGCCATTATGTCTCAACTGAAACATATCTGCCCTCCATTTTATCACAAACACCGCAGCGTGTGCACCCTGGAAAACAAGGTTTTGTAACTTTTAAAGCTTTTGCACGTTTGAGTTCATCGTAGAGATATTGACGTGGATATCCCATATCAAGCCGATCCCAGGGGAAAAGTGCATCTGCCTGGTATGTGCGCCCCAAAAATTCATCCATATCAAGATTCTCCTGCCGCAGTGCATGCTTAAAAGACTTTTCGCCGCCTGTCAAAAAAGCGTCATACAGAGCACGGGATACCCTTCTGCCGCCTCGGGCAAGAACGCCTTGGATATAAGCGCTCCTCGGCGATTCAGCGATGATTCGAATGTTTTTATGAGCATGCAGCCCCTTACGTATACGCTTGAGTGAATCCTTTACCCATTTCTGCGAAGCCATTGGTAGCCACTGAAATGGAGTAAACGGTTTAGGAATAAACGGATTGATACTCAAAGTGATATTGGCATGTTCATTTTTTCCTTGAATATAATCCTGCAAACGCAAGGTCATTGCGATAATGTCATCTATATCGGATATTTCCTCATACGGCAAGCCAATCATGATGTAAAGACGAAATTGACGAATACCCGCTTCAAGAGACAATTCAATGGTATGAAAGAGATGCTCTTCTTCAATTCCCTTGTTAATAATCTTCCTCATGCGGATACTGCCAGCTTCAGGGGCAAGAGTAATTGTACGCAGCCCGCTCTTTTTCAGGGACTGCACAAGCTCAAGCGTAACAGAATCCGCTCGAAAAGAGGCTACCGACATTCCCATCCCTTCATTCAGAATAAGCTTACAAAGAGTGTCGATTTCCGGATAATCAGAAATCGCCGCCCCCATCAGACCTATTCTTTTCCGGTACTTTTTGGCCTCGTTTACTTCTTTTTCCAACACGGCAAGTGAACGGTTTCGCGGTTGACGAAAACAATAGCCAGCCATGCAAAAACGGCAATGCCTGCCGCAGCCGCGCGCCGTCTCTATCAGATAGAGGTTGAATTCCGTATCCTCTGTGACAATGACCGTATGGGCTGGAAAAGCATCAAGATTTTTGACCCACTGCCGCGAAACCTTGGCAGGCGCACCTTGCAGAGGTTGAATTCTGCGCAGATTGCCTGTTTCATCGTATGCATGATGATAAAGCGAGGGAATGTAAACTCCCTCGATGCGCGAAAACAATTGCAGTATTTCTATGCGGGAAAGTTGATTCTTCAAAGCTTCAGCATAGACATCCATCAGTTTTGGCATGATGACTTCGCCTTCACCAATAATAAAGGCATCGACAAAGAGACTCAACGGCTCGGGGTTGAATGTCGCACAGGGGCCACCCGCCAAGACAATCGGATCCTTTTCTCCCCGTTCCTCTGCCAGAAGACGAACCTTACCCATGTCCAAAATGCGCAGAAGATTGAAATAATCCATCTCAAAAGAAACGGCAAAACCAATCAAAGGAAAGCGATAAAGCGGCAGTTGGTTTTCAACACTTAAAAGCGGTGTGTCCGTATGTTCATATTCTGCCCGCTCCTCCGCAGTAGGCAGAAAAAAACGTTCGCAGGCAACATCCTCCCTGCGATTCAAAAGCTCATAGATGATATGAAAGCCAAGGTTTGACATCCCGACAAAATAAGAATTAGGATAGACCAAAGCAAAGAGGCGACGGGTTCCCAGCGGAAAAGAAAAATACCCCTGCTCCTTTTTCAGCTGGTCGCGCAGCCGCCGTTTGATTTTCCAGCTCAAGACTTATTTTTCTCCTTGAGAAGCGCTTCCATCTCTTCGCGAAATCCACTGATATCCGCAAATTTGCGATAGACTGAAGCAAAACGGATATAAGCCACCTCATCAAAAGTCCTCAGTTTTTCCATCACAAGTTCCCCGATATCTCTGGTTCGCACCTCGCGATCCATCGTATTGCGCAGTTCCTTTTCGATTTCATCCGCCAGCGCCACGATGCGCTCCGTAGGAATATCACGCTTATCGCAGGAACGAATCAATCCGTTCAAAAGTTTATTGCGGTCAAATACGACCCGACGTCCATCGTTCTTAATAACCATCAAAGGAATCTTTTCCACTGTTTCATACGTCGTAAATCTTTTCCCACAGGATGTGCATTCCCTCCGACGGCGAATCGTATTTCCGTCATCTGCCGCGCGCGAATCAATGACACGGCTGTCAATCTCTTTGCAAAATGGGCAGCGCATTTAGCATCAGAACCTCCTATTTTTCACGTTTCTTTTGTTTTTTCTATCTCGAATCTTTGCTTTGTTCCGAGGACGCAGCAAACATTTTGCGCCATAACCAATAAGATCTTCTCTGCCTGCCAAACGCAAAGCTTTTCGAACAAGAGGCTCATTCTTCGGCAGCCAATATTGCAAAAGCGCACGTTGCATAGCTTTTTCCTCAGTACTTTTCGCCGTATAGACTTTTTCACCTGTCAATGGGTTTAATCCTGTATAGTACATACAAGTAGAAAGCGTGCCCGGTGTCGGGATAAAATCTTGCACTTGCTCTGGATGATATCCCATATCACGGATAAATTCCGCAAGCTCGACAGCATCTTCTAAATGTGCTCCCGGATGGCTTGACATGAAATACGGTACGAGGTATTGCTTTTTTCCAATCTTCTTGTTCATTTTCTCAAATGCTTCGACAAAACGCAGATATACTTCCTTGTTTGACTTTCCCATCAGGCGCGTAACGCGATCCGATATATGTTCCGGCGCAATTCTCAATTGTCCGCTGATATGATAACGACACAATTCTTCAAGAAATCCATCATCTGTCTGCTGTAAATAATCAAAGCGCACGCCTGAGCGTATAAAAACTTTCTTCACCTTGGGCAACGCACGCAAACTCTTGAGAATAGCGAGATATGTCGTATGATCTGCTTCTAAATTTTTACATGGCGAAGGCGAAAGACATGCTTTGTTTCGGCATGTTCCATGCTCCAGTTGCAATTTGCAGGACGGCTCGTAGAAATTAGCCGTCGGACCACCAACATCATGGATGTAGCCTTTGAAATCCGGCAAGGCGCTCAAACGTTTTGCTTCGCACACGAGAGAGTTTTTGCTTCTATGCTGAATAACTCTTCCCTGATGCGAAACAATGGCACAAAAATGACAGCCGCCAAAGCATCCTCGCTGACTGACGAGGCTAAACTTCACCTCCTCAATGGCAGGCACTCCGCCTTGCTTCTCATAAGAAGGATGCGGCGCATAACAATAGGGCAGCTCATAGACCTCATCCATCTCCTCGACAGACAAAGGAGCTGCCGGTGGATTCTGCACAATACAAACAGCACCATTTTGTTGGATAAGTCTGCGCCCTCGAAAAGAATCTTGTTCCAAGTATTCCATACGAAACGCTTTTGCAAAAAGCGGCTTATTCCTGGTGATTTTCTCATAAGAGGGAAGTTCTATATAATCCCAGACATAATCCTTATTGGGTACGCTATAGCAAGTACCGCGTATATCCTGGATATTTCCTATCGACACGCCCCTATGAAGTTCAGCAGCAATTTCCAATATTTGCCGCTCTCCCATACCGTAGATGAGAAGATCTGCACCACTTTCCTGCAAAATGGAAGGACGCACCCCATCAAGCCAGTAGTCATAGTGCGCTAAGCGTCGCAGGCTCGCCTCAATGCCGCCAATCACAACGGGAACCCCGGGCCAAATCTCACGCAATTTCTTTGTATAGACTACAACGGCTCTTTCCGGCCTGCAATTCATACGTCCACCCGGAGAATAAACATCCCGATGGCGCAGTTTTTTTGCTGCTGTAAATTTATTGAGTGCAGAATCAAGGTTTCCGCTTGAGACAAGAAAGGCAAGCCGAGGCTTGCCTAAACGACAAAAATCCTTTGTTGTACGCCAATCGGGTTGGGCAATAATACCGACACGATAACCCCTTTTTTCCAAGATACGACAAATAATGGCTGCACCAAAACCCGGATGATCGACATAGGCATCCCCAGAAACAAAGATGAAATCCAGCTCATCCCAACCCCTTTGAGCCATATCTTCTTTGTTCAAGGGTAAAAAATCACACATTGCCTTCTTGCTCACGGATTGGAAGCTGCATCTTCTTTTGTAAATGTTTTTTCAACGACTTCCCCTCGTTCACCAATCTTCCCCATATTTTTGCCATTGAGCGATACATCGAGCGCACCTGCGTTCCCAGCAACTATATGAACTTTTTCCTTGCCTTTCGCCGTCAAAACTTTCCCGCGCTCTGCCGTCCCCTCAAACTCCGTCTTACCATCAACAACGATTTTTGTCCAGCAACGATCCGTGAAACTCAGTTTCATTTCCACACTATCAGCCAAAGCTTTCGGCGCCGCTTCCGTGTGTTTCGATTTGTCCTGTGCAGGCTGTGCTACAGGACGTGAAGTAGCAGACGGATCATTTTCTTCCTCTCCAAAGATGAGCAAGGCGCCAAAAGCAAGAAAAAAAACCGCAGCAACAAGGATAACCACATTACGTATTCCATGAGAGGGCGTCTTCATCGGATAGCTTTCCAAGGAAGTGATTTTCGGGCCTCTATATTCCGCAGAATCTCTCTCGTCTATAACCACTGCCTTTCGCAACGGCCGCTCCTCTTCCGGCGCAGAAGCTTCCATAGAATCTGGGAGCGTTTCCTGCGGATGCAACTCCTCGTTGAATCCATTTATAATCATATCGGCATCAAGGCCAAGATAATTTGCATAATTGCGGACAAACCCTTTTGCATACGCCTCACCAGGCAAGGTTTTATATGCACCTTTTTCAATCGCATCTATATACAGAGCGCGTATGCTCGTGCCCTTTTCGATATCTTTAATCGATAAATTCTGCCTCTCACGTTCTTTACGCAAAAGATCGCCTATCATCAAGATTCATCCTTTCTGAAGCCTGCTGACAAAACTTCTTAGTACATTATACATTCATAGACGCGAAAAAACAATAAGCGGGAAGTCTAGCGCCATCTCTTCCCGCCTTCTCTGTCCAAAATAAAGTCTACATGAAAAGCTCCATTTGATCGCTTTCATCAAAGCCGCTAAGGCAGCCATGCGCCTGCAAAGCATCTATACAAGTTTTCGATATGCCTGTGCGTTTTTTGATATCCTCAATCGAAGTGAACACCCCATCCTTGCGCGCTTCGACAATGCTTCGCGCTGCAGAAGCGCCCACCCCTCCCAACGAAGCCAGCGGCGGCAATAAAGACTTTTCATGCAAAATAAATTTTTCCGCATTGGAACGATAAATATCCACGCGTTCCATCGTAAAACCTCGCAGATACATCTCCCAAGCCAACTGTAAGACAATGATTGTTGCCTTGTCTTTTATGTCTTGTGAATCACGCGCTTCAAGATCATCCAATTGCCTTTTGACGTACTCCTTTCCCCTTGCCACAACATCAGCATCAAATTCAGCGGCACGAATAGAAAAATAAGCCGCATAAAAAGCCAACGGATAATGTACCTTGCAATAAGCAATGCGCCAGGCCATCATGACATAGGCCGTCGCATGGGCACGCGGAAACATATACTTGATCTTTTGGCAAGCGCCGATATACCACTCGGGGATTCCGCCTTTTCGCAGCACCTCCACAATTTCCGGCTTAATACCTTTGCCCTTTCGCACGGATTCCATCGTCTGGAAGGAAAGCAACGGATCAATTCCCCTATGGATCAAATACATCATGATGTCATCGCGCGCCGATATGGCATCGCGCAGCGTACATTGTCCGCTTCTTATAAGATCTTGTGCGTTGCCAAGCCAGACATCCGTGCCATGTGAGAAACCAGAAATCCGCACAAGATCACTGAAACAAGAAGGGTGCGTATCATCAATCATCTGACGCGTGAATCCCGTACGGAACTCCGGGATACCAAAGGTTCCTGATGTTGCCCCCAATTCTTTTGGATCGAGCCCCAGTGCCTTCGTCGAGGAAAAAATACTCAGCGTTGCCGGATCGTCAAACGGTATCGTCTTTGGGTCGCGATGCGTCAGATCTTCCAACATTTTAATGACTGTCGGATCGTCATGACCAAGAATATCAAGTTTGACAAGGCGGCTGCTGATAGAGTGATAATCGAAATGTGTCGTTATGGTCGTTGTGTTCTTATCATCGGCAGGCCTCTGAATCGGCGTGAAAAAATGCACATCCATATTGCGCGGTACGACCATGATGCCGGCAGGGTGTTGTCCCGTCGTACGCTTTACCCCCATGCACCCTGCAGCAAGATTCGCAATATAGGCATTATGTTTCTTGACGCCTTTTTCCTCAAAAAACTTCTTCACATAGCCAAAAGCCGTTTTATCTGCAACCGTCGCTATCGTTCCCGCGCGATAAACATTATCCTTGCCAAAAAGTTCTTCCGTATACTTATGTGCTACAGGTTGATATTCACCCGAAAAATTCAAATCTATATCCGGTACCTTATCGCCGTCGAAGCCAAGAAATACCGCAAATGGAATATCATGCCCATCCTTTAGGAGATTTGTTCCACAAACAGGACATTTGCGGCTCGGCAAGTCATAGCCGCAGCCAACAGAACCATCCGTAACAAACTCACTGAACTGGCAGTACGGGCAGCGCCAATGCGGAGGCAGCGGATTGACTTCCGTGATATCGGTCATCGTCGCTACAAAAGAGGAGCCAACAGAACCACGAGAACCAACAAGATAGCCATCATCATTTGATTTTTTTACAAGACGTTGTGCGATAAGATAGAGCACGGAGAAACCATGCCCTATAATCGGTGTGAGCTCCTGCTTCAAACGGGCTTCGACGATTTCCGGCAAATTCTCGCCGTACAGGGCTCGCGCCTTATGGTAAGACATCTCACGAATTTCTTCATCCGCCCCGCGAATCATCGGTGAATAGAGATCATCCGGTATCGGTTTAAATTTTTCAATCATCTCATTGATTTTGCGCGGGTTTGTCACAACAGCTTCGTAAGCGGCCTCCTCGCCCAAATAGTCGAACTCAGCCAGCATTTCTTCCGTCGTGCGCAAAAAAAGAGGCGGCTGAAGCTCCGCATCCTCAAATCCCTTGCCTTTCATAAGTATGGCCCGATAAATGGAATCCTCCGGATTCAAAAAATGCACATCACAAGTGGCAATCAGCATTTTTCCAAGCTTCTTTGCCAATTCTGCAACTTTGATATTGATTCGCCGCAAATCATCGTCATTCTTGATATGCGGGAATTTATCACTGCGTACCAAAAACTCGTTATTGCCAATCGGCTGTATCTCAAGGTAATCATAAAAACTTGCAATTTCCAACAATTCCTCATCCGTTTTTTGTGCCACAATCGCCCGTATCAATTCACCCGCCTCACAGGCAGAACCCACGATGATATCTTCACGATATTCTTCGATAATGCGCTTGGGCAGTCTCGGTTGTCGATGGAGATATTTGAGATGTGACAATGATACCATTTGATAAAGATTCCTCAAACCATTGGAATTTTTCGCAAGAAAAATAATATGGTTCGCATGCTTCTGCTCAAAATCCTCCTGGACCAGATACCCCTCCATTCCATAAATAATCTTGATGTCGAGTTTGTTTGCTGCCTTTGCCGCATCCGGAAAAGCCTGCACCACACCGTGATCCGTAATGGCTATGGCGGGCCAGCCCCAATTCGCCGCTGTTTTTATCAAGGTTTCCGGTGAAACCACCGCATCCATACTGCTCATGCGCGTATGTGCATGAAGCTCAATACGTTTCACAGGCGCTTTGTCTTCCCGCACCTCCTTTTCAACTTTTTGCATTGAATCGACAAAAAGCATGAAATCATTTTGAAATGTATCAAAACGAATCGATCCCTTGACACGGACAAGCATCCCATCCCTGACAGATGCCACCGCACGCTCATACGCCTCTTTCTCTTTCTCCTTAAAAAACTTTTTGCAGCTGATACCATTTGTACTGTCTGCCAAATCAAAAAGCAGCAATTTTGTATTCGTTTTAAACTCCCGTGAACTCACTCTTGCAATTGTACCCATCAGGATGACATTCTTCATTTCTCCCTCTGTCTGGTCAAGGGAAATAGCCGTTCCCGTGAAGTTTTTACCAAGAAGCAGGCCACTCCTCCCCCCCGGATCTTTAGTGACCTTTGAAAGAGATTCCTTCTCCGTCTGGGCAAAGGTTTTAGGCGAAGGCTCCGTCACGTCGGCGACAGCCTTCACCCGCTGAGTCATACGATTTTGATATTCACGATCCTGGACAAGCTCGCGCTCTTCTTCCGGAATCGCATATTCCTCATCCACTGCCTTATAAGAAATGAGACAGCGAATGGACAACATCTTCTCAATCGCCTTCTGCAATACTCGCAACACATCATGTGCCTGAAGAATCTCGCCTGCGAGTTCTCCCGGCACTTCAAGCAGAAGATGGCTGCCATCAAAAATACGTTTCGCATTTTTCAATAAATGATGTACAGACGGATTTCCGTTCGCCGCAACGGCAGAAAGCGTTTTCCATACACGATTAATCGAAGTCTCGATATTCAATATATCCTGATAAAAAATAAGGTTTTCAATATGTTCCCGTCTCTTGATATACGCTCCCACGCGGTTCAAAAGAGCCGTACCAATAACTTCCTGCGTCTGAAGCAAGATTTCCCAACGATTGCCCTTGAGCGAGATTTCCACATGTTTGACAACCGCAGCATAAAAAAGTTCCTGCTCTTCTTCCGTAAGGATAATGCCACGCGTAAGCTCTCGCAAAATGTTGCTCCGCTGGGGAACAATACATAACTTTTTCTGCATGATGCAACCCTCAATCTGACCCATTGCCATAGAGCTCCAGATATTTTCGGCGATTCTTCAGGACACTGACAACATAGGCTCTCGTTTCCTCATAAGGTATGGCAGAAACCTCGTGAAAGTCCATGCCCCAATGCATTTCTTCCATCCAGTCGTGTACGTTGCCCCGCCCGGCATTATACGCCGCCAAAGCCAGGATATCATTGCCGTCAAACTCTCTTTCCAAGGAGGCCAAATACCACGTGCCATATTCAATATTCTTCTTTGGCTCATGCAATTTTCCCAAAGAGTACGACGTATCATCCATCTGCTCGGAAATCCATACGGCAGTCTCCGGCATCAGCTGCATTAATCCCACTGCCCCGCGATGGGATTTCGCATCGTTTTTAAATTTGCTTTCGGACAAGATAACACCAGCCACCAGGGAACTATCAATCTCATACTTTGCGGCATAATGTTCCACATCTGAACGATACGGATACGGATACAGATATTGACGCTGTATAGCCTCAAACTGCATCGCGAAAAAAAAGGAAAACGCCAAGACAAGAACGGCAACCCCCAGGAAAAGCGCAGCAAAACGACGGTTCGTTTCCTGCCGTCTTTTCCTTATGCGATTATGAAAATCACTGGTTTCCATTTCTTTCTGCCTCCCAGTGCGCTGCATTTCCCCTTGATTCAAACCTTCCCAGCTCCTGACATAGACTTTGCCGTTTTCGTCTTTCCGCACAACTCATCCCATGCCTGTTTCACCTGACACAATGTTTCCTTCTTGTGCCCATTATTATCAATGACACAATCCGCTCGTTCTTTTTTTTCATCTACATCCATCTGGGAACAAATTCGCGCCATAGCAGCTTCTTCCGTATAACCATTTCGTTTCATCAATCGGTTGAGTTGGTTTTCCTTGGATACATAAACAACCCAAATCAAATCCACCATACGATTCCATCCAGCCTCAAAAAGCAATGGCACATCCAGAAAAACAACTCGCACGCCTTTTTTCGCAAGTGCTGCCACTTTTTTTTCTACGCTTTCTGCAATCAGTGGATGCGCGACGCTGTCAATCCAGTTTTTTTCCTCCGGATGCGAAAAAACTTGCGCTGCAATCTTCTCTCGACGCAAAAGTCCGGCATTATCCAATATGCTTTCACCAAAATGTTCCAGATAGATCTTCCAGAGCACTTTTTGCGGCTTGGCCAGTTCATGTGCAATCTTGTCAATATCGATGACATGTGCCCCCAATTTTGCCAAATAACGGCTTACCGTGCTTTTACCGCTGGCAATGCTGCCCGTGAGACCGATAAGTTTCATGTTGTTATCCCGTAAAAGTTGGCACTTAGGGCAAAAGCGAGTACCGCGTCCACCCACACGGGTTTTCTCAACCGGGACGCCGCAAACAGAACACGGCTCACCTTCCCTATGATAAACGCGTAATTTCTGCTGATGAAGGCCTTCCTGTCCCTCTCCGTTCACATAGTCGCGAAAAGTCGTTCCACCATCATGGATTCCTTCTTCGATAACCTCATTCACCGCTTTATGAAGACGAGCAATTTCATCGCGATTCAAAGTGCAAGCCTGGCGCAAAGGATGAATCCCAGCGAAAAAAAGCGCTTCATCGACATAGATATTGCCCAGGCCGGAAATTCTTTCCTGATCGAGCAAAAAACTCTTAATCCTTTGTTTGCTCTTTGCCAGCGTCTGCCCCAAATAATAGACATCAAACTCTTTCGTCAATGGTTCTGGGCCAAGAGCCTGGAAAGGCGCAAACTTTTGCTTCTCCTGCGGACGCAGAAGGTGAATCTCCCCAAAAGTTCGAACATCCTCAAAGCAAAGCGCACCGCCCCCTTCAAGGAGAAAACGCACCCGCATATGCTTGTTCCATACAGCTTCTTCCCGAAAATAAAGGCGCCCGGTCATACGTAAATGAAACACAAGAGCATCCCCGTTTTCTAACAGGACAACCATGTATTTCCCCCGTCGTTCCAAGCGAAAAATTTTCTGTCTGCGGATTCGGTCAATGAATTCTTCTACCGAAGGAAATTTGATCGTCTTCGGCAGAAAAACCTCCACACGCTCAACCCTGCGCCCCACCAGATATTTGACCAAAGAACGCCGTATCGTCTCGACTTCAGGAAGTTCCGGCATTCAATTCATCCCCTTATTTCGCAGCCGCCCAATTTTTTCCAACATGCACATCAACGAGAAGAGGCACAGAAAGCTGCACCACATTTTCCATAGCATTGCGTACAATGGCAGAAACCTTCTCTGTCTCTTCATTCGTAACCTCAAGTACCAATTCATCGTGTACCTGGAGCAAAATACGACTCTTGAGGTTTTGCCTCCTCAACTCGCAAAAAGTTCTGTTCATGGCCAATTTGATGATATCGGCTGCAGAACCTTGTATCGGGGTATTCATCGCCATGCGTTCTGCCAATGTACGTTGATTGTAATTGGAACTTTTCAGTGCGGGCAACTCTCGCCTGCGTCCAAAAATCGTCGTGACAAAACCATCTTTATGCGCCTGCGCTACGGTCTGATCGATAAAAGATTTTATCCCCTTGCATTTTTCAAAGTAACTTGCAATATAACCAGCGGCTTCCTTTCGAGTAATATGGAGATCCTTTGAAAGGCCATAATCACTGATGCCATAAACGATGCCAAAATTTACAGCTTTGGCTTTACGCCGCAGTTCTGACGTTACAGTCTCGAGTGGAATCCCGAAAACTTCAGCAGCTGTCCGTGCATGGATATCTTGTCCATGCAAAAAAGCTTCAAGAAAATTTCGATCCTGCGATAAATGCGCTAGGATACGCAATTCAATCTGGGAATAGTCTGCTGACAATAAAGCGTCGTATCCTTCGCCCGGCTCAAACAAAGCACGAATCTGCCGCCCTTCCTCCGTACGCACAGGAATATTTTGTAAATTGGGTTCAGAACTGCTCAAACGCCCCGTGGCTGTTACGGTCTGATTGAAGCTCGTATGAATCCGCTGTGTCCGCGGCGAAATAAGCCCTTCCAAGCTATCAAGATACGTAGACTGCAATTTCATCCAGAAGCGATAAGAGAGAATTTTTTCCAAAATCGGATGAGCAAAGCGCATGGATTCAAGAACTTCAGCATTCGTAGAATATCCGGTTTTCGTCTTCTTTGTTCCCTGCGGCGGCGTCAGCGAAAGTTTGTCAAAAAGTATCATGCCAAGCTGCTTTGGGGAATTTATATTGAACTCACATTCCGCCAAATCATAGATTTCACTGCGCAAAACATCAATATGCCGGGAAATTTCAACGGACTTTTCCTGCAAGGACTGCCTGTTTACATAAATCCCCGCCTGCTCCATCGCCGCAAGAGTCTCCACCAGCGGCAGTTCCTCATCCTTATAAAGCGAAAACAACGCCAACTCATCCAAGCGTGTTTTAAGCACAAAATAAAGTTTTCCCAGAACCAAGGCACACCACGCCGCCTCAGCTACAGCATCAGGAAATTTTTCAGGGATAGGCTCATCTGGCAAATACATGCTTGCCAGCTTCTGAATATCATATTCCGTTGCCCCAGGCTCGAGCAAATAGGCCGCAAGAGACGTATCAAAATAAGTTAACTGAAACTCTATACCGCAATGGCAAAAAGATTTCAATCCGTGCAGGATTTTCCATATACTTTTCTTTTTGAAAAACTCCTCCAATGTCGAAAAATCCTTTGGTTCGAAAAACAGGAAATTTTCCCCTGTACAAAGAACAAGACCTTGCATTTTCAACTCAGGCACTTTCCCCTGAAAACAAGCAGCCATGGAGAAAAAGCCTTTCTCCTCCGCTTTCTCCAGAAAAAATTTTCTTTCCGCAGCATTCGGCGATACCACAAGTGGAAAATTTATCTCTTCTTCCATTTGGCACGCCTGTTTCTCTTCTCCTACCAGAGGTGCAAAGGCAGTGCGCAAGGATTTCATTCCGTACTTTTTAAAGAACTCCTGCAGCTTTTTCGCATCCGGACGCATGATGTAAGAGGCTTCATCAAAAACCACGGGCATGTCACAACGAATCGTCGCCAGATCCTTGGACAGAAACGCCTTCTCTTTGTTTTCCCTTAAGCTCATCTGCAGTTTCGGTCTGGAAATTTCCTCAATATGTTCGTAAACTCCTTCCAAGGATCCATACTCAAGAAGCAGCTTTGTTGCCGTTTTCGCTCCAATACCCGGAACCCCCGGAATATTATCCGATGCGTCCCCCATCAACCCCTTCATATCGATAAGGGCTTTTGGCGGGAAACCATAATCCTTAAGAAATGTCGTTTCATCATAAATAAGAAGATCCGATATACCTTTTCGTGTGAACATAACGCGAATATTGGGACGTACGAGCTGCAAAGCGTCCCGGTCTCCCGTCACGACCAAAACATCAAAGCCTTTGTCTGCTGCTTTTACAGCGAGGGCGCCCAAAATATCATCCGCTTCATACCCTTGTTCTTCAACCAAAGATATTCCCATGGCAGCAAGAAACTCATGAAGAATGGGAATCTGTCCGGAAAGTTCTGGCGGTGTCGCTTTGCGCGTTCCCTTATATTCAGGAAATATTTCATTGCGAAATGTATGTTTTCCTTTATCGAACGCAACGACAAGGTATTCTGACTTATGTTCTTCCATAAGTTTTTGCAGCATCGTAGCAAAACCATACACTGCGTTCGTATATTCACCATTTGCCGCAGTCAACAGCGGCAAGGCATAAAAAGCACGATACAAAAGGCTGCTCCCATCCACAAGGATAAAGCGCTTGTTCAACGACATCCACCCCATTGCAAATACCCCAACAAGTTACGATCTATCTTGCAGCGAGCTGTTTGTTTTCGCTGTTCTTCCCTCACGGTTCACTATGGTACTTCCATTATTTACGGTATGACGGTCCTGCATGTCAACAGCCTCTGTTTTTCCAGATATTTTTTCCGACGGTTCTTCCGTCTTGCTCTTTATCGTAGAAAGTTCATAGATGCCCTTTTTGCTGAAACCACCCTCCAGATGGAACAAAACACTCGCATCCTCGGCATTAAAGAACAACGTATTTTTCTTATCATAGCCAATCGCTTTGCCATAGGGGCTCGTCAGTGTGGCGGAATCAGAATCCCAAGTCAAAGCTACCTTTGTTTGTTCCGCAATCTTTTCCACAGGAAGATAAACGATATCGTCCTTGATAATCGCCTTGTCGTTTAAATTTTTTCCATTGATGGAGAGGCTGTACGCTCTCGCCACATATGTCGGCTGTCCATCTGCAAGCCGAATTTTTTTCTCGATGTCCTCATCCGCCTCAAATTTTTCCACACCATAACCTGCAAGCCACTTTGTTACGACTTCTACATCGAGGGGCTGGTAACCGTAACCATCCGGATAAATATAATAAACAATCATATTATCCTTGATCTTGTCAATGACAACGCGTTGGTACATGATCTCAACCGGCGTTCCAACGCTCACATAATCATAAACCTCTTCCACATCCGTCTCCCTCATACGGATACAACCATTGGAAACAAAGTTGCCAATGGACTCTGGACGATTGGTACCATGGATTCCATAATTTCCCCAGACCTGCATCCAACGATAGCCCAAGGGATTGCTCGCACCAGAAGGAATCGTATTCCTCGAATCCCCAGGATCAACCCATGTTGGATTTTCCTCTTTGGTCAGGACAGAAAAATATCCGACAGGTGTTGGTGTGGAAATTTTCCCCAAGCCAACGGGATAGAGTCGAAATCTTTCGTTGTTTTTATAAAGTCCCAACGATCGTGCGGGAATATTGATAACGATTTTGTATGACACCGCCTCCTCTTTCAACGGCGCCGGCAGCGTCCCTTTTGCTTCTTTTTCTTCGGCAACAGGCATCGACTTTACAGGGGAAACATCTTTAATCCATGTGCCATAAGATTTCTTTCCGTTCTCGCCTGCGGCCTCACCTAATCCAACCACAGAGCCAAACAAAGAAAGACAGACAAAAAATGCCGTCATTTTTCTAAACATTACTGCATCGCTCTTTTCTTGAAATTTTTATTAAGCATGGGTTTTATTATACCATATCGTCTCTTGTTTTTCAGGCAAATTATATGATTTGAGCAAAGGATCCTCTATAGAACACCCATGATCTGTTACAAATATCGTGCACGGAAAAAACATATATTGAAAAAGATGGCAGGTCTGCCAAAAAGAAGGATTGCACTTCATGAATGGAGAAAATGATACCGTGAACAAATTACGAAATAAAAGAGGTGTGCAATGTGTTTGCGAAATCATACGGTGCAGTGACGTTTGGCGTTGACGGAAAAATCATTGATGTCGAGGTCGATGTTTCTTATGGATTTCCCGCTTTTGATATCGTTGGGCTTCTTGATACAGCGGTAAAGGAATCGCGCGAACGCGTGCGCACGGCAATCAAAAATACTGGCATGAAGCTTAAACCGGCAAGAGTCACGATAAACCTTGCCCCCGCCGATATCCGAAAGGACAGTTCGGGACTTGATTTGCCCATCGCCATCGGGCTTTTAGCAGCATATGGTCTCCTGCCCCCAGAGTGCATCAAAGATTCTTTATTTGCGGCAGAACTTTCTCTGGAAGGCGAGCTCAGAAGTGTACGCGGCGTACTGCCTATGACGGTCGGTGCGAAGGAACACGGCTTTCGGGAAATATTCGTCGCACCTGGCAATGCCAGCGAAGCCCTACTTGTCGACGGAATCACCGTCTATGCGCCGAAAAATCTGCGTGAGCTTTGTGACTTTTTCTCAAACAAAGCGAATCTGGCGCCTTCAGCAGCCACCCCGAACATACCAAATTCCACAGAAGCACCTTTGGATGACTTCGCAGATGTACAAGGGCAATTCCTCGCCAAACGTGCGCTGGAAATTGCCGCAGCAGGTGGCCATAATCTTCTAATGGTAGGAGTTCCCGGCTCGGGAAAAACAATGCTTGCGCGCCGCCTTCCGTCCATTTTGCCGCCAATGACAAGGCAGGAAGCACTTGAGGTAACAAAGATTTACAGCATAGCCGGTCTCCTGCGCGACGGCAGCGGTCTTGTCGAATCACGTCCGTTCCGCAGCCCACACCATACGACATCGACAGTGGCGATGATTGGCGGCGGAAGCATCCCACGTCCGGGCGAAGTGACGTTGAGCAACAATGGCGTACTTTTCCTCGATGAACTGCCGGAATTCAACAAATCAACATTGGAGGTCCTGCGCCAACCTCTGGAAGATGGCGCTGTGACCGTGGCACGCGTCAACGCCACACTGACATTTCCTTCTCGTATGATTCTTGTATGCGCGATGAATCCCTGTCCCTGCGGTTATTTTGGCGACAAGGAAAAAAACTGCGACTGCACACCGAATGAAATCAAGCGTTATACTCGAAAGATTTCAGGGCCTCTGCTCGATCGCATCGATATTCACGTCCATGTGCCGCGCGTCAAATACGAAGATATGACATCTGCGGCAAAAGCAGAACCGTCAGCGGCAATTCGAGCACGCGTCTTGACGGCGCGCTCGATACAGATGGAGCGTTTAAAGGAATGGGGAATCTTCTGCAATGCACAGATGAGCCATGCGATTTTGAAAAAGACATGTGAGCTTGCGCCTGAGGCACAAAATCTCTTGGCGCAGGCGTTTCATGTCATGAATTTATCAGCGCGCTCATACGACCGCATCATCAAGGTCGCACGAACGATTGCCGACCTCGATGATGCGGCAACGATTGAGGCAAAGCATGTGGGAGAGGCCATACAGCTGAGGGACGATGTGGGCTTGAATGTGGAATAAAATAAATCTTCATATACATGAATATTAAACATTGGGCATTTGGGGAGGAACTTCCATGGCATCGACGAAAGAATATCTAGCTTTTGTATTGGGGCAGTTATCTGGCTTGGACGATATTTCCTATAAAACTATGATGGGAGAATATATTCTTTACCATAAGCAAAAAATTTTCGGAGGAGTTTATGACGATCGCTTCCTTGTAAAACCAGTCAAAGCGGCAATTATTCGCATGCCGAATGCGGTATATGAATTGCCGTATGAAGGTGCCAAGAAGATGTTACTGGTAGACTGTTTGGATGATAAGGACTGCTTAAGTGAATTGGTTCGTGCAATGTATGAGGAGCTTCCCGCTCCCAAAACGAACAGAAAAAAATAGAGAAAAGAATTGCCGCATACATCAATTTATAACAGATGTGCAACTGTTTTTTAAATGCAAGATTCGTTGATGTATTCCATATCTGAATCATTTTGCCTGCTTGACATCAAAACAGCCCATCCGGATGGATGGGCTGCAGCATCTCTATACTTTTTGGGCAATAGGCAAATAGCATATCAAATTTATATACGATAGTTCCTGATATGGGGGCATGTTTACCCCGCCTATCGCTCACTCAAAGAGATAAGCATATCTTTCCTTGAACTCATCCTTTTCCATGTGATAGGCATTGGCAAGTCCTGGATCATCAAGATCTGCCTTTTCCATACGCATCATGAAGCCTCGTGCAATCTTATAATGCACGGACTCAATATTGACCTTGCGCACCCGTGTCTTTCCTGTTTCCGGATCTTTAATTTCATCGAAAAAGAGCGGCTTTGCCTGATTATCTTGCAGCGTAATCAAAGCCCCCGTCTCCCCGCGCATAAGAAATTGAACCGCTTCATATCCCAGAGAACGCGCATAATCGATATCGTAGGCAATCGGCGCGGCACAACGCAGCTCATAGCCGATTTCTTTATCTACAACAGCAATCTTTATGCCAATTTTTTCAACCTCGGCAAGCACTGCCTGCTTTAGAATTTCGCCAAAGTCAAGCTCCGCATAACGGATATGCCCATGTTCGTCCAATACAACATCGCCAAGTTGCTCAAAGTCCTCCGGCGCAATCTTTTCGATAACACCTTCAGCAATGACAGCCACGCCATAATTATGACCGGTAAGATATCGTTTGACTATAGAACCCGTAATAATATCGACAACCTGCTGCAAAGGAATCGACTCTGCATGGAATTCCTCGGGTATAATCGTCAAAGCCGCACCCGCAGAGCGCCCCATGCCAAGCGCCAAATGACCGGCTGTACGCCCCATCGCAATCGTAAAATACCAACGATTGTTGCTCGTACGCGCATCTTCCATGAGGTTTTCAATCTCCTCTGTACCAAAAGCACGCGCCGTTTCAAATCCGAAAGTAGGAATTCCTTCAGGAAGCGGCAAATCGTTGTCGATGGTTTTAGGAACATGCACGACATTGATTGTGCGGCCGATCTGTCGTGCGTAATTCGATACGGCCATCGCACTGTAGGCTGTATCATCGCCGCCAATGGTCACAACGTGTGTGACGCCAAGTTCCGTCAGTGTATCGACAACTGTACGCAAATCGGATTCTTTTTTCGTAGGGTTATAGCGTGACATTTGGAGAATACATCCTCCCGTCAAATGGATACGGCTTACACGTTCCATATCAAGGCGCACATACTTTTTTTCACCGCGCGCCAATCGCGAAAAACCATCATAAATTCCCAAGACATCCCATCCATGACGATCCGCTTCAATTGTTACAGCAGAAATGACGCTGTTGATGCCTGGTGCAGGACCACCGCCGCAGATAATCGCAATAACATTCTTGATACCAATCATCAAATATCCCCCTCTTCAACCTTTGAGTGCACTGCTCACCATATTTTTATTGCTTTGTATTGACTATTTCTTTTATTCTGGCAAAAAAACGATTTTCCTGCCAGACAAAACGCGCAAATGATACAATCAGGTGAAATCCATATTCAAATCAATAAAAATTACGCAAAAAGACGGCATCTCCTTTGCCGCCTTCCCGCCCTTATATAGTTTCTGCTCATCGCCTGCTAAGGTGCGCACGTTTCCCAACATTTATCTTGGCACGGCCTGTCCCTGATCTGACTGCCGGCCTTCCTTCACGCTTCTTGGCAATCCGCCGTGCCCGCTTCGCCGCTTTGCTCCGCCTAGGCGGCGGCACATTGCTTGCCTGCATCGTTTCTTTGCTTTTTTCAACCAAACCACTCGGCTGCTTTTTCGCTGCAGCGGCTGTGTCCTTGACAGCCATCCTTCTCTTTCCTATACGTTCGGACTTCTGCCGAGCAATACGCAGCTTTATTCCCGCCTCGATACGACGCAGTTGATCGTACTGATGTGCATTGACAAAAGTAATCGCCATACCAGCTGTACCCGCACGCCCTGTACGACCTATACGATGAATATACCATTCCGTATCCTGCGGCAAATCATAATTGAAAACATGCGTGACGCCTTCGATATCAAGCCCACGTGCTGCGATATCCGTCACGACAAGAATTTGTAATTTTGCCTCGCGAAAACGGCGCATCACGAGATTTCTCTGTGTCTGCGTCAAATCACCATGCAGTTCATCCACGAGATAGCCTCGACGCGAAAGTTCTATTGTAACATGAGAAACCTTCTGCTTCGTATGGCAAAAAACCATAGCAAGATATGGCTGATATTTGTTCAAAAGCTCACAAAGTTTGTCCAGCTTCGTATCTTCCCGGGTTCCGACAATGACCTGCTCAATATTTTCAAGTGTCACGATTTCAGGCTGTATCTTTATTTCTGCCGGATCACTCATGTAGCGGCGCGTCAAACCTCGTATACGATCAGGCATTGTCGCTGAAAAAAGCAGCAGTTGATGATCGCCTGCCAAAGCTTCAAGCATTTGCTCCACATCCTCAACAAAACCGAGACGTAAGAGTTCATCAGCCTCATCAAGCACGATCTTGTTTACCTGAGAAAGATCAACTGAACGACGGCGCAAATGATCGAGCAGCCTGCCCGGAGTTGCGATAATAAGCTGCGGCTTCTGTCTGAGTTTATCCTTCTGCCGTTCAATATCCTGTCCGCCATAAACGAGAGCAGTATGGATCCCCACTGCTTCGGCAAGCGGTTTCACCACACGCGCTGTCTGCATTGCAAGCTCGCGCGTCGGGCTGACAACCAGAGCCTGCACCACCGGTATATTCCCCTTGATGCGTTCCAGGAGAGGCACGAGGAAGGCCAGTGTCTTGCCCGTCCCTGTCTGTGCCTGCACAATGGCATCACGTCCGCTGCGCACAACGGGAATCGCCTGCTCCTGCACGGGAGTTGCTTTCTTTATGCCTTGGCGGGACAATACTCCGATGAGTGTTGGCAGGCAGCGAATTTCCTCAAAAGATGTCAACTCGAAAGTACCTCCGTTCCTGTATCAGTAATGAGGATTGTCTTTTCCCACTGCGCTGAAAGAGATCCATCCTTTGTGCGCACAGTCCATCCATCCTTTTTATCAACCGTTACCTTATATTTTCCGGCATTGATCATCGGCTCCACAGTCAATACCATACCAGGCACAAGCAACATACCCGTATCAATCTCACCCACATGCGGCACAAAGGGTTCTTCATGGAAATCCTTGCCCACACCATGGCCTCCGAGTTGTGTCACGACAGAGCATCCATTTGCTCTTGCATGCTCATCACAAGCCGCACCAATATCGCCAAGAAAATGCCATGGCTTCGCCGCCTCAATGCCGCGATTCATGCACTCCTTCGCCACCTGTACAAGCTTTTCGGCTTCCGGTGAGGTCTTGCCGCCCACGATATACATACGTGATGCATCCGCATAATAACCATCCAAGATCGTCGTAATATCGATATTTACGATATCCCCTTCCTTGAGAATCGTTTTTTTCGACGGTATGCCATGGCAGACAACATCGTTGATGGATATGCAAACACTCTTTGGAAAGCCTTCAAAATTCAAACAAGCCGGAATCCCGCCATGACCAACAATATAGTCATGCGCCGCCTTATCAAGTGTCGCCGTGTCAATACCAGGCCTTACCATCTCAGTCATAAGATCAAGAGCCCCATCATTTACAACACCGCTTTTTTTTATGCCTTCAATATCCTTTGCATTTTTTATGATACTATGTGGTGGGCGTACCTGCCCGCGATAAATATCAAACTTTATCGAATTGATACGATCGTCAAAATCCATATGGCATTTTTTGTACTTCTTGCCACTGCCGCACCAGCACAAATCATTTCTTGTCATTTCACTGCTCCTTGCAAACACAACGCCAATACGCGCCACGCAAATGTGAGTCATGTACGGGAGCCATCCGCTGTTATCTTCTGCCCCCGCAAAACTCCCTTTATTATAGCACATCTTTTCCTCTTCTTGCGAACAATTCTACCTAGCCTTTTCCTCAAGCATTTTCGCATACCAGATTCCTTTTGAATCACGCTAAATCTTGCACACATCCTTGACATATGAAAAATCCTGCTATATCATGGGGAATTGCAGGATTACAAGGTTTTCAATCCTTTTGCCTCTTGTGCTTGATGACTATATAAAATAAGGACGTGTTCCCTTTGCGTATTACCCCCAAAAAAATCATGAGTGCCATCGTCATCGTCTTATTTCTTTTTCTCACAATGCTTCTGTCGTCCACGAATTGGCAAGGCGGCATTCCCGTACTAAATTATCACCAAATCAATGACGAGGCACACAATGCCCTGACCGTGAGCACGCCTGAATTTGAGGCACAAATGAAATACCTTGCGGAAAACGGCTATCATCCAATCACTACAGAAGAACTCGCCGATTACCTGGAAAAGGGAGCTTCCCTGCCAGAAAAACCGATTCTCATCACTTTTGACGACGGTTATATTGATAATTATAAAAATGCGTATCCCATTCTAAAAAAGTATAATCTCAAAGGTACAATCTTTATCATCACCGATTATCTCAATGTATACCCCAATTATCTTACATGGGAAATTTCCCAGGAAATGCAGGACTCGGGCATCATTGATATCCAATGCCATACCATGACCCATGTCGAACTCAGCAAGCTTGACTCCTACGAAGAAGTACGCCACGAGGCTCTTGATTCAAAAAAAGCCATTGAGGCGCATCTGGAAAAAGACGTTCATTCCATCGCCTATCCCTGTGGCTCCTATGATGACACTGTGTTAGCCGTTGTGCGTGAAGGAGGATACCGCACTGCCTTTACCGTCAACTATGGTCTTGACACCCCCGGCGACAATCCCTATACGCTCAATCGCATTCCCATCTTCGGCTGTATCTCTCATTCCTTTCTGCGGTTCAAGCTGCGCATTATCTTTACCCCCCTCTTTTCACACCTAAACAATCTGAGACTTTTTCTTTTGAAAAACGAGCATGATACTGCTGCCCGCTGCGTCCTTGTTCCCTAATAGCAGAGAGGTCGTCCATGATATTTACAAGGCTTAAGCTAGAAATCTATTTGCCTGAATCACATCTGCCTGCCATGCAAAAAGCATTGCAAAGTGTTGATGCCGGACACATCGGCAACTATGACAGCTGTATTGCCTACAGTCACGTCATAGGCACTTGGCGCCCGCTCACGGGAGCACGGCCATACATTGGACACGAAGGCGAAATCAGCGAGGCTCCTGAAATAAAAATCGAGGTCATCATCGAAACCCAAAAGCTTCCAGCAACTCTGTCCGCCATCCGCACGGCTCATCCCTATGAAGAACCGTTGATCAACGTACTTCCTCTCTACAACTACACAATCCCCACCGTTTAGGACATACAAAAAAGAGCAGCCGCTCCTTGCCATTCATTTGCAAAGAGCAGCTGCTTCTTTTTGTAAAAGCACATGCAATCCATGCCGAACCTTCTCATGCATTTTGTCGGATTGCATCGCAGATTTTTTCATAAACTTCCCGCGTCTCATAAATCAACGTGCGAATTTCTTCTGCTGTTTTTCCCTCACGAAGCGCCTCCACAATTTCATCTGATAGCTCGAAAAGACGGATCATACTCAAATTTCCTGCCGTCCCTTTCAAAGTGTGTATGGCTTTCTCCGCCATTTGGAGATCTCCCATCTCCATACCTGCCCAAAACTCTTCAAATGAACCATCGTAGAGGAACTGCGACAAAAATTGTTGATAGAGCTCAGCATTTCCCATGAAGCGTTCCAAACCCTGCGCATAATCAATTCCAGCCGCTCTATAAGCCTCTTCCTTCATGGCGAATCCCCTTTCTTCCTCAGGATTTTCTTTCCACGCTCTATCCATTATGGGCGCCTCTTTTTACGACGCGTTTCCCTTCTTGTTTTCCGAAAAAACACAGCATCTGTATTTTCCTCTGCCATATTACAGTCTTTGCTTTTTCGTTTTTTCTGCCAACGCCACAGCATCGACATATGGTTTCAAATCGAGCACGGCACTGCCGTCCAAAGCATCGAGATGGCGCACAAAAGTCGTCTGCCATCTCGGCGTAAAAGGCGTACAACACAAAGAGAAATCGGATTGGGACGGCCAGGCGAACGGCAGGCGAAAACGCCGCACATACGCGTACCGCTCGGCGGTGTTGCCACCAATTTGTCACGTTCAGCAAGATGCGCCCAATAGAGCACGGTGAGCCATTCATGTTCCTCTATATGCTCCAAAGCGGGCGCAAATGCCTCAGCAATCTCAATGCAAGACTCCGCCTCGCTAAAAAAACCTTGCCGTGGAATATTATCCGCCAAGGACTTATACGGACTACATACCGCGCCAATGGTCTTCAGTTCCATTCAAAGCACCTCCGCCGCCTATCACTCAATTTTAAGAGTCAGCTTCTCGCCGTTGATATTCCATTCCTTGCCAAGCACTTCTTTCTCGTAAGAAATTTCATTGGCAAGCGTAATGCTCTTGATATAATCTTCATTCTTTGCCATCAAGGCTGTTATTTTTTCATTGCCCCCAGCTGTGATCCTAATATGATCCGTAACCTCAAACCCATTCTCTTTGCGCATCGTCTGCACCTTGCTGATGATTTCACGCACAAAACCTTCCTCAATCAGCTCAGGAGCAAGTGTCGTCTCAAGCGCAACCGTGACTGTACCATAACGCTGTGAAACGAACCCTTCCGTCTGCGCCATCGATACCTCGATATCCTCAGGCAAAAGTGTGATATCGCCTCCGGCAAGAGGCAAGATAAGCTTGCCGGTCCGGTCGAGCTCCTCTTTCGCAGCATGTCCGTTTATCTTCAGAAGCGCCGCCTTGACCTCGCCGATACGACGACCAACTTTCGGACCCAACACCTTGAATTGCGGCTTAAAGCTGTAGCTCAAATACTCTTCCATGTCCTCTTTGAAAATCACTTTTTTGATATTGAGCTCACTTTCCACAATCTCACGGAAAAACCCGTCAACTTCATGCACCGCCTTGACGAACATCCTGCCAATCGGCTGCCGATTCTTGATGTTCGCAGCATTGCGCGCCGCACGTCCGAGGACAACGATTTCCAGGACGATTTCCATATTATCCTCAAGTGCCGCATCAATGCAGTCTTCGTGTACTGCCGGAAAATCGCAAAGATGGATGCTCTCAGGAGCATTTTTGTCGATGCTGCGCACGATATTCTGATAAATGGCTTCCGTCATAAAAGGAATCATCGGGGCTGCCGCTTTTATCGTCGTTATAAGCGCCGTATAAAGCGTCATATAGGCATTTACCTTATCTTCTTCTTCCCCCTTTGCCCAGAAGCGTTCGCGGTTGCGGCGCACATACCAGTTACTCAGTTCATCGACAAACCCCTGCAAGGATTTTGCCGCTTCCGTGACCTTGTAGCCTGCAAGACTTTCATCTACCGTCTTTACCATCGTATTAAGCCGCGAGAGAATCCACCGATCCATGACGGAAAGTCTTGCATATTCAAGCTTATGTTCAAGCGGGTTGAAGTTGTCGATATTTGCATAAAGCACATAAAAAGCATACGTATTCCAAAGCGTACCCATGAATTTTCTCTGGCCTTCCTGCACCGCTCCATCATGGTAGCGATTTGGCAGCCAAGGTGCGCTGTTTTCATAGAAGTACCAGCGAATAGCGTCCGCGCCATGCTTTTTCAAAGCTTCCATCGGATCGACAGCATTGCCCTTGGATTTCGACATCTTGCGCCCGTTTTCATCCTGCACATGTCCCAAGACAATGACATTCTTATAAGGCGCCTTATGAAAGAGCAGCGTCGAGATTGCAATCAACGAATAGAACCATCCACGCGTCTGGTCAACCGCTTCGGAAATAAAATCTGCCGGGAAACGCCGCTCAAAAATATCTTTGTTTTCAAACGGATAATGCCATTGCGCAAACGGCATTGAGCCGGAATCGAACCAGCAGTCGATGACTTCAGGCACGCGATGCATCTCTTCGCCGCATTCAGAACAGCGGATTGTCACAGCGTCGACATAGGGACGGTGTAGCTCAAGCGTATCCGGGCAGTTGTCCGACAGGGATTTGAGCTCCTCGATTGAGCCAATGGAATGCTGATGCCCGCAGCTGCATTCCCAAATATTGAGCGGCGTGCCCCAATAGCGATTGCGGCTGATGCCCCAATCCTGCACATGCTCAAGCCAATCACCAAAACGTCCCTTGCCAATGCTTTCCGGAATCCAATTGACTGTATTGTTGTTTGCAATAAGCTCATCGCGAACCGCTGTCATCTTGATGAACCATGATTCACGCGCATAATAAATAAGCGGTGTATCACAACGCCAGCAATGCGGATAACTGTGCTCGAAAACTGGGGCTTTGAAAAGCAGCCCTTTCTCTTTTAAGTCTTTCAAAATAAGCGGGTCGGCATCCTTGACAAAAACACCGGGCCAATCCGTATCCGCTGTCATATCGCCCTTGTTGTCGACAAACTGAACGAAGGGCATGTCATACTTGCGGCAAACGCGGTTGTCATCCTCACCAAAAGCCGGAGCCGTATGAACGATACCGGTACCATCCGAGGTCGTGACATAATCATCACAGATGACGAAAAAGGCTTTTTTCTTAATTTTCCCCTCGGCATAAGGATAAAGAGGCTCATAGTCGCGATACTCGAGCTCCTTACCCGTCATCCGTTCCAGGATTTCACGGTCGCCTTCCACATCGGCAAAAACCGAATCAACCAAAGCTTCCGCCAGATAGTAAACCGTTTCCCCGACACGAATCTTCACATAGATTACTTCAGGATTCACGCAAAGACCTAGATTTGAAGGCAACGTCCACGGAGTCGTCGTCCAAGCCAGAAAATATGCATTCTCTCCCTTCGCCTTAAACTTGACCAAGGCAGAACGCTCTTTTACATCCTTATATCCTTGTGCAACTTCATGAGAAGAAAGCGGCGTACCGCAACGTGGGCAATAAGGAACAACCTTATAGCCCTTATAAAGCAATCCACGCTTCCAGATCTCCTTGAGAGCCCACCACTCCGATTCAATAAAATCATTCTCATAGGTTATGTAAGGATGCTCCATATCTGCCCAAAAACCGACAACATTGGAAAATTCTTCCCACATACCTTTATACTTCCAGACAGATTCGCGGCATTTTTTGATAAACGGTTCCATGCCATATTTTTCAATCTGTTCCTTGCCGTCGAGCCCAAGCGCTTTTTCCACCTCAAGCTCAACGGGCAAACCATGCGTATCCCAGCCCGCTTTCCGAAGGACACGCTTGCCCTTCATGGATTGATAGCGTGGCAGCATATCCTTGATGACACGCGTCAAAACATGGCCGATATGCGGCTTGCCATTCGCCGTCGGAGGGCCGTCATAAAATGTGAAGTTCTCATTGCCTGCCCGTTGATCAATCGCTTTCTGGGCGATATTCTGATCTTTCCAAAAGTCTTCGACTTCCTTCTCTCTCTCGACGAAATTCAGGGTAGTGTCTACCTTCTTATACAACAAGATTTTCCCTCCTATAAAAAGCGATTCTTCAGAAAGCAGCTATCCGGAAGTATCACAATTCATGCACTCGAAGGCATTCCACAAACTTGCTTTCCGTGCAAAAAAGCCTCCATCCCAAACAGGATGAAGGCAATCTTTCCTGCCAGCTTTCTTCAAGATTGCATTTTTCTTTCTACACACTTATAGTATACTAACATAGGAGCGAAGAAAATTCAAATGAATTAACCGAAATCTTTATCGTCGGGAAACTACGAGATTTAGGCATAGTTCCCCCAAAAACCGTTTACGGAGGCATACCATGCATCAATATCTTTTCTTTATCGGGGACTTCCCCATACGCGCCTACGGACTCATCCTCAGCCTCAGCATCATTCTCGCCACAGGCGTAGCTTACTTTCTGGCAAAACAAGATGGACGCTATCATGGGCATATAATTGATATGGGGATATACTGCGGTATTGCAGGTCTTTTGGGTGCACGTTTATGGGATGTCTTTTTCTTTGACTGGAACTACTACCAAAACCACCTTTCTGAAATCCTCAACGTATGGCAAGGCGGCATGGCCATACAAGGCGGCATATTTCTCGGTGCTGCCATCGGAATCATCTATACATATCATCACAAAATCGACACCTGGGCACTTGCCGATATCGTCGCCCCTGCTATTATTCTTGGGCAAGCTATTGGTCGTTGCGCCAATCTCATGAACGGGGACGCTTTCGGTGCTCCTACAGGCTCTGCCTTTGGAATACTCTATCCGGAAAGCACTCTCGCGTTCCTCACGTATGGCAACCAGCCCCTGTGGCCAGCGGAAGTTTGGGAAGGACAACTGGATTTTGTCATCTTCGCCCTGCTCCTGATCTTCCGTGCCACAAACCACGCCAAAGGACAAGCCTTCGCACTCTACATCATGCTCTACTCTGCTGCACGCTTCTTCCTCGAATACCTGCGCGGAGACTATAACGGACTGATATTCGGGCTCTTCAAATCCGCCCAAATGACAAGCCTCATTTCCTTCAGCATAGCTCTAATCTTCTTCATCTGGCTCGGTCTGCACAAAAAAACAAGCGATACACCCAGAAGCACAGAAAAAGGACGAAAGAAAAGGACTGTCCACCATCAATGAGGAGAACACATTCATGGAAAAAACAACGCGTACCCTTCATATCGGTTGTCATCTTTCATCAGCCGGCGGCTTCCTCGCTATGGGCAAAGAAGCAACGAGACTCAATGCCGATGTCTTTGCCTTCTTTACGCGCAACCCGCGCGGCGGCAGGGCAAAGCCCCTTGATCTGGAAGATATCCGTTCCTTCGTTTCCTATAAAGAAACTCATGGCATCGGTCTGCTCGTCGCCCATGCCCCCTATACCATGAATGCTTGTGCAGCCAAAGAAAATCTACGCACCTTTGCACGGGACGCCATGATCGATGATCTTGCGCGCTTGGAGCACATCCCCGGCAATTTTTACAATTTCCATCCCGGCAGTCATGTGCAGCAAGGTTCAGAAACAGGAATTGCATTGATTGCAGAACTCCTGAACGACGTTCTCCGACCAGAACAAAAAACAACGGTTCTGCTCGAAACCATGGCGGGCAAGGGGACGGAGGTCGGCCGAAGCTTCCAGGAACTGCGTTCCATTATTGACAAAGTAAAGTTAAACGAACATATCGGCATCTGTCTTGACACTTGCCATATATGGGATGCCGGCTACGATATCCGCAATCATCTGGACGACGTACTTGCTGAATTCGACAACATTATTGGTTTTGATCGCCTCCGCGCCGTTCATCTCAACGACAGCCAAAACACCTGTGCCAGCCATAAAGACCGTCATGCCCGCATCGGCGAAGGCGAAATTGGCCTTGAGGCCCTCGTACGCATCATCAATCATCCACGTCTTTGTCATCTCCCCTTTATCCTCGAGACGCCAAACGACGCAGCAGGCTATGCCGAAGAAATTGCACTTTTGCGCCAAAAAGCCGTATCGAGGAGCGGTAAATCATCTGCATAAGGCTCCTGTGCCAAAAGGGCGTGAATCAAGGTAAAATATTCCGGCAGCGCCCCATGGCACCATTGGATTTCAATTTGAAACATGTCTCTCGTAATAGCCGATAAATCAAAGCCGAACGCATCGAGAGAATACCGCATCGCCATCTCGTCGCGACACGGATGTCCCTCACCGCGCGAACATCGACTGCAACGATTGCAGCCGCCCGAAGATAAACTCACGCTGCCCGGCACAAGCTCCTCCCATGTGCGCAGCGCATCCTCAAGATTTCGTTTCGCCTCAACAATGATTTCCCAACCGATTGTTTTCACTTTCTCCGCCGTATCCGCAGCCCTGCGCGTTTCTTCATCGAGATCCAGGCGGGCGCATACAACATAAACATGACGGTATGGATATAGATACTGCTCCACGGAAAAAGGCAACGGCGGGCAAGACCAGACTGTACCATAATTAGGGCACTCTCGGCAAAAACCGATAAATTTCTCCTGGTTTTGGTATTTTTGCCGAAACGCATGCATTGGCATTGAATTTTGAAAAAGATTCACCCTGTACCCCATTGCCTTCCGCCTTCTTTTCCCAAAATCAGAAAACCAGCTTCACGATATCCGCCGCTTCGTTTCTGCCCCCGCGAACATCGCTCGGCGTTTTGGACAGCACGATGCAGTAGCGATTGTCTTCACAGTAAACGAGCTTGTAATGCTTGCCGTCTCCTGTGATGCCAAAACCAAGCTCTTCGAGTTTATGCCGCACAGGGCGCGACATCCCGTCGTAGCTTTTCAGGAGGTTTTTTACCCGCCTCCCCTTTTCCTCGCACTGCCGCTCGTACTCATTATTATCAAAAATATCCCGCAGTACATCCACACGACGTCTGCGCGCCTTCTTATCGCCCTGGCTGTTCTGTATGGCTTGTTCCAGTGCAGAGAGCAGAAAGTCCTTGATTTCTCCGGGGAACAGATCCCGTTCCATGCCACGCGTTAAAATCGGTTCCCCCTCGGTCCCGTTAAAACGCAGCAAGAGCGCCTTGTTTTCCTCACGCAGCCGTTCGTTTTCCCATCTGAGACGTTCCACCTCTTCTCTGCACGTTTCCAGTGTGCCAAGCTCCTCATCAAAAGCATTGTAAACCTCATTGACCTCTGCTTCTGCCCGCTGTTTTGCAGTCTCGGCAGCAAGAAGCTCTTCCCTCTTGCTTTCCAGCTTATCATGCAGCAGCATATTCCAAACGCCGTTCCATGTATAGGCGGGAGATATATTCTGTGAATTTCCATAAAGAATAACGGTACGCACCACTTGATTCAGCAGGGCCGCATCCTCCTCGGCCTCCGGCCGGAAGAATCGTCTGGGCGGAACAGCCGGATTCGGGTAATAAATTCCAATGCCGCCATCATATTCATTTTTATCGGCACAGGCAAAACGAATCTTGTCATCCAAATCCCGGCTTTCTTCCACAAGAACATGCGCCACTCCCTTCAGCCGACTGGCCAGCCAATTCACATTGACAGGATCCTTCCCTGCCATTGTCTTTGACACATATACCACCGGCAGCCGATAGCGACTTTTCCCCTCTATGACATCAGCGAGAAGCGGAATATCGTTTTCCGTCAACAACAAAGGCACACGCTGGATCGCAAGACCACCATCCTTCTTTAGATAGCCATTAGCGATAAGCATCGTAATGAAATGCGGCGTCGAAAAATCTGCCCGTACCGCCAATGCATCTTCCCTGTAGCTGCGGTCAAGCTGAATCGCAAGTCGCATCTCCTTGAAATTTACGACGTAATCTGAATCCCAAATGATTCCATCAGGTTCCACCTTCTCGTATCGTACTGCAATGATTTCCCCATTGCCATATTCTTCAATATCGAGCCAGAGCGAATCCGTGCCGAAACGAACATTCCGCTCTCCGCTCCAGGAAAGGTTCGGTATAACATTTTCCTCATGCGGGCTTTTTTGGTTCCATTCAATGACAAGCTCAATAAATTTATCTCTTGTCAAAGATTCATCAATATCCAAGATTGTCGAAAACAGCAGCATGCGACTCTCCCCTTTCTCCCCCAAATGCAAATCTTTAGCGGCAAACAGCAGCCACAGCTCCGATTCGCCTTCTATACGATCCTCCTACAAACTCTTACGCTTTTTCGCCTTTTTCAAAAGCACCTCTGCCTCTTGAAAAGCTCCGGGCAAATAGGCCTCTTCCCAAGCACGCCCGCGCTTCTCCCACGCTTTGATATCCCCCCAATCCGTCAGGGGGGTACCTTCTTCATCCTTGATGGGCTTACCAAACACATGCGGATGGCGGCGCACCATCTTTTCTACCGATGTTCTCGCCACATCCTCCAGATTGAATAGCCCCTCTTCCTCTGCAAGTTGGCAGTGAAAAATAACCTGAAGCAAAAGATCGCCCAATTCCTCACGCAAATTATCAGCCTTGCCTGTTTCCCGCAAGATATTGATGCCTCCAAGCACCTCGACGGCCTCTTCAATACAGCCCGGCTTGATGCTCTCATGTGTCTGCTTTCTGTCCCAAGGGCAGCCATGCTCCGAACGCAGGGTGCGCACAACTTCTCGTAACTGTTCAACGTATTGCATATAGCCTCCGAAAGATCCGCATTCACACAAACAAACAGAAAAGACCCCGTCGTCACCCTCTTGCAGACGACGGGGCAGAAATGACGGTTCAAAGCCAGGTGGCAAGCGTATCTATGCCCACTCGCTCCGTATGACGTGCCGAAGGCGCCGCTTCCGCAGCTGGATAGCCAACAGGAAAAATTGCCACGAGTTCATATGCGGCCATCTCAGGAAAAAGCTCCTTGAGCTTCGGCGCATCGAAATGCCCGACCCAGGTTGTGCCGAGTCCAAGCTCCTCGATTTCCAACATCATTTGTGTCGCCGCAATTGTCGCATCCACATCAGCAAAATTCTTTTTGTCATAGGGACGAACCCAAGCTGCTTCCGCCTTGCTGCCCACCACGAACGCAACGGGAGCGCCAAAAACATACGAAGTCACTTGTCGAACCTTTTCCATAGATTCAGCACTCTTCAATACCCAGATATGAAGCGGCTGTTTATTGCAGGCCGTCGGCGCAATATCTCCCGCCTCAAGAATCTTTCTCAGCTTTTCATCTTCTACCGCTTGATTCGAAAGCTTGCGGCACGAATAACGTTTTCTCGCCAAATCAAGAAATGACATATGTATTCCTCCTCCCGGAAATCTCACTTTCATTCTACACATTTTATGCCATCTGCACAAGCCCATTCCAATCCATCCGTATTCCTCCCGCTTTTGCCTTCCCTTCTTGCCTGTGATATGATTTCGATAGATTAACCGACTTTTATTCAAGGAGGCCTTTATGATAAAAACCAATTTAGCGCTGCTGCGCGCCAAAGGCTACAAACTCACACCGCAGCGACAGGCTGTACTTCAAGCCTTCTCCGAATGCAGCGACTTTCCCACAGCTCAACAAATCTTCACAATCGTACGCAAAACACACCCCAGCGTATCCTTCGACACCATCTATCGCAATCTCGCCCTGCTTGCAAAAATCGGCATCGTTCATGAAATCCACCGCACGGCCGGCAATGTCTATGAAATCATTCAGCCAGGACATCATCACCATCATATCGTCTGTACAGAATGCGGCAAAACGGAATGCATAGATATTTGTCCCATGCAGGATAGTTATGCAAAAGAAGCCGAAAAAAAAGGCTTTCTTATTACCAACCATATCTTTGAATTCTACGGGCTTTGCCAAAATTGCCGTCAAAAACTGGAAAATAAATTCTTGCAAAAAAAATAATCCTGTGCTATCCTATCAAATAGTAAAATTACTATTTGGGAATCATGCTTCGATAATTTCCCAACGCACAGGAGGTAATTCCTTTGAGAAAAACGCACACTCTCTTCTGCCTTTTCATCGCGCTCTGCTTAATCCTAACAGGCTGTGGAGCTGCAAACACGACAGGCGGTAAAACCGACGGAAAGGACGGCACATTCCGCATTGTCACATCCTTCTACCCGATGTATGTCGCTACACTCAATATCACACAAGGCATCGACGGCGTTACAGTCACCAATATGACAAAGCCACAGACGGGATGCCTGCACGACTACCAGCTCATGACCGAGGATATGAAAACCCTGGAAAATGCCGACGCCTTCGTCATTAACGGCGCTGGTATGGAAAGCTTTCTTGACAAAGTCATCGAACGCCAAAAGAATCTTAAAGTTATCGACGCTTCCAAAGATATCGAACTTCTGAAAGAAGATGGTGAGGAAAATCCCCATGTCTGGCTCAGCATCACAGACGCTATCATACAGGCGAAGAACATCACTGAACAGCTGAAAACCGCGGACCCGAAACATGCCGATGCCTATCAGAAAAATGCCGATGCCTACGTCGCAAAGCTCGAAGCTCTTAAAACGGAAATGCACGCTGCCCTTGACAATGTGCCGAATAAAAAAATCGTGACCTTTCATGAGGCCTTCCCTTATTTCGCCAAAGAATTCGGTCTCGACATCATCAGCGTGGTAGAGCGCGAACCCGGTACAGAACCAACTCCTGCCGAGCTGCAAGCTACCATTGAACAGGTAAACAAGCTTCCCGTAAAGGTTCTTTTCACCGAACCTCAATACTCCCCTAGTGCAGCCGAAACCATTGCACGCGAAACCGGCGCAAAAATCTACACCTTGGATCCCATTGTTACCGGCGAAGCCAATGACCAGGCCATCAATGCTTATATCGATACCATGAAAAAAAATATGGAGACCCTGAAAACAGCATTGCAGTGATATATCGGCAGCCCGCATATAACGTGGGCTGCCGATTTTCATGCAAGAACAGTACGCAATGTCCGCAAATCGGATTTTTTGGCACGTGCTTTATGCAAGCTGAGAATGAAATCCTTATGCATCAAATGAGAGGCTAAACTCCCAAGATTTGGATGAATACATACTTTTTGCCTGAAACTAGAAATAATTACAATTTCCTTACAAAAAAGCAGGAGAAAAAAATTACAACACGAATTTATACTAATGGAATAGTTGCAAGGGAAATAATCTCGCCTGACCAAATACCTCACATCAGGGGGGGCATTATTCCCCAAATGAAGGGAGCGAAAAAGATGAGTTTGAAAACAAGGATGATCGCTTTGATAGGAACACCGGTTTTATTGGTGTTCATCGTCATGGCCGGTATCGTTTATGAAATCCTGATGGATGCCATGGAACAGGAAATGACGGAAATGGCAACGCATCAGGCCAGCGAAATCAACGGTCTTATCACAGGCAAAAAGGAAATGCTTGCTTCCATCACCCGTTCTTGGGAAGCGAAAATGCCTCTGCACGAAGACATGCAGACTATGGCCAACTCCTTCGCCAACAAAAACGGCATTGGCGATTTCTTTATCGGCTTTCCGAACCAGCCCTTTATCGACGGAGCAGACCGGACATCGGATCCCACCTTCGATGCGACAGGACGTGCTTGGTATAAAGATGCTGCCGGATCCCAATCTGTCAAAATTTCTAAAATCTACCTCACATCAACGGATCATAAGCCTGTCGTCAGCTTCAGCTCGGCCTTCCGGCAGAACGGACAAATCGCAGGCGTTGCCGGATTTGATCTCGCACTCGACAGTGTAAAGGATGAAGTTTCCAAAATCAAGGTTGGAGAAACCGGCGGCGCCTTCCTCCTAAACGAAGATGGAAATTTCATCTACCATAAAACCAAAACGTTGGAAGACACCATCATGAACCAACAAGAAGGCGCCGACAATATCAAGCACTTCTTTGAGGGCAAGCCGACCTTTTCATCTTGGAATGAAAACGGCACGACCACCTTGTTTGTTTCGGCTCCCGTCGGTGATACCGGCTGGGTTCTCGTCTTGGAAGTACCGAAATCTGAAATTCTTGCCCCGATTATGAAAATGGGAGCTCTCGTTGGCGCTGTCATCATTTTCTCCCTCCTGCTCCTGGTCGCGATCATACTCTATATCACTCGCTCGATTGCAACGCCGATTGCAGAATTAGGACGCGCTGCCGAACAAGTGGCAGATGGAGATCTGGCTCAAAACTTCACGAATGACGGACGGCAGGACGAAATCGGCATCCTGCATCAAAGCTTCATAAAAATGACGACGAACCTGCACGATCTCGTGCGCCGTTCGCTGACAGCAGCCGAACAACTTGCCGCTTCCTCCGAAGAATTGACCGCTTCGGCAGACCAGTCGGCACATGCCTCTCAGAATGCGGCAGAAGCCGTGACGCATATCGCACAAAGCGCACAGCAACAAAGCGATGTCATCGACCGTTCGATTGACTCCGTCAACAATATGTCCAAGGAAATGGAAAAGGTTTCCTCCGTGATTCACGATGTGGCAGCTTCTGCCGCACAGACCCATAAAGCAACGACAGAAGGGCAAAGCGAACTCCACATAGCCGTAGAAGGTATGGAAACCATCAACGGCAGCACAAAACAGGTAGCGGATGCCGTCAATGCGCTCTATGAAGGCTCCAAGCGCATTTCAGAAATCGTCGAGATGATTACACAGATTGCCAGCCAAACAAACCTCCTGGCACTAAATGCCGCCATTGAAGCCGCGCGTGCCGGGGAATCCGGCAAAGGATTTGCCGTCGTAGCCGAAGAGGTGCGCAAGCTGGCTGAGCAATCGGAAACAGCAGCACAGGAAATCACGGATCTGATCACAGAAAATGCCTCGCAAATAGAGAAAACTTTCTCAATCATGCAGGAACAGAAGGAACGCGTTGGCGCAGGAGTAACTCAGGTCAACCATGCAGGGCAAAAATTTGACCGCATCGCGGAACTCGTGCAGGAACTTTCCCAGAAGATTGAAAGCATCGAATCCCTCACGCAAAGCGTCCGCCAGGGCAGCAACCAAACAGTCACCGCGGTGCAAGAGATCAAAGAAGTGTCGAACGATGTGCGCCGGGAAGCGGAAAATGTTTCCGCCGTATCCGAAGAACAGGCGGCTTCTACGGAAGAAATTGCCGCGGCCAGCCAGACCCTTGCAAATCTTGCACAGGATCTGCAAAAAACCGTTGGACGCTTCCGCGTCTGACAACGCGAAAATCAACAAAATGAAGGCTCGGCTGAATTGACTTTCGGCCGAGCCTTCATTTTTTCCCTGCCGCACGTTACACCGGACGCAGCACTTTCAAATGGCACAGATAGAAGCGGTACAGCACATAGAGGCATATCGAGGTCACCATCCAACTAATGGGATAAATTACCATTAGAACTTCAAAAGAAGGACAGCGCGGAAATACGAGCCAAACCCAGGAAAGACGCACACCGCAAATGCAGACAAGCGTGATAACGGCAGGCATCAGCGAATAGCCATAGCCTCGCATCGAGCCGGAAAAGATGTCGATAAAGACAGCGAAAATCTCGGGCACGACGACATAAACGATGCGGGTAATACCAATCTCGACAACAACGGGATCATCGTTGAAGAAACGCAGAAGCGGACGCATGAAAACGAGAATAAACGCTCCCAGCACGAGCATGGCAAGAATATTCAGCAAAAGACTCCAACGAGTAACTGAACGACAGCGCGGCAGATTTCCTGCGCCGTAATTCTGGCTCACAAAGGTCGTACAGGCTTGTTGGAAAGCCGCTATGACGCAGTAGATATTGATTTCTATGGTAAAAGCTGCAGCCGAAGCCGCCATGACTTCAGCCCCTAGGCTGTTGAGTGCTGCTTGGATGCAAAGATTTGCGATACAAAAGACCATGCCCTGCACAGCCGCAGGCATACCGATGGCAAAGATCCGCTTCATATGTTCCTGCCGCAGGCGCAAAAGGCGCATATCGATATGCAGGATACCCTCTTCGGCACGCAATGCTCGAAAAAGCATGACCGCCGAAACAAAATACGACAACACGGTCCCCCATGCCACACCGTCCACATCCATGCCAAAGTGAAGCACAAAGACAAGATCCAGCAGGATATTGAGTCCGCTGGCAACGATAAGAACAAGCAAGGGCGTCTGTGTATCACCATGGCTGCGTAGAATGGCCGATGCAAAATTATAGACGCTCATGAAGGGCATCCCGAGCAGAAAAATCCGCAGATAAAGCTCCGACATCGGCATGACATTCCCCGGCACATCGAGGAGAGAAAGAAGCGGTGCAGCAAAAATCTCGCCTACCACAGTGACGCCGATGCCTGCAAGCAGGGAAAGCAGCAACGCTGTATGGACAGCACGGCTCGCTTCGCGAAGCTTTTGCCCACCGATGCGCTGAGCGATAATGACATTTGCACCAAGCGAAAGACCAAGAAAAAGACTTACGATCAGACCGACAATCGGCACATTATTGCCGACTGCCGCCATCGCCTCGGTTCCCACAAAGCGCCCAAGGACAGCGACATCCGCCGCATTAAAAAGCTGCTCCAGTATTCCTGTCAGTGCAATCGGCAGCGCAAAGAGAACAATCTTGTCCCAAAGCGACCCTTCCAGCATATTGATTTCCCTACGATGATTTTTTGCCAAAAAACTTCCTTCTTTCCGGTGCACCCCGCCGCTTTAACGCTTCAGGAGCACACCGCTCATATGCACAGTTATTTCTTCTCTACTCAGTTTCCTTTGAATAAACAACTCGACAACACTAAAGTAAAGGCATGTATTTTCGTCCACATCGAGCCTGAGTTCGCGAACAAACACACTTTCCCCTTTCCCTCGCTGCAAACGATTATATTCTTTAAGTTCTTCCAAAAAAGCGGCAACCGAATATGTTTCCTCCGTCCCATTGCCAAGCTCAATGACAATAGCGCCGTTTTCAACAAGGCGATAGTCGAATGTATAAGCCTTGGACCAACCGGCAACAGGAATATACGAGGGGTTCGGCGATTCGAAACGAGCCCAGCCTTTATATTCAACCTTTTCGGGCTTTCTCGCCTCTTTCACCAACGCTGCCAACATATCTCGCATCCCCGGTTGTTCCAGAAACTCCGTTTGACCGCGTTCCATCATATATTCCATGGCGCTCAAGAGTTTGACCCGTTCCATTTCCGACAAGGAAACATTTTCTGCAGCGACGCCATCCTGCACCATGTGGTTCGCTTCAATAATCGACCAAAAACGTGCCTCCTGCGTGCGCAGAGGAAAATCTAGGATATTCAGCGGCGTCAGAGAAAAAATAAGCGCCATCGCACCAAAAACAAGAAAGGCAGCATGCGGCAAGCGGCGCAAAGAAGCAAGCAAAAGAAGCCCTATACCAAAAAGCGTACAAAGAATCGAGGCATAGCGTGGGCTGGTGAGACCATAAGGCTCAATCCGCTGCCACATGCCAATGGCCTGCACGATGAGAATGGGCAAAAAGAGCAAAAATCCCCAACGCAAAAAGCGCTGTAGCAGCGAATGACGTCCATCGCCTGCAAAAGAAAAGAAATAAAAAGCAAAGACAAGAATGGCAAGAGAAGCAAACCAATTCATCATACCGACCGGCATTTCCCATATATAAATAATTTTTGCCACATAAAGATAGAGGATCAGAAGCAAAATAAGGTAAACCGGCCATAAGAGGCGCACGAGCAAGGAGCGGAAAAGAGACGGCGCCTCCGCGCCCCTTCCTCCTGCAGGCAAACTCGCAAGAAAAACCTGCAGTCCGGCGAAAAAAAAGGCAAATTCCAAAATAACAGAATGAAGAGTCCCCTCCAGCGCAGCATCTAACGAAACAATCAGAGAACTAAAGGCCAGAAGACATATACTAAGCGACACGGAAAAAAGGCTTCCCACAATACCCGCTTCAAATGCCGCGAAAAGCGCCGTAAGAAAAGCCCGCTCCCCATCCTTGCTGCTTTCAAGGCAGTAAAAGCCCACAGAAGCAAAGAACAACGCCGCTCCCACCGTTTGAAGCCAAATGCGTTCATCCGTAAATTCATGGCCCTGAACGAGAACGAAGAAAAGCAAGAACACGGCAGCCGACGGCAAAACCTCACACCGGAAGATCCCTTCCGCCTGCCCATACCGTTCGCGAAAAAGGCGCAGGGAGACGGCAAAAACCAAACTTACGGCAGAAGCTGCAGCAGCACAGCCAATCTGCTCCGTGTACCAATTATGGATATGATAATTCTGCCAATAGGTGAGCAGCGCCACACAAAGAAAAAGCACCGCGTCGAGAACTATCGCCACGCGAAAGCGCTGGTAACTTTCCTGCATCATTTGGAAAAATTTCCGACGTATCTCCTTGAAATTCATTTGCATCCCCCATAAAACCATGCTCACATCATTTCCTGTTTTTTTATTCTTCCTCTTACACAAACTTTCCTTCTTCAGAAAAATCAACGCTATCCGACATTTCGCCATTGTTCTTAACGAAATTTTTCCACACGCATTTTTTTCCCATCCGTGCGAAAAACAATCGCTCCATCTTTATCCGTACGGTAAAGTTTTGCGCCTTCTTTTTCCAGCCGTTTGACGACCTCCGGCGCAGGATGCCCGAAATTATTTTCTCTGCCTACACTGATAACAGCATAATGCGGCTGGGCTGCCGCAAGAAAAACTTCCGTTGTCGAGGTTTTTGAACCATGATGCGCCACCTTGAGTACCGTACACTTAGGATTTTTTCCTTCTTCAAGCATATGCTGTTCCTGAGCAGCCTCCAAATCCCCCGTAAAAAGGAAGGTTGCCGCACCATAACGCACGCGGATGACATTCGACAACTCGTTGCCCGTTATTCCTGCCCCGACTTCCCCATTCGCCGCTTTTTCCGGCGCATAAAGAATATCGACAGCAACGCCGTCAAGTTCGATATGCTCCCCTGCCTCAGCAGGAACAATCTTCCTCATTTCAGGCGCAGTCGGGGAAAACCCCAGGACACGCGCATATTCCATCCGTCCCTCGTGGGCCGTGAGCACCATTCCCACGGGTATATGGCGCAGGATGCCGCCTGTACCGCCCGCATGGTCCTCATGCGCATGCGTCAGGATAATATAGTCAAGCTGCCGCACACCGTAATGCCAGAGATATGGTACATCCACGCGCGTACCAAAATCAAAAGAAGCATCGCGCGTGCCGCCCGTATCGATCATCAGCGCCCTTCCATGCGGCGTCACAACAAGAGCCGCATCGCCTTGTCCCACGTCGATGAAATGAACCGCCATCTCCTGCGGACGTAAAATCTGCCATAGAGCCATTGCAAAAACGATGAGGAGAGCAGAAGCAAGAAGCGGCTTGCGCTGTTTGCTGCACCAAGAGAATACGACGGCGCGCCGCTCTTCGGGCTGCACGAATACGGCTAGGACAGCGAAGTAGGCGAGCGCGAGCGGTGCAGAAAGCGTCGGCAGATACACCTCGCCGCCCGGCACATGCGCCAGGAGCCGCGTACACTCGTAAACAAGGCCCAAGAGCAAACTGTCCGCCAGAAAGACAATCTTCGCCAAAAACGGCAACACAAAGGACACGAGCCCCGCAAAAAGCCCTGCAACAATAACGAGCTCCACAACGGGCACGACGACGATGTTGGCCGCAAGAGACGAAAGCGACAGACGATGGAAATACCATGCGAGGAACGGCACAGTCGCAAGCTGCGCCCCAAGCGTGACGGCAAGGCTCATCGCCGCAAAACGCGGCAAAAAGCGCAGGCGCGAAAGCCATGAATCAAAAGGCGGCGCGAGGTAAAGAAGCCCTGCCGTCGCGGCAAACGACAACTGGAAACTGACATCAAATGCTAAGAGCGGTTCGAAGAAGAGCAGCGCCATGCCGACGAGCACCAGAAGCCGACGCGCGTCGCTCTCGCGCTCCCAGGCAAGCGCAAAGAAAGCGAGAAGCCCCATCGCGCCCGCGCGCAGTGCCGGCGGCACACAACCCGCAAGCACACAGTACAGGGAAATGACAACAGCGACGAATACCGCCGTCACAGTGGGGCGCAGGCGAAGGATCGCACCGAGCCAGGCCATAACCGCCGCCAAGAGCGTGATGTGCGAACCCGACACCGAAAGGATGTGCACGATGCCCGTCGCCGTGAACGCCTCGACAAGCTCGGGCTTTATACCCTCGTAGCCGCCAAAGAGCATGGCAAAGATCGCCGCCGCATCTTCCTTCGGCATCACGCTCTCCATCGAAGCGCGATATGCCGAGCGCACTCGCTCGCTCCATCGCAGCACGGGATATGCCTCCCCCGCTTCCCAACGAATCCCGGGCTTCTTCGCCGAGAGACGCGCGCGCACGCCCTTGACCGCCGCCGCACGCTCCACATCAATGCGCCCAGGATTGCCGTAGCCGTAGATGCCCTTAACCTTCCCAAAAGCCGTGATTTCCGCGCCAATCTCAGGCAAATCGCCGACACCCTCGCGCATCTCCGAGACGTAGAGCGTGCCCGACGCCGTCTGCTCCTCACCACGCAGGCGCACGCGCTTCGCCGCCACCGTATAGCGCACAAACACACCTTGCGCCGTCCGCCGCACATGCGGCGCTTCGACGAGCACGCCCTCGACTGAAGCCTCACGCCCAATGAAATGCGAAACATCATCAACGGGCAGAGCCTCGCCCCAAGCGAAACGCCACGCGCCGAAAAAAAGAAAGAGCAGCAAGAACGCCAGCCACGTCCTGCTGCTCTCACGCACGAGAAGAAAAAGCGACAAGAAAAAGAACCCCGCCATGCTGAGGGCGAGAGCGCCAAGCGAGACATGCAGCAAATCCTCGCCATAGATGCCGAGCAAAAGCACAAGGAAAAGCCCGTTGAGAAAAACGAGCTGCTGCTGTCCTGTCTTCATGGCAAAACCACGCCTCTCAGCTTCCTTGTTGTCGTCCTATTACTCTGCAACTCTCCCGCTAATGTACGAGACTGTACCATTTTTCATCGCAAAGCGCAATAGACAGTTTCTTCCATTCGCAGAGACGAATTTGTATTCATAGAGAAGATAGCCATCATACTCCATAATCATATCTGCCTTACCATAGGCCGCCAATACGTCTTGAACACTATTTCCCTCGCCAATCCCGCGTCCCGTTTTGACCATTGCATTTTTAGAAACGAATGCTGTGACAATATTTCCAGACATGACCACTTCCATATTCGGATACTGGTAACGAGGATCGCTATAGCTGCCTTCGTAAGAAATCCTTGATTCTCTTCCCAACATAGAATAAACCCTGTTTTTTGTATCGCCAATAGCGATTCCGCCCAGAGACATTTCTACAGATGAACTTTGTGGGCTATTTTTCTTGTTCGGCATAGTATCCGTCGTTGCATTATGCGAGTTCTGGTTAGCATAATCCCAAGCCATATAATTCACAATATCGGTGATGATATTATGCGGCGCATCTCTTCCAAGTGATGCATTGGCTTCGGTGCTGATATCTTTTGCAACAGCAAAGAACATCACCTTGTCCTCTCCATCGCAGAAAGGAAACGAACTGACTCAATCTCAGTTGCCGTCGTTCCTGATAAGAGAACGCCTCGTACGAGTCCCGTGTCCGGTTCATAAGATACAGTTAATGAAGAATTTATATTTAAAGGAGCTTCATAAACGTTCGCATGAGTCCCTTCATAAATATGTCTTTTGGTTAACCGTAAATCCAATTCATATTCGTCCGCAATTTTATTAAATCTTTGGCGAAATTCCTCTTCAGTGATCCCGATATTGTAAATATTCTCAACTTTCTTTTCCGTTTTTTCTTCATGCGTTTTGACCTTAACGGGTTCTTCACGGACATCAGACGACACCGCATCTCTTCCCACATGCGATGCCAAATAAGCCACTCCTGCCCCTATAAGAACGCCAACAAAAACAGCAAGCAGTATCGCATATTTCTTCTGCCTATCCATATCTGCCTCGTCCCATCTTAAATGTCATCCCTCTCATGATTTTATGTGGTATCTTCACACATCAGCGCTTCCCTATATGATTCAATCGCACCTAATCATACACATTGATCACAATCCTAGTGATAATTCCCCTTTTCACCGTGAACGACATGCTGTTCGCCGCGTTTACATTATAGGTATACACCGTTACCATCTCGTCTACCTTGTGTCTGTAGACTTGCATTTCCTTCTCAGGAAGTTTCGGCGCCATGCGCTTTTCTATCTTCACTTCATCTGCTGTGCCGTAAACCTCGGACAGAATCGATTCCGGCATACCGACACTCACACCGTCCACGGTGCTCGCCGTCCCCTTCTGATTCGTCTCGATCATGTACACCGTATATCTTCCGTCGCTACCCCAGTCGATTAAACTCACATCAACTCCGTCATACATATAGATGAGCAGCAAACCGTTCGTACGATACTTTGTCTGCCCCAAGACGGAAATGACTTTTCCCAGCCTACAATGCAATCTTATCCTTCATCTTCTCATACTTCGCATCGCCAATCCCCTTGACGCGCTTGATTTCCTCGGGCGCCTGGAAAGCGCCGTTTTCCGTGCGGTACTCGATAATCCGTTTCGCCATGGCGGGGCCGATTCCGGGCAGCTTATCGAGATCCTTTTCATCAGCTATATTGATGTTGATTCTGCCATCCGGCATGACCGCGCTCGCTCCGCCTCTTGTCCCGCCGGCCTGCAGCGCCGTTTCTCCCTGTGGCACTCCGGCAGGAGGCAGAATTTTTTCCGGTACTTTTACCTGCATACCATCCTTGAGCTTCTGCGCGAGATTCACGCCGTTCGCATCCGCCGTGGGCAAAAAGCCGCCGCAGGCATCGACGGCGTCCTTCGCGCGCGCTCCCTCTGCGAGCCGCACGATGCCCGGCCGATTGACCGCGCCCGAAACATAGACGACGATTTCCTGCGTCTCCATGCCCACGACATCGCCCGCATCGAGCGACACAGCCTCTTCCTGGGTATGGTAGCCATAAAAAACAGCGCCGCCCGCCGCCAATGCGACAAGCGCCAAAAGAACAAGCATGGATTTCTTGAACATCGGCATAGCGCTCGCCTCCCCGTGCATCACCCAAAACCTTTATATTGAATATTCTACAAATTTTGGATTTTTCCTGCCTTTAGAGAAACACGGATAAAATGAAGTCCGTCAGATTGATGCAAGTTTTTCGTCCGATCAGGGAGGCGAACCGGATGCGCAGCAAGCTATGCGAAGGATTTTCCGACGCAGAGTGTGCGAAAAAATGCGCCAAGATAACGATGCTGAATTTATCAGCGATTTCTCTCCTAAAAGAAAAAGCCCAGATATACCGGACTTCACGTTATTCACTTGGTGCGGACGAGAGGAATCGAACCTCCATGCCTTGCGGCACTGGATCCTAAGTCCAGCGCGTCTGCCAGTTCCGCCACGTCCGCATCTCCGCCTCAGCGATTCCTTTATTCTAGCATGATGAGCCAATGCTGTCAAACACTGCCAGTCAAAGAAACCGCCTGCGCCGTCCTCCTACCGCAGCCAAGCTTCATGACAAAGCAAAGGAGCCGGCATATCCGTTGCCGACTCCTCTATTTTTTCAGTCTTCTTCTTCCTCGTCCATAAGCTCATCGTAGGCTTGCTGCACAGCATCAAATTCCTCATCCGTAGGCTCGACGTACTCTTCCTCACCGTCCTCATCCACAACGATCTTGGCAATGAGCACATCCTCGTCATGCTCGCCGCAGCCACAGCCGCAGCTATGCGTATGCTCTTCCTCCTCATCATGGATTCCAACAAGAAGCGCGAACTTGTCATCACCGACCGGGATGATCATTTCCTGCCGGTAATAATAGCTGTTTCCCTCTTCATCTGTCATCTCAACAACAACATCCTCTTCCAGCCAATCCTTTTCCTTATCTTTCATAACTTCCGCCTCATTTCTTTACGCTCGCGCCGAATCTTTATCAACCGCGCATTCCCATATTGTCCAAATAACCCTGCAGGATGAAAACAGCAGCCATCTTATCTATGACCTTGCGTCTCTTGGCACGGCTCACATCAGCCGCAATCAAGGAGCGCTCCGCAGCTACTGTCGACAGTCTCTCGTCCCAAAAAACAACCTTGCTGCCAGTGATTTTTTCCTGCAGTCTCGCAGCAAAATCGCGCACAATATCGCAGCGCTCTCCCTGTGTACCATTCATGTTTTTTGGGAAACCGATGACAAAAGCATCAGTCTCATAGAGCCTCATAAGCTCCGCGAGCCTAGCAAAATCCTTATCCCATGACTTGCGTCGTATCGTCTCAACTCCCTGCGCTGTAATTCCAAGCGCATCACTCACAGCAACGCCGATCGTGCGGTCGCCGACATCCAGTGCGAGAACACGTTTCGTCACGCCTTCTGCCCCCTGTGCGCCTCTACATAGAAATGCACAAGCTCTTCAAGAAGCTCATCGCGTTCCAAGGAGCGCACCTTGCTGCGCGCCTCCTTGTAGCTCGTCACATAGGCCGGATCGCCGGAAAGAAGGTATCCAACGAGTTGGTTAATGGGATTGTATCCCTTCTCTTCCATCGCTCCACAAACATCGCGGATAATGGTTTCAGCCTTGTTTTCCTCTGTACCGAAGCGGAACATCATCGTTTCATCGCTGACCATCTTTTGCTTTCCCTCCTCGCATCAAGCTGCCTGTCCTTATCGAAGCATATCATGTTTCATCATGTATTCTGCAATCTGCAGTGCATTCAGCGCCGCTCCTTTGCGAATCTGGTCACCGCAAACCCAAAGATTCAAGCCATGCTCCACCGACTCATCGCGGCGGATGCGCCCGACTTCCACATCGTCCTTGCCCGAGGTGAAGAGCGGCATGGGATACGCCTGCTCATCCGGATTGTCGTTAAGCCTTGCGCCGGGGAAAGCGTCAATCGCACTGCGCGCCGCTTCGACCGTGACCTCTTGCGCAAACTCGATATTGACCGACTCCGCATGGCTGCGGTAAACCGGAACGCGAATCGTCGTTGCCGTCACACGCAGATCAGGCTCAGAAAGAATCTTGCGCGTTTCGTCGATCATCTTCATTTCCTCTTTTGTATAGAGATTGTCCTTGAATACATCAATTTGCGGAATCAAATTGAAAGCAATCTGGTAGTGCTTCTTGAGTGATGCTCCCGGCAGAATATTCGCTGTCACGGGCTTGTCCGCCACAATATCGGCCACCTGCTGCTCAAGTTCCGCCATAGCTTCCTTGCCGCCTCCTGAAACCGCCTGGTACGTTGAAACAACCACACGCTTGATAGGCGCAAGATCGCGCAAAGGCTTCAATGCCATAACCATGATGATCGTCGAACAGTTCGGATTTGCAATAATTCCCTTGTGTCCCTTCAATGCCTCCGGGTTGACCTCGGGTACTACAAGCGGCACCTCGGGATCCATGCGAAACGTGCTCGAATTATCAATAACGACAGCTCCGGCCTTCACTGCTGCCGGGGCAAACGTCTTGCTCGCACTGCCGCCTGCAAAAAGGGCGATATCTATACCTTCAAAAGAATCCGCCCGTGTTTCCTGAACCGTATAGCTCTTGCCCATAAATTCGATTTTCTTGCCTGCCGAACGCGAGGATGCCAACAGCCGAAGCTCGGCAAACGGGAAACTGCGCTCTTCGATCAGGTTCAAAAACTCCTGACCTACAGCACCCGTCGCGCCCATGATCGCTACATTATATTTTTTCACGCTAACAACTCCTGTCGTGATTCTTTCTTGCCCCATAGAGCAAACCTGATGTCAGTCCAGCAACTTCTCAAGTCCGATGACAAGCCCCGAAAGCGCACGTACCTTTTTGCAGGCCAGAACAACTCCCGGCATGAACGACTCGCGGTTGATGGAATCATGGCGTATGGTCAAAGTCTGTCCCAAACCGCCGAAAATAACTTCCTGATGCGCGACATAGCCGGGAAGTCTTACGCTATGGATACGCATACCGTCAATTTCCGCACCGCGTGCACCAGGAAGTTTTTCCGTTTCCTCAGGATGCCCCTGTCGAACAGCCCCGCGTACCTCACGAATCATCTCGGCTGTTTGAAGCGCTGTGCCGGACGGCGCATCAAGCTTCTTGTCATGATGCAGTTCAATGATTTCAACCTGCGGCATGTATTTCGCGGCCTGACGGCTCATAAGCATCATGAGAACGGCGCCAATGGCGAAATTCGGCGCAAGAAAAACCGGTGTCGTTTTTTCCAATGCCATTTGATGGAGTTTTTCTTTATCATCCGCAGACATGCCCGTCGTGCCAATGACAGGGGAAACCCCATGTTCTACAGCCATCACCGCATTTCTGTATACCGTATCGGGGCGTGTGAAATCCACCATGACCTCGGGTTTCTTTTCTTTCAGCTCCGCCAAAAGATCCGTGCCCACCAGCACGCCGCTTTTGCCGCAGCCAGCCATCTCACCCGCATCCATGCCGCCATGGATATCGACCGCACCGACAAGCTCAAGCTCACCGTCCTCCAATACCGCCTTGACGACAGCCTGCCCCATACGACCGCAGGCACCACTGACCAATACCCTTATCAAGATATGCGCCCCCTTCAAGAGAGACTTGCAGGCAAATGCCCACAGGCTCTGACGTGAGTATATTGTATATGAAGCAGACAGAAAAAGTCAATAGAAACTCCCCTGACAGTATGTATCAAGATATTCTCTGATACATACTGTCATCCTTAAAGTATCTGCCTTCAATGTATGTCCATATTTCGTCTTTAAATAAAGCATTTTGGATAACGATTTACTACCCCAGTTCACCGGTACACTTCCCGAAATCCGCCCACACCCTACATCTTCTTGCGCCGAACGCTTCCCCAGAGTCCGCCACACGGATCCCCAAGACTCCTGCCTGACTTTGATAAGCAGTGTTTTTACACCAACGAAGCTTTTCACAAAACCCCATCCATATATACACTCAAACTTCGGTGATTTTTTGAAAAACCTCTTTGTACTCAAGCTGCAAAATAGCTGCGACATCTTCACGGGACTTCTTGTCCTCCATCGTCTCAAGCGCCGCCCGCCGCGCTTGGAGCAGGATATCCACATCCCGAAGTGCATCGGCCATCTTGAGATCGGGCAAGCCGTGCTGCATCGACCCGAAGAATTGGCCGGGACCGCGCAGTTTCAAATCCTCCTCCGCAAGCACGAATCCATCGGCAACGGACTGCATGAGAGCAAGCCTCTGGCGGGCAATCTCCGTACGCGCCGCTGAAACGAGAATGCAATAGGAGCGATATGTCCCCCTGCCGATGCGGCCGCGCAGCTGATGCAGCTGGGCAAGCCCAAAACGTTCAGCATTCTCGATGACCATGATGCTGGCATTCGGCACATCGACGCCGACTTCTATAACCGTCGTTGTGACAAGAAGATCCAGCTCGCCTGCCTGAAATGCTTCCATAACCGTTTCTTTCTCTTTGCTTGTAAGTCTGCCATGAAGAAGCCCGCAGCGCTTGTCTTGAAATATACCGCTGCGAAGCTCCTCATAGACCTCTTCCGCAGACGGCAAATCGATTTCATCATTGTGCTCGATAAGCGGGCAAACCACATAGGCTTGCCGACCTTTGGCAATTTCTCCCAAAACAAACCGATAAATCAACATGCGCCTATCGGGTGTGCGCACGAAAGTCTGCACCGGAATACGTCCCGGGGGCAAATGCTCTATGCGCGAAACATCGAGATCGCCATATACGGTCAGCGTCATCGTGCGAGGAATCGGCGTCGCTGTCATCACAAGCATATCGGGGACACGATCCGCCCGCTTTTCCAGCACCGCACGCTGCTCAACCCCGAAGCGGTGTTGTTCGTCCGTCACCACAAGCCCCAGCGCGGCAAAAACTACAGATTCCTGCAGCAAGGCATGCGTACCGATAACAATATCTGTTTCATGCGACTTGATTGTTTCATAAGCTGCCTCGCGTTCTTTTTTCGTGAGCCTCCCTGTCAGGAGCAGGAGCCGAACTCCCAACACATTGAGCAGCTTGCTGAACTTCTCGAAATGTTGTCGTGCAAGGATTTCTGTCGGCGCCAAGAATGCTCCCTGAAAGCCATTCTCTACGGTCTTCACAAGAGCCAGCAAGGCGATGACCGTCTTTCCCGACCCGACATCCCCCTGTACGAGACGGCGCATCGGCACTTCCGTTTCCATATCCTGCGACACGTCTCTCCATACGCTCTTTTGATCCGATGTCAATTCAAAAGGCAGAGCAGCAAAGGTTTCCTTCAGCAATCGGCTGAAGCCAAGATGGCGCACACCTTTTTCCTTTTCGCGGCTTTCACGTCGAAGCAAAAGAAGGCCGCATTGGATCAGGTAGAGTTCTTCAAAAATCAATCTTTCCCGTGCGGACTGCAGAGCCTCGGGCGATTCCGGAAAATGCACCTGACGATAAGCTTCTCCTCGCTCCAAAAGACGATAGCGCTGGCAAATGGTTTCGGGCAAAATCTCTTTTATCTGTGGCTGCCCTTGGAAAAGTGTCTGGAAAATACTGCGGAAAAATTTTTGGCTGAGCTGCCCCGTTGCCGCATACACAGGCAATATCCCCAAGAGATCTGTTTCCTTTGCCCCTTTGTCCAGCAAAGAAAAATCCTTCACTTGGCTCATCTGAAGCTTTCCCCATCCGCCATAGGCATATTCGATCTTACCAACAGCAAATAGCCTCATCCCCGCCTTTAGCTTAGGCTTAAGAAATTTTTGATTGAACCATACGATCTCAAGCATACCGGTGCCGTCGTCGATATCAGCACGCAGGATATGAAGCCCACGTCCCGTCCCCTTTTCAGCCGTGCGGCGGAGAATACCCGAAACGGCCTGCTGCTCACCCACAACCAGCTCTGCAATCGGGGTCAAAAGCCGTCTATCCTCATAAGAGCGCGGATAATAGGTCAGAAGATCATATACCGTAAGAAGCCCGATCTGTTTCAATGCTTCGTATCGCTTTGGCCCGATCCCCCGCAGCTCGGAAAGACGTTCCTTCAGCTCCATAAGCCATCCCCCGTTCAAAGACATGACCCAAATAAAAAAGGCTTCGCCGCTTGAAACCTGAAGCAGCGAAGCCCTGAAAAACAATCTTAAAGTTGTGGTCCGGCCGCAACAAGAGCCTTGCCTTCGGCATCGCTCTCGTACTTCTTGAAGTTCTTGATGAAGCGTCCGGCGAGATCCTGCGCTTTCTTCTCCCATTCAGCCGCATCTGCGTAAGTGTCACGCGGGTCAAGAATCTTCGTTTCAACGCCTTCGAGTTCTGTCGGAATATCGAACCCAAAGTATTTGCGCTTCTTCGTCGGCGCCTTGTTGATCGAACCGTTGAGAATCGCATCGATGATGCCGCGTGTATCCTTGATGGAAATCCGTTTGCCCGTTCCATTCCAGCCCGTATTCACAAGATATGCCTTGGCGCCGCTTTCGTTCACTCTTTTCACAAGCTCCTGCGCATACTTCGTCGGCGGCAGTTCAAGGAAAGCCTGTCCGAAACAAGCCGAGAAAGTCGGCGTCGGTTCCGTAATTCCTCGCTCCGTACCGGCAAGCTTCGCCGTAAAGCCCGAGAGGAAATAGTACTCCATCTGCTCCGGTGTCAGAATAGCAACCGGAGGCAGCACGCCAAAGGCATCTGCCGAGAGGAAAATAACCGCTTTCGCTGGCGGAGCGGATGAAATCGGACGGACAATATTCTTGATGTGATCGATCGGATAGGAAACACGCGTATTCTCCGTCACAGACTTGTCAGCAAAATCAATCTTGCCGTTCTCATCTACTGTGACATTTTCGAGGAGTGCATCCCGTCGAATGGCATTGTAAATATCCGGCTCGGAATCCTTGTCCAGGTTGATGACCTTCGCATAGCAGCCACCCTCAAAGTTGAACACGCCGTTGTCATCCCAGCCATGCTCGTCATCACCAATCAGAAGCCGTTTCGGATCTGTCGAGAGCGTCGTCTTGCCCGTACCGGACAGGCCGAAGAAGATCGCCGTGTTCTCGCCTTTAAGATCGGTATTGGCCGAGCAGTGCATCGCAGCAATGCCCTTCAACGGCAAATAGTAGTTCATCATCGAGAATATGCCCTTCTTCATCTCGCCGCCGTACCATGTGTTGATGATGACCTGTTCACGGCTCGTGATATTGAAGGCGACCGCCGTTTCGGAATGGAGGTCAAGTTCCTTGTAGTTTTCCACCTTTGCCTTCGAGGCATTGTAGACAACAAAATCAGGCTCAAAATTCTCAAGCTCTTCCGGCGTCGGCAGAATGAACATGTTGCTGACAAAATGCGCCTGCCAGGCGACCTCGACAATGAAGCGCACGGCCATGCGCGTATTCTTGTTCGCCCCGCAGAAAGCATCGACAACAAAAAGGCGCTTGCCGGAAAGTTCCTTCTTCGCTATTTTTTTGAGTTCTTCCCACCCATCCTGGCTGAGCGGATGATTATCGTTCGGGTAGGCTTCGGAAGTCCACCAGACCGTATCCTTGGAATTATCGTCCATAACGATATACTTATCCTTGGGGGAGCGGCCTGTAAATATACCGGTCATGACATTTACTGCATCAAGTTCTGTCAGCTTTCCCTTCTCATAGCCCGTCAAATCAGATTTCATTTCCTCTTCAAAAAGCTGCGCGTAGGATGGATTGTGAACAATCTCCTTCACATCGGTAATGCCGTACTTGGTCAAATCGAGTTTTGCCATGTTGCTCTACCTCTTTCATAAATATTCACTGAGATATTGTTTTGAACGTGCTCCATACTTTATTTCTTCTCGCTCTTATAGGGAAATCCTGCTGATTTTCAATTTTTTTTTATAAGATTTCATCTTTTCTTATCTCACCGCAAATTTTTGAACAACCTCACGCATCTCATCTTTCCTGCACGAGTCCTTATGCAAAATCTCTGCCTTGCGCAAGTTTGCCAACCCCTTGGGAATGGAGCTTTCATTCAACGACGCCAGCTGCTCGAGCAAAGCAAACTTATCGGCTTCTTCGCACTCCATGCCCAAAGCCTCCAGCACGCTTTCGCTGAACTTATACGGGCTTGCTGTAGACACGACAACAAGCGGTCTCATATCCCCCGTTTCTCTGCGATAAGATTCGGCTGCACGATAGGCTACGGCAGAATGGGGATCGAGTATATAATGCTCCTTTTCATAGACTTCACGGATCGTTTCTTTTGTCTCCGCATCATTTGCCCAATCCGCCCAAAACGTCTGTCCGATCATCTTGCATACAGACGCACCGATATCGTATCTGCCCTCTTGCACGAGACGTGTCATCCATGCCTTGACCTGTTCGGCATCCCCCGTCTCATGATAAAGCAGACGTTCAAGATTGCTTGAGATCAGGATATCCATTGACGGCGATATCGTCTTGTGAAAATCACGTTTCCTGTCATAAATGCCCGTCTGCAAGAAATCTGTCAGGACGTTGTTGCTGTTCGAGGCACAGATGAGTTTATGTACGGGCAGGCCCATACGTTTGGCATAATAACCTGCAAGAATATCGCCAAAGTTCCCTGTCGGTACACAGAAATTGATTTCGTCGCCCGCCTTGACCGCACCTTTTTCCAAAAGATCGGCATAAGCGCTGAAATAATAAACAATCTGAGGTACAAGACGCCCCCAGTTAATGGAATTTGCGGAGGAAAGCTTGACATTTTGCGCCAGAAGCTTTTCATTGAAGGTTTTATCGTTGAAAATTTCCTTCACACCATTCTGCGCATCGTCGAAATTCCCCTCGACTGCAGCAACGGCAACATTCTTCCCCTTCTGTGTGCACATCTGAAGCCATTGGATCTTTGAAACCCCGCCGGACGGATAAAATACAAGAATCCGGATTTGCCCGACATCAGCAAAGCCCTCAAGAGCGGCCTTTCCGGTATCGCCAGAAGTCGCAACAAGTATGAGAATTTCCGCTTTCTCCCCCGTCTTTTTTAGAGCTGTCTGCAAAAGCTGCGGCAGAAGCTGCAAAGCCATATCCTTGAAAGCACTCGTCGGTCCATGCCAAAGTTCAAGAACAGGAAAATCCGCGAGGAATTCCATCGGCACAATGCATACACTGTCAAAGCGATCATTGCCATAAGCACGGGAAATGCAGCCAGAAAGTTCCTCCTCTGTATAATCCGTCAAGAAAAGCTGTAAGATGCGCTTCGCCCGCTCTTCATAGGGAAGCTCCCTAAAAGAAGATATAAAATCCATATCGACCCGGGGAATCGCCTCGGGGACGAAGAGTCCGCCGTCTGCCGCCAAGCCCTGAATAATGGCCTGCGCCGATTCCACTTTCGTTCCATCGCCTCTTGTGCTGCTGTATTTCAAGTCCTTCACTCCATTCGCATCTCGTTTCTTGCTTTCCGAGCCTTCTTATACTACACGCACAAACGTCCACTTCGTAGACATTGTGCGCCGCCCCCGCCAATCGGTCTGCGCCTTCGGCTTGACCTCTTGGGGTTTCATGGTAAACTTGGTGGACATATGTTCAGCCGAGCAGCTCTGATGCTGCACAAGTCCGAGATTCCTGTCGCTCTTTTATTAAAAAACTGAATCTTAGCGATCTGCTGTACATATGTCCACCCGCCTTACAGAAACCCGGGGAAGCGCTGATAAATTCAGCCCGCCATCTCAGCGCATCTTTTCCGCTCGCTCTGCGTCGACAAATCCTCCGCATAGCCCCGCTATGCGTCCGGTTTGTCTTCTTGATCGAACGAAAAATCTACCCCCACCTGACGGACTTCATTTTATCAGCACTTCCCCCGCCAATCGGTCTGCGCCTTCGGCTTGACCTCTTGGGGTTTCATGGTAAAATAAAATAAATATGTGGCTCGGCTGCCTTAACGTGTCAAAGCAACGGATACCGCGTGGACGGCACGCACCAAATCAGAGGGTGCGAGCAAAATCTGTTCGCCGCGTTTTCCTGCGCTGATGGCAATCCTGTCCCATTCCATGGCGGACGCATCAAGAAATACAGGGTACTCCTTCTTTGCACCCAAAGGCGAACAGCCGCCGCGCATATACCCGGTCAACCCCAGGACTTCCTTCAACGGCACCATTTCGATCCTTTTGTTTCCCGAAGCGGCTGCCAAAGCTTTCAGATCAAGCGTTGCCTCGCCGGGAATGCACGCCATGACGACCCCTTTCTTATCGCCGCGGCAAACGAGCGTCTTAAAGACCTGCCGCACCGGCATATTCAGCTGCTCCGCCGCATGGACAGCACTGAGATCGTCCAGATCCACAGGAAACTCCCGCAGTTCATAAGCAATCGCAAGCCCATCCAGAATCCGGGCCGCATTTGTTTTTTTCGTCCCTTTCATTCGTTCCATCGCCCCTTGCCCGAGGTTTTCAGTATCATAACATAGCAGCATATCCACAGCCCCTCGGGACAGCTCCATTATACCATAGGTTTTCTTGGAAGCCTATTCCTTTACCGGAAAGAGGTGCTCAAATTGCTGAAAATCGCATCCGCGCAAATGGAAATCCATCCCGGCCATCCCTCAACGAATACCAATACAATGCTCCATTTCATTAAAGAAGCGAAAAACGCCCATGCTGACATCATCCTTTTCCCCGAAATGGCGATTCCCGGCTATCTGCTCGGCGATACTTGGGAACAGGACGCTTTTTTACGGGATTGCGAGGCCTGCGCCGCCGACATCATAGCCGCTTCAGATGACATTGCTATTATCTTCGGCAACGTCGCCGTGGATTGGCGTAAAAAAAACAACGACGGCCGCCCCAGGAAATACAACGCCTGCTTTCTTGCAAATAAGGGGAAGCTGCTGCATCCCGAAGCCATGCCCTATCCATTCGTCATCAAGACACTCATGCCCAACTACCGTGAATTCGACGATACACGCCATTTCTTCAGCCTGCAGAAGCTTGCGCGGGAACTCGGCACAACCCCCGCCAGCCTGATCTCTCCCGTGTCCTTGAAAATCAACGGCCGCCGTTGGAACATCGGCTGCCTGCTCTGCGAAGATGGCTGGAGCGACAATTATGAAATGAATCCAATGAAGCTCCTGCGTGAAGCAGGCAATATTGATTTTTATGTCAACATCTCATCCTCCCCTTATACCTTGGGCAAAAACGAAAAACGGCACCGTGTTTTTGGCGCAGAAGCAAAAGCTGCCCAGGCTCCGGTTTTCTATGTGAACAATGTCGGCCTGCAGGACAATGGAAAAACGGTCTATACCTTCGACGGCTCAAGCGCTGTCTATAATTCGGCAGGCGTCTGTGTCGCTGCGGCAAAACCTTATGAGGAGAAGCTGACGATGCTTGACTTCAGCGAAATCTCCGCCTTGCCTCCCGTTATACACGAAAGTTCTTCGGAAATCTCCCAAATCTATGAGGCGCTTTCCTATGGCATCAGGAAATTTCTCTCGAAAATCCGTATGGAAAAAGTCGTAATCGGTGCTTCAGGCGGCATTGATTCCGCCGTTGCCGCCGCGCTCTACACAAGCGTCCTTGGAGCCGAGAATGTTCTTCTTGTCAATATGCCGAGCCGCTTCAACTCCGAAACAACGAAGGGGCTCGCACACGAGCTCGCCCAAAATCTTGGCTGCTATTACGCCACGTTTCCTATCCAGGAATCCGTAGAGCATACGATGGCACAAATCAAAGACACGCCCATCGAGCTTCTGAAGACCGGCAAAAAAATACAGCTTGCCGTTTCTTCCTTTACAGCGGAAAACATTCAGGCACGCGACCGCAGCTCACGCATCCTGGCAGCGATTGCCGCAGCCTTCGGCGGAGGGTTCTCCTGCAACGCGAACAAAGCCGAAACGAGCGTCGGCTACTCGACACTCTACGGGGATCAGGCAGGCTTCCTCGCCGCCTTAGCCGATCTGTGGAAATATCAGGTCTACAATCTCGCCCGCTATATGAACGAAACAGTTTTTGGACGCGAAGTCGTGCCGCAGGCGACAATCAATCTCGTGCCCAGTGCCGAGCTTTCCAGTGCACAAAATGTAGACGAAGGCAAAGGCGATCCTCTTATCTATCCCTACCACGATTTCCTCTTCCGCGCCTTTATCGAACGTTGGGAAAAGGCCACGCCGGAAGATATCCTGCAATGGTATGTCGAAGGCACGCTTGAGCAGCGAATCGGATGTGAAAAAGGCCTTGTGCGCCTGCACTTCAAGACTGCCAAAGCTTTTATCGCCGACCTTGAGCGTTGGTGGAACCTCTTTTGCGGCATGGCCGTCGCCAAGCGCATACAAGCGCCCCCCATCCTCGCCGTCAGCCGCCGCGCCTACGGATTTGACCATCGCGAATCACAAAACGGAGCCTACTATACGAGAGCCTATGAGAATCTCAAAGAGAAACTTCTGGAAGGAGCAGCTCACCTATGACGCCTCCGGCGTCTGCCTTCTCCCCAAAACAACCGCCTTCTTTTTCCAATACAGCACGCAAACAAAAAAGCCTACCTCAATCGGAAGGCTTTTTTGTTTGCGTGCTGTATTTCGCTCAGCCATTCGGTTCTTCCAGCAAGGCGAGCAATTCATCGTAATCCTTTTTCAGCTTGAAGTATTCATCGGCAATCTGGAGTGCTGCAAGCACACCGATTTTGTTGCCGGAAAAGCTGCGGGTTTTCGTCGCGACATCGCGCATCTTGTCGTCAACCATTTTGGCGAGCGTTCGCACATAATCAGCACCCGCATCGCTTCGGAGCGGATACGTTTCGCCGAAAATCTCGACAACTACTTTCTTCTTTTCCATCGTCTCACCCGCTTTTCCTTTTCTGTCCTAAGCGCGAAGCTCTGCGCCGCATTCTTTTTGAAGATCCGCAAGAATCTTCTCCACGGCGGCATCCGCTTCCTCATCTTTCAGCGTCTTATCCAGTGACTGGAAATCGACACTGAAGGCCATGCTTTTCTTGCCTGCCGCAACCTGTGCCCCCGTATAGACGTCAAAAAGCCGCAGTTCCTTGAAATACTTGCCTGCACTGCGCTTAATCACGCACGTCACAGACTCTGCAGCCACACCTTCATCGACGAGAAGCGCAAGATCGCGCGTAATTGCCGGGAAGCGCGGCAGCGGTTCATAATGGAAATTCTTCGCCCTATACTTCATCAAGGTTCCGATATTCATTTCAAAGACATATATTTTCTGGGGAATGCCAAGCGCCGCCAAGACAACAGGATGCACTTCTCCAAGAACGGCAATGATTTCTCTGCCCTTTTTCAAAAAAGCCGTTTTTCCCGGATGAAGCGCAAAATGTTCACCGGGCTCCACCGCATATTTCGTGATAGAAAGCTGCTTCAAAAGCTCCTCAACGATGCCTTTCATATCATAAAAGTCAATCGCATCATTGTTTTGGTTCCAACCGACGGGATAACGACGTCCCGTGATCAGTCCTGCCAGCATCATTTCTTCATCCGGCTGCTCTGTCACCGGAAGTCCTTTGGGCAGGAAAACGGGCGCCGCCTCAAAAAAGCGTAAATCTGTATTCTTGCGTGAAAAATTACGCTGAGCATTTTCAAGCACACTCGCCAGAAGCGTCGTACGCACAAGCGGGTACTCGTCTGTCAGTGGATTCATGATGGGGACGGCACAGCGCAGGGAACTCTCCTCTGGCACTTGCAGTTTATCAAACATAGACGAGTTCATGAAACTGAGAGAAAGCGTTTCCGTCATGCCAAGTCCCACAAGGATTCTCTTGATATCATCAATAAAATCTTGTTGTTCGCTTTGGCGTCCCTGCACCGTTTCACCATAGGGACGCGTCGCCGGAATCTTGTCATAGCCATGGATACGCGCCACTTCTTCCGAAATATCCTCCATCGAAGTCACATCACCGCGCCAGGAGGGTACGGAAGCGATATACCTTTCCTCTTCCTCCCAGATGCCAAACCCCAGACTTTCGAGGATGCTCGTCATCCTTGCACCGGAAATATTCGTACCAAGACGGCTATTGATTTCATCTGCCGTAAAGCGCACTTCTACCTCATTCCTGCGTACGGGATAAACATCGACAATCCCCTCTGTTACCGTGCAGGCTCCCATATCCTGCAGAAGCTGCGCGGCACGGTCAAGAGCCCGCACAGTGTGCTCAACATCAACACCGCGCTCAAAACGCCCGGAAGACTCAGAATGGAGCCCAAGCGCACGGCTTGTACGACGAATGCTCACCCCATCGAAAGAGGCCGCCTCAAGAACAACCGTCGTCGTCGATTCGGTAACCTCCGTTTCAAGGCCGCCCATAACGCCTGCCAATCCGGCCGCCTTTTCTGCATCTGCAATTACGAGTTCCGTCCCTTTCGCGCGGCGCGAGGAATCGTCAAGCGTATGAAGCATCTCTCCCTCTTTGGCGCGGCGTGCTGTGAGTTTATGTCCCGCAATCTGATCGTAATCATAGGCGTGCATCGGTTGACCGAGCTCGACCATGACGAAGTTCGTCACATCGACCACATTATTTATGGAGCGAATGCCCGCCGCTTCCAGGCGTTCCTTCATCCAACGCGGCGAAGGAGCTATTTTGACATTCCGCAGAACACGTGCGGAAAAGCGGCTGCAAAGCTCTTCATCCTCGATCTCGATTTCGATGAGATCGGCAGCTTTCTCCCCCGCATCCTCTTTGACGTTGATTCGCGGCCATCTCGGCTTATTTCCGGTGAGGACGGCAGCTTCCCGTACAAGGCCGAATACGCTGAAACAATCGCCGCGGTTTGCCGTGAGCTCAAATTCCAAAACGACGTCGTCCAGACCAAAAACCTGGCTGACGGGAATGCCTACCGGCGTATCCGGCGGCAAGATATAAATGCCGTCCGCTTGTCCCTGCGTCAGCATCGTTTCATCAAGCTTCAATTCACCGGCGGAGCAAAGCATACCGTTGGAAACAATACCTCGCATCTTACCCTTGGAAATTTTCAAGCCATTCGGCAAATGTGCCCCTACCAACGCAACGGGAACGATATCGCCTTCATGTACATTGTCGGCCCCTGTCTGAACTGTGATTTGCTCCTTTTCACCCACATTCATCCGGCAAACAAGAAGATGGTCGGAGTCAGGGTTTGGCCTGAGCTCCTCGATTCGCCCCGTAACGACTTTCGCCAGTCCCGCATCCGCACGCACGACATTTTCCACGGGCACTCCCGCCATTGTATACGCATCCGCCAGTTCTTCCGCTGTCTCGTGAAAATCAATATAGTCATGAAGCCATTTTATGGATACCTGCATAATTTCCCTCCTCAGAACTGACGCAGGAAGCGCACATCGTTGTCATAGAAGAGCCGCAGATCGTCAATGCCATAGGAAAGCATCGCGATGCGCTCGACCCCCATGCCGAATGCAAAGCCGCTGACCCGCTTCGGGTCATAGCCGCTCATCGTCAATACATTCGGATGTACCATGCCGGCACCGAGAATCTCGAGCCAGCCCGTTCCCTTGCAAACACGGCAGCCTTCCCCATGACACATGACGCACGAGATATCAACTTCCGTGCTCGGTTCCGTGAAGGGGAAAAAACTCGGGCGGAAGCGTACGCGAGCCTTCTCGTCAAACATCTGGCGCAAGAAGTCCTCGAGCGTCCCCTTGAGATCGGAAAAGCGGATGCCCTTATCGACAACAAGCCCCTCGACTTGCGTAAACATCGGCGAATGTGTCGCATCATAATCATCGCGGCGATAAACGCGACCCGGAGCAATCATACGAATCGGGGAATTCGGTTCGTGCGCCTGCATCGTGCGCGCCTGCACCGGGGAAGTATGCGTGCGCATTAAGATATCTTCCGTGATGTAGAAGGAATCCTGCATATCGCGTGCCGGATGATCCTTCGGCAAATTCAGGGCTTCGAAATTATAATGATCGCGTTCGATTTCCGGCCCTTCTTCCACGCTGTATCCCATATCCATGAAGATATTCTTGATGCGGTCAAGCGTAATCGTCAGCGGATGAAGGGAGCCCAACGGCTCGCAGCGTCCCGGCAGGGTAACATCAAGCTTCTCTTCTGCAATCTTTCGCGTCAATTCCGCCTGCTCGAGTTCCGCACGCTTCTTCTCCAGACATGCCTCAATTGCTTCGCGCGCTTCATTGACAATCTGGCCGATGCGCGGGCGTTCTTCCGGGGAAAGCTTGCCCATCCCGCGCAATATCGATGTGAGTTCTCCCTTCTTGCCCAAAGTCTTCACACGTATATCCTGAAGTTCTGCCAATCCCACAAGGGATGACTCGATGTCCGTTATGGCCTTTTCCCGAATTTTCGCTATCTGCTCTTCCATGCTTACCTCCCAAAGATCCGAAAACGGACGCTAAAAAAAGAACGCCCCCACCCCCGCCAAGGGGCGAAGGCTTTCCGCGCGTTCGCCGAAAGATAACGGTCGGCGGCGCTGCGCCCGGCTGACACTTCCCTGTCACCGTAATACCTAACAAGTATATTACACTATGGAAGAAAAGGCAAATCTTTTACCCAAATTCGCCCCAAATGAATGAAATATGATATACTATACTCTAATCGGAAATTTTGTGAGCAAAGGAGCAAAAAGAAATATGCTATTGACCCGTAATTCCGTGGAGCTCCTCGCACCGGCCGGCACATGGGATGCCCTTGTTGCCGCTGTGGAGTCCGGGGCGGATGCTGTCTATCTTGGCGGCAAGCATTTCAATATGCGAATGCACCACGGTGATACGAATTTTGACAACGCGATGCTGAAAAAAGCCATCGATTTTTCACATGAAAGAAACGTCAAGCTCTATATCACCCTGAACAATCTCATCAGCGAAGAGGAGCTTCCCGCCCTGCGCGAATACCTGAAATACCTGCAGGAGATTCGTCCTGACGCCATTTTAGTACAGGACTTCGCCGTACTGGAACTCGTGCGTGAACTCGGCATCGATATCGACCTTCACACATCTGTCATGATGAACACGCATAATGAGGCGGCAATAAAAAAACTCAAAGAATACGGCATTACGCGCATCGTCGTTGGACGTGAAATGACACTCTCCGAACTCAGCCTTTTTAAGGAACGCACCGGAATCGAAGTCGAATATTTCATGCATGGCGACATGTGCATGTCCGAAAGCGGCCAATGCATCCACTCAGGCGTTCTCTTCGGCCAAAGCGGCAACCGCGGCCGCTGCCTGAAACCCTGTCGCTGGGCTTATGAGCTCATAGACGAAAATACAGGCGAGATTCTCGATGCAGACAGCCAGGGAGCCTATAAATTAGCGCTCAAGGATATGTGCATGTACCGCAATATCCCCGAACTCATACAGGCAGGCGTCCATTCTTTCAAAATCGAGGGACGCATGCGGCCGGCGGATTTCATTCGCCGCATTGTCCGCACCTATCGAAAAGCTATTGACGCCTATATCTCCGATCCTGTAGGTTACCAAGTGGATGAAGACGGCTGGCGCGACCTTTTCGAAAACCGGGCGCGCGATTTCACGACAACCTTCGCCCTCGGCCCAACCTCGGCTCGGGATATCGGTTTTGACGGCAAACGTGAGCCACGCTTCTTCAGCGAAGCTGTAAAAGAAGCAGGCTTCCGGGATGAAATCCTCAAGTCGGAACGCCCCATCGAAAAGAAAAACACCGAGCATCGCCGTCTCTCCGTGCGCGTCGGCGATATGGCGAGCGCCCATGCCGCTATCGAAGGCGGAGCTGATGCCGTCTATATCGGCGGCGAAGCTTTCCGCCCCAAAAGGCCTTGGCGTCTTTCGGATATCGAAACCATCATCGGTGCCGCGCAATCGAACGGCACAAAAATCTTTGTGAACACGCCGCGTACCACCATGCGCCGTGAATGCGGCGAACTCGAGCAGTTTTTCACTGCCCTGCGTCATATCGGACCTGCCGGCATTCTCGTGAGCAACCTCGGATCCTTGCGCCTCGCGCAGACACTCACTGAACTTCCCGTGCAGGCAGATGTCTCCTTCAATCTCTTCAATCACTATGCGGCACGCTTTCTCAAGAAAAACGGCCTCATCATGGGAACCGCCTCCTTCGAGCTCTCCTTCGAGCAGCTGCGCGCTCTCGTTGAAGCCTCGGAACTGCCGATCGAAGTAGTTGTGCACGGCTCTTACGAGTCCATGATTCTTGACCATAACCTGCCTGAGATGTCCCTCGGCAGCTACGATCCGCTGAAGAACCCGGAATTTCTCGACCGCCGCTACGCCCTGCGCGACAGGGCAGGCGAAGTCCACAGCATCCGCATCGATCAGTTTGGGCGCAACCATCTCTACTTCGCAAAGGATCTGTGTCTTTACCCATACCTCGAAAAATTCAACGGCATTGCCTCCTATCGGATTGAAGCCCAAGATTACGAACCCGAGCTGGTCCGTCTCACCACGAGGACATATCGCGAAGCGCTTGACGCACTCGCAAACGGACAGAAAGCATTTGACAAAGCCGCCTTGGCGGAACTTGCAGTAAAAAGTCCCCGTGAATTCGGCATCGGCATCTATCGTTTTCGCGAATCGAAGGATTCTATATAATTCATACAAGGGGGGCTCCATTTGAAAGAATTTATCGGTCCAAAGGCCATCATAGAAAAGAAAAAGAAATACGTCATGCCCTGTCTCGCCCATTTCTATAAAGAACCGCCCCAGATGGTACGCGGCGCCATGCAATACCTCTACGACAGCGAAGGAAAAAAGTATCTCGACTGTTTCGCAGGTGTTTCCGTCATCAACTGCGGACACTGCAATCCCGAGATCACGGCAAAGGTCGTCGAGCAAGTCCAGACCCTGCAGCATGTATGCAATATTTACCTCACGGAAAATTTCGTACAGCTCGCAGAAAAACTTGCTGAAGTTACGCCCGGCGACCTGCAAAAAAGCTTCTTCTGCTCGACAGGTACAGAGGCCACAGAAGGTGCGGCGTTGCTCGCAACCATATGTACGGGAAGCAGCGAGTTCATCGCGCTCCGAAACGGTCTGCACGGACGCACAAAACTCACGATGAGCCTTACGGGCATCGGCATGTGGCGCACCGACCCGAACCCCGTCGGCGGCATCCATTTCACGCCAAACCCCTATTGCTACCGCTGTCCTCTGGGCAAGCGCCGCCCTGAATGCGGCCTTGCCTGTGCCGATGAGGTCGAAACCATCATCAAGACAGCTACAAGCGGCCGACCTGCCGCCTTCATCGCCGAAAGCATCCAAGGAAATGCAGGAATCATCGTACCGCCTCCGGGCTACTTCAAGCGTGTGAAGGAAATCATCGCTTCCTACGGCGGTCTCTTCATCGCCGATGAGGTACAGACAGGCTTTGCCCGCACGGGCAAGATGTTTGCCATCGAACATGCCGGCATTACCCCGGACATCATGTGCGTCGCCAAAGCGCTCGGCAACGGGCAGCCGATTTCCGCTTTTATCGCAACTGCCAAGGTCGCCGACACCTACACAAAACCAGGGGCTTCGACGCTCGGGGGAAACCCTGTCTCCAGCACGGCCGGTCTTGCCGTCCTAAACTATATCGAGGAACATCGCCTTTGCGAAAATGCCGCAGAGCGTGGACAGGAGCTTCGCGCCGGTCTCGCCGAATTGCAGCAAAGACACCCGATCATCGGCGATATCCGAGGCCTTGGCCTCATGGTCGGCGCAGAATTCGTCCATGCTGACAAGAGCCCCGCACCGGAAGAGCTTGACATGGTTCTGGAAGAAATGCTGCAGCGCGGCTTCATCGTCGGCAAAAACGGCATAGCCAGAAATGTCCTGGCCTTTCAGCCCCCACTTGTCATCACAAGGGAAAACATCGCCAATCTCCTGGATGAGCTTGAGTGTGTGCTGACGAAATTCGAACTATAGGTTTACCAGTCTTCTGCTCATTCGCCTCCCATAAAAATCATCCTAAAGGGGCTGCTGCACATTCCCTTTCTCTAACCACATATAAGTCTCTCCGTTTTGAATGAGAAACTACATGTTGCAGAGAAATGGGGTCGTGCAGCAGCCCTTTCATTCTCATCGTAAACTACACGCACAAGATTGCCTATAATATGCTTAAGCGAACCATATATAAGAAAGGACATCGCCATGACTACAGGATTCAAACGGATACACTTGTGGGATTTATTTGGCGCACTCTCGCTTCTCTCCACCTTCATTCTCTCGGGCTGCTCGTTTATGTATGCCACGGAAAACAGCGATCCTTATACGGCAGACGATGTGATTGCGATGGTGGAGGAAAAATTTGCCGCCTGTAATCCGCACCTTGTCCTGGAAGAAACACAACTCGAAAAGGAGAAGCCCTTCCAGCGAGCGATATACGTCCTGCGCGACGAAGCGAACGATTTCACCTTTTCCTGTAATGCCGTTGTTCGCCGCCCCACACTTCCGCTCCCCTGCGCCCAGCGGGATACGAATGCGTTCTTTCACTATGCCACGGGATATGCCGCGCACCTCAATGAACATATCCGCTCGATAACGGCAGAGTACAATTTTCGCACCGCCACCACCGAGGAGGCGGAGATGCTGATTCACTCGAACGCAACACGCAAACACCTCAATCGGCAAGTTCCTCTCTTTGAAGAAGGCGATTTTATCTTCGTCACGGACGGTGCGCAGGGGGCGGACATGACAGCCGCCTGCAAACGCCTTTATGAGCTCTATCGCCCGAAGGGCGACGGCACGCTGCTGTCCGCTCTGTACGGGCGCAGTATTACATTCTACTATCTGACGCCTACCGAAGAAGATCTGACGAAGGCAACCTTCATTGCCTCCTTTTTTCTTTCACTGAAAGGAAGCACGGACTGGGCTTCCACGCTCTCCGTCAATCAGGGATCCTCATCGAACGAAAAAGATCCTGCCGTCATGGAGAAGAATCTCTCACACTATTTCGATATCTGTCTGCGAAAAGCACAGGAAGCTGCGCAGCGGGAGACGGGCAATCATGCACCTGCCCAGCATTGAGCCCGGATACTCAAAGGGGCTGTCGTACGAAGGCATTTCTGCCCTCATACAACAGCCCCTTCTTTCTCGTCTCTTTATGATCAACCCAACTTCTCTGCAAGCAATTTGTTGACCACCTGCGGATTTGCTTTGCCCTTCGACTGCTTCATGACCTGCCCAACAAGGGCTCCAACAGCTTTTTTGTTGCCGCTCTTGTAATCGGCAACAGGCTTCGGATTTGCCGCGATGACAGCATCGACGATGGCTTCAATTTCCTTTGTATCCGTAATCTGTACAAGACCTTTAGCCTCGACAATCTTTTCAGGATCATCCTCTGTCGTCCACATCTCGGCAAAAACCTTCTTGGCAATTTTAGAAGAGATCGTTCCCTTCTCGATAAGCGCAATCATCTTTGCAAGACGCACGGCCTCGACAGGTGATTCCTCGATGGATTTCCCTTCAGCATTGAGATTTTTCGCAAGATCTCCCATCATCCAGTTTGCCGCGCTCTTTGCATCCGCCCCGTTTGCAAGGCAAGCCTCGAAGTATTCCGCCATCGCGCGCGAAGCCGTTATAATACCGGCATCATACTCGGACAGACCATACTCCTTCATATAGCGTACACGGCGTGCATCAGGCAGCTCGGGAAGATGCCTGCGGTATTCCTCGATCTCTTCCTCCGTCGTCACAATAGGAACGAGATCCGGCTCCGGCATATAACGATAATCGTGCGCCTCTTCCTTTGAACGCATGGATTTCGTAACGCCTCGTTCAGGATCCCATGTGCGCGTTTCCTGCACGATATGGCCGCCGTCGTCAAGAATCTCCTCCTGCCGTTCAATCTCATAGGACAGGGCGTCCTCAAGCGCCTTGAAGGAATTGATGTTCTTCATCTCCGCCTTCGTACCAAGCGTTTTCTGCCCTACCGGACGAAGCGAGATATTGAGGTCGGCGCGCAAATTCCCTTCCTCCATGCGGCAGTTCGAAACATCGATGTACTCAAGGATGGACTTGATTTTTTCCATGTAGGCGCGTGCTTCCTGCGGCGTCGACATATCCGGCTCAGAAACGATCTCGATGAGCGGCACACCCGTGCGATTGTAATCGACATTCGAGGTCAGTGAATCCGTGATATTCGTGCCCGAGTGCACGAGCTTGCCTGCGTCTTCTTCCATGTGGATGCGCAAAATGCGGATGCGCTTCGCTCCATTTTCCGTCTCGATATCGACATAACCGTGTTCGGCAATCGGCAGATCGTACTGCGAGGTCTGAAAATTCTTCGGCAAATCAGGGTAGTAGTAATTCTTGCGGTCAAACTTGCTGTACTTGTTGATCGTGCAATTGAGCGCAAGCCCTGCCTTTACGGCAAATTCGACAACACGCTTGTTGAGGACAGGCAATACGCCCGGGAGCCCCAAGCAGACCGGGCAAACGTGCGTGTTCTGTGCCGCACCGAATTTCGTGGCACAGCCGCAGAAAATTTTCGTATTCGTTTTCAGCTCACTATGAATTTCAAGTCCGATGACTGCTTCATAACTCATGCTTCTTTCCCCCCGATCTTCGCCATGTCATTGTGGAAAGAATGTGCCTGTTCATAGGCATAGGCCGCGCGCAGAATCGTTTCCTCCGCCAACGCCTTGCCGATGATCTGCAGACCGATGGGCATGCCCTTCATCGAATAGCCGCAAGGCACAGAAATCCCCGGCAGTCCCGCAAGATTCAAAGGTACGGTGCAAACATCCTGCAGGTACATCTTGAGCGGATCGGAAATCATCTCGCCAATTTTGAACGCCGGCGTCGGAGCCGTCGGTGCAACGATGACGTCAACCTTTCCGAAGACTTCCGTGAAGTCTTGCTGGATCAAGGTGCGTACTTTCAATGCTTTTAGATAATACGCATCATAATAACCTGCTGAAAGCGCATAGTTGCCAATCATGATACGGCGCTTGACTTCCTCGCCAAATTTCCCGCTTCTCGTATTCGTCATCATCTCGACGATATCCGCGCCTTCAACGCGTTCTCCGTAGCTCACGCCGTCATAACGCTCGAGGTTCGTTGCAGCCTCTGCCGGTGCGATGAGATAATACGTCGAGATTGCATACTCCGTATGCGGCAGGGAAATTTCCGTGACCTCCGCTCCCATAGCCCGAAAATCATCAATGGCCTTATGGACAGCCTTCTCGACATCGGCATCCATTCCCTTGACAAAATATTCTTTAGGCAAACCGATCTTGAGTCCCTTTACATCATTCGTCAGAGACTTCGTGTAATCAGGCACAGAGGCAGTACTGGAAGTGGAATCCATTGCATCATGGCCGGCAATAACGTTCAGGAGATGGGCGCAATCCGTCACATCACGGGTCACAGGACCAATCTGGTCGAGCGATGACGCATAAGCAACAAGGCCGTAGCGCGAAACACGTCCGTATGTCGGCTTCATGCCGACAACACCGCAAAACGACGCCGGCTGGCGAATAGAGCCGCCCGTATCGGAACCGAGCGCCCAAACGGCAGTTCCTGCGGCAACTGCCGCCGCACTGCCGCCCGAGCTCCCCCCCGGTACACAGTCAGGATTCCACGGATTGCGTGTCTTCTTATAAGCGGAATTCTCCGTCGAACCGCCCATAGCAAACTCATCCATATTGAGTTTCCCCAGAACGACCGGATTTTCCGCCTGAATTTTCGTCATAACGGTCGCATCGTAGGGCGGCACAAAATGCTCCAAAATCTTCGAGGCACACGTCGTCTTAACGCCCTTCGTGCATATATTGTCCTTGACTGCGCCGGGAATGCCCTCAAAAAAAGCAATTCCTTCACCACGCGCAATCTTTTCATCTACACGCGCCGCCTGATCCAAAGCCGTCTCACGCATTTCAGTCAGATAGGCCCCAATCTCACCCTCAACTTCATCCATGCGTGCGAGCACATTTTTCGTGAGTTCCAGCGAGGAAATTTCCTTTTTCTTCAGTAAATCATGGAGCTCGTGCGCCGTTTTATCATAAAGTTTCACCAATGTCCCCCCTCAGCCCTCAAGAATCTTCGGTACCTTGAAATAGCCATCGTCCGCCAACGGCGCATTAGAAAGCGCCTCCTCGCGCTCAAGCGAAGGCTTGATCTCATCCTCACGAAAGACATTCTGCATCGGCAAGGCATATGTCGTCGGCTGGACATTTTCGGTATCCACACCTTCAAGATTCTCAACGTACTGCAAAAATGCATCGATCTGGCCGAGGTATTTTTCCGTTTCCCCCTCTGCAATCGAAAGGCGGGACAGTACAGCAACATCCGCCAAATCCTTCTTCGTGACTTTCATCTTCTCACCATCCCTATAAGAACTGTACTTTACACGTTGTTTATTATAGCACATTCACCTGCGTATAGAAAATCCCCGGGATCTTCCCGGGGATTTTTTATGCAAAGAGGACAAAGCCCTCATCTGCCGAAGTGCTCACTGTTGCATTGATCCGATACTCGCAAACCGCTTCCCCGACAGCTTTTACTTCGCCATCAGCTTTGCCAGCTTATTGGCGAAATCCACGGGGTTTTCCGGCAGCAAACCTTCGATAATCAGCGCCTGCGTATAAAGAAGATCGCAGTAGTCCTTGAAATCCTCCGTATCCTTTCCCGCTTCATGGAGGACTTTCAATCGTGCGAAGATATCATGATGCGGATTGAGCTCGAGGATGCGGCGTGCCTTGAACATCGGATTATCCATATCGGAGAAGGTATGCTCCATAGAAAGGCTCGGCCCCATCGCATCCGCCACAAGGCAAACGGCACTCGACTTGAGACGCGAAGTCAACTTGACCTCTGCCACCTTCTCGCCCAAGGCTTCCTTGACATCTTTCAGCAAATCGTCGTTCTGCTTCTGGATGTCCTCTGTTTCCTTTTTTGCTTCCTGTGATTCGGCATCGCCAAGATCGAGATCGCCGCGGCTGATGGAATGGAACTTCTTTCCCTCGTACTCACGAATCGTCTCAATCGTAAACTCATCGACAGGATCCGTCAGGTAAAGAACTTCCAGCCCCTTGTCGCGCAGGAGCTCCATCTGCGGCAGCTTTTCAATCGTCGCCTTGTCCGTGCCCGTAGCATAATAGATTTCCTTCTGGCTCTCCGGCATACGAGCGGCATACTCCTTGAGCGTGACAAGCTTGCCATCCTTCGAGCTCAGGAAAAGCAAGAGATCGCGAAGCTTCTCCACGGTGTTCTCGCCGCTGTAGATGCTGTTGTAGATGCCGATTTTCAGGGATTTCCCAAACTCTGCCCAGAATTTTTCATACTTCTCACGCTCATTTTTCAGCGTGCGCTCCAAAGTCTTTAGGATATTTTTTTCCAAATTCCTGCCGATGGTCTTGAGTTCGCGGCTCTGCTGCAAAAGTTCACGCGAGATATTGAGCGAAAGATCCGGCGAATCCACAAGCCCCTTCATAAAACGCAGATAGTCAGGCAGAAGATCCTTGCACTTGTCCATGATGAAGACATGACGCGAATAAAGCTGCAGGCCAGGCTCAAAATCCGTATGATAAAGATTGAACGGCGCATGAGCCGGAATAAAGAGCAACGCTGTATACTCTACAGCCCCTTCGGCTTTCGTATGGAAGATTTCCATCGGATCTTCCCACTCATGGAACTGGTTCTTGAGGAATTCGTTATACTCCTCGGGCTTGATCTCGCTCTTGCTCTTCGTCCAAAGAGGAGTCATGGAGTTCAGCGTGCGGACTTCCGTGCGCTTGATTTTCTCCGCGCCTTCAATATCTTTGCCTTCCTCATCCTTGGGCGTTTCCTCGACCTCGAAATTCATCTTGATGGGATAACGCACATAGTCGGAATACTTTTTCACAAGACCTTCGAGCTTGTAACGATCGAGGAAATTCTCTTCCGACTCCGCTCCATAATACTCTTTGGAAAGGGTAATCGCGATTGTCGTGCCATGCTTTTCCTTCTCGCACTCTTCGATACTGTAAGTACCGTCGCCTGTCGATTCCCAGCGAATCCCCTGCTTCTCGCCTGCCTTGCGTGTAATGATCGTAACCTTCTCGGCAACCATAAAGGCAGAATAGAAACCAACGCCAAACTGCCCGATCAATTCCTTTTCATCGACTGCCTTGTTCTCATCTTTCGTGCGCTGAAGCTGCTCAAGAAAAGCCTTTGTGCCGGATTTTGCGATCGTGCCGATGTTCTCGACGACTTCCGCCGCCGTCATGCCGATGCCATTATCTGAAATGGAAAGCGTATGTGAAGCCTCATCCGGTACGAGAAAGATTTCCTCCTCGTCATCGCTCTCACGGATTGCGCTGTCCGTCAGCGATGCAAAATGCAGCTTATCGAGCGCATCCGACGCATTCGAAATGAGCTCCCGCAAAAAAATCTCATGATTCGTATAGATGGAATGAATCATCAAGTCAAGAAGCTGCTTTGTCTCCGCCTGAAATTCATGTCTTTCTTTTGCCATTGTCAAAACTCTCCTTTAACAAAAAATGCACGGGAGACAGCAAAGACGCCGTCAAATCCCGTGCATTATATTACTACAAAAAGGTCAAAAAGTCAATCATCTTCCCATGCCGAAAGATTTTCTCAAATATCCTTGAGCGTAGACACACCGGCACGGAATTCTGAAACATGCTGCGGCACAATCTCCGGATTATCGATCAGTTCAACCTTGAAAGGCCTGCCCTTGGGAGAGCGGAAAAACATGACGACCATCTGCGTATCGGCCTTGGCCTCGGTATCCGGCGTGCCGTCCCCATCCGTATCAATCATGATTTCCTTGGCCGTCACGGCAAACACACCCTTACTCTTAGCTGTGACGGGCAAAACGTCAATATAAGCATAGGCACCGTTTTCGTCAAGCTTCTCGGCAAGCGCCTCCGCATCCTTGTCCGAAAGCTTTGTAAGATCCGGCAAATCATTGTTGTTAAAACCATCTGGAATAATAATCCATGCTTTATTAATCTTATAACCGTCGTTGGCAAAGACCAGCACGCTGCCTTTGGAATTTTCATGCAGGACGCTGGCCGGAAGAACACCAAGCGGCTTCATCGGACACATAATGCTGTAACCGTCTTCTTTGTTTGTATAGGTGTAGACCGCTGCACTTGCCGTCGAGGATGTCAGAGCCGCTCCTGCCGCAATGGCACAAAAAGCAAATGCCAGACCAAAAATTTTCTTCAACTTCATAGAAACTCCACCTTTCCGTTCATCTCCTCCAGCTTTCGAAAAAAGCCGAAGGTGCAAGCGCTTTCCCCATCCCTCGCAAAGAGGCGCGAATAACGCCGATAGTTTTATCATACAGCGAAAGCAAGGATCCTTCATTAGAGACAGCTAAAGAAATCCTTCCGAAACTAAAACTTGCTTGTGGACATTCTTCCCGCTTTTACAAAAGCATTTCCTGAACCATGGCAAGCGCCTTCTCCACGGATTGACGCTTGACCTCTGTCCGTGTGCCCGTAAAAAGATTGCGCCGCACAAGGATATGTCCCGCATAGGAAACAGCAATATAAACAAGCCCGACAGGTTTCTCTGCCGTCGCACCGCCCGGTCCCGCGATGCCTGTAATGCCGACGCCTAAATCGGCGGGGATGGCGCGTTGGATGCCTGCTGCCATTTCGCGTGCCGTTTCCTCTGAAACAGCCCCAAAAGCCCTGAGCGTCGCCTCCTGCACGCCGACGAGCGAAGCCTTGACTTCGTTCGTATAGGAAACGACCGCTCCCATCACATAGGCGGAACTGCCCGCGACATCGGTCAGACGGCTCGTCAAAAGCCCGCCGGTACATGATTCGGCACAAGCAATCGTCAATTTTTTTTCGGCAAGCAAACGTCCAACCGCCTGTTCCAACGGCTCCACGACAGCCCCATCCATGCTCTTCATATCCCCGCCTCTTTCTTTTCCATCCATTGATTCTTCACATAGACTGTACGCTACGCCGGGATGTCGCTTAAGCCTTCCTCGCCTCAACCTTTCACTGCAGGCTCGCCAACAGCATCATAGGTGAAGCCTTGCACAATACGCACGCGCACGATATCGCCAGGTCGGCTTTCTGCATCGCCCTCGATAAAGATTTGTCCGTCAACCCCCGGCGCCTCGCGATAGGAGCGGCCGAAGGCTAGATTCGACTGCTCCTCGTCCCTGCCTTCAACAAGGACGGCGAGTTCCTTGCCCTCGAGTCCTTGATTCAGCTCCTCCGAAATCTTACACTGCACACTCATGAGATCATGGTAGCGCTCCTGCATCACATCCTCCGGCACTTGGCGCGGCATGGAAGCTGCCGGTGTGTCCTCCTCCTGCGAATAGGTGAAGATACCCACTTTCTCAAATCGCTGTTCGATAAGGAACCTGCGCAGCGTCTGGTACTGCGCGTCTGTTTCGCCCGGAAATCCCACGATGAATGTCGAGCGGATTGCGACACCCGGAATACGTGCGCGAATCTTCTCGATGAGCGTCACGACCTCCTCCTGCGTATCGGGTCGTCGCATCGATTTCAATATGGAATTGTGCGCATGCTGCAGAGGCAAATCGACGTATTTGCAGATCTTCGGCTCCTTCGCAATCGTCGTGATGAGTTCGTCCGTGAAATTCTTCGGGTAACAGTAAAGCACACGCAGCCATTCAAGCTTTTCAATCTTCACGAGTTCCTGCAGAAGCCGCGCCAAGGAAGGCTCCCCGTAAATGTCCTTGCCGTAATACGTCGAATCCTGCGCCACGAGAACAATTTCTTTCGCTCCTGCAGCGACAAGGCGTACAACTTCCCGCTCAATATCATCCATCGGGCGGCTGCGAAAACGCCCTCGAATCAATGGAATCGCGCAAAAAGCGCAGCGATGGTCGCATCCCTCGGCAATTTTCACGTAAGCGGAATATGCAGGTGTTGTCAGGATGCGGGGCGTTTTCTCATCGTAAACAATCTCATTTTCTCCCGCAAGCACGACACGATTGCCCGCCAGGGTTTCCCTCACGGCTTCCATGATACGATTCCACGCGCCTGTACCAATGATGGCATCCGCTTCCGGCATATCATCAAGAAGTTCCTGACGGTATCGTTGCCCCAGACATCCCGCAATGATGAGCGAACGACAGCAGCCTGTTTCCTTGTATTCCGCCATATTAAGTATTGTCGTGATGGATTCTTCCTTGGCCGACTGGATAAAGGCGCAGGTATTTACAATAATGATCTCTGCTTCGACGGGATCCGATGTGATTTCAATACCGTTTTCCTGCAAGATACCGAGCATGACTTCCGTATCTACGAGATTTTTGGAACAGCCAAGGCTGATGAATCCTGCTTTCAAGAATATTCCTCCTTCAAAGGGTTCAAGCGAAAGAAAGGAGCCTTTCGGCTCCCCTCGGCTCACTGCAATCTCACTTCTTTCACCCAGCGATCCAGCAACTCATGGCGCTCTTGCGGAGTGAACGGCTGCGGCGGTGCGAAAAGCACGAGATCTTTGCCCGGAAACGACTTATAGGCAATCGTCGCCGGGTTGACAGGCACGAAGAAAAATTCCTTCGTCTGAAGTGCCAACTGCGCCTCATCCCCCAAGAGCCATTCCACAAAGTCCTTCGCATTCGCTTCGTTTTCCGCGCCCTTCAGAAGGCCTATGCCTGTCAAAGTATAGGCTGTGCCATCTTCAGGGTAGATGATCTGAAGGGGATATCCCTGATGGATGTAGCGCAAAGCTTCGCTTTGTACTGCAATGGAAAGATCAACTTCGCCCATGCCCGCCATGCGAACCGGCGTTGAAAGGTATTTCGAGTACTGCACGACCTTCGGCTGAATACCGCGCAATATACCATAAGTGGCCGTATCGCCAAACTGTGACATCATAGAAAAAAAGAGGTTTGAGGCCGCATCAGCTGCGAGAAAATCCGTAATCCCGACACGCATTTCCTGCATGGAAGAAAGCTCTGTCCAAGTATTGGGAACGCGCGGCACAGCACGGACATAATCGCGGTTAGCGCAGAAAACAACAGGATCGTACCAGACTCCCGTCCATTTTCCCTCTGCATCCTTGAAGGATTCCCCCACAGAATCTGTACTTTCTGAAAGATACGATTCCAGATTTCCTTCCATCACCGCCTTCTCCAAAGTTGCTTGATCGGCAAGCATAAGGTCTGCCTTTGTTTGTCCGCCGCTATTTCCCATACGCGCCTTCTGCAGAACCTCTTCCGGTGTGACAGGAACAAAATTCACCCGTACACCCTTCGCTTTCTCATAGCTCCCGGCAAGGATTCCCACATGTTCCGCCGGCAGCGTCGTATAAACGGTAATCGCCTGCAGCGGCTTTTCCCGACGCGTCCGATCCGCATGTCCTGCCAAATTATCCGAAATCGTCGCAATCAAAAGAACCAGCATAAACGCTACGAGAAGCAGAGATGTATAACGTCGCATCGTTTCTCCTCCATGATTCTTAAACGAACACTGTACACTGTCGCGCAGTCCGACATTCTTCAAAAACAATCTGCCAAAGCATAAGGAACTGTACCATGTCCCCATTATACCCAAAACACCGTTTTTGTACAAGCTTTTGACGCAAGAACTCCTGACAAACAAAGGCCGCAGCGCCATCATAGCGCTGCGGCCTGAAAATTCGTGATGCAAATTTATAAATCTTCGTCCATATCCGATGTATCGATGCCAAAAATCAACTTGTCGAGCGTATGGATAAGCTGGTTGATTTCAGGTTTGGAAATCTGGGCACTCGCACCGAGATCGTCACCTTTGCGGCGCATCTCCTCAGAAATCAAGGAGGAGAACAGAATCAAAGGAAGCGCGCGAAGGCGATCATCACCGCGAACCAGCTTCAACAGACGGTGCCCATCCATCTTCGGCATTTCAACATCCGAAATGACAATACGCACCTTTTCGAAAATCTTGTCCGGCTCTGTTTTTTCAGCAATGCCCCTGAGGTAATTCCATGCATCCTCGCCGTTGCCAAAGTCACGCACAAAAGTATATCCCGCACCATGCAGCGTGTCCACAAGCAAATCACGCAGCAAAACCGAATCCTCAGCCACAACGATGTGCTGCTGGGCACGTCGTTGACGAATGTCTTCCGAGGTTTCGTCAACCGTCGTCAGTTTCTGATTGATCTCAGGATTGATCTCAGCCATGATGGTTTCAAAGTCAAGCAAAAGAACAATTTTGCCTTCCATCTTCACAAGACCGACAACACGCGACTGGTCTCCCACTTCCGGTGCAGGCTCCATATTCTTCCATGAAATGCGATGGATTCTCGATACATTGTCCACAAGGAATCCCATATCGTAACCATTGATTTCCGTCACAATGATATTCTGCGAACGCCCGGAAGTCTGTCCGCTGGTCACACCGAGGCAACGCGGAAGATCAACAAGCGGTACGGCCCTGCCGCGCAGGGTAAAAAGCCCATTGATATAAGGATGTGCCTGCGGCATTGTCGTCACAGGAAAGTCCGTGGCCTTGATAACCTCGCGCACTTTAGCGACATTGATGCCATAATCGACCGCGCCGATATTGAACTCAATGATTTCAAACTCGTTCGTTCCTGTCTCCAGCAAGATGCCTTTTTTCTCGTCTTTTGCGTCTGCCATGAAAAATCCGCCCCCTATTTCATACTTTAAAAACAATTCGTTAAAAAGACATAAAATCCTTCTTTTATTATGTCATATCTCTATAAAAAATTCTGCAGCTGCACCTCGGGCAGCATGGCTCAATCCTCTTACCCATTCAGAGCATTTCCTTTTCTCTGTCCTCACAGACAAACACGCTTTCGCTCATCCGCGATTTTCCGTCTTGTCCTTAAAAATCGTCCAGCCATCCTTTTCCTCAACTCGGCCTTCTTTCATCAAATGTCCAAGAGCCCGTTTAAACGCCGCCTTGCTGATTCGGAACTTGCTTTTAATGATCTCGGGCGAAGTCTTGTCACTGTATGGCATCTTTCCCTTATGACTTTTCATAAGCTGCAGGATTTTCTCCGCATCCGTCAGAAGAGCCCGTTCTTTCCGCTCACGAAACGAACCGTTGAGTCTGCCGTCCGGGCGCAAATATGTCACGCGCACCATCATTTCCTCACCGACGCGCGGCCTTTCTTCCATCTCCTTGTTCGCGATAAAAACGATATACCGCTCATCGGTAAAAAGAAATGCCCCGCTCTCCGTGATATTGTAAATGGAGCCATGAAGCATCGTTCCCACACGCACATTCGTGGCAGGCCGCGAGGCACGGCGAATCTCATCCTCCACTTCCATTGTCACGGCAAGACGACCGGATTTATCCGTGTAGAGTTTCGCCCAAACGACTTCACCAATCTGCGGCCGCCCCCGCATGCCCGCATAGGGCAAAAAGATGCCGCGCTCGGCGCCGACATCAAGAAAAGCACCGTCACGGCTCACGTTAATGACTTTAAGCCGTGCAATTTGCCCTTCTTTCATCTGCGGCACCTTCATGCTCGCTGTCAGACGGCGTTTGGGATCGAGATAAAGAAACACTTCGACATCCTCGCCAATCTGCACCTCATGCGTCTGCTGCGTGTGATGTAGCAAAATATCGTCCGAGGTATTTCCTGTCCCTGCGTCAAGGAAAGCGCCAAACTCGCCGATACGCGCCACGCGAAGTGTTGCAACCGTACTCGGACCGTATTTCCCGCGTTGCTTTTCCGTCATCCACTAATCCTCATACCGCGTCATTTCGGCATCGCTCCAAAGACGCTCGAGCGCATAAAAAGCACGGCTCTCTGTCATAAAGACATGCGCGACGCAGTCGCCGTAATCGAGAAGAACCCATTCGCCTTCACGATAGCCTTCCTTATGCAGATATGGCATCCCCGCCTTCGCGAGTTCTTCTTCAATGTTGTCCGCAATGGCGCGCACCTGCGTCGCCGTATTGGCAGAGCAGACGATGAAATAGTCCGTGGCCGTCGTAAGTTCAGCCATGCGCATGACAACGATATCTTGCGCCTTCTTGTCGCTTGCTGCCTTGGCGATTGCCTGGCTCATTTCCTCAGGTGTATTGCTCAAAACTCATGCCTCCTGCTGTGGGTCATATCCACCGGAACCACTGAAAAAATCAATGCTCCTATTTGTTATCGACATTTTCTTACTCCTGCTTTACCAGTTCGGGAAACAATTCTCCAATTTTTTGCTGAATATTCGCCCGATCAGGCAGCCAATAGCCATCGTGCTGTACAATGGGCAGCAACACGGTCTTAGGCGGTTCACCGCTCAAATTTTTCAGCACCTTCGCGAGACGTGCCGAATCAAAAATCTCGGCGCTCGTCGTCATGCGATATTTAAAGATATCAGCGACATCAGGCAATTTGGGAATCGTGTCAACCTGTAAAAACTTTTCGTAAAGCGCCTTGGCAAAGCGTTGTTGGCGGTGCAGGCGTCCGACCTCCCCAAGCTCGGAGCTGCGATAGCGCAGATATTTCTGCGCCGTATCGCCATCCATATGTTGGAACCCCTTGGGAATATGAATGGAAAGCCCTGCCTCCGGATCATCGTAATTCATCTCGTCCTCGACATAGAGATCGATGCCTCCCAGGACATCAACAAGTTCAGCCAATGCTTTCGTATCCATCGTCACGTATTGATGAATGGATACTCCCAAGAGATTTGAGAACGTCTGTACCATCACGGGCGCCCCGCCATGAGAATAAAGATCGGTCGCCCGCATCTCCCCACCCTGTGGCGATGAAACGAGCATGGCAGGCGGCACGGTAATGGCACGCAGGCTTCCCGTCGCATTTTCCATGCTGAGGAGCAGGATCGTATCCGCATGCTGGCCTTCCGTGCCATTCTCATCTGCGCCGTCGTCAATACCAAGAACGAGCACATTCGTATACCCGTCAAACCTCGCATCGATATGCTGATCGCGTATCTGACGCCGCTCCTCGTAGCCCTGGTATACCGTATCAATATCCTGGTAGATGCGATGTCCGATGCCGTAGAGAAAATACCCTGCCACAGCAAGAACAGCAAGAAATATGCTGAGAAAAAAGAGAAATACGATGAGCCGCGCCCGTGCAAGACGGCGACGACGGGCAAGGCGGCGACGTTTTTCACGAATGTTTTCCTGTGTTCGGCTTCTCATGGACGCAGCCCTTCTTTTTCCTTGCGTGCGAGAAGAATCTCATTGCGTGCGGCGATGGTTGCCGGATGAATAAGTCGTCTCGTTTTGAGAACAAAGAGGATGGACTGGGAAAGTCCCTCGAACATCAGATCATCAAGATCCGCCGTACGGGACAGGCTACGCAGTTCCTCCGCCTCCGGGTAATCGCGGCCCGGCTCGATCATATCCGCAAAATAAATGATTTTATCGAGCTTTGTCATATGTTCCCCGCCTACCGTATGGCGCCATATAGCCTGTGCAATTTCCGCGTCATGGACTCCATAAAGCTCTGCCGCTCGTTTTGCTCCTACATAGGCATGCAAAAGAAGGGGCATCGTCCGTTCCACTTCCCCGTAAGAGATTCCATGCCGCGCTGCTTCCTCAGGCAGGCGTGCCGTCGGATATTCACGCGCACAGTCGTGCAGCAGACCGGCGATGCGGGCCTGTTCCTTGTCCACCCCGAAACGTCCTGCCAGCTGCACAGCTGTGTCCGCCACGCCTAAGGAATGCACATAACGGCTGTGTTTCAGACGCTTTTGCAGTTCCTCTTTCATTGCCTCGTAATTCATTGATACAGACCTTCCTTGTAGATATACGCCTCAACTTCTTCTGGCACAAGATAACGTATGGAACGTCCCTCTTGCAGACGACGGCGAATATCCGTCGAAGAAATTTCCAATTCCGGAGTCGTCACAAGATGAATGCGCGAAAGTGCCGCATCCCCAAACTTTTTGCGTATCTCCGACAAAGAGATAGGAGAACCCTGACGTTTCGCCGCAGCAAAATGGCAGAGTGAAAACAATTCCTCCGCACGATACCAGGAAAGGATGCTGTTCACCTCATCACCGCCAATAATGAAACAGAATTCCTGTTGCCTGCCATACTCCTGTATAAGCGCTTTAAGTGTATCGTAAGAATACGACGGTCCCTTTCGTCTGAACTCAATATCAAGAACCCGAAAAAACGGGTTGCTGTTCGTCGCAAGCTTCACAAGCACCAGGCGGTGCTCTGCCGCCATGACCGGCTGATCCGGCTTATGCGGCGGTATCGATGCAGGAATGAACAGGACTTCCGAAAGGGACAATGCCTCGCGTACTGTCTCCGCAATGATCAAATGCCCGACATGTATCGGATCAAATGTACCGCCCATAATACCGACACGTCGTTTCCTCTCTTCCATGCACCTACCTCCATTCCCCTAAAACACCGATCCGGCAGGAAACCGCAAACGAACGGCAGGCAATTCGGCTGGAATCAGCCAAAGACAAAATGCACAAGGGCCACGGCTGCCGCCATGCTCAAAACAATAAGCACGAGTGCCCGCAGATGATCCCAAAAGTCATGATTGCCTTTCTCTGTCGCCAGATATTGGCACACTGTGCGCCAATAGCCAAAGAATGCTTTCAGCATCGTACTTGTCCCGTTCCGTAGATGAGATACTTCATCGCCGTGAGCTCAACAAGCCCCATCGGGCCGCGTGCGTGAAGCTTCTGCGTGCTGATGCCGATTTCCGCCCCGAAACCAAATTCCTGCCCATCCGTGAAACGCGTCGAGGCATTGACATAGACCGCCGCCGCATCGACCTCCGCCTGGAAACGATGTGCGTTCTTAAGATCGTTCGTGACAATTGTTTCCGAATGCCCCGTGTTATATCGGTTGATATGTTCAATAGCCTCTGTCAGACTGCACACCACCTTGACCGAAAGAATCAAATCGCCGTATTCTGTCGACCAGTCCTCTTCCTCCGCCGGCTTGAGCCAGCTGCAAATGCTGCGCGTCTTATCACAGCCGCGCACCTCCACATGCGCTTCTTCCATTGCCTTGACAATACGCGGCAGGAAACTCCCCGCAATGTTTTCATGCACGAGCAGCGTCTCCATTGCATTGCAGACGGAAGGTCGTGAAACCTTGGCATTGAGGGCAATTTCCTCTGCCATGGAAAAATCAGCGCTTTCATCCACAAAGGTATGGCAGACACCGCTGCCCGTCTCGATGACAGGCACCCTGCTGTTGCGTACCACAAAGCGGATAAGTCCGGCGCCGCCGCGTGGAATGACAGCGTCGAGGAAGCCTTCAAGATGAAGCATCACCTCTACCGCTTTTCGATCGGGCGAATCAATGAATTGGATTGCTCCTTCGGGAATTCCCGCCTCATAGGCTGCCGTTGCCAGCAAATAAGAAATTGCCGTGTTGGAGCGAATGGCTTCCGAACCCCCACGTAAAATAACGGCATTGCCCGACTTCAGGCAAAGTCCCGCTGCGTCCGCTGTCACATTGGGGCGTGCCTCGTAGATAATGCCGATGACGCCAAGGGGCACACGCACGCGTCGAATCTCGAGCCCATTCGGGCGCACCGTCGAAAAGTCACCGCGTCCGACAGGATCCGCAAGCGCCGCCGTTTCACGCAATCCCTCTGCCATCGCATGGATGCGGTTCTCATCAAGCATGAGCCTGTCAAGATAGGAGCGCTTGATTTCCTTTTTCGTCCGAGCTTCTTCCAAATCCTGCGCATTCGCCTCAAGCACAAGGTTCGCCCGTTTCTCCAATGCCTCAGCCATCGCATAAAGCGCCTTGTTCTTCATGCCGGGCGACAATAAGGCCAGCTGACGTGACGCATGTTTTGCCGCCTCAGCTTTTCTCCGAACCATTTCTTCGACACTCACGCCAAACCCCTCCTACGTTATTTGCGCACATTCGGCACACTCAGACCATCAGCACCATATTATCGCGATGAATAACCTCCTCATGAATCTTGCCGTCCAACAGATTAGTAAAATCACGGCTCTGCCGTCCTGCAATCTTCAAAAGTTCCGCTGCGCCATAATTGACAATACCACGCGCAAGCTCCTGGTGATTTTCCGAAAGCACGCGCACCGTGGCGCCGGCAGAAAAATCCCCTTCAAAAGAAACAATGCCGGCCGCGAGGAGACTGGAACCTTTGAGACGCATGGCTTCCGCGCAGCCTTCGTCCACGATGATATCGCCCGCAATGCGCTTGCCAAAAGCAAGCCATCCCTTGCGTACATTGAGATGTGATTCTTTCGCAGGGAATACCGTGCCCACAGAATCGCCCGCAAGAACAGCAGCAATCACATCCTCTCTCTCACTCGGAGCAATAACAAATGTCACGCCTGTATTTACAGCAATCTTCGCCGCCTCGATCTTTGTCGCCATGCCGCCCGTGCCGAAGGATGAGCTTGCACCGCCTGCCATACGTTCGATTTCCGGTGTAATTTCTCGAACCACAGGAATCAACCGTGCCGTTTTATCCGTTTGCGGATTCGCCGTATAAAGACCGTCAATATCCGAAAGAATCAGCAAGGCATCCGCATCGATCAATGTCGCGACTGTGGCAGAAAGCGTATCGTTGTCGCCAATCTTGATTTCGTCGACGGCAACAACATCGTTTTCGTTGATAATCGGTACCGCTCCCATGGAAAGCAACTCCAAAAGAGCATTGCGCGAATTGGCATACTGGTGGTGACGCGCCGCATTTTCCTTTGTTAATAGCACCTGCGCAGCCGTCTGTCCATAATCGGAGAAAAACTTCTTGTAAAGCGTCATAAGACTGAATTGGCCGATGGCAGCCAATGCCTGTCGAGCAGGCATTTCTGCCGGCTTTTCACGCAGTCCCATACGATCCATGCCTATGGCGATGGCGCCCGAGCTTACAAGCACCATTTCACGTCCCTCGTTCTTGAGATCAGCAATCTCGCGTACGAGACGATCCATGCGTCGGAAATCCGGTTTGCCCGATGCATGTACCAACGTACTTGTGCCAACCTTAACGACAACGCGCTTTGCCTCGCGCAGACGCTCGCGTGCTTCCATCCGAAAGCCTCCTCTTTTCTTTTTGGCTACTCGTGATACTCAAACTCCATATCGCCAATATGCACCGTCATGCCCTCTTTAATGCCGCGCTCCTGAAGTTTTGCATCCATTTTTTTCATGCGCCAAATATACTGAAACCGCCGCACCGCCTCATCGTTTCCAAAATTCGTCATGGCGACAAGCTTCTCCAACGCCTTGTTCGCAACGATGAAATCACCGCGATCATTTCTTGTGATTGTTACAATTTCCTCATCCAGCGCCCCATCTTGCGAAGCATCGTAAACACGCACCTTCTGTTTTTCTTCCAACGGCTCTGCCTTCAGGGTTTCAAGAGTTTCTCCCACATAGGAAATAAGCTCCCCCAACCCCTGGTGCGCTGCCGCTGAAATCGCAAAGATACGAATGCCTTCTTTTTTCGCCAGCGCTTCAAGACGCGGCAAATTCTCCGCCGCCTCAGGCAGATCCATCTTATTCGCCACAAGAATCTGCGTACGCGCAGCAATTTTTTCACTGTATTTTCTTAGTTCGGCATTGATGCGGTAGTAATCCTCCACGGGATCACGACCTTCCAACCCCGAGGCATCAACAAGGTGGAGGATGAGCCGCGTGCGCTCCACATGGCGCAGGAAATCATGTCCGAGCCCTGCACCATCCGCCGCACCTTCGATAAGGCCGGGAATATCGGCCATAACAAAATTTTTCTCATAATCCGTCTTCACGACGCCGAGCACGGGAACCAATGTCGTGAAGTGGTATGCCGCAACCTCAGGGCGTGCTGCCGAAACAGCTGAAATAAGGCTCGATTTTCCCACACTTGGATACCCCACAAGACCGACATCCGCAAGCAATTTTAATTCCAGAAGCAGTTCCTTGTTCTCTCCCGGCTCGCCAAGCTCTGCAAGCGTCGGCGCCCGATTTGCGGGATTAGAAAAGCGTGCATTGCCGCGACCGCCGCGACCGCCCTTGGCAATAACAACACGCTGTCCGATTTCCATCAAGTCAGCCAGCACATCACCCGTCAGAGCATCCTTCACCAGTGTTCCCGGCGGTACTTTTACGATGCAAGGTTCGGCGTTTGCACCGGTCATATTCTTGATATCCCCATTGCCGCCATTTGCTCCCTTGAACTTCCGATGATAACGGAAATCCAACAAAGTATTCATATTGCGGTCAACAAGGAAAACGATATCCGCACCGCGACCACCGTCGCCGCCGGAGGGTCCGCCTTTCGGGATGAACTTCTCACGGCGAAAAGCTGATTTTCCCTTTCCTCCATCACCCGCCTTCACACTGATCTTCGTCCTGTCAATGAACTGCATTTTTTCCTCCTTTCCCATCCTGATGCACATGCCTCGTGCCCAGATTCTTCTGGGCATAAAGCATGGGCGCCAAGCGTTTGAAAAACAAACCGCAGATAGAAAAAGATACCTGCGTCACAGAAGGCGCAGGTACTTTTCTATATTGCCTTGCTATAGGGCAATCAAGCCGTCGGATAAACGCTGACTTGGCGATTGTAGCGACCCTTGCGCTCGAAAGCGACCTTGCCCGCCACCTTGGCAAAAAGCGTATCATCCTTGCCAATGCCCACATTATGTCCCGGATGGAAATGTGTTCCACGCTGACGCACAAGAATGCTCCCGGCTGTCACCACCGTACCGGCATGCTCCTTGACACCAAGGCGCTTGGACTCGCTGTCCCGACCATTGCGTGTGCTGCTGACACCCTTTTTATGGGCAAAAAGCTGCAAATCAAAAGCAAACATCATATTCACCTCTCCCTATACTCAATTCTTACGGCATTGGAATCAATCTTCACAATCTCCTCCAACCCCAGCCGCATGGTTTCAAGCACGGCTTCTGTCAAATCATCGGGCGAACTCTTAAGTTCCATAAAAAAGTCTCCGCTCGCGACCCTATATCTTACCTCGCGATGCAGATGCTTCCCTATGCCAAGAAGAGCAGCTTGTACAAGGCTGGAAACTCCTGCGCAAACAATATCAAAACCGCGCTCCGCCGTACCGCTATGACCTTTCACTTGGCAGCCCGATATTTTTCCGTCCCGTCGCTCTATTCGGATCTCGATCATCAGGCCTCAATCTTCTCGATAACAACCTTCGTAAAAGGCTGGCGATGACCCTGGCGACGGCGGTAATTTGATTTCGCCTTGTATTTGAAAACGAGAATCTTCTTGGCCTTACCCTGCTCCTGAACCTTGCCGGTCACCTTTGCTCCCTCGAGCAGCGGACGTCCGACTTTGACGGTGTCGCCGTCAACAACCGTAAGAACCTCATCAAACGTCACACCCTCGCCTTCTGCAGCGTCGAGCTTTTCAACACGAATGACATCGCCCTCGGCAACACGATACTGCTTGCCGCCTGTCTTGATAATAGCGTACATAAAAACACCTCCTTACGTGTTACTCGCCGACTACGGTACAGCTTCACTGTTTTGAAACCTCATCGAGCGGTTGAAAACGACGGACATATCAGGCACATCCGCACATTTACCGTAAAATAATATCATAAGAGAAGGACATTGTCAAACCTTGTTTTCCACAACAATAAAGCTCCCAAGCACAGCTTGGAAGCTTCCGTTTCCTAATGGCGGAGTGGAGAGGATTCGAACCTCCGCTGCAGTTGCCCACACTAACGATTTAGCAAACCGTCCTCTTCAGCCTCTTGAGTACCACTCCGTATTCTATATAAAATTGTTTTTCACACATGGCAGGGGCAGTAAGACTTGAACTCACAACCTACGGTTTTGGAGACCGTTGCTCTACCAGTTGAGCTATACCCCTAATGGGGCGACTGGTGGGGCTCGAACCCACGAATGCTGGAGCCACAATCCAGTGTGTTAACCACTTCACCACAGCCGCCATAAGTATGCCACCGCATCAGCGGTGGCATTTGTCAGAACCAGCAGCTTTCTATCCTCCCAGGTCGTCTCCAACCAAGTACTTTCGACGTATGAGTGCTTAACGACTGTGTTCGGGATGGGAACAGGTGGAACCACTCAGCTATCGCCACTGGATATTGTTTGAAGGTAGGCGGTCAACGTTAGCCAATCGCGCTGCGCTTTCAGCTTGCACTCTTGGGACGTTTTCGCATACGAGCTGTTTCCGAATCGACTGCACCCTTGCGGGTTTGTCTCTTCGACAGCTCAGCACACCCTCAAAACTATACAGAAGACAAGAACATTTTAGGGTGTTGGCGAAACTTAGGTCAAGCCCTCGGCATATTAGTACGGGTCGGCTGCACGCCTTGCGACGCTTCCACTCCCCGCCTATCAACCTCATCGTCTTTGAGGTGCCTTACCGGACTACTCCGTGAGAAACTTCATCTTAGGGCTGGTTTCACGCTTAGATGCTTTCAGCGTTTATCCTTTCCGGACGCAGCTACCCAGCTGCACGGCTGGCGCCATGACTGGTACACCGTCGGTCCGTCCACTCCGGTCCTCTCGTACTAGGAGCAGCCCCCTTCAGGTTTCTTCCGCCCGCGATGGATATGGACCGAACTGTCTCACGACGTTCTGAACCCAGCTCACGTACCACTTTAATGGGCGAACAGCCCAACCCTTGGGACCTGCTTCAGCCCCAGGATGTGATGAGCCGACATCGAGGTGCCAAACCTCCCCGTCGATATGGACTCTTGGGAGAGATTAGCCTGTTATCCCCAGGGTAGCTTTTATCCGTTGAGCGATGGCAATTCCACTCTCATTCCACCGGATCACTAAGCCCTACTTTCGTACCTGCTCGACTTGTCGGTCTCGCAGTCAAGCTCCCTTCTGCCTTTATGCTCTTCGCGCGATTTCTGTCCGCGCTGAGGGAACCTTTGGACGCCTCCGTTGCTCTTTCGGAGGCGACCGCCCCAGTCAAACTGCCCACCTGGCACTGTCCCGAGTGTCGTAACCACTCCGGTTAGATGACCAGCGGAGGAAGGGTGGTATCCCAACAGCGGCTCCGGGCGTCCTTGCGGTCGCCTTTCTCAGCCTCCCACCTATCCTGTACATCATCCGCCGGGCATCAATGCCAAGCTGCAGTAAAGCTCCATGGGGTCTTTCTGTCCAGTCGCGGGTAACCTGCATCTTCACAGGTATTTCAATTTCACCGGGCCCCTCGTCGAGACAGTGCCCAAATCGTTACGCCTTTCGTGCGGGTCGGAACTTACCCGACAAGGAATTTCGCTACCTTAGGACCGTTATAGTTACGGCCGCCGTTTACTGGGGCTTCAGCTCAAGGCTTCGGATTGCTCCTGACCTCTCCCCTTAACCTTCCAGCACCGGGCAGGCGTCAGCACCTATACGTCAGATTTCTCTTTTGCAGGCACCTGTGTTTGTGGTAAACAGTCGCTTGGGCTTCTCTTCTGTCGCCGCCTCCAGCTCCAACCGCTAGGGTCTTCACCAGGAACGGCCATCCTTTTCCCGAAGTTACGGATGCAATTTGCAGAGTTCCTTAACGAGGGTTTTCCCGCGCACCTTAGGATCCTCTCCCTGCCTGCCTGTGTCGGTTTCGGTACGGGCGCAGTTCGTCTCGCTAGAAGCTTTTCTCGGCAGTGTGGTCCGCTTGGCTTCGGCTCACCCAAAGGTTTGCCTCCCTGTCACGTCTCGGCTTTTACAAGGGGGATTTGCCTCCCTTGCAGCCTACCGGCTTCGACGCGCTCTTCCATTCGCGCGCCCAAGCTCCCTCCTGCGTCACTCCATCACTCAAACGACTCCCTGCGGTACTGGAATGTTTGCCAGTTGTCCATCGCCTATGCTTGCTGCCTCGGCTTAGGTCCCGACTGACCCTGGGACGACGAGCGTTGCCCAGGAAACCTCAGGCTTTCGGTGGGCCAGATTCTTGCTGGCCTTTTCGCTACTCATACCGGCATTCTCACTGCCATGCGCTCCACCGCTCCTTCCGGTACGGCTTCTCCGCCCATGGTACGCTCCCCTACCCCGCATAGTTTCCTATGCAGCCGCAGCTTCGGTTCTGTACTTGAGCCCCGGACATCTTCGGCGCAGGGACTCTCGACCAGTGAGCTATTACGCACTCTTTAAATGGTGGCTGCTTCTGAGCCAACATCCTGGTTGTTTTCGAATTCCTACATCCTTTTCCACTTAGTACAGCATTGGGGACCTTAGCTGGCGGTCTGGGCTGTTTCCCTCTTGCGTACGGGTCTTATCACTCGCACGCTGACTCCCGGGCTTGCCATGCAGCCATTCGCAGTTTGACTGGGGTCGGTAGGCTTTACGCCCCCTTGCCCGATCAGTGCTCTACCGTCTGCATGCATCGCCCGAGGCTAGCCCTAAAGCTATTTCGGGGAGAACCAGCTATCTCCACGTTCGATTGGCATTTCACCCCTATGCACAGCTCATCCCAAAGTTTTTCAACACTCACGGGTTCGGCCCTCCGCCCAATTTTACCTGGGTTTCAGCCTGGCCATGCATAGATCACTGTGGTTTCGGGTCTGCCCCGTCGAACTCTTCGCCCTCTTAAGACTCGCTTTCGCTTCGGCTCCGCGTCTTCCGCTTAACCTTGCTCGACGGGACAACTCGCCGGTTCATTCTTCAATAGGCACGCCGTCGCGCCAATAATGCGCTTCGACTGCTTGTGGACATACGGTTTCAGGTTCTATTTCACTCCGCTCCCGCGGTTCTTTTCGCCTTTCCCTCACGGTACTTTCCTCTATCGGTCGTCAGGTAGTATTTTGCCTTGGATGGTGGTCCACCCCGCTTCCCACAGGGTTCCTCGTGTCCCGTGGTACTCTGGATCCCAGCCCGTTCTTCAGCCTTTCGTGTACGAGGGTTTCACTCTCTTTGCCCGGCCTTCCCATGCCGTTCCACTAGGCTGCTTTCCCTTTTTGCTGGTCCTCAACCCCGAAAGCCCGAAAGCTCTCGGTTTGGGCTCTTCCCTTTTCGCTCGCCGCTACTAAGAGAATCACTATTGTTTACTTTTCCTCCGGCTACTTAGATGTTTCAGTTCACCGGGTTTGTCTCCCTTTCGGGTAGTGCGACATGACTCGCACTGGGTTGCCCCATTCGGATATCCGTGAATCGAGGCCTATTTGCGGCTCCCCACGGCTTTTCGCAGCTGATCGCGTCCTTCTTCGACTCCTGACGCCAAGGCATCCACCGTATGCCTTTCGTAGCTTGACTTTTCCACGACTTTCATCGTGTGTTTCGCCTTCAAGGCATCATTTCTGATGTTCTTGTCTTGGTTTGTGATCCTAAAATGTTCGGAAAATCTTTGCTGTATTTCTACAGCCTTCGATGATTTTCTTTCATTTTGTCTTCTGTGTAGTTTTCAAGGTACGACTTTGAGAGAAGGTATTCCCTCAAAACTAGACAATGCAGAAAGGCTTATGCCAGCCCTATGCCTCGACTTAAGATCAAGCTGTCTTCCGAATCCGCTGCGCCCTTCGGGCTTGCTTCTTCGACAGCTCTGTAACCTTAGAAAGGAGGTGATCCAGCCGCACCTTCCGATACGGCTACCTTGTTACGACTTCACCCCAGTCATCGCCCCCGCCTTAGACGGCTGCCTCCTTGCGGTTGGCCCGCCGGCTTCGGGCGTGAATGACTTCCGTGGTGTGACGGGCGGTGTGTACAAGGCCCGGGAACGTATTCACCGCAGTATGCTGACCTGCGATTACTAGCGATTCCGACTTCATGCAGGCGGGTTGCAGCCTGCAATCCGAACTGGGGGACGGTTTCTGGGATCCGCTCCGGCTCGCGCCCTCGCTTCCCTCTGTCCATCCCATTGTAGTACGTGTGTAGCCCAGGACATAAGGGGCATGATGACTTGACGTCATCCCCGCCTTCCTCCGCGTTCTCCACGGCAGTCTCCCTTGAGTTCCCACCTTTACGTGCTGGCAACAAGGAACAGGGGTTGCGCTCGTTGCGGGACTTAACCCAACATCTCACGACACGAGCTGACGACAGCCATGCACCACCTGTTTTCGTGTCCCCGAAGGGAGGCGTGTATCTCTACACGTTTCACTCAATGTCAAGCCCTGGTAAGGTTCTTCGCGTTGCGTCGAATTAAACCACATACTCCACCGCTTGTGCGGGCCCCCGTCAATTCCTTTGAGTTTCAGTCTTGCGACCGTACTCCCCAGGCGGAATGCTTATTGCGTTAACTCCGGCACAGGAGGGGTCGATACCTCCTACACCTAGCATTCATCGTTTACGGCCAGGACTACCGGGGTATCTAATCCCGTTCGCTCCCCTGGCTTTCGAGCCTCAGCGTCAGTTACAGTCCAGAAAGCCGCCTTCGCCACTGGTGTTCCTCCCAATATCTACGCATTTCACCGCTACACTGGGAATTCCGCTTTCCTCTCCTGCACTCAAGACTGCCAGTTTCCATCCCCTCACGGGGTTGAGCCCCGCACTTTTAAGATGGACTTGGCAGCCCGCCTGCGCTCCCTTTACGCCCAATAATTCCGGACAACGCTCGCCACCTACGTATTACCGCGGCTGCTGGCACGTAGTTAGCCGTGGCTTCCTCGCAAGGTACCGTCACCCAGGCTCAATGTTCTCAAACCCGGTTTTCGTCCCCTGCAACAGAGCTTTACGATCCGAAGACCTTCTTCACTCACGCGGCGTTGCTCCATCAGGCTTTCGCCCATTGTGGAAGATTCCCCACTGCTGCCTCCCGTAGGAGTCTGGGCCGTGTCTCAGTCCCAATGTGGCCGTTCATCCTCTCAGACCGGCTACTGATCGTCGCTTTGGTGGGCCGTTACCCCGCCAACTGGCTAATCAGACGCAGGCCCATCGACAGGTGATAGCATGTTCAGAGGCCATCTTTCATCCAAGAGGGATGCCCCTCTCGGACTTCATTCGGTATTAGCATTCCTTTCGGAATGTTGTCCCCATCCTGTCGGCAGGTTGCCTACGTGTTACTCACCCGTTTGCCACTCTCACCTCTGCCGAAACAAAGGTTCCCGTTCGACTTGCATGTGTTAAGCACGCCGCCAGCGTTCGTCCTGAGCCAGGATCAAACTCTCCGAAAAAAACTTGATCTTTTTGCGCTATGCTGCGTCATGGCTTCGCCGTGTGTCCTCGACGTACACGAGTACGTCTGCGGGACGCGGCTTCGCCATTCCTTGCCTAGCACAAAAATCTCTGCGTTTTTTTCTCCGCTCCGGACTGTAGGACAGTCGTGGTGGAGAAAATTGCTTTTAGCAGAGAGCCGTTGATTGGCTCTTTTTTATCTTTGGATACGATTCTCTCGAACCGCATAAAGAAATTGTCGATTGCTTTTACAATTTGTAGTTCACAATCGATGTTTCATCAAGATCTCTCTTGATGGACATCTGGCTTGAATCATATAGATGATTCATTTCTGCATTGTTTAGTTTTCAAGGAACACCGCCGAATTGCTCCGGCTGTTTGCCGCTCGATTGAGCTAGCTTTTTTAGTATACTCGCTTCAGTGAATTTTGTCAAGCACAGTTTTTACGTCCGCCAGGACTTCCTCTGCCGTTCTTCTCCGAATCTTTCACTTACTGCCCGCTCTCTTCGCAACGTGCCTTATTTTACACGAAGCCCCAATGTCTGTCAACATCTTTCTTTTCTTCTATTTTATCCATTCAAAGAGGACTAACCGGAGACCATGGTTGTCATACAGATACAGAAGGCAAGGTGCTGCACCCTCCACCATGAACCATTTCGAACAGTCATTAAAAGGCCGCCCATCCCCTCCAATTTTAGAGGAACGGGCGGCCTTCAGCTTACAAGATCTCGTGTTTTTATAGAACGGCTGTGTGAAACGACAACATCCGTCATCGTTTCACACAGCGCATCTCTCAGTCTGCTGTTTCCAACTTCATCTCTTCTGCAGGCGCAGCATCACGCCTCCTCGCATAAAGCAGATAATAAAGCCCTGCGCAGAGGAATGCCGCAATGCCGCAAACGCTATAGATTCCGCCAAATCCGATGCTTTCCTTGAATGCGCCGAGAGCATATGGTCCGACACCAAGTCCAAGGTCAAGCGCGATAAAATATGTAGACACAGCTACGCCGATGCGGTACTCCGAGACAAGTTTGACGCAAATCGCCTGCCCATTCGACATAAAGGTGCCATAGCCCAGTCCCACGAACACACCGGCTAAGAGAAGCATCCAGCTTTCCGTCGTGATGCTCAGGAGCAAAAGACCGATGGCGAGGCAGGCATATGTAGGATACATGACGAAATCTTCGCCTTTGCGATCAAACATAACGCCTGCCACAGGACGTGCCAACGTAATCGTCAAAGCATAAACGAGGAAAAAAATGGTTCCCGCTCCGATAAGCCCTAGCTCCTGAGAGTACGTTGCGAGGAAACTCAAAACACTTGAATAGCTTACACCCATGATGAACGCAACAATAGAGATCGATGTAACTTTCGGTTCAAGGAAGTTGGCAATATTGACCTCGCGAAGTGCAGCTTTTTTCTCTTCTGAAAGTTCCATCTCCGGTACTTTAAGCGCAACAACAGCAGCAAGGCAGACAACAAGCATTGCCACACAAAAATCGATGATATAATTGAACGGCAGCGTATGCTGCATGAGCATTCCAAGGAACGGTCCGACAGCAGCGGCAAGGCTCATGCTCAAGGCATAGTAATTGATTCCCTCACCGCGGCGTGCCATCGGAATAATGCTGGAAACAATCGTACTCGTCGCCGTCGAAGCGATGCCGTAGCCGATACCGTTCAGGCAGCGCACTACATAAAGAAGCGCGAGAGAATCAACAAAGAAATACAAAAGCGTTGTCCCCAGATAAAAACCGATTCCTGCATAAAGCATGAACTTTCTTCCATAAAGTTCGATGGAATGCCCTGCCACCATACGCGCGAGCAGCGTGCCGAGAATAAAAATACCCGAGGCCAATCCCGCTTCACTCATCGAGGCGTTCAACGTCTGTATCGCCTCCGATGCAATGATGACCATGAGCATATAATAGATGATATAGATCAAAAAGTTTATTAACGTATCGAGAATAAACTCTTTCGTCCATAATTTTTCGTGCTTCACTTATAACAGCGACCTTTCTTTAATGAATTAGGATGCCCTTGATTATAGAAGTCCTCAAAGCATTTGTATAGCGCATAAAGAAGATGAGTGTCATCGCAAAAAACGATAACACTCGTCTTTTTCTATTATTCATTATTCTTTCCCGCATATCTTCAAACTTCAATTTCCTGTTTTCACGCAAACCGTCATTTTCCCCGAAAAATTTTCAGGATATAATCGACATACATGCGGATATAACGGGATCGGGGATTATCCTTCTTATAAACCAGCACTGCCTCCAGTTTTATCATCGGACGCAGGGTGTAAAATCCCCTGGTAATGCCAAGAGCCTCGATAAAGCGGCGCGGCAAAAGTGCTCCCACGGGGTTTTCCTGACAAAAATGCATCATTGCATAAGGTGTGGAAAGATGCGCTGCCGCCGGCGGCAGCTTTCTTGCGAAATACTCTTGATAGACTTTGTTCATGGAAGAATTGGGCGGATAGTAAACCAACGGCTGATTTTCCATCCATTCCTGTCCAACACCTTCCAATGGCGCTGAAACATGCGGAGCAAAAAAAATAATTTCATCATCGGAAAAATGCGTACAGACGAAATCCGCATAAGCGTCTGACTCAAAACGATACACCGAAGCGACGTCGATATGCCCTTCGAAAAGGCCTTTTCTGATCTCATCCTCTTCCATATCAAAAACATTAAAGCATATTTTCTTATTTTGCTGCTGAAAATATGATACATGCCGATTCATATGGACATCGCCTAAAGAACGCAAAACAGCGACATTGAGTTCAATCGGCGCTTTGCCTGCCTGTGCCTGAATCTCATAAACGATTTCGTGCAGCCCGTCAACATAGGCCTGCGCTTTGCCCAGAAAATTTTCACCAGCTTCCGTAAGGCAACTCCCCCTGTTGGAACGATGAATCAACGCAATGCCAAGAATCTCCTCCAGCTTTTTCATCTGCGCACTAAAAGCGGACTGCGTGATATTCGCCTCTTTGGCAGCCTGTAAAAAATTCTTTACCCTTCCATAAATAACAAAACATTCCAGTTGATGCAGACTTGGCATCTCTCCCACTCAATCTCACCCCGCATGTGCTGAAAGGATACAGTTCCACCGCACGTTCTTTCCCTTTGGACTAATCAAAAAAGAAAAGCGGCCTTCCGCGAAAAGCAGAAAGCCGTATCATAGCAAAATGGTGGAGACGAGGGGGATCGAACCCCTGACCTCTTGCATGCCATGCAAGCGCTCTCCCAGCTGAGCTACGCCCCCGTTGACAAGTTACTTTGATAGTATACAGCACCAAAGAAAAATACGCAAGCCCTTTTTGTATTTTTTCATCCCCAAAACCTGTAGAAGAAAGCACTTTATTTTTTCAAATAAAACTTCCTATAGCTGCCGTCAAGGATATGCTGCCACCATGTACGATGTTCAAGATACCAACGAATGGTCTGTTCGATGCCCGTCTCGAATTTCGTCTCAGGAAGCCAGCCAAGCTCCCGGTGAATCTTCGTCGGGTCAATCGCATAGCGGCGATCGTGTCCCTTGCGATCCTCCACGTAAGAAATAAGGCTTTCCGGCTTCTCCAAAGCCAGCAAAATCACCTTGACGACGTCGATATTGGCACGCTCATTATGTCCGCCGATATTGTAAATTTCGCCTGTACGCCCCTTTTCCAGCACGAGATCGATGGCACGGCAATGATCCTCAACATAGAGCCAATCGCGCACGTTTGCACCGTCGCCATAGACGGGCAGACGTTCATCGGCAAGCGCCTTGACGATCATCAAAGGGATGAGCTTTTCCGGGAAATGGTACGGACCATAATTGTTGGAGCAGCGCGAGATCGTCACGGGAAGACCAAAGGTGCGGCTGTAAGCAAGCACTAGGAGATCCGCAGACGCCTTTGAGGCCGAATACGGGCTCGACGCATGCAGGGGAGTTTCTTCCGTAAAGAAAAGCTCCGGTCGATCAAGCGGCAAGTCACCATAAACTTCATCAGTCGACACTTGGTGATAGCGGGAAATGCCATATTCACGGCAGGCATCGAGAAGAACGCTCGTGCCGATAATATTGGTCTGCAAAAATATCTCCGGCGTTTCAATCGAGCGATCCACATGACTTTCTGCCGCAAAATTCACAACGACATCAGGTTTTTCCTCATGAAAAATTTTATAAATTTCCCTGCGTTCACAGATATCGCAGTGAAAAAAGCGGAAGCGCGGCTCACCCTCAACATCGAGCAGCGATTCATAATCACCCGCATACGTCAGTGCGTCGACGCAAAAAATCTCCGCCTCCTGGTGTTCTCTTAGCATATAATGGACAAAATTGCTGCCGATAAAGCCGGCGCCGCCAGTCACAAGGTACTTCACGCCTCTTCCTCCCCATAGATGAAATTAAGCTCCGCTTCCCTTGCAGCGAGAGTTGGCGCCGCCTCATCCTTCACTGAAAGAACGGTCGGTTCAAGCTCCCAGTCAATGCCGATGGCCGGGTCACTCCAGAGAATATTGCCGTCGCACTCAGGCGCATAATAATTATCCGCCTTGTACTGTACTTCAACATCATCCGTCAATGTGATGAAGCCGTGCGCAAAACCGCGCGGAATCATCAGCTGTCTTTTATTCTCTGCAGAAAGACGTACGGAAACCCACTTCGCATATTGCGGCGAACCCTTTCTTATATCAACGGCAACATCGAGAATCTCGCCGCGCGTACAACGCAAAAGCTTCGCCTGCGCCATGGGATTCTTCTGGTAATGAAGTCCGCGTAGCGTTCCCTTTTCCGCCGAAAAAGACTGATTGTCCTGCACGAAATCATAGAAGAGCCCCGCTTCTTCCATCCTCCGTTTTGACCAGCTCTCCATGAACCAGCCGCGTGCATCGCCAAACACCTTCGGCTCAAGCACAAAAACACCTTTGAGACTTGTTTCCATTGCTTCCATTCCTTATCCCCTAACCCCTGACCAGCTGTTCCAAGTAACGACCATAGTCGTTTTTCATCAATGGCTGAGCCAAGCGCAGTACCTGCTCTGCATCGATATATCCCATGCGGTAGGCAATCTCCTCGACACAGGCAATCTTCAGCCCTTGGCGATCCTGTATCGTTTCAACAAAAGTCGCCGCCTGCAAAAGCGACTCATGCGTCCCCGTATCGAGCCAAGCAAAACCGCGCCGCATTTTTTCCACATGGAGATCGCCTCGCTCCAGATACGCCTTGTTCACGTCAGTGATTTCCAGCTCACCGCGTGCCGAAGGCTTGACTGCCTTTGCGATATCCACAACATCATTGTCGTAAAAATAAAGCCCTGTCACTGCATAGTTAGAGCGCGGTTCCTGCGGTTTCTCCTCAAGGCTTATGGCGCGGCCTGCCCTGTCAAACTCCACAACGCCGTAGCGCTTCGGATTGCTGACATAATAAGCAAACACCGTCGCCCCCGTCTCACGGGAAGCGGCACTCTGCAAAAGTTGGACAAGATCGGCTCCATAAAAAATATTATCTCCGAGAACAAGAGCGCAGCCGTCCTTGCCGATGAAATCCTCGCCAATAATAAACGCCTGAGCAAGACCATCCGGACTAGGCTGCACGGCATACGAGATATGGATGCCCCATTGGCTGCCATTGCCAAGCATGGCGGCAAACATAGAGCTGTCCTGCGGTGTTGTAATAACAAGGATATTCTCAATGCCGGCGAGCATCAATGTGCTCAAAGGATAATAAATCATCGGCTTGTCAAATATTGGCATAAGCTGCTTGGAAACAACCTTCGTCAAAGGATAAAGGCGCGTGCCTGAGCCACCCGCCAAAACAATTCCTTTTTTCAGCATCCATACACCTCCCATGAAAGAAACCTCGAACAAGCAAAATGCTTGCCGTCAGGCTCACATGATCAATCCTTGTGCCAGATCAAGCGCATAAAATCACCATGACGCTTCTGAATTTCTCTCGCCACAACACCCACAATCATATTGATGAGCTCCGCCGAATAATTCTCTTTCGTCATGGGGATACACGCATCAAGGATAACGGACGTATCCGGAGCAAGATAGTACTTAAAAAGCTTGTTGCCGCTGTTCAGGCGTGTGATAAGATTCGAAACCTCATAAGCATTATCGTCAGTCAAGGCCTTCGGTGCAATATTGGCGCGCACAACCACATAGATCGTATCATCAAAAATCACGCCAACCGGCACATACTGCCCCTGCACTTCAACCGTCGAACGAAAAATCACACTTCGATGCTCATCACCAAGCTCTTCGCGTTCAAAACTTTCGTTCTTTGTGCGCTGCAAATAACGCTTAAATTTCTCCGCTGCCTCTACCATGAAGATTCCTCCGTAAATCCGAAAATACGTATTGCTGTAATATTCCCCAAAGATACAGGAAACTCCTGCCAACTTTACGCCTTTTCTCCTCGCTTTCTTCTCCATGCCGAACGCGCAAAAACTCCCCCGCAGCAATCCAACGATGCTGCAGGGGAGTTCCCTACGCAAAATCCGAACCGATCCTGCCCTTTTTGCTTACATCATGCCCGGCATACCGCCGCCCATGCCGGGAGCGCCCATCGGCATCGGGGCTTCTTTTTCCGGCTTGTCAGCCACAAGCGTTTCCGTCGTGAGTACCATGGCCGCAATGCTTGCCGCATTCTGCAGGGCGGAACGCGTGACCTTGGCCGGATCAACGATACCGGCGCTGATCATGTCAACATACTCGCCGTTCAAGGCGTTGAAGCCCGTGCCATTGGCCGCCTTCTTGACATTCTCGACGACAACAGCGCCTTCAAGACCGGCGTTGTCTGCGATCTGGCGAACAGGCTCTTCAATCGCACGCTTCACGATGTTGATGCCCGTCTGAACATCGCCATCGGCGCTGATGCTGTCAAGCGCAGACAGGATGTCGACAAACGTCGTACCGCCGCCGGCAACAATGCCTTCTTCCACAGCAGCGCGAGTAGCATTCAAAGCATCCTCGATGCGAAGCTTCTTATCCTTCATTTCGACTTCAGTCGCAGCGCCGATCTCAATGACAGCAACGCCGCCTGCAAGCTTTGCAAGACGTTCCTGCAGCTTCTCCTTGTCGAAATCCGAAGTCGTCTCGGCAATCTGCTTCTTGATCTGCTCAACACGGGCATTGATCGCCGCCTTGTCGCCGGAACCGTCGACAATCGTCGTCTCCTCCTTCGAGGCACGAACCTGGCGAGCCTGACCAAGATCTTCGATATCCACGCTGTCAAGCTTGCGGCCGACTTCTTCCGAGATGACCGTGCCGCCCGTCAGGATTGCGATATCCTCAAGCATGGCCTTACGGCGATCGCCGAAGCCCGGAGCCTTGACCGCAAGAGCCTTGAACGTGCCGCGCAGCTTATTGACAACGAGCGTAGCAAGAGCCTCGCCGTCAAGATCCTCAGAGATGATCATGAGCTCCTTGCCCTGCTTGACGACCTTTTCAAGAATCGGCAGGATATCGGCAATCGCCGAAATCTTGCGGTCCGTAATCAGGATGTACGGATTCTCCAGAACGGCTTCCATCTTATCCGTATCCGTAACCATGTAAGGAGAGATATAACCGCGGTCAAACTGCATGCCTTCAACAACGGAGAGGTTCGTGTCCATGGACTTCGATTCCTCAACCGTGATGACGCCGTCCTTGCCGACCTTCTCCATGGCCTCGGCAATAAGCTCGCCAACCTCTTCATCGCCGGAGGAAATCGCAGCGACCTGTGCAATCGCCTCCTTGCCCTCAACCTTCTTCGAGTTGTTCTTGATCTCCTCGACAAGCTTCTTGACCGCCTGCTCGATGCCCTTCTTCAAAATCATCGGGTTCGCGCCTGCAGCAACATTGCGCATGCCTTCATGAATCATGGCCTGTGCGAGAAGCGTCGCCGTCGTCGTACCGTCACCCGCAATGTCGTTCGTCTTCGTCGCGACTTCCTTCACGAGCTGTGCGCCCATATTCTCAAACGGATCTTCGAGTTCAATGTCCTTTGCAATCGTCACGCCGTCATTCGTAATCGTCGGTGCACCGAATTTCTTGTCAAGAACGACATTGCGGCCCTTGGGGCCAAGCGTAACCTTTACGGCATTCGCCAAAGCGTCAACGCCCTTGCCCAGAGCACGGCGCGCTTCTTCATTGAACAAAACCTGCTTTGCCATTATAAAAAACCTCCAAACACATCTATATCATCGAATCGGTATTTTTCCCGCGGCGCATCCTTAGAGAATCGCGAGGATATCACTCTCACGGACAATCAGATAATCCTGCTCATCCACCTTGACCTCAGAACCCGAATACTTCGAGAAGATGACATTGTCGCCGGTCTTTACTTCCATCGGAGCACGCTGCCCATTGTCGAGGAGCTTGCCCGTCCCCACTGCGACAACCTCACCCTTCTGCGGCTTTTCTTTAGCCGTATCCGGCAGCACGATGCCGCTTGCCGTCTTCATATCGCCTTCCGAAACCTTGATGACAACTCTGTCGCCCAATGGCTTAATCATTTTTATCTTCCTCCCAATAAAAAGCTCTTGTTAGCACTCGCATTGCTTGAGTGCTAATCACAGTTCTTATATTACTCAGTTTCGAAAGAATAGTCAAGAACTTTTTTTGATTTTTTGACCTTTTATATAAAAAATCGCGCTGCATCTGGAAAAATACACTCTCCGGATACAGCGCGGGCAAGATTTCCCACACATTTATTTCAGTTCAAGCCCCACAGGACAATGATCGCTGCCGAAAATCTCATTGTGGATCGTCGCCTCTTTGATCTTAGGTGCGAGGCGGTCAGATACAAGAAAATAGTCAATACGCCAGCCTGCGTTCGTCTCTCGCGCTTTTCTCAGATAGGACCACCATGTGTAGATTCCCGTCTTATCCGGATAAAGCGCACGGAAAGTGTCCGTAAAGCCTGCTTCGAGAAGCTCCGTCATCTTTTCACGCTCCTCGTCGGTGAAGCCCGCATTCTTGCGGTTTGTCTTGGGATTCTTGAGGTCGATTTCCGTATGCGCCACGTTGAGGTCGCCGCAGACGACAACGGGTTTCTTGGCATCCAGAGCCAAGAGATAAGCGCGAAACGCCTCTTCCCACGTCATGCGGTAAGCAAGCCGCTCAAGACCGCGCTGTGAATTTGGCGTGTAGACCGTCACGAAGTAAAGCTCATCGAACTCAAGCGTAATGACGCGTCCCTCGTGATCATGTTCGTCAATGCCGATGCCGCAGCTGACAGAAAGCGGCTCAATGCGGCTGAAGACAGCAGTGCCTGAATAGCCTTTTTTCTCTGCGCTGTTCCAATACTGCTTATAGCCCGTGAGCTCCAAAATCGCCTGCTCGGGCTGCATCTTCGTCTCCTGCACGCCGAAAACGTCGGCATCGAGTTCCTTAAAGGACTGCATGAATCCCTTTCCAAGGCACGCGCGCAGTCCGTTGACATTCCAGGATACAAAACGCATGATTGTTCCCCCTTAGCCCTGCACCGGATCACCGACGAAAAAGAGATAGAGCACGACGAGAAGACCAAGTGCAATGCGGTACCAGCCGAAAGCCTTGAAATCGTTATTCTTGATATATCGCAGCAGAAATTTTATCGAGAGAATCGAAACGACAAAGGCTGTCGCCATCCCCACCACAAGAATCAAAATCTCGCTTCCCGTATAATGCCAGCCAAACTTGAAGAGCTTCAGGAAACTCGCACCAAACATGATCGGGATTGCCAGAAAGAACGTGAACTCCGCCGCAACATAACGCGACGTACCGAAAAGAATGCCGCCAAGGATCGTCGCCCCTGAGCGCGAAGTACCCGGCACAAGAGACAGCACTTGGAAGAGCCCGATAATGAATGCGGTCTTGTAATCAAGATCTTCGATCTCACGGATGCGCGGCGAACGCCGCTTGTTGTAAGTTTCAACAAGAATGAACATCATGCCGTAAAAAATCAAAGTCGCCGCGACAACAGGCGCTGTCATAAAATGTTCTTCCATATATTTATTGAACAGAAGCCCTATGACGCCTGCCGGAATACAAGCGAGAATGACCTTGTACCAAAGGCGCCAAGTATCCCTCTTTTCCCAACGCGCTTTCCAGCTGGAAAAGGGGTTAAGCTTCTCGAAATTCAGTACGACAACAGCAAGAATTGCACCAAGCTGAATAACGACGAGGAACATATCCATGAATTGTTTCGACACATCCAGCTTGATAAACTCATCGACAAGAATCATATGCCCCGTGCTGCTGATTGGCAGCCATTCTGTCAGCCCTTCCACAATACCCAGAATAACAGTTTTCAAAAGCTCTACAATACTTAAATCCACGAGACATCCTCCTAAAATCTTCCTACGATGATTGAATAAACTCATTATAGCACAGTTGTCAGATGGACGAAACAAAAAGAACGACCTGCTCCGCTTCGCCACACCGGAATATTGCGTCCAACGATAAACCGCAGCCGAAAAAGAAAAAAGCGGACGGCCCGCCCATTTCGGGAACCCGTCCGCCTCTCCTAAAAAACTCGAAATACAGACTTTTAACGATTGATATGATGCGTACCAATCTCATCGATAACCGCTTTTTCCTTCTTGCCGAGCACCCAGCCAAGCAATTTGATCTCAGCATAAAGTTCCATGCGCTGCTCACGATGGTCGCCTTGCGCCTGCATCAATTCATTATACTTTTTGATCTTCACTTCATACTGTGCCTTCACCTCTGCTTGGGAGCGCATCCTGGCCGGACGCGCCTGGCCCTCCATCATATCGTTCATACCCATGGAACATCCTTCTTTCCTTTTATTCATCCCCGGGGAAAGACCACACCCCAAAGAGCATATCCATTTATTTTAGCAATTCGTCAAAGAGAGCGAAAATCCTTCCTTTATAGAGGCAATACAGCAACGCCCCGCAAAACTGCGGGGCGTTTTAGTCGTCTCCTTTACTCTTCCGTTGCCGCTCCGTCGCGCGTCGCCTCCGGGCGCATATGTGGGAAGAAAAGCACGTCGCGGATCGAAGGACTGTCCGTCAAGAGCATCACAAGGCGATCAACGCCGATGCCCAGACCTCCTGTCGGCGGCAGGCCGTACTCCATCGCCGTAATATAGTCGCGATCCATCGGGTGCGCCTCATCGTCGCCCGCTTCCCTCTGCTTCACTTGATCAAGGAAACGCTGTTCCTGGTCAATCGGATCGTTGAGTTCGGTGAAGCCATTTGCCAGTTCACGACCATAGACGTAAAACTCGAAACGATCCGTAATCAGCGGATTCTCGGGATTGCGCTTCGCCAAAGGCGAAATTTCTGTCGGATGCCCCGTAATAAACGTCGGCTGTATCAGGGAATCCTCAACCTTCGCCTCGAAAGCTTCATTGAGGATTCCGCCGATGCCGTGCTGCGGCTCATAAGAGACCCCGATCGTATCCGCCATAGCACGTGCTTCCTCAACCGTCTTGGCACTCAGAAAATCCTGCCCCGTCGCTTCCTTCACCGCATCGTTCATGCTGATGCGCTTGATCTTCGCGAGATCGATTTCCGTATCCTCGTAACGGATAACCGTTGTTCCGAGCACATCCATCGCCGCCTGGCAGCAGATGCCCTCTGTCACATCCATGAGGTCGTTGTAATCCGCATACGCCTGATAAATCTCAATGGAGGTAAACTCCGGGTTGTGGCGCACATCGATGCCTTCATTGCGAAAAACACGGCCAAGCTCGTAAACACGCTCGAGACCGCCTACGATGAGACGCTTCAAATTCAACTCCGTCGCAATGCGCAAATACAGCTCCATATTGAGTGCATTGTGGTACGTTACAAAGGGCTTTGCAGCCGCACCGCCCGCAATCGTCGACATCACCGGAGTTTCCACCTCAAGGAAACCGCGTTCATCAAGATAGCGGCGGATAGCCTGGATGATCTTCGTACGGGCGACAAAAGTATTCTTAACCTCCGGATTCATGATGAGGTCAACGTAACGCTGCCGATAGCGCATCTCCACATCCTTGAGGCCATGGAATTTCTCCGGCAGCGGTCGAAGTGATTTCGAAAGAAGGTCGAAATCATCAACACGCACCGTAAGCTCCCCGCGCCGCGTGCGGAAAACAGGCCCTGCCACACCGATGATGTCACCGATATCAAGGAGCTTGAATTCCTTGTACTTCTCCTCGCCCAGAACATCGAGTTTGAAATATATTTGGATGCGGCCCGACAAATCCATAAGTACAGCGAAGCTCGCCTTGCCATGACCGCGAATCGCCATCAGGCGTCCTGCAAGTCTGACCTCCTCCGCAGCCTCTTCTTCATCTCCCAAGCGGGCAAACGCATCGAGAACCTCCTGCGCATGATGCGTCACCTCATAGCGATGCCCGAAAGGAGCGACGCCCATCTCACGGAACTTTTCCATCTTCTCACGCCGCACCCGCATGAGATCGTTTAAATCTTCCTTCTGCACTGCATCCTGCTTCTTATCTGCCAATTTTTCTTCTCCCATCTATGGCCGCAGAAATCACGCCTTGATCTCGCGAACCTCATACTTGATGATGCCGGCCGGAGCATGAACATCTACGATATCTCCTACTTTTGTGCCGATAATGGCAGCGCCGACAGGTGATTCATTTGAAATCTTGAATTCTGTGGGATCGGCCTCGGCCGTTCCCACAATCGTATAAGTATCCTCTTCCCCTGCCTCAACATCACGAATCACGACTGTACTGCCCATCTGCACCGTATCGGAAGCGGCATCGCTCTTGATGATATCGCTGTTCCTGATCTTCGCCTCAAGGTCGAGAATCTCACCCTCAAGAAAAGCCTGCTCATTCTTTGCGTCATCATACTCCGAGTTCTCCGAGAGATCGCCGAGCGCGATTGCCGCCTTGAGCCTCTCCGACACCTCGATACGCCGCACGCTCTTCAAATAGTCCAGCTTCTCCTGCAGCTTCTTGTATCCTTCTTCTGTCAGCATTACGCGCTTTTCTGCCATCGCCATCTTCCCCTTTTTCTGGATGCTTCATATCTTTCATATTATAGGTGCACCGTCTCGCCTTGTCAACGAAAGCCCCGCCTTTTACCCGCCGAAAATTCGCCGCCCTGCGCCTGTTTTCCGTTATTTTTTCCCTTCCGGGACGGCCGCCTCATCCTTCACGCCTCCCTGTACCAGTGCCATTTTCTTCTCACGCGGCAGACGTTTTATCGCACACTCACGGCTCTGCGCCTCACTCTTTTGGGCAAATTCCTCATAGTAAAGGAGCCGCACGGGACAGCGGCTCCTTGTGTACTTCGCACCCCTGCCTGCATTGTGTGCGGCAAGGCGTTTTTCAAGATTGTTCGTCCAGCCCGTATAAAGCGTGCCGTCCGCACAAACGAGAATGTAAGTATACGCCTTCACATCATTTCGCTTCCTCACGGCGAATCGTGATCTTTTCCATCACGACCTTCTTCAGCGGCTTATCCTGAAAATCCGTCTCGCTCTTGCCGATGGCGCGGACGACATCCATCCCCTTCACGACCTTGCCGAAAACGGAATGATGCCCATCAAGCCAAGGCGTTGCCGCAAGCGTGATAAAAAACTGTGAGCCGCCTGTATTCGGTCCTGCATTCGCCATCGAGAGGATGCCCTCGCTGTCATGCTTCAAATCCTTGTGAAACTCATCCGGAATTGTGTAGCCCGGACCACCTGTTCCCCTGCCGTCCGGATCACCGCCCTGAATCATGAAGCCATCAATTACTCGATGAAAAATCAAGCCGTCATAAAACCCTTTCTCGGCCAGATCCGTAAAATTTTTCACCGTAATGGGCGCCTTGTCCTCAAAAAGCTCAATCTCAAAGGTGCCCATATTCGTTTCAAATACTGCTATCGGGTTTGCCATTTTCTTTGCTCCTTTATCCTTATTGCTGTCCATCCCCTGGCCTGCCGCAAAACACCCCGTCGTCAAAAGAACGAGCCCCGCCAGCAGGAACACAAAATACTTCTTCATTCGGAAAAACCTCCTCCGTCCTCCAGATACCGCCTTTCCCCGGGCTCCGTCGGCACCCAATACGGGATCTCACAACCCGGCGCAAAGAAATTCTCTGACGGCTGCCATGCCGGAAAGCCGACACTGTGCATAGTGACAAGAGCCTTGACGCGCGTCCGCGCACAAAACTCCTTAGCACCAATGTCCTTGAATTCCTCTAGGCGTCCATCCACAGGGAAAAACGCCACATCCGCCTCAAGACCGTCAAGCCGCTTCATTTGCTTCATAAAGCCATTGCGTGCAAACTTGTTGTTCTCCTCCGTATCGCCCTTCCAATGCCACCAGTTGAAGTCACCGGCATGAAAAATGCGTCTGCCCTCTTTTTCCACAAGAAACGAAGTTCCCGTGTCCGTTGAATCAAACGATTCGACACGAATCGCCCCATCCTCATAGCTGTCATACGTCGTGAGATACGTCGTCTTTTCCACGGGAAACCTCTTGCCGCGCTTCGTACGGCGAATCTCGCTCGCCATAAAATATTGCGTTACATCCGGCGCATAATCAAGGATATGCGTATCAAAATGATCGAAATGCGCATGCGACACAAAAAAATAAACCTCATCCACTTCGCCCAAAAGGCGCAGCACGGCATTGGCCGGATCCTGATAATCGTCAAAAACGAGCAGCGTACGTCCGAATCGTACAGCAAAACCACTGTTCAATAAATAGATAATCTCCAAGAACGTCCCCCCTGCGAAAGAATTATCCCCATTATAGCAGAAAAGCGGCAGGAGATACAAATCAGCGAAAGGCTGCAAACATTATTTTTCCCCAAGAACGGAAAAACGCCGTGCAGCAAACGACGAAACGCTTTTCCGTTCTACGGTCAAAGCACGGGCCCCTTCTGCCATAAGCATAACAAGCCCTTTTCCGGCTTATTTTCTGTCCTTCTCTTTACAAAATCCTCTTATTCCTCTCTTTCAGCATGGCTTTGAAGTGCATCCCGGGCATTGTGAAACCTCGTCCCATAACCTCATTGGCAGACAGCACGATCATGAAGGCATTCTTGTCAATGAGGTTCGCTATGAGCTTTACCTTGCTGATTTGCGTCAGCGAGCAGACGAGGAAGAGTACGTTGCGCTCCTTGCGTGTAAAAGCGCCCTGACCATGCAGGAATGTCACGCCGCGGCCGACCTCGCAGATGATGGCTTCGGAAATCGGCTGCACATGATCGGAAATAATGAGAACGACCTTGCGGCGATTAAAGCCCGCGACCACCTTATCCGTAACGAGAGAATTCATATACATGCAAATCAGGGTAAAAAGCGCCGGCATGATACCGAAAAGCGCGGCAGCAAGGCACATAATGACGCAGTTGAAGGCAAAAATCACGCCCCCCATGCTCAGGGAGTAGTATTGCTTCACAATGGCGGCAATGATATCAAAGCCTCCCGAGCTTCCGTTCATACGGAAAATCAAGCCATAGCCAATGCCGTTCAGGACGCCGCCAAAAATCGCGGCGAGCATCGTATCAGGCACAGGCGCATAAGCGTTCAAAAACCGCGTCGCATCAACGCAGAAAGAGAAAAGTATCGTACCGAAAGCGATGTCCAGCGTATATTCACGCCCCAGCGTCTTGTACGCCGCTGCGAGAAGCGGCAAATTGTAAACAAACATCTGCAGACCTATGGGCAAGGAAAAAAGATAGTAAAAAATCATTGCAATGCCAGCAATGCCGCCGGATAAAAGGTGTGACGGCACAACGAAGAGATTGATGGACGAGCTGCTGATAAGACAGCCGAGCAAAATGCCGAGATACCGAAAAATCCGGCTTTTCAAGGGCAGGCTTTTGATGTGGAACATCAAGGCTTGTCCTCCTTCCTTTCCCAACGGAGCTTCGGCCGATCCTGCTTTTTCTGCTCATCCCATGCACTCGTGTCGATTTCCCGCTCACCGATATCAACCGCACGCAAGTCGTTGTTCTCCCACTCTCTCCGCTCCTCATCCGTCAGAGCATCCGCCTCTTCCTCGGTCAGCGGCAGGCGTGTCAAACGCCAGGAAAGAAGACTCCCATTGACAGACTCCGCCTTCAGCATGAGTTTTTCCCTCTTATTCAGCGGATTTTCGTAGATATACCATGTGCTTCCTTCCAGGAAAGTTCGCTCCTTCTTGCCATACGTCGCCATAATCTTATGTGAGGTTGCACCATACCTCACATCGGCACGCCCTTTGTAGTCCTCATCGAACACAAGAATATCGGCAACCTTTCCCGCAGCAACGGCAACGCCTACCTCGTAACCGCGCGGAAAGGTATAGTAGCGCATGTGAATCCCCCAGACCGTCCGCTCCTTTTCAAAGTTCGGCTTTCCAAAGACTTCAAGCATTTTTTCTTCCGAATCGCCTAAAGCCACGCCCTTGACTGAAAAATCCACAGGTTCCAGCTTTCCGGAAGCCTGCGCTTCAGAAAGCCCCGCAACGAAAAGCAGCATCATCGCAAGAATCGTCATCCATTGTTTTTTCAGCATCGTCCCACCGTCCACTTTCCCAAAACTCTTTACATTTTCCACAGATGCCCTATCTTACCAAACCTTCCCCTTCCTCCCATTCTTCTGTCTATTCTCTTTGTAAATCGAACTTTCCTGCTTATCTCGCCGCATATAAAAATTAACAGCATTTTCCCAACAATAAATATACTTTGAAACCCAAATACGATATACCATATTCAGCATGAGAACGATATCCAGGCACTCGTAAACAAAATGCGTTATGAAAAGGAATTGTGATATGCGGCGGAAATAATCCTTCAGACATCTTCACACATATCTTCTCAAACCGTCTAAAAAATCTCTCAGCTGCTTGACTTCATCTTCCCGCTTTTAAAACTTTCATTCCCTAGGCATTGAAACAATAACGACATCCCAAATCCATCCCCCTCGATAAAGAGAAGGGCGCCGCATTTCGCAGCGCCCCTTCTCTTTATTTGGTCAATCTTTTTTCATCACAGTCGTGCGCAGGAATAAGAACAGGAATAAAGCTGCTATGACAAGACCGACGGGATATGTGATATTCGTCGGCAGGCCGAAGCCTTCCTTCGCCTGCAGAATATACGTCATCGTGACGGCCGACATGAAGGTAGCAGGAATCATGCCGATGATATAGTACAGCTTCCCACGGAACGTGCGGTAAAGATAGACCGAACCTGTCCAGAGTACGATCATGGCGAGCGTCTGGTTCGTCCACGAGAAGTAGCGCCAGATGATGGAGAAGTCCATCTGCGTGAGGATGGCGCCAATGCCAAGAATCGGTACCGCGAGCATGAGACGTTTTCCTGTATCCTTCTGCTCGATTCCGAACCAATCGGCAATCGTCAAACGAGCCGACCGAAATGCCGTATCCCCAGATGTAATCGGACAGGCAACGACACCAAGAAGCGCCAAGGCCGCACCGACAGGGCCAAGGAAACCAACGCAGATATCGTAAACCGCACCGCCAGGACCAGCGGCAGCAAGCACTGCACCAAGACCGCCCGTACTCTCATAGAATGTCACGCCGGCAGCTGCCCAGACGAGAGCGATGAAGCCCTCAGCGACCATCGCACCGTAAAACACCGGGCGTGCCAAGCGTTCATCCTTGAGGCAGCGTGCCATCAAAGGCGACTGCGTAGCATGGAAGCCCGAAACAGCACCACAGGCGACCGTAATGAACATCAGCGGCCAGATGGGCATTTCTTTCGGGTGCAAATTCGCGAAGACCATTTCCGGCATCACATGTCCGCCGACACCTGCAAGCATAGCGCCCATAATGCCGAACGCCATCACGATCAAACAGATGCCGAAAAGCGGATAAAAACGTGCAATCAGCGTATCAATCGGCAGCAATGTAGCGAGAAAGTAGTAAAGCAAGATGATGATCAGCCAAATTTTGATTGCCCCGATGGAGCCAAGCGCAAGGAGCTTGCCATCGATCAGGAGCGCAGGTCCCGTCGCAAAAACCGTTCCGACGAGAACGAGCAGCACCACAGAGAAAACACGCATAATGAAGAGCATCGTCTTGCCCATGTGGTTGCCAACAACCTCAGAGATGCTCTTGCCGTCCTCACGAAGCGAAATCGTGCCCGACATATAGTCGTGCACACCGCCGGCAAAAATCGTACCCAAAACAATCCAGAAGTAGACGCAGGGTCCCCAAAGAGCCCCCTGCAACGCTCCGAATATCGGGCCGAGACCAGCGATATTCAGCAATTGGATCATAAAGACCTTCCACGTCGGCAACGGAATATAATCCACACCGTCGTTGTGCACCATGGCCGGGGTCGGCTTGTCCGTCGGCGCAAAAATCGTGTCGACCAATTTGCCGTAAATGATGTAGCCAAGAACTAGGGCGAGCAACGCCACCAAAAATGTTACCATTGCAAATCACTCCTTCCGTCCGTCAGTCTACCGTCGGCAATTCCAGGCCTCCTTTCTTTCGTATAGGCAATATTCGGACTATTGATATATGTACTGTGCAGTCTCAATGTAAACCTATTTTTTCTACTTGTCAATAGATTTTGAAAAGTACGGACAAGGGGGAAGATTGCAAGTTTAATTGTCGCATCGTTCTGCCAAACTTTGGTAGCTTATGCAGCCGCAGCAATCCCCAGCAAAAAACTTCCTTCTCCCCTTAAAATCTCATCTATTATCGTTTCAAAAGTACGCCCGTCACATGCGCCGTTATATCCTCCCCGCCTTTATGGTTACGGACGGATAAATCAACTTTCTGCAGCCATAGGCAGGTGTTTTCATCCACATCTATTCTAAGCTCCCGCGTGAATTTGCCCGTTCCGGTCACATCCTCTTTGCGCGCATATTCCAGAAGTTCCTTGAGATAGGAAGAGAGCTCGAATTTTTCCTGCGTTCCGTCGCCTTTGTCCACGACAAGCATGCCGTTTTCCACATTGGGCTTGCCGATCAGATACGCATTCTGCCAGCCGGCTACAGGGATGTGTTTAGAATTTTTCGTCTTGAACTCAAACCACTCGGTATATTTTGCACCTTTCTGCTTCCCACGCTGCTTCGCAAGCACCTCGCTCATCCCTGGGGTTTCGAGAAACACCGTCTTCTTATGATCCGTCAGATACTCCGCTGCACTCAAGAGCTTGTCACGCTCGCTCGGCAAGAGATCGGAATTTTCCACGACCTCGCCGCCCTTCAGCATGTCATTTTCCTCAAGCACGCTCCAAAGGCGGGCTTCCTGCGTGCGAAACGGCACATCGACGATATTGAGCGGCGTCAGTGTGAATGCGGCAATCATGAGCGCCAAGACGAGAAACGCAGGACGCGGCGAGCGGCGCAGGAAAGCAAGCACGAGCAAAAAGATACCGAAAATCGTGCAGTGGATCGACGTATAGCGCAGCACCGTCAGACCGTACGGCTCGACTCGTTGCCAAACAGCGACAGCCTGCACCGCAAGAATCGGCAGAAAGAGCAAAAGACCCCAGCGCAGGAAGCGCTGCAGCAGCGAATAGCGCGCATCATTCGCAAAGCAGAAGAAAAACACGCTGAAGGCAAGAAGAGCCAACGAGGCAAACCAATTCATCATGCCGACGGGTATCGCCCAGACATAGATGATCTTTGCCACATAGAGATAGAGAATCACGAGCAGGATCAGATAGACGGGCCAAAGCACGCGCATGAGGAGAGCGCGAAAGAGCGCGGGCGTCTCCATGTTTTTCCCCCGCTCAGGCAAGCTCGCGAGAAAGACCTGTATCCCAATAAAAAGAAAAGAAAACTCTGCAATGAGAAAATACAGCGTCGTATGCAATCTGCTTTCCAAAGAAAAAAGCAGTGAATCGAACGCCGTCAAGCATGTACTGAGAGACACGATCAAAAGAGTGCCGACAAGCCATGCCTTAGAGATTGCGAAAAACACGGCAAGTGCCGGCTCCTCGCCTTCCTTCTGCGGTTCAAGGCAGTAAAGACCGACAGAAGCAAAAACAAGCGCCGGCCCTACCGTCTTGAGCAGAATATAGGGATCCGTCCAATCATGTCCCTGCACAAGAATGAAGAAAAACACAAATACGACAATCGTCAGCAGCGCCTCGAAGCCATGCCGCTCCTGTCCGCGCCTCTCCCAGAATACCCGCAGGGCGACAGCAAAGATGCAGCCGATCGCCGCCGCTGCCGCCGCGCAGCCGATTTCCTCCGTATACCAATCTTGTATCTCGTACACCTGGCAGTATGTAAGCACACCCACACAAACAAACAGTACGGCATCAAAAATCATCGCTGTGCGAAAGCGCTGATAGCCGTCCTGCACCATCCGAAAAAGCCGTTGTCCCATGTCCTTTATGCTCATTTCATTGCACCTCCGCCATCAACGCCCTATCCCTTCTTTGCCTATTCGCTTTCGATTTCATACTTTCCTACCGAAAAAGAACTGTTGATAAATTGAAGTCCCTCAGATTTACACAAATGCGTTATCTCGATCCAGGGAGCAAATCGCAGGTATAACGGTGTTGCGCCGAGGTTTTGTCGACACCGAAAAGACCAAAAGACATCACAGATAGGTGACGATGGGGGCCTGAATTTATCAGTCATTCTTTTAAAACGCAAAATTCCCCTTGCGGAACACAGGCACAGCTGTGCCGTCCTTCTGGATGCCGTCTATCTCAAGGTCGCTCGATCCGACCATGAAATCCTCATGCACGAGCGAATCGTTCACACCGCGGCGCAAAAGTTCATCAGAAGTCATTTCCTCACCACCCTTGATGCATGTCGGATAGGCTTTGCCAAAAGCCAGATGGCAGGAAGCGTTCTCATCAAAAAGCGTATTGAAGAAGAGCATGCCGCTCCTGGATATCGGCGAATCATAAGGAACGAGCGCGACTTCTCCCAGATAGCGTGCGCCTTCATCTGTAGCAAAGAGTTCCTTCAGAATCTCTTCGCCGCATTCCGCCTTGTAATCCACAACCTGACCTTTCTTGAATGTCAACGAAAAGCCGGAAACGATATTGCCGTTGACGTTCAACGGGCGCGTTGCAACGACGACGCCGTTGACACCGTTGCGCTTAGGCATCGTGTAGATTTCCTCCGTCGGCATATTGGCGACGAATGTCACATTCCTCTGCGTCTTTTCCGCACCGCCCGCCCAGATATGTCCTTCAGGCAATTCCACCGTGAGATTTGTACCAAGCCCGTTTCTGTATTCGAGCCGTTCAAAAGCATGGCCATTCATGAAATCTGCCGCTTTCGCCAAAAAGCGGATATGCTCCTGCCAACGGTTCGCTGCATCTTCACCCGGCACGAGACGCACGGCATGAAAAATGGCCTGCCAGAGTTTTTCTACAGCTTCTGCAGGCGCAGCTTCCGGGAATACTTTTCTAGCCCAGCTTTCCGTCGGGATGGAAACAACACACCAGGCATTTTTATTGCTCATGAGGCGTTGGCGATATTCGAGGAGCGCCGCCCCTGCCGCTTGCTGGGCAAGTGTCAGGCGCTCGGGGTCAATGCCGCTGAAGATTTCGGGATCGGAAGCATGGATGGACACGAAGGCCGCACCTTGCTCGGCGTTGTCCTTATAAAGCAGGCGCCGCCATTCGGGAAATTCCGTAAAGATGCGCTTTTCTCCTTTTTCATAACGCAGGCGCGCCAGTTTCTCGTCGTTCCAGACAACCGTCACATCATGCGCCCCCGCATCATAGGCGGCACTAGCCACGCGCCGCGCAAAGCCGGCGCATTCGATCGGCGCGTTGACTACGAGCTGCTGATCGTGCTGCAGATTAACCCCCATGCGGACGATGAGCCTCGCGTATTCATTGAGCAGTTTCTCCCGTATGTCGTTCATCCCTATGCCTCCTCGTATCATATCAGCGATAATGCAGACGATACGTCGTCCCCGCCGGCAGCATAACCGAGCTCTCCTTGCCGGAAACACCGAGAGCTTTCATCGCGTCCTTATACTCCAAAGGCACTGTAAGTGCTTCCGTTTTGAACACGGCCGTTCCGTCATCTGCAAAATCAAGCGTAAAACCTGAGCGCATCGGCTGCCCATTGCGCTCAAGATAGTCAAAATCCCCATCACCATCGTCATAAATTTCCCCGCGAATCTTCATCGTCATGCCGATAAAGGCTATGTCCTGAAGACGCGATGCTGCTCCCTCCGGCATCAGGGAAATGCTTCCTTCTCCCACAACCAGCGAGTCCCGTCCTGCCGTCGCACCCAAAATCTGTACCTCGATATTGCCTTCCTCACTTCTGAGGCTCCGCGATGATTTCATCAAATCGCTCCAAGCCGGCTTCGTGACCTTGAACGCATCCAGAACAGCAATATACCCCGTGCGATCCTCTTCCGCCACCTTCCCATAGACGCGTACATAGTCGCCCCGTTCCGCATCCTTTTCCATCGCGGCAACACCTTTGCCGTGCACAAAGATTCTAGGGCCGTTCGTATGCATTTCCGTTTCTATAACATCCCCTTCTGTCTGTATGACACGCGTGACGAACTGCACTTCCTTGCCCTTCAGCTTCAGGGGATTCTCAACGAGTTTCGCGCCCTCGACGAAATCGGCATGATGGACGGGTTCCCTTTCCACAGCAGAACGGCTGCCGCAGCCGGCAAGAACGGCGATGAGCGCGAGGAGACAGAAAGCTGCCGCCCAAAGCGTATGAAATTTCCTCCCTGCCCCATGATCTTCCTGTCCAAAATCCCCCATAGACGCCATCCTTCCCTATCTTTCCCTATCTTTCCCTGCGAGACACGATCTGTCTGCGCCCCGATGATTCTCCCAAGGTTAGAGTTCCATTGCCCCCGTCAGCTCCTTTGCCGTATCGATGCCCTGACGGTCAAGATACGCCTCCAGCCTTTCAGCAGCCTCAACGACAGCGCGCGGGTTTACAAAGTTTTCCGCGCCGATTTCAACGGCGCTCGCCCCAGCCAGCATAAAGGCGGCCACATCCTCGCCAGTCTGGATGCCGCCCATACCGATGACGGGAATCGATACGGCATGGGCCACCTGATAAACCATGCGCAGGGCAATGGGCTTCACCGCCGGTCCCGAAAGACCGCCCGTAATGTTTCCAAGCAGAGGCTTTCTTTTCTCAACATCGATGACCATGCCCGTCAGCGTATTGATCAGTGAAACAGCATCGGCTCCCGCCGCCTCCACAGCCTTTGCCATCCGGCAAATATCTGTGACATTCGGCGATAATTTGACGAAAACAGGCTTTTTTGTATTCTTTTTCACCTGTTCTGTCACAAGAGCCGCTTGCTTGGGATCCGTACCAAAAACGATGCCGCCTTCTTTGACGTTCGGGCAGGAGATATTGACCTCGATGCCGTCAATGCCCGCGACGTCAAGCATCTGCGCCATCTCGCCGTATTCCTCCGCCGTCCCCGCGCTGATATTGACAAGGAACGCTGTCGGGAGCTTCGCCGCCTCGGGAAGAATATCACGGCAAAACGCTTCAATGCCGGGATTTTCCAAGCCGATGGAGTTGAGCATGCCGGAAGGGGTTTCGGCAATGCGCACACCGCCGTTGCCCGCCCGCGGTTTCGGCGTAATGCCTTTTGAAACGACAGCACCGACGTCGGCAAGATCGATAAAATCCTCATACTCCATACCAAAGCCAAAGGTGCCGGAAGCGCCCATGACGGGTGTCGCCATGCGGATGCCCGCCACCTCGACGGAGAGCCTTTCCTTGTTCATTCGAACACCTCCTCTGCGTCAAAGACAGGTCCATCCGTGCAGACCTTGCGCCTTCTTCCCGTCTTTTTCCCCTCGAAGGTACAGCCCAGACAGACACCGAAGCCGCATGCCATACGCCTTTCAAGCGAAACCTCGCAGGAAAGCCCCGCGCTCCGCGAAAGACGCGCTATGCCTTCCATCAAAGGGTCGGGACCGCACGTTTTGACAGCACGCACTTCGTTTTCACAAAGAACAAGCGGCATGAGATGCAGGGGATATCCGTGGAACCCGCTCGAACCATCGTCCGTCGCAATATAGACAGCCTTGCAGTACGGCGCAAAAAAACGTGTCCAGAATGTCTCAGATTCAGAGCGCCCGCCGATGATGACCGCCGGCTTCTCAGGCAGGCGGCGTGCAAGCAAAAGAAGCGGCGCCAGTCCCATGCCGCCGCCGACGAGCAATGCAGGCTCTTCCGTAAGCGTAAAACCTGTGCCAAGCGGCCCTTCTGCACTCAGGCTTTCTCCCGGGCGCATAGCAGCAAGCTCTCTTGTCCCCTTTCCCAATATGCGATAAAAGATGGTAAGGGTTCCCTTCTCCTCGTTTATATCGGCCACACCAAAAGGACGGCGCAAAAAATGTGCGCCCGCCGCTTTCTTCACCATGACAAACTGCCCCGGTTCCGCGCCCGCCGCAATTCTCGGTGAAAGAATTTCCATCTGCCAGACATCAGATAAAATCGCCTGGTTCAAAACGACAATGGCATCCTCCAAAGTTTTTTTCAAGGAATCGTCCTCCTGTCCTAAACGCTCACTTCTCGTTGTATTATAACACCATTATCCCATTTGTGCATTCCCTCCCTTATAGCAAAAAAGAGCAGCCGAAGCTGCCCTTTTTTGCTGCGGAAATACCGCTTGTTCATTCAATCCGTATCGAAGAGGAGCGTCACCGGCCCGTCGTTGACGGATGCCACCTGCATGTCCGCACCGAAGCTGCCATGCGCGACGGAAAAGCCCAGTGCGCGGCAATGAGCCAGAAAGCTCTCGTAAAGGGGCTCCGCGATATCGGGCTTTGCCGCACGCGAAAAACCCGGCCTGCGGCTCGAAAGATCGGCATAGAGGGTAAACTGCGAAATGACAAGAAGCTCTCCTCGTACCTGTGCCAAAGAAAGATTCATCTTGCCCGCTGCATCGGAAAAAACGCGTAAATTGCAGATTTTCTCTGCCAGGTATTTCGCTTCTTCCTCCCCATCCCCGGAACCGATGCCTAGAAGCACGAGAAACCCTTTCCCAATCGCTCCCTGCACCTCTCCCTCGATGGAAACGGAAGCTTCTTTCACCCTTGTCACAACAGCCCGCATAGCCTTGTCCTTTCCCAAGCCAAAAATCAGCTCGTCCAGCGATCGTCAAACTCAAATACACGATGATAATACTTCTGCGGTTCCTTTGCCTTCGTCGCGGCATGCCATGCGCCATCGACAGTCAACTCTTCCTTGACGGGTGCATTCGAGGCATTCTTGAGTTCCTGCATCATACCGTAAGGCACCAAAAGATCGGATGTGCCATGGATGAAGAGCGTCGGCACCTTCGTGTGCCGCACCGCCTCGATGGCCGAAGCGTCGGAAAGCGCCACACCCGTCCTTTCCCGGCTCATATAGTTTACACCGCGCATGATGAGATGCGCCGGCAGATTGAATCCTTCCATCTTGCGCGTAAACATATCTTCAGCACTCGTATAGCCTGAGTCCTCGATGACCGCCGCCAAGCTCCCCGGCATATCGCTGCGCCCTGCGGCGAGAAGCGCCGTTGCCGCCCCCATGGAAACGCCGTGCAGCACGACACGCGCCTCCGGATCCGCCTCGGCAATGCGTGCAACCCAAGCCGAAACATCGCGGCTCTCCAGCGCTCCCATCGTGATATATTGCCCCTCGCTCCTCCCGGAAGCGCGCAGATCCGGCGTCAGGACATGGTAGCCATGCTCGATATAGGCTTCAGCATAATCCCAAGTATCCTCCTGGCTGCGCCCATAGCCATGCAGCAGCACGACCCAGCGATGGCTGCGCACCGACGGAGAAAAATGTGTTCCTACGAGATGCAGGCCGTCGAAGGAGCGAATCGACCAATCCTCGCTCCGTGCTTCCGGTTTTTTCGGCAAAGTCACATTCGGATCGGAAAGGCTTGTACTGATGACGGGCGGCGCCATCGGATCGCTCATGCTGCCCCGTTTCAGGGCAAGATCGACGAAGTAGCCGCCGACCGTATAGAAGAGTGCCCCCATGGAAAATACCGTAAGCAAAAGAGCGGTCACAAGGCTGCTCAGCAGAACAGTTGCCAGCGTCCTCATTGGTTATGCTTCATGCGGTTGATCGCACTCACGAGCGCCATCGCCGAAGCCGTGATGATATCCGTATCCATGCCCGCACCCCATGTCACCTGGCCGTTTTCCGCCTTGATGCCGATATATGCCATGGCTCTTGATGTCGAGCCGATTTCCAGCGCATGCTCGCTGTAGGTCAGATCCCTATACGAAATGCCGAGATTTTCCTGCAGGGCGTTGCTGATGGCATCCAGGCGGCCGTTGCCGCGCGCCTGATACGTCACCGGCTTGCCGTTGATTTCCAGATGCACTTCGCCTGCCCGCACGCCGTCCGGCGCTTTTTTCAGCAAGAAATCGATGAGCCGGATCGGAGATTCGACGTTCACGTATTCCTTCTGGAAGAGATCGTGTACTTCCTCAGGCAAAAGCTCCTTGTGCCCGCGATCGGAAACACCCTTAACGAAGTAACTGAGATCCTCGCGCATCTTTTTCGGCAGCTCCAGCCCATATTTCTGCTCCATCAGATAGCCGACGCCGCCCTTGCCCGACTGGCTGTTGATGCGGATGACGTCGCCGTCGTATTCGCGCCCGACATCCTTCGGATCGATGTAGAGATACGGCACGTTCCAGAACTTCGGCTGCTTCTCCTCCCGCCATTTCATGCCCTTGGCGATCGCATCCTGATGCGATCCAGAGAAAGCGGCAAAGACGAGCTCGCCCGCGTACGGCTGACGCGCGTGGACGTTCATGCGCGTCACCCGCTCGTAAAGCTCCACCAGCTCGGGCATATTGGAGAAGTCCAGCTCAGGATCGACGCCGAGCGCGAAAAGATTCATGGCAAGTGTCACGATGTCGGCGTTGCCCGTACGCTCACCGTTGCCGAAGAGCGTGCCTTCGATGCGTTCCGCGCCCGCCAGGATACCGAGCTCCGAATCCGCCACGCCGCAGCCGCGGTCGTTGTGCGGGTGCAAAGACAGCTTGACGGCATCACGATATTTGAGGTTCTGCGAGATGTACGCCACTTGCATGCCGTAGACATGCGGCATCGAAAGCTGCACCGTCACAGGAATGTTGATGATTGCAGGATTGTCCGCTTTCGGCTGCCAAACATCGAGCACGGCGTTGCAGACCTCGAGCGCATACTCCGGCTCCGTGCCCGTGAAACTCTCGGGCGAATATTCGAAGCGATAGTTCGCGCTCGCCTTTGCCGTAAGCTCGGCAAGAAGCTCCGCACCCTCGACAGCGATCTTCTTGATCTCTTCCTTCGACTTATGGAAAACCTGCTCACGCTGCGGTACCGATGTCGAATTGTAAACATGGACAATGGCGTTCTTTACCCCGTCAAGCGCCTCAAACGTCCTCTTGATGATATGCTCGCGCGCCTGCGTCAAGACCTGTACCGTCACATCTTCAGGAATGAGATCGTCCTCCACCAAGCGGCGCAGGAACGAAAACTCCGTATCGGAAGCCGCGGGGAATCCCACCTCGATCTCCTTGAAGCCGATCTTCACAAGCATCTTGTAAAATTCCAGCTTCTCCTCCAGGCTCATCGGTATGATCAAAGCCTGGTTGCCGTCGCGCAGATCAACGCTGCACCATGTAGGAGCCTTCTTCGGGTGTTCCTGCTTCATCCAGCTTAAATCTATCTCGGGCGGCAGAAAATACTGTTTCTCGTATTTTGTAAAATTCTCCATAAATAACGCCTCCTGCATCTCCATTCATAGAAAAAGCCTTTCATCCCCAAAGAGACGAAAGGCAATGCTTACGTGTTACCACTCAATTTCGCGCCAAAGGCACGCACTTTAACGGATACCATCATATCCTCCTGCTTTAACGGTCAGGCTCCGGCTCCGCCTACTGCAGGGAACATCGTGTCGGGCTCCCATTCTTCAGCGGGCTGCTTCAAGGCGAGTTCAACCGCACTTCCTCTCCGCTTTTCACCAACCAGCGGCTCTCTTTTCATTCCATGCGGCTTACTATTCCTCTGCAACGCATTTGCAATTTGCAATTATGGTTTATAGAATAACATATCATCCGGCATTTCGCAAGAAATTTCCATGCAAAAATCCGGAAAATATGACGCAGGTTTCCCGTGCAGCAAAAGGAAGCCGCCGCAGGATAAGGTGCGGCGGCTTCCTTCCTTTCCCTTTTATTTGTCTTTCCGTGCCTTCGTTTCCTCAATGATTTTTTCCGCTGTTTTTGCAGGAACCTCCTCGTAATGGGAGAACTTCAGCGAATACTCGCCGCGCCCCTGCGTCATGGAGCGAAGCTCTGTGGCATACTTATGCAAAGAAGCAAGCGGCACCTGCGCGCGAACCTCGCTCGTATCTTTGCCGATCATCTCCATGCCGAGGATACGCGCACGCTTCGCGTTGAGCTGCCCCATGACATCGCCCATATAATACTCAGGCGCATGGACGGTCATCTCATAAATCGGCTCGAGGAGCACCGGCGCAGCTTCAAGCACACCCTTCCGCAGAGCGATTGCCGTCGCTGTCTTGAACGCAACTTCCGACGAGTCAACCGTATGGTACGAGCCATCGTAGAGATTAACCTTGACGTCGACGACGGGATATCCCGCGAGGATGCCGGCTGCCAGCGTTTCCGCTGTTCCCTTCTCAACGGCAGGCACATACTGGCGCGGCACGCTGCCGCCGAAGATATTTTCCGTGAACTCGTTGCCCGTACCCGCTTCGCGCGGTGAAATCTCAAGCATGACATGGCCGTACTGCCCGTGTCCGCCGCTTTGCTTCTTGTGTTTTCCTTCGGCCTTCACGCTCTTCCTTATCGTCTCGCGGTAGGCTATGCGCGGCTCCTGGAATATTGCCTCGATGCCGAATTTGCGCTTCATCTTCTCCTGCAGCACCTCGATATGCACTTCGCCAATGCCGCGGATCAGAGTTTCCTTCGTCTCGCTGTCCTTTTCGAGCCGCAGCGTCGGATCTTCCTCGCATTCCTTGGCGAGCGCTGCAAAGACCTTGTCTTCCTCGCCCTTTTTCTTCACATAGACGGCCTGCGCCAGCATCGGCTCAGGGAATTCGATTGCGTCGTAAACGAGAGGCGCGTCCTTCGCCACGAGCGTATCCGACGTGCGCGTATTCTGCAGTTTTGCTGCCACCACGATATCGCCGCCCTGCGCCTTTCCGACGGCAATCTGTTTCTTGCCCTGCATTGTATAAAGCGTGCTCACGCGCTCCATCTCGTTCTGTGTGATATTCCAGTAGGAGGCGTCGCCCTTCATCTCGCCCGAAAAAATGCGGATGAAGCTCAGACGTCCTACGAACGGATCGACAATCGTCTTGAACACCTGCGCCGAAAAGGCATCCTCGGGTCTCCGTTCCACAAGCTCCTCGCCGCCCGGAGCCGTTCCCACGACCGTACGATCGGTCGGCGCTGGCAGATATTCCACCATATCGTTGAGAAGCGCGTGCATCCCGACATTGAGGGATGCCGAGCCACAAAGCACAGGAAAAATTTTCCCCGTCTGGATTCCCTCGATCAGAGCCTCCGCCACTTCTTTCTCCTCGATTTTCTCTCCTTCAATATATTTTTCCAACAAGGAATTGTTAATTTCAGCCACACCCTCAATCAGAGCCTGCCGCGCTTCCTCAACATCGTCCTTCATGTATTCGGGAATCTCTTCGAGCGAAACGCAGTTGTTCTTGTCGCGTTCCTTGATGCGGATGGTCATAGCCAAAAGATCGACAACGCCCTGGAAAGCTGCTTCCTTGCCGACCGGCAGCTGAATCGGCACAACCCCCGTACCGAAGCGCAGGCGCAGTTCATTGACGACATTCTGATAATCTGCATGTTCACGGTCAATCTTGTTCACAAAGAAAGCACGCGGCAAATCCATAGCTTCCGCATAACGCCAAACCTTCTCCGTCTCAACCTCGATGCCTGAGACAGCCGATATGACGATTAGCGCGCTGTCCGCCGCCTGCAGCGCCTCCTTCACCTCACCGACAAAATCCGGGTAACCCGGCGTATCAAGGATATTGAGCTTGTGATCGAGCCATTCGCAGGCAATTAAGGAGCTCTGGATACTGAGCTCGCGCCGCGTTTCTTCCGGTTCATAATCCGAAGTCATCGTCCCGTCCTCAATGCTGCCGCGCCGCTTGACAGCGCCCGTATTGAAAAGGCAGTCCTCCACGATGCTCGTCTTGCCCGACTTGCCGTGTCCGACCAGGGCAATATTACGGATATTCGTGCTTGCGTACTCTTTCATTCTATCAACTCCTCGTTTTATTCTGTTTTCTTTATTCTCTGAAAACTCCTTATATCCTGCCTGTCGTTGGAAATTTTCGCTTATCCCCGATCTTTCCCCCAAAATCTTTCCCGAAAATGAGAAAAGGCTCCCTTACGCGGAAGCCTTTTCTTTCTCTATCATACGGTAGATCTCGTCCATGATTTTTTGCGCGAAATCCTGCAAGGCCTGCTTGTCCTGACGTTCCGCTTGGAAATGAAGCGGTTTTCCATAAATGACGCGCAGCTGGGGGAAAAATCCCCCCTTGGCAAAAACCTTGTCGGTGCCGATGATGGCGGCAGGAACTACGGGCGCCTTGCCCATGGAGGCGAGCAAGGCAACCCCCGGCTCCGCCTTTCGTTTTTCCCCGTGTCGGCTGCGCGTGCCTTGCGGGAAAAGTCCCAGACAGCTGCCGTTTTTCAATTCGGCCACAGCCGCCTTGATCGCCCCTCTGTCTGCTGCGCCCCGCTTCACGGGAAAAGAATGGCAGCGCACGAGGATGAAGCGCAAAACAGCGTTGACAAAAAGCTCCTGCTTTGCCATGTAACTGACAGGACGCGGCAGAAATGTCGCGAGAAGGGGCGGATCCCAGTTGCTCATATGGTTGGCTGCAAGAATCACGGCACCTTCCTTGGGCAGGTTTTCCTTCCCCTTGATTTGCGCGCGAAAGAAAATCTTGAAAATCAGCGCAAACATCATTTTTAATATACCGTAAATCATACCCTGCACCGCCCTGTAATGGCATCGACAACTTCTTCGATGCTCATGCCCGTCGTATCGAGCAGTTCTGCATCCTCCGCCTGCACCAGCGGCGATATCTCACGCTCGCTGTCCGCTTTGTCGCGCCGTGCGATATCTGCCCGGAGCTCTTCCAGCGTCATAGCATAGCCCTTTTCCTTCATTTCCTTCCACCGCCTTCCGGCGCGCTCTTCCAAGGAGGCCGTGAGGAAAATCTTCACGTCGGCAGCGGGCAGGACATGCGTCGCAATATCCCTCCCGTCCATGAGCACGCCGCCTGCAGCGGCCATCTCACGCTGCTGTTCCACCATTTTTTCCCGCACGGGTCCGAGACGCGCCACCTGGGAAACAACGGCACTGACGGCAGGCGTCCGGATTTCATCCGTGACCTCCTCGCCGTCGACAAAAACTTTTGTCATTCCTGCCTCATAGCGCAGGGCAACCTTGATATCCTTGACAGTCGCCAAAATCTTTTCATCGGTGACGGGTTCTCCTGCCTTGAGCGTTTTCCACGCAACAGCACGGTACATAGCGCCCGTGTCGATATAGGTGTAGCCCAGCTTCTTCGCTGCAAGTTGGGCAACTGTGCTTTTGCCGGCGCCTGCCGGCCCGTCGATTGCCACCACGAGTTTCTTTGCCATCGTTTTCCTCTCCTTGCCTGACGGATTCCCGGGAATTTATTGCATAAGCCCTTCCAAAGTATTATAAAAAGACGGATACGATATATCGACACATTCCGGCGCATCGAGCGTCAGTCCCGCTCCTGCCGCCCCGGCAACAGCGAGGGACATCGCCATACGATGATCGTCGTATGTATGGCAGGCGGCAGGAGAAACATCTCTGCCGCCGTGGATGATCATGCCGTCTTCCGTCGCCTCGACAGCGCCCGGCGCCAGACGGTTCAATTCATCGGTCACAGCCTGCAGGCGATCCGTTTCCTTCACGCGCAGCTCCGCAGCATCGGAGATGACGGTATCGCCTTCAGCAAAGAGCGCCGCCACGGCAAGAACCGGTATTTCATCGATAAGGCGCGGTATGATTGCACCGCCGAAAGAAACGCCTCGAAGATGCGCCGCGCGCACGCGGATGTCGGCCAGCGCCTCACCGCCGCTCTCACGCTCGTTTCCAATCTCCAGTCTCGCCCCCATGTCGCGCAGAACATCGATGATGCCCGTACGCGTCGCATTGAGGCCGACGTCCTGCAGAAGAATGTCACTGCCTTCAATCAATGAAGCGGCAACAAGCCAATACGCCGCCGAGCTGATATCGCCGGGCACAACGATCTCTTCCGGCGCATAAAGCTCCTCTGCCGGCTCGATCGCAGCGGTTGTGCCCGAACGCCTGAGTTTCGCCCCGAAAGCACCGAGCATCTTCTCCGTATGGTCGCGTGAAAGCGCCGGTTCCCATACCGTCGTTTCCCCATCCGCATAAAGCCCCGCAAGAAGGATTGCCGACTTTACCTGAGCGCTTGCAACAGGGCTCTCATAATGCATGGCGGCAAGATGCCCCTCATGCGGCAAAACTGCCAGAGGAAGATTTCGGCCGCCCGCCCTGCCGCAGATCCTCGCCCCCATGCGCGAAAGCGGTTCGACAATGCGTCCCATGGGACGGCGCAAGAGCGAAGCATCGCCCGTAAAGACCGAAAAGAACGGCTGTGCCCCCAAAATCCCCATGAGGAGCCGCAACGTCGTGCCCGAATTTCCTGCATCAAGGATGCACGCAGGCTCCTTCAGCCCGCGCAACCCAACGCCTTTCACGCAAAGCACGCCGTCCTCCTGAAACATATTCTCCGCCCCGAGGGATCTCATACAGACAGCCGTCGAAAGGCAGTCGGCCGCCTTGAGAAAATTCTTTATGCGCACGGTTCCCTTCGCTATGGAAGAAAACATCACGCTGCGATGTGAAATGGACTTGTCGCCCGGTATCCGTATCGCACCTGTCAGACCTTTAGCTGCCGGTCGAATCTTCTTCTCTTTCGTCAAAATATGCCGCCCCCTTCTCTAAATATAGAATACCTTTAGCTCCGGGAAGAACACCGGGGATTCCTGTCCATAGAAAGCCTCGGCCGCCATTTCCGTCCAAGGATCCTCCCTATGCCTTCCGTGCGCTCCAGCGCCCTGCCGCAGCGCCCATGGAAAAGGCTGCCTGCAGGTTGTAGCCGCCCGTAAAGCCGTCGACGTCAACGACCTCCCCTGCGAAATAAAGCCCCGGCAAAAGTTTTGACTGCATCGTTTTCGGCTCGATTTCGCGCGTCGCGATGCCGCCTGCCGTAACAATGGCCTCGGCCAGCGGACGCGTTTTTGTGACGGTGAGCATGAGATGCCGGATTGTCTCTGTGAGACGGAGGCGCTCCTCGCGCGTCACCTGATGCACCGGTTTTTCCACCTCAAGGTAAGCTGCATCGAGCACAGGCGCGATGAGCTTTCCCGGCAAAAGATCGTGCATGGCATTTTTCAAAACCTTGCGTTGGTATTTTTCAAAATCACGCTGCACGCGCGCCGCGAAAATCTCAGGCGCAAGCGCAGGCTTCAGATCCAATTCGAGCTCGACGAAACTTCCCTCTGCAAGCGCCTGCGCCGCCATGCGGCTCAACGAAAGTATGATGGGCCCCGTCACGCCGAAATGAGTGAACATCATCTCACCGAACGCATCCGCGCATTTCTTTCCGTCAGCAAGCAGGGTGCATCGTACATTGCGCAAAGAAAGCCCCTGCGCCTCCTTCACCCAATCCTCCTCCACGACGAGCGGAACGAGCGACGGCAAAATCTGCGTCACCGTGTGCCCAAGACGGCGCGCCATCCCATAGCCGTCACCCGTAGATCCCGTAGCCGGATAGGACGCGCCGCCGACAGCGAGCACGACAGCATCGGCTCGCAGCTTTGCCCCTCCCACAAGCACAACGCCCGCCGCCCGTCCCTCCTCCACAAGGATGTCTGCTGCAGGCGCTTCCGTCTTGATCTTCACGCCGAGCTCATGGAGGTATGTGACGAGCGCATCGACGGCATCGGCTGCGCGATCGCTTTGCGGAAACACGCGTCCGCCGCGCTCAACCTTCGTTTCCACGCCGCGCGCTGCAAAAAAATCACGCACAGCCTCATTGTCAAAGGCATGAAGGGCACTGTAAAGAAACGAACCGTTGCCCGGTATATTTCGGACAAGCTCAGGAATCGGGGCCGCATTCGTGATATTGCAGCGTCCCTTTCCCGTAATCATCATCTTTCTGCCCAGCTTCTTCATCTTCTCAAGCAGCAGGACAGAGGCGCCTTCCTCAGCCGCCTTCGCCGCCGCCATAAATCCTGCCGGGCCACCGCCGACGACGATGACATGCCGCCCGCTCATCGGCCGTCCACCAAGCGGTAGAGCGCGGCAACCTCCGCCTGCGTCAGCATGCGGTAAGAACCGCGCTTCAGACCCGCAAGCGTCAGCTGGGCAAAACGCGTGCGCTTCAAGGTGCGCACATCGCAGCCCACGGCCTCGAACATGCGTCTCACCTGCCGATTCCTTCCCTCGTGCAGCGTGATCTCGACATCCGTCAGCCCCTTCTCCGTCATGCCATAGACGCGAACTTCCGCCGGCGCCGTTATGCCATCCTCCAGCGCAAGACCGCCCCGCAGTTTTTTGAGCCGTTCGGGCGTGAGCTCCCCTGCCACCTTCGCCCGGTACGTCTTATACACGAGAAACCGCGGATGAAGCAAGGCATGTGTCAGTGCTCCGTCGTTCGTCAAAAGCAGGAGCCCCTCCGTATTCTGATCAAGCCGCCCCACAGGATAAACCCGTTCCCTGTTTTCCGGCAGCAAATCGAGCACCGTGCGGCGGCCTCTCTCATCGGCAACCGTCGAAACATACCCCTTGGGTTTGTTCAACAGAAAATATACGCGGCGCTTTTCCTCGGGCAGAGGCTTGCCATCAACACAAATGCGGGACTTAGCGGCATCGGCTTTCGTTCCCGCCTCGCGCACGACCGCGCCGTCCACCGTCACGCGTCCCGCCGCAATAAGCTCTTCCGCCTTGCGGCGCGAGGCCACGCCCACACGGCTGATGATTTTTTGCAGTCTTTCCTCCATACGTCACCCCTGCCCCATAAACAAATGATCCTTATCGGTTTGGCGCATTGCAGACAATATCACGTGCCTCCTCGACCTCGGATTCGAGCACGCGTATCTCGAAATTCCCTTTTCTCGGACCCCCGACGGACTTGCGGTTCGTCAGGATTCCCTCTGCCTCCAGCCTCTCACAAATTTTGTCCGCCTGCTCTTTCGTGCTGGCCACAAAAATGGATGTCCACATCAAAATTCTCCTCCTCCGGTGCGCTATCTTTGCCGCACCGAGCCTGTGCCGAGCAGCGCCTCAATCTCACGGGAAACCTCGGGCGAATCGTCAATCCGATGCGTTTGCCCCACTTTTTGCCAACGCCCCTGCCGCTGCAGAAAAACGCAGTGCTCGCCCGGATGAGCGGCAAGGATGTCATAGAGCTTTTGGAGCGTCGTTTCGTCGTCCTTGTCGGCTGCCAGAGAGATATAGTAATCCTGCCGATATTCTTCCAAAGAAACGAACGTATCGGCAAGCACCTTGACGCCGTCGTCCGTGAAGTTCACGCGCCCCTGCACGACGAGAGCCTTGTCAGGCAGGAGCAAGTTCACATTTTGGTAGAATACCGAAGGAAATACGACAACCTCGATCGAGTGTGTGTAATCCTCAAGCTCCAAAAAGCACATCGTGTCGCCCTTCTTCGTCGCGATGCGTTTTGCCGAGGAAACAAGACCGCCGATGCGCACGAGCTGCCGCTCTTGCTTCTTTCCTTCGAGGATATCGGCAATGGGAACGAGATTCTTAATCTTGTCCCCGTGGCTGTCAAGCGGATGCCCGGTGATGAAAAACCCTGTGTTCTCCTTTTCCCACGCGAGCCTTTGCCCCATTTCGGCCTCGGGAACATCGGGAAGAACGAGTTCATCGGACTCCTGCATTTCCGTCTCCCCGAAAAGACCGATCTGCCCATTCGCCTCATCGCGCTGCTTCTGCGCCGCCACATCCATAGCACGCTCGAGAACGGCGAGAAGCTGTGTGCGGCGTGCACCGAGCGAATCGAAAGCACCGCATTTTATGAGACTCTCGAGCACGCGTTTGTTGGCCGTACGCGTATCGACGCGTGTGCAGAAATCAAGCAGGGAGGTGAAGGGGCCGTCTTTTTCCCTCACTGCCGCAAGGCTTTTGATCGCCGCCTCGCCAACGTTTCGTACAGCGGCAAGCCCGAAGCGTATCGCCGTTCCGTCGACGCTGAAAGCGGCCTCGCTCGCATTGACGTCAGGCGGCAGAATCTCTATGCCCATGCGGCGGCAAAGATCGATATAAACGCTTACCTTGTCATTTGTATCCATGATGCTCGTGAGCATTGCCGCCATGAATTCCTGCGGATAATGCGCCTTGAGATATGCCGTCTGCCAAGCCACAAGCGCATAGGCCGCGCTGTGCGACTTGTTGAATCCATAATCCGCAAAATGCGTCAGCAGATCAAAAATCTTCCCCGCCAGCGCCGGATCGATGCCGTTCGCCTCCGTGCCTTTCATATATGCCTCGCGCTGCGACATCAGCACCTCGTGCTTCTTCTTGCCCATCGCGCGGCGCAAAATATCAGCCTGTCCGAGAGTGAAATTCGCAAGCACCTGCACCACCTGCATGACTTGCTCCTGATAGAGCACGACGCCGAATGTTTCCCGCAGGATCGGCTCCAGCAGCGGATGCAGATAGGTCACTGCCTTTTTCCCGTGACGTCCCGCGATGAAATCCGTCACCATGCCGCTGCCCAGGGGCCCCGGACGATAAAGCGCCACCGTCGGAATGAGATCCTGGAAGTTTTTCGGCTGCAGATCCTTTACGAGATTTGTCATGCCTGCCGATTCCATCTGGAATACTGCACCCGTATGACCCTCACAAAGCATTTCCGCCGTCTTTTCATCCTCCAGGGGAATCCTGTCGATATCCACCTCGACTCCCCTGCTCCTGCGGATATTCGCAATCGCATCGGCGATAACAGTCAGGGTGCGCAGACCGAGGAAATCCATCTTCAGAAGGCCGAGCTCTTCCACATGATCCTTATCGAACTCCGTCACAAGCGTACCGTCCGAAACCTGCACAGGCACATAATCTGTCAGGGGGTTGCGCGCAATCACGACGCCTGCCGCATGGGTTGATGAGTGACGCGGCAAGCCTTCGAGGTCGCGTGCAAAATCGATAAGCCGCTTCGTCTCCTCGCTCTCCTCGTAAATACGGCGAAAATCCTGCGAATCGGCGAGCGCCTTGTCGAGCGTAATGCCCAGCTCCGAAGGCACGGCCTTCGCCACACGGTCGACGCTCGCATACGTCATTTCCAAGGCGCGTCCCACATCGCGAATCGCTCCCTTCGCCGCCATCGTGCCAAAAGTGATGATCTGCGCCACATGATCGTCACCATAGCGGCGCTTCACATAATCGATGACCTCCTCGCGCCGGATGTAGCAAAAGTCGATATCGATATCCGGCATGGTCACGCGCTCCGGGTTCAGGAAGCGCTCGAAGAGCAGCTCATACTTCAAAGGATCCAGATTCGTAATGCCGAGCAGATAGGCAACGATGCTCCCCGCCGCCGAACCGCGCCCCGGCCCTACGGCGATTCCCTGGCTGCGCGCATAATTGATAAAATCCCAGACGATGAGGAAATAGCTGTCATAGCCCATGCGATGGATGATTTCCAGCTCATAGGCCAGCCTTTCCCGAATGGTCGGCGTAATCTCCCCATAGCGGCGCGGCAGATTTTCCTCGCAGAGCTTTTGCAGATAGGCCGCATCCGTCATGCCATCGGGCAGAGGAAAGCGCGGCAGATGAAGGTGACCGAACGCAAAGTCAACCTGGCAGCGCTCGGCGATTTTCTGCGTATTGGCCAACGCCTCGGGATGTGCAGAAAAAAGCCCTGCCATCTCCTCGGGCGAACGCATATAAAACTCACCCTCAGCATAACGCATACGCGTCGGGTCGTCGATCCCCTTGCCGGTCTGTATGGCGAGAAGCACGTCATGCGCCTTTGTATCCTCCTGCCGCACATAGTGGATATCATTCGTTGCAGCGAGACCGACGCCAAACTTCTCGGCAAGCTCGATAACGCCTTCAAATGCCTTTTTTTCATCAGGGAGGCCGTGGTTCTGGATCTCGAGGAAGAAATTATCCCTGCCGAAAATATCGATGTATTCTGCCACCAACTTTTCCGCGCGTTCCGTTTCCCCGCGCAGCACGGCCTGCGGGATTTCTCCGGCAACGCAGGCGCTGAGGCAAATCAACCCCTTATGGTACTTGCGCAGAAGCTCCTTGTCGACGCGAGGTTTATAGTACATGCCCTCGGTATTGGCCAGCGAAACGAGTTTCACCAAACTTCGGTAGCCCTCGTTGTTCTCGGCAAGCAAAATCAAATGGTAATAACGCGTACCGCGCACTTCAGTTCGATCAAAGCGCGATTCAGGCGCAAGATACATCTCACAGCCGATAATAGGGTGTATTCCCTGTTTCTTCGCCTCTTTATAAAAATCAATGACCCCGTACATCGCGCCATGATCCGTGATCGCGATGGAATCCATCCCCAATTCCTTTGTCCGCGCAATAAGATCGGGGATGCGGGAAGCGCCGTCAAGAAGACTGTAGCAGGTATGAACATGCAGATGGGCGAAAGGAATCTTCTTCACGGCAAACCCTCCCTAGATCTTCCCGGCTTCGCGCCAGGCAAATTCCCCGTCCGTCCTCTGGAATCAGAACGTACCGGTGTCTTCTTGGAAACTTCTTCACATTTGGACGAAATCCTTCAACGACTCCGCATATATGCCTCGGCGACGGCAAGCACATATTCCTGCAAAGCTGCGCCAACGGCAAGATCCCAATCCACATCACCGGCAAAGACCGTATTCGAGACGACGCGAATCGTAAGGAACGGGATATCGTAGGTCTGGCAAATCTGAGCCACGGCGTCTCCTTCCATCTCCTCGACAGCAGATCCATAGAAATCATGCAGGAAAAGAACCTGATCGACTTGGCAGTTCCAGCTGTCCGCTGTACCGATAATGCCCTCCGTCACACGTCCCTTCGTATAGACATCCCGAACGGAGCGCGCCGCAGCCAGAAGGGCTTCATCCGCCTTGTGATATACCTCCTGCGTGAAGCGCGCGGCTTCCTTATCGTAGGCAAAGACGCCAAGCTTTTCCAGGGCGCGTCCGTCAATACCCTCGCCCTCAGCGCGGTAAAGGGATTTCCATGCCGATTCATTGACCGTTTCCTTGCCCACGACAATATCAAAATTCTTCAAAGCGGGATCATGCGCCCCCGCCGTCCCTTGGTTGATGACGGCTACAGGCTGAAAGAATTCCATGGCGAGCGCCGTCACGGCCGCCGCATTGGCCAACCCCCACTGCGTGCGTGCAATAGCCAACGGCAGCCCCTTGTAAGTGCCCGAAGCGAAATACCATTGCCCAAGACGATATTCCTCCACCCCTTCGAGCTGTTCCACCATATGGCTTGTTTCTACCTTCATCGCGCCTTGGATCAGCAAGGGGCGAGCCCCGGTATACGCCTTTCCGTCCCTATCCAAAAGTCCTCTGCCCATCCCAAATCCCCCCAGATGAAAATCCCTTTGCCTGTTCCTGCAAACCAATCGGATAAATGCGAGATATTATACCCCTCCTCCTTTACATTGTCAACCGAATAACCTATAATGATGTATAAGGCGAAAATCTTGTTTTTTAGCGTGAAAATCCAAGAGGCCAAACCCAAAGGGCGCAGGCCGATTGGCTTTTCGGGTAAGGCGTGAGGACATATGTACAGCATGACTCGTTGAGGATGCCATCGCCAGAAGCGGCGATGAAAGCAACTCCTGCCGCTCTGCGTCACGGCTGACCATATGTCCTGAAAGTTTAAGCGTGAACATACGCGTATGGCAAGCGAACGCAAATGACACAGCAAGTTTATTGAAAAGGAGCGATTCCCTCTTGAAGATTATCGCACGGCATCTTACTGCTGACTTATACAACTGCAAAGAAAACAAGCTGTCGGACATGGAGATGACCGTTGCTACGCTCCGCCGACTGACGGATAATACAGGATTCCATATCCTGCAGGTCGACACGCAGGTAATCGAGCGCGGTCATTTCGTCATCCTCGCAGCGCTCAAGGAAGGCCACCTCGCCATCCATACCTACACCGAGCTCAAATATGCGGCAGCCGATGTTTTTCTCTGTGTCGCCGAAGCCGACCCGGAGGCTCTCTTCAAAGGACTCAGGAATTTCTTCAAACCCGACAAGTTCCGCACAACCGTCCTCAAGCGCGGCGACTTCGGCACGGTCAAGGACATGAAGCCCAAGATCAAATCCCGCGTCGCTCCCCTGCGGCGCATCCACAACACAGGCGCCAAAGTCATCCGCCTGCTTGCGCGGCGCAACCGCAAATCGAACTATTAAAACCATAACATCATACGAAAAGGAAAGAGGCTGCCTGACGGGTCAGCCTCTTTTCTTTTCGCAAACGGCCTCTCATTTTCGGCAAGTTCACTCGTATGCCGGCAAATCAGGCTGAAGGGCAAGCGCAGCCTTATAGTCGGCCTCGGATTCCTTCGTCATGCCCTGCCTCTTGTAAAGATAGCCGCGGCGGTAATAGCAGCCGACATTGGACGGATCAAGGCGAAGCGCCGCCGAATAATCGGCTATGGCTCTTTCCCGCTCACCCTGGTTTTCGAGAAGACCTGCGCGATTCGCATAAAAGGCGGGATTGGTTCCATTGATCCGGATAGCCTCGTCAAGATCTTTGAGAGCTCCCTCAGCCTTCTGCAGCTTGATTTTCTCGATGGCGCGCAGGTTCAGAAGATCCGCATTCCCCGGCTGGAGAGAGACCGCCTTGTCAAGATCGGCCAAAGCCTCCTCGTGACGCTCCATCATACGATACGTCAAGGCGCGCTCCACATAAACCGTCAGATTATCCGGCGCCTTTTCAAGGGCGTGCGTAAAATCATCAATAGCTTCCCCGTATCTCTTCATATTGCGATAGCTGCCTGCGCGGTTCAAATAAACGACAGCGGTATTCTCAGGCGGCAGGATGGTGAGAAGCTTTGAGAAATCCGCAACGGCCTCCTCGTATTTGCCCAGCTTATCATAGACGACGCCGCGCCCATTCAAAGCCGCAGGGCTCTTTTCATCGATCTGCAGGGCTGTCGTATAATCAGCGGCAGCACCCGCGAAATCTTTCATCTGCTCCTTGGTGATCCCTCGTTCGATATAGGCGCGCAGGTGATTGTCCCCCTCCGTGCCCTTTTCAATGGAGCGCGTATAATCTTCAACGGCTTCCTTAAGTTTTCCCAGTTTGCGCTCAACGGCTGCACGATACATATAAGTCGCAGAATTATCCGGCTGCAGGTCGATGGAACGGCTCAGATGAGTCATGGCCTCCGCAGCGTTGTTTTGTGCGATATGGACGAGCGCCATCTCAAATTCGATAAGCGCAAGCCCTGGTTCCAGTTTTTGAGCAGCCTCAAAATCCCGCAAGGCCTCATCGTAGCGTTTCATATCACGCAAAACAACGCCGCGATTAATCAAAGCCGTCGAATTCGTGCCGTTGATCTTCACCGCTTCGTTGAAACTCCGATAGGCAGCTTCAAGATCATTTTTTTGATAACTCGCATTACCTTCTCGAATGGCCTTGAAATCCGGCGACTGGATAGCAATCTCACCTTCCCCTGCCAGATTTTGGCCGACAGGGGGCGTAATCTGCAGCTTTGTCGGTTCCTGCTTTGCAGGCTTCTGCTTCAGAGGCTCCTGCGGCTTCGCCGCCTCCTGTTTTACCGGTTTCTGCTTCAGAGGCTCCTGTGGCTTCGTAGGCTCCGGCTTTGCAGGCTTCTGCTTCACAGGCTCCTGCGGCTTCGCCGCCTCCTGTTTTACCGGTTTCTGCTTCACAGGCTCCTGCGGCTTCGCAGGCTCCGGCTTTGCAGGCTTCTGCTTCACCGGCTCCTGCGGCTTCGCAGGCTCCGGCTTTGCAGGTTTCTGCTTCACAGGCTCCTGCGGCTTCGCAGGCTCCGGCTTCGCAGGTTTCTGCTTCACAGGCTCCTGTGGCTTCGTAGGCTCCGGCTTCGCACCGGATGCGTCAAAACTTCCGGCAGCTCTTGCCAGTGCATCATCCACAGCAGAAGCCTGTACTGCGGCGGGATTCGCCGCCCCCCATGCCGACAGACCTGCCAAGGCAGCTGCAAAAACCGCTTTTATCATTGTCTTTTTCACGAAATCGCTCCATTCGCATTTTTGCAAAAAACTTCTGTCCTCTATATTATCATACGGCAAGCGAATTATCCACAAAACAGCAGTCTCCGCATCTCAATGAATAAGCTGCATCAACAAAAATATCAAAAGACCTATGCTGGCGCCCACAATCGAGCCGTTCATACGAATCCACAAGAGATCCGGCTCGACCTTGTCATAAACAAGGTGGTTGAGCTGCTCATCCGTCAGGCGCGCGAGCACATCATGCACTATGATGCCCACGAGTTCCTGAGCTGCAAGCGCCGACCGTGCTGCAAGATCATAAAGGAACTTGTCAATCGTCTTCTGCAGTTTCTCATCTTCCTGAACAAGCACGAGCGTGCGTCGAAGTTCTGCGACGAGCACAGCGGAAAAACTCTCGCGCAGCAAGGGGAGCACGAGATCGAGGCCGCGTGCCGGACGTGCAAGAAAAAAGTGCTTTTGCACAAACTCAATGCTGCGCTCGATGGCTTCCTCCAGAGGCAAGCCTTCAAGCAAGGTATCCCGAAGCTCCATAGAAAACCGGATGAAATCCTCATCCTCTGAAAGTTCGGCAGCTTTCTCATAGCAGATGCCGATGAACTTCTCCTGCAGCGGCGAATCCTTCTCAGCCAGCTCCGTCAATACGCGCAAAGCCTGATGCTGTACAAGATGGGCAATATCCTCGAAGTTCAGCACATCCGTCATCTGCCCGAGCCCCAGAAGAAACATTTCCCAGCGGCTCGTTGCACGTTCCTTGGCATACGCATAAAGAAGGCGCTCAACGTTTTGAGGAAACTCTGGAGCCGCCGCCCTTTCCGAAAGATATTCGGCTGCACGAGCCACGAGCACATGATCGCGTTCATCGTCGCGCATCCAGCGCCCGATCAGAGAAAACATCTCGCCCGGCCGTGTCTTCGACAACTCCTGGCGCATTTCAGAGGCAAAACTTTCCGCCTGCTGTCTGCGGTCGATATGCATGGCAAAGCCCCGCACATAATGCAGAAGCTGCTGCACGAGCTTTTCCTGCACCGTCTCACGGCGCATCGCCTCAAGCAGCATACCGATAAAATCCATATGACGAATCACCTGGAAGAGTTTGCGGCGCGAAAAAAACTCGCGCTGCACGAGCATGATCGAGGCTTTGATAAACGCCTCGCGCCGCCTCGGCAAAAGCGCTGTATGCCACGGAAAACCAAGCGGTTTCCGAAAAAGCGCCGTCACGGCGAACCAATCCGCAATTCCCCCGACGAGAGCCGCATCTGCACAGGCGAGGAAACCGCGCGCCAGAAGGCTCCTAGGATACTCGATCACAAGGGCAAGTGCCAGGAGAAAAATGACGGCAGCGGCCAGAAGGGTTTTGTCCGCTTTGTTCCACGAACGCCAAAACATCAGCCCACCGCCTTTTCCACAAAATACGCGATGAGATAGAGCATCATCCCGGCCAGCGATCCCACGACGGAACCGTTGATCCGTATCATCTGCAAATCGTCATCAACGCGGCTTTCCACAAAAGCGATGAGTTCATCATCCGAGAATTCTTCCAGCCGCTCCTTCACCATCTGTGTGATGAAGGCGTGGTGATCCTTGAGCTCCTTTTCCATCACCCGCTTGAACGCCAAATCGGCACGCCGCTGCAAACTCTTATTTGCGATGAATTCATCGATTTTTTGGTCCACAAGGGAAAACAGCGGTTCGCGCCAAAAAGGCTCCGCCCCCTTGACATTTTTCTCAAGCCAGGCGGCGAACTGCGCCGAAAGATCGATTTTCTGGAAAGTCGTTTCCTTCCAACCTGCAATCGCTTTTTTCAGCGAATCGTTCGCACCGAAAGCATACAGCATCTCGCGAAATCCTGCAGATAATTTTTCATAACCATCCCCTTCGCCCTTGAGCATCTCAGCGAGATATGCGTCAAGGTGCGAAAGGGCGATTTCCTTCAGTCGTTCATCTGTCAGATCCATGGCCTGAATGACCGTCGTCCTGAGATTCGCCTGCCGTTCGTAACGCTCGCGCAGTTCCCGGATGTTTTCCAGCAGGATTTCCTGCAGAGCAGGATCGAGAAGCGTGCGGCGTACGGCACGAAGAACGAGATGCAGGATGCGGTCGCTGTGCCTTTTCTCACCGAGCATATCGAAAAGCCTCAGACGGAATTTTTCCAGCGGAAAACTCTTGAGGCTTTCCCGAATGGCAGGCCAGACGCTTCGGGAAACGCTTTCGGTATCCATCGTTTCCGCCGTGCGCAGGATTACTGCGGCGGCGAGTGTCTTGATGCGCTCGCGCCCGCCGCGCTGCACGAGGTATGCAACGAACATCTGTGCCATATCGAGCCTGCGTGCCGCCGCCATGATATGATCGGCGCTTAAAAGATCGTTCGCCGCATAATCGACAAGAGCTTGCATGATGCGTCCGCGGTTTTTCCGCAAGATATCGGTGCGATACGATATGCCCAAGGGTTTTCGGAAAATGGCCGTGACTGCAAACCAATCCGCAAGCCCGCCGACCGTAGAGGCGAGAAATCCCGCTTCAAGCAAATCCCAGAGAAAGCCCTGACCGACCATAGGCAGAACGGCCAGCGTACCAGCGACGCTGACGCAAAGCGCCAGCGTCGCCTTATATTTCTTTTGTAAAACCATATCAGCCACCAGTCGTCAATTCTGCTCGATACTATCAGCAGATGCGGCCGCAGTACGTCGCCTCGGATCCCTTTCCTTGGCAACAGCCAGCATCAGCTTGATACGGTTGAGCTGATTGACCTCCGAGGAGCCGGGATCGCAGTCAATGGCCACGATATTCGCCCCCTTGTAATCGTTCCGGAGACTATGAATGACCCCCTTGCCCGTGATGTGATTCGGCAGGCAGCCGAACGGCTGCAGGCAAACCACGTTGGGCACGCCCTCATGGATGAGTTTGACCATCTCGCCGGTGAGGAACCATCCCTCGCCCGCCATATTGCCAAGCGACACATGCTTCTTGGCAAGGCGCGCCGTATCGCCAATCTTATAGGGCGCCTCGAAACGCCTGCTCTTCTTCAGAGCCTGGCGCATCGGGCGGCGGAAAAATTCGACGAGACTGATAAACATCTGCCCAAACATCTTATCCTTGAGCTTACCCGAGAAAAGCTGTCTCTCCACAATGGAATCGTAAGCCATATAAAGGAAGAAATCAGCAAAGTCCGGCATGACGACCTCCGCCCCCTCTCCGATGAGAACCTCCTCGATATGATTGTTGGCGACGGGGTGGTACTTTACAAGGATCTCCCCGACAATGCCGACCTTCGGCTTCCAAAGGCCTTCCAAAAGCGGCAAATTGTCAAAATCACGCACGATCTGCCGAATATTGCAGGAGAATTTGAAGTAACTGCCGTGCATGAGTTCTTCCGTGCATTTTTCCATCCACGCCTCGTAAAGGCGTTCCGCGGCTCCCGGCTCCTTCTCATACGGCAGCGTCGCATTCCTGACCTTTTGCAGAAGATCGCCATAGAGAATCGCCTTGATGATATCGACAAAACTCGCCCGATCGAGCGAGAAGGCATCCATCTCAAGACCCCAGCAGGCAAAGACGGGAACCTGCGGATAGCCTGCATACTTCAGCGCCTGACGCATCAGTGCCAGATAATTTGTTGCACGGCAGGGACCGCATGTCTGGAACAGGGCGATTGACGTGTGGTCAGGATCGTACTCACCCGATTTCAAAGCGGCAAGAAGCTGTCCGATGACGACAATGGCCGGATAGCACATATCGTTGTTGACATAACGCAGACCGAGGTCGATTGCTGCCTTATCCGGCAGCGGCGGCACGACGACCTTGTAGCCATGCTTTTCCAGCACAGGACGCACGAAGCGGAAATGAATCGGCGCCAACTGCGGCGCAAGAATCGTATGCGTACGGCGGCACTCTTCGGTGAACCGCGGGCGTTCCGCTTCCGAAGCAGGCTGAAACACCGTCTTTTTGCGGCGCGCGAGCGCGGCGATCAAAGAGCGCAGGCGGATGCGTGCCGCACCGAGATTGCTGACCTCGTCAAGCTTTATCATCGTGTAGATGCGGTTATTGTTTTCCAAAATGGCCTTGACCTGTCCCGTCGTCACGGCATCAAGACCGCAGCCAAAGGAGCTGAGCTGGATCAGCGTCAGGTTGTCGTGCTCGGCAACGAAATGCGCCGCATGGTAGAGCCGTGCATGATAGCTCCACTGGTTGACAATGTTCAGCCCTGCCCCCTTGACGGGCAAATGGTATACGGCATCCTCGGAAAGAATAGCCAGTCCGTAGGACGCAATCATATCGGCTATGCCGTGATGAATTTCGGGATCGATATGATATGGCCTGCCCACAAGCATGATGGCAGGCTGCTGCGTCTTTTCCAGCTCCTGCAGGATGCCTTCGCCATAGTCGCGTACATCCTGCTTATAGTGCTCGATTTCCTCGTAGGCGGCAAGCACTGCCGCCTTGATTTCGCTTTTTGCAAGGCCTTCCGTCCCGCCGAGCTCTTCCGTGAGCCTTTCTATCATCCGCTTCTTATTGTCAAGCGGCAAAAACGGCTGAAGGAATCGAATATTCCTCTCGCGCAGAACATCCATATTCGCACGGATATTCTCGGCATAGGAGGCAACAACCGGGCAATTGTAATGATTATCGCCCAAATGGTTGCTGTCGATGATATTGTATGGGATGCACGGATAAAAGATCTTATCGACGCCCCTCTCCACAAGATCCATGATATGTCCGTGCACGAGCTTCGCCGGATAACAGAGCGAATCGGACGGCACCGTCGCCATGCCTTTGTAATAAAGAGCGGCAGACGACTTGTCCGAAAGCACAACCTCGTAGCCGAGCCGCGTGAAAAATGTGAACCAAAACGGATAATCCTCATACATGTTGAGACTGCGCGGCAGACCAATCCTGCCGCGAGGCGCCGCCGCTCCCTGCAGCGGCTTGTAATAATCGAAAAGGCGCCTGTACTTGTAATCGTAGATGTTCGGCACTTCCATTTCCTGCGGCTTCACCTTGCCAATGCCGCGCTCGCAGCGGTTGCCCGTGAAAAATTTGCCGCCGTCGCCGAATTTCTGCATAGTGATCAGACATTGATTGCCGCAGTGCCTGCAACGGTACGAGCTCGTCGTAACGGCAAAATCAGCCAGTGCCTCCGCCGAAAGAATCGCCGAACGCTCAAGCCCCTCCTCCTGCGCGAGGATCGCCGCACCGTAAGCACCCATAAGCCCCGAGATATCAGGACGCACGACATCCCGCTCGATGAGCTTCTCCATCGAGCGCAGAACGGCGTCATTGTAGAAGGTGCCTCCCTGCACGACGATATGGTCGCCCAAATCCCGGACATCCTTGAGCTGCATGACTTTGAAGAGCGCATTCTTGACGACGGAAAAAGCAATGCCCGCCGAAATATCGCTGACAGAAGCGCCATCCTTCTGTGCCTGTTTGACCTTCGAGTTCATGAAGACCGTACAGCGCGTGCCGAGATCCACAGGGGCTTTGGAATCCATAGCTTTGGCTGCGAACTCTCCCGCCGTCATCTTCAGGCCCTGGGCAAAATTCTCGATGAACGAGCCGCAGCCGGCGGAACACGCCTCATTCAACGTGATATTGCCGATATTGCCGTCCTTGACAAAAAAACATTTCATATCCTGCCCGCCGATGTCCATGACAAACGTGACCTTAGGGCAGAATTCCTGTGCTGCCCGCAGATGCGCAAAGGTCTCGACCTCTCCTGCATCCGCATGGACGGCAGCCTTGACAATGGCCTCGCCATAGCCCGTCGTCAAGGCTCCTGCAATATATGTCGCCGCATTCATATTGGCATAAAGTCCTTTGAGTTCCTCGACGACCGTTTTCAGAGGCGAACCATGATTGCTGCCGTACGAAGTATAAAGCAGTTCCTTATCCCTGCCGATGGCCGCGAGCTTCGTCGTCGTAGAGCCGGCATCGATGCCGATATAGATCGGCCCCTCGTAGGAAGCGAGTTCGCCGCGCTTCACCTTGTCACGGTTATGGCGCTCCTTGAACGCGGCATACTCCGCCTCATCGGCAAAAAGCGTGAAATCCGCCTGGCGCGTCTCCGCTTTCGCAGCATCGCGTGCGCGTGCGAGACTCTCCTCCAAGCGTGCGACATCGACGACTTCCGTCTCCTCGGAAAGCGCTGCACCGAGCGCAACAAAATAATTGCCGTCCGGCGCGTCTACCACCTGCTCCGGCGCAAGCTCCAATGTCTCGATGAAACGCCGGCGCAAAACGGGCAGAAAGTGCAGCGGTCCGCCCAGGAAGGCAACCTTGCCGCCAATCGGCCTCCCCTGCGCAAGATTGCTGATCGTCTGGTTGACGACTGCCTGAAAGACGGAAAGAGCAATATCCGCCTTTTCCGCACCGTCATTCATCAGTGCTTGAATATCCGTCTTGGCAAAAACGCCGCAGCGAGAAGCAATCGTGTAAATCTGCCGACCCTCTTCCGCCAGCGCGTTAAGCCCCGGCGCGTCGGTCGAAAGAAGCGATGCCATATGATCGATAAAAGAGCCTGTGCCTCCCGCACAAACGCCGTTCATGCGCTGCTCCGGCGCATCGCCGAAATACGTCACCTTGGCATCCTCGCCTCCAAGCTCGACAACGGTATCGGTCTCGGGTATCAGGGACTTCACGGCAGAAGCGCAGGCAACAACCTCCTGCACGAACGGCAAGCCGATATGCTGGGCAATTCCCATGCCGGCCGAACCGGTCAGCGCGAAAGAAAACTTCTTGCTGCCGACGATCTTCTTGAGATTCGCCAAATTTTCGCAGAGAGAGGCGCCGATCTCAGAAAAATGACGCGCATAATTTTTATACACGATCTTCTTCTCGTGATCGAGGACAACGAGTTTTATCGTCGTTGAACCGATGTCTATCCCCACATCAAATATGGAATTCATGAACTCACCGCCTAAAATCTATGGATAAGGGCATACTATGGAAAACTGTCGGGGAAACCGGCTCCGGCTTCCTTATAATATAAAACAGCAAACATCTCATGGCTGCAGCTTACCTCTGCTTTTTCATGGCAAAATACTATGAAAAGTGTTGTCAAACATATCCTGCCGCAGGGATACAAACCTATTATCATATTCTAACGCTTTTCGTCATGGGATTCAAGGATAATTGTTTTTTGACGGACTCCTCTTTCTGCCATTTTCCATCTGATAAACAGTTGACGAAAGGGCTGTCGTGGAGTAAGATTGGGAAGGGCTTTATTGCATCCTTAGATATATGGGAAGGTTGGTGAGGAAATGGACGGCGATTACCCCAGTTGCAAAACATGCACAAAAAATAATGACGGGCGCTCCCCTTTTCTCACTGTGTCTGACCGCTGATCGATGCATAGCGAATCGGAGTTCCCGCGAAAGGAGACTCCAGCAGCATGCTCAAGATATTCAAATCCCTGGAGAGCGGGCCCCTGCAGGCGCTTACGCTGAAAACGCTTGAAAAAGGCGCCTGGATCAACATCATCGACCCCACGCCCTACGAGCTCAAGGTCGTCAGCAACCTCACGGAAGTCGAACCCGACTTCCTTCGTTCCGCATTGGACGATGAAGAGCGTTCCCACACGGATGTCGAGGACAATTCCGTCATGGTTCTGACGAACGTCCCCGTCATGCGCGGCCAGGACAGCTACGATACGCTTCCGCTCGCCATCATCCTCACGGATGATTACTTTATTACCGTTTGCCTGGAAGATACGCCTGTGTTATCGGAATTCAATGAAAACACGGCAAAGCTCTTCCGCACCTTCAAGAGGACACGCTTCCTCTTCCAGATTCTTTACAAATCGGCGACCTTTTATCTGCGCTACCTGCGGCAAATCAGCAAGCACTCGGACGAAATCGAGCTGAATCTGCGCCGCTCGATGGAAAACAGCGATATCCTGCGCCTCCTGGAGCTGCAAAAAGGCCTGACCTACTTCAGCGCAGCCCTGCGCTCCAACGGAGCCGTTCTCGACAAGCTGCTGCGTCTGCGCTCCAACCAAGGAATCAATCCCATCATCAAGATTTATGAAGAAGATGAAGATCTGCTCGAAGATGTCATCATCGAAAACAAACAGGCCCGCGAGATGGTCGAGCTCTACAGCAAGATTCTCGCACGCATGGCCGATACATTCTCGTCCATCATCTCCAACAATCAGAACCTCGTGATGAAATTCCTCGCCGCCATGACGATCATCCTCGCCATACCGACGGTGATCTCGAGCTTCTTCGGCATGAACGTGCCTGTGCCCCTGTCCGACGACACAACGGCCTTCCTCTACATCGCCATACTCGCTGCCGTCATCGCAGCAGCTTCCTCCTATATATTATGGCGAAAAAATATGTTTTGAAGGAGAACATCATGCCAACCCTCGTTGAATCCGAATTGAAGTCCGGCGTCATCTTCGGCGATGCGGAAAACGGTGAATACGTCTACATGCCCGCCAGCGAAATCGGCGTCGCCTCGCCCCTATGCATCTACGAAGCAGGCAGCCTGCGCGACGATGTAGATCTTGCCGAAGCGCTGCGCCTCATCCGCGTGCGCAGCCTGCGCCCCGCCGTACATCCGAGGCTTGGAAAAAACTCCTGCTGAGGCTCGTAATATGGAACAAAAAGAAGAACGAAGAAGCCCCGCTGCTCCTTCGTTCTTCTTTTTGTTCCCCGGGAATGTAAAATATGCCCAACACTTCCGTTATCTAACAGGTGAAAATATTTCCCTATCGAAATAGCAATAAAAACCTACGAATATATTTGATATATCGTTCGATGAAAAAACAGATGAACAAATGCTAGGATATACAGCTTGGTCGGAAAGGAAGCGACGGGATTGATGAAGAAGAAAGAACTGGCACAGAAGATCACAGCCTGACTCACGCTGGGACTCCTTACCCTGCAGCCCGCAGCCCAGGCGGCGGAGATCGAGGCGGCCCAGGCTGCACCGGCGGGCGAGAAGCCGACCGTCACGGAGACGGCGAACCATACGCCGCTCATCCAGATCGCCGCGCCGAGCGCCGGAGGCGTCTCGCGCAACCAGTACGACAGCTTCAGCGTCACAGAAAAAGGCGCCATCCTCAACAACTCCTTCGCCTAGTCCAAGACCGAGCTGGCCGGCTACATCTCCGGCAACCGGAACCTCGCCTCCCGTCCCGCCTCCGTCATTGTCAACGAAGTCGTGGGCAGCCGCCCGAGCACACTCAACGGCTTCCTCGAAGTCGCCGGCCACCGCGCCGACGTCGTCATCGCCAATCCCAACGGCATCACCGTCAACGGCGGCGGCTTTCTCAACACCACCCGCGCCGTCCTGACGACCGGCCGCCCCCGCTACGACGCGGCCGGCCTTGACGCCCTGCGCGTGGAGCAAGGCGCTGTCGCCATCGAAGGCAAAGGCCTCGACGCAAGAGGCGCCGAAAGCGTCGACATCCTCGCCCGTGCCGTCGCCGTCAACGCCGGCATCTGGGCGAAGCAGGCAAGCATCAAGGCCGGTGCCAACGAGATCGGCTACGCGGACGGCAGCATCACCCGCCTCGCCGGAGACGAAGCCCTGCCCACCCTCGACGTCGCTGCCGTCGGCGGCATGTACGCCGGGCGCATCCAACTCATCGGCACCGGCAAGGGGCTCGGCGTCAACGTCGAAGGCAAGCTCTCCGCCACCGAAGCCGTCTCCCTTTCGAGCGACGGGCAGCTCCGTGTCGCCGGCAGCGTCCAGAGCCAGGGCACGGCAGCCATCGAAGCCGAAACCCTCGACAACGAAGGCCTCATCACCACGGGGAAAGGCATCGCGATCCATGCAGGCACTCTGGAAAACCACGACGGCGGCCGCATCTACGGTGAGCGAGTCAGCATCCAGGCCCAAAAGGTTCGCAACCAAAAGAATGCGGCACTCGAACAAGAGAGGAAGGCCGCGCAGGACATCCTCGACGAAAAAGCCAGAGCTCTGCAGGACGCCCATGACGTGGACGTCACCGCCTTCAAGACGAAGAGCCAGATTGCGGCCTACGAGCAAGGCATCGAAGCCGCCGCCCGCGCCTACGACGCACAGAAAGCCGAAGTCGATGCCATCGACAAAAAGCTCGGCGAGCAAAAAGCCGCCATATTTCGGCAAAGATTCAGATGTGTCGCATATGATTACGAAAGAAGTTGATTTTCAAAATGCCATAGCAAGGACGGTTGAAGAAATGTACAAATCAGGAAGAAGCACTGCTACTGTACAGATCGGGGTTTCTCCATATGGAAATGGAACACGGGAAGAGTGCCTGTCATTAGGCAGGTATACAAGCACGTTTGATATAACTATTGGGAAGGATGGATGTGTCACAGTGGCTGGGTCTGGAAAAGATATATATAACTTTGAATTGTGGACATCGATTGAATGGAAAGGCGATATACTGAGTACAGCAGGTCATATTTCTCGTACCATCGTAAATAATACAGCATATTTACAGGAAAAAGTGGGACATTTACGCCCGTATAAGATAGATATGGAGTTTCAAACGGAATATAATGAAAAAAATTTGAAAGAATTGCGGGAAAAGTTAGAGGCGAAAAATCTTGGGAAATAACATATCGTTATGTTTGAAAAATAACATATTGGCAATATGTGTTGCGTTGGGTTTCCTTTTATTTTACATGAGCCTTTTTCTATGGCTTCTGTGGGGGATGTTCCATGATACAGAAACAATACAGGAAATATTTCCCAGTGATTATTCATTGGAAGCATATCAGTTTCAGGGATTTGGGGAACCGGAGCCTTATAAACTGGAGGGGCATCTTTATGAGTTCAGCAACAAAACACATCGAAGATATTCCCTCGACTATGCAAAAAGTTATGCACGAATCGGAGAGCATCTTTGTGTATTGAATCAACGTGGTTTCTGGATTATAGATTTGTATCACAAAAGAAAAATTTTTTATAAGGAGGATTTGACAGATCGGGATGTACAAGACATAGAGAACAACATAGAATTTCCTGAGAGGGAAAATATGGCACCGCTCACGCAAAGGGAAAAGGCGAATATAATGTTGCGCACATATAACTATGCCCAAGAGGCGAAATGGAGGGGCGCAAAAATTATTAACCATGAGGAAGAATTGACTCCGGAGGAACGTGCGGCGTATAGAAAATTTCCCGAGGTGGCCAAGGAATTGAAGCATATTGAATACTATGGTCCGTATGATAGAATTTTGCTGTATCTGAAAATGCGAGTGGCACATATAGAGGAAGAGCCAGAGAAAGCTGCATTGACGCAAATTGTTCTCTATATGCAGGAATACCTTCATATAGATTTGCCTGGGGCGGCTAGAGCTCTTAACCAATATGATTATTCAAGCACCTCGATAAGGGTGCCAGCGATCCTCCAAAAAGAGCCAAAAGAGAAGCAAGAAAGATCGACATTGGCGCAAGCGTTCTTCTTTGTGGCAGAACCACCGATTTTTTGGACTATATGTTGGCCGACAGACTTGCTGCAAATACTGTAAACCGAAAATAAGCTATACATGACATTGGTTCAGGCCAAAAAACCATAGAGGGTCATGCCGGAAAAGCCACATCCCGGGCGCTTCCTGGCGGGAGCTGCCGGGAGTGCCGCGCAAGACATCTTCGCCAAGGAAATCTCTAAAATCCCTGACGACAACCTCCAACTGCTGGCAGGCATGCTGGTCAGCGGCGCAGCGGGAAAACTCCTGGGAGGCGACGCGCGCACGGGAGCCGAAGCTGCTTTCTACGCTATCATTACGCAAGATGGAAGAAAAGGAACGATAAGAATACAGGAGGTTATCCGAGAAATTGGAACTGGAAAATTTTAAAAAACATATCCGTATATTAAGCAAAGAAGAAGCAGAAGCATACCGAAATCGTTATATAGAAAAGTACATAAATACCAGCAGTGAATACTATAAGAACAACATTGAAACGGTAGAGGAATTTTCGGATGGACTGTGCTATGTGGGATATTTATGGGATGTCCTAAAATCGCCTTCTTTTATTAATGAAGATCAGATCGAGGGATATCGTAAATTCCTGAAGCAAGTAGTAGTTTTCTGGGATAATAATTCCAGGGATAGAATCTTCATAAAAGATTACTGGAAATTCGGCAAGAAAGATGTGATAGAACTCGACTATAATCTGTTATTGGATCATCTGGAATTTTTCCCGGAGGATATTTATATCACAGATAAAACATTGCAATGGACAATCGTCTTCACTCATGAAGATGATCTGGAAGGTAATCCTCTCCTTATGCAGAAAGGACTGGAAAGATATTCGGTAAATTCAAGCCTTCCAAAATACAGTCCATTTTAGACGATGACTTTACCTACTTTCATAGAGAAGGTCTTGTCGTATGGAAATGTTATCAGGAGGTACTAAGTTAATGTACGCGTTTTGGGTAAAGTATAGACGATTGTGTAAGTTTTTATCACCTTAAGCTGTATAGGTCTGCTCATTTGGATTGGAAGATCATTACGCAACCTTCGCACAGCAAAAACACTCGTTAGGGTTTGAAAAATACGGCTTTGCAGCTGGAAAAACAGATTCGTTATGTACATTTTCGTATGTTTTGACACAAGCTTTTTTCATGATGACGACGACTTCGATGAATAAGGCTGCTGTCCGGGAAATGTGAGGAAGAACATGCAGACAAAACAATATGTAGGGATAATGCTCCTGCTCCTCACGGGTCTTTTTGCTCCATCCGTTCAGGCCACAGCGCCCGATGCAGGCATGCGGCAGAGCCAGATCGATGAAGCCCGGGAGGCTGAACTGGAAAGGTAAAGGCGACTGCATCCGCCGCGGCTGGAAATCGAGACGCCGGTGCAGGAGCCGGAGACCGCTGCCGAAGGCAAGGGAGCCGTTTTCCATATCCAAAGAATCGAGATGGAAGGCGAGGCAGAAGCATTTCCCTGGCTGCAGGAACATCTCCGGCAAAGAGAAGACCGGGATATGGATCTTGCCGCGATCAACCGCCTGGTGCGTGAGCTTAACCGGGATTTGCTGGAACGCGGCTATGTGACGAGCCGCGTCGTCATCCCGGAGCAGAATCTCTCGCAGGGGACGCTGCGCCTCGTTCTGCAGGCGGGACGCCTGCGCGGCTTCGTTTATGGCAAGGAAAGTGCGCATGTGAATTACGACAATGCCTTCCCCATCGGGCAGGGAGATATTTTGAACCTCCGCCTTCTGGAGCAGGGATTGGAGAAGATGAAGCGCCTCGCCTCACAGGATGTCACCATGCGCTTGCTCCCTTCCGATGAGGCGGGGATGTCGGATGTGGAACTGACGATCCTGCAGCACCGTCCCGTTTACGGTTCCCTCTTTTTTGACGATTCCGGGCTGAAGAGCACAGGAAAGCTGCAGCTGGGTCTCTCGCTGACCTTCGAGCAGCCGGCAAATGCCAACGACATCTTGCAGGTCAGCGTGAACCGGGATGCGGAATTTGACGGCTACCGTCGGGGAAATCCGAGCTGGAGCCTCTATTATTCCATTCCGGCCGGTATGAATACACTGACGCTTTCTTATAGCCAGAGCAAATATCATCAATGGATTGAATCCGCCTACACGGGAAACAGCTTCATGCACCATGGGAATTCCAACTTCCTGCGCCTCGCTTGGAATCATGTGCTGGAAAGAACGCAGTCGAGGAAGACCGGCATGGAAATCTCCGTCCGAAAGCGCAATTCCCACGGCTATATCAATGATGTGGAAATCGGTACGCAGGACATCCATCTGGCTGCGTTGGAGCTGGCCTTTTATCAGCGGAACTACTTGCCGGAGGCCGTGCTTTACACACGCTTGGCCTGCCGACGGGGTCTGCCTGTCCTGTTCGGCGCCAAGGCGGATTCTCCCTGGGAGGGATCCCCGACAGCAAAATATCACATGCTGCTTCTCGATATCGATTATCGAAAAACGTTTTCGCTGGCGCATCGTCCGGCGGTATACACCATGTCCCTGCATGGGCAGTGGACGCCGGGGGAAACGCATCTCTATGGCGCGGATATGCTGAATATCGGGAACCGTTACACCGTCCGCGGTTTCGACGGGGAAGATTCCTTGCTGGGGGAAAGCGGCTGGTATCTTCGCAATGAATTGTCCGGCGCCATACCTCGCTGGCACAGTGAAATCTATCTGGCACTGGATGCCGGCGCAGTTTACGGGCTGAATACGGAGGATCTTCTGGGGCACAGCCTGATCGGCGCAGCCTTGGGGCTTCGCGGTGAGATCGCCGGCTGCCTGCACTATGATTGGTACATCGGGCGAGCGCTTTCGTATCCTGCCGGGATGCGCATCCCGCGTTGGCACAGCGGGTTTTCTCTGGAGCTGAAAATATGAGGATATGTCACGAGGCAATCCCCCGTCATGCAAGGCATGGGCGCTAATGCGTCAAAGAGATACGACTGCCCCGTTGTGCAGGAGATAGAGATACCGCTCCTCCGGTGCGCGGCCAAAAATCGCTGCAACAGCTTCGGCGTAGAGATCAATCTGTTGCTGATATTTTTTGCGTACCACATCCGGACGAGTATTTCTGTCGGTCTTATAGTCGAGAAGCGTCAGTTTTCCGTCTGCCCGCTCGAAAAGCACGTCGATGATGCCCTGAAGGAAAATGCGCGCCTCCGGCTCGGCATCGGGATAAAAGCGCCTGGCTTCAACCATGCGGCTGAAGGGCAGTTCCCGCCAGAGGCGGTTCGCCTTTTTCATTTCCGCCCCCAACGACTGGGCAAAAAAATCCTCTATGGCTCTGCTGTCGACGGATTTTATCTGCTCAGGCAGCAAGATCTCCTTTTGCGCCATTGTTTCCAGCTGCGCCTCAATGCCTTTTTCACTCAGATCGCCTGCAAGATCAACGTGCTGCAGGACTGTATGCATGAGGGTACCGTATTCGCTCGGGGAAAGTTTTTCCTTTTTCTGCACGAAATTCGGCCTTTTAAAAGCAAATGTTTCTGTTTCACGAATCGCCCCATGAGGCTCCCTATAGGAATCCTCCGCTGCCTCCTCAGCGGCAAAACGGCGCTTCAATTCCGTGACAGAAAGCTTCGCAGGCACATCGGCAACGCCCCGCTCTGCATAGCGCCATGAAAGAATTTTTTCCACATGCTCCTTTTCTTCCGAAGCAGGCAAAGGAGCGCCTGTACGCAGGCTGGCAAAGATTTCATCATCTTCTTCAAAGGCAGGCTGCACCTTACGGATGGAAGAAGCCGGCACGATGCGGACATCCCAATGCGAATCGTCTTCCCCCAACGAAACGGCTTCTATGCCGTTGATTTCCGTCAGCTCTCGGATCGGCGCCCCATCTGCATGGCGCGCGACTGCCGTCGCGACCCAATCGAGCAAGTTTTTCGCCTCGAGCGGAACGTATGCCGGCAGCTGCCGTTCCGCGAGGGCTGTATGAGCGCACCACTTTTCGGCTCGTGCTGCAAGCTTTTTTACCGAACCCACGAGGATGAGCTTTTCCTTCGCGCGCGTCATGGCCACATAAAGCACGCGCAGTTCCTCCGCTTTGCTTTCCTTGCGAAGACAGGCCGATACTGCCTCGTGTGAGAGCGTCGAATAGCGCAGGGAGCGCTCCTTTTCCACACGATAAAGACCGATGCCGAGTTCCCTGTGCATGAGCAAGTCACCCTCTGCATCCTTCACATTGAATCCCTTGCCCAGATCGGCAACGATGACAACGGGGAATTCCAGGCCTTTGCTCTTGTGTATCGTCATGATGCGCACGACATCCTCGCTTTCGCCAAGCGTTCGCGCAGTTGAAAGATCGGTTTCCCTTTTTTTCAACTCCTCGATATAGCGCAGGAAACGAAAGAGCCCTCGAAAACTCGTCTGCTCATAGTCGCGTGCACGATCGCAAAGCATGCGCAGATTCGCTTGACGCAGAAGTCCCCCATTCATGCCGCCCACATAATCGTAGTAGCCGGTATCGCGATAGATCTGCCAGATGAGTTCCGACACGCTGACGCGCCAAGCCAATCGGCGCCACTCGCTCAGGCGATGCCGGAAAGCTGCAGCCTTCGCACGCAGCTCTTCCGGCAGCTTCACTTCGGCTCGGTTTGCGATCAAAAGCGCCCCGAAAAGATCCTCTTCGGGCGCAATAAGGCGAAGCTCTGCAAGTTCGCTGGCGGAAAGACCGACCAGCGGCGAATGGAGCACCGCCGCCAGAGGAATGTCCTGTCGCTCATTGTCGATGACGGCGAGCGCAGCAAGCATCACGCGCACCTCCATCGCTTCAAAGTAGCCTTCGCTCAGGACAGCATAGGCCGGAACATCCGCATCGCGCAGTTTTTCCATGAGCACGTCCGCCTTGCCGCTCACGGCGCGCAGCAAAATGACGATGTCACGCCAGTGCAGAGGACGATATCCTTCCTTGTCTGCCACGAGCTTTCCGCTTTCCACCAAGGAACGCACATATTGGGCAATAAAGGCAGCTTCAAGCGCAAAACCCTCCATTTCTTCCGCCTCTTCGCCTTCTTCCTCCCCATCTCTTGCTGCATCCGCAGATTCCTTCGTTTCCTTCGTTTCCTGCGCTTCTTCCCTGTTCTCATCCTCCGAATCCCGCTCGATAAGGTAGAGTTCCGTGGCGCCCGACAAATTCTCCCCTTTCGTTTCAGGGAATTTTGCTGCGGGATAGAGAGCCGCGTTCTTATCGTAAGCAAGTTCCATCGATTCCGGCACCATGACCTGAGAGAAGATCCAGTTCACAGCAGCGAGAATCCCCGCCCTGCTGCGGTAATTTTCCGCCAGGACGACACGATGATATTTTTCTCCCAGCGTGGGATATTCCGTATACTTCTTCAGAAACAGCGTCGGGTCGGTCATGCGGAAACGATAGATGCTCTGCTTCACATCGCCGACGACGAAGAAATTGTCCTCGCGGCGGATCAGCGAAAGGATTGCCTCCTGCACGCCGTTCGTGTCCTGGTACTCATCGACCATGACTTCCTCATACTTCTCCTGCAGGGCAAGCGCCGCAGCGGAAGGACGCAGCTCTCCTTTCGGGGCATCTTCCCTGCATAAGACGGCGAGAGCGAAATGCTCGAGATCATTGAAATCCACCAGTCGCTTCTCTTTCTTCGCCGCCTGGAATGCAGCAGAAAATTCCCTGACAAGTGCAACCAATGCAGAAGCCACGGGAGAAAGTGCGCGAAGATCCTCGAGCAGGACAGCCTCAGACGAATGGAAATACATGGCGGTCATTTGGTTGATCTTGTTTTTGACGGCCTCACGCGTTTTTTTGATTGCGTCCTTCTCTGAATCATCCAGTCCTCTGGGAAATCTCAGCATTTTGAATTTCGTCTGCGGAGGAAGCAGCTGGCGCATCCCCTCCCAATCTTTACGCGCAAGGCAGTCAAGGGCGTTCTGCAGCATTTCTTCATCGGCTTCGAGCGTCGGCACACAAGACTCCCAACCGAGTGACGATGCCTCTCCCACAAGCGGCTTTATGGCGTCGAGGCAGCTTAAAAATGTGAGCCGGCAATCCTCAAGCGCCGCCTCTCCCCATGGCGTATCAAGCAGACGCGTCCCTTCAGGCAGATCAAATCGTGCAGCGACACCATCCAGCCAAAGCTCCGGAAAGGGCTGGCTGCAGGAAAACGTATAGAGGGACAGCACCATATGATAGGCGGCCTCATCGCCGCGTTCTGAGCCGTATGTTTCCACAAAGGAAAGGAAGTCCTTCTGCTGCGCCTCGTATTTTTCCTCAAAAAGAGTTTCCAGTGTTTCCCGCTGCAGGATCTTCATTTCCTGTTCGTTGGCAAGCCGGAACTTCGGATCGAGATCGATGGCGGCGAAGTTGCGGCGAATAATCGTCTGGCAAAAGGAATGAAGCGTTGATATAGAGGCGTTTGAAAGCAGGGCCATCTGGCGCTCCAAGCGCCCGATATCCACCCCGTCCTTAATCTTCTCCTCCAACGCCGCTCCAATGCGTTCGCGCATTTCAGCAGCCGCGGCGTTCGTAAAAGTTACGACGAGCAGCTTATCGACATCTGCTTTGCCGGAGAGAATCCTGCGGATAATGCGCTCGACGAGCACCGATGTCTTTCCTGAACCCGCAGCTGCAGCAACAAGCAGGTTTTTGCCGCTTTCCGTTATGGCTTCTTCTTGCCGTTTTGACCAAATTCGTCCTTCTGCCATGACACTGCCTCCTTTCCTCTGATTTCCATATGATCGAGGATTTCCGCCGTTTCAAGTTTTTTCAGTATGCTGTAAGAAAAGCCCGCCCGCACATCAAAACCGCAGAAAGCCCGATATAGACAATATTGGCAGGCCTCCCTGCCGCCGATACGATAGGGAGATGTCTTTACCGTGCCGGCGAGGATGCTTTTCCCCGTATCCTTGAGCATGAAAGCGATGTAATCGAGCAGAACGTCGAATTCCTCCGCCGTTCGCAGGCTTCCCTTCTGCTGTCGGCTAAGTCTGCCGGCCTTTGTCAAGGAAACCTTGGTGAACCGGCCCGCGCCGTTGATGGCACGAACCACATCCTCGTCCTCCAATAGCCAGCCCGGCATGAGACGCGCCTTATTCAGCGCTTCCTTTTCCTCTCCGGAATGCGGTTTCACATTGACGAGAGGATTGTTCAGGAAGCAATAGAGCATGGCGGCGGGAAGCGCCTCGCCGTCCGCCGCACGCAAAAGCAAATCCCGCGCAACGAGCAGATAGGTCAGCAGCTGAAGTTTGAGGCCATAATAAACCTCCAAGAGATCGAGATGCGCCTCACCCGTCTTATAGTCGATGATGAGAAAATAGCGGTTTTCCCCGTCCCTGTCGATACGGTCGATCTGTCCCGTGATTTCAAGCACAAAGCCATTTCCCAACGGATAAGCGAGCGGCGGCATACCGCCGGAACCGGAGCCGAAGGATCGTTCAAGAGCGACCGGTCGGAAATCGCTGGCTGCATCGAACTCTATGAGATGCAGCAGCGAATTTCTCGCTGTTTTCTCGATGCGCTGCAGATAATTCTTATACTGCGCGGAGCTTAGAAGAATCTCGTTCTGCACCTTGGGCGCAAGGCGCGCCAAAATCTCTTCTACGAGCTTCCGGCATTCCTCTTCCTTAACATCGCGCCAGTGCCGCCCCTCTTCTCGCAGCTGCTCGCCAAAATCCTGCAGAACCCCATGCAGCAATGTGCCGAGATCCGGTGCGCCAAAGTTTCTCTCAATGCGTTCCCCGAGACGCAGTCCATAACATGCAAAATGACGGAAGGGGCATGCTCTGAAGCTTTCGAAACGCGTAACGCTGCCGCGCAGACGATTGTTTTTCGTGTAAAGCTTCTGCGCGAGTTCAGGCGGCAGCGTCTCTTCCCTTGCCGTAAAAAAAATCCCCTGGAGAACTTTCTGCAGCACAAACTGCAGGCTTTCCTCCTGCAAGGCCCAGTTGTAGACATCGTACCAAAAAGGCTCCAGCTTCTTCTTCTCACGATAGACGCGCAAGGCTGCCGCAAGCCCGGAAACAGCCTGCCGCCCGTTCGCCAACAGAAGCCGCCGTTCCTGCCCCAGCACCTCCAGCGGAATCGAACGAAATTTGACCTCGGGCAGAACCGCACGAATCTGTCCGATAATCGGCGACGACGACAACGCCTTGCCTTCCGTATCGGCGAGCGCATAAGAAACCCAAAGATACTCGCGCGCTTCCGTAAAGCCCTTGTAGAGCAGGAATTTTTCCCCAAAGCTGCTCTCGGCGGAGCCTCGCGGCAGCTCGATGCCCGCCTCGCCCAAATGCAGGCGGTCAGCATCGGAGAGCAGCCCCTTCTCACTGCTGTGCCTCGGCATCACGCTCTCGTTCGCGCCGAGGATATAGACAGCCCGCGCGTTTTCCACACTGTTTCGATCGAAATCGGCGACGGTCACATAATCAAGTCCCGGCGGAATCAGGGAAAGCTGCAAGGCGTCAAGACCCTCGCACAAAATATCCTCAAATTCCTTCACCTGAATTTTATCCTCGCCGCTTGTCTCCACCATCTGCTCGAGCAGACCGATAATTGCATCGAAAATCCGGCGATGCTCGCGCGCTTCGGCCAAGCTTCCGGCCGCCTCAGCCGTATCTGCCCATTTTTCGAGCTTTCCCGGCGCATCGAGAAGGAGCAGGAAATGATAAAGCGCTAGGGCATAGCCGCGCACATCGGCGGCTTCCCGAAGCTCTGCCGCAAATTTCTGCAGAGGTTCCGCCACATCACGCCGACACAGATTGATCCCGTCCAATCGCCTGCGCTCCGCATCCGTCGTCTCCTCCTGCAGCTCATCGAGACTGCGGCGGCGCCGCCAAGACCAATCCTCCTCCATCGTCCATTTCTTCTGACCGCGCACGCCGAATTCAAGAACATAATTTTCCAGCAAATCGATCGCATCGCGCACCGGTGAAAAAAAACCTGTTTTCAAGGCGCGAAACATCGCATCGTAACGCCAGCCGCGCACGGCCTCAAAAGAGGATCGCACCAGTTCCGCCAGAGGATGGTGCACGCCCGGGCGCTTGCTGTCGCGGAAAAACGGTATGCCGTAATCCTCAAGCGTCAGCGCGAACATATCGCCATAAGCGTCCTCCTCACGCACCAAAACAGCGATATCGCGCCAGCGCATCCCCTGCTCGCGCGCCAGACGCAAGATGTCGGCAGCAGCCGCCTCCGCCTCGAGGCGGCGCGTCGCAGCTTCCACGATCTGTACACCCTCTCCGCCCTTCTGCGCCTTGAGCGGGAAATGAAAAACATGCCTCTCTATCGATAAGAGCGCCGGGTTCTGAAAGCGCCGCGCCGCCTCAAGAGTACGCATCTTCACGAGAAGTCCGAGGCTCTCGGCCAACTGCCGCAACCGTTCCAGCGTCTCCGCCTGCCGATAAAAAAGACTGCCTTCCTGCCGACTTCCCTCCGCCGTATCGAAAGTCAGCGTAATATGCACATTCTCCGCCTTTTGAAAAAGAGCCGCAAGGATTTTCAATTCCTGCGGCGTGAAAAAGTCGAAGCCGTCGACCCAGACTTCCGCCCCTTCCAGAAGTGTCGATTCCGGAATCTTCGCTGCAAGCGTTTCCATCATATCGCCCGTATCGTTGTAACGTCCCGCCATCTTTTCGCGGTAACGCGTGTAGAGAAGCGCAAGGTCGCTGAGCTTGCTGCACAAATATTCATCTTGGAGAGAATCCTGTACCCTCCCCAATGCCGCTCCGTCAACACCATAGATGCGGAATTCCTCCAGTGCGCCTTCGAGGGATTCCGTAAATCCCCTTTGGCCTGCCGCACGCTGGAAGGCCTGCAGCTGCTCCCTCTCCTCGCCCAGAATCCGCTTCAGAAGCAACCGGCGGCCTAAACCTGTAATGCGCGGACGCGCTGCACCACCTGTCTCCTGGAGCACATGGCGCGCGAAACGCTTGAAACCGAACACGAGGCTGCGCACAAAACCCTCGCCCTTTCCCTCCATCATGGCGGCAAGACGGCGCTCCGCTCCATACGTCGCATGTTCCGGCAAAAGCAGCACAAGCGCATTGCCCACAGGATCAGCAGCCATACGGTCTTTCATGGCGGCAAGACATTCCTGCGTCTTCCCCGTGCCTGCACGCCCCACAACGAACTCGATCATCATCCCGCCCCCTGTATATCCGAAATATTTAAGCAAAAATGCCGTGCAAGCATGTCCTGCCGGACAATGCGCACGGCATTATCTTCTCCTGTAAAATGCATCCCAAAAACCCGCCGTCGGGACGTACGGGCCGGGCAGCACTCCCGCGCGCTTCTGTTCAGTGCGCAAGAGCAAACGGCGTCGCAAGGCGCAAAAAAGCACGGCCGCATGTGCACGGTTCATCCAGACGCATCACCGCCTGTCCCGTGCGGTAACGGATCAGCGGCATGGCTTCCGCACCGAGCGTCGTCACGACAAGCTCGCCCATGCGTCCGGCTTCCTCGATAACACGCGCCCCGCTGAATTCGATGATCTCAGGATAGCAGTAGTCCTCCTGCACATGATGCCCCTGCCCCTTGCCGCACGGAAAGAACATGCCTGCCGTGCCGAGCTCTGCCGAAGCAAAGAGATCGTGCACCTCCGTCTGCAGGCGTTCGCACATATGGCGCTTCATGGGGTTTGATATCGCCTCGTTAAGACAGATGATGACCTGCAGCGGAAGTTCCGAGGGCTCGATGTTCTTCATCTGCGCATGAACGATGAGCTGCATGACGAGCGGCTGACTTGCCAGAAGCGTATCCATGCCCGTAAGGCGCACGAGCTCCACCGCCCCCTGCATATCCTCGCCGAGCAATACCGTCGTCGCGCCTATGACCTCCGCCGCCATCTGCAAATCAAGCAAACGGCCATCCGACATATCCCCTAAGATGCCGACGACGGACGCACGATGAATCCCCGAAGCCACAAGCATGCGTGTCAACATATCGACATTATGCGCGATATCGCCGTTCGTATACATCTTGACAACCGTCCCTGTATAGCGGCGGCAGCTGATGCGCAGGATGCTGCTCATGGGAAGTGTCAAGAAGTCAAAGGGGGATGTATTGAGAATATCCGGCAAGGTCGTGAACGGCAGCTTCTCCAGATCGGAGAGGCTTTCTATCCTTATTTCAGGCGCACTGGCAAATTTCTTTTGATAAAAAGTGCTCTTCTCCCTTGCCCAGGCGATCGTCTTCTTTAGACGCACGAGCTGCAAAGTCGCTAAATCCTCGCGTTTCATACATTCGATTCTTTCATTCGCGAACATCCAGCCACCCCTTCCAAAAAGCAAAACCGTTCTTCACGCTCAAGCCAGCGGCCTCTGATAAAAGAAAGGCTGATAGCTCGTGTAGCCAATCTTGCGGAAGTTCAGGATAGCCTCTGTCGCCCCAACAAAGAGAATGCCGCCGGGTTTCAAGGCGCGGAAGAAATTCGTGTACAGCTGGAATTTCGCCTCTTCCGTAAAATAAATGACAACGTTGCGGCAGAGAATCAGATCGAAGCCCGTCTCAAAGGGATCCTTCAAAAGGTTGTGACGCTTGAACTCGATGAGCTTCTTGATGTCCTCATGCACGGCAAACGTACCGTCGCTTCCCTTCGTGAAATATTTATTGAGGCGCGGACTCTCGACACACTTGAGCTCGTTGTCCGTGTAGACGCCCCTCTTCGCCTTGGCAATGATCTCGACGTCGAGATCCGTCGCGAGGATGCGATGTTGTTTGCCCGGCGTCATCTCTTTCAAGATCATCGCCAGAGAATACGGCTCAGCGCCAATGGAGCAGCCCGCGCTCCAGATATTGAGCTTGGGCGAGCGCGTCAACAAATCGGGAATGACGTCCGTCTCAAGCTTCGAGAACTTCTCCGGCGTGCGGAAGAACTCCGAGACGTTGATCGTCAGATATTCGATGAAGGCGTCAAACTCCGTCTTGTCCTGCGTCGCCATATCGAAATACTTCGTATACGAATCGTAGCCCTTGCGCGTCACAAGACTGCCGATACGCCGCTTCATCTGCGGCTCCTTGTAAAGATCGAGATCTATTTCCGTCTTCGCCTTGAGCTTCCGTTTGAATGAGCCCCAGTCCTGGTCATCCAGCATATCTATCCTGCCTCCCGACAATTGTTGATTTTCACTTACGCTTAATATTCTACATGCGCGGAAAGAATCCTGTTTTCAGAAAAAATATGTTTCATATCCAACCATTTTTCCCGGAATTTCCCTTCCCATAAAATGCAGGCGCAGAAACAAACGGCACGCCTGGCAGAAAAAAAGCTGCTGCAATGAGCAGCAGCCCATGAGAAACTAGCTGATTTCTATACTGTTCTTCTTCACGTCAGCACCGAGTTTCGGCAATACAACCCTTAAAACGCCATTCTCCATGGTAGCTGTGCTCTCTTCCCATTTGATGCCGTCAACCGAAAAGGAGCGTTCATATCTGCCCGTGCGCCGCTCGCGGCAAACATATTTGAGATGGCTTTCCCTCTCGGGCGCCTCGGCGGCAATCGTCAAATACTTGCCGTCCTCATAGGTCAGCGAAATATCCTCCTTGGGAATCCCCGGCAGCTCGGCCTCGATCTCGTAATAATTTTCCTCATCAAGGATATCGCAGCGGAAAGAAGCAAGCGCCCCTGTCACCTTGCCAATCGGGTTCAGCGGCTGCTCCATGAGAAACTCCACCACACGTTCCACGGTATCACGCGTTTTATCTGCATTATTCCGAAAATTAAACGGTATGCTGTGAATCATATCGCTTCCCTCCCTCGAGTCATTGCTTGTACCATGCCTCTATTATACGGTTTTTTTTTGAAAAATTCAACCTTTTCGGAAACGGCTTTGTTTCCTTCATTCCACATAATGACTGAAACTGCCGATCGCAAGAGCGGGGAATTCCCTCTGCAATATTTCGAGGAAAAGCCGTGCGCCGACAGACTTCCCCTTCGCCTCGGGCATGATTGCGAGAAACGCATCGGGATCCACGTTGAGGTTCCGGATCTGCGCCATTTGCACGGGAATCTCACGAAAGAACTCGCACCATGCCGCAAGCTCCTCCTCTCGGTCATTGAAGCCCGGGAAAAACAGCATGTTCAGCGAAACATAAACGCCGCGCTCCAGCGCATAACGAATCGAAGCCTTGACATCCTCCAGCGCGTAACTGCAGCGATAGTATGCCGCATAGTTCTCGTCAATCGCACTGATGATGCTTACACGCATGGAATCGAGCCCAGCATCGACAATCTTTTTTATGCCTTCCGTATAGCCCGCATTCGTATTGATGTTGATCTGTCCCTTCTGCGTCTGCGCCCGGATCAGCCGCTCCGCTGCCGCAATTGCATCGGCTGCCAGAGACGGTTCACCCTCGCACCCCTGCCCGAAGCTTACAATCCCCTCCGGCGCAACAGAGAGATGGTAGACACCGACCGCCGCGATCTCTTCGGGCGTCGGGCGGAACGTGATGCGGCTCTGCGGCGAAGGACAGCACTCGGCCGGCTGCAAAGAGATACAGCCAAAGCAGTTCGCATTACAAACGGGAGATGTCGGGATGCCTGCTTCCCAACGGCGATAGAAAAGGTTCTGCGCCGTGCAGCAATGCCATTTCAGGGAACATCCTGCGACCTGCTTGACGATGCGGTTGCCCGGCAGATCCTTTTCCACACGGCGCACAAGCTTCTTCAGCTCACGCGTATTGTAATGCACGGGATCCCATTTTGCATTATCATCCGTATAGAGTGCCGCCGCATAAAGCTCATCCTTGTAGAGCACCACGGCGGTATAACCATAGAGAGCCAGCGGCTCCGCAGCCGCCTCGCGCTCAAAGGCAGGCAGGAAGAGCCGCGTATAGCCGGCGGGCAAGATGGCCGCGACCGCGCGCCCCGCCAGCGGCAGCATCTCGCCCGCCGCCGTCTGTCCCATGGCGGCGCGCCCCGGCAAAAACATCAAATCGGCCGATTCCGGCAAAGGAATGATATCCCGCGGCGTAAGCGGCACGACAGCGCTGCCCGAACGCCCCAGGCCGGCAAGTCCCGGCACATCAAAAATCGCCCCCGTCTCATCGGCATAAAGAGCACAGACCTCAGGCTTCATTCCCCTCTTCCCCCTCGCTTGTTTCCCTTGGCTCCTGCAGGCCTTTCGTTTGCCGCCTTTCTGCATTTTCCTCCGCTTTTTCGCCCTCGTCCTTTTTCGCCTTTTTCTTGCGAGGATTGTAACGGTTCATCGCCAAATCGATTCCATCCGATACAATGCATTCCACGGCGGGCAGGAGATATTCTATGGCCTCACGAATCTTCGGCACATCCTCTTCCGAAAAAGGCGCGAGCACATGATGCACGACAGTCCATCCCGACAAAGGCCGTCCGATGCCGAGGCGCACCCGAGCAAAATCCTCCTCCCCCAGATGGGCGAGAATCGACTTGATGCCGTTATGCCCTCCCGCACTGCCCTTGCGCCTCAGGCGGATCATTCCCGCCGGAATATCCATATCGTCATGCGCCACGATGAGATCCTCGGCCGCAAGCTTGTACCACGAAAGAAGCGGCACAATCGCGCGTCCGCTCTCATTCATATACGTCAAAGGCTTGACGAGCAGCACCTTCTCCGCACCGATACGCCCCTCGCCCACCAAGGCATTGAACCTCTCGCGCCAGTTGTCAATCCCCAGCCGCTCGGCCAATGCATCGACGAGCATAAACCCCACGTTGTGCTTCGTATGCGCATACTCTGCCCCGGGATTCCCAAGGCCGGCAATCATCTTCATCGCATTTCCTCCCGGCACAGACCGCGCCATAAAACATGCCGCCGTAAAAATATCAAAGCGGCGCTTCGCTATCACGATTCTACCGCAGGAAAACCGCCTTGTCAAAACAATCGCCCTGCCTGTAGCCATACGTCCCAAATCGTCATGCATGCCCCGTCCCAGATGCCGTACCGGGCACAAACCGTGCTTTCCATGGTATAATAAAAGAAATTCAAAATAAGGAGGCTGTCACGATGAAACTTCCCGGCAAAAAATCATGCGCCGCTTGCTGTTCGCCGCCATGCCGCTCATCATCTTTACCATCGGCTGCTCCCCCCATCACACGGCAAAAGGAAGGCTTCCAACTCCGCAAGAAACCGATCTGCAAAACGTGTTCATCGAATGGATCGACCGAATCTTTGATGAACACCGCGATGAAATAGAAACAAGCGGATGCCTTTCGCCTGCAGTAAAAAGAGCAGGCAACAGAAAAACCGACACGCACAAAGGAGGAACCACGATGGATCACATGGAAGAAACCCGCACGCTCAGGAACGAACCGGGAGGCAGGCACTACAACTGCGCCCAATCGCTGCTCGTTCCCTTCGCACCCGAAATCGGCATAGAAAAAGACGCCGCAAACGATATCGGCTCCTTCCTCGGCGGCGGCATGATGCACGGCTCCGCCTGCGGCACGCTTTCCGCCGCCCTGATAATTCTCGGCAAGGCCGGCATGGAAAAAGACACCGCTGAAAATCTGCTGCAGGAGTTCCTCAATGCCCATGGAACAACAGACTGTAAGGCGCTGCTCTCCCTGGCTGCCACAAAGGGCATTTCCCGCAAGGAAAACTGTGACGGACTTGTCTATGACATGTGCCAAAAACTGGACAAGCTCCTCGGCTGAAAATCCGGAAGCACAAGGCATGGCCAAACGTCATGGAAAAAGCCGGCAATCCATTTGCCTGTATACAGAGAACCGGCAAGTCGAGACGCTTGACAACGCGACTTGCCGCAAGAGACATCTTACCGCTTCACTTCGCACAGAAAAAAGCTGTTCTTTGTCTATGATGTATTCAAACTCAGCACACAAAAAACATTCCACAAATCCTGAAAACATTGGTTTTATACCAATGAAAACGCTCCCTTTATACACATCTCACCTGCCAAGCGCACGAAGTTTCTGCACGGCACGCACAATCTCTTCGGTGATTCTCTCAGCATCCTCCTGTGTGTTCTCCCTGCCATAAGAAATACGCAAAGCTTCCATCGCTTCCCTTTCGCTATATCCCATGGCAAGCAGCACATGTGACGGCGCATCTGTGCCCGCACTGCACGCGGATGCCGCAGAAACGCAGATTCCCTTGAGGTCCAAAAGATGCACGAGCGACTCGCCGCGCACACCTGGAACACCGATGTTCAAAAGCCCCGGCAAATGCTCTTTTCCCGCGCCATGCACGCGTACCTCAGGCATTTCTCGCTGAATCATTTGCAGCGTATATGCCACAAGCCCTCGCAAACGCACCGCGTCCTCCTGCATCCGTTCCACACTCTCCGTCAAAGCCTCGCCCAAGGCGACAATACCTGCCGTGTTCTCCGTTCCCGCACGTCGTCCGCTCTCCTGCCCGCCGCCTGAAATCAGCGGCGGCAGTTCCGCCCCCTTCTTTTGCCAGAGGAAGCCCGTCCCCTTCATGCCGCCGAACTTATGCCCCGATGCAGTAAGATACGTCACGCCCAGGGTCTTCACATCGACCGGGATATGCCCGACCGCCTGCACCGCATCCGCATGAAGCGGCACGCCGCGCTCTTTGAGCAATTCTGCAATAGTGGCGATGTCCTGCACCGTGCCGACCTCATTATTGGCAAGCATCACCGATACAAGACACGTTTCCTCAGAGAGAGCCGTCGCCACACTCTCCACCGCCACTCGCCCCTCTTGCGAAACAGGCACATAGTCGATCCTTGCGCCCAGCCTCTCCAAAGCCCTGCACGAAGCCAGCACCGACGGATGCTCGATCACGCTGACGACGATATGTGCACATTTCCCTGCACACCATGCGCGATCTGCCGCGCCGCGCAAGACCATGTTGTTGCCTTCCGAGCCGCCCGCCGTAAATACGATCTCAGAGGTCGCCGCCCCCACCGCTTCGGCGACCTGACGACGCGCCCGCTCGATTGCCTTCCGCGCCCGCTTGCCGAACACATAGGCGCTCGACGCGTTGCCGTACTCCCCCTGCAAAAAAGGCAGCGCGGCGACAAGCGCCCGCTTCGACAAGGCCGTCGTTGCCGCATGATCTGCGTAAACCATCGTTTTCCCTCCAAAAACTGCAGGGATGCTTCCCCAACGGGAAACACCCCTTCCAAAGAAGCGTCGATAAATGCAGCGCCAAAACGGCGGGATTCATTATCTGCGTTTTCCAAAAAGCTGCTAGAACAACGTGCAGCCCTCATCCTTGAACTCTTCCACCTTCGCCCGCAGAAACTCTTCTTCCACTTCCAGATACTCCGCCATGCAGCGGAAACAGAAAAACTCCTTCGCCTCCATATCCAGAAGCTTCTTCGTCAAGCCGATCTCATCCTTCGTCAAGACCTCGCCACACTCGCGGCAATACTTTCTGCGCGCCATCCTCACATCTCCCTCAGCTGGAGGTCGGGCACATTCTTTCCCCTGTACTCGATATCGAGGATGCCGAGCTGTACGAGTATCGTATCGCGCATCTTGCTCGCACGGCGCAGGCAGTACCGCTCGAAATCCCGCCGATCCAAATCATCCGCCGTGCGCACATGCGGGAACAAAAGCTTCAGATACGCCGTCGCTATGCGCTTGATCGCCTCCGTATCGCGCGTATCGGCACCCTCCGGCACCTCTACGATCTCATCGACGATGGCCCGATACGACAGATCGCTGCGCAGCTGATGAAGGATTGTAGAGAAGTACTCCGAGTTCAGCGCCCAGCCCGCGACCTTCAGATCATCCGTCATGCGCGGGATATTCCACCCCTTGATGAAGCCGTGGAAGCGCTCGATCAAGGCGGACTCATGGAACACAGGCGGCAGTTCCTCAAACATATTGCCGTAGCCGTCCTGATCCATGACCTCCTTCTTGATATTGCCGCAGAGGATCACACCAGCGTCGCCATCGACACGATGCGTGCCGATGTTGCACCAGCCATTCTCGCAAAACGACTTGAGAGCGCCGCGCATCTCATTCTCATCGGGGAACGTGATCGTCTGCACCTCGTCCAGTGTCACGAAGTCGTTGCCCGCAACGAGTCCGTCCTGTCGCCTTGCCACATCGTAGAACATCTTCGCGCGGCTCATCACGCCGCCGCTCGCCAGCCAACCGAAGCGGCTCACACGCCCGAACAAGTAGGATTTTCCCGTTCCCTTGGGCGCAAGCTCGATGAGGTTCAGATTCTTCTCCGCAAACGGCAGCAGGCGCGTGAGCATCGTCAGCTTCTCTTCCTCATTTCGATACCCTGCAGGATTGTAGTCAACCGCGCCCAGAATGACGTCCAGCCATTCCTCCGTCGTGAAATCCCGCCGCGTCTCCTTGTAATATTCCAGATCAATCGTATAAGGGCAGAAATTCTTGAACGCCAAAAGCTTGATCTTCCCCTTGTCCTGCGGCGACTTGCCAAGGGGCGGACGATAGCCGAGTTCCACCATGCCCCACGTCTCACGCGCGGCAATCAACTCGTCCTTGCACGACTGCCAGACACAATCCTCGATGAGCGTTTCCTTGCTTACAAGACCGAAATCCGGCAAAGAAAACGACGCCTCTCCCGTCTTGATGTCGACATCGACGGAAATCTTCGCCAAGAGCTTCACCTGCTCACGCTCGATGACGATGCGGCTCTTGATCCCCGTCCATTCCTCCTTGCTCGGCAGGAAGCGATGAACAAACGCGGTCAACTCCTCCGCATCGAACACGCCCGCCTCGTTCGCAAATCGCTTCAGCAGCCAATCGCGCAAAAACGAGGGCAAGCCGAGCGCAGAAAGGAAGCTGCTCTTCTTCAAATCCTTGTAAACGATCATCTCATCAAAAGCGTTCCTGAGTTTTTCAATCACCAATCCTGCCTCCTCATCTGCTCCTCATGAATCAGAGCATCAGAAATCAAAATCATCGTTCATCCGGATTCCCTTGCTCTCCACATGAAGCTCGATCTCATCCAAAAGCGCATCCTCCGCATAAACATCCATGCGATAGGTACCAGCATGACGCATCTCTGCAATCTGCACCATGAAATGCTGCGCATCCTGCCGCTCAGCCGCATAGAACCGTCCCTGCCAGACGACGCCCAGAGACTTGAGCGGCGCATCGGCGAAGAGGACGAAGCGCACGCCCGCCTTGCGGTCAGCCGTCACCTTCTCATCCGCCAAGCTCACATGAACAACCGCCCCGCCTTGCTTTTCAAGCGTGATGAGCGGCACGAGCACCTCTTCCAATGAAGCCCCGCCATGCACCTCCACGCTCGCCTTGCGGCTGCCCCTGAACCTGCCGTAGTCGGCAAGCACAAGATAGCCGCCCTCCTCCGTCGCAAAAGGCAGATCGTGCGCATAGCCTGCAAACATGCGGCAGCAGCGCCCCGAATGCTCACCGCCCGTATCCGTCGGATACTTCTCCTCCTGCTCGCGGCGCACAGCCAGGCGCGACGCGCCATGGTCGCTCGCGATGACAAACCTGCGGCAGTTCCCCGCCGCCAGCTGCGTCGCCGCGTGCTGCATCATCTCCTCAATCACGGCGATCTCCTTCGCCAGATGAATCGGATGCTTCTCCTCCGTATAATTGTAGCGGCTCTTCTCACCGTGCTTGAGATCATCCAGCCGCGCATCCTTCTCTTTCGTCCCCCGCCATTGATCGAAAAACGCACGATTCACGCAAGTGATCGTCGGCAGCATGGCACGCCCCACCTGCACGCGAATCCTCAATCCGAGCCGCTTGGCGCACGCGGTAATCAAGCCCAAATACTCCACGCCGAGCGCATCGAGCCAGAAGAGATGCGCCCCCTCCTGCGGAACGGCTTCCAAAAGAGCCTCCCGCGCGGGCAGATCATTGTAAATGCGCCGGACGGCAAGCTCCTCCACCCAGCGCAGAAAATCCTCCTCGATGCAGTTGCTGAGCTTCTGCCGCTTGTAGGCGATGAAATACTTCGTCAGCTCATCCGCCCGTGCGCATCCCTTGAACACATAATCCGCCGCATACGCCGCGAGAGCCGGATAAATCTCCTGCAAGATCGCGCAGTTCTTCCAATCGTCATACCCGCCGGCATCGTCGCGGGAAAGAGCCGCGAGGACATCCTCACGCTCCACCTCCGTCCCATCCGTCAAGCGATACAAACGCTCCGCACGAATCCTGCGGTTCTTCGTCACGAACCCTGCCAGCTCCGCCTCTGAGAAGCCCCGCAGGAGCATCTTGCGCTCACGATAGAACGCGCTGAAGCGCTCATCCTGCAAAGAAACATCCGCGATAGCAGAGACGACGGCAGATCGCAGATCGCGTGCAGCTGTTGTCTGACCTGCCGCAAAGGCGAGGTACGGATGCCTGCGCGACAATTCCTCTCCCGCCAAACGAAGCGCGATGAAATACAGCCACCCCTCGAAATCCGTCCGCTCCGCGCGAGCCGAAAACTCCTGCGCCAGATCGCCGTCCAACCCATGACGCGCGAGCACAACAGACATATCCAAATCCGCTGCAAAAAACTCCCGCAAGAGCATCTGCCACTCATCCGGCGTGCCGCAAGAGCGCAGCGCAGAAAATCCCGCGCAAAAAAGCGCAAGTGCGCCGAAAGCATCGTCCGCCTGCCGCATCGTGAAGAGCGGCTGCAAAAAGCGCTGGCGACTTTGCACGAGATACGAACCTGCATCGCCTTCCTCCAAGAGCGCGAGCAAGGAGCGAACGCCTTGAACGGCACTCTCCAAGTGCGGCTCCGGCGGCAGCACCGTCAAGGACACGCCCTGCCCCGCACCGTCCTCCGAAACCGCTTCCGAGCGGAAAAAAGCCATGCGCCGCTCCCCCTGCGCGATGCGTACATCCGCGCGGAGAACCTCCGCCAAAGCCAAAAGTCCGCCGATGAGCACGACGAGCGCCCCCTCCGCACATGGCAGATCCTTGAGGCGCAGCAGCATCTTCTGCGCTTCTGCCGCCCCGCGCAGCGCAAGATACTCGCCCAAGCCGACGAGAAGAATCTTCTCACCCGAGCGCATCCTCTCCTTGAGCGTCTGCAAAACATCGTCCAGGAGCGGCAGTCGATCATCCGACGGACAAAGCGTACTCAAAGAGAGCAAGTGCAGCCCCATCGCCTGAAGCCCTCGGCGCACCTCAGAAAGATCGGTGCGCTCGGCAAAGAGGAAGAACGGCGTCCGCGCCCCGTCCTGCAAATATCGCTCGACGGCTGTCAGATTCAGCTCCATGGTGCGCCTCCCTGCTCATTCATCGCCCAAAATCTCCATGCCGACCGTCATATTGTCCACGACAAGTCGCTTCAAATACGCTTTGAGCGTCGCATCGTCCATGCTGTCGATCTTGGAAAGCACCTTGGCAGAGCCACCCGCCTCGTAACTCGCCCTCGCCATGCCCTTGAGCTTCTCCTCGACGCGCGGATTCCCCGCCCAATCGTATGGTGCGATCCCAAGCGCCGACAGTTTCTCGCGCACCATCAAGAGATCCGGCAACAGGCTCGCATACTTCCCCACGACAATCCTGCGAAATGCCGCATCGCGACGCCCCTCATCCGAAAGAACCGCAAAGAACGACGCCCTCTGCAAAAAGGCGATCGCCTTCTTGAGATCTGCATCCTTGCCGTCGCGGTGCTCAAGAAGAGAAAAGACACGCGCCGCCTCATCGTACTCATCCATGCCCACACAGACAAGTACGGGCGTCTGATACCGCAGAGACCAATCGCGCGGATCGCGCGTCCCCGTCTTCTCCTTCCAGAGATCCTTCAGCTGCTCTTTCAACTGACCGCGTCGATATTCCTCCGCCCCTTGCTTGACCTTCTCGTTCGCATACGACTTCGCCTTGAGGATCAGCCCCTTCTCCACCTTGCTGCGAATCTTGTTCCTGTCCGACTCCGAAAGCCCTTCCAGATACGGCGCATAGGCCTTGGCAAAGACCGCTTCCTCCTCGCCAAGAAGCTTTGTAATCTCCTCTTTGCTGTCCTCCAACAGACGAACGAACTCCTGCAAACGATCGGGCAGAAAATCGCTGCCCTTTGCCAACGTGAGGAAAAAATCCTTCATCTGTGCAAAAGCGTCAGACTGCTCCGTGAGACTGTCCACCGAAACGCGCAGGAAATTCAACCGCTCCCGCCATGCAGCGCGCGCCCTGTCCCATCCTGTCGCCATTTCACGGAGCACCTCGTTCGTCGCCAGCGTCGCCCGATACTCCGTCCGAATCTCCAGAAGACGTCCCTCTCCCGTCTCCCGACTCCAAAGGCAGGCATAATCCTGCTCGAACTTGCGGCGCACATCCTGCATCAGTTGACCGTGATGGGAAAGCTCCTCTGAAAGCTGCAAGATCTCGCCTTGCAAGAAAGTCGTGAGAAACTTCTCCATGCCCTCCTGCAGACGCTCAATTCTCAGAAGAGCTTTCAGCCCGTCGGCCAGCGCAGGATCTTCCTGCGCCATCCGGCCAAGTCCGAGCGCGATGGCGTGCGCCTCCTTGCCCTCCTTGCGCCCCAGTTCGCTGTACTGCTGCACGGCGAGAAAGTCCTTCTCATCCGCCACATCCTGCAGGCACCAGAGCGGTAATCTCCATTCCTGCATACGAGTCTTGATGGCAGCTGCGGCCTGCGCCACGGAGCCGCAGGCCGTCGAAGCGATTCCCCATGCCTCGCGCGTCAGAGCGTAAAAGCTACGCTCCTCAGCCGTCATCTGCACGATAAATGTCTCACGCGGCGTCCTGCCGCCCCTCGCCACATACCCCAGATAGTCGCCAAGCATCTCCGCGAGCTTTTCCGCCGTCATCTCGCCCGAACTTCCCGCCGCATCGCCGTAGCGGTAGGGCTCTCCCGCATAAGGGCGCAGCAAGAAGCCCAGCAAAAACGCTGCCAGATTACAAGGCGGAATGCCGTAGTTTTCCAACAGGCAATCGCACAGTTCAGCTGTACCGATCTGCCCTCCCGCAGAAAAACTCTTGGCAATGCGCTCTTCCAGATCCGCCTTCATGACAGAGACGGAAAGCCCGCGCATATCCTCCCTGCGCCAATACTCCTCGACATCCCAAACCTCCAACAGCACGCGCTTCTCCGCATCCTTGATCGTGCCCTTCACATCGCCCGTGAGCGCGGCAAGCGCCGATTGCTTCAAGGCGTTCGTCTTATAGTAGCCTTCCGTCGCCCCCTTCTCCAGATCGAACGCATGCGGCTGTCGGCGCAGCACGATCGTCTTCAGGACGTCGGACACATCGCTTGCTCGTGCCAGCTGGACACCCTCGGGCTCCTCCGCCGTATAGACGATGACGCGTCCGTTGTAGATGCGATTCTTCCACTCCTGTTCAAGGATCTGCTTCGCCTGCCGCATCTGCTGCTCCGCCGCCGTTCGATTGTTCCCCTGATAGTAGGTCGCCATCGCGGCAAAATCCACATATCGCTGGAAAGCGTCGTCTCCCAGAGGCGTAGCCAGAGCGTCGATGAAAACGATATGACGATAGCGCTCGTCCCGCGCCGCCTCCTTGATCTTGGTGCGAAAAGCCGCCGCTTCCCTATCATCCTTGGCGAAGGCGAGCAGAGCCTGGAACTGCCACGGCTTCTTCGGTGTCATATCGCGGATGGTACGCGCGAAAGAATCGACTGTCGCCGTCTGCACCGCACCCAAAGCGTCCAGGAAGCGCGGCTTCAGCCCCTCCGGCTGCAGCGTCAGCAGCTTGCCCAAGCCGCCGTCCTGCACGAGCTTGTCCGTCTTCGTCTTCCGCAGATTCTCCTTTTCCTGCTCGATCTTCCCCTGATCGCCGCTGAGCATCGCCAAATCATACGTCGGCTCGCCCTTCTGGCGCGGCGTCACGATCAGTACGCCGCGCTCCTTCAAGGAATGTACAGCCGTGCGCACACTGTTCACGAGGGAATCGTCCCCCTCGAACACATAGGAAAGGTTGCGCTCCGTCGTCTGCAAAAGCTCGATATCGCCGCCAAGCTGCTTCTCTACAGCGAGCAAGATCAGGACCGCCTTGAGTACCGCCTGCTCCTCCGCGCGCAAGTCCTTCTGCTGCTCGTACGTATCGAGAATCATGCGGACATGCGTCGCCAAGTCCGCTTTGCCGCGCACATAAAAGAAATCCCACAGCTGATCGACCGTCAGCAGCGGATGATCGGAAAGCGGCCCCGTGTGGTCAATGAAATGCTGGAACGCCTTGACCTTCTCATCGCCGACCGACAGAATGAAGTCAAACATACTGCGCTGGTTCGACTGGAAGGAAGAGGCGATGTGCTTGAGGACGAGCGCCGTCATCGGATGGAGCGGCATGATGCTCTTGATGACGTCCTCCGAAGCGATGCCCGCCTCTTTCATCACCTGCTGGCGCGAATCGTGCAGACGGCTGTTCAGATCCCCCTCGCACAGTGCCCAATCCGCCTTTGCCGCAGGCTTCGGCTTGAACGAAGCGCCGATCAATTCAAAGGCGATATTGTCCGGCAAAGTGATGGCAACATCGACGAAACGATCGCGAATCTTTTTCCACGTCTCATCCGCCTGCGCAAACAAATGATCCGTCTCATGCGTGACAGGAAGGAAGAAAAATGACCTTGCATTGACAAGCTCCGCCAGCTTCTGAAAATCTGCCAAGCTCTCCCGATTGACGCGGAAGAAGTCTGAGAACTCATCCCAGATGAATACAATCTTGATTTCATTTTTCACAAGAACATCGGTCAGCCAGGCGAGAACGCCATCGACATCAAGCCGCATGTAGGCAAATCCCTCATCGTTGCCAAACTTCGCGATGCGCTCCATGAGATCGCGTACCTCGCCGCCCTCGTGCAGACGCGCCAAAATATCCGCCGTTGTCATACCGCCGAACAGCGCCGCCCACTCTGGCTGCTGCAGCTTGCTGTCCACGAAGATCCGATTCGCTTCGTCCTTCTCCAGCCAACGGATGACACTGTCCTTCAGCGTGTTCTCGCCCTCGTAAAGACCTCGTACATGCAAAGCCGCCTGCACGCTCTCCTGCACGGCGACCAGAAGATCGCGCGTCGACTGTGGCGTGCCCGCATAGCGGTACACCGTCACGACGCCTTCCTTCTTGTGCCCCAACAGCTTTCGCAGCAAATCCCCCTCCTGCTGCAAGACCTTGTACTCCTGCCAATATGCCCGCAACTCCTCCTCGGGCACGTCGAGCATCTTCTTGAGCGTATAGGCGCACTGCGACTTTCCCGTACCGTATGCGCCCGAAATCCATACAGAGCGCTTCTCCTGCCGCGCCATGACGCGCTCCATTGTCTTGAGTAATTCCAGAAACTTCCCATGCGGATACGTGCGCTTCCAAAGATCTTCCGACTTTTCAATCGCCGACTCCGTCACCTGCGGGAAATAATTCTCATCAATATCGAAATACGAACGATACGTTTCCTCCACCATATCCTCAAGCCCCCTCTGTACGGAACAACTCCAATACATCCGCCGAACTCTTGTCCTCCGCCAACGTGATCTTCTCCAAATCATGCGTAAAGGAAGCATCGATGAAATCCGGATACTTCGCCGAAAGCCCGCGCAGCATCGGCTCCGCCTCCTCGCGCGTCACGCCGAAAATCCTCGTCGGACTGATGCCGTCGCGCTCGATCGAATCATTGAGCAGCGTCGAAAGCGTGAACGCCTTGTAGTCGCCGCACTTCTCGGCAAACTTGAAAAGACCGTAGAGAAACACGCGCGCATCGGAAACAACGCATTTCGTACGGCAGAGACTGCCATCGTCCGAAACGTAGCCAAAGTTTAGAACTGTGCCAAGAGGCGTTGTGACGAGACGCTTAAATGCCGTCACAATCGACCTCGCATCTCTTGGTTTTACATCGTGCAAGACAAGCATATCTTCAACAGTCTTTCTGTCATAAATCTGATCTAATTCAAGATTTTCGATATACCAAGCTATTTGACGATTATCCATAGCTAAATTGAGCAAAATAATCCCTTCTGCCGCAGCCGTTTCCCATCCTAATTGATAAATTAGCTCAGCTAGTGGTGTGAAATGATTCTTTTCATTCAAACCCGCATCACGCAAAAATCTCCGAAACACATCATACATATTGGGCCCCAAACTATGCTGAGTAAAAAAATCCTCTTTCAATTCAAAAAACATTTTCAGCCATTCAGGTTTCGGTGCATGATCTGCAAACGCATTCAAACTCTTCATTGTTCTGCCTCCTCCTTGCGGATGCCTTAATGAATGAAACATCAAGCATCCACTATCAATATCATGACATTGATGACACTGAATACAACCTTCGATTTTTACTTTCCCGCCTACAAAGCTTATACAGCCGTGTGGACAATTCGTTTCGCATACGCGACATGCACTACAATATGATCCCTTCCTGAACACCTGCCGAAACAGTTTACTCAAAACAGGATGCTCTTTCAATATTCTCTCTGGTATTCTTACTTCATAACCATCCTTTATTTCCTTCACTACGAATCTAACCATTTCTTGCTTATACTCTAAACAATATGCATTTCCATCCACACGCAGATGTCCAAGCGTTTTCATCCATTCTTGCCAATCAGAATCAGGATTTGTGACTATTATACGAACGGCATCTTTTTCTACCGTTTCAATACAGCGAAATGGATTATTCCGCAAATCTCTGCCATTCTTGCGGACATTCCATCCTCCATTAACAAGGTACGTTTCCGCTTTCTTTTGCGATCCGCTGTAGCTGTCCTTGATTGCATCCGCATAGCGCTGTATCGCCTCAGGATAATTTGCTCGTCGAAAAAAGCCGCTCACCCCACCTGACATTGGGCAAAACAGACACCCAGCCCTGGCATTTCCAGTTTTATAAGTTCTGTTAATCAATAATCCATGCATATAGATATAGAGCCAGATTTCTGCTGATGTCCATTCTAAAATTGAATTATGACTGAATTGCCCCCTTTGTTTCTTCCCAAAATTTTCATACTGATAAGTGCTTCGCCGAATGCTTTCCGCTGCTCGAACTCCAACAAAATCCATACCAATATAATTCTTTTTCCCCAGTATCTCACGTATCTTCAAAGTTTGCGGCGTGCTCTTATGCACCGAGCAGCACCAACGCAACGTTCGCGACGGCGGACCAAAAAGCCGCCAAGAATCTTCGGGGCTGAAATGCGATGCGGCGCGATAGAAGGCGATGCCCTCCGCCTTGCACTCCGCTTCCACAGCATCGACAAGCTCGTATGTATCGGGAAACTCCATGCCCGTATCGCCGAAAACAACGACGAAACTGCCCTTGGGCAGCGCCTTCTTCACGAGATCGAGGAGAACACAGCTGTCCTTGCCGCCCGAAAAGGCAACGTGGAAGCAATCAAGCTTTGCATGATACTTCTCGTAGACGGCAACGATCTTCTTCACCGTCGTCTGCTCGATCAAGTCCATCATCTCACGATTCTTCTCGACCATGCCTGCAAGATCGATGCGCTGCAGCACCGCACCCTGTGGCAGAAGTCTCTGCCCCTGCTCATCCTCCATCAGCTGAATCTGCGGCGCCGTATACACGTCCCCGCCCTTGAGCTTCGCGACCAACATGCCGCGATAGTAGTACGCATTGGCTTCCGCCCACAGATACGGCGCTTCATCCTGCCGCTCATACTGCCAATACGCATCGAATCCCAAGACATCAAGCTCCGCCGCATAGACGGGACGCGGCTCCTTTGACATCCGCGTCGGCGAAGAGTTCAAGAGGATGCCGCCCGTCTCGGCATCGTATGTATAAGAATAAATATCAAACCCTCGCTTTCGCCAACTTGATAATATGATCCAACTGCCTGTCGATCGGTATTTTTCCGATATAGCCGGAATCATAAAGGAACTGCCCAACTGTCTGACGCTTCAGTTCCATATTCGCATGAGCAACGGCATCTGCCAATAAGTCATTGTAGTTCCTAAACGACGATGCCCTTCGTATCACTATTCCTACATTACTATGGTTGAACTGCGGCGCTTCAAAACGAAACTTTCTGCTGAATCGCCTGCAATAGCTTTCCAACAAAAACAGATTCCACTCTGCATCACAGGCAGGAAAGTAAGCAAATGTCACAAAATCTCTCAATACGAGATATTCTCCCGTCACAATTTCGGAAATCGCTTCATCCGTTCTCGCTATATCAAAATTTACACGCGTGTCTGAAACAAAATATTCTTCATCAAGACGTATCATCACTTCCATCGCTGCCCGTAAAAATGTCACACTATTTTTTGTAAATTGATTGGCTAGTGCCCGCATTTCCGACAACGTGCAGACATCACGCGAACGACAATATGCACGCATCCGCTCAATCGCTGACATTTTCTGCGCCATCTTGCCCTGTTCATGATCGTGCTGCTCTTGCTGCTCTTGCTGCTTCCTTGTCAGCGTATCGCCCTTTCGGTCAAAGTCCGCTTCCAAGCAGAGCGCATAGACTGCATCATAGATCGCAGAGTTCGTCTTCGTCTCCAACTCGTAGTTTGCGGCAAGAACATCATCGACAGGCAGTTCCTTGATGCTCCAGAAATCTTTCCCTTGGGCGAGATTCTGCGCTTCCTGCCGCAGCTTCTTCTTCACCTCATCGTCGATATTCACGTGCGAAATATGCGTATATGTCCCTTCCGACACCCAGAGGAACTCCCGCTGCTGTCCCATGACTTGCTTGATCGCATCAAGCGGGATGTAGAGACACTGTTCCAGCTGCTCGTACATCCAAAGTGTTTTCTCACCCCAGATATCCAAGATCTCATGCCTCACAACATCTGGAACAGCCCCCTGTGCCTTCCCAAAGTACGCTTTCCCATAGTGAAGCCGCGGAAAGATCTCCTCAAGCACCGCCTGAAGAATCTGCTCGTTGAAGATATGCGCCTGGAAGAGCTTCTTCTGATGCCGAGCAAAGAACGCCTCGTAAAATATCACCTTGAATTTTCCCAGATACAGCGTGACGATGAACTGCAGCCAATCCTTGACGTCCTGCGCGATGAGATACGCCATCCCCCCCGTAGAAACCGTGAGCGACGCGATCGCTTTTTGTACCGCTTCATCCGACGCCCGCAATTCTTCGCCGCCATGCTCATCCTTCCACTTGGCGCGCAATCTTTTCATCTCAAGCGAATCCAGACGATACCCCTTCTCATAATGCCGTCTGAGCAGCTGCAGCAAAGCATCCCGTAAAAAGTCATTCCCAGCAAAATTCTCCATGCGCTCCGCTCCTTGTTTTTATCAACAATTTTCAATTCTATCATCAAAAACTAATACTTTCCCTATTTTTATATATAATTCTTTATAGTATAACACAGAGTGTCCCCCCCCCGCAAAACTTTTGTACTTTTCTCTTGGGAGATGTAGCATTATATTCGATTCCCATAACCATCCTCACCTGAAACCACCCAATCAGTCTGCTCCTTCGGCCTACCCTCTTACGATTTCAGGTAAGATTCTTCGTTCCGTCAAAAGACAAAGCGAACACATGGCAGAGCCATGCGAAGGATTTGCCGAACAGAAAAGATGCTCTAAAATGGCGAGACTGAATTTATCCGTACTTCCTATAGGAAACGCTGATAAAACGAAGTTGCCCAGATTTGCACAGATGCGCTGTTCCTGTCTAGGAGACAAACCGCAGGCGTAGCAGTGGCTACGTCGAGGATTTGTCGACGACGACAGGACAGTGTAGATGTGTGAAGATGGGTAGATGAATTTATCAGTGATTCCTATAGAAAAGTCCAATAGAAAAACGGAGTGTCGGCAGTGACACTCCGTTTTCTGCTAAATCTCATGCACAATTCGGCATAATGTGCCCGGCAAGGGGATCTCTCATCAATCGAGCCGAATTTCTTTCTTCTTCAAAACTTCCTGCTTCTTCCCTTCCTCATCAAGCAGCGCTTTCGCCTTTTCAAGCTGCCATGCGGTCTGGCTGTACGAGGTGCCGCCCAAAGAATTGCGGTTCTTCACGCAGGTTTCGGGACGGATGGCTTCTTTTATGTCGTCCGTGAAGAGGTCGGACAAGGCGTGGAATTCTTCCATGGTCATGTCTTCGAGCCACTTGCCCTGTTCGATGCAAAGATGCACGGCACGTCCTGCGACGGCGTGCGCTTTTCTGAACGGCATGCCTTTCTTTACGAGGTAGTCGGCAAGGTCGGTGGCGTTGGAGAAGTCCTCTGTGACAGCGCGTTTCATGACATCGCCTTTGACCGTCATGCCGCGCAGGAGCGCGGTATAAACGGCGAGGCTGAATTTCACCGTGTCAATGGCGTCGAACACGCCTTCCTTATCTTCCTGTAGATCCTTGTTGTAGGCGAGCGGCAGACCCTTGACGATCGTGAGCATCGCCATGAGGTGACCAATGACGCGTCCCGTCTTGCCGCGCACAAGCTCGGAGACATCGGGATTCTTCTTCTGCGGCATCATGGAGGAGCCTGTGCAGTGCGCGTCGTCAAGCTCGATGAAGGAAAACTCGCGCGAGCACCAAAGGATGATCTCTTCCGAAAGCCGCGACAAGTGCACCATAAGAATGGAGGCAGCGGAGAGGAATTCCATGATGTAGTCGCGGTCGCTGACGGCATCGAGGCTGTTCGTATAGATGGCGTCGAAGTGAAGCTTCTCCGCCACGAACTCGCGGTCGATGGGGAATGTCGTGCCCGCAAGCGCACCAGCACCGAGCGGCATGATGTCCGCGCGCTCGTAGACGCCTAAGAAGCGCGAGAAGTCGCGTGCGAGCATGGAGAAGTAGGCGAGCATGTGATGCGCGAAGAGGATGGGCTGCGCGCGCTGCAGGTGCGTATATCCCGGCATGATCACGTCGGGATAGCGCTCCGCCGTTTCGACGAGCGCGCGCTGCAGGTCGGCGATGCAGCCGAGCACGGCGAGCGTCTGAGACCGCACATAAAGGTGCGTGTCGAGCGCGACTTGGTCGTTGCGGCTGCGCGCCGTGTGCAGTCTGCCGCCCGCCTCGCCGATGGTGTCGGTCAGGCGCTTCTCAATGTTCATGTGGATATCTTCGAGCGCGACGGAAAAGTCGAAGTCGCCGTGCTCGATTTTTTGCAGGATATCACGAAGCCCGGAGATGATGGCGTCTTTATCCGTTTCCGCGATGATGCCGCACTTGGCGAGCATCTTCGCATGCGCAATGCTGCCCGCGACGTCCTCGCGGTACATGCGCTTGTCGAAGGAAATCGACGCCTGGAAATCGTTGATCATCTCATCCGTGCTCTTGGAGAAACGACCGCCCCAAAGCTGCTCGCTCATTTCTTCCCCGCCTTTTCCTGCATGAGGGCGCGCACCTTCAAGGGCAAGCCGAAGAGGTTGATGAAGCCCGTCGCGTCGGACTGGTCGTAGACCTCGTCGCGCTCAAATGTCACGAACTCCTGGCTGTAGAGCGAGTACGGCGACTTCGAACCGGCGCTGATGATATTGCCCTTGTAGAGCTTCAGGCGCACCGTGCCCGTGACGCTCTCTTGCGTGCTATCGACGAACGCCTGCAGCGCTTCCCTGAGCTGGCAGAACCACATGCCGTCGTAGACGAGCTCGCCGAAGCGGATGGCGACACCTTCCTTGTAGTGATACGTCGCACGGTCGAGGCACAGATACTCAAGCTCGCGGTGCGCATAGTAAAGGATCGCTCCGCCGGGATTCTCGTAGACGCCGCGCGACTTCATGCCGACGAGGCGGTTCTCGCATATATCCGTAATGCCGACGCCGTTTCTCGCACCGATCTCGTTGAGTTTCGTCAAAAGCTCGACCGCACCGAGCTTTTCGCCGTTGACGGCGACGGGAACGCCTTTCTCGAAATCAACCGTGACGTACTCGGGCTTATCCGGTGCATCCTCAGGTGCTTTCGAGATCAGGAACATCTCGTTCTTCGGTTCGTTCCACGGATCTTCAAGATCGGAACCTTCGTGCGACAGGTGCCAGATATTGCGGTCCATGCTGTACGTCTTGTTTTCCTCGGCAACAGGAATGCCGTGCTTCTTCGCGTACTCGATTTCTTCCGTGCGCGCACCGAGCTCCCACTCGCGCCACGGGGCGATGATCGTGAGATTCGGCGCGAGCGCCTTGATCGTGAGCTCGAAACGCACCTGATCGTTGCCCTTGCCCGTCGCGCCGTGCGCGATGGCGTCGGCTCCCTCTTCCTTCGCGATTTCCACAAGGCGCTTGGCGATCAGAGGACGCGCGAACGATGTGCCCAGAAGATACTTGCCTTCGTAGACCGCCTGCGCCTTGAGCGTCGGCCAAACATACTCCTCAAGGAACTCCTGCGTGAGATCCTCGACGTATGCCTTCGATGCGCCGGACTTCAGCGCCTTGTCATGCACAGGCGCGACCTCATCGCCCTGCCCGATGTCGACGCACGCCGCGATGACCTCGCAACCGTCGTAGTTTTCTTTGAGCCACGGAATGATGACGGAGGTGTCCAGACCGCCCGAATATGCCAGCACGACTTTTTTTACTTTTGCCTTTGCCATGAAAAACAGCTCCTTAAAATGATGTATAGGAAAGAATACGTGATTTCATAAGATTTTCCTGCCGAGAAATCACGAATAAAGCGAAGTTAGTCCGCCATCAAAAGCGCCAGGATCGCCTTCTGCGTATGCAGGCGGTTCTCCGCCTCGTCGAAGATGACGTCGGCGAATGATTCCATGACGTCGTCCGTGATCTCCTCGCCGCGATAAGCAGGCAGGCAATGCATGACGATGGCGCGCTTGTCGGCGACAGCGAGCAGGTTCTTATTGATCTGATACGGCGCAAAGATCTTTTTGCGCGCCTCATGCTCCGCCTCCTGCCCCATGCTCGCCCAGGTATCCGTCACGAGGATGTCGGCGTCCTTCGCCGCTGCAAAAGGATCGGTCACGAGCGCGATACTCGCACCCGTTTCCTTCGCGTCCTCCTCTGCCCTGCGCCTCACTTCCGCATCGGGCGCGTAATCCGCCGGCGTCGCGGCAACGAAGTGCATGCCCGTCTTTGCCGCCGCATACATCAAAGAATGCGTCATATTGTTGCCATCGCCGACGTACGCCATCTTCAAGCCTTCGAGATTCTTGCCCTTGTGCTCGCGGATCGTCAGCAGATCGGTCAGCGCCTGGCACGGATGAAGCAGATCGGTCAAAGCGTTGATGACGGGAATATCCGCATATTTCGCAAATTCCTCCACTTTCGAGTGCTCAAAGGTGCGGATCATCACACCGTCAAGATAGCGCGACAAGACGCGAGCCGTATCCTTGATCGGCTCGCCGCGCCCGATCTGCAGGTCGCGGTTCGAGAGGAAGAGCGCCTGCCCGCCGAGCTGGAACATGCCCGTCTCAAAAGAGACGCGCGTCCTCGTCGAGGATTTTTCAAAAATCATGCCGAGCGTCTTGCCCGCGAGTACGCGGTGCTCAATGCCCGCTTTCTGCATCGCCTTGAGCTCCTGCGCGAGGTCGAGTATCGTTTCGACCTCACCGACGGAAAGCTCATGGATAGAGAGCAAATCCTTGCCTTTTAACATCATCCTATGCCTCCCAACGCTTTATTGTCCATCCGCATGCCTTGCCAGCACAGGCTCCATAATACGGCAGAGTTCATCGATGTGAGTTTCCTTGACAATCAGGGGCGGCACAAAGCGCAGGACGTTTCCGGCCGTGCAGTTGATGATGGCGCCCTCTGCCAGGCACGCATCAACGATATCGCGTCCCGGACAGGTCAGCTCCATGCCGAGCAAAAGCCCCATGCCGCGAACCTCTTTGACAAGTTTCGGATACTGCCGTTTGAAGTCCTCAAGCTTTTCGCGGAAATACGCACTGACCTTTTCCACATGCCCAAGAATGCCTTCCTTCTGTACCGTATCGAGCACAACATTGGCTGCCGCACAGGCAAGCGGGTTGCCGCCGAAAGTCGTACCGTGGTCGCCCGCATGGAAAGCGCCCGCCACCTCGTCCGTTGTGATGAAAGCGCCGATGGGCACGCCGCCGGCAAGCCCTTTGGCGAGCGTCACGATATCAGGCTTCACGCCGAAATGCTCGTAGGCGAAGAGTTTGCCGGTGCGCCCCATGCCGCATTGGATCTCGTCGAAGATCAAAAGCGCCCCATGCTTGTCGCAGAGTTCGCGCACGCGCTTGAGGTAGCCGGCGGACGGCACATGCACGCCGCCCTCTCCCTGGATCGTTTCCAGCATGACGGCGCACGTCTTCGCGCTCATCAGCGCCTCAAGTTCCTCGACATCACCGTAATGCACATAGTCAAACCCTTCCGGCAGCGGGCCGAAGCCCTCGTGATACTTAGGCTGCCCTGTCGCCGTCAATGTCGCGAGCGTGCGTCCGTGAAAGCTGTCCCATGCCGTGATGATCTGTGACTTTTCAGGATCTTTCGCGTGCGCATACTTATGCGCGATCTTGATCGCTCCCTCGTTCGCTTCCGCACCCGAATTACCGAAAAAGGCCTTGCCAAGTCCGGAGAGGCGAACCAACTTCTCGGCTGCATCCGCCTGCGCCTGCGTGTAATAGAGATTCGAGCAGTGAATCATGCGCCCCGCCTGCTCGGCGACCGTCTTGACAAGCGGCGGATAGGCATGTCCCAGAACATTCACCGCGATACCCGCGAGAAAATCGATGTATTTCCTGCCGTTGTTGTCAAAAACATAGACGCCCTCGCCGTGATCGAGTACGATCTTATAGCGGTTGAACACGGGAATGTAACCCGCCGCATCCTTCGCGTAAATTGCTTCATCCGTTTCTTTCATATTTTCCCCGCTTTCCCGACGTCACTTCTCAACCTGCGTGCCGATGCCGCTCGATGTGAAGAGCTCCAAGATGATGGAATGACCGAGCCTGCCGTCGATGATATGCGTCTTTGCCGCACCCGCCTCGAGCGCCCTGAGGCACGCTTCCACCTTCGGAATCATGCCGCCCGTCAGAGTGCCGTCCTCGATATAGCGGCGCGCCTCGGCTGCCGTGAGCGTCGAGATGAAGGATGATTTGTCCTCATAGTCCTTATAGACGCCCTCGACGTCCGTCAGGAGCAGGAGTTTCTCCGCCCCGAGCGCGCCCGCAATCTCCGCCGCCACATAATCGGCATTGATATTGTAGCTCTCGCCGTCCGCGCCGACGCCGATCGGCGCGATAACGGGGATGTAATCATGCGCGATGAGGTCGCGCAGAAGGCGCGTGTCGATTCTTTCGACCTGACCGACATAGCCGATGTCAACCTTTTTCCTCGCTTCACCTTCATAAACCGTCGCGAGCTTCTTTTGTGCGCGAATGAGGTTCGCATCCTTGCCTGAGAGCCCGACGGCGCACACGCCGCGACGGTTGAGGAGAGTCACGATGTCGGAGTTGATTTTTCCGTCGAGCACCATCTCGGCGATTTCCACCGTTTCTTCATCCGTCACGCGCAGGCCGCTGATGAATTCCGTTTCCTTGCCCACCTTGCCGAGAAAGCCCGTAATCTCAGGGCCGCCGCCATGCACAATGACAGGATGTATGCCGACGTACTTCATCAGCGCCACATCCTGCATGACCTTGTCCTTGAGCTCTTCATTGATCATGGCATTGCCGCCGTACTTAACGACGACGGTCTTGCCGTAAAATTCCTGTATGTAAGGCAGTGCCTCGACGAGGATTGCCGCCTTGTCGTTTGCCGCAAACATCATTTCACCCCCGCTCAGGTGTGGTACTCCCCGTTGATCTTTACATACTCATAAGAGAAGTCACAAGTCCATACCGTCGCCTCGGCGCTTCCCATGCCCATGTCGATATCGATGACGATGTCATGCTGCCCCATGACCTCGCGCAGGGCTTCCGCATCGCTGGCAGCACCCGTGCCATGCGCATATACAGGGATGCCGCCAAACTTCACGACGGTCTTTTCAGGCGTCATGGGCACGCCCGCATAACCGACAGCGCAGATGACGCGCCCCCAATTCGGATCTTCCCCAAAGAAGGCCGTCTTGACGAGCGGTGATTTCGCGACGCTCATCGCCACCGTCTTCGCCGCCTCAAAGGTCTCTGCGCCCGTCACATGCACGGTCAGGAACTTCGTCGCACCCTCGCCGTCCGCCGCGATGCGCTGCGAAAGCCCCGTGCAGATTTTCTTGAGCGTATGATAAAAAACGTCGTAGTCCGCATTCTTCTGCGTGATCTTCGCGTTGCCCGCCGCACCGTTTGCCAGCACCGTCACCATGTCGTTCGTGCTCATATCGCCGTCGACGGAAATCATATTGAACGTGACTTCCGTGATTTCCGAAAGAGCCTGCTGCAAAAGGCCGCTGTCAATGGCCGCATCCGTCGTAATAAAGCAAAGCATCGTCGCCATATTGGGCTGAATCATGCCCGAACCCTTGGCAATCGCACCAAAACGCACCTTCTTGCCGCCGATTTCCACCTCGGCCGCGCAAGCCTTGGAATGGGTGTCCGTCGTAATGATGGCGTTTCCTGCATCGACGCTTCCTGTATCGGACAGGCTCGCTGCTGCATCCTTGATGCCTTTTTCGAGTTTTTCCATCGGCAGGTTCACGCCGATGACGCCTGTCGAGGCAACGATGACGTCGCCTGCCGCACAGCCGAGCGCTTCGGCTGCAATATCCGCCGTACGCTTCGCGTCCTCCATGCCCTGCTCGCCCGTGCAGGCGTTCGCACAGCCCGCATTGGCAACGATGGCACGCGCCTTGCCGTCCTCGACCGCCGCCTTGGCAACGTAGACAGGCGCCGCCGCCACGGCATTCTGCGTGAAGACGCCCGCAACAGCCGCCTCCATCTCAGAATAAATCACAGCGACATCGAGATTGCCGCTCTTTTTTATGCCGGCCTTGACGCCCGCCGCCTTGAAGCCTTTGGGAAATGTCACGCCTGCTTTTACTGCTGTATCGGAAAACATCTTGCATTACCTCCTGCATCACGGATAAACTGCGATATGGTCAAGCCCGAGCTTCTCGTCGAAGCCGCAGGCGATGTTGAAATTCTGTATGGCCTGTCCCGCCGCTCCCTTGACAAGATTGTCGATGGCAGATAAAACGATGACGCGCTGCGTCCTCTCGTCAATGTGCCAGCCGATATCACAGAAGTTTGAGGCACGCACGTTTTTTGTCTCCGGATAGCCGCCTCGGCCGAGAAGCCGCACGAAGTATTCCCTGCCATACATCTTCTCGTATGCCGCGTCGACCGTCTCCGGTTCCACACCGTCCTTCAAGTGCGCATAGCATGTCGCGAGTATGCCGCGCGACATCGGCACGAGGTGCGGTGTAAAGGACAGGACGCACGGCTCGCCCGAAAGCTCCGTTACGGCCTGCTCGATTTCGGGCGTATGACGGTGCGAAGCGACGCCGTATGCCTTGAAACTGTCGTAAAGCTCGGGCAGGAGATTCGCCTGCTTCGCCGCACGCCCCGCTCCCGATACGCCGGACTTCGCGTCGACGACGATGCCTGCAATATCGATCAGATGATTTTTAGCCAACGGTGCAAGAGCCAGGATGCTCGCCGTCGTATAGCACCCCGCATTGCCGATGATCTTCGCATCGCGGATTTTTTCACGGCAGAGCTCCGCCAATCCATAGACGGAACGCGCTTCTTTATGTGTGTGCTTGACCTTGTACCACTTCTCATAAATCGCGGGATCCGTGAAGCGGTAGTCCGCTCCAAGATCGATGAGGCGTGTTTTTTCTGCCGCCAACGCCTTTCCCACACCCATCGCATGACCATGCGGCAGCCCAATGAATACGAAGTCGCTTTCCTGCCCGATGCGTACAACATCTTTCATGCTTTCAAGCTTCATATCGTAAATGCCGCGAAAATGCGGATATATCTCCGAAATGCTTTCACCCGTATGGCTCTCCGAAGTGATATGCACCACCTCGGCCTTCGGATGCCCGTGCAGGAGGCGCAGAATTTCCGCCCCTGCATAGCCTGTCGCGCCGATAATGCTTACCCTCATCCGTCCGCCCCTCTTTCTCCATGTACTCTAACAGGATTCTGCGTCTTTTTCAGCCGCATTTATAATTATACATTTTATTGCATAATTATACAATATATTTTTTCTTCCGCTTATATTTTTCAATTTTGTCAACCGTGCTCAGTCAAACTTATCCTAATACAGTTCCATACCATTTGCAAACCTTTTCTCTTCAATGCTATAATGAAACCGCATAAAAACTCGCGGATAAAAAGACGAAAGGAGGGCGGCAAAATGAAAAAACTGAAACGATTCCTGCGCTTTTCCCTCTTTTTGCTCACTGTCTTTTTTCTCGCCTTCTTCATCGCAGGCGGCACAGCTATTTTTCGCCCATCGCTTTTTGACGCCATGCCGAATATGCAGGAAATGCGGCGTCTCGTCTTCCTGCGCGATGCGGTGAATGAACGCGTGCGCCAACGCGAACGCTATGTGACCATCGATGCGATTCCGCAATCCCTGCAGGAAGCCGTCGTCGCAGTCGAGGACAGCCGCTTCTACTCGCACTGCGGCTTTGATCCCGGAGCCATTGCCCGCGCCACGCTTGTCAATCTGCAATACGGCCGCATCGAGGAAGGGGCGAGCACCATCACCCAACAGCTCGCAAAAAACCTCTTTCTTTCAGACGAGCAATCCCTCGGGCGCAAGTTTGAGGAAGCCTTGCTGGCGCTCGACTTGGAAGCGCATTACTCGAAGGATGAAATCCTCGAGCTCTATCTCAACACCATCTACTTCGGTTCAGGCTTCTACGGCGTGCACGAGGCTTCCATCGGCTACTTCGGCAAGGAGCCGGAGGAGCTCGAACTGCCTGAAACCTCCATGCTTGCCGGCATTCCGAACGCGCCTTCCGTCTACTCCCCTTACGTCGATTTCATTCTCGCGAAGAAACGGCAGATCGTCGTCCTCGATGCCATGAAACGAAATGGCTGCATCACGGAAACCATAGCTGAATCAGCCAAGATAAAACCTCTTTACTTCGCACGCTGATTCAGCTTGTTCTCGTTTTTACAAAAAACACTAAAACGACGCATTGCGCAAACCAGGCAAATGCCAGCAGGCCCAGAGCCGTCAGGCTGCCTGCCATAAAATATGCGCTGAAAGACATGACAGCGGTCACCATGACGATGATCCGAACCTTCAGGCGCAGGGGTATACCGTCCTCGTCCTGAAAGGGAGCAACGTACTTCTCGTATCCCTTCGTCGACCTGAACCAAGCATGTATGCGTTCCGAGCTTTTGGCAAAGCAGAACGCCGCCAGAAGATAAAAAGGGACGGTAGGAATCAAGGGCAGGACGATTCCCGCTGTTCCCAGGGACAGGGCAATCATGCCGAAGCCCAGCCAAAAATAACGCATGACACGGTTATTTGAAATCATATGCTCCTATATTCCTTTCCTATTCGTCATACCGGCTTCCCGCCGCATAATATGCAAACGCCTCTCCTGCCGCCACCTCATGAATGGAAGAAAAAAGCGTCCCACAGACTGCGGGGACGCCTTTTTCATGCGGATGTTTTATTTTTTCCCTTTCGCCTGTTCCCCGACGGAGCGCTCAAAGTTCTTGAAGAACTGCTCACAGAGAAGATTGAACGTGACCTCGTTGTCAGGCTCGCTCTTGTTCGCCACAATCTGGTAGGTGTAAAGAAGATCGTTCGTGCCGCTCTTATAGACATCGAAGAAGAAGTTTGTCCGGCCATTGTTGGCGACGGTCAGGACGACATAGGCATCGGCTGTCTTGGCCACGCCTTCCTTGTAAACCTTAGAGGCCTGACGGCGGTCGAGCGCCCGAATGTCAATGCCGTTATCCTTCTGGATTTCCTCGGCAACCATATCATAAGAAAGCACATAGCAGCGCGCAAAGGAGCTGGCCTTGTTCATGATTGCCAGAAGCTCATCCTTCGAAGGGGCATCCTTTCTCGGCATGTAAAGCGGCGAGGCGATGGCCAGACGGTGGACATCCGTAAGATCCGCGCCCTCCTGCACCGTTGCCTTGTCGGCATTGGCAAACGCGACCTGCGTGCTGAAGATGACGAGGCAGGCCAAAAGCATGATTTGGACAAATTTTCTCATTTTCTTTTCCTCCTTGGACGAAATGATGCATTGCAAAACCATGAGCTCATTCGATGAGTCCATGACGGCGCATGGCTTCTTTCAAGGGTTCCAAATGCCCAGGTTCGATTTCGGAAAGCGGCATGCGCAGAGGCCCCGTTTCGTACCCCATGAGACGCATCGCCGTCTTGACGGGAATCGGATTGACCTCCGAAAAGAGAGCTGCAATCAAATCCATATAGTCGACCTGAATGGCCGCGGCTTCCTTGACCTTCCCCTCGAAATAGAGGCGGCACATATCGTGCGTCGCCCGCGGCGCAACATTGGCGAGAACCGAGATTACGCCCTTGCCTCCGACGGAAAGGATCGGCACGATCTCATCGTCGTTGCCGGAGTAAACATTGAGTTCATCTCCGCAGGCCTTGCGTATGCGCGCAACAGCAGCGAGATTTCCGCTCGCCTCTTTCGTCGCATTGATGCGCGGATGCTTGGAAAGCTCCGCATATGTCTCCGGCAGAATGTTGACGCCCGTACGCGACGGTACATTGTAGACAATCGAGGGAATGCTTACACTGTCGGCAATCTTCCAAAAATGCTTGACAAGACCGCCCTGCGTACACTTGTTGTAGTACGGCGTCACGAGCAGCAGCCCGTCGGCGCCGGCCTCTTCGGCATACTGCGAGAGCTGGACGGCATACTTCGTATCGTTCGAGCCTGTACCCGCGATGACGGGAATGCGCCCTTTTACCTCCTGCACCACGAACTTGATCGCAGCCTTATGCTCCGCGTCGCTCATGGCTGCAGCCTCGCCCGTCGTCCCCGTGACGATGATGGCGTCCGTGCCTCCCTTGATCTGATCCTCGATGACACGGCCAAACTCGTCAAAGTTCACCCCGTCTTCTGTAAAAGGAGTGATAATGGCAACGCCTGCACCAGTAAAGATTGGTTCTTTCATTCCTGCATCCTCCTTGGTGATTTTCCTTTAGGGAAGCGCTGAACCGGAGCTCCCTTTCCTGCGGCGCCCGCACAAACGAAAATCGCCGCACAGAAAACAACGCCGCATTCAACGTTTCTCTCCATTATTGCATGACAAGGGGATAAAGTCAATCGTTCGAGCCGCCCAAGGCATGGACAAGGCTGCCAAAAAGCGCAGCATTTTCCTTGAGCTTGTCCTCATTGCCGAAAACGCAGAGGATGTTTTGCTTCATGCAGGCCTCAATCATGGGCGCAAGGTCGCGGATTCCCTGCTGCCGCGTCGCCAGGATCTCATCACGTGTCCTCTGGCGATCCTCATGCGTAATGCCGCGCAGGAAATTGTCCTGCGCCCCCAGCCCCTTGAGCTGCGGGGTGCGCGGCGTATCGAGGCTGCTGATTGTGCCGATGATGAATTTTACCATCTCGCGGTCCGAAACGTCAAAATCGCGCAGATAATCCGCCGTATGATCGAAAATATCCAGTGTTTCGACCAGATTCGGATCGCGGTACGAACCGAAGAGCATGAAGCCGATGCGGCTGAACTGCGTAAAAGCGCCGTAAGCACCGCCCTGCACACGGATCTTCGTCCAGAAGTAATCATAGCGCAAAATTGTCTCGAGAACGCTCAAGGAACCCGTATAGGAAAAGCCGAGACGCAGGAAATTTGCAGCCTTTCCCACATACTGCACGCGGCTCGAGGAAAGAAGCCCCTCGTTCTTCGCCTCGACTTTCCAATGATACGTCCGGGGTACGGCGCTTTCCTGCGGCAGGCGACGGCAAAATGCCTCAACCTCTCCTTCAAAGAGAGCATAAGCCTTCGCGTGGAGCGTCAAACCGAAAGTCAGGCCATCCTTGCGGAAAACAAGCGGCAAAAGCTCCGCCAGCGTCGCGGAAAGCGAAGCGAAGCGTTCCTCGAAGTGATCGGTGATATCGACGATAAAACGGTGGAAGGACAGCCCCGCCTGTTCATTGTAAGCGCCGGCCGGCGAAAGATACGAAGCAAGGCGTACGGCCATGGCTTGCTGCGATGCGCTCATGACACGCATCTCCATGACGGCACGGCATTGGCCGCACAGTTCCTCCAGTCGTTTCTTGTCGTCAAATCTCGTCTCCGTCAGAATTTCTCCCAACAGAGAGAAAAGTTCAGGAAGATTTCTTTGAAACGCCCGGGCACGAATCCGAAAAAGGGGCATACTGGAATCCGGCTCCCCTTTTCTCGCCGCAGCAAACGCCTCATAGGAAATGCCGCCCGTATGGAGATTCATGCGATTCGCAATTTCAGCGTATGTATGGCTCTTCGTGTCCATGGCGCCCATGAGCTCGGAGAGCAGGAAGAGCTGCGGAATCTTTTCCTGCGGCACGCACTGCGTATCAAAATAGAGATTGAGATAGGCAATCTTGTTCGTGAAAATATCGCTGAAGAGCACCTTGCAGCCTGCAAGGCTGCGTTCCTCAAGAGGAATCCTCTCCGCTTCCGTACGGATGTCCGAAAGCGAAAGAAGCGGAATCTTCGCCAATGCCTCAGGCGTCTCGGGGCTTTCCTGACGCTCCTTGAGGCGTTTGTTCAGCGCAATGATGCGCTCGATTTCCTCAGGGCTGAGCCGCTCTTTTTTCGCCGCCAGCTCCTCGGCAAGCGCCTTGTCCCGCTCCCCTGCCAGCGTCTTGCTCGGCTTCAGGATCACGAGTGCGCGATGCGTGTTGTCGAGCAGGCGCTTTTCAAGCGTTTCCTCAAAATAGCGGCTTTCAAGCCCCTCGCGCATCTTTTTGAAGAGATTCTCATAATAAAGGTACAGCGCAGGATCTTCATCATAAAGCCAGCTGTTCATAATCTTGATATTATAGACAAGCCCTTTGGGGTATGTGCCGAAATCCGCCTCGCGCATCTTGAATTCAATCAGGTTGATCGAGGCTTCGAGCAAGGTTTTGTCAATGCCTTCCTCCACAAGACGGCGCAGCGTATCCTCTGTCACCGCAAGCAGCGTCTCGGCGCGCTCAGGCTCGGAACCGTTGACGACGATGCTCATATAAGGCTGCAGTACGGCATCCTCGAAGGAAGCGCCCACATCCTTGCCGATTTTTGCATCCATCAGCGCCTTCTTCAAAGGAGCCGCCTCCGTCTGCAAAAGCGCGTGCTGCAAGACGGACAGCGCCAAAAGCTCTTCGGCTGCAACGGCCTCTCCCATAAGCCAGCTCAGGGCGAGCAGCGTCTTTTCCTCGGCGCTCTCCCCCGCGCCTATGGAATACGCTTCTTCGATTTTCGCCATTCCTGCCAGGGGGTTCTGCCTTTCGATGGCGGAATTCGGTTCGATGCGTTCAAACGCCGAAAGATATTCCGCATCGAGATAGGCGAGTTTTTCCGCGAGATCCATCGCACCGTAAAGATAAATATAGCTGTTTGAGGGGTGATAGTAACGGCTGTGGAAGGCGACGAAATCTTCCTGCGTCAACGTCGGAATCGCCTCAGGATTGCCGCCCGACTCAAAGCCGTATGTCGTATCGGGATAGAGCGCGGCCATGATCTTGTTCTCAAGCACATCGTCCGGCGCGGACAGCGCCCCCTTCATCTCGTTGTAGACGACGCCGCTGTAAACGAGCGGCTTTTCGGGGCTCTCGATCTCGTAGTGCCAGCCCTCCTGCTGGAAGATTTCCGGCGTCTCGCGCATTGCCGGATAAAAGACAGCGTCCAGATAGACATCCATGAGATTCTGGAAATCCTTGTCGTTGCGGCTCGCCACGGGATACATCGTCTTATCCGGAAACGTCATGGCATTGAGGAACGTGTTCAAAGAACCCTTGACCAACTCGACGAACGGTTCCTTGAGCGGGTATTTCCTGGAACCGCAGAGCACGGAATGTTCAACGATATGCGCCACGCCCGTGTCGTCGGCAGGCGGTGTGCGGAACGTGATGGAAAAGACCTTGTTGTCGTCGTCATTTTCCAAAAAGAAAAGCCGTGCGCCGCTTTTTTCGTGCACGAACTCATAGGCTTTCGCATCGATCTCAGGCACCGCCTGCTGCTTGAGCAGGCGGAAGCCATGGAGGATCTCGTTTTCCTTCAGGTTCAACTTCATATAGATTTATTTCATCCTTTCCAGAGCCCTATGCCCGATATCCCTGCGGCAGAACGCATCCTTGAAATGGATGCAGCCTACGCCGCGGTAAGCCTTCTCGATGGCTGACCGAATGTCCGGCGCTTCCGCAACGACGTTGAGAACGCGTCCTCCAGCGGAAACAACAGCACCGTCTTTTTCCGCCGTACCCGCATGGAATACGAGGCAGCCCTCTTTCGCCGCCTCGTCCAGACCCTCGATAGGGGCGCCCTTCGCGTAAGCCTTAGGATAGCCGCCCGCCGCCAGAACAACAGTGACAGCCGCACCCTTGCTCCAAGGAATCTCGACTCCGTCAAGCGTTCCATCGACGCATGCCAGCATGATTTCGACGAGATCGCCGCGAAGCAGCGGCAGCACGACCTCCGTCTCAGGATCGCCGAAACGGCAGTTGAACTCGACGACCTTCACCCCTGCAGGCGTCACCATGAGACCGGCATAGAGGCAGCCTTTGTAGAGGCGCCCCTCTTTCTCCATCGCCCGGATTGTCGGCTCCAGTATCGTCCGCTGCACCTCCTCGACGAGCGCAGGCGGTGCGACAGGCGCGGGCGCATACGCCCCCATGCCGCCGGTATTCGGCCCCTCATCGCCGTCGTAGGCGCGCTTGTGATCCTGCGAAGGAACCATCGCCCGGATCGTCCTGCCATCGGTGAACGCGAGGATGGAAACCTCCTCGCCTGCCATAAATTCCTCTATGACGACGCGGCTGCCCGCCTGTCCGAAAGCCTTGTCCTCCATGATCTCATCGATCGCGGCAAGCGCTTCCTCTTCGGTCATGGTGACGATGACGCCCTTGCCCGCCGCGAGACCGTCCGCCTTGACGACGATCGGCGCTCCTTCCGCCCTGACATAGGCACGTGCCGAGGCCGCATCGGAGAAAACCCCGTACTTCGCCGTTGGAATGTCGTACTTCTTCATCAAGTCCTTGGAAAAGGCCTTCGAGCCCTCGATCTCCGCTGCAAGGCGCGACGGGCCAAACGCCTTGATTCCCGCGTCTGCAAGCGCATCGACAAGCCCGTCCGCGAGCGGCGCCTCAGGGCCGACGACAACAAGCCCGACGCCTTTCTCCTTGGCGAAAGCAACGACAGCCCCATGATCCGAAGCAGCAATATCCGGCACACATTCGGCAATTTCCGCCATGCCCGGATTTCCCGGCAAGGCATAAAGCTTCCCCGCCTGCGGGCTCTGCTGCAGTTTCCAGGCAAGCGCATGCTCTCTCCCGCCGCTGCCGATGACTAGAATATTCATCCCCATGCTCCTATTTCTCAATCTGTTCCGAAAGATACGCGGCGATATGCTCGTCGTAAACCGACGTGTGGCGAAATGCCTCGCGTGCGAGTTCCATGCGTTTCATGCCGCGCACGCAGCCGTCCTTCTTTATCATGTCGGCCACCTCGTCATAATGCGCCGGATTCGTCACAACAGCCACGAACTTGAAGTTTTTCGCCGCCGCACGAATCATGGCCGGACCGCCGATGTCGATGTTCTCAATCGCCTCGGCAAGCGTCACATTCGGCTTTGCAATCGTTTCATCAAACGGATAGAGATTGACGACGACGAGATCGATTGGCGTAATCTTATGCTCCTTCATCTGCTGTGCGTGCTTGGGATCGTCGCGCACGGCGAGAATCCCCCCATGGATGTAGGGATTGAGCGTCTTGACCCGTCCATCCATGATCTCGGGGAAACCCGTGACGTCGCTGACATAGAGCACCGGGATGCCGGCGTCGCGAATCGCCTTCATCGTGCCGCCCGTCGAAACAATCTCGACGCCGGCATCATGCAGCTTGCGCGCGAACTCGACGACGCCCGTCTTATCCGATACACTGATGAGAGCACGCTTGATTTTCATTGCCAATCTCCACCTTTCTATTCATCCAAAGGACGTACTTCGTCCCGCTTCTTACACAATCGTCACATGCCGGCCTTCCACCTTGAGCCGCCCGTCGACATAGAGCGCGATAGCACGCGGATAGAGAAGGTGTTCCTGCTCCAACACGCGCGCGGCGAGCGTATCTTCCGTATCATCGTCGAGGACAGGCACCGCCGCCTGCAGGATGATCGGTCCCGAGTCCATGCCCTCATCGACAAAGTGAATCGTGCAGCCCGAAACTTTCACGCCGTAAGCGAGCACGTCACGATGGGCATGCGCCCCGCCGAAGGACGGCAGGAGCGACGGATGGATGTTCAAAATGCGCCCTTGAAACTTTCGCACGAAATACGGGCTCAGAATACGCATGAACCCCGCGAGCACCACGAGCGTCACGCCTGCTTCTTCCAGCGCTGCGACAAGCTTTTTCTCAAATTCTTCACGCGAGGCGCACGCCTTTCTGTCGATACAGAGATGTGCAATCCCCGCCTTTGCCGCGCGCTCCAACGCCTTTGCCTCAGGCTTGTCCGTCAGGACGACGGCTACACGTGCGCGAATCTCACCCTTCTTCTGCGCCGCTATGATGGACGCAAGATTCGTGCCCCGTCCCGAACAGAGGATGCCGAGCACTTCCTTACTCATTGAAAACGCCGCCTTTGATCGTTACATCATGTGCGCCTTTTACAACGCGGCCGATATCGTAAAACATCTCGCCCTTTCCCCGCAAATATGCACGCATCTTTTCCGCTTCGTCGGGAGCCGCAATGATGACCATGCCAATGCCCATATTGAACGTGCGGTACATCTCCGGCCATGCCACATTGCCCCATTCCTGCAGGAGGCGGAAAATCGGCGGCATAGGCCAAGCCGCAGCGCCAACCTCCGCAGCGAGATGCTCGGGCAGAGCACGCGGAATGTTTTCGTAAAAACCGCCGCCTGTGATATGCACCATGCCGTGAATGTCAAAGGCTTGAATCAGCGGCAAGCACACGCGAGGATAGAGGCGCGTCGGCGTCAAAAGTTCCTCGCCGAGCGTCTTCCCGAGCTCAGGGAAATTTTCCCCGCCCGTGAAGCCCCTGCGCTCAAAGCAGATCTTGCGCACGAGGGAAAAGCCGTTCGAATGGACGCCCGAGGACGGCAGGCCGAGGAGCACATCCCCCTCTTTAACGCGTTCGCTCGTAATGATTTTCGCCCGCTCCACAACACCCACGGCAAACCCTGCGATGTCGTACTCCCCGTCGGCATAGAAGCCTGCCATTTCCGCCGTCTCGCCGCCGATGAGTGCACAGCCCGACTCCTTGCAGGCCGCCGCCACACCCTTGACAACCGAGGCGACCTGCTCGGGTATGAGCTTGCCGACAGCGAGATAGTCGAGAAAGAAAAGCGGCTCCGCTCCCTGCACGAGTATGTCGTTCACGCACATGGCGACAGCATCCTGTCCGACGGTATCATGCTTGTCGAGCATGAAAGCAATTCTGAGTTTCGTACCCACGCCGTCCGTGCCTGAAACGAGAACAGGCTCCTTGTACTTATCGCCCTGGAGCGCAAAAAGACCGCCAAAGCCGCCGAGATCGCCGAGAACCTCGGGACGATAGGTCGCCCGTACACTGTCCTTGATGAGCTTGACGGAATAATTGCCCGCATCAATATCGACGCCGGCATCGCGGTAGGTCAGTTCTTTTTCCATTCTGCCCCTCCAAAATCCATGAAACACTGCCACAGCACAAATAAAATACACAAACCCACCGCCATCCGAAGAATGGCGGCGGGTCATGACGATTTATCTCGCCTCGCCTGTCAGGCGGCGCAGAATCTCCTTGTAAGCATCCTCCACATTGCCAAGGTCACGGCGGAACCGATCCTTGTCGAGCTTCTCATTCGTATCGCTGTCCCAGAAGCGGCAGTTGTCCGGCGAAATCTCATCCGCAAGCACGACTGCGCCGTTCTTGTCACGGCCGAATTCCAGCTTGAAATCAACGAGCGTGATCTTCTTTGTCTTGAGATAATCCCGCATGATCTCATTGACTTTCAATGCCTGGCGTTCGATTTCATGAATCTCCTCATCCGTCGCCATGTTCATGGCCTTGACATGGAAGTGGTTGATCATAGGGTCGCCAAGCTCATCGCTCTTATAGTAAAGTTCCACGATGGGGATGGACATCTTCGTGCCTTCCTCAAGCCCCAGGCGTTCCGCGAGACTGCCGGCGGCAATATTGCGCACGACAACCTCAAGCGGGATGATCTCGAGTTTCTTTACGACCATTTCACGGTCGCTCGGCATACTGAGGCAGTGATGGTCAATGCCGTTCTTCTTCAGGAGGTCAAAGAAAAAAGCCGTAATCTTGTTGTTCATGACGCCCTTGTCGACGATTGTTCCCTTCTTCGCACCGTTGCCGGCCGTCGCGTCATCCTTGTAATAAACGAGCAATTCATCGGGATTGTCCGTTTCATACATGATCTTTGCCTTGCCTTCATACAGAACCTTTTTGCCCATCTTACTATGTCCTCCCATTATTTTTCCTGCAAAACACGGCTGCATGCAGCCCTTTCCCAAAGCTGTCCCTGCAGCCTGATCCCCGAGCGGCCTACCGATCGACCTGAGCCGCCACGCGCGCCGCTTTTTTGGCCACGCCTTCGCGCAGCTTTTCGCGGTATTCTTCAAGTTGGCTCGCCACGGCCACATCGCTCGCGCCGAAAATCTCCAGCGCAAAAATCGCCGCGTTCTTCGCACCGTTGACCGCCATCGTCGCGACAGGAATCCCCGACGGCATCTGCACCGTACTCAAGAGCGCATCCAAGCCGTTCAGAGGCGTCGCGTTAATGGGCACGCCGATGACGGGCAGCGTCGTGTAGCTCGCGATGACGCCAGCCAGATGTGCCGCCGCCCCCGCCGCAGCAATGATGACGCCCACGCCGTCCCTGCGCGCGTTCTCAGCATATTCATGCACTCTTCCCGGTGTACGATGCGCCGAAGCCACGACGACTTCCGTCTCGACGCCGAATTCTTTCAAAAGCTCGACAGCCGGCTTCATGATCGGCCAATCCGAATCACTGCCCATAAAAACAGCTGCTTTCATGAAAATCCATCTCCTTAGCCAGATAAACTTTCTTTTCTCCTCTGTCAATATTTATGATAGCAGATGAAAGGAAACGCTGTCAACCGCGACGACGGTCACGCTCCGCCCTGCGGCGGCCTCGTCATCGTACTCTGCAGCGCCTCCTTGAGCCTTCCCTCAAGCTGCACGAGCTCCTGCTCCGCTGCCTGCCTTCTGGCGCGGCCTTCCTGCTGTATCCTCAAGGTTTCCTCGATCGTCGTCACGAGGTCATCGTTCACCTTGCGCACCGTTTCTATGTCCACAATGCTGCGCTCGTTTTCCCGCGCTGTCGCAATCGTGCCGGCCTTGAGCATCTCCGCATTCTTCTTCAGGAGATCGTTCGTCATCTCATTGACGGAGTGCTGCATCTCGAGGACCTTTCGCTGGTTCGCAAGGCCGAGCGCGATGACCATCTGGTTCTTCCAAAGGGGAATCGCGTTGAAAATCGCACTCTGCACACGGTCGATCAGAACCTTGTCATTGTTTTGTATGAGACGGATCTGCGGCGCCGTCTGAATGGAAATCGTCTTGCTGATCTTGAGATCGTGCACCTTCTTCTCGAATCTCTCGACGGCGTTCTCGAAATCGCTGACGACCTGCGCTGCCATCGGATCGCTCGACGCGGCCGCCTGGGCGCGCAGCTTTGGCAGCGTCGTCTCGCGCATCTCCTGCATCTTCTCCTCGCCTGCCTGGATGTAAAGCTCGAGCGACTTGAAATACGCAAGGTTCTTCGCATAGAGACCGTCCAGCATGACGACATCCTTCATCATGAGCATACGCGACTTCTGCAGCGCCGTCTTGACCTTCTCGACCTGAACGGACACTCTCTCATACCCCTGCATCAGAGTCTCCGCCTTGCCGACAAGCGAGCTGACGAACGGCAGCTTTTTCAAAAAACCGCCGTCCGTATTTCCCGGCTCAAATCCCTTGACATTCGTCAGGAGTTCGCTTAGAAGTTCGCCGACATAGCCGCTGTCCTTCGCCCGCACATTGCTCAAAATGCTGTCTGAGAAATCCGCAATGTCCTTCTGCGCCGCTGTGCCGAAGTCGATGATTGCCGCCGAATCCGTGAGATCGAGACTTTCCTTGATTCGTTCCACCTCGGCACGCTCCTCGGGCGTAAGCTGCCCAACCGCCTGCGCAATCTGCTCGGCTTCCTGCACAGGCATAAGTTCCTGCGCCATTTCCTCCGCCTGCACGGCCTTCTTCTTCAACAAATCCTCAAGATTGACTTCTGCCATTTGACATTCCCCTTTTCGGCACTAGCCGTCACAATACGAAAAGTAAAAATCGTCCACGGGCATGAAGAGCCACCGCACCCCCTCGATGAAGCCGACAAAGATCGGGATGCCCGTCCATAGAAAGACGATATAACCAATCCCCTGAAAATTCTTGCCAAGGAAAAACTTATGCGCCCCAAAGCCGCCAAAAAAAATGCCGAGCAGGGACGCCGTCAGCTTGCGGCGCACGACATGCCAATACATCTCCTGCGGGATGACGCTTGTCCCGCGCGCAAGACCTGCAAGCCTTTCCAAGAAAAAAGAATGGCCGCCCGCCGGCTGCCTGCGCAGAAAACTCTCGGGCACGTTCCCAGCAGCGATTCCGACACGGTCTTTGGCCGGATCATCCGGCGCTGCGCCGTTCTTTCCCCCTCTGCCGTCCTTCTGCAGCGAACGCTGCAGAACCTGAAGCTCCGCATCGAGATCCATCAGCTGGTAATTCAAAAGGCGCCCGAACTGCTCCTCATAAACTGCATGAAAGGAGCGGAGCATATCCTTGACGCGTACTTTCATCGCCGCAACCTCAGCCGAGGCAAGCTGCGTCTCTTCCAGCTCCATATATTGGCGCAGCACGGAAACCGTCTTGTCCTGATAGATATTGATAAATTCTTCCGCCTGCGCCGTACGTTCCGGATGATGTTCCATGTAGCGCAGCATATTGGCCGAAATGTTCTGCAGTGAAACGAGATCCTGCACCATTTCCGTATCCTTGATCTCGCTCCTCAGCGACTGAAGATAATTATAGTCGTCAACAGCCTTGGCAAAACTCGCCTCCAACACGGGAGCCTTAGGCCCTTCCAGTCCTTTAAGCCGACGTCCTGAGAAAAGCAGTCCCGGGGCACGTCCCTTGCCGCGCACTTTCGCGGCGCTCCAACCGCAGAACCCACTCACCAAAAAAGCTGCCGCCGCACCCCAGAAGTTCTGCCCATAGCCGAGCCATACACTGGCTCCCAAAGACAGCAGCAGCAAAAACAAATAGAGATGGAACATCGAGCCGTACCCCCTCCAAAATGCTTCCTTCCTATTTTCTCTTCTATTCCCCAAGGAGCCGGAAAAATCCTTCCGCCGGAAAGAATTCTTCCCTCCGCCTCATCTTTGCCGGTATCCCCTTCTCCTCCGATAGTACATCTCCTACGCTGCCGAAAGTGCCCTTGCTTCCATAGCATAAAGCGGCTGTCTGCTGCCGCCCGCGATAAAAATCTTTTTCCCCTCTTGCATTTCCGCAAGTCCCATAGTATAATATTTATTGTTGTCGGGATGTGGCTCAGCTTGGTAGAGCGCATCGTTCGGGACGATGAGGCCGCAGGTTCGAATCCTGTCATCCCGACCATTATTCCGTACATAAAAGGGACTGTCACAAGAGTCGAATTCGGCTTATGTGACAGCCCCTTCTTTTTTATCTCCAAAATGCCAAACACATCCGGCTCTATGATAAATGCCGCGGTTCTCCCATCACCGTGGAGAGAGAATTGCCGCATTTATCGTAGAGCCGTTTTTCATCGTTTCTTTATTCCCCGTTTTTTTCCCGTTCCCTCTCTTCAATCATTTCATTTCGTTTCGCAAACTGATAGAGGATGCGTTCTTTGGAGAAGCCGCGTCCTCGCACTTCCGAAGCGTTGGAAACGATGAGGAACGCATTGGGATCGCATGTTTCGCAAATCGCCTTGACGCGTGCGAGCTGGGTCAGGGAAACGACGACAAAAGCAACCGCCTTTTTTTCCTGCAAAAAGCCGCCGCGCCCTTCCAGATAGGTAACGCCGCGATGCAGCGTTTCCATGATGCGTTCGCCGATCCTCTGGCTTTCTTCCGAAATAATGAAAATGGCTTTCTCGCGATTGAAGCCCGCTGCCCAGCGATTTGTAAGTTCCGCCGTCGCATAGATGCAGACCATCGTGAAGAGCGCCGTCTCAAGGCCGAAGAGCGCAGCAGAAGCGGCGATCACAAATAGGTTGAGCAAAAAAACGCCGGTTCCGACATCAATGGACCAATATTTCTTCAAAATCGCCCCGAGGACATCGAGACCGCCCGTATTCGAGCCGTATCGAAAAATAAGTCCGTAACCGATGCCCGAAACGACGCCGCCAAAAATGGCACTGAGCATGACATCCTGCACGGGATGCAGGAGCGCCAAGGAGCTGGAGCAATCGATGCCAAAGGAAAAGAGCACCGTGCCCAAAATCGTGTCTACAGCATAGCGCCGCCCCACAAAGCGATACGCAAGAAAGAGGATCGGCAGGTTGTAGGCGAGAATCTGCAGGCCCACGGGCCATCCTGCCAAGTAATGAAGCAGAATGGCGATTCCTCCGATGCCATTCGTCAAAAGATTCGCCGGCAGAATAAAAAGGTTGATGCCCACCCCGCAAACGGCACAGCCAAAGAGGATAAAAAGGTAGCGGCGTACTTCGTGGAGGATGTCTTGTTTCGTCAAAGTCATGCCCGTTCCTCCTCGGAAAAACATTTGCCTTGCTCCGCCGCTTCATCGGCAGCACGGCTGCCGCGCGTTTCTTCCCGCGCTCCTTCGGCCACCGGCGCAGCCTCCGAGCCGTCGTCTGCGGCACGCACCTCGTCCCGTTCCGCTTCCCTCGCCTCACGCGCTTCCCTCGCCGCCGCACGAGCCTCATCGCGCGGTTTGCCGCGTGCAATGAGGTAAAGCGGACGCCGCTTCACTTCCTCGAAAATGCGTCCGATATATTCGCCGAGAATGCCGAGCGCCACGAGCTGCAGGCCGCCGAAGATCAGGACGCATGCTGTAATCGTTGCCCAGCCGGGCACAGCACTGTCCTCGACAAATTTCGTATAGAGGACATGCAGCATCAAAAGAACGCTCAGAAGGCCACAAAAAAGTCCGCCGTAAAGACCAAGACGCAAAGGCACCGTTGAGTAGGCGAGTATGCCATCCAACGCGAAATGCAGCATCTTGCGCGGGGAAAATTTCGAAACGCCCGCGAAACGCTTGGGCGCCACAAACTCGATCTGCGTCTGCCGGTAGCCCATGGCGCCGATCATACCGCGAATGAAGCGCGCCCTCTCGCGGTAACGGCGGAACTCACGCACGACTTTCCGATCCATCAGGCGGAAATCGGAACCGCCTTCCTGGATATGGACACGCGATATGCTGTTCAATAATTTATAGTAATAATAAGACGTATATTTTTTCAGGAAATCGACGCCTTCCGTGCTTTTCCGAATGGTCTGCACAACCTCGCTTCCCTGCTCCCACTTGCGAATCAGCGTCGGAATCAGTTCGGGCGGATGCTGCATATCGCCGTCCATCATGATGACGGCCTCGCCTTCCGCATGATCGAGCCCACAGGTCAGAGCAAGCTGATGACCAAAATTGCGCGAGAGAAAGATCGGCTGCACATGTGCATCCTGCTCTTCAAGGCGGCGCAAGATTTCACGGCTCCGATCCCTTGAGCCGTCATCGACAAAGATCAGCTCGAAGTCGTATGCCGTATGGCGCATGACCTCAACGATCTTTTTATGAAAATGCTCGATATTGTCCTCCTCATTGAATACGGGAACAACAATAGAAATCAGCTTCACTTTTCCTGTCCTTTCTGCAAGGGATATAACGAGGTTACTTCAGCATGGCCCGGAAGGTGATTGCGCCGTCCTTGTAGCTGACGCCGATCTTGCCGCTGAGATAGCGCACAATCTCAGCCGCAATCGTCAGGCCGATGCCATAGCCGGCCTTCTCGCTGCTGTGCGACGCATCCGCACGGTAGAAACGCTCGAAAAAACGCGAATAATCAACGCCGGCTCCTGCCTCATAAGGATTCGTCACGGCAAAAATCAGGCCGCGGCCTTTTTTCCCGGGGCGCAGAACGACGCGCACCGTGCCGCCGTCATCGCAGTACTTCACCGCATTGTCCACAAAGACGTTGAAGAGCGTATAGACGATGCGCTGGTCAGCGAGCACATGAACATCTTCCGCAATATCCGCAGTCAGCGACTTGCCCTGTTCCTTTGTCGGCTGGCTGAAGGATTCCACCACCTCGCGTGCTGTCTCCGAACAGTTGACATCGATGGGATGGAAATTTTCCGACACGCGTTCTTCGAGCTTCGCCAACGACACCATATCATTGACGAGGCCGGAGAGACGCTTGACCTGTTTCAGTATGGTTTCTGTCCATTGGTTCCTGCCCGTCGTTATCTCAAGGACTTCCGTATTGGCCGAAATAATGGCGATGGGCGTCCTGAGCTCATGCCCGGCGTTCGTGATAAACTGGCGCTGGCTTCGCAAATTTCGCACAAACGGCTCAATCAAACGACGCGAAAAATAAGCGACAAGCGCGACGTAGAGCAGAATGCAAAAAACACCGATGAACCCGGAAAAGCGCAGACCGTTCCAGACCATCTGCATCTCCTTCGTGCAATCCATGACGACAACAAAGGAGTTCCCATCCTCAAGAGGCGTGACGAGATAGGCATAGTAGGCGCCTTCGGCTTCGTAATTACCGCGCATCCGGCGGCTTGCCAGGATTTTCGTCATGCGGTCCGCCGCCTCCTCCATGCTGACAGCGGCGATATGGCTTGTATTCACCGTATCCAATGTACCTTCGGCCGAAAATACTCCCCAATAGTAGCGCGTCTGATAGAGGAACTCAGGCGTATACTCGAAGCCTTCGTCATGGATGCTGCCGCGTTCGGGCAAGACGCCGCCATGTCGCGTGATATAGCGGAGCACCGCATCCATGTTGCTGCCCTCGTCGTAAAAGCTGACCAAATTCAAAGTGCCGAGCACGACGACAATGATGAGCACGACAGCCGCAGTGCCAAGGGCTATAAACTTGCGCCGCAGCCGCGATATCATTTCCATCTAATTCACCTCAGCGATTGTATAACTGCCCCCCTGCGTTCCCATGATTTCCAGATCACCATGCACGGCCCTGAGCTTTTGCCGCAGATAGGAAATATACATCCATACGATGCTCGCATCCTGCTCACCGTCCGGCCAGATGCGTTCATGAATCTCATCCGTCGTGACGCTTTTCCCCGCGTTCGTCATCAGATACTGCATGAGCTGCGCCTCCTTGCTGCCAAGACGGACCGCGCTCTTGCTCGAAAGCTCCAGATTTTCGACATCAAGCGTCACAGAGCCCATGCTCAAGGTCGCAGGCATATAGATCTCAGCGCGGCGCGTCAAGGAGCGCAGACGGGCCAATAATTCTCCCATAGCAAAGGGCTTGGGCAGATAGTCGTCCGCTCCCGCATCAAGTCCTTCGATGCGGTCGTCAACTTCCGCTTTCGCTGTCAAAAGCAGCACGGGCGTCCTGTCGCCTGACGCGCGCATCTCCTTCAGAGCCGTCACGCCATCCATCAAAGGCATCATCACATCGAACACGGCACAGGCATAAGCGCCCTTCCGGGACAAAGCCAGCGCAGTCTCGCCGTCGTGTACGGCATCGACCTCATAGCCTGAATGTTCAAGAACGGCAACAAGCGCCGCCGCCATATCTTTTTCATCTTCCGCCAAAAGGATTTTCATCATATCACCTCGTCGGCTCCACATCGGAGGCTCGAATCTGATCGCGAATCGTCTGCATCGACAAGTCGCAGGACGCCAGCTCATCAGCGCAGCGTTTGAGTTCCGCTGCCAGCAGTTCGCGATTTTTCACACGATGCTTGTACATCATCTCATGCTCGAGGCTCGCCCATGAATCCATCGCTAAAGTGCGAAGCTGCAGCTCGACGAAAAAGTGCCCCGGCGTCTTGCCCTCCACATCCATAAAAGGGGCTTCGACGGACAAGATCAGATGGTAGCTGCGATACCCATTCGGCTTCACATCACGGATATAATCCTTCTCCTCGAACACCTCGATGCCGGGCAGCGCCTTCAACGCCTCGACGACAAGATACACATCGTCAACGAAGCGGCAGACGACGCGGATGCCGATGGCATCATGCACCTCATGCAAGGCAGAAAATTCCGTTTCAGGCAGCCCCTTCCTGCGGCACTTCTCCCGCATACTTTTATCCTCTTTAATGCGTTTGTGCAAATGTTCATAGGGGCGCGAGCCTGTACGCTCGCGTTCCGCCTCTCCTATGGCCTCGATTTTCCTGTACAGATCGGCGAGAATCTCTTCCAGCGTCTTTTCATATTGTCCGTAGATGCTCACGGCGCATCTCCTTTCCCCAGCGTGCGTTGTACGTTTGCAGCAAAGCGGCAGGAACTCCCCTTCCTGCACCTCCCATCGCCGGATTCACCAATCTGACGGACTTCATTTTATCAGTGATTCCTTAGGCGACAATAAAAACCTGTTTATTTTTTCACAAGGTGCAGACGCGCCGCCTTCTTTCGCGCCACATCTCGCTCGAGCTCCGCCCTCATCCTGTCACTTCTCGATGCGCCCGTACCGTGCTGACCAATGTTTAGAAGTATGCCGACGCTCGCCATGCTGATCATAAGAGACGTGCCGCCATAACTGATAAAGGGAAGCGGCACGCCGATGACAGGCAGGAGCCCTCCGACCATCAGGAGATTGACCATCGCCTGCCCGCTGATCAGGAGCAGGATCCCCGTTGCCAGAAACTGCCCGTAAGCGTCAGCGGCAGCATTGGCGATGCGCGCACCATAGACGGTAAAGGCTGCATAGAGCACGAGCATCAGGAGAACACCGAAAAACCCCGTTTCCTGACTGAAAATGGCAAAGGCAAAATCCGTGTGCGCCTCGGGCAAATAGCTGTACTTGCTTACGCCCATGCCGAGCCCCATGCCTGTAAGCCCTCCCGACCCGATGGCCGAAAGCGACTGCACCGTCTGATAGCCGATGCCCTGTGCGTCCGCCCATGGATCCAGCAGGATCTTCAGTCGCGCCAGACGGTACGGCTGCAAGAAGGAAAGAGCGGCAACGGCCGTCAGAAAAACAGCTCCCATCCCCAAGACCTTCGTATGCTGCAACCCTGCAATACACATGAGCACAAACGGCACAAAAACGACGATGAACATCGTGCCGCCGTCCGGCTCAAGCTCGATCAGCAGTCCCATGAAGAGAACGATCATGTACTGCGGGTTGAAGAAGAGGATGTCGATGGGCTTGTCGTTGCGCACGCGATATGCTGCATAAGCCGAAATCAGCATCAGCGAAACAAGCTTTGCGACCTCAGCCGGCTGTATCTGCAGACCCGCCGTGCCCAGCCAGCGCTTCGAACCGTTGACTTCCGTGCCGACGAGAAGAACAGCGATGAGCGCGAGAATCGTAATGGATACGACGAGCCCCATCCATGAACGCCAGCGATGGTAATTCACGCGGCAGCCCAAAACAAAACAAAAGAAACCCGCCGCCAGGTTGATCAGTTGGCGCTGCAAAAAAAAGTACGGCGTACCAAAATTCGTTTCCGCCAGAACAAAGCTCGAGCTGAAGACATTGATGCTGCCGAATACAAGCAGAACGATAAAGATGGCAAACACAGCCTCCATATCGCTGACCCAGAAGGCCTTCTTCCCCTTCTCGCTTTCGCCTTGCTTTTCCATACTTTCCTCCTTCACGGGAACGTGACCTCGCAGCGGTTGATCTTCTCGCCCTGTCCGCTGAACTTCCTTTCATATTCTGTCATCACGTTATCCGCCCGCTCCTCGGCATGCAGATCATAAGAAATATCCGTGACAAAGAGGCCTGCGGCCTCGAACTCCTCAAGCGAAAAGTCGAAGAGCGGCCGATTGTCCGTCTTGAAGAGGAGCTTGCCGCCTGCGCAGAGAAGCTCCCCATAGCACGCAAGAAAATTCCGGTGCGTAAGGCGGCGCTTCGCGTGGCGCTTCTTCGGCCAAGGGTCGCAGAAATTCACATAAAAACGTGAAATCTCACCGGGAGAAAAAATCGTCCGAAGCCCGGCAATATCAAAGACGAGCAGACGCACATTCTCCAGTCCCTTTTCGCGAACCTTTCGGGCTGCAGCAATCAAGACATCCTGCTGCACCTCGATGCCGATGAAATTCGCCTCGGGATGAAGCTCTGCCATCCGGCTGATGAAATCCCCTTTGCCCGTGCCAAGCTCAACGAAAAGAGGCGCCTTACGCCCGAAGATTTCCTGCCAGCGCCCTTTCTCGCTCTCCCCCACCGGACAATCTTTCGGGTATACAAAGTCATCATATTCGTGAATGGCTTCATCCACCCATGGTTTTCTGCGCAATCGCAAAGCCTGTTCCTCCCTTACGATTTTTCCAAGCCAAATTTCTTCAGATAACGATAAAGCGTAACGCGGCTCACGTCAAGAAGGTTTGCCAAACGGCTGACATTGCCGCCCGCCGCCTTCCATGCCTTGAGAAAGATCTCCTTGTCCGTCTTCCATTGGTCGTCAGGCTTCACATCACCCATGAGGCTGATATCCTCGGGCGCTATGCTTTCCCCCGCCGTATGGAAAAATGCCTGTTCCAGAACGCTCTGGAGCTGCTTCGTATTGCCCGGCCAATCGTAGCGCTCGAGAATCTCCTGTGTCTCCGGCTGGAGGGTCTTCTTCCCCAGCTGATGCTGTTCGGCAAGTTCCGCGAGAATATGTTCCGCCAAAAGCGGGATATCCTCGCGCCGGTTTCTCAGGGAAGGCACGCGGACGACACTGCGCGAAACGATTTCATAAAGCTCTTTTTCAAAAAGCCCACGCTCCGTAAGACGCTTGAGATCGCTGTCGCAGGCTGCGATGATGCGCACATCAATGGGACGAGCGACGGTTTCTCCCATGCGCTCGACCGCACCCTTCCGCAAGACGCGGGCCAGGGAGGCCGCCGTTTTCTTCGGCAGTTTTTCAATCTCATCGAGAAAAAGCGATCCTTCCGAAGCGAGTTCGAGCTTTCCCGGACGGCTCACATAGGGAGCAACTGTGGCGCCGAACAATTCCCCTGCAATGATCTCGGGCTGTATATCACCGCAGCGGAAAGAAATCAAGGGGCCGCCCGCCCGCGAAGACGCCTGATGGATGCCGTGCGCAAGACGCTGTTTCCCCGTACCGGCCTCGCCCTGCAGCAGAATATGATTCTTGTTGCGCGCGACACGCAAGGCCTTTTCCTTCAACATACGAAAAGCCTGTCCCCTGCCCACCATCGAGTTGAGGCTGTACTTCGCCGTATAGCCCGCCGTATGCGCGACAAGCGTCCGAAGATCCTCGATGGGCATGGAAACCGTGACGACGCTCGAGACCTTCTGCGTCCCGGGAGCTTCAAGCGGCACGACGGTAGTGATATCCTCATACGTCTTGGCCGCCGTAATCCATGTGACCTCCTTGTTGTAGGAGGGGATTCCTGCAAATCCCTGGAAGATCGGTGTATGGCGATAATTGAGCACGATATCGTTGAGGTTCAGGAAGCGGCTCGTCTTCTCATCCCTGGCTCCGATGCGCGAAAGACGTTCGAGCCCGAGCCGGTTCGCATAAGCGACATCGCCGTGCGGCAGAACATGATAGACAGCAAAGGGCGCGGCATCGAGAATGGCTTCCTGCGCCTGTATGCGCAAAGCCTGTGCAAGCGCCGTCTCCAAAGCTCTTGAAAGGATCAGCAGATGCGCTACGACAGTATCCTGTGAAATGGCCGCAGGATCGGCAAGGACAATGTTCACAAGGTAACGCAGACTGCCGTTGACCATTACGGGCGCCGTGCAGGCGTCACTTGTATGGCTTGCTTCCCGCCACATCTCCGGTCCAAAAACAAAGAACGGCGCCTTCCGTTCCTGCACAATACTGATGCTGGAAGCGCCGATCTCGGAAAGCCCCAGGTACGATCCTTCCACCTGACCATGCGGCAGATGCATAAAAGGCCGCGAATAACTCTTGAGCACAAGTGCTTTTGCATCAAGAAGCAAAAGACTCAGGCCATACTTCTCAAAAAATTCCTGCACGCCTTCCGTCAGTCCGGATAGACAATCAATGGCATAGGCATGTTTTTGCTGCAATGCCTGGAACTCCTCGGGCAAAAAAGTATGTTTCGGCGCAGTGCCCACCTGCGGCACAGCGGCTTTCCGGCTCTCTCGCCAGGCAGCCGCAACCCACGGATGAACATTGGCATCCATTTCAGCCTCATCCCGAAACTTTCGATAATAAGATTCGAGTTTCGCCCTGCTTCGCTGCTCCCGTATCATGCTCTGTCATTCCCCCTCCCGTGCCAAGATGTGCATTTTAGACAAACAACCCATATCTTGTCCTGTTTACATACCGTATCATTGTACTACGAAATCGCGGGAGCGACAAGCCGTGGACAAGTCTTTCCGCCATTCCCGGCAATTCCTCTTGCCGCACCTGACGGATGCTGCTCCGCCATCGTCGTCAACGACTGGCTTTGCCGCTGTTTTTGCGGTATAATATGAAAGACTTGATCCTTTTTATATCGGAAAGCAGGTGATACCGCCCATGGCGACACAGACAAAAAAAATACGAAAAAACCTAAAGCCGCGGATGCCGGAAAAAAAGCCCGTAAAAAAAGGCAAAGACAGGTTCCTCCTGATCATGATGGTGCTGACGCTCTGCATTGCCTTGATCGGCTGGCAGCAGATGGATTGGCTGAATCGCTCGATGTACGGCTCGCTTTTCCTTTCCTTGCTTCTGATCTATGGCTATAAGCAGGGCAGCTTCGATGAACAGAAAAAGCTCTGGATGACAAGGGCCAGCATGGTCTTCATCGTCATCTCCTTCGCGCTCTTTGCTGCCATTTGTTACTTCCAGTACCTTTCCTGATGAAAAACGCCTCCCCGTGAGGCAGTCTTCCCGCTGCACCGCAACGCCCCGCAGACACGGGAGATGCAGCAAGCCAAAGCCCGCCCGTTCCCCGACAGGATTCACGCACGCTTCACGGAAGCGACATCCTTGCCGAAGGGGAACGGGCGGGCTTTTTGACATCTTCCTTAAGCACTCCGGTTTCGGGCCTCGCAGCCCGCCGCGCTTCAAACTGCTGTGCGTCGGTCAGGCCATGCCCGGCATCTTATGCGTTGTCTTTCAGTATGCGCCAAGCGCCGCTGCGGTTCGTGCCGACGCGCTCGATGATGCCCTTCTTGTTCAGCGCCGTCGTCATGCGTTTTACCGTGGCAATCGAAACCCCCAAAGATTCTTTCAGGGCTTTCTGTGTAATTTTGGGATCTTCACGAAGCAGGCGCAGGAGTTTTTCCTCCATCGGTTCCTCTGTATCAAATTCCATCTCCTGCTGCGCATAGGACTCCGCTTCCGTCCCTGCTCCATCCTCCGTCGTCCGCACCTCTTCCGCTGCAGCTGCCGGCTCTTCGTCCATCTCAGGCACAGGCGCCTCATCCGGCTCCGACAGAAGCGTCTCCTCCGCTTCAGGCTCTGCTGAATCAGGCAAAGGAACCTCGTCCGGCTCCGGCGCTTCGGCCGGTTCATCCGGCATCCCGCCCCCATCTTCGGGCTCCTCCTCCAGCTCAGGCGAAAGAATCGCCTCCGGTTCAGGCTCCTCCATATCGGGCAAGGATGCTGTCTCCGGTTCAGGCTCCTCCATATCGGGCAAGGATGCTGTCTCCGGTTCAGGCTCTTCAGCAGCCTCCGGTGAAAACGCTTCCTCCGCTCCCGTCAGAAACGCGGCTTCCGCTGCTTCCGAGGCAGGCTCCTCTTCCTCCTCTGCTGCGAACCCTTTCGCTGCTTCCTTTGATGCCGCCTCCGCCGAAGCCACATCCGTTTCCTCTGCCGTCTCGCACAGAGCCTCTTCCTGCTGCGTCTCTGCTCCTTCCGGCGCCGCCTGCTCCATTTCTTCGCGGCAATAAATATTGATGCGCACGGAATCGCCCAAAGCGATGACAGCCGGTTCAGGCAAACGCGCAGCCTTCGCCGCGCGATAAAGTTCGGGCAGGATGCTGTGGAAGCCCGTCATCAATCCCATGTAGAAGAACGCCGCCGCAATGCCGCGATTACGGATTTTGGCAAACCCTGTCTTGAGCTTCCACACCGTCATATCTTCCTCAAGGAGGCCGGGCACGTTGATTTCCAGGCGATCCTCATAAAGCACGAACGAAATGCATCCCGGAGCCAGATAGTTGCGCTGGCAGACAGCGCGCGCGACCAAGCGGTGCAAAAGCTTTGCCGCGATTTCTTCAAGCCCCCGTGCGCGTTCGCCGCGCGCTGCAAGGCGGGCGCTGATATACGCGGCAGCACCGTCGATCTGCTCCATCAAAGATCCCGTAAATTCCGCGCCGTCAACGAAGTCGAGACGCGTCGTGCCGAGATACTCGGCGCATTGAATAAAGGCTTCGGGGAAAAATTTTTCCGCGGTGCCGGTGAGCAAATGCCAGCCGTTCGCCGGACGGCAGACGTCCCCCTCCTCGCACAAAAGTTTCCAGCCGAGCAGATTCTCGCGCATAAGACGTGCTATCTCTGCATCCTCCCCGCGCCTTTTGCACGCCTCGCCATAAATCCTGCGGCAGAACTCCTCGATTTCCACCTCATCAACCGTATCGCTGCCTGCCAGCTGATCCATGCTGCTGTTCGTTCCGGAAAGCAGAAGCTCCTGCACCTGATACGGCTCAGCCAGCCTTGTCGCCCCTCCGGTGCGCACATAAGTACCGTCAATCATGCCCGCTTTCTTGAGAAAATACGGCTTTTCCATTCCCGGCAGAATCTCGATGACAATGACTTGCCGCCCATCCTGCTCCTCCACGCCGACGCGCGGAAAAATACGCGGCTCGCACTCATCAAAAATCTCCTGCGTCACCTTATCAATATAAAGAATGATTTCATCCTCTGCGGAAAAGCCCCTGCCGCTTTCACCAAAAAAAACGATGCGGCCGCCCCGCCCATTGGCAAAAGCCACAGCCGTATTCAAAAAAGGGCCGCTCTCCGCCACGATCTGCTCAACAAAATCATCCCTGCCCGTCACATCTTCCTGCACATTCAGCACCTCTCTGCCATCCATTTTCTATGCTATAGTATAACAGTTTTTCCAATGAAAGTCCAAGAAAGGGAGCCGTCGGATGCCGGCTCCCCTTAAAAAATCGCTGATAAATTCAACCACCCATCTTCACACATCTGCGTTGTCCTCTCGTCGTCGACAAATCCGCTATAGATACAGCGCATCTATGCGAGTCTGGGTGACTTCATTTTATCAGCGTTTCCTTAAGGAACCACTGATAAATTCAGCTACCCATCTTCACACATCTACACTGTCCTCTCGTCGTCGACAAATCCTCGACGTAGCCACTGCTACGCCTACGGTTTGTCTCCTAGACAGGAACAGCGTATCTGTGCAAATCTGGGCAACTTCATTTTATCAGCGTTTCCTTAATTTTCGATCCCTTTTCTTGCCGCAACGCCCTTCGCGTAGTAATGGCGCACTTCCTTCATCTCGGTGACGAGATCAGCGCGCGCCAACAGCCAATCGGGCGCATTCCGCCCCGTGAGGACAAGCTCACGCTCCGGCGGCATCGCATCGAGCAATGCCTCCACTTCCTCGCGGGAAATAAGCCCGAAGAAAAGCGCCACATTGAGTTCGTCAAGAATGACGATATCCCACTTGCCCGACCGCGCCGCCGCAGCGGCCAGAGAAAATCCCTCACGCATCAGGCGAAGATAATCAGCAGGTGGCTTCCCTTCAGGAAAGACGACGACATCATCGCCCCAGGCGGCGCGCTCCTCTTCCGTCAGCATACCTTCCTGCGCGATAAAAAACGGCTTCCCCGTCGTATGAAGCTCCAGCACAGGCGCAAACCCCTGCAAGATTTTCTGCTCGCTGTAGGCAAGACTCTTCATGAACTGCATGAAATAAACGCGAAGCCCCGCTCCCAAGGCACGCACGGCAAGGCCTACAGCCGCCGTCGTCTTGCCCTTTCCTGCGCCCGTATAAACCTCGATCATCGATTGTCCACCTTTTCCAAATGATAGAGATCGTGCTCGGCGAATCGCTTCCATGCCAGTTCCTCATACTTCGTGCCCGCGCGGCCATAATTCGCATAAGGATCGATCGAAATGCCGCCGCGCGGCAGGAACTTGCCCCAGACCTCGATGTAGCGCGGCTCCATCAGGCGAATCAAGTCCTTCATGATGATGTTCACGACATCCTCATGAAAATCCCCATGGTTGCGAAAACTGAAAAGATAGAGTTTCAGCGACTTGCTCTCAACCATGAGCCTGTCAGGCACATAGGAAATGTAGATCGTCGCGAAATCCGGCTGCCCCGTGATGGGACAGAGGCTCGTAAATTCTGGGCAGTTGAACTTCACCCAGTAGTCGTTTTCCGGATGCTTGTTCTCAAAAGTCTCCAGAGCTGCCGGATCGTAATCCATCCTATACTGCGTGCCCTTCCTGCCGAGATGCGTGACGCCCTTCATCTCCTCGCTTGTCCGCGCCATAGTTCCCCTCCTTTCCCGAAGCCGAATCCGTCAGCATTGTCAAAACAGGCTTCAGAAACTTTTCCTCGAACCCTTCCTGCGTCTCAGGGCGGCCAAAGAGATATCCCTGGATGGAATCGACCTTGCAGACCTTAGACAGGAGATCATACTCCTCATCCGTTTCGACCCCCTCGATGCAGACGCTCATACCCACGCTGTGGCAAAGCTTCACCGTATATTCGACAAGCCTTCTGTCGAAATCGCACAAGAGAATCTTCTTTACGAACTCGCGGTCAACCTTGATGATGTCGCACGAAAGATTCTTGAGCGTCGCGAGCGAAGAACATCCCGTACCAAAATCATCCATGGCGATCTTGAGCCCGCGCTCGTGAAAGAAATCAAACTGACGGTTGATGAACGCCCAGTCGGAAACAACCGTGTGCTCCGTAAGCTCAAACACGATGGACTCAGGCTTTATGCCATGGCGTTCGATGCATTCCTTGACGGCATCCTTGAAAGAAGGGTCGCGCAGCTGCACGTAGGAAAGATTGATGCTCATATGGAACCCGGGGACGACCTTCTGCCATTTCTTGCAGATGCCGACAGCCGTTTCCACGATCCATTTGCCGACGGGAATCATCAGCTGCGTATCCTCAAGAATCGGAATGAACTCCATCGGCGCCACCATGCGCCCCTTAGAATTCTGCCAGCGCAGAAGAGCCTCCGCACCGATCAGGCGTTTCTCGTTCGCGCTGACCTGCGGCTGGAAGCAAAGGCTGAAGCCCCTGCACCCCTGCTCCACGCTCTGACGGATATCATCGCGCATGGAAAGCGAACGCACCCAACGATTGTACGTTTCCTTCGAGAAGATGCAGTTCTTGTTCTTGCCGCTGCGCTTCGCAAGATCAAGCGCAGCTTCTGCATGTTTATGCAGCACGAGATAGTCCTTGCCCGACTGCGGGTAGAAAACCGTACCGCCCGAAACCGTGCAGAAATACGGTTTGTCGTTGATGTGCTGCGGCTGCAGAAGCGCCGTCTGTATGCTCGTATAGAGCGCATCGACGTCCGCTTCGGAAGCGCCGGGGTAAAGGATGGCAAACTCATCGCCGTCGAGCTTGTAAAGCTTGAAATCCTGCGCGAGAATCTGCTTGATTTGCCGGCTGACCGCCTTGAGCACCTGGTCGCCGAAAAAGCGATTGTACGTCTCATTGATCAGCTTGAAATTATCTATGCCCAGGATCAAAAGTGCCCCGCCCTGCCCAGTCGCACGCGCCTCGGCCAAAGCCTCTTTCATCGCCCGCTCGAGCTGATGCTTGTTCAAAAGACCCGTGACGTCATCCGCCCGGTTGCGCTGTCCCATAAGCCGAAAGATTCCCGCATAGAGCAGCGGTTTCCCCGAGGGATTCAGGGCAACGCCCCGCTGGCATTCCAGCCATACATAATCCCCCTTGCGCGTCCGCGCGCGAAATTCCACGACATGCTCCTTGGGCCTGCTCTGCTGCAGAAGCTCATCAAAAGCTTCACCCACACGCCTGCACTCCGCAGGATGGATGATCATGCGCCAAGCCTGGCGGAACTCCTCGAATTCCATAACCTCTGCCGGCAAGCCAAAATCCTGCACCACATTGGGTGAAAGAAGCGCGACCTTCTGGTCAAGATCGACCAGATAAAGATAGCCGTTCGTCATCCTCTTGAGCAAATCAAAATAAATTCTCAGCCTTTTCAACAATGGGCTCGATGATATTCTCGCCGCGCGACGCATAATAACCTCCTCTTGCAGGAAAATTTCCCCCAGCTCGTTTTATGCATATATAATAGCCGACAATTTTCCTAAATTCAAGACTTGACAAATTTAACCTTTTTGCTTAAGGAAAAATAAAAAACGAAAGCCGTGTTCCCCCTGCGGCGCAACAGGCTTTCGTTCTGATCAGGAAACTTCTATGGATTTCTTCTCCCACTTAATCCATCCAGCAGAGCATCGTCTGACTGCCTGCCGCCTGTTATTATGCACCGCCTATTCGATCCCGCAGGCTTCCGCCTTGCTCTTCCTATGCTGTACGAGGAAGATGCCCACGAGAATTACAAAACCCACGAGATCCGTGACGAGACCGGGCTGAATCATCAGAAGGCCGCCGACGAACATCAAAAGGCGCTCAAACCAATTCAGCGGATGGACAAGGCAGCCGATCATCGCCGCGCTCAGGCCAATCATGCCGATGACGGAAGTAACAAGCACCGTGACAAGCCCGACGGGTGTCGCGTCAATCATCAGCACAACAGGCGAGAGCACGAAGATATAGGGAATGATGAACGCCGCAATCGCCAGTTTCGAGGCATTTATGCCCGTCTGCAGCGGCCGCCCTCCGCTGATGGCCGAACCCGCAAAAGCCGCAAGCGCTACAGGCGGCGTCACATCAGCGATAATGCCGAAGTAAAAGACAAACATGTGCGCCGCCAGCACGGGCACGCCCATCTGCACGAGCGCAGGCGCGGCAATCGTCGAAGTGATGACATAGTTCGCCGTTGTCGGCACGCCCATGCCGAGAATGATGGACGTCACCATCGTGAAGAACATCGTCGGCAGAAGAAGGCCGCCGGAAAGATCGAGAAGCGCCGACGCGAGCTTCAATCCGATACCGGTTTTCGTCACAACACCGATGATGATGCCTGCCGAAGCGCATGCCACAAGCACGCCGAGGACGTTCCTCGCACCGTTTTCCAGGCCGCGCACAATCTCCATCGGCTTCATGCGCGTCGATTTTCTGAGCGACGAGGCGACGATGGCAAGCACAATGGCCCAGAGCGCCGCACGCATCGGTGTGAAGCCGGAAACGAGCAAATAAATGATGACGACGAGCGGAATCGCGAGATGACCGCGTTTTCTCAGGATATCCCATGCTCCGGGCAGTTCGCTCCGAGGCACGCCCTTGAGGTTGCTGCGGCGCGCCTCGAAATGGACGCCGAGCCAGATGCCGAGGAAATAGAGAAGTGCCGGAATCGTCGCCGCCTTGACGACATCGAGGTACGGCACCCCGACGAATTCCGCCATAAGGAACGCCGCCGCCCCCATGACTGGCGGCATAAGCTGCCCGCCCGTCGAAGCCGCTGCCTCGACGGCACCGGCAAAATCACGCTCATAGCCGAGTTTCCTCATCATGGGAATCGTGAAAGAACCCGTGCCGGCAACATTGGCGACAGAGCTTCCCGAAACCGTCCCCATCAAGCCGCTCGAGAGCACGGCGACCTTCGCCGGGCCGCCGCGCGCCCATCCCGCCACAGCATTGGCCAAATCAATGAAGAAGCGGCCAAGGCCTGTCGATTCCAAGTAGGCGCCAAAGAGGATAAACAGGAAAATAAACGTCGAAGACACGCCGAGGGGGATCCCGAAGATTCCTTCCGTTGTGAAAAAGAGATGCGAGACAAGCTGGTCGAGGTTCAAGCCGCGATGCGCGAGCACCCCCGGCATGTACGGCCCGGCAAACGCATAAGCGAGAAAGAACAGGACGACGCAGACCATCGGCATGCCGACGACACGGCGCGTCGCCTCAATGACGAGCACGAGACCGATCAGCCCGACGGCAAGATCCAGCGGCGTCACCGTGCCCGCACGCAGCACGAGGCTGCGATAGGATAAGACGATGTAAGCCGGCGCCCCTGCACCCAGAATGGCGAAGACAATATCGATGACATGCACTTTTTCGCGCGACCAATTCTGCCGCATCGGAAAGAGCAGATAGACGAGCGTCAGGCCGAAGCCCAGATGGACAGCACGCTGCAGCTGCGCATCGAGCACGCCGAAGACGGCCGTATAAAGCTGGAATATTGAGAACGAAATGGCAATGGCCATCACGAGCTTCGCCATAAAACCCGTATGCTCAATGACATCGGACTCTTTATCGTATTTTTTCAGGACCTCCTTTGCGAGCTCCTCGTGTTTCTTATCTGACATATCGGAACATCATTCCTTTCCAATAGGCCCGGGCAGATTTTCCTGCACGGTTTCCCCCAAAAGTTTTTTCATTCCCCAGCGCCATACAGGCGCAATATAGATATCGATGCGGCTTCCCGGCGCAAGGCTTTCGTAGAGCCTTTTTTCTTCACCGTCCACCGTCAGCACAAGTTCCGTGCCGACCCCCGTGCGCAGCGACAGGCGCGGAAAACGACGTCCCATATCCTCGAGCACAAAATAGTCGCCCTCGGCATGGAACCTCCCCTCGTTCTCCAGAAACGGCAGCCCTACGCCGAAGGACTGATAGCGCGTCGCCTCCAGCACGAAGCCTTCCACCCTCTCATCTACGCGAAGATCCTCTTCCACAGGAGTCTTCTGTACTGAATGGATGAAGCGTATCCGAATCGGCTGCCCCATGCGCGCCTCTCCAACATAAATCATCCCCTGCCCACTTTCCACGACGAGCAGGGGACGTGCCAGGAAATAGCCGAGCACCGCGACGAGAAGGACTGCAAAGAAGAAGCAGCCTCCCGTCCGCATTTTCTTCGGCACCTTTATTCCTTGTAATAGCGATCGGCGCCGGCGTTGAGCTCAATCGACATACCGTTCTTCGCCGTGTCCTTCGTGATCTGCTTGGCCGCGGAATGTGCCGCCTGCAGCTTGTCGATATTATTAAAGAGCGCTTTTGTGATATCGTAGCCGAGCTTCTCGTCCACCTTGTCCGTCGCGATGAGGATCGCCATGACCGAAACAGCCGGAACCTCTTCATCAAAACCGCCGTACGTACCGGCCGGAATGACAGACTTCGTATAGAACGGGTACTTTGCAATCAAGGCGTCAGCCTTATCCGGATCAATCGGCAGGAGACGCACCTTGTTTTGCGAGGTGATGTCCTGCACGGCTGCCGTCGGGAACCCTGCCGTGACAAAAGCCGCATCGACATTGCCGTCCTTCAGGGCGCTCGCCGCCTCGCCAAAGGAAAGGTACTGCTCATCAATGTCGTCATACGTAATCCCATAGGCCTCAAGAATCTGGCGTGCATTGGCTTCCGCGCCGCTGCCCGCCGCACCGACGGCCACACGCTTTCCCTTGAGATCGGCAATGCTGCGGATGCCTGTCGAATCAAGCGTGACGATCTGGCACGTCTCCGGATAAAGCGCCGCTATGCCGCGCAGGTTATCAATCTTCTTGTCCTTGAACATCTCCGTGCCGTTCACGGCATAATAAGTGATATCGTTCTGCACGATCGCAAGATCGACCGAGCCTTCCTTCAGCATGTTGATATTGGCGACCGTGGCGCCCGTGGACTGCGCGCTCGCATTCATGCCCGGGATGTTCTTGTTCAAAATCTCCGCCATGGCGCCTCCGATGGGATAATATGTGCCGGCCGTGCCGCCCGTAGCGATATTGATGAACTTATTGCCGCCCGAATTCTCACAGCCCGCCAGGGCTGTCACAGCGAAAATCAGGAAAGCCCCCACAGCAAAAAGCCTTCCCATCCTGCCTATTTTCATAACGAAAACCTCCCTAATGAATATAAATGAATTATATATTATGTATGCTATTATAGCATATCTTTTGCATCGATGCAAAAAGAAAACGCCCTCGGCAAGGGGCGTGCGCTTCCTCGTGATCAAATTTCCTCCGCCGCTATCCCGCGCACAACGACACTTGCCAGAATAAGTCCGGCAACAGACGGCACAAAAGAGACGCTTCCGGGGGACTGCCTGCCGGCGGCTGTGCCCGCCCCGTCGGACGCAGCGAAACGGGGCGCACGCGGCACTTCCTTCGAATAGACGACCCGGAGCGCCTTTACGCCGCGCGCCTTAAGCTCACGCCGCATGACACGCGCCAAGGGGCAGACGCTCGTTTCATAGATATCGGCAACTTCGAAGCGCGTCGGGTCGAGCTTATTCCCCGCTCCCATGCTGCTCACAATCGGAATCTTCCTTCGCACGGCTTCCATGACAAGGCCAATCTTGCCCGACACAGTATCGATAGCGTCGACAATATAGTCGTAAGGTTTGGAGAAAAAAATACCCGCCCTTTCGGGCAGGAAAAACTCTTCCATCGTCTCAACCTCGGCTAAGGGATTGATATCCGCTATCCGTTCCTGCATGACGGTCGCCTTGCTTCGTCCGACCGTGCTCATCAGAGCCAAGAGCTGGCGGTTCAGGTTCGACGGGGAGATCCGGTCATGATCGACGAGCACGAAATGCCCCACACCTGCACGAGCCAGAGCCTCCGCCGCAAAAGAACCGACGCCGCCGAGGCCGAAGACGGCGACACGAGCCGCCTGAAGCCGTGCGATCCCCTCTTCCCCCAGAAGCATTGCCGTCCGGCAAAATCTCTCTTCCATCTCTTCTTATCTCCTCGCGCCAAAACCTTATTTCTTGTCCCGGCGCGGCGGCACAGGCGAGAATTTCGGCACGGCAAAATCCGCGTGCGGCGTAAAGGACGGCATCTTCTCCGGCTGACGGTTCATGAACGCCGGTGGTTCAAGACCGCTGATGCTTTCAGCCTTGAGCTTGCTCTCCGGCACTTCCATGCGACGCGCCTTGAGTACCGTGCCATCGACAAAATCCGTCGCAATGATCGTCGCACGAATCGTCTGCCCCCATGACGGGTCTATGACTAGGCCGAGAATGACGTTCACATCGGGATGCGTGTTGTTGTAGACATGCTGCATGGCTGCATCCACATCACGAAGCGTCAGCGACGCGCTGCCGCTGAGGTTCAGGATCAGGCCGCGCGATCCCTTCAAGGATTTCTCGACGAGCGGGCTTTCCACAGCCTTCTGCACCGCATCGACCGCACTTATTTGGCTTCTGCCGATGCCGAGCAGCGCATCGCCGCTTTCACTCTGACGGAAAATCGACGTGACATCGGCAAAATCAACATTGATGACGCCTGTCGTCAGGATGAGCTCCGTGATGCAGCGAATCGCCTGGCGCAGGACATCATCCGCCGCCTTGAAAGCATCGACCAGCGACATATGCTTGTTCTCCGGCAGCTTCATGAGGTTGTCATTCTGTATGGCGATCAAGGCGTCAAGATTTCCCTGGAGCTTCGCGATTCCCTCGTTCGCAATGCGCTTTTTGCGCGGCCCCTCGAAGGAAAACGGCACGGTGACGACGCCGATCGTCAGGATCCCCATATCCTTCGCAAGCTTTGCCACTATGGGCGCCGCTCCCGTTCCCGCGCCGCCGCCCATGGTGGCCGTGACGAACACGAGATCGGCGCCGCGCATCGCCTCCCGCAGCTTTTCCGCATCGCCCTTGGCCGCCGCCTCGCCAAGATCGGTCACACCTCCCGTGCCAAGGCCTTTCGTCAGCTCACTGCCAATCTGCAATGTACGAATATTGCATTGTTCCATATGCGCCAGATGCTTCGCATCCGTATTGATCGCGATGAGCTCCACATCGAGGTCATTTCCTTCGGAGAGACGCTCGAGGACGCTGTTGCCGCCTCCGCCCACACCGACAATTTTTATCGTAACTACCGCTCTCTTGATTTTCGCATCATTTCCCATCATGGAAGCGGCTCCCCCTCTCTTGCCTTGCGGCTCCATCCATTGTCCTTCGTCTTGCAAAACTGCCCGCTTCGAATCATCCTAATTATCCATTTGCTTTTATTCGCCGTTTTCCCCGGTATTCCTGCAAAAAAGGAAATCATTTCAGGAAATGTCCGCCCTGCGGCCTTTCCTCAAAGCTGCGAGCTGGGCAAACAGCATGCCTGAAAGCATCAAGGCGCAGCCAAAAAGCTCGGCGGCGTCCATGCGCTCGCCGAGGAGCAGAACGCCCGCCAGCGCACCGATAACGGCCTCCAGGCTCATGATGACGGCCGCAAGCGCCGCATCTGTATACTGCTGCCCGACAATCTGCAGCGTGAAGGCCACACCGGAACTCATGACCCCGGCATAGAGAATCGGCGCCCAAGCCCCCAAAATCCCCGCCGCCTGCGGCTCTTCCAGAAAAAACGTCAGCACAAGGCTGCCGCAGGCGCAGACAAAGAGCTGCGCCGCCGAAAGCTCGATGGCATCGATAAGCGCAGCAAAGCGGTCGATATAGAGGATGTGCATCGTCCAAAAAAAAGAACTCACGAGCATGAGGGAATCGCCCGCAGCAAGCGAAAATCCGCCTTCTCCGCTGACGCAGAGGAAATACAGCCCCGCAAGCGCCAGGAAAGCCCCGCCCCATGTCAAAAGTTCGCCGCGCTTTTGGATGAGAAGCGTGACCAGCGGCACAAATACGAGGTAGAGACAAGTGATGAACGCCGCCTTGCCCACCGTCGTATACTGCATCCCCACCTGCTGCAGCGTCGTCGCAGCGAGCATGATCGCCCCCGCCCCAAGGCCGCTCTTCCAGCCGGCCCGATACGACCCCGCAGCTTTCGCTGCCTCACGCCGTCCGCGAAACAAAAGCCAGATGAGCAGTATGACGGGCACAGCGACAACATAACGCGCTGCACCGTATGTATAGGGGCCGATATCCTCCATGCCGACGGACTGCGCCACAAACGTCGTTCCCCAGAAAAAAGCCGCGAGCAGAAGTAAAAAACTGCCGCCTAGCCGCAAAATATTTTCCTCCCCCCTCACGCCGAAAAAGCGTTGAATTTTTCGATGAGCTTCACGGGCTTATAGGATTCCTTCGCCTTCCGGAGACCTTCGATGCCCATATCCTCCTCACGGTTGATATACGTCATATCCGCCCAGGCATTCTCGACAAAAGCCTGGTTGATGGCCGGATAAGCGCCGCGCACATCGGGATCGGCCTTTTCCACATGGATGACCGCCGTGTCATCGTTGAGCTGTTCGCCGAAGGTAAAGGCGACAACGCGCTGCCCGATAAGGATGGCGCCGCCCTTCAGGCGAAAATCCTTGAAGTTGTTCAGCACCTCGATGATGGCCTGCCGTTCGAGCGCGATGAAGGGATCGTCCGGCAAATCATGCGCGCGCTGCTTGTACCAACCATTGATCGTCAGCTTACACTGCGTAACGATCTCATCCGTAATCGGCTGGTATTCGGCTTCAGGATAATTCTTGCGGAAACTGTTCAAATGGTTCTTCTTCGAGTGGAACTTGCGCCCCGCAAGCTTGATCAGATCCTCGGCAAGATAGACATAATCAAAATTGTTCCGGTCAGGCTCGATGACGAAATCCATCCCGGAACAGTTTTTCAGCACCTCGGCAAAAGAACGCTCGATCCCTGAAAAAGAAAGCGGTTTTCCCTGCGCCTCGAAATACTTGCGAAAGCGCTCCACGGCTCCCGCCAGCTTCTCCTCCGACCCAAGGGGCTGCAAGGCAAACTCGCGTCCTCCCCACTCCGCTTTGAGGTGGAGCACATCGTCCTCCTTTGCCCACATGATCTTGTATGGCTCATGCCACATATAGAGATTCGTGAAATTGAAATGCGAATTCTCATAATAGCGCGCCCGAAAGAAACAATCGAGCAGCGGCTTGTCCTCTTTTTGCAGTTCCTTGAAATCTATGACACTCATTCCTCTCCGGTTCTCATTCGCTGTATAGCAAGCAAAATGGCCAAAGTTCACCGGATGCCGGCGCAGGTGCTTTATCCCTGCACTTCCAGCATCCGGGGCACATCTCGCAAAATCATTATATCAATTTTGTCAAGAAAAGAATAGATTTCCTCCTAATTCAGTCGGGAATATTAATTATTTTTTAACTTGCCATGCACTTCTCCTTTAATCTTCCTTCGCTTGACCTTTAATCTTCCCCTGCTATACTATGCGTATCGGGCGGGAAACCAGCAGCCTTGCCTGATGCCAGCGGCAGCGGCGGGCTTTCCACACTTCTGTGCCACGACGCTGCTTGAAAATCTAATTCTTTCTCTATCCCAAAAAGGAAGGGCGAGCCTCTCGGCTTGCCCTTCCTTTTGTTGATTCGTATTTCTTGCGCCGTTCAGCGGAAGAACCGAACCCCCGCGTCGAAGAGGCCTTGATCTTTGTTGCCCGGCACGTTCTTCGATATATTGTCGCCCATGCGCTCAGAATGCCCCATCTTGCCAAGGATGCGTCCGCCGGGGCTTGTGATGGCCTCGATGGCCTCCACCGAGCCGTTCGGGTTGAACGGCGGCTCCATCGTCGGCTCGCCCGAAGCATCGACATACTGCGCCGCAATCTGGCCGCGTATGCGCATCTTCGCAATGACCTCCTTGTCGGCAACAAAGCGCCCTTCGCCATGCGATACGGCAATCGTATGAATATCGCCGACCGAGACATTGTTGAACCACGGCGAGAGGTTCGACATGATGCGCGTCTGCACCATGCAGGAAACATGGCGGGCAATCGTGTTATGCGTAAGCGTCGGCGCTTCCCAGTCAAGCGGCATGATCTTCCCATAGGGCAGAAGGCCGAGCTTGATGAGCGCCTGGAAGCCGTTGCAGATACCGAGGATCAGGCCCTCGCGCTTCTGCGTAAGGTCCATGATGGCTTCGGCAATGCGCGGATTGCGCAAGGTCGCCGCGATGAACTTGCCCGAGCCGTCCGGCTCATCGCCGCCCGAGAAGCCGCCGGGCAGCATCAGGATCTGCGCATGATTTATGCCGGATGCGATGGCTCCCACGGTTTCCTCTACCGACTGCGGCGTGAGGTTGCGGATGACGAGCGTATCGACTTCGCCGCCCGCCTTCTCGAAAGCACGCTGCGTTTCATACTCGCAGTTGATGCCCGGGAACACCGGCATGAAGATGCGCGGCTTGGCGTAGTGGTCGCTCGCGCGCTGGCGCACGCCCCTGCGGAACGGAGCCGCCGTCACACGCGCCTTGGCGCTGACCTTCGTCGTCGTCGGGAATATGCCCTCCAAGGAGTTGACATACGGCTCCCTGAGCTCGTCAAGCGTCTGCACCATGCCGTTGCAAACGACGCTCGCCACGGCTGTCGTACGGCCGAGCAGCGTCCACTTGACGCCGGAAAGAGCCTCCGTCACGTTCACGGCCTCGCTCATTTCGATGAGCATCGTGCCGTAAGCGGGGCGGAAGAGATCCTCGAACTTGATGGCGCCCGGAGCAAACTTGAAGCCGATATCGTTGCCGAAGCACATCTTCGTCAGAGCCGCCGCAATGCCGCCCATGCCGACGCTTGAAGCGGAGAACACGCGCCTGCTCTGCATCAGGGCATGAACGCGCTCATAATTGCGGTTCAGGTTGGAGAAATGCGGCAAATCGTTTGCATCGTAAAGCGCTTCGATGGCGTAAACCTTGCTGTTCGCATACTTGAACTCCGAGGAAATGGCCTCGCCCGCCTTCATCGTGTTGAGAGCAAAGGCCACGACCGTCGGCGGCACATGAAGCTTCTCGAACGTGCCCGACATGGAGTCCTTGCCGCCGATGGCGGGAATGCGAAGCTCATGTTGTGCCCAAAGCGCACCCAAGAGAGCCGCGAAAGGCTTGCCCCATTTCTCGGGATCCTTGCCGAGGCTTTCAAAGTATTCCTGCAGGGAGAGGCGAATTGTCTTGGCATCGCCGCCCAGCGCAACCATCTTCGTCACGGCTTCGATAATCGCATAGAGTGCGCCGTGGAACGGGCTCCACTCCGCCATATAGGGGTTGAAGCCGAACGTCATCGCCGTGGCCGTGTCCGTCTCGCCCTTCTTTACTGGCAGCTTCGCAACCATACCCTGCTGCGGCGTCAACTGGCGGCTGCCGCCGAAAGGCATCAGAACTGTGCCCGCGCCGACCGTAGAATCGAAGCGTTCGGCAAGCCCCTTCTGGCTTGCCACATTGAGATCCGCAAGGTTTGCGAGCCATGCCGCCGTGAGATCACGCTGATTCTTCTCGACAGCGGGCGGCAGGCGGCGCAGATAATTCGCTTCCACAGCGGGGGATTTCAAGACAACCTTCGCGTGCTGCTTGACGCCGTTCGTATCGAGGAAAACACGTGCGAGGCTCACGATCTTCTGGCCGCGCCACGTCATCTCCAGACGCCCCGAATCCGTCACCGTCGCGACCGGCGTAGCCTCCACATTCTCCTTGTCTGCAAAAGAGAGAAGGATCGGCACCGCCTCCGGACGCATGACGACGGCCATGCGCTCCTGCGACTCGGAAATCGCAAGCTCCGTGCCGTCAAGCCCCTCATACTTCTTTTTCACCGCATCGAGATCGATGGCAAGGGCAGGGGCAAGCTCGCCGATGGCGACAGCCACGCCGCCCGCACCGAAATCATTGCAGCGCTTGATGAAGCGGCTGACCTCGGAGTGGCGGAAAAGGCGCTGGATCTTGCGCTCTGTCGGCGGATTTCCCTTCTGCACCTCGGCGCCCGCCGTCTTCAGCGATTCCTCCGTATGCACCTTCGACGATCCCGTCGCACCGCCGCAGCCGTCACGCCCCGTGCGTCCGCCTACGAGCACGACGACATCGCCCGGCTCCGGCGCCTGCCGCACGACATCCGCCTGCGGCACAGCCCCGACGACAGCGCCGATCTCCAGCCGCTTCGCCACATATCCCTCGTGGTAGACTTCATGCACCTCGCCCGTTGCAAGGCCGATCTGGTTTCCATAGGAGCTGAAGCCTGCGGCGGCTCCCTGCGTGATTTTCTTCTGCGGCAGTTTGCCCTGCAGGGTTGCCTCGATCTTCGTGCGCGGATCGCCGGAGCCCGTCACACGCATTGCCTGGTAGACGTAGGACCGTCCCGAAAGCGGGTCGCGGATCGCGCCGCCGAGGCACGTCGCCGCACCGCCGAAGGGCTCTATTTCCGTCGGATGGTTGTGCGTCTCGTTTTTGAACATCACGAGCCATTTTTCTTCCTTGCCATCAACCTCCGCATTGACCACAATGCTGCACGCATTGATTTCATCCGAAACATCGAGATCCTCGAGAAGCCCCTGCTGGCGCAGCGACTTCATGCCGATGCAGGCGAGATCCATCAGAGACACATCGGGCTTCTTGTCCCCATAGACCTTCTCGCGGTCGAGCATATAGAGCTTCACGGCCTGCGCCAGCATCGGCACGTACTTGCCGTTGCTGAAATCCACCTTGTCCACAACCGTCGTGAACGTCGTGTGGCGGCAGTGGTCGGACCAATACGTATCGATGACGCGAAGCTCCGTAATCGTCGGATCGCGGCGCTCCGCCGTCACGAAATACTTCTGGCAGAAGCGCATGTCCTCAAAGCTCATGGCAAAGCCCCGCTCCGTCATAAAGCGCTGCACGGCCGCCTCGTCCATGAGGCGGAAACCCTGGATGACCTCGACATCGGCCGGCTCCGCGATCTTTTCTTCAAGTGTCGTCGGCTTCGTCATCGAAGCCTCGCGGCTCTCGACCTTATTGATGCAATACTCCTTGACCTTGGCCAGCAGCGCCGGTGAAATCGTACCGACAAGCACATAGACGAGCGCCGTGCGAATCTTCGGCCGCTCCTTCTGCGTCACAAGCTGGACACACTGTGCTGCAGAATCCGCCCGCTGGTCATACTGGCCGGGCAAATATTCAACGGCAAAGAGCTTCGAGTCGGGAAATTCCGGCAAACGCTCCTCGTAGACCGTATCGACCGGAGGCTCAGCGAATACGATATCGCGCGTCGCCTTGTACTCCTCATCCGAAAGGCCCTCGATGTCGTAGCGAATGAAGATGCGCACCGCCTTGAGCTCCGTCGCCAGACGAAACGTCTCTACAAGATCGGCGCAAAGCTGCTGGGCAGGAATATCAAAATATCCCTGTCTTTTTTCCACAAATAATCTTCTTACACTCATACCAATAGCTCATCCTCTCTGCTTGCTGCCGTCTTCCCTACTGTTTCATCAACTCGAGATCGATCTTCACGACGACCTTCGTCACCTCCGCCGGATATTCATCCAGCACGGAAACCCCGGGGCGATGAACATCCTCCGGGTAAAGGACGGCATAACTTCCGGCTTTCAGAAGAATGCTGCTCTCCGGAATCAAGGCGCGGTAAAAGATAACATCCGCCTCTTCATCGTAGGGAGCCGCTTCCAGGAGATCGGGACTCATCGGGCACCAACCAAGGAACTCCTCTCCCTCGACAACATATTGTATGTCCACAAACCTGCGATGCGCCTCCGGGCTGCATTCCGCCTGCGGACGCGTCGTATAACGCGAAAGCAGGGCAAAAATCCGTTCCCCCTCGATCGGATGCTTCCCCTCCGGCATATTTCTAAAGTCCTGTGTGCGCAAAAACGCCAGAGCCTTCGTCAGCGCCGACGAGTAGCCTTGCTGCTCGTCCTTTGATAAACCGATGATGCCCGTCATCATAAGCCAATCTCCCTTCGCCCGAAAAAGCGATTGCTTTCCCTATTTATTCTATGCTATTATCTCTATATATCCATTACATTATATGATGAAATTCAATGAACGGCAAGTATACTAAGGTCCGGACAATTTGTTGGAATTGGAAAAGAAGGGAAAAACAGCAATGCGTGAACTTTTGGAGCTCCTGGAGCACGATGCGAGACGGCCTGTCGGCGAAATCGCCGCCGTCCTCAAAAAAAGCGAGTACGAAGTCGAAAAAGAAATCAAGGGGCTGGAGCAGGACAAGATCATCCTGAGCTACAACACCTTGATCAACTGGCAGAAGTTCGGCGACGACACCGTCACAGCCATCATCGAGGTCAACCTGACCCCCGAGCGCGAAGTCGGCTTCGACGCCATTGCCGAACGCATCTACCGCTTCGAGGAGGTCCGCACGGTCTACCTCATGAGCGGCAGCTTCGACCTCATGGTCATCATCGAGGGCAAGTCCCTGCAGGACGTAGCGAACTTTGTCGCCACACGCCTCTCCACCATCGACGGCGTCACGCAGACGAGAAGCCACTTCATGCTCAAAGCCTACAAGAAGGACGGCACGATCATCGACGACAAGGAAAAGGACCGCAGGCTGGTGGTGTCGCCATGACAAACTGGAAAGAACGCGTTTCACCCGCGGTTCATGCAGTACCGCCTTCAGGCATACGCAAATACTTCGATATCGCCGCCGAAATGGAAGACGTCGTCTCCCTCGGCGTCGGAGAACCCGATTTCATCACCCCTTGGTCCATCCGCGAAAGCTGCGTCCACGGCCTGGAACAAGGCTACACCTCCTACACGGCAAACCGCGGCATGCTGGAGCTGCGCGAGGAAATTGCCGCACACTACCAAAGGGATTACGGTGTTTCCTATGATCCCGCAAAGGATGTGCTCATCACGGTAGGCGTCAGCGAAGCCCTCGATATCGCCATGCGCGCCATTCTCTCTCCCGGTGATGAAGTGCTGATCCCCGAGCCCTGCTATGTTTCCTACCAGGCCTGCGTCACATTCGCAGGCGGCAAAGCCGTACCCGTTGCGGCGAAGCTCGAAAACGATTTCCGCATCACGCCCGAGGAGCTCGAGCCCCACATCACCGCGCGCACGAAGGCGCTTCTCATCGGCTACCCGAACAATCCGACAGGCGCTGTGATGACGAAAGAAGATCTCGTAAAAATTGCCGCTTTCGCCGAGAAGCACGATCTCATCGTCATTTCGGATGAAATTTACGGGGATTTGACCTATGGCGGCCTTTCCCACACCGCTTTCTCCTCCCTGCCCGGCATGAAGGAGCGCACCATTCTCCTCAACGGTTTTTCCAAGGCCTACGCCATGACGGGCTGGCGCATCGGTTACGCGCTCGGCAACCCTGACTTCATCGCCGCCATGACGAAGATCCACCAGTACACCATGCTCTGCGCCCCCATCACGGCGCAAATTGCCGCCGTCGAAGCGCTGCGCCACGGCAGAAAGTACATGCAGAAAATGGTTGCCGAATACGACCGTCGCCGCCGTCTGATCTACGACGGCTTCCTGAAGCTCGGCCTGCCGAGCTTCGAGCCCAAAGGCGCCTTCTACATCTTCCCGAACATCGAGTCCTCGGGCTATTCGGACGAGGAATTCGCCGAAAACCTCCTCCTCAAGGAACATGTAGCTCTCGTGCCGGGCAGTGCCTTCGGCGAAAGCGGGCGCGGCCATATCCGCTGTTCCTATGCAACTTCCATCGATAAGATATCAGAAGCCCTGGCACGCATAGGAAACTTCCTCAAAAATCATCGGAAATAAAGCAAGGCACAAAAAGGAATCGCCGCACGGAAGATGGGTTTCCGCACGGCGATTTCTTTTTGTATTTTCTGTCTTGCTGCAAGGCTTCAGAATCCCTGTGTTTCCCATCTCAAAGCGAGAAGCCTTGCCTTGCATCTCCTGCAGAGTAGAGCATATACGGCTGGTTTTCCCGCATGGCGGCTCTCAGCGCCTCCATCCTGCCCTCCGTCGGATTTGCACCATCTGCAGCGGCATTCGCCGCGCTCCTGCCCGCAGCAGAAATCTCCACGCTGTAAGGTGCAGACTCCGTGCCCCTGAGCGGTTTTCTTTCCTCCCGTACGTCCTTCTGCGCCGCGCGCTTCGCCGAATCCTCAAAAATCGAAACAGGCGGAAGAGGCCTTATGCGATGCAGACGATCAACCTGAACCTCCATCTGGAAAACCTCCTTCCCGATCATTTTGAATACTCTTTCTATTCTTATTATAGCACACGCAGGGCAGAAGGGAAATTAAAAACTCCCAAAAGCCGGATTTTATATGAAAGCGCTGCTAAAATGAAATCGCCCGGATTTGCGCATCTGCGCTTTTCTCCCCTCGTCGAGAAATCCTCGGCGACGGGAAAAGAGCGCGGATGTACGAAGATGAGCGGCTGGATTTATTAGCGCTTCCATAAGTCTGACTTTTGGGAGCGGTACATAAGCGAAAGACAAATTTTTTCTTATTTGCAGCCCCATATCACAAATTGCCCGACAGGGAGCAGCAGACAGACAGAAAAGATTTTTTCCTGTCCCTTTCCGTTTACGTTTAGATCGTATCCTTTCTATCGGTCAGAACCACGCGCGCCAGCAGGAAGACGACGACGCAGAAGACGACGAAGCCCAGTTGCTCCGCTGTTCCGGCAAAGCTGCTGTCGACGAGCGCAAGCGGGCTTTCACTGCCGCCGCTCGAAACGGAAATGGCAATAAGACCGGCCAGAGCGACGCCGACGATGGATTCCCCGACGATGAGCCCCGAAGCAAAAAGTGTGCCGCGCCGTCTTGCCGCCTTGCCTTCCTCCTTGCTGCGGCTCGCATGAAGCCGTTTGTCGAGGAAGTAGCCAAGAACCGCGCCTATGACAAGCGGCGTCTGAATGCTCGGCGGCAGGTAGATGCCCATCCCGACGGCAAGGGGGGGGCAGGGAGAAGCGGCTCGTCCTGCGCCGCAGCACTACGTCGATGAGCACGATGACAACGCCGAGTCCCAAGCCAATGTAGATGTATTCCCAGGCAAGATTATTAGAAAAAATTCCCTCTGCGATCGTCTTCATGAGCACTGCCTGCGGTGCGGCAAGCGCTTGGGAAGGATCCATGCCTTCGCGCGGCATTGCTCCCACAAAGCCATAGGCCTCATAGAGGAGGTTCAAGACCGGTGCGATGACGAGAGCGCCGACGATGCAGCCGAGGAGGAGCGCCACCTGCTGGCGCCACGGCGTTGCACCGACGAGCCATCCCGTCTTGAGATCCTGCATGTTGTCATTCGAAATGCAGGCAATGGCGAGAATGATGGATGTCGTGAAGATGGCCGTCGCCGTCGCGAATTTCTCACCGCCCGGCAAAGCGAAAATCCCGAAAGAAGAGCAAAGCGCGTACATGACGAGCGACGCGACGATGATGCCGAGAATGCCGATCCCGGAAATCGGACTCGAAGATGTGCCGACAAGCCCTGCCATATAGGCACAAGCCGCTGCGACAAAGAAGCCCATGAACACGGCAACGCCGACGCCGACAAGCACAAAAACCATGGTCTGGCCCGCCGGCAGCCCCTCAGGGCTCACGAAAGCATAAAAAACGGCCAGAAGCCCGATGACTGTAACGAGAAAAACCAGACCGATGCTCTTCGCCGACATGTCGATATCCATACGGTGCCTGTCCTTCACGGCTTCCGGCATACGCATACTGGACAAGGACTCCTTCATGCCGTCGATGACGGGACGCACCAAGGTGAGCAGCGTCCAAATAGCAGCGACGCCCATGGCGCCTGCACCGATGAGACGAACGCGTTCCTGATAAACGGCTGCGGCAAATTTCTGCATGGCCATGCCTTCCGGCGGCGTCCCCGTCATCGTATAAAAGGGCACGAAGCCGGCCCAGGCAATCAAGATGCCGACGAGCATGGAAAGACCGCTCGCTATGCCGATAAGATATCCCGCTCCGACAAGTGCAGAAGAATACCCGATGGGAAACTGCGTCATGCCTCGTCCGACAGGAAACCAGACAGAAAGTGCGCTCGACAGCACCTGAAAACCGCTCGTGCAAAGAGCGATGATCCCTGCGACAAAGCTGCCCGAAAGGATTTCCTTGAGGCCGGTTCCCTCGCCCTTGCCATCCTCGGCATGGCTGTTGACCTTGAGGATTTCCGCCGCTGCCACACCCTCGGGATAGGCGAGGTCACTGTGCACGACCATGGCGCGGCGCAAAGGAATCGTGAAAAGAACGCCCAGGCAGCCGCCGCAGGCAGCGACCAGAAGCGTCTGGGAAAACTCGAAACCGTTCCAGTAGCCAATCATAAGCATACCCGGGATGATGAAGATGATGGCGGACAACGTACCGGCCGCCGAGGCCTGCGTCTGCACCATATTGTTTTCCAGGATATTCGCATCCTTCGCCATCTTGAGCACCGCCATGGAAATGACCGCTGCCGGAATAGCCGAGGAAAACGTCAGGCCGACCTTGAGCCCCAGATACACATTGGACGCCGTGAAGATCACCGTCAGCACAGCCCCCAGAAGCATGCCGCGGACAGTAAGCTCCGGCAGGCGCAGCTCATGCTGCATAAATTCGTTGTGTTCATTTTTCATGATACGAAATCTCTCCCCATAACAACTCACTCCTTCTAAGTATTCGGACACAATCCATTGTTATTATACCACATAGTTCAAGTTTCATATAAAATTCAAAAAAAGAGGGGCTTCCGCCCCTCAAAACCTACATATTCATCCATTCTCTCACCCCGACAACCGACGCTTTGCGTTCACTCATACCGCAGCGCGTCAATCGGGTCGAGTTTGGCAGCTTTCCTCGCAGGATAAATGCCGAAGAAAAGCCCCACGCCGACGGCGAAAGAAAACGACAGAAGGATCGGCGCCGCCGTAATGACAGTCTTGAAATCCCCGATCTGTGCAATCGCGATGGAAATCGCACAACCGATCGCGATGCCTATGAGGCCTCCGACAACGCCCATGACGACAGATTCAATCAAGAACTGCAGCATGATATTGCTGAATGTCGCACCCAACGCCTTTCTTATGCCGATCTCACGCGTCCGTTCCGTGACGGAAACCATCATGATGTTCATGATTCCGATGCCGCCGACGAGAAGCGATATGCCTGCAATGCTGCTGAGAAACAACGTGAGCATCGTCGTCGTCTGGTTCATTGTCTCCATGATGCTCGTAAGGTTGCTGACTGTGAAATCATCCTCCTTGTCGCCCACGATATGATGACGCTGGCGCAGGAGCGTCTCAACTTCGCTCTGCACCTGTTCCATCTTCGCGGGGTCGCTGACCTGGAGGTTGACGGACTGCACATGGGTGATGCCCATGAGGCGTTCCTGCCCTGTCGTCAGCGGTATGACGACCATATCGTCCTGGTCCTGCCCCATGGAGGACTGCCCCTTGCTTGCAAGAATGCCGACCACCTTGAACGGTTGGTTGTTGATGCGGATATTCTGTCCGATGGGATTCTGTACGCCGAAGAGATTTTCCGCCACCGTCGAGCCGATGACGGCAACGCGCTGGCGTTTTTCGATATCGCTCTGTGTGATGAAGGTTCCCGCCGTGACGGTCAGCGAACGGATCGCCATGTATTCCGGCGTCACGCCGATGACGGATGTATTCCAGTTCAGGTTCCCATTGACGACCTGATAGGAACTCATCACGGTCGGCGACACATAGTCGATGTTCTTGATCTTCTTCTTGATTTCTTCGGCGTCATCATACTTCAGCGAGGTTCGCGATCCCTTCGCGCCGCGAACGCCGCCCGAGTTTTCCGCCCCCGGCGTGATGATGAGCATATTGCTGCCAAGGCTCGCCATGGAGTCCTGCACATTGCTCTTGACGCCCATGCCGATGGAGACCATGGCGATGACCGCTGCAACGCCGATGATGATGCCTAGCATCGTCAGGACGGAGCGCATCTTATTGGCAAAGAGTTCATGCAGGGCGATCCTTATGCTTTCCCAAATCAGCACAATTCTCCCTCCTTATACGATGTCCATTTTGACGCCCTTGCCCTCATCGCGCGTAATCAGCCCATCGCGCACAAGCAGTTGGCGGCTCGCGCAGGCCGCGATTTCCGGCTCATGCGTGACAAGGATGATGGTTCTGTCCGCCGCGTGAAGCTTCTCGAAAATCTCCATGATCTCATGGGTCGACTTCGTATCAAGATTTCCCGTCGGTTCGTCTGCCATGACGATATGCGGATCGTTTACGAGCGCCCGCGCAATCGCGACGCGCTGACGCTGTCCGCCGGAAAGCTCGTTGGGCTGATGATCGGCGCGGTCGGCAAGCCCGACGGCTTCCAGGAAGTGCATGGCGCGCTCACGGCGCTCATGCCGTCCCACCCCCGCATAAATCAGCGGCAAAGCTACATTGTCCGCCGCGCTGCTCTTGGCGAGCAAGTTGAAATTCTGGAAAACAAAGCCGATTTTCTTGTTGCGCGTAAGGGCAAGCGCATCGTCGGACAGATGTGCGACCTCTTCGCCGTCAAGCTTGTAAGAGCCTTCCGTCGGGCGATCGAGACAGCCAAGAATATTCATCAGCGTCGACTTGCCCGAGCCGGATGGCCCCATCAGCGCAGCAAATTCGCCTTTTCGGATGGTCAGATCGATGCCTGCGAGAGCCGCAACAATCTGATCGCCCATCGGATAGAGCTTCTTTATGCCCTTGAGCTCAATGGTCGCAGGAATTGCATCCTGCCGCTGCGGCACACTGCCGTTTTCCTTTGCCTTCTGCTCCATTTCCGCTCCTTTCGCGCCTTTTTCCGCCATAATCCCAACCGCCGCATCCTTTTCAGCGGTCATCAGAACGGCGGTCCTCCGCCAGGCCCATGATTTCCCTTCTTGGCATTTTGCGACGTCGTATAGGAAATCGAGACATTTTCACCTTCCACAAGACCGTCGAGGATTTCCACATACTCATCGCTGTAGATGCCCGTTGTAACGGTACGCTTTTCCTCCGTCCCATCCGGCATCTTGACGATGACATAAGAGCCTGCAGCTTCCGTTTTCAAGGCGGCGATCGGCACGGCAAGCGCACTGAGCTTATCTGCCGTTTCAATCTCGACGCGTGCCGTCATCGCAGGCAGAAGAAGATTTTCCGGATCGTCCACATCGAGCGTCACATAGTAGTAGATGACGCTGGCCGTAGAGGAGGCGGACGACGAGCTCGACGATGCGGCGACGGTCTGCCATGTATTCGCCGTGTCCGTCTGGCTGATTTTCGTGACGCGTGCCGTGAACGTCTTGCCCGAATAAGAGTCGACGGTGAATGTCGCCTCCTGCCCGACCTTGATATTGCCGATATCCGTCTCGTCCACTTTTGCCATGATCTGCTTTTTGGAAAGATCGGCAATGCGCATGATGACCGTCGGATAGTCCGTGCCTGCAGTCGCCATCGTTCCCGCCGTCTTGGGCTTGCCGACGACGACGCCGCTAATCGGCGCCTGTATGATCGTCTCCGCCAGATCGGACTCCGTTTCCTCAAGCTCGCTCTGCGCCGCCTCGTAGTTGTACTGCGCATCCTCGTAGGTGGTCTGCGGATTGGCGCCGATGCCGAAGAGATATGACTCGCGATTGTACTTCGCCTTCGCATTCGTCACCTTGTACTGCGCCTGGTCGCGCTTCGTCGCAAGGGTCTTGGCATCGAGCGTCGCAACCGTCTCCCCCGCCGTCACAACATCGTTTTCCTTAACGAGCACGCTCTTGATGCGTGCAGTAATCTTGGAACTGACCTCGACGGAATCGATTGGTATGATCGTGCCCGTCGCCGAAACCTTGGACTTGAGATTCATGCGCGTCGCGACAGCCGTCTCCGTAGCCGCCGCCTGCTTTGCCTGCTCCTCCTGGCCTTCCTCGTAATACTGGTAGGCGAAAAAAGCGCAGCCTGCAAAAACGAGAACGGCGAGAGCTGCTTTCGCTTTTGCGCCGAAAGGAATATCTTTCCCGAAAATCTTCATTCCGCTCCTCCTTCCACACCGGATCCGGCAGAGCCTGCCGCACCTCCTGCAGTCTTGCCGGAGGCCTTCCCAGCTTCAGCGGCAGCGCGGCTCGCCTCATCTGAACCTTTCCTCGAAGAGGCGCTGCCGTTTTTGGCAGATGCACTCCCTGTCCCGGAAACGGCTTCTGTCTTTGCAGAAGCCGTTCCTGCCGTGTCGGCAGCCTGATGCGGTTTCGCGCCGGTCTGCGACGCTTCCTGCTTCTCGACCGCCACGCGGTTTTCCTCATTCATGCGTTCCGCTTTCTTGCCGCGCTCCTCCTGATTGCCTGCGTAGGGGATCACCTCGTCGGCACGTTCCGCTTCCTTCCTCTTCACAGCGGCCATTTCCGCCTCATAGGCGCGCACAGCAGCCTTGCGCCCCACTCCCGCAATAGTGAGCGGCGTCACATCCATATCGTCCGCCGCACGCTGCTCGCTCTCCGTCAGTTCGACGCCCATGGCGTTTTCCAGCTGCGCCTGATAGCGCGCATAGTCGTATTGGGCGCTGATATGGTTCAGTTCCGCCGTCGAAAGCGCGAGCTGCGCGTCGATGATGTCGAGCATGATGCCCTCGCCCGCACGATACTTCTCACGCGCAATATAATAGTCCTCCTTCGCCTTGTTGACGGCATCCTGCGTGGAGTCCAGACGCTTTTCCGCTTCCTTCATGCTGAAATATGCTTCGCGGATGGCATAGTCCACATCATCCTTGTCCTTTTCCAGCTGCAGCCGCGCCGTGTCGAGCGCCGTCTGCGCCGCCTCGATGCGCGCATCCTTGCGTCCGCTGTCAAAAATATTCCAGTTCAAATTCAGCCCGGCCGTCACACCCCGGCTGTCCGAAGACGACGGTTCAAAATCCTTGCTCGCCGAAGCGCTGATATTGAGATCGAGCTGCGGCTCGTAATCCGCCTTGACAACATCGATATCGATTTCCTTCTTTGCGATATCGTAGATATCGGCAAGGATATCCTTGCGGTTCCCCGCACCGAAGAGCAGACAGCCCGCCAGATCGCGCCCAAAAGGTGCATAAACGGCGTCGTCCGTAAGGTTCAGCGGCTCCGTGCGGTCCATATTTATGATATTGCGCAGCTTGGCAAGCATCACTTCATATTCATTTTCAGACTTGATCAGGGTTTGCCGTGCATTCGAAAGCTCAACCGAGGCGCGCAGCACATCCATGCGCGCCTTGCTGCCGGCAGAAAAAAGCTGCTCGACATTCGTCAGATGCGCCTGATAGTTGTTGACGGATTCCTGGTTGACCCCGACGGTCTTTCTCGCCTGCAGAGCGTTGTAATACGCCTGCACGACGGAGAGGCGCAGCTCCTCCTGCTGACGCGCCGTTCTGAGGTGGGCTTTCAAGATATCGATTTTCGACATATCGATATTACCGCTCGCCTTGCCGCCGTCCCAAAGGCTCAAACCGCCCTTCAAGGCGGCGTTGACCCCCGAGTTCGTGGCGTCGCCCCTGTCGCCCCAAGTACGCCCGTAGGAATAGCCGCCGGAAGCATCGACGGAAACACCTCTTGCGCCTCTGGCCTGTCTCAGGGCCGCTTCTGCGGTTTCCTCCGCTTTTCTCGTGAGCTTGAGCTCCGTATTCTGCGCCAATGCAAGCTCGATCGCCTTTGCCAACGAAAGGTCTGCCGCCGCGCCCACGGACGCTGAGCTGCAGAAAAACGCTCCCGCCAGGAGAATCGCCAACGGCTCTTTCCGCCATCTCTTCATCATCTGTCCTCTCCTTCCCAAGCGGACATCCCGCCCATTGTTGTTTATTATACCCCCCTTGCTTTTTCGTCACAATATGAAAAATCTTACTTTTAGAGGGATTTAACGAATCGCCGCGAAAGCTTAATTGGATCAGAGTAAACTACAAGTACAAAGAAAGCTGCCAATCGCTCTGCGCCTTCCGCTTGACCTCTTGGGCTTTCATTGTAAACTACACGCACAAACGTCCACTTCGTGGACATTGTGCCCCGCCCTTACATGAAAGCTGCCAATCGCCCTGCGCCTTCCGCTTGACCTCTTGGGCTTTCATAATAAACTACACGCACAAACGCCCACTTCGTGGACATTGTGCGCCGCCCTTAATGAAACCTCACCAATCGCTCTGCGCCTTCGGCTTGACCTCTTGGGGTTTCATAATAAACTTTCAGGACATAAGGAGAATTCCCATGACCGATCCCGTCTTTTCCCGCGCCCTCGAGGCGCTGCAGCAATATTTCGGCTACAAGTCCTTCCGTCCCGCACAGGAGCTGATTGTCAAAAGCCTGCTCGCCGGAAAGGAAACCGTCGCCATCATGCCGACCGGCGCAGGCAAATCCATTTGCTTCCAAGTGCCGGCACTGCTGCTGCCCGGCCTCACCCTCGTGATTTCTCCCCTGATTTCTCTGATGAAGGACCAGGTCGACGCCCTGAGGGAGCAAGGCGTCCCCGCGACATTCATCAACAGTTCGCTCACGGCCGCAGAAGCGCGGGATCGTTTCTCCGCCATAGCCCGCGGCCGATACAAGATCATCTATGCCGCGCCGGAAAGGCTCGAAACAGACTTTTTCCAGTCTCTTACGGAGCAGCAGGAAATATCCTTCCTCGCCGTCGACGAAGCGCACTGCCTGTCCCAATGGGGACACGACTTCCGCCCCAGCTACCGGAGCATAGCGCCCCTGATCGACCGCCTGCCCCGGCGTCCGCTCATCGGCGCTTTTACGGCAACAGCAACGCCCCGCGTGCAGGAAGACATCGTCGCCTTGCTCGGACTGCGCCGCCCCGCCGTACACGTAGCGGGCTTCGATCGCCCGAACCTCTTTTTTTCCGTGCTCACAGGCGTCGACCGCCGTGACTTCGTCGCTTCCTATCTGCACGCGCACCCCAAGGATGCCGGCATCATCTACTGCGCGACACGCAAGGAAACCGACGCGCTTTTCCAGTTCCTGCAAAAGAAAAAATTTTCCGTCGGCCATTACCATGCAGGACTTTCCGATGAAGCGCGCATAAAGGCGCAGGACGACTTTCTCTACGACAACGTGCAGGCCATCATCGCCACAAACGCTTTCGGCATGGGCATCGACAAATCAAACGTGCGCTTCGTCCTCCATTACAACATGCCGAAGAACATCGAATCTTACTATCAGGAAGCAGGACGCGCCGGACGCGACGGCGAAGCAGGCGAATGCATCCTGCTCTATGCGCCGCAGGACGTGATGACTCAGAAATATCTGATCGACATCTCCACCGAGGATGACGGGCGCAAGGCGCATGAACTCGGCTGCCTGCAAAAGATGTCGGACTTCTGCCATACCCCCGAATGCCTGCGCGCCTTCATCCTGCGCTACTTCGGGGAAACGGATGTCCCCGAGACCTGCAGCGCCTGCAGCAATTGCAGGGGGGATTTCGAGCAGCGCGATGTGACCATCGACGCGCAGAAAGTCTTTTCCTGCGTCTACCGCATGAGGGAGCGCTACGGCATGACGCTGACAGCGCAGGTGCTCAAAGGCTCTTCCGAGCAGCGCATCCTCGCCTTGCATCTCGACGAATTATCGACCTACGGCATCATGAAAGATAAAAGCCTCGCCGAAATCAGGCTGCTGATCCAACGCTTCATCGCCACAGGCTACCTCATGCTGACGGAAAGCGGCTATCCCGTGCTGCGTCTCCTACCGCCCGCCTACGACGTTCTGCGCGGCAAAAAACAAGTTCTGCAGAAATTCCCCAAAAAGCAGAAGGAGCAGCCGGTCGACCTGTCGCTTTTCGATTACCTCCGGGCGCTCCGAAAAGAGCTTGCCATACGCGACCAGGTGCCGCCCTACGTCATTTTTTCCGACGCGACGCTGCGCGACATGTGCCGTCAGCTTCCCCAAACCCTGGACGATCTCCTGCATATCAAAGGCGTTGGCGAAAGGAAGCGCGAACGATACGGCCAGGAATTTCTCGCCTGCATCCGGGCGCATGGAAAATAAAAGCCGGCATCTGCCCTCAGCCTAAGCGCAGATGCCGACAAACACCCGGCAGGAAATTTTATGCCACCCTGCGAAACACATGAAGACCGACCATAAGCTGCCAAAAGAGCAAAAAAGCAAGCAGTCCGAAAGAAGCCATAAGGCTCGTGCTGTGGGCAATAAAACCGATGATGGCCGGCCCCATGAGTATGCCGATGTAACCACAGGTCGATACGGCAGCGACAGCCGTATGGAGCGGCATATCTTTCTGCCTGCCCATGAGCGAAAAGAAAATCGGCACAATGTTGGAGCAGCCGAAACCGACAGCAAAAAAGCCAAGAAAAACAAGCGGTGCAAAAGGCGTGAAAATCACGAGCAAAAAGCCTGCGATGGCGATGATGGAACCGAAAAAAACAACACGGCGCGCCCCGAGGAAATTTACAAGCCTGTCCCCCAAAAGACGCATGAGGAGCATCGCTGCAGAAAAGACGGCGAAGCCCGTACCCGCAAGCGAAAGATCCATGCCGCGCACCATCGTGAGGAACACGCCGGACCAATCCATGACGGCTCCCTCGACCAAAAAAGAAACGAACGCTACAGCTGCGACAAAGACCACGACGCCGCTCGGCACGGCCAGCACGGAGCCGCTGGAATCGCTTCTGCCCGCGAGCAAAAAGCGCGCAAAGGCGAGAACCAGCAGCGCGATGAAAGCGGACGAGCATGCCGTCGCGCCCAACGGCGTGAACCCCAGCATCATCCAAACGCCGAAAAGACCTGCTCCCAAGAAGCCGCCCACGCTCCAAAGCGCGTGCATACCGCTCATCACGCGTTTTTTCAAAAGCAGTTCCACGCGCACGGCATGGATATTGACCGTGACGTCAATGATGCCCATCGAAGCGCCAAAGGCCAGAAGCGCCGGCACAGCAAGATAAATACGGTCCACCCAGGCGAGCAGGAGAAGCAGCCCTGCAAAGACAAGGGAATCGACCGCGATCACCCGCCGGCAGCCAAAGCGTCCCGCCAGAGAACCGGCAAGCGGCATGGTCAGCAAAGAACCTACACCGATACAGAGAAGCAAAAGCCCGAGCATATCCTCCTCCACCGCCAACCGCTCTTTCAAGAGCGGCACCAGCGGCGCCCAAGAAGCCGTACCGAAGCCCCCGACAAAGAAAAAAGCCTGATTGGCACGGTGCAGCAAACTGCGCGAACGTTCCACCGGCAGATCATTGTTTTCCATTCCTACCATCCAATCCCAATTTCATTTTGCAAAGCCGCGCAAATTGCATAAATAAAGCGATGCGCCAAGACGACGATGCGGAATTTATCCGAGCTTCCTTGACAACAGCCAAAAGATCCATGAGCATCCATACCATCGACAGTATAGCACAAACCTGCCTGTCAAAGAAACTCCCTTGCCCCCTTCCGCCTTACCCACAACATGCCCTTTGAAACACACAGAGATAACAGAGAGGAGCCATTCATTATGGATAAACATATGATTTTTGATACCCCGCCGATTTCTTATGACGTCGTGGACGGTGTGGATTTGGAACTAAGAGATTTGTTCTTTTGTGATTCGAGGATAAAAAATCATACATGGTGCATTGAGGATAAGATTTATAAAATAACGATCGAAATGAAAGAAAGCGAGCAGCCGAAATGCGACTTGGCGCGGGAACTCTTTTTTTATCTGATTTCCACTATAGGATATCTTGCAGGAGCGAGATACTCCATCACGGAAAAGGAAAAGGAAGTTTTTTGTGAGTATTTGACTTATCGTGAGGAACGTGAAGGGTTTTATTTTCAAGTGACTTTCAAATGATTTTACAGGAAGATTGGAGCGATGATTCTTATGACTGACCATAAACTTTTCGATGAAATAACCATCGTCTATGATACAGCGGACGGCGTAGAAGAAAAACTGCGTGCCTTTCTCTCATCAAATAACGAAATTAAGCGGTATGTATGTGCCGTTGAGGAAAAAATCTATAAAATAACGATTGAAATGACGGATACCATATTTCAATATGGACATGCAGGAAATGTTCTTTCCGGCCTCGTTTCCCTCATGTCTTACAAGGCCGGGGGAAGATATTTTTTTATGGCTAGACCGGAAGATTATTACGGTGAATTCCTGACATTCGATGAAGATCATACAGGTTTATATTTCCAGCTAACCTTCAAGTTTCCCAACTAAGCCGTTTTTCCAAGCATCATAGGGGCGGCTTCCGGGAGCGAGAAAAATCGCACGACAGAAGCCGCCATTGTCCCGGCAGCCTGCGGAATTTGCGGCAAGCCCATGCAGGACATCGCTTCCCTCAGCCGCGCTCCGAGCAATGCTCTGAATACCTTTTCCCGTCTTGCACATCGTGTTATAATCAAAGGCATGCAATATTTTTCACTTCCATAAATAGTCTCAAATAAAAGGAGCAAACGAAATGCCCAAGAAGCAATCCACTGCAGCGCTCTCGCCGCGCGAGACAAAGCACTTTTACTGGAAGCTCTTCTATTCCACCTTCCTCATCAGTGCCTTCACTGTCGGCGGCGGCTTCGTCATCATCCCGCTTCTGAAAGCGAAATACGTCGACGAGTACGGCTGGATTGACGACAAGGAAGCGCTCGACATGGTGGCCATCGCACAGTCCATGCCCGGCATCGTCGCCGTCAACGCGTGCATCATCCTCGGCTACCGCATGGCAGGGCTCAGCGGCTCTCTCACAGCACTTCTCGCCACGGTTCTGCCCCCCTTGATCACGTTGTCCGTCATCGCACGCTGCTACGAGATCTTCGCCAGCAATCCCATCGTGCAGTTCGCCTTGAAAGGCATGCAGTGCGGTGCGACGGCTCTCATCGTCAAGGTTGCCCTTGACCTCTTCCTCAAGCAGATGAAAACGCGTCATCTCCTGCCCATAGTGATCGTCCTCGCAACATTTATCGCCAACATCGTCTTTGATGTCAATATCATGCTTCTCGTCATCATTGACGGCCTCATCGGTCTCGTCCTCATGCAGGACAAGAAATACAATTAAGGGGTGTGCATCATGCTTCTTTTGACTCTCTTCTGGGAATTCGCCAAGGTCAGCATCTTCTGCGTCGGCGGCGGCTATGCGTCCATGCCGCTCATACAGGCGGCTGTCGTCGACGGCTACGGCTGGCTCACGCTGGCGCAGTTCATCGATATCTTCACCATCTCACAGATGACGCCGGGCCCCATCGGCATCAATGCGGCAACCTTTGCGGGCATGAAGGTCGCCGGGGTTCCCGGCTCCGTCTCCGCAACGGCGGGCTTTGCCTTTCCCTCCTTGATCTTCGGCATCGTGCTCGCCAAGCTTTTCCTCAAGTACGGCGATATCGGACCCATCCGCGGTGCGCTGAACGGGCTGCGCCCCGCAGTCATCGCCCTCATCTGCGGCGCGGCCATCGACTTCATCCTGCTCGCCGTCTGGAACACAGAATCCTTCCCTGTCGACTTGTCCGCAACGGAGTGGAGCAGCATCGTCATCATGCTGCTCGCGCTTTTAGCGCTCCACTACAAGTACGGCGTCATCACCATCCTCGTCTCTTCCGGTGTACTCGGGGTTTTCTTCGGCATGATGAAGGGAAGCGGCTTCTAAAAATATGCCTGCTGATATTACGCAAACAAAAGGGCTGCACCGCTCAAAATTGGTGCAGCCCTTTTGTTTTCCGCCGGACAGCTCTGCTACTCAAACTTCCTGTCGTAAAGCAGCGCCGCTATGAGCACCACAAAGCAGGAACCTGCATTATGCACAAGCGCCCCCGTCGTAGGATTCAGCTTGCCCAGCAGGGACAACACGATCGCGGCGAAATTGATGCACATGGAAAGCGTGATGCTGATCTTGATTGTCATGACCGTAGCGTTCGCCAGCCTCTTCAAATAAGGGATTTGGGAAATATCATCGCGCATCAGGGCGATATCGGCGGCCTCGACGGCGATATCGCTGCCCATGTTCCCCATGGCCACGCTGACATCGGCCGTTTTCAGGGCAGGCGCATCGTTTACACCGTCACCGATCATGCAGACCGTACGGTCTTCTTTCTGAATCTCCCGTATGCCCCGCACCTTTTCTTCCGGCAGCAGCTCCGCCTTCACCGCAGCTATGCCGGCCTGATGAGCAAAGTAGCCCGCTGCCTTTTCACTGTCGCCCGTCAAAAGAACGGTCTGCATCGCCATGGCGGCCAGACGGTCTGCCGTCGCCTTTGCCTCAGGACGCAGAACGTCGGCCAACGCGACGATTCCGAGGCACGTTCCTTCCCTTGCCACAAGCACGGAAGCCTTGCCCTCTCCGCGAAACCTTTCCAAAGCCTGCGTCGCTTCCTTCTCCAAATGCACCCCATTGTCCGCCAGGAAACGCTTGCTGCCGCAGAGCATCTTCTGCCCGCCCGACTCGGCATAGATCCCCCGACCTGCCGTCATGCGAAAAACATCCGGCACATCGAGGGAAAGCCCTTCCTTCTTTGCTTGGGCGACGATGGCTTTTCCCAGTGGATGCTCGCTTTTCATCTCGGCAGAGGCTGCAAGGCGAAGCAGCTCTTTCTCGCTTATGGCGCCGGCAAAGGGAATGATATCGCTGACAGCCAGACGGCCATACGTCAAAGTGCCCGTCTTGTCAAAGGCAATCGCATCGACCTTTCCCATCTTCTCCAGAGCCTCGCCCGACTTGATGATCACGCCGCGCTTCGTGGCCTGCCCGATAGCCGCCATGATGGCGGTCGGCGTTGCCAGCACGAGCGCACAGGGGCAAAAAACAACCATCAACGTGACGGCGATGACAATATTTCCCGTACCAATATAAGCACCGACAGCAAGAATGAGTACGATGGGCACAAGCCAGCTCGCCCAGCGGTCTGCAATGCGCTGCATGGGGGCCTGCTTCTCTTCCGCTTCCTGCACCATACGGATCAGCCTCTGCAGGGAACTGTCCTCACCGACCTTCGTCGCTTCTATGTCAATCGAACCAAAGCAGTTAAGCGTACCGCAGAACACCTCATCCCCCTGTCCCTTGTCGACCGGCAGCGATTCCCCGGTCATCACAGACTGGTCGACGGAAGTTTCGCCGACGACGATCCTGCCGTCCACGGGAATCGTCTCACCGGGCAGGATGCGGAGAATATCGCCCCGTGCGATTTCCTCCGCTGCAATCATTTCTTCCCTGCCGCCTGCCAGTCTGCGTCCCTGTGTCGGCGCAAGGGAAATCAGTTTCCTCAGTCCTTTTTTCGCCCTCTTCGTTATCGCTTCTTCCAAAAGTGCGCCAAGCGCCATGATAAAGGCAACTTCACCCGCCGCGAACAAATCGCCGATAGCGATGGCTGCCAGCATGGCCAGCGAAATCAGCAGTGCTGAGGAAATCTTGCTGATGCCGGGATTGTACAGGATGCGCCAGATCGCCAGATAAAGCAAAGGAATGCCACAAATAATGACCGCTGCCCAGGAAGGATCAAAAAAGAGAAAATCCAAGCGCACCGGCTCTGCGCCAAACTCCTCCATGACATGCGGAACGAGATCCATAAGCAAAAAAAGTGCCGCAACAAGCGTCATGGGCAGCCCGGAAAGAAAATCATTGAGCCGCTTGAGCAGGGAACCTGCCCAAGACAAACCTCCCGTCTGCAAAGGTTTCTGCGTCTGTACCGTATTTGCTGCATCTGCCATAAAGATTCCCCCATTTCAACTTTCCGCAAGCCGTCCCTCACGGGACAGGCATAAGAATCCGCTTGACAAACAGGCTGTTTCCTCCATAGAATGAGTTTGTTAGCGAACACTTTGTTCTTTTTATTTTATGGAAACCCAACCGGAAAAACAATGGACGATTCCCACTGCCTGTTTCCTACGGAATATTTTTCATAATTTGTACGGTTTAGGGGGCATACCGATGGACAGACGACAAAAGAAAACGAGAGACGCTGTTTTTTCCGCCTTCAGCGTCCTCGCTGCACGAAAAAGCTACAATAAAATAACGGTACAAGAAATTATCGACGCCGCGAATGTAGGCCGTACGACGTTCTACAGGCATTTTGAAACGAAAGACGAGCTGCTGAGAGCACTCTGCGAAAAACTCTTCGGCCACATCGTCGGCAGCGCTATGAACAGCAGCCATACGCACGGCCTCTATTCAGACGGCAGTGTTCCCGAGTCCGTCTTTCTCCATCTTCTGCAGCACCTCGAGGAAAACGACAGCAACATCTTGGGACTCCTCTCCTCCGAGAGCAGCGATATTTTTCTGCGCTTTTTTAAAGACAGCCTGAACGACCTTGTGCGCCTGCACGTCGCTGCACAGAAACTTCCCCATCCGGACGTGCCGCAGGACTTCCTTGTCAACCACATCTCCGGCAGCTTCGTGGAAATGGTCCTCTGGTGGATCAAGGGCGGTCGCAGGATGTCGCCCGCAGAACTGGACCGCTGCTTCTGCCGCGTGATTGAACCCATTCTCAAGCCTTCCTATTGACAGCAAGCGCCTGCATTTGCTAAAATGATACAGCAATCGCGAAGTGCTGAAGCATTTCCCGGAGAGGTGTCCGAGCGGTTTAAGGAGCCGGTCTTGAAAACCGGTGATGCAGCAATGCACCGTGGGTTCGAATCCCACCCTCTCCGCCAGATGAAACCTGCGGCCAAAAGTGCCGTACCATAAAAAGGGACTGTTGCACGAAGTTAGAAAACTTCGTGCAACAGTCCCTTTTTGTCGAACGGATTCCACTCAGTCTGCAAGCACGTCGGTGTATTCTTCCCTGCCGCGCATCATCTTCTCTGCATAGGAGCAGACGGGGACGATCTTCTTCCCTGTATGGCGCGCCTCGGCGATGATCTCCTCGATGAGGCGGCGGGCGATGCCCTGCCCTCCGTAGGCGGGGTCAACCTCGGTATGTGTGATGACCCAGCATCCGCGCGCCTCCTCAAGCTCTGCGACGCCGACGCGTGTTTCGCCGTCATAGGCCGCGCTGCGGAAATGTTCGGGTTCAAATACGATCTGCATGGTGATTCCTCCTTTGCCCGTATTGTAACGCATGAGGAATGTGCCTGTCCAGTATGCGGCAGCAGATTATAAATTGTGCACAGCAGGAAATCGGAGGGCTTTTCTCGAATACCGAGTGCAAGAGTGTTTCACTGACGAAAAGGAAGAAATTATGGACAAGAAAGGGTATGCTCTGTTGAGCGATCCGTTTCAAAACAAGGGGACGGCGTTCAGTGCTGACGAGCGCGCACAGTTTGGACTTACGGGCCTCCTGCCGCCGCATGTTGACACGATTGCGGAGCAGGCGCAGCGCATCTATCAGCAGATGGAGCGCAAGAGCTCGGGGCTCGAGAAGCGCCGCTTCCTGATGGACGTGTTCAACCGCAACCGCCGCCTGTTCTACTATGTGTTTCGTCAGCATATCGCAGAGCTCATGCCGATTGTCTACGATCCCGTGATCGCCGAGAGCATTGAACAGTACAGCGAGCAGTTTATCAACCCGCAGGAGACGGCATATCTCTCGATCGATCACCCGGAGGCGGTCGAGACGACGCTGCGGCAGGCGGCGGGCGACCGGGAGATCCGTCTCATCGTTGCAACGGACGCAGAGGGCATTCTCGGCATCGGCGACTGGGGGACGGACGGTGCCGATATCGCCGTCGGGAAGCTGATGGTCTATACCGCAGCAGCGGGAATTGACCCCACGTCGGTGCTGCCGGTCATGCTCGACTGCGGGACGAACCGCGAGAGCCTCCTGCAGGATCCGCTCTACCTCGGCAATCGTCACGAACGCGTGCGGGGCAAGGCATACGACGACTTCATCGATGCCTTTGTGCAGACGGCGGAGCGGCTTTTCCCACGCCTCTATCTCCACTTCGAGGACTTTGGACGGCCGAACGCCGCGCCGATTCTGCGCCGGTACCAGAAGACCTATCCCGTCTTCAACGACGACTGTCAGGGGACGGGCATCATCACGCTCGCAGGACTCCTTGGCGCGATGAAGATCACGGGGCAGAAGCTCACGGAGCAGAGATACATGTGCTTCGGCGCGGGGACGGCGGGCGCGGGCATCACGAGCCGTATTTGCCGCGAGATGGTCGAGCAGGGGCTCAGCGAGGAGGAGGCGCGCGGGCATTTCTACCTCGTGGACAAGCAGGGCCTCCTCTTTGACGACATGGGCGACCTGACGCCGGAGCAAAAGCCATTCGCGCGAAAACGCAGCGAGTTCGACCATGCGGATTCGCTCACGACGCTTACGGCCGCCGTGATGGCGGTAAAGCCGACCATCCTTGTCGGCACGTCGACAATGCCGGGCGCGTTCACGGAGACGATCGTGCGAGCGATGGCATCGTGGTGTGATCGTCCGATCATTTTTCCGCTGAGCAATCCGACGGAGCTTGCCGAGGCGACAGCGGAGGACCTCATTCGCTGGTCGGACGGGCGTGCGTTGGTTGCGACCGGCGTTCCGCGTGATCCGGTCTCCTACCGAGGAACGACCTACGAGATCGGACAAGCGAACAACGCACTTATCTATCCGGGACTCGGCCTCGGCAGCATGGCGGTCGATGCGAAACTCGTGACCGATGAGATGATCTCGGCCGCGGCGCATTCACTCGGCGCATTCCTTACGCCCGAGGCAAAGGGCGCTGCCGTCATTCCGCCCGTTACGCGCCTCATTGAGTTCTCTGCCGCCGTCGCTGTTGCCGTTGCGGAGTGTGCCGTGAAGCAGGGACTGAACCGACGCGCGGTCGCGGATGTAAAGGCCGCTGTCGAGGAAATGGTCTGGAAGGCGGAATACTGACGCATTGAGAAAGGGGCTGTTGCACGAAACCAACGTGTAGCAGCCTCAATTTTGTGGAAAAAACACAGAAGCCGGTGTTTTCAAACACCGGCTTCTGGTGTAAAATATGAGTATACAAAACCAAATTTTACATAAGGATTATACATCCTACGGAGGCACATTTCAACCCAGTCTCCCCCTCAACTTTGAATTTCAAATCAAGAAGGACGATCCCGTTCGTCTCCTGCTCCACTGCATCCATCAAATGGATCTTACGCCTCTTTACAGGAACTTTCGGCGTGCCGAGCGGAATCTCGTATCACCGCATCAGCTGCTTGCCATCCTCATCTACGCATACATGAATCAAATCTACAGTTCCCGCCGCATTGAGGAGGTATGCCTAAGGAACATCCACTTCATGTATCTGCTCGAAGGGCGACCCGCACTGGATCACACAACTATTGCCCGTTTTCGCAGGGATCACTTTGCCCCCTGCGCCAAGGAGATTCTGGCACAAATGGCACAATTTCTTGCATCCGTTGGAGCCATCTCGTTTGAGAACCTCTTTGTCGACGGCACAAAGATCGAAGCAGTTGCGGGCAAGTACACCTTCGTTTGGAAAAAAGGTGTTGCAAAGAACCGTACCAAACTCATGGAGAAACTCTACGCCTTTCTTGCCGGCGTAGAAAAAGAGTTCGGTATCCACCTGCGCCGTGGCTCTGAGATTCGCCTGCACCATCTGAAACGTCTGCGCCGACGTTTGAAACGCATCCAAAGAGAGCAAAACATCATCTTCGTTTACGGGAGCGGAAAACGAAAGACCGTGCTTCATCGTACCATGGAGATACTGGACTCTTACATCAGTCGTCTGAAGGACTACACAAAGAAGCTGCAGATCTGTGGGGATCGCAACAGCTTTTCCAAGACAGATTATGAGGCAACCTTCATGCGAATGAAAGAAGATGCAATGAAGAACGGTCAGTTAAAGCCGGCATATAATCTGCAATATGGCGTGGAGGCATCCTTTATCGTATGGGCGGGTGTTTACCCGAACCCGACAGATACACGGACACTCATCCCGTTTTTGGAGGATTTTCATGCACACATCGGAAAAAGGAGCCGGAAGCTTGTCGCCGATGCAGGATATGAGAGTGAGGAGAACTACCTGTATTTGAGGGAAAAGGGACAGGCCTCCTACATCAAGCCGAACAACTACGAAGTGAGCAAGAAGCGCAAATGGAAGCAGGAGATCGGGCGGCGGGAGAACATGACCTACCTTGCAGCGGAGGATGTCTACCAGTGCGCCGAGGGGCGGCGACTCGTTGTGACGGGGACGCGCAGAACAAAGAGTGCGAGCGGGTATGTGAGCGAAAAGACCATCTACACGTGTACAGACTGCAACGGCTGCGAAAGAAAGAAGCAGTGCATCCATGGCAACCACAGCAAGATACCAATGGAGGAACGAACTAAGAGATTGGAGGTTGCCAAGGTCTTTCAACGAGAGCGTGCAAAGAACCTTGCACGGATCAAGAGTACGGAAGGCATCGTCCTGCGGATGAACCGCAGCATCCAGGCAGAGGGTGTCTTTACACAGATCAAGGGAGCCTTTGGCTTTCGCCGCTTTCTTACGAGGGGGCGGGCGAATGTCTTGGGTGAGACCATTCTGCTGGCACTGGCACACAACGTCTTCAAACTGCACCAAAAGATACAAAGCGGCACGTTGGCGCGGCATCTGGTATCATTGAGAGAAGCGGCATAAGAAGACGTCGGAAAGAAACAAATAAGGGCACACGAATAAGGGCGAGCATTGCAATCGTCCTTATTCGTGTGCCCTATTTCTGTAGAGGTGCAAGTTTTCGTTACCGTTGTTTCGCCGATCTGCCCCTATACGAAAAGAAGGACTGTTGTACAAAGATAAATTTACCTTCGTGCAACAGTCCCTTTTTTATGCCCTGCTCCCGGCCCCTACACGACGCTTGCCGGCAAGAGAGGGGAACAGTACAGAACGGAACGTATAAAATTACCAGATCTTTCCTACGAGGAACCAGAGGCGCGCACGGTCGGTCAGGAGGCTCTCGTAATCGCCCAGGCCGATGCGGCGCGCGTAATCGATTCGTGCAAACCAATCGCCGGGGGCATTGTAGGCAAGCCCGATGCCCCAGCCCTTGAGCGTGTCGCTATAAGCGCTCGAGGAAACATGCCCTATATCGAAATACGTGCTCACAACAAGTCCCGGAACATCCGTATAGAGGCGGAACTCGACCGTACCGAGCACACCGTCATCGCCGGTTCCCGCACCTTGCCCATAGGCGCGTACAGCATTCGCGCCGCCAAGATACATCTGCTCGGAGCTGTCGAGGTGCTTCGAGGCCTTCTGTCCGGAAAGCTTTACCATCACATCGGCCTGATGCCCGAGCGTCTGTACCATCGTAAGCTTCGCCTCTGCCTTGGCATAGCTGCCGTCCGTGCCCGAAAGCTCGGTCAGTCGCTCCGCATATTCCGAATCTGCGCCGAGCGTGCCGCCCGTGAGCGTCAAGGAGTAATTCAGATTTGTCCCTGAATCGCGGTTGAGCCACGATCCCTCCAGCCCGACGTGGACGCTGTGCGAGTGCTTCTCGCTGTCCGCCAAGCCCGCGAAAGCATCGAGATCATCCTTGAGCTTGCGGTAGTCATAGCCATAGGTGAACTTGAGCTGTTCATTTGATGTATGATAAATCGGGCTGCTGCCGAATACGCTGATCGTATCCGCCGTACCATGCGATCCAAGGGCGCGCAGGCTGCCGCCAACCGTGTAGTCCATACGGCTGTAGCCAATGCCGAGCGTCGTGCCGCCATGGCCGACGAGCATTTCATAGTTTGCGTAATAGTTGTGCAAACTCTGGTTGGAAATCAAAACACCGACATTCGCCTTCGCACCGGAGCCGTCGATATCATACGCCGTATGCTGCAGGCCGTAGCGGTAGCGTCCCGTATTCTCACTGCCGTAATTCTCGACATAGAGAACCGTCGTGGACGGCTTGCCCGGCTCGATGTGCACCGTCACATCGCTCGTGCCGAAGCCCTTGCCCGCGCTCAGCGTACCGACGGCTCTCGCGCCGCTGACATCACTGATGGAATAAAGCGCCGTCTCAAGACTCTTGCTCGTGATGATTTCGCCTTGTTTCAGCCCATGCAGGAAGCTCTCCGCCGTCTCATTCTTCATCTTGCCCTTGTTGTCAAGATGCACTTCTCCATAGCGCCCGGGAATGATCTTGAGCAGAACATTGCCGTCTTTGGATTCCTGTTCCGGGAGATATGCCGCCGCAGCGGGATACCCGTGCGAACGACAGTACGAGGTAAGCTTCCTCTGCAGACCTTCTAGGTCGTTGAGCGAAGCCTCCTTGCCGACATAGCCGATCAGGATTTCCTTCAAATCATTCTTGTCAAGCTCCAGTTCCTCCGCATCGAGCTGGATATTCTTGACCATGAACTTCGCCTCGCCCGATACCTTCGGCTGCTTCGTCTTGTTTTCCACATCCGCCTGGGCCTCAGGCCGTGTTGTCTCGATGTCCTGGCCAGGCTTCGAGAGCGAGGATGCAGCATAAGCCGGCACGGCTGCCGTGCTCGCGACAACACCCATGAGCACCGCCCTCGTCAACGTATGATATAGCCTGTTTTTCATACAAAAAATCTCCCTTTTAATTAAAAATATGCAAAATTCGATTTCACTGGGCCGGGCAAATATAAAAAGAGCCCATACATAGTCCAACACAATTCCTTTTCGACACCACCCATCGAAATTCCTGCCAAGTTTTTTGTATACAGAATGATTGACATGATTTTTCTCGTGGTGTAGGATGTAAGAGAAGAATTACCGCGCCATTTGCGCATCCCTCAAGCAGGAGGATTTTTGGAATGAGCATACATGAAGAATGTGGCGTCTTCGGCGTGTTTTCGCCCCATGCCACGAACGTCGCCGCGATGACGTATTACGGCCTTTACGCGCTGCAGCACCGCGGCCAGGAGAGCTGCGGCATCACGGTGAACGACGACGGCATCTTTTCCTCGCACAAAGATCTCGGACTTGTCAGCGACGTCTTCTCGCAGGAAATCCTCGGACGTTTTCCCGAGGGGCAGATGGCAATCGGCCATGTGCGCTACGGCACAACGGGCGCAACGAGCCGCCGCAACTGCCAGCCGCTCGCGATCAACCACCAGAAAGGCAAAATGGCGCTCGCGCACAACGGCAATCTCAGCAATGCCGATATCCTGCGCGACAGGCTCGAGCTCTCCGGCGCCATCTTTCATACAACGATCGACACAGAAATCATCGCCTATCTCATCACCCAGGCACGTCTCAAAAGCCCCTCGATCGAGGAGGCCGTAAGCCAGGCCATGCGCCTTCTTGAGGGCGCTTATTCGCTGTGTCTGATGTCGAGCAAGAAGCTCATCGCCGTGCGCGACCCGCAGGGCTTCCGCCCCCTGTGTTACGGCAAAATGCCCGATGGCGCATGGGTGATCGCCTCGGAAAGCTGCGCCCTCGGCGCTGTCGGCGCGACCTTCGAGCGCGATTTGCTGCCCGGCGAAATCCTCGTCTTTACACAGCGCGGCATGGAGAGCCGTCTTGAACACTGTCATACGAAGCCCAGAAAATCCTGTGTATTCGAATACATCTACTTCGCGCGCCCCGATTCCATCCTCGACGGCGTTTCCATTCATGCCGCCAGGACGCGTGCCGGTGAAATCCTTGCAGCCAAGCACCCGGTCGAAGCCGACGTCGTCATCGGCGTGCCGGATTCCGGACTTGACGCGGCGCTTGGCTACAGCCGTGCCTCGGGCATCCCCTACGGCATCGGTCTGATCAAGAACAAATACATCGGCCGCACCTTCATCGCCCCCGGGCAGGAAAACCGCATGGACAAGGTGCGCATAAAGCTCAGTCCCATCGCCGAAACCATCCACGGAAAGAGGGTCGTGCTCATCGACGATTCCATCGTGCGCGGCACAACGAGTAAACGCATCACGGATCTCGTCCGCAAGGCCGGTGCAAAGGAAGTCCACCTGCGCATCTCTGCGCCGCCCTTCCTCTACCCCTGCTACTACGGCACGGACATCGATTCCTCCGAAAACCTCGTCGCCTCGCACCACACGCTTGCGGAGATCACGAAAATCGTCGGCGCGGATACCCTCGGCTATCTGCCGCTTGAATCGCTCCCCGCCCTCGCAGGCGGCATACCATGCTGCCACGCCTGCTTCAGCGGCGAATACCCGACGAACATCCCTCAAAACACGCACAAGGATCGTTTCGAGCGCAAACTCTCGGAAAGCGAAAGCGAAGCCGAGGGCGACGCCGAACCGGAAGAATCCAAGGTGCGCGAAGCCTGACTCTCGCAAAAAGAGGACTGCTCCCCTGCAGCCCTCTTTTTTGTATCCCATAATTCAAAAGCATCTTCCGTCCAAAAGCAAAACGAAGATTTCATCCTTCCTGCAGTGTCAATTTCCCTGCCGTCATTTTGTAAAGCCGATCCGCATACCTTGCCGCTTCCTGCTCATGCGTCACCAGGAGAACGGCGTGCCCGTTGTCCGCTGCCTCGCGCAGAAGGGACAGAACATGATGCGTGCTCTCGTCATCCAAATCGCCGGTCGGCTCATCCATCAGAAGGATTTCCGGACGGCATGCCATCGCGCGGGCAATCGTCACACGCCTGAGCTCCCCGCCGGACAACTCCTGCGGATACGCCCCCTTCAGCCCTTTGATTCCCAACCGCTCCATAAGTTCTGCCGCATAGGGAAGGACGCTTTCCTCTTCTTCGTAGAGAAGCCGAGGGAGCAGGATATTTTCCCATACTGTCAGGCTGGAAAGCGCCATAAGCCGCTGCGGCGCCAAACCGATGTGGCGGTTTCGCAAACGCGCAAGCTCGGCCTCATCGAGTTGGTACAGTTCCCTATCATCAAGGAACACCTGCCCTGTCCCCGGCTTCATAAGGCCGGAGAGAATACTGAGCAGCGTGCTCTTGCCGCTGCCCGAGCGTCCTGTGACCTCGACCAGGGAGCCTGCGGACAGGCGGAAATCCGTTTCCTGCAGCGCCATGAAAAAACCTTCAGCCGCACTTTGCCGCAAAAAATCGCGGCTGATTTTTTCTGCCCGAAGCTCCATCATCCATCCTCCCGCAAAATCATGCCCACATCGGAATCGGCGACGAGCCGTACTGTCCACGCCGCTGAAAGCGCACCTGAAACGACTGTGACGAAAAAGGCGCCGGCGGCCAGCAGCAGAATGCTCACGGCATCCGGCAAAAGGTACGGACGCGCCAGGCTTGTCTTGATCATCCCGGCAAACGGCAAAATGACAGCACTGCCTGCAAAAATTCCAATGGCAGCGCCGATGGCGCATACCAAGAGCGATTCCAGCAGGACAATCCGAACGAGCATCCCCCGAGTTGCACCTGCCACCAGAAGAATAGCAAATTCCCTGCGCCTCTCGTTCACAACCATGCGAAATGCGACGACAAGAATGATGGCAGACAAGAGCCAGACCATGAAAAGAAGGACGCCGATGGTTCCCGTTATAGCGCCGAGTCCCTGGCCAACGCTGCTGATCATGCCATGCGCCGGTTTTGCCGTAAGCTGCGGATACTCCTGGTTGATCGCCTCCGCCATAGCTTCCGGACTGAATCCTTCCGCCGTTTTGAGCAGCACGGCGGAAATCGCCCGTTCCGCCGGCACATCCTTGAAATAATCAAAGTTCAGATCCGTCGCGTTCTTCATCATCGTGCGAATCGTATCCATATCGGTGTAGACGGCAGTATCCATACCCGTACCTGTGGGATTCAGACGTCCCACGACCCGGCAGGGAATATTGTAGAATTTTATCATCCGGTCATGGTGTACGGAAATGCCGCTGCCGACGAGGATATCTCCCTGTCCGACAGACCCGCTGAAGCTCTCATGAATCCATGGCTGGATCGTGAAGTCCGTTGCAGGATCAAAACCGATGATCTGGACGGGCACGGAGCAGCATTCCGAATTGGCCGAAGCCAGAAAAAACTGCGGCGTGGCACGCTCCACGCCCGGCATCCGGCGCAGTACGGCCAGGCAGGAATCCTCCATATAGAAATTGGCAGGGATTCCCTGTACGAGCACCCCTTCCAGTCTTCCCTGCTGCTGCGCTTCCCGGGGAAGGACAATGACATCCGCCCCCAGTCTTTCCTTGAATTGGGCCAGACCGTTCTGCAGGCTGATGATCATAAGCGAACCGCCAAAAAGAACCAAGGAGAGGACGCCCGCCACAAGCCCCAGAGCAAAAGAGCGTGAAGAACGCTTTCGGCAGTTCCTTACAGCCAGAAAGCGGGGAAACCGCATGGTCAGTCCCTCCTTCCATATACATAGATATCCACGACAGCCAGCAGAACGGTCAAAGCAGAAATCGCCATGACAGCCGGCTGCATCAGGGTATGGCAGCGCATCGTCTCCTTCATGCAAAGATCGACGAGATGCCCCGGCAAATACATCGCCAGCAGGGAAACGGGAATAGAAGCCAATGCCAGCCCCTGTTTGATTTTCGCAGACGGAATCAGCAGATGCAGCACAGCGATCCCCACGAGCACCGCAGCAATCCCCGCAAGCGCTTCACCTGCCCAGTGGCACGTCATCCACGTGCCGTCCGGACGCGGTTCGCACGGCGAAAACACGGTCTGGATTCCAATGAAAAATGACGCATTCAGCGCCAGCAGCAAAATATCCGTAACGCCAACCCTCAATTTCCCCAGTTTCATATGGGCGCCTCCTTTTCCCATCGCGCTTCCTTAATTCTCATCGCGACAGAAAGTGCTTTTTTGCTCTTTCCGTATTTGATATTCATTCTCTTTATTTTATGTTTTTTTACAGAAAAAAGCAATACGTGCAAAAAAAAGAGGCCGCCGCGCAAAAGACGTTTGTCTTCCCGCGCTGCGGCCTCTTTTCCTATTCTTTTTCAGTCCAGTCTCAGACCAGCTCCAAAAGCGCCATCGGCGCGGCATCGCCGCGACGGGGGCCGAGCTTCAGGATGCGCGTGTAGCCACCCTGACGGTCCGTATACTTGCCTGCAATATCGCTAAAGAGCTTCCTTACTGCTTCTTCATCGCCAAGATCGGCAATCGCCTGACGTCGAGCGGAAAGGTCACCACGCTTTGCCAGCGTGATGAGCTTTTCAGCGAGGCCGCGAATTTCCTTCGCCTTCGCTTCCGTCGTCTCGATGCGCTCATGCTTGAAGAAGGAGGCCAGGATGCTGCGGAAGAGTGCCTTGCGGGCACTCGAGTTACGCCCTAATTTTCTGTAGCTCATGGTTTTTCCCTCACTTATTCTTCTTCTTTCTTCAATGACAAGTCAAGTTCCTCAAGCTTCTTCTTGACCTCTTCCAGGGATTTCCTGCCAAGGTTCCTGACCTTCATCATATCCTCTTCCGTCTTGGAGACGAGATCCTCTACCGTATTGATGTTCGCGCGCTTCAAGCAGTTGAAGGAACGGACGGAAAGGTCGAGATCCTCGATCGTCATCTCCAACACCTTCGAGGCGTCCGGCTCTTCAGGCTCAGGGGAAGAAATCTCCTCCTCCTCCTCGATTTCAGGAATGCCTGCCATGTTCTGGAAAAGCTTGAAATGGGAGATGAGGATGCCCGCCGCACGGCTTACACCCTCCTCCGGGCGGATGGAGCCATCCGTCCAGACCTCGAGGATCAGCTTGTCATAGTCCGTGACATTTCCCACGCGGGTGTCCTGCACCGTGTAGTTCACACGCTGAATCGGTGAAAAAATGGAATCGATGGGAATGACACCGATGACATGATCGGCTTTTTTGTTCTTCTCAGCGGCCACATAGCCCTTGCCGCGCTCGACCATCATCTCCATATGCAGTTCGCCGTCCTCGTTGAGCGTCGCGATATGAAGCTCGGGATTCAAGATCTCCACATCGGGGTCAGTGACGATGTCCGCCGCTGTGACCTCTTTCTCGCCTGTGATGTCAAGGCGCAGAGCATGCGGCTCCTCACTGTGCATCTTGAGGCAGAGCGACTTGAGGTTCAGCACGATGTTCGTCACATCGTCCCGGACGCCCGGAATCGTGGAAAACTCATGCAGAACGCCGTCGATACGGATTGAAGTGATCGCGGCGCCCGGCAAGGACGACAAGAGGATGCGCCGCAGGCTGTTGCCGAGGGTCGTGCCGTAGCCACGCTCCAAAGGCTCGCAGACGAACTTCCCATAACGATTATCTTCGCTGATTTCTACTATCTCGATCTTTGGCTTCTCGATCTCGATCATCTGGGATAACCCTCCTCCATAATTCTCATGCAATGACAATATTCATCAAGAGATTATCTGGAGTACAGCTCGACGATAGCCTGCTCATTCACGGGAACGTCGATCTCATCGCGGTTCGGGAAGCGCGTGACCGTGCCGCTGAGCTTTGCGCCGTCGGCCGAAAGCCATGCGGGGACGCTCAGGGAGTTGTAATTCTCCGCCAAGGACTTGAAGAAAGCATTGGAACGGCTCTTCTCGTCAATCGTGATCTCGTCCTCCGCCTTGATCAGCGCGGATGGGATGTCGAGGCGCTTGCCGTTCACGAGAATATGTCCATGCGTCACGAGCTGGCGCGCCTGCTTGCGCGTCTGGGCAAGGCCGAGGCGATACACGACGTTGTCGATGCGGCGCTCCAAAAGGCCGAGAAGGTTTTCACCCGTAACACCGGGCATCGTCTTCGCCTTCTCATAATACTTGCGGAACTGCTTCTCAAGAACACCGTAGATGAACTTCGCCTTTTGCTTTTCCTTGAGCTGCATGCCGTACTCGCTGACCTTGCGAGCCTGGCGGCGCGGCTGACGCTTGGACTGGCGGCTGATGCCGACCATGCCCGGCTCGATGCCGAGAGCGCGGCACCTTTTGAGGGAAGCGACTCTATCAATTGCCATATTTCTTCTGCACCTCCATTAAACTCTTCTGCGCTTCGGCGGACGGCAGCCGTTGTGCGGAATCGGGGTAACGTCCTTGATCATGTTGACCTCGAGGCCCGTTGCCTGCAAGGAACGAATCGCAGCCTCGCGGCCGGCGCCCGGACCCTTGACATAGACCTCGACCTGCTTCAGGCCGTGTTCCATCGCGGCCTTCGCCGCAACCTCTGCCGCCATCTGCGCTGCAAAAGGCGTGCTCTTACGGGAGCCGCGGAAGCCGAGGCCGCCCGCGCTCGCCCAAGAGAGGGCATTGCCGCTCTTGTCCGTCAGCGTGACGATCGTGTTGTTGAAAGTGGAGCTGATATGTGCAACGCCATATTCGATGTTCTTGCGGTCTCTTTTCTTCGTCCGCGTCGTTTTCTTTACTGCCACTCAATGACCCTCCCTTTTATTTATCCTTCTTCTTGCCTGCGATGGCCTTGCGGGGGCCTTTGCGCGTGCGGGCGTTGTTCTTCGTGTTCTGTCCGCGCACGGGAAGTCCCAAGCGGTGACGGCGGCCGCGGTAGCAGCCGATATCGACGAGACGCTTGATTGCCATCTGGCGCTCACGGCGCAGGTCGCCCTCGACGATCGCTTCCTTGTCGATGACGTCGCGCAGCTTCACGACCTCGTCCTCCGTCAGGTCGCGCGTGCGCGTGTCGGGGTTGACGCCCGCCACCTTCAAGAGTTTCTGGGACGTCGTCAGACCGATCCCATAAATATATGTCAAAGCAATCTCGATTCTTTTGTCACGCGGTAAATCCACACCGGCGATACGTGCCATAGAAAAGCACCTCCTTAACCTTGTCTCTGCTTATGCTTCGGGTTTTCGCAAATGACCATGACACGGCCCTTGCGCTTGATGATCTTGCATTTCTCGCAAATCCGTTTGACGGACGGCTTGACTTTCATTGCACTTTGCCTCCTTCTGCGCTGCCTGCCGAAAAGCGGCTGCGTCTACTTAAAACGATAGGTGATGCGGCCGCGCGTCAAATCGTAAGGCGTAAGCTCGATCGTGACTTTGTCCCCGGGGAGGATGCGGATGAAATTCATGCGAATCTTTCCCGAGACATGCGCCAGGACGACGTGACCGTTTTCCAGCTCGACTTGAAACATCGCGTTAGGCAGCGCTTCCAGCACCTTGCCTTCCACTTCGATTACATCTTGTTTTGACATGAGCTTCTCCCTCTCTGAAATTGGGTTGGGCGAAAGCTATCCATGATCCATCAAAGGAGCGTTCCGCTGGTGAAATTGCCCATGCCCAACATCGTATTGTCTTCGGGGAGCCCGCGGCTCCCTCTTTGACGCCGCAGACGAGCCCGGCGTCTTTATCGTTCGGTGGCTGTTGACGAAGCCTCAGCCCTTAAGGACTTTGATCATGTCGGCCTTCACCTTGTCGATGGCCTGGCGGCCGTCGATTTCCCGGTAAACACCGGCCTTCTCGTAGTAGTCGATCAAGGGTTTCGTCTGTGCCTCGTAAACGGAGAGACGGTTCTTCATCGTCTCCTCGCTGTCGTCCGCGCGCTGGAAAAGGTCGCCGCTGCATGTGTCGCAAACCGCTTCCCTGCGGGGCGGATTGAACTTCACATGGTAGGTCGCGCCGCAGGTCTTGCAGATGCGGCGCCCCACGGCGCGCTCGATGAGGTCAGCTGCCGGCACGTTGATGTTGAGAACACAAGAGAGGGATAGACCGAGATCCTTCAGGATGCCCGTGAGGGCGTCGGCCTGCTCCACCGTGCGCGGAAAGCCGTCGAGGATGAAGCCCTTTTTGCAGTCGGGCTTCGCGAGACGTTCCTTCACAATACCGATCGTGACCTCGTCCGGAACGAGCTTTCCGGCATCCATGCAGGCCTTTGCCTGCTTGCCCAGCTCCGTTCCCTCCTTCACGGCGGCGCGGAACATGTCGCCCGTCGAGATATGGGGAATATCGAACTCTTTCACGAGGTTGGCTGCCTGCGTGCCTTTGCCGGCACCCGGCGGCCCCATTAACAGGATATGCATCGACGGATCCTCCTATTTCATGAAACCTTGGTAATGGCGCATAACCACCATGGACTCAATCTGCTTCATCGTGTTCAGCGCAACTCCGACGACGATGAGCAATGCCGTACCGCCGAAGTACACACCCTCGATGTGGGTCGCCCCCGCAACGAGGTTCGGCAGTATAGCGATAAAGGCCAGGAAGAAAGCACCGGCCAGCGTGATGCGCGTCATGACATTATCGAGATATTCTTCCGTTGGCTTGCCCGGGCGTATGCCGGGGATGAAGCCACCGTATTTTTTCAGATTCTCTGCCATATCCGATATCTTTACAGTAACCGCGGTATAAAAATACGTGAAGAAAAGAATGAGCAGCGCGTAGATCGTCGTCTGCAGCGGTGTGCCCCACGCAAAATAACCGGCAAGTGTGGTCACCCAGGGAACTTCTATAAACTGGGCAACGGTTACTGGAAACATCAGCACGGATGACGCAAAGATAATTGGAATAACTCCCGCATGGTTGACCTTCAGCGGGATATGGCTGGAACTTCCGCCATAGGTTTTCTTTCCGACAACCCTTTTCGCATAGGAAATAGGGATTCTGCGATTGCCTTCTTGGATATAGATGACAAACACAATCATCGCCAGGGCGATGACGCCAAAGACGAGCGCATTAAAATAGCTGATCGTCCCTGCCTGCAAATAACTGTAGATCGTCCCGAGGTTCTTCGGCAAAGCCGCCACGATACCGGCGAAGATAATGAGCGATATGCCGTTGCCGACGCCGTTCGTCGTAATCTGTTCACCGAGCCACATCAGGAAAATGGTGCCCGCCGTCAAGGTGATCGCAACGATCAGGATTGAGACGGGATTGGGGTTGAGAATAGCTTGTTTCAGACCGATCGACATGCCGATCGCCTGAAAAAATGCGAGTGCCACTGTCAGGTAGCGGGTGACCTTCGTCGTTTTCTTATGCCCTTCCTGCCCCTCTTTGGACCATTGCTCCAAAGTCGGGATGACAACCGTGAGAAGCTGCATGATGATCGATGCGTTGATGTAAGGCGTGATGCTCATCGCAAAGATGGAAAACTTGCTGAATGCACCGCCGGAAAAGAGATCCAGCAGGCCGAACAAGTTGCCCGTAGCAAAAAGCTGCTCGATGGCCGAAGGATCGACGCCCGGAACAGGGATATGCGTTCCGAGGCGGAACACGGCGAACATGACGAGCGTGAAGATGATCTTCTGCCTCAGTTCCGGAATCTTGTAGATGTTCGCAAGAGCTGCAAACAATCAGATCACCTCGATTTTTCCGCCTGCTGCCGCAATCTTCTCCTCTGCCGACTTCGTGAAGCCGTTGGCGCGAACCGTGAGTTTCTTCGTAAGCTCGCCCTTGCCGAGGATGCGAATGCCGTCGCGGACATTCTTCAGGATGCCCAGTTCGACGAGCGCGACGGGATCGACGACAGCGCCGTCATCGAAACGGTTCAGCGTCTCGACATTGACCTCTGCGTAAATCTTGCGGAACACGTTCTTGAAGCCGCGTTTCGGAAGCCTGCGGTAAAGAGGCATCTGCCCGCCTTCAAAACCCGTGCGGACGCCGCCGCCGCTCCTCGACTTCTGGCCCTTGTGGCCGCGTCCTGCGGTCTTGCCGTTGCCGCTGCCGATGCCGCGGCCCACGCGGTTGCGCGTCTTCTTCGAGCCCTCCGCGGGGGACAATTCATGTAACTTCATGTGCTTGCACCTCCTTGTTCTTCTCAGATATTCTCGACCTTTACGAGATGTTCCACCTTATGGATCTGTCCCTTGAGCGCATCGTTCATCTCACGCTCCACCGACGAATTGAGCTTCCTGAGCCCGAGCGAACGAACCGTAGCTCTCTGTGTCTCGGGACGGCCGATGAGGCTTCTCGTAAGGGTAATCTTAACCTTTGCCATGGAAGTTCCTCCTTAACCCAAAAGTTCCTGCACCGTCTTGCCGCGCAGTTCAGCCACAGCCTCGGCACGTTTGAGCTGTTCGAGCCCCTTGACCGTTGCACGAACCATGTTGTTCGGGTTCGACGATCCCAAGGATTTCGTGAGGATGTCACGGATGCCTGCAAGCTCCAAGACGGCGCGCGCAGGACCTCCGGCGATGACGCCGGTACCTTTCGCAGCGGGCTTCAAGAGCACGCGGCCTGCACCGAAAATACCGATCATCTCATGCGGGATTGTCGTATCCTTCAGGGAAACCTCGATGAGATTCTTCTTCGCGTCCTCGATGCCCTTACGGATTGCCTCCGGCACCTCGCTTGCCTTGCCGAGGCCTGCGCCGACCTTGCCCTTCTTGTTGCCCACGACTACGAGGGCACTGAAGGAGAAACGGCGTCCGCCCTTGACGACCTTGGCGACGCGGTTGATATAGACGACCTTCTCCTCGAACTCGGGAGTCTCATTGTTCCTGTCCCGGTCCCTGTCACGGTCCCTGTCCATTCTAGCCATTCATTTACCTCCTTGCAAGTCAGAATTTAAGGCCTGCTTCGCGCGCTGCCTCTGCGAGCGCCGCGACGCGGCCATGGTAGATGTAGCCTCCGCGGTCAAAGACAACCTCGGTGATGCCCTTCTCGATGGCACGCTTTGCAACAGCGGCGCCGACGGCCTTCGCTGCCTCGACGTTTCCGCCATAGCCCGAAAAATCCTTGTCCTTGGAACTTGCCGCAACGAGCGTTACGCCCTTTTCATCATCGATCACCTGTGCATAGATGTTCGCGAGGCTTCTGTATACGTTCAGGCGCGGACGCTCTGCCGTGCCGGAAACGTGGTTCCTGACCCTCAGGTGGCGCTTCTGCCTGGCCTTGTTCTTATCTGCCTTGATCAGCACTATGGTCACTCCTTTCCTTCAAGCTGCCTTATTTCTTGGCCTTGGCGCCAGCCTTACCGACCTTGCGGCGGATGTGCTCGCCCTCGTACTTGATGCCCTTGCCCTTGTACGGTTCAGGCAGACGATAGCTGCGAATCTTCGCGGCGACTGCGCCGACAGCTTCCTTGTCAATTCCCGAAACAATGATGCTCGTCGCACTCGGCGCCTCGAGCGTGATGCCCTCGGGCGGCTCGACAATGACGGGATGGGAGAAACCAAGCGAAAGATTGAGGTTCTTGCCCTGCTTCGCGGCACGGTAGCCGACGCCGTTGATCTCGAGCGTCTTCTTGAAACCGTCCGTCACACCGACGACCATGTTATGGATGAGCGTGCGCGTGAGGCCGTGCAGAGAGCGGTGCTCCTTATCATCCGACGGGCGTTCCACAGTGAGAACATTGCCCTCGACCTTGATCTTCATGTCCGGATGAAGCTCGCGGAAAAGCTCGCCTTTCGGACCCTTTACTGTCACCTTGTTGACATCCTCGATCTTGACGGTTACGCCGGACGGGATATCAATCGGTGCTCTGCCAATTCTTGACATCTTTTCACCTCCAGACGATTTACCAGACGTAGGCGACAACTTCGCCGCCAAGGCCTGCCTTGCGTGCTTCCTTGTCGCTCATGATCCCCTTCGAGGTGGAGATGATGGCGATGCCGAGGCCGCCGAGAACCCGCGGCAGCTCGTCGCGCTTCGCGTAGGCGCGAAGACCAGGCTTCGAGATGCGCTTGATGCCCGTGATGACCTTCTCACGCTCGGGACCGTACTTGAGGAAAAGCGTCAAAACGCCCTGCTTCTGGTCCTCGCTGAAGGTGTAATCCTTGATGAAGCCCTCTTCCTTCAAGACCTCGGCAATCGCCTTCTTGATCTTGGAAGCCGGGATGTTCACCTTGGAGTGGTAAACAGAGTTTGCATTGCGCAAACGTGTCAGCATATCTGCAATAGGATCAGTCATTACCATGGAACCGATATCCTCCCTTTCATACTTTCAGGGGAAATGCGCTTTTTCAGGAAAACGCCTTCCCTATGTCCTGCCCTCTCGGGGGCAGCCTCATCACCAGCTGGCTTTCGTCACGCCGGGAATCGCGCCGTTGTAGCTCTGCTCACGGAAGCAGATACGGCACATGTCGAACTTCCTCATGTAGCCATGCGGACGGCCGCAGATCTTGCAGCGGTTGTGCTGGCGTACCTTGAACTTCGGCTGTTTGCTCCACTTCTCGATCATCGATTTCTTCGCCATAGCTCATACCTCCTTCTTCAAGCGTTGAAAGGCATGCCCATGAGCCTCAGGAGCTCGCGCGCCTCTTCGTCCTTTTCCGCTGTCGTGACAATGACGATGTTCATGCCGCGCAGCTTATCGATCTTATCATACTCAATCTCCGGGAAGATGAGCTGCTCCTTGAGACCGACTGCATAATTGCCGCGGCCGTCAAAAGCCTTGCTGCTCACGCCGCGGAAGTCGCGGACGCGCGGCAGTGCGACGTTCATGAACTTATCGAGGAACTGGTACATGCGCGTGCCGCGCAGCGTGACCTTCGTGCCGATCGGCATGCCTTCCCTGAGCTTCCATGCCGCAAGCGACTTCTTCGCGCGCGTCAGGATGGGCTTCTGGCCTGCGATGATCGTCAGATCGTTGACAGCAGCGTCGAGCGCCTTGGGGTTCGCGACAGCCTCGCCGACACCCATGTTGATGATGACCTTCTCGATCTTCGGAAGCTGCATGATGTTCTTGTAGCCGAACTTCTTCGTAAGCTCAGGCACAACTTCCTTCTGGTACTTTTCCTTTAATCTTTCCAAACCGTGCTCCTCCTTCCTCGCTTATTTCGTCTGGTCGATGACTTCGCCGCACTTCTTGCAGGCGCGAACCATCTTGCCGTTGACTTCCTTCTTGCCCGTGCGCGTAGCCTTCTGGCAAGCCGGGCAGACGAGCATAACCTTGCAGGAGTTCAGCGGGCTTTCCTTCTGGATGATGCCGCCCTGCGGATACTTTTGGCTCGGCTTCGTATGACGCTTCACCTTGTTCACGCCCTCGACGATGACCTTGCCCTTTTTCGGCAGAGCCTCGACGATCTTGCCCTGCTTGCCTTTATCCTTGCCTGCGAGGACGACGACCGTGTCGCCTTTCTTTACATGCAGTTTCACCTGTGACAAAATAGCGCCTCCTATCAAAGAACTTCAGGAGCCAAGGAAACAATCTTCATGAAATCCTTCTCGCGCAGCTCCCTGGCCACAGGGCCAAAAATACGGGTGCCTCTCGGCGTCTTGTCTTCCTTGATGAGCACGGCGGCGTTCTCGTCAAAGCGGATGTACGAGCCGTCCTGACGGCGAATGCCCTTGACGCTGCGAACAACGACAGCCTTCACGACATCGCCCTTCTTGACCGTGCCGCCCGGGGCTGCTGCCTTCACGGCAGCCACGATAACATCACCGATGTTGGCATACTTGCGGTACGAGCCGCCGAGCACGCGGATGCACATGATCTCTTTCGCGCCCGTATTGTCGCCAACATTCAGCATGGTCTGCTGTTGAATCAATGTATGGACCTCCTTTTCGAGACAGCCGAAGCTTACTTCGCCCTCTCGACGATCTTCACGACTCTCCAGTGCTTATGCTTCGAGAGCGGGCGGGTTTCCATCAGGGCCACCGTGTCGCCGACATGCGCCTCGTTGTTCTCGTCGTGCGCCTGGAACTTCACCGTCTTCTTGACGGCCTTCTTATAGAGCTTATGCTGCTCAATGTCGACAACGGCAACGACGACCGTCTTGTCCATCTTGTCGCTCACGACCTTGCCGACTCTCGTCTTGCGTTCATTTCTATCGCTCATTGCGGAGCCTCCTTCCTCTGCATATCAACATTACTTCGCCGAATACACGGCCTGGCCTTCCATCTCGCGCTGCACCGTCTTGATGCGGGCGATCGACTTCTTGACTTCCTTGATACGCATCGGATTCTCCAACTGGCCAGTAGCGTGCTGGAAACGGAGGTTAAACAGTTCCTCCTTTAAGGAAGCGAGCTTCTCGCCGAGTTCCCCGGCATTCAAGCCGCGTATCTCATTAACCTTCATTTGCTTCACCGCCCTCTGCTGCTTTCAGTGACTCCTCGCGCGTGACGAACTTCGTACGAATCGGCAGCTTATGGCCTGCAAGGCGCATGGCCTCCATCGCCACTTCCTTAGAAACGCCGTTCATCTCGAAGAGGACGCGGCCGGGCTTCACGACGCAGACCCAGTACTCCGGCGAACCCTTGCCGCTGCCCATGCGGGTCTCGGCCGGCTTGGCCGTAACCGGCTTGTCCGGAAAAATCTTGATCCAGACCTTGCCGCCGCGCTTGATGTAGCGCGTCATTGCAATACGTGCAGCCTCGATCTGGCGGTTCGTGATCCAAGCCGGCTCCAGCGCCACCAGGCCGAACTCGCCATGGCTGACCGTGTTGCCGCGATGCGCCTTGCCCTTCATACGGCCGCGAAACTGCTTGCGGTATTTGACTCTCTTCGGTAATAACATTAAGCTTCGCTCCCTTCAGCGGCAGCCCTCTGCGACTGCTTCTTATCTGGAAGGATTTCGCCCTTGAATATCCAGACCTTGACGCCGATGCGCCCGTACGTCGTGCGGGCCTCCGCCGTACCGTAGTCGATATCGGCACGCAGCGTGTGCAGCGGAATGCTGCCCTCGCGATATGCCTCGCTCCTGGCGATTTCCGCGCCGCCAAGACGACCGGAAACCTTGACCTTGATTCCCTTTGCCCCGAGACGCATCGTGCGGCCGACCGCCTGCTTCATCGCGCGGCGGAAAGCAATGCGGCGCTCAAGCTGCTGGGCGATGTTCTCTGCCACAAGCGTCGCATCGAGATCCGGCTTGCCGATCTCAGAAATATTGATGTCGATCGTCTTGTCCGTCTTGCCCTTGAGACCTTCCTTGATCTGCTCGATGCCCGAGCCGCCGCGGCCGATGACCATGCCCGGCTTCGCCGTATGGATCGTGAGCTTCAGGCGGTTCTTCGAGCGCTCCGTCTCAATCTTCGAGACGCCCGCAGCGCCGAGGCTGTCCTTCAAATACTTACGAATCTTGATATCTTCATGCAGGTTGTCTGAAAAATCCTTGTCTGCATACCATTTTGCATCCCAGGTCTTGACAATGCCGATGCGGATGCCGTTCGGATTTACTTTCTGGCCCAAACCGTTTCCCTCCTCCTCATCTTTCTTCCACGGCGACAGTTACATGGGACGTGCGCTTCAAGATCTTGAACGCCTGCCCACGGGAGCGCGGGTGGATGCGCTTGAGCGTCGGGCCCTGGTCGACGAACGCCGTCTTGACATAGAGATTGTCGACGTTCATGTCGAAATTGTTCTCGGCATTGGAAACAGCGGATTTCAATACCTTCTCTATTACGTCCGCGCCGACCTTCGGCGTGAACTTCAGAATTGCGAAAGCGTCGGCGATGTTCTTGCCACGGATGAGATCCATGACGACACGCACCTTGCGCGGCGCAATCCGTACATACTTGGCTGTAGCTTTTGCTTCCAAAGGGAAAATGCCTCCTTTCGCTCTTATCTCAGCGAAGTCTTCCTCTCCTCGCCGGCATGGCCCTTGAACGTACGCGTCGGAGCGAATTCCCCGAGCTTATGGCCAACCATATCTTCCGTCACATATACAGGAACGTGCTTGCGGCCGTCGTGCACGGCGATCGTATGGCCTACGAAATCCGGCAGGATCGTAGAGCTCCTCGACCACGTCTTCACGACCTTCTTGTCGTTCGCCGCATTGAGCGCGTCAATTTTCTTCACGAGACTTTCTTGTACAAAAGGTCCCTTCTTGACTGATCTCGACAAAATATATCCTCCTTCCGCTCAGGCAGCCTGTAATGGCTGCCCTGCAATCCACGAATTACTTGCGGCCACGCACGATGAACTTGTCCGACGCCTTCTTGCGGCGCGTCTTTGCGCCCATCGCGCACTTGCCCCACTTCGTAACAGGATGCTTGCGGCCGACCGGGCTTCTTCCCTCGCCGCCGCCATGCGGATGATCGTTCGGGTTCATCGCTACGCCGCGGTTCTCCGGACGCTTGCCGAGCCAGCGATTGCGGCCCGCCTTGCCAATCGTGAGGTTTTCGTGCTCAAGATTGCCGACCTGGCCGATCGTGGCACGGCAGTTCACGTGGACCTTGCGGATTTCTCCCGAAGGCAGGCGCAGCAGCGCATAGTCGCCTTCCTTAGCCATCAGCTGGACAGCGCTGCCCGCACTTCTCGCAAGCTGTGCGCCCTTACCGATCTTCATCTCGATATTGTGGATCATCGTACCGACCGGGATATTCTTGAGCGGAAGCGCGTTGCCCGTCTTGATGTCCGCCTCGGGACCCGACTCCACCTTGTCCCCGACCTTGAGGCCGTTCGGCGCAAGGATATAGCGCTTCTCGCCGTCCGCATAGTTCAAAAGCGCGATGCGCGCGCTGCGGTTCGGATCGTACTCGATCGTCGCGACGCGGGCCGGAATGCCGTCCTTCGTGCGCTTGAAGTCGATGATGCGGTAACGGCGCTTATGTCCGCCGCCCTGATGGCGCACCGTCAGACGTCCCTGCTGATTGCGGCCGCCATGATTCTTGAGGCTCTCGACAAGGGACTTCTCCGGCTTGTCCGTCGTGATCTCCTCGAACGAGGAAACCGTCATGAACCTGCGGCCGGCAGAATATGGTTTAAAACTTTTGATTGCCACTCTTTATACCTCCTTTGCTCAGTTTCAGGCCTGGAAGAACTCGATCGTCTCGCCCGGAGCGAGCTTCACGATGGCCTTTTTATAATCCGAGCGCTTGCCGACGAAACGGCCCATGCGCTTTACCTTGCCAGAAACATTGACCGTATTGACATCCGCAACCTTCACCTTGAAAATAGCGGCGACGGCCTTGGCAATCTCGATCTTGTTCGCCTTCTTGGCGACGACGAAGACATACTTGCCTTCCTCCATGAGCTGCGTGCTCTTCTCCGTAATCAGCGGACGAATAAGGATATCACGTGCATCCATTATGCGAGCACCTCCTCGATACGTTCTATGGCAGCCTTCGTGATGAAAAGCTTCGTGTGGTTCAGGATATCATAGACGTTGAGACCCGTCGTATTGATCGCCTTGACCCCCGGGATGTTGCGCGCCGAGCGCTCCACATTCTCGTTCTCGTCGAGCGTGATGATGAGGCTCTTCGCATCGACGCCGAAATCACCGAGCATCTTGACGACGCTCTTCGTCTTCGGCACGTCAAAGCCCAGATCGTCCAGGACGATGAAATCGCCGCTCGCCACCTTGTCCGAAAGCGCGCACTTGATGGCAAGGCGACGCTGCTTCTTCGGCATGCGGAAAGCATACGAGCGCGGATGCGGTCCGAAAACCGTGCCGCCGCCGACCCACAGCGGGGAACGCGTCGAGCCGCTTCTCGCACGGCCCGTGCCCTTCTGTCTCCAAGGCTTCCTGCCACCGCCGCGGACAAGGCCGCGCGTCTTCGTGGAATGCGTACCGAGACGGCGCGAGGCAAGCTGCATTACGACAGCCTGATGCAGAAGACCTGCATTCATCTCCACGCCAAAGACGCTGTCACTCAATTCGATATCGCCAACCTGCTGGTTCGCGCTATTATAAACTGCTACTTTTGGCATAAGTCAGCAATCCTCCTTCCAGATTATTTTTCCGCCTTTTTCGGCTTGTTCGGCTTGACCGTGGCACGAACCACGACAAGCCCCTTCTTCGGGCCCGGGATGGCGCCCTTGATGAGAAGCAGATTGCGCTCCGCATCAACACGGACGATGCTCAGCCGCTGCACCGTAACCCTCTCATGACCCATCTGGCCAGGAAGCTTCTTGCCCTTCAAAACGCGGCCGCCGTGGCCGCTGATCATCGCGCCCGTCGAACCGGGTTCACGATGCGACTTCGAACCGTGTCCCATAGGACCGCGCGCGAAATTGTGGCGCTTGATCGTACCGGCAAACCCCTTGCCCTTCGAGGTGCCCGTCACATCGACGAGATCGCCGGCAGCAAATATGTCAACGCCGATGGTATCACCGACATTATATTCCGAAGCATCAGTCAGACGCATTTCGCGGATGAAGCGGACCGGAGCAACTCCTGCTTTCGCGAAGTGGCCCTTCAAAGGTTTCGTGACCTTCTTCTCCTTGATATCACCGAAGCCGATCTGAACCGCATTGTAGCCGTCATTCTCCACGGTTTTGTTCATGATGACAACATTGTTGCCCGACTCGACGACCGTGACAGGAACGACCTTGCCCTCTTCCGTGAAGATCTGCGTCATGCCAAGTTTTCTTCCCAAAATAGCTTTAGCCATAAATTCCACCTCCCCTTACAGCTTGATCTCGATGTCCACCCCAGCCGGCAGGTCGAGGCGCATCAGTGCGTCCACCGTCTTGTTGGAAGGCTCGAGGATGTCGATGAGGCGCTTGTGCGTGCGCATCTCGAACTGCTCGCGCGAATCCTTGTTGACATGTGGGGAGCGCAGGATCGTGTAAATATTCTTCTCCGTGGGGAGCGGAATCGGACCCGACACCATGGCGCCCGTCTTCTTCGCGGTATCAACAATCCTGACCGCGCTCTGATCGAGAGCCTTGTGATCATAGGCCTTCAAACGAATTCGGATTTTCTGCTGTTTCGACAATGTTTTTTCCTCCTTGTCGTCCGGGCTCCATGGCCCAAACATTTCTCCGCAACAGTTCCCTCGGCCTCTTCGCCGAGCCATCTGCCGCGTCATCGCATGGGAGCTGTAAAATATGAAAACCATGAAAAGCCTTTATAAAGGGCTGCGAGACCGCAGCCCTTAGAAAAGACTTTATAGAATTGGAATCAGCCTTCGATTTCCGTCACGCGGCCGGCGCCAACCGTATGGCCGCCCTCGCGGATAGCGAAGCGCAGACCCTTCTCAATGGCGATCGGCGTGATGAGCTCGACCTGCATCTCGACGTTGTCGCCGGGCATGACCATCTCCGTGCCCTCAGGCAGGCGGACAACACCCGTGACGTCCGTCGTACGGAAGTAGAACTGCGGACGATAGTTCGTGAAGAACGGCGTATGGCGGCCGCCCTCTTCCTTCTTGAGAACGTAGACCTGAGCCTTGAACTTCGTGTGCGGGTTGATCGAACCGGGCTTCGCGAGAACCTGGCCGCGGACGATGTCCTTGCGGTCCACGCCGCGCAAGAGAGCGCCGATGTTGTCGCCGGCAACCGCCGTGTCGAGCATCTTGCGGAACATCTCGATGCCCGTGACAACCGTCGACTTCGTCTTGTCTTCGAGACCGACGATCTCAACCGTGTCGTTGAGCTTGAGCTCACCGCGCTCCACACGACCCGTCGCGACCGTACCGCGGCCCGTGATCGTGAAGACGTCCTCGACCGGCATGAGGAAAGGCTTCTCCGTGTCGCGCGTCGGCGTCGGGATGTACTCATCGACAGCATCCATGAGCTCGAGAATCTTCTTCTCCATCTCTGCATCGTCCTCGAGAGCCTTCAGAGCCGAACCTGCAATCACCGGGATGTCATCGCCGGGGAACTCGTACTGCGTGAGGAGGTCGCGGACTTCCATCTCGACGAGCTCGAGAAGCTCGGGATCGTCGACCTGGTCGACCTTGTTGAGGAAAACAACGATCGCGGGAACGCCGACCTGGCGGGCGAGCAGGATGTGCTCACGCGTCTGCGGCATCGGGCCGTCGGCAGCGCTGACGACGAGGATCGCACCGTCCATCTGGGCAGCGCCCGTGATCATGTTCTTGACATAGTCGGCGTGGCCCGGGCAATCAACGTGCGCATAATGACGCTTCTCCGTCTCGTACTCAACGTGCGCCGTGTTGATCGTGATGCCGCGCTCCCTCTCTTCCGGAGCCTTATCGATGTCCGCGTAGTCCTCGAACTGCGCCATGCCCTTCTTGGACAGGACCTTCGTGATGGCTGCCGTCAGTGTCGTCTTGCCGTGGTCGACGTGACCGATCGTACCGATGTTGACGTGCGGCTTGTTCCTCTCAAACTTCTGCTTTGCCATATTGTTTTTTCCTCCCTTTACTCGCCCTTGTTCTTGGCGATGATAGCCTCGGCTATATTCTTAGGAACTTCATCATAGTAAGAAACTTCCATGGAGTAGTTCCCTCGACCCTGTGTCTTAGAGCGCAAATCCGTCGAATATCCGAACATCTCGGACAGCGGGACAAACGCATTGATGACCTGCGCGCCATTTCTCGCTTCCATGCCGTCGATGCGGCCGCGGCGCGAGTTGATGTCGCCCATGACATCGCCCATATATTCCTCCGGCACGATGACCTCGACCTTCACATAAGGTTCGAGAAGCACCGGATTCGCCTTCTCGGCGCCATTCCTGAACGCCATCGAGCCGGCAATCTTGAACGCCATTTCCGAGGAATCGACCTCATGGAACGATCCGTCGTAGACCGTGACCTTGACGTCGACCATCGGATAGCCCGCGATAACGCCATTGTCCATAGCCTCGCGCACGCCGTTCTCGATCGGATTGATGAACTCCTTCGGAATCACGCCGCCGACAATCTTGTTCTCGAACGTGAATCCCTCGCCCGGCTCCTGCGGCGTAAGCTCCAGCCAGCAATGGCCGTACTGGCCATGGCCGCCCGACTGACGCACGAACTTGCCCTCCGCCTTCGCGGACTTTCTAATCGTCTCGCGGTATGCGACCTGCGGGTTGCCGACATTGCAGTCGACCTTGAACTCGCGCAGCATACGGTCAACAATGATCTCCAGATGAAGCTCGCCCATGCCCGAGATGATCGTCTGGCCCGTCTCCTGATCCGTGCGCACACGGAACGTCGGATCCTCTTCCGCCAGCTTCTGCAGGGCGATGCCCATCTTCTCCTGATCGTTCTTCGTCTTGGGCTCCACCGCGACCGAGATAACCGGATCGGGGAACTCCATCGACTCCAGAACGATCGGCTTCGACTCGTCGCAGAGCGTATCGCCCGTCGTCGTATCCTTGAGGCCGACCGCAGCAGCGATATCGCCGCTGTAAACCGTGTCAAGCTCCGCACGGTGATTCGCATGCATCTGCAGGATGCGGCCAATGCGTTCCTTTTTGCCCTTTGTCGAATTGAATACATAGGAGCCGGAAGAAAGCGTGCCCGAGTAGACACGGAAGAACGCGAGCTTGCCGACATACGGATCCGCCATGATCTTGAACGCAAGCGCCGCAAAAGGGCCGTCGTCCGTCGAATCGCGATGATCCTCTTCACCCGTATCGGGATCGACGCCCTTGATCGCCGGGATGTCGATCGGCGCGGGCATGAAATCGACAATCGCATCGAGCATCGGCTGCACGCCGCGGTTGCGGTACGAAGAACCGCACGTCACCGGCGTCATCTTGCAGGCGATCGTCGCCTTGCGGATGGCCTTCCGGATCTCATCCTCCGAGATCTCCTCGCCGCCGAGGTACTTCTCCATGAGGTCGTCGTCCTCTTCGGCGACCGCCTCCAGAAGCTTTTCACGGTACTCGTCGGCGAGATCCTTCATATCATCGGGAATCGCCACCTCGTCGGCGACCTTTCCGAGATCATCCTCATAGATGATAGCTTCCATCTTGATCAGATCCACGATGCCCTCAAACGTATCCTCCGAACCAATCGGCAGCTGGATTGCCACCGGATTCGCGTGCAGGCGTTCACGCATCATATCCATGACATTGAAGAAATCCGCACCCGTGATGTCCATCTTATTGACATAGGCCATGCGCGGGACATTGTACTTCTCCGCCTGCCGCCAGACCGTCTCCGTCTGAGGCTCGACGCCGCCTCTCGCCGTCAGGACAGCGACAGCGCCGTCAAGCACGCGCAGCGAACGCTCCACCTCGACTGTGAAGTCAACGTGACCGGGCGTATCAATGATATTGATACGATGATTCTTCCAATGGCAGGTCGTCGCAGCCGACGTAATCGTAATGCCGCGTTCCTGCTCCTGGGCCATCCAGTCCATCGTGGCAGCGCCGTCATGAACCTCGCCGATCTTATGGGTAATACCCGTGTAAAAAAGGATGCGCTCTGTTGTCGTTGTTTTTCCGGCATCGATGTGGGCCATGATGCCGATATTGCGAGTTTTTTCTAGAGAAAACTCTCTTGCCACTTACTATCGCTCCTTAACTAGATGAGATACTGCTTGGGATTACCAACGATAATGAGCGAATGCCTTATTAGCCTCAGCCATCTTATGCGTATCTTCTTTTTTCTTGATTGCCGCGCCCGTATTGTTCGCAGCATCCATGAGCTCGCCCGAAAGCCTTTCGTCCATGGTCTTCTCACCGCGAAGCCTTGCGTAATTCACAAGCCAGCGAATACCGAGCGTCATGCGACGCTCCGGACGAACCTCGACCGGCACCTGGTAATTCGCGCCGCCGACACGGCGGGCACGCACCTCGAGGACCGGCATGACATTCTTCAGCGCCGTCTCGAAAACCTCCAGGGGATCCTTGCCCGTCTTGGCGCGGATCGTCTCGAAAGCATCGTAAACGACACGTTCAGCAACGCTCTTCTTTCCCGAGAGCATCACCTTGTTGATAAACTTCGTCACCGTCTTGGACTTGTATACCGGATCCGGCAACACGTCACGTCTGGGTACGGAACCTTTTCTTGGCATTGTTACCCCTCCTAGTCATAACCTTATTTAATGAAGAAAACTTACTTTTTCTTCGCGCGCTTCGCGCCGTACTTGGACCTCGCCTGACCGCGATCCTGGACGCCTGCCGTATCCAGCGAACCACGGATGATGTGGTAGCGGACACCAGGCAGATCCTTGACACGGCCGCCGCGGATCAAGACAACGCTATGCTCCTGCAGATTATGGCCAATACCGGGAATGTATGCCGTCACCTCGATGCTGTTCGTCAAACGAACACGGGCGACTTTGCGGAGAGCCGAATTCGGCTTCTTCGGGGTCGTCGTGTAAACCCTCGTGCAAACGCCGCGCTTCTGCGGGCAATTCTTCAGTGCCGGTGCATTCGATTTCTCCTCCATGCTCTTGCGGCTCTTGCGAACCAACTGATTGATTGTAGGCATTGATGCACCTCCTTCCTTCATATTGAGAATTTATTATTTATAATCACCCCGCCGCAGTCTTTCGACCACCGCCTTGCGGCTTGACGAGGCTTTTACCGACCTGACGCGCTCACTGTCTCAGAACGGCCGCCGCAGCGGCGCCGACCTCGATAGAGCAAGCCTTGCCGAGCTCCTGCATCGTGGAAGCGCGAACAACGGCCACCTCTTTTTCCTCGCAAAGACGAAGAAGAGGCTCCATCACGCGGTCATCGGCATCGTCCGCCGTAAAGACGTACGCTGCCCGACCCTTGCTCACAGCCTTCGTGACCTGCTTGATTCCAATGACCTTGGCCTCGCCCTTCAGCGTATCAAGTGTCATGCAGCTCTCACTCCCCACGCGCTAATTTCTGCTCAGTGCTCAGGCACCTATATATATTAACAAAACACAAAAACAAAGTCAACACTTTATTTCATCAACGTTTTCAAATACACGCAGCCCCGTGTGTCCTTCTGCGGTGCGAATCACGCCACGATGCAGGGCCGCTCCTCTTCCCTCATGCGACCCACCTGCCAAATCCGAGCCGCGCACGCCTCACACAAAGGCGCCATAAAAAGCCCGCTTCCCATCCAAAACATCCAGGACGCGGCCGCGAAAATCCATATACGAAACAGGAACGCCGGCTTCCAGCAAGGCATAAAGAAGCGGCATCGTCAGATGCGCCTGCTTCGTCACCACGACGCCCGAAAGGCAGCGAATCGGTTCACTCGCAATCTTCTCCCCCTTGCAGTAGAGCAAAAGCCTGCCATGGTCCCTCGTCGCCCTTGTCTCCGCCGACATCATATAAATAACACACATTTCAATCCCTCCCAAAACGCCTTCACGGCAATTCCATCATACATTGGAAAAAGATACGCAATCAAAATTGCAGGAGGGTTCAAAAGCACACTGCAGGCAAATGTATGCATTTATAAGGATGTATGCAAGAGCAAGGCTCATATTCAGTTTTTTCAATACCGCAAGCGGTATGTATGTACATGTAAGGACGGCGATTTCTTTGCCGGAGTTTCGGATGAAGTTTCAATACCGCAAGCGGTATGTATGTACATGTAAGAAGTTCGAGGGGTAGACGGGTGGAAAGAAAGAGGTTTGTTTCAATACCGCAAGCGGTATGTATGTACATGTAAGATCATCCTCATAGTCATCCCCGCCGCTATTCAGTTTCAATACCGCAAGCGGTATGTATGTACATGTAAGACGTTCAATGCTTTGGCAAAGGATGTCCTCTCCGGGTTTCAATACCGCAAGCGGTATGTATGTACATGTAAGTCTGGCCAACCACCCAACTTGAGGTCTTCGCTTCCGAGGTTTCAATACCGCAAGCGGTATGTATGTACATGTAAGTAGGTATCGGGAGCCACATAGGCTCATATATGTGGTTTCAATACCGCAAGCGGTATGTATGTACATGTAAGTTGAAGAGTCATAATTCAACGGCTTCTCTTCGTGAGTTTCAATACCGCAAGCGGTATGTATGTACATGTAAGAGGTCAAACTTATAAAGACCCGCCCTCCTCAAAAATGGTTTCAATACCGCAAGCGGTATGTATGTACATGTAAGACTGTGTCCCGCAGCCCTTGAAAACAGTGGGCTCAAAACGGGATTTCTGCAGCCTCGGCACTTTTCGGCGTTTTACGTCAAGTGACGGGGATTTTTTTGTCCCAAAAACAGCTCGAAAAGGCCTCTCACCCCAGTGATAGCAAGGAAACATTTGTCCACGTCAAAAACCTGACGGTGACGCTGTTTTTCACAAATTCCTCAACCTCACGGGACAAAGTATATCATGCCGGCGGCACGCTGTCAATAACCTCGGACAATTTTTTCAGCAGTTTCAAGCCCTGCCGCCCCAAATGAAACGACGGGAATGCTTCCCGAGAGAGGCGTCCCCGTCGTTTCATTTGTCGTTTTCTGACTGCAGCCGTATCTTTTGCAGCTTCAGCCGCCGCGTCTTTCCCTGCCCCGGCCGTTCTGCTTATGGCATACAGCAGGCTCCTTCTTTATGTTCTTTCTTCATACACTTCCTTCGCCGTAGGCAAGACCCAGCGATTGCGGAATTGCTTCCTTTTCTCATCAAAGGGATCTCCATTCTTATCGCCCAGGGTCATTTGCCGTGTCCTTGCCGCCCAATTCTTCTGCTCCGTAACCTTCCAGTCGAGAAGATCGAGCAGCGCCATCTGGGACGTCTCATAGCGCGCCCGCTCCCGTTCGCCGAGCTGCGCGATAACAGCGTCAAAGGCTTTCAGATACGCTTCCATGGAGGCTTCCTTTTCCGCTTTGTTCCAGCCGCCGTCCGCCGTGAAAAGCTGCTCGCAGCCACGCACCTCGTCCACGAGGACGAGCTTTGCGTCGACGCGGATGCTGCCAAGGCCGATGCCCTTGCCCTGCCCGATCTTGAAGCAGAGCTCCCGATCCTCCGCCGGCAGCGAAAAGACCTTGAGGAGCGCACCCAGTTCCACTTCGCTGAGGTTCTTGAAGCGAATCCTGCCCTCGAATACGCTGCCTGCTTTCAGCGGGCGCAGCTTGCGGTCGACATTGTCCTTCATGTCGCCCTCTTTGCGCCACGGAAAGTTCGGCGCCTGATGCCAATAGAGCTTGTAGCCGCGTATGGGAACGTTTTCCGTTCCCCAATGCTTGAGGTTCTCCTCGTCTTTTTGCTCCATATAGAGCTGGTATGATGTGGGTTTCGGCTCCCCCAGGGTTTTCGAGTAATGCGCTCCTTCAAAGCCTGTGCTCTCCTTGAGTACGGCGTCCTCAAAAGCCAGGCGGCTGCCCCAAAGCTCCTTGCGCCCGAAAATCGCATCTGCATAGTCGACGACAGCAGCGTCTTTTTTTATGGCCTCCGGCAGATGCTCCCCAATCGTATGCGGATAGGGAATGCGGTAGTACTGTCCGAAGCCGAAATGAGCGACTTCCCCCTTCTTTTCCTTATAGAAGCACGGCACAACGAAATCGCAGCCATCATCACCGACAAAGCGTGCCGCCGCCTCGTTCCGCTTCGCCAACTTGAAGAGATCGAGATCTTCATCGCGCGTCAGATCGCCCTTGTAGCGCGCAATGATTTCGTCCGGCACGGGAATGCGGCTGTTCCGAGACCAATCGGGATCATAGTGAACCGTATAATGCGTCTTCGCCGTCTTGCCGCCCGTCATCGGCCCTGTGAAGCACGCCAGTTCGCCGCCCCTTTTTTCATACTCATCCCAAAGAATGACTTTTTTATGCTTCCCAACAAGCCAAGTGTCTTTTTTGCGCTCAAATTCGGCGGGGCAGATATAGTACTGATTTTCCAACCTGTCGCGGATGAGAAAACCCGGTTCTGCTTTCGTAAAGCTCTGGTGCTTTCCGTTAATCTTCTTGCTGTCCACCAATTCCGCTTTGTATGACTTGTTCGTAAAGGAGCGATAGTAAAGCGCACGATCTGCCACATCGGCGCCGTCCTTGTCCGTGCGCATCGCGCCGCAGGTGACGATCTTGAAGATGTTCTTGACCATGCCGCGAAGCGTGCTGCCCGGCAGGACGGGCTTGCCGGCAGGCGCGAAGAAGGTGCCTTCCTTGTCGCCTGTGCCGATGAAGACGGGCGTCATCGTGCGGCAGCGAAGCTCGATATAGCCGCTGAGGGCGCCCTGCTCTGTCACATACTTCCGGTAGGATTCCTGCAGCTCCTCATCGCTCGCGCCTTTTCTGTCGATCGGGGATTTGATGACGGCCGCAGGCAGCGGCACAAAGTTGTACGATGCCGTGGCTTTCCTATCTCGCAGTGCCATCTTCCATGCCTCCCTCCACATCCGCCGCCGCTATGCGCATATAGCGGCAGTCCTTGTACCCGGCCTGTCCCGTCGTTTCATAGCCGATATAGCTGCGCGTCACCAGTCCGTAATACGCCGCGCTTTCCTCGACCTGCGGCAACACCAGCTGGAGCTTGCGCGCCGTATCCTCGAGCCGCATGCAGCCGCCGGGCTCGTCCTTCGTCTTCCTGCCCCAGAAGCGCGCGATGCTGTCGACGTATTCGACCGGCTCGCCTTCGCCGTCCTTGAGGCAGCGCCCAAGCCACATGTCGCCCTGCTTTTTCAGATGAAGTTCCGCTTCTTCGTTGAAAACGCGCATTTCCAGCCACAGGAGAGGCTTCTTCTCCGCCCCGCCCGCCAGTTCCAATGCGCCGTTCTTCCAGCGCCCCCAGACGACGCCCTGCACCTGCCAAAGCACAACGGTCGCCTCGGCAATGCCAAGCTCGTGCAGTTTCTCGCCCAGAGCGGCCTCCGTTCTTGCAAGTTTTATGGCAGGGAACTTCGCTGTCTTTCCCGTTTGCAGGCACAAGCAGTCCGCAAGAGCCAGTTCGATGCTCATAGCGCTTTTCCCTCCCTTTTTTCCAGCAGGGCCTGAACGAATCCCTGCAATTTCTGCCGTTCCTCCTCCATCAGGCTGTCGGGCGTTTCGCCCCAGGCAATCGTCTCGCCGCGATAGTGCAGGGCAGCCCCTCTGCCTTCAAGCACGCCGCGCCCGATGCCCTTCTCCCCGCCGAGCGGCAGCCTGCCGAGCCACAGGTCCTTGAGCAGCAGCAGGAGCAGGCCGATCTCCCAACCGCGCTCTTCTTCCCGCGGCTCATGCAGGACGAGGCGCAGGAAAAGCGCCGCGCGTTTTCCATCGGTCTGCCAGATGGGCGCCGTGGTGAAAAGGCCTGTCTCGATCTTGCCGCCCGTAAAGCGGTCGATGCGCACGCGCGTCTGCAGCTTGATGTCGACGCCGTCTTTCAGCCGCGCTTCCGAAACGACGAGGCGGCTCTTCCACTTCTCCTGCGGCGCGGCCTTGATGCGCTCGAGCGAAGGTCCCATCATCGTATCGAGCAGCTCTCCCGCGATGCCGAGCTTGCGCAGGATTTCCGCCGCCCGATGGCGCAGGGCGCCTTTGATGCTCGCGCCGGGTACGATCCAATGGTCGTTCTCACGCATCATGAGCGCATGCACAGACGTTTCCTCGTCTGCCTGCTCCGCAGCCTTCACCTTCATGGCGCGTTCGTAATCGCGCACCAGAAGCGGGCCTTTCAAGGCAAACTGCGCTTCGAGCACGCAGTCGTCCTTGGCATAGGTTTTTTCCTGCGCTGCATAGGTTTCCGCTTCCACAGCGCTTTCCCGCTCTTTCTCCGGGCCGAGCCATGCCTTGACATGCTCCGCCTTGCTGAAGTCATAGCGACGAAGCTGCAAGTCCTTCACATGCACTTCCCCGAAGCCTTTCGCCGTATGCGCCCCCAGGGAGAAGCCTGTCGCAAGCCTGCCTGCCAGAAGTTGGATGGCATTTCGTGTTTCTTCGCTGTATGTGTCATGGATGCCGCGCTCTGTGATTTCCGCATAAAATCTGCCATGCGCCCCGCTGCCCACCGCTTCATAGTCAAATTTATGATGCTCGATCGCCGTTCCCGTGACCTCGTCGAGGCTCACACCGTCGCGCACGATGATTGTCACGGCAGTCAGCTTGATGTCGTCAAGGCTCAGGGAGCTTTGCCATGCCGCCGCATGATTTCTTTCGTAAGCGGGATCCGTGCCGAAGAGCAGCCGCGCGCCAAGCGCGTCCTCTTCCGTCATGAAGGCGCGCAGCACGCCGGCAAGGGATGTGCCGGGAATGAACGGCTGCCCTTCCTTCGTCTTCAGCACCTCGATGTCGATATCGCCTCCGGCGCCGCTGCCGCCTGCACCGATGAGAAGCGGCGCATCGAGGACGAGCGTGCCGCTCAGGATCACCCTTTTCCTTACGCTTTCCTCATTCATCGCCATCAGCTCTCGCCTCCTTTTCCTGCCGCAGCTTTCCTCGCGAAGCGGAAGAGATTATGCCAGTATGCGTAGAAGAGCGCGTCCTGCACTTTCGCGTCTTTCCAGATGTCCGTCGCCCCGATATCTTCCAGAAATTCGGCGATCTTTTCCCCCAGCTCTTTCTCCCAACGGCGCTCTTTGTTGTACGGCATATCAGCGATATTTGCTTCCAGCAGAAGCTTCTCCAACGATTTTCCATCGACTTTGATCTCTCTGAGGTTTTGGACAAACGGCGTCGCTGCATTGCTTTTCTGCTCCTTGATCGCCTCACCCAAGGCTCCCCTCATATTGCTCCATCCAAGGCTCCACAGGGAGTCAAGGCGCGCGAAGAAGTGCGATGCGCCTTTTCCTCCGCTAAGCTTCGAGTGGGCATCTTCCGCTGCATAGACGATCATTTTCTGCTGCGCCGCACGCAGGAGAAGCTCTTTCGCCTTTTCGCACACCGTGCCCGACTGGATCGTGCGCCGCTCGCTCTGCCGCGCTTTCTTCACCAGGGAGAGCGCATGCGGCCGCCAGAGGCGCAGCTGGCCGAAGCCTTCTTCTGTCCGTGCGCCGACGCCTTCGTACAGCGCTTTTTGCAGGCGCTCCTTGTCGCTTTCCGTCCAGGCGCTTTTCTTTCCCAGGACAAAGACGCTGCCGGCTGCGACGGCGACCGCACGCGGGCGCTTCATGCCCCAGATGCCGACGAAGTTGTCCACTTGCGTAAAGTCGGCGAAGACGGCGTTCTTCACGTCCCCTTTCTGCACGGTCTGCGCCGGGTCATACTCGGGCAGGAAGAATTCTCCCGCGCCGTCCTCATCGAGCCAATCCACAAGCTGATGCAGCGCCGCCTCGGCATTCGATGTGAGATCGTCCGCTGCGAGCAGCGGCGTCTCCAGGCGGATATAGAGCCGATTTTTCTCATCCGGCTCGACCGTCTCCGGCAGGAGCTCCGCCATTTCAAGCTCCACACGGCAAGCGCCGTACTGTGCATAGCGCGAACGCCCTGCCTGCGCCGTCCAAGCCTTCTCACCCAGCGCGTCCAGAAAGCCTTCCAGTGCCGCCTCCTCGCCGAAGACTTCCCCTTCAAACCTCACGCCGGCTTCAACCGCCTCATAGTTGTAGATCGCGCCGTCGCGTGAGCGGCCTGCCAGGCGCTCCAAGGAGGATTCGCCCGCTTCCTTTCCCTGCTGCTCCTTGATGTTGCTGCGGCTCATGTGCAGCGATATGTTCCTCGCCGCCTCCACTTTTTCAATCCCATCTCCCTCGATCGCCGCAAAGCCCCGGAACGTCTTGAAACCGGCGTCGGGATCGTCCACGAGCAGATCCCGGATCTCATCGCCGTCCTTGAGCTTCTGGATCGAGAGAGGCGTCGGCATCGCACGCCGCTTGTCGGCGGCACGCACGGGATAGGCTGCAGCAAAGCGCAGTTTGCCAAAGAAGCAGGCAAGGAAGCCTTCATCTTCATGCGCCTTCGCGCCCAGCTGCTTCTTCTCAATATAGCGCTCGGCGAGAATGCCGCGCACGAGCGTGCCGCTGAGAAAATCGTGCGACGCCGTCATCACCGTCGTATTGCCGCGCGTGGACAATACGAGCGGCGAAAGGGCTTCTATTTTTACGCGGATCTTTTTCATCTCAAGCCCTGCCCCCTTTCCATGCCTCAGCGATCAAAACGTCCCGGATATTTTTCCCTTCCTGCAGCATCATGCAGGATATGCGGCCGAAACCTCGATTGCGCTTCATCCCTGCATGTGAGAGGTTGCGCAGCGCCAGGGCAAGGATCGTGAGCTTCTTCTTCGTCCCTTCCTTCAGTCGCACCGTGCCGCGAAAGACAAGGCCTTCATCGGCGACGCGAATGTTGCGCAGGGAGGTCTCAGCTGCGGTTCCCGTCTCCGAATCGATCTTCGTCTGGTAGCGAAGCGAGGTGTAGAGGGAGAGCACGTCCTCTGCGGAAACGAGATCGGGGTAGCGGTCTTCCAGATAAAGCCAGTCTTTTTCCATCTTTCGATAGGCGCTCCCCTGCTCGATGTAGAGGTTGGGCAGGATGATCTGGGTCGCTGTTTCCATCCCATGCTGGAAGAGTTCCCTGAGCTCTTCTTCCGTGAAGAGCTGCAGCCCGGAAGCCTCGGACATCTCAAGGACTTCCAGCGCACTCTCGTAGATGAGCCCCTTGAGCCTCTTGCCGGGAAAATAAGGCAGGCCTGCCCTGTCATGCACGATCTCGGCGTCGACATTGACGTCGGCACGCCCCGAGCCGAGATGCAGCGGCGATTCCGCCCTGATTTCCAGCGCAAATTCATCGAAGCGGATTTCCCCCTCTTTTGCCAGCTCCGGGTCAGGAGGCTGCAGCGAAGAAAAGTCCCTCGGCTTGTGATTCAGACGTTTCAGCTGCTCTTCCACGCTCCGGCATTCGCCCGCCGCTGTCCATCCGCCCGCAGCAGGCGCTTTCATCGACTCTTGCGGCTTCTGCTTCTCCTGCTGCTTCTGCTGATTGATCTGCACCTGACGGCGGCGGCTTTCGGCATGTTTTAGCTGCTGCTGTTTTTTCTGGCTTTCGCACATCATTTTCGCATTCATCTTCTTAGCCATGCTGCACCTCCTCCGGCACGTAGAAGTCGATCATCTCGATGGCGTCAACATAGGGGGTTCTGCCCGCCTGCCACAAGGTTTCACGGTACGGCTCCCACGCAGCGATGTCCGGCAGCCGCATCGCTGCGCCGCTTGCAGCCAAGCGGCGGTACTGCGCCATGAATTGCTGCTGCTCATGCTCACCTGCCGCCAATACCGCGCGCAGCTCTTTGATCTTGTTCATCGGCATGCGGCTTTTGCCCTGTACGAGCTGCGCTGCAGCCTCCAGAAGGTTCCCAATGTATTCCGGTTCCGCCGCCGCACCGTCAACGCGATAGGGGCCGAAGTGCATCGCACCGCATTTTCCCTTGTATTGCTGGGCGCGAATCTGCTCCAACGTCGGCGGCTGCTCCCCGTGCAGGATGGCGAAGTCGAGCCAGCAGGAGCCTTCAGCGTTCCCCGCTCTTTGCAGCTGGCGCATTTTTCCTTTTGCCGCACCGCAGAGCTGCTCGGCAATCTCATAGCCGCGAAAGAAGGGATACGCCGTCGGCAGGATGCTGACGCCGCCGCAGCTGTCGAGGCCAAGACGGTTCAGCGCTTCGAGAACGATGTTTGTAAAAGCGACCGCGTATTTTGCCGGGCAGACGAACGTCATATCATCGCCGCCGAGCACGATGGGGCGAACCGGCAGATAGTTTTTGCCGTCGTCAGCTTTCCCCAGCAGAAGATTTTTTTGCAGCGTTTCATAATTGCCGACGATGCAGGTCAGAAGCGCACAGAACGCTTGAATCGACTTCTGCCGCACCGCAAACGACAGATTCTTGCGCTTCGTCAGCGTGCTGCAGTCGCGGAACTTTTCCCCCATATTGTTGCCGTCGATATGGACGATGGCCATGTAATCCTCGGTCTCCCGCTGCCCCAGTTTGTCAAAATCAACAGGGAACGCATACTTTTGCAGCTCCCCTGCCAGCTGCTCCATCCCGATGGCGTACGGGCGCAGCGGGGGAAGCGGACGGCCCGCTATGACTTCCGGCGTCAGAACGCTGCGCAGCTTGTCCAAAAGCTCTTCCTCCGCGGGAGCAATCAGCCGGCCTTTCTTTCTCGCCGCCTGCAGCTTCATCTTCACTTCCCACGAGAGGAAACGGCTTTCCTTCTTCACATCGTCCACGTCGTAGGCGTTCGCCGTCTCCGCACTCGCCTCGCAGGAGAGCGTCAGGCCGGTATAGGGCAGCGATACTGCGGGGAAGAAGAGATTCTGCTGCGCTTTGAGCTTGTGCACGAGATGCGTCAGGTCGTCGACCTCTTCCGTTTTCCCGTCCTCACGAGCCACACGGCTCACGCGATACGCGCCGCTTTCGTCCAGCACGAGCTCACCGCGCGCCGCCCCGATGCGAAGTCCGGGGCATTTCCAGAGCAGCCGCCGGGTAAAGTCTTGAACCACCCGGACCAGTTCCTCATCCGACGTTCCCTCACGAAAAAGCACCAAGGCGTTGCCGCCGCCGATATAGCCAATGCGGCATTTCCCCTTCATCTCCGTCCAGTTGGGCGAATCCACGTTCCGCCATGTCGCCGCATCGACCTCCTCCTCGCCGAAAAGTCCGCGCAGGACATCCACAAGCTCGTGGGCAAATGCTTTCTCCACGAGAAAAGACGCCCCGATGTTTGTTTTCAGCTGGTTGCTTGAAAATATGTACTTCTGTATGGAGCGCGTATCAAACAAAATCGCCTTCATCGTACTTTCCATCCGTCATTCCTCCCTGCCCTTTTGTCATGATATTTTAATAATTCGACTTTAGGGAGAAGACTTCCTTCTGTCCATTCTTCTCTCGACAAAATTATTTTAAGAAGCCCGGCTGCGTTCCGGCAAGAGGAAAAGGCCTGAATCACAATGCCTCCGATACGGAAAAGGGGCTGTTGCATGAGTCGAATTCGACTTATGCAACAGCCCCTCATTTTTATCGCGTGAATCAAATATTCATTTCTATAAGAAATCTCTCGAAAAAATGCGCAGGAAAGAACGCTGTACCATGCCAGCTTTTTCCTGCGTATTTTTATGCTGCAACTTCTATAGGGAAGAGATATTGCTTTCCATACCCCCGCTGAATCTTCTGATGCAGCTTCCCGAAGTTGTGCGCCATTGCCAAAAGCATCGTTTCCACAAGTACATTGGCATTGCCTCGACTAAGGAAACGCCGGAATCCCATGTCCGCCTTGATGTTGGCGAAAACTCCTTCCGCTTGGATGCTTCGATTGACCCTTAACTGTATGCCTTCCTCCGATGTCAGTCGCGCCTTCGACGCGGCTCGTTCCTCATGGAATGTTTTTGCCACTTCCAAGCATTTCGTCCGCTCTTCCAAGGGCAGTTTCGATCTGCCGCGTATGCACTCGGCCTTCCTTTTGCAACCGCTGCAATCTTCTGCCTTGTAGCAGGTCTTGACGCTCGCATAGCCGGTCTTGCTCTTTACCGTCTTCGTGCCCGTAACCGTAAGTTTCCTGCCGTCGGCACAGAGATAGGCGTCTTCGTCGCTGAGATATGTCATGTTCTCGAAACGCCCGATGTCATTCTTCCAAGCCCGGGTCTTTGCTCGTTCGTAGTTGTTCGGCTTGATGTAGGCCGCCTGCCCATTCGCTTTGAGATAGACGTAGTTCTCTTCGCTTTCATAACCAGCGTCGGCGATGACCTTGGCATAGCGCTCCTTCGTATGCGCATGAAAATCTTCTAGGAACGGGATGAGCGTCGTCGTATCTGTCGGTTGCGGTCCAACCGTTGCCCATGTGATGAATTCTGCATCGACGCCGCAGTGGATATTGTAGGCCGGCTTCAGTTGTCCGTTTCGCATCGCATCTTCTTTCATCCGCATAAAGGTCGCATCGGGATCCGTCTTGGCGAAGCTGTTGCGCGTTCCCATGATGCGGAGCTTTTTCTGGTAATCTTTCCAGCGTGCGATGAACTCGTCCAGTTTCTCCAGCGTCTTTTGCAGCATGCTTTTGCGCCGTCCGCTCCCATGAACGAAGACGAGGCCTTGCTCCTTCTGCAGACGTTTCAGTTGCTTGCGCATCTTCTAAAGAAAGTTCACATCGCGTCGGCAAGCCGTCTCAATTCTTCGAGAGCTGAAGAGATGGTTCATGCCAGAATAGATGAGAATGGCGAGCAGTTGCCTGGGGGACGCCAGATTTTTGTCGATACGTCCATAGGTGCGATAGAGCGCGGTTAGATCCATCCCTCCGATACATTGGCGGAGCAGGCGAACCGGGTCATTCTTGGGAATCTGTATTTCAAAATTCAGGGGCAAGCAGGGTTGATAAGTTTCGCCCCATGCGGTATAATCTGGTTGTAAAATTAGGTTTTTTGCATAAGTCTATTTTACACCCGCCTCCGCCCTTTTGCTAGGGCGGAGGCACTTTTTGTGCACGAAAAAGCTGTCGCACATGATTTATGTGCGACAGCCCCTTGTTTTATATTTTTTTAAACGCCCAAACGGTCAAGCCGAACGGTGCAGAACGACATGCGCTCTCATGCAGGGGCACGTTTATGCAAGTCCCCGTGCGCAAATCACAGCGTCTTGAATGTAAAGTCGCCGTTTGCCGCGCCGATTTCCACAGAGTCGCCATCCTTTGCCTCGCCCTTGATGATCTCTTTCGACAAAGCCGTCTCCACCTTATGAGAAATCAGGCGGCGCAGCGGCCTTGCGCCAAAATTCGGGTCAAAGCCCTGGTTCGCCAGAAGCTCAAGCGCTTCCTCCGTCCATGTGAGCGTGATGCCCACCTGGTGCTCCAGACGCTTGCTGAGGCTTTCGAGCAGGAGTACGGCAATCCGCTTGACCTGCTCCCTTTTGAGACCCTTGAACACGACGATATCATCGACGCGGTTCAGGAACTCGGGCCGGAAGTACTCCTTGAGCAAATCCTTGACGGCCGCCTGCGCTTCGTCAAAATCCTTGTTCAGGATTTCATGCGAGCCAAGGTTGCTCGTCATGATGATGACCGTGTTCTTGAAGTTCACGACACGTCCCTTGCCGTCCGTGAGCCGCCCGTCGTCCAAAATCTGCAGGAGCACGTTGAAAACATCGCGGTGCGCTTTTTCAATCTCATCGAGCAGAATGACGCTGTAGGGGCGGCGGCGCACCGCCTCGGTGAGTTGTCCGCCCTCGTCGTAGCCGACATAGCCCGGAGGCGCGCCGATGAGCCGAGCGACGGAATGCTTTTCCATATACTCCGACATATCGATGCGGATCATGCTTCGCTCATCATCAAAGAGGGATTCCGCCAGTGTCTTGGCAAGCTCCGTCTTGCCGACGCCCGTCGGCCCGAGGAAGATAAAGGAGCCAATCGGCCTGTTCGGATCCTTGATGCCGGCGCGGGCGCGAAGGATCGCCTCGCTCACGACACGCACAGCCTCATCCTGCCCCACGACACGCTCGTGCAGCACATCTTCAAGGCGCAGCAGCTTCTCGCGTTCACCCGTGAGCATCTTCGATACGGGAATGCCCGTCCAGCGGCTCACGACCTCGGCGATATCCTCTTCGCTGACCTCTTCCTTCAAGAGATGGTCGTCCTTAGCCTTCTCCGCCAAAGCGGCTTCCTCATCCGCCAGCTGCTTCTGCAAAGACGGCAGCTTGCCGTAACGCAGCTCGGAAAGGCGATTGAGATCGTAATCGCGCTCGGCAATCTCCATCTCGTTCTTGACCTGGTCGATCTCCTTCTTGACGGCGCGCACGCGCAGGATGGCCTGTTTCTCGCCCTCCCACTTGTCCTTGAGCTCCTTCTCCTTCTTCTGGAGTTCTTCCTTTTCCTCCGTCACATGCACGAGTTTTTCCTTCGAGGCCTCGTCCGTTTCCTTTTTCAGCGCCTGCTCGGCAATCTCCAGCTGCATGATCTTGCGGCGCGCCTCATCCAGGGGCTGCGGCATGGACTCAATCTCCGTGCGCAGCTTTGCGGCAGCCTCATCCACAAGGTCGATCGCCTTGTCCGGCAGGAACCTGTCGGAAATATAGCGGTCGGAGAGCGTCGCTGCCGCCAAGAGCGCATTGTCGCGGATGCGCACGCCGTGATGCACCTCGTAGCGCTCCTTGATGCCGCGCAGGATGGAAATCGTGTCCTCCACCGTCGGCTCGCTGACCATGACGGGCTGGAAGCGGCGCTCCAAAGCCGCATCCTTCTCGATATACTTCCGATACTCGTTCAGGGTCGTCGCACCAATGCAGCGCAGCTCGCCGCGTGCAAGCATCGGCTTCAGGAGATTGCCCGCATCCATCGCGCCCTCGGCTGCACCTGCACCGACGACCGTATGCACCTCGTCGATGAAGAGCAGGATCTGCCCATCCGACTTCGCAATCTCATTCAGAACAGCCTTCAGCCGTTCCTCGAACTCGCCGCGGAACTTCGCGCCCGCCACGAGCGAGCCCATGTCGAGCGAGTAGAGCGTCTTGTTCTTCAGCGACTCCGGCACATCGCCCGCCACGATGCGGCGGGCAAGTCCCTCGACGATCGCCGTTTTGCCGACGCCCGGTTCGCCGATGAGCACCGGGTTGTTCTTCGTGCGGCGCGTCAGAATCTCAATCGTACGGCGAATCTCCTCATCGCGCCCGATCACAGGGTCGATCTTTCCCTTTCGCGCCGCATCCGTGAGATCGCGCCCGTATTTTTCCAGGGACTTGTAGCCCTCCTCGGGATTGCCGCTGCGCACGTTCTGCTTGCGGTTCTTCTTGATGGCTCCCATGACGCTGCTCTTTGTCAAACCGAATTGGCGGCAGATTTCCTGCACTTCACTGCTGCCGTCCGCCGCAATGCCAAGCAGAAGATGCTCCGTGCTGATATAGTCATCCTTCATGCTCTTCGCATATTCCTGCGCCCGGCCGATGACGCGCACCATATCCATGCCCATCGAGAGGCGATCCTGTCCCTTGACGCTCGGCAGTTTGTTGAGCTCCTGCTCCAGCCGTGCCCGAATCATTGCCTGATCCGTGCCGCAGTCCTCAAAAATTGTTTCCAGCAGCCCTTCCGGCTCCTGCACCAACGCATAAAGCAGATGCGCCGACGTGATCTCCTGATGATATCGCATCGCCGCCGCCTGCTGCGCCGCCTGCATCGCCGACAGAGCCTTCTCCGTATATTTTTCTTCTCCCATAATGCTCCCTCCCATATATCAAAAAGACGTTCCTCTCCATATACTTTTCGAAATCTTCCAGGCAAAGAGCTTGCGGCGCCATCGCACCCTAGGATTCCTTTCCTCCCGCCCTTTACGTTTTCTATTATAACGCAAAAAGTCAAAAAGTCAAATATATTTTTGACCTTTTGACCAATTATTTTTTCACCATGACTTCCCCATGGGGCAAGCCGTAGGCGAAGACCGATTGACTGAATTTCAGGCACGGGCGGCGCACAATGTTCAAAATGTGGACGCTTGTGCGTGTAGTTTTGGCGCAGCCCTTCCACTTCCTGCAAAAGACGGTTTTCTATCGCGCGTATTCTATGGTATAGTAGTTGCAGCAAACCGCAAAATTGCAGGCAAGCCGTATTCTCCCCGCCGCCGTGCAGGAACGCCCGCACGGGGAAGCGCCGAATCGCGCACCGCCGGCAAAGATGTATCCTGCAAAATCGTCTGGAGGTTTCCATGCTGAAAACGCTTCTTTTCTTTCTATTCGCCGCACTCTGCCTCCTCTTCGTCCTGCAGATGCGCCGTTCGCTCAAGCGTTCCACGCTTGTCAACAACCTGATCAACGAATACATTGATCGTCCGGAGGATCCGGCACTGATCGACGTCATTTACGCCCACTGTCTCGCCGACCGGCGGCTGGCCCGCCTGCTTGAAAAGCACGGCGCGACGCGCGAGGATATCGAGATGCTTTACCGGAAGCTTCTCGTCTGGGCCAATTTCAAAAAGGGACGGCGCTTCGTTCCCATTTCCTCCTTCTTCTTCGTCGGCTCGCTCTCCTACCTTCTGCGCCACAAGGACGAGGACGCCAAGAAACTTGCCATGCGCATGATGAACATCTTCCACATATAGTGGAAGGAAATGCCGTGCCCTCAAAAAGCGAAAGAGGGGCGTTTCCTCATCTTTTCCGCCGCCCGCAGGAATCGCACCGCCCGTCTTCCTCTGCGCCGGCAGCTCTGACGAATTTAAGGAAAGGAGCAACAACCTTGTCCAACGAATCCCCCCTCTGCCTCGGTCTGGAGCCAAGCATTGACGAAAACTGCACGCACATCATCCTCGGCTCGATGCCCGGCGTTGTTTCCCTGCGCGAGCAGCAATACTACGCCCACCCGCAAAACCGTTTCTGGCGGCTCATGGCGCATCTTCTGGAAGGAACTCCTCCCCCGGACGAGTATGCGGCTCGCCTTTCCATGCTACTTCGGCATCGCATCGCACTTTGGGATTCCATTGATTCCTGCGAGCGCGAAGGCAGCCTCGATTCCGCCATACGCAACGTCCGCGCCAACGATTTCTCCGACCTGCTCGAACGATATCCGCGCCTCCATACCTTCTGCCTCAACGGCGGCAAATCCGCCGCGATCTTCCGCCGTGCCAACCGGGAGCTCATGGCACGCAGGGATCTGACCTTTCACGCGCTGCCCTCGACGAGTGCAGCCAATGCGCGTTGGAATTTTACAAAGCTCGCCGAAGCATGGAAAAAGGCGCTTCCCCTCGAAAAATGAGAGGAAGCGCCTTTTCAGTGCAAGAACAAGGCGCAGAAAGCGCGCCGCTTTCCCGGCGTTCATGTTCGCCGTGAAGAGAATCCGCGCCGCTGCTCTTACGCCTCGACATAGAGCGTCTGCACCGTGATATCGACTTCGCGCACAAAAAGCCCCGTCATATACTCGACATTGCTCTGCACGCGCTGCTGCGTCTCCTTAATCAGCGTCGGGATATGGCTGCCGTAGGTGAGCACGACGGAACAGGAAATCTCAAGGCCGCGATCCTCGTCCCCTTTCCACAGGTGGCGCACGCGGATCCCACTGACCTTCGAAACATACTCCTTCTCCGTGACAACTCGCTTGACAATCTCCCGAATTGCCAGATCGTCGATAATGAGTTTGCCGTAGTAACTGAAAATGGGGCGCACGATCGATTTCTCCCCCAACTTGCGGCGATGCGTGCGGTTGCGGCGGAAAAACGACTGAATCGGGTCGATGAGGAAACCGGAAGCATGAGGCTTGAGCTCGATCGTCGGCACGGGAATGATGTGTTTCCCCTGCTTCAGCCGACTGTCGCGCGCCTTCTTCATCTCGCGCTGCGTCGCGATATCCTCGATATGAATGATTTGTTCGATCGACGGCAGCCCGAGTATGCGCGCAATCTTGTACGCCATGTTTTCCGATGTGCCAAGGATCAGGATGCGATGCGGCCTGCATTCTGCAATGGCTGCTTTCACCTCTTCCGCGTGGCCGGGCAGGACAAAGATCGCACGGCGCACCGCCATGATCTTGCTCTTCTCCATTTTCGCGGAACTGCCGGCGACAATCTTGCCGTCCTTGATCAATATACCATCGTCAATGATGGCATCCGCCTGATGTTGATGTGCCACGAGCAAGGCGCGATGACTTTTTCCCGTACCGCTCGGGCCAACGAATGCTATGACGTCCATTTCTTCTCTCCTGCTTCTTCCTTGCCGGGCACGAAAGAGGTGCTTGTCCCATCTTTTCCACACTCCCTGTCAAACAGAAGCGCCAAGTCTCCTCTGCCCGCAGCGAATTCTCGCTTCTATTTTCTCATGAAAGGCTGCGCCTCGGCTTGTAAAGCTTCTCGGCGTAACCGTCATCAATGGTGAAAAGTCCCAGCTCCTGCGGATGGCGCGTCGCAAAACCGTGGAAATCCGAACCGCCCGTCACGAGGAGGCCGCGGCGTTCCGCCATATCAATATAGCGCTGCGTATCCACAGGATCATGCTGCGGATAAAAAGCCTCTATGCCCTCCATGCCCAGATTGAGCAAACGCTCCACGAGATCGTCATCGCCGACAAGCTTGGGATGTGCGAGAATCGGCGTACCGCCCGCCCCTTTGATGAGCGCGACAATCTCCTCCGGCTCCAGGCGGTAATGCGAGACATAGGCGGGGCGGCCCTTCGACAGCACCGCATCAAAGGCCTCGCGAACCGTCGGAAAGAACCCCTTGTTCACAAGCGCCCGCCCGATATGCGAGCGGCTGATGGACTTGCTCGCTCCTGCAATCTTGAGCACTTCTGTTTCCGTGACAGCATAGCCAAGTTCGCGCAGCTTTCCCACCATCTCGGAAAAACGCGCCCAACGCGCCTCTCCTACATCGGTCAGGCGATTGATCAGCTCGCTTTGGTAAATATCGACATTGTAGCCGAGTATATGCACTTCGTGTGTTTCGTGATGTGCACTGAATTCAATGCCGGGAATAATGCCGATGCCTTTTTTCGGTAAAAGACCCTGCTCATAAAGATGCGTAATGCCTTCAACCGTATCGTGGTCGGTAATGGCAATATAATGAAGCCCCGCCTCCTTGGCGGCCGCCACCAATTCTTCCGGCGTCAATCTCCCATCGGAATACGACGTATGCGTATGCAAATCGCTAGCCACTAGAACCTCACTCCCTCAATAAGCCCATCTGTGCGTAGGGATCCGCCGCCCTGCTCTTTCAGCGCGGCTCAACGATGAGCTTGATGGCCGTGCGTTCCTCGCCATCGATTTCAATATCCGTAAAGGCCGGGACGCAGACAAGATCAATGCCATGCGGTGCGACAAAGCCGCGGGCTATGGCTATCGCCTTGACCGCCTGATTCAGCGCACCGGCTCCGACAGCCTGCATCTCAGCCGCGCCGGATTCGCGCAGGACGCCTGCCAAAGCCCCCGCCACTGCGTTAGGATTGGACCGCGCCGAAACTTTCAAGACTTCCATTCTGCCTTCCCTCCCATGGATATCGGATTTTCCGCTTCTATCTGTCGATTCAGATTTTTCATGCAGCATCCAAAAGACCAATAAAAATTCCTACCCTAATTTTTGCTTATTCTATACAAAAGGGAAAAATCCTGCTTGTTTCATTCTTCCGTCTTTTTCATCACGCGTTCGACGGATACCGTGCGGTTCGTCGCATCGTCCACCTCGACAATGACAGCGCAATATACGGCCGCTCCCTCGGCTACTTCAAAGCGCACGGGGCGGCACGTCGTGAATTTCTCGAGCACGCGATCCACGCGGACGCCAAGGACGGAATCCCACGGCCCCGTCATACCCAGATCCGTGATATAGGCCGTCCCCTGCGGCAAGATGCGTTCATCCGCCGTCTGTATGTGCGTATGCGTGCCGACGACAGCGTTTACTCGCCCGTCGAGATACCAGCCCATGGCCGCCTTTTCCGACGTCGCCTCCGCATGGAAATCAAGAAATATGACATCGGCCTCATCTCGGATTTCCCGCAGGATTCCCTCGATCTTCTGGAAGGGGCAATCCATTTCCGGCATGAAGACGCGTCCAGACATATTGATGACAGCGATATTTTTCGCCCGATAGGGAAAAATGCAATAGCCGCGCCCCGGCGCGCCCTCGGGATAATTCGCCGGCCGCACAAGAAACGGCTCTTCGTCGATAAATTCCAGGACGTCCTTCTTATCCCAGACATGGTTGCCCGAGGTCACGATGTCCGCGCCCCCATGATAAAGCTCATCGAGCGACTTGCGCGTAAATCCCTTGCCGCCTGCGGAATTCTCCCCATTGACGACAACAACATCCACGGACTTCTCCCGGCGCAGGATGGGCGTAAAGTGACGAAAAGCCTCCCGCCCCACTCTGCCGCAAACATCTCCCACAAGCATGACCCGCAAAACATAAACCACCTCTCCGGCAGAACATCTTCCGACGCCTGCCCTACGGACGCTCTCCTGCCCGCGCCTCCTTCTGCAAAAAGAGCAAGCCGCCGGGCATCCCGCCCCGCGACTTGCAGCCGATTATTTTTCTATTCCGGCGAACCCTTTACTTGTTGAACACCATGACACGGCCTTCTTCGCGTATGCCGATCATACGGTCGGACATACGGCTCGCCTTGAGGCTGCCGATCATATGGTCGATGGCCTCCTCACGCAAAAAATTATCCTCTTCATAGACGTCGCGCATCTGATCGGAAACGAGCGACTTGCCGAAGCGGTCGCGCATGAGGTCTGCCAGAAGGGCAATCTCGCCGCGCGAAAGCGTGCGCACATCGCGCAGCACCCGGAAAAACGCCGTATTCCCCTGCCCCTCCAAGGAGAAATCAATCTCTCCCGGGACAAGCCCCTCAAGGTCATGGTACGTGAGAATGCTCTCTTCCAAAAAAGCCGCAATTTCCTCGAATTCCTTCCGCGGAGGGATTTTCTGCAAGGTGAAAGAAAAATCCAAGGCCTCTTTTTCCGGTTCATAGCTGACCATGCCGATCTCCGGATAACAGACAAGAATGGAGACCAGAAGATTGATGCCATCCTTGTTCGGTTTTTTCGCGCTCCTCGCGAATTTACCCACAGCAAACACCTCGTTTCCCTGCTGCCAGCCAAAATATGCACCGCTGTGCTTTCGCAAGCACGGATAAAATTCAGCGCCGCCATCTCAGCGCATCTTCTCCGCCCTTCTCTGCGCCGGCAGATCCTCCGCACAGCCCCGCTATGCGTCCTCTCTGCCGCCCCTTTCCTTAACAAGACGAAAATTTGCACCAAGCTGACAGACTTCACTTTATCCGTGATTCCGTCCTTAAAAATCAAGGGTGCTGGAAAGCATCCTCCCAACACCCCCATTATACAACTATTTCGCGTAATCAACAACGCGCGTCTCACGAATGATTGTCGCCTTGATCTGTCCCGGGTATTCAAGCTCCGTTTCGATCTTCTTGACAATATCATGCGCGAGCGTCACCGAAGCCACATCGTCGACGCGTTCCGGCTTCACCATCACGCGCACCTCGCGTCCTGCCTGTATGGCAAAACAGCTGTCGACGCCATCGAACGACTCGGCAATCTCCTCAAGGCGCGTCAAACGCTTCAGATATGCCTCGAGGCTCTCGCGGCGCGCCCCCGGCCTTGCCGCTGAAACGGCATCCGCCGCTGCGACAAGCACGGCCTCGACGGTCATCGGCTCCACATCGCCATGATGGGCGCTGATGGCGTTGATAACCTCTTTGGACTCACGGTACTTTTTCGCCAGATCCGCACCGATCGTCACATGCGAGCCCTCGACCTCATGATCGACGGCCTTGCCGACATCGTGCAGAAGTCCGCTGCGCTTCGCAAGCATTACGTCAGCGCCAAGCTCCGACGCCATGACGCCGGCGAGATGGGAGACCTCGATGGAATGATTAAGGACATTCTGCCCATAGCTCGTACGATAGCGCAGGCGGCCGAGGAGCCGCACAAACTCGGGATGAAGCCCATGCACGCCCGTCTCAAACGTCGCCTGTTCGCCCGCTTCCTTGATGCGTTGCTCAACCTCACGCTTCGCCTTCTCGACCATTTCCTCGATGCGGGCGGGATGGATCCGGCCATCAACAATGAGTTTTTCCAGCGCTATGCGAGCCACTTCGCGCCGCACTGGGTCAAACCCCGAAAGAATGACAGCTTCCGGCGTATCATCGATGATGAAGTCAATGCCCGTCAAGGTTTCGAGTGCACGGATATTGCGCCCTTCACGGCCAATGATCCGCCCCTTCATCTCATCGTTCGGCAAGGAAACGACGGACACCGTCGTTTCCGCCACCTGATCGGCAGCGCAGCGCTGGATGGCGAGCGAAACGATGTCGCGCGCCCTCTTGTCGGCCTCATCCTTCGCCTGCTGCTCATAATCCTTGATAAGCATCGCCTTTTCATGCTTCAAGGCATCTTCCGCTTCCGCCATGAGCATCGTGCGCGCTTCCTCAGCCGTCAGGCCTGATATGCGCTCAAGTTCTTCCTTCTGCTTGTCCCTTAACTCGTTGACGGAAGCCCTTACGCGGTCAATCTTGGCTTCCTTGCCCAGCAAAGCTTCTTCCTTCTTTTCAAGGGAATCAAGCTTGCGGTCAAGATTTTCCTCTTTTTGTACAATACGGCGTTCCTGCCGCTGCAGTTCATTGCGGCGATCCTTTGTATCGCGATCGAGCTCCTGCCGGAGCCGATGGATGTCTTCCTTTGCCTCGAGCAAAGCCTCCTTTTTGCGGCTTTCCCCCTTGGCCTCTGCCTCGGACACAATCCGCCTCGCCTCTTCCTCAGCCGAGCCGATCTGCGCCTCCGCAGCCCTTTTGCGCAGCAGATATCCGCCGCCGGCGCCGGCGATCACCGAAAGAATGACCGCCAATATTATTTCAACGATGGTTAACACCTCCTGATTTTTGATTTTTATCGTATGTGATAGCAAGTGGCTGAAAACTATACCTAACTATTGTATGATGTTTCTCATGCCATGTCAAGAATCATCACAACAAACCTCCCTTAAAGTCCTAAGGGAGCCTTTTCTTTTTATCGCTCAAAGGAGCATCTTCACCATATCCGAACGGCTGATAATGCCGACAAGACGGCGGCCATTGAGCACCGGCACCCTTTTTACATGATGGTCGAGCATGAGCTGGCCCACCTTGCTCACATCCTCCTCCGGCTGCACGGAAATCACATCCTTCGTCATAATCTCCTGCGCCGTCACTGCCGAAAGCTTGCGAAATGCCTCGCGATACTCTTTCAGCCCATCGTAATAAATGATGGCGCCGAGGACGCTCAAAATCTCCGGCGCTTTCGGCGCAATTTTCTTGCGCATCAGATCCCCCTCGCTGACAATGCCGAGCATCACACCGTTTTCATCCACGACGGGCAAACCCGAAATCTTATTCTCCACGAGGATCTCCGCCACTTCCCGAATCGTTGCCCCGGGCTTTGCCGTGATGGGATCCTTCGTCATGATATCTCTTGCCTGCATGATGTTTCCCTCCTTTTTATCTGCCCTTCTTCAAATATCTTCCTATTTCTTTCTTTATTTCGCGTTTTCTCATCCCAAATCCTGCCGCCCCACAAAGCAGCCCATCCGATTGTCTGAGAAAAAATCCGGCAAGATCGCCTTCGCCGGCAGGATTTTCCTTCTTCATGCATAATATTTTCATAAAATAGATTCTTTCGGAGCATACCCGGCACGTTTAGCATGAAATCCCGGGAAACAAGCCCAACGGGCGCAGATCGATCGGTCGTTTTCTGCAAGGGCGGCGTACAAGCATCCGCTTCCCGGACGTTTGTGCGTACAGTTTACGCCAAGGACAAAGGAGGTTCCCATGAACCTAACGAACTACCGCACATCCATCATCCTCGCCGTCGCCTGCACCCTGCTGCTTTCGGCCTTTTGGTTTTTTCCCGACCTCGCCTTCATCATTTTTCTTTCGCTTCTCCTGCAGCTTCTTCTGCAGCCCATCGTCGATTTTCTGCACAAAAAGGGTCTGCCCCGTGTTCTTTCCGCCGGGCTTGCCATCCTTGTCTTTATCACCATTTTGATCGGGCTTCTCGGCCTCCTTTCGCGCTCCTTCCTTCCTACGTTCTCGCGCTTTGTCGCCGATTTGCCCAACATCACGCTGAGTCTGCAGAACATCCCCTTCATTTCAAACTCCGAGTTTCTTCGAACGGAATTTGCGGAGCTGCTCGCCTATCTGCGCAGCATCAGCGCCGACATTCTCAAGACCTCGCTGACCTTCCTGCTGGAAGCCTTCAGCAAGTTCATGGATCTCGTCATCATCATCTTCGTGACCTTCTACCTGCTGAAAGACGGCGAAGATATAAAACTATGGCTCGCGAATCTGTTTCCGCACACCTCACGCGGACGTGTGCTCCATCTCTTCGACGAACTTCTGAAAGGGCTCCGCGCCTATATCTGCAGCCAGCTGGTCATGTGCCTCATCACGGGCGTCATCGTCTTCTGCTACTTTGAGCTTCGAGGCCTGCCCTATTCCTCCGTCTTTGCCTTTCTCTCCGGCATCAGCGAATTCATCCCCGTCCTGGGACCGACCGCCGCTTCGGCTTTCGGCACCATCCTGACCGCGACCCAGTCGCGCGAACTCATGCTGCAGACGCTTGTCTTCTACATCGCACTCACACAGATCAACCACAATTTCGTTTATCCGACGCTCGTCGGCAAATCGCTGAACCTCCATCCCGTCGCCATCATCCTCGGCGTCATCTTCGGCGGCGAAATTCTCGGCCCCGCCGGCATGTTCCTCGCCGTCCCCTTCATCGTCATCGTGAAGCTTGTGATCATCGACATCTACCACGAAACCTCAAGGGAGCAAGCCGAAAGATGCCGACCGATCGACTAGGTTCCTGTAAGGGCGGCGCACAATGTCCACATCCCGAACGTTTGTGCATGTAATGTGCCGTGACCGCCAAGATCGAGCGGAAGCCCCATAAATCATGCCAAAAAACTGCCTGCCGCATTTCCTGCGGCAGGCAGTTTTTTTCGGGCATGATGACAAAATGAAGCCGGCCGATGAGCGCAGAGTTTTTATCCTGCGTCAGCAAAAAAGATGCGTCAAGACGGCGGCACTGGATTTATCTGTGCTTCCCTCGTCATTCGTCGCAAAGAGACGCGACCGGCCTATCAAAATACTTTTGGATAATCTCCACAGCGCAGTAATCGCCGCACATGGAGCAGGCGCCCTCGCCCTTGTCGTTTCTGGCCTTGCGGCGTGACCTGGCCCGTTCCGGATCGATGGCGAGCGAAAGCTGCGCCTCCCAGTCGAGAATCTTCCTCGCTTCCGCCATCTTCCTGTCCCACTCAGCTGCGCCCGGCACCCCCTTTACGATATCGGCGGCATGAGCGGCAATACGGCTCGCAACGACGCCTTCATGCACATCTTCCAAAGTCGGCAGGCAAAGATGCTCGGCGGGCGTCACATAGCAGAGGAAATCCGCGCCGTTCACAGCCGCAAGCGTACCGCCGATAGCCGAGGTGATATGGTCATAGCCCGGCGCGACATCCGTCACCAAAGGCCCCAGAACATAGAACGGCGCATTGTGGCAAAGCCGCTTCTGCAGTTTCATATTCGCTGCAATCTGATCAAACGGCATATGCCCCGGGCCTTCCACCATGACCTGCACGCCGCGCTTCCAGGCACGATCGACGAGAGCGCCGAGGTTGACAAGCTCCGTGATCTGGGCGCGGTCCGTCGCATCGGCAAGGCAGCCAGGCCGCAGGCCGTCGCCCAAACTGATCGTCGAATCGTACTTCTCGCAGATATCGAGAATATCGTCAAAATGCGTATAGAGCGGATTTTCCTTCTCATTATGAAGCATCCAGCCCGTGATGAAAGAGCCGCCGCGGCTCACGATATCCATGACGCGCCCCTCTTCGCGCAGATTGCGCACAGCCGCCAAGGTCAGGCCGCAGTGGAGCGTCATGAAGTCCGCCCCGTCCCTTGCCTGCTGCTCGATCGTCTGCAGGATATCCTCCGCCGTCATATCGACGACAGCGCCATGCTCCCGTATGGCACGCACCGTCGCCTCATAGAGCGGCACCGTCCCCACCATGACGGGCGAGTGTTCGATGATGCGCCGCCTCGACTCGTCGATGTTGTTGCCCGTCGAAAGATCCATCACCGAATCCGCGCCCGAGCGCACTGCCTCATCGAGCTTCCCAAGCTCCGGCTCGATCTCGGGAAACGTGCTCGACGTACCGATATTCGCATTGACCTTCGTGCGCAGCCCCTCGCCGACGCCCGCCGGGCGAAGCCCCGCATGGTTCACATTCGCACAGACGGCAATCGTTCCCCGCGCCACACGCTCGCGAATCGTCTCGGCATCCACCCCTTCCGCCTCCGCCACCGACCTCATGGCATCGGTGATTTTTCCATCCCTTGCATACTGCATCTGTGTCGCCATTTTATATCCCTCCATACAGCCGGCGCAATCCTGCCGCCGTGCAAAAGCACACAAGAGAATACAAATCCCCGTCCGGCGTTCCACAAATCAAAAAGAGCCGTCCAGCATAGCCGGCGGCTCCTCAAAACCTCAGAAAACCACCACTTCCCTACGCAGGTATTAACCAAACAGGTTCCAAGGGTCGGCCCATTCCATGAGCCTCTCAGCAAACGCTCCCCCAGTGGATTCATATTCACTTTTCATGTAAGCTACACGCTTATTTTAGCAGAAGTCGCCGCCATTTTCAACGAAAATTCAGCAAACCTTTGCTCGCATGTCGTTTTACGATGTACTCAAACACCTGCGAGCAAAACGCTGTCCCGTTAAGCGCAGCTATTGCCTTAAAAAGCTTCAGCTCAACTCATCCAACATTTCTTTTGCACGATCAGCAGCATCGCCTTGCATCTCGTATGCTTTTGTAAAACATTCCACCGCTTTTGCTGCATTTTGAGTAATCCCTTTGCCTTCCAGATAATAAATGCCTAAATCATAGTATCCCCAATCACTGCCTGCTTCTGCCGCTTTTTGGAACCATTCATAAGCTTTCGTATATTCCTCATTCTCATCAAAAACCATCCCTATAGCCAAAGCTGCATCCCCTGCACAATCACCCTGCATCTCGTATGCTTTCAAGTAATATTCCTTTGCCTTTTCTTTATCACTCCTAAGGCCATTTCCATGATCATAACTGACTGCCAGATGGTACCAGCCCCAATCGCTGCCAGCCTCACCGGATTTTCTGAACCATATATTTGCCTCTTTGTAGTTCTCACGCCCAGCCCAAATACGTCCTATATGATCTGCCGCATCCCCTGCACAAATTCCCTGCATTTCGTATGCTTTCAAGAAATATTCTTTTGCCCTTTCTTTATCACTCCTAATGCCTTTTCCCTGATTATAACTAACAGCTAAATTATACCATCCCCGATCGCTACCGACTTCACCGGATTTTCTGAACCACGCGTTTGCCTCTTTATAGTTCTCGCGCTCAGCCAAGATGCATCCTATCATATTTGCAGCTTCGCCTGCCCAAATCCCCTGCATTTCGTATGCTTTTTGGCAACAATGTATCGCCTCTTTCTCACACACGATGCCGCCTTCACCCTCTTTATAAATCCAGCCTAACCCAAACCACCCCTCATCGCTTCCCGCTTCAGCAAGGTTTTTAAACCATTCAGCGGCTTTTTTATAATTGCCTTGCTCCTCGAACCGATCGCCCAACTCGCGCATCGAATCCCAAAAGCCCGCTTCTGCAGCCGTTCTCCAATAATTTATCGCTTTTTGCTCATCACACCTTGTCCCGCGGCCATGCAAAAACATGCCCGCCACTTCATGACATGCAAATACATCTCCTTGCTCTGCAAGCGCATATACGCGAGGAAACAGCTCTTCCAACGTTGCCGTCTTTTGCTCATCATCCTCTTGGGATTCTGCGACATACAGCTTTGCCAGTACATCCCCGGCATCTGCGCCTTTCCTGCCCCAATCCGACGCATCATAATATCGGGCAAGAACATACATTGCACGGGCATTGCCTGCTTTCGCCAATTCTTCAAAAAGCGCCTCGGCTTCATCCAGTTGATAAGCGATATACAGGCGCTCCGCTTCCTGCAGTTTCTCTTGCGGCATCGTTCGGAGCACCTCCCCTTCAAAATCCTATTTTTCCATCCCCCAAAGAGGCTACGCCAAAGGCGCAGACCGATTGGCCCGGTTTCTGTAAAGGCGGCGCACAATGTCCACAAAATGGATGTTTGTGCGTACAGCTTATTATACAACGCTGCAGCGGCAAAGGAAACATGCTTTCTTTACACAAAAAGCCTGCTTATGCCAATCTTCATGGCACAAACAGGCTTTTGGAACTCATTATACGGTTGTTATTTCAGCAATTCCTTCATTCTTCCCACGGGCTTCGAGAGGTCCATGTGGCCGGAAAGGGAATCGACTTTTTTGCCTTCGACGAGGAGCTGCACCGATTTGACTTCGGAGAACTCAGTCAGGGTGTTGACGATGGAACCAACGAGCATTTCCTCTCCGGTTGAGCCGCCGGTGAAGCGTTTTGACAGATCTTCGGAAAAGTCGACGGTTGCGACGCCGTCTTTGACCTTGATGCTTTTAAGCTTCGTCTTAGCGGGGATGACGCGCACCTCGCCCTTCACTTTCGGTCCTTCGAGCAGGGATTCCATGGCGGCCTTATACTTGTCGCCTTTCGTTTCGATGCTGCGCTTTTCGGCGAGAAGTTTCATGCCGTTGTCGTCCGGATAGTAGACTTTGAGGGATATGGTCTTTTCCGCGCTGTCCTTCGCACCGGAATTGTTCGCCTTATCCGTAGCTGCCGGCTTGTCGGCAGCGGGCGATTCGCCCTTGGATGTATTCGTGTTGCCGTCGCAGCCTGCCGCAAGGAGCAGCGCGAGGAGCATAAAGAGGGCGAGCAGGGACTTTGTGATCTTCATTCTAAAAAACCGCCTTTCTTTTCGATAATCCTGCGCTTATTTGCTCCCGAAGAAGCGGGAAAGCCCCTTCGCGATGGCATGGGCCATCTTGTTCTGGAAATCGTCCGATGTCAGGAGTTCTTCTTCCCGATAGTTCGAGATGAAGGCGAGCTCGACGAGAGCCGCCGGCATATTCGTATGCGTGAGCACATAGAGGTTCGCCTCTTTCGCTCCCCGGTTCACAAGACCGCCCGCACTGACAAGCTCTTCCTGCAGGAGGCCGGCCAAACGCCTGCCCTGGTAGGAGCCCGGGGCGGAATACGTTTCCGTGCCGTTTGCCGTGGGGCTGCCGAAAGCGTTGCAGTGGATGCTCAGGAACACAGACGCATCCGGCAGGCGGTTGGCAACATCGGAGCGCGCCTGCAGCTCCTCACCTGCCGAGGCGTTCGGGCCATAGACGTCGCGGTCCGTTGTGCGCGTCATGACGACGCGGGCGCCCGCGCCTTCCAGTATGGCGCGAACCTTTTGTGCGACCTGCAGCGCTATATCCTTCTCCCGCACACCATTCGGCCCTACTGCGCCGGAGTCGCTGCCGCCATGGCCGGGGTCGAGTACGATGACTTGCCCGGCGACGCCTTCTGCCCCGCCGGAGGGAATCTTCGGCATGGGCGCCTCAACGGGCGTCATGACATCGATGACGAGCCGGTACGGCTTATTTGCCTGACGGTCGGCAGGAAGCGTATAGACCTTGTAGTTCTGCTCCTCCACCTCGGAGGCAAAGGCGACCATGACGCGCAGCTGATGACGCCCCGTTTCGCGGATTGTCAGGTAACGGCCGAGGCTGCCGTCGAGCGTGGCGTCGGGGCGCACGGAGCCGAGCAGGGAATTCTGCATATCGATGATAAGCTGTTTGGGCTTCGCCTCATTCTTCTGCACGGTATAGGCGAGATCCGTACGATTCATGCCGATCTCAATGCGCAGGACATCCCGCCCGTTCTCTTCCAGCACATCGGTATGAAAATAGTTGAGCTCGTGCATCCTGCCGTCTGCGGCAAAAGCTGCCGGTGCAAAAAGCATGGCTGCCAGCAGCAGGAAACCGGTGAACAGGAAAAACTTTTTGAACAAAAAACTCACTCCTATCGTAAAACACATAAGAGCGTCAAGCTCCCATCGCGGCATTGCGGCAAAAGGAATGCCGCGGGGCAGGAAAACCGCCCCGATCCCCGGCAAAGCGCGAACCGCTTCCGGCAGAGGTTCAGCTTCCCTGCAAATCTCGCAGGAGCGCCGCCGCCTCCTCGCGCGCCTCCTTCGTCCGCGCCTCGTCCAATGCAATCTCGAGGCGTATGTAATCGCCTTCTGCAAGACCTTCCGGCAATTCATCCGCCGGAAAGATCGCTTTCTTTTCCTCTTCCCCTACGAGAAGGACGGCTTTCCCTTCTTCGAAGCGGTCGATTACAGCAAAGGCCATTTATTTTTCCCCCTTGATGGAATATGTCTTCCCGTCCGATGTCAATGCAATCGTCCCCATTTCATCGGTGCGATAGACCTTGATGTTGAATTTCCCATAACGGTCGAGAATTTCCTTATGCGGATGCCCATAGTCGTTGCCTGCACCGCAAGAGATCGCAGCGGCTTCCGGAGCAACGGCCTTGATGAACGCCGCCGTCGAGGATGTCTTGCTGCCGTGATGCGGCGACTTCAGCACGAGGCTCTTCAGATCCGGCGCACTGTGGCGGGAGAGAATACCGTTTTCCGTTTCTTTTTCCGCATCGCCCGTAAAGAGCATGGAAAAATCACCGAAAACGAGACGGCCGACGATGGAATTGATGTTCAGGTTCGGCTTGCCGTTTTTCTTGCCGCCATCTTTGACCATCTGTGCCGTCGGACTCAGGACGCGGAAGGAAACGCCGCCGCCAAAGTCGAGAACGTCGCCGTCGACAAGCGCCTTGTAGGGAATGTTCTTTGCCTTGATGGTCTTGAGGTATTCGCGGTAGAACTTTGCCGTCGCCGGCTCGCCGTTGTCGTAGACGGCCTTGACCTCGCAATTCTTGAAGATGACGGACGCACCACCCAGATGATCGGCATGGGGATGCGTGATGATGAGTTTGTCGACCGTTTTAATGTTTTCCTTTTTCAAAGCCGCCTCGAGCTTCGGATGCTCGTCGAGGTCGCCTGTGTCAATGAAAATGGTCTGTTCCGGCGTGCGGATGAGGATTGCATCGCCCTGCCCGACATCGAGCACCTTGACGGTAAGCGCTCCCGCCTGCGCCATATTTTGCTTCGGTGCGCCGCCCGGCGACGCTGTGCATCCCGCTGCCAGAAGCGCGGCAAACAAGAGCACAAGGAACACGGGAAGAATCTTCTTCATGGAATGCCTCCTTTTATATGGCGTTGGCATGGCGGGCTCAAGACAGCGCCATCCCCCGATCTGCCCGCAGTCTTTCCCCTGCCGATCCTTCCGCTCAGCCCAGTATGCAATGTTCTATGCCCCAGGCCGCGCCGTCCTCCTGTACCCCGGGCAGGACCGTCTCGGCATAGGGCAGGAGCTTTTTGTTCGCATTTCCCATGACGAGCGCATGAGCGACTGTCTGCATCATCTCGATATCGTTTTCGCCGTCGCCAAGAGCATAGCTTTCCTCCAAAGGAACGCCGAGATGCTCCAAGGCGTGCAGGATGCCGGTTCCTTTCGACTCCTCGGAAGAGTAGAGTTCGAAATTCTTGCCGTGCGCCCGATCCTCGATGCCCGTAATGCCGGGCAGCCGCAGGAGTTCCCGGAAACATTCCTGCCCCTGCGGTGCAAGAAACTCCATCTTGTATGTCGCCACATCACGCGGCGAAAACTCACGCCGAAAGAATTCAAACGGGATATGGAGTTTTTTAAAAAATGCCTCAAGCGCCCTGCATTCCTGCCCCATGTAAATGAAATCGACGCCTTCCTGGCAGAAATCGATGCCATTTTCCACGGCGACGCGCACAATCCGGGTGACGACAGAGGCGTCCAGCGGTTTCTGGTAAACGATCCTGTCCCCCACGATGACGAGAGCGCCGTTCATGAGCACGAGCCCGTCAAAGCCAAGGGCCAGGATCCGCCTGTCGATGAAGCCGTAGGGACGGCCCGTAGCGATGAACGCATAATGTCCTGCCGCCTGCAGGCGACGGATGGCTTCCCGCACGGCTGCAGACGGCTGCGGCCTGTCATTCACCACATCGATGATCGTGCCGTCGAGATCGAAGAAAACAGCCTTTTTCATTTTCTCTCACTACTCCCCCTTCCTCTCTCATGCGGCAAGTCAAAGATGACGCGCACGAGGAGGAGCACACTCCAAATGGCCATGGATACGAGATAAACGATATCGATGGTTTGGAGGTTGGCATAATCCAAGGTAGAAAGCAGCCAGATCGCCACGACGATGATGAACCAGTCGAGCTTCTTGATGCGTTTGAGTTTTTCCATTGATCCACCCCTTTCCTGTACCGTGAGAATCCTGTCTTTTTTCGGGCGGAAGCGGCAGGCACAAACGTCCGCTTCGCGGGCATCGTGCACCGTCCTTGTAAACTTTTTCGATAAAGGAAGCACTGATAAATTCAGCACCGCCATCTGACGGACTTCATTTTATCAGCGCTTCCTAAAAAAGCCGCTTCCACGCCAATCGCCTTGGCAGGAAGCGGTCGCTTCTTGTATTCCGCCTTATTTCCGCTGCACCGGGGCGTCGAGGGCATCGTGCATACGATGGTTTATTGTGCTCAGTCCGCGGTAGACTGTCGTTATGTCCACTTCATCGCCTCGGTTTTCCATATAGCGCTCGAGTTTGCGCTTCACACGCTGCAATGCGTTGTCGATGGATTTCACATGGCGGTCGAGGTCAAGGGCGATTTCCTGGTACGACTTGCCGTCGAGGTAGCTCATGAGAACCCGCCACTCCAAGTCGCTGAGGATTTCCTCCATTTTTTCCTCAATATCGATAAATTCCTCCTGGCTGATGACAAGCTCCTCGGGATTCGATACGCGCGCGCCCGGCAAAATGTCGAGCAGCGTTCTGTCGGAATCCTCGTCATAGATGGGCTTGTTCAGCGAGATGTAGGAGTTGAGGGGGATGTGCTTCTGACGCGTCGCCGTCTTGATGGCGGTGATGATCTGACGCGTCACACAGAGTTCGGCAAACGCGCGAAAAGAGGAGAGCCTGTCGTTGCGGAAGTCACGAATCGCCTTGTAGAGACCGATCATGCCTTCCTGTACAATATCTTCCCTGTCCGCACCAATGAGAAAATAGGAGCGCGCCTTCGCTCGAACGAAGTTGCGATACTTATTGATCAGATAGTCCAGAGCGATGCTGCTGCAGTTCTCCTTGATTCTGGAAATGACTTCCTCGTCCGTCAATCCCTCAAAGCCTTCAAACAGTGTATCGTTGCTGCTGTCCTTCATTTCTGCTTCCATAGCGCCGACCCCATTCGTATTGTTCTCATCATCCCCTGGAAACGATATTTGTTTCCCAACACCCCTGATTATACCCCAGTCAAGCCTGAAACGTCAAGCACGGCGCGGCTTTTTCCGCCTCAGCCGCGCTTTTGCGCCTCTTTTTCTTGTTTTTCGAAAGCCGGCGAATACCCATTTCACGCTGTTTCAGCGGTCTTTTCGGCGCAATTCGTCGAGCTTTGCAGCCGTCCGGCTGTCCAGGCGCGAACCGACCTCGTTGCGCAGAAGCGGCAGTGTGACTTCTCCCAGATACTCGTCGGCAATTTTCTTTTTCGTGCGTCTCACGCGCCGCCACAGCTCTGCCGAGGAAATGCGGTAGGCGCCTGCGCCAAGGATCGTGGACTGCTCCGCGCCGTCCGATGTCACGACATGCACTTCGCGGGACTCCCGCACGGAGGCATAGGCCAGCCGCTCGATGTAGCTGTCCGCTGTTTCCCCTTCGCCTGTATAGACGATATCAAAATGAGGCGTCAACTGCTCCCTGTGTCCCTCGTCACTCGTGAAGGGCGCATCAAAAACAACCGTCATATCGTACTTCTCATAAGCGCCGTATTCCTGGAGGATATGGACGAGGCTGTCGCGCGCCTCAGAGAAATCGCCCCGGCGCACATCCGTTTCACGCGCGGCATGGAGAAAATTATAGCCGTCGATGATGTAATGTTCCCTTTTCTTCGCCATTGCCTCAGCCTTTCCCCATACATCGCTGGCGGCGCGCTTCATACATCAGCAGCGCCCCCGCCACGGAAGCATTGAGAGAATTGATCCGCCCCTGCATCGGTATGCGCACGAGGAAATCGCAGGTTTCTTTGACAAGGCGGCCAAGTCCGCGGCCTTCGCTGCCGATGACGATGACCAAAGGGCCGGTCATGTCGGCAGCAAAGGACTCCATCTCACCGGCCATATCAGCGCCGACGAGCCAGAGCCCCCGCTCCTTCAATCGCTTCATCTCCTGCACGGTATTGCCGATGCGGGCAACAGGCACATATTCGACAGCGCCGGCCGAAGTCTTGGCGACCGTCGCCGTGAGCGCACAGCTGCGCCTTTCCGGCAGCAGCACGCCGTGCACGCCGGCGGCATCCGCTGTCCGAAGGAGCGCCCCGACATTGTGCGGGTCCTCGATTCCATCGAGCAGCAGGAGGAGCGGCGGCTCTCCCTGCGCTTCGGCACGCGCAAGAATATCCTCAAGCGAGGCATAGGCGACCGGAGCAACGTAAGCGAGCACGCCCTGATGCCGCAGTCCGGGCGCAATCTCGTCGAGCTTTTGCCGCGAGGCGGGCCGTACCGGAACCCCGCGTTCCGCCGCCAGCGAAAGAAGCGGCGCCATATCCTTTTCCCGCCCGCCCGGAACCGTCAGGATGCGGTTTATGCCGCGTCCTGCTTTCAGCGCCTCCAGGACAGCGTTGCGCCCGCCGAGTACATCCTCCCGCTCCGGCGCGGGAGACCGCCCCATATCTCTTACGGAAGGGCGCGGAACGTGTTTTTCCTGCTTTGCGGCAGCAGGTTTCTTTTCCCTTTTGGCGGTTCTTTGGGTTTTCTCGCCCCTCTGCCCCTTTTCCATCGCTTTCATCCTTCCTCCCTGCAGTCGCAGCGCCCCGCCTTGCGGCCAGACCCTTCTTACTTTTCCGGTTTTACGATATATTTCGCGATCCACGGCTCGGCATCGACAAGAAGATCGCGCATCCTGAGCATCATATCACGGATCTCCCACTGAGCGCCCGGCGTTGTCACTCGCTTTTCATAGACATCCATGAAAGAGCGCAGGTTGAGCGTCGTGACAAAGTTCGTGCACGCGCCGCCGGGCAGGACAAAACGGGCATCCTGCTTGGCCACGCCAAGGGAAAGAAGCTTGTCGTATGCCTCTTGGATGCCCTGCATCGCCTCCCGGTAGCACTTGCGCGCCTCTTCATTCTCTTCGATCGTCTTGGGAATTACATGGGCAAAGAGCCCGTTCTGCTGCTTGGCGGACTGCTCTGAAACATAGCGTTGGCTCTGGACGCTCAGCGAAACCCCGATCCTATGGCGCGAATACTGCGCCAAGAGCGTACGGGAAACGTCCTTGACGGCAAAGGTCATCGAGCAGTGTTCTACAACCGAAAGATGTTTGCTCGTCATGATGCGATCCAATAGACGAAGCATCTCCACCTCGCTCTTTTCCTCCGCCAGAAGTTCTATGGGCGAATCCGCGCTGTAGCATGTCCGCGCCGCTGTCCAGCAGGTCTTGAGGTAATTCGGCGTCTTTGCAATCAGCTGTATTTCCATGGAATCTATTCCTTTCGCGTGTTTTCGTACCCTGCATTTTCACAATTTTTCCTGCCGGCGTCCTCTTTGGCGCCGCTCGCGCTTTCCGGCGATTTCCTGCATCATGCCGTGCGCGATAGCTTGAAAAGCCCATTCGGCGATTTCGTCCAGGCGCTCCATATCCTTTTCCAGGAACAGCGTGCCCAAGAGCGCTTCAAAGCCCGTGCTCGCATGGTACTCCGCGACGCTCGCACGGCGCGGCGCATGGCTCTTCGCATTCCTGCCGCGGCGGAATATGGCGCGCTCGCGCTCCGTCAGGCGGTCTTCAATCGCATGGTACGCCTTCGCCTGCCAGACGGCTGAAACGATCTGCGCGGCGAAATCACTGAGGACATGCACCTGCGACTGCTCAAAAGAGAGGAGCCGCGTGCGCACGAAGAGGTGGAAGTAGGCGTCGCCGATGTAGGCGAGCACGAGCGGACCGGCAAGGCGCACGTCGAGGCCATCATAGTGCTCGGCGATGCCGCCCTCTCCATCCGGCGTAAACATCGAACCGACGATGGCACGAAACCGATCGAACCTCATGCGCGCTTCCACCTCGCGCCCTGCGGCGTATCCTCGATGATGACGCCGCGCGCCTTGAGCTCATCGCGCAAGTGATCGGCGAGCGCCCAGTTCTTTTCCTCACGCGCCTTTTGGCGCAGGGCGAGCAGAAGCTCCATGAGGCTTTCCACGAGCCCGTCGTCCGCCTTCTCTTCCTTCGCCTCGAAGATGCCGATGATTTCCGCCATTTCGGCGTAGACAGCGCGCGCCTTGGCGAAATTCGCCGCATCGAAGGCAACGCTGCCTGTTGTGACGTCATTGTAGTAGCTGTTGATTTCCTTCGACAGCGAGAAGAGGTGGCTGACGGCAAGCGCCGTGTTGAAATCATCGTCCATCGCCTCATCAAACGCCGCCTTGGCTTCCAACGCCGCCGCCAGAAGCGCTTTCGCGCTGTCCGAACCCTCATCTTTGCGCCCCAAAAGCTCCGCGGCATTGTCCCAAGAGTTCTTCAGACGCGCGAGGCTCGTCTTTGCCTCCGCCAAGCGCTCGTCAGTAAAATCGAGCGGGCTGCGGTAATGTGTCTGCACAATGAAGAAGCGCACGACCTCGCCCGCGTATTTTTCCAGAATATCCTTGACCGTGAAGAAATTGTTCTTCGACTTCGACATCTTCTCGTCATGAATCGTGATGAAGCCGTTGTGCAGCCAGTAGCGAGCAAAGCTGCTGTCGTCTCCCGTACATGCCTGCGCCTGCGCGATTTCGTTCTCATGATGCGGGAAGATGAGATCGCTGCCGCCGCCGTGAAAATCGAACGTCTCGCCGAGATACTTCATCGACATCGTCGAGCACTCGATGTGCCAGCCCGGACGCCCCTTGCCCCACGGGCTTTCCCAGAAAGGTTCGCCGGGCTTCGCCGCCTTCCACAAAGCGAAGTCCATCGGATGATGCTTGCGCTCGTCGACGCCGACGCGCGCGCCCGCCTGCATGTCGTCCAAGGAGCGGCCGCTGAGCTTGCCGTAGCCCGCGAAACGCTCTACGCTGTAGTAGACGTCGCCCTCAAGCGCATAGGCGTATCCCTTCTCGATCAGCTTCTCAACCACGGCGATCACGTCCGCGATGTGCTCCGAAACGCGCGGATAGATGTCGGCGCGGCGCACGTTGAGCGCGTCCATCACTTTGAAATATGCCTCGATGCAGTGATCGGCAAGCTCCTTCCACGTCTCGCCCGCTTCCTTGGCACGGCGGATGATCTTGTCATCAATGTCCGTGAAATTCTGCACATAGCGCACAGCATAGCCTTTTTTCTCCAGATAGCGGCGCACGACGTCCCATGTAACAAAAGGACGCGCGTTGCCGATATGCGGGTCGTTGTACGGCGTCACACCGCAGCAGTAAATGCTCACTTTGCCCGGTACAAGCGGCTTGAACTCCTCTTTCTCGCGCGTCAGTGTATTGTAAACCCTCAGCATATTATTTTTCCTCCATTCGCTCCAGACCGGCGACAGCATAAGCGGATATCCCCTTCTCCTCGCCGGTGAAGCCAAGTTTTTCCTCCGTCGTCGCCTTCACGTTCACTCGATCGAGTTCCAGGCCGAGTTTTTCGGCGATATTGCAGCGCATTTCTTCGATGTAGGGAGCGAACTTCGGACGCTGCGCCACAATCGTTGCGTCAATATTGCCGACGCGGTACCCTTTCTCCCGAATCATTTCTGCGACGTGTTCCAGGAGCTTCATGCTCGACACGCCCTTCCAGCGCTCATCGCTGTCGGGGAAATGCCTGCCGAGATCGCCAAGCGCCGCTGCGCCCAAGAGAGCGTCCTCGACAGCATGCAGCAGAACGTCGGCATCCGAATGGCCTAAAAGCCCATATTCATGCGGGATATCGACGCCGCCCACGATAAGTCTGCGGCCTGCAACCAAGCGATGTACGTCATATCCCATACCAAATCTTGTCATATCTTTCACCTCGATGGATGCAGCTTTCTTCCACTTTTGCGGCCTTTCGGCCGTCCCTTGTCCTTCCATGCCGCTCACCAAGGCACAAGGAGCAAGTTATGCTTCAGTGTTTCTTCCAATGCGCCTTGAGCCCGGCAACAGCCGCTTTCAGCGCTGTACTCGCCGTCCGCTTGAGACGTTCTCCCGGACAGGCCAGAAGCGCTTCGGCGATCAACAGATCCTCCGGCGTCGTGATTTTCACATTGCGGTACTCGCTCTCGACGACAAAGACATGCTCGCCCAGCCGTTCGACAAGGCTCGCATCATCCGTGCCGAGAAAACCATCCTCCGCTGCCTTTTCATAGGCGCGAAGCAAAAGCTCGCGGCGAAACCCCTGGGGCGTCTGCACTTCCCAGAGATTTTCACGCGGCGGCGTTTCCCGCACGAACCCCGCTGCATCGACGGCCTTGATCGTATTCTTCTCACGCACGGCAGCGATTGCCGCGCCTTTTTCCTCAGCTGCACGAACAACCGCCTCGATCGTCTCCAAGCTCACGAGAGGACGAGCCGCATCATGCACGAGCACGACATCCGCCTCCGGGTTCAGGAGCTTCAGGCCGTTCGTTATCGAATCCTGCCGCTCCGCTCCGCCTGCAGTGACCTGATACGGCTTCAACCCGCGCACCTCAGCGAGCAGGCGCCCGATATAGTCGACCTCCGCTTCTGCCACGACGACGATAAGCTCCCCCACAGCAGGCAGCGAAGAAAATTTCAGCAAGCTGTGCAGCAGGATGGGCGCACCGGCAAGTTCGAGAAACACCTTGTTCTTCCCCGCCTTCATGCGCCGCCCTGCGCCCGCCGCCGGAAAAATCACAGAAACCATTGACCTTCATCTCCATTCCGGCCCGGAAAGCCTCTATATCCGCCTATAAACACGCCGCCGACAAGTCTCCCTGTCGGCGGCGTGTTTTAATGCCTCGGCTTTGCGAAAATCATGCGTCCTGCAGCCGTCTGCAAAGCCGACGTGACCTCCACCTCAATCGTGTTGTTGATATGGCGGCGGCCATTCTCGATGACAATCATCGTGCCGTCGTCGAGATAAGCGACCCCCTGCCCGGCTTCCTTGCCTTCCTTCACAACCGAAACGCGCATCGATTCGCCGGGAATCACGACAGGCTTCACGGCATTCGACAGCTCGTTGATATTCAGCACAGGCACGCCGCGAAGCTCCGCAACCTTGTTCAGATTGAAATCATTCGTGATGAGCTTGCCGTCCACGACCTGAGCCAAACGCACGAGTTTGGAATCCACCTCGGCAATGTCCTCGAAATCCTGTCCGGTGATCTCAACTTCCATCTTCGACCCCGTACGGATGCGCTGCAGGATATCGAGTCCACGACGGCCGCGCACACGCTTCAGTGCATCCGAAGAATCAGCGATATGCTGCAGCTCCTCGAGCACAAACTCCGGAATCAGAATCACGCCGTCGATAAAGCCCGTTTCACAGATATCCGCAATGCGTCCGTCGATGATGACGCTCGTATCGAGCAGCTTGTAGAGCTTCGCCGGCGGGTTCTTTCCCGGTTCCTGCAAGGGCCCCGAGGCCTCTTTGGCCTTGGCCTGCGCCCTAGCCTCGCGGCTCTTGTTGAGCTCCCGCATGAAATTCGGGATGAAGTCGAAAAGCCCCCCGATCTCCTTGCGCTTCTTGATCGTGATATGAATGCCCAAATAACCGAACACGATGCTGAAAACAACAGGAAAATAAGCGCCGACAAGAGGGATTTTAGAAAAAGCCGCTCCCAATAGATTCGCGATAATAAGTCCGATCGCAAGACCCGAAGCCCCAGCGACAACGTCGTGGATCGGCATCTTGTTCAACTGGGTTTCCACCCAAAAGGTAAAGCGCTTGAGCGTGGCCGCAAAAAAAGGAGTCGTAACGAAGCCAATCCCACCGCCCAAAACAGCACCGATGAGAATACAGACGAGCGAAGCAAGCGTCAGACGAAATACGCCGAGATCCATCTTTAGAATCTCCGTGCTGATAAAAAGCGTCAAAAGCGGGCTCGCAAGCTGCATGAGCGCCCCTCCGGCAATGGCGAAGAGCAGCGTAATGAAGAAGCGCAAAACTTTTTCGAGCAATAAACATCCCTCCCCAAAATAGACGCCCCAAGGCTGTCGCCCAGCATGTCGCAGCCTTATAAACCCTCATTTCCTAAAAATAGAAATGACAAAGCCAAACAGATTCATCATACTAAATCTCCTTGGCTTTGTCAAAAAGATTTCTCCCGTCACATCAGGCAAAACCGTTTTCCGCGAGAATGTCATCCATCCACGACTTGACTTCCTCGGGGGATTTGCTGCAGGCATAAACAAGCTCGCTGACGAGAATTTGCTTCGCTAAATCAAGAAGACGGCGTTCGCCGCTCGAGATCTTGCGCAAGCGGTCTTGCAGAACGAGATTCCGCGTGACGGCTGCCACATCGCATATATCGCCGGACTTCATACGCGCGAGATTCGCATGGAACCGTTTGTTCCAGCTTCCTGTCGCACGCTCCGGCGCCATCTGCAGCACATCCTTGACATCTTCGACCTGCGCTTCCGGAATCACGTCCCGAAGCCCCATATTGTCAACATTGTCCGTCGGTATCATGACCTTCATATTTCCCAACGGCATCTTGAGTACATAGTAGGATTTGCCCTCGCCGAGAACCTCGCAATCCTCTATGCCGGAAATCACGCCCGCGCCATGCATCGGGTAGACAACCGTATCACCAACTTGAAGCAATTTTGCACCTCCTGCTCCTTTCTCCATGCTGTGCACATGGATATCAAAAACCATCCCTTATACATTATAGCACAGTTTTCCATTTTGAAAAAGTACTAGTCTATCATATCCGTTATCTTGTGTCAAACGAAAGATTCCGGAGACCCACGGGAAGGCTTCCGGAAGTTCCTATGCCTGCCCTTCCCCTTCATGCCTATGCCCCAAGGCTGCCGCCCATTCGCTGCTGATGAGGCCGCCGTGAGCAAAAAGCTCGACAATATGGGTATTCGTCTCACGAATCGGCCGGGCCTCCTCCTCGCTGCCGCCGTTTCGCCTAAGCCTGTGGTACGCCTTCTTCAAATGTCGGTTGATGCGATAATACTGCTGGGCGCGAAAGTACATAAAAATTCCCCTCTCCTGAAAAAGCTGCAGTTCTTTCCTGCTCTTCAATATTATAACAAAGCAAGATAAATGTCGGGTAAAAATTTTTTGCAGCCTTTCTCTTGACAGTTTCTTTTTCAAGGAGTATATTGTTGTCCGTTGGGAAATCATGGTACGAATCGTCCGTTGATTTCTTTGCAAAACCGCATAAAATCTCAAAATTCTATGACGGGAACAAGTAATTGCCGGATACAGACTTCCAGAGAGCCGCTCCTGTGCTGAAAAGCGGCAGCCTGTCCTGCAAGGAAAATCCTCCCCGAGAAGCAAGGCTGAAACAACGCTGTGGAAACGAGTAAGCCAAGCCGCCCCTTCCGCGTTAAAGGAAGCGCGTATGCCTGTACGCGGCAAGTGCCCGGCTCCGCCGGGAATCTGGGTGGTACCACGGATAATTCTCCGTCCCTTTTCAGGGGCGGAGTTTTTATATTCATCAAAGTTTATGTAGGAGGAATCATCATGGAAGCCATCGACCTTTCCCGCCTCAAGCGCAAGCGGGATCTTCACATCATCCTGCCCGTCTTTCTCGTCTCCATCATTGCCTGTATCGACCGCGTGAACATCGCCTATGCAGCCTTGACCATGACGCAGGATCTCAACTGGATCACGCCCGAAATTTTCGGCGCCGGGGCAGGCATTTTCTTCATGGGTTATCTTCTCTTCGAGATTCCCGGCGCATTGATCGCCGCGCGTTTCTCCGCCGCTAAATGGATTGCACGCATCATGTTCTCCTGGGGGCTCGTCTGCATCTTTATGGCGTTCATGCAGACACAGTTCGAATTCTACCTCTGCCGTTTTCTTCTCGGCGCCTCGGAAGCGAGCCTTTACCCCGTCATCTACTCCGTCCTCTTCGCGCGCTGGTTCTCGGGCAGGGAACGCGCACGCGCCAATTCCCTGATGCTGACCTCGCTGCTCCTCTCGACCATCATCGGCGCACCGCTCGCAGGCTTCCTCCTGCAAACTTCGTTTTTCGGCATGCACGGCTGGCAGGAACTCTTCATCATCGAGGCCATTCCGGCGCTCGCCTTTGCCGTCTTCTTCTTTTACTTCGTCAAGGACACGCCCGATGAGGTTTCCTGGCTGACGGACGCCGAAAAAGCCTGCCTCAACAAGCAGTACGAAGAAGAGCAGGCGCTCATGCAGCAGACGAAGAAGTATACCATCCTGCAGGCTTTCTCCGACCCCAAAGTCCTGAAGCTATGCTTCATCTACTTCATGTGGGTCATCGGTTTCTGGGGCTTCAATTTCTGGATGCCGACCGTCCTCAAAGGACTGTCCGGCTGGTCAACGCAATTCCTCGGCGGCGCCATCGCCATCCCCATGATTGCCGCGCTCATCGTGCAGGTCATCATCGGCAAAAGCTCGACCAGGACAGGTGACAAGGTCTGGCATGTATCGGGCGCACTCTTCGTCGGCGCCATCGGCCTTGGCCTCAGCCCCTTTGCCGACAATATGTACGCCGCTCTTTTCCTCGTCTGCCTCTCGGCCATCGGCATCTACGCCGCCATGGGCGTCTGGTGGACGATACCGACGAGTTTCCTCTCCGGCGCCGCAGCAGCCGGCAGCGTCGCCCTCATCAATTCCTGCGGCAATCTCGGCGGCTGGGTTGGCCCTTACATGATGGGCTGGCTCAAGACGGAAACAGGATCCTTCAGCACGGGCTACTTCCTCATGGCGCTCTTCATGCTCATCGCCGCCCTCACAGTGCTGACAATCCAATACAACTGGAACGGCGCAAGAAAAGATCGTCCGCTGGAAGAAGCGGCCATCCCCCAGCAAGAGGGGTAAACGGTATCCATAAACTGCAAGGCAAGGAGAATGCTCCCTGTCTTACCGCAAAAAGGAGCCGCCCGCCAAAATGGCGGGCGGCTCCTTTTTGCGGAACTCTTGTCCGGTTTCGATTTAGTTGTTGAAGATATTCCTCAACGCCTGCTTGTTGACGTCGCGGTTGAGCTGCGCGATGTGCTTCGTGAGCTTGATGTCCTTCGGGCATGCCTGCTCGCAGTTCTGGCTGTTGCCGCAGCTCGTGATACCGCCCTTGCCCATGAGGGCTTCGAGGCGATTCGGCTCGTCGAACTTTCCGAGCGGATGGAGGTTGAAGAGCAGTGTCTGCACCGTCGGCGCAGGACCGATGAAGTCGGACTGCGGGCCAACGTTTGGGCATGCCTCGAGGCAGCAGCCGCAGGTCATGCAGTGCGAGATCTCGTACGTCGTCTCCGCCGTATACGGATTCTGAATCGGGGCGTCGGGGTTGTCCCACGAGCCGTCGATCTCGATCCAGCCATGGATGCGCTTGAGGCTCTCAAACATGACGGAACGGTCGATGAGGAGATCGCGGATGACCGGGAAGGTGCGCGCCGGAGCGAGACGGATCGGCTGCTCAAGCTCGTCGATGAGCGAGCAGCAAGCCTGACGTGCCTTGCCGTTGATGACCATCATGCAGGCGCCGCAGACCTTCTCCAGGCAGTTGCACTCCCAAGTGACCGGGGCAACCGTCTTGCCGTCAACCGTCACGGGATTCTTCTGAATTTCCATCAATGCCGCAACGACGTTGAGTCCGGGGCGATAGTCGACGTCAAACTCCTGCTTGTAAGGGCTGGCATCAGGGCCGTCCTGACGCTCTATAATGAATCTTACTTTTTTCTGTTCTGCCATTTGCTATCTCCTCCTCTTACTCTTTCTTCGCTACCGCATAGTTACGGGCACGCGGCTTGATCAGCGAATGGTCGAACTCGTCGTAGCTGACGATCGGCTCTTCCGTCTTCGGATCGTAATCGACGATGGAGATGCGCATGAAGTTCTTGTCATCACGCGGCATGAACACGAGCTCGTCGCCGTCCATCATGCGCTTGCCGTTCGCATCAAGAGCGATCTTGGCATGAGCTCCGCGGCTCTCATCGCGGCAGCGCGCCGCTTTCGTGATGCACATCGCGTAGAGGATCATGTTGCGCAGCTGGCGCACGAACATGGCTTCCTGGTTCGCCCAATGGCTGCGGTCCGTCAGACCGATGTTGTCCCAACGCTTGAGGATGTCCTTGAGTTCCACGAGGCACTGATCAAGGCCGTTGTTGTCGCGCTCGATGGAAACGTACTTGTACATGATGTCGCCAAGCTCGTGGTGGAGTTTGTGCGCATTCTCGGGGCCGTCCATCTTGAGGATGCCCTCGAACTGGTCGACGACTTCCTGACGAGCCTTGTCAAGCTCTGCCTGCGTGAGGGCATCGCCGAGCTCGCCGGCCTTCGCCATGCGCATGGCCTCCGGACCCGAAACCGTACCGGAGTAAGCGGCGGAAAGGAGCGAGTTCGCACCGAGGCGGTTCGCGCCATGGTACTGGTAGTCGCACTCGCCCGAGGCCATGAGCCCCTTGATGTTCGTATGGTGCAGGCGATCGACCCAGATGCCGCCCATCGAGTAGTGGACGGAGGGGAAGATCTCCATCGGCACCTTGCGCGGATCCTTGCCGACGAAGTCCATGTAGATTTCGAGGATGCCGCCGAGCTTGCGCTCCAAGTAATGCGGATCAATATGGGAAAGGTCGAGGTAGACGCGGTTCTCGCCGTCGATGCCGAGACCCATGTGCACGCAGACCTTGAAGATGGCGCGCGAAGCGACGTCACGCGGCACGAGGTTGCCGTATGCCGGGTACATATCCTCCAGGAAGTACCAGGGCTTTCCGTCACGATAGACCCAGACGCGTCCGCCTTCACCGCGGCAAGCCTCACTCATCAGGCGGTTCTTGTCGGAACCCGGAATCGCCGTCGGATGAATCTGGATGAACTCAGGATTGCCAATGTGCGCGCCCTGCTGATAGACAGCGGAAACAGCCGAGCCGTTGCAGATCGTCGAAGCCGTGCAGCGTCCGAACACCTGGCCAGGGCCGCCCGTCGCAAGGATGACGACGTCCGCCGGGAAGGACTTGATCTCCATCGAGTTCATGTTCTGCGCAACGATGCCGCGGCAGATACCGTCCTTGTTCTTGATGATGCGGATGAATTCCCAGAACTCATACTTCTTCACGCCGCCCTTGACTTCCCAGCGGCGAACCTGCTCATCAAGCGCGTAGAGAAGCTGCTGGCCCGTCGTCGAGCCTGCGAAACAGGTACGCTTGTTCTTCTGTCCGCCGAAGTTGCGGAGGTCGAGGTTTCCTTCCGGCGTGCGCGTAAAGGGAACGCCCATGCGGTCGAACATCTTGATCAGCTTCGGCGCCGCCTCGACCATGCCCTTGACTGCGACCTGGTCGGCGAGGAAGTCGCCGCCGTAGACCGTATCATCGAAATGCTCGTATACGCTGTCATGCTCGCCCTTCGTGTCCATACAGGCGTTGATGCCGCCCTGCGCACACAGCGAATGGGAGCGCTTAACGGGGCAGTAGGAAAACAGGTCGACTTCGCCGCCGAGCTCACAGACCTTGATGGCCGCCATGAGACCCGAGAGACCGCCGCCTACAATAATAATTTTTTTCTTTTCAGCCATGTAGGTTTCTCTCCTTATCTATACTTCATCAACAACCAATCAAATCAATTCATAGGGATGTAGTAGCTCACCATGAACGCGATCGTCACAAGGCTCAGACCGATGCAGAGCAGCAGCGAGAGAAGCCCTGAAACCTTCTGCGCACGGGGTCCCTTGAGAACGCCCCAAGTCATGAGGAAGGTCGTGATGCCGTTCGTAAAATGGAAAATAGCTGCAAGCATACCGATGAGATAAAGAACAAAGACGATCGGGTTGCTCGTGATATAGCTCTGGATGAGTTGGTAATTGATATGTACGCCCTGAATCCCTTTCAGATAGAAGCGCAGGTAGCCAACATGCCAGATCAGGAACGGAATGAGGAACCATGCCGTCCAGCGCTGGAAAGCAAAGTTCCAGTTATTGAGATAGCCGTAGTTCGTCGGGTTGTTCTTCGCCTGCAGGCAGATGTAAATGCCGTAGATGGCGTGGAAGAGGAACGGGATGGCAACGGCGCCGACTTCAAGTCCGAGGAAGATCGGCTTCGGGATCAGCTCCATCATCGCCAGCTTGCTGTTCAATGCCTCAGGGCCGCCCAGAGCCGAAGCGTTCGTAAGGATGTGCTCGGCCAGGAATCCCCCGAGCGCCAGAAGGCCGACCAATGAGTGCAGGCGGCGGGCGTAAAAAGTTGTGTTAATCATTCTATACCTCCTATGAATTCTTTCCGCCCCGCCGGAAAGCGCGAAGAACATGAAATATTCCGCGCTTTTCTGAGCCGGGGCTTATTTATGGAAGCATCCTGCTGATGCAGCCTGCGTACGGCAGATCCTTTCGCACGCCCCATGACGAACAGCCTTTGCACGGCGCTGCCGCGCGTACGGCTTATTCTCCCTGGCGGTGCCAAAATCCGCAGCAATACGAAAGGCTTCATTCCAGCAGTGCTTCCTATAACTTACGATACGGCGCCTGGCCGATTTCGTAGAAGTTATTTCCTTCGCAGTCTATGCCAACGATTGCCGGAAAGTCGACCACGGTAAGACGCGCCACCGCTTCCGGACCAAGCTCCGGATAAGCCAGCACCTCGTACTTCTTTACGGACTTCGCGATGAGGGCAGCCGCACCGCCGACGGCGACAAAGTAGGTGACGCCGTTCTTCTTCATGGACTCGATGACCTTCGGGTCGCGCGAACCCTTGCCGATCATGCCTGTGATCCCCTGCTCAAGCATTGTCGGCGTATAGGCGTCCATACGGCCGGACGTCGTCGGGCCGCACGAGCCGATGGGGTCGCCCGGTTTCGCAGGCGTCGGGCCGAGGTAGTAGACGATTTCATTCTTCCAGTCCACGGGGAGCTTCTCGCCGCGCGCCAGAGCCTCGCACATGACCTTGTGCGCCGCATCGCGCGCGCTGATGATCGTTCCCGAAATGAGAACGCTGTCGCCCGCCTTGAGTTTTTTGGACATCTCCACCGTGAACGGTGTCTCTATGCGAATTTTTTCAGCCATTTTGCATTTTCCTCCCATCTATCCCGTGCAATTAAAGGACGCGCTCTTTATGACGCATTGCATGACAGCAGATCGTGACGGCGACGGGAAGCCCTGCAATATGCGTCGGCCCCCACTCGACATTGACGGCCAAAGCCGAAACGGAGCCGCCGAGCTGCGGTCCGATGCCCGTCTTGTTAATCATCTCGAGGAGCTCGCCTTCAAGCTTTGCATACTCGGGCATGGGATTGCGTTCGTTGACGGAACGGACGAGAGCCTTCTTCGAGTAGTAGGCCGCACGGTCCATCGTGCCGCCGATGCCGACACCGACGACCATCGGAGGACAGGGATTGCAGCTCGCATGAAGGATGATATCCAGGACGGCCTTCTTCACGCCCTCGACGCCGTCCGCCGGAACGAGCATCTTGATGCCCGACTTGTTCTCACTGCCGAAACCCTTGGGGCCGACCGTAATCTTCAGCTTGTCGCCCGGTACGATGCGCGTGTAGATGACTGCAGGCGTATTGTTCTGGGTGTTCTTGCGGTTGAAAAGCGGCTCGGCGACAACGGATTTCCTCAGATATCCTTCCGTATACCCCTTGGCGACGCCGTCATTTACGGCATCCTCAAGATAGCCGCCCTCGATGCGCAGATCCTGTCCCACCTCGAGGAAAACGATCGTCATGCCCGTGTCCTGACAGATCGGACGATCCTCCGCCTTGGCGATCTCCGCATTGCGGATGATCTGATCCAGCACATCGCGCCCGACCGGGGACTCTTCCGCCTCGCGGCCGCGCTTCAATGCCTCATAAACATCGTCCGGCAGATAGTAGGCCGCTTCCTTGCACATCTCGGCAATCGTTTCCGTTATTTGCTTCGCTTCGATTGTACGCAACGTAAACCCTCCCATAAGAAATTGTAATGCTCACATAGCTTCATAATATCATATTTTCATCACACATTCAACACCTGAAACCCCTTGTATTTCAAGGGAAAAGATGAATCTTATTCGTTTTTTTCACTTATAAATTGAGCGAAAAGGCCTAGGAAAATTCCCGCTTATCCTCCTTTCCGTGCGGACAATCCTCCATCGATTCATCTCTGCCTCTTTTCCCCTGCAAATGACCCTTCAGGATTTCCCCATGCGGATGATTTCCACTTTTGCCGCTTCCCCCTCCGCGAGTTCCACGAGCATGAAAGACGGCCGTGCCTCATCGCGCGGCCGCGCGACGCTGCCGGGGTTCAGAACGGTCACCTCGCCCGGCACATGCTGCGCCACATGCGTGTGGCCGTAAACGGCGAGATCAGCGCCCGCTTCTTTCGCCGCCTTGACGAGCATTTCCAAGGTGGAGCGCACGCCATAGATATGTCCATGCGTCAAAAAGATCCGATGCCCGCCCGCCTCGACGACGACTTCATCGGGCGTGCCGTCCGGCCAATCGGTATTGCCCGCGACATTCTCGACGCGTTTAGCCGACACAAGGCCGAGGTAGGCCGCATCCGGCACACAGTCGCCCGCATGGAGCCAGAAATCAACCTTGCCTGCACGCTCCAGGGCGCGGTCAATCGCGCGCCGGTCGCCATGGCTGTCGCTCATTATGCCGATTTTCATGTGAGATACCCCCGAAGTTCCTTCGCCATAAGGCGAAGCGCCGCACCGCGATGGCTCACAGCCTGCTTTTCCGCCAGTGTCAATTCTGCCATCGTCTTGCCGCTTGCCAGATAAAAATACGGATCGTAGCCAAAGCCGCCTGTACCGCGCGGCTTCGTGCGCACACAGCCGATGCAGGCGCCCTCCGCAACGAGTTCCTCGCCGTCCGCATCACGAAAGACGAGCACACAGCGGAAAGACGCTGCCGATTCGGCCGCCCCCTTCGCCTGCAGTTCCGCCGCGAGTTTTTCATTGTTCGCCGCATCGTCGTGCCGACCGGAAAACCGAGCCGACCGAACGCCCGGCGCACCATCCAAGACTTCGACCTCAAGTCCCGAGTCGTCCGCCAAGCAGGCCATGCCTGTCTTTGCCGCATAAAAAGCGGCCTTGCTGCGCGCATTTCCCTCGAACGTATCGGCATCTTCCGCCGCCTCGGGCAAATCGCCGAAATCCTTGAGCGTCAGAAGCTCGACGGGAAGTTTTTGAAATGCCGCGAGAATTTCCCGCACCTTGCCCTCGTTTTTTGTGGCAACCACGATTTTTTTCATCCTATGCGCCCCACTTTCCAGACAAGCTCGCCCCCGAGCACGTCCTTTTGCCGCGAAATCAATTCATCGACGCCTTTTTCCGCCAATGCCAGCAACGTGTCAAGCTCCCTTCTGGCAAAAGGGCGTCCCTCCCCCGTGCCCTGCAGCTCGACGAAATCATAGCTTCCCGTCATCACGACATTCATATCGACGAGAGCCTGGCTGTCCTCTTCATAGCAAAGGTCGAGCAGCGGTTCCCCATCCTGGGCAATCCCCACGCTCACAGCAGCGAGAAAATCCGTCACAGGAAAGACCTTGCCGCGTTCGTAGAAGCTCGCGCAGGCCTCGACAAGCGCCACGAAGGCTCCCGTAATGGATGCCGTGCGCGTGCCGCCGTCCGCCTCAATAACATCGCAGTCGATGGAAATCGTGCGTTCACCGAGCGCACTGAGGTCCATAACAGAGCGCAGGGAGCGTCCGATGAGCCGCTGTATTTCCTGCGTGCGTCCCGATTGGCGTCCCTGACATGCCTCGCGCTGCGTGCGCGTCGATGTCGCACTCGGCAGAAGCGCATACTCAGCCTTGACCCATCCCGTTCCCGAGCCGCGCAAAAAAAACGGCACCCGATCTTCCACAGATGCAGCGCATATCACGCGCGTGCGCCCCATCTCGATGAGAACGGAGCCTGCCGGGCCGCGCTGGAAACGGCGCGTGATCTTCAACGGGCGCAGCGCATCGGCAGCGCGTCCCCGAAACCTCTGCATACCGTTCCTTCCCTTCCATAAGATATTGTCATCTATCATCAAAAAGCTGCCACGGACTTGCCGTGGCAGCTTTTCCCTCAGCCTTCCTGGTACTGCCGGAAATTCTTGATAATGCAGATCGGCGTCTTTTGCGAGGCGTTGCCGAACGGATTGTCAATGAGAAGCTTTGCAACGAGCTCTCCCTTCGTGCCGTCCGTCACACCAACGATACGCGAACGCTTGAGATCGTTGACATCTGCGATAACGGCTCCGAAGCAGCCGAGGCGCTCCTTGAGCCGTGCGACGACATCCTGCGGATCGCGCGGGCCATAGACGATATGCTTGTCAAAGGGCGGCATCGTTCCCGTCACGTCGTCAATCAAAGCCGTCTGCTCGCCGCCCCACTTGTAAAAAAGACCGCCCTGCCCCACGAGCTTGCCGAGGAAACCGGCGAAAAGCGCGGCGGCGACACGCCACTTGCCCTCGACGTTCATCAGCGACTGCATGCCGTGCGGACTTGCCAGACTGCCGTAGTCGGGAATGAAGCGGCAGCAGAACTGCGCGACACGCGAAATCTGCAAATCCTCAGGACGCACGATACGCCCCTGCGTAATGGCGACGACACTTTCCGCAACCGAAATCACATCGTTTTCACCGATCTTGCCGCGCGTATACTTCTCCACACTGTCGATGATGTCGTCCTTGTCCGTCAGGATACGTGTCGGGACAGGCACGATCTGCGGTGTATTCTCCTTCATGATCCCGCCCCCCTCAATCATCCGCCAGCGTCGTTCCGGCAAGCTTCGCAACTTCATCGGCACGCACGGGAATCGTCACCTTCGAATAGCTCCACGGACGACGTCCCGTCTCCTGGTAGATAAGCTCTGCCGGGAAATCAACCATATGGGAAAGCGCTGTCTTCAAATCCAGGCCCTTACGCGCCCTGAGCGTCACAAAAGCCTTGATGAACTTGCTCTCGCCATGCTCGATGAGAACCGCCTCGAAGTAATCGTCCTCACGCGGCGCCCCTTCAAGTTCGGCCCGTCCTTTCGCCTCGATCCCGTCGTACTGCTCGTAAGGCAGCAGCGGCCGCACGAAACAATCCATGATCGTGCCGACCTGCTTGCCGACATTGGCAAACTCAAGCTTCGTGACGAGCGTCAAGGACTGCTCATCCTGGTGAACTACCTGAAACGGCGCTCTCTCGCTGAGCTTTACGACGATCTCTTCCGTGCCCAGATGAGACAAATAGAGCCTTACCGCCGCGCAAAAAACAAGTGCGGCCAAAACAACGCCAACTGCTATATTCAAATTCCAGAACCTCCCCAAGCTTCCCCTGCGGCATCCCCCAAAGCCTGCAGCTATCCACAGGCCTTTCCTGCGCCCCGCGCAGTTTTCAAGAGATACACTTTCTGTGGCATATCCTAAGCGAGCGCTCCCTGAAGCTTCTCGTAAAATTTCGCAGGCAGCTTCGCAATGCGCCCCGTCTCTCGATTCGTAAAGACATTCTGCGTATGTCCGAGGACGAGCAGCACATCGTCCGCCACCCGGCGCACCTCATAGTCAAATGCCATTTTTACCTGCGTCAGCGCCGTGGGGCGCGTGACGATGACGAGCTCATCATCGAAGCGGCCGGGCGCGACAAATTTCGCGCTGACGTCGGTGATGGGAAAGACATAGCCCGCTTCCATCAAATCGTTCAGCGTAATGCCGACCGCGCGCAGGAACTCGACGCGGCCGATCTCGAACCAACGGATGTAATTGGCATGGTGCACGACCTCCATCGCGTCCGTATCATAGAAATTCACGCGATGCTGCGCCCTCACTTCCATACCCTCACCCCGTTTCAGCAGAACAGATGGCTGACCGAGCGACGTTCCTGAATGGTCATGAGCACGTCGCCGATGGCGTCCGCCATCGTGAGCACGACAATCTTGTCCGACTTCTTGTCACCCAGAGGGATCGTATCCGTCACGATCAGCTGCTTGATGGCGGAAGCGTCAATGCGCTCGATCGCCGGATCGCTCAGGACAGCGTGAGAACAGGCGGCGTAAACATCCTTTGCACCAAACGATTTCAGTGCCTTCGCCCCTTCGCAAAGGGAACCTGCCGAATCGACAATATCATCGATAAGAACCGCCGTCCTGTCCTTGACATCGCCGATGAGATTCATGACCTCCGCCACACCGGGCTGCGGACGGCGCTTCTCGATGATGGCGATCGGCGCGTGCATGCGGTCGGCTAGGGCGCGTGCACGCGTGACGCCGCCGAGGTCAGGCGATACGACGACGACATTCTCAAGCTCGCACTTCGTCAAATAGGCTCCGAGCACAGGAACGGCTCCGAGATGATCGACAGGAATATCAAAAAAACCTTGAATCTGGCCTGCATGGAGATCAACGGTCACGACACGCGTGACGCCCGCCGTTTCCATAAGGTTTGCCACCAGCTTTGCGGAAATCGGCTCACGTCCGCGTGTCTTGCGGTCCTGACGCGCATAGGCATAGTACGGCACAACCGCCGTAATGCTGTTCGCGGAAGCCCGCTTGCAGGCATCCGTCATAATGAGCAGTTCCATGAGGTTGTCGTTGACCGGCTGAGAGGTCGGCTGGATAATGAAGATATCCTTGCCGCGAATGCTCTCACTGATCATCACCTGCGTTTCCCCGTTGTTGAAATGGCCAACATATGCATCGCAAAGCGGCACCCCGATATGGGCGGCGATCTTCTTTGCAAGTTCCGGATTGGCGTTGCCCGTCATGATGCATAAGTTATCGAGATTCGTCATTTTTCGGTTTCCTCCATTGTCATGCAGTGCACCGCCTTTTCCCGGCGGCCTTCTGCTCATTGCCCATTATTCTTGTTTCTCCGGTGCCCAGCGCGAAGCATTTCCGGCACTGCCGAAAATGCTTCGCGCAGGACGTCTTTCAATCCGTGCTGCTCCCGTCAGTCCTGCCTGCGCTTGTCGGCCCAGCCCGAAATATTCTTTTGGTGTGCACGTGCAATAGCCAGGTCGCCCTTCGGAACATCCTTCGTGATGGTCGATCCTGCGCCGATATAGACGCCGTCGCCGACAGACACGGGCGCAACGAGGTTGGAGTTGCAGCCGACAAAGGCGTCGTCGCCCACCTTCGTGCGAAACTTCTTCTTACCGTCGTAATTGACCGTAATCGTACCGCAGCCCATGTTGACGCGCGCCCCGATGTCCGCATCACCGATATAGGAGAGGTGCGGCAGCTTCGTTCCTTCGCCGATTTCAGAGTTCTTGACCTCAACGAAATTGCCGATCTTGACGCCCGCAGAAAGCTTCGTCCCAGGGCGAATGTGGACATACGGCCCCAAGACCACGCCGTCCGCGATCTCACATTCATGCGCATAGCAGAAATGCGCCGTGACGCCCGCCCCGATCTTTACATCCTGAAACCGCGAGGAAGGGCCTATCTCGGAGCCTTCCCCGACAGAGGTCTTTCCTTCCAGCCAGGTAAAAGGATAGATGACCGTGTCGCGTCCCACGACGACATCGGCGTCAACAAAGGTGCTGGCGGGATCCATCAGCGTGACGCCCGCTTCCATCAAGGCCTCGTTCTTGCGGCGGCGCAGAATTTTCTCCGCCCCGGCCATCTGCGTGCGCGAATTGACGCCCAGCGTCTCCTCGTAATCATCCGCTGCCACAGCCCAGACTTTCTCGCCCTTGCCGCGCAGGATCTCGAGGACGTCGGGCAGATAATACTCGCCTTGCGCGTTATCGTTGCCCACGTCCCTGAGCGCGGCAAAAAGATCGGGCGCCTCGAAGCAGTAAATACCGGAATTCACTTCCTTTACGGCGCGTTCCTCTTCCGTCGCATCCTTGTGCTCGACGATCTTCTCGACCGCGCCCTCCGGCGTGCGGATCACGCGGCCATATCCCGTCGCATCCGGCATCACCGCCGTCAGGACCGTCGCCTTTGCCGCCGCTTTCCTGTGCCCATCCACAAGCTTTTCCAGAAGCTTCCCCGTCAAAAGCGGCGTATCGCCGCAGAGAACGAGAACCGTCCCCTTTTCCGCCTGCAGGAGGTCCGCCGTCTGCAGCACGGCATGTCCCGTGCCAAGCTGCTTCTCCTGTACGACGAATTCCGCCGCCGGGCCGATCGCCTCTTCCACGGCCTCGCTGCCAAATCCCACGACGACAATGCTGCGCTTCGCTCCGGCTTCCCTTGCCGCATCAAGCACATGTCCGAGCATGGATTTCCCGGCGACCTTGTGCAGCACCTTCGGCAAGGCGGACTTCATGCGCGTTCCCTTGCCTGCGGCCAATACGACCGCTACCAAATCCGACATTCTCTTTTCCTCCGCTGCTCTTTCTTTTTTAAATCCTTCCATCCCGCTTCCTTCCTGCACTCTCCCTCCTCATCGGGTCAGATGCCTTCCTCTCTCCTTTTTCTCGGGCGTTCCCGGCAGCTTCCATGCTCTCCAGGAGCGTCTGCTCCGCCTTCTCCATATGCGCCTCGGCCGCATGTTTCGCGGCCTGCACATCTCCCTGTGCAATGGCGTCGACAAGCTCCTTATGCTCCTCGAGCGTTTCCTTGAGCCTTCCGGGGAAGGACATCGAAGCCGCGCGAAAGCGCGTGAGCTGCTCGCGCAGATTCGATATGATGCCGACAAGGCGCGTATTGCGGCTTGCCTGATATAAAAGATCGTGAAAGCGCGTGTCCGTTTCCACGATTTTTTCCATATCGCCCTTTTCAATATGTTCGCCAATCGTGACGAGCAGGCGCTGCAGTCGCTCCAGCTCATCCTCCGTGATGCGCTCCGCCGCCAGCCCGCAGGCGAGCGAATCGAGTGCCGTGCGGATCTCAAACACATCATTGACGTCGCGAATGGAAAGATTGGCGACATACGTGCCGCGGCGCGGCATCATGACGACGTATCCCTCGAGCTCCAGCTTTCGGATCGCCTCGCGCACAGGCGTGCGGCTCACGCCGAGTTCTTCGGCCAGCTGGATTTCCATGAGGCGCTGCCCCGGCGCCAAAAGCCCCTCCTTGATCGCTTCGCGCAAGGCCTCCGCCACAACCTCGCGCAAGGGCTGGTAGCTGTCGAGCCGAATCGGCGCCAGCTTCATTTCTTGTCCCATGACTTCTCCCTATTTTCCGCCTGCACGGATGTCGAAAGCATCCTGCGTTCCCGTGCAGAAAATCTCGGCCGTGGTTTCCTCCTGCAAGGCCGCCGCCAGATTCCGTGCCGCCGCTTCGCTCCCCATGAGAGCAAAGACCGTAGGACCCGAGCCGGACATCATGGCCGCAAGCGCCCCGCCCGCCAGCATCCTCTCCTTCAAGCATCGAATCTCTTTGTACTCCTCTATGGTAACACTTTCAAGCACGTTGCACAACTCCCGGCAAATTTCCGGGCGATTTCCTGCGGCAATAGCCGCGAGCATCTCCTGCGTCCGCGGGCGCTCCGGCTCGTCCTTTTCATCATAGCGGCCATAAGCCCAAGCCGTTGAAACGGAAAGCGGCGGCTTTGCCAGAACGACGGGGAAATCCGGCAAAGGCGCAAGCCGCTGCAGGATCTCTCCCCTGCCGCGCGCGAGCATCGTGCCCCCCGTAAGGCAGAACGGCACATCCGAGCCAATCTCGGCCGCAAGGGAAGAAAGCTCCTCCAGGGAAAGCCGCAGCGAGTAAAGCTCGTTGATGCCGTGAAGCACCGCGGCAGCGTCGGCCGAGCCGCCCGCCAAGCCGGCAGCCAAAGGGATATGCTTCAGAAGACGGATCGCAGCGCCGCCCGCGCATCCCGTCCGACGCAGGATGAGATCGGCTGCACGCCACGCGAGGTTGCTCCTGTCAGATGCAAGAGCCGCATGATCCGTTTCCAGGGCGATGCCCGCCGCCCTTTTTTCCAAAAAGATTTCATCCGCAAGGCCGATGGACTGCATGACCATCTCCACTTCATGGTAGCCGTCGGGACGCTTGCCCAGGATATCCAATGTCAGATTGATCTTCGCCCGCGCCAAAAGCTTCAGCAAGTGAAATACACTGTCCTTTCCCATTTCCAACGCAAACAATTCCGCATACACGCTGCTGCAAAACAGCATTCGTACACCAAATTCTATCAATTTTTGCACCTTACAGCAAGCCTTCTGCAAAATTTGGTAGGAATTAACCACATTCGGGGCGAATCAAAAGAGTAGCAAAAGACCGTCCCAAATCATTGCGGAAAGAAGGAGCTTATCTATGGAAGAAAAAACAGGGGAAGCACGGGCAGCCGCCAGGGAGAAGCGGCTGCAGGAAAAAAAGGCGCTGGGCGCCTCGCTGCAGATCGTCCTCTTGCTCACGCTTTTGGAATTCGCATTTTCACCGGGCCTTCTCATCGCCGGATACTTCAATATCGAACTCGGGCCGCTCACGCCGCGCTCCATGCCCCTGCCCTTCGCCGGAGCAGAGCTTGCACTCGCGCTCGCCATGCTCCTGGCCAGCAAGAATGTCCTCGAAAACGGACTCAGGCGTCTGCTGCGCGCACCCTCAGCCGACTCGCTCGTGCTCGTCAGCGCGCTTTCGGCTGTCGCAGCCAGCCTGCTCCTGATGGCAAAAATGTATCTTGAAGACGTAAACCTCTTTCACCAGCTCCTTTTCACACCGCTCGGCATACTCCTGACGTTCACGCTCGGCGGAAAATACCTTGAAGCGCGTCTCGCCACACGGGAGCCGCGCCCCTTGGAAAAAGAGGGCGCAGAGCCGCAGGGAACAGAAGAAATGCGCCTCGAGCAGGAAGCCGCACGGCAAAAACGCGAGGAGGAGGCACAGAGGCAAAAGGAATCGGAAGCCCGCTACCAGGAGCTTGAAGCGCTGCGCGCCGAAGAACGCCGACGGGCAGACGCCGAGGCACGGAAGGAGCGCGGCGAACCCCCTCTCGATGAAGAAAACGACGAACCGACGCAGAAAATCGACGCGTCTGAAAAAAAAGCCGCACCTGCGGCAAGCGCCCCTCTCCTCGCTGTCACGAACAACGCCGCCCTGCGCTTTCTCGTGTTCGGCTTTTTGCTCGCCATCGCCGGAGCTGCCTTCTGGCAGTCCATGGAACTTGATATCCTCAGCCTGGCTGCCCTCTTCTTTGCCACGCTCTTTCTCGCCTGCCCCGCCGCACTCTTTTTCGCGGCGCCTCTCACACTGCCCTCGGCTCTTCGCAAATGCCGTGCACAAAAAATCATCATTTCCGACGCCGGCATTTTCGACACGCTCACCCATGTCAGCGCCATCGCCATCACCAAGAGCGGCGGCATAACCGAGGGACGTCCCTTCCTCGCGACCATCGTCGGCGAAGGGCTTTCGGACGGCGCACTGCTGGGACTGGCGGCGAGCATAGAAAACGGGCTCCCGCACCCGCTGGCACGCGTTCTCGTCTCCACGGCGATGAGCCGCGGCGCGCGTTTTGCGCGCGTTTCCGCCGCAAACAGCATTCCCGGGCAAGGGGTCGAAGCCCTGAGCTACGGCCGCCCCGTGCGCATCGGCAAACGCGAATGGCTGCAGGAGGAAGGCGTCGAGGTGAGCAATTCCCTCATCACGAAAGGCGACCAATTCGCAACAAAAGGCAAGATCACAGTCTACCTTGCCACCGGAAACAGCGGCAAGGGCATCCTCGTCTTTTCCGACGAAATCCGCCGCGATGTGCGCCGCACCATACGCCTCCTGGAAGCGCTCAACGTGCAGGTCGTAATGCTGACAGGCGACAGCCGCAGCACGGCGAAGCGCATCGCAAAGGAAGCTGGCGTATCCGTCTGGCGCTCCGACCTGACGCCCGCCGATAAAGCAAAGGAAGTACAGCTCCTGCAGGCGCACGGACATACCGTGGCTCTGCTCGTCTCCGATCCCCAGGACAAAGAAGTCTTTTCCAAGGCCGATGTCGTGATTTCCATGACCGAGGAAGCTTCGGACAGCGACATCATCATCACCTCGGGCGATTCGGCATACATTCCCCAGCTCCTCACACTCGCCAGACGCACGGCAAAGAGCGCACGCCTCGGCCTGGCTCTCGCCTTCGTCTGCTCCCTTCTCGCCATAGCGCTCTCGCATGCCTCGCTTTTCTATCTCGGCGACCTGCGCTTCCTGCCCCTGCTCTCCATCCTGCCCATGCTCCTCGGCGCTATCGCCATGGGGCTCACACCGTGGCGTATCAAAAGCTTTTCCTTCACGCCGCATACGCTCGATTATTGAGGCGATCTGCCATACGGAAGCCGACGCCCTCCCTGCCCCTCATCGCCAGGCGGCTGCCGCCGGGCAAATAACCGTCTCGCCAAAAGAGAGGAAGAAGCGCCTTTTCCGTGAAGCCTGCCCCAGATTGGCACAGATTTTCAGCCCGACAGGAAAAATAAGCCGGACGCACAGCATTTTGCTGTGCGTCCGGCTTATACTGTTTTGCACCTTGCGCGGCGGCAGCTTTCGTCGTGCTGTTTCCCCCACCCCGGCGAGCACGGAGCGGTTTAGTGCAAAACCTGTATTAAGTGCTTTTATTGTGCTGTAGAACATGTTTTTTCCAAAGGTGATATTTGTCTGTAAATAAAAGATCTTTGATTGTAAACTGGACTTCATTGCTCTCCGCTGTATAGGCAGCTATATATTCCTGCCCGGACGGTATTTTGGTATAGCCTCTTTGATTCAAATACAATTCTGCGTCTATATGCAGAGAAATCGCGTGTATATGCTCGGCAGTGTCATAATCCAAGCCGCAGCGCCCCTCTATCACATCCTCGAAACCATTCTCATCATAATTTTTTATGGAAAACTTATGCGCTATGCGAAATACCGGACAAATTTTTGAAATACTGAGACTGGATTGGAACGAAGCGTAGAAGCTGCTCGTTTCAACAGCAGGATAACGGATCTGCCAACTTTTAGATGGGTAGTCGCTTTCGTGAACATCTTCCTGCCAACTGCCCCATTTCGAGAATATGGCCAGCAATGTATCGTCAACATTTAAGTCCCTGCTGCATAACTGCCTATACAGCATATCATCCCTTTCAGTATAGACCCTCATGAGGTGCGCAGACAATTTTTCCAGGAATTCCGCACGCTCAAAGTTGTCCATAAGGTGCGGCTCACTCATCGGCATCTTCATGCGCCTCCCAATCATAGAGAAAATCTGTAAATAGGAACTCCCCCACGCAACCGTATTTCTTATTTGATACGATGCTGTTGAACCATCCGACGCCAACGGCATATTCCCCTGCCTCTGCATCATAAATCATACGGTAGCCTTCCTTGGAAAAATATTTTATTGCCCTTTCATGGAAATTTTGTTGTTCCCTGCAATATGGCTTAAATGAAACGCCGCTCAACTCATAACAAGCATATTTTTTTCCTTCCTTGGGTACCATAACATTAAAACCATATCGAATGGCAACAACAGGAATGAGTTTACATATGAATAATTGCGCATCATATTGGATATGAAAATCTCCCCTCTTTTTTTCATGAAAGGTTACACAAAAAGCTCTTACGACAGAAGGCGTCCCGTCTTCCAGCAAGTCCGAATATGCAGTACTGCTGTTCAAGAGATCATAAAATTCTTTTTTGAATCTCAAATTCTTTCTGCATAGCTGCATAAACCGCCCATGATTTAGTTTTCCATAGAATTCTTCTATACATTGTGCTACGTCTTTTCGCAATCCTTTCAACCCTTCCTTCATAAGTTTTGGCGACAACCGTGCAGGAAGTTTTTGCAGCCGTTTTGAAAAGCCGTTCCCCTTACAAGTTTTTCGCGTTATGCTGCTCTAGGATAAGCCTCCCTTGGCTTTTTTGTATGATTTCTTAAAATTATACCAAATGGACGTCGCTCCTGCCGTTTTATTTTGTCAAAGATGATTTTTCATGGTTTGCAGAGGATTCTTGATCCTGCGAAATTTGGATTCCCTTATACAAAGGCCTCGTTTTGCCGATAGACAGTATGTGTCTTGTCTTTTGCTTTCTCATGTTCTATAATGAAATTCCAAGAAGCCAAGCCAAAGGCGCAGGCTGATTGGCCAATTTCATATAAGGGCGGCGCACAATGTCTACGAAGTAGACGTTTGTGCGTGTAGCTTATAATGAAATTCCAAGAAGCCAAGCCGAAGGCGCAGGCTGATTGGCTAATTTCATATAGGCTTGCTGGACATAGATCCGACAAGCTATAATGGCCACATAAAATACTTATTTGAAAGGAAGGGGTATTATTCCATGAGCACTGCCGTCTTATCCCAGTTGCAGTTCGCCATTACCTCGACGTATCATTTTCTCTTCGTGCCGCTGACACTCGGCCTGACATTTTTCCTGGCTCTCCTCGAAACCTGTCATGTCCGGACGAAAAACGAGGAGTGGAAGCGCGACAGCCGCAAGCTGCTGCATTTCTTCGGCACGGTCTTCCTCATCAACTTCGCCATGGGCGTTGTCACCGGCATCGTGCAGGAGTTCCACTTCGGCATGAACTGGTCGGAATACGCGCGCTTTATGGGCGACATCTTCGGCGCACCGCTCGCCCTTGAGGCTCTGTCGGCGTTTTTCTTAGAGTCCACATTCCTCGGCATCTGGATTTTTGGTTGGGACAAGCTTTCCGAAAAGGCGCACTGTCTGACGATGTGGCTCGTCGCCATCGGCGGCAACCTCTCCGCGCTTTGGATCATCGTGGCCAATTCCTTCATGCAGCACCCGGTCGGCTACTCCATCGAGAACGGCCGCGCTGTCATGACGGACTTCGGCGCTCTCGTCACGAACCACTATGTCATCGGCGAAATCACGCATACGTTCTTCGCCGGCATGTCGACTGCAGGCATCCTGCTCGCCGCCATCTCCGCCTACAAGATTCTCCAGGGCGGCGCTGCGGCGACGCTCTTCTCGAGGGTCATGAAGGATATCCTCGCCTATACGCTCGTCGGCCTGCTCGGCGTAGCTATAGCAGGCCATATGCACGCACAGTACCTGAAGGATGCACAGCCCATGAAGCTTTCTTCTATGGAGGCTCTTTGGGAAACGGAAGATCCCGCACCTTTTGCCGTCTTTGCCGTCATCAACGAGAACGCGATGAAGAACGACTTCGAGATCACGATTCCCGCCATGTTCTCCTTCATGGTCTACAACGCGCCCGAGGGCGAGATCAAGGGCATCCGCGAGCTGCAGGAAGAAGCCGTGCAGCTGTACGGCTCCGATAACTATGTGCCGAATGTCACGGCTCTTTTCTGGGCATTCCGCATCATGGTCGGCGCAGGCGGCCTGATGATTCTCATCGTCGCCGTCGCAGGGCTGCTCGCCTTGAGGGGCAAGATTGCCGATAACCGTTGGATGCTTCGGACGCTGCTCTTCAGCCTGCCGCTTCCCTTTATCGCGAATTCCGTCGGCTGGTTCGTCACGGAATCCGGACGTCAGCCCTGGATTGTCGTCGGCCTGCAGAAGACGGTGGACGCTGTTTCCCCTAACCTCACACAGACCGATATCTGGCTCACGATTCTCGGGTTCACGCTGATTTATCTCATCCTCATCGTTCTCGCCTTGAAGGTTGCAATCCGCTACATCAAGGACAATCCTGCACCGGAAAGGAGTAAGGCATAATGGATTTGAACATCTTATGGTTCGCGCTGATCGTTGTCCTCTTCACGGGCTTTTTCTTCCTCGAGGGCTTCGACTACGGCGTCGGTATGCTGCTCCACTTCGTCGGCAAGACGGACAAGGAGCGCCAGTTGGTTCTGCGCACGATCCTGCCCGTCTGGGACGGCAATGAGGTCTGGATGATCACGGCGGGCGGCGCAAGCTTTGCCGCTTTCCCGCACCTCTACGCAACGATGTTCAGCACCTTTTATCTCGCGCTCTTTTTGATGCTCGTCGCCCTGATTCTGCGCGGCGTGGCCTTCGAACTGCGCGGACGCAGGGATTCAGCGGTATGGCGCAGCGGCTGGGATAAATGTATCACCTTCGGCAGCGTCGTGCCGGCCTTCCTCTGGGGTGTGGCCGTGACCGACCTCATCGCCGGTCTTCCCATCGACGCGAATATGACGTACACGAACGGCTTCTTCGGCCTGCTCTCTCCCTACTCCATCGTCGGCGGTCTCGCTTTCGTTTTTGTTTTCGCCTTCCACGGCGCAGCCTTTTTGACGATGCGCCTTGCGGACAAGAGCCTCATCCTGCGCGTACAGGACGTGGCCAAGAAGGCCGGCGCACTTGCCGTCATCTTCTTCGTCCTCTGCATGGCTCTGACCTATGTCTACACGGATCTCTATGCGAATCCTTTCGCTGCCGGCGCACTTGTGCTCGCTGCCGTCGTTTTTCTCGCGAGCTATGCGAACGTCGTCAAGAAGGCCACGACTGCAGGTTTCGTCTGCAGCGGACTCGCCGTCGCCCTGACGGTCGTCGCCTTTTTCCTCGGCCTTTTCCCGCGTCTCATGGTCTCGAGCCTTTCGCCCGAGTACAGCCTGACCATCTACAATGCCTCTTCTACCCCCTACACGCTCTCCATCATGACGATTGCAGCCGGCTGCCTCGTGCCCATCATCCTGGGCTATCAGATCTGGAGCTACTACATCTTCCGCAAGCGCGTAACAACGGATGATTTGGGGCATTATTGAGCATGGAAAAAAAAGATTTTCTGAAAGAGCTGCGCTTTTTTAAAAGGCCGCTCCTCCGACTTACAGGCTGCAAGCTGCTCGGCGCACTCGCCGCCTGCGGAGCTGCCTGGCAGATGGCCGTTGTTGTCGATCAGGTCTTTCTCCATGGCATGAAAGTGGAAAAAGCAGTGCCGCCTCTTGCGGCGCTGCTTTTTCTTCTGCTCGCACGCCATGGTTCCTCTTTTCTCGCGGGGCTCGAAGCCGACGGGATTTCTGCCGCCCTGCGCCAAAAGATGCGCGAGCGCATTTGGGAAACGATGCTCTCGCGTTCACCGCTTTCACCCAGCCTTTCTTCCTCCGGTGATCTTCTGACACTCGCCTTCGAGACCGTCGACGGCATCGACGACTTCTGCCGCAAGCTTTTGCCCCTGGTCATCGAGGGCGCTGTCACCTTCCCCCTTCTCATCGCCGTCGCTCTCGGTTTCGATGCATGGACGGCGCTGCTTTTCCTCCTCACGCTCCCCATCGCCCCCTTCCTGCTCTCCTTGATCGGGCGTGCCACAAAAAGCGCGAGCGAAAGGGAATGGCAGGAACTCTCGCACCTTTCCGCAGCCTTCGCCGAACTGCTGCACACCATAGCAGGCCTGAAGATTTTCCGCCAGAGCGCCGCACAGTACGCACGCCTTGCAGAACTCAGCGAGCGCTTTTCCGCGGCCTCCCTGTCCGTGCTGCGCCTGGCCTTCGTCTCGGCTTTCATGCTGGAGCTCATCACGACGCTTTCCATCGCTATCGTTGCGGTCTCCGTCGGCCTGCGCCTCCTCCACGGCGAGCTTGATTTTTTCACGGCCTTTTTCGTGCTGCTCCTGGCGCCGGAATTCTATCAGCCGCTTCGCGAAAGCGGCCTTGCCTTCCATGCAGGCGTCAGCGCCTCGGCGGCTGCGGAAAACATCGCCGCTTTCCTCGAGGCAGAGCCTCCCCCCTCCCGCGGCAAACGCCTCGAAAAGCTGCAGGTACCACCTGCCATTCGGTTTGACAACGTCTCGTTTTCCTATCCCGGGCGCAAGGCTCTCGCCCTCAAGGGAATTTCTTTCTCTGCACCGGCGGGGAAACTGACCGTGCTCAAAGGCACGAGCGGCTGCGGCAAATCAACAGCGCTCGCCCTCATCGCCCGCCACGGCGAACCGAGTGCAGGCCGGATCGAAGTCGGCGGCCTGCCTCTGCACGGCATCGAGCCGGTCGCCTGGCGCACGCGCATTTCCTATGTGCCGCAGCAGCCGCATCTCTTCCGTGCAACGCTGCGGGAAAACGTCACCCTGCATTTCGATGCCGCCGACACGGACGATGCTTCCGTCCGCGCCGCCCTTGCTGCCGCCGCCTTGACAGGGCTGGCCGCCTCCCTGCCCGAAGGACTTGACACCATGCTCGGGGAAGGCTGTCGCTCCCTCTCCTTCGGTCAGCTGCGCCGCCTCGGTCTCGCCCGTGCCATATGGCAGGATGCGCCCGTCTTCCTTCTCGACGAAATTACGGCAGGACTTGACGAGGAAAACGAGCAGGAAATCCTCGCTGCACTCGAACCGCTGCGCCGACGCCGCACCATCCTGATGGCGGCACACCGTCCCGCTGTATTTGCTGTCGCCGATAAAATCATCGATCTGGAAGGAGCTGATGCCGAATGAAATCCCTGATCCCCTTGCTGCGCCTCGCTCCCTTGGCGTCGTTTCTGTCGGCGGCAGCCATGAGCCTCATTTCCTCGCTCTGCGCCATCGTACTCATGGGGGCGTCTGCCTACATCATCTCCTCGGCCGCTCTTCTGCCGCCTTTGTCCTCGCTCGCGCTCGCCATCACACTCGTGCGCGCGGCGGGGCTCTTCCGCGCGGCCTTCCGTTACCTCGACCGCTGGCTCTCGCACCGCGCGACATTCCGTCTCCTGACGCGTCTCCGCCTCGTCGTCTACCGCCTCGCTGAAACCCTCCTGCCCCTAAAAGCGCCCGGCACAAGCGAGGGCGCTCTCCTCGCGCACCTCACCGAAGGCGTTTCCATCCTGCGCGACTTCTATCTGCGCGTCCTGGCTCCGCCTCTTCTCACACTTTCACTCGCTGCGCTCGCCTGCCTCATTCTTTGGCCGCTTTCACCGGCAGCAGCCGGACTCGTTCTCCTCGCCTGGCTGCTCGCCCTGCTCCTGCCGCTCTCCGTCCGCACCATCCGGGGCAATGCGGACGAAGGAGCCGCTGCCGCCGAGTGCCGCAGCACGATGCTCGACGGCCTTGCAGGGCTTCAAGACTTGCAGGGCGCAGCGAAAAAGGACGCACCGGATCTCAGTTGTCGTTCCTTCCGCCTGCGGCTCTCCGCCTGCGGCTCACACCTGATGCAGGAGTGGAAACGACGCGCCCGTCTCGGCCAGATCGAGGATCTCATCGTGCGCGCCGCTCTCGCCGTACTTTTCGTTCTCCTATTCGCCCTCCTCATCCCTCTCGTGCAAAAAAACCTGCTTACAGGCATAGGCCTTGCTGTCTGCCTTCTCGCACTGCAAACGGTCTTCGCCGAATTCTACGTCCTGCCCGAAGCCATGCGCACCCTCGCGCGTACACGAAAAGCTGCGCGATTCCTGCTCGCCTCTCCCGCCGAAGTCGGCGCCATCGTCGGAAAAGGGTCCATGGCAGCAGAAAAAACGGACCTGAATGCCAAAGCAAGACAGGAAAAAAAGCGTTCTTTGCCAAGCGCCCCGGATGCAGCTGCTTTGCGGCGAGAAAATGTCTCTCTGCTTGCAGCCAAGGACATCGCCTTTTCCTACGAGGGACAGCCGCCTCTTTTTTCGCATCTTTCCTTCACTCTTGAAGAAGGCGAGCACCTTGCCATCATCGGCGAAAGCGGCTGCGGCAAGACCACGCTTTTCCATCTGCTGCTGCGCCTCTGGGAAACGGACAGCGGCAGCTTTTTCCTCCGGGGACGCCCCTACGCCTCCCTCTCGCCCGAGGAAACGCGTGCTCATTTTGCCGCCTCGACACAGGGAATCCGCCTCTTTGCCGCCTCGGTTCGCGAAAACTTCGCACATTTTCTCCCCGAAGCCGACGAGGCTTCCATCTGGCAGGCGCTCGAAACGGCCTGTCTTGCTGCCGAGATCCGCGAATGGGGGCTCGACACATCGATTGGTGCAGACGGTGCAAACCTCTCGGGCGGCCAGCGCCAGCGACTGCTCCTCGCCCTGGCGCTGGCTGCTCCCGCCCCCCTCGTGCTCCTCGACGAGCCTACAGCCGGCCTCGATGTGCACACGGCAGATAAAGTCATGCAGGCCGTCCGCCGTGCGCTCCGCGGCCGAAGCCTGCTCCTCATCACGCATGACAGGCGCATCTGCCGGGGCATGCGCGAGCTGCGTCTCGGTACAGTCCCAACAGAGCTTTCTTGTGAAGGACTTTCCCCGCAAGAATGCCCGACATAAGCGAGGAAACCCGCAGGCAATCCCATCTTGTCCATCCCTCGCGTACATCTAGACAGAAAAGACTTGCAGATTTCTTTTCTTTATACTATACTTACAAAAGTGCTTATTTTTCAATCATTTATTAAGGAGGAATTTCCTTGTTTGGTTCCATTGGCAGAAAATATCAGGAAACTGCCCTCATCAAGCTCATCGCCATCGGCCTCGTGCTCGGCATCATCGTCGCTGTCACCATGCCGCAGGTCGTCCCGGCCATTTCCATCCTCGGCGATCTCTTCGTCAAGGCTCTGAAGGGCGTCGCACCGATTCTTGTCTTCGTGCTCGTCATGAACGCCATGGCGCAGAAGAACGCCGACGCCAGCACCTCCATGCGGCCGATTGTACGCCTTTATGTCATCAGTACATTCTTCGCGTCCATGGTCGCCGTCAGCTACTCCTTCCTCTTTCCGACGCAGCTTCATCTCGCCGTCGCGTCGTCTGAGGTATCGCCGCCGAGCGGCATCGTCGAAGTGCTGCACAATCTGATTTTGAGCGTCGTCGACAATCCGCTGCACGCCATCGTAACGGCAAACTACATCGGCATCCTGGCCTGGGCGGTGCTCGCCGGCGTCGCGCTTCACTCGGCCAACGATGCCACAAAGGAAATGCTTGCCGATCTCGCGAAAGCCGTGACAAAGATCGTGCAGTGGGTCATCCGCTTTGCTCCCTTCGGCATCTTCGGCCTCGTCGCCAACGCTATCGGAGAAAGCGGCATCGAGGCGCTCATCGGCTATGCCCAGCTCCTCGCCGTACTCCTGGCCGCCTTCTTCTCCGTCGCGCTCATCATGAACCCGCTCATCGTCTTCCTGCACATCCGCCGCAATCCGTACCCGCTCGTCTGGACGACGCTCCGGGAAAGCGGCATCTATGCCTTCTTCACGCGCAGTTCCGCTGCCAACATCCCCGTGAACCTCTCTCTCTGCAAGCGTCTCGGTCTCTCGGCGGATACCTATTCCATCTCGATTCCGCTCGGCGCTACCATCAACATGTCGGGTGCGGCCATCACGATTGCCGTCCTCTCGCTTGCCGCAGCCCATACGCTCGGCATCGAGGTCGATATGCCGACGGCGCTTCTCCTCTGCATCATCTCAACGGTCGGCGCCTGCGGCGCCTCGGGCGTTGCCGGCGGCTCGCTCCTGCTCATTCCCGTGGCCTGCGCCAGCTTCGGCATCAACAACGATATCGCCATGCAGGTTGTCGGCGTCGGCTTCATCATCGGCGTATTGCAGGATTCCTGCGAGACGGCGCTGAACAGCTCGAGCGACGTCCTCTTCACGGCAACCGCCGAATTCGCCGAGCGCGCCAGGGAAGGCACGCTGTCCGATTCCCTGGTTCTTGCTCCGGCTGAAGTTGTAGAAACTGCAGAAAAGCAAATGCCTCCTGTTTCTCGTTGACCCCGGATGTCGGACGTCAGATTGAAGGCTTAAAAGGGCACGCCCTTCAAAGCCACGAGAACGCAAAGCGACGTTTCCTCCAACACAAAAAACGTGGTCACTGGCCTTGTATCGGCTGGTGACCACGTTTTTTAGGATACGGAGCCGAAATTTACAGCTTCGATTCTTCCGTGCTCCATTGCTGCGGCGACGCGCGGTGACACGATGGCGGCAAGCTCCGCCTCGAAATCGTGCTGCCAGCCGCAGTCGCGTGCAATCGCTTCGTTCATCGTTCCCGGATGCATCATGATTTCCGTCGTGCCCTCGCGCAGATTCTCGAGAACCGCAGCAAGCTCCGCTTCGCCGACGGCTTCCCCGGCAACGATGCCTGCAAAATGCCCGGGCACAAAGAGTCCCGCCTGGCGTGCCAGTCGCGCGGCATTGCGGGCGAGGAGCGAGAGCCCGACGCGCCCCACGAACTGCCTGACGCCGCCAAAGGAGCCTGCAAAAAGCGGCGCAAAAGGCGCGCGCAGCGCAGGAATACCGGCCTCACGGCAAAGCCCTATGACGACCTCCACGATGCCCGGCAGAACATGCATGTGCTGGTGGCTGTCCGCATGGTCGACGGCAAGTCCTGCCGCCTTGAGCTTCCCGAGCTGTGCCGCAAGCTCCGCACGGACTTCCTCCAGACGCACGCCGCCCCTCGCATAATGCTTGGAAAACGTATGGTAGTCCGGAAAAAACACGCCGTTTTGATCGATCAGAGACGGAATCTCTTCCGGCGGCAGGATGGGAAAACCGTCGACCAGCGTGAAGTGGACGCCAAGACCGAGCTGCAGCAGACGGCGCACCCTTGAAACTGCATCCTCAAAGGCTCTGCCGCCCGCCATCAGCGTCGCGGAGCGCAAAATCCCCTCTGCGGCGCCTTTTTCCACCGCTTCGTTAATATGCACATGGCGTCCGAAATCATCGGCGTTTACAATAAGCCGCTTCAAAAACATTCACATCCATTCCAAACGCAGTAAACCTGTCCCCATTATAGCGCAGGGGCGAAGCGATGGCAAACAGAAGCCGGAAGACATCCGCTTGCAGGGGAATGGACAATCGGGGCGAATACCTATATCTATATGATTGATATTTATCCGATTCGATGATTTACCCGATAATAGCAAAGGGAGGATTTTTTGTGACAAACGAGGATTTTCGAAATCTCGTACAGCTCGTGCTGGAAAGCAGAAGAAAGCCGCCGGAGGCGCTTTTTGCCCAAGGCTTTGATGACTGGCACGCGCGCGCCCGGCTCGCCCATTTTCTCGCGATGCCGGAAATCGGCAGGCCGGAAGAAGCGAGCGAACTCTTTCATTCCGTCATTGACGCGGAAACCGACGAGGAAAACCGCGAGGACGTGGAGGAAAAGATCTTTGCCCTGCAGCGCCTCAGCGAGATCGAGCGGGCGGAAAAAAGATACGAAGAAGCGCTGGAGCATATCAATGCCGCAATCGAGCTTGCCGAGAACACCGATTATCTCTACAAGTTCATCCTTCGCGGCGAACTCTGGGCCGCACGCTGGAACATCCTGCATGCCATGGGGCAGGGACAGGCGGCCGAGGCCGAATGCGATGAACGCATCGAAGCCTATCAGGACGTCCCCATCGAGCATAACAGCTACCTCTACTACGGCTATCGCTTCAAAGCCCAGCTCGCGGCCGAACGCGATTCCGTCCTCGTCGCCAAGGATTACATGCATATGGCGCTTCATGCAATGGCCGTTCCCAAGGAATACGAGGCCGCATTGGAAAAGGCGTTCTCTGCCCAGCACGAGAACGCCTCCTGGATCCTGAATGAAATCGACCATGCCACCCCGGCGCCTGCTCTCCTCTCTTGGGATATCTAGGAAAGAACGCCGGCGTGCCGAAACGTTTCAGTCCTTCCTGCGCCGCCGCTCGCGAAAAAAACGCTGCATAATGGCACGGCAATCGTCCTCAAGAATTCCGGCGGTAACCTCCAGTCGATGATTGAGTGCGGGATGCTGCACGATATTGAAAAGCGATTCACAGGCTCCCGCCTTCGCGTCAGGCGCACCGTAGACAACACGGTCGACGCGGCACATGACAAGAGCGCCGGCGCACATCGGACACGGCTCCACCGTAACGTAGAGCGTAAGCCCGCCAAGGCGCCAGCGCCCCAGCTCCCGAGAAGCCTTCTGCAAAGCAATGATCTCAGCATGCGCCGTACCATCGCGCCAGACTTCCCGCATATTATGGCCGCGGGAAACGATCCTGCCCGCCGCATCGACAAGCACGGCGCCGATCGGAACCTCCCCTGCCGCAAAGGCCGCTTCCGCCTCGCGCAGCGCTTCCCTCATACAGGCAATATCATCAAGCATGGATTCTCTCCACCAGACCGCCCAGATCCAACGGCTGCCTGTCCGCGTAAAAAAGCGACTGCGTGGCGCGGTTCAGGCTCAAATCAAGCGCGTAGGCTTTCTGCGCAGCGTCTTCCTCCTCAGCCTCACGGCTTCCCTTCTTCTTGTCCATAGCGGATTCGAGCATGCGCTTGAACGTTTCCTTCTTGCCCTTGCCTTCTCCGTCCTTTGCGTCACGGCGACGCACATCATATACAGCGCCCTTTATACGAGTGACTTTTTCAACCTTGTCAATCATGTCCGCCACCTCCTAATATCTTTCTAACAAATAATTATTTTCCATTTCTCCTTTGTTTTTCTTATATCGTATAAATTCGCGCTTTCCTTAATAGAAAATCCTATTCCGATTAGGTTTTTCGTCCTTATTTTTTATTAATTTTTCCCAAGAAAGGATCCTCTCTATGGCAAACCTCCATTACACAAAAGCTGTGGCTGCCGAGAACAAGACAACGCAGCTCTTCCTGGCCGTCGTCTGCCTCATCGTCTTCCTGCTCTGGCTCGCCGGCCTCATCTTCCTCGAGCCGAATCCCTATTCCCTCTACATCTTCGTGGGCATCGCCGTCGCCATCACCGCGCTCGGCGCGGGAAACAGCGCCCGAGGCCCCAAAGCGGCGGTGAAGGGAAGCACGGAAGATGTCGATTTCCTCAGCGCTCTGCCCGAATCCTTCCAGATTTTCATGAATGTAAACATCAGTGTGCGCAGCACTCTTGACGCCGTCATCGTCGGCCCCAACGGCCTCTTTGTCGTCGATGTAAAGACGCGCACGGGCAAAATCGAGCCGATGGGCGGCAGCGACTGGATTCGCCATAAAGTCGGCAGCAAGGGCACGCCCTACCGCGTACCGATGAAAAATCCCGTGCAGCAAATGAACCGCAGCATTCGCGAACTGCAGTCCTATCTGGCTTCCTACGGCATACGCCCCTGGATCGAAGGCTGCGTCTACTTCACACGCGCTGAATTCGAAGAGCAGGTTGAAGGCTGCTATACATCAGGCGACGACGTGCTGCATCATATCCAAAACTTCACGAAAGACGAACCGCTGCCCCCCGAAACGCAGGAAAAAGCCATCGAGGCCTTGACCGCAAAGCTTTGATTCGTAAAAGCAGCGCGCGGCCGCATCAGAGCTTCTTCACGCTCTCCGGCAGATGGAAGCGCATCGCATCGCCGCCTCCTGCCGGCTGGATTACGAAAACAGCAGGCTTGTCATCCTCCGCCAAGGAGAAGACGACGCTTGCCGTAGCCGCCGTACCCGGCTTGATGTCAAACGACGTGAATACAGGCTCATTCTTCCGAGCAAGCGCCTCCATGCCCTCCTTCGATACGCTGTGGCGCGATTCGTCCGTATCGACAAGGGACATGCCCTGCGGGATGATGCTCACGCTTTTTTGGCCGACATTCGCGAGCGTAGCCTTGACAATGAGGAACGGGCCCTGCGCTCCTTTCGCTGCGCCTTCGATTTCCTCGGCACGCTTCGCTTCCATAATCATGACCTGCAGCGGATAAACGCTCTTGCCGTCCTTTTTCTTCGCCTCATCCTCGGGCTTCGCCTCCTGCGCCTCTTTCGCATCGGCAGCAGCGGCCTCACTGCCCTCCGCAGCCTTGTCTTCCTTCGCCTTGCTCTCCTTGGCTTCCTGCTCTGCGCTCTGGCTCGCCGCCTGCTGCGCCCCCTGCCCGGAGCCTCCCGTTCCCCATCCGGAACTGCCGCCGGCAAAGAAGAACCAATAGCCACCCACGCAGAAGAATACTGCAGCGAGCGCAATCAACAAACATTTTCCCGCCTGTGTTTTCATAAAGCCACTTCCTTTATCCCAGCAATTTTCTCATATTCTTTATCTTTATCGTCAAAAACGTCTTTTTCCAAAAGAAAAACCTGCGAAAGCACGGGAAATGAACGAACTAAGCAAAGAGAGATCATCAACGGGTTCCTGGCATAAGAGCATTTCTCCCATGCGTTCCGGCATTGCTTGGCAAATGCCGGAACACATGGGATGGGAAAAACCACACCTTTCTTTTATTCTGCACCATTTAAAGAAGATACATCGGTGAACGAAGTGACAAGAATGCGCTGAACGGACAGAGAAAACCCCCGACCGGATATGACCGAGCGGGGGTTTTACTATCGGACAAAGAGCCGACCGCATGGTCTGACGCCCTTGCCTCATCTCTTACTTCAGCGCATCGCCGAGCTTCGAGTTCGTGTTGCGTGCAGCAGCGACGCTCTCCTCGAACTTCGCCTTCTCCTCGTCGGAGAACTGAACCTCGATGATCTTCTCGCAGCCGCCCTTGCCGAGAATGACGGGAACGCCGATCGCGAGATCCTTCTCGCCGTACTCGCCGTCCAAGCCGACGCAGCACGGGATGAGCTTCTTCGCATCGAGAGCGATCGCCTCGACCATCATGGCCGCCGCAGCGCCCGGAGCCATCCAGGCGGACGTGCCGAGGAGCTTCGTGAGCGTCGCGCCGCCGACCTTCGTCTTCTCAACGACGTCCGTCAGAGCTTCCTTCGAGAGGAGCTGCGTCACGGGAACGCCGCGCAGCGTAGCGTGGCTGACGAGCGGAACCATCGTCTTGTCGCTGTGGCCACCCAAGACCATGCCGTCGATGTCCGTCGGCGTCGCAGGATAGCCTGCTTCCGTCAGGGCAACGGACAGATAGTAGCGGAAACGGCTGCTGTCAAGCATGCCGCCCTGCCCGAGGATGCGGTTGCGCGGCAGGCCGGAATCCTTCAGGGCCAAATACGTCATAGCGTCCATCGGGTTGGAAATGATGATGAAGTACGCATCGGGAGAGAACTTCAAAGCCTGATCGACGACGCTCTTAACGATTTTCGCATTGACGCCGATCAGATCCTCGCGGCTCATGCCCGGCTTGCGCGGCATGCCGGACGTGATGACGACGACCTCGGAGCCTGCCGTCGGGGCATAACCGTTCGGATCGTCCGGCAGAGCCGTGACGCCCTTCACCGTCGTGTCAAAGTTCAGCATGTGAGCCGTCTGCATGATGTCGATGGCCTTGCCTTCAGGTACGCCTTCCTTGATGTCAACGAGGACGACCTCGCTGCAGAACGCCTTCGTCGCAAGGACGTTCGCAACGGTAGCTCCGACATTACCTGCACCAACAACTGTTACTTTCATGTAAAATCTGCCTCCTTTGAAATTCGACGAGACATCCCCCTGGACTAGCTGGGACGCATCTTCTATTGCTTGAATGACAAATGGGAATCCAAGCTGATTACAGTCTGATTATACCAAAAATTACAGGAAGAATCAATTTGTTTCAGGTAAATTTTGATGAAATCATTAACCCCATTTATCAAAAATGCCCAACGGTTATCCCTGTTCCTCAAACATATCCTTGCCGACGCCGCAGAGAGGACACACGAAATCCTCCGGCAAATCCGCAAACGGGACACCCGGTGCGAGATCGTAGTCGGGATCGCCCTTCGCCTCATCGTAAATCCAACCGCAAACCGTGCAAGTCCAAATCTTCATAAAAAATTCCTCCTTATTGTAAAAATAAACGCACAATATTCACTTTGCAGACATTGTGCGCCGTCCTTAATGAAACCAACCAATCGGTCTGCGCCTTCGGCTTGACTTTTTGGGATTTCACAGCAAAACACTCGGGGCGCCGCCCCTGCCGAAAGCAGGAGCCGTCCGCATCCTGCGGCATTCTCCTCTCTCGGCGTACGCTCTTATGATACTATGACTTTTGGGACAAAGCAAGCGTTTGGAAAATCATATTTTGAAATTCTTGAGGTCATCCGAGAACGATACGGCAATCTTCTGGAAGTCTTGAATTTTTTCCATCATATCCTGCAGCTTTCCGTGATGGTCGGCCACCGTTTCGTTGACGGCTTTTGCCGAGGCGGAATTCTCTTCCGAAAGGCCCGCGACGTTCCGCACCTGTCCGATAGCGTCGTTCATGCGTCCCATCTCATCGTTGAGCCGCGCGATGATGCTGCCGATGCTCGTCGACACCTCGCGGATATTTGCAACGAAAGCGTTGTTGCTCTCGACGACCTCCACGAGTTCACCGCTCTCCTTGCCGAGCGCTTTGTATTCCGCATCGATGCTCGCGACGACATCGTTGATGATGCGCGTGATGTTGCGCACGTCAGAAGTGATCGTTTCCGCCTGCTCGCGCGATTCGGCGGCGAGCTTGCCGATTTCCTGCGCGACGACGGCAAAGCCTCTGCCCTGCTCGCCCGCACGCGCCGCCTCGACCGAGGCGTTCAAGGCGAGGAGGTTCGTCTGCGAAGCGATTTCCGTCACCATGTTGGCAATGGAGATGATCTTCTCCGTCTCCTGCTTCAAGGAATCGGCGGCATCGCGCACGGCGGCGAAATTTTCCATGCTCTTGCCGAGAGCATCGCTTGAGGAGCGCACACCGTCGAAGCCGCGCGCCACATTGTCCACGGCTTCCGCGAGGCTTCGGTTGTTCTTCTCCTGCGAAGAAACGACCTGCTGCAAAGCCTCGACGTTCCGGCGCAGCACCTCGGCCACCTGCCCCGTCGAAGAGGCACTCTCCGTCGTCGCTTCCGCCACGCTGTCGACGACCTCAGCGATATGAGCGGACGCATGACTCATATTGCTCGCGAGCTCGTTGAACTTGCCGCCGTAGGAGATGAGCTCATCCCCCATGCCGCGGAAGCCCGTGAAGTCGGCTCGCATCGATTTCTTGTAGGCGTCGATCAAAGCGCCCATCTCCTCGAATTCATCGCGCGAAGTGAGCACGAGATCCGCGGAGAAACGATGCTCGGCTATATCGGTAAGTTCGCGGCGCAGCAGGCGAAGCGGAGCGAGCAGCAAAAAGGCGGCACCGCCGCTCACAATGCCCATGAGGACGGGGAAGGCAAACACCACAGCGGAAACGCCGAAAGCCCAAAAGAGTGCGCTGAGGACAAGCGACGCAGCGAAAGACGCAAGAGCGAATTTGACGGGCAGCGAGCGCGAGAGCACGCCCATCATACAGTTGAGCGCAAAGCTCCGCTTTTCCAAGATGCGCTCCTTGAAATGCAGCCGCAGCCTCGCCACGCCGTTTCCTTCCTCGACGACCTTCACCTCGACCGGCTCCTTGAAGTAGTCGATCGCCCCCTTCAACAGTCCGCGGAAATACGGAATGAGGCTGCGCTTCGACTTGTAAAGAAGCTCCGCCTCGTGTTCGGAAAGCGGCGTCATCTTCAGGAGCGGCGGATTCGCGCCCGGAATCTTCTTGACGATTTCCACATGCACATTGTAGATGGAGGCAAGGAACGTGTAGATGTTCTTGCCTTCAAAAAAAGACGGATAGACAGAGGCGAAGGTCAGGATGTTGTCGCGCCCTATCTCGTACCAAAGGGTTTCCGACGTCTGTCCCATATACTTCGCCAGCGCATCGACAAAGGCTTGAACCTCACCATCCGCCACATCTTCCAACGGGGTGAACATGCGGCCTTCCGTCCATCCTGCCGCCCTGCATGCCTCGCCGACAGCCGATCCGCCCCAAAGCTTCTGCGCCGTGTCCATCCACGTCGCCACAACAGTTCCCTTCATGATTTGCTCCTCTTCCATCATCTCCTGCAGCACATTTCTTTCCTCTTCGCCCCCTCTTATGCTATACTGACAACAAACACCGGAAGGGGGAGGCTCTCCATGCCCGCACTTTCTAAAACTCTGCGCCGTCACTTCTTCACGCGCGAATTTTTGCTGTTTCTCGCCATCGGCTGCTTCAACACATTCAACGGCAGTCTGCTCGCCAGTATTTTCGAGCTTTTTTTCGACACGAATCTGGCGTTCAACATCGGCTACATCCTCGCGAACGTCATCGCCTACGCACTCAACAGCCGCTTGATCTTCCACGAGCCGCTCTCGCTTGAAAAATGCGCGAAGTTCGCGATTTCCTACATTCCGAACTACCTGATCCAGAATGTCATCGTCTTCCTCTTCTACAATCAGCTCGGCTTCCCAAGCCTCGCCGCCTTCATCATCGCCGCCGTCCTCGGCGTGCCCATCACCTTCCTCGCCGTGAAGCTCTTCGCTTTCGGCAGAAAATAGAGCCGCCCGGGACGAACAGCGGAAAAGGCGGCCGACCGGGCGGCGTCTTTCCTTCAGACGTCATACCATAGGAACAGCGCCTGCGTGCCGCAGTCCTCAAAGCCGCGCGCTGAAAGCTCCTCGTAAAGTTTTTTGGCTAGCTTCAGCCCCGGCAGGTCGAGTCCCATTTCCTCGGCAGAAGACAAAGCTATGCGCATGTCCTTGAGAAAATGCTTGATAAAAAAGCCCGGAGCGCGATCGTCCGACAGCATCTTCGGTGCGAGATTCGACAGCGACCACGATCCCGCCGCCCCCGTCGCGATCGTCTCCTGTACGGCTTTTGCATCAAGACCGCTCTTTTTCGCATAGGCCATGGCTTCGGCAACGCCCATCATATTGGAGGCAATAGCGATCTGGTTGCACATCTTCGCATACTGGCCGCTTCCCGCCGGACCGAAATACCGGATGGTCTTGCCCATGGCCTCAAAAACAGGCAGCGCCTCAGCAAAGGCTTCACTCTCGCCGCCTGCCATGATGGCGAGACGCGCTTCCTTCGCACCGATATCGCCGCCCGACACGGGCGCGTCGAGAGAGGCAATGCCCCGCTCCTTGGCTGCAGCAAAGATCTTTTTCGCGAGTGCAGGGCTCGACGTAGTCATGTCGATGACCATACCGCCTTGCTTGGCGCTGAGGACGCCGTCCGGGCCGAGATAAATCTCCTCGACATCCTTCGGATAGCCTACCATGGAGATGACGACCGCCGCATCCTTCGCAAGCGCCGCAGGCGAAGCCGCCCAGGCCGCCCCCTCGGCGCAGAGCGCTTTCGCCTTCTCCTTCGTGCGCGTGTAAACAGTGACGGGATAGCCGGCTTTCATGAGGTTTCGCACCATGCTGCTCCCCATGACCCCTGTACCGATGAAACCAATTCTTTCCTTTGCCAATTCCTTTGCCTCCTTTGCATTGTCCGCCTGCAAAAACCGCCTGCCGCCGCGGCAAGAGCACGTCTCCCACCCTAAGCTTCATGGCCGGAAATAAGGATTCCTCCTCCGCTGAGACTTGGGGCGGCCGATGATTTCGGCCAGCACGACAGCATGGGGCAAATCTTTCAGGGCAAGCCCAAAAGCCTCAAGAACAGACGGCTCTGCCGCCTCCTGTTCCTGCGCCGCACTGCCGGATCTTGCGCGAACGCTTTCCCGCCGCCCCCGTCCGGCCTCCTGGCGCATTTCCTCTAAGCCAAACGCTTCCGGCATCCCACGCCGAAACGCCGCATCTTCCTGCAGCTGCGCCTGCAGCTCGCGATAGATGCGGTCCTCTGCTCCGGGCGACGTATCATCCGGCAGAGGAATAGCAAGCCGCCAGGCCGTCTCACCCTGCCAGTCGGCGCCGTACGCGCCCTGCCCCTCCTGCCGGACCGGCAGGGGAATTTCGCAGTCCGCGCCGCCCGCCGGCGGCATCTGCCTCCTGTGCGGCGGAAGCTTCTGGCGCCCCGCCTTTTTCTTTTTCTTATCCAAAACATTCGCGATGAGAAGAAAGACAATAAACGCGATAATGCCCGTGACGCTCATATGCGTTCCCCCGTTCTGCCCGCCGCCTCACTTCACCGGCGCCGGCGGCGTCGTCTTCTTGCTGCCGGCCTCGCTGATGGCCGTACGCATATCAGTATCCGCCTGCACATTGCGCAGGTTGTAGTAATCCATGACGCCGAGATTGCCGCTCTTCAGAGCCTCCGCCATGGCATGGGGAACCTCCGCCTGCGCTTCGACGACCTTCGCTTCCATCTCCTGCGTGTAGGCCTTCATCTCCTGCTCCTTTGCGACCGCCATGGCGCGGCGTTCCTCCGCCTTTGCCTGAGCAATTCGCTTGTCGGCTTCCGCCTGGTCGGTCTGAAGCTCCGCGCCGATATTGCGCCCGACATCGACATCGGCGATATCTATGGAAAGGATCTCGAAGGCGGTTCCCGCATCAAGCCCCTTGCCCAGCACCGTCTTGGAGATGACGTCCGGGTTCGCGAGAACTTCGCCGTGGCTCGCCGAAGAGCCTACCGTCGTGACAATGCCCTCACCGACGCGCGCGATGATCGTCGGTTCGCCCGCACCGCCGACAAGCCTGTCGATATTGGCTCGGACGGTCACACGCGCCTTGATCTTCAATTCAATGCCGTTCATCGCCACAGCCGAGACAATCGGCGTCTCTATGACCTTCGGATTGACGCTCATCTGCACCGCGTCGAGCACGTCGCGTCCCGCGAGATCGATGGCAGCGGAGCGCTCGAAGGGCAAGGGAATCTGCGCCCGATGCGCCGCAATCAAGGCATCGACGACCTTGTCCACATTGCCGCCGGCAAGGTAATGCGCTTCGAGCTGATTGACCTGCACATCAAGCCCTGCCTTATTCGCCTTGATGAGCGGCATGACGATCTTGCCGGGCGGCACGCGGCGCATCCTCATGCCGATCAGCGTGACAATGCTCACGGGCACATTGGCCGCGATGGCCGAGATCCAAAGACCCACGGGCACGAAATGAAAAAAGAGCATGGCGGCCACGACGATGATGACAAAAAGAAACGCCGCACTGATGATTCCACTCATAAATATACCTCCCATTCACGGACAAACATACAAGAAAGCGCCGCAGCTATTCTTCCGGCGCATCGGCCTTGCGCACGACGACGCGGCTGCCATGCACCGCTACCACGCGCACGCGCTCGCCCTTCTCGATATAGGCGCCCTCCGACACGACATCGACGGGCACGCCGTCAACGAGGATTGAGCCGGCAGGACGCACATCCGTGAGCACACGAGCCTCACGCCCCAAAAGCCCCAGTCTTTCCTCGGCGCTCACATAGCCGCGCGCACTCGTCGACTCATCCTGCAGCACGACCTTTTTCCAGAGGCGGCTCGAAGGCAGCCGCTTGACGATCAGCGCAAAGACGGCGAGAGCCAGCACAGCGGCGGCCAAAAGGGCATAGACGGCGTTGAAATCGCCGCCCAGCGCCAGGATGACGCTGTAGAGCAGCGCCGCAACGCCGAGGCCGCCCAGAAGGCCCATCGTGGGCAGCAGCGCCTCCGCTGCAATGCAGAGTATGCCCACGAGAAAGATGGCGACGTGATAGAGGCTCACAAGTCCCTTGACATACTGGCTGCCGAAAAAGACGCCTGCAGCAGCGAGGCCGAGAAGCACGCCGAGCCCCATGCCGCCCGTCTTGATTTCCATGAGTAGGGCAAGAAAGATTACGGCTACGAGGAGCACCTGCAAGACGGGCAAGCCACCGATAACATCCATGCAATCACATCCTTTCCGCTTCCTCTTCTTACATCTATTCCATGGAAATCCCCCAAACCCTGCCGTTCCCTCTAAAATATAGCATTAGCATTTGCTTTGTTTGCAGGAAACATTTGCCTTGCTGCCCCTGCGGCAGTATAATTGCAGAAAGGCTCCCCGCAAGCGAGGAACTTCAAATCGACGGGAGGACTCTTTCATGGAAATTTCATCCCTGCAGCTTGCCGTCCTGCTCCTGACGATCGGCGTCGTCCTCGCCAGCGGGCTTTATGCGGCGCGCTCCATCCATTCGGCGGAAGGCTTCAGCCTCAACGGGCGTCATGCCGGAGTGCCCCTCGTCGCCGGCACGATCGCAGGCACATGCGTCGGCGGCGGCGCCACGGTCGGCACGGCGCAGCTCGCCTATTCTCTCGGGCTCTCGGCCTGGTGGTTCACCATCGGCATCGGCCTCTCACTCGTCCTCATGGGCTTTTTCTATGCGCGGCCGCTCAGACGCACCTCGCTTGAAACGGTGCCGCAGTACCTCGGGCTCAACTACGGCAGGCCCGCCGGTATTTTTTCCAGCATCGTATCTTCCCTCGGCATATTTTTCAGCGCCGTTGCGAGCTGCCTGCCCGGCTTCCACCTCATCGCCGCACTCTTCGGCATCGGCTACGGCGAGGCCGCCCTTGTACTCGTCGCCCTCGTTGCCTGCTACGTATTCTTCGGCGGCATGAAAAGCGCCGGCATCGGCGGCATACTGAAAATGCTCATCCTCTGGTTCAGCCTCTTCCTCGCCGGCTTCGAGGCCTGGCAGGGACTTCCCGACATAGCAGCCTCTCTGCCGCCGGCTATGCTGGATCTTTGGAGCGCAGGGACAGAGAATATCATGGTCGGCCTTGTTTCTCTCATCGTCGGCATCCTTTCCACCCAATCCTACCTCCAGGCCGTCTTCGCCGCCTCCAACCCGCGCACGGCCGCCATCGGCGCCTTCGTCGCCGCGCTCATCGTCCTTCCCGTCGGCCTGCCATGCGCCCTCATCGGCATCTACATGCACGCAGCCGTCCCCGGCATCTCTCCCATTCTCGCCCTGCCGCTCTTCCTCTTCACCCATGCCGGAAGCGTTCTCGGCAGCATCGCCATGGGAGGCATCGTCCTCTCCCTCATCGGCAGCATCGGCGGCCTTTCCCTCGGCATCGGCACCATGCTCTCGCACGATGTGTTCGCACCGCTTCTCCCGCGCCGGAACGAATGGCGTCTCCTCTGGCTAAATCGCCTTTCGGTGCTTCTCGTCATGCTTCTTGCCGCAGGATTCGCCCTCCTCAACGAAAGCTCCGAGGTGCTCTTCTGGAACTACCTCTCCATGGCGCTGCGGGGCGGCGGCATCTTCCTGCCGCTGACCGCCGCCGTATTCCTGCCCCATCGCCTGCGGCCGCGCTGGGCGGTCGCTTCCATGCTTCTTTCCACCGCAGCCGCCATCCTGGCCTCCGCCCTCGGATCCGGCATCCATCCCCTGTTCCTCGGACTGACGGTCAGCGCTCTGCTTCTCCTGCCGGGCTTGCGCCGGAAAGACTGAAAACAGCAAAAAAAATCGCAAAGCCGATGCTTTGCGATTTTTTTGCTGTTTTCAGGAATTGAGAAAAGCGCTGTCAGCCCAGCTTCTCGCACACAAGCCGGTTTACGAGCTTGCCGTCGGCACGTCCTTTGACCTTCGGCATCAAAACACCCATGACCTTGCCCATGTCCTTCTGCGTCACAGCCCCGGTTGCCCGTACGGCTTCCTCCACGAGAGCGCGAATTTCGTCCTCGGAAAGCTGCTGCGGCAGATAGGGCAAGAGCACGGAAATCTCCTCTTCCGTCTCCTGCACGAGATCGGCACGGTTTCCCTTGCGGAATTCTTCCAGGGAATCCTTGCGGGATTTGACCTCCTTGCTGATGATGGAAACGATTCCCTCGTCGTCGAGTTCCTTCTTTCCATCAATCTCAGCCTGGCGGATTGCCGAGCGCACCATGCGAATGACGGCCAGGCGCAGCCTGCCCTCTTCCTTCGCCTTCATCGCTTGCTTCATGTCTTCCATCAATTTTTCTTTCAGCGACATGTCTATGGCCTCCACCTGACGAGCGTCAATCAAGCCCTGAACTTGCGCTTGCGCGCTGCCTCGGACTTCTTCTTGCGCTTCACGCTCGGTTTCTCGTAATGTTCACGTTTCCTTACTTCTGCCAAAGTACCGGCCTTCTGGCAGGTACGCTTGAATCTGCGGAGAGCACTGTCGATCGTTTCGTTTTTTCCTACTTTGACCTCATTTGCCATTGTTCTTCCCCCCCTCCACTAGATTTGGGAATACACGGAAAGTCAGCGTCCGAATGGGGATGATGACGCCATGCCGTGCACCATAACATTATACATGATTTCCCGTTATAGTGTCAACTATCAGCCCGGCGGCCATGCCATGGAACGTCCGCCCAGGAGGTGGAAATGCAGATGCCCAACCGTTTGTCCGCCCTCTTCGCCCGTATTGGCAACAAGGCGGAAACCCTTCTCCGCAATCCCGAGTTCGCGCGCGAGCCTTCCCACGACATCCACGTGGATGTGTGCAATGACCGCCTTGTCCTCCTCCGTCAAGCCGAGCAGGCTCCTGATATGCTTCTTCGGGATGATGAGGACATGGACGGGCGCCTGCGGCTCGAGATCCTTGAAAGCGATCACCGTATCGTCCTCGTAGACCGGCGTCGAGGGAATTTCCTTTGCTGCGATTTTGCAAAAAATGCAGTCTGCCATCTTCTGCACCTCCCTTCCGGATAGAATACCGTACTATATTTTTATTCGCCTTCGGGCACAAAAAACCTGCCGCACGAAAAATATTGCCTGCGGCCGCTTTCAGTCTCCGACCCCTTCGCCCCAGATTCCGTCGCGGTGGAGGCGCAGAAGGCGCATTTCTGCAATATCGCCTGTTTTGACCGGCGTCTTTGTGTAGACGCGGATATAGTTTTCCGTCAGCCCGTCCGTGATTCCCGCCCGCTCCGTTTCAAAGAGCACGGACATCTCGCGGCCGAGAAAGGCCGCATGGAACGCCTCGCTCTTCCTCGCAGCAAGAGACTGCATCCGGTGTACGCGCTCCTTCTTTTCGTTTTCCGGCACCTGTCCCGAAAAGTTCGCCGCAGGCGTACCGCGGCGCGGCGAGTAGGGAAAAACATGCATGCGGGCGAAATTCATGCGCTCCACAAAAGCCAGGCTCTCGGAAAAGAACTCCTCCGTTTCTCCCGGAAATCCCACGATGATGTCGGTCGAAACGGCAACGCCCGGCACGGCGCGTTCAACACGTTCGATGAGCTGCGCGAACTTCGCCGTGTCGTAGTGCCGGTTCATCGCCTGCAAAACGGCATCGGAGCCGGCCTGAAGCGGCAAATGGAGGTGGCGGGCAAAGCGCTCGTCCTCCGAGAAAAGCGCAAGAAGCTCGTCCGAGAGCTCGACGGATTCAAGGGAGCCCAGGCGCAGACGCTTGAGCCCCGGCAGGGAGAGAACGGCCCGCACGGCATCGGCCAGCGTTGCCTCGCCGATATCGCGCCCGTAGCAGCCGAGATGGATGCCTGTCAAAACGATCTCCTTGAAGCCCATATCGATGAGCTTTGCGGCCTCGCGCCGCACGCTTTCAAGGCTGCGGCTGCGCACCGGTCCGCGCGCATAGGGAATGATGCAGAACGAGCAGAAATTTTCACAGCCTTCCTCGATCTTGAGGAAGGCGCGCGTACGCGCCGGTGCACCGAAAAGAGGAATGTCCTCGAATTCCGCCGCCTGCATGATGTCCGTCGTCCCATCGAGCACACCGGCTTCCCGCGCCGCCCGTTCCACATAGTCGACGATGTCAGCACGCTCCTTCGTGCCCAGTACAACGCGCACGCCGTCCATTGCCCGGATTTCCTCGGGAGCGACTTGCGAGTAGCAGCCGGTCACGGCGATCACGGCCGCCTCGTTCATGCGGCGCGCCCGGCGGATGAGCTGACGCGACTTCCGCTCGCCGAGACTCGTGACCGAGCATGTATTGATGACATAAACATCCGCCGCCTCGTCAAAAGGAACGATGGTATAGCCTCTCTGGCGAAAAAGCCCTTCCATCGTTTCCGTCTCAAACTGGTTGACCTTGCACCCCAAGGTCGTCAATGCTGCTGTTGGCAAAACCCAAATCTCCTTTTTCATACTGCACAAGGGCCAGGGAAACGACAGCTGCCGTCTCCGCACGCAGGATGCGCGGCCCCAGCGTCACGGGCAGGAAACCCGCCGCGCGGGAAAGCTCCGCCTCCTCGGCGGCAAAACCGCCCTCCGCACCCACGAGCAGCAGGATGCGCTGCGCCGCCGTCTGCCGCAGGACGTCCTGCAAGCCGCCTCGCTTCTCGCCCTCATAAAAAAAAAGGCGCAGCTCCGGCTCGCTGTCCAATGCGTCTCCGGTTCTCCCGTCTGCCAATTCCTGCAGCACCGCCGCCAGGGGACGGATTTCCCGAATCTCCGGGATCTTCTCTCGTCCGCACTGCTTCGCGGCCTCCGCCGCAACCTTCTGCCAGCGAGCCGCCCGCGCCCGCGCCTTCTTTTCATCGTAGCGCACGACAGCGTTCCGGCTCATCACGGGATGCAGACGCGCCGCGCCAAGCTCCGTCGCCTTCTGCACGATGAAGTCCATCTTGTCGCCCTTGGGCAGGCATTGGAAAAGCTCCACGCAGCAAGGCGGCTCATGTGTTTCCTCCATGCAGCGCACCAGGCGCAGCAGAACCTTTCCTGCAGCAAAGCCTGCGATCTGCACTTCCGCCGAATGCCCCTCGCTGTCTGTCACGAGAAGTCTTTCGCCGCTGCGGGCACGCATGGCATGCGCAAGGTGATGCGCGTCCGCCCCTGTGACTTCCATCTGCGGCGAAAGCGGCTGCGCCAAAAAGATGCGCCTCACTGCGCGTCCCCCCGACGGACAACGATCGCTGCCCAGTCCTTTTCCCTCTCGATTTTCTCGATGCAGAAGCCATGGGCGCATGCCGCTTCCACAACATCATCCACGCGATCCTCGATGATGCCCGAGAGCAGCATTTTCGCACCGGGCTCAAGATGCTCCTCCACCTCGCTGAAGAGACGCACGATGATGTCCGCAATGATATTCGCGATGAGCAAATCCGCCTTGCCCTCGACATTTTGCAGCAAGTCGCTCTGCCTTGTCGTCACCACGGTTTCTGCGCCGTTCTGCCGCACGTTTTCCCCGGCCACACGGACAGCGACAGGGTCGAAGTCCACGGCGCATACCCTTCCTGCCCCGAGCTTTGCCGCCACGATGGAAAGGACGCCCGAACCCGTGCCGACATCGAACACCGTCATGCCGGGCTTCACGAGCCGCTCAAGCTCCCGAATGCAGAGCGCCGTCGTCGCATGTTGTCCCGTGCCGAAGGCTGCACCGGGATCGAGCTCCACAACAATCTCGCCGGGCTTCGCCTCATACGTCTCCCAAGTCGGCTTGATGACCGTGTACGCACCGACCTTCTCCGTGTGAAAGAACTCCTTCCACGTCTCCGACCAGTCCTCGTCCTGCACCTCAAGCCAGGAAATCTCTCCCGGTCCCGCATCCGTGCAGCGCCTTGCCAGATCCTCCATGCGAACAGCAAGGGAAGCAAGCTTTCCCTCCAGCCCCGCATCGAGGGGCAAGTACGCCTTGACCGTCACAACCTCCGTTTCCTCCGCTTCCTTGAGATCGGTATAATCCCAAAGACCCGAACGGATATAGTCGTTCAAAAGCGCCGGATCCTCAATCACAACGCCGGCTGCTCCTAAATCCTGAAAGATTCCGGCCACCAGCTCTGTCGCCTCATGCGACGTGGCCACACTGACCTCGGCCCATTTCAAAAAGCATCGCCCCTCTTTTGCTGAAAACACCGCCAAGCCGCGTTTCCTTATCGTCGTTTACATCATACAATAGGGACGCGCCTTATGCAAGGCGGGCGAAGGCAAAAACAGGCAGACAAAAAGCATCCCCCGAAAAAGCATGCAGCGGCTGCCGGCCTTTCCGGGGGATGCACGAAAACCATGGTTCAAAGCCCCAGCGCCTTGTCTCTCTCCTCGCTCCCCTTGTACGCCAGGTAGAGGAATCCCTCGATCGCCGGAAGCCTTCGCGTATTCGTACTGCGCGACGAAAGCGAACGCAGCGTGCCGTCGCTCGCATAAACCGCTTCTTCCAACGTCAGACGATAGGAATTGTACTCCTTTCGCAGGAATTTTACCTCAAAACGCTCCATAAGCAGGTAGCGGCAGCCTGCCGCCCTCGCCTCCGCCAGAAGCGCCGCACGGTCTTTTGGGGCATCATCCGCTGCAAAGACGAGCGGACGGCAGCGGATTGCCAGCGAATCGTGCACCGCGCGATCGATATAGGGCGCATCGGCTGCAAGTTCTTTCGGCAGAGTGAACACCGAAGGCGCAACATAGATGCCGCCCTCCACCTCCTGCGGTTCGCCTCGAAGGAAATCATGGACATCCTCCGTCGCTTTTTCCGCATTGTAATAGCGGCGCAAAGCCTCATCGAAATAAAGCGCCAGCTCATGCCCGAAGCGATCTTCCTTCGACGCTCTCTGCCAGACGATCTTATCGCCGAACTGCACGAAATGGCGCCTAACGGACTGAAGGATTCCGGCCACGGGATCGTCCGTCATCACGATGCGCGTGAGATGAAGCCTGTTTTCGTAAAGACGCGCAAACCTCTCGTCACCGACGGCAGGAGCGCCGAACGTAATGACATGGAGCTGCTCCGCCGGAACGCCCAGATCCGCAAGCCGCGCCGCCGTCAAAAGCGCCGCTGCACCGCCGAGGCTATGCCCCGTCAAATAAAGCGTTTCCTCGGGATTCTCCTTGAGCTCATCCGCCAACATTTCCCCTGTCGTCCGTCCGCCGTGCGCTTCCAGTCGTTCCGAAAAAAGCGCGGCCATTGTAAAATCATTGAACCCCTTATGGACGCGCGGTACATCCTCCGCCTGATCGGCTGCAGCCGCAAAAGCGGCAAATTCCTCAGGATTCGTCCCGCCAAAGGGTACAAGGGAAAGACGCAGATCCACAGCCAGGTCCTTCCTGTTCTCCGTCCCCGGAAAAGCAAGGAAAAGCGCTTTCCTGCCGTCCTGCAGCGTCTTCGTCGCCAGATGCACGCGTCCTTCCGTTTTTCCCAGCTCCGCACTGCTGCTGCGAAGCGTCCAGTTTGTTTCCTTGAGCCAGCGTCGCACCAAAAGCCCCGTCTCATCCGAATATGAGGCCAGGGAAACGAGAGCGGACACGATATAAGCATCGGACTCCGCCGCCCGCGCCGCACCCGGAAAGAGCGCAAAGAGCAAGAACAGGACAACCGCCGCAGCAAACCGCCGAGCGCCTCCTGCATTCCTCATCCGCATCGCTGCCATGCCCCATACCCCCTTTGCAGGCAGTTTAAGACAAAAGGAGCAGAAAATCAATAGAATCCTCATTAAATCTGACTTTGGTTCTTTCCATGGCGCGCCAGCCACCGCGCGGCATAGGAACAGGAAACATCCGCCTGCACCTCGGCGCCGCGCCGCTCGATCTCCTCCAGCGCCTTTTGCACAAGCTGTCCGGCAATCCCCTGCCCCTGCAGAGAAGCGTCCACTTCCGTATGAACGATGTCATATACTCCCGGCGCGGTCTGCAAGAAATCAAGCCGCCCCAGAACCTGTCCGTCTTTCCCGCTGTACAGGATGCTGTTTTCCGCCGTCTGCCAAGCCATCTTCCGCCTCCTATGCAATGCCGAGCCTCAAGGCAGCGCCTCGGCTTCTGAAACAGGCCAAAATACGACCATGGCCTTGCCCTTCACGAGATCGTACGGAACAAAGCCGACGTCAGCGAAGCGGCTGTCCTCGGAATTATTGCGGTTGTCGCCCATGACGAAAATATGCCCGGCCGGCACCGTCGAAAGCGGATAATTCGTCAGCGTTTTTTCGAGGATGTAATCCTCATTCAGAAGCTGCTGGTTCACGAAAACCTTGCCGTCCTTGATCTCGATCGTATCCCCGGGCACGGCGATCACACGCTTGATAAAGTCGCGGCTCGGGTCGCGCGGATACCGGAACACAAGGATTTCACCCCGCTCCGGCTCCCTCATGCGATAGATGAACTTGTTGACGACAAGGCGCTCGCGCGACTGCAGCGTCGGGCGCATGGACGGCCCATCCACAACGTAAAGCTCAACGATAAACTGGCGTATGATAAAGGCAAGCACGACGGCGACGACAATCGCCACCAGCCAATCCTTGACCTCTTCCCCTAGCGACCTCATAAGATCCCTCCTAAAAAAATAGGGACTGCAAGCAGTCCCTATGATGCGCCTCAGCGCCTCTCGCGAATACGGGCAGCCTTGCCGGTGAGGTTGCGCAGATAATAGAGCTTCGCGCGACGCACAATGCCGCGGCGCATGAGCTGAATCTTGTCCAACCGCGGCGAATGAACCGGAAAGGTGCGCTCGACGCCGACGCCATAAGAAATACGGCGCACGGTGAACGTCTCGCGTACGCCCGTGCCGGAGCGGGCAATGACAACGCCCTCGAACGCCTGGATACGCTCGCGCGTTCCCTCGACGACCTTGACATGCACGCGCACCGTATCACCGGGCGCGAACTCCGGAATGTCCGAGCGCAGCTGCTCCTGCTCCAAAGCCTGGATAATGTTCATTTCTTTTCCTCCTTAATCTCGGACGTTCATATAAAGAGCCTGTCTCTCCCAGCGGACCGTCCACATACCATGCTATTCTATCATAAAAAAAACTCCATTTCAAGCCGTCTGCAGACAGAAAACTTCCCTTGCAGAATTTATGGAAACGCTGATAAAATGAAGTCGCCCAGATTTGCGCAGATGCGCTGGTTCTATCTAGGAGACAAACCGGAGGCGTAGCGGTGCTACGTCGAGGATTTGTCGACGACGAGAGGACAGCGCAGATGCGTGAAGATGGGTGGCTGAATTTATCAGCGGTTCCTTATGTCTTGCGAACTTATGCAATAAAACAAAGAGCACATCCCGTTTCTTCAACGAAATGCGCTCCCGGCCGAGTTCCGCACATAAGGCTCCCTTCAGAGCAGGCTGTGCTTCTTGCCGATTTCCTGGATCTTATCCAAAGTGCATTCGCATCCATCAGGCTGCTGTTGTGCCTGGCTCGCCGCGCTGATGCGCCGCGTTCGGCTCGCTGAAGCTCCTTTTGCTACAAGCACCGCTTCCTATATCCCGTCGTTTCTTTCCGACGGCGGATTTACGGGACATATTCTTTCTTTCGTTTCAAATCCGTGAGCAAAAACGGATTATCTTCCCGCATCCGATCTGCGAGGATTTTCCCTCTTTCAACCGTAGGTTCCTTGAGCAGCCAATCCAGTTCTCTTTGCGTAATGCCCACCATTTGCAGGAATTCCACCCTGCCATGTACGGTGTCCATCCCGCGCAGCTGCGGGTCAGGAACCATGATGATCCCCACCAGTTTCGTATCCGTATCCATCCTGATCGGTGAATTGGCGGGCATGAAATGATACGCCTCGAAGTAATTTCCCGTATCATAGACATATCTGGCAATATTCTGCATCAAATTTATCGCCCAGTGCGGTTCATTATGCGCTATGCTTCCATCTTTGTTTTCCGCATCTTTATCGCCCGAAAAAGGCACGACGCGCATGGTAAATTCACAGCCCCAGCCGCTGAATTCCTTGTCCGCACTATCCGGGTCATAATACAATTCCGACATGCCGTAACTTACAATATGGCGATGAAATTCCTGTTCGTTGTTGTCATATATACTAATTCCATCAAGCGGATCTTTGCCGCCCAACATAAATTTAAGGATCGTACCGTAATGCCGTTCAGCTGTGTTCGGATAGATCTTTTTCAAAGCAGCGTCGATTGCCTCCCAGCCCGGCGCCGCATCGTCTGCATCGCCATACGTCTCTATATATCTCTTCTTATTTGCCGAAAGCTCTTCCTTCTTCTCGCTTTCTTCTTCCAGCGGCTCTTCCATGATGCTGTCGTTATTTTCCTGTTCTTTCCTGCTTTCTTCACTGCTGAAGAATTTGCCGAAAAATCCCATGATTTCGCTTCTTTGTCTCATACCCTGAAAGCCGCTTTTTATGCGCTCGTTTTGTTCCCGCCTTCAATTTTCCTTCGGCAGAATCGTGTAACTTTCAGGCGACATGATGTCCTTGGGGACGACGGTCAGCTCCAACGCAAGCTCCGCGGCAAGATGGCGCAAGGGCTCAGCGGCTTCCAAAGCGCGCGCGATGCGGCCGGCGACTTCGATTTCGTAGGCGCCGGTGTGCGTCTTGCTTTCCAGGCGGCGGATGTCGCGGCAGATCTTGATGGCAATGGTCTCCGGCGACTCGACGCGCCCCCGCCCATGGCAGCAGGGACACGGGCTGTAAATGAGGCTCTCAAGGTTCTGTCTCGACTTCTTGCGCGTGATCTCGATAAGACCGAGCGCCGTGATGTCGACGATGTTCGTCTTCGTGCGGTCAAGGCGTACGCGTTCGCGCAAAAAGGCGAGCAGCTCTTCCTTCTGCTCTTCCGTATCCATATCAATGAAGTCGACGAGGATGATGCCGCCGATATCCCGCAGGCGTATCTGCTTGAGGATTTCAGCGGCTGCCTCAAGATTCGTGCGGTATACGGTGTCGCCGAGGTTGGCACTACCGACATAGCGTCCCGTGTTCACGTCGATGGCGGTCAGGGCTTCCGTCTTGTCAATGACGATGGAGCCTCCCGAAGCGAGCAGAACCTCTCGCTCGCCCAGCCGCTCGATTTCTTCCTCGATGCGGTAGCGGCGAAAAAGCGGTTCCCGCTCCTCATAAAGATGGACGCGCTCCCTGAGCTCCGGTGAAATGGAATCGAGAAGTTCCGTCATGCGGCGAAAAGCATCGGCATCGTCGACGTAGAGTGCGTCGATGTCCTCGGTGAAGGAGTCACGCACCAGGCGTACGATGAGATCGGCGTCCCGATAAAGAAGCGCAGGCGCCTTGGCCATCTTATTTTTCGCCTGCAGCGTCTGCCAGAGGCGCACAAGGCGTTCGACATCCTGTCGGAAGCTCTCTTCCGTTTGCCCGTGCGCTGCCGTGCGTATGATGAGGCCCATGCCCTCGGGGCAGATGCGGGCAGCAATCTCCTTGAGCCTTTCCCTCTCTGCGTCGTCCTCGATGCGGCGCGAGATGCCGATGTAGGAGGCTGTCGGCATGAGGACGACATTGCGCCCCGGGATGGAGAGGTGCATGGTTGCGCGCGGCCCCTTGGTGCCGATGGCATCCTTCGTGATCTGCACGGGCAGGCGCTGCCCGATATGGATGCGCGCAGGAGGATGATTCCCCTGTGCGCCTTCATGCGGCAGTCCGTCGCCAATGTAGAGGAACGCATTTTTTTCCCCGCCGATATCAACGAAAGCCGCCTGCATACCGGGCAGCACATTCTGCACCTGTCCCTTATAGATATTGCCGACGAGATGCGACTGCGTCTCACGCTCGACCTCGACGGCCAAAAGCTCGTCATCCGCCACGATGGCCATACGGGTCTCTTCCGGCGCACAATTTACAAGAATGGTTTTCATTGCATCAACTCCAAGAGGCGATTGGCTTTTTCTTCCTGCGTCCCGCTCCCATGAAGAGGCGGAACGCACCGGTTCATCCGTCGGCAGGCAGCAGCGCAAACAAATCGTGTCCGCCGCAGGTCAATGACGTGCGGTGGATGTTTGCCGCTTTTGCGTCCGTCTGCAGCCCGAAATTTTCCACGAGCAGCGCGATCGCTTCGGCCGGCTTCAGACTGCCCGTTTGCATGATGTTGACCGCGAGCTGCAGGACGAGGCTGGAGCCGTCCTTTTCTGCCTTGATTTCCCTTATATATGGCTTCGCGTCGATTTCGCGCGTTTTCTTCGGCAGAACGCGTCGATACACCGCCTCGGGTGCAGCAAAAAAGGCTGCTATGGCTCGTTCCGCCGCCTCCTGCGTACCCGCATAGGGCAGGACGATGCGATAGGAGGCGCCGTCGACGAGCGCCATGAGGGATTTCGTCTTGCCCTCGTAGGGCAAGAGACGCAGAAGCTTGACGCCCGGCGGCAAGGAGCGCGAAAGTCTGTCCCATGCCTCAGGCTGGGACATGGGATGTTCCAGCTCCACATCCATAACCTCGGCCTCGCTCGTCGTACCAACGGCAAGAGCCGAAGCGAAAGAGAACTTCATATGCGGATTGAATCCTTCCGAATAAGCGACAGGCAGTCCGGCGCGGCGCAGCGCCCGCTCGATCAAGGATGCGTAGTCGAGATGAGAGATGAAGCGAATCTCTTCGCCCTTTGTCAGTAAAGCGCGCAGCTTCATGCCTCTCCCCTCCAGTCGATCACTTCCACGCCAAGCTTCGGACAGACGCCGCAGCCCGTGCAGTCATTGCGGCGGCAATCCTCGGTGAGCGCGGCTGCCTGCGCCTTTCTCCATTCCTGCAGCAGAAACCGTTTTGCGACGCCGGGACTTGTATGCTCCCATGGCAAAACCTCGTCAAGGCTGCGCTCGCGCTCGTTGTAATAGAGCGCGTCCACACCGCAGCGCCGAAAGGCTTCGTGCCAGATCTCATCCTTGAACTGATCGGTCCAGCCATCGAACTTCGCGCCCCTGCGCCAAGCCTCCTCAATGACGGGGGCAAGCCTTCTGTCGCCGCGCGACAGGACGCCCTCCAGGACACTGGTCCGCGCGTCGTGGTAATGAAACGATATGGCTCTGTCGCGTATGCTCTCCTTCAAAAGCTGCTGGCGCCGTTCAAATTCCGCACGCGATACCTGACCGAACCACTGGAACGGGGTAAACGGCTTGGGCACAAAGCAAGAGACGGAAACCGTGACCTTGACGCCGCGCTTTCCCTTGACCTCCTTGTAGCAGTCGACGACCTTCTGCGCCAGCTTTGCAATGCCGACGATATCCTCATCGCATTCGGTGGGGAGCCCCATCATGAAATAGAGCTTGACCGCCTTCCATCCCTGTTCAAAAGCCGCGCGCACTGAATTCAGCAGATCCTCTTCCGTCACGTTCTTGTTGATGACGTCCCGCAGGCGCTGCGTACCCGCCTCGGGAGCAAAGGTCAGGCCGCTCTTCCGAACCTGCTGCAGGCGTTGGGCAATATCGACGGAGAAACTGTCGATGCGCAGGGACGGCAAAGAAAAACTCACACGCTCCCCTTTCGTATCCTCCAAAAGCCCATCCACAAGCGGCGCAAGACAAGAGTAGTCGGCCGACGAAAGCGAGGTCAGGGACATCTCGTTGTAGCCAGTGGAATCCAGCAGCTTTCGCGCCATCTTGCGGAGCGTCGCCGGGCGTCGTTCCCGAACCGGACGATAGGCCATGCCCGCCTGGCAGAAACGGCAGCCGCGCGTGCAGCCGCGAAACAGCTCGAGCATGATGCGGTCATGCACAATGCCGAGATACGGCACGATCGGGCGCTCCAGAAAAGGCGTCTCGTCAAGATTTTTGACGACGCGCCGATAGACTGCGGGACGCGCCGCTCGATCGAGAAGAGCCACACCCGAAAACGCGCCGTTTTCATCGTACTGCGGCTCATAAAAGGAGGGCACATAGATGCCCGGCAGGGCGGCAACGCGGCGCAGAAATCCCAGACGCCCCTCGGGACGTCCTTCCTTCTTCCAGGCGATCATCACATCGCAGATTTCCGAAATGGCTTCTTCGCCGTCGCCGAGCAGGAAGAAATCAAAAAACGCGGCCATGGGCTCCGCATTGTAAACGCAAGGCCCCCCGCCGACGACAAAAGGATGCGCCAAGCCGCGCTCCGCCCCCCGAAGCGGGATGCCCGCCAGGTCGAGCATATTGAGCGTATTCGTAATGAGAAGCTCATACTGCAGAGAGAAACCGAGAAAATCAAAGGAGGAAATCTCCGCGCCCGTCTCCAGTGAAAAAAGCGGGATACGGCGGCGGCGCATTTCCTCTTCCATATCGAGCCAAGGGGCATAAACACGTTCCGCCGCGACATCAGCGCGGCGGTTCAATGTCTCGTAAAGAATTTTCAGGCCAAGATTCGACATGCCTACCTCGTAGACATCAGCCATGGCGAGCGCAAACGTGCAGTCGACCGCCCCAAGATCCTTCGGCTGCGCATTCCACTCATGCCCGGTGTAGCGCGCGGGCTTCTCCACAGCCTGAAGCATCTCCTGTTCCAATTTGACCATAAATCCTCCTAAAAAAGCAATTTTGCTTTTCGCATATGAATATTGAGCAGTATCGTGATGGCGAGTATATTCGTCGTCAGGGAGCTGACGCCGTAGCTCATCAGCGGCAGGGGAATGCCCGTCACAGGCATGATCCCCGTCGTCATGCCGATGTTTACGAGCACATGGAAGGCGAGCATCGAGGTGATGCCGACGGCGAGCAGGCGGCCGAAAGCATCGCTCGCATCACGCGCAATCTTCACGCCGCGCCAGAGTATGATGAGATAAAGTGCGAGCAGGAATACGGAGCCTACGAAGCCGAGCTCTTCCCCGACAACGGCAAAAATAAAGTCCGTATGGTTTTCCGGCAGGAAGTTCAGCTGGCTCTGCGTGCCGCCGAAAAGGCCCTTGCCAAAAATCAGCCCCGATCCGATGGCAATTTTCGACTGGATGATATGGTAACCGGAACCCAGCGGATCGACGCTCGGGTCAAGAAAGACCTTGAGCCGCATCTTTTGGTAATCCTTCAAAAAATGCCAGAGCAGGGGCGAAGCCGCCGCCCCCAAGGCAAAGGCCCCCGCAAGTATGCGCAGGTTCACGCCTGCGGCAAAAATCATGCCGAAAAAAATAGCGAGAAAGACCAGCGATGTGCCGAGATCCGGCTGCTTCAGGACAAGCAGAAACGGCAGGGCAACATAGCCCGCAATGGGCAGGAGATCCTGCAGCGTATCGAGCTTCCCAACCCGATCCTCAAGGAGCGAGGCCAAGGCGATGATCATGATGATCTTCGAGAACTCCGAAGGCTGCAGCGTAATGGGCCCGAACTGTATCCAACGCTGCGCGCCGAGAGCCGTCTGCCCGATGATCATGACGAGGACGAGCATGACAATATTGAAGATGTACAGATTCTTGCCGTAAGCCTGCAGCGCCTTGTAATCAAAATTCATAAGAAAAATGGCGACGAGCACATTCAGGACGACGAACACACCCTGTTTCTGAACGAACCAATAGCGTTCCTCGCCCATGGTGTTGACATGCGTGGCGCTCCCTATGACGATGAGACTCATGACGATAATGGCCGCCGCCGCGCCGATCAATGTGAAATCCATTCGCCTGAGCCAACGCTTATTCGCTTTCGTAGCAGCCGCCCTCCTCTTCTCAGCGTCTCTTGCTGCTCCCGAGCTTCATCTTGCTGACCGGGATATTCGCCACGAGCGCGACGGAATCCTGATCGTTTGCCAGAGAAATCTCCATATCCTTTTGATTGATTTCCACATAATTGGAAATCACCTGAATGATATCCGTCTTGATTTTTTCCATGACTTCCGGCGACACGCTGAAACGGTCATGAATCAAAACCACCTTGAGACGGTCATGCGCAATCTGCTGCGACGATTTGCTTTGCTTGCCGAATATCTTCAGCAGGGCTTCAATCATCCCGCTTCCCCCTTCCAAAGACCATACTCTTGAGCTTCTGCAGGAATCCCTCGTTCGGTGTCTCGAGGAAAGGCACATCCTCGCCCATGATGCGGGAAACAACATTGGCATAAGCTTTGCCTGCCAGGGAATTCGGGTTGTCTATGACAGGCTCGCCCCGATTCGCCGAATCGATGACCTTCTCGTCGTCCGGCACCTGCCCGATGCAGGTCAGCGAAAGAATGTCGTCGATCGAGGTCATATCGAGCATCGTGCCGTCCTTGACCATCTGGGAGCGTATGCGGTTCACGACAAGCTTGATTTCCTTGTTGTCGTTCTGCAGGCGGCCGATAATCTTGTCCGCGTCGCGCACGGCTGCAATCTCGGGCATCGTGACGACGATCGCCCAATCCGCTGCGATGACCGCCGTTTGGAAACCCTGCTCGATACCTGCCGGGCAATCGATGAGAATATAATCGAACTCGCCCTTCATTTCTTCGATGAGTTCCTTCATCTGCTCCGGTTCAATCGCCGACTTGTCCGCCACCTGCGAGGTCGGCATGAGGAAAAGCGTCTCGTATTTTTTGTGGCGCACCAGCGCTCTTTTATACGGCGCGCGTTTCTGCACGACATCGACGAGCGTATAGACGATGCGGCGTTCAAGGCCGAGGAGGAGATCCAGGTTCCTGAGCCCCGTGTCCGTATCGATGAGAACAACCTTCTTGCCGCGCTTTGCAAGACCCACGCCGATATTTGCCGTGGTCGTCGTCTTGCCCACACCGCCTTTTCCCGAGGTGATAACTATAACTTCTGCCATCGACTGTATCCTACCTTTCTATCGGTTCAATAACAATTTGCCCATCCCTCACCAACGCTTTCTCCGCGCGCTCGGGCTTTTCATACTGCTCGGGCGACTGTGCGATGACGTCGGCTATACGGATCTGCACGGGCATCAAGTGGTCGGCAATGATAAAGGCGCTCTTGTCTCCGTAGGCGCCTGCATGGACAATGCCGCGGCATGTGCCGCGGATGTCGATGCTGCCGCCCGCAATGACCTGCGCCCCGGGGTTCACATTGCCGAGAATCAGGACGGAGCCTTGGCTCTGCACTTCCTGCCCGCCGCGAAGCGTGCGGTTCACCACGAGCATCTGCACGTCCTGCGCCCCGCCCGGAGCCTCCGGCACCGGCGCAAGGCGCGCTGCCGGGGGCTTGCGGACGGGAAGATCGGAACTGTTCTTCCCGCCTGCGGCAGCGGCCTTCCCCGTATTTTCAGCTTTGCCGACGCCGCCGGAAAAAGTGCTCTTGCCGCCGCCCGCAAGTATTCTGGCGGCAGCGGACTCGGGCTTCATCTCGCGGAAGTACAAACCATGCTGCAGGAAGAGTTTCTTCAAAACGAGACTCTCCTTGGGGCTGAACAAACCCGTGCGCCATTCAATGACCGTACCGCGCCGGAAAAACAATGCGCTTGACTCTAATTTGCGGCGAATTTCCCGCTCCACGTCGGAAAATTCAGGGTTTCCGTCCAGCACGAGCAAAAGCCCTGTTTTCATGCCCTTGAATTTTACTGCTTCTTTCTCCATGGTCTCCTCGCTTCATCTTGCACCGGGATTTGATTCAGAGGATACAGCACTCCAGGAAGTACGGATACATTCGGCCCCGCCGTCTTGGCGCAGACCGATCGGTTATGTTTCTGCAAGGGCGGCGCACAATGTCCGCAAAGCAGCCGTTTGTGCGTTCAGCCTGCACCAAACCGAAGAACTGCATTTTATCAGCACTTCCTTTATCCTGTCCCTCATTATATCAGGAATTTTGCCGCGCCGCCACTTCCTGACGCACGGCCTTGACCTCGGGCGTATCGAGATGGAACGCCGCATCGAGGATTTTTTTGCCGATCGGCACCGCGGATAAGGAGCCGAAGCCTCCCTGCTCCACGATGACGGCCACAACGACCGTCGGGTTGTCGAAAGGACCGTAGGCGACAAACCAGCCATGGTCGCGTCCCTGCGAATTCTCGGCCGTTCCCGTCTTGCCTGCAATATCTACGGGATACTGCGGGCCGAAGGCGCGGGCTGCCGTGCCATACTTTGTAACATCCCGCAGCCCCTGCTGCACGAGCTGGATCACCTCGGGCCGCACATCGAGATTCGAGATGCGCTTGGGCTGGATTGTCTCCACCGTCCTGCCCTCGGAATTCACGATACGCTGCACGAGATGCGGCCGGAAGCATTGGCCGTTCGCCGCGATTTCCCCCATGATGAGCGCCGCCTGCAAAGGCGTCACCAGGTCGAATCCCTGGCCGATCGCCGCATCGAACGTCTCGGACAAATACCATTCGTCCTTGTAGACCTTCATCTTGTACTCACGGCTGGGCACAAGGCCTTCGGACTCATAAGGCAGATCGATGCCCGTCTTGGAGCCGACGCCGAACATCCGCGCATATTCGCCGAGACGGTCGACGCCGAGACGATTGCCCATCTCATAGAAATAAACATTGTCGGAATGAGCCAGCGCCTGGATGAAATTGATGGGGCCGAGCGCCTCTCCGCCCGCGTTTCCCTTGGGAATGATCCAGTGACGTCCTGAATCGTAAATGATCTCGTTCGGCGTGACCACATTTTCCTGCAAGGCCGCTGTACCCGTGACGATCTTGAAGGTCGAGCCGGGCGGGTACTCGCCCGTGATGGCCTTGTTGTCCATCGGATGGTAGGGATTTTCGTTGATAACCTTCCAATCCTTGCTGGAAATGCCGTTGACAAAGAGGTTCGGATCAAACGAGGGGCGGCTCACGAGCGCGAGGACCTCGCCCGTCTGCGGGTTCAGCACGACGGCTGCCGCCGCACTGGCGCCGATGGCGCCGAGCTGCTGGTCGATGGCGCGTTCGGCCGCAACCTGTATATATGCATCAAGTGTCAGGATGAGATCATTCCCCGCGACAGGCTCTTTGGTGCCGAGGTTGTTCACGGGCTTGCCCGCGACATCGACCTCGACCTGCCGTCCGCCGTCGACGCCGCGCACACTCTTGTCATAGACGCGCTCAAGGCCGAACTTGCCGACAATATCGCCCGATTTATAGCCCTCGCCCTTGCGTTTCTCCAACTCCTCGTTGCTGATCTCGCTCACATAGCCGAAGACATGCGCCCCCCAGGTCTTGTAGATATAATTGCGGATGGGCTGCGCCTCGATCATCACGCCCGGGTACTTGTCGCGCTGTTCCTCGACAATCGTATAGATTTCCGGGCCGACATCCTGCTTGATGCGGATCGGGTCGAACCCCACATGCGCATCGATTTTTTTGTGAATCTCTTCAGGCGGCACATTCAGCAGAACGGAGAGACGCTTGATAACGTCTTCGGAAATCGGCTCCGTCAGCGGCAGAAGCGATACGGTGAAACTCGGGCGGTTCATGACGAGCGGCACGCCGTTTCGGTCAAAGAAATTGCCGCGCGGCGCGACGCTCGGGATAATCCGTATGCGGTTGCCATCCGCCAGGCTCGCGTAATAATTGCCGTCATAAATCTGGAGGTAGACGAGCCGCAGGAAAAGTATCGTGATGACGGCGACAATGACAGCTCCGAGCACGCGGAGCCGTCCGGCAAATTCATTCTCGGTTTCTTCCAAAGGCTTCACCCCCCATTCAGAAAAGAAGGCACCCCACAAGGTGCCTTGGACAGGTACACTATTTCCTGTCCCGCGTCCATTGCTGCATCTTGCAGGCGACACGATGCACGGGATAGGCAAAAACAATATTAAAGCAAAGCATCGGCAGCAGGACATGAAGAACATGCGACAGAAGATTGAACCGATAGCCCAGAAGAAGCATCAGGACAAGCACCAGGAAGTAATGCGCGAAAGTCGCCGTCACGGCAGCCATAACGGGCAAAAACACCTGATCCTTAAACACATTGCGCGAAAACGCCCCGCATATATACCCGATGATCATAAAGGCGAACATGTCCATTCCCAGAAAAGTTCCCGTCGCAAGACCCTGCAGCAGGCCCGTCATAAACCCCATGAACGCGCCGAGCCTCGGCCCGTAGAGGAGGCTCCACGAAAGCGTCAGCAGGAGCATGAGGTTGGCCGATATCCCGTACCAGGAAAAAAGCGGCAGAAACGAGGTTTGCAGAACAAACAGCAAGGACACGAACAGCAGCCAAAGAAAAATCCTGCGATAACTGATCATCGGCGCACGCCTCCCTGACGGTTTTCCGTCTGGCGCGCAGCAGCCGGCTGCTGCTGCGGCGGCTGCTGCGGCGTCGGGGCGGGAGCCGGCTGCTGCGCCGCCTTTTTCGCCTGCTCGGCCGCCTTCTGCGCGGCCGGATCCGTCTCCGTCCCCGGCGTCTGCGGCGGCGGTGTGATCGGCGCGGGCGGCGCCTCACGGGATGCCGTGATGACCGCAACATCCTCAAGCTTTTGGAAATCAACCGCCGGTTCCAGAACGGCATACTTCAGGAGGCCACCCTCATCATTTTTCAGCGTCTGCACTATGCCGATGAGGATTCCTTTGGGATAAACTCCGCCAAAGCCCGAGGTCACGACAATATCGCCATCGATGACATCCGCCGATTTGGGGATGTTTTTCATGCGCGGCATCAACGGATTGGCCGGATCCCCTTCGATGATTCCCGCGACGCGCGACTCCTGACGCTGTACAAGCGCGCCGACAGCCGCCCGCGGATCCAGGATCAGGCGCACCTTGGAAGAATACGGGGCGGCCTCGATGACGACGCCGACAAGCCCCTTCTCCGTCACGACCGGCATATTTTCCCGCACGCCGCTCGCCGTTCCCCTGTCGATCATGATGGTGCCCGACCATGTGGCCGAATCGCGTCCAATGACATGCGCAGGCACAAGGTCGAACTGCGTTTTTTCCTGCTTGTAGCCGAGAAGCGCCTTCAGTCGCACATTCTCGGCAAACGCCTCATTCGCCTCGAGGTTCTGCACGCGCAGCTCTTCCACCTCGTTTCTCAGCATACGGTTCTGGTCGTAGACATAATAGATCTCCCAGAATTCCGTACGGAGATGGTTCACCTTGCCGCCCACCCAAGAGGCGACAATCTGGAAAGGACGCAGGAGAGTCACCGCAGCACGGCTCAAAAACGGCGAATCAAATTTGCCGTTGCCCGCGACGAACACCAGACAAAGGACGCAGACAAGCGTGACGAGGAACAGCCAAACCTTGCGGCTCGAATCCTGGTCGTCCCTGCGTATGCGGCTCATTGTCTCAGCTTCTTGGAAATCATCACGACACGCTTCAGAAGCTCGATATTTTCAAGCGACTTGCCCGTGCCTTCGCCCACACAGGACAGCGGATCTTCCGCAATCAATACGGGCATCCCCGTCTCATGGCTCAAAAGCTTGTCGAGATTTGTCAAAAGTGCGCCGCCGCCCGTCATCATGATGCCATGATCCATGACGTCCGCAGCCAGCTCCGGCGGCGTCTTCTCAAGCGTCCCCTTGACAGCGTCGACAATCTTATAAATCGGCTCATTCAGGGCATCCCTGACCTCGCTCGCACGGATGGAAAGCGTCTTCGGCAGACCGCTGACGAGATCGCGGCCGCGGATATCCATATCGCGGTCGACATCCGGCGTCACGATGGCTGAGCCGATCGTAATCTTGATTTCCTCAGCCGTACGCTCGCCTATCATCAGATTATACTGGCGCTTGATGTACTGCACGATGGACGAGTCCATCTCGTCGCCGCCGATGCGGATGGAACGGCTCGTAACGATGCCGCCGAGCGAAATCACAGCGATCTCCGTCGTACCGCCGCCGATATCGACAACCATGCTTCCCGTCGCTTCCTCGACGGGAAGTCCCGCGCCGATCGCCGCCGCCATCGGCTCTTCGATGAGGTACGCTTCCCTCGCGCCCGCCTGCTGCGCCGCATCGATGACGGCACGTTTTTCCACCTCGGTCACGCCCGAGGGCACGCCGACAACGACGCGCGGGCGCACGAAGGACTTCGTGTTCATCGACTTTCGGATGAAGTACTTGAGCATGGCCTGCGTCACATCAAAATCGGCGATGACGCCATCCTTCATCGGCCGGATGGCGATGATATTTCCCGGCGTGCGGCCGATCATGCGCTTCGCATCCTCGCCGACAGCAAGAACCTCGCCGTTTTCACTCTTTATCGCAACGACAGAAGGCTCGCGCAGCACGATTCCCCTGCCTTTCACATGAACAAGCGTATTCGCAGTTCCAAGGTCGATTCCCATATCACGGGACAATCCGCCAAAAAAACTCCACATGTAAAATAAAACTCCCTTCTATTTCCAGAAAAACACCGCTTCTTCCAATGTTTTCCCAAGAATGCGTCCTGACACCGTGGATGTTGTCCAAGGGTGCAAATCCTATTGTATCATACCTTTTTCTTTTAGGGAAATAAATTTATCATCACCCAGAATGATGTGATCGAGAACCGGTATATCCATGACTTTTCCCGCCTCAACCATGCGCCGCGTCACAGCGATATCTTCGGAGCTCGGTGTAGGGTCACCCGAAGGATGGTTGTGCACAAGGATCATCGAAGCCGCCGCATGGCTGATCGCCGCCTGGAAAACCTCGCGCGGATGGACGATCGAGGCCGAGAGTGTGCCGACGGAAATCACCGGCATCGCAAGCACATGGTTCTTCGTGTTCAGAAGCAGCACGGCGAAGTGCTCCTTGCTCTCGAAACGGAGGCGCGGCATGGCATAATGCGCGGCATCCGCCGGCCCGTGCACAATCATCCGGCGGGCGGCCTCCTTCATCGCGAGACGGCGGCCGAGCTCCACGGCCGCAAGGATTGTCGCAGCCTTGGCAGGGCCGACGCCCTTGATGGCAGAAAGCTCCCGCGCGCCCATCTGTGCAATGGCCAGGATGCCCTTCTCCCTGTAGAGCGTCAAAACTTCTTCCGCCACACGAAGCACGGATCCTTCCCGGACGCCTGTCCGCAGGAGCACGGCCAGGAGTTCCGTGTTGGAAAGTGCCGCCGCCCCTGCCGCGAGAAGCTTCTCGCGCGGTCGTTCTTCTTTCGGCAGGTCACGCACCATGGCCGCCATAGAGATCCACCCCCGCCTTTTTCGCGAGTTCCGCCGTATCATGAAGCGGCAGCCCGACGACATTCGAGAAAGATCCTTCCAAGCGCTCGACAAAGACCGCAGCGCCGCCTTGTACGGCATACGCTCCCGCCTTGCCGAGCGGCTCTCCTGTCAGGACGTAGCGCTCGATTTCTTCCTCGCCCAACAGCGCAAAATGGACGAGCGTACGCGAAACCGCCGAAACGATCTTCCCTTCTCTGATCCAGGCAATCCCGGTCAGGACTTCATGCGCCCGCCCCGAAAGGGCGCGCAGCATCATGCAGGCCTCCGCCTCGTCCTGCGGCTTGCCGAAGATGCGCCCATCAAGAACCACAACGGTATCCGCCCCGAGGACGGGCAGGCTGTTTTTCGCTGCGATGTCTCGAGCCTTGCGCTCTGCATTGATGCGCACAAGTTCTGCCGCATCGGATGCTTCCCGAACCTCCTCAACGGCACTTTCTTCAACGCGGAATACCGCACCGATCTGCTCCAAGAGCGCCCGCCGGCGCGGTGAGGCCGATGCCAGAATAAACATAGCTTCCGCCCTCCTCAATAGCGCCGATAAAGAATGAGCGCAACAGCAACGCCGATGAGGCTCATGATATTGGGCGTGAAGGAGAAGCCGACGGTCAGGCTGACGACAAAGAGGTTCAGCTGCGTCGGCGACAAGATGAACATCGGGTATGTACCCGTCAGCTGTCCCATGAAGCCGGAAAGCGCCTCGACGCCCAAGAGCGCCTCGCCCAAAAGACCGCCGAGCACTGCGCCGGTCATGATAAAAACGAAACAGATTCCCATGCCGCGCCCTGTAGAAAATTTCACGAAAAAGCCTCCCCGATCGACAAAATAGATACGGCAAACCGCGCCACGCTTGCCTCTGCCTTTTTTCTAGCCCAAACGCATAAATCCTGCACGACTAAGGTCATTAGTTTTCTCTTATGGAAAACACATACCGCCCGCACCACGCCTAAGCAAAAAGAACGCCTCCCCGTGCCGAGGAGGCGTTCTTTTACTTTAACAGGCTTACATCAGATAACGCAGATAGACGTAAATCGTAGACGTGAGAATGGTCAGAATCATCAGAGGGAAGCCGACCATCATGAAGCGAACGAACGTCATGGGCACGCCTCTCTCCGCCGCCATGCCCGCGACGATGACGTTCGCGGAAGCGCCGATGATCGTGCCGTTGCCCCCGAGGCAGGCGCCAAGCGCGAGGCTCCACCAAACCGGCTCAAGATTCGAGACGCCCATCGCGCCCATATCCCGGATCAGCGGAATCATCGTTGCGACGAACGGGATGTTGTCGAGGAAAGCCGAAACGATCGCGCTCATCCAGAGAACGAGCATCGACGTCTTCGTCACGTCGCCGCCCGTAAGGTTGACGCCCTGTACCGCGAGATTGCGGATGACGCCCGTCTCCACGAGGCCGCCGACAGCGATGAAAAGACCAATGAAAAAGAAGATCGTCGGCCACTCGACGCCGTGCATCGCGTGCTCCACAAACTCTTCCTTGCCGACCAAGAGGAGCAGCAGGAACGCGCCCGCAATCGCGATGAGCGAGGACTCAAGGCCCGTCAGCGAATGCAGGAAGAACATCAGGATGACAAGGCCGAGCACGAAGAGGCACTTCCTGAGAAGCGGGATGTCCTTGAGCTCGTCCCACTCGTTCTCCTGCATGACGAGCGCCTTGAGTTCCGACCTCGTCGTCAAGTGCTTGCGATAGAGAAGCACGAAGATCGCCGTGATCAGGATGAGGTTGATGATCGAAATGAGCGCGAGGTTCTCAATGAACGCTGCGAACGTCAGCTCTTTGACCGCGCTGCTGATCATGATGTTCGGCGGATCGCCGATCAAGGTCGCCGTGCCGCCGACGTTCGATGCAATGACCTGCGTCAGGAGGTACGGCATGACGTCGACATGCAGCTTCGTCGTGATGCTGAACGTGACCGGCACCATGAGGAGCACCGTCGTCACGTTATCGAGAAAAGCCGAACAAATGGCAGTGATCAGCGAAAGATAGACCAAGAGGTTCACCGGGTCGGCTTTCGCCTTTTTAGCTGCCCAGACGGCGATGAAGTTGAACAACCCCGTCTTGCTCGTGATGGCGACAATGATCATCATGCCGATCAAAAGCCCGAGGGTGTCGAAGTCGATGTGGTGGATGGCGGTCTCCTGCGTCATGATGCCCATGACGATCATGAGCAGTGCGCCGATCATCGCAATGATCGTACGGTGGATCTTCTCCGAGACAATCACCGCATACATTGCGACAAAGATAATACCAGCTATTGTTTCCTGTTCCATAAAAACCTCCTTGAAATCCTGGACTTGCCGCTTCTGCGGCAATCTCCCCTACTCCCCAGCCCCCGCCCTTCTCCGTCAAGCTGGAGAGGCAAAAGAACGGCGGGCGGCCGGCCGAAAAATAGGCGGAGCCTTTGGTCAACAGACTCCGCCTATTTTTTCCATGTTTAAGGAAACACGATTTGCCATGAAAGCCAAGAGACGCACCCGAAGGGCGCAGACCCATCGGCTCTTTCATGTAAGGGCGGCGCACGATGTCCGCAAACTGGACATTTGTGCTTTGGGTTTGCCCTGTATTTCCAATTGCCTTTCTCATTATAGCAGATTCTCTATCGTTTGGGAAGATGTCGGGCGCATTTTCTTTCATCAAAGTCCCATTTGTGCGTGCAGTTCACTTGACAAAGCGCATGATGTCCTTTATAATTTTCTTGTTACGCACGCGTTTGTATATTATCGGGGCATGGCTCAGCTTGGTAGAGCACCTGGCTTGGGACCAGGGGGTCGCAGGTTCGAATCCTGCTGCTCCGACCATCGCGTCAGTAGCTCAGTCGGATAGAGCAACGGCCTTCTAAGCCGTGGGTCGGGGGTTCGAATCCCTCCTGTCGCACCAGAAAAAGCAAGGGCTGCCGTCGAGTTCCATGGAACTCGTACGGCAGCCCTTTTTGATCGTGCAGCAAAAAAGATCTCACGTTTCACCCTGTTCTTTTGCGGCATCCTTTGCTTCCTGTGCGCGTCTTTCCATGTGGCGTATAAGTTCGATGGCTCCGCGCCCAAGTCCCAGGCGGCGGGAAATCTCTTCCACATCCAGCCCCTGGCGCAAAAAGGAACGGATCTGTTCCTGCTGACGGGCGGCAAGCGTATCGGTTTCAGCAGATGCACCGGCCGAAGCCACAGCCGCTCCGCCTTCATGCGCGCCTGCAGGCTCGCCGCCCTCTTCGGCAGCATGGATTTCGTCGTCAGGCGAAGCCGCTTCCCCGGATCCATCCTCATCGACAGCCTGCTCTTCCGCCTCATACTCATACTCGTCCTCGTCCGCGGCTTCCGGCCCTTCTTCCTCATACTCACCCTCGTCCGCAGCTTCCGGCTCCTCTTCCTCATACTCGCCCTCGTCCGCAGCTTCCGGCTCCTCTTCCTCATACTCGCCTTCGTCCGCAGCTTCCGGCTCTTCTTCGTACCCGTCCTCGGTCTCTTCGCTCTCGTACACATCGAACTCTTCGTCGTCGGAATCGTCGTATTCCTCTCCGTACTCGGCCGAATCCTCGTCCGATGGCACTTCTTCCCCTGTTTCAACAAGTTCTTCCTGTACCGTCGCCCGGACTGCCTTGCGAGCGGGAACAGCTTCCGAATCATTGGCCGGAGGCGCCGTCCCCTGCGTTCCTGCCGTTTCCTCCGGCGGAAGTTTCAAATCAATGGAACCGCCGACGACAGCCTGTCCCATGCTCCTCGCAAGCGCCGTCTGGAAGCTCACCCCATCCGGCTGGGCAGGCGGTGCAGAAGGTGCTGCAGGCTGCACGCGCGGCGGCAGTGTCTCGGGCGGTACGGAAGGCGAAACGGCACGCGGCGTTTCCTGCGGCGGTGCAGCCGGAAATGCCGTCTCCTGCTGCGGTATCATACCAAGCCGCGCCCCATACGCCGCCTCCCATTTCTGCAGGGCGCGCAGCCGCGTGTCAAGGGCAGCCTGCTTCTGGTTCGCCTCAGCCAAGAGATGTTCCAGACGTTCGACATGGATCTGCATCCTGCCGATAATCGCATCGCCCGAACGCTCCAACTCGTAGCGCAGGCGATTGGCAGATACTTCGACTGCTTCCTGCTTCCTGTCCTTGCCTTTTTGCAGTACGCTCCGCATGACAAGCACGAGAAGAACGCCCAAGACAATCAATCCACCCAAAATCTCAGTGATCACTTTGTGCAGCTCCCCCATTCCAGAAATATCTCCCCCGCAAGCGGGGGAGATATTTTTCCGTATATCCAGCTTCTATATCATACCGCCCAAAATCAGAACGATATATCAATATTGCGCCCGCGGAACGTATCGACGGCAAGCCTTTCCTGCGGCCTGTCCTCTTCCGTGGCATTTTCCTGTCCGTCACGATGCGAACCGCCCCTGCCTCGGCCTTTTTTCTTGCGCTGGTCGGGATCGTCTTTGATGCGTTCGTCTTCGGCCTGGTCCTTCGCGCGAACCTGTGTCTGCTTTAAAGCATTTTCCCGTTTGTCGCGCACGGCTTGATAGTCCTGCTGCACGGCCGACTGCTGGTTCATATTGTGCTGCACCTGCGTCGCCTCGGACGTGCGCGGCACGATTGCCTGCAAACTCATAGGGGTTACATCCATGCGTCCCACCCATCCTTTCCGAATCCATTCAAACAAAGGGGCGGCTATGCCGTCACGGCAAATCCGCTAAAAATACAAGCGCACCTTCCGCCTTGAGGACAAAGAGGTTCGCGCCCGTTTGGCGCAAGCCGTCAGAGATCAATAAGCGCCCGTGCGGATCTGATCGCCCTCGACGCTCAGCGTGCAGCGTTTTTCTTCAGAATGCACGTTCTTGATGACATTGTTGATCTTGAGCTTTACACCGGGATATATCGTATCCGCAGCACGGATGCGTCCTCGCTTCATGCCCTGGATCTTCTCCTCCAGTTCATCGATCTCTTCCTGCAGGCGCTCAAGCTGTCCTTCAAGCTGGAAACGTCCCTTGCCGAGCTTGGCGATCATTTCCTGCCGTTCGGGCGGCAGCTTGCTGATATCGACCTTGCCAAGCGTCGCAAGCGTTTTTTTCGCATCGTCCAGACGCTTCTTCGTGTCGCTGAACTCCTGGCAGGCCTGCTTGTACTGACGCTGCACCATCGGGTTTACGCCGACCTCGAGCTTCGTGGCGACATTCGCGGGATTGCCAATCTGCGTCGCCTCAATCTCCTGCCCCGCCGACGCCCTGCCTCCGACGAGCTGGCCGCGCTTTCCCAGTACCGCGATCTTCTTGCCCGCACGCACCTGCGAATTCAGCACGACGTCGGCGATCGAAACGCTGTTTCCTGCCTCGATATCGGCATTTTCCGCGAAAAAGGCCGTCAGGTTCCCCTTGGCTCGTACCGTCCCGCGGCTCATGCCCTGGATGCCGCCCTTGACGAGGATGTTATTGCCCTTGACATCGGCGCCCGAAACAATGCCGCCGATCTCTATATCGCCCGTCGCCTTGACGACGAAGCCCGCCTGCACACTTCCCTGGACGGACACGGCGCCCGTAAACTCAATGTTGCCCGTGCCGACCCCCACATCATCCTTGATGACGAGACGCGGATCGACGCCGATGACCTTGCCCGTATCGACGATCTGTCCGTCGATATCGGCATAGAGGAAATTTTCATCCCGAATGGAAGCATTGCGCCCCGCCTTGAAAAGAAGCGGCCGCCCCCTTTTCTGGTTCACTTTATTGCCGAGCACATTTGTACCGGGCGTACCGTCCGTCTGCATCACACGTTCGGCCAGAAGGTCGCCCTGTTTTGCGAGCACGAAGAGATTCATGTCCTTGTAGTCCACACGATCGTACTGGTCGGCCTTGGGACGCCCCTTGACGCCAAGGTCGTAGTTCTTCTTGAGGTAGGCATCCTCGCCATGCTGCGGTTCCTGACCAAACGCAGCCTCAAAATCCTGCCCGTCCTTCGCGCCCTGTTCGATTGCTTTCTCGTCAAGACCAAAGACGACGCCCTTGGCCTCAAGAGCTTTCTTGATCATCTCTGCCGTCGGATGCGCATTGGAATCCGTGTGGTCGAAAGCAACCGTGGCCACCATCTTATCCGAGCTGATATGGACATCGATCTTGCTGTATACGGACCTGCTCCCATCCACAGAAACATCCTTCTCTTTTTCACTCATGCCTTTTTGCCTCCTTTTCGCCTCATTCCATAAGGCTTGTCTTCCATCTTGCCAGATAGCCCCTGAGGCGAACGACCGCCTTCGTGTGGAGCTGGGAGATTCTCGCTTCTGAAAGATGCAGAATCAGACTGATTTCCTTTAATGTCAGCTCTTCATAATAATAGAGCGAAACGACCGTACGCTCCTTTTCCGGCAACTGGTCGATCGCCCTCGCCAACGTGTCACGAAGTTCGTTTTTCTCGGCACTCTCCTCGGGATCGACGGCCTGCGATGTCGGTGACTCCGTGCGCACATATTCTTCCAAAGGCATAATCGTCGCGACATTCGTCTGCGAGACGAGCTCGTGCAGTTCTTTTTTCGATATCTTTAGTTCCGCGGCAAGCTCATCATCCGTCGCTGAACGCCCGAGACGCCCCTCCAGATCTGTTACGACTTGTTCATAGCGCCGAATCTTCTGCCTTTTCGACACCGGAATCCAATCCATCGTGCGCAAATAATCGAGCATGGCGCCGCGAATACGAACGCCTCCGTATGTCTCGAATTTATTGCCTCTTTCGATATCATAGCGCTCAATTGCATCTAAAAGACCAAAAAAACCACTCGAAACGAGATCGTCACGATCGACATGCGCAGGCAGACCCACAACGACCCGTCCTGCGATGATGTTGACAAGCGGCAGGTATCTCTCAACAATCTGATCGCGGATTTCCGAGGAGCGCGTCTCACGATAGGCAGCCCAAAGATCCTTGATGTCAGTGCAGGGATTTTCCGCTGGTTTCATCGATCAAGTCTCCTCCTTGCCTTTTTATTCCTGATGTGCGCCCACGGGCGGCACAGCTGCGGGTTCCGCGTTCTGCGTCTCTTCCGGCTGTTCGTCCGTCAACGGCAGCTCTTCCAGTTCCGTTTCGGCTCCTTCCGGCTCCTCCCCCGTCTCCATGCTCTCATTCGCCGCCGCAGACGCTTTTTCCTTTTCCCCGGCGGGTTCTTTCGGCGGCTCCTTCGGCTCGAAAAGCGCCGGCCACTGCTTTTCTACCAAAAAGGCCGCAAGGAATACGACAGCTGTTACGACGAGAAGCGTCACAACGCTCCTCCCCGCTGCCGTAGAAAATCTCGCGCCCGCAGAAAGCGCGCCCATGATGGCGGCCAAAGCGGCAATGACGCCTGCGATAAGGGCTGTTCCTAGCTTAAACAAATTCATCACCCGCTAAATTGTTTTTTCACCGCGATCGATTGTCTTGATTTTGTACTCGCCCGTGTTCAAGTCAAGCTGAACCGTACGGCCATATGTACCGCCCGTGTCTTCGGCAACAATACGTATGCCTTCCTTGGCCAGCGCTTTTTTTGCGGCTTCCGCATTTCTAAGCCCCACACGCATGACATCGGAGGCGTTGGCAAACGAAAACATCTGCGCCCCGCCCGCAAGCTTCGCGACAAGACGCCCTTTTGAAGCGCCGAGCTTCAGGACTTCCTGCAGCATCAAAGGAACGCCCGTATCCGCGAACTTCGCATGGTTCTCCTGCGCCCTTGCCTGCGTACTGTCCGGCAGCATGATGTGCAGAAGCCCGCCGATCTTCGTCTGGGAATCATAGAGCGAGATGCCGATCACGACCCCAGGCCGTAACTGATGATCTGCTGCGGAGCCTTGCCGACCTTGTAATCGGCTATTCCTACGCGTAACATCTCTGCCATATCATCCAACCCCCACTGCAGTAAGAATAGTCTCCATGGAGCCTGGATCGGGAACGAGGAAGAAGTGTCCGCGCAGTTCGTCGTCCTCGGCGAGGAATTCGGTTTCGATGACCATCGCATGATCGCCCATCTGCCCGAGCTGCACGAGCACGACGTTCAGGATGGCGCCCGCCATATCCATGGCAAGTGCCGGAATCGAGGGGATAAGGGAAAGATTTGTGAAGCTGTAAAGCGCGTTGAGGTAAGCGCCGGCAAGAATATTGCCTATTTCCATCAGAGCGGACTCCGCCATCATGTCGAGGTGCGTCGTTTCACCCGTTTCCTTGCCCATCAGGGCATCCACGAGGTAAAAGGCGCTGTCCTTCGGCATGAGAAACAGAATGTTGCTCGGCGCCTTGCCGTAGACGCGCAAAAACACGCCGACAACAATGGTTTCCGGACCGCCGACGAGATCCGGCACCTCGTCGAGCGGCACGACAGAGACCTTCGGCACGTTCATGTCGATGCGTCGGTTGATGAGCTGCGACAAGGCCGTCGCCGAGTTGCCTGCCCCGACATTTCCTATTTCGCGCAGCACATCAAACTGCACAGGAGAGAGATCAATAATATCTTCCGTCATAGCTGCACCTCTGGCTTACTAGCATAACAAGGACTGCCTGCGCGCCCCATGCCCGGCAGGACGGGAGCCGCGCAGGGAACGACTTCTTTGCGGCAGCCTTACTTCATATCCTCCGGCAAATCGACGATCTCGTCGAGATTCAGCATGATGATCAGGCGCGCATCGATATTGCCGATGCTGCTGACAAAACGATTGCTCGTGTTGTCGCTGACATCCTTTGCCGCATTGATGTCACGTCCTGAAATCGTCAGCACTTCCGTCACGGCGTCAACAATCATGCCGATCGAGAATTCACCAATTTTCATGATAATGATGCGCGTCGCATCCGTGTAAGGAGCATCCTCAAGGCCGATGCGGCGCTTGAGGTCGATGACGGGAAGCACGCTGCCCCTGAGATTGATGACGCCCTTGATGTAGTCCGGCGCAAACGGCACGCGTGTGATATCCGTCAGCACCTTTATTTCCTGCACGTTCAGGATGTTCACGCCGTATTCTTCTTTCAGGAGCTTGAATGCAGCCACCTGAACGTCTTCCATGATTGCCTTTTTTTCCTTAGCCATGTCTGTTCCTCCCCCTTACTGCTGCACAACCGTGCTGACATCCAAAATCAAGGCGACGCGGCCATCTCCAAGCACGGTGGCGCCGGAGAAGATTTTGAGTCCAGAAAGGAGTTTTCCGAGTGTCTTGATGACGATTTCCTGCTGACCGATAAGATTGTCGACAACGATGCCCGCCTTGCGTTCGCCGACGTAGACGACGACAACGAAGATATCGTCGTTGTCCGCTTCCGTCGTGCGCGGCACCTGAAGGGCGCTGCTGAGGTTGATGATCGGGATGATCTGGCCGCGCAGCACGATGACTTCCTGGTTCTGCACCGTCTTGATATCATCGGGGTGAATATTGATCGTACTGTCGATGGAACCGAGAGGAATCGCGTACATCTCTTCCTGCACCTTGACGAGAAGCGCCTGGATGATAGCAAGCGTCAGAGGCAGCTTGATCTTGAATACGGAACCTTCGTCGATCTTTGTCTCGACGTCGACATGACCGCCCAGCGATTCGATCTTGCTGCGCACGACGTCCATGCCGACGCCGCGGCCCGAGATGTCCGTAATATGATCCGCCGTGGAGAAGCCCGGTGCAAAGATGATGCGGACGGCGTCCGCATCGGACATTACATCGACCTCGTCCTGTGTGTAGGCCCCTTTTTCTACGGCTTTGGCACGAATCTTCTCCGCGTCGATGCCCGCGCCGTCATCCGTGACCATGATGACGACATTGTTGCCCTCATGGCGCGCGATGAGACCGACCTCACCTGTGCGGGGCTTGCCCTTCTTCTCCCTTTCGTCGGGATGTTCGACGCCATGGTCAAGGGAATTTCGGAGAAGGTGCATCAAGGGATCGCCGATTTCGTCGATAACCGTGCGATCCAGCTCGGTTTCCTCGCCCTCGACGGTGAGATTGATGTCCTTGTTCAGTTCCTTCGCTATATCGCGCACCATGCGCGGGAAGCGGTTGAACACCTGGCTGACAGGGACCATGCGCACCTTCATGACGACATTCTGTAAGTCCGTCGTTACGCGGTCCATCTGCTCAAGCGTTTCGGTAAGCTCCGGCATACGGTTCGTCGTACCGATCTGCTCGAGGCGAACCTTGTTGATGACGAGCTCGCCGACGAGATTCATGAGATTGTCGAGTTTTTCGATATCGACGCGCACAGACTGGCTCGCATGGTGCTTCTTCTCTGCTCCCGCGGCCGGTTTTGCCGGTGCCTTGGCTGCAGGCTTCGCAGCAGGCTTCGCGGCAGGTTTTGCGGCGGGCGCAGCCGAAGCTGCCGGTGCCGCTGCCTGCGGAGCCGGTGCTGCTGCCGGTGCGGGCGCAGCCAGATTGTCCGGGTCGACTTCCTCGATCCGCACTTCTTCCAGTTCGGAAACGGGCGCGAGCGCATCGGAAACGGCCTGCGCATCGGACGCCGTCACGAGTACGAGGTCGAATTCATGATCAAACTTCTCCGCCTCGAGATCTTCTGCCGGCGGAACAGACTTGATGACATCGCCAAGCTCATCGAGAGCGTTCATGACCATATAGGTGCGCGCCGCTTTCAGGAGGCAGGTATCTGCCAGACGGATATGAATATGGAACACACAGAGGCCGCCCTGCTTGGCCGCCTTCATCGCATCCTTGTCGGTTTCCGTGAAATCAAGCGTCGAGCCTCCTGCCGGCGCGGTCTCGGCGGGGGCAGCCGCAGCAGCATCCGCAGGAGTATCCGCCGCAGGCTGCGGCTCGCCTTTCGAGATAGAGGAAAGTTTCGCCACGAGATCAGAAACATCCACGAGATCCTCGGGATCCCCGTTGCCAACGTTCTCAATCATTTCCTGCAGGGAGTCGAGGCACTTAAAAATCGTCTCGACGATATCCTCCGTGACCTTGAGCTGGTTGTTGCGGATGAGGTCGAGAACATCTTCCATCTCATGCGTGAGCTCAGCAATCTTGTTGAAGCCCATCGTCGCCGACATGCCCTTCAGTGTATGCGCGTTACGAAAAATCTCGTTGACGACGGATACCTCGTTCGGGTCGTTCTCGAGGCTCAGCAGGCCATCGTTCAAGGACTGCAGATGCTCGCGCGACTCGTCCAAAAACATGTCCATATACTGATTTGTTTCCATTTCAAATCCCCCTGTTTGCTTTCTGCTGCCTCAAAGGATACAGCAGCCTGTCAGTTTGCGCCGCAGCCTTGGCCATGAGCCTTTCTGCCAGCCAGCGATGCGAATCATTTGTATTATCCTTTATCTTTTCGCCGCTCCCCGTCAAAAATCCTGCTTTTCTTCATAATTAGGATGGTCGGGGTGAAGCGTGAGATGACGTCTGAGCTCGGCAAAGACAAAGTGGACGATCTTGTTCACAGTCCCCCTGTCGAGATCGAGGAAATGCGCTCCAAGCTGCCAGCCGCGGCTCGGATCCTCCACATCCATCTGCTCGCAGCGCACGATGCGGGCGACGACGGAAAACGTGCCGATGTTCGGGAAATTATTGAAAACAATCGCCGCACGGCTGTTGATCTTCACCCGCTTTGGCACCACGAAGGACAGGCCGCTGCCGCTGACATCGCTCGTGCTCAAGCGCATCGTATCGCCTTCCCGCCCTTCCGTGTCAATGATTTTGACCTCGATGGGCAAACGCACCATCGCGCGCACGAAACTTCGGTTTTGATGCCGTTCGACAATCTCAGGCTTCGTGATGAACCAAACAGGAATCGGATCCCGCTGCTTTCCTTTGAATATAGCAAAAAAGCGATAGCGGCACTTTTCCCCAACAGCAAGGCCGTAGAGCTGCTCCTCGGGAGCCGGAATGATCGGCCTGCGCTTTTCGTCTACAGGCATCGCGACCACAAGACGATCCGCGGTGATGTCCTCAATGCGGCTCGTGTATCTTATATCGTCATCTTCGAGGTAAAATTCAACCCTCTGCCCAACTTTTAAAACCTTCTCTGCATTCATTATATCGCCCGCCATTGGCCTGGCACCTCCATATCATCGGGTAAAATCAAGAAAGTATTGCAGGAATGAGTGCCATCCCTTTTTTATAAGTACCTTTTCCCCATAAAGGAGCGCACGGGCGATCGCCCGGATGCACTTCGCACAGAGCGCTCCCGGATATGCCTCAAGCACCGGGGTCTGCCTGCGCACGGACTGGATGAGACTGCGGTCCTCATAGATGGAGCCGAGGCATTCCACATCCAGCTGCAAAAACCTCTCCGCCGTCTTCCTGAGCTTCGCCGCCACCTCCACCCCATCCTCCTCGTCGTAAACACGATTGACGACAAGACGCATGTTGGGATTCGCGGCATACATGCTGTAGGCTTTCATCACAGCATAGGCGTCTGTCAGCGCTGTCGGTTCGGGTGTCGTCACCAAAAGCACCTCATCGGCAGCCAGTATAAAATCGAGGACATTGCGGCCAATGCCCGCCCCCGTATCGACGAGGATGATATCGACCGCGGCGCCGCAGCCCGCCAGCTTTTCCTCCATGACGGCCCGCTCGGCAGGCGTGAATTCCGCTGCCTGCTCCATTCCCGATCCACCGGAGATATAGCGCAGGCCATAGGGACCTTCGAGAATCACGTCATCGAGTGTGACCCCTTCTTCAAGAAGATGCAGCAAATTATACTTCGACGATGTGCCCAGGAGCACGTCGACATTCGCCATGCCGAGGTCGGCATCGATGACGAGCACCTTTTTTCCCTCGGCCATCATGGCAAGTGCAAGATTCACCGTCAGATTCGTCTTGCCAACGCCGCCCTTGCCGCTCGTGACAGCAATGATGCGCGCACCTTCCTTGGGCGCGGGAACGGGCGGCGCTCCCAGGACGACTGGCGCGGTTTCCGCCGCAGCCGCATCCTCAGGGGGGAGCGTGCGGTCGGCGGGATCCTTCTTGTTTTCTACGAGCTTTCTGAGGCTCGCTGCCTGGTCCTGCATAAATCTACCTCAAAAAAAGTTCTGCGAGTTTTCCTGCCTCAGCCGGCGCGATATCGTCCGGCACGCTTTGTCCATTCGTCAAGTAGGAGAGGCGCATCTCCCGTCTTCTCAGGATATTGAGGATGACGCCCAGGCTCTTCGTTTCGTCTGTCTTTGTGAAAATCACCTTGTCGGGTCTGCAGACGGAAAATTTCTCGAGAATGTCTTTCGCATCCTCATTCTTCGTCGTAGCGCTCAGGACAAGGTACTTCTCAATATTTTGGTTCACAGCGAGAAAATCCTTGAGCTCTGCCATCTGACGGCGATTGTGCTGGCTGCGCCCTGCCGTATCGATGAGGATCAGCTGCTTCTGCCGGAATTTCTGTATGGCCTCCTTGAGTTCCTGCGGAGAATAGACAATGGCAATCGGCAGGCCGAGGATATCGGCATACGTCTTCAGCTGTTCAACTGCCGAAATGCGGTAGGTATCCGCCGTGATGAATGCCGTGCTGATGCCTTTTTCCAGAACGCACTGCGCCGCGATCTTGGCAAGCGTCGTCGTCTTGCCGACACCCGTGGGGCCCAAAAGCGCCGCGATCTTCCTGCGGCGGCTCTTGATCTCGAGACCGTCCGCCATCTGCACATTGTCCATGAGGTATTTTTTCAGTCCCTCGCGCGCCTGCGGCGTATCCTTGTCCGCAAGAATCGCCTCGGCGGGCAGCTGCAGCACGATGTCGTCTATGATTTCCGGCTCGATATCCTGCAGGCGCAGGGCTTGCTGCAGGGAGAGCTCGTCCTCCGGTTTCTTCTCCTTGTTCACGACCTGGACAAGCATTGCCTTCATCTGAGCAAGCTCGTTCTGCAGTTCCTCGATCGTTTCTTTCTGCCTCTCCTCCTCGCTCTTCAGCGGCGGCTCTTCCATAGGCTCCGACGCTTGCGGCGGCGCTGCAGGAAGAACCTTTTTCTTTTCCCCGGCGGAACGCGGCGCCTTTTTACGCGGAACGGGCGCCGCCGCGCGCTCCTCAGCCTCTTCGGGAATCGGGCTCACCTTGCGCGAGCGCGTGCCCTTCGGTTTTGCGGCAGTTTTTTTCCGCCGCGTCCGGACAGGCCGCACCGCCTTTTCCTCCGTCTCGGGCAGCAGCGGCCGAAACGCCTCCTCCGCCGCCCCGTCAGGCGAGGCGGCGGCAGATGCCGGCGGCGGCAAATGCACCTGCGCTTCGGCAATAGCTGCCTCCGTCCCCGCCGTCTTGTAACTTCGCGCCGCATTCCTAGAAAGGCGCGCCTGTGTTTTTTGCACGACAGGCGCCGGGACAGCGGCAGGCTGCTGCATCGGAGACGGTGCGGCAGCCAAAGGAACGGCATCGTCAGGAACGGCGGCCAAGGCTGCGGACGGCGCAGGCGCAGTTAAAGGCGCAGCCAGAGGCACAGGCGCAGCCATGGCGGCGGGCAGCGGCACAGCCTCTGCCGCTGCAGCAGCCCTCGGCAGAGGCTGAACGGCAGGCGCCGCTGCTGCGATGCCCTGCGGCAGCGGTACGCTGTCCGCCGTCCCCGCCGTTTCCGCCGCCTGCAGTTCAGCTAGGGTCGGCAGCCGCTCAACGCGTTTCTTGGGCGGTTTCCGCGGTACCTCGTCGAGCGCCGCAGTCACCTCGAAGATTTCCTTCGAACCATAGCCGAGAATACCGCCCTTCTTTATTCTTTTCGTATGCAGGATCACCGCGTCGGTGCCAAGCTCATCTTTGACCTGAGCCATGGCTTCCTTCATCGTGGCGGCCTGGAACACCTTGATGCGCAATTTATACCCTCACTGTCCCGAGAATCTGGAGTTCGACCGTCTGCTCAACCTCCGCATGGGAGAGAACGACAAGCCCCTGCACGGAGCGTTCGACAAGCTGTCGGAAGTAGTGACGCACAGCAGGGCTTGTGAGCACGATAGGCTCGTAGCCCATGTTTGTGAGCTTCGGCAGCTCCGCATTGAGCGAGGCCAGAAGCCTCTGCATCGTATCGGGGTCGAGACTCACGAAGGAGCCGTGCTCCGTACGCTGCACTGCGCCCGCGATATGGTTTTCAAGCCCCGGGTCGAGCGTGATGCACGGCAGCACATTGTTCTGCACATATTGCTGCGAAATCTGCCGTGCCAGTGCATGGCGCACATACTCCGTCAATATGTCGGTATCCTTTGTCGCCCGTCCGTAATCCGAGAGCACCTCGAGAATCGATTCCATATCGCGGATGGAAACGCGCTCCGCCAACAAGTTGGCCAGCACCTTCTGCACCTCTCCAACAGCCAGGATCTCCGGCACAACCTCGTCGACCAAGGCCGCATTCGTCTTCTTCAAATTGTCGAGGAGGTTCTGCGTCTCCTGGCGTCCGAGGATCTCGGCTGCGTGCGCCTTGATGATTTCCGTCAGGTGCGTCGCCAGAACCGACACGGCGTCGACGACCGTATAGCCGTTGAGCTCCGCCTGCTCGCGCTGGTCCTCAGAAATCCAAAGCGCCGGCAGGCCAAAGGCCGGCTCCGTCGTTTCGATGCCCGGCACTTCCTCGAACACTGTGCCCGAGTTCATGGCGAGATAATGGTCGAGCATGAGCTCGCCTCGCGCAGCCTCGATGCCCTTGAGCTTGATGATGTAATTGTTCGGCTTGATCTGAATGTTGTCGCGTATGCGTATCGTCGGCACGACAAGGCCAAGCTCGAGTGCACATTGGCGCCGTATCATCACGATGCGTTCGAGGAGATCGCCGCCCTGTCCCGTATCGACAAGCGGAATCAGGCTGTAGCCGATCTCGAGTTCCATCGGGTCGACCTGCAGAAGGTTGACGATATTCTCCGGCTTCGTGGCCTCGGCCTTCGCCTTGTCCGCTTTCTTCTTTTCGACCGGTTCGCTGGCTGCCGCTTCCGAGCCGCGCAGCTTGCGTGCAGCGATGAAGCATAGAACAGCAAGGCAGGAGAGCGGCAGTCCCGGCATACCGGGAACCACGGCCAGGAATACGAGCACCCCGCTGACAATGTAGAAAATACGGCTTCGATTGAAGAGCTGAACCGCCACATCAAAACCGAGGTTGCCCTTTGAAGAAGCGGAACGCGTGACGAGAATGCCCGTCGCAGTCGAAATCAACAGCGCCGGAATCTGGCTTACAAGACCCTCGCCGACGGTCAGCAGCGTGTAGCTCTGCAGCGACTGCAGCGCCGACATGTTGCGCATCAGCATACCGATGACGAAACCGCCCGTGATGTTGATGATGATGATGATGATGGCGGCGATCGCATCGCCCTTGACAAACTTCGAGGCACCGTCCATAGCTCCATAAAAGTCGGCTTCGTGTTGGATCTTCATGCGCCGCTGGCTCGCCTCGGCGTCCGTAATCGCCCCTTGGTTCAGATCGGCGTCGATCGCCATCTGCTTGCCCGGCATCGCATCGAGCGTGAAGCGTGCCGACACCTCCGCGACGCGTTCCGCGCCCTTCGTGATGACGATGAACTGGATGATGATGAGGATGACGAAAATGATGAAGCCGACGAGCGGGTTGCCCCCGACAACGAAGTTGCCGAACGCCATGATGACGTCCCCCGCATAGCCGTCAAGCAAGATCAGCCTCGTCGCCGATATATTGAGCGCGAGGCGGAACAAAGTAGTGACGAGAAGAAGCGAAGGGAATACGGAGAAGTCCAGCGCTTCCACGTTGTAGATCGTCACCATGACGATGACAAGCGCCAATGTGATATTGACGCAGATCAGCAAGTCAAGCAGAGAAGTAGGCAATGGAATGATCATCATGATGACGATCGTGACTATCGCTATAGCTATAAAGATATCGCTGTATTTACTTATGAAGCCGTTAGAAAGCATCGGTTTTTCTGTCGCCATACTATTCTTGCTCCCCTATCCCCGGTCAGGCAAATTTTTTCTTCTTCAAGCGGTACACATAAGCGAGCACCTCGGCCACGGCCTGGTAAAGCTCCGGCGGCACGATGCCCCCGATGTCCACCGCTGCATAAAGCGCCCTTGCCAGGGGCTTGTTTTCGACAATCGTCACGCGATGCTCCCGCGCGATCTCCTTGATCTTATGCGCCACGAGATCCTGTCCCTTGGCGACGACCTCCGGCGCTTTCATGCCGGCCTTGTACTTCAAGGCGACGGCGTAATGCGTCGGGTTCGTCACGATGACATCGGCCTCGGGCACTTCCTTCATCATGCGGCTCATCGCCATCTGCTGCTGTTTCTGGCGAATCTTTCCCTTGATCTGCGGATCGCCCTCCGTCTGCTTGAATTCTTCCTTGATATCCTGCTTGCTCATCTTGAGGTCCTGGGTCGTCTGCCATTTCTGGTAGGCAAAATCCACAACCGCCATGACGAAGTAAACGATGATGATCTGGAACACGAGGGAGAAAATGATCTCGCCCATGCGCGCCATGCTGCTCCTGAGATCGAGATAGATGAACTCCGGCATGTGCAGGATGGCTCCTGACAAGTAGATGTAAAGGAACACACCGATAATGGCGATCTTCAGGAGGGACTTGATGAGCTCGACAAGCGAACGCTTGGAGAAAATGCGCCCGAAGCCCGTGATGGGATTCAGATTGCCGAGTTTGAACGTCAAAGGTTCCGTCGTAAACTTGAAGCCAACCTGATAGAAATTGACGGCAAGCCCCATGATCAAAATCGCAATCATCACCGGAAAGGCCGTCTTTGCCAGCACGAGCATGCCGTCGATGATGAGGCGCATGACCGTCTCCGCATCAATTGTCTGATTCATATGGCTGTATATATGGATTGTGTAGATCTCGATTTCCTTCAGGATGCCGGAGCCGATCGCCTTCATCACGAAGAAGCCCGCCAAAAGGACAAAGGCGCCGCTGAGCTCCTGGCTCCTCGCAACCTGTCCTTTTTCGCGCGCATCGCTGCGCCTTTTTGCCGTCGGTTCTTCCGTCTTTTCCCCCGCGAAGAGCTGGAGGTCAAAGACGAAATCCGGCTGCACCTTATTGAATTGCATGCAGGGCAGTGGTAATCTGCGCATACGTTTCATTGAACAACACATCCAAAAACATGACATAAAACGGCAGCAGGATCGAAAGCACAAACATGCCGATGACGATCTGAAGCGGCAGGCCGACAACAAAGATATTGAGCTGCGGCATCGTGCGCGCGAGTATGCCAAGACCGACGTTCGTCAAAAGTATCGCGAACGTGACAGGCATCGCAATCTTCATGCCCGTCACGAAAACGCCGTTCACGAGGTTCACCATCAGACCTGCCAGCCCAGGATCCGCCTGAACCCCCAGGAGCGGCACATACTGGAAACTTTCAAAAAGCGCCGCAATCAGCATATGGTGTCCGTTGACCACAAGAAAAACAATGATGGTCAAATTATAAAGAAAACTTCCGATAAGCGGAATCTGCTGACCGGAAGTCGGATCCATCACGTTCACCATCGCGAAGCCAACCTGCATATCCATGACCTTGCCAGCAAAATGGATAGCGGAAAACACAACATAGGCCACGAAGCCAATCAGCCAGCCGACAAAGAGTTCCCCGACGAGCGCCGCCGCATAGAGCAGGACATTGTCCGGCGCTGCGACAGGCCCATAGCCGTCCACGATGGGAAACAGCACGAAGGAAAAAGCGACAGCCGCACTGATGCGCAGCCGAACAGGAATGTTCAGACTGCCGAAAAAAGGCGCGATGACGAAAAGCCCCGAGATGCGGGACAGAAGCAACAAGTAAACGGCTGCATGACCCTCGAGCAGTGTGTAGAAATCCACGGCACTCTCCTCGCTATCCGATGTAAAGCGGCAGGTTCACGAAGATATTCGTGAAATATTCCACAAGTATGCTCAACATCCAGGGTCCGAAAATCAGGATGGCCACAAAAACCGCAATGATTTTCGGGATAAAGGCAAGCGTTGCCTCCTGTATGGAGGTCGTCGCCTGGAACACGCTCACCAAAAGTCCGACAGCAAGGCCGAGACCCAGCATCGGCGCAGAAACCAGGAGCACGATCCACAGGGCGTTCTGCCCGATCTGGATTACAAGATCGCCAGACATCCGCGCCCCCCCTTACTTAAAGCTCATGATCAGCGACTTGATCAGCAAATGCCAGCCATCGACCATGACAAAGAGCAAGATTTTGAACGGCAGCGAGATCATGACCGGCGGCAGCATCATCATGCCCATCGACATCAGTGTACTCGCAACAATCATGTCGATGACGATGAACGGAATGTAGATCATGAAGCCGATCTGAAATGCCGTCTTGAGTTCGCTGATGACAAAGGCCGGAATCAGTGTCGCCGTGGAAACATCATCCTGCGACTGGGGGCGCTCTGCGTCGGAAAGATTGACAAAGAGCGCCAGGTCCGATTCGCGCGTCTGGCGGAACATGAATTCCCGCATAGGCGCCAGCGTGTTGTCAATAGCCGCTTCCTGTGATATCTGGCCCGCCAGATACGGCTGTATGCCATGTTCGTTCGCTTCCGTCCAATACGGCTGCATGATGTAGAATGTCAAAAAAAGAGACAATGCCAGCACGACCTGGTTCGGCGGCACATTCTGCGTCGACATGGCGTTCCGCAAGAAGCCGATAACGACGACAATGCGCACGAACGAGGTCGTCATCACGAGGATGGACGGCACAAGTGAAAGAACCGTAAGCACCGCAAGAACCTGCAAAGAAACTGCAACGTCCTGCGGGTTGTTCGCCGCTCCGACATTGACATTGAGATTTGGGATCAAAGGCGCTGCAAGCGCATCCTTGGCAAAGAACAGCAGGGAAAGGAACAAAAAGCTGCCCAGCAGTATCCGCCGCTTCTCCATCAACGCTTCACAACCCCTCTACTTCCGAAAAACATCGTTCTTGAATATCGACGGAATCCTCCGCACAAGCTGATCGAGTGCGCCGAACTGCGTCTCAAACCCTTCCGCGCCGGAAAAAGGCGCAGAAGAATCCCCCGGCTTCCGCTCGCGAAGCCGCGCCGCCTCCTCTTCTCCGTCGATCTCCCCCAGCAAGGTGATCGAGTGTTCCGTCACGCCAAGAATCAGGAGTCGCCCCGCAAGTTCAACGAGGCAGGCTGATCGTCCCGGACCCAACGGCAGATGCTCGAGCACGCGGCCGCCCTTCCCCTCCAAAGCGCGGCCAAAGCGTCCGCCAAGGAATTTCGAGGCATAGTAGGCGAGAGCCGCGACAAACAGGAACACGACGACAAGACTTCCGACATAAGCGAGCGTCGACCACCAGGAAACCCCCGTCGTGCCGTTCGGCGTCGGATCCTGGTTTTCATAACCGGAAAGGTAGCCGCCCCCTGCCGCAAGTCCGATCGTCGGAAAGACGACAGCGGCGAGAAGAACCACGACGAAAAGGAGGCAAAGGGCTTTCCTTGGCTGCATCAGCCGAGCGCTTTGCGCACGGCCTCAAGAACGCGATCCGCCTGGAACGGCTTGACGATGAAGTCGCGTGCACCGGCCTGGATCGCCTCGATGACCATCGCCTGCTGTCCCATGGCGCTGCACATGACGACCTTCGCGTTCGGATCGACCTTCTTGATCTCCTTGACGGCGCTGATGCCGTCCATTTCCGGCATCGTGATGTCCATCGTAACGAGATCGGGCTTGAGCTCCTGGTATTTCTCCAGAGCCTTCATGCCGTTTTCCGCCTCGCCTACGATCTCATAGCCGTTCTTGGACAGAATGTCCTTGACCATCATTCGCATGAACGCTGCATCATCCACGACTAAAACTCTGCTTGCCATAAAATATCTCTCCTCATCTGCAAATATCTCCGCTTTCCCGAAACATGCGCATAAAGAAACGATGGCATGTTTCCCCGCGAAGCAGCGGAACGCCTTCCTTTCGGGCGGCTTTCCATGCTTCGCGACGATGTGCCGGGCACACCATACATTCTATTTTATATGAATCGCCCGAAATTGTCCAGACAACACAAGGCTCTTACTGAAGCTGCTGCGCTCTCTCCGCGGGGCTCACGATATCCGTGATGCGGACACCGAAGTTTTCGTCAATGACGACGACCTCGCCCTTCGCAAGGAACTTGCCGTTGACCATGATGTCGACAGGTTCGCCTGCAAGCTTGTCGAGCTCAATAATCGAGCCGTTCGTAAGCTCCAGAATTTCCTTGATCGTCTTCCTCGTGCGGCCGAGCTCTACAGTGACCTGGAGCGGCACATCGAGAATCAGTCCGATATTCGCATCGTTTACCTGCACGGGAGCCGTGGACAGGGGAGCGAACATCGCAGGCTGCACGGGCACATTCGAGGCCACGTGCGGAGCTGCGCCATAGGCTGCGGCACCGCCCGCCGCCGGCGCCGCCATAGGCTGCGGAGCCGCTGCTGCGGACGCCGGAGCCGAAGCTGCCGGGGCTGCTGCGGGTGCTGGCATTGGCTCTTCCTCCTCTTCGCTTTCATTGTTCAAGAGATATCCCACCATTTCCTGTGCAACAGGAATCGGCAGAATCTGCATAATCTCGCTGTCGATAAGCCCATCGACTTCCATGCGGAACGAAATCTTGGCAATCGGATCATCGACGCCGACAATTTCCGTGACCGTCTCCTCCGAACCGAGGTCAATCATATTGACCTTCGGCGGTGAGATATCGATCTTCTTGTTGAACATCGTCGACAGCGACGTAGCAACGGAACCCATCATCTGGTTCATCGATTCGCCTACAGCGCTCATATGAATTTCATTGAGCTCCTTCGTCGGGCTCGTTCCGTCGCCGCCCATCATGAGGTCGGCGATGATCGAGGCGTCCTGCGCCTGAATCGCCAACACATTGTTGCCGTCGATGCCGACGGTATAGCCGACCTCGACGATGAGGTACGGCATCGGGTACTGGTCCTTGATGGAGCTCAGCGTGTCCACAGAAACCGAAGGCGTTGTAATCGAAACCTTATGCCCGAGAAGGACCGACAGCGTCGTCGCCGCGCTTCCCATCGAGATGTTGCCGATTTCGCCGAGCGCGTCGCGCTCGATATCCGTTAAAGTATCCCCTTCCTGAGATGGAGAACCTTCCGTGGCCGCCGAGGCATCGGCCGCTGATGCATCCGCCGCACTTTCGTCGCCTGCCGCATCGCCGCCGCCGTTTAATAACGCATCAATTTCCTCTTGCGAAATTAAATCATCACTCATCCGTATCTTCATCCCCTTCAAAGGCTACTTTTGTAATCTGGACTGCCGACCTCTTCCCCTGTGTGCCCGGACGGCAGAGGAACTTCGGCTTCTGCCCGACGAGAATCTGCAGCTCATCCTTAACATGCGTATCAAGCTGCAGCACATCGCCGAAGCCCAAGGTCAGGAACTCGCGGATCGTCATGTCGATCGTTCCGAGCTGCACAATGAGCGGAATCGGCGATTTCGAAATCTTTCGCTCGAGGGCACGGATCTTGTCCGGATTGTCGTCCTTCGCCACGGAAGCCGCAACCCAGAACGATGTCGAGAGTTTCGACATGACAGGTTCCAGGACAAGATACGGGATGCACAGGCTTATCAGCCCCTCCACATCACCAATCTTGACTTGAACCGTGACAATGATGACCATGTCGCTGGGCGGCACAATCTGCACGAAGCCGGGATTGGCCTCGATCGCCTCGAGTATCGGATTGATCTCCGTCACATTCGACCAGGATTCCTTGAGGAACTCGCTTGCCTTTGCGATAAACTTGCGCATGACCGCTTCCTCGATTTCCGTGAGGATGCGCGGCTTCAGCGTGTTTTCGCCCAAACCGCCGAATACGCGGTCGATATAGGCAAAAGCAATCCCCGTATTGACTTCCATGATGATGTTGCCCTTGAGGGGCGGCAGCGCCATGACCCCGATAACACTCGGGTTGCTCAGCGACTGCAGGAATTCCTGGTAGGTAAGCTGCTCCACCGAAGCCACTTCCACATTGACCATCGTCCGCAAATGGGTAGATAGGTGGGTGTTCAAGAGCCGCGCGAAGTTTTCGTAGAGCATGTTCAGCGTACGGATCTGATCCTTTGAGAATTTGTCCGGACGCTTGAAGTCATAAGTCTTGATCTTCCGCTCTTCCTCCTCCGCCTGCACTTCCTCGGCGGAGACTTCGCCGGTCGACAGAGCCGAAAGCAGTTTGTCTATCTCATTTTGTGATAAGACATCTTCTGCCAATCTTCCTCCTCCTTTCTACCTTGCTCTGATGGCTCATCACTGCATGAGGAAGCTCGTGATGTAAACCTCATAGACCGATCCCTCGCCCAAAGCCTTGTTCAGACTGTCGCGCAGGGTCGTCTTCAATTCATCCTGCTTGCCTGCATCGAGTTCCTCCACCTTCAGGGAGCGCAGCGTCTGGAGCGTCACGTCCATGACCTTCGTCTCCGCTGCAGGCAGGAGCTTGCCGTCGGCGATATTGTCCTTTTTCCCGGGATTCATCTCCACGACGATGCTCGTCTTGAGGAAACGTCCCGCCTTGAGGCCGCCGACATTGACCAGGATTCCCTCTTTCGGGTCACCGAGCTTGATGAATACGCCCGGGTCGTGGTTCAGCCTGGACGGGCCGCCATCCCCGGCATTGTTCGCCATCATCTGCTGCGTGATGAAAAAGGAAATGCCGCCTGCCGCCACCAAGGCCACAATGACCAAGACGACGATGAGAATGATCGGGGACTTCTTGGCCGGCTCTGGAGCAATGGCCTGCCCATCTTTTTCTTCCGCCATAAAACTTCCTCCTCCTAATTCTTTCTCTCTATCATGAATTCATCCGGGAAATCCCCGGAATCACAAACCATGCATGGCACGGCGGTACTCCATGACCCGCCGCATGACCTCATCCATCGACTCCTCGACGATGAGCTTCTTGCCGTTGGTGAGTGTGACAACCGTATCGGGCGTCGCCTCCACTGTTTCTATTATTTCGGCGTTGAGGACGAATTCCCCTTTTTTATGCGCCTCCGACTTAAACTTTGTCAGCTTGATCATATGCTCGTCCTTTCGCCTGGGATAAGTGCGGGACAGGGGGAGGGGCTGCGCCCCTCCGCTCTGTCAGTTAAAGAAAGGTTTCATCAACGCTTCATGTTGATGACCGTCTCGAGCATTTCATCGCCGACTGTGATGACCTTCGAGTTGGACTGGAATCCCCTCTGCGTCACGACCATGTCTGCAAACTCATTTGCGATGTCGACATTCGACATCTCGAGCGCCGACGGCGTGAGCGTCAGACCGAGCGCATTGACGGACTTGACATTTGCCGTGCCCGAGTTGTTCGACTCGGCGTAGAGGTTCGCGCCCTTCTTCGTGAGGCCCGGTGCATTGTCGAACTGCGCGACGGCGATCTGCGCCAAGGAGCGCTTCTCGCCATTCGTGTAGGTGCCCGTCAGAATGCCGCTCTGATCGACGTTGACCTCCTTCAGCGTGCCTGCAGCATTGCCGTCGTAGTCCGCCTTGATCGTATCGCTGCCGCTGTACTGCGTGAGGCTCGTGAGGTCAACCGTGGCTGTCATCGTATTGGTGCCGCCCGAAGAACCCGCGCCGTTCGTCAGCGTGAGCGTCGGCGAGCCGGAGCCGGAGACATACTTGCCGTTCTGGTCGAACTGCAGCGTCTGTGCACCCATCGTGACCGTCGTCCAAGATCCGTCTTCCTCCTTGATCGAGCAGGTGCCGACGGGGTCGAGGTTGCCGCCCGAATCGACGGCCGGACTCACAGTCACTTCCCACTTGTCATGCCCGAGGGGAAGCGCACCGCTCGGTACCTTCGTGAAGAGGAACGGTACCTTATGCAAATTGCCGAGACTGTCGTAGACATTGGCGATCGTCGTGATCGGCAGGCTGTTGCCCGTCTTGTATTGGTAATTGCTCTTTGCCGTGACCGTCTGCGTCGTGCCGTCAGAAAGCTTCAGGGTCAAAGACTTGATCGTCGTGCCGTCGACATGGGCAGGGCTTGCAGCCGCAGCACCCGTCTGATCCGTCATAGATACGATGGTCGGCACCGAAGAGTTCATGTTGCCCTTGTAGCTGATCAGCGTCGTCGCCTTGGCCCCCATGCTGCGCATCGTGTCCTTGATCTTGACGCCTGTCGGCGTGCTCTTCGTATCGATGCTGCCGCTGTCATCAGCATTCCAGCCGACGACGTGGTAGCCCGAGCCCGGTACGACGTAGTTGTAATCCGCATCGAAGGAGAAATTACCCGCGCGCGTATAGTACTTGTCCTTGCCGTCCTTGTCGCGCGAGACGACAAAGAGCCCGTTGCCCGAAAGCGCGAGGTCGGTGTTTTTGCCCGTCGACTGCGTCGAAGCGTCGTTGAAGAGCAAGTCGATGCTCGCAACGCCGACGCCGAGGCCGATCTGCTTGGGGTTCGTGCCGCCGACGGTGTCCGTCGGAGCTGCGGCGCCCGTCTGCGTCTGATAGAGCGTATCCGCAAACGTCACGCGGCTCGACTTAAAGCCGATCGTGTTGACATTCGCGATGTTGTTGCCTATGACGTCCATGCGCGTCTGGTGGCTCTTGAGCCCCGATACGCCGGAGAAAAGAGAACGCATCATAATGTATCAATCTCCTTTATTTGTGCAGCCCGGATCGCTTCCGTCATTCGGCGACCCCAGGCCTCCCAAAGGGACCAGCCTAGATAATCGCTGCACTGTCGATGTTTGTAAAGATATTGTCCTTGGCGCTCATGCCATCCATGGCCGTGATAACCATCCTGTTCCTGACACTGACGACAAGCGCGACGTCGTTCATGTAGATCAGGGATTCCTTTGCCCCCTTCGCTGCCATCTTGGTGACGGCATCGCCGAGACGTTCGAGCTCTTCGCTGCTAAAATCGATGCCACGCGTTCTCATGCGCTCTGACGCATGAGCTGAAAAGCTGACCTCGTTTCCGGCTTTCTTGAGCTCTGCCGCAAAGGACGGGGTTTTCGTCTGGGGCGCACGCTGTCTCGAAGGAGCGGGCGCCATTGGCAGGAGCGGCTGGGACTGCAGATAAATCTTTGCGTCAGCCATAATCTCCCCCGCGTCTTAGAGCAAGCCGCCCGTCGCTGCACGAAGCGCCGCCCCGGCCACGGTTCCCACAACATTGGCCGCAGTGTTCGAGCCCGAGGACGCCGCTTCTGCCTGATGCGCAGCCTTTTTAGCGGGATTATCCGCGATTCCCTCGATTTCCGAGAGCTGGACCTCATGCGGTTTGCCATTCGTATCCTGGGCAACGATGACCGTCTTGCCATTCTGGATCTTGAGTCCCTTGACTTCTCCCACAAACGTCTCCGAGGACACTTTGGGATTGCCTTCCTTGTCGGCCGTCTTCGTCACATGCGTCCACTGGATGTTCTTGCCGATCATGCTGCTCAGGGAGCCGACGAGAACGGAGCTGTCGATGTTCGAAACGAGTTTTGCAACCTCTTCGAAGCCCTTGACCATCTGGGTCATCTGCTCAAGCGAGGAGAACTGCGCGAGCTGGGCGATGTACTGCGTATTGTCGTCCGGGCTCAACGGATCCTGGTGCCGGAGCTGGGTCACGAGAAGCTGCAGGAAGGCGTCCTTGCCGAGCGAGTCATTCTTTCGTACCGTCTTCGCGCTCTGCGCGGCCTCATACTTGGCACGGTCATACTTCACGCCTTCTACTGTGACGGTATTGAGATTTGTTCCGTCCATAATTTTCCCCTTTCCTGTTATTCAAACACATTCAGATGCGGTAATCCACACCGTCCGACGCAATGACGCCGGTTCGGCTTGACACATCTGCGGCCGCCTGCTCTTCCTCAAAAGAAGCGAGCGCCTGCTGCACGTCTTTGCCGTGCGAGCTTCCCTGGCGTCCCTGCTGCGCATAAAATGCATTTGCATCCTGCTGGCCGTTCATCAGCGAGCTGTCGCTGAGACCTGCGTAAACGCCGACATTGTCAACCTTGAGTCCCTGCGCCTGCAGTTCCTGCTTGAGCTGAATCATCGAAGTCTCGATGATCGTGCGCACTGCGGCATTATCCGTATGGAAGGACGCATTCACTGCGCCGTTCGCCGCGACAGAAACCTTCAGCGTCAATTCACCGAGATGCTCCGGCTTCAAGCGTATGACCATCTCCGTCTGCTCGGGCAGGCGCAAAAGCCTGGCCTGGTCAACGATTTGACGCGGCACCTCGTAGTCGGGTGCAGCTGCCTGTGCCGGCGCTTCCGTCGGAGCCGTCTCAGCAAGTGCATGCTGGAAGGTCACGCCCGGATTCACCTGCGGCGCTGTTTCTGCCTGCGCCCTGGTTTCCAGCGGTTTTGCCGCTGCTTCTAGGAAAGCCTCCGCACCCTGCGGCTTCGCCTGCGTCAAAACGGTCTGCACGGCAGAATCCGCCTTTGCTTCAGCTTCAACGACCGGCTGTCGGGCAAAAGGATTCGCGAGGGCGTCCCCTGTCTCGCTGTCGGCCGGCTGCCCTGCTTCCTGCACCTGCAGCACCGCGCCTTCAAAGGCTGCGGCAACAGTCTGTGCCGCTGTCTGTGCTGTACCTGCGGGAGTTTTGGCATCCGCCTGGCGCAAATCCGCAGGCGTCTGTGCCTGAGCAAGAACCGCTGCCTGCGTTTCCGTTTCCGGAGCCGCAAGCGTCCTCAGAAGCTCATCGGGCAGAGCCGCCGTTTGCGGAGCTGCCGTTTGCTGCACTGCAGCTTCGGGCAAATCAGCCGCTTGCACAGGATTCATCGTCAAGGCCGGCTGCATCTGCTGAAGTCTGCTCCTTCCCGCGAGGGCATCGAGCAAGTTCGCTTCTGCTTTTTCCCCGTTTGCAGGGAGCAGCGCATCGAGCACGCCGAGATCCTTTCGCGGCTGTGCGTCAGCCTTCGCCGCAGGCAAAGAAGTTTTTGCCGCATCCTGTACTGCACCCGAAGGTTCTTCCTGCGCAAGGCCGTCAAAACCATCCGTCGATACGGGCAGCACCGTCTTTTCCACGGGAAGATCGGCTTCGTCCGAAACCGTCTCGGCCATCTCCTCCGATAAAAGAGCGGCCATGGTCTCAACTGCCGGATTCTGCCCGACAGCAGACGCTTTTGCGCCCAACGGCGAAGCCTCTGCCTCCAGGGGCGCCGTCTCCGGCACAGCCTCCGCTGCTGCTGCAGCTTCAGCGTTGTCCGCGGGCGTCGTCTCCTTAGCAGCCTTCGTTTGCTGCTGGGATGCAGCGAGCGATGCTGCCAAAGGATCTGCCGCTTCCCCTTTCGCCGATTCGGCAAGTTCCTGCTTCATGCTTTTGAGCTTGGCAAGCGCCTTGTCAAACGATGCACTCCCCGCCCCCCTGTCGGTCGTCCTGGCGGTCTTGCCGACGGGGCGGACAGCCTCCGCAGCGTTTGCCTTGGCCGAAGGGTTCGGGCTCGGTGCGACATTCATGATATTCGTCTGTACACTGTTCATTTTCTCACCTCCTTTCAGTGGGATTCTATAGCATCAGGCAATGCCTGCTGCCTGCCATTTCTTCATTCTTCGGACTGTCCGCTTTCCTCACTGTTCTCCTCCTGATGTCCCTGTCTGTCCAGCGGCGAAATAACCTTCTTCGGGATGCCCGTATACATGAGCTTCGTCAGGCGTGCCGACTGGTCGGCATCCATTGCGGCAAGCACTTTTGCCGCCTGCGACTCATCCATTTTCTGCAGAATGGCGACAGAGAGATCGTCGTCAAGGTCTTTCATGACTTCCGAAGCCTCTTTCGGCTTCATCTCGTTATAGACGCGCGCGAGCTTCGATACACGCTTCTTTTCCTGCGCCTCGCGCTCCTTCATCTGTTTCTCTATTTCTTCCTTCGTCAGCACCTTGGGCTTCGATTCGCCCTTATCCTTATCCTTGCCCTTATCCGCGTTTGGCTTGCTGTCCACGAGTTCCTCTTTCGTCCTGCCGCCCGGATCCGTCTGGCTTTCCCCTTCGATCCGGGGCGCCGGTTTTACGAAGAACTCCCCGATAATAGGCATATCGTATAATTTCATCTTCTCGTTCATCGTCGTTGCATCAAAAATCTGCAGGTAAACACCGAGCAGGAAGCCGCCCACGACAAGCACGAGCAACAGGAGAGCGGCAAGCACGACTTTGAGTATTTTCTTCATTTAGGCTTCGGCTCCTTCCGGAATCGTCGGGCGGCCTCCCCTCAGGAAGAGGAAGCGCCTCTCCGCATCCCCTCGCGCTTACTGGTAGAGGTCGAGGACCTTGTTCACATAGTTCTGCGTTTCTGCATAGGGCGGCACGCCGTTGTAGTCTTTCACGGCCTGCGGCCCGGCATTGTAGGCTGCGATAGCCTTCTTCATGTCACCGCCGAAGGTGTCAAGCATCTGCTTGAGATAATGCGCCCCGCCTTCGATATTCTGCTGCTCATCATAGGGATTGACGCCGAGCGCTGCCGCCGTATCCGGCATGAGCTGCATGACGCCGATGGCGCCGGCATCCGAAACCTCGCTCTGGTCGCCGCCTGACTCAGCTTCCGCCACAGCCGATACAAGACGCGAATCGAGTCCGTACTTAGCCGCCGCATCGCGTATGAAGCGAGCCGTATCATGCGAGGCGCCTTCCATCGAAATCTGTTCACCGCCGTGCACCGTCTGCACGGAATTCGCGGCTGCTGCACCCGAGGTCCCCGTTCCTTGTCCGGCGACCTCGGGCGTCCCGCCCTTTTTCTTGAGTTCAGAGGTCAGTGCCTGCTGAAAATCCGGCGCCGCACCGGGTACAGGACCCTCGATGCCAAACCTTTTCTGGATTGCGGCTATTCTTGTTTGTATTGCCTGTACGCCTGAAAATTCCATCGTGCCATTCCCCTTCTCTTTTTATATGACGGCTTCTTCCCTATAACTTTCCCGGCATTTTGAAACCGGGCCGCCGCACTATGCATTCATTCCCCGCATGTAAAGCTGCAGGCCGATCTCATCGAGCAGCTTCTGTTCCTCAAGAAGCGCCTCCTCTTTATACTGCTGCAGGCGTTTCGCCTTCAGCTGCTCGATGCTCTTGAGCTTGTTCATGAGCTTCAGCAAAACCTCAAGCCTCTTCTGTCGCTCGGCGCGGCTTCTAAGGATCTTGTCCTGCTGCGCTTCGATCTGTTCCCTCTTCCATGTAAAGAAGCTGTTGAACGTCAGCAGGCGTCCTAGGGAAATCGTATGCCCATCGGTCAGCTTGTCATAATCCTGCCGCCCCTGCTGCATTTCCTTGAGGAGATCGCTGAGTCTTTCCTTGTCCTTCTCAAGCCGCCTCGACGCTTCGGCAAATTTCACCTCGGCATCCTCTTTTTTCGAGCGTGTGACCTTCAGCAGCGTTTCAAGCTTAAAACGGAATCTTTTCATTGTACGCTGCCCTCATCATATCGCCTCAAGCGTCTTCTCCGTTTCCTCATAAGAGCTTTGCTCGAAAACGCCTTGGCAAAGGAATGTATTGATTGTATCGATTTTCGCCACGGCCGTATCAATCTTCTTGCTCGAGCCTTTGACATAAGCGCCTATATGGATGAGATCCTCGGCTTCCTTGTAGACTGCCATCAGAGCACGTACGCCCTGCGCCGCCTTCAGGTGTTCGTCATCGACGACCTCGTTCATCACGCGCGACACACTCGCCAGCACGTCGATGGCCGGAAAATGGTTCTGCGCGGCAATCGCCCTCGAAAGGACGATATGTCCGTCGAGGATGCTCCTGACGGCGTCGGCAATCGGTTCATTCATGTCGTCGCCGTCCACGAGCACGGTGTATATGCCCGTGATCGAGCCGCGTTTGCTCGTGCCCGCGCGCTCCAGGAGGCGCGGCAGCAGGGCGAACACCGAAGGCGTATAACCCCGCGTCGCCGGCGGCTCACCGATCGTCAGGCCGACCTCGCGCTGCGCCATCGCAAAACGCGTGACCGAATCCATCATCAGGACGACGCGCTTGCCCTGATCGCGGAAGTATTCGGCAACAGCCGTCGCCGTCATGGCTCCCTTGATGCGCACGAGCGCCGGCTTGTCCGAGGTGGCGACGACGACGACGGAGCGTTTGAGCCCTTCTTCCCCGAGATCGCGCTCGATGAACTCCTTGACCTCACGGCCGCGTTCGCCGACGAGCGCGATGACGCTGATATCGGCTTCCGTATTGCGCGCAATCATCGAGAGCAGCGTCGACTTGCCGACGCCGGAGCCTGCCATGATGCCGATGCGCTGCCCATCGCCAAGCGTGATGAGCCCGTCAATGGCTCGGACGCCGACATAGAGGGAATCACGGATGCGCGGTCTGTCCAGCGGCGGCGGCGGATCCGACTGCAGCGGGTACTCCTCTTTGCAGAGCAGCGGTCCCTTGCCGTCAATCGGCTCACCGAGGCCGTCGAGGACGCGCCCCAGAAGCTCCGGCCCCACCTTCACCTGCAAAGTCTTCTGCGCGGAAACGACCTCGCAGCCGGGACCGATTCCCTGCATCTCGCCGATGGGCATCAAGAGCACATTGCCGTCCCTAAAGCCCACGACTTCAGCCGGTATCGGGTCGATATGCGGAAAACGCGACTTTACGTAGCAAAGTTCGCCCATGCTCACATTCGGCCCTGAAGATTCTATGACGAGACCGATGACCTGCACGATTTTGCCGCTCATCTTGATGGATTCGCACATATCGGCCGCATCGGTAAACTTGCGCACATTGATGCGCAGCCTGCCGTCTCCCGTCATGATCTCATCGCCGCCGTCAGGAAACTCCTCAGCCGCAGAGGCAAAATCGTCTCCAAGCAGCGGGAAGCTCTCGGAAGTCTCGTCCGTCATTTCCGAACCTGCCGGAAAATCATCCGCCGCAGCCTCCTCCGGCATCCCTTCCCATGATGAAGTTTGCATTTCTGAAAGCCTTTCAGCCTCCATCATCTCATTCATAGGCATACATCCTGTATCGCTTTCTTCACGAGTGCAATCTGCGTGGCAAGACGCGCATCGACATTGCCGTTCGGCGTCTCCAGCACGCAGTCGCCGGCCTGCAGGCTACCGTCCGCCTTGATGAGGAGGACAGCCTGTCCTTCAAGCATATGCTGAAACTCTGTCTGTGCCATGAGCACCAAATCATAGGCATCAGGCGCAACATGGACGATGACCTCAGCCTGGTCGCGCACCTTCATCAAAGCTTTGCGCACAAGCGGCAGAATGATCTGCGGCGCATCGATGAAGTGCTGCGGCAGGATCTGCTCGACCACATGCATCGCGATATTCGTGATGTCTGCTTCGGCCATCTGTAAATATATTTTGCGCGCTTCCATCGCTGCTCCCATCGTGACCCCGGCTTTCTCATTCGCGGCCGCAATGATATCCTCGCAGTCCCTGGCTGCCTGTTCCAGACCTTCCTTGTGTCCTTCCTTGAAACCGGCTTCCTTTCCTTCTGCGCGTGCTTCTTCCCTGATTTCCTCCGCACGGTTTTTTGCATCGATTTCGCTGCGCTCGCTCGCGAACTCGGCGTCCTGCACCATGATGGACGCCTTTTCACGGGCTTCCTCCAGCATGGTGTCGGCCTTGAGCTCTTTTTCCCGCACGTACGCCAGCCTCTCGGCCAACGTTTCTTCCGTCACACCCTCAAGCTCTTTGGGGAGCACTTTAGGTTTGGGCGGCGGCGGGGGCGGCTCGACGATTCGGGGTTCTTCCTGCCACAGTGTGGTCCTGATTACCCTAGACAATCATCTCGTCTCCCTTTCCACGCGAAACGACAATCTCGCCCTTGTCCTCCAGGCTGCGGATGACATTGACGACCTTCTGCTGTGCCTCTTCGACATCGCGGATCTTGACCGGGCCCATGAACTCAATCTCTTCACGCAGCATATCGGCCGCGCGCTTCGACATGTTCTTGTAGACCTTGTCCGCCACTTCCTTCGGCGTGGCCTTGAGAGCCAGCGAGAGATCCTTTGTGTCGACCTCGCGCAGCACCATCTGCAAAGAGCGGTCGTCGAGCATGACGATATCCTCGAAGACGAACATGAGCCGTTTGATCTCTTCCGTAAGCTCGGGATTGTCGACCTCGAGCGTCTCGGTGATCGTCTTTTCCGTCGTGCGGTCGACGCGGTTCAAGATCTCGACGACAGCCTTTACGCCGCCGGCCGAGGTGAAGTCCTGCGTGACGAGCGAGGAAAGCTTGCGTTCCAAGACCTTCTCCACCTCCCGTATGATGTCCGGCGAAGTCCGGTCCATCGTCGCAATGCGCTTCGTTACCTCCGCCTGCTTTTCCGGCGGCAGCGACCCCATGAGGATCGCCGCCTGATCGGGGTCGAGGTAGGCCATGATCAAAGCGATTGTCTGCGGATGCTCGTTCTGGATGAAGTTCAGCAGTTGGCTCGGATCCGTCTTGTGCAGGAAGTCGAAAGGACGTGCCTGCAGGCTCGCCGTCAGGCGGCTCAGAATCAGCTTCGCCCTGTCGGCGCCAAGCGCCTTCTCCAGGATGTTCTGCGCATACTCAAGGCCGCCGGCCGACAGATAGCTCTTCGCCATGAGCATTTGATAGAACTCTGTGATGACTGCTTTCCTCTGCTCCGCCGGGACTTTTCTCTGGTTCGCAATCTGCAGGGTTACAGACTCGATCTCCTCTTCGTTCATGTGCTGAAAGAGGAGTGCCGAGCTCTCGGCGCCAAGCGCTATGAAGAGAACGGCTGCTTTCTGGCGCCCTGTGAGCGGCGCATCCTTTGCAAATTTATCAGCCATAATCAATCATCCCCCGCCAGCCACTGCTTGATAAGCACAGCGGCATCCTCTGGTGTATTCCTGATCATCTCTTCGATAGCCTGCATCTCGGTGAGCTGCTGCTGCTCTTCCGCCGTAAGCTCTTCTTCCGTAACCTGTCCAGCCTCGATCTGTGCAGCGCGCTCTTCTGCCAGGCGCTGTCTCTCGAGCTCTTCCTGGCGGCGCTGTTCTTCGATGGCCTCCTGCTCGAGGCGCTTCTTGCGGCGATGCATGAGCACAGCTCCGACGCCCAAGGCAATGACGAGCAGGAAAGCGGCGAGCTGCAGGTAGAATTCGCGGTCAAGGCGATCCTTTTCAGCCTGTTCATCGGCCAGCTTCTTGTCGCGTGCTTCCGTGCTGAACGGCAGCGGCTCGACGGAAATCGTATCGCCGCGCTCTGTGTTGATGCCGGCAGCCGAGCTGACCGAGCGCAGGATGCTGTCCTGCTGTGCCTGCGTCACGTCGTCGTTGACGAGAACTGCCACCGTCAGGCGACGGATGGAGCCGGGAGAAGCCACAACCTTCTTTTTCTCCTCATTGACTTCGTAATTCGTCGTGTTTTCCTTCTTCTCGTATTCCGCCTGCGAGTTGTTGTTGTTCTGCGCCGCATAATTCGGCACATTCGACTGCGTGCCCGCCGGGCCGCCCGGCTGCGTCGACGTTCCCGCATAGCTCTCGCTCATCGTCTGCTGGCTGCGCACGATACCGGATTCATCGACGACCGGTGTGTAGGTCTGTGAATCCGTCATCTTCTGGTCGAAGTCAAGCTCGACGCTGATGCGCACGAACGACTTGCCCTCGCCAAGTGACGCGTCGAGAAGGCTCTGGACATTCTTTTGCAGGTTGTCCTGCACCTTCTTCGTCATTTCCATCTGCGTCAGCGTTTTCTGCCCGACGCCGTCATCGCTTTCTTCCGGATCGTTCAAAATCTTGCCCGACTCATCGACGATCGTGATATTTTCCGGCGTCAACGCCTGCACGCTGTGTGCGACGAGATTCACGATGCCCTTGATCTCTTTTTTGGATAATTGCGCGTTCGGCTTCAGCTTCAGCATGATGGAAGCTGTTGCCGGTTTTTCGTTCTTTTTATAAAGGCTGTCTTCCGGCAAGACAATGTGCACACGCGCCTTTTCCACGGCATCGATTTGCTCGATCGTGCGTGTGAGTTCCCCCTGCAGCGCCTGCAGATAATTGACCTTGTTCTGGAACTCCGTCACGCCGAGCTTGCTGTCATCAAAAAGCTCGAACCCCTTGTTGCCGCGGGGCAGGCCTTCGGCAGCCAAATCAAGTCTCGTGCTGTCGACACTCTTCGACGGGACGAGGATCGTCGTCCCACTGCCGCTTTCCTGTATCTCGTAATCCACCTTGTTTTCTTTCAGTTTCGCCGCTACCTCGCCGGCATCCTTTGCTTCCATGTTCGTAAACAAGGGCACCATATCCGGCTTGCTGCCATAGACGATGCTGCCGACAACGATGGCGACGAATACGAGAGCGGCTGCGCCGATGATCATGTACCGCTGCCGCTTGCTGTAATTATTCCAGAGCTCCAGGTAGCGCTCTTTCCACTCTGCCATTTTCTCAATCCCTTCGCCTCAATGTGCTTGCCCGGGACATCTCGACTCCCGGGCTGGAGTTCCGTTCAGGGCTTAGACCTGCATGCGCATGATTTCCTGATAGGCCTCGACCGCACGGTTCCTCACCTGCATCGTGAGCTGTGTGGCAATGCTCGCCTTCTCCCCCGCAATGACGACCTCGGACACGTCCGTGATGCGCCCTGCGGCAAGCTCCATATTGAGTCGTTCGGAATCCTTTATCAATCCGTTCACCTGACCCAGGGAATCCTCCAGAAATTCACCGAAGGTTTTCGTCTCCCTTTGCTCGGTCTCTCCCAGATGACTTTCCCCCGTCATCTGTACCGGCATCATCTGCAGTGCTTCTATTTGCATTTTTCTTTCACCTCACTCGTAACCGCTGACTCCGTCCTTATTTCATATGCGCTCACTTGCCGATGTTCAGCGCATTTTGTGCCATGCCCTTGGCCGAGTTGATAGCGGTCACGTTTGCCTCATAGGCCCTCGATGCCGTGATCATATCCACCATTTCCTGCACGATATTGACATTCGGACGCTCGACATAACCGTCGGCATTCGCGTCGGGATGCCCGGGATCGTAACTGAGAGGCCCCTGTGTCCTGTCTTCCTCGATGGACAGCGCCCGTACGCCGTTGCCCGCCTGTCCGTCGAGCTTTTGCCGCAGGGTCGAGGCGAAATCCTCCTGCCCTCGCTCACGCGGCTGAAACACCACATAACGCCTGTGGTAAGGCCCGCCGTCCACCGAACGCGTCGTGTTCGCGTTCGCGATGTTGTTCGAGATCACGTCCATGCGCAGGCGTTCGGCTGTAAGACCGGAAGCCGAAGCGTCGATTCCTCCAAACATGCTCATTGTTCTGCTCCCCTTATCCTTCCATAATCAAATCCATAAATTCATCTTACTGGCTCGTAATAACGCTTCTCAGCTGCGAGAAATACCCGCTGGTCTGTCTTGCCAGTGCATTGAAGTAGAGACTGTTCTTCGCGAGCGAGGCCATCTCGACATCGATATCCACATTGTTGTTGTCGTAGCGCATCGTCGTCGAGTCGTCAAGCTCGATTTCCGGCTTCACTCTGTTATTCATCGGAATCGGCATATGGCGGTCGTTCGTGCGCACGAGCTTCATGCGCCCCGTGTCGTCCAGTGCAAGCTCCTTCGCCAGGAGATCCTCAAAGACGACGTTGCTCTTCTTGAAATTCGGCGTATTGACGTTGGCGATATTGTGGCTGATGACCTCCTGCCGGAGATTCGCCGCCCCCATGCCGCGCTGCATAACGTCAAGCGCCTTGTTGCTCATAATCTGCTCCAGCATTGCGGTTCTCCACCCCTTCCATCACTTGTTACAAGTTCGACAAAAACAGAGAAATCCCTTTCCCAAGTTTATCTTTTTCCAATCTTTTCCCATATTATTTTATACTTCGTCTATTTTACCATAAAATCTAAAAATCTACACTTCTATTCTTAGTTTTTCTTAACGAATTGTCAAAACGTCCTATATGAAATGGGACAATATGAAAGGGGCATACCTTTTTTGATATGCCCCCGCCCATTTTTTAATTTTCCACTCGTTTGAGTTCCTCCAGCAAGTAAGGATTCAGAACCTTGATATGCGTCCCTTTCATGCCGAGCGATTTCGATTGGATCAGCCCTGCCGATTCAAACTTTCGCAGGGCATTGACGATGACGGAGCGCGTGATCTTCGCCCTGTCTGCAATCTTCGAGGCGACGAGCAGGCCTTCCTCCCCTTCGAGTTCGTTGAAAATGCTCTTCGCCGCCTTGACCTCCGAAAAAGAAAGCGTCGCGAGCGCAATCTGCACCGTCGCCTTCTTGCGCGCCTCGATCTCAATCTGCTGCGTACGGTCGCGCAGCATTTCCATGCCGACAACGGTCGCACCGTACTCAGCCAGAATCAGGTCGGCCTCCGTGAAGTCCTTGTCGTACTTCGCGATGATCAATGTGCCGATGCGGTCGCCCACGCCATAAATCGGCACAATCGTCGTATTCTTCCCCTCAAATCGACAGTCCGTATCCTCACTGAACGCGCAGATCCCCGTTTTCGATTTCAGGTTCGGCGACGTCTCATCCATCTTCAAAAGCCAATTCACATAACGCTTCGGGAACGCCCCCTGTTCCACGACCTTGGCCAGCATCATGTCGCATTCGAATTCATCGATGAAAGCGTGTCCGTAAACCTTGCCCGCCTTGTTCACGATATAGACGTTCGCGTCGATCACCATGCTCAGCACGCGCGAAATGCTGTCATATTCCACGCTCTCCGAGCGCTGCAGCAGGCGATTGATCTTTCTCGTCTTCTCCAATAATGTCGTCATGCACATTCCATTCCTTTCCCCGAGCAATACGACTTTCAAATTCAGGTTTTACCCGCATCTATTTTAACACATTTTTCTAAATAATCAAAGATGCTGTAAATAAACGGTGAATTTTTCGGGGAATTTTTTTCTTGCCGGATTTTTTCACATCCATAGTCCCAATCCAACTAAAGAAAAAGCCCTGCGGTGCTTGCAAACAAGCCGCAGGGCAAATCACAGGGCGTCTAGGCCAGCCCCCGGACAGCCTCGCCGAGCACTTTGCCGAGGCTGTCGTGAATCACAAGATCCGCTTTTGCGTCCGCCTGCGTCGCCGTCTTGTTGATGAGCACGAGGCGCCTGCCGGCAAAGCAGCGCAGAAGCCCTGCTGCCGGATAGACGACGAGCGATGTGCCGCCCACGATCAGCAGATCGGCCTCAGAAATGGCTCGCACGGCGGCGTCGAGCACGTTCGCATCGAGACTTTCCTCGTAGAGAACGACATCGGGCTTGACGCGGCCGCCGCATTTCGTACAGTGCGGCACACTCTCGCTGTGCAGCAGGAAGTCCGCATCATAATATGCATGGCAGTCCATGCAGTAATTGCGCAGAATCGAACCGTGCAGCTCGATGACCTTCTTCGAGCCCGCTGCCTGATGCAGTCCGTCGATGTTCTGCGTGACAACGGCCTTGAGCTTCCCCATGCGCTCGAGTTCAACCAGCGCCTCATGGCAGGCATTCGGTTTCGCGTCTCTGCAGATGAGCCTCGAACGATAAAATTGGAAGAACTCCTCCGGATATCGCTCAAAAAACGAATGTGAAACGAGTTCCTCGGGCGAAAAATTCTGCGAGAGCCTCTTGCTGTAAAGCCCCGTGGCACTGCGAAAGTCCGGGATGCCGGATTCCGTCGAGACGCCGGCGCCCCCGAAGAACACAATATTGTCGCTTTCCTTCAATAAATCATGCAGCAATGCGATTTCCTTTTCCATACCGTCCGCCTCCTTATCTAAAAAACGAAGCCCGACAGCCCCTCGTCTATCGTGGGCGCCGTCCCTTTGCCCTTTTCGAATCCCTGCGGTTCAAACCTCGTCCGCTATTTCCCGGTAAAGCTCTTCCAATTCCCCCATATAACCCTTCGCATCCATCAGCGGGGAGGCTTCCATGCGGGCGCGCAGCTCCCGGTGCATGAGGCGCAGGATGTCGGGCGAATTCGCCAGCTCGACAGCTCTTCGCACATAATCCATTTCCCCCGTTGCCACGAGCTGCGGCAAGCCCGCATTTTTCAATATGCTCGCGGAAAAACGCGCGCCGTGCGTCGTCCCCGGGTTCGTAATGACGGGCACCCCCATGTAAAGCGCCTCGCACGTCGTGACGCCTCCCGTATACGGCGCGGTATCGAGCGCGATGTCAATGTCCCTGTACTGTTCCAGATAATCCGGGCTGTAAGGACGAAGCTCCACTTGGGAAACATTTATGCCGAAGCGATGCAGGCGGGCGCGCACGATCTTTTCCCCCGCCGGAATGCTGCAGATCTTGCTCTTGATGACAAGGCGCGCCTTGGGCATTCTTTCGAGAACGCCGCGCCAAAGCGCCAGGATGTCGTCCGAAACCTTGGAAAAATTATTGAAACTGCCGAAGGTGATCCAACCATTCCTCACGCAGGGTGCATCTGCTGCCGGTTTCGGCATGTCGCGCAGCACGGGCGCATAGCAAAGATGGCTGTGCGGCATTCTGAGCACTTTTTCTGTAAAACCGCGCGATCCCCTGTCCCACGGCGAACAGAAAACATCCGAAAGAAAATAATCAACAGCCTTGAGCCCCGTCGTCGCCATATAGCCGATGGCCGTCATCTGCACGGGCGCCGGGCGGTAGGCAAGAACGGGCAGGACGCTGTCCTGCGTATGCCCCGCCAGATCGACGAGGATATCGATGCCGTCTTTGGCGACAAGGCGCGCCGCCTCCTTCGCCGAAAGGCGCGAGATGTCCTGCCACCGCACCTTCTGGCGGCGAAAGAGCGCCGTCGTGCGGTCGCGCCGCCCCGCTGCGTAACACGTCACATCGAAGCTCTTCCTGTCAAAGTCACGCAAAAGCGGCATGAAAAAATAGGCTGCCGCATGCAGGCGGAAATCAGGCGATATATAGCCAATGCGCAGCTTGCGGCTGAAGCTGCGCGCCTTCTTTTTTTCAGGGGACGGAACCATCGCCGGGAAGTCTGCAGCAAAGGACGGGACGCTAAACGATCCCTTCCCTGCCTGCTTCACCGGGCTGTCGGCCAGACCCATCCCGCTAAAGCGCGGCACAGCTTCCCAAGCTTCACGCCGCGCCTTTTTGCGCCGCGTTTGCTCCAGCTCCGCCTTAAACGCCTCGTATTCGCGCTCTTCGGCCTGCCTCTGCCGGTGTGCGCGCTCTTCCCATGCCCAGAGCCGCAGCTCAGGATCCGGCTGCGGCAGGGATTTCTGCGCAATGCGTGAAAGCGGCTCGCGCACTTTTTTCGCCTGCCGCGCCACGAGTGCCGCGCCGCGCCGCTCCCGTTCTGCCTGCGCCGCCGCGCGCGCCATCGCCTCGCCGACAGTCATGCCGGGCGTCTTCGCCGTCTTTTCTTCCGCAGGCTCCCTTTCCTCACGGTAAGGATGGTAGAGCTTCCTGCCCGCAAAAAAGCTTTGCGCCTTTTGATGAAGCCTTAGCATCTCTCCCGGCGGACGCGAACGGTAATTCGAGCAGAAGAGCCCTTTGCCGTAGCAGGATGCGGCCTCATCCCCCTGCAGGAGTTCGCTTGCCGCAAACAGCGTGTTCATCGCAAGCTCCGGCTCCGCTGCAAGAAGCCATGCATCCGCCAGCCACGAAAGAGCCTTGAGTCGTACATATCGCCATGTTTCCGTCCCCAGCGAGCCGTCCGCCCCTTCCGTCGCCTGCACGATGGCCAACAGTTCCCGGATCTCTTCCTCCAATGCGAAATCCACAGCAAAAAAGGCTGCGCGCACAAGTCTCGCGCGCAGATTTCCCGGCTCGTGCTCCTCAGCAAGCGCGATATACTTCCTCGCCTCTTCCCTCTCTCCCATATAAAAGGACGCTTCCGCCATCACGGCATAGGCGTCGGCACTCCCCGGATCTTGCAGCAGCGCCTCCTTTGCCGAAGCGCGCATGCCGCGGAAATCTCCTTGGCCTGCAAATCGGTTGGCGATACCCAGCCAATTTTTTCTGTCATCCATAAGCCACACGCTCCAGCAAATCCTTCACCTTCTATACCTCAGGATGGAGCTCCGCCCCGTATTCCCCGAGAAAAACATCCTGATACGTTTTGTAGTCCTTGGAAAGCGGTTTTTCCACCGGGCAATGGATGCACCAAAAGCCCTTTTCCTGGTTCGGCACGACCGTCTTCCAGCCGCGGCGGGAAAATTCCTTCGATGCCGATGCATCGTAAAGATGCCAGCCCGTGAAAAGATCCTCGCGCCAGGGCACATCGTACTGCGCCGCAAGCAGGAGGCCGTCCGCCGCCTCGACTTCGATATAATCGCCTTCCGGTTCCTTCATCTCCGTATCGACGATGCTCTCAGCCTCACAGGCATGAAGCACGCGTCCGTAGCAGCGAAGCCCGTCCCACCATACGCCGCTCGCAGGCAGCGAACGGCAGCCGATGACGCCGATCAGGCCGATACTCTCATCTGCAAAGATATTCAACATATCCCGCGGAAACTCCTTGTTGACAAGCAAAGTATCCTGATGAAGATAGACTTTATATCTAGCGTCGCTTCGCCGCATGGCCTCGTTGTAGCCCGCCGCCATGGAAGCCGCACCGCGCACGGGCAGGTATTCCGCCCGGAAGCCCGCCGGCAGATGCAGATGCCGCAGATAAAGCAGACATTCGCTGTACCATTCCTCATCGTTCACACAGGTGATGAAGGCGATCTTCCTCTCATCCGTCAATTTCCCTCGCCTCCTTCCTCCTGCAGCGAGAGAAGTGCGCGCCGCGCCGCTTCCAGAATCTCCGCCGCAAGCTTCGGCTCCGCCGTCCTCTGCAGCGTCTCCAGGAGCGTTTTCTGCTGCACGATGGTCTGTGCAGCAAAGCCCATGAGGTAATCGGCGAAAATTCCTTCCTCCCTGCAAAGCTGCCAAAGAGCCGCGGCATTTTCTTCCACGTCAATACCGTACTCCAGGCGGCGCAGCAAGGTCACAAGACGGCGGCGCACCAGGGGCGTGAAACATTCCTTCAATGGCGCCACATCATCGGATGTACGCCGTGCGCGGCAGAGCCAAAACTTCGCTTCCAGATCAAGGCGGCTATTTTCAAAACCCGCCGCTTCCAGCCGTTCAATAAAGCCCTCGGGCGCTTCCCTGCGCACGGGGAAAAAAGAGACTTCCTTATAGAAGGAAGCCGCCAACAGCTTTTCCATCTCGAAAAGCGAGAAAAAACGGCGCACAATCGCATAGAAATGCCCTTCCATCAAATCCTCGATGACGCCCCAATAACGCACATTGGAAAAGCTCGTCAAAAAAGAACCCGTCGGTTTGAGAAAAAGGCCGAATCCCGCCGCGATGTCCTGCGGATTTCCCGCCGTCTCAAGGCAGCGGTCGGAAAGAATGTAATCAAAGCTTTCGCGAGCAAAGGGCAGCGGCGTCTCGCGGTAATCAAGAAACGACCACTCGACATCGAGGCTCGCAAACTCTGCCGCCTCGGACCGTTCAGGCTCCGCCGTCACGGCGAAGAGCCGCGCCAAGGGCAGCCGTTCGCGCAGGGCGGGCAGATAGGCGAGACTTTCCACGACGAGCACCGCCAGCGGCGCTTTCACAGACGGCAGGAAGCGCAGCAAACCGCCCTCGTAAGAAAAGAGATCGAACTCCTCCCGTCCGACGCCCCCCATCAATGGAGGCTCCCGGCCAAGACCGCCGCATTCTCCTGCAGCTCACGCGGCGTATGTCCCTTGAGCCGCCAAAGGCGCGTCGTCCCATGCAGTTCTATGACAAGGCGCGAAAGCTCCGCGGCAGCCGCTTCCTCTTCGATCTCGCCCAAAGTCTCCAGAAAGGCCGCGACTTCCTTCATGCTTCCGCCGTTCTGCATGAGGATCAGGATCTTGCCCACCGTGTCCGCCGCATGCAGGACATCAAACCCGAACTGCGCCATAAAAAACTGCGCGAGTCCCTTATAGGCGTCCGTGGCCTCGATATAGCCGTCCTCGCCCGCATCATAAGCCTTGCCATAGGAAATTTCCGCAAAGGGCAGGCCGTCCTTCTCCTTCTGCTGGGCCTCGATTCCCGCTGCATCGAGAACCGTATGGTAGCTCATGCCGCGCTCATGACCGACAACATTCTTCTGCCAGCAGGAACCATTGAGCAGCACGCCCATGAAAGAAAAAAACTCAATGCGCTGCTCTTCCTCCAGAAGAGCGCTGACCATGGAAAAGAGCCTGTCGTAGTCGAGAAAGCCATAGTAGAAGAGAAGCCCCGTCGCCAGGCGCATGATCTCCGTATTGGTCTGCACCGCCTGCCCGTACGACGGCGAATCAAGCCGGGAAAATACGGCATCGATCTCCTCGGGCATGTACCAGAAGAGCTTGCCGTCTGCCGCACCGACAGCAAGGAGGCCGAGGCCGCAGAGATAATCGAGGCGCTCGTCGTCCACACGAAAATCCGCCGCCAGCCCGCCCTGCTCCCGGATATGGCGAAATGCCTGATACTGCTCGTCAAAGGCCGACGGCAGCCATCGCTCGGAGAAACGGCACACGGCAGGCGCCAGCGTCTCGACAAGCGCTGAAAACGTCATTTCTTCCGTGCCTTCCAGGCAGAGGTTGTACGCCATATCGTCCAGTTCCTCACGTGAAAGACAGGACAGGGCCTCGACAAGCGTGCGCTTTTCGGGCAGGGAACGGCGATAAAGCCGTTCCCTGCGCTCTTTTTCCGCCGCAAGAATCCCCTCAAGACCCAGCTGTTCCATTTTCCTTCTCTCCTTATTCCATCCGCCCCTGCGCCGTCTTCGGCCCAGGCGGCTGCAAACTCATCCGAAATATTCGGCCAGTCCCTCGGCAATGCCATTCGCAGCCTGCTCCACACCATGAGCCGAATTCATCATCTGTTCTTCCTGCGGGTTCGATATGAAGGCCGTCTCCAAGAGCATGGCCGGCATATCCGTATGGCGGCAGACGTAGAAATTTTCGCCCTTCGTCCCCCTGTCAAAGGTACCGATATGCTGTATGACATGACGCTTGACACAATCCGCCAGACGCTTGCTGTCCGCCGATCCGCCCACATAGTAATACCCCGTCGTGCCGCGGGCGTCGGGACTGGAAAAGGCATCGAGATGGATGCTGATGAAAATATCCGCCGCGTTTCTGTTCGCGATATCGCAGCGTGCCTGAAGCTCCTCCACATCACTTGCAGCGGCGCCTTTCGGCGATACCTCCGTATCCGCCGTGCGCGTCAGTATGACCTTCCCTCCCTGCGCCTCGAGCAGAGCCGTAAGACGCTTGGCAATGCGCAGAGCGATGCTCTTCTCCGTTACGCCCGTGGGGCCGATCGCGCCCGTGTCACTGCCGCCGTGGCCGGGATCGATGACGATGAGCTTGCCCGCGATGCCGGGCGTCGTCGAGTGCGGTACAGGCCGCTTGGTCGGTTTGTCCGTATCGGTTTCCGGCTTTGCAGTCTCATTGCCCGGTTTGGGATTTCCCTGCCGCTCAGCCGTTCCCCCTGTATTTTTCGGCGGCTTCTTAGCCCCGCCCTTGCCAAAGTCGATGTTTGAGCCGCGCGTACCCGTACCGCCCGAAAGATTGCCGAAATCCAGCACGACGCGGTACGGCACAGGGCCGCCCTCCAAGGAAAAAACATCATAATTATTGCGGTTTGTATACATCTCCGATTCTACAACAACGCGCACCGTCGTGGCATCGTTCTGAGCGATGCGCACCTTCTTCGCGAAGGGACTGCCTATGTCCTGGCTCTTCGGCACCGATGCGGCCAGCCGTGCCCCCGACAGATCCACAACGATGCGGCCGGGATTCGCGAGCGTCATCGTCCTGTAGTCGACCTCGCCGTCCGCATCGACGACGATGCGCACTTTGCCGCCGTCGGCGTGCACGCGCACGCCCTTGACCTGGGCCAGGCCTGCCGCCTCTGCTGCGGAGGAAGCAAGAAGTCCCTGGCAAAAAATGCCGAGCGTCAAAAACGCAAAAAAAAGCCAACGAAGCGACATGTTCATCCGAAAACCTCCCGCCAAAAACCAGGGAAAAATCAAAGCATATTGCGCAAAAACGCCTGCGTGCGTTCCTCGGAGGGATGCCGGAAAAGCGCATCCGGCTCTCCCTGCTCCACGATCGTACCGTCCGCCATGAACGCCACATGCTGCGAAACCTCGCGCGCAAAAGCCATTTCATGCGTCACGACGACCATCGTCATATGCTCCGCCGCAAGCTCGCGCATCGTCTTCAGAACTTCGCCCGTAAGTTCAGGGTCAAGCGCCGATGTCGGCTCATCGAAGAGCATGATCTCCGGCCGCATCGCGAGAGCGCGTGCAATGGCAACGCGCTGCTGCTGCCCGCCCGAAAGCCGCCCGGGATAGGCGTCGCGCTTGTCGTAAAGCCCCACCTTGCGCAGGAGCTCCTCCGCCGTCGGCAGGATCTCCTCCCGCTTCATCTTCTTCACCTGCTGCGGCGCCTCGAGAAGATTTCCCAGAACCGTCATATGGGGGAAGAGATTGAACTGCTGGAAGACCATGCCCATCTTCAGGAGAATGGCACGGCACTTTGCACCCGAAGCGTATTCGGACTGACCTGCCCCGTTCTCTGTGGCGAGGAAATCCCCGTCCACTTCGATCGAGCCCTTGTCGATGTCCTCCAGACGGTTGATGCAGCGCAGGAGCGTCGACTTTCCCGAGCCGGACGGCCCGATGATGGAAAGCGTCTCACCGCGCTGCACTTCGAGATCGACGCCCTTCAGAACCTCGTTCGTCCCGAAGCTCTTGTGGATGCCGTGCATGCGAAGCACGGGTTCATTCCTCGTACTTGCCATAATATGCCTCCAACTTTTTGAACATTCCCGTCAGCACGAACGTCATCGCAAGATAAAAGACCGCCGCCACAAAAAAGGGCGTCATATCGAACTCACGCTGCACAATCGTGCGCGCCACACGCAGAAGGTCGTTCATCGCGAGTATATAGATGAGCGACGTATCCTTGACGAGATTGATTGTTTCGTTGCTCACCGGCGGCAGCACATGACGTATCATCTGCGGCACGACGATGCGCCGCATTGTCTGCGTATATGTCATGCCCAGCGATTTTGCGGCCTCGTACTGACCGCGGCCGATCGACTGGATGCCCGCGCGGAAGATCTCAGCAAAATAGGCCGCGTAATTGAGCGCAAAAGCCAAGAGCGCCGCCGCGATATCAGGCAGCCGTATGCCGACCATCGGCAGGGCAAAATAAACGAAAAGAAGCTGAAGCATCAGCGGCGTGCCGCGCATGATCCAGATATAAAATTCCATCAGAACGCTCAGCGGCTTAATCGTTGAGATGCGGCAAAGCGAAACAAGAAGTCCGAGGGGAAGAGAGAGCAGCAGCGTCACGCAGAAAATCTCCAGCGTGATCTCCGCTCCTTCCAGCATCAATAGAGCCGTCCCCAAAATTTTCTCCATAGATTCCTCTCCTTTTTCAGAGCTGCCCCTCTATATTATCACAAATTTCTTCTTTCTGCCTGTTTTTCCAAAAGAAAATACAAGAGTTTTTTCCATAAGCATAAAGGATTTCCAGCTTTTACAGAGAATTAATAAAGAGATAAATCTGAATTGAATCCGGCGCGAACGGATTCAGCATCGGACGAAACACGATGGGATCCATGACGTTTCCCAAAGGAGGAGTTTGCTTTGAAAGCCGTATCCATCGAAGACCTGCATCCTGGAATGACGCTGGCCCGCACCATCGTCAACGACAACATGATCGTCGTGCTCTCCGAGAACACCGTTCTCACCAAAGCGCATATCACACGCTTGGGTTTTTTGAATATACCCGCCGTCTACGTCAAGGACGATTTCGAGCTCACGATGACCCCTGTTGTCGGTGAACCCTTGACGCGCAGCCATGCCTTTGTCGCGGAGTATAAGGAAGTCGTGACCGAAGCGCAGGACATCTTCTCCTCGGTTGCAAAGGACAGCCAGGTTCCCGTCGAGCGGACCACGGCCATGGTGCAGAAGGATCTCATGCCCATGTCCCGCCAGAGCGGCGCCATCGACTACCTCTACGAGCTCAACCACCTCGCCAGCGATGTCTACAACCATTCGCTTCGCGTCTCCATCCTCGCGGGCGTCATCGCCAAGTGGATGCGCATCCCGCAAAAAAAGACGCACGACATCATTCTCGCGGGCTTCATGCACGACATCGGCAAGACGAAATTCTCCGAGCGCCTGCTGGAAAAAAATATCGCGACGCTCAAAGGCGAAGATCTCGAGGCCTATCGCCAGCACCCCAGGGACGGCTTCAACATCCTCAGCATGAACAAGGCTCTCTCCGAGGGCGTACGCCGCGCCGCGCTGCAGCACCACGAGCGCATGGACGGCTCCGGCTTCCCTGCCGGCGTCTCGGGCAAGGATATCCATGAATACGCGCGCATTATCGCCGTAGCCGACATCTACGACAACATCACGACGGAGCGCGAGGGCTATGTGAAGCAGACGCCGTTCAGCGCCATAGCGCAGATTTCCGAGGACATGTTCAGCAAGCTCGACCCTGCCGTCTGCATGCCCTTCCTCAACAACATCAAGCACGTCTTCCTCGGCTCGACGGTCACATTGAGCAACGGCCTCCAGGGCATCCTCGTCGGCTATCCCGAGGACTTTGCCGCCAACCCGCTGATCCGCATCACACAGGATCAGGTCGTCGACCTCAACGAGCACAAGAACATCAAGATCATCGAGTACAACCCGAAATAAAGATATTGCCGCCTCATGCGTTCTTCCAAAGACCGCAGTATTGCAGACGTCGTTTGGGAGAACCGGATTCCATACAAAACGGCAGACGAAAAGCCACCGACATTGTGTTGTCGGCGGCTTTTTTCGTCTGCTGTTTTTCCCTGCCGCATCAGCGCCAAAAATCGCCGCTCTTGCCGCCGCTCTTAGCGTCTAGGTGCAGCGCGGTGATTTCCATGCGCTTGTCGAGCGCCTTGCACATGTCATAAATTGTCAAGAGCGCGACGCTCACAGCGTGCAGCGCTTCCATCTCGACGCCCGTGACGCCGCACGTCTTGACCTCGGCACGCGCTTCGACCGCAGATGCTTCGGGCAGAAGCTCGAAGTCGATGCTCACGCGCGTCAGCGGCAGCGGATGGCACAGCGGGATCGCGTCGCTCGTCTTCTTCGCCGCCATGATGCCGGCGATGCGCGCGACGCCGAGGACGTCGCCCTTCTTTGCCGTGCCGCCCGTAATCGCCTCGTAGACGGCCGGGCTTACAAGGATGCGGCCGCTCGCACGCGCGATGCGCGCCGTTTCCTTCTTCTCGCTGACATCGACCATGTGTGCGTTGCCCGCCGCATCAAAATGCGTCAATTCGTTTGCCATGAAATGCACCTCATCCTAGCAGCGGATTCCCGAGCCCTTGCGGTCGTAGAAGTACCATGTGATGACGATGGTGCTGACCGTGAACGCGATGAGGATGTAGAAGGCGGGCGCGACGACGCCGTAGTTCGCGTAGGCGAAGCCGAAGAGCTTCGGGATAAAGAACGCGCCGTAGGCCGCGATCGCCGCCGTGAAGCCCGTGACGAGCGAGGAGTGGAACGGATTGTTGAAGATGTAGGGAATCATGCGGAAGGAAGCGCCGTTGATGAAACCCGTCGTCAAGAAGAGCAGCAAGAATGCGCCGAAGAACACGGGGAAGCGATGTGCCTCCACGCCGAAGAGCACGAGGAAGCTCGCGCCGAGCATGACGAAGAGCGAGATGAGAGTGACGCGCGAACCGCTGTCCATCTTGTCCGCCAGAAGGCCGCCGACGGGACGGATGCCCGCGCCGATGAAGGGGCCGAGGAAAGCGGCGTAAGAGAATGGCATCTCGGGGAATTCCTTCGCGACGAGCAGCCCGAGCGCCGCCGAAAAGCCAATGAAAGAGCCGAAGCCGCAGGTGTAAATCCAGCACATGAGCCACGTATGCTTGTTGCCGAAAATGGACATCATGCTCTTGGGGCTTTGCTTCGGCAACGGCAAATTGTCCATGAAGAGCCAGACGAGGACGAGCGTCAGCGCCGTCGGAATCGTCCAGAAGTAGCAGACATTCTGCACATACATCATGCCATCAGGCCCCGGCACGCCCTCGCCGAAGAGCGAGGAGAGATTCCAGCCCAAGAGGATCGGCGTCGTCAGATAGATGAGCGATACGCCGAGGTTGCCGATGCCCGCATTGATGCCGAGCGCAAATCCCTTGTTCGCCTTGGGGAAGAAGAAGCCGATATTCGCCATCGAAGCGGAGAAGTTTGCGCCCGCAATGCCGATGAAAGACACGAGAAGGACGAACGTCTCATACGGCGTTGTGGGATCCTGCAGAGCGCGGCCCAAACCGAAGAGCGGCAGCAGAAGCAGCGCCGTCGTGATGAGAGTGGAGTTCCTGCCGCCGATCAGCCCCGGCAGATACGTGTAAAACAGGCGCCCCGTCGCGCCGACGAGGCCGGGCAGCGCCGCGAGCGTGAAAATCTGATCGTCCGAGAAGTTGAAGCCGATAAACTTGAGCTTCGCCGCGATCGTCGCCCAGAGCGTCCACGCAACGAAGCTCAGGACGAGCGCCCACGTCGAGGTGTAGAGGTTCTGCGTCGCGATGCGCTTGCCGTACTTCTCCCAAAAGCCCGCGTCCTCGGGATTCCAGCATGCAAGGATCTCCTTGCGCGACGGATTGGGACCGAGATTCTTCCATGCCATTTCATCAGCCATTGATTCAACACTCCTCATGAAAACAACTTAAATCTTCTTGCAACGAAAGCCTGCGAACGAGCCGATCGTCATGATGTCGACCTCGCCGTACATCGCCTGAAGCCTTGCCCGCAGGCTCTCCTCCGTCTCGTAGGGCGGCGAGAAGAAGCCGCGCCGCTCGCAGAACTGCTTGACGAAGAAATCGGTGCGCCGGCTCTTGCCGCGCACATACATCGAGCCGGAAAATATGCCGCCGCGCTTCAGGACGCGCTCCGTCTCGCGGTACGCCTTCTCCTTCTCGGGAAAGGCATGAAAGCCGTTGACGGACAATACGAAATCAAAAGTTTCATCCGCATACTGCAAATCGCCGACATCACCGAGCGCAAAGTCAACCGCGCCGAGAGAAAACCTTGCCGCGTGCTTTCTCGCCGCCTCCAGCATCGTCTCCGAAGCGTCGAGGCAGGTGATCTGCGCCTCCTTCATCTTCTCATAATGCGGAAACGACAGCACGCCCGTGCCGACGGGAACTTCGAGCAGCCTGCCGCGAAAATCTTCCGGGAGTCCGCGATACGCCATCGCCAAAAACTCCGGATAGGAGGCGAAGCCCCAGAGCCAGCGGATGGCAAAGCGCCCCGCCCAACTCGTATTCGTCATCATGCCATCGTATAGGCGCGCGATATTGCCGAGCTGGCGATACGCGCGCTGCACCTTGCGCTCTTTCTTTTCGATATCATTCATGCGCTATGCGCCTCCCTTTCCGCTGTGGCCGCCGTCCCATGCGATTCGACGCAGATCGAATCCTTCCTCCCGCCCCATCAGAAAAAGGACGAGATGTGCGGCATCCTCCATAGCTTCGAGGTCAAGCTGCAAAATCCCTTCCGCCTGCCGCTCATGGCAAGAGGAGAAGAGCGCCGCGACGCGCTCGTCGAGCAGCGGCTCTTCCAGCTCGCGCCAGAGCGACAAGGCGGGAAATACGCCGTGCGAGCGCGTCTCGATGAGCACGAGATCGACACCTGTCATGCGTGTGGCGGCCGCTTCCAGCGAGAGCTTCTCCTGCGTGCGCTCGTAGAGCCAGAAGCCCGCAGGCGCGACGACGGCGACGCTCGACGCGCCCGCCGCGCGGAAGCGTCCGCTGTCCTTCGTTCCGTCGTTCAGGACAATGCCGTGCGCATCGCTCTTGACGACGCCGACGCGCACGCCGCGCGAGGTCAAGAGCGGCAGGAGCTTTTCGACAAAGGTTGTCTTGCCTGTGCCCGATGCGGGAGCAACGATGGATACGATGGGCACGCGGCGCACGAGGTTCGCCGCTCGGCCGCGCGCCAAGCGAAGGGCGGCGGGCGTGTTCACATTGAAGAAGCGTGCGCCCGCGCGAACGGGAACGTCAAGCACGGGGAGCGCGGCGGCCGCTCTCCGAAGGCTGCGCTCACCTGCCGCCATAGCCGCAGAGAACACATGCGCCGTTTCCTTGTGGTAGAGCGCGGCAAGCGGCTCGCACCGTCCTTCGGCGACGGGCACGACAGCTCGTGCCGCGCCTTTTGCCTTGGGCAGAAGTTCTCTCGCTGCGTCGAAGGAGAAAAAGGGCATATCCGCCGACACGGCGAAGAACCAAGCATGAGAACTCGCCGCAAGGCCGCGCGAAAGCCCCGCCACAGGCCCCTGCCCCGCCGTTTCATCGACGAGAATCCTCGCGCCATAACGGCTTGCCAAGTCCTGCAGGCGCTCGCTCCTTTCTTCGACGCACAGAAAGATCTCCGCAAATCCCGCAGCAGCCGCCTTTTTCAGCAGCCCCTCCAACAGCGGCACGCCGCCGACATCGAGCCAACGCTTGTCCTCGCCCATGCGCCGGCTTCTGCCGCCCGCGACGACGAGAAGCGTCACATCGGCGAGGCTCTGCAGCCTCACTTTCTCGCGCACTCGCTTGCGTCACCGCGCAGGATCTCGATGCCGTGCGCCAACTGCGGCAGGACGAAGCCGAGGCACTCCTCGACCGCCTTGGCGCTGCCTGGCAGATTGACGATCAGCGTGCGCTTGGCGATGCCTGATACGGCGCGGCTCAGCATGGCACGCGGCGTCACCTGCATCGAGAGGGCGCGCATCGCTTCGGCGATGCCCGGCGCCTCGCGCTCGATGACGGCTCGCGTCGCCTCGGGCGTCACATCGCGCTCGGAAAAGCCCGTGCCGCCCGTCGTAGCGACGAGCGCGACGCCGAGATCGGCGCATTCCTGCATCTCCTTCGCGAGCGCCTCCTCATCGTCGGGCAAAATCACACGCCGTGCGATGCGATAGCCCGCTTCCTCCAACAGATGCTGCGCCAAGGCGCCGCTCTTGTCCTCGCGCTCGCCGCGCGCCCCCTTGTCGCTCGCCGTGATGACGGCAGCATCGAGCGGCAGCTTGCCCTCGAAAAGGTGCAGCTCGTCGCCGGGCTTCAGTGTGCCGCCGTGCAGCACGCGTGCAAAGACGCCCTCGCGCGGCATGATGCAGTCACCGACCGCCGCGTAGATGGCGCAGTGCGCATGGCACTCCTTGCCGATCTGCGTGATTTCGAAGATGACATCGCCTGCCGCGAGGCGCGTACCGACGGGAAGCTCACGGAAGGAGAAGCCCTCTGCGACGATGTTCTCGCCGAAATCGCCGTGGGAGACCGTCGCACCGCGTGCGCGAAACGCCTCGATCTCCGCCGCGCCCAGAAAGCTCACCTGCCGGTGCCATTTCCCCGCGTGCGCATCGCCGACGATGCCGTGCCCCACATGAAAGAGCGCCTTTTCCAGCGGCTTCTTCTTCATGCCGCGCCGCTCGCTCGCGGCAATCGTTACAATCTTTCCCAATCCTCACCCTCCGATCTGGTACATGCGGCGCTTCTCCTCGCCCGCGCCGCCCGCCGCTTCAAAGCGATGCTCGCGCGGCTTTTCGGCAATCACCTGCCGCAGTTTCCTGAAGAGAGCCGCGTCATCCGCACCCGTGCGCAGAAGTGTGCGCAAATCAAGCCCCGCATCCAACGCAAGGCACAGCTTCAGATAGCCCTCCGCCGTCAGGCGCACGCGGTTGCACGAGCTGCAGAACTTGTGCTCCAGCGCGTCGATGAAGCCGAGCGCACCGCGAAATCCTACCGGACGAAAGCACGCGGCAGGACCGGTGAGCGCTTCCTTGACGACGGGCACGAGCGCACCGAAAGATTCCTCCAAGATGCGGCGCACCTCAGCGATCGGCACGCCCGTCAGCCCCGCCTCCTTCGCCATGCCGATCGGCATGAGCTCGATGAAGCGCACGTCGATCGGGCGCTCCTTCGCAAGAGAGGCGAGCGTGGCAAGTTCCGCTTCATTGACTCCCTTAAGCGGCACGCAGTTGAGCTTCGTCTTGAGCCCTGCGGCGAGCGCCGCCTCCATGCCCTGGCGCACGGCAGGCAGCAGCGAGGCAGAACGGCGCGTGATGTCAGAGAAAGCGTCCTCTGCCAGCGTATCGAGGCTGATGTTCACACCGTCAAGCCCTGCCGCGCGAAGTTCCTCTGCGAGGTCGGCGAGGAGAACGCCGTTCGTCGTCAGAGCGACGCGCTCGATGCCCTCGACCGCCTTGATCTCGCGCACGAGATCGACGATGCCGCGCCGAAGTAGTGGCTCGCCGCCCGTCAGACGCACCTTGCGTATGCCGAGCTGCGCGAGAGCACGCACGACGCGCACGATCTCCTCGAAGGACAGAATATCCTCGTGGGAGAGCTTCTCCACACCCTCTGCCGGCATACAGTAGCGGCAGCGCAAATTGCAGCGATCCGTCACGGAAATGCGCACATATTCGATTTTGCGGCGATAAAAATCAAGCATACGACGCCTCTCTTACCACGAATATCCGATGGTCAGCCCCAAAGGACGCAGACGCATCGGCAGACTCGCAATCAACGCACAACAACTTCACAACAAGATGACATCGACCTCCGCACCCGCCGCAAGGGGCGGCGAGCCGGCGGGAATATCGACGAGCGCGTTGCAGCCGACGGCGGAGAAGAGCACGCCGGAAGCATGCTTCTCGGGCAGATGCACCTCGCCCTGCGCATACTGCGCTCGCACGAAGCGCCTGCCCCTGCTTTCCTTGGCGAAGCCGTCCCGCAGGACGGCACGGCAGCGCCTCAGCAGGAGTGCGGTTCGCGCCGTCAATTTTGCGAGCACGGGACGCACGAGAAGCTCGAACGTCGCCGAAGCGGCAAACGGATTGCCCGACAGGGCAATGCCGAGCGTGCGGCGCGAGTCGCCCGCCGCCGAAAACGTATAGCCGATCGCAGGCGCTCCGGGCTTCATCAGAACGCGCCAGAAAAGGCGCTCGGCATTAAGCTCCTTGACGACATCGTGCATGATGTCCTTCTTGCCCACGGAAACGCCGCCCGTCGTCAGAACGAGATCGGGCGGCTCGGCAGAACTCACGAGCGCACGCGCAACCTCCTCCGCCTCGTCGGGCAGCGCACCGAGGATTTCCGCCTCGAAGCCCATTTCCTTGAGCCTTGCCGCGAGCAAATAAAGATTGCTGTTGTAGATCTTGCCGGGACAGAGCAGCTCACCCGGCTCGACAAGCTCGTCGCCCGTGCTCGCCAAAACGATGCGCACGCGGCGCACGCAAGAAAGACGCTCCATCCCCTGACCCGCCAGGACGGCGATGTGCGCCGCCGTCAGACGATCGCCCGCCCGCGCGAGCACAGCGCCCTTCTCCACATCCTCGCCACGAAAGCAGAAGTTCTCGTGATGCTTGAGCGCATAGGGCACGAGGATTTCCTCTCCCTCCACGCGCACGTCTTCCTGCCGCACGACGGTGTCCGCGCCCTCGGGCATCGCCGCGCCCGTCATCAGACGAAGCGCCTCGCCCGCGCCCACCTTGCCGGCGAAGAAGCTGCCCGCACACTCCTCGCCGATGATGTGAAAGCGAGCGGGAGCGTCCGCCGACGCCCCCTGCGTGTAGGCGGCCAAGAGCGCATAGCCGTCGAGCGGCGAGCGGTCAAACGGCGGCTGGTCCAAGGCGGCGCAGCAGTCCTCGGCGAGCCTTCGCCCGAGCGCCGCGAGAAGCGGCACAGACTCGGCTTCCGACAGCGGAATCTCACGCACCTCGCGCAAAAGAAGCTCCTGCGCCTTTTCCAATGATATGTCCTGCATCGCTCCACCTACTCCCATTTGCCGAAGGTGCAGCGCGGATAGTGGCACGTCTCGCACGCGAGACACAGCCCGCCGAGTCCGAGGCGGCGAATCTCGCGGCGCGTCACGCGCTCGCTCGCCAAGATGCGCGGCAGCACGATGTCGAAGATCGTCGCCGCACTGTACATGACGCAGCCCGGCAGCCCGAGCACGGGCACCGTGCGCCCGTCACGCTCAGCGTAGGCGAGCAGGAACATCGCACCGGGCAGGACGGGAGCGCCGTACGTCACGACCTCCGCCCCCGCAGCGCGAATCGCGGCGGGCGTGCGGTCGTCAGGGTCGACGCTCATGCCGCCCGTGCACAGCACCATGTCCATGCCGCGGTCAAGAAGCTCCTCGATCGCCGCCTGCGTGTGCTCCAAGGCGTCGTCAGAAATGCGGTGCTCGTTGACCGATAGCCCGAAGGCGCGAAGCTTCGCGTCAAGGACAGGCGTGAACGTGTCCTTGATCCTGCCGTGCGCGACCTCCGATCCCGTCGTCACGACGCCGACCTTCAGCGAGCGGTACGGCAGAAGCCGAAAGATCGGCTCTTCGCCGACAGATCGCGCCGCCTCTTCCATCAAATCCTTCTTCACGGCGAGCGGAATCACGCGCATACCCGCGAGCAGATCGCCCTTCTTGACCGCCATGTACTGCGGCGCACAAGCCACCATGATGTCATCGAAATCGTTGAGCCGATGGAAGCGCTCGACATCGACGGCAAATACGCCGTCATGAAGCGCCCGAAGCTCGATCTTGCCCTCCTTCGGCTCAGAGGCTTCCATTCCCTCGTTCTGACAGAAGCCGCGCAGGATCTCCGCCGCTTCATTCTCGTGCAGCAGTGTGCCGTCGTTTTCCCAGACGTAGAGATGCTCCTTGCCCAGAGAGAGCAGCACGGGGATGTCCGCCGCCTCGACGACATGCCCCTTGCGAAAGCGTGCACCCTTCCTCACGCCGCGCACGATCTCCGTGATGTCGTGACAGAGGATCTGCCCGACCGCATCTTCCACGGCGATTTCCTGCATCGCCAAGGCGCTCACGAGCGGCTCTCCTTCCTGCGATAGACGATGGGGCTGCGCGTCAGATAGAGGAACGGGAAGCTCAGGCAATGCACGAGGCGCGTGAACGGAAAGAGGATCGCCGTCACCATCCACAGCAGCATGTGCGCACGGAACACGAACGGCACGCCCTCCATCAGCGAAACGTCGGGCGAGAACGCAAGGAGCGAGCGGAACCACGGCGAAATCGTCGCGCGGTAGTCAAAAGCGAAGCCGCCCAGGGCGTTCGACAGCGTCCCCGCGCAGCCCGTCAGGATGGCGAGGAAGAGCACGAGGTAGAGCCAACGATCCATGCACGACGTGTTGACCTGCATGTAGTCTTTGCCCAGAAAGCGGCGCTTCAAGAGCAGCAGGAAGCCGAAGAAAAACAGGATGCCTGCCGGTATGCCGCCCGCCAGCGCGATGATGTGATAGAGATGCTCGTTGATTCCCGCCGCTTCCGTGCAGACCTTCGGAATGAGCACGCCGATGATGTGACCGCCCAAGGCCATGAAAAGGCCGAGGTGGAACATCGGACCTGCAATCTTCAAATCATTCTTCGAGAGAAATTCGCTCGATTTCGTCGTCCAGCCGCGCTCCATCAAGACGTAGCGCGCTATCGTGCCGCCTATGAGCACGGTGAAAGCGATGTAGGGCAGTACGCCCCAAAAGAACTCATTCATGCTGCATCCCCTTCCCATCTCTCCGCCTGCATGAGCACGACGTCCAAAAGAAAAGCATAGGCAAGCTTCGCCTCAATGAAGCGGTCGCGCAGGAGCTTGAGCTTGTCCTTCATCGTGCGAAAGACCTCCGCCGCTTTCTCTTCGGGCAGGGCGGCGGCAAGCTCCAAGAGCGCCGGCAAATAGTCGGGAAGCTCGTTCTGCGTGTCGAAGCCGTTCTTGAGAAACAGCTGCTTGTAGACGTGCATCTCGCTCGCCTGCTTGCCGAAGTCCGTGCGATCCTGCGTCGTCAGATAAAGGTTCGTATTCGGCGAGAACTCGAAAGAGCGCACATATTGCTCTTCGTAAGCCTTGCTGCCGAGCTCCTGCGCGTAGTCAAAAAGCTCTTCCAAGATCTCTCGCGCCTGCTTCGTTTCAATCTCTGCCGCCGCGGCGCGGTAGGCGTCGAAATCCTGCCACCACGCCTCGCTCGGGTACTCCAAAAGATATGCCGCGAGCTTCAGCGTCTTCTTGTACTCTTCCATCAGCAACCTCCCGGGCAGACATAGCCCGCGCTGCCCTGCAGCATGCGCAGACGCTCGTGCGTCTCCGCCTGCAGTCCCGCCGGAATGACGACGCGATCCCTGCGCTTGGCAACGGCGAGCAGACGATACATCGCCTCGTACTCCGCCTCATGCAGGGAAAGCTCTGCCGGCACAGACTCCTTCGTTTCCTTGCAGCGCATGACCGTGCGCATTTCCAAGAGCCGCGCGAGCGTATTCTTGACGACGGCGACGTCGCCCGCCGCGAAGAGCTGCGCCAGGTATTCGAGCGGAATGCGCATGTCCGCTGCGTCGGGCAGGTAGACCTCCGCTTCCACATGCTTCAAGATCGGCGAGAGCGGCGGAATGTACCATACCATCGGCAGCGTGCGGTACTCGGGATGCAGCGGCAGAGCGATCTGCCACTGACGGATGATCTTGTCGACGGGCGAACGCTCCGCCGCATGAATCCACGCATCGGAAATGCCCGCCTCACGCGCCGCCTTCTGCACTTCCCTGTCGCGCGGATCGAGGAAGATGCCGCGCTCGCTCGCAGGAATGTGCGCGGCATTCTCCGTCTTCGCCGCCTCTTCCACCTTGTCCATGTCGTAGAAAATCACGCCCATGTAGCGGATGCGCCCGACGCAGGTGTCGGTGCAGACCGTCGGCAGGCCGTTTTCCAAACGCGGATAGCACAAGACGCACTTCTCCGCCTTGTTCGACTTCCAGTTGTAATAGATCTTCTTGTACGGACAGGCTGGCACGCAGTGACGCCAGCCGCGGCAGACATCCTGCGAGATGAGGACGACGCCGTCCTCGTCGCGCTTGTAGATCGCGCCCGAAGGACATGCGGCGACGCAGGCGGGATTCAGACAGTGGTTGCAGAGGCGCGGCAGATACTTCATGAAGAGATCGTGGAATTCCAGCTTGATCTTCTCGCCGAGCTTCTTCAAATTGTGATCACTGCGCGCCGATTCGCCGCTCGCGAGATCGTCCTCCCAGTTCGGCCCCCACTTGATCTCCATGCGCTTCTGCGTGATCAGAGAGCGCGGGCGCGCCACGGGCTGATGGTTCTTGCGGCCCGAATGGATCAGCGTCTCGTAGTCGTATGTCCACGGCTCGTAGTAGTCGTCAAGCTCGGGCTGATCGGGATGGTAGAAGAGCTTCATGAGGCGCACCGCCTTGTTCGCGCCGGAGGCGAGCGAAAGTTCGCCGTCCTTGACCTTCCAGCCACCCTTCCACTTTTCCTGATCTTCCCAATTCTTCGGGTAGCCAATGCCCGGCTTCGTCTCGACGTTGTTGAAGTACATGTACTCCGCGCCCTCGCGGTTCGTCCAGACGTTCTTGCACGTGATCGAGCAAGTATGGCAGCCGAGGCACTTGTCAAGGTTCATGACCATAGCTATCTGCGCTTTAATCCTCAAGCCAATCGACCTCCTTCATCTTGCGCGCGACGACGTAGGTATCGCGCTGGTTGCCCGTCGGGCCGTAGTAATTGAATCCGTAGCTGAACTGCCCGTAGCCGCCGATCATGTGCGTGGGCTTCATCATGATGTGCGTCGGCGTGTTGTGCGTACCGCCGCGCGTGCCCGAAATCTTCGAGCCGGGCACATTGATGTGGCGATCCTGCGCGTGGTGCATGAATACGACGCCGCGCGGCAGGCGGGGCGAGGTCACGACGCGCGAGGCGACGACGCCGTTGCGGTTGTAAAGCTCGACCCAGTCGTTGTCCTTGACGTCGATATCGGCAGCGTCCTTCTCGTTGAACCACACGGTCTGCCCGCCGCGGAACAGCGTCAGGAGCTGCTGGCTGTCGAAGTACATGCTGTGCGTGCTCCACTTGTTGTGCGGCGTCAGATAGCGCAGCGTGATCTCCTTGCCCTCGCCGAGCTTCTTCTCGATCGGGCGGTTCTCCAAGATCGGGCGGTACGTCGCCATCGCCTCGCCCCACTCCTGCATGAGCTCGTGATCGACGTAGAAGCACTGGCGTCCCGTCACCGTGCGGAAAGGCACGAGCTCCTCGACGTTCGTCGTGAACGGCGTATAGCGGCGATTGCGGTTGCTGCCCGTGAACGTCGGCGTCGTGATCGTCTGACGCGGCTGCACGGAGACCTGATCGAACGTGAAGCGCTCGATCTCGCGATCCTTGGCAAGCCGCGTGAGATTCGTCAGACCCGTGCGCTTCTCCATCGACTGCCATGCGCGCACGGCGACAGAGCCTTTCGTCGTCGACGAAAGCCCCATGACGGCGTCGGCGGCCTGGCGCGCCTCGAAGATCGACGGCATGCCGTAAGAAATGAAATCCTTGTTTTCAATGACGCCGTTGCGCTTTCGGATCTCCTCGTAGTCCTCCTTCGACTCCCACGAGAGGCCGTGTGCGCCCATGCCCTTCTCCACGTTGGGGCCGAGCGCGATCCACTTCTCGTAAACCTTCGTATAGTCGCGCTCCACCTTGACGAGGTTCGGCATCGTCTTGCCCGGGATCGGCTCGCAGTCGCCCTTCTTCCAGTCGCAAATCCGACCCTCGGGCTGCGCCGTCTCGCCTTCCGTATCGTGCTGCAGAGGTACGGCGACAACATCCGTGTACGGCTTCATGCCCGCTTCCTTGGCGACGCGCGAGACGGCCTCGGCGAGCGTGCGGAAGATGTCCCAGTCCGTGCGCGCCTCCCACAAGGGATCGACGGCAGGCTGGAACGGATGGACAAACGGATGCATGTCCGTCGAGGAGAGGTCGGTCTTCTCGTACCACGTCGCCGTCGGCAGTACGACGTCGGAATAAAGCGCCGAGCCTGCCATGCGGAAATCGAGGTCGATGAGCAGATCGAGCTTGCCCTCAGCCGCGCCGCCGGGCTGACTGATCTCCTGCTCCTCGCGCCAACGGATCTCCGTCGGGCGCGTCGGGCACTTCTCCTCGGCGAAGAGGCCGTTCTTCGTGCCGAGCAGATACTTGAGGAAATATTCGTGCCCCTTCGACGATGAAGTGATGAGGTTCGCGCGCCAGATGAAGAGGTTGCGTGGGAAGTTCTCGGGTGCGTCGGGATCTTCCGCCGAGAAGTTCAGCTCGCCCTTCTTGAGACTTTCGGCGACGAACTTCTTCACGTCCTCGAAATCCTCGTGACCCGCCGCCTTCGCCTCGTCGATGATCTTCTGCCCGCTCTTGTTGAATGTCGGGTAGGATGGCAGCCAGCCGAGTCGCGCCGCGAGCACGTTGTAGTCGCCGGGGTGGCGGTAGCGCGGCTTGCCCGTCGCCGCGACAATCTGCTCCGTGTCGATCTCGTCGCTCCGCCACTGATCGGTGCCGAAGTAGAAGAACGATGTGCTGTTCTGCAGGCGCGCCGCCGGCTGCCAGTCCGTCGCCGTCATGACGCGCGCCCAGCCCTCCGCCGGGCGCAGTTTCTCCTGCCCGACGTAGTGCGCCCAGCCGCCGCCGTTCCTGCCTTCCGCCCCGATGAAGAGCAGGAGGTTCAAGATCGTGCGGTAAATGATGTCGGCGTTGTACCAGTGGTTGATGCCCGCGCCCATGATGACCATGGTTCTGCCGTCCGTCTTGATCGAGTTGTCCGCCATCTCACGCGCCGTATGAATGGCAAGCTCAGGCGAGATGCCCGTGTACTTTTCCTGCCAATGCGGCGTGTACGGCACATCATCCTCGTAGGACACAGCGGCCTCGCCGCCGAGGCCGCGGTCGATCGCATAGTTCGCCATCGTCAGGTCGTAGACCGTCGTCACGAGGCGCTCACCCGCCGCCGTCTTGATCTTCCTTACGGGCACCATGCGCTTCAGGAGCATTTCCTCGCGCTCCGTGCCGAAGTACGGCAGAGTGACTTCGACCGCGTCGTCCTTGATGTCGAGGACGGAAAGACGCGCCTTGATCGCCTCGCCCGTGTCGCTGTCCTCCTCCTTGAGATTCCACTTCGCCTGACGATCCCAGCGGTCGCCCATCGTGCCGTTCGGCACGACGAGCCTTTCCGTCATCTCATCCACGACGTAGAACTTGAAGTCGGCGTGCTTCTCGTCGGCGCGTCCCATGTCCTTCGCATTGAGGAAGCGTCCGGGCAGGAAGCTGCCGTCCTCCTTCTCATCGAGGAGCACGAGGAACGGGAAATCCGTGAAGCGGCGCACATAGTCGACGAAGAAAGGCACTTCCCTGTCAATGTAGTACTCCTTCAGGATAACGTGCCCCATCGCCATGGCGAGGGCTGCATCGCTTCCCGTATGCAGACTGATCCACGTGTCGGCGACCGTCGTCGACTCCGCGTAGTCGGGCGCGACGGAGACAACCTTCGTTCCCTTGTAGCGCACCTCTGTCAAGAAATGCGCGTCGGGCGTGCGCGTCAGCGGCACGTTCGAGCCCCAGGTGATGATGTAGCCCGCATTGTACCAATCGCTCGACTCCGGCACGTCCGTCTGATCGCCCCAGACCTGCGGGCTTGCCGGCGGCAGATCGGCGTACCAGTCGTAGAAGGAAAGCCCCGCGCCGCCCATGAGCTGCAGGAAGCGAAGTCCTGCAGCATAGCTGAGCATCGACTTCGCGGGAATGACGGAAAAGCCGAAATTGCGGTCCGGACCGTACTTTTCTACCGTGTAGAGAAGCGACGAGGCGATGAGTTCCGACACCTCGTCCCAATTCGAGCGCACGAAGCCTCCCATGCCGCGCGCCGCCTTGTAGCGCTTCTTCTTCGCAGGGTCGTCGGCGATGCTGCGCCACGCCTCAAGCGCCGTCTTATGATTCTTTCTCGCCTCACGCCAAAGCTCCGCGAGGTCGCTCCTGAGGTACGGGTACTTGATGCGCAGCGGGCTGTAGAGATACCACGAAAACGTCGCGCCGCGCGGACAGCCGCGAGGCTCGAAGTCCGGCATGTCGGGCGAAGTCTCAGGATAATCCATCGCCTGGTTCTCCCAAGCCACGAGACCGTCCTTCACATAGATGTTCCAGCTGCACGAACCCGTACAGTTCACGCCGTGCGTCGAGCGCACCGTCTTGTCGAACGACCAGCGGTCGCGGTACATGTTCTCCCAGTCGCGTCCGCCCTCATGAATCTGTTGGTGACCGCTCGCCGTCCGCTCCTTCGGGATAAGATAACGGAACTTCTGGAAAATGCTGCTCACTTCTCCATCTCCCTCCTGAGGAAATTCGTCCCCCTAAGAACGCGCTGATAAACTCAGCACCGCCATCTTGACAGATCTTTTTATCAGCGTTTTCATAAATTATTCTAATCTTTTTTATTACAGGACAAAGCTTTCTCCGCTTTGTCCTGTAATAAATATCACAAGACAAAAATTTTTTATTTGATATACGACATATCGTGATAAATATTACTGCAAATTGTTTTCCTTATGGTATACTAAGCAAATATTATGAAATGTCTTTATTAAGGAAAGGAGTCTTTTTATGAAAAAAATCGTGCTCTTCCTCTCGTCCCTAACCCTGTTCACGCTCACGGGCTGCGGCACAGTGCCAAGCGCCTCGGACGCAAAGCAGGATGCCGTCGAGCTGCAGGTCTCCGCTGCCGCGAGCCTGACCGACGCGATGAACGAGATCGCAACCGAGTACGCGAAGGAGCATCCTCAGACGAAGATCGTCTTCAACTTCGGCAGCAGCGGCGCCCTGCAGCAGGCGATCGAAAACGGCGGCAACGCCGACCTCTTCTTCTCGGCAGCGCAGAAGCAGATGGATGCACTCGAAAAGGCGGGGCTTCTCGCCGACGGCACGCGCAAGAACCTCCTCGAAAACGAGGTCGTGCTCATTGTTCCCAAGGACAGCGGCAAGGATATCACATCCTTTGACGCGCTTGCGACTCCTACGGTTTCTCGCGTTGCACTCGGCGAGCCGAAGGGTGTTCCCGTCGGCCAGTACACGGAAGAAATCCTCACGAAGCTCGGCATCCTCGACCAGGTGAAGGGCAAGGCGGTCTACGGCTCCGACGTGCGCCAAGTTCTCTCGTGGACGGAGACGGGCGACGCAGACTGCGGCGTCGTCTACGCGACGGACGCTGCAGTTTCCGACAAGGTCAAGGTCGCAGCGAAAGCTCCGACAGGCTCGCACAAGCCCGTCATCTACCCCGCCGCCATCTTGAAGGACACGAAGCACATGGACGAGGCGAAATCCTTCCTCGACTTCGTTTCCTCGGAAAAGGGCATGGCGATCCTTGAAAAGTACGGCTTCAAAGCCGCCGGAAAATAATGGAACTTGAAGTCAAGATCCGCAAGAAGCTGCGCGGCTTCGATCTTGCCGTGGAATTTTCCGTGCGCGACGAAGTGCTCGCGCTGCTCGGCGCCTCGGGCTGCGGCAAGAGCATGACCTTGAAGTGCATCGCGGGCATCGAAAAGCCCGACGAGGGGCGCATCCTGCTCAACGGGCGCACGCTCTTCGACAGCGAAAAGGGCGTCAACCTCGCGCCGCAGAAGCGCCGCGTCGGCTACCTGTTCCAAGACTACGCCCTCTTTCCCAACATGACCGTCGCCGAGAACATCACGTTTTCGGCGCACGGCACGAAAGAAGAAAAGCGCAAGCTCCTCGAAAGGGAGCTTGCGCGCTTTTCGCTTGCGGGACTCGAAAACTCCTACCCCAAGGAGCTTTCGGGCGGGCAGAAGCAGCGCACAGCGTTCGCGCGCATCCTCGCCTCTGATGCAGAATTGCTGCTCCTCGACGAGCCGTTCTCTGCGCTTGACAGCTACCTCAAGTGGCAGTTAGAGCTTGAGCTTCTGCGCCTCTTCGACTCCTATGGACGCGCCGCCGTCCTCGTCTCGCACGACCGCGGCGAAGCCTACCGCTTGGCCGACCGCATCGCCGTCTTAAGCGGCGGCGCACTCGAATCGCTCGGCACAAAGCACGCGCTCTTCGAGCAGCCGGGCACGCTCGCGGCGACGCTCCTCACGGGCTGCAAGAACATCTCCCGCGCACGCCGCACGGCAGAGCATGAGCTCTTCGCCGAGGACTGGCAGATCGCACTGCACTCTGCCGCCCCCGTGCCCGAGAACCTCCGCTACGTCGGCATCCGCGCCCACTTTTTCTCCCTGCGCAAAGAAGCGGCGGAAAACACGCCGCGCATGGAAGCCGTGCAGATCATCGAGGATGCTTTTTCCTACCTCGTCATGGCGAAGAAGGCGGATTCGGACGCCGCGCCCGTGCGTTGGGAGATTGAAAAAATCGCTTGGCAAGGGCTGGGGCAAAAAGAATTCTATCTGCATTTTCCCGCCGATCGGCTCATCTTGCTCGAACGATAGGAGGCGCACATGGAATTTTCACCCTTCTGGATCACCTTGAAGACGGCGACAACCGCCACCGTCATCTCCTTCTTCCTCGGCATCGCCCTCGCCTACGCCGTCCTCCATCTGAGGCGCTTCCAAGGCATTGCCGACGCCGTCATCACATTGCCCATGGTGCTGCCGCCGACCGTCGTCGGCTTCTTCCTCTTGCTCGTATTCGGCAGAAAAAGCCCCATTGGGCAGCTGCTCCTCGACTTCGGCGTGCCGCTCGTCTTCACCTGGAAAGCGACCGTCATCGCCGCCGTCGTCGTCTCGCTGCCCCTCATGTACCGCACGGCACGCGGCGCCTTCGAGCAGCTTGACAAAAACATCGTCTATGCTGCACGCACGCTCGGCATCTCCGAGTGGCGCATCTTCTGGCGCATCCTCGTGCCGAACGCCAAGCACGGCATCGTCGCGGGGCTCGTCCTGACGTTCACGCGTGCACTCGGCGAATTCGGCGCGACGATCATGTTTGCCGGCAACGTCCCCGGCACGACGCAGACGATGTCCACGGCGATCTATGCCGCCGTGCAGGCAAACGACTACGACCTCGCCTTCCAATGGGCCGTCGCCCTCGTCCTCTTCTCCCTCATCTTCGTCGCCGCTATGAACGCCTGGCTTGCAAACAGCAAACGATGACAGAACCTTCCTTCGCAGAAGCCGGACAAGCACATACGCTTTATTTTTCTCCTAAAATATAGTATCATGTAGCTATAAAGCAAATAGCAACAGATTCTATTGTGGAAGAAGTCCATAGGCTATGCCACTATTGCAGGTGAAACATCATGATCCAAATCCCAATGAAAAACCTCAAAGCGGGCATGATCACGGCGCAGAGCATTTACAATCCCCTTGGCGCCAGCTATTTGACAAAAGGCATGTCCTTGAGCGAGGCCTATATCGAACGCTTGCGGAAAACGGGACTCGACGGCATCACCGTCACCTCTCTTGACCCAAAATTAAAGCTCCTGCCGCCTGAGGACGTCGTGCAGGAAAAGACGCGCATCTCCGCCATACACAATGTCGCACATGTTTTTCAGGAAGTTGCAGAAAACGGAACCTTCGATCCCAAGCCTTTGCAGAGCATTTCTGAAACCATCCTGCTCGATCTCATCGCGCAGCGAAAGAATCTCATACAGCTTACGGATATCCGGCTGCATGACACTTACACATTCGCCCATTCGGTCAATGTCGCCATTCTTTCGGCTCTCGTCGGCATGCTGCTGAAATTCTCACAGGAGGAGCTTTTGAAGCTCACCCTCGGGGCTTTGCTGCACGATCTCGGCAAGGTCACCATTCCTCTCGATGTGCTGACAAAGCCAGGGCATCTCTCGGACAGCGAGTGGGAGCTCATGCAAGGCCACCCGGAAGCAGGACGGCAGCGCCTCAAGAAAATGTTCCCCACCGATTCCCTGCTGTCCGCCATTGCCCTGCAGCACCACGAGCGCATGGACGGCAGCGGCTATCCGAACCACTTGCGGGGAGAGCAGATCCACCGCTACGCGCGCATTGCCGCCATCGCCGACGTCTACGATGCCCTGACGAGCGTGCGCCCCTATAAGAGGGCCTATACGCCGTCCGTCGCACACCGCATCATGACGACGTGTTCGAACGGTCATTTCGACCTCGAACTGCTGCAGCTCTTCTTCGACAACGTCGCCATCTATCCTATCGGCACCATTGTCAAGACAAAGGAAGGCTATGCTATCGTGCAGAAAACGGAATTCGGCCGCACGCAGACGCCGCTCATCTGCATTTTCACCAACCGCGACGGCAAGCTTTTGGACAATCCCTATCCCTTCGATCTGTCGGAAGCGCCTCCCGACATGCTGGAGGGTGTTCTGAGCGACAACGAGCTCTACCATTTCGTGCATCGCCTCAATATGGATCCGGCCGCCTTGCTCAAAAAGGTCGCCGGCTGATCCCGCAGATATATTCCGACAAAGCAAAACACAACGGGATGGGGCAAGACCGTTGTACCACAAAAACGGAGAGATCTTGGCATGATACGCTTGAAGCCAAACCAACTGAAATCCGGCATGATTCCTGCGCAGAGCATCTTCAACGAGAAAGGCGCGGCATTTTTGACGCGCGGTACGCCCTTGACGGAGCGTTACATCTACCATCTGCACCAGCTCGAAGTACCGGAACTTCACGTCACCTCCCTCTCCCCGGATTTCCAGCTCAAACCGCCTCCCGACATCATCGAGGAGCATACGCGCGTGCAGGCCGTCGACAACGTCGCCTCCACATTCCAGCAAGCGGAAGAAACGGGAGAATTCCGTATGAACCTGCTGGAAAAATGCGCCGATGTACTCGTCAAGGACATCATGTCCAACCGCAAGAACCTCGTGCAGATCACGGACATACGCCTGCACGACTCCTATACCTTTTCCCATTCGGTCAACGTCGCCGTGCTTTCGGCCATGCTCGGCTCCCTGCGCGGTTACTCAAAGAGCCAGCTGCAGAGCATCACCTTGGGCGGTCTTCTGCACGACATCGGCAAGATCGCCGTACCGCCGCGCATCCTCAACAAACCCGGTGCGCTGACGGCGGACGAATTCAAAATCATCCGCTGCCACCCGGCCGAGGGGCGCAAGATTCTCAAAGAACTGCAATCCCCGATGGCCTCCCTGCTGGCCATCATCGCCTGCCAACACCATGAGCACATCGACGGCTCGGGCTATCCCTACCATATCAAGGGCAAGTCCATCCACCCTTACAGCCGCATTACAGCCATCGCCGATGTTTACGATGCCCTGACGAGCGTGCGCCCCTACAAAAAATCATACAAGCCCAACATCGTCTACCAAATGATGATGAAAAACTCCCCCGGGCACTTCGATATGGAGCTGCTGCGTCTCTTCTTCGACAATGTTGCCGTCTATCCCGTCGGCACCGTCATGCGGACAGAGCTTGGCTATGCCATCGTCAAGAAGGTCATCTTCGGCCATACGCGGGCGCCCATCGTCATCGTTTTTGCCGACAAGAACGGCAAAATTCTCAAGAAACACTTCGGACTGAACCTCGCCCATTGCCGCCGCAATGTCATCCAGTACGTCATGGACGACGTCGAGCTGCTGAACTTCATCCGCTCCACGGGCGTCGACCCTGCGATCTATCTCGACAGCGACATGCGGGCTAAAAAGAGGCACCGTGAGGCTCCCGCAAAGAAAGATCCGAAGCAGCCCTCGGAGAAACCGCCCACACCTTGACCCCCGCGTTCCGACAAAAAACCTCCGGCAGCCCAGCCTGCCGGAGGTTTTCCTTTTCCCTTACGCCTCGCGCAGTTCGACCTGCCCGAGCTTGTATTCCGTCTTGTCGAGAGCCGCATGGAGCTCCTCGTCGGGAATCATGCGTTCCATCTTGAGGACAGCGATATTTTTCGAGAGATTGACCTCTGCCGCGCCGCCGTCGATCCCATTGAGGATGCGCTCCACGGCGTGTTTGCAGTTATCGCAGTGCATGCCCTCGATATGGAGCACCTTCTCGCCAATAACATCGTGATAGAGCTTCTTCTTCGGGCCGCCTTCAATATCCCCGCCCCCGCCGCAGCACGCACCGCCGCCACCAAAATGGCGCACCATGCCGCGTACGGCAAAGAAAAGTCCCGCCAGGAGCAGTGCACCTAAAATATACGTTGCCATAATTTCTCCTTCTTTCCTTACAAAAGGACGCCTGTCCTTCCCATATCATGCTACCGCTCTATTCTACCTTTGCTTTCCTTTCTTGTCAATAGTGATTCTTACTATACCTGCCTGCAAAAAAGAACGACCATACAAAAGCTTTCGGCTCTTATATGGTCGTCCTCCATTATCCCGTTGGAAAGCTTCAGGAAATCCTCGCAGCGGAGGAATTTCCTAAATCATGCTCACGGCAGCGGCACGTTGAAGGCGTTCTTGCCCGCGAAGACGGCGTTCTTGCCCAGCTCTTCCTCGATGCGCAGGAGCTGATTGTACTTCGCGACGCGCTCGCTGCGGTTCGGTGCGCCCGTCTTGATCTGGCCTGCGTTCAGCGCGACGACGAGATCGGCGATCGTCGTGTCTTCCGTCTCGCCCGAGCGATGCGATACGACAGCCTTGAAGCCCGCATTGTGCGCCATGGCAACGGCGGCAAGCGTCTCGCTCAGCGTGCCGATCTGGTTGACCTTGATCAGAATGGCGTTCGCAGCGCCCATGTCGATACCCTTCTTGAGGCGCTTCGTGTTCGTCACGAAGAGGTCGTCGCCGACGATCTGCAGGCGGTTGCCGAGCTCTTTCGTGATGAGCTGCCAGCCCTCCCAATCCTCTTCGTCGAGCGGATCTTCGAGGGAGATGATCGGGTACTTGTCGACGAGCTTCTTCCAATGTTCGACAAGCTCTGCCGTCGTGAAGACCTGTCCGGACTTGGGCTGCTTGTACTCGCCCTTCTTCGATCCCTTCCACTCGCTGGCCGCTGCGTCCATCGCGAGCACGAAATCCTTGCCGGGCTTGTGGCCTGCCTTCTCAATCGCGCGCATGATGTAGTCGATCGCCTCATCGTCCGACTTGAGGTTCGGTGCGAAGCCGCCCTCGTCGCCGACGCCCGTCGCATGGCCGTCCGCCTTCAAGAGGCTCTGCAGCGCATGGAAGACTTCCGACGACCACTGGATGCACGTGCGGAAATCAGGAGCGCCGACCGGCATGATCATAAATTCCTGCACGTCGATGCTGTTCGCCGCATGGGCGCCGCCGTTCAGGATGTTCATCATCGGCACGGGCAAAAGGCCGCCCTGGCTGCCGCCCAAGAAGCGATAGAGCGGCGTCTCCTCGCTCACAGCGGCCGCCTTCGCCGCCGCCATGGAAACGGCGAGGATGGCGTTCGCGCCGAGCTTCGACTTATCTTCCGTGCCGTCCGCTTCGAGCATCGTGCGGTCGACGAGAGCCGTATCCGCAGCGTCGACACCGACGACCGCCTTGGCGAGCGTCGTGTTGACGTTCTCGACCGCCTTCAGGACGCCCTTGCCGAGGTAGCGAGCCTTGTCGCCGTCACGCAGTTCAAGCGCTTCGAACTGGCCCGTCGATGCGCCCGACGGCGATGCCGCACGACCGAAGCTGCCATCTTCTAGGACGACATCGACTTCCACCGTCGGGTTGCTGCGCGAGTCAACGATTTCGCGTGCATGGATGCATTTGATCTTGCTGTTCCTCATCGTATCCACTCCTTGTAAATCTAATGAAACGTTATACTCTTAGCTTATCACGAAAGCGGCGGATGTCAAGCCTTTTGCTGAAAGCAATTCGCATTTGCCGCCGCTTTCATAAAAAAAGCGCACGGGCTTCGTCCTGCCCGCACGCTTTTCCCGCTGTCGAAGCCGCCCAGGCACGAACGCGCCTGTGTTCGTATCGGCTTAAACAAGCTCCAGCATCAGTGCCATCTTGAAATCTTTCACGGCGCGCACATAATGCCTGCCGTTCTTCGCGAACTTGAAATTCTCGCCCGCGTGAACCGTGTACTCCTTGCCCTCGTAGCCAATGACGGCCTCGCCTTCGAGCGCGAAGACGAGAGCCTCGCCCGGCGCCGCGTGCTCGTCGAGCCCCGTGCCCGCGCCGAAGCTCATGAGCACGAACTTGAGGTTCGGACTCTGCACGAGATCCATGTTGACGATCTTGCCCTCCTGGCACGGCAGAAGTTCTGCCAGCTGAAATACCTTCTTGTCCTCGATTGCCTTGTTCATGGTCTTTCCCTCCTGCAAACTGATCTCAAGATAAACGGCTCCGCGCTCGGTCTTGACGCCCACGGGCGTACCGACGGGTACGACGAAGAAATCTCCTGCGGCGAGCGGCGTATTCCCGCTTTCCTCGACCGCTTCCATCGTGCCCGAAGCAACGTACCAGAGGCGGCGGCGCTCGTAGCTCTCCGCGCTGATGTCCGTCGCTTCTGCGAGCGAGAACCAGACGACATTGTTGCCGCCCGCCGCGCTGATGGCTTCCGACACCGTGCAGCCCGGGACGGGCGCCATTTCCTCGGCGGGGCGAAGCACCCTGCCTGCCTGACCTTTCATGGCTGTCATCTCCTCTCTTTCTGTTTCCTAGTATAATACTAGATAAATGCTTTTTCGGGAACATTTGTTACAACTTTTGAGAAATTTTCTTATTTTCCAAAGGCAGCCGCCGCAAAATCTCCTGCGCGAGAAAACCCGTGGCAGCTCCCGTAAAAACGGCCAGAGCAAAGAGCACGGGCGCATAGTAAAAGACGTCGAGCGTGCCGAGCCAGAAAGAGGCGGCAAGAAGCTGACCCACATTATGCGAGAGCGCACCTGCGACGCCGAGCAGCGCGAGCGGCACGCGCGGAACTGCCCGCAGCAAGAGGACGCCGACCGAAAGCGCCAGAAGCCCGCCCGCAAGGCTGAACGACAGCGCGGGCAGGCTGCCTGCGAAGGCCGCGCCGAGCACGATGCGCAGGACGAGGAGCAAGAGGGCTTCCCTCGCGCGAAAGAGCCGAAGCGCGGCGACGGTCACGATGTTCGCGAGGCCGATCTTGAAGCCCGGCACCGTCGCGACGAGCGGCAGACGAAGCTCGACGAAGAAGAGCATCAAAGAGAGTGCGAGGCAGATGGAAAGAAGCATCAGCCGCGCCGCCCCCTGCTGCGCCAGCCCCGCTTCCTCCGCTCCCTCTGCGCATATACGCGTCCGCGCGGATGCGCCCTGCCGAACGCCGCGCTCTCGCCGTGCGTCCCTCACCTCGCCACCGCGTCCGGCGCATCGGCCTCGACCGCCGCCTCGCCCGCGCTGCCCGATTTTGCCCAGCGGATCTCCAGGCGATGCGGCAGACAGATGATCGGTGCGCCGTCCCCCTTCAATTCGCCTGTATGCACGCAGATCTGATCGGGACAGTCGGCGCTCTCGATGCGGATCGTGCCGCCGCCCGTCGCGATGATGTTCTCGTGCTCACCATAGGGTACGCGGATATGTCGCTCCTCCTGCAGTTCCTCCTGCGTGAAGCGATAGATCACCGCGCCGTCCTGCACGACTTCGACCGCGCCCGACTTCGACGCATCACCGCCACGAGAAACGGATGTGAAGAGCCACGCGCCCGCCGCAGCGAGCAGGAGCGCGGCGAAAAGAGCGAAGAGACACGCCTTCTTTTCCCCTTTCATCGAATGACCTCCGCTTCTCCCGTCAGCCCCTCGCCCGCCGAGAAGCGGTCAAGAAGCCCCTCTGTAATCCACACATGACCGTCCATACCGACGAGCACCATCTCGAAATCCTGCCGCTCGCGCCAGAAAGCGGCGGCGCGATCCGCGCCCATGACGAAGAGCGCCGTCGAAAGCGCATCCGCTCGGCCGCCCGACGCCGCGACGACGGTGGCGGATGCAAGGCCGCTCCTCGCCGGTGCGCCCGTCGCCGGATCGAGGATGTGCCAATAGCAGTTTCCCGCTTCATCCGTGAAGAAGCGCTGGTCGATCGCCGAGGTCACGACAGCGGCGTCCGCGACTTCGACCGTGCCGAGAAGTGCCCCGCCGAAAGGATTCCGAAGCCCCACGCGCCACGGCGTGCCGTCCTCGCGTGCGCCGACCGTCTCAATGTTGCCGCCGAGGTCGAGGAGCGCCGAGCGCACCCCACGCGACTTGAGTTCCGCCGCGACAAGCTCGCCCGCATAGCCCTTCGCCACCGCGCCAAGCTCGACGCTGCTGCCCTTTTCGAGCCGCGCCGTGCCCGCCGCCTCGTCGAGCTTGAGCTTTCCCGCTCCCGTCAAGGCACGCGCCGCCTCGATTTCCTCTGCCGTCGGCACGCGATGTACGCCGCCCGAAAATCCCCAGAGCTTGAGGAGAGGCAGAAGCGTCACGTCGAGCGCTCCTTTCGTCTCCTCGTGCACCTCCTCAGACATACGCAAAAGCCGCATCGTCTTGGGAGAGAGCGCGATTGCCTCGCCCGCGCCGCTGTTCAAGCGCTCGACGTCGCTTCCCTCGCGCGCCGCGCTCCAAAGCGCATCGAGCGCGAGAAGCTGCTCCTTCGCCTCCCGCGCCGCCTCGGGTGCACCTTCGCCATAGACCCTGACCGTCATCTTCGTATCCATCGCGAAGAACTCCTCGCTCGCCTCCTCTGCGGCGTCGGAAGCCGCGCTCTTCGTCTGCTCGGACAAACATCCTGCCGAAAGAGAAGCGGCGAAAAAAACGAGCAAAAGGCACAGGGCAAGATGCCCTGCGCCTTGAGCTGCCAAATTCTGCAAGCGAATCATAGCTACTTCTTCGCTTCATCGAGCGCCTTCGTCGAGGCCTCGATGAACTGCTCGTAGGAAATCGTCGCGCCCGAAATGGCGTCGACCTTGCCGGGCTGCTGACGCTCCACGAGCTGCACGCCGTAAGCCGCATTCGCCTTGACGGCGTTCTGTGCCTTCTTATAGTTCTGCGGATCGCTGATCTGGCCGTTCTTCTTGCCGTAGTCCTCTCCCTTCATCGCGCCGTCCTTGTCGACGCCGAAGTAGGTCACGCTCTCGATCTTATGATCCTTGATCGTGAGGGCGATCTTGCCATGGCCGTACTCGGAATTTTCGCTGCTCTCCGCATTGTACGTGCCATCCTTCGCCGTCGAGAGGTCGATGTCCGCGATCTTCTTGACGGCGGCTCCCTGCACCGCGCTGTCGGCAGGCTTGTCCTCCGCCGTATCGCTGCCGCAGCCCGCAAGGAGCGCGGCAAAGAGCGCGGCGGAAAGTACCGCCGCCGCCCGCTTCTTCATTCGCTTCATTCCTTTACCCCTTCCTTCAGTTTCGCCGCCGCCTGCTCCTCCGCGCTCTTTTCCACCATGCGGCCATGCTCGATGATGACGCAGCGCTCTGCCGCCGCACCGACTTCCGCCGAGTGCGTGACCGTGAGAATCGTATGGCCTTCTGCGTGCAGTTCGCGGAAGATCTTCATGACGAGGTTCTGATTGACCTCGTCGAGGTTGCCCGTCGGCTCATCCGCAAGAATCAGGACAGGATAATTGATCAGGGCGCGCGCGATGCAGACACGCTGCTGCTCGCCGCCCGAAAGCTGGCTCGGCAGATGGTCAGCGCGGTCGGCAAGCCCCACGCGGTCAAGCGCCGCCAGCGCTTCCTTCTTGTCGGGGATGCTGTGGTAGTACTGTGCCGCCATGATGTTTTCAATGGCCGTCAGATACGGAATCATGTGGAACTGCTGAAACACAATGCCGATCTTGTCCCGGCGCAGCAGCGTAAGCTCATGGTCGGAAACCTCCGTGATATTGATTCCGTCCAAAAGCACTGTGCCGCTCGTCGCATGATCCATGCAGCCGATGATGTTCATGAGCGTCGTCTTGCCCGAGCCGGAAGGGCCCATGACGGCGAGCCAATCGCCTTTTTCTACTTTGAGATTGACGTTGTCGAGCGCCTTGACCTTGCCGCCATAGGCCATCGTCACGTCTTTCAATTCCAATAGACTCATAAAACCCTCCTACTCTCCCCGCAAGACGATGGCGGGGTCAACGCTCGTCGCGATGCGCACGGGAATCAGGCTCGCGACGCCCGTCACGACGACGGACAAAATGACGGCAAGCACAGCGATGCTCGGGGCAAACGCGATACCACGCGAAAAGACGTTGATGCTGACGCTCTGTGCAAAGAGGTAGCCGAAGCCGCTCCCCAAGAGACCGCCGACAAGACCGAGCACGCAGCCCTCGCCGAGGAACTCCGTGACAATGTTGGCGTTTGATGCACCGAGCGCCTTCTTGAGCCCGATTTCCCTGCGGCGCTCCGTTACGACAGCCGTCATCGTCGTCGTCACGCAAATCAGCGTCAAGATGAGGACAATCAAGGTCACGAGAAGAATCAGAACCTCGAGTTTCTTCAAGACGTTGAACTCCGAATGCGCGATCTGCTGCACTTCCTGCGGCTCGATGCCGACATTCGCAGCACGCACAGCTTCATCCGCCGCCTTGAGGCTCTCGCCGTCCGCGACGATACTGAGCTGCGCGAGTCCGACGGCATCGGGCTTCTCGACGATCTTTTGCAGCTCATCGAGATTCAGGAAGGCGAACTGCTCTTCCTTGCCGCCGGTCGAGACGATGCCCGAAACGGTGAAGGGAATCATCGCCTTGCCCTCGCCCGCGCTGACCGTCACGGTCTGTCCGACAAGCTTGTCCGTATCGCGCGCCAGCTTCGCGGCCATTTCCGAGCCGAGAAGGATCTCACGGCTGCCCGCTGCCGGATATTCCCCCTTGATCATCCAATAGGGGCTGACCTTTTTCACTTCCTCGAAATCCGTACCGCCTGTCAGCACGGGCTGCTTGTTGATTTCCAATCGTTCGTAGAGGAACGGCGCGCAGCCGACGATATCATGCCCCCGGAGCGCCTCCTGCGCCTTCTTGAGCGATGCGCCGTCGAAGGTCTTGGCCTCGCCCGCAGGCAAGAGAAGGACATTGGCGCCGTAAGCACGGAACTCGCGCCCGAGCTGCGCCGGCACCTCGCGGTAGACCGTGATCATGCCCGAGATGATGGCGGCGCCGACCGCAACGGCGAGGAGCGCGACGAACATGCGCGACTTCTGCCGGAACAGCGCCCGCACAATCATGCGGAGAAGCATTTCCAGTTTTTTTATTCTTCCTGCCATATTCAATCACCTGCCATGAAGGACGCTAGCCGGCTGCAAGGAAAGCAGCATACGAATGGCGGGCAGGCTGCCGATGAGAAGCATGATGGCCATGAGTCCGCCCACGATAGGAATGACGACGAGGTTGTTCGCAATGCTCGAGCCGAAAACCGTCTGCCCGATGGCCTGTGCGAGAAGGAGCCCGCCGAAATAGCCGAAGAAACCGCCGATAAGGCCGGCGATAAAAATCTCCGCCAGCACCATGAGAACGACGGAGAGATCCGTCGCGCCAAGCGCCTTCATTAAGCCGAATTCGCGGCTTCTCTCCATGATATTCGCACTGACGAGATTCGACACGCCAAGCGCTGCCGAAAGAAGCGAAAGTCCCGTGATGAGGAGCATCAGCATCTGCGTCTTCTCCAGAATCTTGCCCTCGGACTCGGCGATCTGGCGCACAGGCTGTGCTGAAGAGCCGGGAATCGCCTCCTCGATCTGGAAGGCAATCGAGCTCACATACGCCGTGCAGTACCAGATTTCGCGTTCCTTCTGGGAAAGCCGCTCGGGATTTGCCGCCGCCTTGCGCGCAAGATCGTTCTCCGGCGTCGTGACAGCCGAAACTTCGATCTTGTCGACTTTTCCCGCTGCTCCCATGAGCTCCTGCGCCAGCGGAAGATTGACCGTCAGGCCCTCGTCCTCCGCGCCGCCGCCCGTCACGACGCCCGTGATCCGCAGCGTCCTTTCCTCGCCTGCCTTCGTGCGGTAAGAAAGCGTGTCTCCTGCATGGAGCCCCAGGGAATCCGCCAGCTTCGTGCCCAAAAGAGCCTCGTCCGGGGCTTCCGTCGGCCAATCGCCGTCAATCTTCCACCAGGACTTCATTTCCTTTTCGCCCGTCGTGACCTTCTCTCCCGTCGGCAGCTCGACCTCATGGTCAAACCAGGTTCCCATGATCGGCACGCTCCTGCCGTCCGACAAAGTGACTTCACCCGAAAGCTCAGGCGCAAAAGCGACGATATTGTTTGTCCAGAAGATTGTCTTGATCTTCGCGGCGTCCTGTTCTTCAAGATATTCCTTGTGCCCGCCGCCCTCAAGGCCGTAGACGTCCTGGAGAACGGAAGCGTTCTTCGGCGTGACCGTGATGTTCGCGCCGTACGCCTTGAGCTCCTGGTTGACCTTCTCGCCGATGTCAAACATGACATTGAGCATGGCGGCTGCAAGCGAGACGCCGAGAGCCGCCGTCAGTGCGATGAGGAAGAAGCGCTTCCTCTGACGGATCAAGGCGCCCTTTACCATCTGCCAAAACATAAGTATCCCTCCTCAAAGGCCGTCAACGGAACACATCCCGGGCCTTGTCAAGCGCTTCCTGCGGCACGCGCAGCTTGCCTTCCGACACGCTGTACTCCAAGGGTATCGGGTTGCAGCCGCCCTTCGTGCCGATCGTCGCCTTGTTCATCATGACGTCGCAGAGGCGGCAGATGACCTGCCCGTCCTTTTCATAATAGCCCGTGGGGCCGCAGATCTCGCAGGCGTCAAGGCCGACGCCATAAGAATTGCCGCCCTTCAAAATGACGATGTAGCGCACCGACTGCCCGCTCGCCGTCTGATAGACGAAGCGATGCAAATGTCCGTCGTTGACCTCTGAAAGATTCACATCGACAGAGCCATTGACCGCTGTCACGGCGACAGCAGGCACAAGCTCCTCCTTCTTGTTCGCATAGCTTGCGCCAAAGCTCGAGAGGAAAACCATCCCCGCAAGAAAGATGACCGTCGCCGTGCCCCAACGCCGTTTGTGCATCGCGTGCATGATCATGCGGCGGTACTCAGCAGGATTCGTGCCGGCAGGCCTTTCCGGCTTCTTCTGCGAAAAAAGCGTCAAAGGCACGAAGAGAAGCGCAAAGAAGATGATGAAGATCAGCCACGAGGAATGGTCGATGATCGGCGCCATGAAGGATAGAAGCACCGCGCTGTCGAGGATGTGCCGCGCCATCAGGACCTGCACGAAGAAGATGCCCTGCTGGATGAGCATGGCCGCCGCCTGTATGACGAATACGAAGAGCAGTCTTTGCGGAGTCAGGGCCGCCGCCGCTCGATAAGCGACATAGGAGCTGACGACGCCGAAGAAAAGGCCGCAGGCAAAACCGACGAGCTTCACGGCAACCGTCTGCGTGTAGTAGTCCCCTGCAGCCGAGATGATCGTGCTGACAGGAATAAGCCAAATCTCCATGCCATGGTAGAAGAAGAGCAGCGCTCCCACGGTGCAGGCTGCGAGCTGCAGCGGACGCGAAAGCTTCTCCTTCTGCCCGCCGCCCCGCAGAAGCACGGCGAGAACAACGAGCTCGGCGACCATGGCCAGGGCGATGGATCCCGCCTCAACGACCTCACGGCTCACAGCGTTTCGCGTGCCGACACGCGCAGCCACAATGGCGATGGAAAGCCAAAAGCCCCAATGGATGGCCGTGTTATAATTGCGGCGATACTGATCAAGCGGCAGCCGCCGCAGGATGGCGAAGAGAATGCCGAGCGGCACGGCCAGCGTCAGCACCTGCTCCATCGCCGGGATGAATTGTTGCAGGAACAACTGCAGCATATTCTGCACCTCACTTTATGGAAGAATAAAAGCCATGCAGTCACGACTGCGCTGCAGAGCCTTGCAGACAAGCGGAAAAAGTCCCCGATTGACCGGCGTCCACGCCCTGTCCATCAGGCTTTCATAGAAAAAACAAGCCCACCACCACCCTGTGGATGGTGGTGGGCTCCTGTGCCCTTATGAGGGGGAAGAGGTTCGTCTCACGGACAGGTCAGCAGCGGTCAACGTCTGCCGCTCATCTTCGCCCTTCGGGCTTGATTTGCGGGTCGTTTTCGCATACGAGCCGTTGCCCAATCAGCTTCACCCTTTCAGGGTTCGCTTCTTGGACGGCTCAGCAGCGGTCAACGTCTGCCGCTCATCTTCGCCCTTCGGGCTTGATTTGCGGGTCGTTTTCGCATACGACCTGTTTCCCGTTCGCCTTCACCTCTTCGAGGTTCGTCTCACGGACAGGTCAGTAGCGGTTTACCAGCGACGGGGGACGTAGTTGAACACCCAATCCATCGTGACAGGCTCATCCCAGAAACGACCCTTGACGCCTGTCTCTTCATCGACGTGCAGACCGTAGTTCTGGCGATACGGGCTTTCGATGGAGAAATGCATGTCGTAGGTGCCCGCGCCGAGCATCTTGACGTTCGCGCCGTAGTGCGGGCCATCGTCCGCATTCATCGGCATGAAGACACCCTCGACGCTCTCACCCGTCTCACGCTTCGTGAACTTGTAGTGAATCGTCAGGTACGGAATCCATTCGCCGACGCCGAAGCCCGTGTCGTTGCCTTCCGTCGCATGGATGTCCGTCTCAATGTGCATGTCCGCCTTGTCCGGCGAAAGCATCATGCCTGCGGGCAGCATCTCGATCGGCTGGAAGTAGACGAGCGCCACCTTAAAATGGTTCGCCTCGTTCTCGATCTCGTCACCGATCGGGTACTCCGTAAAGCCCGCCGCCGATGCCGAGCCGCCGAACGTAAAGAGCGACGCCGCTACTGCGCAAACCGCCAGAGCCGACTTGAGTTTCTTGAGTTTGAACATTTTCATAAAACACACTCCTCCGAAAAATGATTGTATGAAATTCCTCTTGGACGCCCTTACACAATACGTCCTATATAGATGCGGCAATTCGCTGCACCTGCAAACGGAGCACTTCGCTCCGCCATTGCCAATGACTCTTAGAGCGGGGGTCACGCCGCCTTCGGCTTGCGCCGCTTCGCGTAGATGACCATACCCACGCCGAGAAGCAGCACGAAAAGCTGTGCGCCGAGCGTCTCCGCCGTCGGGAAGATGCCCAGAAGATCGACCGTCGGCCAGCCTTCGAAGCGCGTGATGCCGACGACGCCGCCTTCCTGCAGTTCCTCGATGCCGCCGCCGACAAAAGTGACGGCCAGCAGGAACATCAGAATGCTCGTAAACAGGAAGAACGGACGCAGGGGAATCCTCAAGATGCCATGCTGCATGCCGTAGAAGATCAAGGCCAGCGTCACACAGCCCGCGCCGAATCCCGCCCAAATCATCGTGACGTCGGCAGCCGCATTGTTAAAGAGCGCCTGATAGAAGAGGATGACCTCCGCGCCCTCGCGGTAGACGGCCAGGAACGCCGCGAAGCCAAGGGCGCGCGCCGTGCCGGTCGTGACCGACTGCTGGACGAGACCGTCGATGTACTTCTTCCAGTTGTCGGTATTCGCCTTGCCGCCGAGCCACGCGCTCGTCAAGAGCAGCACGACGACGGCGAAAAGAGCTGTTCCGCCCTCAAGCACCTCGCGGCTCATGCCGCCCGTCGTATTGTCAAGAATCGTGGCGAAGAGATAGGCGGATATAAAGCTCGCGATGACCGCCGCAATCGAAAAATTATAAACGGCGCCGAGGTGCTTCTCGTTGCCCGAGCGCCTGAGGTAGGCGATGATGGCGACAAGCACCAGAATCGCTTCCAAGCCCTCGCGCAGAAGAATCAGGTACGCGGGCAGGAACGCCGCCCAGCCCGAGCTGCCATGTGCATTTTCGAGTGCCTTGACATTGTCGTTGACCATCGACTTGAGCTTTTCAGCTTCCTGCTTGACCACATCCATGCTCTCGCCGTTCTTCATGCTCTTCTTGATCTTATAGAACTGATACTCGGTCAGGCTCGTCTCCTTCGCGGAAACAGAGCTGCGCATGACGCTCTCAAGGCCTTCCTTTTCATAAATGCCGTAATACGCTGCGTTCACAAGATCGCGCGCACCCTCGTAATCCCCGCCCTCATAGACCGTGACCGCCTGGTCGACCGTCTGCGCGATGCGGTCTGCCACCTCCTGCCACTTCGGCGCTGCTTCCGTAAGCGGCGCAGCAAGAAGGAGCAGCGTCATGCAGAGAAATAAGATCCTTTTCAATGTTTCACCTTCTCCGTAAAACCCCATATCCAAGCGAAACCCGCTCTGCCACTGAACATTAAGCAGGCGGCGCATTTTCCTTCTGGCGTTGTTCCCTAAGGAATATTTCCTTATTCGCACGCGTGCGCTTGTTCTCATCATCGTCGAAAGGATGCGGTGCGGAACCGTCGAACGGGAAATTCAGAAGACGTTTCGTCTTCATTGGATTGCCGTTCGTGTCGAGTGCAGGATCAAACTTGAATTTCCGAACGGCGTTCAAGACAATCTGGTCGATGACGGTGTGCCCCGAGCCTTGCGTGAAGCGATATCCCGTGATGTTCCCTCGCTCATCGACGTTCACGAGGATGCCGACCTTGCCGTGAAAATCCAGACCACGCGTATCGGGCGTCATACCCGAGGAAACGATGACGCCGACCGCCATATTCGGAGGCGGAGGCGGTCCCGGCGACGGATTGTTGTTGCCGTTTGGGTTCTTCTCCTGCTCTTGGATAGCAGCCACCGCTTCATCAAGCTCTTGTGCTTCCGTCGGCGAGGAATCCATAGGAAGCAGCTCCTCCGGCGGAGGGGGCTGTTCCTCAGGCTTTGGCGGCTCAGGCGGCTTGGCCTTCGGCGGTTCAGGCTTCTGCTCCTCAGCATTGCCGTCGCCGCCTTCCGGCAGGTCGACGACCTCCATCTCCTGCACCGCAATCGGATCGCCTTCAAAATCGATATAGGGAAGCACCAGAGCCAAGCCCAGCCAGACGAAGAAGTGCAGGAAAATCGCACCGATGACCGTCGTGCGCCAGTAGCTTTTGAAACGCATCTCACTGCCTCCCTGTCGCCGCTTCCGTCGCTATCGAAACGTGGCGCGCACCCGAGCGCTTAAGAATGTCGAGCACCAGGACGACGCTCTCGTAATCCGCTTTTTTGTCGCCGCGCAGGACGAATACCGTATCGGCATCAGCTGCCAGGGATTCTTTGATCTTCCCTGCGATATCCTCGTTCGGCAGCTCATCCTTGTCGTAAAGCACATCGCCCTTATCCGTGACCGTGATCGGCACGATATTCGGGCGCGTTTCCATCTTTGAGGCCGCAGCCTGCGGCAGTGCGACCTGAATCGTGTTCGTCTGCACCATATAGATCGTGCTGATCATGAAGAACACGAGCAGGAAGAGCATGATATCGATCATCGGGATGATCATGACAAGCGGTTCTTTCGTCAAACGAAAATCACGCCGCATGAGAACCATCCCCATCTTTCTTTTCCAGTGCGTTTCTCACAACAGCCGTCGTCTTGTCGAGCATGGCAAGCATCTCGTCGAGCTTCTGTGCGAAGTACGTATGCACGATCAGCGAAAAAATCGCCACGCAGAGTCCCGTCGCCGTTGCGATCAAAGCTTCACCGATGCCGCCTGTGATGGCAAGCGGCTCGCCTGCGCGCACGCTGAAGATGCTGAACGACTCGATCATGCCCGAAATCGTGCCCAGAAGCCCCAGAAGCGGCGCCATGGTCACAATCATCGACAGATAGTTGATTCGCTCCCGCAGGCGCATCGCCATCTCGCCGTAAGCGGTATCGAGCGCCAGCGTCAGATCGTCGCCCGCCGAAGCTGCACGGACGCCAATTTCCGCGAGATAGGCAGGCGCCGTATTTTCCGCTATGCAAAGCTCCGCTGCCTGCTTGAGGTCATGCGTTCGAAGAAGCTCGGGCAGCTTCACGATGAAATCACTCGCTCCTCTGCCCGCTTGGCGGTAAAAACGAAAGCGTTCGATAGCAATGAGCGCGACCACGATGGAGCAGGCAAGAAGCACGAACATGACCGGCCCGCCCTTTTGAAATAATTCCCAACTGTTTTCCACTGGAACATCTCCTCCAGAATTCATTTACTCTATCATCATTGATACTAATTATCTGTTTCACAGGAGTGAGTATAGCACAGGCGATAAGAAAATTCAATACGAAAATGAAAATTATTCAGTTTTAGGTTAAGATTCGCTTTGCATTAACCGCGCCGAACGGCGCCTCCGCCGCCCTCATCGAGGCGGCTACCCTGCCCGTGCGCAAGCTCAGCGACACGTGCAGCATGCGAAAGGACGTGTCTCTCCTCGGCTGGCTCGGCGCACTTGCGCACGAGCACAACATCAGCTTCTCCAAGCGCCTGCCAAGCTTCATTCGCAAAGAATGCGGCATCGAGGCCTGAAAATACGCCCCCCATACGACGCACAGCGCGTATAGGGGGCGCAAATCAAAAACGGTTCTTTACTTTTTCTTACTCGGCCGGAAGAATGAACGAAAGCGAGCTGAACACCTTTTCCGTCACATTCGGGTCGGACGTAGGCAGCGAGACTTCGACGCCGATGACGTTGAGCCCGTTGTTGGCCACATTCACAGAAACATAGCCGTTCGCATCCGCCTGCACGATTGTCCCGAGGTCACCCAGCACATCGGCGATGACAGGCGCTCCCGCATACGGCTTGCCGTCCTTATAAATGCGCAGGGTAAGCGTACCGCCGCGGCGCAGCGTCAGGGGATTGACAGTCGGCACGATCTGAATCGGCACATTATAGAGGCCGCCCGGCTTCAAATCCGCATTCCAGTAATGCACGTTGTACTTGCGCGCGTATGTCACCGCCATGAGATTTTCAATATCCGAGTAATCACGCGTCGGAATAACCTTGCCGTCCGTCGTCTTGGCAAAGTAGCCGTAGTCGAAGAATGTCGCTGTCACACCGAGATTGTCGCCCGGCACGATTGTCACATGATTTTCCGCATCCACGCGCTCAACTGTCGTCGGCTGGAAATTCACATCGTAGGCGTCAATGCGCTGCACACATGCGGGATCGTAAGCGTTGTCCAAGGGACCTTCGCCGAGCACGAGCGCCTTTTGATCCAGTCGGTTTGCGTAGTAAACGCCATGCGCGTCCACCGTCGCTGCATACATGCTAAGCCCCATTGCCGCGCCAAGCGCCGCCGCCAAAATTTTCTTCATTTGTCATCCTCCCATCGGAAATATCTTGCCTGCAGGACAAAAAGCGTCCTATGCCTTTTTATTATAGTGCCAATGACAAAAATTTGCAAATTTGTCGTGCGAGAACTGCACGCAAAAACCTCCGCTTCGCGGACATTGCGCACGCTCCCTCATCAACATTACGCCACAGCGCCCCTCCGCACGAAGCAAAACATAAGGACGCGCTGATAAATTCAGCCCTCATTTTCACACATCTATGCTTCCGTAAAAACAACACCGCGCCCACAAAAAAGCAGCCGCTCCCTGACGAACGGCTGCCTTGCTGCTTCTCTCAAAGTGTGCAGCTTCTCTCAAACCACGAGGCTCCTCCTCAAATCACATACTCCTCACAAAGCGCCCGATAGCGCTCCTCGCCCTTTTCCGTCAGCAGGTAGTAACCACCCGAACGGCGCACGATGCCGGCTTCCTTCAGGCTCTCGCTGACGCGCCGCATCTCCCTTTCGCTCCAGCGCAGGTGCTCGGCGATGTCGCGCACGGCGTTTTCCTCGCTGTAAAGGTTCTCGGCGGTATGCGTGCCGAGGTGGATGATCAGAAGCTCTTCCTTGAGCCGCGCTTTGCGGCGCATGCGCTGCCAGCGCCTTGTGATGACGCCCTTGGGATGGACGAAAACGGCTCCGCCGTAGAGGAGCATATTGACGATGGCGCACATGCCCGCCATCGAGGCATTGAAATGAAGCGCCAGCCCGTAGCCGACGACGCTGCCGAGGACGCCGAGAAGCACGGCGAGAAAGAGCGCGTGATGCAGGCGCTTCGTGAAGAGCAGCGCCGTGGCTGCAGGCGCGATGAAGAACGAGATGACGAGGATCGAGCCGACGGCGTCGAAGGCCGCGACCGTCGTCAGGGAAATCAAGGTCATGAGCCCATAGAAGATCGCGCCCGTCGCCATGCCGATGAGCCGCGCGCTCTCCTCGTCGAAGGTCGAAAGCTTGAGCTCCTTGTAAAAGAGGAAGATGAACGCCGCATTGACGAGGAAGATCACACCCATCTTGAGCGCCGAGGCTGCGATCTCAAAGCCGAAGAGCGGCACCGTATCGAGCCCGGCATAGACGACCTCACCCATCAGCACCATGTCCGTGTCGAGGTGTACATTGCCCGCATACTTGCTGATGAGTATGACGGCAATAGAAAAGAGCATCGGAAAGACGATGCCGATGGCGTCGTCGCTCTTCATCGCCTTCGTTTTCCCTAAAAGTTCAACGAGGAGCACCGTGACGACGCCCATGAGCGCCGCGCCGATGAGGAGCCACGGCGACGAAAGGTCGCGCACGAGAAAAAACGCCAGGACAATGCCGAGGAGCACCGTGTGACTGATCGCATCCGCCATCATCGAGAGATTGCGCAGGAGCAGGAATACCCCGGGCAAAGCGCAGGCAGCCGCCGTCAAGGCGAGCACGAGCAGGGAATCCGTCATGCCTTCTCCCTCCTTTGCCGCTTTCTGAACACGCCCCACTTGCCGCAGAGCATAGAGAAAAATGCGATGACGCACGCCGCCAGGATGATGCTTGGCCCCGTCGACATCCCCTGTTCCAGCGTGCTCACATAAGTGCCCGCGAGCGCCGACGCCACGCCGAACACCGCGCTCAAGAGGAGCACGCGCACAAAATCGTCCGACCACTGGCTCGCCGCGACGCACGGGATGATGAGAAACGAGCTGATCAGGATCGCGCCGACCGCCTTGATGCCGATGCCGATGACGGCGATCGTCAAAAACGGCAGAAGAACCTGCAGCAGGCGCACGGGCAGCCCCACCGCCCGCGCATACTCGGCGTCAAAGACGAAGACCTTGAGTTCCTTGTAAAAGAGGAAGAGCAGCGCTGCGCAAAGAACGGCGACAAGGGCGATGAGCTTCACGTCCGCTTCGAGCATGTACGCCGCCTGTCCGAAAATGTACGTCTCAAGACCCGCCTGCGAAGCGCCGCGATAGTCGGCATTCCCTTGGATGAAGCTCTTCAGGACCATGCCGAGTCCGAAGAAGCCCGAGAGAAAGATCGCGAGGTTGGCGTTGAGGCCGACGCGCGTGTTCTCATTCGCCGCCTGAATGGCAAAGAAGGTAATGGCGGCCGCCGCCATTGCACCGACGAGCAGTACGGCAGGGCTTCGCGTCGAAAACGCCATGAAAGCGAGGACAACGCCCGGAAATGTCGCGTGCCCGATGGCATCGCCGATGAGGCTCTGCCCCTTGTAGACGCTCAATGCGCCGACGGGCGCCGCGACAGCCGCGAGAAGCGCCGTGCCGAGAGCGATGATCTGGAATGTATAATTCGTCACAATATCCATCGTCATCGCTCCTTCGGACGGAAGGCGAGGGCGAGCGCCGCCTCCTTGTCCATGTCCTTCAAGTAGCCGCTCGCCTTGATCGTGCGGTTCAGGACGACGAGATAGTCGAAGTACATGTCGAGCGTCGAAAGGTCGTGATGCACGGCGATCACCGTCTTGCGCTCCTTTTGCAGCGCGACGAACTTGTCCATGACGATGCGCTCCGTCGTTTCGTCCACGCCCGCCAGCGGCTCGTCCATGATGTAGAGGTCGCTTTCCTGCGCGAGTGCGCGCGCGATGAAGACGCGCTGTTTCTGCCCGCCCGAAAGCTCCGAGATCTGGCGGTCGGCGAGCTTTTCGAGCTGCATCTCGACGAGCGCCGCCCTCGCCCGCTCGCGATCCTCCCTGCCCGGGCGGCGCATGAGGCCAATATGCACATAGCGCCCCATGAGCACGACGTCGAAAACCGTCGTCGGGAAATTCCAGTTGACCGTACCGCGCTGCGGCACATAGGCGATGCGCTCGCGCACCTCCTCGATCGTCTTGCCCCAAATGCGCACATAGCCCGCGACGGGCTTTTCCAGGCCGAGAACGCCCTTCAGGAGCGTCGATTTGCCCGCGCCGTTCGGCCCGACGATCGCACATCGAACTCCCGTCGGCACATCGAGATCGATATCCCAGAGCACCGCGTTTTCGCGGTACGCCATCGTCACATCCTCCACATGAAGCAGCATCTTTTCTCCCATGTTCCGCCTTCTTTCCCTAGAATCAGCCAACTCGACCGCATCGAACGACAAAAGCAAAAAAGGGCGGTCGCCCGCCCTTCTTCTCTCTTTTCCTTACTTCAGATGACTGACGATCAGATCGACGTCAAACCGATACATGTCGATGAACGTATCTCCCTTTTGCCCTGCGGGTGCGAGCGAATCGGAAAACAGCTCATTGCCCTCGCCGCCGACGATCTCGACATCGAAGCCCTTCGACCGCACGATCTCCTGCAGCTTCTTCATGCGCTCGGGATTCGTCGTGCTCTCGGCGAAGACCGCCTTGACCTTGTGCTCGACGATAAAGTCTGCAGTCTTTTCAATGTCGGCGTTCGCCACCTCGGAATTCGTACTCACGCCCTGTGGTGCGACGACCGTCATGCCGTAGCTTTTGGAAAAATAATTGAAAGCATCGTGCGGCGTGACAAGATTGCGCTTGCCCTCGGGGATCGACGCGATCTTTTCCTTGACCTCTGCATCGAGCGCATCGAGCTTGGCGAGGTACGCGGCGCAGTTCGCCCGGATCTCCTTCTCGTGCTCGGGCACGAGCTTCGCGAGACTCTCTGCCGCCTTCTCCGTCGCCTTCTTGTAGAGCGCGATGCTGAACCAGAAGTGCGGGTCGACGACGCTCTCGCCGTCCTCTTCCATGCGCAGCACATCGTCCGTCGGGAAGTCCGCCGTCACCGCCGTGCCGCGCTTTTCGAGCACCTCGACCATCTTGCCCTCGAAGTGCAGCCCGTGGTAGAGCACGAGGTCGGCATCCTTGAGCTTCTTCAGATCCGCCGGCTGCGCGACGTAAAGATGAGGATCCTCGCCCGCCGGAATGACGAGGTCGATGTCGACGTAATCTCCGGCCAGCTCCTTCGTCATATCGGCGAGGAACGACGTCGTGACCGTCACCTTCTTCTTCGCGCCCGAAGATGAATCGCCCGCCGCGCCGCCGCAGCCCGCCGCAAAAAGCGATGCCGTGAGGCAGAGTGCCAGCAGAAAGATGCTCTTTCTGTATCCTTGCGCAATTCCTTTGAAAAATTCCATACTGCACCTTCTTCCTTTAATTTCTCAGCATGTAGTATAGCATTTTCCTCCGAGATTGTAAATGATATAGATTATCATTATTTTAATTATCTATGAAGCGTTTCATGATAAGGTTCATCTATGAAGTATCTCGTCACATATCACCTTGACAATTCAGAAAAAAAAGGTAAGATATAGGATATATCTTATTAAATCATATAAGTTTTCCACTATATCTAGTATAAAGGAGAGATCCATCATGAGTGAAAATTGCAGCAGCGGCTGCAGCAGCTGTTCTTCAGCAGGCGGCTGCAGCGGTGCACAGGAGCAGCAGAGCCTTCTTACGCCACCGAACGAGCGCAGCAGCGTCAAGCGTGTCATCGCCGTCATGAGCGGCAAGGGCGGCGTCGGCAAGTCACTCGTCACCTCGCTTCTCGCGACGGCGATGGCTCGCCGCGGTCATCGCGTCGGCGTGCTCGACGCCGATATCACCGGGCCTTCGATCCCAAAAATCTTCGGCGTCAAGGGCGAAGTGGAGAAGGCAAATGCCGATTCTGCTGGCATCCGTCCGCTCAAGAGCGCGGGCGGCATCGATATTATGTCGATCAACTTGCTCCTAAAGGACGAGTCCGATCCCGTCGTCTGGCGCGGTCCCATCGTTGCGGGCGTCGTGCAGCAGTTCTGGCAGGACGTCGTTTGGGAGAACGAGGACTACCTCTTCGTCGACATGCCGCCGGGAACGGGCGACGTTCCCCTGACCGTGCTCCAGTCGCTGCCCGTCGACGGCATCATCGTCGTGACCTCGCCGCAGGAACTCGTCTCCATGATCGTCGAAAAAGCCGTCAAGATGGCCGGGCTGATGAACGCCCCCATCATCGGCATCGTCGAGAACATGGCGTACTTTGAATGCCCCGACTGCGGCAAAACGCACAAGATCTTCGGCGACAGCCACATCGAGGAGATCGCCCGCGACTACTGTCTGCCGCTGCTCGCGCGCCTGCCGATCGAGCCGAAGCTCGCCGCGCTCTGTGACGCCGGCAAGATCGAGTCGTTCGAAGGCGACTGGGTCGATGCGGCGGCGCTGCTCTTAGAAGAGCTTCCTGAGCACAGCGCCGATTCCGTCGTCGACGACTTCCAGGACTGAGTACCGCCGACAGCGGCAAACAACACAGCCGCATAAAAAAAGCCGCATGGCAGGGTCTTTTATTTTGACCCAGCCATGCGGCTTTCGTTTTTTCCGGTTACCGCCGACATGCACAGACCTGCACGTTGATGCCTTGGCTCTTGTAGCGCGCCACAAGCTCCGGAGAAACCTTGTCATCCGTCAAGAGCACATCAATGGCCTCCGTCGCCAAGAAGCTCGACGACGATACGCGCGCGAACTTCGAGGAATCGATCATCGCGATGATATGGTTGCAATTTTCCAGCATTCGTCGTTTGAGCTCAACTTCATAGATATTGAAGTCCGTCAGCCCCTCCTTCTCCGAAAAACCGTTGGCCGAAACAAATGCAACATCGACGTGGAAATGACGCAGGATATCCGCACCGATGGTGCCTTCGATAAAGCCTGAATTCTTGCGCACAATACCGCCGATGATGATCGTGTCGATATTCGGCGTATCCTTCAATGTCAGCATCGTGTAAACACCGTTTGTCACGACAAGGAGCTTGCGAAAACATGCGAGCTTCTTCGCCAGCGTCAGAGCCGTAGAGCTTGCATCGAGCAGGATGCACTGATTGTTCTTGATGTATTTCAGTGCAGCCTCCGCGATGGCATCCTTCTCTGCGGCATGCTGCATTTCGCGCGTCCGAAAGCTGAAGACATCCGGCTGTCCCATGCCTCCGTTCTGTACCGATGCGGGAGAATCCGCCGGTTCTTCATGCTGCAGCGCCGCTCCGCCATGAATCTTTTGCAGCTTCCCCTGACGCGCCAATCGATGGAGATCGTTGCGTATCGTAGCAGGCGAAGCAGCAAGCGCCTCGCAGAGTTCGACTGTCTTTGCCGTACCGTTTTCCTGGAGGATTTGCAGTATTTTCTCTCTTCGTTCAATCGCAAACATAGACGAGTCCTTTCGCGGGAAAATATCGCAGCCCATCCCCTTCTTCCCTTTCAGCGGCAGGCTGCCCTTGTTATTTCTATTTTATATCGAAACAAAAAGAAAAACAACAGGAAACGATAAAATTCAGCCAATATATCCAAACCCTTGCCAGTGAAGGAAAAGGCGCTTCACAGCCTCGTTTTTCTGTCAAAAAGAGCGACAGGAAGAAGAGAAAACACGCCAAAAGTCGTTTTACATCCGATGAAATTCCCAGAAGGATTCTCATCCGCAACGTCGAACGCTAAGACGGTGAAAAAAATTCCCGTACCAAAAACTGGAGATGGTTTAATGAGAAACATGACCGTTGCAAACAAGATTCTATTTTCCTTCAGCATCCTGCTCGTCGCGTTCGTCGCGTTTGGCCTCTTTGCCTACCATTCCGTCGGAGAGCTTGATGACCTGAACACAGGCATTAACCAGCGCACGACACTGGTCGACCGCTCGAACAAGATCTCGCAGGCCATGCTGCAAACACGCCTCTATGTCTTTTATCAGGTCGTTTCCGTCGATCCTGCGAAGAAACATGAGTACACGGAAAAGCTGCAGCAATCGCGCCAAAATGTCGAGGATGCCTTCGCCGCTCTCCGCGAAGCCAAAAAAAACACCGACTTCGGCTCGCCCGATATCACAAAACAGGCACTCTCGGAGCTTGACGCGGAGCAGGAGCTCTGGGAAGAATACAAGCGCCTAAGCCAAGAAGGCGACAAGATGAAGGAATCGGAAAACCGCGAAGAGGCGGAGGCAGCCGTCCTTTCGGACAATATCGTCGAGGCCTTTGACAAGGCCGTCGCCGCCATCAATCAGGATGCGGAAAACTGCATCCGCGACGCAAAGACGCAGAAAGAACTCAGCGAAGCCAAGGAGAAGCAGATTATCATTATCACAGTGATATCTCTCCTCGTCGTCATCGCCCTGACCCTCGCTGTCTTCTTCTGGCTGCGCCGCGAGATCAACAGCGCCGTGCAGAACTTCCTGCAGGGCGTGCGCCGCGCGGCCAATGGTGACCTCAGCGTCCACGTCCCTGTAGAGAACCATGACGAATTCGGTGAAATGGCCTCAGCCTTCAACGGCATGATCGACAACGTGCGCTCTATGACGAAGAAAATACAGGAAACCGCCGCCTTCGTCTCGGATACCTCAGAGCAGCTGACAGCGAACGCCAACCAATCCGCTGAAGCCACGCAGAACGTCGCCCAATCCATCACGGAAGTCGCAGAATCCGCCTCCGTGCAGATGGATTCCCTGACCGAAACAAAGAGTGAGGTGGATGCCCTTTCCGCGGGCATCGGTCAGGCGGTCCAACGCATCGACACGATACGCAAAAACATCGAGAACACGGTGGAACGTGCCAACGAAGGCAACCATCTCGTCAAATCCACCATCGATCAGATGAACACGATTTCCGAAACAGTCGACCGGTCGTCACAGATCGTGGAAAAACTCGGCAAGCGTTCACAAGAGATCGGCGAGATCAATTCAACCATCTCCGGCATCGCCGAGCAGACGAACCTGCTCGCCCTCAACGCAGCCATTGAAGCAGCGCGCGCCGGCGAGAACGGACGCGGCTTCGCCGTCGTCGCCGACGAGGTGCGCAAACTCGCCGAGGAATCCCAGTCAGCCGCCCAGCAGATCGGCGAGTTGATTCAGGCCATCCAAACCGAAACAAACCAAGCGGTCACCGCCATGGTCAACGGCCGCGAACAGGCGGAAAAGGGACGCGAGAATGTCTCCTCGACAGGCGAAGGATTTTCACGCATCCTTGAACTCATCCGCGGCTGCAGCGACGACAGCGCGCAGATCACCGAAACCATGCGCATACTCAACGAGCGCATCCACACCATCGTAAACCTCAGCGAAAACGTCAACAGCTCCGCCAAACGCGCCAGCGATGCCTCACAAAACGTCTCCGCAGCCACCCAAGAGCAAGCTGCCGGCATGGAAGAGATTGCCGCCAGCTCCCGCGGTCTTGCGGATTCTGCGAGAAATCTCCACGACGAATCCGTGAAATTCAAAGTATAAACGCCGCGTTTCGCTGCATATAGGAAGCACGGATACATCCAACTCCGCCGTCTTGACACATCCGTGTTTCCAAAAAAATCCGGACAGGAAATGGCTTCGATTATGCCTTCCTGTCCGGATTTTTTTGGATTTTCTTCTATTTCTTTGCGATAAAGGGAAGCTCGCCTTCATGCGTCATGCCCAATTCTTCCCGTGCTGTCTTTTCGATATAGGCAGGGTCCTCAAGCTGGGCTCTCGTTTCCTTCAGGGCTTCATTCTGGCGCCTGGCTGCCTCCAGCCTCTGCTCTGCCGCGACATAATCACGGTTGAGCTCGTTCAGATGAAGCTGCTGGTCGATCATCGTATAGGCGAAGTAGCCGAGCAGGCAGACGACGACGAGGACAAACCAGTCGAGCCGGTGTCCCCTGAGCCTTACGCTTCTTTTCCCCTTCGCCATCTTCATCCCTGACCTTTATATCCGCCCCATATCCATAAGGCCGGAAAACACCGTCCCATTCCGTCGGTTTACTATTTTTCCGCCCACTGGTAATACTCCGTCGTTGCAATGCGCCGGAAGATGGAATCGCAGCTCGCGCAGCGAAAATGCGGCGCCACGTTTTCCATGTCGGCCTTCCCGTCCACGACATGAACGGGAACCCAATCGACGAGATCGAGTTGGCCGCCGCAGCGCGGACACGGCGCGTGTCCTTCGGCGTCCGGACGCAGGATGGTCGGCACGAGATCGCCGACCGCCTTGAGCTTCGGCAAGTCGAATACATCGTAATAGCCGGAGTTCAGAAGCTCGCGGTAAAATACTCTGCAGTGGCTGCATTCATAACGCGGCTTGACGCTTTCCATATCGACCTTGCCGCCTTCGACCTTGACCGTGCCGCCTTCAATCCTGCGAAGAGGCCTGCCGCACTGCGCACAAAGAAACGCACCGTCTGCGCCCCTTTCCAGCTTTGATACTGCCATAAAAACCACCCTCGCAAAATAATGCGCCGCTTCTCTGCAAACGCTTTTGCAGCGCTTTCCTAAAATCCATCCGTCCGGCTTAAATAAGCCTCGCTATATCCCTTGCCGCCTCGGGACGGCTCGCCTGCAAAGCCGCTTCGCGCATGGCAGCCAGACGTTTTTCATCCTTTAAAAGTCCCTCGACAAGCGCCGCGAGATTCTCGCCCTTGCCCAGCCAGACCGCTGTGCCGCGTTCGCTCGCAATCATGGCATTCTCAAGTTCAGGCCCCGGAATCGCCTCATGCAGGATGAGCGGCAGCCCCATCGCCCATGCTTCGCTTATCGTCAAAGCTCCGGGCTTCGAGACGAGAAGCGTCGAAACGGTCATGAGCTCCGCCACCTTTTCCGTATAGCCCCAAGCCTTGACCGTGTGATGCGAACGCGCCGCATGCTCCTTGGTCCAGGCGAGAAGGCGTTCATTGCGGCCGGCGACCACAAGGATCTGCAGCGTATCCGACAATTCCTCGAGCTTTTCCAGCGAGGAGGCGACATCGCCGAGCCCCAGCCCCCCGCCCATCAGAAGGATGACAGGCAGATCGGGCTGAAGGCCAAGCTCCGCCAGGACGGCCTCCCGGTCAAGTCGCCCCGGTGCAGGAGGCAGAATGGGGATGCCCGTCGCATGGACGTTCTCCGCAGGACTGCCCTCCTGCACAAGGCTCCGGCGCATCCTCTCCGTCGCGACGAAAAAAGCATCAACGCCGGGATAGAACCACATGCGATGCACGCTGTAATCCGTCAGCACCACCGCGAAGAAGAATTCCGCCTCGCCGCTCATCTTGAGGCAAGAAGCCGCACCTTCGGGAAAGGGATGCGTGCAGATCACGGCATCGGCCTTGTAACGCTCCACAAGCGTCTTCATGCTGCGCTTCGTCAAAGAGGCGATCAGCCGCTGCACGGGCGAAGCGCCCTGCCTGTGCCCCGTAAAGCGGTAGATGAGCTGATAAAGATTGGGGACGAAGCGCAGCATCTTCATGTAAACAGCTTTCATGAACCAGGTGACCCATGCGGTATGCCGCTCCGTAAAGTCCACGACGGCCACACGCGCCGCAGGATACTCCTGTCGTATTGCCGCCTCGATCGCCTCGGCCGCCTTTTGATGGCCGGAGCCGATCGAAGCCGTGACAATAAGATAGCTGCTCCTTGCCATGCAAGCCCTTCCTTAATTGAAATAATCAAACAATTCATCTTTTGCCATGGCTTCTATTTTAGCACAACCCGGAAGCAGGCACAACAAAACAGGTGTTCCCTTCCAAGATGCCGCCTCATGACGTCAGGCCGCCGTCCACGCTCCACGCCGCTCCTGTCACGAATGCCGCCTTGTCGGACGCCAGAAAAAAAATAACGGAAGCCGCTTCCTCCGGCGTGCCGATGCGCCCCAGAGGATAAACGCCTGCCATTTCCCGCCGCGCCGCCTCGGGATCGGGGGCTGCAGCAAGCTGCGCCTCGGTCAGCGGCGTGGCGATATCTCCGGGGCAGACGCAGTTCACGCGTACGCCGAAGGGCGCCATTTCCAGCGCCAGGGACTTTGTAAAAAGCACGACGGCGCCCTTCGAGGCACAGTAAAGGGTGCAGAGAAAATTGCCCTTGAGGCCTGCGTCGGAGGAAATATTGACGATGCTGCCGAGGCTCTCCCGCAAGGGAGCGAGCGCCGCCTGCGTGACGAAGAACGTGCCCTTGACGTTCGTGTCCATGATGCGGCTGTAATCCTCCTGCGTCATATCCTCCAGAGAACGTTCCAAATAAACGCCCGCCGCATTGACGAGCACATCGAGCCGGCCGAAATGCGTCAGCACCTCGGAAACAAGCCGCTTCGCCTCTGCCGGCTGCCGTATATCGGCCGCGAAAAACGCCGCTTTTCCTTCTTCCGCCAAATCGGCCAGGGAAGCCAGCGCCGCCGCGCCGCGCTGCGCTGAACGTCCCGCCAGCGCAACAGAGCATCCCGCGCCAAGAAAAAGACGCGCTGCAGCAAGTCCGATGCCCGATGTGCCGCCGGTAAGCAAAACCACACGCTCCATTTCCATGCCTCCCCCATCCGGCAAAATCTTCCGCGGGCCGTCCGGCACGCCCCGCTTCCTGCAAAAACAAAAGGGCCGGGTTCAAAAACCCAGCCCTTGGAGTGCCACCGCGCTTATTTCTTGTTGACGGCGTCCTTCAATGCCTTGCCTGCCTTGAAAACAGGATTCTTCGAAGCCGGGATCTTGATCTCCCCACCCGTCTGCGGATTACGGCCGGTACGGGCAGCGCGATCCTTCACCTCGAATGTGCCAAAGCCGATGAGCTGCACCTTGTCGCCCTCGACAAGCGCGCTCTCGATGCTCTCGATCACTGCACTCAGAGCCTTCTCTGCATCCTTCTTCGTCAGGCCTGCTTTCTCTGCCACATTAGCCACTAATTCCGTTTTGTTCACGTTTGTAGCCTCCTTTTGAATTTGTTACGTTTCCTTTATTCGCTGTCATTCCAAAGAATCCTCTTTATTTCGGGAAAAAAGCGAAAAAAACTTTAAAAATCGCCTTTCGTGGGAAGTTTTTAATCGTTTTGGAAGTTCCTGTCTGGCAAAAAGACGCTTGTCAGGTGGTCGATGTCCTTCTGGCGATCGAGTTCGTAGAGAAGAATCCGCCGCACGCTTTCGTCCGGCAAGGCGATATTATGAAGGTAAATCACCTCGGTTTCGTCGGGCAGATGCTCCATCAGGGCGAGCTTGAGCTCTGAGGCGATTTCCCTGCTGTAGACCTGCGTGAAGAGCGCGGCGGTCGGCAGCCTGCCCGACAAATGCGCCGCTTCCTCCGCATCGAGGATGGCAAGCCCCTCGATGGGGTCGATGCCCAGGCTCGCATAAAGCGCCTCGACGAAGCTCATGCCGGGCTGGACGGAAAGAATGACCTTTCCCTGCGCCTCTTTTTCCGTCATTTCCCTCAGAAGCGCCACCGTTCGTTCGGCCACAAGCGGACTTCCCGGCACGGCATAGACGATCTCCTCGCCTGCCTCGGCTCTTCTTATGAGATCTGCCGCAATCGAGCGATAAAGCTCCTCAAAGCTTCCTGCCTTTTCATACCACGCATCGTAGCTCTCAAAGGAGAGGCCGCGCTCCTTGAGCCCCGCAGCGGACGGATGCACCGCCGTGCGCAGAACGAGCGTCTCGGCGCGCTTCATCGCTTCCCAGCTTTCGAGCGTGATGAGCCCGAAGCGTCCCGGGCCAAGCCCCACAACGGTTATACTGCCCATTTACGCTCTCCTCCCCACAGCCTTGGCACGTCCTTTTTCCGTCTTGCCTTTTGCGGCAAAGGCTTCCTTGTCGCCCTTGAGCATCAGCAAGACGCGCGTGACGAAGTTCGTGATGCTCTTCTTGTACTGCGGCGCCAAACGTATGCGGAGGATCCGCTGGGGCGGCGCCAGCATTTTCGCATGGGCGCCGAAAAGCTGGAGCAGCTTCAGGAGCCCGTCGGTGTCAAACTCCGGTTTATCGATAAACGACAATTCGAGGAACAACGGCTTTTCCACAATGGATCGCACGCCGATGTCGCGCGCGAGATTTCGTATGCGTGCGATGTCGAGAAGGCGCAGGCAGACGGGCGTCGGTTCGCCGAAGCGGTCGATCAGCTCGTCGAGAAGCTCGCGGATTTCCTCGTTTTGGCGGATGGCGGCAATGCGCTGGTAAATTTCAATCTTGTGCATCGGATCGCTGATATAGGCGCCGTCGATATAAGCCTCGGCTTCGATATCCACGACGGGTTCGAGCTTTTCCTCGGGCGGCTTTCCTGTGCGCTTCTCCCGGATGGCCTCGTCCAGAAGCTTGGAATACATCTCGAAGCCGACGCTCGCAATATGGCCGTGCTGCTCCGCACCCAGCAGATTGCCCGCACCGCGTATCTCAAGGTCGCGCATGGCAATCTTGAAGCCCGCGCCAAGCTCGGCGAACTCCTTCATCGCCTGCAGGCGTTTTTCCGCCGCCTCGGACAGCACCTTGTCCGCCTGATAGACGAAATAGGCGAACGCCATATGGTTTGAACGGCCCACGCGCCCGCGCATCTGATAGAGCTGTGAAAGCCCGAAGTGATCGGCATTGCAGACGATGATCGTGTTCGCGTTCGCGACATCGAGCCCGTTTTCCACAATGCTGGTCGCCAGCAGGATATCGTAACGTCCCTCGTAGAAATCGACCATGACCCGCTCTAAGAGTTCTTCGGCCATCTGCCCGTGCCCCGTCTGTATGCGCGCCTCGGGCACGAGATCCTCCAGGTACCGGCGCATCCTGTCGATGCTCTCGACGCGGTTGTAGACGCAGTAGACCTGCCCGCCGCGCCGCAGCTCGCGCCGAATGGCGTTCCGCAGGACAGCATCGTTGCTCTCGACGACATAGCTCTGCACGGGGAAACGCTCGGCCGGCGGCGTCTCGATGATGCTCATGTCACGCGCGCCGACAAGCGACATATGGAGCGTCCTGGGAATCGGCGTCGCGGACAGCGTCAGGACGTCGACGCCCGCCGCCAGCGCCTTGATCTTCTCTTTCTGCTTGACCCCGAAGCGCTGCTCCTCGTCGACAATGAGGAGGCCGAGGTCGTGGAAATGCACGCGATTCGGGTTTAAGATGGCGTGCGTGCCAATGAGGATGTCGATGCGGTTCCCGCGCAGCCTCTCCAGCGTCGCCTTTTGCTCTTTCGCCGTGCGGAAGCGGCAGATGACATCGACGTTTACGCCGAAATCGGCAAACCGCGCGGAAAAGGTCTGGAAATGCTGCTGCGCCAGCACGGTCGTCGGCACGAGCACGGCGACCTGCTTGTGATCCATGACGGCCTTGTAGGCCGCGCGGATCGCCACCTCAGTCTTGCCGAAGCCAACGTCGCCGCAAAGCAGGCGTTCCATCGGCTCGGGTTTTTCCATATCGGCCTTGATCTCCTCGATGGCCCTTTTTTGGTCAAGCGTTTCCTCATAGGGAAAGGCATCCTCGAACTCGCGCTGCCACGGCGTATCGGGCGAAAAGGCGAAGCCTTTCGCCGTGCGACGCTTCGCGTAAAGCGCGATGAGCTCGTCCGCGATATCCTCGACGGAGGCGCGCGCCCGTGCCTTGGCCTTGACCCACTCCGTGCCGCCCATGCGGTGCAGACGCGGCGTCTCGCCCTCCGAGCCGATGTACTTCTGCAGGAGCCCTACCTGGTCCGTCGGCACGAAAAGCTTGTCGTCGCCGCCGTACTTGATATGCAGGTAATCCCGTTTGATGCCGCCGACATCAAGCGTTTCCACGCCGAGATACTTGCCGATGCCGTGATTGACATGAACGACGTAGTCACCGACATTGATTTCCCGAAAATGCGCGATGCGCTCTTCCTTGGAAGCCTGCTTCACCAGTTTCTTTTTCTGCCGTCCGAAGATATCCCTTTCAGCGATGACGATGAGGCGCGCCTCGGGCAGCTCGAACCCGTTGCCGAGCGTACCGGTCAGGATGTTCAGATAGGCGTCGCTCAGGGCATCGCCTTCCTCAATGACGGCGGACGGTATGCGCGACTTCGCAAAAAACTCGCGCATGGAGGCCGCCTTTTCAGCATCGCCCAGCAGCAAGAGGACATGCTGCCCCGCAGCAAGCCAGCTGCGCGCCTCATTCTTGAGCATATCCATCTGGCGCTGGAACGGCGCCACCGCCTGTACGCTCAGGCTCACGAGGCTGTCGGGCTCCGCGCCGTGGATCTTCTGGAGCATCAGTGCGGCAAAGAATGTCGCGTTTTCACCGGCCGCTGCTACGAGCTCCTCCCATGAGAAGAGCCGCCCCTTGCTTTCAGGATTTTCCTTGACGAGACGCATGGCAGCTTCGCGCGTGCGCAGAGGCTCGTCGAAAACGACAGCGCCCTCGCCTTCGATGTAGGAGAGGAAGGGCGCCGCGCCCGCCGCGCTTTCCGCCCCCGCTGTCCGCCCCACGGGCAGCACGACCGCCGAGGGTACATTTCCCACGGAGCGGCGCGTCGCCGTGTCGAATTCACGCAGGGAATCGATCTCGTCATCAAAAAATTCAATGCGCAGAGGCCTGGGCGCATTGAGCGGAAAGACGTCGACGATGCCGCCTCGCGCGCTGAACTGGCCGATGCCCTCGACTTCGCCGTTCGCCTCATAGCCGAGCTCGACGAGACGCGCGAGCAGATGTTCGCGTCCGATATTCGCGCCCGTTTCAAGGCGCAGGCTCAGGCGCTCGAAATCCTGCCGTGAAAGCCCCTTCTGCACGGCAGACGCCGCACGCGCGAGCACGATGACCGGCTCTCGGCGCAGGAGACGCCCGAGGATCCCCATGCGTGCGGCCATGCGCTCCATGCCCTTGGCTGTCGCCTCCACCTCCATCATATCGAGCTCGGGCAGCTCAAGGATCTTCGCGTCCGGCAAAAGCGAGGCCAAATCTTCGCGCCAGGCTTCAAGCGCCTCTGCACTGTGTGTGACGATGGCCAGCGGCCTCCTTGCAGCGTCGTAGGCAGCCGCGAAGAGCGCGTGCTTCTGCGAGCCGCCGAGACCGTATACCATGCTTTTCCAAGCCGGCTTTTGAAAGGCTTCGACGATTTTCCGTACCGAGCCGCCGCGCATCATCTGCTCAAAAAGTACCTTCATTTTTTCACCATTTTACTCAACCATCACCATTCGATTCAGCACGAAAAGGGGGCACGGCCGGACCGCCGCCCCCTCTCTGCCAAAAGCGACGGCGAAAAGCCCGCGCCTTGCACCCATCGCTTTATTTCACAACAATGTTCACGAGTTTTTTCGGCACGCAGATCACCTTGACGATGGTCTTTCCCTCTGTCAAATCGGCGACCTTGGGCTGCATGAGTGCCGCTTTTTCCATCTCCTCGCGCCCCATGGCGGCGGGAATCAGAAGTTTGTCGCGCACCTTGCCGTTGATCTGCAGCACGATCTCGACCTCGTCCTCCACAATGGCTTCCTTGTCGAAATTGGGCCACTTCTCAGCATGAACGCTGCCCTTGCCGCAGATCTGGCTCCAAAGCTCTTCCGCGATATGCGGCGCGAACGGTGCCAGCATCTTCACGAGCGCAAAGGAAATCTCACGCACGAGACCCGGATGAACCGCCTTGTCCTGGAAAGCATAGAGAGCGTTGACAAGTTCCATGATAGAGCTGATCGCCGTATTGAACATGAAGCGCTCGCCGACATCTTCCGTGACCTTCTTGATCGTCTGATGCAGCGTGCGGCGCAGCGCCTTCTCCTCGGCGGTCAGCGTCGTGCGGTCATAGTCGTCGATGCCTTCCTGAATGGCATTGCTGAAATGCCCGATGATGCGCCAGACGCGGTTCAGGAAGCGATAGGCGCCCTCGACGCCCTGGTCGCTCCACTCAAGATCGCGTTCGACGGGTGCAGCGAAGAGGATGAAGAGGCGCGCCGTATCGGCGCCGTACTTCCGGATGATCTCCTCAGGTGAAACGACGTTGCCCTTTGACTTCGACATCTTCGCGCCGTCCTTGATGACCATGCCCTGCGTCAGGAGGTTTTGGAACGGCTCGTCAAAATCGAGCATCTTCGCATCGCGCAGAACCTTCGTGAAGAAGCGCGAGTAGAGGAGATGAAGGATTGCATGCTCGATGCCGCCGATATATTGATCGACTGGCGCCCAGTAATTCACCTTGTCGGGCTCAAACGGGCGATGCGTGTTGTGCGGGTCGGCGTAGCGCATGTAGTACCACGAGGAGCAGATGAAGGTGTCCATCGTATCCGTTTCACGGCGCGCCTCGCCGCCGCATTTCGGGCAGGTGCAATGTGTGAATTCCTCGCACTGCGCCAGAGGCGACACCGCTCCCTGCTCGAAGTTTACGTTCTCCGGCAGCTTTACGGGAAGTTCTTCTTCCGGCACGAGCTGCTCGCCGCACTTCTCACAGTAGATGACGGGAATCGGCGCACCCCAATAGCGCTGGCGCGAAATGAGCCAATCCCGCAGGCGGTAATTGACCTTGAGGCGGCCGAAGCCCTCCCGGACCGCCTTTTGGGCAATGGCAGAAAGAGCCTCGTGCATCTCCATGCCGTCAAATTCGTCCGAGTTTACGAGAATGCCATCCTTGTCCGTATAGGCCTCCGTCATCTCCTCAAGCCTCAGCTCCCTGTCCTTCGGGCGCAGGGTGACGATGATCGGCAGATCATACTTTTTCGCAAACATCCAGTCGCGCTGATCTTCGGACGGCACGCCCATGACAGCGCCCGTGCCGTATTCGGCAAGAACATAGTTCGTGACCCAAAGCTCGACCTTCTTGCCGTTGAAGGGATTTACGGCATAAAGCCCCGTGAAGAGCCCCTCCTTCTCCGATTCGCCCGAAGTGCGCTCAAGCTCGGATTGGCTCTTCACCTTCTCGATAAAGGCACGGATCTCCCCTGCCTTCGGATTGTCCGCCAGAATCTTCTCCATGAGCGGATGCTCCGCCGCAAGCGCGACGAAAGTGACGCCATAAGCCGTATCGGCACGCGTCGTGTAAACGGCGATCTTTTCCCCCAAATCCGGCACGTCGATATCAAACTCAAGGCCTTCAGAGCGGCCGATCCAGTTTTCCTGCATCGTCTTGACACGCTCGGGCCAGCCCTTGAGCTTGTCGAGGTCGGCCAGGAGTTCGTCAGCATAGTCTGTGATCTTCAGGAACCACTGCGACAAATCCTTCTTTTTGACCTCCGAATCGCAGCGCCAGCACTTGCCCTCCACGACCTGTTCATTGGCAAGCACCGTGCCGCATGTATCGCACCAGTTGACCGAGGCCTCCTTCTTGTAGGCCAGCCCCCGCTTGTAAAAAAGTTCGAAGAGCCACTGCGTCCAGCGGTAATAATCGGGACGGCAGGTAATCGCCTCGCGCTCCCAGTCATAGGAAAGCCCCATGCCCGTCTGCTGCCGCTTCATATTTTCGATATTGGAATACGTCCAGTCCGCAGGCTTCACCCCGTGCTGGATGGCGGCGTTCTCTGCCGGCATGCCGAAGGCGTCGAAGCCCATGGGATGCAGGACGTTGTATCCCTGCATCTTCTTGAAGCGCGCGAGCACATCGCCGATCGAATAATTGCGCACATGGCCCATGTGCAGGTTGCCCGACGGATAGGGAAACATTTCGAGCACATAATATTCGGGCTCTGTACGGTCTATCTCCGTTTTATAGACGCCTTCGGCCTCCCATTTGGCCTGCCATTTCTTTTCGATTTCCTGCGGAGCATATCTCTCCATACGATAAAATCCTCCTAGAGAAAGAGGGGCGTGCGGGTTTCCCCGTGCGCCCCTGCAAAACTACAAAGACATATTGCTGCCCGTCATGCGGGCGGCTTTCTTAAAGATACCTGAGCCAGACGTAGACGCTCGAAATCGCGATGGAGAGCGTCATAAGCGGCAGAGCGATCTTCATGAAGCTGATGAAGGAGATGGGCTTGCCGCGCTGCGCCGCCATCGATGCGACGACGACGTTGGCCGAAGCGCCGATGAGCGTTCCGTTGCCGCCGAGGCAGGCGCCGAGAGCAAGAGACCACCATACGGGGTCGAGGTTCGTCATGCCCATCTGTCCCATATCCTGAATGAGCGGGATCAGCGTCGCGACAAACGGGATATTGTCGATGAAAGCCGAAGCATAGGCGCTCATCCAGAGGATGAGCATCGCCGTCGCCGTGAGGTCGCCCTGCGTGATGCGAATTGCTTCCTCGGCGAGCATCTTGATGACGCCCGTCTCGACAAGCGCGCCGACGAGGATGAAGAGTCCCGCAAAGAAGAAGATGGCGAGCCACTCGACCTTCGAGAGCACCTTCGCGATCATCGCTTCCTTCTGCGGGAAGCTGATCAGGAGCAGGAGCCCGGCGCCCGTCATGGCTGCCGTAGCCGTATCGAGATGGAGCTGCCCGTGCAGTACGAAAAGGCTGATCGTGACGGCCAGGGCAAAGAGGCATTTCTTCAAGAGGCGCGGATCGACGATCTGGCTCTTTTCATCGAGCTGCATGACCTTTTCGCGCAGGTCATCCGTCGTATGAAGCTTCTTGCCGTAAATAAGGATCAAAATGGCAATCGTCACGAAGAAGATCAGGACGCAGATGGCGGAAAGATTCGCGATGAAGTCCATGAACTGCAGGCCGACGGCGCTGCCGATCATGATGTTCGGCGGATCGCCGATCAGAGTTGCCGTACCGCCGATGTTCGAGGAAAGAATCTGGGCAATCAGGAAAGGCTTGACGTCGACGTTAAGCTGCTTCGTGATGCTGAAGGTGATCGGCACGGTCAGAAGAACCGTCGTCACGTTATCGAGAAGAGCCGAGCAGACAGCCGTCAAAGCTGCCAGTGCGACGAGCAGGGAAATCGGCTTCGCCTTGACCTTCTTGGCGGCCCAGATGGCAAGATAATTGAAGAGTCCCGTTTCGCTCGTGATGTTCACGATGACCATCATGCCCATCAAAAGGCCGAGCGTATTGAAGTCAATGTGGTGGATCGCCGTTTCCTGGCTGATGATGCCGAGGAGGATCATCAGCATGGCGCCGCAGATGCCGATGATCGTGCGGTGGATTTTCTCCGAGATAATCAGTGCATAGGCGGCAACGAAGATTACGATGGCAACGATTGTGCTTGTTTCCACTGGTTACACTTCTTTCTTCATAAAATTTCAAGAATCCGTACTTAGCAGTTTTCATGTAAGGACGGCGCACAATGTCCACAGTGTGGACGTTTATGCGCGCAAATTATTCATAACAGCAGGCGCCCGCCCATAAAAGGCCGCCTCACCTTCCTTTCGTTTCCCGTGGGGTCAAGACGACGGCATCGTCCACGCGCTTGACCTCTAAGCGATAATCCTTTATTCCCGCAGCAAAGAGATCGAGCTTCAGCTGCAGGAGCTCCTTGCCGAGTTTGTCGAGCAAATCCGGCGTAAGCGCCGCACGTGAAAGGCCGTCCTCTTTTTCCCGCAGGGCATGACGGCGCTTTTTTTCCTCCTCGGCTTCCGCCTGTAGGAATCGATCCTCCAGTGTCGCTTTTTCTTCATAGCCCCGGAACATATCCTTGTCGGAAAGTCCCTTTGGTATCTTGCCCATATTCGCTACCCCTTTGCCTTGCCCCAGGAATCCTTGAGCCCAACGACGCGGTTGAATACGAGCCGCCCCTTTTCCGTGTCCTTGTCCACGACGAAATAGCCTGTGCGCAGGAACTGGTAATGCGTTCCTTGAGCCGTGCGCGCAACGCTCGGCTCAATCTTTGCGTTCTCGATGACCTCAAGCGAGCGGGGATTCAGCGAGGCGATGAAGTCTCCCGCCGGCTCGCTCTCTTCCTCCGTCTTCAGCAGATAATCGTAGAGGCGCACCTCAGCGTCAAGAGCCTCCCCGGCAGAAACCCAGTGCAGCGTCCCCTTGACCTTGCGGCCTGCCGCCGCACCGCCCGACTTCGATTCGGCATCGTAGGTGCAGCGAAGCTCCACGACTTCGCCGGCCGCATCCTTGACGACTTCCTCGCATTTGATGATATAGGCATGTTTCAGGCGAACCTCGCCGCCCGGCCGCAGGCGGAAGAATTTCTTCGGCGGGTCTTCCATAAAGTCCTCGCGCTCGATGTAAAGCTCGCGTGAAAACGGCACATAGCGATGGCCGCCGCGCGTCGGATGGTTCTCCGCCAAAAGCTCTTCCGTCTGCCCCTCGGGATAGTTCGTCAGCACGATCTTCAGCGGATGCAGCACCGCCATGACGCGCCCGGCGTGCTCGTTGAGATCCTCCCGCACGCAGTGCTCGAGCATGGCCACATCGACCGTGCTGTTTGCTTTCGCGACTCCGATGCGCTCGCAGAAGTCGCGGATGGCCGCCGGCGTATAGCCGCGCCGCCTGAGCCCCGAGATGGTCGGCATACGGGGATCATCCCAGCCGCGCACATGGCCTTCTTCAACGAGCTGGCGCAGTTTGCGCTTGCTCGTGATGGTATTCGTGACATTGAGGCGCGCGAATTCGATCTGGCGCGGCCGCGTATTGCTGTCGAACCCCAGCGCCTCGAGGAGCCAGTCGTAAAAGGGACGGTGATCCTCGAATTCCAGCGTGCAGAGTGAATGCGTGATGTTTTCTATGGCATCCGACAGGGGATGCGCAAAATCGTACATCGGGTAGATGCACCAGGCCGTTCCCGTGCGATGATGCTCCGTATGCGCAATGCGGTAGATGACGGGATCACGCATCGTGATGTTCGGTGAAGCCATATCGATTTTCGCCCGCAGAACATGGCTGCCGTCGGGGAATTCGCCCGCCCGCATGCGCCGGAAGAGCGCCAGGCTCTCCTCCGAACTGCGGCCGCGGCAGGGGCTTTCCTTCCCCGGCTCCGTCAAAGTGCCGCGATAGGCGCGGATTTCATCCGCCGTGAGATCGTCGACGTAGGCCAAGCCCTTCTCGATGAGCGTACAAGCATATTCGTAGAGCTTTTCAAAATAATCCGAGGCATAGTAACGACGATCGCCCCAGGAAAAGCCCAGCCATTTGATATCCTCCTGTATGGAGTCGACATACTCCACGTCCTCCTTGACGGGGTTCGTGTCGTCAAAGCGCAAATTGCAAAGACCGGCGTACTTCTCCGCCGTGCCGAAGTTCAGGCATATCGACTTTGCATGGCCAATATGCAGGTAGCCGTTCGGTTCGGGGGGGAAACGCGTATGGATGCCGTCCGGATATTTGCCGGCTCTCTTGTCCTCCTCAATTGTATTGTAGATAAAATTCGAGGCCGTCGTCATGTCTGCCATAATTGCTGCTCCTTCTGCGGCGCGCCTTGCGGCTCGCGCCCCGCCGCCTGCGGCGAAAAATCTAATGCTCTTCTATTCGCGGCGAAAGGCAAAAATTCCTTCCCCTGCGGCGAATTTTCACTTCTTTATTTCGATTTTATCTTCTTTTGCGCATTTCTCCTCCACATAAGTGAGGAGCCGCTGAACGCCCAGCTCTAAACGCGGCGTCTCAGGCAAATGCGCGATGATATCCCGGATATAGCCGCGCTCCCTGACGCGCCGCAGGGTCCAGCTGAAATTCACGTCGTAGACCCACATGAGGCGCACAAGCTTGCGGTCGTCCAACGTGCGTATTTTCGTGTAGTCCACCTGCTCGCCCGCAATAAACTTCTCCAGAAAGTCGGGACTGATGCCGCTGCCGTCCGGCGGGGCGAGAAAAGGCCGCAGGACACGAAATATATCGAGCTTATCCACATCGCGCAGGAGCCTAGCAAAGAGCAGCTGCCGCGCATCCTCTGTCGGCGCGATCTCCTTCTTGTTGTGGTTCAGGATCGCAAAGCGGACGAGCTCCGCATCTTCCGGGGAAAGTCTCGGCAAGAAGGGCAGCTCTGCAAGCACCTTGAGGCCCAAAGCCGCATGATCTTCCGACTCGGCGTCGTTGAACGTACGGTAGAGCGTGAACTGGCGAAACCGCCCCACATCGTGAAAAAGCCCCATGATCTCAGCAAGATCCGCATCATGCCCCGTCAAGCCCAAATGCTTCGCCAGATCCTTGGCAATGGCCGTCACATAGCCCGTATGCACTTCCTTCATGCGTATCGCCTGCTGAATCTCCGCATCCTCTGTATAGAAGGACTTCATATAGTCCCGCATCCAAGCGTGCATTTCCCGCAGCAATTCCTCCAAAAGCCGCCCCTCCTTTCAGCATGCCTCTGCAAAAGTGAACATGTGTGCAATGAAACCATTATACTACGTATGCTTTTATTTTCCTACAAAAAAATACATGCCCGCCGCATTGCTTTGCGGTGGACATGTATTTTTAAAGCAAAACCGATTATTTATCGTAGGACGTCTTCGTTGCATCGAGACGCGCGATGGCGCGGCGCAGAGCGGCTTCGGCGCGTTGGAGATCGATCTCCTTCGGCTCCGAGGCGCTGCGGAATGCGTTGATGCGTTCCTTGGCACGCTGGTAAGCGCGCTGGGCGCGGTTGATGTCGATGTTGATCGGCTCTTCGGCTGCGGAGGCCAGTACCGTGATCTTTTCCGGCTGCACCTCCATGAAGCCGCCGGAGACGGCGATAAGCTCTTCGCGGTCGGGGAACTTCACATGCATGGCATGGGGCAGAAGCCCCGTGACAAGCGGTGCATGATGCGGCAGGATGCCGAGCTCACCGCCCGTCGAGCGCACGATGAGCATGGCGATGTCGTCGCTGTAGACGACCCTGTCCGGAGAGACAATTTCGAGCTTGATAGAAGCCACGAATCATCCCTCCTTTTTGATCTTGTCCGCTTTTTCGATGACCTCGTCGATGTTGCCGACCATGTAGAACGCGTTCTCAGGCAGATCGTCATACTTGCCTTCAAGAATTTCCTTGAAGCCGCGAATCGTTTCCTTCAGCGGCACATACTTGCCGGGCGAGCCGGTGAAGACCTCGGCGACGGCAAAGGGCTGCGACAGGAAGCGCTGAATCTTGCGCGCACGCGCAACGGTGAGCTTGTCCTCGTCGGAAAGCTCCTCCATGCCGAGGATCGCGATGATGTCCTGCAGTTCCTTGTACTTCTGGAGCACCGCCTGGACGCCGCGCGCGACTTCATAGTGCTCCTCGCCGATGACGTTCGGATCGAGGATGCGCGAGGTGGAATCCAAGGGATCGACGGCGGGATAGATGCCGAGCTCGGCGATCTGACGCGAAAGAACCGTCGTCGCATCGAGATGCGTGAACGTCGCGGCCGGCGCAGGGTCGGTCAAGTCATCGGCAGGCACATAGACGGCCTGAACCGACGTGATCGAGCCCTTCTTCGTCGAGGTGATGCGCTCCTGCAGAGCGCCGACGTCCGTCGTCAATGTCGGCTGATAGCCAACGGCGGAAGGCATGCGGCCGAGAAGAGCCGAAACCTCGGAACCCGCCTGGATGAAACGGAAGATGTTGTCGATGAAGAGCAGCACGTCCTGCCCCTGCACATCACGGAAATACTCCGCCATCGTCAGCCCTGTCAGGGCGACGCGCATACGCGCTCCCGGCGGCTCGTTCATCTGGCCGTAGACGAGCGCCGTCTTGTCGATAACGCCCGACTCCGTCATTTCCGACCAGAGATCGTTGCCCTCGCGGGTACGTTCGCCGACGCCGGCGAATACGGAGTAGCCGCCGTGCTCAGTCGCGATGTTGTGGATGAGCTCCATGATCAGAACCGTCTTGCCGACGCCGGCGCCGCCGAAGAGACCGATCTTGCCGCCTCGGGAATACGGTGCGATGAGATCGACGACCTTGATGCCCGTCTCGAGGATCTGCGTCGACGTCTCCTGCTCGTCGAAGGCCGGAGCCGGACGATGAATCGGCCAGAACTCCTTGTTGCCGACGGGCGCGGGATTATGATCGACCGTCCTGCCGAGCACGTTGAAGACGCGGCCGAGGCACGCGTCGCCGACGGGAACCTTGATCGGCGCGCCCGTATCTTCCGCTTCCATGCCGCGCATCAGGCCGTCCGTCGAGCTCATGGCGATGCAGCGCGTCACGCTGTCGCCGAGATGCTGCATGACTTCGACGACGAGATCGAGCTCGATGTCCTCCACCTTGCCCTGAATCGTGATGGCATTGAGGATGGCCGGCAGCTCGCCCGCCGGGAATTCAATATCTACGACAGGTCCGATGACCTGTACCACTTTACCTTTAGCCAATGCTAAACCTCCTTACTTCAAGGCTTCCGCGCCGCCCACGATTTCGGTGATCTCACGGGTTATGCCAGCCTGGCGCACTTTGTTGTAGTGCAGGTCGAGTTTACGGATAAGCTCTTCGGCGTTGTCTGTAGCGTTGCTCATCGCATTCATGCGGGAGCTCAATTCGCTCGCAGCAGACTGCAGCAGAGCCGCATAAACCGTTGTCACCAAATACTGCGGCAGAAGGAAGCCGAGAACCTCCTCGGCAGATGGCTCATAGATATACTCCGCCTGGGGGCCTTCCTTCACCTCGCCGAGCCCTGCAAAGGGCAGCAGCTGCATCGTTTCCGGCACGCAGTTGATGGACGAGATGAAGCGCGTGTAGACCATGTGAATTTCCTTGATGCCGCCTTCCGTGAAACGGCGCGTCAGCGCACCGGCAATCGTGCGCGCCTCCTCGTATGTCGGACGCTCGCTGATGCCGATGTAGGAATCGACGACATCAAAATTCCTATGCTTGAAATGATCCCGCGCCTTGCGCCCCACAGTCACAAGCTCCGTCCTGGACTTGTCCTCGACGAGGCTTGCGACAAGCTTGAACACATTGCTCGAGTAGGCGCCGGCCAATCCCTTGTCGGCGGCGCAGACGAGATAGAGCGTCTTGCCGTCCGGATGGGTCTCCAGGAGCGGATGGCTGAAATCACCGGCATTCGCGGCGATATCCTGGACGACCTGCGCCATTTTCTCGGCATAAGGCCGGTTGTTCGTCGCTGCATCCTTGGCGCGGCGCAGCCTTGAGGTCGCGATCATGTTCATAGCGTTCGTGATCTGCTGGATGCTTTTTACGCTCTTGATCCTTCGGCGTATATCCTGCAAGCTAGCCAAAATCAATCACCTCGCTATTACTCTTTGACCCTGTAGGAAATCGTCTCCTTGAACTCCTCGATGCACTTCTTGATTTCAGCCTCGAGGGCGTCATCAAGCTTTTTCTGCTCGGCGATTTTTTTGCCGACATCGGCATGGCTCGAGTGCATGAACTTGATGAAATCCTCCTGGAACTTGACGACCTTCTCGACGGGAATATCGACGAGGAAGCCGCGCACGGCCGTAAAGAGCACGAGAACCTGGTCCTCCACGGCGAGAGGCGAGTACTGCGGCTGCTTCAGCGTCTCGACCATGCGCGCACCGCGGTCGAGCTGCTCCTTCGTCGCCTTGTCGAGATCCGAGCCGAACTGCGCGAAGGCAGCGAGCTCGCGGTACTGGGCAAGGTCGAGGCGCAGCGTGCCCGCGACCTGCTTCATGGCCTTGATCTGGGCCGAGCCGCCAACACGCGAGACCGAAAGGCCGACGTTGATGGCCGGGCGGATACCCGAATAGAAAGCATCCGTCTCAAGCATGATCTGCCCGTCGGTGATGGAGATGACGTTCGTCGGGATATAAGCGGAAAGGTCGCCTGCCAACGTCTCGATGACCGGCAGGGCTGTGATGGAACCTGCCCCGAGCTCGTCGGAAAGCTTTGCCGCACGCTCCAAAAGGCGGGAGTGCAGATAGAACACATCGCCCGGATAGGCTTCACGCCCCGGCGGACGACGCAGGAGAAGCGACATCGCGCGATACGCTGCGGCGTGCTTCGTCAAATCATCATAAACGCAGAGTGCATGGCCGCCCTTGTACATGAAGTACTCGGCCATGGCGACGCCCGCGTACGGCGCAAGATACTGCAGCGGCGCGCTGTCCGCAGCCGTAGCAGCGACGACGATGGAATACTCCATGGCGCCCGCATCCTCAAGCGTCTTGACGACACGCGCGACCGTCGATGCCTTCTGGCCGACAGCGACATAAACGCAAATGCAGTTCTGCCCCTTCTGGTTCAGGATCGTATCGACGGCAATAGCCGTCTTGCCCGTACCGCGGTCGCCAATGATGAGCTCGCGCTGTCCGCGGCCGATCGGCACAAGGCCGTCGATCGCCTTGAGCCCCGTCTGCAGCGGCTCATGAACGGACTTCCTGTCCGCGATGCCCGGTGCGGAGAACTCGACGGCGCGATGCTCTGCCGCCTGGATGGGGCCTTTGCCGTCGATCGGACGCCCGAGAGCGTCGACGACGCGGCCGACCATATTCTCGCCGACCGGCACCTGCATGATCTTCTTCGTGCGCTTGACCGTAGCGCCTTCCTTAATTTCCGTATCGCCGCCCAAAACAACGGCGCCGACATCGTCCTGATCGAGGTTCAGGGCAAGACCGTATACATCATTGCCGAAATCGAGCAGCTCGCCTGCCATGGCTTTCGTGAGGCCGTGGATATGGGCGATGCCGTCACCGATCTCGATAACAGTGCCAACGTCATCGACGTTCAGATCGACATTGTAGTTCTTGATCTGATCTTTGATGATGGCTGTTATTTCTTCCGGATTCATCTTCATGTTATGCTGTCACCCCAATTTCTCACTTGTTCGCCAGTATCTCAGCGCGCAGAGCCGCAAGGCGTCCGTTCACACTGCCGTCGATGCGCTTGTCGCCGATCTGGGCGATCGCGCCGCCGATGATGGATTCGTCCACATGCCTGCGCAGCTGAACTGTGCGTCCCGTAGCCTGCTGCAGCTTCTGCCGCAGGAGTTCCTCCAGCTCGCCTGTCAGCGGCATTGCCGTCGTGATATCCGCGACAACGATGCCCTGCGCCTTATTGGAAAAGTCCTGATACTGGGCATCGATGGTCTCCAGGAGCTCCATGCGGTGCTTTTCGATCAAGAGCATGATGAAATTAAACATATTCGGGGAAAGCTCGCCCTCAAAAATCTTTTTGAAAAGCGCTTTCTTCGCCTCGGGCGGCACCTGCGGATTCGTTGCAAAGCCCTTGAGCGTCGGTTCGCCAAAAACGGCGTCCGTCACTTCCGCAAGCTCCCTGCCGTATTCCGTAAGCTTGTTCTCATCCTGGGCAATCTCGAAAATCGCCCGCGAATACTTTTTTGCCAGTTGCAGATTCAGCATGGGAAATCACCCAGCTTTTCCTGCCCGAGCCTTTCGGCAAACTCGGCAATCAGATGCTCGTTTGCCTTTTCGTCGAGATTCTTCTGGATGACCTTGCTCGCAGCCGCCATCGAAAGCGCGACGACCTGGCTCCTGAGCTCTTCCGCTGCAGCGCGGCGCTCGCGCTCGATTTCTTCCTGGGCAGACTTCTTCATCTGCTCGATCTCGCGCTTCGTCTTCTCGACGCTCTGCTCGCGTTCCTCATCCGCCTGGCGCGAGGCCGAATCGAGGATGCCCTGGGCCTTGAGCCTGGCGCCGTCAAGCTGATCCTGATACTCCTTCTTGAGCGCTGCCGCCTTCTCCACATCCTCGTCCGCTTTGGCGAGGCTCATTTCGATCTTCGCCCGGCGCTCTTGGAGCATCTTGACGATCGGTTTATAGGCAAAAGCGCGAAGCAGCACGACAAGGATCAGGAAGTTCAGGATCTGAGCCCAAAGGGTCGAATTTATATCTATCAATTTGCTGTACCCCCTTTTCTGCTATACAGCAGCCTTACGGCGCCATTTATTTCGTCAGAAGCGGGTTCGCATAGAGCATGATCAGGGCAACAACCGTCGCGATGATCGCCATAGCCTCGATCAGGCCGACGGAAATCAGCGTGTTCGTGAAGAGAGCGTTCTTTGCCTCAGGCTGGCGCGTGATACCCTCGATGAAGCGAGCCGTTACAAGACCGTCGCCAATGCCGGCGCCAATCGCCGCAAGACCCATCGTAATACCTGCACCGATCAAAGCGGCTGCTACCATAATCGCGTTTTCCATGAAAAATTGCCTCCTTAAAGTACATTACAAAAACAGAAAGAAACCATCCCCGTCACTCTCAATGCTCCCCGCCTGCGCGGAGGACCTCCGCCGCATCGAGCAGGGAACCGCCCTCGCTCATGGCGTTGGCGTCGTGTCCATGATCTTCTCCTTCGCTTGCATGGAAGGAATTCGACAGATACGCTATCGAAAGCATTGTGAAAATGACGGCCTGCACCATACCGATGAAGATACTGAAAGCAAGCCAGAGGACGGACGGCACAGGCATCCAGATCGGCAGCAGCTTCAGCAGGATGATGATGAGTATCTCGCCTGCGAGGATGTTGCCGAATAGACGAAAGGCCAGAGTAATGGGCTTCGCCAACTCCTCGATGATGTTGAGGATGACGAAGACGGGCGTTGGCTGGAAGAAGTGCTTGATGTACTTCATGCCTCCCATGCAGAGTCCCAGTCCATGCACCAAGACGACGACAAAAAGAGCGAGCCCCAAAGTGGTGTTCAAGTCATTCGTCGGCGACGCCATCTTCGGCACGAGGCCGATCCAGTTGGAAACCAAGAGAAACAGGAACAGCGTGATGATCATGGGTGCGAGCCAGCGGCCTTTCGGTCCGAGGGTCGCGTCCATCTGCTCATGCAGCCACACAACGACCATCTCCAGCACATTCTGCCAGCCCGAGGGAATGAGCTTTAAGTTGCGCGTCGCGAGAATCGCGATGAGAAGGACGATGGCCATGGTGATCCATGTCATGATCAAGGTTTCCTCATTGAAGGTCATGCCGGCGAACTGAATAACTTCGCGAACACCGATTTCATGCATGTTTAACAACCTCCCTTTCGGATGAATCTCGGGAAATCGCCGATGGACTCGGCTTTTCCCTGAAAGCGCGGACAGAAGAAAATCTCAATCCGCCTTTTCCTTATCAGTACCGCGCAGGGCAAGCAGCATGATGTGGAGCATCGTCACGACGTAGCAAACGGCAAAACCCGATACCACCGTGAAGAACACCTCCGTCGAGATCTGCACCGCAGCCCAGAACACAAAAAAAATCGTGCCGAGCCGCAGGAAAAATCCCAGCCGCATCTCGCGTTTGGCGCGTTCGACGGTCAGCGTTGTGCTGCGCCATGTGCGCCAGATGAGATTCCACAAACAGACCGCCGCCGCCGCATAGCCGATGAGCCATGCGCCAATGAGACCTGCACGTCCGCCGGCAGCGAACGAAACGAGTGCCATGAGCGCAAAGCCAAGAAGCCACGCAGCGAGCCGCTTCGCGTATACCGATAAAACTTCCCTCACATATTCCTCCTTCAGCGGCAAGACCGCCGGGGTACGAATATCCACTTTTTTTGCAGCCATCACAAAAAGGAACGGCTGCAGCCATTTATCTTCTTCGACAAGGAGTTCTTTTTCCCTGCCGAAAAGCGGCCAAACGCCTGTGAAATTAGAAATAAATTAAGCCCATGCCGGACCTCGCAGCCCTTCCGCAGCGAATACGATAGAAAGGTGAGAAGCCCGAAAAGCAATCCATAAGTTATATATATCGCAATATAACGCGTAGATAAGTTTCCGTTATGCTTCCCTGCAAGGAAAACTGCCGGGCAGCAATCGCCGGGCAGTCGGCTCGTACTTTCTCATTGCAGCACGCCTTCCATCATTTCAAAAAACAAATGCTCCCGCTTCACGCCTGCGCTTTCAAGCGCTGCCTGCCAGCCGTTCTCGTAACCGATCGCGGCGCCTTTCTCTAGGCCCCGCTCGTAGCAGTCGCCCGCATAATTCATCATAAAATCCATGGCGGCGGCGACAATCGCGCGAACATCTTCCTCCGGCATCCTCGCACCGCCAAAAATACGGTTGAGTTCACCCGCAAAGGAGAGATATTTCTCCAAGGTCTGCTTCTTCCCATCCCGCAGCGAAAAAACAACGGCATCCTCCATGACGCCACACCTCCTCTTGCCACAGAAATCCGCAAAGCTTCTATATGCGACGTTATGCCCATATATCGCAAGAAAGGAGAAATAACTTAAATCACCTCTAAGGTCTTCCTGAGAAAATTTTAGCACATCGTAATAAAAAAAGCAAAACTTTTTCCTAGTCCAAAGAAGATTTTAACGCATCTTCCTAATCTGACGGTAAACAGAGAAGATAGCCGCGGGGAACCCGAGCAAAATACCTACAAAAGTCCCTTTATGTCCTAAGACGAAATATTCATCCGCTGCCCTGCCCAGATAGATGAAAATGCCGAGCACAGCGCAGAAAAAAATGCCGATCCCGCTGAGAAAAAGATATGCATCCAGTGCCTGGCGCAAAGCGCCCTTTTCCTTCGGCGGCATTTTTTCCCCGCTCATGGCCATTCCCTTCCGCCGGGCTTTCGGCCCGTCATGAAGCGCTGAATACGTCGGGCCTTGCCTCTGCCAGACCCGCATGGTAAAGGACGGCTTCGACTATGCGGCGCGCAGCCTCGCCGTCACCGTAAGGATTGCAGGCCTCACTCATACGGTTGTAGGCAGCCGCATCCGACAAAAGCCGCCGCGCCTCCGCATAGACGCGATCCCGGTCCGTGCCAACGAGGCGAACCGTTCCCGCCTCCACCGCTTCCGGGCGCTCCGTCGTATCGCGCAGCACGAGCACCGGCTTACCGAGAGCCGGAGCCTCTTCCTGTACACCGCCCGAATCCGTCAATATAAGATGCGAGCGTGCCATGAGATTCGCGAACGGCTCGTAATCGAGCGGGTCGATCAAATGGACGCGCTCGAGCCCGCCGAGTTCCTCAGCCACAACCTCGCGCACCTTGGGATTCTTGTGCACGGGGAAAACGGCCTCCACATCGGGGAATTCATGGACAAGATCCTTCAGCGCCTTATAGACGTGGCGCATGGGCTCACCGAGATTTTCACGGCGATGCGTCGTCACGAGCACGATTCGCCTTGTCTTGTAATCCATCCCGTCGAGAAGGCCGTCCTCGAAGCAGAAATCCTCGCGCACCGTCGCCTGCAAGGCGTCGATGACGGTATTGCCCGTCACGAAAATATCCTTTTCCGCCACGCCCTCGGCCAGCAGGTTTTTCTTCGCCGTCATCGTCGGTGCGAAATGAAGATCTGCCACAGCCCCTGTGAGCTTCCGGTTCATCTCCTCCGGGAACGGCGAATACTTATTGTGCGTGCGCAAGCCCGCCTCCACGTGGCCAACCGGAATCTGGTGGTAATAGGAAGCGAGCGCCCCGACAAACGTCGTCGTCGTATCGCCGTGCACAAGCACGATATCCGTCTTTTCCTTGGAAAGCACCTCGTCCAGCCCCAGAAGAGCCTTCGTCGTGATATCAAAAAGCGTCTGCCCCCGCGCCATGATATCAAGATCATAATCCGGCGCAATGGAAAAAAGGGAAAGAACCTGGTCGAGCATCTCTCGATGCTGCGCCGTCACAGCGACGACAGGCACAATCTCCGCATGCTTTTTGAGTTCGAGCACAATCGGCGCCATCTTGATGGCTTCCGGGCGCGTACCAAAAACCGTCATCACCTTGATCTTTTTCATGCTATCGTTCTCCTCCCCGTCAAAAGCATATTATGCAGATAAAATGGGCAAACGTCCGCTTTGCAGACACGACGCACCGCCCTTACACGAAAGAGGGACAAGGCAGCCCGTGTCCGCCTTGCCCTCAAGGGATTGCCGCCCTCAGTGCGTCTGGGCAGAATCATTCATATGGAAGATGCCGATCTTCTTCGCGCCGAAAAGCACGGAAACGACTACACCAAAAACAATCAGCAGGGCAATGCCGCCGGAAACCTCCGTCAAAGCAACAGCACTGAGCCCCAGAAGCGCACTGATGATGTACATGAGAAGCACGGCCTGACGCTGCGTGAAGCCGAGATCGAGCAAACGGTGGTGCAGATGACCCTTGTCCGGCTTGAAAATCGGCACGCCGCCGCGATAACGGCGCACAATGGCAAACGTCGTATCCATGATGGGCAGGCCAAGCGCCAAAATCGGCACGATGAGCGCAATCGTAGCCGCGCTCTTCACCGCACCAATGATGGATATGCCCGCCAGCATGAAGCCGAGGAACATACTGCCCGTATCGCCCATGAAAATCCTCGCGGGATTGAAATTATAAAAGAGAAATCCGAGCGCCGAACCCGCGAGGGCCGCCGTCAGTATGGCGACGAATGCATACCCTTCCTGCAAGGCCACGAGACAGATGGTGACGGAAGCGATCGTCGCGACACCGGCTGCCAGGCCATCGAGGCCGTCGATGAGGTTCACCGTATTCGTCAGTCCCACGATCCAGAATACCGTCGCCGGGATCGCCAGATATTCAAGGTAAAAATAATCCCCAAACGGGTCGGTGATGAAATCAATGCGCACATCAAAAGCGACAAGCACACAGGCACAGGCGATCTGCCCGAGAAGCTTCACCTTCGCAGGCAGGTTCCGGTAGTCGTCGACCAGCCCCAGAAGAACAATGAGGGAGCCGCCCGCCACAAGACCTGTGAGCTCGTTCAATACATCGCTCGAAAGATCCGCATAGGCCATGACGGAAAGCATCGCCGCCATAAAAGCGACGTAAATGCCGACGCCGCCAATCCGGGGAATCGGCTTCTTATGAACCTTGCGCACATCCGGCGCATCGAGCGCCCCTGTTTTTTCCGCAAAAAAAATGACCGCCGGCGTCACAGCAACCGCAACGACCATAGCGACAAGGAACGCCAAAACATGATTCGGCATCAAAACCAGCACCCCTTTTATGCTCTATGCGTCCGCACATCTTACCAACGCATCCATACAACTCAATACCATCCGTATTTCATCAACACCATTATTCTACCATGAAAGCCCAAGAAGTCAAGCCGAAGGCGTAGACTGATTGGCTGCTTTCATGTAAGGAGGCTGGACATATGTACAGCAAACCTCCAAAGCAAAACAATTCACCAAAGTACGGCAAGCCTCTCTTACCTATGCAGCATCGAGGCTTCCAAGCTGAACATATGTCCAGCGAGTTTACCATGAAAGCCCAAGAAGTCAAGCCGAAGGCGTAGACGGATTGGCTGCTTTCATGTAAGGAGGCTGGACATATGTACAGCAGGCCTCCAAAGCAAAACAATTCACCAAAGTACGGCAAGCCTCTCTTACCTATGCAGCATCGAGGCTTCCAAGCTGAACATATGTCCAGCGAGTTTACCATGAAAGCCCAAGAAGTCAGGCCGAAGGCGTAGACTGATTGGCCGCCCCACCCAAAAGCCCGCCGGCGTTTGATGCCGGCGGGCTGGATCTGCCTCCTATTCTCTTTTCAGTCGCCCGGCTCGATCAGGGCGTACTTGCCATCCATACGACGATAGACAACATTGATTTCCTCGGACGCGGAATTGCGGAACACAAAAAAGTTGTGGTTCAAGAGGTTCATCTGCATGATGGCCTCCTGCGCATCCATCGGCTTGACGACGAAACGCTTCGTCTTGACGAGCGGGAACTCACCTTCTTCTTCCTGCACGGGAATGGCGCCCGTCTGCTGCACGGCCTCAGCTTTGAAGCCGCCGCCGCGGAAACGCTTGGCCAGGCGCGTCTTCTGCTTGCGGATCTGGCGCTCGAGCTTCTCAACGACGAGGTCGATGGAGGTGTACATATCCATCGTGGCTTCCTCGCCCCGGAGGAGCACGCCGCCCGGGATGGGCACAGTGACTTCTACGATATGGCGTCCCTTGGAAACCGTGAGGAGCACCGAGATATCGCCCACCTCGTCAAAGTATTTCGTGATTTTGCCGACACGTTTTTCGACGTAATCCTTGAGCGACGGGGTAATCTCGATATTCTTGCCTCGTACCGTGAATGTTGCCATAGTGACATGTCCCCTTTCCTGTTTCTTCTGCTGTATATATTCTCTATCCGTCGTCGAAACCCTTCTTTTGGAAGGGGTTTTCTGAAAATTTTCGCGAAGGCAAAGGCACTCCGGCAGGCAGGGGAATCACGGCATGTCCGGGCGCGCAAACAAAAGAACCGACCCCCGCAGGAGCCGGTTTTTGCCAAACATTTTCAGGAAACGCCGAAGCGATCGGTTTTCCTCAGGCAGTCTTCACGACGTTCGAAGCCTGCGGACCGCGTGCGCCTTCGACAATCTCGAATTCAACGTCCTGTCCTTCGGCCAGCGTCTTGAAGCCATCGCCCTGGATCGCAGAGAAATGGACAAAAACATCATCGCCATCTTCCCTCTCGATGAAACCATAGCCCTTTTCTGCGCTGAACCATTTGACCTTACCAACCATAGTAATTCCTCCTGTTTCTTTTTGTACTGCAGAACCGCGCCTGATACTCACGCACTTTTATTATATCCCCTGCACCCCGATATGTCAACGACAGCGGCAAAAATGGCCGCGGGCAAAAAAACTTCCAGCCCATTTTCCCATGCCAATCCCACCAAAGACAGACAAAAGGCGCATCGAACTTCCGTTCCGCTGCGCCTTCCGTCCCGCTCACCGCTCCGGCGGATCTTCATAAAACCTTCGAGAGGAAATTTTTTGTTCTTTCCTCCTGCGGATGCTCGAAAACTTCCTTCGGTTCCCCCTGCTCGATGATGCGTCCATCGTCAACAAAGAGCAGGCGGTCGCCAACTTCACGCGCAAAGCCCATCTCATGCGTGACAATGACCATCGTCATGCCCTCGTCTGCAAGAGAGCGCATGACATCCAGAACCTCCTTGACCATCTCAGGGTCAAGAGCGCTCGTCGGCTCATCAAAAAGCATGAGGCGCGGCTTCATCGCCAAAGCCCGCGCAATGGCAACGCGCTGCTGCTGCCCGCCCGAGAGCTGTTCCGGGTAGGCGTTGGCCTTGTCCGAGAGCCCGACTTTTTCAAGGAGCGCACGCGCCTCCTTTTCCGCCTCTTCCCGCGGCATCTTTCTGACCTTTTTCGGTGCAAGCGTGATGTTGTCCAAGACGGTCATATGAGGAAAGAGGTTGAAGCGTTGGAAGACCATGCCAACCTCAGCGCGAATCTTGTTGATGTCCGCACCCGACAGTTCCTTGCCGTCGATGGCAATGCTCCCCGCGGTCGGCACATCGAGATAGTTGATGGAGCGAAGGAGCGTGGACTTGCCGGAACCGGACGGGCCGATGATGACGACGACTTCTTTTTCCGCAACCTCAAGATCGATGCCCTTCAATACGGCATTCTCACCGAAGGCCTTGCAAAGTCCCTTAATGCTTATCATCGATTTTGAACCTCCGTTCCAGGAACGCCACGAGGCGTGAAATCGAAAGTGTCATGACGAGATAGATGACGGCAACGCACGGCCAGATTTCCAAGGAGCCGTAGGTGCGGGCAATGATCAGCTGTCCGCTCCTCGTCAATTCCTCGAAGCCGATGACGGAAACAAGGGAAGAATCCTTGAGAAGCGCGATGAACTCATTGCCGATCTGCGGAATGACGCGTTTGACGGCCTGCGGCAGGATGATGTGCCGCATCGTCTGGATCCATGTCAGACCGAGAGAGCGTCCCGCCTCCATCTGTCCCTTATCAATCGATTGGATTCCCGAGCGGAAAATCTCGGCGACATACGCGCCGCTGTTGATGCTGCAAGCCGTGATCGCTGCAAAAAGCGGGTCGACGCGCTGTCCGGAAATGACCGGCAGCGCGAAGTAGATCAGGAAGATCTGCACCAACAGAGGCGTGCCGCGCAAAAAATCGATGTACGCCATCGCCAGAAGCCGCAGCGGCTTCGCCTGGGAAATGCGCGCGACGCCGACGATCAGACCTATGACAACACCGAGCGCGACCGAAATCGCCGTGATCTTTATCGTCACAAGCGCGCCCAGGAGAAGGATCGGAAAAGAGCTTGCCACCAGGTCGAAATCAAAATTCATGCCTGCACCTCATACCTCGCCGTCAATCCGCTTTTTTGCCAAACCACTTCTGATAAATCTCGTCGTACTTGCCGTTTTCCTTGAGCTTCTTCAAGGCTTCGTTGACCTTCTTCTGAAGTTCCTGGTTGTCCTTCGACATCGCGATGCCGTAGTCCTCCGACGTCAAAAGCTCGTTCACGACGCGCACATCCGTCTCACCGCTCTTGGCGATGTAGTAATCGTTGACGGGGCGGTCGTTGACGACGGCCTGCACGCCGCCGGCCTTCAGCTCAAGGAAGGTATCCGCCGAGCTGTTGAGCTCCTTGACATGGATATCCGGGTTCTTCTTCACTTCTTTGGCGCTCGTCGTGCCGATCTGTACGGCGACCGTTTTGCCCGCAAGGTCCTTGAAGCCGTTGATGTCATTGTTGTCCTTCTTGACGACGATCGTCAGGCCGGACTTATAGTAAGGTTCGGAAAAGAGCACGTTTTTCTTGCGCTCGTCATTGATCGTCATACCCGAGATGGAAACGTCGATATTCTTCGAGGCAAGCGCAGGAATCAAGCCGTCGAAATTGATGTTCTGGATCTCGGCCTTCATGCCCATCTCCTCGGCGACGGCACGGATGAGATCCATATCGAAGCCTTCATATTCCTTGCCATTCTCGCTCTGGAACTCAAACGGAGCAAAGTCTGCATTCGTGCCGACGCGCAGCGTCTTCGACGCGCTGCCCGAATCCCCCGAACCTCCGCAGCCGGCGACGGCAAACGATGCTGCTGCCAAAAGACCGACAGCACCGAGCAGCATTTTCCTGATTTTCATGAAAACCCCTCCCAATAATTGCAATGCTTACATAAAGAAGAAGCCCGGGATGCCCCGAGCCTTTCCGCATCGTATAACATTATAGCACAGAATTCCCCCTGTGCAAATATCAATTCCGCGGCATGGCAAGGCGCAAGGCCTCTGCGAGCGTAGCCGCGCCGTAAAGCTCAATGCCCTCGATCCCCTTGAGCCGCTGCGCGTTCTTTTGCGGCAGAACAGCAGACGTAAAGCCGAGTTTTGCCGCTTCCTTGAGCCTTACATCGGCCTGCCCCACGGCGCGGACCTCCCCTGAAAGCCCGACTTCACCGAACACGATGGTTTTCGGCCGCACAAGACGATTGGCAAAGGACGAGGCCATGGCGACGGAGAGCCCGAGATCACAGGCTGGCTCATCAATCTTGATGCCGCCCGCTACCTTGACATAGACGTCACAGGCGCCGATCGGCAGCTTCACCCGTTTTTCAAGAACGGCCAGCAGGAGCTGGATGCGCTTGACATCGACGGAATCCGCCGTGCGCCGGGGCGGCATATAGGGCGTCTCAGCCACAAGCGACTGGATCTCTACGAGCAGCGGGCGCGTGCCCTCGACCGTCGGCACGACGACCGTGCCGCTGTCCGGCTCCCTGTCCGAAAGGAAGAGCTTCGAGGCGTCGGGAACATCGGCAAGCCCCGTATCGCGCATCTCGAAGAGGCCGAGCTCGTTCGTACTGCCGAAGCGGTTCTTCACGGCACGCAAGACGCGGAACTGCGCACTGCGCTCCCCCTCGAAATAAAGTACGGTATCGACGATATGCTCAAGAACGCGCGGCCCCGCAAGCGTCCCGTCCTTTGTGACATGGCCGACGACAAAGGCCGCCTTCCCTCCCGTCTTGGCAAGGCGCAAAAGCTCCACGGCGCACTCGCGCACCTGGCTCACGCTTCCCGGCGCGCTCGCGATATCGGGACGAAAAACCGTCTGGATGGAATCGATGATGAAAAGCGCCGGCTCCAGATCCCGGATATGTGCCGCGATGCGTTCCAGATTCGTCTCACTGACGACGAAGAGCCCGTCTGCGATCGCCCCGAGACGGTCGGCGCGCATCCGGATCTGGCGCGTGCTCTCCTCGCCCGTCACGTAGAGGACACGTCGTCCCGCACGCGCGATATCCGCCGCAGCGCGCAGCGTGATACTCGACTTCCCGACGCCGGGATCACCAACGATCAGCACCATGGATCCCGGTATCACACCACCGCCCAGGACGCGGTCAAGTTCGCCCGACCCCGTCCGGAAGCGCGGCATATCCTCGACGGCAACATCGCCGACGGCCAAGGGCTTCGCTCCATCAGAAAGGCCCAGGCGGAGGCCGTCCCCGCCCGGGCTTTCGGATACGCTTTCCTCCACCAGGGTGTTCCATGCACCGCAGCCCGGGCATTTGCCAAGCCACTTGGGCGTGTCGTAGCCGCATTCCTGGCAGACGAAAACCGTCTTTCTTTTCTTTGCCAAAACCTATTCGCCCCTCCCCGTTGCCCCGTTCCTTTCGCCAAGCGCCAACCGCAGCAAAAATCGCAGCAAGGAGTGCAGGAGCCAAACGATGCTCCAGCACGCGTTGAGGAAAAAGTTGAGGATCGCAGCCGTTCCATGCGGCGCAAGCTTATTGCGCCGCATGGACGGCCTTCGCCTTCTTCGGCTTCGCACCGGCCGCAGCCTTCTTGGCGCCTTTCTTCACAAACTCCAGCCTGTCGGCAGTCTTCTTGACATAAATGGTATCGCCGCGCCCGAATTCGCCCCGCAGCAAACGCTCGGCGATTTCATCCTCGACCAGCTTTCGTATGGCGCGCTTCAACGGCCGCGCTCCGTATTTGAAATCCATGCCGCGCTCCACGAGTTTCGCTTTCGCGGCGGGACTGATGGAAAGCGCCATTTCCTTCTCCGCAAGGCGCGCCTCCACTTCGCGCAGCATGATATCGACAATCTTCAGAAGCTCTGCCTTCCCCAGCGGACGGAACACGAGCATCTCGTCGACGCGGTTCAGAAATTCAGGCCGGAAAGCGCGCTTGACTTCCTCAAAAACGCGCTTCTTTCCCTTGCTGTAGGCATCGCCCAAGGATTCCAGCCCCGTCGTGAAGCCAAGTCCGGTCGACTGCCGGAGGTAATCCGAGCCCGTGTTCGAGGTCATGATGATGACCGTATTCTTGCAGTCGACCGTGTGGCCTTGATTGTCTGTCAGACGCCCGTCGTCCAGAACCTGCAGCAGCACGTTGAAAAGATCGGGATGCGCTTTTTCCACCTCATCGAGCAAGATGATGGAATAAGGATGGCGCCGCACCGCTTCCGTCAGCTGCCCGCCTTCCTCGTAACCCACATAGCCCGGCGGTGCGCCGACGAGCCGGGAGACCGTATGCTTTTCCATATACTCCGACATGTCAAAGCGGATGATGGCGTCCTCCGACCCGAAAAGACATTCCGCCAGGGCGCGTGCAAGCTCCGTCTTGCCGACGCCCGTGGAACCGAGGAAAAGGAAGGAGCCGATCGGGCGCTTCGGGTCCTTGAGCCCGGCGCGCGCCCGACGCACAGCCTTCGAAACGGACGTCACGGCCTCCGCCTGCCCGACGACACGCGCGGCAAGGATTTGCTCGAGGTGCAGCAGCCGTTCCGATTCCTTCGCGGCGATCTCCTTCACGGGAATGCCCGTCCAGAGACCGACAGCCTCGGCGATATCATCCGCCGCCACAGTGACCTCCTTCATCTCGCGCTTTTCCCAATGCTCCTTTGCTTGGGCGAGCTCCTCCTTCGCCGTTCCCTCCGCATCGCGCAGCTTGGCTGCACGCTCGTAGTCCTGCAGCTTGATCGCCGCTTCCTTCTCACCGCCGAGCTTTTTCAGCTTCTCCTCCAGACGTTTGATCGACGTCGGCAGGGAAACCGTCCTCATGCGCGCCTTTGACGCAGCCTCGTCCATGAGATCGATGGCCTTGTCCGGCAGACAGCGGTCGGGAATGTAACGGTGGGAAAGGCGCACGGCTGCATCCACAGCCTCATCCTCGATCTTCGCGTGATGAAACTCCTCATACTTCGCACGCAGGCCATAAAGGATTTTCTTGGCTTCTTCCGTGCTCGGCTCCTCGACAAGGATGCTCTGGAAGCGGCGTTCGAGCGCCGAATCCTTTTCGAGATATTTCTTGTACTCCTTCAAGGTCGTCGCGCCGATGACCTGCACTTCGCCGCGTGAAAGGGGCGGCTTCAGAATATTCGCGGCATCAAGTGCGCCTTCAGCCGCACCTGCGCCGACAAGCGTGTGCATTTCGTCAACGAAGAGGATGACATTGCCGCTCCGCATCACTTCATCGATAATGCCCTTGAGGCGTTCCTCGAACTCACCGCGGTACTTCGCGCCGGCGACAAGCGAGGCCATCGGCAGCGAGACGATGCGCTTCTTCTGCAGCAGATGCGGCACAGAGCCCTGGACAATGCGCGCGGCAAGCCCCTCGGCGACAGCAGTCTTGCCGACGCCGGGCTCGCCTATGAGAATCGGGTTGTTCTTCGTGCGCCGCGAGAGAATCTGCACGACGCGCTCGATTTCCTTTTCCCGCCCGACCACCGGATCAAGCTTTCCGTCCCGCGCCATCTGATTGATGTCACGGCCAAACCGGTCGAGCAGCGGCGTATTTTCGCCGTTTGCCGAAGGTGCAGGCTGCCGCCTGCTGCGCCGCGCAGGAAATTCACTCCCCGGCCCCTCCTGCGTGCCGCCGAGCATATCAATGACCGTAGCGCGCACGATGTCGAGATCGGCGCCGAGAGAAATCAGGACGCGCGACGCCACGCTCCCATTCTCTCCGATGAGGCCGAGCAGAATATGCTCCGTGCCGATATAGCTGTGCCCGAACGAGCGCGCCTCCTCGACGGCCAGCTCCATAACGCGTTTCGCAGGTTCCGTGTAATACGAAGCCTGCACGCCCTTGCTTCCTTCCGCCTCAAGCATGTCTACGACGCGTCTGCGCACATGATCGAGGTCAAGCCCCAAAAAGCGCAGCGCCTTCGCTGCAATGCCCTCCCGCTCGTGCAGAAGCCCCAGCAGGATATGCTCCGTGCCGATGTAATGCTGCTCAAGCTCCTGCGCCTCATACTGCGCGAACTCCAGCACCTTGATTGCACGGTTCGTAAACCGATTCGTCATAGAAAATTCCACCTTTATTTCCGTGCAGCCGGCACAAGAAGAACCGTACGCTGTCTCAATCCGTGTTCCCCAGAATTTGCCGGACAATCTCCGCTCTCTTTCTATCTATTTCATTCTTCGACATGTTCTCGTTTCCTGCTATGGCGCAAAGATAATTTGTCCGGCTCGCAAGCAGGACGTCGCCGAAGATGCCCGCATCGACGCCTTCAACAATGCCGAGGTCGATCCCGAGCCGCACTCGGCTCAAAAGAGCCAGTGCCTCGCCGCCGTCGAGGCTGCGCGCATAGCGCAGAACGCCGTAGGCACGCCAGACCTCGTCCTCGATCCTGTCCTTCTGATAAAGCAGCAGGGCCTTCCTCGCCCGTCTCTCCTGCGCAACGATCTCACCGACGGCCATGCGCAGGTTGTCGATGAGTTCCTTTTCCGTCAGGCCGAGGGAAAGCTGGTTCGAGATGCGGTACATATTGCCGACGGTCTCCGTGCCCTCGCCGTATATGCCGCTGACGGCCAGGCCGATCTGCGGCGAAACATTGATGATATTGCCGATATTCTCCGTGTAGACGAGCCCGGGCAGATGGAGCATGACCGAAGCTTTCAGCCCCGTACCGACATTCGTCGGGCAGCTCGTCAAATAGCCCATTTTTTCGTCAAAAGCAATGTCAAGCTGAGCCTCGAGAACATCATCGATGCGGGACGCCTTGCCAAACGGCGTCTCGAGATCCAGTCCGGCGGCCATCGCCCGGATGCGCAGATGATCCTCCTCGTTCACAAGGATGCTCATGCACCTGTCATTGCTGATAAACGCGCTGCGGCAAGTGGAATTTTTAAGGAACTTCCGGCTCACAAGATGCTTTTCCACGAGCACATTTTTCTCCAAGGACGTGCACTGTGCCATATCGACGCGGTCAAACGGCTCCTCCATGGCCTCTTCCACATCGCCCAAGGCAGAGGCGGCCCGTTCCGCCACCTCGGCGAGCTGGCTGACATCCGCGCGGTTCGGGAAAGGGATTCTCTGGATATTGCGCGCAAGGCAGATGCGGCTTGCCAGAACAACATCGCTGTCCTTGCCGCTCGGTTCGAGCCAGGCGAGATGATGCCCAGAAAAAAGCTCTTCCTTCGCCATCACGCCTCCCCCTTTCCCTTGCCGGCTCCATCACCCGTTTCCACTCCGCCTGCCTCCTCGGCCGCCAGCCTTGCCTCGAGCTCACGTATCTTGTCACGGCATTCCGCCGCTTGCTCATAGGCCTCGCTTGCCACCGCCTCCTTCTGGCGAACGCGCAAAAGCCGGATCTGCTGCTTGATTTCCAATGCGCCTCCCGTCCGATGCGGAATCTTGCCTCGATGGACCATCGTCCCGTGGATGCGGCGCAAAAGCGGCTTGAGCGCCTGCCGAAACGTCTCGTAGCAAACGCTGCAGCCAATCTTTCCCATCTGCCGAAAATCATGGTAGCTCATCCCGCAGTTCGGGCAGACAAGAGAGGAGGCCTCCTCCTCCCTCTCCGCCTTCTCCTCGTTCGGTGCCCCCTCCTGCATATTCTGGATCACACCGCGCAAAAAATCGCTGACCGAATAATCGCGGTCATCCAAGCCGGCCATTGCCCGACTGTACTTTGCAGCACAGCTCTTACAGAGGTTCATCTCCGAACTGCCTTCCCTCGTAAGCTGCACGATATGGACGCAGGCTTCTTTCTTCTTGCAATCATCACAAAGCATAACGATATCCTTCCGTAAATCTGTCACAAATCCAATGTCCGGGGAAATGCCGGGCAAACGCAGCCGCTCAAACGAGAAGCTGCATGAAGCGGCACACCCCGAAGAGCTAGGAAAATTTCTCCAGTGTCAAAAGCAGCGAACGGATGAAGCGCAGCCGATCCTTCGGCTTCAGCTTCTTGTAGGCCGTCGTCACCGACTGCATGACGAGCGCGGCCTCCCGCGTCGTGATCATCTGGTGCTGCACGAGATAGCGCACCATGGACTGCACGAGAGAAATATCCGACTCCTCCGTCAATCGCTCCAGCATGTCCTGGTAGACGAGGTTCTGCAGCGGCACCTGCACGATGCGGATGAAACCGCCGAGACCGCGCCGCGACTCCACGGCAAACCCCTTCTCCTGCGTGAAACGCGTATTGAGCACATAGGAAATCTGCGACGGCGCACACGAAATCTTGTCCGCGATCTCCGTCCGTCGAAGCTCCACCTTGCCGTCCTGCTGCGCCGCAAGCTGGCGCAGGATATATTCCTCGATCAAATCAGCAATATTGCTGTTTCCCATAGTATCACCCCGCCTGGTTTACTGCCTGGGAAAACGCTCTTCTGCAGCTGTTCCCCATCGAACCCTTCGACTTTCCCTTATTATATTTGACTTTTTGACATTTTGCAAGCTTTTTTCCTGCGCCTTACAGACCAGATGCAGATGTCGTACATCGTCCCTGCCTGAACGCGCCGTCCCGATCGGACAGGCGCCAAAAAGCCCTCCCGCCCCCGGCCAAAGCTTCTTTCAGAAAACCTGGCCGGAAAACGGGAGGGCTTGGATTTGCGTTATTTGTATTTTCGGTATCACACCACATCGGACAGATAGCCGTCCGAACAGCATCCTTCTCCTTCGGCACACTTTCCAGCCGCCTGGCCAGGGGCAGATCCCCGAGTTCCTCCCATTCGCCCGCTCCGGTTTGCCGTCGGCAAGCCTCGGCGGACATCCAGCGATGATCATCCCCAAGGGGAATCGTCGGCGAAACGTTTCTGCGAATTCATGACTGCGCGTTCTTACGTCAGCGCGGCATGACGCGGCAGCGCCCGAACGTCATGAAGCGTCGATTGGCGGCAATTCTAAGGTTTTCCAGACCTTTGCCTTGCAGCATACTTTTTGTTGTGCAGCCTCATAGTTCATCTGCACCTGAACCGGATTCCCTCCGATCTCTGTCCCTGGCCGGACGGCTGGACAGGGACTACCTGCCGAGCATTTCCTCGATGAGCAGGCTCTCCTTGCCGGCGAGATCGAACTGCGGCACATAATCCACCTTCGTGGACAAAAGAGCCTCGTCAATCCGGATCGACATCGCGTCCGCCGTGCGGTGCATCTCCTTCGCCAAGGCGCGCACCTTCGTGCGGTCATAATCAATGGTCCAGACCCGGTCAATATCGTAATAATATTCTGTCGGCGTGCCGTCCTTGTTGAATACGTACCCCTTGCCGCCGCCTTTTTGCAGCATGTGGTAGCTCTTGCGCCCCGCCATCTCCTGCAGCGTCATGTCAAAACTGCGGCGGCGCTTGTTCATGTCAATGGCTGCATCGAGATTGAACTCCATGCCTGCCTTCGCCCTGCCGATTGCAGCGCCGAGTTTCTCCTTCTCAGCCAAAAGCTTCTGCCAGATCTCCAGCAGGCCGTCCACAGCAAAGTCCTCGTCCCTCTTGACGCTCACATCCACCGTCTCATCCGGCTGGCCGGGCAGCGTCTTGCTGCGCAGATGCTTGTCCGTCACCAGCATCACATTCTCTTCATCCGACAAATACTCCACGATGTATTCCAAAAGGCTGTCAATCTTGTTTTGCGCCTGAAACGCTTCCTTGAGATTCATATCGCCGCCCCTTTCCCGACAAGACGTCAACACCGCCGATCCTTTGCTTTTCCTGTAGACAGGATTCCCGCGCCTCTTGCAGGGCTTTCGCTCAAAGCTTGATGGAAGCCGCCTTTTCCAGCGTCTCTCGCGCTTCTTTCACAATGCTCTCGACAATATCCCGTACGGGCTCGATCTTTCTGAGCGGCAGCAGGCTCTGTCCCGCCTGCATCATGCCGTTCTCCACGTCACCGTCGACGGCCGCCAGCTTGTTCGTGCCCGTCGCACGCTTTATGAGCTCCTCCTTCGTCGCCTTGCCCGAGAACTCCAGCGCGACGAAATCCTGCGAAAATTTATTCTTGAGCCCGCGCACCGCACCGCCAATCGAAAGCCCCGTCACAATCGTATCCGTATCAACGGCTTCGAGGAGCTTCTGCTTCATGTTCGGATGTACGCTGCACTCCTCGGCCACAAGGAAGCGCGTGCCCATCTGCACGCCCGCCGCCCCCATCAAAAGAGCCGCCGCCAGACCGCGCCCATCGGCGAAACCGCCCGCCATAATGAGCGGCAGTTCCACCTCGGGTATGACTTCCGTCATCAAGGCCATCGTCGTCAAAACACCGATATGCCCGCCGGCTTCCATGCCCTCGACAACAGCCGCATCAGCGCCCGCCGCCTCCACGCGCTTGGCGAGCTTCACATTCGGCACCACGGGAACGACCTTGACGCCCGCATTCTTGAACTTTTCAAAGAACGGCACGGGGTTTCCTGCACCGAGCGTCACAAACGCCGGCTTTTCCCGGCAGATGACATCGACGATCTCATCCTTGTTCGGCGCCATCAGCATGACATTGACGCCGAAAGGCTTGTCCGTAAGCTCCCGAGCCTTCCCGATCTCAGCCGCCGTCCACTCCGTCGAACGTCCTCCCGTCGCAATAACGCCCGCGCCGCCTGCATTCGACACCGCAGCCACAAGCTTCGCATCGGAAATCCAAGCCATCGCGCCCTGGACGATCGGATACTTTATCCCCAAAACCTCCGTAATGCTCTTCGCCATCTCATATCCTCCATTCAAAAAAGCCGCACGGCCTTTCCATCGGGCGTCAAATCCCGTCGGCGCCCGTTCTTCTGCTCTCACGGCAATAAAAGTTTCTATCTGATATTGTAACTGGATTCTTCCCCTGCGTCAAACGAAAAAAGCCTCCCCGAAGGAAGGCCTATATCCAAAATGGAGCTGATGATAGGGCTTGAACCTACGACCTGCTCATTACGAATGAGCTGCTCTACCAACTGAGCTACATCAGCATTCGCCACCCGCACGACCATCCGTGCGACTGACAAAAGTTATTATACGGATTTTATGCTGTTCTGTCAATACCTGTTTTTCGTTTTTTTACAAAAACCTCGAGGTTAATTCCCATCCTCACTCCCTGCCCTTCTTCCGCCGATAGGCGAGCCGGAGCAGGAGAAGCCATAGTGGCAGGATGGCGACGGCGATCTGCATGTCGGGAATCTGCGTCATCAGGAGGTACATCATGACGAGAAAAGCGAGGCAGAGGTAATTGGCCACAGGGAAGAGCGGTGCGCGGAATTTTGCCCGGCGGTCTGTTTTTTTATAGAAACGGCGGAATTTCAGGTGCGTGATGACGATGGTTCCCCAGCTGATGATGACCGACGCCATGGCGATGGAAAGGAAGAGCATGAACACCTGATCCGGAAAGAGATAATTCAGGAATACGGCGATGAGCGTGACGCCGGAAGAAACGAGTATGCCGACAACGGGCACGCCTTGACGCGAAAGAGCCGCAAAAATCTTCGGTGCGTCGCCGCCTGCGGCGAGGCCGTAGAGCATCCGGGAGTTGCTGTAAATGGCGGAGTTGTAGACGGATATGGCCGCCGTCAGAACGACGAAATTCAAAATATGGGCGGCGGACAAAATGCCGACATTCGAGAAGATCTGCACGAAGGGACTCGCTTCCATGCCGACCTCATCCCATGGCCAAAGCGCCATGAGGACGGCCATGGATCCGACATAGAAGATCAGGATGCGTCCGATGACCTGGTTGACGGCGCGCGGAATCGAGCGCTCGGGGTCAGCAGCCTCACCTGCCGTAATGCCGATGAGTTCTATGCCGCCGAAGGAGAACATGACGACGGTAAGAGAGAGCATCATGCCCCATAGTCCGTTCGGAAGAAAACCTCCGTGCGCCCAGAGGTTGCTGAAATTCGCGGGAAACGGTTCCGCTCCCTGGAAAATGAGCCAGAGCCCCAGCACGATCATGAGCACGATGGCTGCAACCTTGACGATGGCCATCCAAAACTCCATCTCGCCGTAGGCGCGTACGGCCGCAAGGTTCAGCGCCGTGATGACGATGAGCGTCGCGAGTGCAGAAACCCACTGCGGCAGATCGGGCAGCCAATAATTCATATAGATGCCGACGACGGAAAGCTCCGCCATGCTGACAACCACATAGTTGAACCAATAATTCCACCCCGAGAAAAAGCCCGGAAAGCCTGCCCAATACTTTGCGGCATAATGGCTGAAAGAGCCGGATACAGGCTCCTCGACGGCCATTTCGCCGAGCATGCGCATGATGAGGAAGACGACGATGCCGCCGATGAGATAGGCAGCCATGACAGACGGCCCCGCCAGCTTGATCGTCGAGGCCGAGCCATAGAAAAGCCCCGTACCGATGGCGCCGCCGAGCGCGATCATCTGCAAATGGCGGTTCTTGAGACCTCGCTGCATTTCTTTTTTCTTCTGCATAAAATCCCCCCGATAAAAGAAGCTCCGACAAATTCAGCATCGCCATCTTGGCGCATCTTTTTCGCCCTGCCGTCGTCAACAAAGCCTCCGCAGGGCATCGCTCCGCGTCCGGCTTGTTTCCCCGCCGGGAGAAGATTCTGCACCGAGCGAACGGAGTTCATTCCGGCAGCGCTTCCTTAAAATTGCTTTTCCCATTATAGACCGACGTTCCTTCCTTGTAAACAAAAGGAAAACAATGCTATACTAACAAAGAGACGATACTCCCGGCAGAAAGCGAGGCATATATGGCAGAAGAAATCCGTCACGAAAATATTGATTATACGCTCTTCGAGAATATCAAGATGAAGATGCTCGGCATGATCAACAGCTCGGACAGCCCGTACGAGATCATTTATGAAATCGCCAAGGAGCTCGAAAGCATCACGCACGAAGCAGGCTATGCCCATGAGGTGCGCGAGGGAATCCGCGCCGTTTACGGTTTTGCCCTGCAGGACAGGCGGCTCCTCGCCGATGAGCTCACCGACGTCAGGGAGCGCCTGGCGCGCATCGAGGAGTCCCGCCGTTCCGGCGATTTCAGCGAGGAGGAAATCAAGCGCATCGATTTTGCTGCCGTCCTGCACAAAAAGAATATCGAGCGTCTCGAGGCCATGATCCAACATGCCGAGGCATATCACGAAGAACCGTATCTGGACAAGCTCTAAGACGCTGTTGAAAGGCGGCGCGCTTCCCTATACGGAATCGCCTTTCCGACGAAAAAGAGGCTGCCGCTTTCGCGACAGCCTCTTTTTTGTCGTTATTCAAGGACGTAGACCTTGACCCAACGGCGGCCGAATTCCATGGCCTCGCCGTAGGACTCCATACACAGGTCGATGCGTTCGCCTTGGATGGCTCCGCCCGTGTCACCTGCGATGGCCATGCCGTAGCCAGGAATGTAAAGGCGCGTTCCCAAAGGAATCACGCTCGTATCCACCGCCACGACACCTCGCTGGGCAAGCATTCCGGAAGCCGTAATGCCGTCTCCGCCGCCATCTGTCGGCAGGTAGGCCGTCGCTTCCATATCGTACTCTCCCACATAGCGCATAACGCCGCGGGATGTCTCTACAGACTGGGCACGTCTTGCTTCTTCTTCTCTTTCTCTTTCTGCGACCAAATCGTGTATCTTGATGCTGAGATTTTGCTGTATCTTGGCTGCCCCGTCGATTTCCGCCTCGAAGCGTTCACCGGCATATCCGTAGTCCATGAGCACGTCGCCCACATTTTCGCGAGTCGTATAGATCTTCTGCCTGTCACCTTCAAACTCGATGATCACAGGCACGGCACGATGTACAATGATCTTTTCTTCTTTTTCCGATTTCTTTAACTGAAACTCATCCTTGTGCCTCATCTCGACGCCTGCCTGATGCAAGATCAGTTCCGGGCTCGAGTATCGGGTGCTTACCTCGACTGTTTTGCCGTCCACGTCGATTACGACGTTTCTCTTGGCATCCGTAAAACCTGTTGTGAATACAACTCCGAGGATCAGCACCATGCAAAGTGCTAGTTTCCTTAAAGTCATTCAATCCCCCCTTAGAAAATCAACAACACGGCCATTGTAGCACTGTTTTGCAGAGATGTCAATATATGCCCCACTTTGCTCCGTTTTTATACCATATTTAGGGAAAAAGAAAGTGGTGGAAGCCCTTTTGCGATGGGCTTCCACCACTTTTCCTTAATATCTTGTTAAAAGAATTTTCTTTCAAATTCCATAAAGCACTCTCGTGTTCTCCCGCGTTCTCGCGGCAAACTCTTCAAAATCTTCTCCGCGAAGCTCCGCCGCCTTCTCCGCAACGTGACGGACATAGGCCGGCTCATTGCGCTTGCCGCGGTAGGGAACGGGCGGCAAATAAGGCGAATCCGTCTCGACGAGGATCCTCTCGGCAGGCAGGCGGCGCACGATGTCGGGCAGCTTCGCCGCATTCTTGTAGGTCAGGGGACCGTCTATGCCGAAATACCAGCCGTACGGCAGAAGCTCCTGCGCCATCTCCCAGCTTCCCGAGTAGCAGTGCAGTACGCCGCGAAGACCGCGCCCTTCCGTTTTCAGCAGCCTTATCATATCGCCATGCGCCTCTCGGTCATGGATGCAGACAGGCAGCTGGAGCTGACGCGCGAGATCGAGCTGGCGCACGAAAATCCTGCGCTGCAGGGCGCGCTTTTCTTCGTCCTTCTCCCAGTAGTAATCGAGACCGATCTCGCCGATGGCGACGACCTTTTCCATTTCCGTCCACGCGGCAAGACTGTCGTCATCCTCCGCTGTCATCGGACGCGCCTCTTCCGGATGTATGCCGACGGCCGCATAGACGGCTTCATGCCTGTCGGCAAGAGCGACGCTGCGGGCGGAGGACTCGATGCTGTCGCCCATCGTGAGGATCTTCACGATGCCGGCCGCAGCAGCGCGCTCGATCACAGCGCCGCAGTCGTCTGCAAATTGTTCGGCATCGAGATGTGCATGGGAATCCACAAGCTCCATCATTTCACCCTGCTCCCCGCAGCGGCGGCCGGTTCAACGAGCGAAAGCCCCTCGGCGCCCGAGGCGCAGAGCAGCATGCCGTGCGAGCGGATGCCGCGGATCTTCGCCGGCTTGAGATTCGCGACGAGAACGACCTTCCGCCCGACGAGCTCTTCCGGCGCATAGTATTCGGCAATGCCCGAAACGATTTCTCGCTCCTCCGTGCCGAGGCTCACGCGGACGCGCATGAGCTTGTCCGTTTCGGGCACGCGCTCCGCAGAAAGGATTTCAGCAACGCGCAGATCAATGCGGCTGAATTCGTCAATCGTCACGATGCCCTCGGCCGCACCCTTGCCGTCTTTTTTGTTCTTGTTCCCTTTAAGGGGCTTCGTTTCTGCCTTCTGGGCCTTTCGGGCAGAGGCTTTTTCCGCTGCAGCTGCACCTTTTTTATCTTCATCCTCGATCTCGATGCGCGGGAAAAGCTGCTCGGGAAGATTGACGCGCGTGCCTGCGGCAAAACCGCCCCAGACGCGGACATCTTCGAAGCGGACGGTCCGAAAGTCCCCGGCCAGACCGAGCTGATGCCAGATTTTCGCCGCCGTCTCGGGCATGAAAGGCTCGATGAGAATGCTGATGCGGCGCAGGCTTTCGGCAAGATTATAGAGCGTATTGGCAAGTTCCTGCTTCCTTGCCTCATCCTTCGCCAGCGCCCAGGGCATGGTTTCATCGATGTACTTGTTCGCACGGCTGATAAAGGTCCAAGTTCCCTTGATGGCATCCTGGAGCTTCATATCCTCCATATCGCGCTCATAGTTCAAGAGCGTTCTTTCCGCCTCAGCCAGAAACGCCTTGTCAATCTCGCTTTCTCCCAAAGACTTCTCGACAACGCCGCCCTGGAATTTGCCGATCATGTTCAGCGTGCGGTGCAACAGGTTGCCGAGATCGTTGGCGAGATCGGCATTGATGCGTGTGATCAAAGCGTCACGCGAAAAATTGCCGTCCTGGCCGAGGTTGATCTCGCGCAGCAGGAAGTAACGGATGGCATCCGCCCCGAACTCATCGATGAGCTGCACGGGATCGACGACATTGCCCTTCGACTTCGACATCTTGTCGCCGTCGACGATGAGCCAGCCGTGCCCGTAGACCTTCTTCGGCAGCGGCAGATCGAGCGCCATGAGGATGCACGGCCAGATGATCGAATGGAAGCGCACGATCTCCTTGCCCACGAGATGAAGGTCGGCCGGCCAATATTTCTCAAATTTCCCGGGATCGTCAAGAAAACCGATCGGCGTCAGGTAATTTGTCAGGGCATCGAACCAAACGTAAATGACATGCCCCGGCGCAATCGGCACAGGAACGCCCCAGTCAAACGAGGTGCGCGAGATGCAGAGATCGTCGAGCCCCTGCTTGATGAAATTGATCATCTCGTTGCGGCGCGAAACGGGCTGGATGAAATCGGGATGCTCCTCGATATACTCCAGCACCCTTCTTTCGTAGCGCGACATCTTGAAGAAATACGCATCTTCCTCGACTTCCGCCACGGGACGTCCGCAGTCCGGGCACTTGCCGTCGACGAGCTGGCGCTCCGTCCAATAGCTCTCGCAGGGTGTACAGTAAAGCCCCTTATACTTGCCGAGGTAAATGTCGCCCTTGTCGTAAATGCGGCGAAAGATCTCCTGCACGACGCGCTGATGGCGCTCCTCCGTCGTGCGGATGAAATCATCGTTCGAGATATGAAGTCTTTGCCAAAGGCCCTGGAAGCCCGCCACGATCTTGTCGACATACGCAAGGGGCGTCACGCCTTCTTCCTCGGCCTTCTGCTGGATCTTCATGCCGTGTTCGTCACTGCCCGTAAGAAAAAAGACGTCGTAGCCCGCAAGCCGTTTGAAACGCGCGATGGCATCGGCGATCGTCGTGCAGTAAGCGTGGCCGATATGGAGCTTTGCGCTCGGATAATAAATTGGCGTCGTTATGTAGAATGATTTCCCTGTCATGAAAATGCCTCCTTCGCGGCTGAAATGCCGCGCTTCCAAATGCTTTTACCATTATAAGATAAATCCTCCCACCTGCGCAAGACCTGTCGCTTTCGGGTGCCCGACCGGAAAGGCAGCAGGAGCTATGCTCTCCCTGCAGGGCCTGCGCGGCAACGGTGTGATAAAAATATCTTTTTCCATTTTATCCTCTACAATAAAACTATCGTATTTTCTCAATATACTTTTCCCATTTTCCCATATTGGTTGCGCTTGAAATATTCCTTTCTGCGTGATATACTAAGGGTGCAGGTAAAACTATACAAAATTAGCTAAAGATGTTTTTTTCCTGTTTTAATGTAAACTTGTAAATAATATCTGGTTGACTTTATTTCCATTTCTGACCAACCGGATGAATATTCCCCTGCAGTTGGCTGGCCTGCTTCAAAGGAGGAGATTGCAATGAAAGCCACAGGAATTGTCCGAAAAGTGGACGAACTCGGACGTGTCGTCATACCGATCGAGCTGCGCCGCACGCTCGGCATTGCGGAACGGGATGCCCTCGAAATCTATACGGATGAGGACCGCATCGTGCTGCGCAAGTACGTGCCAACCTGTACCTGTATTTTCTGCGGACGCGCCGACGATGTGGCTCCCTTCAAAGGCCGCAACATCTGCCAGAGATGCGCGAAAGAACTCCGGCAGGAAAATGCGGAACCTTTGAAAAATGCCGGAGGCCTCTAGGGAAACACGGATAAAAGAAAAAAGAGAAAGATGCTGCCGCTTTCCGTGCAGCGTCTTTCTCTTTTTATTGCCCGCTTTCCAGCATGACCCGGTAAATCTCACGGCGGCCCACATGGAAACGCCGTGCCGCTTCACGCATGGCCTCTTTTTTTGTCAGTCCTTCTTCCATCAGGCGGGCGACAAGGCCGACAGGCGTCTCCTCTGCGGCGGGAGGCAGCTCTTCCGGCTCCCCGTCGGCGCCCGCGACAAGGATCACGAATTCGCCGCGCGGCGTTTGCGCCTCGTAATGCGCCAAAAGTTCCCCGAGGCTGCCCCTGCGAAATTCCTCATAGCGCTTTGTGATTTCACGTGCAGCAACAGCCCTGCGCCCCTCGCCAAAGGTCCGGGACAGCTCTTCCAGTGTCTCCTTCAGGTGATGCGGCGCCTCATAGAACAGCAGAGTCTCCCGGCGCGCCGCCAGGTCTGACAGGAGCGCACAGCGCTTCTTTGCCGTGCGGGGCAGGAAGCCTAGAAAGGTGAATTGCCGCGTGTCGAGCCCCGAGCATATAAGCGCGGAAAGCGCCGCATTGGCTCCCGGAAGCGGCGATACGTCAATGCCCGCCTCGATGGCAAGCGCAGCAAGATGGCTGCCGGGATCGGCAATGCCGGGCAGACCCGCATCGCTGACACAGACGATATCGTTGCCTGCGAGCAGGAAGGCCAAAAGCTCCGGCCCCTTCTCAAACTTGTTGTGCTCATGATAGCTGGCCAGCGGCGTATGGATGTCATAGCGCGCGAGCAGTTTCCTCGTATGGCGCGTATCCTCTGCAGCAATCAGCGCCGCCTCGGCGAGGAGGCGCACGGCGCGAAAGGTCATGTCCTCAAGATTGCCGATCGGCGTTGCCGCGAGATAAAGCGTCCCCGGCTTCTTTTCCCCTGATGCTTTCCCTTCCAGAACGCTTCCCTCCCCATATCCTGCACTGCCGCATCAGCCTTCGTCCGTCGTGCCGAGCAGAGGCGGCAGGATGGAGACCGCCCCCGCCGCCGCGCCCACGCGCGCTTCGACGAGGACAAAACTCGGCGCGGCGACAAGGCGCGGCAGAAAAAACTGCATCCGCCGCGGCGCCATATCATTTTCTTTCAGGACGGCAAAAAGCTCGTCAAGCCGGCTGGGCAAAAAAACAAGCGCCAGACGCCCCCCGCAGGGAAGCGCATGACGCGCCGCTGCCGCCGTCTCAGCGAGCGTCGCCGTCACTTCGTGGCGCGCTGCCGCCCCGCGCCCGATCTTGCCGCGCCCCAGAGGATACCACGGCGGATTGCAGACGACGAGCGAAAAGCTTGCCGGCGCATAAAGCTCATCCGGCTTCCGATAGTCGCCGGCCACAACATGCACGAGCGATGCGAGGCCATTGAGGCGCACATTGCGCGCGGCGAGCTCCGCCATGCGCGGCGCCAGCTCCACGGCCTCGATTTCAAGACCCTCGCGTGCGAGCAGGAGCGATATGACGCCCGTGCCCGTGCCGAGCTCGAGAATGCGCTCGCCCTGCTTTGGCTGCACAAAGCGCGCGAGCAGGACCGCATCGAGCGAGAAGCGCGCCTCTTCCATATGCTGGATGATGCGCCGTCCCTCGTACTCGAGATCATCCAGCCGCTCCCCTTCTCTGAGAGCCGCCTGCCAGGCCGCAAGCGATGCCGGCTCAGTCATCCGCAGGCGAGGATCCCACCGCGACGACATCCTCCCATGAGGCCACGATGGTCTTTTTGGAGTCAAGCAGGATCGTTGCCGTACGCCGCTGGCTGTTCAGCGAAATGACCTTTCCTTCTCCCTCTGCCGACGCCACACGGCTTCCTTGCCGGGGCGGCTTGAGGCGGCGTTTGGCGCAGTTCTTCCGGTATCCCGCGCACTCGTATTTGAGGCAGCACATGAGGCGTCCGCAAATCCCCGAAATCTTCGTCGGATTCAGCGAAAGGTTCTGCTCCTTCGCCATGCGGATGGAAACCGGCTCGAAATCGCCGAGGAACGTCGCGCAGCAAAGCGGCCTGCCGCAGCAGCCGATGCCGCCCATCAGCTTGGCCTCGTCGCGCACGCCGATCTGACGCAGCTCTATGCGCGTGCGGAATACCGAAGCGAGGTCTTTCACAAGCTCACGGAAATCGATGCGCCCGTCCGCCGTAAAGTAAAAAATAATCTTGTTCATATCGAACGTGTACTCTACGTCGACGAGCTTCATCGGCAAGCCGTGCACATGGATCTTCTTCTCGCATATCTTGAATGCGTCTTTCTCCAGCCTGTGATTTTCCTCGACCTTCTGCAAGTCCTGCCGCGTGGCCTTTCTTTGCACATTCTTCAATGGCTGCGGCGTGCCTTCCGCCATTTCGCGCGGCCCGAGGACGACGGAGCCGCATTCCATGCCGCGCGCCGTTTCCACGATGACCTCATCGCCAAGTGCAAGTTCATGCTGCCCCGGGCTGAAATAATAAATCTTGCCCGCCTTTTTGAAGCGAATGCCAACAATCGTCTGCAAACCCCTGCCTCCTCATCTATAAGCATCGCGGCGAGAAAAGCTCCTCCTTGCCGCGCCCTTCATTTCAAATAAAAGCGTTCCAAACCGATCCGTCAGGCGTCCTTGAGCCGCAGCAGAAGGCCTTCAAAAAGGAGCGGCGGACTGGCATTGCTCCGGAAGCGCCGAATCGTTTCCTGCACAAAAGCAAGCTGTGAAAAAATGCGCGCCTCCGGAAAATCGACGAGCCTCCCGGCCAGTTCCTGCCGCCGCTCCTCATGGTAGAGTACGCCCGCCCCCGCATAGAGCGCGAGCATGTCCCGCAAAAGGCGCGCGAGCGCGCGCAGCCAGTCCACAGCGCCCTCGCGCGGCAGCTTTCCCAGCTGTTCCGCCTTCTCCCAAAGACGGAACATATCCATATCGTCCAAAGAAAGAAGTGTTTTTGCCGCATCGTCCGCAAGCGCCAAGCCTCCCTCCTCCTGCAGGGCAAGCGCCTGCCCGAGGCTGCCGTCCGCTGCCGCCGCCAAGGCTCGTGCCGCAGCAGATTCCACGCCCCGCGCCGCCAGGGCGCCCTCGATCTCCTCCGGCGCAAGCGCGCCAAAGCGCACGGGGGAAAGGCGCGACAGGATGGTCGGAAGAAGCGCGGCAGGGCGCGCCGTCACAAGGATGAACAGCGTCTCTCCCGGCGGCTCCTCCAACGTCTTCAAGAGAGCGTTCGCCGCCGCCTCGTTCATCGTCTCGGCCTCATCGACAAGCACGGCAAAACGGCCTGAAAGCATCGGTTTTCGTGAAACCGCCCGTTCCATACGGCGCACATCGTCAACACGGATCAGGCGCGTACCCTTGCCGCGGAGCTCGGGTGCAAGTTCGATATAATCGGGATGCGTGCCCGCAAGAAGCGCCCGGCACGAAGGACACGCCCCACAGGGCGCATCCTTTCCCCCGCAAAGAAAAGCTGCGGCCAGTACTCGCGCCGTCTTCCTCTTGCCCACACCCGCAAGCCCTGCAAAGAGCAGCGCATGGGACAAGCGGCCATCGCGCAGCATAGTCCGCAGCCTGGCAATATTCCTTTCATGGCCGATGATGCCGTCCCAGCGAAGTTCCTGTACCCCGTCCATCACATATAGAGATCGACAAGCATGCCGCGAATCGCATCATGGCTCGCAGCAATATCCATCGCACCGGTCTGGCCAAGACGAATCTTCTCCGCCAGCTCTTCCAGCTTCTGGTCGATCTTGCGCACTGTCGTATAGACCTTCTGACGTCCCATGCGATCCCAGCCGGCCTGCACATGAAGCTGGTACATACGGCCGACAGCCTCGTCGATGAAATCCTTTACGAGGTCGCGGTACGCCTTGAGCTCATCGTATGTCGGCGTGTTCGTGAGGCGTGCGCCCTGTTCGTCGATCTTCTTCAGCAGCTCCTGCAGCTGATGCTTAGAAAAGGATGCATGCTGGTCCTGCAGCTCCGCCCCGAAATCCGCATCCGAACGCTGCGGTTCATGCACGGCTACATCGCGTTCCAAGGTCTGCATTGTCGAGCGCTGTGCGCTCAAAGCATCTATCTTCATAAATCCACCTTCCAGACTGCGCCTTGCGGAGGGCGCTTCCTCTTTAAGGAATCACGAAAAAATCCGCCCCTCATCATCACACATCCGAGCGACTTCATCTTATCAGTGCTTCCTTAAATTATAAGGTTTTTTCGGCCATCGTGCAACTACCAACAATCTCAGTCCGGACGCATGGATTTCCAGCGGTCGTGCAGCCAGAACCACTCCTCGGGATGCTCGCGTATATGCTGCTCGAGCACACGGTTGACGGCCTGCGCAGCTGTGCGTATGTCCTGCCGCTTGTCTTTCGTGCGCGGCACCTCGACGGGCGGGTGGATGACGATCTTATGCGTGCCGTCCTTGCGGCGCGTGATATAGCCGGGAAAAACAGGAATGCCCGCCGTACGCGCCATCGAGGCGGGACCCGGCACGCAGTTCGTCTGCTGGCCAAAAAAATCAAGCACGATGCCGTCGTGGCGGTTCGTGTCCTGATCCGCAAGAAGCCCGATGATCCAGCCTTCCTTCATCATGCGGAACATCTCGCGCACATCATCCTTGTAAGTGATGTGCATGCCGACGAGGGTGCGATACTCATTGATGAAGCGATCCATCGCCGCATCGCGCTGGCGCATGGCGACGCCGATGAGCGGAAACCCCGCTTGAGCAAGCGCTCCGCCCATGAGCTCCCAGTTGCCCGCGTGCGCCGTCGCGATGACGCCGCCCCTGCCGGCTTTGAGCCCTTCCCTCAGATACTCGGTGCCCTCGATCTCGACGTACTCGGCCATCCGGCGCAGAATCACAGGAAAGCGCAGAACCTCGAAAAGCATCGGACCAAAGCGCAGGGCGCTTTCCTTCGCAATGCGCCGGGATTCCTTCGCATCCGTATGGAGGCAAAGCGCAACCTGTGCGGCTGCCAGCTCCTTGCGTTTCCGCGGCAAAAACGGCCAAAGGCAGAGGGCAATGCCGCGCCCCAGGGCATCGCAGAAGCGCCCCGGCAAAAGACAGACGATGCGGCTCAAAAGGCGCACGAGGTGGTATGTCATTCCCCCTGATCCTTTCGAGCCAACGCCTTTTCAAGACGCTTCATCTTCTTGACAAGTTCCGGCAGATGCTTCATTGCAGCCTGCATGCGCAGCCATTCCTGATGTCCCTGCACGGGGAATCCGGCACAGAAGCTCCCCTCCGGCATATCCCCGATGATGCCCGAACGCGCTGCATAGACGGAATTGCCGCCGATATGGATGTGTCCGACCGTGCCGACCTGTCCACCAAACGTCACATTCGTTCCTGTCGAAGTGGAGCCTGAAATGCCCGTCTGCGCCACGATGAGGTTATGCGGGCCGATTTTGCAGTTATGCCCGATATGGACGAGATTATCGATCTTCGTGCCGCGTCCGATCACCGTGGAACCGGTCGTCGCCCGGTCGACATCGACGTGCGAGCCGATCTCCACATCATCCTCCAGGACGACATTGCCGACCTGCGGCACCTTCGTATGCACGCCCCCGTCCGTCGTGAAGCCAAAACCGTCCGAACCGATCACAGAATTCGCATGGAGAATGCAGCGCCGGCCGATATGACAATGCTCGCGTACCGTCACGCTCGCATAAAGGATGCTGCCCTCCTCGATCTCTGTGTACTGTCCGACATAGACATGCGGATAGAGCACGACGTCCGCGCCAATCTTCGCATGTTCATCAACCACGGCAAAGGGAAGCACCTTCGCGCTCGGATGGACTTCGGCGCTTTTTGCCACTGAAGCCAAGGGGCTGATGCCCTCAGGCAGAATCAACGGCGGCGTAAAAAGGCCGAGGAGCTTCGCAAAGGCGGCGCGGGGCTCCGCCACATGAACGGCGGGCAGAGGGAAATCCTTTGCCCCTTCGGGCAGCAGCACAGCAGCCGCCTTGGATTCCCTCGCCGCCTCGATATGCGCCAGATCCGCAAAGGTCATATCGGTCTTTCCCGCCGCCTCGATATTGGTAATGCCGGTAATGACGATATTCCCGTCACCGGCAAGGCGGCCGCCCAGAAAGTCTGCAATCTCCCCCAACGTTTTTTTCATGGCAATCCCCTCACTGAAGAGCGTTCAGCACATCGTCGGTGATATCGACCCCGCCGAGACGGATGAGCTTCTGCTCCTCGGCATTGTAGACAACGGCATCCAGTTTTTTCGTGCGTGCAATCTCACCGACAGCCGTCTGAACCTTCAGGAGCTTCTGCTGGTCGTAGGAACTTCCCAGCTGGCGCATCGTCACGACAGCCTGCTGCTTTTGCTGCATCAAGTCTTCCGGCTTGGCGCCCTGCACCTCCTTCGCCTTGAGATCATTCTCAGCCTGCGTCTGCATTTCCTTCAGCTTCTCTTTCATCTCATCATCCAGGCTCTTGATCTGCGGCGTCTCCTCGACGCGATGGGGATCAATATAGCCGATCTGCGCTTTGCCGCAGCCAGACGCCAGCAGCAATACGCCAAAGACGCCCGCGAGGAGCGCCGTTCTTTTCCCGCTTTGCTTCATGCTTGTCCACTTCTTTCCATATACAGACGCACGGAAGACGCCGTGCGTTCCTTCCTGCATTCTTCTCACTTCTTGAGCTCGGCGATGAGCTCATCTGTCAAATCGACGGATCCGGGCGCTATGACGGGAAATGACATTGCCGGAGCCAAAGACGCCTCCTCCTGCCCAACCGTCTCCTTCACAAGGATCATCGCCACACGATGCACGAGCGCCAGCTTTGCCGCCTTGGCCTCGATATCCTTGCGGATATGCTCGCGGATAATGCGGATTTCTTCATCCTTCGCCTCTAGTGCATCCTTTTTGCGCCGCAGGATCTCTTTCATCTCCAAGCTTTGGAGTCTCGCCGCCAGAGCTTCGCTGTTGCGCCGCTCGGCCTCCGCTCGCTGACGCGCGGCCTCCTCGGCCGTATTCGTCTGCGGTATACGCGTCTTATCCTGCGCCGCAAGGGCAGCGATCTTCGCGCGAATCTCCGCTTCTCTCGCGGCAAAGAGCGCTTCCAGCTTTTCGCCGCGCTCGCGGCGCAGGCGCCCAAGCTCGTCGGCAAGCGCCGCAGTCTCATTGTCGGAAAGCCCCATCGCCTTTCGGTTATCGAGCTTCATTTCAATATTCACAAGGCGGTTCTGGTACTCGTCCTCCACAGCTTTCTTGCGCGCCAGGAACTCGGGATTCGTCTCCTCTTCCCATGCGGCAAGAGCCCTGCGTCGTTCGCGTGCCAGCTCCTGCTCAAGCGCACGTTTTTTTTGCAGGTCCTTTTGCACCGCAGCCATCTGGAAAGGAGCCTCCTTCAGATCCGGAGGGTTGATGGCAGCGGTCAGCGCACTGAAACGCCCGATTTCCAGAACCAGCGTCTCCCTCTGCGCCAAAAGCTCTGTCAGCTGGCCGTATGCCTCATGTTCCTTTGAGACACGCTCCAGGTCGACAATGCCGATCGCCGTCTCCTGTTCGACCACCGCAGGCGGCGGAGGCGGCGAAGCGGTACGAAAGAAAAGAATGAGACCGCTGGCAAGGAGCAGGAGCGCCAGAGCCAATCCTCCGATCAAGGCTTTCCTGTTCCTTGTCGAAGGCTCCTCTTTATCTTGCTGCTTTTTTTCCAGCAACATTTCGCCCACCTCCCCGCAGACAACACCCTACACTTAAAAGTACCGGGCAGGAAGCCCGCCCGGTACTCGCTGCGCCGAAACAGCGCTCATTTGCTTTATTTGAGTTTCTTGATGACATCGTCGGTGATGTCCTGGCCACCATAGACAACGGCTTCCTTCGCAAGAACGACCGACAGGCCCTTGGCCTCAGCCGTCTGCTTGACAGCCTCGTCGACCTTCCCCTGGATGCCCGTGAGAAGCGTCTGCTCTTTCTTCTGAAGCTCCATCTGAGCCTCCTGCATGAGCTTCGCCTTCTCCTCATCGCTCTTGTTGGCGCTGTTGGCCTCGAAGCGCATCTGCGCCTCCTGGCCCGCTTTCTGCATCTCGCTGTTCGCTGCAGCAAAATCCGGATGGCTCACCATGACCCTGCGGTAGTCAACAACACCGACAGACGACGAGGCCGCCGAAGCCGAGCCGGCACCAAGCTGCGAGAGTCCCAAGGCCACAACGGAGCCGATAAAGACGAGGGCAAGCGCCACGCAGAAAATCTTGACGTTTCTCTGTTGAAGTTTGATCATATTTCTTTTCTCCTTTTGTCTGTCCAGCCTTGTGTGCACCGCACTCCGGCAGGAAATAGCTGATGTAGTGTATTATAGCAGACTATTTTCGTGTATTCAAGCCCGCCTGGGCGGGAAAGTATGTTTTGCTTATTAAAAATCGCCAATCAGCCGCAGCCAGCCTTCGTCCGTATCCCGCACGAATTCAAGGCGCAGGAAGTCATGCAGGCGATAGCTGAGTCCCGCCTCGCCGCCCCGCTTTTCAAGGTCGTATTCATAGCGAAGCCCCCAGCGCGGCGCGACTTCGCCGCGAACGGCCAGGATCCAGCGCTTATCGCGCATGTCATAGCGCGCCTGCGCAAAGAGCTGCGGCAAAAGCCCCCGTTCATAGCCGAGCGCCCAGCCCCAAGCAAGATCCTGCGGAAAAAAATCGGCCTGCAGAAAAATCTCGTCCTCACGGGAGAGCATCCATCCCGCATGAGCGCGAAACCGCAGATCCCTGTCGCCATGATTGCTGCCGATATCGCTCCACCCCTCGAGACGCAGACGGTATTTCTCCGTATCGCTGCGGCTTATGACCGATGCGTTCTCCCCCACGGTGAGCGTCACGCGCGTCTTGAGCTCTAGTGCGCGAAACTCGGAGGAACTGTCCAGCGCCTCCTCCATGCTTTTGGCGAACTCCGCCTCATGGCGCGCAGCAAAGGCAACGGGAACGCCGAGCATCACGTCGGCCGCTTCCTGCATCCGGGCGCGTTTTTCAAGCAGACTGAAGTTCGGAATCGTATCGGAACGCATCGCCAGATCGATGGTGCGTACAACAGGCATCTTGGGATACAGCGTCAGGGAAACCCGTGTTTTCTCTTCCGTATGGATATCGAAATCGGCGCGAAACTCGGGCAAATGAGCGTCCAGATAGGCATTGACAGCCTGCTTCAGGACGCCGTTCGTCCAGTCCGTCGCTGCCAGCGGAAGCCCCGAAAGGCTCTGCCGGAACACGCTGTCGATATCGGCGACATCGCGGCGCACCATGGCTTCGACCTCGGGCTTGAGCCCTTCCACCTGAAGCTCGACCTCGACTTCCTCCACGCGATCCGTCCACGGTACGAGATAGACATAGACGCGCGTATCGCTTCCCGGCTCTATTCTGACGCTTTCAACGGAGTAGCCGACAAGCACTTTGTCGAACACCTCTCCGATGGTTCTCTCATCCTCCAGCCGCCTTGTCTCGTAAGAGGCGAGCGGCTGGCCTGCAACAAGCTGCGCCGCGATGGCCGCGACGCTTTTTTCCATGCGCGCCTTGACGAGCGGCGGCATCGCGCCGCGATCGGCCACGACTTCAGCCGCAACCTCGTCAATCGTCCCTGCAGCCGCTGCGGGAAACGCTGTTCCCCATGCAAAAACAAAGGCCAAAACAGCCACGAACCCTTGGGACGGAAAGCCCCTGAGATTCATCAGAACGAGCCGCCGACACTGAAGTGGACACGGCCGCCGTCCTTGCCGCGGCCATAGTCGAGGCGCAGAGGTCCGACCGGCGTATCAAACTGCAGCCCAAGGCCGACGCTTCCCTTGATGTTTTCCGGCCAGAAGCCCGAAGCCCATGCCGCACCCCAATCCGTAAAGACTGCTCCCTGCATCTTTTTCACGAGCGGGAAACGGTATTCCAAAGTCGTGAGGAACATGTGGTCGCCGCGGAACTGATCGTCACGGTAGCCGCGCAGGGAGTCCTGTCCGCCGACCTTGTACTGGTTCGACTCGGGGATGTTGCCATGGCCATAACCGTACTGCCCACGGAAAGCGACGGTATGCGCACGGCCGACCTTGAAGAAGTTCTTGTCCTCGAGCGTATACTTCTGATATTTGAAGTCACCGCCGAAGCCGGCAAACTCCGTCACGAGGTTCACAACGGCTCCCGAAGTCGGATTGTAGATATTGTCGCGCGTATCCGTGACATGCGAAAGCGTGATGCTGCGCGTCGTACCGAAATTCGCTTTGCGCCATGCTTCATAGGCCGGCGTGCTGCGGTCGGCAATGAGGCCGCTTCCCTTATGCCGCTCATACTCGTCCTTGCGGTTCCTGAGCGTGATGTAGTTCGTGGAGTACTCGCTGGCCGGACGGCCAAGAGTGAGCTCCCCGCCGGAATACTTGCGCATATACTTTTCAATCAGGTTGCCGTCCGTATTGTAATCGTCGTACTGGCTCGTACGGTTATAAACGCGGATCGTGCCCGATGTTTCCTTCTTGTCGAGCCAAGGGCGCGTATAGGAGAAGCTGAAACCGCGGGCATCGGTATCCTTGCCGCTCATCTCATAGAGCACATTGATGGCGTCGCCCATGCCGAGGAAGTTCGAATCCCCGACGTTAATCATGCCGATAAAGCCGTCCGACGAACTGTAACCGGCACCGATGCCGAAGTTGCCCGTGCGCTTCTCGACGACATCGGTCTCGAGAATGACGGAACCGTCCTCCTGCGGATTCAATTTCATGTTGACATCCTGGAAGAAGCCGAGATTGTATACGCGCTGCATGCTGCGGCGCGCCAGCTTGACATCGAACGGCTCGCCGAGCTTCTGGCGCATCTCTCGCGTGATGACATAGTCCTTCGTCTTCGTATTTCCCTTGACAGCGTATCCCGCAAGCTTGCCCTCATTGATCTTGAGTTTGAGGTCGCCGTTCGTATCGATGTTCATATCCTCGATTTTCGCGAGGATATATCCATCGGCCCTGTACTTTTCCTGCAGTGCGGAAACATTCTTCTGGAGCTCACGGCCGTTCAGCACCCTTCCGGTCTTGACCGTGATGAGCTTTTCCAGTTCTTCCGTCTTCTCGACCGTATTTCCCTCGATCTTTATGGAACGGAGCACGGGGTTTTCCAACACATGGTAGGTGAGCACGACACCCTCGGGAACATACTCCCATGACGGATAGAGATCGTAGAAATATCCCGTGTCATAGATGGCAGAGCGGTCATCCGCCGCTTTCTTCGCATCGTAGACATCGCCGGCGCGCTGCGTGACAGCTTCGCGCGCTGTCGCCATCGTATCGGAGCCTGCGCCCGTGATGACGATATCGACGATCGTCTTGCCCTCAGCGATCTTGGTATCCTCATCAAGCTTCTTGTCATCCGGGCGGGTCTTCTCCCATTCCTGGACGCGTGCATCCCTGGTGTTTTCTTCCGCCTTTTTTTCCACAGCCGCAGCAGCAACAGAGGCCGTCTGGTCGGCGGCATCGTTCTGTACGCGCTGAATCTCTTCCGCATCCTGTGCGGCATTATGCTGCTCTCTTGCGCTTTCCGCTGCAGCCAAAGCAGCGTCCTCTGCGGCAGCGCTGCCGGAAAAGCCTGCGAAGCTCGTGGCCAGCACGATAGCGCCAGCGAGGGCTCTCGTTCTTTTCATATCCAAGTTTACAACCTCCTATGGTCTCTTTCCCTTTTTCTATTCTACTATGAAACCCTGAGAAGTCAAGTCGGGAGATGGGTTTCATACAATTATAAGGCGAGATTTACTCGCGCAGCGCCCGTCCTGCCGACAGCATGAGCTTCTGTCTGTCAGGCGCAGGGACGGATGCCTGCGGCGTCTCGCGCGGGGGCGAGACCTCCATGGTTGTTCTTTGCTCCGCCGGGCGAGGCGGCTCTTCCTCCTCCAGCTGCGGCGCCTCGGAGGACCGCAGCGCTGCGGTTTCCTGCAGGACAGGCGCAGCCCCGGGGCCTGCATAGGCCGCGTCCCCATGCCGCCCCTCGTCCCGGCGCTCCTGCACAATCAATGTGTCGGCTTTGGCTGCGGCTTCAGCCGGCAGCTCCCCGGCCAATGCAGCGGCAGGCAAGGCGTCCGGCACGGCGAGCTGCCCCCCTGCAGGAGCCTCGGCTTCATGCGCCGGCTTTGTCTCGACAAAGAGCTGTTCCTCTCCGCCGCTATACAGGGCAAGACCCCCAAGGGCGAGGAGCAGGGCCATGGCCGGAGCGAGAATTTTCACCCGGCGGCTTTTCCGATCCGTTTCCCGCGCTCTTTGCAGTTCGGCCTCGGCAAGCATAAGGTTCAAGTCGCCCTTGATATCGTTTTCCATTTCCAGGGAAGACTCCGCCCGTCCCAGCCAATCCCTGGCTGCACGAATATGACCGCAGAGCTTCTTCCGGCTGTCCGCCATTTTGTCACCACCCTCAATGCCGCATAAAGCGTGCTAACATGCCGCGCACGCGTCGTATGCCGCTTTTTTGCAAACGATAGATATGCGAGGCGCTCACATGGAGGAATTCGGCTACCGCCGTCACTTCCTCGCTCTTGAGATAAACGCTTTCCAGGACGAGCCGCTCCTTCTGCGGCAGACGCTCAAGCGCCCTGTGCAGCTCGTCCCGCAAGAGCCCCGCCTCGGCTTGCTCCGCTACGGGCAAGGCCATGTCCGGCAAGAGTTCCCACGGCTCCCTGCCATCCTCCAGCGGGCTGTCCATGCAAGCGATATCGCTTTTCCCCTCTTTCTTCAGGAAGTCCACCATCCTGCCGCGGATACGGTGCACGGCAAATAGGCTGAAAGCAACGCCGCGCTGCCAGTCATAACTTTCGGCCGCCTCGATCAGACCGACCGTGCCTTCCTGCAGGATGTCCATGAGGTTTTCCCTTGCCCGCCAGGGAAGCGCCGTCTTAAACACAAGCGGCTGATAGGATTCAATCAGGCATTGGCGCGCCGCCCGGTCATCCCTTTCCTTGAACGCTTGCCAAAGAGCCTGTTCTTTTTCAGGGGCGAGAAGCTCCACCTTCTGGAGCTCCGCCAAATATTGCCCGATTTTCATGTTTTCCCCCCTTGCCGCCGATGATTAGAAGCGTATCCTCGCCTCAAGGCCGAAGACATTCCGGGACTCCTCATCGTAATTGTAATAGGCGCTCACACGATCGGTGAAATCGTAGCTAATGCCGTACTCGCGTGTCTTGTTGCCGATGCCCTGTTTGTAGCGCAGCATGACCCTGTCGTTGATGTACTTTCCTATTTGCAGATTGTACTCCATGCGGTGATCATCGATGCCCCGCTTATGGAATTCATCCACTTCCTCACCGTCAATCCGGAATTCATCCAAGCCCAGCGCATTGCGCACATTGTTCTCGATATCGCCGAGAATCGTCATGGACAAACCGAAATTCAAGAGCGCCGTAAGCGCCTTTTCATTGGTCACGTCCGTCGTCCGGAATGTCAGAAGACGCAGGATCTCCGTCTCGCTCATCGCCGGCTCCGAGCTAAGATGCGTCTCCATCTTGCCGATGGGGCCTGTTGTATGCAGGAAAATGCGCGTTTTGCCAAAGCGTGCTTCCGCCTCTAGGCTGAGACTCGGCAGGAAGGAACCGACCTGATTGAAGTAGGCTTCGCCTTCCTTCACGGTAAAGCGCGTCCTGTTGTAGGTGATTGTGCCGCGCTCGACCGTGACGCTCCCCGAAGGCGCGACATAGCGCGTCGTACCGCCGTAATGGAAGCCGCCCGCCAGACGCATGTCATAAAGTGAAGGGCTGTAGAAGCGCACCTTCTCGCCCAGCGTCACGCCGACGTCGAGTATGACTTCGGGCAGAACGCTTTCCTCTTCCGGCAGGGATGGGATGGCGAGCGTCGTATGATGCACATGGATCTCGCCCGTGAGCTTAGGCAGGCTGCGGCCATGGAGTACGCCTTCCGAGAGGCGGAGTTCACCCGTCAGCGGCCCATTGTAGAAGCTGCTCACGACGCCGAGCTCATCCGCCTTGATATCGAGCGCGTAGTCCTCGAACCTGCCGTTCTGGAACCTCGCTGCACCCGTCACGCTGTAAGAGCCGCCGCCCATCTTGCCCGTGCATTCCGTCAAGCTGATCTCGCTGCCGGAAAGGCGCAGCTGCGCTTTCATCTCAGTGATGGGCCGCTCGAGCTGCTTGAACTTCAGCGCCCCTTCCGAAAGGCTGATCTCACCCGAAAAATACGGATGGGCCAAGGTTCCCGTCACCCGCACCTCGCCTTGCGTCGGGCCGAGAGCCCAGTCAACAGAAGGCGAAAGGATCGGCAGAAGCGAAAGATCCGCCTGGTCGAGGGAAACCGTCAGCGAGAGCTGCTCAGGCACATCGAGCCATTCCTCCGAAGAAGCCGTGAGGCTCTTCAAGGGAATATCCCCCTTGGCGCTCGCACTGTAGCGTCTCTCGCCCAGGGTCTTCCGCACGAACAGCTGATCGACATGGATGACGCCGTTCCTGAGGTTGAAAAGTCCGGTGAGCGAATCGAATGTCGAGGCTCCGACGCCGCCATTTTTGATTTCAACGGAAGCATTCGCCGTAGGATTCTTGATCGTACCGCCTGTCTGCACCTCGAGGTTGATCGCACCTTTCACATCGGCTGCGATGCCGAGCGATTTTGTCACCATCCCGGCGGCTATGTCTGTCGCCGAGAACCGCGCATCGAGTTTTCCGCCGGATTCCTCAAGGGGTACGCGCCCTTCAGCAGCAAAGAGACCATTGCCCTGTCTGCCCATGAGCTCACGAATGGTCACGACGTGGTCAGCCAGTCGCAGGTTTGCTTTCATGTCGCGGATCTCATAGCCGCTGACCTTGCCGTCCGTAACCGTGGCCGTAAGCTCGGCATCCGGATTGTCGAGCGTTCCCGCGAAGCGGATTTCACCGTCAAGCCTGCCTTCAATGATATCGCTCTTGAGGTTCGCAACGGCCAAAATCGCACGGACATCGCCGTTTTTCACCTGCACATCGCCGTCGAGAGCCTGCGTATCGAGATTTGCCATGGCCCGCATGGTATAAGTGCCGTCATTTTGCCTGAAACCGAATTTTTCAGCGCGCAGCACATTGTCGCTCAAACGAACTTCCCCGTGCACTTCTTCGATTTCCTGCCCATTGAGCGTCAGACGCTTCGCGTCGAGCACACCGTCGAAACGCGGCGCAGCCAGCGTGCCCGAAATATGCCCGTCAAAGGTGCCGTTACCGCTGACCGGATACGGCAGTTTGCTGCCGATGCGGTCAAGGCTGATATCATGCGCCGCCGCATAGAGATCGAGAGCGCCGCCGCGCGTCACCGTGCCGTTCACATCCATGTCGACAAGGGGCGAGAAGATGTGGAAATCCTGCAGGCGCACCGTATCGCCTTCCAGGTAGTAGTCGCCGTCCATACCCGAGAGGATGTAGCCGTCATAGCTGCCGCGATAGAAATGAATATAGCCGACAGCCGACGGGTTGTCAAGCGTTCCGGTGAAGCGGATCGTATTGTCGACATTGCCCGTGATCGGCTGGTCAGGCGCGAAGACAGCAGCAATATCTTCCATGCGCGCACCGACCGAATCGACGCGCAGATTGATCGGTCTTTCGCCCACAAGACCGACCGTTCCCTCAGCCAGCCACGTCATCTTGCCGTTCCGCTCCAGCACAAATTCTTCAATTCCGATGCTTTCAAGATTGCCGCTGACGGAGCCGTAGAGCGCCGTAAACGGCTGCTGCAGAAGCCTGCCGTCCGAGGCGCTGAAGCTCGCCTGAATGAGCGGATTGTCCATCGCGCCGCGCACCGTCCCCGAGAGATCGAGAGAACCCGCAGCGTCGATATCGGGCGCAAAAAGCCGCACGGTTTCAAGGGGAATCGCCGTGCCGTAGAACAGGAGATCGAGCGACGATGCGCCGTCGATATCCCCTTCAACGCCAAGACTGCCGCCGGAAGCGAATTCCATGCCGAGATAATCGAGATGGAGCCGCTCTCCCTGCTTGAAAAAGGAAGCCGCGAGGCTGTTTGCCGCAACGCCCTTGTAAGAAGCTCCGTCACCCGCGAGCGTGCCGTAGGCGAGCAAGCTGTCTTCCTCCTGGATCCTGCCCTGCAGTACGACATCCGCACCATAGCTGCCTGACAAAGCCAACCCTTCCGCAGGCATGAACGCAGAGAGCTCCGCCCCTGAGAAATCCCGGCCTTCGACATGCGCCTCATAAGAGCCGTCCCCTGTATGGAAGGCGACATCGCTCGAGACCGTGCCGCCCAGCGTCTTCGATGTCAGGCGTGCCGTCAGGAGGCCGTTTTCATAATGCACCTTCGCCTTGGCGTCCTGGATGCCGCAGCCATAGACAGCGCCTGCAGCAGCATCGCATTCGCCGTCGATCTTATAATCATCCTCCGTACCATAAATGGATGCCAGGAAATGTACCGGCCCTTCATACGGGCTCTGTGCAAAAATTGCCGAGGGATTGAAAGCAGCCGACTCCGCCACAAAATTGAACGAGGGCTGCTCGTCCTGCCAAGCGATGCGGCCATGTACGGAAGCCTTCTGTCCTTTTGCCTCAGCGCGCAGGAACAAGCGCGCCTCCTCACCGGAAAAGAGAAGCAGGCCGTCCATCGCCTCAACCCTCGTGCCATAAACGACTGCCTGCCCGTTCGAAAAACGCACCTCGCCGGAAAGCGAAAGATCCCCGTCTCCGCGCAGGACCTTCAGCTGCAAATCGTCAACAAGCCCCGCTTCCGGGGTGATATCCTTGGGAATCTTGTCCTTCGGCAGGAATGCCAGATACTCCATGAGCGCAAGCTTCTCGCCTTTGAACTCAAATTCCTGTCGCCCGTCTGCAATCTCCCCTTCTGCCGAAAGCACAGCTTCCCCGTTCCTTGCCGAAACCGTCACGCCAAGCACAGGATTTTTGTCGAAATCAAGCTCCGCCTCGATATCCGTAAGCCGGAGTTCCCTGTCCATGAAGGAGAAGGAGGCCTTGCCGTCCTTTGCCAAAATCCTGCCGCGAAAATCGCCCGACTCACTTTTTTTCTGCATGAGGTCCGCAGCATTCCAGCTGCCGTCCTCACGTTCCTGCAGACGGATCTCAGGGCTTTCAAGCGTGACCTCCGAGATAGCTGCCGCAGGCGAGGAGGAAAACACTGAGAACAGGCTGAAATCGACCTTCGCCTCCCCCGCATAGAGAATCTGCGTCCCCGTCTTGTCAAAGATGCGGACATCCTCAAGGGAAAGACCATGTGTGGAATAGATGCGGACGCCGCCGACGGTGACGGGGACGCCGAGGCTTTCCTCCAAGGTCCGGGAAACGGTTTCTCCCGCCCCTGCAATATAAGCTCCGGTACGCGAAACATACCAAGAAAAAGCAAAAGAGAGGAATAAAAAGAGCAGAACGACGGCACCGGCTGCAAAAGCAATGCGTCTCTTCCCCATCTTTTATCCTCCCTTCTTCAAAGCAACGTCAAGTCCCGGCTGCAAAAGCATCAGAGCCTTTTCCTGTTCTATCTCCCTTCAGCAGCAGAAGCGGCTTCCGCTGTCGCTTTCCCGGAAGTTCCCTGCTGCGCCTTTGCACCGGAAGCGGCCTTCACCGACGGTTTCGCCTTCCCGGAAGACGGCAGGACCGCCTCCCGACGCGCTGTCGGGTTGTATTTCAGATCCGCGTCAAGCCGCACCTGCTCATCCCCTGCCAGCTGAGCAGCTGCATCCGTGTGGAAAAGCGCTTTCTCCGCCTGGTCCTTGGCTTCCTTATGTTTCTTATCATCGACCTTTTCACTGTAGGAAACGGCGTCGAGATCGATGGGCAGACCCATCGCCTTGTCGAGCGCGGCCTTGCTCACATTGTAGTTGTAAAGCGCATCATAATAATTCGTCTGCGCCGTCACAAGCTTCTCGTCCGCATCCGTCACATCGAGGTTCGTGCCGACGCCGGCCGAGTAGCGCACCTGTGCGATCTTGTAGTCTTCCGTGGCGCGCTCAACGGCAACGCTCGTCGTCCGGATGTTCTTCTCCGCCGCCAGGAGGCTCAGATACGCGGTACGCACATCGAGATCGATCTGCTCATACGCTGCCTCGGCTGCCTGCTGCAGCTTGTGCACCGCCGCACGCTTCTGCTCCACCTGGGCAGCCGTAACATTGTTGTCGAAGGCTGTCCAGCTGGCCTGCACGCCGATGGACCATGTATCCGCCGAATCCGTGTTGTTGGAAAAGAGTTCATAGCCGCCGATGGTACGCGCAGCCACGGCATTGACCTGCGGCCTTGCCCCGGCCTTCGTCGCTTCGAGCACGGAGTTCGCCTGGCGCACCGCATAGTCTGCCGCCATGCCGTCCGCCCGATGCACATGGGCATAGTCCGTGCAGCCTTCGAGCGTCAGATCGTATTTGGCATAGCCGAGCTCATCGACAAGATTCAGCTCCATGCCTGTCGGCAGTCCGATGATGTTGTTGAGCGTCGCCATCGCCACATCGTAATTGTTTTTCGCCCTCACGAGAGCCTGCTCGGCGTTCGCGAGCGCGACCTGCGAGGCGAGCACATCGGAGCGCGCGACTGTGCCGGCGTTGTACTGCGCGTCAACATTTTTCAGATGCTGCTGCAGATTGTCGATGGACATCTGATTGACCTTGATCAGGTTGCGGCATTCGAGCACCCTGAAATATTGGCTCGTCGTCTGGTAGCGCACGGCCTGCTTCGTGTTCTCAAGCGTGAGGTCCGCGCCATTTATGCCGTAGCGCGCCGCATCAATCATGTTCTCGATGCGCCCGCCCGTATAAAGCGGAAAGCCGATCTCCGCCCCGCTGCGGAACGCATAGTTGTGCCCGTAATGCTCATAGGCGCGGCCGCCGACACGGTTTCCCTGCGTCGTCAGCTTGAGCTGCGGGCCGCCGTTGCGGCGCGCCTCATGGTAGGCCCAATTCGCTGCGTCCACATCCGTCACGGATGACTTGATCGTGCGATTATTCGCCAGAGCCAGCTCGACGCTCTCATCGAGCGCGAGGGTGCGTCCCTCCGCCGCGAGCGCCGTCGCCGCCAAGTTCATGGACACGAGAGCGCCCACGACAAGTGCTGTAAGCTTCTTCTTAAATCGCTTTGAATGGTTCACTATTATTCCTCCCGCTTTCAAGCGCAGATCTGGACTTAAAACCGCTGTTCTTCCCCTATCCCGCGAAATCGAATATATAGGCTGTGGCGAGACCGCCGCCTTGCCTGTTAAAACGCATGGTGCAGGCCGAAGTAAGCAGCGCGGCGATCACGCTTGTTCACATCACGCCACTGTCCCATCAGGGACGTATTCCCATTGAGGCGGTAAAGCGCCGAAAGACGCAGCCGGAAATCATTCGGATCGTAGCCGTCGGCAGAAAAGACCCAGCGGTCGCCGCCGTAAGCGTCAAGCCCGATGCCGGCTTCCCCCGCGATGATTCCCGCACGCGCGCCGAAACCGCCATTTCTGCGTCCCACCTCGAGATTCAAATCATTGCCCTCGCCGATATCCTCAAGTCCGACGCGCAGGAAGCGATCCGGCGCGGTTTCCTTCGATATATCGACATTGACGTTCGTGATCCAGTTCTCATCCTTGCCGCTGTACAAAACATCCAAGGATGGATCCGCCTTTATGCCGCGGAACTTGTCGAGCGTATCGTTCGCCTTCTGTGTGACCTCGCGTGCCTGGCGAATCGTCGTCTTGAGGTTGTCGCGCACTTCCGGATCTCCCGTCACCTCGTGGATTTCCTCGGCCACCTTGCGGATGTTCTCGCTGGCTTTCGAGACATTGAGAAGCGTCAGGCGGAGGTTTGCAGCCGTCTGGCCGTCGTCGTTGACATCATTCGCCATCTGGCGCACCGTCTCCGTCGTGGCAGCGAGATTGGCGAGGATTGTCTGCATCTGCTGCACCATGGCGTGCAGATTGCCCTCGTTGTTCAGGGCAACGCGCCCCAGAACAGCCGTCACCTCGCGGATATGCGCCGTGACTTCACGCACATTCTCAGCCGATCCCAGCACGGATTCCTTCATGCGCGGGCTGCCGAGAATTTCGTTCAGGGAGGTAAGCAGAACCTGCACCCCCTTGACGGCCTCATTCACACTGGCAAGGACATTGTCCATGTTCGTCTCATCCGTGCCGAGGACGAAATCGCCGTCCTTCAGGTACTCCGTACTCCTCGATCCCGCCGGTGAAATGAGTACGAACTTATCTCCCAGGACACTGTTCGCCGAGAGCGAGAAGCGTGCATCCTGCGGAATCTGTATTTCCGGCTTGATGGAGAGAGTGACGCGCACGCCCATGCCCTCAGGCTCTATGGCCTTGACCTTGCCTGCGGCGACGCCTGCATAGCGCACATCGGAGTCCGGCGACAGCCCGACGACCTGTGAAAAACCTACATAAATCGTATAATCGCGATTTCCCGAAAAAGAAAAGCCGCCCAAGTGCATAAGAATAGCCGCAAGCATTCCTATGCCAAGCAGCGTAAACGCCCCCACTTTCGCCTCCGTAGTCATAAGCCAGCCTCCTCCTCTTCCACTTCTACAGCACGGAAAAACGCCTTGATGCGCGGGTCGGCGCTCTTCCTGAAATTTTTCGCCGTATCGAGGGCGATGAGCTCGCCCTTATCCAGCATGGCGATGCGGTCGGCGACATGGCAGGCGCTCGCCATGTCATGCGTCACGACCACGCTCGTGACGCCAAGCCTTCGCTGTGTTTCCAGAATAAGCTCGTCGATCTTTCCCGTCATGATGGGATCAAGACCCGAGCTCGGCTCGTCGTAAAGGATGATTTCCGGGTCGATGGCGATGGCCCGCGCCAGACTCACGCGCTTCTTCATACCGCCCGAAAGTTCGTCCGGCATCTTCTTCTCGATACCGTCAAGACCCACGAGGTGGAGCTTTTCGCGCACGATCTGCGCGATTTCAGCCTCCTTCAGCTTCGTGTGCTCGCGCAGGCCGAACGCGACGTTTTCGCCGACCGTCATCGAGTCAAAAAGCGCCGAATACTGGAAAACCATGCCCATCCGCAGGCGAACCTTGTCGAGTTCCGCTTCTTCCATAGCGGAAATCTCCCGGTCGCCAATCCAGATTTTTCCTTCTGTCGGACGAATCAGGCCGATCATCAGGCGCAGCAGCGTGCTCTTGCCCGAGCCCGAGCCGCCGATGACGGCAAGCGTTTCACCCTTTTCCACCGCAAAGCTCACACGGCGCACCGCCGTGTGATCCGGGAAAGCCATCGTCACATTTTCCAGTCGTATCATAGCCAAACCTCATCAGTAAAGCAAAAAAGACAGCAGCACATTCAAAAAGAAAATGCATATAATGGAGGAAACGACGCTCTTCGTCGTCGCGCGCCCCACACCTTCCGCGCCCTCCGGTGAATGAAGGCCGTACCATGCCCCGAGGACGGCGATGACTACGCCGAAGACGGCCGCCTTGATGAGCCCTCCCGTAACATCGTGCATCTTGACAAAGACATCGATGGAATTCATGAACGTATACGAGCTGACGCCCGAATATTTGGTAGCGACAAGCCAGCCGCCAAAAACGCCGACGACATCGCCGAAAACCGTCAGCAGAGGAACCATGCACATGCAGGCGATCATGCGGGGCACGACGAGATAGCCGATGGGGCTTGTCGCCATGACGCGCAGGGCATCGATCTGCTCCGTGACCTTCATCGTGCTGATCTCCGCCGTGATGGCCGAGCCGACGCGTCCGGCACAGACGACGCCGACAAGTACAGGGCCGATCTCCCGCCCCACACCGATGGCTACCACACCCCCGATGATCGACTGGGCTCCGAAGCGGATAAACTCATGTGCGATCTGCAGCGTCAGAACCATACCCGTAAAGAGCAGCGTCAGTGAAACAATCACCAGGGAATCAACACCCAGATGCGACATCTGGGCAAAGACATGGCGGAAGCGCAAAGGATGGCGCAGCTCCCTGACAGCCGATACGAGCAGAAGCATCACGGAGCCAACCCAGTTGAGTTTCCGGAGAACGACCGCGCCGAAGTTCTCCAACAAACGCGTAATCATTTGTCCCGAGCCTCGACAAGAAGCGATGTATGAATGACGTTGTCGATGATATAACCCGTCTCAAATTTTGTCTCAAGCGGGTTGCCGCGGCGCTTGGCCTTCTGCCCCAGCAAATCGACCTTCTTCTCCGGCGCCCTCAGAGGCACCGTCTTTGCGCCCTTCGGCCTCTTTTCGCCCTTTTCCTCGGCAGCGGGCGGCGCAAGTGCCGGCCCGATGATGATTTCATTATTGCGTCCCATCTCGAGGAACTGGCCGACCTTCTCCGCCGTCGTCTGCGTCTTGTCTTCCTCAACGCTCGTATCAATGCCAAGAGCATTCTGCAGGAGAGACGCCGTCACCGGCACAAGACCGCCGCCGCGCAAATCGAGACGCAGGACGCCGGGATCCTGGCGCTCCGGCACCCGGAACGGGATGGAAATCACCTCGTTTTCCTTGCGGAAAGGCTTGATGGTCGTACGGAAATGAATCGTCTCGCCCGGCTTCGCCGACGGCTTGTCCGGTACGGCGGAAATCAAAGAGGCCGTCTTTCTCGTGTTCTCCATTTCCACATCGACATCAATCGATGTCACATCCGTTTCCTTATCCGTATTCTGGCAAAGCAGCGTCATGAGCTGCGCAAGCTCGGCCACGGATGTCTTTCCCACATCGGATGCGTTATAGTACATATTCGAACGCTCGATCTTGCCGTCCTCGCCCGCATCCGAATGTATCGTAAACTTGACGTTTGCCGTCCCCTCGCCCACGGTGTCCGAAGTCTTGCCGATCGCCGCATAGGCAATTCCCGACGTCAGGACAGGGAGAAAGTCCTCGTCATAAGCGATCTGCACAGCAAAACGCTTGTTGGCGCCAAGCGAGGCGTCATGAACGCGCACGCGCATCGGCACGGTGCTCGGGAAGGAGCCGATCAGTCCGCCGACGCCCGCCTCGCGATCCTGGTTGACGCGGCCGATGATATTGCCGATCGTAGCGATCTTCATGCCGTCCGTCGGGCCGCTGATCGTGCCGATGACCTTGGCATCCGTCAGGAAGTAATTGACATTCCCCTTGTGCAGGAAGGGATGGCCGAAGGCAAGGACGCGATTGCCGTCCACTGCCGTCACCGTGCCGGTTGCACCTACGGAGAAATCGCCGTAAACAACGGCGACGCCGACAGCGCTTCCCGGCTCCAAGGAGCCGTCGTAGACAACATGCGTCCCGGGATTGGGTATGCCGAAAGCCGGCAGATCCCCTGTCTTGACGCCAAGTCCGGCAAGCTTTTCCTGCATGTAGGACGTACCGTTCCGACCGAAGCCTGCGAGGAAAAGCGCTGTTTTTTCCTTCCGTTCCGCCTTCCCGGCAGGCTCTTCTTCCTTCGCAAGGCGGCTTGCAGAAGCGCCTGTTCCCGCAGCTTCTGCAGGCTTTCCTGCATCGCTCCCGACAGGCTTCTCTGCCTCCTGCGACGGCTTCTCTTCCCGCTTCGCCGCGTCCTTTCCGCCTTCTTCCTTTTTCCCTGCGCTCGGCTTCTTTTCCTTCTTCTTTTCAGGTTTCGGCGAAGGATTCTTCAATTTCAGCAGGGGGCCGTCATCCTGCACGGCCTTCTTCACCGCAGACTTCTCCTTCGCTTCAGGCGCAGCTTCCTCTTCCGCTGTCTCCGGCTTGTCAGCCTTGGCGATCTGCACCTGCTTGGGGCGCATCGCATTTTTGGGGTCGGGCATATCCCAGATTCTCAGCATCTCATCGATCGGCGTTATAAAAAATGTATAAAGGCTCATCCCCTTGAGACCTGCTGAAAGCGCCCCGACAAGCGCCCCGTCCACATAGATGGGGCTGCCGCTCATCCCCTGCAGCGTACCGCCCGTCTGCTCCACAACGGGGCCCGAGGCGCGCGCCATAATGCGGCTTGTCGATGATCCCTCATCGTATGTGCCGACAATATCGACATGAAACGGCACAATATCGCCCGAATCATCGACGACGGTATACGCCGTGCCCTCCATGCCCGGATAGACATCCGACAACGGCAGCGTAGGCGGCAGAGATGCCGCCGCCATACTTGCCGAAAGGGACAAAGAAAGACAGAGCGAAAGCATCCGTTTCTTGAACTTACGCAAATACATCACCTCATTTATAGCAATCCCAAAGGAAACCACACGCACAAACGTCCATGCTGTAGCCATTGTGCGCCGCCTTTACATGAAAACGATCCGTCCATCTGCGCCCTTCGGGCAGATTTCTTGGGTTTTCATGAGAAAATCACTGCTTTTCTGCCGCCACACGGGCTACGATCTGACCGGCAGACACTTCGTCGCCGACAGCAACGAGCATCTCCTCAACCGTACCACTATCTGCCGCACGCGCGGCAGCAGCCTCTCCCGTCAGCGTTTTTATGCGCACGATCTCACTTCCCGGCGCTACAGCACTTCCCTGCTCCGCCGTCCACGACACCTTGCCCGAGAGACTCGACTTGATATCGTCCGCCATCCCCGCCATCACAGCATGAACCGCAACCGCCGTGATGCCGAGAAAGAGACAGACTGCCAGCATTCTTCTCATTTGTACCTTCCTCCATTATAACGGATTCTTCAATAAGTGCAAGAATCAATCCCTTTTTCCCCAGCAGATGGGAAAATTCTTCCCTAAAAGGGCCTCCTCTCAGCGTCCGACGAGAGCCAGTGCCGAGCCAACCGGCCTCTCTGCACCGTCCGACGGACTGTTTTCGATGCGTCCGCCAACAACCAATTCGCTCGAACCGCCGCCGTCAAAATTGATGGCTTCCACTGCGCCGAACTGCAGCATGAACTCAGCCATCTCCCGCAAGGTGCAGCCAATGCTGTGTGCCTGCCGTCCATCCACGACAGCAAGCAGGTAATGCCCATCCTTCATCACGCCAAAAGCCGTGCGCGGTGCGCGTCCCTGCGCGATATCAGGCGGAAACTGTTCCTCCTCCGCCGTCACATGGACCTCGCCGTTTTTGACAAGCGTTGGCCCCGCACCAACAATAGTCGGAATCTCGCCCCATGGAGAACCGATATTTTCCTCGATCCTCGCGCTGTCACCGACCTTCACGCCGGAAAAGGCGTCCTTCACCTTCCCATGCACGGAAACGACGACGCCGTTCTCCGGAATCAAGGTATTCGACGGGCTGATGGCAGAGACGCGTCCATTTTGGACGACGTACTCCAAGCCGTATTCGTTCGTGCGCGTCGTGCGGCTGTAATATTTATTGTAAAGAACGAGGCTGTCTGCGCCGCGTTCCGCATCGACGCCCCCTACAGGCTGGCTCACACGCCCTAACGTCACCCTGCCCATGTAGTCCACGGGACCGAAAAAAGTTCGCCCATCGGCCATGAACCCCACGGCGCTGCGGCGGAAATACGTCGTGCCGACAATCGTGCCCTCGATCTTCAAAAGGCCGATGATCTCACCGCTCGGTGCAAAATAAGAAGCGTTAATGGCTGCCGCGGCATTGGCAGCATCCGACATGGCGCTGACCGAAGCCCGCCCGGCGATTGCCCCCTTCGCAAGCACTGGAACGGCGCGGTACATCGCCGGATCCGCTTCAACGACCCAGCCCGTCAGGCGGCCGCGTTGATCAAGGCGCTTCAGCGTCAACAGTTTGAGCCCCGGCGCGCGCTGCTCCTCTTCAATGCGCTCATACTCCTTCTGCACATCGACAAAGAGGCGCGGCGGATTGGCCAGAGTATTCACTTTATAAGACGCGGGCGCTTCAAGCTCGATCGTGATCTTCAGGCCTTGCGGCACGGAGGCTATGTTGACGCTGTCAACCATATCCCCAGAAATGCTCGGCTGCGCCGCTCGGTTCACCGCCCCCGTCAGAAGCAAGACGATGCGCTGTCCGTCATTTTCCGTCTGCACCGTGTACTGCGGCAGGGAGGTCAAATCAAAGACGATGCGCTCGTTCTCCGCACCCGAGCCGAAACGCACGCCTTGCAGCGTCGGCTGCACCGCTGTCCGGACGCCCCCACGCGGCTGCACCTTCTGCGCGGCCTTGTTCCCCTGCTCGGGCTGAACCGTCTGCGTCGGCTGCGCTATGCGAAGGGACGACGCCCCTGCCTCACCGCAAAACCCAGTCACAGCCAGAGCAAAAGCAATGCCCAGCGCCATATTCCTCATCATCTTCGCCGCCCCCCTGCCGGTCCTCAAGCCTGCGCCTCGGCGGCTTGCTGTACACATGCACGCCTTACATGAAACCTGTCAATCACTCTGCGCCTTCGGCTTGAGTTCTTGGGGTTTCATCGTAAACTACACGTACAAACGTCCACTTTGTGGACATTGTGCGCCGCTCTTACATGAAACCTGCCAATCACTCTGCGCCTTCGGCTTGAGTTCTTGGGGTTTCATCGTAAACTTTCAGGACATATGTTCACCCGCCATGCGAAATGACATGGCTTCCTTTCGCGCCCGTTTCCAGCGACAGCGCCATCACAGCATCGTGCTGTACATATGTCCTCACGCCTTACATGAAACCTGCCAATCACTCTGCGCCTTCGGCTTGAGTTCTTGGGGTTTCATCGTAAAGAATATTATACCATAGAAATGATGAGAATTGGTTGAAAATCTTTGATTTGGCAGGCAAAGAATATGCCTGCCATAACGACAAGCGGAATTTTCCCGTCCCCAACGGGCAGGACAAGCAGCCGCTGCAGCACCCACAAAGAATACCGCCGCTCCTCGCACGAGGAACGACGGTATTCTTCGCAGTCCACAGCTCTACGCCCCGATATCGAGATGCGGTTTCTCCTTCTCATACGCATATACGTCGGAGCGATCCTCCTGCCGGGAAATATTTTCATCGCCGTTTTGGACAGTCGCCGCTTCCGCCGTCGATTCCGCGCTGTTCGGCGTCCCGTCTTCCGAATCTGTCGCCGGATCCGCTTCTTCGATGTCATGCACAGCACCATATGCCTGCTTTGCTTTCATTTGTATGATGTCGAGCTGCAGCAAGGCAATCGCCTTTTGCGTCTTTGCCAATGAGGACGGCTCCTTTTCCAGGAACGCTTCGATGTGCGAAGCCAGCGAAGCGTCATCATGTCCCATGCGGCTGGCATTGGACTGCACTTTCACAGCAGAAGAAAACGTCTCTTTCATCTGCCCAAGGCATGGTCCCATGAAAGTCAGATAGGACAACGCCGCATCTGCACCGCCATTTTTATTGTCGGCTTTATCCGGCGCTTCCGCCATGCCGAAGAGGCCTCGTCCGTCGTACGGCGATGCCTTGCTGGCCCGCATTGCCTCCGTCACCTGTTTCTGCAGGTCGGCGATCTGCTGCATCATCGTTTTCAGCAGGCTGTCCTTCGTCTCCGCCATCTGCTTCTGCAGATCGGCAACTTGCTGCAGCACCGTTTCCAGCAGATTATCCTTCACCTCTTGGCTCATCCCATCGTTCCCCCGGCTTCTCCGATGCAGGTGTCAGGCGCGAAGTGCTTCCATAAACCTCCCCACAACAGGTTTATGGAAGCACGGATAAATAAGCGCCATCATTTTTGTGCATCTTTTCACCCTGCCATCGTCAACAAATCCTTCCCTTCCCGGAGCACCCCGAAGATTATCCGTATGACGCTTCTTTGGCGCCCCAAGGCGGCTCAGGCTTGAAAGCAGCCACTGCTCCATCGGACGCATCCCCCAGGCCGTCCCCACGCCTGCCGAACAAAAATCCCCCGCCTGCCCGAATGCATAAACGGGTAGTCGGGGGGATAAGCATTTCGCCAAAAGCCATATCGCCGAAGCGAAAACCCCGTCCGCCTTTTTATTTTGCCGGTATGGAATTCTGCTCGCGTTTCAGCTGTTCGTAGAGCGTTTTGGCAAGGCCGATGCCGCCGGCTTCAGCAGCGCTGTTCATCATGGCCGTGTCGCGCATCGATTCGAGGATATCGTCCGTGTTGTCGTGGCCGAAGAGGCCGTCCTTGGGCACTGTCTGGCGCATCTGGCGATACATGATGTCGAGGAACATGGCCTCGAAGCCGCGGCAGGCCTCTTGGAGCTTCTTGTCCACCAAAGCCTCCGCCTCGGGCGACAGGGCTCCCTGCCCCTTTTTCGCGGCAAGGGACTTCTGCGCTTCCTTCAGCGTCTCGTTGAATTTAGCGCTCTCAGCCTTCTCCCAGTTTTGCTCCATGGAGCTGTTCGTCGGACGCTGCGCCGCGCTGAGCGCATCCGCATGCAATGCGTCAAAAACCTGCATAGTTTCACCTCATCAAATGATTTCCAAATCTGCATGCAATGCCCCGGAGGCTTTCATGGCCTGCAGAATGGAAATGATATTCTGCGCCGTCGCGCCGACCGAATTCAGCGCACCGACGATATCGCCGACATTTGCCGTCGCAGGAAGCACGATGGAGCTTGCCTTCTGCTCCTTTGCCTCCGTGTTCGTGTCGTTCGTAACAACCGTTGTGCCGGGGCTGAACGGCGGCGGCTGGTTGACGTCGACCTGCTTCGAAATGCTGATGGAAATGCCGCCCTGTGTGATGGCGACCTCATCCACGGCAATGTTGCCGCCCATGACAATCGTTCCCGTGCGCTCATTTACGACGACCTTCGCGATACTGTCCGGTACGATCGGGAGATCTTCCAGGCTCGCGACGAATGTGACGATGTTATTGCGGTAGTAAGCCGGCACAGAAATATCGATACGTCCCGGGTTTGCAGCGCGCGCGATATTGCCGTACTGGGAATTGACCGCCTGCGCGACGCGGGCTGCCGTCGTGAAGTCCGCCTTGTTCAGCGAAAGCGACAGCTTGCCGTCCGAGACGAGATCGTCATCTTCAACACTGCGCTCCACAATAGCGCCTCCCGGAGTCGTACCGACCGTCGGAAAATTCTTTTGCTGCGAACCGCCGCTGGAACCGGCCGAGAAGCCGCCCGTCGCGACAGGCCCTTGTCCGACAGCGTAGACGATGCCGTTGCCGGCTTTCAAAGGAGTCTGCAGCAGCGTTCCGCCGGCAAGGCTTTTCGCATCGCCCATCGAGGACACCGTGATGTCGATGTTGTCCCCCTCGCGTACGAAAGGCGGCAGTGTCGCCGTGACCATAACGGCCGCAACATTCTTCGTCTTCAGATCCGCCTTGCTGATCGTCACGCCGTATTCGCGCAGCATATTTGCCACGGACTGCAGCGTCTCGAGCGTTTTGTTCGAATCGCCCGTACCGTTGAGCCCGACGACGAGGCCGTAGCCCATCAGTTGATTCGAGCGGACTCCCTGCACCTTCGCTATATCCTTGATGCGCGTCATTGCCGATTCGGCAAAGGCCGTCGTGCTCATCACCGTAAAGCAAAGGCACACGGCGAGGCACGCAAAAATTTTCTTCATAAATCTGCCTCCCAACAGCCCGGAAAAACAACCTCAGAACAAGATATTGAAAATCTGCGTGAGGATACCCTGCCGCTGCTTCGCATTCAAGGGGCCCTTGCCATCGAAGCGCACCGTCGCATCCGCTACCTTTGTCGACGGCACAGTGTTGTCGTAGCTCACATCATCGCGGCGCACAATGCCGTGCAGGGTAATCTTATGCTCATCCTTGTTCTGCCAGATGGACTGCGTGCCCTCGACGACCATATTGCCGTTCGGCTGCACCTCCACGACCGTCACGGTGATGTTGCCGCTGAAATTGCTCGAATCCTTCGCCGATCCGTCGGCCTTCCATGAATCCTTGCCGCTGGCCGAAGCCGCCGTGAGAAAATCAAAGATGCCCACGCCGGCGTTGAGGCTCGTTGAACCCGACTTGCCGTTCGAGCGCTTCTTCGACTGTGTCGTCGTCGTCTTCTCGCTGATGACGACCGTCAGGATATCGCCGACGGCCTGTGCCTTGCGGTCGGCAAAGACGCTGCGGGCCGAGGCGCCGCTCTCGGAATCGAGCCAAAGGGACTGAGCCGAAGCGGCCTGCGGCAAAAGGACTGCCCCGCTGAAAAGTCCCGCGAGCACCATGGTCTGCCATTTTTTATTTCTTTTCATAAACTCCACCTCGGTTCAGTTTTCCAACTCGACCGTCGTACTGTCAACAACCCGCCCGAGCATCACCTTGCGCGAAGCCGCATTGCGGACACGGATCTTCTGCCCCACGCGGCCGCGCCCGAGCGCAATGCCGGAAACGCGCACCTCGATGCCGTTGTAATGCGATACGATCAGGACATGCGAACCCGATTCGACGACGATGGGATTCTTGATGAGATTTCCCGAAAGAAGCGTCCCCGCCTGCACCAGGCGGTTCACGACGTGTCCGACTGCCTCGCCCTTGTCCGTCAGGGGACGGCCGCGCACATTCGAGACATCGCGTTCTTCAAAACGCAGATCCGCCTCGCTGATCGGGCTTTCCGGAAAGATGTTGCGCGCCGCGACAAGCACCGTATCGTAGACATGTATGCTGTAGTAGCAGAGCGCCCGCCGATACGGCTTGCCGTCCACATAGGCCGTCACATAGATCGGCGTGCGGCGGTTGTAGGCAAGTCCCACAGGAGCCTCGGCCGAAAACGTGACTTCCCCGGGCGGAAGGCGCATGTCGCGCGGCGGCTTCACCAACATCACTTCGTGACGCCGCGTTTCCCCCAATTCGGCGAGAAGTGCCTCGACCTTCTCATCCGCCAACCGCTGGAATGTCGCCGCCTCCACCTGCTGCGTGAAGCGCGGCGCCGTTGCTGCCGAAGCAGCTCCCCCGGCCGGAAAGAAGCCAACGGCGAACGCGAGAAAAAGCGCCGCCGCCAATAATCTAAGCATTACCCCTGCGCCCTCTGTCAGCGCTTCAGGGAATTTGCAATCTCAAGCATGGAATCCGAAGTCGTGATGGCCTTCGAATTCGACTCATAGGCACGCTGCGCCACAATCATGTTGACCATTTCCTCAACGATCTGGATGTTCGACATTTCAACGACGCCCTGTGTCAAAGTGCCTGCGCCTTCTTCGCCCGGATTCGAGTCAATCGCATTGCCCGAAGCCTCCGTCTCCTGGAAGAGGTTCTTGCCGATGGCGAAGAGTCCCGCCGGGTTCACGAAACGCGAGAGCGTGATCTGCCCGACAGCCGTCACAGTTCCACCTGCCGGCGTGCAGGAAACCTGACCATCGCCCGCAATGACGATGCTGTCGCTCGGCGCATTCTCGTCGATCGTGATGCCGTCTGCCAGAGGATAGCCGTCCGTTGTGACGAGGCGGCGGTTCTGGTCAAGCTTGAAAGAGCCGTCGCGCGTATAGGCGATCGTGCCGTCCGGCATCTCGATGCGGAAAAATCCCTCGCCCTGGATTGCGACATCCGTCGGGTTGCCCGAAGACTGCAGATTGCCCTGCGTAAAGATGCGCTGCGTCGCCGCCGTGCGCGTGCCAAGGCCGATGGCCAGCCCCGTCGGATACTGCGAATCGGCGCCGCTCTGTGCACCGGCTGCACGGAGATTCTGGTAAACGAGATCCTGGAACTCCGCACGCACCTTCTTCGAACCGAACGTATTGACGTTCGCGATGTTATGCGCCACGACATCCATATTGTCCTGCTGTGCCTTCATGCCCGAAGCCGCGGACCAAAGTGCTCTCATCATAAAGCAAACTCCTCCATCTGTCCCAAATCACGATAAATCACACGCACAAACATCCGTCCTGCGGACACTGTGCACCGCCTTTCCATGAAATCCTCTCGGCCTGCCCCTTCGGCCTGACCGTTTGGCCTTCATGAAAATAAAAGGATACTCCAATGCCGCCCCCTTTGCAGGGGGGCAGCATTCATCAGCCATTCATACGGCCGACATCGTTGACGACTTTATCCGTCATCGAGTCCTGCGTCACCAAGGCGCGCGAACCGGCCTCATAAATCCGATAATTATGAATCAGGTTGACCATCTCCTGCGCAACATTGACATTCGAGCGCTCAAGCATGCCCTGCTGGATCTCGCCCGTGGCCGCCTGCGGCTGTGCGCCTTCCTGCGGACGATAGAGATTGTCGCCCTGTTTCAAGGCGGCGCGGCGGTCGTCAAACTGCACGAACTGCAAGGTATCGACAAGGTTCGCGCCGTCCATGATCTGTCCTCTGGCGCCGATCGTGATATTCGCACTGTTCGGCAGCACGATCGGTCTGTTCTGCTCGTTGAGCACAGCCTGTCCACGCGCCGTCACCAGGGCGCCGTTCGCCTGGCGGTAGAAACTGCCGTCGCGTGTGTAGCGCACGCCCTCCGGCGTCTGGATAGCGAAGTAGCCCTCACCCGACACTGCGAGGTCGAATGGGTTGCCCGTCACCGTCATCGCGCCCTGCGAATGATCCGTCGCAATTTCCGCCGTGCAGGAACCGAGCCCGAGCATACCAACCGGCGGGGGTCCCTGCTCGATGCGGAACCCCTTGAAGGAGGTCACCTCATCATCCTGCGCATCGTTGATACGCTTGATGAGCATGGGGGAAAACTCCTCATTCACAGCCTCGTCCCTCTTGTAGCCGGAAGACGCGGCATTCGCCAGATTGTTCGCTATCGTATCCGTGCGGTTCGTCTCGGTAATCATGCCGGACGCCGCAACGTACAAACCACGCAGCATAAAAGAATCCTCCTCATCATTGCACTAATCCAAGGCAGAACTATCCTTATAAACTACACGCACAAACGTCCACTTCGTGGACATTGTGCGCCGCCCTTACATGATTTTTGCCAATCGCTCTGCGCCCTTCGGGCTTGACCTCTTGGAAATTCATAGTAAGCTACACGCACAAACGTCCACTTCGTGGACATTGTGCGCCGCCCTTACATGATTTTTACCAATCGCTCTGCGCCCTTCGGGCTTGACCTCTTGGAAATTCATAGTAAAAACCTCTATAGTCTATATCGGCATTTTCCCCAAAATCATAAGAAAAAATTTATTTTGCGAGGAATTTTACGCGCTCGCCCGTCATGCCAAGGTAATCGAGCGCCTTGCCCGTACCAAGGGCGACGCAGGAAAGCGGATCCTCCGCCAGCGTCGAGGCGATGCCCGTCTCCCGCCGCAGGAGCTCGTCGAAGCCGTAGAGCAAAGCGCCGCCTCCCGTCAGAACGATGCCGCGGTCCATGATATCCGCCGCAAGCTCGGGCGGCGTTTCCTCCAACACCTTCTTCACACAGCGCACGACATTCATGACGGGAGCTTCCAACGCTTCCGCCACATTGGCCGAACGAACCTGGATGGTTTTCGGCAGGCCCGAAAGCAAATCGCGGCCGCGCACCTCCATCATCTCGTCCCGCGCTCCGCGGAAAGCCTCACCGACATTGATCTTGACCTCCTCCGCCGTGCGTTCGCCAATCATCATATTGTATTTACGTTTGATATAGGAAATGATTGCTTCATCGAACGTATCCCCTGCAACGCGCAGGCTCGCACTGTCCACGATGCCGCCGAGACTGATGACGGCAACATCCGTCGTGCCGCCGCCGATATCGACGATCATCGAACCGTTGGCCTCCTCGATGGGAAGCCCTGCCCCCAGAGCCGCGGCCAGAGGCTCTTCGATCAGCTGCGTGTAACGCGCCCCCGCCTGCTCCGCCGCCTCCTGCACGGCACGCTGCTCCACCGTCGTCACGCCCGACGGGATGCAGATCATGATGCGCGGGCGAAAGACAAAGCTCCTGCCCGTCACCTTCTCGATAAAAAAGCGGATCATGCGCTCCGTCATATCATAATCGGCAATCACACCCGCCCGCAAAGGCCGTATTGCCGAAATATTTCCCGGCGTACGCCCGATCATGCTGCGCGCTTCCTCGCCAATCGCCAAGATGCGGTTCGTGTCGCGGTCCACAGCCACGACCGACGGCTCGCGCAGCACAATGCCGCGCCTCTTGACATAGATGAGCACATTCGCCGTTCCCAAATCAACCCCGATATCCATCGACATGCCAAACATTATCCCAAACCCCTTCCAAGGGTACATTTTCAAGCAAAAAGAAACTGCTCCCCTTTTCCTTGCTTCGTTGTCACCAACCTCACCCCATCATATATTATTTTACCATGAAAACCCAAGAAATCAAACCCGAAGGGTGCAGATTGATTGGCGATTTTCATGTAAGGGCGGCGCACAATGTCCACAAAGTGGACGTTTGTGCGTGTAGTTTAGCGTGAACCCCCAAGGGGTCAAGCCCGAAGGGCGCAGGTCGATTGGCGGGGAAACGCGGATAATTTTCCGGACATGTTCCATCGCCGGCGGCCTATCGATGATTGCAGCATGCCGCGTTGTCTGCTCCGGGTCGTTGACGCAGCCTCGCTGCGTGAAAATGCCCCGTCGGAAGATCAACGGGGCATTTTACATGCGGTAGTTGTTCAGGTTCACTCAAAGCAGGCTGTGCATCTTGCCAAGTTCTTTGACCTTTTCCAGTGAAAACTTCGACATCTGCGCAATCATTTCCGGCGGCAGCTTATTCCGCAGCATTTCCACGACAATGTCGGCCTTCCCTTCCTCACGTCCACGTTCCATGCCCTTCTCTATGCCCTGTTCATATATGCCTGCACTCAGATTACACATCGTTCTCAACTCCTCTTCCATATCTATATTCGTATCCATATCGAATTCATCTTTCAGCAGCTGCTTCTTCTCTGCCGCCGGCATCTTCGTATCCTTGAATAAAAGCCGCAGGAAGCGGATGAGCCAATCTTCCTTTCGCTGACGTTCATCTCCGAGGTAGATTGTGATGATGCTCATCAGGTCGTAGTCGGCGCGATTTTCTTTATGACCGTTCAGGATGTGATGCTCTTCCAAGTCATAACGGTTGATGGCGCTCGTGCCGTCCGGAGAGTCCATGCAGAGCCAGATGGTATAGACCTTTTTGATGTCGTCGTACGAGGAACCGGTGAATTCCGTTTCCTTCTGTGAGGAAATCAAACGGCTTGCATAGTAGACTGCCCGACGTAAGATTGCGTATCCCAGTTTCGATCTGCGCTGCGTCCGCTGTGCCTCGACGTTGATGATCAGAGTGATGAGCTCGCCCGATTTTGGTGCGCGTGCGTGAAAGAGGATGTCAAAACGAATCCGACCTTCCGTGATGCCGACGCTCTCCGTGGCGTCTCCTAGGATCTCTTTGGGCGAATGTATGCCGTTTCTTGCAGCATTCGTCGTGTCACGATCGATGGGAATCTCGCTGATCTGCGGTGTTCCCTCGATATATTTTTCGGCGATATCATCGATTGCGGCATCTTGAAACTCCGGCACGGTTCGCTTGAGGAGCCGCGCCATGATGACTTTTTGAGAAAGCAGCCGCTTTGCATGTTGATCGTAGGTAGGATTTTGGTAGAGAGGCGCCGGATTCTCCTGCATCGTGTTTTCTCCTTGTCATGTAAGGGCGGCGCACAATGTCCGCAAAGCGGACGTCTATGCGTGCAGTTCAAGAGCATTCTTTACGCTCATTATAACACCGACCGCTTATTTTCGCCAGACGATTCATTTCGCCCGAAGATGCAAAGGCTGCATTGGCGGTCAAAGCATAAAGAAGGAGCCGCTGCAAACCGCAGCGGCTCCTTCTTTATGCTTTTCTGCTGGAACTCAGCAGGTATGGCACTTCTCGAAAAGCCCCTTTTCCTTGAGGAGCTTGACCATCGTCTCGCCGATATGAGCGACCGTATCGGCGACGGGAATGCCCGCAGCGTTCAGCGCCGCGACCTTGTCGGCTGCCGTGCCCTTGCCGCCCGAGATGATCGCGCCGGCATGACCCATGCGCTTGCCCGGAGGCGCCTGACGGCCTGCGATGAAAGCGGAAACCGGCTTATCCTTCATGTTCGCCTGAATCCACTTCGCAGCATCCTCTTCCGCCGTGCCGCCGATCTCACCGATCATCAGGACGGCCAGCGTATCAGGATCATCCTTGAAGAGCTGCAGAGCGTCGATGAAGTCCGTGCCCTTGACGGGGTCGCCACCGATGCCGACCGTCGTCGTCTGGCCGATGCCCGCATTCGTGAGCTGGAAAGCAGCCTCATACGTCAAGGTGCCGGAGCGCGAGATGACGCCGACATGACCGGGCTTGCTGACCGTAGCCGGCGTGATGCCGAGCTTCGACTGCTTGGATGTCAGAAGACCCGGGCAGTTCGGGCCGACGAGACGCGTCTTCCTGCCTTCCATGTAGCGGCGCACCTTGACCATGTCGAGGACAGGGATATGCTCCGTAATGCAGACGACGAGATCGAGATCGGCATCAACCGCTTCCATGATACTGTCCGCCGCAAAACGAGGGGGAACATAGACGACCGAAGCCGTCGCGCCCGTAGCCTTCACAGCATCCGCAACCGTATTGAACACGGGAACACCCTCGACCTTCTGACCCGCCTTGCCCGGCGTTACGCCTGCGACAATCTTCGTGCCATAGTCGAGCATCTGCTTCGTGTGGAACGTCGCCGCTTTGCCCGTGATGCCCTGCACGATGACCTTTGTATCTTTATCAATCAAAACTGACATGTGTTTGACCTCCCTTTCGATTTAAGCCTTCGCCTCAGCAACGAGTTTGACAATCTGCTCGGCGCCGCCCTCCATCGTGGGTGCAGGGAAGACGTTAGAAATCGGCGTGTTCTTCAGAATCTCGCGGCCTTCTTCGACCTTCGTGCCCTCAAGACGGACAACGACGGGAACCGGGAGGGATTTGCCGTCCTTGGAGATGATCTTCGCGGCCTCGATGATGCCGTTCGCGATGTTGTCACAGCGATTGATGCCGCCGAAGATGTTGACGAAGATGCCCTTCGCCTGGCCGCCTTCGAGCATGATGTTGAACGCTTTCGCGATCTTCTCCGGCTCGGAGTCGCCGCCGACATCGAGGAAGTTGGCAGGCTCGCCGCCGTAATGTTTGATGATGTCGACCGTAGCCATGGCCAGGCCTGCGCCGTTGACCATGCACGCGACATCGCCGCCGAGGTTGACGTAGTTGAGGCCGGCAGCCGCAGCTTCGCGCTCCTTCGGATCCTCTTCCGTCTCATCGCGCAGCTCGACGATGTCGGGATGGCGGAACAGTGCGCTGTCATCAAAGTTCAGCTTCGCATCGAGGCAGATCACATCATCCTCGGCCGTGACGACAAGCGGATTGATCTCAACCTGCGAGCAGTCCTTGCCGATGAACGCATTGTAAAGCTTCTCCATCAGAACCGCGGCCTTGCGAATCGCAGGAGCCGGAATATTGATGGCGTACGCCATGCGCGTCGCCTGGAACGGTGCAAGACCGATGACCGGATCGATGTACTCCTTGATGATCTTTTCCGGAGTTTCGGCTGCGACCTTTTCGATCTCGACGCCGCCTTCCTCGGAACCCATCATGACGATCCTCGCCGTGGCGCGGTCAACGACAAAGCTGAGGTAATATTCCTTCTTGATGTTCGAGCCTTCTTCAATCAGGAGGCGACCGACTTTCTTGCCCTCAGGACCCGTCTGATGCGTGACGAGAACCTTGCCAAGCAGCTCCTTCGCGTAGCCCTCGACTTCTTCGATGGACTTGGCGATCTTGACGCCGCCCGCCTTGCCGCGGCCACCCGCGTGGATCTGCGCCTTGACGACCGTGACAGCAGCGCCGAGCTTCTTCGCATTCTCGACCGCTTCTTCCACGCTGAACGCCGGCAGGCCGTTCGGCACATTGACGCCGAATTCCCGCAGGACTTGCTTGGACTGGTACTCATGAATATTCATAACCATGCCTCCCTGTTAATGGTTCTCGGGACGGAGGATATTGCTTCCTCTCATTTCATCCCATAAACAAATATATTGTATAATTTTTTCGCCCTATTGTCTAGTGGTTTCTTATAAATCTTATAATACTCGCCGCCTATCATACTCTATACTTATAGGAAATCGTCGCCGGAAGATCTTCCTTGACCTTTTCAGACAACGCCCTGCTTCAGGAGATCCGTGACATGGATCATGCCTGCCGGAGCGCCCTTCTCATCCATGACGGGAAGCACGGTGACGGGACGCGGCTTGTGCTTTTCCATAACAGAGAGCGCCGCCGTCGCCAGCTCATCTGCGCGAATCGTCAAAGGCTCGGTGAACATGATCTCGTGTACGGGCTCATCAAGGAAGGCATAATCTTTTGCAAGAGCGCGGCGGATGATACCGTCGGTCAAAAGTCCGATAAAACGCCCGGACCCATCGACGACGGAAACAGCGCCAAGCCCTTTCTCCGTCATGACGAAAAGCGCATCCTTCGCCGTTTTTGTGCTCTCGACGACAGGATTCTCCTCTCCTGTATGCATCACATCCTGCACTTTGAGCAGAAGACGGCGCCCCAGTGCACCGCCCGGATGGAAGAGTGCGAAATCCTGCTTCTTGAAGTTTCGCACGCTCATCACAGCGACGGCAATGGCATCCCCCATGGCGAGCGTCGCCGTCGTGCTCGTCGTCGGCGCAAGTCCCAAAGGGCACGCTTCCGGCTCATGTCCAATGTCGATGACGTAGTCGGAATACTCCGCAAGCTGCGACGCACGATTGCCCGTCATAGCAATGATCGGCGCACCGATGCGATGAATGACGGGCAGGATCTTCACGACTTCCTGCACCTCACCGCTATTGGAAATCGCCAAGACAACATCCCTGTCCGTCACCATGCCGAGATCGCCGTGAAACGCCTCCGCCGGGTGCATGAAAAACGCCGGCGTCCCCGTGCTCGCAAGCGTTGCGGCAATCTTTCTGCCGACATGCCCGGACTTGCCCATACCCGTGACGATGATGCGCGCCGTGCAGTCAAGGATGCACTCAACCGCACGACAAAATTCCTCATCGATATTCTCCGTCAGCTTTTTCACCGCCGCCGCTTCCATCGTCAGCGTTTCTGTCGCCTTTTCCCGTATCACATCTCGCTTCATTCGCTGCGCTCCTTTTTGTTTTGACTGTAACCCCTTCGAAAACTACACTCCTATTATACACCGCGCGACGCTTTCTGTGTAGATTTTCGCAGGCTTTTCCTGAGGAACCACTGATAAAATGCAGGTGCCCGAATTTGGAGAGATACGCTCTTCCGATTGCGGTCAACGTCAGCCAGTCATGCTGCGCGCTTGCATTCCTGGGACGTTTTCGCAAACGCGCCGCCTGAGCGTGCCTTTTCGGCTCTGACTGTGCAAAAAATCCGTGCCAAGCAAAGAACTTATATTAACATAAAACATTGATATGTTACACCTCCATAAAAAAGAGATATAATAAAAATACATCATTTTCTTTCAAACTTTCCCGGAAAGGCGGTATGAATCATGACGGAAAAAACAAACAACCCCCGTGTCGTCATCTTGGGCGGCGGCATCGCCGGCATACGTGCGGCGCGCAAACTCGCGAACGAGCCGGTCGACGTTCTCATCATCGACCACAACAACTATCAGGTCTTTCAGCCGCTGCTCTATCAGGTAGCCACCTCGATGCTCTCGGCGGACGAGGTCATTTACCCGATCCGCGGCTTCTTCCGCAATGCTTCGAACGTCAACTTTCTGCTCGCCGAGATCGAAGGCATCGACACGGACGCACAAGCCGTGCACACCGACCAAGGCGAAATCCGCTACGATCACCTCATCATCGCGCTCGGTGCCACGCCAAACTTCTTCGGCTCCAAGAGCATTGAAGAACATGCCCTGCCATTGAAGACGCTCGTCGATTCCATTGAGATTCGCAGCCACGTCCTCAAGATCTTCGAAGAAGCCTCGCGTGAAAAAGACGCTGCGAAGCGCAAAGCGCTTTTGACCTTCGTCTTTGTCGGCGCAGGCCCGATCGGCGTCGAAGGCTCAGGCGGCCTCTCCGAGCTCATCTACGACGTCTTTCAGAAAGAATACCATACGATCGACTTCAACGAAGTCGAGCTGCATCTGATCGGCGCAGACCCCGGCGTCTTGATGATGATGCCCGAAAAACTGCGCCAAGAGACCCTGCGCGTGCTTGAACAGAAAAAGGTCGCCGTCCAATGCTCGATGATGGTCACGGACTACGACGGCGAAACCTTGCGCTACAAGCCTTTCAGCGCCCCCAAAGACGCCCCCCTGCAAGAGATCAGGACGCACACCGTCATCTGGGCGGCAGGCGTCCGCCCCGTCGACTGTCTCGACGGGTTTGCCGCAGAAAAAGATCGCGGTCGCCGCATCATCATCGACGATACGATACACGCGCGTGGCTTTGAAAACGTCTATGCCGCCGGCGACTGCTCAAGCTTCACGCCGCCCGGAGCGGAGCACCCGCTGCCGACACTCGCCCCCGTCGCGCTTGCCGAAGGCGATGTCGCCGCCGCCAACATCCTGCACAAGCTCAAGGGCGAGCCGCTCGAACATCTCGATTACAAGAGCAAGGGGGTCATGGCGATCATCGGCAACAGCGAAGCCGTCATGTCCGCCGGCCCCCTCGTCGGGCGCGGCTTCCTCGCCTGGTCGGCATGGCTCTGGATCCATCTCCTGACGAAGGCGGGTTTCCACGCCAACGTCTCCGTATCATTCAAATGGTTTTTCAACTACTTCTTCGACACCCGCCTGGGCCGCATGATCACGCGCTGAAAAGCACTGGAACATCCGACTGCATACGCCTCAGCCCATTGTATGACCCCGTCCGGACGGACCCGGCTGGGCCTTCGTCGAGCGAGATTACGGCATGAACCGCCCAGGATGGAAAAATGGGATCGCCCTGCAGGGGCAATCCCATTTTTTATTACAGCGCTGCCGCTTTGGGCTCCTCCTTTTCCAGTGCCAAAAGCGCCTGCACGTAGAGCGCGCATTCGAGCCGCTTCTTTTGGATCTCGCAGCCGACCTCATATGGCTTTCGGATATCGCCGTGGAAGAGGTCGGCGTTGGCATGACAGCCGCCGCTGCAGAAGAACCGCGCCCAGCAGCCGGCGCATTTCTCCTTGTTCAGGACATGCGATTCGCGGAAGTATCGCGGCAGTTCCGCATCCGTCACGCCGTCATAGATGCTGCCGAGCCGGTAGCGCTTCCTACCGACGAATTGGTGGCACGGATAGAGATCGCCGTTTTCCGCGACAGCGAAATACTCGTGTCCCGCACCGCAGCCGGAAAGCCTTTTGGCAACACAAGGCCCGTTCGACAGATCCATGTTGAAGTGGAAGAAGAAGAAGCCTCTTCCCTCGCGGCGGCGCTTCATATAGGCTTCCGTGAGGCGATCGTATTCCTCTCTGAGGCGCGGCAGGTCCTCTTCCTCGAAGCCGAGCGGACTGTCCTTCAGGACGACGGGCTCGACGGAGAGAATGTCGAAGCCCGCATCGTGCATCGAGAGCACATCCTGCGTGAAATCCATATTGTGCTTCGTGTAAGTACCGCGCAGATAGGTGTAGATTCCGCGGTAATCCCAATCCCCGCCCGCGCGGCTCGCGAGACACTTCCGGAAATTCCGCACAATGCGTTCGTATGTACCCCGCCCCGCGATGTCGGGGCGCATGGCATCGTTCGTTTCCTTGCGCCCGTCGAGCGAGAGAACGAGCGAAAAATCGTTGGCATTGAGCCAAGCGATATTGGCGTCGTTGAGGAGCATGCCGTTCGTCGTCAGCGTCAGCTTGAACGCCTTGCCTGTTTCTTTCTCCCGCTTCCGCACATATTCCGTCACGGCCTTGACCGTCTTCATGTTCATCAGCGGTTCGCCGCCAAAGAAATCGATTTCGCAGTGCCTGCGCGGCCCCGATCCTTCGATGAGGAAATCGACGGCGCGGCATCCCACCTCGGGCGTCATGACCGCGCGCTCCATGCCGTAGTTGCCGCCGTCGCCGAAGCAGTATCGGCAGCGCAGGTTGCAGTCCTGGGCGACCATCAGGCACAGCGATTTCACCAGGCCCTTCTGGGCAAAGGTCGGCGGCACGTCAATGTCCGGCGCGAAAAGCTCGCCCATCTCCATGAGCTCATGCAGCTCAGAAACAGCTTCCTCCAGCTCTTCCGCCGGGTAGCGCCCTGCGAGCGCCCGGACAACCGCCGCATCGTTCGTTCCGTCAAAGACGTCCATGATGTCGTATACCATCTCATCCACGACATGGACGGCGCCGCTGTTGACGTCGAGCAGGATAAAGGAGCCTCCCTGCTCGAATTTATGGATTCTCTCTTTCATTTGCGTCCTCCGTATACGCGGAAAAACAAGGAGCCCGTCCCATATTTCCCCGAGATGCGGAAAAGACCTCTTCCCCAAGGAAGAGGTCTTTTCTTGTTACTTCCTGCTCTCACAAACCTGGTTGCCCACCGTGCAGGACGTCTTGCATGCCGACTGGCACGATGCCTGGCATTCGCCGCAGCCGCCGGTCTTCAGCGTCTTTTGCAGCGTCGGCTTGTTGACCGTCTTGATGTGCTTCATCATACGACCTCCTTTTCCGTTTCGCCTCTTTTCATTCTACCTGTTTTTTCCGCACTTGGCAAGGGATTTCCCCGACAATGCCTGTCCGGCTTTCCCCATGCAGTGCAGGAGCAAACGCCATGCCGGTTCCTTCCGCCGTCCTCGATGCGGCCGCCGGAAGGGATGCAGAGGCCCAGCCCCGGACAAGGACGGCGGCTTGACGAACAATCTCCGACGGGGTACGATAGCAAAAGACCCGGCCGCTTTCCCGAAAGAAGGCACCATAGACTGCGACGAAGATCTACGCAGGCTGCCGTTTCGGCAGACAGAATGCCAACCGCTGCCAATCATAAAACGAGGAGAACATGCCATCTATGAAACAGAACAAGCGAACTCTTTCCTTTGCGTCCGACTATATGGAGGGCGCGCATCCCGAGATCCTCCGCCGCCTTGCAGAAACGAATATGGAGCAGACCCCCGGCTATGGCCTCGACGAATATTCCGAGACCGCGCGTGCGAAAATACGCCGGGCAGCCCATGCGCCGGAAGCGGATATTTTTTTCCTCATCGGCGGCACACAAGCGAACGCCACGGTCATCGACGCCCTCCTGCGCCCCTACCAGGGCGTTGCTGCAGCCGAGACGGGGCACATCAGCGTCCACGAGGCCGGCGCCATCGAGTTCGGCGGGCACAAGGTGCTGACGCTGCCGCATAAGGCCGGCAAGATTTCGGCTTCACAGATTGAGAGCTGTCTTGCCTCTTACCGGCAGGATGCAAACCGCGAGCATATGGTCATGCCCGGCATGGTCTACATCTCACAGCCGACAGAATACGGCTCGCTCTACTCTCTTGCAGAGCTTGAGGCCATCAGCGCCGTCTGCCGCGCAGGCGGCGTCCATCTCTACCTCGACGGTGCGCGTCTTGCCTACGCGCTTGCCTGTCCGGCGGACGACGTGACGCTCGCCGACATCGCCCGTCTCACGACCGCCTTTTACATCGGCGGCACGAAATGCGGCGCACTCTTCGGTGAAGCTGTCGTCTTTCCTAAGAAAAACACCGTGCCGCACTTCTTCAGCATCGTCAAGCAGCACGGCGCACTCCTCGCAAAAGGGCGCATTGCGGGACTGCAGTTCGATGCACTCTTTTCCCATGACCTTTACAGAAAAGGCGGCGAGACAGCGATCCGCGCCGCCGACCGCATCCGCAGCGCGCTCCTCCAAAAAGGCTACCGCCTCGCCTTCGACGCGCCGACAAACCAGATCTTCCTCGTGCTGGACCAAAAGCAGCGCGAGCGTTTGGAAGAGCATGTCGAAATGGGTTTCTGGGAAAACCTCCCGGACGGCACGACCGTCATGCGCCTTGCGACAAGCTGGGCAACGAGGGAAGAGGATGTCGAGGCATTGATCGAACGGCTCTAAAAGCGGCGGCATCGTTGGAACCGCCCACGGGCAGCCTTAAAGCAGGCTGTTTCTCCTGCCGCTTTTTCAAATCTTATCCGCAGGATCCATGTGCCGCCCGCCGCATTCACTCTCCCGCCGGCATCAGGATGATCTGCACGGGGAGGTTCGAGGCGCCGGGGGGCGAGAGTTCGAAGCTCGGCTGTACGGAGCTGTGGTAACTGCCGAGGTCGGAGAGCTCCGCCCATTCCTTCAGCCGGTCCTTGCCTGCAAGCCGCGCTGCGCGGTCGGCGTCGCTGTCCGGCGGTATCGCGTCGCCGAAATAGGCTCGGCCGCCGGGCGTTTCTAAGAGGTTCGGTCCATGTCCGAAGTCGACGCTCATCGCGCCCGCATAAACACCGCCCAGCGGCGTCAGGTAGTACTGCGTCGCCTCGCGTCCTACCGTCGGGATCTGGATGCGGTAGAGCACGCCGTAGTTGCCGACATTCGTCACACGGCTTCCATCCGTCGCATCAACTCCTGTGCGGAAGACGTCCTGCCGATTGTCGCCGATCGGAATGTAGACGACGCCATCCTTCTCCGGGTCGTAGGGTTTGCTGCTGATCACGCGGTCCATGCCCCGGAAGGTGCCGCGCAGGCGCTGCTCATCCTTCGGCAGAACGCGTGCATGCTTGATGAACTTCAGGGGATCGGACACCGCCGGATACATGATGACGGAAACCTTGACGGGACCTGTGGCGTGAAAATCGTAGACGCCATAGACAAGCTGCCCCGGCTCAAGAATGATTTCATTCATCAGCGGGTCGAGAAGCCGTTTTTCCTGGCTCAGGACATAGACGGTATCGTCGCGCTTTTTCTGGAAGTAGGCGAGCTGCGTGCTTTTTCCCACTTCCAGGTAGTCGCGGCTCGGGCGTCCTGAGCCGCCGCGCGTCACCCGGACGACAGAGATGTCCTTGCCTTCGTTCTGCAGGACGACGGCGACTTTCTTGCGCGCTCCCGTATTGTTCAGATGATAGTAGAGAACGCGCGCGTCGCCCGTCACGGTGTCCTCGTAAAGGATGCCGTTCGTATCGACGTACTCCGGGCTGTCCGAGAAGATCAGCGTGCCGCCCGTATCCTGCGTATCCACTGTCCACTCGCGCATATCCTGCGTCGTGGGATTGAAGCGCAGAGAGCCGTCCGCCAGATTCACGACAGGGGTTTTCCCACCTGCTGCCGCTTCCTCGGACGCATGCTTCTGCGTGCGGTTGAGCGTCGAGCTTCCGGGCGCTGTACGACCTGTCCTGATCTCGCTTGTCTTGCCGGAAAACCCGTGCGCGCCCCGCGTGCCGCTCGTATCGACAATCGTATCGGAACCCCTGTCTGCCGCATGGCGCGCAGCCTCCGCCGAAACATGCGTGAGGCCAAGCCCCGCTGCAGCCGTCAACAGGCATGCCATAATCTTTGCCTTGCAATTCATCTTCCTGAAAACTCCCTTTCTCTCAAAACGACGCAGCGTCAGGCCGCGCCGTTCTATCCCATGACCAGCAGCATGATGAAAAACGCCAAGGATCCGACATCTCCCGCATCACCGCTCAAGGTGCTGATCGATGCCGAATATACTGAAAAGCTCTGCCTTCAAAAGGCGCAGCCGAAATTCGATAAGACCGAATTTCGGTCTTGGCACATTGACCCGATGCAGGAGCATCGGATCCGTCTGAAACGTATTGAGGCCCGCATCGCCCGTAACAGCCGTCAGGTAATTGCTCTCGCGCAGAAGTTCCGCCGCCTCCATATTGTACCGTCCATTCGGATAGGAGAAGCTGAACACCGTCCGAATGCCGTTCCACTCCATCAGGAGTTTGGAGAGCCGCACCTGGGCTTCCTGTTCGGCACGGCTCAGGCCGACGAGAGGCAGATGGTCGCAGGTATGGCAGCCGATCTCGATGCCGCGCTGCTGCATGTCTCGAAGCTGCTCCCATGTCAGATAGCCTTTGAGGCCAATGAAGTTCGTCACCATGTAGACTTCTGCCTTCATCCCCCGCTCCTCGAGAAGCGGCAGTGCCGTGCTGTAGTTGTCCTCATAGCCGTCATCAAACGTGATGATCAGCGGCTTTGGGGGCAGTTCTCCCTTTCCCTTGGCCGCCTTGGAGAAGTCGAGCATGGTGATCGTTTCATACCCCTCTGCCTTCAAGTAATCAAGCTGCTCCCGAAAATCCTCCGGCGGCACAAAATAACGTATGGCGGAAGCCTCGTCCTCCCCTGGCTCATCCGCAATATGGTGGTACTCGAGAACGAGCACGCCCTTGGCCGGATGCAGCCAGGCGTAGCCCAGGAACACTGCAAGGAGCAGAAGCAGTCCCCCAAGAACGGAGCACACGATTCTTTTTTTCATCTATCTTCCCCCTCCCAAGGCTCCTGCCATCGCCCCGATCTTCCGCAGCCGATGGTTGACGCCCGATTTGCCTATGCCAAGAAACGCCGCCAGCTCGGCGAGTGTCGCATCGGGATGCGCCAGCCGCATTTCGGCCGCTTCCCTGAGCCCCGGCGCCAGCTGCGCGAGAGCGCCTGTCGCCGCAAGGGCGCGGATGGCTGCAATCTGACGTCCCGCCGCATCGACCGCCTTCTGCAAATTTGCCGTTTCGCAGTTCACGATGCGGTTGACCTGGTTCTTCACTTCCTTGAGATTGCGCGCCGCTTCAAGGGCCTCGGCCGCTTTTTCCGCGCCGAGCAAGGACAGGAAGTCGATGATGGCGTCGCTCTCCTTGACGTAGACGATGTAATGCTCCTTGCGGTCGGTCAGCCCCACCGGATACCCCATGTTCCGCAGGAGGGACACGAGAAGATCCGCGAAGGAAAAACTCTCCGTCACAAGCTCGAGATGATACCCGGCCTCCGGGCGGCTGACGCTGCCGCCGCCCAGAAAGGCGCCGCGCAGGTAAGCCTTGCGGCAGCATTTTTTCTCGAGGAGCGCACTGTCCGTTCCCATGTTGAGCACCAGGCCGCGCATGAGGCCGAGACGTTCCATCAAGGCGGCGACATCGCGCGAGGGCAGGACGCGCACGAGGTAGCTGTTGCGCTTCTTCAGGCGGCGCGAACGGCTTACGGTAAGCTCCGTATGCACTTCGGCGGAGCCTTTGAGGAGCATCAGCACCTTGCGGGCAACGGCCGCATTTTCCGTCGTAAAGGCAAGTCCGACCGAGCGTCCTTTCCCCAGCGTCAGAACAGCCCCCATGCGCAGGAGCGCCGCCAGTTCCGCCGTGCGGCAGCAGGCCCTGCGGGGCAGGGAACGCGCGAGGTCGTTCTTCACCTCCGAAGCAAACGATGTAAACGCCATGAATTCCGATTCTCCTCTTCTGGTATACCGGACGGCAATATCCGGCCTCAGGATGCGATAAAGGGATGCAGCTTGTACGCCATTTTCATTACGTTCTTCATGAGTTTTTCCGGATCGTGGTGCACGATCTCGTCCTCGTTCACGAGATCCGCCTTTACGACGCCGATGCCCAGGGCATTCAGCACATCCTCGTCCACCGCTACGGGGCAGATTCCTTCCCGTTTCAGGATATTGGCCCTTTCATAGGGCAGCGGCGCCGAATTGACGAGCACATAATCGATCGCTCCTTTTCCCGCATGGTCGAGGATCGCCTTTGCATGCATGGAGGCCGTATAGCCGTCCGTCTCGCCCGGCTGCGTCATCACGTTGCAGATATAGATCTTGAGCGCCTTGCTCTTTCGCAGCGTTTCCGCCACGCCGTCGACAAGCAGGTTCGGCATGATGCTCGTGTAGAGGCTACCGGGGCCGAGGATGACGACGTCCGCCTCGCGAATGGCCGCAAGCGCCGACTCCACGGGTTCGACATGCTCGGGATGGAGCTTCACGCGCCGAATATGCTTGTGCACCTCGGGAATATGCGACTCGCCCTCGACGAGCGTGCCGTCCTCCATGACGGCGTCGAGGCGCACATGCGCTGTTGAGGCGGGCAGGACACGCCCTTTGACGGCGAGTACCTTTGACGACTGCCGGAGCGCTTTTTCCACATCGCCCGTGACTTCCGTCATGGCGGCGATGAAGAGGTTGCCGAAGCTGTGGCCCTTGAGCTCCGTCCCTCCCTGGAAACGGTACTGGAAGAGTTTTTCCATCAAGGGCTCCGTATCGGCCAGGGCGACAAGGCAGTTCCGCAGATCGCCCGGCGGAATGATGCCGAGCTCTTCACGAAGCCGCCCCGAGGAGCCTCCGTCATCGGCGACCGTCACGACGGCCGTCACATTGCTCGTCGCCTGCTTGATGCCGCGGAGCAGCACCGACAGTCCATGGCCGCCTCCGATGACCGTCACCTGCGGCCCCTTGTCAAGGCGGCGCTTCTCATAGATGATATCCACGAGTTTTTCCGAGCTGTCCGGCAGGAGCACGCTGATGACGGAACGAATGACAAAGCGCGTTGCAACAAGCATCAAGGTGATGCCGAGCACGAGAAAGACGATCCCGACAATCGTCGTGATCACATAATCGTAGCTGCCCTTCCAGAGATAGACGGCGCGAAAAATCGCCTCTTCAATAATATCGAGATATTTATAGTTGAACACAAGAGCCAAGCCAAGGCTCACCAGCATGACGCCGCCCCCGAACAGGAGCATCCAGCGCTTGAAGTGCATCCCCGGATAAAGCCATTTTAATAAATGCATTCTTTTTATCGGACCTTTCCCAATTCCTGCGAATTTCCGGCTTTTCCCCTTTGGCTATTCCAACGGCTCCTCGGAATGTTCCTCCACCTCGTTCTTCATGAGATCGCGGTGCTCAAGTTCCACCTGGAGGCCGCGCGCCGTAAGGAAGCGGTAGATATGGCAGGCGATATAGACGCTGCGGTGCATACCGCCCGTACAGCCGACAGCAATGACAAACTGCGGTTTGCCCTCCTTAATGTACTGCGGGATCAAAAAATCCAGCAGAGAATCGAGTTTTTCCTCAAATTCCTGCGTCACCGGCCACTTGCGGATATACTCGGCCACGTCCCTGACGGCGCCGCTCTTTCTGCGCATCTCCTCTATATAGAAAGGGTTTGGCAAAAAACGCACGTCGAGCACCATATCGGCATCAAGCGGCATCCCGAACTTGAAGCCGAAGGAAAGCACATTGATGCCCATTTTCTGCCCTTCTTCGCTGCCGAAGAGGCGCCAGATCTTTTCCTTGAGATCGACCTTCCTGAGCGCTGACGTGTCGATGATGTACGTCGCCTTGTTGCGGACGGATTCAAGACGGCGGCGCTCCCTCTGTATGCCGTCGGAAATGCGCGCGTTCGCCGCCATCGGATGACGGCGGCGCGTTTCCTTGTAGCGGCGTATGATCGCCTCGTCCGAAGCATCCATGAAGAGCATTTCATAAGGCGTGCCCGCCTTGTCCATCTCCTCGAGCACATGCACGAAGGTGTCGAAGAATTCTCGCCCGCGCGTATCAACGACGAGCACGACACGGCGCACATGACCTCCCGAATGGCGGCAAAGCTCCGCAAACTTCGGGATGAACACCGGCGGCAGGTTGTCCACCACAAAATAGCCGAGATCCTCCATAAAGCGACAGGCCTGCGTCTTACCGCCGCCGGACATTCCCGTCACGATGATAAAGCTGAAATCGTCTTTCGCCATGCTTCCCCCTCCTGTGCCTGATCGTTCCCGCTTCCCAAATCAAAGGACTAATTCCTCTATGGCCTTGGCCACGCCATCCTCATCGCAGCTGAGCGCGAGGTAAGAGGCCAGCGCCTTCGCTTCCTCCTGTCCGTTCGCCGTGACGACGCTCGTCCCTGCAAGGGAAAGCATCGCGAGATCATTGTCCGAATCCCCGCAAGCCATGACTTCCTCGGGGGAAATGCCCAGACGGCGCATCACGGCCTCGACGCCCACCGCCTTTGTCACGCCTGCAGGCGTAAGGTCGAGCGTATATCCCATATTCTGCTGCACCTCGACGCGCCCCGCGAAGCGTTCGCGGACAAGCGCCGAAATCGCTCCGATCCCGGCCTCGAGATCACGCATGACAACCTGGGCGACGCCTTCTGCATAGGCGGAAAAATTATGTCCGACCTCCTGCAGGGAAAAGCCCTTGACCGTGCGATAGGCGGCGAAGTATTCGGGACGGTAGTCCTCCGCATAGATCTTCTCCCGAATATACCACTGCACATACCAGCCATGCTCATGCGCCAGTTCCAGCAGTTCCAATGTCGTTTCCGGCGGAAATGTCCGCTCGAAAAGCGGCTCTTTCTCCTCCAGGGCCTGCACCAGCGCCCCGTTGCAGCAGATGAGCGGTGCATTCGCCCCAATCTCTCGGCCAAAATAGTTTGCTGAAATCAGCATCCGCCCAGTCGCCACTGTCACGGCCACGCCTTTTTTCATCGCGCGCCCCAATACCTGCTTGCTGTAATCCGAAACATTTTTTTCGGAAGTCAGCAGCGTGCCGTCGAGATCCATAACAATCAGCCGAATCGCCATCCGCCCGCCTCCTCATACAAAACGCCTGCCGCCGGCCCCGCTGTCATGCCCGTATGGCCTGCTGCGGCGGGCAAATCCATCGACCCTCAAAACGCATGGGCGCGTACAGCTCTAGCCACACCGTCGGCCGCCTCGTTTTCGGCAAGAAAACGAGCCGCCGCACAGGCGCCCTTCGTGCCCGTCGTCATGGCAACCCCTATGCCCACGGAGGAAAGCATGGCGATGTCGTTGTCTGAATCACCGAGCGCCAGCACCTCTTCGGGGGCAATGCCTCGGCTTTCTGCCAGGCGCCGCAGGCTCTGTGCCTTAGAGACGCCGGGCGCCGTGATATCGAGATAGCAGGGCTTGGAACGCACGGGAGAAATGCGCCCGGAAAACGCCTTTTCCAGCTCCGTCAAACGTCCGGCCATTTCCTCCGGCACGTCCGTGATGGAAAGAAGCTTATGGACGCGTTCCACATGCGCGTAAAGACCATCCCAGCCGACAGCCGCTCCTTGGATTCCCGCGTTTTTCTCGTAGCTGCAGGCGCACTCGTCCCGCTCGACGAAGTAAAGCCTGTCATCGGAATAGACCTGCACATGCCAGCCTTTCCGCCGCATGAAATCAAGCACCGCACGCACATCCGCCGGTTCGATGCAGGACGAGAAAAGCTCCTCGCCTGCCGTCGTTTTCACAAGCGCGCCATTATAGGTGATGATCGGCGCATCGACACCGATTTCCTTCGCATAGGGCAAGGCCGAGCAATACATGCGGCCCGTGGCGATCGTCACGCAAATGTTTTTTTCCGCCGCCTCCCTGAGCGCTGCCTTGTTTTCCTCGGAAATGCGATTTTCCGGATTCAAAAGCGTGCCGTCGAGATCCGTCGCAATCATGCGAATCGCCATACCCCATTCCTCCCATCCTGCATCTACATCCTGCTTCTTTAAGATACGCTCAAATGCGCCTCTCGGCAGCAATCTCCCGCATCATGTATTTTCCTTCCCCTATTTCTTCCAGCCGCCTTCCAACGCATCGGGATGCGCGATATAGGCGAGGTGTCCGCCGACGATGGTCGCGGCGATATGGAGATCCTCATCAAAAAGCGTCAGGTCAGCACGCTTTTCCTCCTCCAGAGAGCCTGTTTCTTCGTAAATGCCGAGCTCTTCGGCAGGCGTGCGCGTGACCATCTCAACGACCCGCTCGATCGGCGCGCGCGTATTCCTCGCGAAATTCCGCACCGCATCGTTCATGGCGAGCACACTGCCCGCAAGCGTACCGTCAACGAGTTCGGCGCGTGCTCCCCGGACCGTGACCTGCTGTCCGCCAAGCTCCGACGTACCGTCACCGAAACCGGCCGCCCGCATCGAGTCCGTGACGAGAATGATATGGCGTCCCTCTTTCGCATGGTACAGTATGCGCTGCGCCGCCGGATCGACATGCACATCGTCCGCAATCAATTCGCAGTTGGCCGCCGTGTCCAGCGCCGCGCCCACGACACCGGGATGGCGCTGGTGCAGGCCGCTCATCGCGTTGAAAATGTGCGTGATATGCGTGACGCCATGCCTTTCTATGACCTCGAGAGCCGTTCCGTAATCCGCCCCCGAATGGCCGATGGAGACGATGATGCCCGCAGCACGGCAGCGGTCGATGAACGTGTAGTTGCCTTCAAGCTCCTCGGGAGCGAGCGTTACAATGCGCACGACATCCTCATAAGAAGCAATCCAGCCGTAATCCGCGCGCACGATCTGTTCCTTTGCCTGCGCTCCGCGGTGCGCCGCGCTGATGAACGGCCCTTCCATATGCGCGCCGAGCACGCGCGCGCCTTCGGGTGCATTCTGCATGGCGCTCCGCACGCGTTCGAAAGCATCATGCACTTGCCCTTCGCTCGCCGTCATCGTCGTCGGCAGCCAAGAGGCCACGCCCGTGCGCGCGAGGAAACGGCTGATGGCGGGCAGTGCCTCGGGCGTCTCGTCCATCACATCCCAGCCGCAGGCGCCATGCACATGCACATTGATGAAACCCGGCGACACAAAAAGCCCATGCGCATCATGCACCTCGTCTATGCCGGCTTCCGCTTCCACCTCATCCATATCAATGATCCGCTCAATATGCTCATCATAGAGAACGGCCATCTCGTCCATGACCCGAAAATCGCCTTCCATGTTCGGCAGCAAGAGCCGCCCGTTGATGATTGCCTTCATCTGCCCTCTTTTGCCTCCCCAAAGACCGCTGATCTATTCCGTGCCGTCCCCTCGGGGGCGGTCTTTCCTCCTCGGCGCATAAGGAAATTGCAGAGCGCCCCCAACATGCCGGCATCGTTGCCGAGATGCGCAAAGGTGACTTCCGTATGCGCGAAAAGAGCCGGCGGCAACGACTCCTCCAACCCCATCAGGATGCGCGGAGCAAGGTACTTCCCCTGCTCCATCACGCCGCCGCCCAGCACGATGCGCTCAGGATTCAGCACACAGCAAATGTTGGCAATGCCCTGCACGAGCGGTTCGACCATCCCTGCAATGGCATTCACCGCATCGGCATCGCCGGCCTTTGCCCAGTCGAAAACCGTCTCCCCGTCAAGCTCCTGCCTCGATATGCCATGCGCCGCAGCCGCGCGGCTTACCATGCGCTCGACGGAAGCAAGTTTTCCGAGCCGCCCGCCGGCGAGCTGCATCGATCCCACCTCTCCCGCACTGAAACCTGCGCCGCGCCAAAGACGCCCGCCCAGAAGAATGCAGCCGCCGACATCGGTGCCGACCGTCAGGCAGAAAAGCGACTGCGCCCCGCGCCCCGCGCCCAGCCAATATTCGCCAAGCCCCGCACAGTTCACATCGTTCTCCACCGCGCACGGAAGCCCCGAGGAACGCTCGACCAGCGCCTTGAGATCCATGCCCGTGTAATCCATGATGCTCGGCCCGGCGTAGAGAATCCGCCCTGCCCGAGGATCAACAACGCCCAGCGTCGAAATGGCAACCCCTGCCGTAGAGGCGTCACGAAATTCCTCGACGATCGCGAGAATCTTCTCAGCAACCCCGCGTGCGCCGTACATTTTCCCTTCCGTCGCCACGGCGCCCTTCTCCCGCAGTCGGCCGCCTTTTGTCGCCACGCCGTACTTGATCGCCGTGCCGCCTATATCTATGCAAACATAGTTTTCGTCCATTGCATTCCACCCTTGCGCTTTCACACACCGTATCTTCTTCACTATACCATAGTCCACCCTCAGGTGCAATGGTGACAACACGGCGCACGGGATGGTATAATGGAAGCGACTATAAATCGGCGCATGGACGCACGGAGCTTTCGCAGACAATGCCTCCATGCCGGCGGAACGGGGCATCGTTTTATGAAAATCTTCCTTTATTTCGGCTTCCTCCTGATCATCATCGGCGCTTTCGGCTTTGGCTACACCTATACAACCGACCACCGCACGGTCAAGAGCCTCTCGGGCTACTGCAAGATCGATTTCCAGGGTTCCTACGACGAAAACGGCCGCGTCGAAGGCGCGACGCTGACCATGTGGGACTACCGCTACAACGCGGCCAGACCCAAGCCTGTCGTCACCATCTCCACCGACGGCGATGCCTGGGACATCGACGCCGTGGTCAAGCAGACGCCGCCGAGCTACGATCTCCAAAACTTCGATCCAAATACGTCCCTGAAGAACACAAACAAATTCTTCCTCGACGTCCCCAAACAGCTCCTGCCCGGGATCAGAAAGGCGGACGAGGTGCGCGTGAAGATCCGCTACGACAACGGCTTCACCGTCGATCTGCCGCTGAACGCCCCCGATCTCAGCTACTGGAAAGCGCAGCTCTATTGAAAGAAGAGCCGCCTCCCCGCTGTCTTTGCAGCGGGGAGGCGGCTCTTCTTTTCCTTCTTTTACGTGCGTTTTTTCGCGCATTCTTTGATATACGCTTCCGCGCGTGTCAGCTCCTCATTCGTATGAAGAAGCTGCGGTGTGTACTTGATGAGGATGGAGCCTGTCACCGTACTTGTCTCCACCTCGCTGAGCTCAGAATAGGAACGCAGATACGTCAGCAGTTCCTTCTCAACCTGGGGACTGCCGACAAGCATCTTGCTGTGCAGGCGGATGCGTCCCGGCAGATAGGAAGAAACCTCGACCGAACGCAGAAAGAGATCGAGCTTGCTCGTCGGAATGCCCAAGGCAGAAAAAATACCCATTATGCCTGCTGCGCCTCGATCAGGGCTTCGATCTCCGCCTTCTTGCTCTGAAGCTCCTCCAAGGACGCCTGCTTCTCTTCCGCCGCGGCCTTCCGAGCCGCACAGCGCTTCTGTGCAAAGCGATAGCCGAGAGCTCCGGCCACTATGCCGACTGCGAGACCCGCCCAAAAAATCGGTTTGCCAAATCCAAGATCACCCATGATGTTTTCCTCCATGTTTGTTTTTATTTGCTTATTATAAGCAAGGAAGCTTTGCCTGTCAACCCCCAAAAAGCCTTTATTCTCAAGGCTTTGAGGGGTTTTCAGTCTCAATGGGACGAACATTTTCCGCCCCGTTTCTTATAGGCGGCAGTTTTTCCCAACCGCATCGAGAATGTCAAAAGAGACGCCTCTTCCGAGTGCGCCTCTTTTTCGCTTCCTGCCATTTGCCTGCCTCTATCCTCCCTCCGCATTGCACGGATAACGATAAAGCCGATGATCCAAGAGCTTCCCTGCCCCGTCGTATACGAGCTTGAGCGAAAAAAACGGGGCGTTCTCGGCCAAGAGCTGCAGAAAGATCCTGTCGCCCGGCCAAAGCTCGAGTTCCCCGACGCGCTCCTTCTCCACCCAGGCGAGTTCGCCTTCATCGCAGGCGGAAGGCGTGCCCACAAACTTGTCCGCCGTGAAGAGATGCATATACTCTGTCACACCGTCACCCGAAAGGAACGTCACAAGACCGCGAAACTGCCAACGAAGGAGGCGATAGCCGGTTTCTTCCTCCACCTCGCGCAAAAGGCACTCCTCGGGCGACTCGTCCGCTTCGAAGTGTCCGCCGACGCCGATCCACTTGCCGCGATTGACGTCATTCTCCTTCACCGTGCGGTGCAGCATCAGATACCTGCCCTCCTGCTCAATATAGCAGAGCGTGCTCATTCTTTCCACTTTCAGTCCCCTTTTCCCTCTATGCCGCATCCTTATGCAGAACATTTTATCGCCGTTAAAGTCCCTTGTTCTTTCATGCTAGCAGAGTTGGCTCTTCATGTCCATAGCTCAGCCCCATTTTAGATAATATGCTGCCCCGGCGCACAAAAAAGAGGTGCAAAAGCCCCCTCCGACTTTTGCACCTCTGGGAAACAGTACCGACTATCCTTCTTCACTTTTTGCCGACGAGCAGACGGGAAGCGCTACCTCCCATGAAGCGCGCCTCGCACTCGCTCATGAACATCCCTTTGGCGGTGTCGATGAGCTCGACCCTCTCATAGCCCTTTTCGCGCAGCTTGGCGGCAAAGGCTTCCATATCGCCGTACTTGCCGCGCGCCATAATATCGTGAATCGCGAATACGCCGCCTTTTTTCAGCACGCGCAGCGTTTCCTCGAGCATCGTCTGCCCCGGAATCTTCGGGATGTTGTGGTAGACATAGTTGCTCGTCACCGCATCGAAGCTTTCATCCGGGAAGTCAAGCTCGACAGCGTTGCCCGGCAGAAACTCCGCATTCGTCACGCCCTCGGCCAACGCATTTTCCTCGCAGATCCTCTTGCTGAATGAGGCGTAGACGCCGCGCCAAAGGTCGACGCCAAGCACTTGGCACTTCGGATTCCCCTTGGCGCAGGCGATCGTCAGGGCGCCGCTACCGCAGCCCACATCGAGAATGCGCCCGCCCTCCGGAAGCTTGACGTATGCTGCCGTTCCCTCGACGATCTGCCTCGCCATCTGCCGCTTGCCGTCGTAAGAAAACATGCGGTAAAGCGCATAGAACCAGAGCGTCAGAAGCGTCGAGGCGAGCGCCGCCAGAGCGAAGAAAGCATCCAAAGCAAGCCACGCGCCTGCCGGCGGCAGAAAAGCGAGTGCAAGCGCCAGAAGCGCCCAGAAGAGTACGGCTGCGGCAAGGGCAGCGGCAATCATGCGCCGCGGCAGCCAATTCTTGTAGTTCGGCTTCCTGTCCGGCATTTTCTTCGGAGAGCCCGACGCGTCCACGATATTTTTCCTGCTGTCTTCTTCCATCAGACCATTTGCTCGGGATGGAAGACCTCGTCGAACTTCTCAGGCGTGAGGAAGCCGAGCGCGACGCACGCCTCCTTGAGCGAGATGTTCTCCTCGTACGCCTTGTGCGCCGTCTTCGCCGCCTTCTCGTAGCCGATCACGGGATTCAGCGCCGTCACGAGCATCAGCGAGCGATGCAGGTTCTCGTGCATCTTCTCCTTGTTTGCCTTGATGCCCACGACGCAGCGCTCATCGAAGGAGCGCAAGGAATCCGCCAGGAGGCGCACCGACTGCAGGAAGTTGTAGATCGTCACGGGCATGTAGACGTTCAGCTCGAAATTGCCCTGCGAAGCCGCGATGGCAACAGCCGCATCATTTGCCATGACCTGCACGGCAACCATCGTCGCCGATTCGCACTGCGTCGGGTTGACCTTGCCCGGCATGATCGAGCTGCCCGGCTCGTTCGAGGGGATCGTGATCTCGCCGAGGCCGCAGCGCGGTCCGCTTGCCAGCCAGCGCACATCGTTGGCAATCTTCATGAGATTCGCTGCCAACCCCTTCAGGGCGCCATGCGCAAAGACCATCTCATCCTTCGAGGAAAGCGCATGGAACTTGTTCGGCGCAGTCCGGAAGTCTAGTCCCGTGATATCGCTGACGACACGCGCCACTTCCTCGGCAAACCCCTTAGGCGCATTGAGCCCCGTGCCGACCGCCGTACCGCCGAGGGCAAGCTCCTTCAGGAAAGGCAACGCCGCCTCGATCTGGGCGCGCGAGGCCTGCAGCATGGCGAGCCAGCCGCTGATTTCCTGCGCAAAGGAAATCGGCACGGCATCCTGCAAATGCGTGCGGCCCGTCTTGACGATGCCCTCGTTTTCCTTCATAAGACGCCCGAACGTCTGCGCCAGCTTGTCGATGGACGGCAGGAGCTTGTCCTCGATGGCGACGACAGCAGCGATGTGCATGGCCGTCGGGAATGTGTCGTTCGAGCTCTGCGACATATTGCAGTGGTCGTTCGGATGGAGGAGTTTCTCGCCTGCAATCTCATTGCCGCGGTTGGCAAGAACCTCGTTGACATTCATGTTCGACTGCGTGCCGCTGCCCGTCTGCCAAACAGCCAGCGGAAAATGCCCATCAAGCTCGCCCGCCAGGATCTCATCTGCCGCCTTCGCGATAGCGTCGCGGCGCTTCTCGTCGAGCCTGCCGAGCGTCGCGTTGGCAAACGCCGCCGACTTCTTCAAGATGGCAAAGGCGCGAATGATCTCCTTCGGCATCTTCTCCGTGCCGATGGGGAAATTCTCGAAGCTCCTCTGCGTCTGCGCACCCCAGTAACGATCCTTCGGAACGCGAACCTCACCCAGGGAATCATGCTCGATCTTGTACTCCATAAATGTCTCCTCCTCACATATCTTACAAGCTTTCGCTCGTGCTGAAAATGGCAAAAGCGCCGGGAATCCCGATGCCTTCAGTCTACCATATTTGAGAATATTTTTCAATAAAGTTTTCCTTGGAATGCACCCTGCATGACGACACTCTTAGGGTACGTATAAAAATGCACGTACAGCAAGGGCCTTTACGATAAAGGCTTTCACAGCAAGGCTTTGTACCTTCCCTGCTCAGACTTTGGGATCTCCAATGCCTCCATTGCTTTCTCCGCCGTCCATGCCTGGTTTTTCATAAGCTTTCGGATCGAGAAAATTCGTTCATTCTCCCTGCCTTTTTCCATGCCTTTTTCCATGCCCTTTTCCATGCCCTTTTCCATGCCTTCCTGCATAGCCTCTTCTGCACGAATCTGCAAGGCACGCTCCTGATTCCATGCGAAGTCTACCATGTTGAAAACCTCCCTCTCCTGCTTTTGCCTAAAATACTCTCCCAGCCAATCATGGTCGATGCAATATTGGATCGCTTGCCTTACGGCGCTTTCCAGACTGCTTCCGCTCTTGACCACGGCACGCACCTGCGCGACAAAGATGCTAAATCTCCGCCAGACGTTCTTCATTATGGAAGATATCCCGAAAGAGTGAATCTTTATAGCTGCGCTTCACGGTTTTCATGCTCCCGCTCCCCTCTTTGCTTTGATTATACTATAAAGGCCTTTTGATGGGCAAGACGGGAATTGCATGCCGATTCATCAGACTTTTCACTGCTGCCCGTCGAGCAGGGAGAGGAGGTGATCGCCGGGGAGGAGGTCGGCGATTGTCCCGGCGAGTTGGTCGATATAGCCGGGAAAGTGGTTCGTTCGCACGGCGAGATATCGCACGGCGGCAAGGATAAGGGGAACCGGCGAAACTTCTTTCCCGGCAGAATACGCGGAAGCATCGACGGTCAGCAGGAACACAAGCATTTTATAGAGCACGACGAATACTTCATAGTTTGCCAAAAAGCCGGTACCGCCCATCAAAGGATAGCGCCCGAGGAGGAATTCATTGACGAGCCAGTTCTCCAGGATATACGAATACGGCCTGAAGATCTGCTCCTTATACTGCCCATAAAGATGCAAGAACACCGGCAAATCCCCCTTGCCCGCCTTCTTGCCCAAAACCGTGCGCAAGGATGCAAGCCGCACCTCTGTCTCGGGCAGGTCGTCCTCTGCCGCCGCAGCGAGCGCAGGCAGCAAGCTTGTGAAAAATTCGAGACAAAGGCCTGCATCAAAAGGATTTTCTGCCAACAGCACCCCTGCCTGCCCCGCTGCAGCCTCGGCGATGGCTGCGGCATCTCGCTCCAGATTCCCGCCGCCGTCCGGATACGTCTCGGCTCTTGCGAGCAGGAGGCCGAGCGCCGCCAGACGCGCATCGAGCGTAAGGCGCCGCTCCTCCAGCAAGGAAAGCGCCGCGAGCTGCAGGGCGCGAAAAGCTTCTGCGGAAAGCGCCGCGCCGAGCGGATTCTCATCTACATAAGCGGGACGCGGCGCGGCATGTTCCACCCACTCGAAAGCCATGGGAGACGGATCGAGCAGAGCAGTCTCCGCCGCCACGGGACAGCTGAGACAAAGCGTGCGGTCGAGCGTTTCGCCCACGCGGTGCGTCTTTCTCGGGTACTCGGCACAGACATCGGAAATAGCGCCGATTCCAAAGCGTCGCTGCAGGGAGCAAAGGCCATCTTCGCGCAAAAAAACGCAGCGCTCGTTTTCGTGGCGCATCACCCAGTCGCCCGTTTCGCTGCGTTCAATACCGTTTTTCAATTCCCGCAAAAGTTCCGGCTTCTTCCCGCAGCGCGCCAGGGTCGCCTCATCGAGCGCGACGCCCCATTTCGCACAGCAGCAAAGCGAGCCGCAGAGGCTGCCGTCGCAAACGAAGCGGCGCAGATAAAGCGGCTGTAAGCAAGGCAGCGCCGCAGCAGACGGGGCGGCAAGCAGATCCGGTACAGGAGCCTGCGGCAAAGCCGCTGCTTCCTGCCCTGCAGGCTGCACGCCCTGCGCTGCCTGCCGCTCCAGCTGCTTCTCCATCTATTCCGCCTCCCCGAAGTACGCCTCCATCTGTGCCGCCATGACCGCCCCAACATCCTCGCCCTTCTGCCAAGCCTTCGCCCACGTCACCGTGTGCGCGACAGCCTCTTCGATGTGCCAGCGCGGTTGCCAGCCAAGCCGCGCCTTGATGCGCGAGGAATCGAGCTTCAGGAATCCCGCCTCATGCGGCGCGCCGCTTTCCGCTGCCGACTGCCACGAGGCGCCTTCACCCCAGGCGCGGCAGAACAGATCGGCCAGCTCCCCCGTCGTCACGCAGTCGGCATCCTCCGGGCCGACATTGTAACTGCCCGCCAGGGACGCATCCTTCCACTGGGCGCACGCAATGCGGATATACGCCGCAAGAGGCTCCAAGACATGTTGATAAGGACGCGTCGAAGCGGGATTTCGGAGCGTGACGACACGCCCTTCGCTTGCAGCACGGATGCAGTCAGGCACGATGCGCTCAGGCGAGAAATCGCCGCCGCCAATGACGTTGCCGGCGCGTGCCGTCGAAAGGCGCACGCCGCCATCCGCAAAAAAGCTCTGGCGGTAACTTGCCGTCACAAGCTCGGCACAGCTCTTGCTGTTGGAATACGGATCAAAACCAAAGAGCCGTTCATCTTCGCGGTAGCCCCATTCCCACTCCCTGTTTTCGTAAACCTTGTCCGTCGTCACGTTGAGAACGGAGCGAACCGCATCGCACTCCCGCACGCATTCCAGCACATGCGCCGTGCCCATAACGTTCACTTCATACGTCTCAACAGGCACACGGTAGCTTTCACGCACGAGCGGCTGCGCCGCAAGATGCAGCACGATCTCGGGACGCGCTTCCCGAAAAGCCTGCCTGAGCGCCGCCAGATCGCGCACATCCCCCTCGATGGAATGCATATCCTTTGCAAGTCCCAGTCGCTTGAAAAGTTCCGCACCCTCGGCCGTCGGCGAAGGAAGTGCAAAGCCCGTAAGTTCCGCCCCGGCTCCCAACAAGAGCCGTGAAAGCCACGTCCCCTTGAACCCTGTGTGCCCCGTAAGCAGCACGCGCTTGCCGCGGAAAAAAACCAGGTCGTCTCTGAGCGACATTTCCTTCATATCCGTCAGTCCCTCCCATCATTCAACTCTGCAGCGTATTCCGCGAGGAAGATTTGTCTTGCCTCTTCCCATGAATCATCCAATTTCTTGCGCCCCGATTCATGGATGCAAGGCGGAGAAGCGAAATGCGGCACGAGGACACGCATGCCGCGCCGGCGATATTCCATCGAGGCTGAAATATCGTAAAAATGCCAGCCCTTGAAGAGATCCTCCCGCCATGGCACATCCTGCTGGGTCGCCATGAAGATTCCATCCACAGCTTCCACGGAAACCACATCTCCCGGAACCGGGGAAAACTCCAGCCAAATCAAGGATTCAGGATCCTGCATCTCGTAGACAGCACCATACTTTCCTTCACCATCCCACCATACGCCGTTCCCGGGCATGCGAAGGCAGCCGGCCAAGCCAATGAGTCCGACATCGGGATGGGCCTGAAAAATCTCCACGATACGCACGATAAGCTTTTTATCCGTCAGCAGCAAATCCTGGTGCAGATAGATCTTATAGCGCGCCTCGGTCGCCCGTCGCCCGGCCTCATACCCTGCCGTCATGGACGGAGCCCCGCGCACCGGTACGAGCTCTGCGGAAAAACCTGCCGGAAGTTCCAGATGGCGCAGGTAAAGCACACATTCCGCATACATTTCCTCGTCATTTACGCAGGAAACAAAGGCAATCTTTCCGCCGTCCCTGTTCATCGCAGCAGCCCTTCTTTCCGCAAAGCGGCAAGCAGTTTTTCCGCTTCCGCCGCAATATTTTCGACGAACCTTTCGAGATAACCGCCGTCTATATCGTTTTCCGCAATAAGCCGCCGCAGCGCCTCAACGCTCGCCGCCTCCTCCACCCCATTTTCCAGTCGGTGCAGGAGACGCGCCAAACGATGACGCACCTCGTCCGTATATCGCTCCCTGAGTCGTGCCGTGCGCATCGGAAATACGGCAAGACGAACGATCCACCAAGAAGTCTCGATCTCCTTCTGCCCATTGCCAAAACCGCACCCTTGGAGCACTGCAAGCATATCCGCCGCACCTTCCTCCAGAACCTGACGCACGGCAAACTCCCTATAATGGGCAAGTTTCGCGAGCCGCACGATTTCGGGGAAGGAAAATAAGCGCCCCTGTCCTTTGAGCAGCGGATTCGTACCATAGCGCAGTTCCCCCTTGAGCCACGAGCGAAAAACGCTCCAGTGCCAAGGGTTGCAAAAGGGCACGACGACACCGCCGCACGGTTGTAGAGAAGGCTGCAGCGATTCCAGCAAGCATTCCGGTTCGAACAGCTCCTCAATACCCGGAGCCAGCACGATCAGAGAGAAACATCTTTGCCATGCTTCGTTCAAGGCCATATCCCACGGCACCGTCTGGAAGACGCCTTCGGCAAAATCCTGCCGGAAGCGTGCCTCCCAGACCGGATTCATGCCCACGAGCAATATATTCCCTGCCGTTTTTTCGGGAACAAACGCCGCCATTTCCGCATAAAGCCTTTCATCGAACGGCATGTCCATCACTGCCCCACCTCCCGGCCTCATCCCTTCGTGCCCCTGTCGCCCCATGCCTGCACAATCGTACTGGAGACATCGGCATGCGCCATATAGTATGCCTCATCCTCCGGCAAATTCTTATAATCATAATACCACGGCAAATGCAGCAGTTCTGCCGGAGAAGCAAGGGCAGCAGCCTCCACAAGACTGTAATGCCGCTTATTGCGATACAAGGCAAACGTCGTATCCACCTCCTGGAAGAAGCAGTCCGGCTCCATGCGCACAAACCGCATCAGCTCCTGTCGCTGCCGCATCTCTTTTGCCTCAAAGTATGTGATATCACTGCAGCGCAGGCTCAAGCCGGCCTTGCAAAGCAAAGGATATCGCCCGAGCACTTCAAGCAAGCGCTCCACGACTGCCGCGGGACAGGAATCCGCCGGCACGACATCGCTGTCCGTATAGATATAGGGTGTGCGAATCGCCATTCGCTCAAGAATTCCCGAGCGCCATATTGCCTGGTAGCCAAGGTTCTCTCCCAAAACAATAACCTCAGCACATCCATGGAGCGAGTTGTAATATTCCAGAAGCGGCGGATACGTCGAGGCGTTATCAAGGATATAAACGCGGCGAAATCCCGCACGCAGGAGCCATGGCAAAAGGCGCTGCAAGGGAATCAGACGATCCCTTGAGTTGATGAACACGGGTATGTCCTGCCAGCCTGTCCCCGACGGCAGCCAAAGAGAAGATGCTGTCGGTGTTTCCCACAGCTTTCCTGCAACAACGCCGCGCTGCACCTCCGGCGTACGCGGCGGCGTCAGCCGCGGCAGACCGCCGCGCCGCGCTGCGAGATGGGCATTGATTTCCGCCTCAAAAAAGCTTTGACGCAGGGAAAGGGTCCGGCGGTAGGCCTCCACAGCCTCGCCATAGCGCCCGAGCCGGAAACAGGCATTGCCAAAATAAAAACTCGCCTCCTCATCTTGAAGCCCAAAGGCGAGAAGCTTGTCTGCCGCCTTCTCCCACTCTCCCATGGCATAATAAGCCAACGCTTCATAATAGAAAAAAGCCGAGGCCTTGCCATACGCGCGCTCCTGATACCAGTCCATGAAGCGGAGCGCATCTGCTGCGCGCCCTTCCTCAAGGGCGCGCAGCATTCCTGCAAAAACAACGGTTGCACGCAAGTGAAAGAACAACTGCTCTTCCTTTTCTTCCCCGTTCCGGGGTTTTACCATGTAGTCGCCCGCAAGAAGCATGAGTTCCGCCATAGCATTGATATCATAGCGTTCCGCAGCCTTCTCGTATACACGTCTTATTTCCCGCAGCCTGTCCAATTCCAGCATCCTATGCCCTTCCCCTCAGTCACTGCTGACGAACAATGTTCCTCCTGCTCCTTCACGCACCCTTTTTTGCAGAATTCCATATGCCGCAAGCACTGCTTGAGGAGAAATCGCCGAGATGCAGTGTGCTTCCGCCTCATGCCTGCAGCCGTAAGCATCGCGTGGTTCATGCGCACAGTCATCCAACGCCCTTGCGGGCTGCACGACAACAGCAGGCGTGCGGTAAGGGTAGTAGCACATGGGAATCGCCTTTTCATCCAGCGGCAAATCGGCGGGATAACAACAGATTTCCAAGACGGGAAGCCCGATGACGGCAGCCATATGCAAAAGCCCCGTGTCGTTGCCGATATAGGCCGAACAAAGCGAGACTGCGGCCGCCGTCTCGCGAAAATCCAGCGCCCCTGCAAGGTTCAAAGCCTGTGCCCGGCCAAGCGCACGACATATTTCCTCGGCTTCCGCCATATCGTCCCTTCCGCCCAAAAGCAGAAAAAACGGCTCTTCTTCCCGCTCGGATAAAGCTCGAAGAAATATACCGTAATTCCGCGGCGGCCAATGCTTTCGCTTCGCGCTGCCGCCCAACCCGATTGCGAATACTTTCTTCCGGCCGAGATCCGCTCCAAGCCGTGCAATTTTTTCCCGTACACCAGAGATTTCCTCTCCCGTCAGCCAAAGTTCCAATGAGCGATCCAATACGGGCAGGGCAAGGAGCTGATCAAGCACATCGAACGAACGCTCCGCAAGATGCAGCGGCTGATTCGGCGCCCGGAGCGGACGTGTCAGGAGCGCGGCGCACGCTTCGCGCGGAAGCCCCGCAAAATCATGCACATGGCCGATGCGCTCCTTCGCTCCCGTCATGTAGGCAAGAAGATATGAACTCGCATAATGTCCGAAGACAAAGGCAAGATCAAAGCGCTGCTTGAGCAAATGCTCTTCCACATAAGCGCCGTGCACTGCAAAAAGCTCCGCCAGCGGACGACGCACAGGCAAATACTCGTTGGCGAGCAAGAAATCGACATACGGACATTGCTCCGCAAGCGTGAAAGAACGCGGAAAGACTACAAGCGTAATCACCGCCTGCGGATAAAGGCGCCGAATCTCACGCAGCGCTCCCGAAATACAGATGAAATCGCCGACGCCCCCATCCGAAATGACAAGGATCTGCGCTTTTTCTCCCACTGCACGCGGCGTTCGGTATCCTTCTGCCGAAAATACAGGTTCCATAAGAGCAATGAAGTCTTGGGCGGGAAAATTCTCATATTTAGAAAGGTGTTCCTCAAATGTGCAGAAAGCTGCCGGAATCTTTTGCATAAGAATCTCCCTCCTCTCGAAATACACTTTGGCGCCTGTCCGTCTCATCCTCTCACAACATTTTGCAGGACATCCGCCATAAAATCAAGCTGCGCCTCCGTCATGCCCGGATAAACGCCAAGCCAGAAGGTATCCTTCATGATGCGGTCGGTTTCCGCAAGCTGCCCAACGATGCGGTAGCCGCGTCCTTCCTCGCGCATCCTGTCGAAGCATGGGTGCTTGACGAGGTTTCCTGCAAAGAGCATCCTCGTCTGGATGCCATGTGCTTCGAGGGCGCGTACGACAGATTCGCGTTCGAGGCCTTCGCAGCAGGTCAGCAGGAAGCCGAACCAGCTCGGCGTTGCGTTTGGACACGGCTCAGGCAGGATCAGCCTGTCTGCCGTATTTCCCAAAGCCTCTTTCAGTCGAGCAAAGTTTCTGCGGCGCTTTTCGATAAACCCCGGCAGCTTCCTGAGCTGGGCACAGCCGACAGCAGCCTGCATATCCGTAACCTTCAGATTGTAGCCGAAGTGCGAATAAACATACTTATGGTCGTATCCCTTCGGCAACTCGCCGTACTGCCCGTCAAAGCGATGGCCGCAGAAACCGTCCTGCCCGGGCGGGCAGATGCAGTCGCGTCCCCAGTCGCGCAGGGAACGCAGGATGCGGAAAAGCAACGGATCTTGCGTGTAGACGGCGCCGCCCTCGCCCATCGTCATATGATGCGGCGGATAGAAGCTCGATGTGCCGATATCACCGAACGTGCCCGTATAGCGCTCCTCGCCACGAAGTTCGTAGCGTGATCCCAAGGCATCGCAGTTATCCTCGACAAGCCAGAGGCCATGCTTTTCGCAGAACGTCTTGACCGCCCGGATATCAAATGGATTACCAAGCGTATGAGCAATCATGACGGCGCGCGTTTTTGCCGAAAGCGCTTCTTCGAGCTGCGCCGTATCGATATTGTACTGCGGAATCTTCACGTCGACAAAGACGGGTACGGCGCCGTACTGGATGATGGGCGCGACCGTCGTCGGAAAACCCGCTGCAACCGTGATGACTTCATCGCCCGGGCGCACGGCGCGCTCGCCGAGAAGAGGCGAGGTCAAGGCCATGAAGGCGAGAAGGTTCGCCGCCGAGCCGGAATTGACCGCAAGGGCATGACGCACACCGAGGAAAGCGGCCAGACCTTTTTCAAATTCTTCCGCATAGCGCCCCGCCGTCAGCCAGAACTCCAAGGCGCTGTCCACGAGAGCCTCGATTTCCTCGTTATCGTAGACACGTCCCGCATAGGGTATGCGGTCGCCCGGCTTCCAAGGCGCGGGTTTATGATATGCGTCTGCATAATCCCGCACAAGCGCGAGAATTTTGTCATGAAGTTCTTTTTGATTCATCGTGCATTCTCCCTCTCCTGTCTACGCCCGTTCCACACCGTCTTCCTGCAGGACGGCGCGCACGATTTCCGGATGTTCCGTCTCGAGGATGCGGCAGATTTCATTAGAATAGCTTCCCGCAATGACAAGAACCGCGCCGATTTCACCCTTTTTCAATTCTGCAGGCGCAGCAATAGGAATATGCGTCGCCGGAGTGAATTTGTTCTGCTTAAAGTCTGCCGAGTCGAGCACGCAAACGATGCGCTCCTTCATATCCAGCATCGCCAAATCAGCCAAAGCCTGATGCCCCGCCCCCCAAACGGCTGTTTTCCGACCCTTTTCTTCCATTTCTGTCAAAAAGGCCGCCACACTCTTTTTTACCTTTTCCTGCTGCGCAAGAAAACCCGAAACATCGACGATGCGGCGCTTCCTCACCTCTGCCGAGAGGACATAGCCATGCCAGATCGTGCCGCAGGAAAGAACTTCGAAACCGTTCTGCTCCAGGAGACGGCAAAACGTATCCTTCGTGAAATAGCTCAGATGATCCTGTATGAACTCCGAATAGAGATTTTCGCGCAGCACCATATCCACATCGGGCACTTCAACAAGCCCGTGAGCGCCTGATGTGAGATTTCCTGCAATGCGGCGCAGGAAAGCGCCGGGTTCGGGGCTGTGCTCCAGAAAGCTCAGGCAGTAAAAAGCGTCGTACGGCGCTTCGGGAATCCTCTCCGCACCTGCCTCGAGATACAGCTGATGAACCGTATGCCCCTCGCTCCTCGCCTGCGCGGCAAGAGCCGCCGAATATTCAATACCGTACACCGTCGCCCTCGCTTCCTGCATCATCTGCAGGAATTCGCCGCCGCCGCAGCCGATTTCAACGATCCGTTTGCCGAGCAAATCATAGCGGTGCAAAAAATCGCGAAACTGTTTTACACGAAAACCATGCATCTCGGGCGAAACGCGCGTTGCCCGAATCACCTCACGATAGTAGGGCACCGGCTCGCCCGCAAGCTGCAGCAGGCCGCAGAACGGGCATTGGCAGAGCAGGAGGTCAACGCCCTTTTCCTCGGCAACATTCCCCGCATCGGGGAAGAACTGCGCCGATTTCGGCATATCGCGATAGGCGAGCAGCGGTTCCTTCGGCATTTCCTCGCCACAGCAGCGGCATTTCATTTCAGTTTCCTCCATTCAATAGCCCTTGGCTCGCAGGACAGCTTCGATCAGCTCTGCTTGTTCAAAGAGCTTCTTGCGCCTCATGCCCTGTTCCTTTTCCGCCCCCGCACGCACAAGGCGCGCCCATGCCTGGGCGCCCGCAGCATGAACAGCGGGATCCTCACCGATCTGTTCCTTATGTTTGCGGAAGAAGCTCAGCGTTTCAACGATATAGAGGAGATCCCCGTCCTCCAGGAGACGCAGCCAGCACTCGACGTCGGGCAGAACCGTCGGTATCTCCTGAAGCAGAACCTCGCGAAGCGTTTCCTTCGCAGAACTCGGCAGAAGCACCGTCGTGAATTCGCCGATAAAATTCGCCTGCTTCTCGAGCAGGGCATAGCACGCGAGTTCACCCGGTATGCGCGAGGTTTCCTCTACGGGCAAGGGATCGACCGCAGGATCCGAAACGATATTTCCCTCTTCGTCGATTGCCCGGCGATGCGATGTCACGAAGGCGATGCCGTCCTCCATACTGAGCACATCCGCCATGCGTTCGATTTTTTCCGACGCATAGAGGTCATCGTCAAAAAGATAGGCGAAGTATTCCCCTCTGGCCTCTTCAAGTGGAAAGAGCCAATTCTTCGCACTTGAAAAGCCTCGGTTGCGCGTATAGCGGATTCGCGGTTCCGCCGAATATTCCTTCATCAGCTCCGCCGTTCTTTCATCCTCGCTGTTGTCGCTGACAATGATTTCGATATGACGGTATGTCTGTGCCAGTGCGCTTTCCAGCGCCTGCCGGAAAAACTCCGGCCTTTCATGCGTCGGCATGAGGATGCTCACAAGGGGCAGCGCCTCCTCCGCATACTCGGCAAGAAATGCCTGTCGCCCCGCCTCATCGGCGGGAAAGCTGTCGCCGAGAAATTCCAGCAGAGGCTCCTGCTGCCCCAAGACGGCGGCGCGGAGTCCCTGTCGGCGGAATTCAAGGCACTGCGCTGCATCAAAAAATGCCGCCCCATGGAAAAGATCCTCCCGCCACGGAAGATCCGCCTGCGTTGCGAGGAAAAATCCATCGAGCGCCATCACATCTTCCGCCGCACCAAGAACCATGCCCCAGCGCACCGTGCGCTCGGCCAGGCGCAGGGAGCCGATGCGGCGTGTGGAGTGAAATGCGATGCCGTCGGGCGGCAGCCGCTTCGTCCCCGAAATACCCAGAATGCCGATGTCCGGCTGCGCCTCGAACAGCGCGACGATTTGCAGCAAGATACCCGGCTCCAGGATGCGCACGCGTTCATCCATATAAACCTTATACTTCGCCGCACTCTCCTCCATGGCCTGGCTGTAGGCCGCCGCCATGCCCGCCTTGCCCTCGACTTCAACAAGTTCGAGCGAGAATCCCTCCGGCTGTTCCAGGAGACGCAGCGACATCAAAAATTCCGGCGACAAGGCTTCCCCCTGACGCGCAACGATAATCGCAATTTTCTTTTCGTCCCGTTCCATCTCCTGGACCATCTTCTTTCCTCTCCTTCAAACTTCAGCAGGGCAGACTGTAGCAAACGGTTTCACAGTATACCGGCGTATGGTGACGCAGATAAAGCTTATGCCCGGGCTCCATCTCGTGCATCATGAGCGGCAGCTCCCAGAGATCCGATATGCGGTGGTAGACGCAGATCGCCAGCTTCGGCTGCTCACGGCGGATAAGCTCTTCACCGCCCCGCAGGGCCGCACGCTCCGCGCCCTCGATATCCATTTTGATAAAGGTCACGCGCTCGCCCGCCAGATGATCCGACATGCGCACGATTTCCCCCGGCGTGCCTTCTGCTGCCACGGCTGTGGCCGATATGTTTTCATCGTAAAAAATCTTTTCGGCCTTTTCGCCCACACCGTAATTGTAGGCAACAAGCTTTTCTGCCTTAGAGCACTTCGCCATATTCCCGCACAATATGTCGTAATTTCTGCCGCTCAATTCGTAGGCAATATACTTTTGAAACGGCTGCCCGCGTCCAAGAAAATCTTCCATCGTATCCCCGGTATAAGCGCCGCAGTCCACGAGCACATCGTCTGCCGTAAAGTGAACGAGCTCCGACAGAAAATACTGATCGCCCCGGCAAATTTCATGATAATACTGCGCCTTGCCGAAGCCGGGTTCGAACTCCAAAAAGCCTTTGAGCCTCTTGTACAGAACCTCTCTTGATTCCTCATCCGCCAAAAGTTCAAAGCAGAGACCCACACGTTCCGCAATATTTTCAGGCGGAACTTCCAATAGATCATCAAAAATCAGATTAAGCATGAAGTCAACGAAATCAAGCACCCGATGGATCCCCATCTCCGTCAACTGAGCGGACACCTCGTGCGCATGCGTTCCCAGCCCGAGAACTATGATCGGATCATCTTCGGGCCTGAGTTCTTTTGGCGACAAACATTCAAGGCCAAAATATTCCTTTCCCCAACAAGCATCATTGTTATCGATAAACGCATGCGGTTTCACACCGCAGACAAGCAAATCATGCAAAGCTTTTTGCCCCACCTGGCCCATGCCCCAGATATAGACATTTTCCTTCTCTTCGCGCAAAATATCATACACTTTTTCACGCCATGCCAAACGCTCCGCCACGACATCCGCAAGACGGCTGCGTATCAGTGCCTGGATTTCCTCACATTCCCTGCTCATCGCACCGCTTCCTTCCCCGGGCGCGATTCCCATGCATCACGCGTCACAAAAATCGTATTGTTGGCGACGGTCGCATATTCCTCGTATCCTTTTTCACGCAGGAATTGTCCGAGATCGACCTCACCCTCCAAGTGATTGACCTCAACCATGAGGATGCGCGGCCGGTACTTCCCGAAATCGATGCCGCGCACGATGCGCTCGTCCTCCCCCTCCGCATCGACCAGAAGGACATCCGGAACTGCACCGCAGTGTTCCAGCACCTCGTTCACACCGAGCACATCGACCGTGATTTCATGGACTTCATTATGGGAAAGCCCGTCCCATTCCTTGTGATGCTCCTCGGAAAGCGAGCTAACCGTCGAACTCTTGCTCGCGAAGAAGCTCATCCTGCCGCGGTTCCTGTCCGAAACAGCCGCATGCAGGAAGCGATCCTCCGGACGCGCCATCTGCGCGAGCGTTTCCACAGAGGGCAGCGCATCGACGAGCAGACCGCGCGCACCGAGACGATAGAGGTTGTACGTCTGGTTGTAGCGCACAGGATCGTTCGTACCGATCTCCAGGTAACGGATCTCGGAAAAGGACAATCCCAACTCGCAGCAGAGCAAAAGGAGCGCCGCATCCTCGCAGCGCTCGCCATGGAAAGTGCGCAGGGATTTCGGCATCTGTTCCAATTCGTAGAAGAGCACGCGAATCTTCTCACGCGGGCAGTCGTATTCTTCCATGAGATCGCCCACAATGCTCACAGGATCGGCGGTCACGAGCACGATGTCGGCAGCAGCAAGCGCTTTTTTCAACTCGGCCTTTTTGATGCCGCCTTTCGCGGGCAGGCGGCTCTCATCCTGGTCGAAGTATCCCGTCACATGGAAATGCTCTTCAATCCACGCCTTGTTCGCCTCATAATCCGTATGAAGCCCATATACCAGTGTATTCATATCTATCCTTTCTAAAAGCGCGGCAGCCTGAGCTGCGATACAGGAACATCCTCGATATCATCGCGCGTGTAATAGCTGCTCTTGTAGACGGAGCAGCCGCGGCAGCTCACATTTTCATGATTGCGCTTCTCAAGCTGCATGACATGGAAGTCATAGAGCGCCCTTCCATACCAGATTTCTTCGATGGACTGCTTCGCTGCATTGCCGATATTCGTACCGCCGTACCAATCGTTGCAGCAGGGCGACACGGAGCCGTCCGAGCGCACGGCAAGCGTTGTGAACGGCATGGGACAGACGCGGCGATCCGCCATATGGCGTTTGACCTTGGCAACATCCCCGCCATAAAGCCTGCCGATAAAGTCCTCGCCCTTGACTTCGACCCAGCTGTGCGGCTCATCAATATAGAGCTCATCCGCAACATCGCCGTAAACATCACGAAAGACCTGATTTTCCGCCTCGTCATACGTATCCAGCATCTTACAGGCGATAAAAGGTTTCGTGCTTCCCATTTCCTTTTTCAGTCGCTGCAGCATGGCGAGATTATCATGCACACGCTGCATCGGCACTCCGGAGCTCGTAATTTCCAGATGCTTTTGGGGTAAAGCCGAATAGATCGACACGCGCAGATAATCCATCTGCCCTTTGATCAGGCTGCGGCCAAGCTCCTCCGTAAGAAGCGAGGCATTCGACGTCGCCTCGATGCGTTCAGCGATATCAGCCTCACGCGCAATCTGCAGCATTTCGCCAAAATGGGGATTCATAAAAGGCTCCCCATAAATCGTAAGCTTCAGTACCTTAAACCTTTCGCCCTGCCATGCCTCCGCCTGATCAATGATGCGGCGAAAAAGCGCCATGTCCATATTATGCCGCTTGTCCTTGAACTCCTCCTGCGCCGCACTTTGGAAACACATGCGGCAGCGGAAGTTGCAGCGGCTCGACGGCTCGATCAGCAGGGTATATGGCTTTTCCAGCGGAATGACTTCTCTGAGATCATGGCGCTTCGTACTCTTGAGTTCCGTATAGCGAATCATTTCTTCTCCTCGCTTTTTTCTTCATCCCTTGCCCAGACATGCCAAGGAGCCTTGCCGCTTTGCCAGAGCCGTTCGAGCATTTTCTTTTCGCGCAGGGTATCCATGCACTGCCAAAACCCCTCATGCACATAGCTCATCAGCTGACCTTCGGCTGCGAGCCTTTCCAGCGGATCGCCCTCGAGAACATCGGCATCCCCTCGGATATAGGAGAAGATCTCCGGCTCAAAGACCATATAGCCTGCATTGATGGGTGCGCTGTCATCCATGGACTTCTCTCGGAACGCCGTCACCGTATTGTCCTCAGCGATGTCCAGGATCCCCTTTTGCTGCTTCTGCATGACAGCCGTCAAAGTCGCAATCTTGCCGTTCGCCCGATGGAAGCGCAGGAGATCCTGCAGATCGACATCGCAGACGCCGTCACCGTATGTCATCATAAAGGTTTCTCCGCCGACATACTTCTCAACGCGCTTGATGCGCCCGCCCGTCATCGTGGAATAACCCGTATCGACAACGGTGACCTTCCACGGCTCCGTATGCTGGTTATGGATAACCATGCGGTTTTCCCGCGTGAAGTCGAACGTGATATCGGACGTATAGAGAAAATAGTCCGCAAACCATTCCTTGACCATGTGCTGCTTATAGCCCGCGCAAATGATGAATTCATGAAAGCCGTAGTGGCTGTATTCCTTCATGATGTGCCAGAGCACCGGCATGCCGCCAATCTCGACCATGGGCTTGGGCCGCGACTCGGATTCCTCTGCAATGCGCGTACCGAGGCCGCCGGCCAACAAAACGACTTTCATGCGCCTTCTCCTTCATCAAACCATTCAGTCCGAATTTACAAAATCCTCTTCCGTAAAGATTTCCCGATAATCGACGGGCAGCGGTTTCCCATAGAATTTCGACATATAGTTCTTGATAAATTTGCGATCAACGCCCGAAAGGCATATCGGGCTGCTCTCACGGAACTTGCGGATGGACAGGCCGCGCCGCATGATTTCCGCCAGCGAGTCATCAAAGACATTGCCAAGAGCGATGTGCATGAACACACACGGCATGACGTCGCCGTACTTCGTTACCTCAAGGATCTTCTTTACCGCACCGCACGATCCCTGCTTCTCTTCGTAGGTCGGAAACGTATCGAGATGCATCACGGGGTATTTTTCATGCAGCTTGCGAATATGATTCAAATCATTGCCATCGACGAGCACTTCCTCATGGCCTTCCCATCTGCCGATGGCCTTTGCCAGCATGATGTCGACTTGAATGTCATTTTCCTGGCAATAAGCGGCCATCTTTTCCACCTCTTCCGAGTGACAGTTTTGATGCGAGATAACTGTCTGGGCGACAGGCTGCAGACCTGCTTCTTTCGCATTTTTCAGCGCACGCAAAGCCGAAGTCGTCTGTCCCTTGTCGTGGAAATACTGCTTTTCCTCATCGATGCCGTCAAGACTGATCTTCACCTTGTCAATGCCGATGGCCTTGATCCATTTTGCTTTTTCCAAGGTAAGCAGAGAGCCATTCGTGCTGATAAAAAGATGAAATCTTTGGGGGTCGATCGCCTTGATGACATCCTCAAGATCCGGAAACATCAGCGGCTCGCCACCCGAGATTCCCATTTGTGCCAAGCCTAACGCATCCGCCTCATCCGCTACTTTTTTAAGGATTTCCGGAGTCAGGCTGCGCTTTTTCGGTGCGAAGCAAAGATTGCTGCAATGCGGACAATGCATATTGCATCGATAGTCATAGGTGAACTCAATAATCGGCGTGTACTGCCCACGCGCATGGAGTTCCTCATACTTTTCGAACTTTGCGACGACCTTGGGCTTTTCACGCCGCAGCTTCTCACGCTTGTCGTGCTCCGTCTTCTTCTGGTAAGCTGATCTTTCCATGAAATTATATTCTCTCCTTAGGAATCGCATAGCAGACGGTTTCCATCTCGTCCAAGCTATGATGCCGAAAGTAAAAAAGGCAGTCGGGAAGCAGCTCCCCAATTTGTTTGGGAATCTGCCATAAATGTTCCGCACGATGATACGTGCAGATTGCAAGTTTGGGGCGCTCACGCCGAATCACCCGGGCTGCGCCGGCAAGCGCATACGGCTCCGCTCCCTCAATATCCATTTTCAGCAGGGTCACGCGAGCCTCGCCCAAAACATCATCTAAGCGGCGCAGCTCTGCCGTCTCCGTGCCGTTTTCACAGATGACGGAGCTGAAGCCGTTTGCTGTATAGCGAACACGTTCCTGCTTATCCGAGAGTCCATACGGATAGACCGTAATGCGGCTCTCATCGCAGCGAGGATCCGTCCCGATCCTCTGCAATAATTTCTGCCGATTCCCCACTTCCATCTCAAAAGCATGGATATGCGCATACTTGCCGCCCGTCGCGGCAAGGAACGCCTCGATCGTATCGCCGTCAAAAGCTCCGACGTCAACAAAATGTTCCGCCTCGCTTAAAGGCATGATTCCCTTCACAAAGTATTGGTTCGGAATGCAGTCGATTTCTTCGTGCGCCTCATCAAACCACTTCGCAACCGTTTGGCAGACAATTTCCCGCGACGCTTCGTCCGCGCAGAGATCGAGCACCCGGCCGACGGCCTTTTCCATCTCCTTCAACTTCTCGGGTTTCCCTGCATAACGCAGGCTTGTATCGAAAGAAAAAAAATTGACAGTCGCCGCACAGGCGGCAAAACCATTCTCCCTGAGGTTTGCCAAAGCATCTGCCGGAGAACGCATTGTCACGAGCACCGTCATTTCTTCCCGATGCTTTTTCATTTCCTCAAAGGAAGAAATCTTCCTGCCGCTGCCGAGCCAATGATGCAGAGCGTCTTTCGAACGATCAAAAACATAGTCGACGGCAATGCCGAGCGACTGCAGATAGCCATGCCAATTGTGTCCGTGACTGCCGAGCCCCCAAAGGCAGAGTTTCGGCCGTTCTTTGAGGCGCGCGAGGAAATTCGCCGCCTCCGGCGTCTTGTTATCTCTCTCGCGCTCCAAAACAGCGCGGATCCGCTCTTTGGCCTCCATCAAATCTCTACCTCTTTTCCTGCCATCATATTCGCCGCGACTTCCTCCGGCGGAAGATAGGGCCACATGTCTTCCAACGGCTTCGAGACCATCGAGCCGTTCGGCAGTTTTTCCGACTTGGCACGCGGGCTTGCCGTCTCCATGGGGGACGTCCTGACGAGCACGAGCACAGGCCCCTCGGCGGCAAGAGCCTCCGCAATGCACGGCTTCATCTCCGCCGCATGTTCCATACGAAAGACTTGGAAACCATAGGCAGCAGCCACGGCGCCCACATCAGGAATCGCGAGGCCGCTCTCACGGTTTGCTGCCACATAGGCCCCGTCAAAGTAATTGCGCTGCGTGCCCATGATGCTCGCATAACCGCCGTTCATCCAAAGGAAAATCTTGATGGGCAGACGATGCAGCGCAATAGTTGCCAGCTCCTGGATATTGAGCTGGAAAGCGCCGTCGCCGTCAACCAGCACGGTGCGGCGTCCATCGGCTGCAAGACACGCACCAATGGCATAGGGCACGCCGAAGCCCATGGAACCAAGCCCTGCCGCATTTCGCACACGCTGTCCTTTCTTGACGCGCAGCGCCTGGTATGTGATCTCACCCGCAGAGCCCGAGCTTTCCGGCACAAGTACATCGTCCTTGGTAAGAGCCTCGGAAAGCGCTTCGATAAAGCAGTGGGCGTTCACAAAGTCCTTTTCTGCGTACATCTCCGCACTGACCGCAGGATACTTCTCCTTCATGCGGCGGCAATAACCGAGCCAATCGGCCAGTGCCGCCTCCATCGCATAGGACCGGGCAGCGAGTTGGGGCAGTGCCTCCTTGATGTCAGCAATAAGTTTCAAAGTGATATCCATCTGCATTTTATCGATTTCATGCACGTCGATATCGAGCATGATCTTCTTTGCCCGCGGCGCAAAATTCTTATGATTCCATGCCGTAAGGCTGCTGTCAAGCCGGCTGCCCAAAATAAACAGGCAGTCGGCATTCTGCAGGATGAAATTCGCCGCCCGATGCCCCATGCCGCCCGGGCAGCCATAATACTGCGCATCATCATGCGCCAGGAGGTCGATGCTCTTCCATGTCAGGAGCACGGGGATGCCTGTCTTTTCCATGAAGCGTCGCAGCGATTCTTCCCCGCCGGCACGCGCACCATTGCCCACGAGCAGGACGGGACGCTTTGCCGCTTCCAAAAGGCGCTGCACCTCAAGGAGCTCCTCCTCCGTCAACGAACCCGATGCCTCCTGCGGCGGTGTATAGCCGCGCAGAAGGCGCTCATCGATCTCAGCCGCCTGCACGTCAAGCGGGATGTCGAGCCAAACGGGACCGCGCCGCCCCGTCATCGCCAGATGATACGCTTTTTCAAGCTCATAACGAATATCAAGCGGCTCCATAACGGTCACGGCATACTTCGTCAGGCTCTGCACCACAGGCACAATATCGACTTCCTGCGAGCCAAGCTGACGCACGCCGCTCGTGCCGAGACGGTCACTGCGCTTGACCTGCCCCGAAAAGAAAAGAACCGGCGTCGAATCAATCCATGCAGCAGCAAGTCCCGTAACGGCATTCGTACCGCCGGGGCCTGTGGTCACAAGCGCAGCTCCAATCCCGCCCGTATTCTGGGCATAACTCTCCGCCGCTATGGCAGCCGCCTGCTCATGCAGGCATGGAACATACCGAAGCCCCTGCGTATGCCCAAGCGAGTCGACGAGGTGCATACAACCGCCGCCCGGCAGCATGAATACGACAGGAGCACCATGCTCCACGAGAAACTGCATGACATAATCCGATAATTTCATTCTCGGTTCCTTTCCAAAAGCAGCTCCACCAATTCCAAAAGAGCCCCGGCGCCGCCGCGGCATTCCGTTACAATATCAGCAACGCGGCGGGCAGCAAGAACCCCGTCCTGCACCGTCGCACCAATCCCCGCCAGTTCGATTGCCGGGATGTCGCGCGCCGAATCGCCGATATAGCAGATTTCCTCAGGAGAAAGCCGCAATTTTTCGAGCAAAGCGCGCACGGACACACCCTTATCCTTTGCGCCGAAAACAGCCTCCTTGACGCCGAAGCGTTTTGCGATAAAGTGGGCGATGGGCGTATCCTCGCCCGTCACAAAAGCAAATTCCAGCCCGCCCTTTCGCCCAATACCGATGGCGTCCAGATCGCGATAAGAAATTGCCTTGCTCTCGCGCCCTTTTTCGTCGAAGCGCACCGTACCATCCGTCAAAACACCGTCGATATCGGCAAAAACATAACGTATCTTTCCCACGGCTCAACCCCGAAGCTTCTTGCGCACGGCCATCTCCGCCGGGCTCAGCGTCTTCTTGCCCGTGCCAAGCGCAGACTCCATCGCACGGATATCCGCCACAAGCTGCTTCAAAGGGCCGGGCTCGATGGAAGCCTTCTGGTCCGATCCATACATTCCCGTATCCAGCGTGATATGGCGCTCGATCGACGTTGCGCCCAACGCCACGGCGCCAAGCGTCGCCACATAACCAGTCTCATGGCTGCTGAAACCGACCGGCGCATCATAGCGCGCGCGCAGTTCCGGAATCAAAAGAAGATTCGCATCCTCAACCGCCATCGGGTACGTGCTGTTGCAGTGCAGTACCTCGAAGGGGCACGCATGGCGGCGGAAAACTTCGATGGCGGCATCCACCTCTTCCCATGTGCTCATGCCCGTGGATATATATGTGTAACGGCCTTCTTTCGCCATTTCCTCGAGAAGTTCCATGTTGCCGAGCATCGCCGACGCCACCTTGTTGTACTTGAGATCAAACTGGCGCAGGAAAAACTGCGAATCGAGATCCCAGACCGAAGCGAACCATTCAATACCCTTTTCCTTGCAGTAACGGTCGATCTCCCGGTACTCCTCAAGACCGAACTCAAGCCCTTCCTTCTGCTCGCGCTGCGTCGTTCCCCATGGGCTTTCCCGTGGTTCCGCAAGGTATTCCGCCGTATAGACCTTGTCAACCGTGCGTTTCTGGAATTTCACGGCATCACAGCCCGCATCGACCGATACGTCGATCAGTTCCTTGGCCAGCTTCATGTCGCCGTTGTGATTGATACCGATTTCAGCAATAAAAAAAACTTTCTTAGTTCCATTCTTCATATATACACGCTCCATCCTGCAAAACCCACGTTCAAGGCATAATGCCTAAACACATCCTATCGTTTTTATATCGTAATATTTTCCATTTTCTTAACCACATTATGCCCCCGGATACCACGACTTGCGCAAGGCGCGCTTCTCCGGCCAAATCTCTCCGCGCGTATCAAACGACGCCGTATGCTGCCGCGCGACAGAAAGAAAACGTCCCAGCATCGCCCCGTCCTCGATTTCCCGCGCCGTGTCTGTGCGGCGGAAAAGCTGCATCTTTGGCCGGCGCAAATCAACACCGCCGTCCTCATCGACAACCTCCTGCGATTCCAACCGGAATTCATATTCTGCTGTACGTATGCAAAGCTTATAGGTTTGCCCGGGAAAGATCGAGTTGCTGACGACATATTCCCGCTGTTTTCCTCCTAGGATCTCCGGCAGATTGCCGTCCAATCCTGCAGGAACCTCAAAACCAACGAGCCGTGCTGCAGCCGGATAAATGTCCAATGCACTCGTCAGCTCATCGACAAGCCCCTTCTGCGGCACACCCGCGCCGCGCAGCATCCAGGAAGCTCCTGTCTGTGCCGTTCCCATGAGATACGGCGGCTCATCAACGAGTACGGCAGAGCCATGATCCGAGTAAAGCTGCACGATATACTCGTCTTCTGCGTAATTTTCCTCGATATAGGAAAACAGCATGCCTAGGTTTTGGTCGACAGAAGCCATGCTTTCACGTGCGGCCGCTGCAAAAAGCGGTTCATGCGGCAAATACACGCTCGGCACGGCTGCGCCTGCGCCTTTTATGCGCTCAGCAAGCGCTGCACCGGTCTGCGTAGAAAGCGGCAGCTGCACAGAGCATGAGGGCCACGGATGCGTATCGGTAAAGTGCAGAAATAAGAAACTGTCACATTCGGCAAATGCTTTGAGGCTTTGAATCGTCCGTTCCATGCCTTCGTGGGCGGAAAGCTCCCAGGCGTTGACGAGGAGGCGGTCGTGACCGCGCGTCACGCCGTTATATATGCCGCTGCCATCGCCCAAAAGACTTGTACAATAGTAGCCAAGCCTTTTCATCTGCTCCGACAACGTGACATAGCCCTCATCCAGCTCGTTCATGCAAGTAGAGTTGAACGTTTGCAGGCGATGCAGATGGCATCCTGTCTCAATCGTTGCCAGCGAAGGGTACGTATACTCTGCCACAGAAAAATGATTATTAAAAATGATGCCCTTCAGGAAGAATTTCATGAGATTCGGCATCAAGGAAAAGCCGTGCTGTTTCATCGCCGTCCAGCAAAGACCGTCAGCCAAAATGTGCAAAACGAACTTTTTACGCCGGGAACTATGCAGCAGCGGGATGGGCTCCCCCATAAGAAACGGCTCGCAGGAAGTGATTTGCGTCTTTTCACCGATCCGGTAAAAGCTCGTGGCCCATTTGCCGAGAAATGCGGCATTCGTTTCCAGCTTTTCTCCTGAAAAGTGAATCTCCTGGCTCTCCTTCGTACCGATGAGCGGCACGAGAACCTCACATCCTTCATCTATGGCGACATGATCTGACACAAGGCGCGACTTCATGATATCGAACACGAAATCCGCTCCTCCCATAGCGCAAAAACGTGAATCATCTTTGAGTATTTCCAGCAGTCTCCCCTTGTTGTCCAAACCGCCGCGCCCGATATAAGCGCCGACCCAATAGCGATAGACGTCCTGCACTTCACGCAGAGACGGCAAAAACTCTCCTGCAAAAACACCGCAGCTTTCTGTCAACGCACCATTCTCAAAATGTGTCCGACTTTTCGCCAGAGGTGCATAGACAGGTTCTCCTGTGGCAAGCGACAGAAGATCAAGGTACTCCTGAAGCCTTTCCCGCGGCAGCGCAGCCTTGACCGGCAGACGATATACATGACTTGCCATACCCTCGATCATGAGCTGCTGCCATGTATTGCCGAAATACTTGTAACAAGCGATAAGAATCTTCCAGATTTCATAGTGGCACTTCTTCTTGGCGTACGACCTTTCCGCCGTTTCCAATGCCACGCTGTAGCTGCCATGCGCAATGGCATAATGCGCATAAAAAATATCCACATTTTCAGAATGCGGAAAGAGCTCTCTATAGTCGACAAGCAGAGCGAGAAATGCATCATCGTATTCGCGCCTCTCCTCCTTTTCCTTCAAGGCTTCAAAAAGTGCATAACCACGCGCACACTTTTCCTGGTAATATCGTTCTTCTAAAGAGGAGACTTCCCGTATATTCCGTTCCATCACCTTTCCCCTCCCGTCCCCTCGTTTCCGAACCAGGAGGCACGCAGGGCGCGCTTCTCCGGCCAAACTTCCCCGCGCGTATCCATAGCAGCTGTATACTCACGCGCCAAGGCCAAAAAGCTTTGCTGAAGTGCATCGTCCCGAATCTCGCGCCGTTTCTCACCCCGGCAAAAAAGCTGCTGTCTCGGCCGCCTGAGATCCACCGAGCCGTCCTCATCGACAATCTCCTCAGATTCAAGGCGGAATTCATGTGTCTTCGTCCGAACAGCCATTCTGTACGGCTTTCCCGGAAACAGCGAATAGGATACCGTGTGCTCGCGTCCCGCACCTCCAAAAACCTGCGGCAGGCTGCCGTCAAGATCATCCGGCGGCGCAAAGCCCGCAAGATGCGCTGCCGTTGGGTAGATGTCGAGTATACTCGTCATCTCATCAACAAAGCCCTTTTGCGGCACACCCGCACCGCGCAGCATCCATACCGTACCAGTGAGACTCTCACTGATATAATCGATCGTATCATTGAACACAGCCCCCCCGTGATCGGAATAGACCTGCACGACATACTCGTCCTCTTCATAATTTTCTTCTATATAGGAAAACAACTCGCCCAAGCTTCGATCGACACGCCACATTCCCTCAAGAATCGCATCAACATAAAGGGGCGAACGCACGCGATCAACACTGGGCACGTCCTCAGGCGTCTTATCGAGACGTTCGAGCAAAGGCAGCAATGTCTGCGTTGCCAAAGGCATCTGCCAATTAGCCGACGTGGCCGGATGAGCGTCCTGTACATGCAGAAAAAGAAACTGATCGCACTCGGCAAAAGCACGCATCGTCTCAATGGCATACTGAACCCCGCGATAGGCATAAAGACCGGTACCGCCGGGATTTAGCAGAAGCCTGTCATAACCGCGCGTTGCACCATTATAAATGCCGCTCGAATCACCCCAAACATTCACACAATAATACCCCAGACGCTCCATCTGTTCGGAAAGTGTCAGAAACGAAGGCGAAAGTTCCCCCATGCAGGTCGAATTGAACATCTGGGAATGATGCGGATATAGTCCCGTTTCGATTGTTGCAAGGGAAGGATATGTATACTCTGCCACAGAAAAGTTATTGTTGAAAATGACTCCTTTGGAAAAAAACCGCATAAGATTCGGCATCTGTTCAAAATGATATTTTTTCATGGCAGGCCAGCAAAGAGCGTCAACGAGCAGATGCAAAACAAGCTTTCTGCGCCGGGGACTATGCCCCAGACGGATCGGTTTCCCCACAATGAAAGGGGCAGCGGACTCGATCTCCGTCCGCTCGCCAAGACGGAAGAAACTGTAGGCCCATTTGCCAAGGCGCATGGAAATTTCGTCGACGGAAGGATTGCGAAAACGAATTTTCTGCCCCGTCTCTGTACCGGCCAACGGCACGATGATATCCTGCCGCCCTGCCGCCTTCGAATCTCCCGCACCCGGCACATCAACCACAGTCTGCGCCTCCACTTGCTTCGACTTCATGACATCAAAGATCAGTTCCTCCGCAGATGCCACAAGCGCCGGTTCATTCCTAAGCCGTTCGAAGAGACTTGCTTTTGCGTCCAAGGTCGACATATCCACAAAAATGCCGCTCCAATAACGATAATCACCGCACGTCTCTGCAAAACTCGGCAAAAATTCCCCGACAAAGGCTCCCGGCAGCGCCTCCAAACCATTTTCCCCAAGGTGCGCACGCCCTATGACGTAAGGTGCGTGCATCGGTGTCCCCATCGCAAGCGACAGAAGGTCAAGCGAGTCCTTGAGCTTTGCCCGTTCAATGGGTACATCAATCGGAATACGATATACACGACTTGCGACTCCTTCAATAATAAGAAGGTTTCGCATATCACCGAGGCGCTTATAGCACTCTATGAGAATCTTCCATACCTCGTAATGATACTTTTTCTTGGCATAAGCCTTCTGCGCCGCTTCAAGCGCCACTGCTGCATTGCCATGCGCGAGCGCATAGCGCGCATAGAAAATATCGAAGTTTTCAGAAGCGGGAAAAAGCGCCTGATAGTCGACGAGTACGGCAAGGAATCCATCATCATACTCACCGCGCCTGCTCTTTTCCAGCAATACAGAAAACAGTTGCCGGGACTTTTCACTATTTTCACGATAGCTTGTTTCCTCCCGGCTTTCCAACATCAACGCCATGACTCTTCCCTCCGATACGCCTTACGCAGCTCCAATCAATCCTCTGCTTGGCGCCAAACGATCAAATAAAACAACTGCACCTGCAAGTCGCTGCGCAAAGCCTCCATCCGCTCCTCCGTGAGCGGATGAATCTCTTCATTGACGAGTTCGAGCAATCTCTCCACAAACTTCACCTGTGATGGATCATCCTCCTGAATGCGCACAATATTGCTGTGGCAAAGCTTTTCATTTTTCTTCAGCTGCTGCTTCAAGCGCGTAGGACTGAACCCCATGAATTCGAACGCCGTGTGCTCGGCGGAAGGCTCGCCTTCATAGCGCAGCAGACTTTGCAGGAAGCCGGCACTGCGGCGATTGCTCACCGGCAGGATGATATGCCCCCCCGGAGCCAAATGATCATATAGCCTCTCAAGAAACGGCTCAATATGTCCCAGAAACATATCGTTCAAAAGGCAGCCGCTTATGATTAAAGAGAATTCTCCCTCGATTTCCGCAAGGACTTCCGACCAAGAATCCCGAAAAACGCACACGTCAAAAAAAGGCTTTGCATCCGGTTCGTAGCGGCGATCAATCCCGGCAGCAACAAATCGTGCGCCTGCAGCTCCCTGCCTGCGGAAATGGTTCAGCACCCGGAACATACTTATACAAAAAAGAGGTTCCAGTACGAGGCAAGAGGTCTTCTCCCCTGCAGATATCGGCGGCAGAATTTCTTCAAAGCAACGAAAGTATTTGCGCGAATCCCAGGCATCGACACCCCATTTTTTTTGATAAACTTTGCGCATTTCCTCCATCTTTTCTTCATAGACTGCACGGTTTTCGTCAAGCGTAACCGAGCCGAAATGATGCATAAAGGTATCGCGTGCAAGCACTTGACGATATCCTGTACGCCGCAGCATCGTACTGAGATCGTCATCGATAAAGAGGAGCTCTTTTGCATAACGGAGATCGCAGAGGGAAAACTCCTGCTGCCGCAGTGTGCGATAGATAGACAGGAACGGCATAAGCAGGCTGAAATCCTCCCATTTGGATGGGTCTGCATGATTATGCTGCGCCGCAAAGACCTGCATCTTGTCCATATCCCTAAACGTATTTTGATAAGAGACTTCCGTCCCCTGGTTGTTTGAGATACCGTCCGCATTACATGTCGGCACAACCCAAAAGATGCGTTCATCCGACTCGATGCAGGCGAGCAGGTTGTCGAGCCAGCGGCTCGTCGCAACGACGTCGTTGGCAAAGCCCACGGTATACTTCCCCTCGGCAAGATAATGGCAGCACTGTTGTCCCGGGATATTTACAGCAAGATCCATTTTCTTCTCGTTCGGCAAGGACGCAAAGTATTCCGCTGTACCATCAGAAGAGCCGTTGTTCACCGTGATCAATTCCACGCCGAGACGCTCGAAATCCGTATGACGATAAATGTTTTCAACGGCTATCTTTGTATATTCCAATTTATTGAATGCCGTAAGGATGATGCTCACACGAAAACGCGGCTCCCGCACATAAAAGTTTTCAAGCCGGTGCGACGCCTCCTCACGCCGTCTTGTATATTTCTCCCAATCCAGCATCCCAAGCTCCACGGGAAGAAAGCGGCAAAGCTCTGAAATGAACGGCACGAGCTCAAAGGCCATGCGGGTTGCATAGCGGGAAACATCGTTTCCTATACGTCCAGCCGACGCGACTATATTTTCCAGATAACGTCCCGAGAGAGTTGCATCTTCCTGCAGGCAGGAAAGATGTTCCCGGATATGACCTGCGGCCGTCGCTATATCCTGTGCTGCTGCTGCAATTTCTTTCTCCTTTTCCTGCGGCAGGGAACTCGCATAAAGGGCAAGCTCGCGCATCGTGGAGACCAGCTCGTTCAGTTTATTTTTCAAGATGATTCTCTCCTTTCTTTCCCCCGGGAGCATACCAATGGGCAGCAGCTTTTTTCGCCACGGCAATGCCATAGCCATGCTTTGTGCAATATGCCCGAAGTTCTTCTTCCCGACAAAAGCCGCCGAGCTGCAGCCAGAAAAGACGCGTCAGAAGACACGCTCCCAACGGTGCCGGATCATAATTCGCAAAAGTATAAACAGCGGCGCTTTCCGACGGAATATCTATGACCCGCCCTGAATCGGGATGAAATTCCCCCCCAGACAGGGGAATGACGCATCCCACGCTGTAACGCGCCTCCTTTTGCAAATGCTCAAAGCAAGAAACAAGTTCCCGCAAAGAGCCACTTTGCAGACGGCAGGAGGCCGGCACTCGCACGATGATTTCCGCCTCAGGGTGCAGCCGCACTGCGGTGTTGCAAAGGAATACGTTTTCACCCGGTCTCCCTTCCAAAAGAGAGCTGCCGCTCTCCTGCGCAAATCTCCTGCCCTGCAATTCTCCTTCGCCTAAAAAACAGATATCAAAATCTCCCGACGCCTCCTGCACCAAAAAGCGCAGGGCAGACACATCCATCGCACCGTCAAGTTCAAGGAGAAGCAAGCACCGCTTTCCCCGAGGGCTTCCCCAGAAATCAGCAATGCCTGCAAAACGCGGCAAAAAGGAAAGCTCTGTTTTCCCAAGCGCGTGGAGCTCTTTGGCCCAGGCGTCGACAAGCGCAAAGAAATCCCTTTCACAGCAACGTTGCTCAACGCCTTCCTCTGTAATATTCTCCCGCGTCAGAATATGCTGCACCCGCTGCCATGTATCAAAGCCATAAAAAAGAAGCTCCCCCAACTTTTCGAGCAAGAAGCGCTTCTGCGCTTGATCCGCCGTGCGCAGCTCCTGCCCGATAAGCCACGCCCAACGAAAAACACCGTCAATATGCACATAAGGATTGGTCGTTCTCTGTCCCGCATGACGACGCACAAAACCCAGCGGTTCGGAGAAAAAATAAAGGTCTCCTTCCTGCAGGATGCGCACCCATACTTCCACATCCGGCAATGCCGTTCTCGCTCTCAAAACAGCCTCTACAAAGCTCCGGAAACGACGCGGCACGAGCGCTGCCGTAAATTCACCGACGAGATTTACCTGTCCGTCCACCATTGCCATTATCGCTTGCTTTCCCTTGACGCGGCCGGCGGCAAAACCCTCCCTGCACCTTGCCTTCCCGCATATTTCACGCCCCTGCGCATCAATTTCCATGCACCTCGAGGTCACAAGGACAATCCCTTCCTCTTCTTGAAAGATCGCTGCCATGCGTGCAATCTTCTCGGGGGCAAACAAATCGTCATCGAAGAGGTAAGCAAAATATTCGCCGCGCGCCTCGCCAAGCGGCCAAAGCCAGTTGCTTTCGCTGTCAAAGCCCCGGTTTCTCTTATAGCGGATGCGCGTATCCTTCGCATAGTGCTTCATAAGCTCTGCCGTGTTTTCGTCGTCGCTGTTGTCGCTGACAAGGATTTCGATATTCGCATACGTCTGCGCCAGGGCGCTTTCAAGCGCCAAGCGGAAAAATTCCGGACGGTTGTGGGTCGGCATCAGGATGCTCACGAGCGGCAGAGAGACAGGTTCCAAACAACTCATCGATCTTCCTCCCAACGTTCATGGAACGAAACTGTGTGGCTGTGCGCAAGGGAAAGAAATTCCGCATGCAGCGCTTCGTCAAACACTTCCCTATGCGCTGCATCGCGCGTATAGATATGACTGGAAAAAAGGCTCATATCCACCGTGCCGTCGTGATGCGTCGGTTTTTCCGATTCAAGGCGGAATTCATGCTCCATTGTACGTATGCTGAGTTTATACGTCTGTCCCGGATAAATGGAATTACTGATTGCATAGCGGCGGCCTTCGCCGCCAAAAGCACGCGGCAGACTGCCGTCAAGCTGCCCAGGCGGCGCAGAAAAGCCTACGGTTTTTTCCATAATGGGATAGATATCGAGATTGCCGGTAAGCTCCTCGGCAAACCCGATCTGTGGGATTCCGGCGCCCCGCACCAGCAATGCTGCACCGCACTGTGCTTCCGAGAAGTACCACGGATCTTCCGTATAAACCGCACTGCCGTGGTCGGAGTAAGCATGAATAATGAAATCCTCCGGCGCATAATGTTCCTCTATATAGGCAAAAAGCTGCCCAAGCACTCGATCCATTGCCTCGATACGATAGGGATTATCGTAGATATAAACATCGTTGAAAGGAAGGCGCACGGAAACACCATCCTCCTCATCCTGCACAATCATCCCCTGCCACGGGAAATGTGTTTGTGTCTTAGGGGAAAGCGGCACCATTATGCTCGACATCGGATGAGGATCACTCACATGGAGAAATACATAGTTGTCACATTCCTCAAAAGCTTCAAGATGGGAGATCGTGCGTTCTACGCCTTCATAGGCAGGAATGGCAAGATAGGGATTGACGATCAGCCGATCAAAACCGCGCGTCACCCCGTCATAAATACCGCGCCCATCCCCCATGACGTTCACGCAATAGTAACCGAGTGCTTTCATCTGCTCAGAAATCGTCACGATATCTTTTTCCAGTGTAAACATCGGTTTATCCCAAACGACCTGGGAACGATGCATCGCCATGCCTGTCTCAATCGTGCCAAGCGATACAAAGGTATATTCCGACACAGAGTAATTGTTATTAAAAATAATTCCTTTGGAAAAAAACTTTATAAGATTCGGTATATGCCGGAATTCATTGAGCTTCATCGCCGGCCAGCTCAACCCATCAAGCAGGATATTCAGCACAAGCCTTTTCCGTCTCGGACTATGCCCTAACCGTATTGGCGCTCCCATAACAAAAGGCTCTGTTGATTCGAGATGTGTTTCACCGGAAAGCCTCAGGAAGCGGAATTCCTCACGACCCAGGAAAACACTTCCTTCCGTCTTTCCTTCTCGCAGCAAAAGTCTCTGATTTTCTGCGGACGCAGCTGCAGGCAGAATGCATTCCCCCTGGATTTCAGCGGTTCTTTCCATGCGCCGCGCTTTCATGATATCGAAAACGAATCCACTGTAATCCCCCAGGAGCGATGCGCCGCCGCGTTTCATCCAATCCAGGCTGTTCGCTCGTATATGGAAAAAATCCCAAGCATTATAAACCCCGCAATAATAGCGATAGGAGACGTCCGTACCAGGCTCGCTCAAAAGGAACTGCCCCACGGAGCTCATGAGCAGCAACGTTTGCTCTCCATCCGGCGTTTCCGCAAAATCAAAGCGAAAGGGCGGTGCCTGCACCATGAGGAATCCTTTGAAAAGACTGTCCTGGTAAGCAGGATTGTCAAAACGAGGGACGCCTACGGATATATCCATATGCTGCTGGCAAAGCGCCTTGAAGAATATCGCCTCCTCATCAAACCCCAGAGCATCATCAAGCTGAAAGAGAAGCTGCCAGATTTTATGGCTGAGTTTTCTCCTCTTATACGCCTCATGAGCCAACCGGTACGCTTCGTGCAGCTCGTCAAGAGAAAAAGCCAGGCGTGCCGCGAAGTAAAAGACCGCCGCCTCGTTTGCCGTGACGCTTTGGTACGCTTCTAATTTCTCACAGTATTCCTCTGTATAGTTTTCTGTGCGCACGGCGTCCGTGAGCCAGCAAAACAGTGCATCCTCCTCGGCAGTTTCCCAAGCCGCCTGTCCTGTCGCTCCCATGGGTTCCCACTTCCCTTAAATATCATCAATCAGACGGATAATCTCCTTGAACGGCATCAGCCCTGCATCAGCTTCAAGCGCTCGATGGTGCTGCAGGATGGATTTGGCCGTGCGCTCCATCGCCGGAAAGGCGCTGCGCGTGAGCTGATTCGCATAGATTACGATATTTATGCCATGGCTCTGCAGCTCGGCTTCCGTCACGGCACAATAAGAAGTCGGCACAGCGACAAGGGGTACGGCAGGATGCCTTTTGCGGAAGGCATCGGCAAAGGCAAATACCTCGGCGGGCTCCTTCCGGCGCGAATGTATCATGATGCCGTCTGCACCTGCCGCAACATAGGCTTCGGCACGCTCCAGGGCATCCGCCAGCCCCTTTTCCAAAATCAGGCTCTCGATGCGCGCAATGATCATGAAATCATCTGTACGCTGCGCTTCCTTTCCCGCCGCAATCTTTGCCGCAAAATGTTCGATGGTATCCTGCTGCTGCTCGACCTCCGTCCCAAAGAGAGAGTTCTTCTTGAGCCCGATCTTGTCCTCCAAGATCACGGCTGAGACCCCCATGCGCTCCAAAGTATGCACATGATAAACGAAATGCTCGATGAGACCGCCCGTATCGGCATCGAGGATGATGGGTTTCGTCGTGACATCCATGACGTCATCAATCGTGCGGATGCGCGACGACATGTCGACAAGCTCGATATCAGGCTTTCCCTTCGCCGTCGAATCGCAAAGGCTTGAGATCCAAAGAGCGTCAAACTGGTCAAGCCCCCCCTCGTGTTCGACAACGGTCTTTTCCGCCAGAAGTCCCGTAAGCCCGTCGTGCACCTCGATGGTCTTGACGATGGGGACAATATCCAGCAAGCGACGCAGGCGGCGTCGCCGGAATTCAGGCATGACAAGCCTTTCCTTCATACGTTCATCGATTTTTTTAACCGCAGGGTTCCATGTATAGGGAACCTCGATGAGTTCCCCTCCCATTCTTTCCAGATTCTTCAAGACATTGCGGCGAATCGACGACATCGGTCCCCCGCGCCAGTTATCCCCATGTATAACAAAATCCGGCCGAAGTTCCGCGATCACCCCATCGTACATGATGGTATCCTGTACAATGACGCGCGACACCTCCGGTTCATTTTCCAGAAGTGCAATGCGCTCTTCAAGAGATATGATGGGAAATCGATTGTAACGAACCATCTCGCGATCCGATAGGACGCCTGCCACAACTGTACCGCGTTTCTTGGCTTCGCGCAGGATATTCCTGTGCCCTTCATGAAGCACATCCGTGCAGAAGCACGCATAAGCAATTTTTTCCATGTCAGCCTCTTTCCCCATAAACTTTGAGGATCTATGTCCTCACACCTTGCAGAAACCTATCCAATCGGTCTGCGCCTTCGGCCTGCCTCCTTAGCTTTCCATGGCAAGCTGCCTGAGAGCCTCCAGCTCCGCCACGGTATCGATCTCCTGCACATCCTCCTCACGGCACGGACGCACATGAATCGCAAAGTCATCCATATCATCGGCAAGCGCCGCTTCATCCCAGTACCGTGCAGGCCCGCCGGGACTGTCAAAGAGACGCTGCATCGAGCGTGCAAGCTTTCTCCCATCCTCCGGTGTCCAATAGGATATGCCAACCATCTTCCAGCAATTCCTGCCGCCGACGGACATACGACGTATAATGCCGTTTTCATCGGGGAAAAAACACCAATCGTCCGTTTCTTCAACGGGAATCGCCAGATAATTTGATGTCTGCTGCACCGGATGAAGCAAGGCAGGATTCTGCAGGAAGAGATCGCCCTCAATGATGAAGGCATTTTCCACGAGCCTTCCCGCCGCAAGGACGGACGTCACATTATTCGCCTCATGCCACAACGGATTGTCGATAAACTTGATTTCGGGATACTCCTCTCGGAGGATCTCGAACTTCTCCCCCAAATAACCGCGTACAATATAGATTTCCGAAATGCCTGCCGCTCGTATTGCACAAAGCAAGGTATCGATGATGCGCCTTTCGCCGACACGCACCATGGGTTTCGGCATCTGATCCGTCAGGGGACGCAGCCGTTCACCGCGTCCCGCCGCAAGAATGACAGCACGCTCGGCACGATAATATGTATTTTCCATTCTTCATTTCCTTTTCAAAGATGCAGAACTTCACTCCCAAGACGGACAGCCGCAGCAACCGTATCGCAGCCGAGGGCGGCAGCATCTACATCCAGTTTCATGCTCCGTGCATGAAATCCGAGTTCTGCAATGCGCCCAAACTTTAGCTTTCCTGCCGCTTCAAGTTTTGTGCATGCCGCTCCATAGGCAGAACGCACTTCCCGCAGGCAATCTTCCCCGCCCAGACGCCCCGCGGCAAGCGCATAGCCCCATTCGCGCTCAAAACTCATATCGAACGAGGCAATCCGTTCAAGAAAACGCGGCAACAGCCAGCCCATTTCCAAAAACGGCTGTGCTTTCTCGTCTGCAATCCCCCGATCGGAAAGACGTCTGATGCTCATATAAAAGGCCAAAAAATCTGCGCGTATAATATAAGGAATCATGCACTCGCCCGCCGCACGCACATATTCGCCCATTTGGCATGACAGCGGCAGGCGTTTCGCTAAATCCGACTTCGCGTGTGCAGCCAGATCATTTTGCCCGATCTGCGTCGCTGCTCCCGTTGAATGACCCGACTGACCGGCCATCGTTAAGGAGCATCGGATATGCAGGATATCTTCCCGCAAAAAGAGCTGCACAGCCGCCATATACATATCCTGGGAAGGTCCGTCCCAGAGCCTTCCCGTCTTTTCCAGCAGCCAGATCATATAGCTCCGCCGAAAGCCTGAATTGATATAGAGCAGGGGCAAGTTGTAGAGCACAGTCCCCATGCGTTCCATCCAAAACGGCAGTTCTCTGCGCAGCAGCCACTTTTCATAAAGAGGCTGTTCCTTGTCATAGAGACCGACAGTCAGCGCTTGCATCCCTTCTTCATAGAATCCCGGCCAAGTATAGAAGTCACGATCCCAAACAATGCAGTCCATCGATGGATACTCTTCCAGCGCCTTTTTCAGATAGCGCAGCGCCCATGGATAGATTCCGTCATCTGCGCCAAGCGGGATGATGAATTCCCCGCGCGCCTGGAGAATCGCATACTCGAAGCTCTTGGACAATTCCAGCACGAAGGGCGTGCGAATATAGCGAATCTGCGGCACAGCCAACTCTTCACAGAGGGTTTTCACCGCGTTATTTCCCGCATCGGAATTATCGCTGACGACGACTTCAAAGCTTCCGGCTTCTTCAAGTGCAAGGCAGGTTTCCAGCGTATGGCGCAGGGTGTCGGCGGAATTGCGCACGGGAATGACAATAGAAAAATCACAGGCGGCAGGCTCTTCGATGCACTCGACAAGACGCTCGCCGTAAACATGGCACGCATAGTCACGATAGCGCCCCAGCCAGGCAAACCCAAGCCCATGGGCAAACTGCGGCGACAGGGAGAACGACAGCCGCTGCAGATCGCGGCGCAATGATGCCGCTTTTTGCAGACGATCGAGCAGGCGGTCGCTTGCACAGACGACAGGCGCGGCGTCCTGCTCGAGCGAAAAGGCTATGAGATGCATCACCGCCGGCATCGTATCCTGCGCCTGTCCCGCCTCCAGAATACGGGGACAGCGGACAACGATGGACATCTCCTCAACCGCCGCCGTCATAACCGCATTGCGGGCGGCAGCTGCTGCCGACGGCGCACTGAGAGGCTCTTCCCTGCCGTCGGGCAGGAAAAGGATCGTCTGCTGGCCGAGTATGGCAAGAGCACGCGCCAAGTCGCGGCTTCGCACGGCCTCGTCTTCCGTTTCCGACGGAAGCAAAAACGTATAGGTTTTTTCCCCCAGCAGCATCTTTGCAATATAGGCGACATTCGCCGTCTTCTGCCAGAGAAACGTCTGGCCAGCGTCTTCCAAAAGCTCTTCTTCCCAATCTCCAAGACGCTCTTCAAGCTTCAACACAGCCATCATCAAAACGAAGTACATGTTCCAGTCACGCACGATGTAATACTGTTCTGCCAGTGCGCGAAGCGCTGCAGCGTCGCCCGTCATGAGGAAGTTCTCCCGGCTAGCGGCAAGTTTCGAAAAAGCCTCGGCCGGCAATTCCCCCGTTCTGTAATACTCCCCGGAAAAAAGGCATTGACGCTCGCCCAGGGAGCCGGCCGGAAAGGTGCGGCTCTTGAGCAGGAAAAGATCCGTCAGCTCCGGGCGCGCATAAAATTCCTGATCCATGCCGTCAAGCATTGCACGGCAAAGCCGCTTGTCCTCCCCCTGCTTGAGCAGCAACGCGACGCGTGCGAGCAGATACTCAAGGCGCTGGGGATAAACAGCCGACAGTTTGTCGAGCGCTGCTGCGGCATCTGCCAGGTCCCTTTCGTGTTCGATTTTGTGACGTATGGCTCGAACCCGCGCCATATATACATTCATATCTCTTTTTCCCTGCTGCATTTTCATCGATTCCTCAGATTCCTCTCTCCCTTAAAGATGCAATAGCCCACTCCCGAAACGGACAGCTGCAGCGACCGTATCGCAGCCGAGGGCGGCAGCATCCATATTCAATGCCATATTCTGTGCATCAAACCCGAGTTTGGCATCATGTTCCAGTCCTGTACCTCCTGTCGATGTCACGAATCTTGCACATGACGCCTTATAGGCAGCACGCACCTCCCGCAGGCAATCTTCCCCCGCCAGATGCGCAGCGAAAAGAGCATAGCCCCATTCGCGTTCAAAGTGTATATCGAGAGACGTGATCTGTCTTAAAAAGCGCGGCCATAACCATGCCATTTCCAAAAACGGATTGGCTTCTTCGTCGATGATTCCACGATCGAACAGACGCTTGATGCTCATATAAAAGCTCAGGAAACCCGCACGTGCGATAAAGGGAATCGTATACTCGCCTGCTGCCAAGACATATTCTCCCATTTGGCGTGACAGCGGCACACGCTGCGCCAAATTTTCTCTCGCATATACCGTCAGCTCATTTTGCATATTTTGCGTTCCTGCTCCCGTTGAATGTCCCGACATGCCGGCCATCGTCAAAGAGCGTCGGATATGCAGGATATCTTCCCGCAGAAAAAGCTGCACCGCCGCCATATACATATCCTGGGAAGGTCCGTCCCAGAGCCTTCCCGTCTTTTCCAGCAGCCAGATCATATAACTCCGCCGAAAGCCTGAATTGATATAGAGCAGGGGCAAGTTGTAGAGCACAGTCCCCATGTGTTCCATCCAAAACGGCAGATTTCTGCAAAGCGGCCACTTTTCGTAAAGCGGCTGTTCCTTATCATAGAGGTGGATTGCCAGATCCTGACGGCCTTCTTCGAAAAATCCCGGCCAAGTATAGAAATCGCGATTCCAAACAATGCATTCCGTCCCGGGATATTCTTCCAACGCCTTTTTCAGATAGCACAGCGCCCATGGATAGATTCCGTCGTCCGCACCAAGCGGGATGATGAATTCCCCGCGCGCATGGAGAATCGCATACTCGAAGCTCTTGGACAATTCCAGCACGAAGGGCGTGCGAATATAGCGGATCTGCGGCGCAGCCAACTCTTCACAGAGGGTTTTCACCGCGTCATTTCCCGCATCGGAATTATCGCTGACGACGATTTCAAAGCTTCCGGCTTCTTCAAGTGCAAGGCAGGTTTCCAGCGTATGGCGCAGGGTGTCGGCGGAGTTGCGCACGGGAATGACGATGGAAAAATCGCAGGCGGCAGGCTCTTCGATGCGCTCGACAAGACGCTCGCCGTAAACATGGCACGCATAGTCACGATAGCGCCCCAACCAGGCAAACCCAAGCCCATGGGCAAACTGGGGCGGCAGAGAGAACGACAGGCGCTGCAGATCGCGGCGCAACGCCGCCGTTTCCTGCAGGCGGTCGAGCAGACAGTCGCTTGCACAGACGACAGGCGCGGCGTCCTGCTCGAGCGAAAAGGCTATGAGATGCATCGCCGCCGGCATCGTATCCTGCGCCTGTCCCGCCTCCAGAATACGGGGACAGCGGACAACGATGGACGTATCCTCAACCGCCGCCGCCATAACCGCATTGCGGGCGGCAGCTGCTGCCGACGGTGCACTGAGAGGCTCTTCCCTGCCGTCGGGCAGAAAAACAACCGTCTGCTGTCCGAGTATGACGAGAGCACGCGCCAAGTCGCGGCTTCGCACGGCCTCGTCTTCCGTTTCCGACGGAAGCAGGAACGTATAGGTTTTTTCCCCCAGCAGCATCTTTGCGATATAGGCGACATTGACTGTCTTCTGCCAGCGAAACACCTGGCCTGCGTCTTCCAGAATTTCCTTTTCCCAAGCCGTAAGGCGCTTTTCGAGCTTCAGCGCCGCCATCAGCAGCACGAAGTACATGTTCCAGTCCCGCACGACGTAATACTGCTCTGCCAGTGCGCGAAGTGCAGCGGCATCGCCCGTCATGCGGAAGTTCTCCCGGCAAGCGGCAAGTTTCGAAAAAGCCTCGGCCGGCAATTTACCCGTCTTGTAATACTCGCGGGAAAAAAGGCACTGACGCTCGCCAAGGGAGCCGGACGGAAAGGTGCGACTCTTGAGCAGGAAAAGATCCGTCAGCTCCGGACGCGCATAAAATTCCTGATCCATGCCGTCAAGCATGGCGCGGCAAAGCTGCTTGTCCTCCCCTTGCTTGAGCAGCAGCGCGACGCGTGCGAACAGATACTCAAGGCGCTGGGGATAAACAGCCGACAGTTTGTCGAGCGCTGCTGCGGCTTTCCTAAGATCCCTTCCCCTCTCAATCTTCCCGCGGACGGCACGAACATGCGATAAATAGAGTTGTTCTTCTTCGTTCTTTTCTTCTTTTTCCTCTGACGGTTCCACTGCATGAAACCGCATCGTAACAGCTCTGCCCTCATATTCATAAAGGATTGCGCCGCCGGGATTCATATAACGGCCGAGCTTTTCGCGGAATTTTTCCACGTCACGCACATCATCCATGCAGTCATGCAGCATGATGACATCATATTTTCCCTTGAGATGTGCAAAGATTCCCGCCTCAACCTCGGGGCAATACGCAGCGGGGAAAGAAAACGCAGCGACAGCAGCATCCCCCTTATGACGCGTAAGGCCGCTGATTTCAGCCGCAGGAAAAAGCGTCTGCAGCCGAAAGAGGGATAAACCGCAGGCACAGTCGATATCGAGAATGCGACCAGCCGCAGGAAGCCCCTCCGGCAAATGACGCCAAAGGCCTGTGATCCGGTTCTTCGGATAATCGTCATCGACATTCCATTTCTTCTGGAAATAACGGAAATTGCGTTCCAGCAATTCCTCATATTTTTTCATATGCTCCCGCATGCTCTTCTCGTCACGCGCAATAAAAGAGCCATGGTTATAGTGGAAGATAAATGTATCCTCGCAGAAGAGCAGTTGCCAGCCCGCCTGACGAATGCGCAAGCAATAATCGTCGTCCTCGAAATTTCCCGGGGAAAACGCTTCATCAAAACCGCCCAGCTTTTCATAAACCGTCCGCTTGAAAAGCAGTGCAAAGCCTGAGAGGCAAAAATGCAGGTGCCATTTTTCCGCCTCGGTTTTATTGTATCGCTCGGCAAAATCGAAAACCTCTGACGAAAAACGCCCCGGCAGAAGAGAATCATCCGGGCGCCCCTCTTTCTCCGCTGGGACAATGTCCATATCAATTTGTTGATAATTGTTCACAGCATTCGAGGCCGGTCCCACCGCCCCGATGCTTTCATCACTATAAAGTGCGGACAGGAGCTGCGGGAGCCAACGCGGCGTCACAAGCGTATCGGAGTTCAACAGGCAAATCTCTGTACCAAGGGCAAGCGCCATGCCCTGGTTGCATCCTTTGGGAAAGCCTTCGTTTTTCGCATTCTCGACAAGACGCACGTCCGTCTGCTCCCGCAGCCATTCGCGTGATCCGTCTTCCGAGGCATTATCGACAACGATGATTTCATACGTCCCTTCTTTCGTGAAACGACGTATGCTCTCGATGCATTCGCGCGTAAAATCAAGCGTATTCCAACTGAGGATCACGATACTCGTCAAATGTTTCATAAGCTCTCCCTGCTTTCAGGAAGAAGCTGCAGCAGTTCATCCAGCACAGTCTCCAAACGAGGAACATGGGCCAACAAGCGCAGCTCAGGCTCCGCAAACAGCACCGTGCGTCGTTCTTCCAGCAGCTTCCGCGCTTGCAGGATCCCCTCCATACCAAAGGCTTCGGCTTCCGCTCCAAGAAGCGCCGCCCATTCCAGAAGACGCCAAAGAATGTCCTCCCTGTCGATTTCTCTCTCTCGGCGCAAAAGCGGCAGTTCAAAAACGTCAACCTGAACGTTCGGCCTGCCCCGAAAGAGCAGGAAAAAAGCCGCCAAAGAAAAAACACGTCCTCGGAAAAATGCGGTTTCCAACCAATCGCAGCGTTCAAACACAGAGCGGTGGGAGAGCACGGAGGACAGACCGCCCTCCGGCGTGGTTCCTGTCGACAGAATAAAGTTTGCATGCCATGTGCCGGACGCCACAATGCAATGCGCCTGCTGCATGCGGAAAGCATATTCTGGAAGAGTCTCCGAAGCAACACCTTCATCCGTCACAGTATTTACAGAATCCGAAAGGGCGAGATCCAATTCAGGGTCAAGTTCGAGCGCCGTCACCATCAGCATGATTTTTTCCGGCAAAAGGACATCCCCCGGCAAAACCCATTGGACATACTCCCCTAGCGCCGCCCGAGCCAATTTCTCTCCCCAGCCGGAGGTTCGCGCCTCCACAATGCTGTGCGGCAAGGGCAGCGCAGCCATCGCCTGTCCCAGCCATTCAGCAGCTCCAACCATATCAAGGACAAGGATCTCGATATAAGGATACGTCTGCTGTACGACACTGGCAAGGGCTTTCTGCCATGAAGCAGCTTCCCCCATGTACGGCAAGATGACACTCACACATTTTCGCCGTGCGAGGACACGTTCCTGAGCAAAATCCCCAGCCAGCTGCTCCGCCAGTAACATAAGGCTCTGCAGCGGCGAAAAAGCGCCTCCCTTCGTATACAAAAGGCGGATTTCTCTATCCGGCAAAACAAGCTGACGCACAGTCTCACACTCTTCCGAAGCGAGTGCGACTGCCGGCGTCTCCCCGCGAAACACTGCGTCAAAGTGCTCCTTCCAATAGTAACAGCGCATGGTATGCAAAGAATACTTCGCCGCATTTCCAATCCAGCCGTTCAGAGCCTTGACAGCCGTGTGCAGTGGTCCGCGCCACTGAAAATGTGCGAAATGCAGGAAACTGATTTCCAAAGCAGGAGCCGATACCCGCCTGCCGTTTTCTAGGCGATAGAGGTAATGCGTTCCCTGTGCAAGCAAAGGATAGTCTTCAATGACATCGCGGCCAATGATCGCCTTCTGCACCGCCTCATGCTGCTTCTTTCGTCTAAGCGGGCGTATGAGCAAAAAATCCGTCACCGCCTTTTCCGGTTCCTGCAGCTCATACATCCAGTGCCACGCAAAGAAGGTCGTATCCGTCCGCAGGCGCAAAAGAACTGCACGGCAAGGCTTTGCCGCATCTTCTGTGACGAGGAACTCGTCGGCATCGACCGGCACAACGATATCAGCGCCATATTCCTTGATTGCCCTGTGCATGAGCTGCGTCATGATCTCTTCATGGCACAGCTCCGCCGGCTCATACCGTTCAAGCAAAAGCGGCAGTCCTTCCTGCACAAGAGCCTCCAGAATTCCCCATGTACCGTCACTGCTCTTGTGATCGACCACGAGCATTTCATCCGCATACGTCAGAGTATGGCGCACAAAACTTTCGATGATGTCGGCACTGTCTGCAATCAAGGATATAGCGACGATCTTGTTCATGACATTCCCCTATCTCTTGATGAAAATACAGCTGGAAAGCATCGTCGCCACAAGCTCCGTCGCCATGCCGATTTCTGTAATCTCTTCCGCAAACGGTTCTTCCGTACAGGGCTTCCGGCTCGCCGCCACGCGCGCGATGCGTTCCGCTACGGTGTAAGCGTCCAAGGGGGCGTCACAGTATGACGGAAACGCTTCCAGGTGAAAAGACGTTTCCAAATCTTCAAGGATATAGACGCCGCCGCTCGGCAGGGCAGGAAAAAGCGCAAAGAGAGCCTTGATCTGATGGCTCCAGATATGCGAGGCGTCATCCACAATGATATGCGGGCGAATCTCTTTAAGGCTCTCGAGAACTTCTTCCTTCGAGAGATCGCCGATCCGAATCTCAATGCGCTCCGCCGCATGCATCCGGCAGGATTCATCAATATCCACACCAAAGATTTCCGCCTGCGGGAAGAACCTCTTCCACATGCGCTCACTTCCGCCTTGAAATACGCCGAGTTCCAAAAGCCGCAGCGGTTTATCCTTCAAGCCGCGCAGGAAAAATTCATACTTCTGCAGATAATTATGACGATAACGGCATTTGTCCGTAAACTCTTCCACACCGATGCGGTCAAGTTCCTGAAAATCACGAAAGAAGCCTGCCTGCAGCCCCTTTTTTTCACTGACATGGCGCTTCAAACGCCGACTGAAAGCCGTTGGATGCAAAGGCTTTGCTTCCCGCCGCTTTTCCAGCTTAGCAGCAAGCAGCAAAGCAGGATTCGTCCGCATATGAAAAAGCAGGGAGAAACCCGGAAACAGACTAGAAACATCCTGCAGATCATAAGCCCAGGATGTTTCCAGGCAACTCGCTGCGCCGCGTTCTTCTTCCAAAGCATCCGGTGTTTCGAGGAAGAGCAGCAGCTTGCCCCCGATGCGGCAGCATTTCGCCACTGCCTCAGCACTCTTGACAAAATGCGGTTCCCTTTCCATTCCCTCAAAGAGAACAACAAAGTCATACGACCTGCCGCCCAGAGTTTTTCCCAATTCTGCCAAAGTGGCTGATATTCCAACAGTATCATTGAAAAACGGTATGTAATCAACCTTTGCACCCGCAGAAAGAAATGGCTGCTGCAATATGGCAACAGCCATTCCACCAAAGCAGGAAGCGCCCATAAGCAGAACATCTTTGCCGCAAACCTCTTCTGCTGTCAAAGCCCCCGTTTGCCAAAGGCCTTTCAGCATTTTTGTATAATATTGCAAACTCATTACAACTTCTCCTTCTATTGGATCCACTCCTGCCATGCCTTTTCATAGAGGCTCTCAACTTCGCGCGTATATCCCAGACCATCCATCAATGGCGATGCTTTCATACGCTCGCGCAAACTCTCATGAAGCGCGTCCAGGGTTTCAGGTGAAGCGGCAAGCGCTGCAGCCTTTTCCACATATTCATCGACAGTTGCCGCAGCGAGTTCGGGAAGTCCTAAGGCGGAAAGGAGGCTCAAGCCGAAGCGCGAGCCAAAGCGCTCGCCGTAAAGCGATATGACAGGCACGCCCATAAAAAGCGCATCGCACGTCGTGCCGCCGCCCGGATAGGGGTATGTGTCGAGGGCGATGTCGATGTCGAGATACTGCGCGAGGTAATCGCTCGTGCCGCTTCTAAATTCCACCTCTCCTTCGGAAAAGCCGATCCGTGCCGCTATGCGGCGCAGGCGGCGTTCCTCTGCCATACGTTCTCCCGTGTTCTTGAGTATCAGCCGGGATCCCGGTGTTCGGCACAGAATCTCACGCCAAAGCCCCATCTGGGGCTCCGTGATTTTGCAGAAGTTATTGAAACTGCCAAAAACAATGGATTCATGCCTCTTGCGCTGCTGCGTTACATGCTGCACGCTGGACGGCGGTGTATAGCAAAGAAACGAATGGTTTTGCAGACGCAGCGGCTTTTCGAGAAAAAACTTTTCGCTTCCCGGCGGAACAGCCCAACGGTCGGCAAGCACATAATCCACGGCAGGAAGCCCCGTCGTATCAAACCAGCCGATAGCAGTGACCTGTACCGGGGCGGGGCGATATGCCGCTGTCACAAGCGTATGACCGCCAGCCGCATGTCCCGATAAGTCGATGAAGATATCGATCTCGTCCTCATAAATACGAGCCGCGATATCCGCCGCCTGCCAGTCAGGCACATCGCGCCAAACATCGGCAAAAGAACGCAGCTGTTCTTCCACCTCTCCCCCGTGAGGGCGTGCGTTGTAACAATAAACTTCAAAACGTTCACGATCATGGCAGGCAAGAAGCTGCACGACAAAAAATGTGTTCGTCTGCATGCCGAAGTCCGGAGAAAGATACGCCAGACGGATTTTCTTGTGCCTATGATTTTCCGCTCCATGCTCATATTGCCTTACATCGGGAAACAGTCTCATAAAAGCGATATGTTCAGCAAAAAGCCGGGCATCGTTCACACCCGGCAGATAGTGAAGGGCAAAGAGATAGTTGCTGTATGCTGCCCTGTGCTCCTCCGGCAAAGCACCCCCCGAGGCGCATGCCCGGCGATATGCTTCAACCAGCTGCGGTATATCGCCCAGGGATGCACTGGCGGAAGCCATGGCCGCATTCACCTCGAAAACGGCGCGCGGCGAAAGCGGCGTCCCGGAAAGGCGGCGCAGGATATCAACGGCAAGCCCTGCCTGCCCCTGCTGTAAGAACGCATAGGCTCTCGCCATTTCTTCCGAAAAGGAACGCATCTCAGCCACGGACAGCAGCGAGGATGCCGAAGTCCGGCGCCTTCATCATGGAAACAAGCTGCAGAGCCATATCTCTGTCGCCGCACGCGACGAGCGTATAGCACATATTGCGCAGGGAAGCCTCGTCATGGGCGTCCATTTCCAATGCCTTTTTCAACAAAAGCTTTGCCGCCGGGAAATCACCCGCAAGGAAGAAGCCGCCGGCGAAAGAATTCAAGAGACAAAGCTTCTCTGCAAGGGAAACCTCCTTTGCGAGAACTTCCCTGCAGAGGCGCTCAGCAGAGGCTGCAGAATCGTCTTCCGCTGCGGCAGGCGCCGCCTGCGGCTGCATAACCTTGGGCGAAGGCTGCACCTGAGGCGCTACAAGCGGTTGGAAGGACGCCGTCTCCATATTCGCTGCCGGGGCAAGATGCAAGAACGCAGCAATTGCAGGATAGCTTGCCCTGATCTCCGCTTCCTGCGTCGTGCCGTAGTAATCGAGCACCTCGGCGAGATCCTCCCGCTCATCAGGCGAAAGTTCATTTGCATAGTTTTTCAGCACGAACTCAAAGATGGCAAGACCGTCTTCCGTACGCTCTTCCAAAAGGCAGATGCGTGCGAGCAGGATGCGCGCCTTGATGTGCTGCGGCGCAAAACGCAGCGTATTGTCCACCCACTGTGCCGCACGCTCGTAATCGCCGCTCATAAAGTAACTGTACGCCGCATCGTAAAAAGCATCGGCGTCCTGTATGCCTGCCTGAATCATATCCGCAACCGTACCAAGCGCCTCACCGTACTCCTCGTCCTCCATCTGCTCGGCAAGCTCCCGCTTCAGATCATCCGGCGATGCGGCTGCCCCATACTGCTTCTTCTTTTTGCTCCACTTCGACAAGATATATTCCTCCTAAAAGCCTCAAATCCATTATACGTTCTTATATCGGAAAAGCACGGAAGCGCCTTAAACTATTCCAGCCATTCCTGCCATATCTTTTCGTACATCCCCTCCACTTCCCGCACATAGCTCCTGCCGTCCATCAACGGCGACTTCTGCATCATGGGGCGCAGGTTCCTGTGCAGTGCCGTGAGCAGATCCTTGTCCTCGGAAAGCGCCACAGCTTTTTCCACATATTCCTCCAGCGTTTTCGCTGCGAGGTCGCCGAGCCCAACGTTTTCCAAAAGCGACAGCCCGAAGCGCGTGCCGTGGCGCGTGCCGGCGAGCGTCACGACGGGCACGCCCATGTAGAGCGCCTCGCACGTCGTGCCGCCCCCAGTGTAGGGATAGGTATCGAGCGCGATGTCCATATCCATGTATTCGTGCACATAATCGAGCGTCATGGGGCGCACCTCGATCTGTTCCATACGGTATCCGACAGAGAGCGCCTTCTTGCGCAGCGACTTGGGCTTCCATGCCTTGAGAAGAAGCTTAGAACCCGGCACGCGTTCGAGAATCGTCCGCCAGAGCCGCAACATTTCCTCGGAAATCTTTGCGGAGTTGTTGAAGCAGCCAAAGACCGTCGTCCCGTGCGGCTGCCAGTCGGGCATGCTTTTGAAAAGTTCTTCGAACGGCGTATAACAAAAGTGTGAATGTGAAAGGCGCAGCAGCTTCTCAGAAAAATATGCGCTCCCCTGCCCCAGCGGATCAAGAAAATGATCCGAAAGACAGTAATCGACTGCCTTGAGCCCTGACGTGCTCATATACCCAATGCCTGTGATCTGCACGGGCGCCGCCTTGTAGCCAAGCGTCGCCAACCCATGCCCCCCGTCCGTATGCCCGCTGAGGTCAAAGAGGATGTCAATCTCGTCCTCAGCAATTGCCGCAGCACGCTCCTTCGCCTCAGCGATTGCGATATTGCGCCAGTTGTTGCCGAAGGATTTCATCTGCTCGGCTGCTGCGTCCGACGCGCCCCCGATGTCATAACAATAGATTTCAAATCGGTCGCGATCGGCAATTGCCAGAAGCTGCATCATGAAGCAGCTCATGACATGCTTCTTGAAATTCGTCGAGATGTAGCCGACACGGATTTTTCCATGACGACGATGACGTTCGCGTTCATGCTGCAGTTCTTCCTCCGTACGGAAAAATTGGTTGTAGGCAAAATGCCTCTCGGCAAGTTCTGCATCACCGAGATGCGGCAGATAGTGGCAAACCATAAGGTAGTCGCTGTAAAGCTTCCGCTGCTGTGCTAAGTAAGGAGCGAGCACGATAGCCTCACGATAGGCATCGGCAGCGTCTTCCAAACGATCAACGAAGTGCAGGAAGTAGCCCAGCCTGCCACAGAGAAAACTTTTTTCTCCACGATCAAGCTCAGCACCGCGCCTTCGCAGCAAGTATTTTATGCGTGCAATACCCGGCTCCCATTTCATCGTGTTCTGCAAGACAGCGAGTTCTTCCGCGATTTTCGGAAAATCTTTCATCTCTTGCCCGGTTCCTCCTTTTTCCATCCCACTGCCATACGGTAAAACTGCTCTAACTCTCCTAGATAATTTGCCCCCTGCATGACGGGCGACGCGGCAAATTTCACGCGAAGCGTCTTGTGCAGGCCATCCAGAAGCGCTGCGTCATGCGCCAGGGACACCGCCTTTTCGACATACGATTTGTCATCGGCTGCGGCAAGCTCGGCAAATCCCGCATTCTTGAGGAGCGACAGCCCGAAGCGCGAGCCGCGCCGCCTGCCATACCGCGTAATGACAGGTACGCCCATAAAGAGTGCGTCGCACGTCATGCCGCCGCCGGGATACGGATACGGATCGAGTGCGATGTCGACAGCGAGGTAGCGCTCCATATAATCGCTTGTCGCCGGTTCGAGATCGACGCGTGCAATGTCCATTCCTGTCTTCCTCATGCGGCGCAGCGCCTCTTCCTGCATGACAGGAGCAAAAAACTCCTGGCACTTGACGAGCAGGCGGCTCTTCGGCACACGCTCCATGATTTCCCGCCAGAGGAAGAGCATTTCATCCGTAACCTTGTACCAATGACTGAACACGCCGAAAACAATATATCCCCTTTCCCTGCAAGGCGTGCCCGCCGGTTCCGGCACATCGCTCTGCGCCGTATAGAGGAACTGGCTCGTAAGGCAGACAGGTTCTTCCGTGAAAAAAGCCTCCTGCTGCCCCGGCGGGTCGACGATGTCGTCCGTAAGAAAATAATCGACCAAGGAAAGCCCCGTCGTGTTGACGTAGCCAAGCCCTGAAACCTGCACAGGAGCCGGGCGATAAGCGAGCACGGGCAGTGCGCCGCCCGTGCTGTGCCCTGCAAGATCGACAAGGATATCGATCTCGTCCTCTCTTATCTTTGCGGCGATTTCCGCATAAGAGATCCCCGCCATCCTGCGCCAAGCCGTCGCCTGTTCTCGCAAAGCTGCCGTGAAGCCGTCTTCCTGCTCGCTGAGCGCGTAGGCGAATACCTCGAACGCGCTGCGGTCAAAGCGCACAAAAAGTCCGTAAATAAAGGAAAACATAACATGGCGGCGAAAATCGGGCGATAGATAACCGATGCGAATCTTTCCATGCTTTCCCACGGCACGCGGAGCAAACGGGCGGATATCTCCCAGAAGCTTTCCATAGCCTCGATGCGCCTCAAAAAGTTCCTCCCTGCCGATTCGCGTGCTGTGCAGCGCAAGCAGATACGAGCTGTAGGCTTCGGTGCGCGCACGGAGATTTGTCCCCAGGGCAGCAGCCTCACGATAAGCATCTGCAGCTTCAGCGGCAAAGCCGAGCTGACGCGCCGCATGGGCGCGCGCAAGTGCAAGACGACAGCGAAATTCGCCGGTTTCCTCCGTCGGATCTAAGAGTGCCTCCGCCTTTTTCACGCTGGCCAAAGCCGCCTTGTGGTCGCCCTGCATTTTCTGTGCCTCGGCAAGAACCTGCAGGATCTCAGGCTCATTGTCGCCGGCTTTTTCCAGCGCCATTTCCAGATAGACGCGGGCTCGCGCCGCCTCCTCCAGCTGCAATGAAGCAAACCCCATGCCCAGAAGGAGACGGTCCGAAGCAGCGTCGAGAGCCAAAAGAGCCGCCGCTTTGCCGAGGAATTTTCGCCATTCGCGTGCTGCAAAGGCTTCATCCGCCTCCCTTTCCCATTGGGGCAGCAGCACCTCCCGCCGCTTCTTTTCATCATCCCCAAGCCAATGCGCCCAGATTTTTTCGTACGCCGCTTCCATATGCGTCATATAGCGTGCTGCATCCATCAAAGACGAAGCCTCCATGCGTGCGCGCAGGCTGCGGCGCAGGAACGCCAACGCCTCTATGTCAGCGGCAAGAGTGCAGGCCTTTTCCAGATAGGCGGCGGACGTATCCGCGCAGCAGGAAGCGGCAAGGCCGATATTTTCCAATAAGCTCGCACCGAAACGCGCGCCGTGCCTCGTTCCCATAAGAGTGACGACGGGCACGCCCATGTAGAGCGCATCGCACGTCGTGCCGCCGCCGGGATACGGGTAAGTATCAAGCGCGATATCGACTTCACCGTAGGCCTCAAGATACTCTGCCGTATGGCCTTCCGTCCGGAGGCGTGCGAGGTCGATTCCTGCCGCTTCCAAACGGCGAAACGCCGCTTCCCTGCCGTCCGCCGTGTCAAAGACCGCCGTCTTGAGGAAGAGGCGCGAATGCGGCACGGCGGAAAGAATCTTTGCCCAAAGGCGCAGCATTTCATCGGTAATCTTCGCGAAGTTGTTGAAACAGCCGAAAGTGATGAAACCCTTTTCTTTCGCGGGCAAAGGCGCTATACGCGAATCCTGCCCCGCGCGGCTCGCACGATAGCAGAGGTGGCTCTCCGGCAGGCGCAGCAGTTTCTCCGTAAAGCCGGCGTCGTTCTCACCCGGCGGATCGATCTGCACATCCGTAAGGAAGTAGTCGACCGTGGGAAGTCCCGTCGTATCGAAATAACCGATGCCGGAAATCTGCACGGGCGCAGGGCGATGGGCAAGCACAGGCAAAGCGTTGTTCGCACTGTGTCCCGAAAGGTCGAAGAGGATATCGATCCCATCCGCCTCGATGATGCCTGCGATTTCTGCGGCAGGCAAGCCGTCCACATAGCGCCAGGCAGAAGCGGACGAGGCCAGTTCCTGTGCCATCGCGTTCTCGCCGCAGAGTGAATAGCCGTAGACCTCGAAACGGCTGCGGTCGAAATGCGTAAAAAAGGAGAAGCTGAAGAGTGCGACGATATGGAAGCAGAAATCCGGCGAAATATAACCGATACGGAGTTTCTTACGCCTTCTCCGTTGGTGCTTGGCGCGCGGTACAGCGGCAAACAGCTTCCCGAAGCGTCGCGCCGCTTCCAACATAAAATGCGGCTCGCGCTCAGCATAATGCAAGGCAAAGAGATAATTGCTCCATGAGGCCGCCTGATCCTCAAGCGTTTCAGAAACCTCGAAGGCTTCCCTTTCCGCTGCCAGCGCTTCCTCCACCTCGCCTAGGCTGCGGCAGATGCGTGCGATGAGATTATATGCGAGTACCTGCTCTCCCCGTGCGAGCGTGCCGCGCTCAAGCGCACGCCGTACATCAGCAAGCGCCTCCTGCCAGCATCCGAGCAGAAAGACGGCGCGCGCCCGCAGAAGAAGCCCAAAACCATCGTCTGTACCCGCGAGATACAGTTCCGCCGCACGATAGGCGTTTTCTCCTTCCCCGGCATCGATATAAAGCCCCGCCGCCAGACGCCATAGATCGCGCGATGCCTTGCCGCCCAAAAGAAGGGCATCTGCAGCAGCGATTGCCTGGCGCAAATCACCCGCAGCAAAAAACCGCTTGAGCGCGATGGAAAGCTTTGCGCCCTCCTCGGGAGAAATCACTCGCGGCGCAGCGTCATAGGCGGCAAGCGCAGAAGCATAGGCGTCCTCGACCGCAGACGTATAGGCGGCGGCATCCATCAACGGCGAATTTTTCATCATAACGCACAGATTTCTATGCAGGGTACAAAGAAGTTCTTGGTCCTTCGCAAGTGCCGCCGCCTTTTCTATATAGCTCGCCGCATCCTGCGCCGCCAATTCCTCAAGGCCAAGATTGGCGAGGATGCTGAAGCCGAAGCGGCTGCCGTGGGAACTGCCCTTGAGCGCCACGACAGGCACGCCCATATAGAGCGCGTCAAAGGTCGTGCCTCCGCCCGGATAGGGAAAGGTGTCGAGCGCGATATCGACATCGTGATACTCCGCGAGATAGTCCTTCGTATCCGGACGCAGTTCGACGCGCGCAGGTTCTATGCCCGCCGCCTGCAGACGCTCCATAGCGGCGATGCGCCCTTCCTCGTTCGAAAAAGCCGCGGATTTCAAGAGCAGGCGCGATTCCGGCACGAGCGCGAGAATGCGCGCCCATGCCCTGAGCGCCTCATCCGATGCCTTGGCAAACGCATTGAAACCGCCAAAGGTCACATAGCCGCGCGCCAGGCACGGTGCAGCTCCTGTCGGCGGCGCATCAGGCGCAGGCGTATAGCAAAGATGCGTATGCGGCAGCACGAGCAGTTTTTCCGTAAAGAAAGGGGCTTCCTTCATCCCCTGCGGCTCCCCGTCCAGCCATATATCGCCAAGCACATAATCGACAGCGGAGAGCCCCGTCGTATCGAAATAGCCGATGCCGGAAATCTGTACCGGCGCCGGACGATGAGCGAGTATGGGAAGCACCGTGCCGCGCGTATGACCGGCAAGGTCGACAAGGATGTCGATGCCGTCCTCGTAAATGCGGCGCGCCGCTTCCTTCGGCGAGAACGGTGAAATATTGCGCCAGACATCGACGAGCTGCATGATGCGGCGGCTCTCCTCATCTTCGGGACTATTCTGATAGCAGTAAACCTCGAATCGGTCTGCATCATAATGCGTAAACAAGGCTTCGGCAAAGCGCAGGACGACATGACGGCGCAGATCGGGCGAGATGTAGCCGATGCGGATCTTACGCCGCTTCTGCAGAGAACGATGGAGAAACGGGCGCACATCCTGAAAAAGGTTCTCGTAGGCCTGATGCGCACGATAAACGTCTTCCTGCGACACAGACAAAAAATGCAGGCCAAAGAGATAATTGCTCCATTCCATAGCACGAAGCTCCGCGCTTTCGGCAGCCGATGCCGCCTTTTCATAGGCATGCGCCGCTTCTTCGGCAAAGCCGAGCGCACGCGCCGTCTGCCCGAGGAGATTATAGACCTTCTCCGCATAGGCAGGGGCAAGCGCTTTTTCCCTGGCCAGAAGCGTGGTAAGAGTTTGCCGAGCGGAAATGTATTTTCCCTCGGCAAAAAAAAGCCGCGCTTGAAGGAACGCTCCATAGACGGACTGTGGCTCCTTCTGCAGCAGTGCCGCCGCAAGCGGCGCCGCTCCCTCGTAGTCCCCCGCCTCAATGTGGATGCTCGCAGCAGCGCCCAGAGCCTCCGCCTCTGCCGATGCATCTTTTGCCAGCTCCCGCACAGCGGCAAGCGCACCGTCGAAATCGCGTAGCGCAAGGCACGCATCAATTTTCTCGCGCAGCTTACCTTTTTCCTTTTCGCTTGCCATGCGCTCGCTCCTTTTTCTTTAGATTTTCCAAAACACGGCGTACGCCGCGCATCGCTTCCTCGTACTTCTGCCAATATTCTCCCGCCGCAGCGCGGTCAAAATAATCGCGCTGCTCCAGGTATTCGCCGTACAGCAATTCCAATGGCCTGCGGTACTCCTCCTCCGACGTGAGGAAGATGCGCCGCTCGTAATACTCTTCGATCAGGCGCAGCCATTCCAAGCGGCTCAAGAGAACGACAGCTGCCTGCTGCCCTTCCTGCGCCGCATGGCGGCGATAGCAGCTCAAGGGCTTCTGGAAGAAGATGCAGTCGCCCTTCTCCAAGAGCTCCAGCCACATCGCTATATCGGAAATCGTGCGGTAGCCGCGGCTCTCGGCCTGCCAGTAGTGGTTCTTGAGATCCGCACGCCGGAAAATCACAGCCGACGGCTCCCCGAGGAAGTTGCGGATATTCACGAGCGTTTCCCTTCCTGCATCTTCCGCCCGGAATACGGAATACTCCGCCTCGCTTTCAGGTACGCCGCTCACATGTATATTTTCAAGGAAGCAGCCGTTTTCATCAATCAGGGCGCGCCTCGAAGTCACAAGACTTGCTGCGGGATTTTCGCGGAATGCGCGCATCATCTTCGAGATCTTGCCGTCGAGCAGAATGTCGTCATCCATCAGCCACTGCAAGTATTCCCCCTGTACAAGATGCTCAAACGGAGCAAAGTTTTCTTCTTTTGTCTTTGCTTCCTTGTTTCTCTTGTAGTACAGACGGCTGTCTCCCAGATATTTTTCAACAAGACTTTTCGTCCGATCGTCCGTACTGTTGTCACAGACGATGATCTCAAGATTTTCATAATCCTGCCGCAAAGCGCTCTGCAGCGCAAGTTCAAAGAACTCGGGACGGTTATACGTCGGAATCATGATGCTGACGAGAGGCAGTGCCTTTTTGCGCCAACGCGCCTTGTACGCATCCGCCAATAGGAGCGAGGCGCCGTCTTCTTCCGGCAGAATATGCTGCGCACCTTTTGCCTCGGCAAGCAGAGCGGAAAAACTGGAAAGCCGTGCAGAAAATTCAACACCCGCCGCATCCGAGCGCCCCGCCGCCATATAAAGAAATGTCTTGTCGCGCTTTTCGGGCGGCAAAAAACGCCCATAATAGGCGGCGACCGGCGTCGGCATGCGTTCCCTAAGAGCCTCCACAAGAAAGGCCGCATCCTGCTCCCTATCGTAAAGCGTGTCGAGGAGCGCGATGATATCCGCCGCTTCCTGCCCTTCCAATATGTCATAGAGCGCAAGAAACAGCCGCTTATCGTATGGATATTCCCTGACGGCCCGCAAAAAGAAATCGGCGGCCTCCTCCGGCCGGCGGCGCATCATCGCCAGCTTTCCCAAATACATATAGACAAACGGAAGCATCTGCAGGGAGTTGTCGGAGCGGAGCGATTTGGGCGCCTTTTCCTTTAGCTCAAGACCGCGGCGAAACATCCTTTCCGCCAGCAGATAATCGTGCTCCTCCCATACAAGCAAGCCATACTCCATGGGAAATTCCGCCAGATCGGGATACTTCCCCATCGCCTCTTTCAAAATCGGCAGAATTTCTTCCCTCGGACGCTTTGCGGCGAGCAGTGCGCGGGTCAGACCCCAATACTCGACGCCTTCGCGCCCCAAATAGACAATCTCGCTCGCAATCGCCTTGCGTGCGTACTCCTCCGCCTTGGTGAAATCCCCCAAGCCGAAGTAACAGTCCATATAGTGCAGGGCGTCATCCAAGGACTCCCCCTCTTCAGCTTCCTTTTGGCGCAAAAATTCGAGATTGCGCTCGAGTTTCCTGCGAATCAGATGGAGCGAATATCCCGTATGAAAGATTACAAGCTCCGGCGTTGCAAACATCTCATGTTCGTCTTTGCGCTTGTCGACAATGCGCTCATGAATCTTTCCCTCGTAACGCAAATCGGGGCTGTTCTTAAAAATACGCAGCTGAAAAATAGCACCCGTAAAACGGTTTCCCTGATCCTTGTCGATGTTGACGAGACGGCAGATCACGCCGACGATGGGCTTCTTGCTCCTTTCCACCTTCTGCAGCATCGGACGTACCTTGCCGATTGTCTGCGGACTGAAATACTCGTCGGCGTCAAGAAAAAGAATCCAATCTCCCTCGGCTTTTTCCAGTGCATAATTCTTCGCAGCGGCAAAGTCGTTCTGCCATGGATGGTGAAATACACGCGCTCCCGCCGCTTTTGCCATTTCAACCGTACGATCGGTCGATCCCGTATCGACAACGATCATCTCATCGGCGAGCTTTTTCATCGAATTGAGCCAAGTGCCGATATTTTCCTCTTCGTTTTTCACAATCACGCAGGCGGAGAGCTTCATGCCCCGACCTCCTTTATCCATGCTTCATAGGCAGAAATATCCTTCGCTTCTGAGCCCATGCCGCGCGCACGGGAAAAACATTCCTTTGCCGCAGGGAAATTGCCCGTTTGATAGAAACAAATGCCCGCATCATGCCAAAAAGAATCGTCTGCAACGGGAGAATCCGCAGGAACAACTTCCAGCAGCAGCAATGCCGCCTGCCATTTTTCTGCCGCCATAAGACGGACGGACATTTCTCTCTTTTTTTCCGGCGGCAGGGATACACCCAATCGCACATAGCGCAGCAGCGCATCGCTCGGCAGTCTTTGCGCCAGAGGCAGCAGAAATGCCTGATACTGCTCCCAGAGTTCAGCCTCCATCGGCTCCTCTTTCTCATAGCAGTGCAAAATCTGCTGCAGTTCAGGCAGCAGCGGCCGCATTTCTGTCCTGTGTTCCTGCAGGCGGAATCCCTGCGCCAGCGCTTGAAGCAGCACAAGGAACAGATCCCGCATCGCGCCTGCAGTTTCCCGTGCCGCCTCGTCCGCCATTTTCTCCCAATCCTGTTTCTGCCACGCCGCAAGGCACTCCTTCTCAGGCAGCTGCTCACCGCACAGCGCTGCAAACTCCGCAGCTGTTTCCTGCGCCAGCTGCGCTTCTCCCGATGCCATCGCCCAACGTGCCAGAAAACGCAGTCCCTCTGCACTCGTCGGGAAAAACGCTCGCAGCGACTCGCCGGAATCCGATCCACACATTCTTTGCCACGCTCCGAGCGCTTCCTCGCTGAAAGGATTCAAGCGCAGGGAAGATGCAAGGGCTTCCCTCGCCTTTTCCAGTTCACCAAGTGCAAGGCAGATCTCCCCCAGACGGCGGAGGGCAACAGGCTCATTCGCCGCAAAGTACGAGGCCTGCCAGCTTCTCCCTTCCCCCTGTGCAAAGAGGGTGAAGGCGTGCTCAAAGGCGGCAGCGGCTTCACGCAGCCTGCCCATGGAAGAAAGGATCATGCCCTCTTCCGCGTAAAAATCAGGCAGATCCGGAAAAGACGCTCTTGCCTTTTCCGCCAAGGCAAGCATATCGTCTGGCTCCATGCCGCATTCCCGCATCGCGCGCAGGGCTGTCCTGTACATATCACTGTCGCTGCCAATCGTGGTCGCAGGGGAATCAAGCGCCGCCAAAGCATAGTAGAGCGCCTTTTTCCAATCGCCGAAAGCGATATAGCAGTCTGCCAAATAACGGTAATGACCGGGCTGTTCACCGTTTTCTTTGATATCTTCCTGCAGGAGCGTGAAATTGCGCTCCATTTTCTTCATGATGCGCCCCATGGAATAACCGAGATGGTTGACAAGCAAATGCTTTCTTTCCAGTTTGATCTCAAGCCGGCCGTCCTTCTTGCAAACCGCCTCGTGGATCCGCCCGCTAAAGGCAATGCCCTTCCTGCGCCGAAAAAGACGTACGGTGGGAAAGCGGTGAATCTCCCTGAAATGGTCATCCTCGTCGAGATTCGCAATCGTCAGCATGACCGCTTCGATGCTCGGTTCCTGTACGGACAGCGCTGCCAGATAAGGGCGCACCGTATGCGGCAGGGCAAAATACTCATCGGCATCGAGGAAGGCGATCCATTCTCCCGTCGCATGGGAAAGCGCCGCATTCTTTGCTGCAGCAAAATCGTCCTGCCATGCGTAATCATAAACCATAGCGCCCGCTGCAAGAGCAAGATCCCTCGTCCCGTCGTGCGAACCCGTATCGACGACGATGCGTTCATCGCTGTAAACCGCCGTATTTTCCAGCCAGCGCGGCATGTCGCGCGCCTCATCGCGTACGATAGCACATGCCGAGATCTTCAGCGTTTTTTCCCCCTTCACAATCTCTTGCCAAAGAGCGCAGCGCTGCTTCGCCACAACGAGCATCGCGTCGTCAAACTCCATTGCCTCGCCGTCCTCCTCATGCGCAGCATAGGCCTGAAAGGCGCGCTGCATCGCCGGAATCGCCTCGGCAAATTTCAACTCCTGTGCAAGATGCTCGGCATATTCGGCATGAAATTCCGGGATGCGAGGGAAATCACGCACAGCTTTCTCCAACACGGCAGTGCGCTCCTCTCCTGCAGGCAGCGTATAGAGCAGCATGCGGTAGCAGCGGCTCGCGAAAAGAACGGGCCGCGGTCCGTCTGCGATGTCGAGGCGTGCGTAATGCAGGGCATGCGCCGTATCGTCCATTCCTTCATAAGCTTCAGCGAGATAGCGATATAGTTCTTGCGGCTCCTTCGTCTGTTCCAATTCCCGCAAAAGAAACTTTAAGTTGCGCTCCGACTTTTCCTTCAAACGGCTCGGCGTATAACCCGTATGGAGCACAAGGAGTTCGTCCTCCGGCACAAAGCCAAGGCGAAGCTCCGCATCCTCGCGTACGATATGCTCATGGATGCGCCCTTCATAACGGATCGCAGGCGTGCGGCGAAAAGCGCGCACGACATAGGTGTGATCGATGCGTTTTGCCGTACCGTTCTCGATATCAAGATTCTCAATCTTTATAGCCAGGGCATCATAATCCCGCCCATTTTCCTCAATGATGCGGCGCAGATTTCTCCGTGTTTCCTCCGAAAAACTTTCGTCCGCATCGAGAAAAACAACCCAATCACCTGTTGCATAGCGAAGCGCTTCGTTGCGCGCCGCCGCAAAATCATCGCGCCATACGGACCGAAAAAGCTGTGCTTTCGGATAATTCTGCACAATCATGCAGGTATCGTCCGAGGATCCCGTATCGAGCACAACGATCTCATCCACGCTGTCTCCAATGCTGTCCAGAGACTTTTTTATATTCTTTTCTTCATTTTTCGCAATATAGCAGGCCGATATTTTCATGATAACCTCCCGATAAACCTATGCTTTGTTATCGTGATAAACAGCCTGGAACTTAATCAGACAAAAAAGAGCCTCCCCGAAGGGAGGCTCCAGAGCCTTTCAGAATCCCGTAAGGAATTACTGGAGAAGGCTGAGAACGCCGGAGCTGGACTGGTTGGCCTGCGCGAGCATAGCCTGAGCAGCCTGCATGAGGACGTTGTTCTTCGTGTAGTTCGTCATAGCCTTTGCCATGTCGACGTCGCGGATCGTGGACTCGGAAGCCTGGACGTTCTCGCTTGCCGTCGTCAGGTTCTGGCTCGTGTAGTTCAGACGGCTCTGGACAGCGCCGATCGTCGTCTGCTGGTCAAGCGCCTTGCTGATCGCGTTGTCGAGAACGTTGATCGCAGCGTTAGCCTTGTCGCGCGTGCCGATGTTCAGCGTAGCGCCGTCGGAACCCTGGAGACCGAGAGCCTGTGCGCGCATATCCGTCATGCCGACGCGGATCGCCTGGTTGGCACGCGTGCCGATCTGGAAGTTCATCGAGTTGTCCTGCGAGTTATCCTGCGCACGAACCGTCTCGGTGAACGCATCGAGAACAGCATTTGCGGACTTGTTGATGTTGCCCTGCGTGTCCGTGATGCTGAACGTGATGCCGCCGAGGGACTTGCCGACGCCCGTACCCGAAGCATAAAGCGTGATGGCACTCTCGCCGGAAGCCGTGTAAACCGTATCGCCGGCAGCATTCGTGCCGATGATGGACGACGCACCGATCGCCGTGGCCGTACCGTTGACGCCCGTCGTGCTCATGCCGGAAATCTTGGTGATGATCTCCTGGAACGTGCAAGTCGAAACCTTGAAGGACGTCGTCTCCGTCTTGCCCTGGTTGACATAGGAAACCGTAATCGTATCCTGCGAGTGGATGTTGAGGTTGCGGCCCGTGCGGTCAAGCAACGCCGTAATACCCGAGGCACCCGCCGTCGCCGTGCTCATCGCCTGGTTCGTGAACGTCGTCGTCGTAGCCGTAACCTTCTGGTTGTGCGTGCCGTCGACGAGGTACTTGCCGTTGAACGTGATGTTCGCGTTGTCGTTGATCTGGTCGATGCTCTGGTTGAGCTCCTTCTGGATCGTGGCGCGATCGTCATCCGTGTTCGTGTCGTTGGCAGCGTTGATGACCTTCTCCTTGAGGGTCTTGAGGATGTCAACCGTGCTCGAAACGGCGCCCTCAGCGACCTTCATCATGCTGTTGCCGTTCTGCGTGTTGTTGTTGTCCTGATCGAGCGAACGAATCTGGACGCGCATGCGCTCGGAAATCGCATAGCCCGAAGCGTCATCAACAGCACCGTTGATCTTCATGCCGGACGAAACCTGCTTGAGGCTCGTCGAGAGAGCGCTCTGGTTCTTGTTCAACGTGTTCAGCGTGTTGACTGCCATCATGTTGTTCTTGACTACTAATGCCATTTGTCTTTTCCTCCCTGGTTGTGTCTGTTTTCTTCTTCGCCGGGCATCCTTGTCCGGCTCTTAGGTTGAAGGCTTTCGCCCTGAACCGCACCCGTTTGGGGGTAAATAAGCAAAGCAGGCGTTTTCCGCTTTCGCTGCATGACGCCGCTAGCTAGCTTCATGCAACAGGACACCGGCTCCCGCCTGGTTGCTGACTGGTGGATGAGCAATTTTGCTTCTTTTGTTTGCTCAATTAGTTTATCGACGCGACATGCAATTTACTTAAGCATTTTTTGAAACTTTTTTCCCTGAACGGCACAAATTTTGCAGCACAGACCCAAAGACGCCGCCAGATTCCTGTTTCCAGGCTTCCGACGGCATTCAAAATCAAAGTTCGCGGTTCAGCAAATGCCCGCTTGGATTGAAGCCCCGAACCTCATAGGAACGCACCGTGTCGTTCTGCGCGCGCGCCTTGTTCAGCCAGACCTTCGTGCTGTAAATCAGCTGCATCTCGATGGGTTTGAGCCGCTCGAGCAGTGCCTGCCCCTCTCCCGTCGCCTTGAACGCATCGAGTTCCTGCTCCTCCATGCGTTCGAAAATCACGGCGCGCTGCCGTTCAAGCTCAAGAAAGCGGTCGACATCGTCCTCTTTGAGAAATTTAAGCATCTCCTCTGAGAGCAGAAAATAGGCCTGCATGTTCTCCGCCAAAGAGGCTTGCAAATCCGGCATCAGGACGCCCCCTGCTGCGGCGGGACAGGCGCCGGCGCAGCTGGTGAAGGTGCTCCCGCCGCCGCAGCTTCTCCCTCACCCGATCGTTCAACGCGCGCCTTTTTCATGGCCTGCGCCCAGGCGTCGCGCAGCTCGCGGATGATATCCGCCGCCTCGTCGATCTTGCTCGTGTCGCTTTCCATATTGCCCCGCACGAGGCAGTCGTAAACATAGTTGTACAGCGGCAGGAGCTGGTGCGAAATCTCATAGTTGAAATCAAGCGTCACGCGAAATTCCGTGATGATCTTTTCCGCCTTGATGATCAGATTGTTTGCCGTCTCGTAGTCCTTCTTCTCAAGCGCTTCCTTGCCTTCCGACATAAAGCGCAGCGCCCCGTTGTAGAGCATGAGTGTCAGAGCCTCAGGCGTCGCCGTCATGATCTGCTGTCTTTTATATGCTTCCGCAGCCGCATTCACCATTCGTTTTCTCCCTGCTTTCCCTTATCGTCACTTCGCGCCGAAGAGCGAATTGTACATGCTGTTCATCTGCTGCAGCGCCGACTCCATAGCGTCATATTTCTTGTAGAGCTGATCCTGGAAATCGTCAAGCAGGTTCTTGAAGTCCTTCATCTTCTGCTTCTGCTGGCGGATCAAATTGCCGAGCGTACTGGAATCATCCCAGTCGGCCTTGATTCCGCCTTCCTTGCTGATCTCCTTCATGCTGTCCAAGGCGACCTGCGAAAGACGCATCGAAACACCGGAATTCTTGAAATCATCCTTTTCGTCCATGGAGCCGAAGATGCGGTAGACGCAGTCGGGATCGTCAGCCAGAGCCTTCTTGAGCTTGTCTTCATCCAGCTTCAGATGCCCCTTGTTGTTGCCGACCTGCGTCGTGATGCCGATCGTCGAAGCCGAGTTGTATTTCGATTCGACTGAGGCGACCGGCGTGTAGACGGACTCGCGCATCTTGCTGATCAGTCGGCCCAAGTAAGTATTGTGGTAGAGGAGCCCTCCCTTGGCCTTTTCATTCCAGCGCTTGATCTGTTCCTCCGACATTGACTTTTCCTGTTCCTTCGTCAGCGGATCATAGTCCTTGTCGTGCTGCGTGCTGTACTTTTCCTGCAAATTGTCAATAAGCTTGTTGTAGCTCTCTACAAATTTCTTCACTTTGTCGACAACGGCGTCAACATTCTGCGAAACGGAAACCGTGACGCTCTCTCCCGGCTGCGTCTTGTTCAGCAGGTTGTAGGTGACGCCGCCGACAACGACGCGGTTCTCATCGACCGTATACTGCCTGCCGTCAATCGTCACCTGTCCTGCCGTACCGCCCTGCGACTGTGAAGTTCCCTGCACGAAGGCCGGCAAATTGGTCAGCGAGTTCGTCATATGGTCAAACTTTGCGAGATGCAGATTGTTCATGAGCTGCGTCGAACCCTTGTCAAGCGTCTTGATATCGATGACGTTGTTCGCACCGCCGCTTTTGTTGTAGATGCTGAAAGAGCCCGTCGCCGCATCGTAGCTTGCGTTGAAGTTGGCTTTCTGCGCCGTTTGGTGCGAGCCGTTCGAGGCAATTGACGCATTCTGGATATTGCTCGCAAGATCGTTCAGCGTCTTCTTGTTTTCCATGAGATCCTTGAACGTGTACTTGACAGTGTACGTCTCAGACGCACTGGCGCCAGCCTTGTCCTTTATTTCAAAGGAAATCGCCGTATCACCTTCGTTGACGATCTGATCGGTGCCGTCCGTATAATAAACATGGTACTGCTTGACTCCGCCGGAGGTTCCCGCATCGTCGATGCGCTTGAAAGCGATATCGGCAAGCTCGATGCTCTTGGAATGATCGGGCGGCGGCGTGATGGCCGGATCCGGCACATAGGAACGCGTGATCGGCGCATTCGAAAGGAAGTAGGCATTCGTTGCGAGACTGTCGACCGTGACCGTGTGGCTCATGACAGCCGCCGCGCCGTTGGCGCTGACCGTGACAGCCTTGTCGTTCGAGGTCGTGGCGCTCTTCGCCGCCATATCCGACTGTTTCTTGTAGTTCGTGAGCTCGGAAAGGTTGTACGTATTGATCTGGTTGTAGAGCTCGTTGAGCGCGGTCTTCGTGTACTCATTCGTCATCTCGCGCTTGTACATCTTGTCGTACTGCTTCTGTTTGCCCATCATGCCCATCTTGACGAGCGACTCGATGTCGAGCCCCGAGCCCGAAAGGCCGTATATTCCGTTTACACCCATATTTCTTCCTCCTTATGCCGGCTCGTCCAGGAACGTGCCGAGCCATTCGCGGGTTTTTTCCATGCCCTTGATCATATACTCGGGCGGCATTTCCTTTATGAGCTTGCCCGTCTTCTTCTCCAGCATGCGAACGCTCATCATGTCGACTTCCTTGTGATACTCGAAAGCGAGATTGCAATTCATGCGGCTCATAAGGCGATTGATTTCCTTCATGAGATACGTCATCTGATTCTCATCGATCGGCTTGTCCTTCTTGGCCGCTCCCTTCTGGGCCTCGGCCAGATCGGCCTTCTCCTTGGCGATTTCAGCCGTCTGCTGTGCCTGGATCTGCGTGCTGAGATGTGGGTCGACGACAGCGGCCGGCGTCTCCGCAATGCCTGTCGGGCTTGCCGCCGGGATTTCCGCACCGGACGTATCCACCGCCGGGATGCCTATCCCGCTGGTAACCGGTGCAGCAGGCGTCGATCCCCCCGTTCCTCCGACGGCAAGATCCGCCATCTGCATGACGGCAGCAGCGCCGAGCGCGTCCTGAATCTTGCTTATCATAGTTTCTCCCTCCATAGATAAATATATTCAATCCTTTGTTTGCAGCGGCTTCCTGCCCCTGCAACCGACGGCGTCCTGCCGACGTGTCAGGAAAGATGACTTTCTTATTCGCTGTCTTCCCGTCGAGGCGGCAATGCCTGTCTGAGGTCGACATCCGCGGACACTGCTGCCCGCTTATTCTCATCCTGAATGGCGCGGTATATTTCACCGCGATATATCTTGACCGCATGCGGCGCCTCGATGGCGATGCGGACGTTGTCGCCCTGCACCTCCACGACATGGACGACGATATCGTCGCCGATCATAATCTGCTGGCGCGGCTTTCGCGTCAATACCAACATGCGCTTTCCCTCCCCGCCTTAAGATTCCTTCTTCTCTTCCTCCCGCGGGAAGAGGCGGTGCTTCGTCTTGTAGGCACTCTTGTCGAGAACGATCTGGCGTCCCTCATTCGTGCGGCTGTTGATGACGATCGGAGCGAGAAGGTTCGCCGTCATCCCGCGGAAGTCGTTTCCGGGAAGCGTCAGCAATGTGTAGAGCAGAAGATCCTCCTGGTTCTCAAGCGCAAGGCTCTCCAGCACATCGTCCTCGAGACGGAATTCGTAGTCAGGGAAAAAGATGAAAGGAATCGTCATTAAGAACGCCAGATCCGGCGTCATCACCGACTGCAGGAAAACATACGGACTCTCCTCGTCGTAAGGGACGATGATGAACTCCTTCTCCTCCTCAAAGGCCGGCAGGCCTGCGGCGAAGCGGATGATCTTTCCCTCGTCCTCTTCAATCTCGCCAAAGCGCGTCGTCTTGATCTTTCTCATGTATGTCTCCCCTATGCGTATATATCATAATGCCCGATGGAGGTCCACATGCGAATGGATCCCTCCACTTTCATGCTGTAATCGATGCTGCCGGGTTCATACGCGATATCCGCAAACGGCTCGGAGCGGATGTCGATGCTGTGCACCCCCACATCAGGCCTGCCCTTGAGCTCCGCCGGATGAACCGTAAAACGCGGGCGAGGAATTGGTTTCAGCTCGATTTCCTTCTGTTTCTTGATCTCGGACTCGATCTCACCCTTGGCCTGCCGCTGGAAGAAGTTCGCGTTCGGCTTCGCCGCATTGTCGATGGCCTGCCAGGCTTCCGAAGAGCGCCGGCTCGTGCCGCGTTTCACACCGGCAAGCCCGGCGTTGCGGAAGTCGATGCAGAGGTCTGCATCCTTGCGAAAGCCGTAAGCCTTGCGGCTTTCATAGCTGTCGATGTCGATGCGCACCTGCGTCGCGCCGAGATTAGCCGCGGCCTCACGCCTGTTTCCCGTCATCTGTGCCGGCGTCATGCCTGTCTTGAATTGGAACGGCGTGGTCTGCCAGCCAAGCAACGGCAGCGTATGCCGCACATTGAGATAAACCATATTGGAAAGCATGTCCATCGCCTCCTTCTCCTACGACAGTTTTTCAGCCGGCAAAACGGTCTCCCCGCTTACGACAGATAATCCGACAAAGTCGGCGGCAGGATGCGCGCCCCGACGGAAAGCGACATATTGTAGATGGCCGAAGCCTGCATAAGCTGGACGGCGAGTTTCGCGACATCGGTGCTGCTCGTGTCCGTGATGTCCTTCTGGATGGAAACGCCATAATCGTCGAGAATTTCCGACATGCCCTTGTAGACATTGTGACGCGCCGCAATCTTGTCCTGCGAGATGACGACGTTGTTGTGCGACTCATCCGAGAGCGTCACGCCGTCGGAAATCAGCCAGTTCACATCAGAGGCGTCGACCTTCGCCGCAACGGTCAGCATGTCGTTGATCGCCGCCGTTCCCGAGAGCGTATTGCCCGAGTTCGCGTCATCGAAAATATTTGTGCCGAAGATATCTCCTGCCGTCGCGTTGACCGTATCGGCCGTAGGCTCGACGGCACCGTTCTTCTTGACCATGGAGATCTGTTTGAAGTCTCCCTGGTACTTGACGACCTGCTGTTCGATCGTCTTGAGCGACATCGTGACCGCCCGTCCATTGACCGTGACGTTCTGCGACCAGCCCACGCCCATGCCGGCGCCCGCCGGAGGAACTGTGGAGGCGTCCTTGATCTGCCCTGTGTTCAGGAAGTTGTCCGAAACATTGAAGGGGCCGCCGATAGTAGCCGCACGGTCGTTGGCCGGAATGACCTCGTTCTGTCCGGCCGCCATCTTCTTTTTGTAGCCGTCCTTCATAAAATCATAGGAATAAATATCGCCTGTTTTGGTATTCAGATAGTACTCATTGCCGTCATCGCCCTGGAGCGTGATCATCTGCCTCATGCGTCCCGAAACATTCGCGTCACTGAAGAACTTCTCCTGGTGATCGTCGAGCGTCTTGGGAATGCCTCGCGCCACATTCTTCTCTGAGAGGAGGAACGGCTGCACGAGATCCGACTGGCCCGAGAAGATGTAGCGATCGCCCTGCTGCGAGTTGCCGATGGATACAACCTCATGCAGCTTTGCCAACATATCCTTGGCGATGGCGTCCATATCCGTATCCTGATGCGGCGACTGCGCCGCTTGAATCGTCTTTTCCTTCAATGTCTTGAAGATATCCGACATGCCCGATACAGCACCGTCCGTGCGCGTCATCCATGACATGCCCGCTTTTACGTTCTTCTGATACTGCTCGTTCTCATTCTGCTCCGTGCTGTAGCGCATCCAGTTCGAGTAGCGCACCGGGTCGTCCGAGGGGCGGTGCAGTGACTGCCCGTCCGACTGTTCCATGAGTTTTGCCTGCTCCTCCGCAGCGGTATTCAGCTGCTTCTGATAGCGCGAGACCATATGCAAGCTGCCAATTCTCATCTATTTCACCTTACCTTCCCACCAGTCCCGTGTTGTTCACGAGACGGTCGAGCATCTCGTCCATCGTCGTCAGGCAGCGCGCGCTCGCGCTGTATCCCTGCTGGAACTTGATCATATTGGAAAGCTCCTCGTTCCAGTTGACGCCCGAAACCGATGTGCGCCAAGCCTCGATCTGCGTCATCACGTTTTCCTGGAACTTCGCCTTCGAATCCATCGCGTTCGAATCGATGCCGAGTGCGCTCGTCACGGAATTATAGTAGTTGTTGAGCGAGACCGTACCGATCGGGCGATGCTCTGTCGGGCTGCCCGCCGTCGGCGTGCGATAAATGGAAAGGCCGGTATCCTTCTGTTCCATATTGAAAATATTCGTCAAGAGAACAGCATTGCTGCCATCCGCTGTACCGTTCATATCCTGCGTCTTATGGACGACGGTTCCCGCACCCGTGATGTTCGGCGGAATCGTCGCATTGTTGTAGCCGAGGTTCTGTACATAGGAATTCTTCGCGTCGCTGTTGTCGCCAAAGCCGCGTGCCGCGACTTTGAGCTCGCCATTCTGCGCCACGAGCTCGGCGCTGACCTTCATCGCCTTGATGATCTGCAGCCCCTGCAGTTCCTGCGTGTCGCCCGCCGCCGTCGAAAGCGTCGTCGTATGCGTCGTCACGGGCGGCGTGCCCGCCGTTGACGAGGCCGTGCCCGTCACCTTCGCCGCGAGAAGCGACTGACGTTCCTTGTCCCAGACATAGTACCTGTCGTTCTCACCGAAGAAGTTCAGATTCGACGTCGCATCCTTATCGATGCCGGCGCCTGCGCGGTGCTGATCGTTGAACTGCGTCATGAAAGTCGCCGCGATGCTCGCGAGCTTATCCATATAGGCCTTGTCTTCCTTGATGGCGTCCACGGCAGCCTGCAGCTTGCCGTTTCCCGGCACGAAGAGCGTATTCGTATCCTTGAAGATCAAGGAGTAGTCGTTGACGCCGTAGCGCTTGTTCTCAACTGGACCGTCCATCTTGAGCTCAAGCCGCGAGATGCCGTTGACGATCGAAGCTCCGCCCGATACGATCTGGTACATGCCGTTCTCCATCTCGTAGACATGCAGGCTCATGTGCTGCGACAGCTTGTCCACCAGGAGATCGCGCTTATCGCGGAGATCGTTCGCCATCGAGCCGTTCGCCTCGGCAAAGGCGATATTTTTGTTGAGATCGACGATCTTTTTCGTGATATCGTTGACGTCCGCCACGTTCGCTTCCATCTCGCGATATACGAGATCGAGCTGTTTCTGCACGCTCTGCGCCGCTTCCTCCAGGCGATCGGCAAACTGCTTGCCCGCCTCGATGACGGAAATGCGCTTCGCCGGCTCACTCGCGTAGACGCTCAGATCGTTCCATGCGCTGTAGAACTTATGCAGCTCATTCTTGATTCCATTCTTCTTAGAATCGTCGAATACGGCCTCGACCTTGTCGTAATTTCTCTGGCGCAGCTTCGCATAGGACTCTGTCGCCTCTTCCTGCCAATACTGCTTATCGGCAAAAAAATCACGGGCGCGCGTCAGGGACTCGGCATCGACGCCGGTGCCGATCTGGAGGCCGCCGAACAGGCCGGGATGGTCGAGTGCCCTCGTCGTCGCCAGGTTCACGCGCTGGCGGGAGTAGCCCTCCGTATTCGCGTTCGTGATATTGTGCCCTACCGTATCAAGGGAGAGCTGGTTTTGGTAAATACCGCGAACCATCGTGTTCAGTCCGGAAAATGTCGATCGCATTCTTTCACCCTTTTCCTTGTTGTAATCATGAAACCGCCGTTCTCCCGCGCGCTCCACGAAATAATCTCAAGCCCATAAAAAAATACCTTGCTGCCGGACAGGCTGACGCATCTCAGACACTCGCGTCAAACATCTTGTTGTCCGAAGCCGGCTGCCGCTTGTTCTTCTCGGCTTTATACGTCGGCTCGGCCGTCACGCCCGCCATCACGTTGATATTGAACATGATGAACTGCATGTGGCGGTCGAGCAGGATGCTGTTCATTTCCACAGCTTCGCGCACCCCATGCATCAAGTCCCCGCATTCCTGCAGAAGCCCCTGCGCCTCACTTCGCTGGGGAGAGGCCGCCGTCCTGTCAAGGAGCTCGGCAAGACTTCTCGTTCCCGTCCCCTGAAGGAGACGTCCCTGGCGCTTTTCGATCCGCCGCAGCTCAGCGAGGAGCTGTTCGATCCGCTTCGTTCCGCTGCCCATCCCGGGGCCGGAGCCCTCGCAGAGAGCTTTCCTCTGCTCTTCCACGGAGGCGAGCAGGCGTCGACAGATGTCGATCTGCTGTTTGAGAAGCTTTATAATCTCACCCATGTCTCGCCCTCATGCCTGGAAATCGAAGCGCTGCTTCCGCGTCACGCTCTCCTCGCCGCCCGCCCCGTAGGAGGAACCGGCGGAAACGCCGCCGATGCGGTTGAGATTGGCCGTCACGGCCGCGAGCGCGCTTTCCGCCAGGAGCGTATTGCCCGTTCCCGCATCCTTCACTTGCTGCGTCAGGCTGTCAAGCTCCGTGTGCAGCCTGTGAAGAGTCTCGGCTGCTGTCTTGTCAGGACAAAGACGGCAGAGGTCGCGCAGTTTCATGTCGGGCGTAATGCCCTCTTCCCTGCGTGCAAGCTCCGCCAAGATCTCCTTGCGATCCCCCTCGAGCCGTTCGATTTTCGCGACCAGACGCTCTTCCTCTTTCACGACAGCCTCGAGCGCCTTGAGGTTCATTGTGGCAAGCGCCTTATGCTTCTGCGTGCCGATTCCCAGGAGTTCCTTGTAGCAAGCGGCAATCGACTGCATGGCATGTTCCAGTTCCCGCCACATATTTCATATCCCCCTTTGCCCGAGGCAAATCCTCAGAAGCGCTGATTGATCATCCTGTCCGCTATATCACGCGCGGCAACATTATAATTCCCTGACTCGATCTGCTTCTCATAAAAAGCGACCTTGTCTTCTCTGACCTTTCCCCCATCCGCTTTCAAGCGGTTGAAAATCTCGCCGAAAGTTCTGCCCTCCTGCGAGAGCACAACTGCATCCTTATGCTGACATACGGGCTGGCGCCTGTCCTTCGCCTGTGCTGCAGAAAAAGCCTCGTTCGCCGCATAGGCGCCGTAAAGAGACTGCACAGAGCCTTGAACCTGAATGGACATCGCACTCACCACCTTTCCTTTTCTTAGCCGAGGGAAGAGCCTCCACGCTCTTGCAACTCGCCTTTCATGCTTAGTATCGAAAAAAGATTCTCCAACCTTAAGCTCCTCTTCATGAGAAGTTCTTTATGCAGACCGCATTCCCACCGCCTGCGGCTGCGCTCATACCTGCTCCGTGCCGGACTTGAAGTCGCGCATGCAGCCGGCGCAGTAGCGGCCGCGCGTAATCAGCGTGCCGCAGCTTTCGCACGGGTAGCTGACCTCGACATCCGTCTGCAGGAAGCGTCCCTCGTGGATCATCCGCAAGACCTCCCGACGCGGTGCGCCTGTCCCCTCGCAGATCTTGTCGAGCGTCGCCGCATCGTGGTGCGCATTCACATAGTTTATCAGCCGCTCTTCCTCCTCACGCTGCCGTTCAGAACAATCCTGGCAGAGCTTCTGTTTGGGCTGGGCCATGAACAGCTTGCCGCAGGAGGCGCAGTTTTTCAAGTTCCCGTTCATCGGTTTCCTCGCTTTCTTCCATAAACAGCATTTTCCGGTGCAGCAGCTTGCGCCGCTGTATTTACTCTATCGGCGGGAAATATCGGATTCCTAAGCCCTTTTAGGACATTTTTTATGAAACCCGTCAAACGTCCTGCAAATCTGAAAAACTGCCGGCTTTTTCCCGAAAGCACAAAAGCGGGACTGCCGCCCGAGAAGTATGTTCCCGCGCGGCAGTCCCGCTTTCTTTTTTTGCCCTGCAGCATCGACGATGCAGCACGTTTCCAACAGCCGAAACCCTCTCAGCGATCGCTTGCGAGCACGAGAGCGGCGACACGCTTCGCACCGGCCGTTTTCAGCACCCCGGCGCAGGCGGTCAGCGTCGCACCCGTCGTCATGATGTCGTCGAGCAGCAGGAGGCGCTTGCCCGAAAGCCGCCCCGCCGCTTCGCCTTCGGTAAGGCAAAACGCGTCCCGAACATTCGCCATGCGCTCCCGCTCCCCGAGGCCATACTGCGGCATCGTCTTCCGGCCCCTTGCCAGCACCGGAAGAAGCGGAATACCGGTCGCCTCAAGCCAAGGCGAAAAGATCAACACGGTCTGGTTGAAGCCCCGTTCCCGCTCCTTCGCCGCATGAAGCGGCACGGGAACGGCAAAATCAAAACTGCCGCCAAACGGCAAACCCGCCGCCCCGAGCGCCGTTTCGATCTGCGGCAGGACGGCGCGCTTTTTCCGATACTTAAGCGCCCGCACCAAATCGCCCAGGGGCCCGTCATAGAGACCGACCGCCCATGCCTCGTCAAGCGCGGCAAGCTGTTTGTCCGAAAGCGCCAGTCGATGCGGCCGCACCGTGCGCGAAAGGCAGGCGGCGCACCAAGCCCCCCTCTCCTCCGCATAAGCGCCGCAGGCAGGACAATGCGCCGGAAAGGCGAAGGAAAGAACCATCCGGCGCAGGCTGTCAAAAAACGCCTTCATATCTGGCGCACGAGCGGGCTTTCGCCGTCCGTCCCGCCCAACCGCTCGGCCAAAAGCGTATAGCGCCGCCGCGTCCTGTCGTTCGCGACAGCCGCCGCCAACGCCGTTTTCGCACCGATCACAACGACCTTCCGGCGCGCGCGCGTCACCGCCGTGTAGAGCAGATTCCGCTGCAGCATGATATGATGTGCGTTCACGAGCGGCAAAACAATCGCCGGATACTCGCTGCCCTGGCTCTTGTGCACGCTCATCGCATAAGCAAGGGAAAGCGTCATGAGCTCATTCGGCTCATAGTCCGCTGTGAGCTCCTCGGAAAAGCGCACCTTGACCCCCTCGGCTGCGACGTCCACGATAAAACCGATATCGCCGTTGAAAACGCCCTTGGCATAATCGTTTTTCGTCTGCATGACCTTATCGCCTCTGCGCAGAACCATCGTACTATTCCGAAACTCCGCCTTATCCGGCGCGGGAGGGTTGAGCGCCTCCTGCAGCAGGCGGTTGAGATGATCGACGCCGCAGGGCGTGCGATGCATGGGTGAAAGCACCTGAACATCCTCAAGGACGCGAAACCCCTCCTGCGGCAGGTCTTTTTGGCACAGCTCCACAATGCGCCGCGCCGCCTCCTCCTCATCGGCCAGCTCGAAGAACTCGAAATCCCCGCCCGGGGAGAAGCGGGGCAGCCGTCCGCGATTGATGGCATGGGCGTTGAGCACGATCGTGCTCTCGCCGCTCTGGCGAAAAACCTCCCGCAGGCAAACGCTCGGCACCGCACCCGAGCGCAGGATATCCTTCAGGACAGAGCCGGGGCCGACGGCTGGAAGCTGATCGACGTCGCCCACGAGAATCACGCGCGCGCCCTCGGGCACGGCTTCGAGGAAATGCTGCATGAGCACGATGTCCATCATCGACACCTCGTCGAGAATGACGGCATCGGCCTCCAGCGGCTCATCCGCATCCTTGTCGAAAATGGGCGTCCCGTCCGCCGTCATGCCGCCCTGCGCCCCGAGCAGGCGGTGCACAGTCTCAGCTTTGCGCCCCGTGGCCTCAGCCAGGCGCTTGGCCGCACGCCCCGTAGGAGCGCCCAAAAGGACGCGCAGCCCCCGGCTCTCGAGGACGGCGATCATGCCGCGCACGACCGTCGTCTTTCCCGTGCCCGGGCCGCCCGTCAGAACGAATACCGCATGGTCGAGCACCGCGGCCACAGCTTCCCGCTGCTCCGGCGCCAACGCTATGCCGGAAGACTCCTCCCAATCGGAGACAAGCGCGGCAGCCTCCGCAACCGGCATGACATCAGCCTTTCTCTGCAAATGCTCCAGGACTTCCGCCGTGCGTTTTTCCGCGCGGTAAAGCCAGGGCGGATAAACGAGCGTCTCGCCGCCGAACTCCTCGACGGCGAGACGCTCAAAGCGAAGCTGCTCCCTGAGCACATGGCGCACCTCTTCCGTCGCGACGCCGAGAAGTTTGGCCGCACGCTCCTGCAAAGCCTCCGCCGGGATGCAGCAATGGCCCTGCTGGGCGATCTGATACAGCGCATGGTCGATGCCCGCCGCGATGCGTTCCTCGCTGTCCTCGGCGATGCCGGCGCTCCTCGCGATGGCATCCGCCGTCAAAAAGCCGATGCCCTGCACCTCGCGTGCCAGACGATAAGGATGCTTTTCCATGACCTCGATGGAAAAAGAGCTGTACTGCTCGAAGATGCGCGCCGCATACGCACCCGCAACGCCGTGCGTCTCGAGCCAGAGCATGATCTCGCGCATCTCTTCCTTTTCCATGTAGGACGCATGGATCTTTTCTGCCGTTTTCCTGCCGATGCCTGCGACTTCCGTCAGCCGCGCCGGCTGTTTCTCGATGACGTCAAGCGTCTCCCTGCCGAATTTCTGCACGAGGCGATGGGCCATGGCCTCACCGATGCCGGAAATCGCACCGGAGGCAAGAAAGCGTTCGATGCCCGCCAGATTCGTCGGTGCGGCAACGCGCATGGAAGAAGCCTTGAACTGCTCGCCGAAGCGCGGATGGCGCACCCACTCGCCGGCGACCTCCACCTCCTGCCCCACAAGCGGCGGTGCACCGCCGACCGTAACGGGCACAAGCCCGCGCCGCCCGGGCAGGCGCAGGCGAAAGACGGCAAACCGCCCGTCAGCCGAAGCAAAAACAACATTTTCCACCGATCCTTCAATCTTTTCCACGCCTGCACCTCCCCGACTCTTCCGGCTCCACATGGCTTATCCCATGAGCGCCTCCCATTCCGCATAGCGCTCCTCGATCTCCTTCTCCTTGGCGGCATAGCGCGCGGCGATGGCCGCACTCTTTGCAGGATCGCCCTGCGCCCCGGGTTCGTTCATCTCGAACTCGATCCCTTTCAGCTCCGCCTCAGCCATGGCGATTCCGGCTTCGGCCCGCGCGAGCATTTCCGCGCGCTTGGCGTCCGAAAGCCCCGCCATACGGCGCTCCAGAGCCGATGCCTTCGCTTCCGCCGCCCCCGTCGCAGGCGCCTTGGCAGCCTCTTTGCAGCTGTCCTCGTCCGGCGCATCCCCTGTCGGTTTTCTCCCCGCCGCCTTCTTCTGCTTCTCAGCGGCTTCTTCCGCCGCCTCCTTCGCCGCGATTTCCTGCTTCATGCGGTAGTAGCTGTAATTTCCTTCATATTCTGTAAGCCGTCCGTCCGCAAGCTCCACCGTCGTATTCGCCACCTTATCGAGGAAATAACGGTCATGCGAAACGACGACGAACGTGCCGGGAAAGGCCATCAAAGCCTCTTCCACAGCCTCACGCGCCGGAATGTCGAGATGGTTCGTCGGCTCGTCGAGCACGAGGAAATTCGCGCCCGTCAGCATCAATTTGAGAAAGGCCAGGCGTGCCTGCTCGCCGCCTGAAAGATTTCCGATCCGGCGAAAGACCTCGTCTCCGTGGAAAAGGAACGCGCCGAGGTACTTGCGCGCCTCATCCTCGGGAATGCCGAAGGTGAAATTCAGCTCCTCGACGAGATTATTCCCAAGATTCAGCCCCTCGTGCTGCTGTGAAAAATAACCGATCTTCACACGGCTGCCAATCTTGACGCTTCCCGTCGCCGTCGGCAGCTCGCCCAGCAGGACGCGCAGGAGCGTCGTCTTGCCCGCGCCGTTCGGTCCGACGACGGCCACGCCGTCACCGCGCCGCACGAGGAACGACAAGTGGGAAAACACCTCGTGACGCCCGAAAGACGCCGAGACATCCTCCAGCTCCGCCACGCGCTCGGCGCACTCGGCCGGCGGATGAAAAGCAAAATAGCTGAAACTCGCCTTCTCCGGCGGCAGAACGATGCGCTCGAGGCGGCGCAGCTGGCTCTCGCGGCCGCGCGCCTGCTTCGCCTTAATGCCCGCGCGGTAGCGGCGGATATACTCCTCCGTGCGGCGGATATGCTCCTGCTGCTTCTCGTAAGCCGAGAGAAGCGCCTTCTGCCGTTCGGCGCGAACCTTCTGAAAGTAGGTGTAATTGCCCTCGTACGCCGTCACCGTCCCACCCATGAGGTCGAGGATGCGCGTTGCCGTACGGTCGAGAAAGAAGCGGTCATGCGAGATGATGAGCACGCCGCCCGGATATTCGCGCAGAAAACTTTCCAGCCATTCGATCATCTTTATATCGAGATGATTCGTCGGCTCGTCAAGAAAGAGAAAATCCGGCTCGCGCAGGAGCGCCTTCGCCAGGCAGATGCGCGTCCTCTGGCCGCCCGAGAAGTGGCGCACATCCTTCCGGAAATCCTCGTCGGTAAAGCCAAGGCCGAAGGCGACGCGGCGGATGCGGCTCTCGAAGGCGTAGCCGCCGAGCCTCTCGAATTCGTCGACGACGCGTCCATAGCTTTCCAGCTTTTCCTCCGTCGAGGAAACGGCGATCTCCTTTTCCAATGCACGCTTCTTTTCGGCGAGATCTATGACATCCTGAAACGCGCGGCGGAACTCGTCGTGCAGGGTTCCCTCGCCAAAAGCGGCCTGCTGCTCGACATAGCCGATTGCCGCGCCGTCATCGAGCTGCACCTGCCCCGCATCCGCTTCTTCCTGCCCCAGGAGACAGCGCATCAGCGTCGTCTTGCCCGCGCCGTTCGCACCGACAAGGCCCGCCCGTTCCCCGCGCCGCACCTCGAAGGACACATCGTGGAAAATATTTTCTATGCCAAACGATTTGGCCAGACCGATAACCTTCACCTGAAACTCCTGTTCCTTTTACTGCCTCATGCCGTCCCATCTACCGCTTCAGATAATCGCGCCCGATGTTCACGACGGCCTCTCCTTTCGGCGCGCCATCCATGATGATGCAGGGAAACGGCATGCCGTAAAAAAGATTCGTGCTGTTTCCCGACGCTGTGATCGTCGTCTCGGAGCGATCGCTCCTGCTGCCCGTCTCCACGCTCTGGATGAAAAAGCCCTTCTGCCCGAGCACGGCGGCGACTTCCGCCCCCGCTCCCGTGATGCCGCTCGAATTGACGACGCGCACCTTGATTTCCTGCGGCTTTGCAGGAGCTGCAGGCTCCTTCGGCGCTTCTTTCTTCGCCGCGTCCTGTTCCGTCCCGCCTGCCGCGTCTGTCAAGATCTCCGCCCCGTCAAGACGGAAGCCTTCCGGCAAATCCTTCTTGTACTGCGCGGCATCGGCCTCGGCTCTTTTTTGCGTCTCGCCCTCGAACGGCACGCCGGCAGCAGCAGCCGCCATCTCGCGTAGCTTCATGATATCGGGCAGCCAATAGCTGACGCCCTTGTACCAAGCGGGATTTCCCGGCGCCATAGCGGAGGCCAGCCCCGTCTCCTGCACCTTTTTGATCACCTGCACGAAATCCAGCATATTGCTGAGGCTCATATCCGTCTTGACGCTCTCGCGCACCTCCTCGATGATTTGCGGCAGCTTGGGCAGGATCCCGGGCGAAGCCGCCTTCTCGAGCACCGCCCGCATGAACTTTTGCTGCCTGCGGATGCGCCCGATATCGCCTTCCATATCACGGTAGCGCACATACTGTATAGCTTTCCTGCCCGTCATATGCTGCATGCCGGGATAGATATCGATGACGAGTCCCCCGTCGTCGTCCCACGGATCCTCGTAATACATGCGCTTTTCCACGTCGATGTCGATGCCGTCGAGCGCATCGATGATGCGCTCAAAAGCGCGGATATCGATGATGACATAGTAGTCAACCGGCACATCGAGAAGCTGCTCGACCGCCTTCTTGGTCAGCTCATGCCCGCCGTAGGCATAGGCCGCATTGATCTTGTCGTAGCCGTTGCCCTCGATGGCAACGCGCGTATCGCGCGGAATGGACAGAAGCGCCGCTGTTTCCTTTTCCGGATCGACCGTCGCAATCATCAGCGTGTCGCTGCGTCCCACATCGTCCTTCCTCTGATCCACGCCCATGATCATCACATGGACTTCCGAGGCGCCCGCAATCATGCCCTGTTCCACGGGTGCGCGGCGTCCGAGACCGCCCCCGACAAAATGGTATGCCAGCGCCGCAGCCAAAAGTGCGGACAAGATGATGCCCAGGAGCACCACCCGCCGGTAACTGCGTTTCTGCTGCATTCCATCCCCTGCTTTCCTCTGATTTCAATCGTTCCTTAAAATATTCTTCCATAGTATAGCAGAAGGGCTGGACAGATGTCCAGCCCCATTCCCGTACAGCAAAACCTCAGCAGTATTCCTTCTTCCTGCCGCAGAAGGTGACGACGGCGAAGCCGAGAGCCTCCGCCATATCCTCGGCCTCCGCGAAAGATGCGCCTATGGCGTCTGCCGTATGCGCGTCGGAGCCGAGCGTCACCTCCCTGCCGCCAAGCTCCCGATAGCGCGCGAAAATCGGCACGAGCTCTTTCATGCCGAGACGCTTCGAAAACCGTCGCGTATTGAGCTCGAGCACCGTATCCGTTTCCACGAGGGCGCGCAGTACATCGTCGATGAATTCCGCATAGGCCGCATAGGAGATCTCCGGATCGCTGTACACGGCGTAACGCGCGATGTAGTCGATATGCGCGAGGATATCGACGAACGCGCCGTGCGAGCGGACGCAGTCGGCCATCGTCCTGAGATAGAGGCGGTAAAGCTCCTCCTTCTCATGCTGCCGGTAAATATCCGGATAATAGAGATCGAAGCCGTCAAGCGTATGGATCGAACCAACGACCTGGTCGAAGGGAACGCTCTCGACAAAAGCACGATTCTTCCCGGCAAGCCCCGCCTGCATCCCGATTTCGACGCCAAGGCGCAGCGTGCCGCCGCGTAGGCTCTCGTATTTCTCCCAGTATGCGTCCGGGGAAAACGTGAAATCCTTCTCCCCCGGGAAATCCATGTCCTCATGCTCCGTAAAGACAAGCCCGATGCCAAGTTCCTCTGCACGCGCCAGAGCCCGTGCCGCCTTCATCTCCGAATCGGCAGAAACCTCCGTATGGATATGGCTGTCAAAAATCACGGTTTTCCCTCCCCTTGCTTTTCCTGCCCGGAAAAAGCGTCTGCCAGAAGCGCGAATTCCGCAAGCGACAGGGTTTCCCCTCGCCGCTGCCCGTCGATGCCTGCGGCCGCCAAGGCCTGGCGAACGGCTTCCTTCGGCACGCCCACGCCGGAAAGCGCATTGAACAGCGTCTTCCTGCGCTGCCCGAAGGAGGCGCGCACGACGCGGAAAAACATGCGCTCGTCGCTTACCGAAACGGGCGGCGTCCCATGCTTTTTGCAGGCGATGACAGCGGAAGAAACTTCCGGCGCAGGGATAAAGGAGCGCGGCGCAACGGAGCGCACGATTTCCGGCGCCATATGATACTGCACGGCAACGGAAAGCGCACCGTATGTCTTCGATCCGGGGCGGGCAACCATGCGGTCGGCGACTTCCTTCTGCACCATGGTCACGAGATGCGATATGGGAAGATGCGCCTCCAGCAGCGCGAGGAGGATCGGCGTCGTGATATAGTACGGCAGGTTGGCAACGACCTTGAAGGAGTCCTTCCCCATCAAGGCGGGGATATCCGTCTTGAGAATGTCCCCGGGCACGATGCGCACATGGGGATAGGCGTCCAGCGTCTGCGCCAGGACGGCGGGCAGCTTCTTGTCGAGCTCCACAGCCGTGACGTCCGCTCCCGCCTCGGCAAGACCCTGCGTCAAGGTGCCGATGCCGGGACCGATCTCGAGCACCCGGTCGCCCGGCACGATTTCCGCCGCTTCAACGATGGCACGCACGACAGCGCCATCGACGAGGAAGTTCTGTCCGAGCCGTTTCGAAGCTCTCAGGCCAAAGGTCTTGAGGATATGGCGCGTGACATCGGCATTGGCGATTTCAGGGGCGATCATGGCAATCCTCCTTTCCGCAGCGAAGATCCGGCGGCAAATCCTTCGGCAGTGAATCCGGCGCCTCGTTTCCTGCCGCCTCTTCCAGCGCCGCGTCAAATTCCTCGCGCGTCACGCCGTAATGATTGAGGCGACGCAGAAACGTACGCGCATTCGCATAACCGATGCCGAGGATTTCCCCGAGCCGCGCCCGGCGCACGCCGGCTGTCGGCGCGCCCGAAAGACCTGCCAGGAGCAGATCGGCGCTCGTAAAGATCTCCTGCGGCTCCATCGAGCAGGTACGCACCTTGGCGAGGGCGCGGCGAATGGATTCAGGAGACGCCTGCTCCACACCGATATCGTCGTTCGCCGTCGCCTCCTCCCGTGGAATGAAGGCGTGCGCCGCCTCGGGGAAACGCCGCGCCAGAAAGCGGCGGATGCTCTCGCCCGCCGAATCCGGATCGGTGAGGATGATGATGCCCCGCCTCTCATAAGCCTTTTTTATATCGTCAAGCGTACGCCTGCTGAGATTGAAACCACCCGTCACGATACAGTCGGCCTCGACGGCCCTTCGGACGGCGACGACATCCATCTTCCCCTCGACGACAAGGACTTCCTTCAGCATCCCATTTTCCTTTCCCTTCAACCGGCTATGCCTCCTCCAAAAGATTCTGCACCGCCGCATAAATTCTTTCATGTATCGCCTCGCGCGGCAGAGGCGACGCGTTTTCACTGCAGGCGACGCGCTGCCAGCCGCACCTTTCGGCAAGGTGGAGCGCCGCCTCATGGCAGCGCTCGAGGTAAGCCGCATCGCGCTCATGGATATCGGCCGCCGTCCCCTCCTGCGCCGTGCGCGCAGCCAGAAGGCGACGGCTCACAGCCACATCCATATCGAGAAAAAGAACGAGGTCGGGCGCGGGCAGGCCAAGCTTTCGAAACTCGAAATCCTCCAGCCAGTCCAAGAACGCTTCACGTTCCCGCTCCTCCTCGATTTTCACGGCCTGATGCACCATGTTCGATGTCGTATAGCGGTCGGCGAGGATCAATGCGCCCGCCTCGTACTCCGCGCGCCACTTGACCTGAAAAGAGGCATAGCGGTCGACAGCGAAAAAAGCGGAAGCCGCATAAGCGTTGACCGCATCCGCCCGTTCGCCGAAAGCGCCGTCAAGATACATGCGGACGAGCGCCGAGGACGGCGAGCCGTAGTCGGGAAATTCCACCCGGAGCACGCGACGGCCTTCGGCTTTGAGCCTTTCAAAGAGCAGCCTTGCCTGCGTTGCCTTTCCCGAGCCGTCACCGGCTTCGAGGATGATCAATTTTCCTTTTGCCTGCAAGATGAATCCCTCCTGCCTCTCCTGCCTTTTTTGCTTCTTCCTCCGCCACCCGCACGGCGGCAAGCGCGGCATCCTCCGCGCCCGCCGCCTTGAGCCCCGCCTCCTGCATGGCTCGGATATAGGCGCAAACCTCCGCCGTGAAAAGCTCCCCGGGGCAGATGACGGGAATGCCCGGCGGATAAAAGGAAATCCCCTCCGCCGCGATCCGCCCCACAGCCTCTCGGAAAGGAACGGCTGCCGAGCGGCGATAAAACGCCTCGCGCGGCGTAAGCGCCAGCGGCGGAACCGGCGGCAAGGCGGCAGCCTCAACAGGCGTCAGGAATCCCGGTGCTCGCACACTCCCGGCCTCCCGTACCATGGCGCGCAGCGCTTCGAGCAGGCGTCCTGCCGTCTCCTCGGTATCGGCATAGGTGATGAGAAACAGCACGTTCCGTTCGTCGGCCAGTTCCGCCTCGATCTTATGTCTATGGCGCAGGAGAGAGGCCGCCTCGGGGCCTTTGAGCCCCAGCCCCGCAACCGTCACCGTGAGCTTCAGCTCATCGAGCGCATACGCGCCCGCGCCCCCCATGCGCTCCGTGCCGAAGCACGCCAGGCCCTCGATCGCGTCGATCTCCCTGCGCAAATGGCGGGCGAGACGCAGGGCGCGCGCGAGAAGCGCACGGCCCTCCTCCTCCATCTGGCAGCGCGCGATGTCAAGAGAGGCCAGCAGGAGATAATTCGGGCTCGTCGTCGTCAGAAGGCTCATGGCCGCCTGCACCCGCTGCCCGGTGACCCGCCCCTCGCGCAGGAGGAGAAGCGACGCCTGCGTCATCGCGCCCAGGAGCTTGTGCGTGCTCTGCGCCGCCATATCCGCGCCCGCCGTCAGCGCGGCAGGCGGCAGCTCTTCGGAAAAGGCAAGATGTGCGCCGTGCGCCTCATCGACGAGCAGCAAGAGCCCCGCGCCATGCACGATCTCCGCTATGGCGCGGACATCGGAGGCCACGCCGTAATACGTCGGCGAAACGAGGAGAAGCGCCTTCGCCTCGGGATGAGCCGCGACGGCGGCGCGCACGGAAGCCGTGGAAAGGCCGTGTGCAATGCCAAGCTCCGCATCCACGACCGGCTCGATATAAATCGGCCGGGCGCCGGCGAGCACGAGCCCGCCCCAGACGGAACGATGCGCGTTGCGCGGCAGAAGAACTGCATCCCCGGGCGAAAGCGCCGCAAGGAGCATGGCGTGGATGGCGCCGGTCGTACCGTTGACCATGAAAAACGCCGCATCCGCACCGTAAAGGCGGGCAGCGCACTCCTGCGCCTCCTTGATGCAGCCTTCCGGCCCGTGCAGATCGTCGAGCTCCTGCATCAGCGAAACCTCTTCCGCCAACCCCTCCTGCGTGATGCGTTCCCGCAGAAGCCGATGCGCCCCGAGCCCCTGCTTATGCCCCGGCGTATGGAAAGCAAGAGCGCCGGCCTCGCGATAGGCGCGCATGGCCTCTGCGAGCGGCGCTCTCGAAAAAGCGGCGGCATCCGCCGGCTCCTTTTCCCTTTCCCCGGCGGTCATCGCCCGGAATCCTTTTCCGCCGCGAGTACATTGGGGCGAAACGGCAGACGCAGATGGATGCACGTCCCCTTGCCCGGCTCGGACAGAATATTGAACTCCGCACCGATGATAGCGGCGCGTTCCCGCATGCCGAGAAGACCGTACTGCCCATAGGAATTTCTCGACGCCGCATCGTTCACATCGCGCTCGTCAGAGAAATCTTCCTCCTCCGGCGCCTCAAATTCCGGCTCCGCCTCCGGATCAAAGCCCTTCCCCTCGTCGCGCACGGTGACGGCCAGCGCCGAAGCCGTGTAAAGCATACGCACCTCGGCTTTTTTCACGCCCGCATGGCGGCTCACGTTGTTCAGCGACTCCTGGATGATGCGGAATACGCTGACCTCCGCATACTTCGCGAGCTTCTGCTCCTCACCCTCCACGGAGAGAGACGCATCGAGCATACCGCGTTCGCGCATCTTGCTGATGAGCTGGCGGATGGCAGGTTCCAGCCCCAGATCGTCAAGCGACATGGGGCGCATATCGAAGATGATCTGGCGCATATCCGACAAGCAGGTGCGAATATGCCCGCGCAACTCCTGCAGACCGCGCTTCGCCTCGTCCGGATCGCGGTCGACCATGCGCTCGATGATCGAGGCCTGGAAAATGAGATTGGCAATCTCCTGCGCCGGGCCGTCGTGCAGCTCACGCGAAACGCGCAGGCGTTCCTCCTCCTGCGCCTTGATGATCTTAGCCCCGATGAATTTGCTCTTCTGCGCCTCCTCGATCTGCCAGACAACGCCGTTGATCTGGTCGCTCAAATAGCTGAGGACGGAACCGATGCAAATCGCCAAGTGCTCGGCTGTGCGCAGGATTTCCTTGAGCCCGTGCAGACGAAGCTCCAAGGCGTCCCTCTGGGCACGCAGCTGGTTTTCCTTCTCGCGCGCTACGCTGAGCTCGATCTGGATATCCTTGACCGTTTCGTAATGGCCGCGAATGATCTCCTCGGAATAATTCGCAAAATCGCCGCTTGTCTCGGCCAGCTTCCGTTTCTCCTGCTGCTCCCGCTCGGAAAGCTCGTCAACCTTCTTGATGGTCTGACGCGTGAGTTCGCGCAAATCCTCGAGCGTCTGGCGGCTCGTCTCAACCTCGGCGCGTGCAGCTTCGTAAATATCAAAAATCTGCGTCTTGTTCGTCTCAATCGTACTGACCGTATTCTTCAGGATACGGTCAAGCGACTTGGCGCTGAGGCTTTCCATGGCGCCGCGGGCAAACTCCAATGCGCCCATGCCTTTATCCTCGTTCATCCCATCACCCTCGCTTTACCCCTACAGCAATTTTTCCATGAAAGTCCACGAGGTCAAGCCGAAGGCACGAACCGATGAGCCCTTCATGAAAGGCGTGAGGATCTATGTACAGCACGATGCTTTGACGGCATCCTCGCAGGAGGCAAGGGAAAAGACCATGCCGTGCCGCGTGACGGCTGAACATATATCCTAAAAGTTTCCTATCATTATACAACGAATACGCTCCTTCGGCAAACCCGGCGCACCATTCCGGCAAAGCTGCCTCCGCTTTCGCAAAACGACTTGATTTTCCTGCCTTTTGCCATTAAACTATAGGAAGCGCATGGGAAGCAAACCTTCCTGCAAAGAAGAAATTCCTTGCAAAAACACCACGAACACAAGGGAGATATCATATGAGTATTTTTTCCAGATTCCTGCCGAAAAAAAAGCAGCCGGAAATCAAGAACAATATCCCAAAGGAAAAAGAAAACATCAAAAAAACCTTCGGCGTTTACTGCCACAAAGAACACGGCACATCCGGCGACAAGCTCTGTCCTAAGTGCACGGCGCTGCTCGCCACCATCATGACAAAGATGAACCGCTGTCCCTACGGCATCACGAAGCCGATCTGCGACCGCTGCGAGCGCCCCTGCTTCTCCAAAAGCCAGACCGTCGAGTTCCGCAAAATCATGTCGTCCACCCAGAAGAGCATGCTTCTGCGCCATCCCATCATGACGATCAAGCACAAACTCGCCAGCGTGGGCGTCGACTATGCGTTGAAGGAGCGCGACAAAAAGGCGCAGCAAAAGAGCGAGGCCAAAGAAAAGGCCGCGCAAAGGCGTGAAGAAGCGCGCGCCAATAAGAATAAAAAGAAAAAAAAGTGAGGGGCAAAGCCCCTCACTTTTTTGCAATGATGCCGGAAAGCTCGCGGATGCTGTCGTTCAAGGCACTGAGCTTCGTCTCGATGCGCACGAGCAAAAATGCCGTGACGCCCATCGGGAAACCGTAGCTGCCGAACGCCGCCAAAAGATCGCCCATATCATCACCCCCTCTGCCCTATACATGCAGCGAGGAGTGCATGTATTGCATCCCTGCAGCAAAAAGCTCAGACGATGATATTCCTAAGCTCGCCGACGCCCTCGATCTTCACGACGACCTCGTCGCCCGGCACGAGCCAGCGTCGCTCCTTCTCCGGCATGCCGAGAATCACGCCCTGCGGCGTGCCCGTAAAGATGACGTCTCCGGGAGCAAGCGTCATGTACTGCGAAATATAGCTGACAATGGCGGCAGGCGAAAAAATCATATCCTTCGTGCTCGCCGCCTGACGCTGTTCGCCGTTGACGAAAGTCTCCACACGGAGATCAGAAACGTCAATCTCCTCCGCCGGCACGACATAGGGTCCGACCGGCGCGAAACCGTCGGGCGTTTTTCCGAGCAGCCACTGCGATGTGCGGCGCTGCAAATCACGCGCGGTGAAATCGTTGCCTGCCGTATAGCCAAAAACAGCCTCGGCAGCCTCCGCCTCCGTCGCATTCTTCACCTCGCGCCCCATGACGACGACAAGCTCCGCCTCATAATCAAGCTCCCCTGCCCCCTCAGGCAGATGCACCTCGCCCCCATGCCCGTTCAGGGCATTATTGAACTTGCTGAAAAGAGCCGGATATTCCGGCGTACCAAAGGGAACTTCCGCGCAGTGCGCCCGATAGTTCAGCCCCACGCAGATGATTTTTTCGGGGTTCAAAGCCGCCGGGGCAAAGCGCTGTGCATTGGATGCAAGAGGTTTTCCGTGCCGCAAAATATTCTTCATCTGCGCGAGCAGTCTTTCCGGCTCGGCAAAGATCTCCGGCCAGCCCCAGCTGCAGCCCGCCGCAGAAATGTCAACCATCTTCTGCTCATCCGCCGCGCCGATATGGATCGTGCCGTCCGCCGCATAAAAATTGAAAAGCTTCAACGAAAGCAACCCCTTTCCGATACCGATATAGACATTGTTATTTATACGACGCGCATCGTTCCATTCCTGCAAAATATTTTAGAAAATTCATAAATGCTATTGTATTCCGAAGCATCGCATGATATAATGAAACCGTAAAGAGGAGAAAGGATCGGTAACGCCGGCGAGGCCAAGCCTGCATGCAGGCCGGACTCCCAAGGCAAGGCAAGTGCCGGTCAGCCGACAGAGGCTCTTCTCAATATGGTTACACGAAAGGTGTGAGGTTTATTGAGGAATAAGCTTTTCCGTCTCCACCTGAAGGTTTCCGGCTAGGAAGTGCACACATCTGAAAATGAATCAGCACCTTTGGGATGACTGATGGGCAGCGGCCCGCATACCCGAAGGCTCGCGGAAAAACGGCACAGCGTCGGAAGCAGGGTGGGGAAACACGAGGCAGCTTTCACCTTGACGATGCGTACAAAAGAGACATCCAGTAGATTGCGCAGTCCCCCATCGGATACCATACCTGCCGATCCCGGGATTTTGAACGGTGGCTCATGATGCATCAACTGTGATATTCCATCACAATGGTTCGGCTGAACATCTTCATACAGTATGGGGACTTTGCCTTGAAGTTCTCCATGCAAAGACAACTGAATATAGCAAACGAAGGAAAAGGTATATGACGATTAAAATGTAAACCCGCCGCAAGAAGTCCCGAGAGACTTCCGCGGCGGGTTTATTATCGTCCAACACCGCCAAGGGGGAGCGATGCAGGCGAAACGACGCCTGCATATCTTCGCCGCCCGCTTCTTTCTGCCGATCATAGAGCGCCTTGCGGATGCGCCAATATGGCGATACGGATCTGAGCCGTGCTTACATCAGGGACGTATTGTAAACATCATCATATTCTCTCGCTCCGGATGCTCATCGTCCACAAAACGAGTGGTTCGCACAACTCTTCCCAATCTCGTGACCGTCCCCTGGCTTCCTACCATATTTTTCACATTGTTAAGGGGCTGCATCATATTCAACAGGGTTTTCCCTTCATCGTAGGTCAATCCTGTAACGATGTAGCTGGCCATGATGAAGTCAACCGCCTCTTTTTTTGCTTCTGCATCGCCTACATTATAAACGGTTCCCACCTTGTACACATCATTGTTTTTTATCCAAATAAAAGCATACGTCCCCTTAGGCAGCAAAATATAAAACTCTCCGTTGCGCTGGTCCGGCGTATCCCATTTGCTGCTTGTCTTGCCGCCATCTAATCCGGGGGAACCGATGGATATCAAGGCGTCATTGATCTTGTCCAAAAAATCCTCACAGTGCAGGCCGTCCACCAGCGGCACGTACTCAGGCTCCGCCCCCTCCGCAGTCTGTGTCTTTGTTGCGCAATTCAAAAAACAGAGGGCGCATAAGAGCGACAGCAGCAGCGAAAAAACTTTCCGTTTCATAATCCTTCCTCCTTTACATCTCCTCGTTACACATTTACTCTCATACCTGACTCTATGTTTTAAATTATATCATAGATGTCCCATTTGAGTAAACATTTAATTTAAGTCTTATCGTACAGCGCTGCCGGGGCCGCCGTCAGCTTCCCTCATACGTCCGCACGCGCAGGTCGAGGCTGCGCGCAGCGCAGAGAGCGCGGCATTTCTCGATTTCCTCTGCATCCTCGACCTTTTCGACGATCGTCATGACGACGTGAGGCACATAGGCTTTCATATGCTGCGCGAAAGCCAGCATCGCCTCAAAGGACTCGATGCCGAACTCGCTTCTCGTCAGCTCCAGGTAGCGCTCGGCGTTCGAGGCGTTGAGACTGATGGAAACGGTATCGAGAATACCGCCCGCGAAATCCGCTGTCGTATCGCGGCCATAGACGAGGTCGGAAAGACCGTTCGTATTGAGGCGCGTCGGCAGATCGGGATGCTGCTGCTTGACGAAGCGCAGAAGCTCGATGAGCGCTGACAGACGCATCGTCGGCTCGCCAAAGCCGCAGAACACGACTTCCCTCACATAGGGCCAAGGCGCAGCAAGGAGCGCCTCCTTGACCTCCTCGACGGCCGGCTCTTTGCCGCCGAGCCAAAGGCTCATATCCTCTGGCATATCCTTCAATGTGCGCAGACAGAAGGTACAGGCACACGGACATTCATTCGTGATGTTGACGTAAAGTCCGCGCTTTCCTTCAGGGCGGCGCCTAAGACTTTCCTCGGGCAGGAGATATTTCCCCCGCTCAACCATATAGACGAGCATAGATCCATTTTCCTTTCAAGCAAAGCAGCTGCCGCAGACGTTTTGTCCGGCGACAGCTGCTTTTTCAATCACTTCGCACGGCTGCGGAAAAGCGGCGCAGGAACCTTCCAGCAGATGACAGCCATGGCGATGACGAGCAGGGATGCCGCGACAGCAAGCCCCGCCCAGCCGTTCATCGTGAAGCCGTCGACAATGTAGCCAACAGCACTGACGCCGACAACGACGAGCACATAGGGAATCTGCGTCGACACATGGTCGATATGGTGGCACTGAGCGCCTGCCGAGGCAAGAATCGTCGTGTCGGAAATCGGCGAAGCATGATCGCCCGCAACAGCACCGGAGAGGATGGCGGCAACGCAAAGTGCCAGCGCCGGGCTGTCCGTGCCGACAATAGCAAGCGCGATCGGGATCAAGATGCCGAACGTCCCCCACGAAGTTCCCGTAGCAAAGGCGAGACCTGCGCCTACGAAGAAAAAGATGACGGGCAGGAAGGCGACGACCCCGGCATTGGCGCTCACGAGTTGGCCGACATAGCCGCCAAGGTTGAGGTACTTATCGCTGCATATACCCGAGAGCGTCCATGCGAGGCAGAGGATGAAGAGCGCCGGCGCCATAGCCTTGAAGCCAAGGATGAAGCTCGTGCAAAAGCCATTAAAAGAAACGATGCGGCGCGGCAGATAGAGAAGACCCGTAAACACGAAAGCGATGAACGAGCCAAGGACAAGCGATTTCGCCGAATCGCAGTCCGCAAACGCCTCGGCGATGCTCTTGCCCTCATGGATGCCGCCCGTATAAAGCATGCCGTAGACGCAGGCCGCAATGAGCACGGCCAGCGGCAGCAGCAGGTCGCAGATCCGTCCTCTGCCTTCGATCTTTTCCTCCTTGACGTCGGCATACTCCGGCGGAATGTAGAATTTTTCATCATTCTTCCGGATCGAACGCCCCATCTCGGAAAAATCCTTCTCCGACCATACGATGAAGCACATGAAAGCGAGCGTCATCCAAGCGTAGAGGTTGATCGGTATCGTCTGCAGGAAAAGCCCGAAGCCGTCGATGCTGCTGCCCTCCGGCAGCGAAGAGCCAACAGCCGCCGCCCAGCTCGATATGGGCGCGAGGATGCAGACAGGCGCCGCCGTCGCATCGATGATGTAGGCAAGCTTCGTGCGGGCGATCGAAAGCTTGTCCGTCACGGGACGCATGACCGTGCCGACCGTCAGGCAGTTGAAGTAATCGTCAATAAAAATTACGATGCCAAGAAGCGCCGTGATGCCGAGCGCGCTCCTGCGCCCCTGAATCGTGCGCGCCGCCCAGTCGCCATAGGCTTTCGTCGCGCCCGAGCGCGTGATGGCCGCGACGAGAATGCCAAGAATAACAAGGAAAACGAGAATATTCACGTTCGCCCCAACCTTGCTTTCCATCACCGCGAACATCGTAAGAATCGCTTCGAGAATATTGAAATCCGTGTAGAGCAGTGCCCCGGAAAAAATACCGATGATCAGGGACATATAGACTTCCTTCGTCGCCAAGGCCAGCACAATGGTGATGACCGGCGGAAGAACAGCCCATGCCGTCTCTGCCATAAAAAATCCCCTTCCTTTCCTCGCTGGACGATGCCATAACATAACGTCCATTATAATACAGATTATTTTCCGTGGCAATGGGCTTCGCCTGAGAGACAAAGCAATGCCTCAAAAGGATCTGACATGATTTCAAGGCATGATATAATGCGATGGCCATAAGCCTATCCTTCCGGACAAGAGCAAAGAATCCCTCCCGTTCCGCGGGAGGGATTCTTTGCTCTTGTCGCTTTAGTTATTGCAGCATGCTCAGAATACGTACGGTTGACACAAAAAGATATTTTCGCAATCAATAGCAGCCGTTTTTCTTCCATACCCGCAGGAGATTAAAGCCGGCCGCCTCTTCCTCAGATGGCATGGAAGTTGACCAGGCGTGCACCGAAGATGCCGTCGACGGCGAGGATTTTCTGCAGCAGTTCTTCGGGGATGTCGTGGTCGATCGTCAGCACCATGACATTCGTGCCTTCTTTGTCCGTCCTGCCGACCTGCATGCTGGAGATGTTGATGCCGTGCTCGCCCATCAGCGTGCCGACCGTGCCGATAACGCCGGGACGGTTGATGTGCGGGCAGATGAGGATGCGGTCGTGCGGATCGACGTCGACACGATAGCCGCCGATGGAAACGATGCGCCCTTCCGTGCCGAAGAGCGTGCCCTTGACGACCGTCTCGCCCTTCGCCGTTTTGACGCAGACGGAAATGAGGTTCTGGAAGTCCTGCGACTCCTTGTGCTTGACCTCACGCACCTTGATGCTGCGATCCTTGGCGAGGCTCGGCGCATTGACATAATTGACGTTGAATTCGAGAACGGGGTTGAGCATGCCTTTGATGACGCCCGTCGTGAGCATCTGCGTGTTGACCTCGGTAATGTCGCCGCTGTACTCGACGGTAAGCTCCGTGATCGCACCGTCCGCCAGCGAGCATACCGTACAGCCGAGGCGCTCGGCGAGATCGAGATAGGGCCGGATGACATGCATGACATCGGCCGATACGGGCGCCATGTTGACCGCCGTCATAACAGGCTCACCCGAAAGCGCCGCGCGGATTCCCTCCGCCACGTCGAGGGCGACGCCGATCTGCGCCTCGACCGTCGATGCGCCGAGATGCGGCGTGAGGATGATGCCGGGCACACCGACGAGCGGATTGCCCGCTTCCAGCGGCTCACTCGTAAAGACGTCGATCGCCGCGCCTGCGACGTGTCCCGCCTTCACGGCATCGGCGAGATCCTGCTCGTTGATGATGCCGCCGCGTGCACAGTTGACGAGGCGCACGCCCTTCTTCATGCGGGCAATCGCCGTCTTGTCGAGCATATCCTTCGTATCCTGGTTCAGCGGCATATGCACCGTGATGAAGTCCGACTTTTCGATCACATCATCGAGCGCGCCGATCGTCACGCCCATCGCCTTGGCACGTTCCTCATTGATGTACGGGTCGTAGCCGATGACGTTCATATCGAAGGAAAGCGCGCGCTTGGCAACGCCCGAACCGATGCGGCCCATGCCGATGACGCCGAGCGTCTTGCCGCGCAGCTCAACGCCGACGTACTTCTTGCGATTCCACTCGCCTTGCTGCATCGTCTCGTTGGCAATGGGGATGTTGCGGCTCATCGCCAGCATCATGGCCATCGTATGTTCCGTCGCTGCAATCGTGTTGCCGCCCGGCGAGTTGATGACGATGATGCCGCGCGCCGTCGCCGCCGCCACGTCGATGTTGTCGACGCCGACGCCCGCACGGCCGATGATCTTGAGCTTCGCCGCCTTTTCGATGACGTCCTTCGTCACCTTCGATGCCGAGCGCACAATCACCGCCTCAAAATCACCGATCATGTCGAGAAGCTCCTCGTGTGAAAGCTTCGGCTTTTCGACGACCTCGAAATTCGGGGAAAGAATATCCACGGCCTTCTGGGATACACCGTCTGCCACAAGAATTTTCATACTTATCGCCCCTTCAATAACTAGATATACATTCCATAAATAGTATCATACCATCTTTCCCCCGATTTATCCACTCTACAAACGTATCATAATAAACGATATGCACAAACGTCCGCGTTGCAGACATTGCCGCCTGTCCCCTGGCGGCCTTTTTCGTGATTCGCTTGACTAAAGCGCGGGCAAAGCGGTAAAATTAATGTATTGCATATTACTTTTCCGAACTGACAGGAGGTCTTTCCATGGAAGCGAACCGCATTTACAATTTCAATCCCGGCCCCGCTGCCTTGCCGCTTGATGTTCTCAAAGAGGCGCAGGCGGAGTTCCTCAACTTCCATGACTCGGGCATGTCGATCTTGGAAATTTCGCATCGCGCCAAAGCATACGACGAGGTGCACAACCAAGCGAAGGCGGACATTCTCGAACTCATGGGTCTTGGAGACGACTACGATGTGCTCTTCGTGCAGGGCGGCGCGAGCCTCGCGTTTGCCATGGTCGCGATGAACTTCGCAACGAAAGAGAAGAAGGGCAGTTATGTCCTCTCGGGCAGCTTCGCAACAAAGGCCTACGAAGAGGCTGAACGGCTCGACGTCGGCGAGATTGCTGCCTCCTCGAAAGAAGGCGGTTTCCGCCATGTGCCGACACAGGAAGAAATCAAACTCAACCCGAACGCCGCCTACCTCCATCTGTGTTACAACAACACGATTTACGGCACGGAATACCATTATATACCGGAAACGGGAGATGTGCCTCTCATCGCCGACATGTCATCGGACATGCTCTCGCGTCCCATCGATTTCAAGAAGTTCAGCTTCATCTACGCAGGCGTGCAGAAGAACCTCGGCCCTGCCGGCACCTGCCTCGTCGTCGCGAGGAAGTCGATGCTTGAAAAAAGCCCTGAGACGCTGCCGATGATGCTGCGCTATTCAACGCATTACAAGAAGAATTCGCTCTACAACACGCCGCCTGCCTTCGGCATCTACATGGTCGGCAAGGTTGCAGCCTGGATCAAGGCGCAGGGCGGCCTCTCCGAAATGGCAAAGCGCAACGAAAAGAAAGCCGCGCTCCTCTACAACGCCATCGACGCTTCTGAAGGCTTCTACAAGGGGCATGCGGAAAAAGAAAGCCGCTCCTTCATGAACGTTACCTTCCGGCTGCCGAGCGAGGAGCTGGAAAAGAAGTTCGTCGCAGAAGCCCTGGAACAAGGTCTCGGCGGCGTCAAAGGCCATCGTTCCGTCGGCGGCATGCGAGCATCGATCTACAACGCCATGCCCTATGAGGGCGTCGCTGCGCTCGTCGACTTCATGGAAAAATTCCGCAAGAAGAATTAAATACGCCAAAAAGCGGGGCAGCGGCACACTCTTTCGAGTGCATGCCGCTGCCCCGCTTTTTGCTATTGTCTTTCGTCCTTTTATAGGTTTCTGTACAAGAGGCGCACCATGTCCGCTTTCCGGACGTTTGTTCGTGCAGCTTACTTCGCCAACTGTACGTCAGCTTCAAACATGCGGTTCCAAGGGAATACCATCTTGATTTCCCGCAGCTCTTCCAAGGGCGGAAGATTGTGATCAGCGAATTCGCGCATCATGCGGTCGGCGCGATACTGGACGCCGATCATCTTGTCGTCGAGGCTTGCGTAAACGCCGCTGCCGCGCAGCCAGCCGAGCTGACGCCCGATGGTGTTGCGCACATTGGCCTGGTACGCCCAGTCGTCAAGGTAGCGCGTCAGCAGAAGCCGATCGCGCGCCTCATCCGTCATATGCTCGGCGAGCACGCCCTCAGCCACGGCAAAGCCCGTGCTGTTCGTCGGCGTGTTCCAGCCGGAATAGGCGCGAAGCTTGAAGAGCAGCTCTTCGCGCTTCAAGCCCTCCATCAGAGCATTGTCCGAACCGTTCGCATAGGCTACATCGGCAATGCCGACGGGGTAGCCCTTCGCTATATACTCCTTGACGAGGTCAAGGAAATACTGCGTGCCGTCGCGCGGCGCGCCGTCATTCGCACGGTCATTGGCCTCGTATGTACGGCCATCCGGATTCGTGTTGACGAGGAGCACAAATTCCGCCTTCTCAGGCGAGGCGACGATCATCGTCCCTGCAGCAACGGCCGCTGAACGAATCGAATCCTGTATATGCTCGTCCGAATAAGCAGGAATCGTTGTTCCGCCTGTGCCCTTGTTGTAGCGCACATAGACGAACGGCATGCTGCGCTCCAGATTGTTGACGGCGCGCGAGAGCAGCAGAAGAGCGATCTCGTCGATGCCCGACATGGTCTGGAACTTGGAAGAACCAAGACCCTTGCTGTATTCAAGGAGCTTGCGGCCTTCCATATGCGTCTGTGAATACGGCGCATTGTCGTCACGGCCGAGAACAAAGTAGTCAAAGGTGCCGTTTCTCGTGAAATCGATCATCTTCTGGTTTGCCGCAAAATTTTTGTTGCGGCGGTCCATCCAGTCCTTCATGGACTGCTCCGGAATCAGTTTTTCCAGAAAGGCGTATTCTTTTCGTTCACGCGCCGTGAGCCCTTCGGTCTCCTTCTTGTCCGTCAGAAGCGTGTAACGGAAAATGTCCGCTCCGTAATTCCGGTAGTAACCCGGCTCTTCCGTACCGGAGGCTTCCCCGGAACGCGGCGTCCGCATGATGGAGCCGAATACATAGAGGGGCAGCGCCGGATGGGCTGCACGGAACGCTTCAAAATTCCGCAGGCGTTCCATGACCTCACCGCGCTCATAAGCGTGTTTTCTTGAGCCGACGAGACTGCCGTAGAGCATCGAATCCGAGGAGATGACGGCGGCACCGACCTCGGAGGCATGATTCTCCGCCCAAGCCCAAAGCTCCTCGGGATGCCCGAGATCGGTGCGGCTGCCAAGCATATCATCCGGCGGCACAATGACCTCATAGCCAAGCTCGCGCACGACATCGGCTGTCTGCTTATCGGAAATCGGCCGGTTGTCGTGGGGGATGAACAGGATGCGCTTCTGCCGCGCCGCCGTGTCATCCACTTTTTCCTTCAGCTTTTTCCCGGCCTCGGCAGCAGGCAGTATGAAAACGGTAAGCACGAGAACAAGGGCCAATATTTTGGCTAGCTTTTGCAAGACAATATCTCCCTCCTTCATTCCGGCTGTGCTTCTTCCGCCGCGGCGTCCGCCCGCTCTTCTTTCATCTTTTCGCGCATGTCCGCCCAGAGATCCTTCGCCCTGTCCACAGTCACGCGTTCCTTCGTCTCCAGCTCTTTATTGTGCATGAGCATGGAAAGGTACTTGCCTGCCGTATCGTAATCGGCAAGGCGGCAATGAATGGCGCCGATGAGGTATATGCAGTCCGCTTCCGTCATCGGACCCTGCGGGAAATCCTCCCGGGAACGTGATTCGATATAAAGCTTGCCCGCCTCGGCGAGGAACTTGTCCTCGTTTTCCTTGTCGCCGGCTTCACGGTAGAGCCAAGCCAGCGAGAGGTTCAGACCCGCCTTGTGTGCCAGCGTCTCCTTCGTGAACTTCGAGAAGAATATCGCCAGCTTGAAAGCCTTGATCGCATCATCACGCGTGCGCTTCTCCGAGAACTCCGAAGCCGAGTTGCGTTCCGCCAGAAAGTCCTGGATGGCACGCTTCTCCTTGGGAGAAACGCCGTTCAGGAAGTGGCGCTCATCCTCGGCATAGCCGCAGTGTTCGCAAAGCCATATCCTGTAGTAGTAGGGGTTGATATCCTTGTAATGCGTGCAGAGATCGGTATCGACGGTCTCCGTGATGAGGCGCGAGCGCACCTTTGTCGCACGCGTCTCCAGACCGCAGATCGGGCAGGGTTTCTTCACAACATAGAGATAATCTTCTTCAGCCATAGTTCCAGCTCTCCTTTTATATTTATGTATTCAGTGCATACGCCTTGTCTTCCTGCGCCTTCCTGCAGAAAGACGCAGGAAGGCAAGGCAGCGCTCGCTAGCGCTCATAGTCCTCACAGAGGCTCTTAAGCCACTTCGCATCTTCCTCGGCGTGCGCAAAATCCTTGAGGCACCAACGCCAGTTGATGCCTACGGTGCCGGGCACATTCATGCGGCTGCGGCTGTCGAGGCAGCGCACGTCCTGCATCGGGACGATGACGAGGCGCGCGTTCGAGGCATAGGCAAACTCGATAAGTTTTTGGCAGACTTCTTTCGGCCTGTCGATCCTTGCATTCACAAGTTCGGCAATCGCGGCGCGTGCCGGGGCGTCGAGGTCCTGCGCATACCACCCGACCGTCGTGTTGTTGTCATGCGTGCCCGTGTAGACGATGCTGTTTTCCGGCGCGGCAAAGCCGATGCGCCGCATCTCATTGAAATAGAGGCAAAAATGAAGCACCTTCATGCCGGGGTAGCCGCAGTCGTCCCGAAGTTTTTCGACCTCATCCGTGATGATGCCGAGATCTTCCGCCACGATATCAAGCCCTTGGATTTCTTTTTCCATTTCCTCAAAGAAAGGCTTTCCGGGCCCCTTGCGCCAACAGCCGTTGACTGCCGTCTTGGCCTTGCCGTCGACTTCCCAATATGATTCAAAGCCGCGAAAATGGTCAACGCGCACGATATCAACCATGGAGCAAAGTTTCCGGAAACGTTCCTTCCACCAGGCATAGCCCGTCTTCTTCATCACTGCCCAGTCATACTGCGGATTGCCCCAAAGCTGCCCCGTCGCGCTGAAGTAGTCGGGCGGCACGCCGGCTACCAGCTGCGGCGTACCGTCGTCGTTCAGGCGGAAAAGCTCCTGGTTCGCCCAAACATCGGCGCTGTCCTGCGCAACGAAGATGGGCATATCGCCCATGATCCGGATGCCCTTTTTGCGCGCGTACGCATGCAGGCGGCGCCATTGTCTGGCGAAAAGGTACTGCCAGAACTTTTGGCGGCCAATCTCGTCCGACAGCTTTTCGGCTGCGGCGGCAAGCGCCTTAGGCTCGCGCTTCTTGAGAGGCTCCGGCCAGTCGGTCCACGGCTTGCCCCCGAAATCTTCCCGCAGCGCCATGAAAAGCGCGTAGCCGTCAAGCCAATTCGCCTCATCTCTGCAAAACGCCGTGAAATCTGCATCTTCCTCCGCTTTCTGGAAGTTGCGCCACGCCTTTTCCAGATGCTTTTTCTTGAATGCCCAGGCGCGCTCAAAATCGATGAAGGCCGTCGCGCCGTCCGCCATGACCTTCAGATCGCGCGCTGACAGCAGCCCGTAATCAATCAGCATATCGAGCGAGATCATCATCGGGTTGCCCGCAAACGCCGAAGGCGACTGATAGGGCGAATAGCCGAAATCGCTCACGGGGCAGAGCGGCAGCACCTGCCAGACCTTCTGCCCGGCTGCGGCGAGAAAATCGACAAAGGTATAGGCGGCGCCGCCGATATCCCCGATGCCGTATTTCGACGGCAAGGAGGTCGGATGGAGCAAGATGCCGGCTTCGCGCGGATAACGGCGCACTTCCGGCACCGCTTCATAAATCCGCGCGGAAAGCGGCGGCAGCTTCACGGTCAAAAGACCGCGCTGGGGGGTGACGCTTTCCTCCGGATCCAGTGCATCCCGCATCGTTCCCTGCACAAAATCGCCGACATTAAGCGAAACCTTCATTTCCTGCGTGCGGCTGCGGTTGATGATGACGACAAAGGCTTCGTTCTTCGCCGGAGCGCCGAACTCATCCCTGCCGTTTCGGATCGTGCGCGCATAGGCAATGACATTGCCCTCTCCCATAAGCGGCAGAAAATCGCCTGTCTGCAGCGCCATGTGCTCATTCCTGAGTGCGATGATCTTTCTGTACCAAGAGAGGACATCCTCGTCCGGGCTCTGCCAGTTGTATGGGCTGCGGTTGTATGGATCGCGGAATCCCTGCATGCCGATCTCATCGCCATAGTAGACGCAGGGCATGCCCGGATACGTCATCTGCCAAATGGCTGCGAGCTTCAGCCGGTCCGTGCCGAGCTTGTAATGCTCCGCATCCAGTCTGAAACGTGACTGATGGATTGCCGGCATACCGTCGTAGAACGGCGCCTCGCCGAGGAGGGTGATGGCCCGCTCCACATCGTGGCTGCCGATCAAATTCATCATCACATAGAAATTTTCCTTCGGGTAGTTTTCCCGCAGACTCTCCAAGAGACGCATCGACTGGCGTCCATCCACATAATTGAGCAGGAAGTCCAGCACGATCTTGCGGAACGGGTAGTTCATCGCCGAATCAATCTCCTGCCCGCACAAGTACTCACGCGGCACGCCGTAGCTGATCTTGTTCGACGCATCTTCCCAGACCTCGCCGATCAGGATCGCATCCGGGTCGGTCGCCTTGAGCTCGCGGTAAAAAGTCTGCGTGAACTTCGCCGGCAGCTCATCGACGACGTCGAGGCGCCAGCCGCTGATGCCCGCCTTCATCCAGTGATGCAGCACGCTTTCCTCGTCGCGGATGATGAAGTCCATATAGGACGGCGTCGTCTCCGTCACGTTCGGCAAGGTGGAGAACCCCCACCAGCTGTCATATTCATAGGGATATTTATGGAAATTGTACCAGCTGTAGTACGGGGACTCCGGCGACTGGAACGCACCGACACTGTCATAATTGCCGTCGCGGTTGAAGTAGATGCTGTCGCTTCCCGTATGGCTGAACACACCGTCAATGACGATGCGGATTCCCATGCTCTTTGCTTTTTCCATAAGCTGCTGGAATTGTTCATTTGTACCAAAAAGCGGGTCAATCTTATGGTAATCGCCGGTATCGTAATGATGATTGCTTGGCGATTCAAAAACCGGATTCAAGTAAATGGCGGAAATGCCGATACCCTTCAAGTATTCGAGCTTACTTTCAAGCCCTTTGATGTTGCCGCCAAAGAAATCGTACTGCACGATTTCCTTTGTGTCCACATCCTTGTAGTAGCACGGCTGATCGCCCCAGTGCGCATGAATGACCGCGCCCCTTTTCTCAACGATCGCATCCCCTTCGCGACAGAAGCGATCCGGGAAAATCTGGTACATGACGGCATGCTTCGCCCAATCCGGGGTTTTCGCCCCTTTGTTGAACACCGTGATCTGGAAAGACGGCGGCGCGGCATCGTATATGCCGCCCATGCCGCCCAGATGTTCATGGTTGTTGCCGTAGTACCATGTACCCGCAGATGTTGCCACGATGAAATAATACCAAAGCAGGCAGCCGTTCTCAGGCATGTCGATGCGTGCAGAATAAAATCTTTCTTCCATACCTTCTGCCGAATCCGTCGCCAGCTCGATGAGCTGCTCGCCGAATCCCTCCCGCCAGAGGCGCAAAATGACCTTTGAAACTTCATCTTTTGTCTTGATGCGAATGCCGAGCCGCACGGAGGAGGATGCCTCGGCCGGGCCTACGGGTGAGCGGAAAAACACATCCTGAGAGTTGTGTTCCGCTTCTCGCTGTGCCATACATATCGCCTCCTATTTCCCAGGGCGGGCACTTCCTTTTGCCCATTCCCCTCTAATTCGCCTTCTTCTACTTATTTCGTTGTTTTCCCGCTTGAAATTAATAGGAGAGAAAGGCAAGAAAGCCCGACGAAAACGCCAGGCTTTCCCAAAAGTCACTTCGCGAGAAGCTTTTCATAAAGCGCCTTGTATTCCTGGGCAGATTTCCGCCAGCTGAAGTCTGCCTGCATTGCGTTCTTGACAATCTTCATCCAGATCTCGAGCGTGCTGCATTCACGAATCGCACGCTTCACGGCGTACATCATTTCGTGTGCGTTGTAGTCGTGGAAAAGATATCCCGTACCTTCGCCTGTCTTATTGCTGAACTGCGTGACCGTATCCTTGAGACCGCCCGTCTCGCGCACAACAGGAATCGTCCCGTAGCGCATGGCGATGAGCTGGCCGATGCCGCACGGCTCGTAATTCGAGGGCATGAGAAATACGGTCGCACCGGCATAGATGCGCTGCGCGAGCTCATTCGAGAAGCGGATATTCGCCGAAACCTTGCGCGGGAAGCGCCAGGCAAGACCCTTGAACCAGTCCTCGTAGACCTTATCGCCCGTGCCGAGAACAACAAACTGGATGTTCTCATGCTGCAGGATCTCATCCATCACGCGAACGACGAGATCCAGACCTTTGGGCGGCACGAGCCGCGAGACAAGCGCGACCAACGGAATCTGGCGATTTTCGGGCAGACCGAGCTGGCGCTGCAGGGCGACCTTGTTGTCCAGCTTGCGGTCGATTGAGTTGAGATCGTACGTTTCGCAGAGATCTTTGTCGGTCGCTGGATTGTAGACATCATAGTCAATGCCGTTCACAATGCCGTAAATGTCCTCCCTGCGCTTCCTGAGAAGCCCGTCGAGCATCTCGCCGAAGTATTCGTACTGGATTTCCTCGGCATAAGTGCGCGAAACCGTCGAAATGAAATCGGTATAGGTCAAGCCGCCTTTCATGAAATTGACGGCGTCGTAGAATTCGAGATCACCGTTCGTGAAGTATTTCCAGTCAAGGCCAAGGACGTCCTGCATGACATGTTTCGGGAACACGCCCTGGTATTTGAGGTTGTGGATGGTGTAGAGCGTGCGAATCCTCTCATAGCGCTCGTCGCCCATATGCTCGAGCTTCAAAAACACGGGCACAAGCCCTGCATGCCAGTCATTCGCATGGATGACGTCGGGCCAGAAGTCCATCGCATCCAGTAGGTTCAATACGGCTCGAGCAAAGAACGAGAAGCGTTCCGCATCATCATCATAGCCGTAAAAACCTTCGCGATAGAAATATTCCTCGTTGTCGATGAAGTAATACGTGACGCCGTCAAGGACAAGACGATCGAGGCCGATGAACTTGTCGCGCCATGCGACATTGAGCGTGCCATCGTAGAGATGCTCCATCTTGTCGATATATTCCGTCGGAATTTTGCCGAACTTAGGCATCGCAACACGCACATCGACGCCCTGCTTGACGAGTTCCTTGGGGAGCGACCCTGCAACATCAGCCAGACCGCCGGTCTTGGCAAAAGGCACAGCCTCAGCAGCAACATAAAGTACCCGCATAATATGAACCCCCTTCTACTGCAGAGCCTTCCAGCCCGCCCCGCAGCGCAACACCTTCCCTATTCTGTCATTTCACCAGGAAAACTCCGGGCGCCAACCCCTGTGGTGGGATTGGCGAACCGAAAGCTTTCCGATCGCATTATTTCGCCTGTATCACTGTCCAGCAGCTTTTTTTGTGCCGCTTTTCTTTTTCGGCTTGTCTGTCGTTTTCTTTGCGGCTGCCTGCTGGGGCTTGGCCGACTTTGCCGCACTCGTCTTGCGCTCATGCGCCTTGGCCGTATCCTTCTTTCCCCCGTCGGACTTGACCTTGGCGCGCGTTTTCAGTGCGGTTCCTCCCCGCGGCTTCGCCTCGCTTTTCGAAGCGGCTTTTTTCCCTTCCGAAGCCTTCGGCTTTTCTTCATCCATCGCCGCCGGCTTCGCGGGCTTCTTTTCCTTTTTCCTCTCCACGCTCCGAACTACCAGGACTTCCTTCTCCTCGTCAGATGCGGAGCGTTTGACAAAAGGGAGCGTATCTTTCAACCTCAGATAGATGGTTGCCATCGGAGGCACGGTGATGACGAGCGACTGCTCGCGATCATGCCAGCTATAGTCTTCCGTATGGAGATCGCCGTCGTTTCTGACGCCCGACCCGCCATATTCCTCGGCATCGCTGTTGAACACCTCGACATAGTCCCCTCTCTTAGGCACACCGATGCGGTAATTTTCCCGCACCTCCGGCGTGAAATTGCAGAGGATGACGATGAAATCATCCGGGTTGTCGGATTTCCGAATAAAGGTGATAATGGAATTTTCGCTGTCGTTGCAGTCAATCCATTCAAAACCGTTCCAGTCGAAATCGACTTCCCAGAACGGGCGGTTTTCCTTGTAGAATTTATTGAGCGCCCGCGAATATTCGAGCATCTTCGTATGCATCGGATATTCCTCGACGAGATGCCAGTCAAGGCTGTCGTCGTAGTTCCATTCGATGAACTGTGCAAATTCGCCGCCCATAAAGAGGAGCTTCTTGCCCGGATGCGCCATCCAATAGCCGAAGAAGCCGCGCAGACCCGCAAACTTCTGCCAATAATCGCCCGGCATCTTGCTGACGAGCGAGCATTTTCCGTGCACAACCTCATCGTGCGACAGGGGCAGGACGAAGTTCTCGCTGAACGCGTACATGAAGGAGAACGTGACTTTGTCCTGATTCCACTTGCGATAAATGGGATCGAGGCTCATGTAGGAAAGCATGTCGTTCATCCAGCCCATGTTCCATTTGTAGTTGAATCCCATGCCGCCCATATAGACCGGCTTCGAGATCAGCGGCCAGGCCGTCGATTCCTCGGCAATCATCAGCGCATCGGGATGGAATTTGAAAATCGCCTCATTGAGCTTCTTGATGAAGTCCATGGCCTCAAGATTCCCCGTATCGCCATACTTGTTCGGCTGCCACTCGCCGTCCTTCCTGCCATAGTTCAGATAGAGCATATTGGCGACGGCATCGATGCGCAGTCCATCGATATGGTATTCCTCGAACCAGAACATGGCATTCGAGATCAGAAAGCTCTGAACCTCGGTGCGGCCGTAATCGAAATTCGTCGTACCCCATTCCCAGTTTTCGGCGCGCTGCTCATTGTCCGACTCGTAGAGGGTCATGCCGTCAAAATGGCGCAGCCCCTGCTCGTCCTTGCAAAAATGCCCCGGCACCCAGTCCATAATGATGGCGATGCCATTCTGGTGCGCCGTATCGACGAGGTAGCGGAAGTCGTCAGGGGCGCCGTAGCGGCTCGTCACCGCATAATAGCCTGTTGCCTGGTAGCCCCACGAGCCGTCAAAGGGATGCTCGCAAAGAGGCATGAGCTCGATATGCGTGTAGTTCATCTTCTTCGCATAGCTGATGAGCTGGTCGGCCAGCTCGCGGTAGGAGAGATACTCGCCCTCAAGCGTGCGCCTCCAGGAGCCCAGATGAACCTCATAGGTCAGCATCGGGTTCGTATAGGAAGGATTCGTCCGCTTCTGCTCCTGCCACTTCGCATCGTTCCACTTATATTTGTTGAGATTATAAAGACGCGAAGCCGTCTTGGGTTTTTTCTCCGCATAGAAACCATAGGGATCGGCCTTCATGATATGCGGTCCGCCCCACTGCGGCTCGATGGCATACTTGTAGACCTCTCCCTCTTCAAGACCCTCGATGAATGTCACCCAGATCTCGCCGTCACCGATCTTCTTCATCTCGTGCGTGCGCGTGTCCCATTCATTGAAGTCCCCCACAACGCTTACGGATTTCGCATGCGGCGCCCAGACGGAAAAGCGCACGCCTTTCCTGCCGTCCTTCTCAATGAAGTGGGCTCCGAGCATCTCGTAAGCATGGTAGTTTGTACCCTGGTGGTATAAGAATAAATCGAACTCACTCAAATCAGATACGTTCACAAAAATTCCTCCCAGCTTAGAAAAACTCCGGAAGCGCAAAGCGCTTCACATCGCCCTTACATGATAACGGGTAAGGTTTTCCCCGTTTGTCTGGGCTTGCGGCTTACCTTGTCCTCACAGATCCTACGAACCTGCCAGCCTGCGAAGCTGCAAAGCTGCTTCTCGGCAGGAAATTCCAGGCTGCCGCTCTTCCGTCCAAAGCGCAAAGGGCAGCAGACCGTCGTCAGGCGATGATGACCGGCTTCACATGCCAGATGTCGTCCGCATATTCGCGAATCGTACGATCCGACGAGAATACGCCGGAGTTGGCGATGTTGATAGCCGAAGACGTCAGCCACGCCTTCCTGTTCTCATACTTCTGGTTCATATTCTTATGCGCCCTGTCATAAGGCGAAAAATCCTTCAGCACGAAGAACTCGTCGTTGCCCTGGATCAGATAGTCACGCAGCGAATGGAAATCGCCGTATGTGCCGTCGACCAGCTGTGAGACGACGAGGCGTACGGCCGGATTCGTATTGAACTCATCCCATGCCTTGTAACTGCCTGTCGCATAGTAATTCAGCACCTCTTCCGCCCGGAGGCCGAAGATCTCGCAATTTTCACGTCCCACAGCCTGGCTGATCTCGACATTCGCGCCGTCGAGCGTCCCCAGGGTCAGTGCGCCGTTCATCATGAATTTCATGTTGCCCGTGCCGGAGGCTTCCTTCGAGGCTGTCGAAATCTGCTCGGAAATATCGGCCGCCGGATAGACGATTTCGCCGATGGAGACGCCGAAGTTCTCGATGAACACGACCTTGAGCATCTCATTGACAGCCTTGTCGCTGTTGACCTTCTCCGCCACGGCATTGATCAGGCGGATGGTCTCCTTTGCTATGTAGTAACCAGGCGCCGCCTTGCCGCCGAAGAAGCGTGTCGTCGGCGGAATCCGGAAGCGCTTGTTCGTCTTGAGCTCATGGTAGAGATACATGATATGCAGGATATTCATGATCTGCCGCTTGTAGGAATGGATGCGCTTGACCTGGATATCGAAAATGGAATCCGGATCGATGCGCACGCCGCCGTGCTCATGGATATAATCGGCGAGATCGATCTTCCTCAGGCGTTTGATCTTATCGAGCTCCTGCAAAAAGCCCTTGTCCGCCACATGATCGTTGAGCTTTGAGAGTTGTTCGGGCGCTTTCTGCCAACCATCGCCGATCGTCTCATCGATGAGGCTTGTAAGCTCGGGATTCGCGCTGATCAGCCAACGGCGGTGCGTGATGCCGTTCGTCTTGTTGTTGAACTTGCCCGGATAATAGCGATGGAAGAACTTCAGCGTGTCGTTCTTCAGGATGTCCGAATGGATGGCCGCAACGCCATTCACGCTATGGCTGCCGACAATCGCGAGACGCGCCATGTGCACCTGCCCGTCTTCGATGATCGAAAGCTCCCGCACCATCTGCTCATCGTTCGGGCGGCGTTTCCTGACCTCCTCGAGATGGCGGCGGTTGATCTCCTCGATGATCATGTAGATGCGCGGCAGGAGCGGACGGAACATATCAATCGGCCATTTTTCCAGCGCCTCGGGCATGATCGTATGGTTCGTATAGGCCATCGTCTCGCGGGTGATCTTCCATGCATCGTCCCACTCAAATCCCTGCTCGTCCACCAAAAGACGCATGAGCTCCGCCACAGCGACAGCCGGATGCGTATCGTTGATATGGATGGCAACCTTCTTCGCAAACTCCTTGAGATCCATCCCCGCGAGCAAGTAATGGCGCACGATGCTCTGCACGCCAGCCGATACGAAAAAGTACTCCTGGATCAGACGCAGGCGGCGTCCTTCATAGGAGCTGTCGTCCGGATAAAGATACTCCGTGATGCTCTCGACGAAGTTGCGGTATTCCTTTTTCGCCTGCAGCTGCTCGCGCGTCATCGTGCCGTAGTCGGAGAAATCGCGGTTGACCTCGGCGTTCCAGAGGCGCAGCGTGTTGACCGTGTTGTTGCGGAAGCCTACGATAGGCACATCGTAGGGAACAGCCATGACCGTCATGTAGTCCTCGTGAACGAGCGCAAGGCTGCCGTCTTCCTGTTCTTTCATATAGGCATTGCCGTTAAACTTGACATTGACCGCCTTGTCCGCCTTGCGGTATTCCCATTCAAAGCCGTTGCCAAGCCAGTTGTCCGGAATTTCGACCTGATTCCCCTTGATGATCTTCTGCTCGAAAAGACCGTATTGGTAGCGAATGCTGCAGCCGTGTCCCGGCAAGCCAAGCGAAGCCATCGAGTCGATGAAGCAGGCAGCAAGACGGCCGAGACCACCGTTGCCAAGCCCCGCATCCGGCTCCTCCGGAAAGCTCTGGTTAAGATCGATGCCCAGTTCCTCAAGTGCGTCATGGAAAAGCTCCATCTCTCCGAGGTTGACGAGGTTGGAGCGCAGAAGGCGGCCGAGCAGGAATTCGACCGAGAAGTAATAGATCTGCTTGTCGCGCCGCTTCATATAAGCCTTGTTCGTCTTGACCCAATTCTCGCTGATATACTGCTTCACGACGGAAACGATCGTCGCATAGACTTCATGCGACGTGAGATCCGCAAAATCCCGGCCCCACAGGATATGCGCCGTAGCCAGAAACTTTTGTTTCAAACCTTCCTTTGCCAGCCCCAGCTCATTCCTCTTGTTTGCCATGAGATCAGTCCTCCTAACTTACTCTGTGCAGCCCAATCTACACGCCTTTGAACCGTCGAACAGGCAACGGCCCGGTACCATTTTTTCCCTATCACCTTGGACGGAAAGGCCACCCCAGGATGCACGGCCCGCATTCAACCCGGCGGACAGGATCCGGAGCGGCCCTTGGAGGACGCCGCCTGAAAAGGCGGCCTCCCGCTGCTCAAACCACAACATTCTTATTGACAATCAGCGGATAGTTCGGCGCTCCCTTGAGCCACCGCCCCTTCGTGATCACGACATTCTTGTCGCAGATCACGTTCTCCACCAACGCATTGTCTTCCAGCTCGCATTTCTCCATCACGATGGAGTTGCGAATCTTCACGCCCTTGCCCACGGTCACATCGCGGAAGATAATGCTGTTCTCCACCTCGCCGTAGATCACGCAGCCATTCGCCACAAGCGAGTTCTGAACCCGGGACGACTCCTTGTACTGCACGGGAACGCCGTCCTTCGACTTCGTGAAGATGAAATTGTTCTGCATAAAAAGGGCTTCCCAATTCGTCGGCTCCAAAGCTTCCATATTGGCCTTGTAGAACGAGGCCGTGGAGGAAACACAGGCCGTATATCCTTCATGCATACAGCCGTACATCGTATAGCGGTCGGCGCGGCGGATGATGCCGTCCAGGACGAGATCCGTACCGCCGTGCTCATACGTGGAGCGAACCATGTCGACGAAGACGCGCTTTTCCATCAGGAGCGCACCGTTCGACACCTTCGATCCTTGGTAAATCACGGGTTTCAGGGAAATATCCTCGATGAGCCCATTCTCGGCTGTCTCTATGACGATGCCTTCATCCGGCTCCTCTTCCGCAGCAATATTGTAAACCATCGTGATGTCGGCATTCGTATTCTGATGGAACCGCAGCACATGCGAAAAATCCATATTGTAGATATAGCTCGCGCTTGTCAGCAGTACATACTTCTGCGCACTATGCTCCACAAAATCGATATTATGGTAGAACGTCTTGAGGTCCCCGAGGCGCGTGTCCTTGTCATCGCGCGCCGGCGGCAGGTAGAAGAGACCCTCATGGCGTCTCGCCAGATCCCAGTCCTTGCCCGAGCGCAGATGATCCATGACAGAGCGCGACTCCGCAGGCAGCACGATCCCGACATGGCTGATGCCGGAATTGACCATGCTCGAAAGTACGAAGTCGATGACGCGATAGCGTCCCGCAAACGGTATGGAGCCAATGGGGCGGTTCTCAGTCAATTCCTTGATCCTGTGCCCATCCGCCTGCAGGTTGATAAGTCCCATGACCGTATTCACAATATCTCACTCCGTTCCTAAAAATATCTGATAAAGTGGAGCTCAGCCGGCCTGCTTGCTGCCGGCCTCCGCCGTAACGGTCTCCCCTTCGGGAATGACAGCGATTGCATGTTCCTCGCCTTCAACCTTTGCGCCTGCCGCAACCGTCGATCCCTGTGCAAGGATCGCATGATCGACAACAGCGCCTTCCTCGATTTTCGCAAACGGCATGATGACGGAGTTCGTGATCCGGGCGCCCTTGCCGACGCGCACGCCCTGGAATATCACAGAATTATGCACCTCGCCGAAGACCATCGAACCCTCGCTGATCATCGAGCGTCCGACAAGAGCTTCCCTGCCTACATAGTGCGGCGGCAGAGACGGATTCGACGAATAGATGCGCCAGTTGCCGTCAAGCGCGAACGGAGGCTCATCCTGCAGGAGATCCATATTGGCCTGCCAAAGGCTCTCGATCGTGCCGACATCCTTCCAGTAGCCGTCGAAGGCGTAGGTGAAGAGGCGCGCCTTGTCCTCAAGCATCTGCGGAATGATATTCTTGCCGAAGTCGTGGCTCGACATGGCGTCCTTCGCATCCTCCTCAAGATACTGCTGCAGGAATTTGCGATTGAAGATATAGATGCCCATGGAAGCGAGATTCGATTTCGGCTCGGACGGCTTTTCCTCAAACTCGATGATGCGTCCGTCCTTGTCGGCATTCATGATGCCGAAGCGCGAGGCCTCGTCCCACGGCACTTCGATAACGCCGATCGTCGCCTCGGCCTTATGGCCCTTATGCGCCTCGAGCATCCACGAGTAGTCCATCGTATAGATGTGGTCGCCCGAGAGAATCAGCACATAGTCGGGATCCATGCTGTCGATGAAGTTCAGGTTCTGGTAGATCGCGTCCGCCGTACCCTGATACCAATCCGCACCCTTTTCGCGTGCATAAGGGGGCAGAATGAACACGCCGCCGTCCTTCTTATCGAGATCCCACGCACTGCCCGTGCCAAGATAGTTGTGCAGTTCAAGCGGACGGTACTGCGTGAGGACGCCGACCTTGTCGATGCCGGAGTTGGCACAGTTGCTCAACGGAAAATCGATGATGCGGTACTTGCCGCCGAACGGCACTGCCGGCTTTGCAATCTTCTTTGTCAGAGCTCCAAGACGGCTCCCCTGCCCTCCGGCCAAAATCATGGCCAAGTATTCTGTTTTTCTCATAAAAATCCCTCCTGAGGGGCATGACATCCCGACACGCCCGTACCTTCAACCTTGCCAACCACCATGCTGTTCCTGCGTCTCAAGCTGGAAAAGTGAACGCGGAATGTTTGATCCCCTGCATATTTCTATTTTTGTTACTATTCCACAAAATACATGGATTTCCTGCCAATACAGTCATGGGAAAATGTTTTTTCTTGATTTTTCAGACGTTTTTCCATAAAAAACCAAACTTCCCCTGGCAACTGCCCCCATCAAAAGAAAAGCAGTGCAATAGCGCCCAAAAAAAGTGCAGCGCCTACACCGCGCAGGAAACCCGATACAATGCCGCCGAAGCGGCCAAGATATTTATCGGCCGCGGGCTGCAGGAAGAAGAGCAGCACGGCGACAGCCGCTATAAAGAGAGGGATATCCCGTTCATAAATTGCGTAGCCCAAGCCCAAGGCAACGAGGAGAAGGTTGCGCTTCGTATTGTAATCCCGTTTTTTATTCCCTTTCGGCTTTCCTTCGGGCTTCCTTATATATTTTTCCGCCCCCTCGGGCAAATCCTCGAAAATGTCCGAACTGCGTTTCCGACGCGGCTTGTAATGATACGACTCGCCCATGCCTCGCCTCCTACAGTCTTGCGGCGCTGCTGCGCAGTCCCGCCAACCGGCCGTAAAGGTTCTTGCCGGGGCAGAGCGTGGAGTTGAAGTCACGGTGCCCAAAAACAACGCCGGAAGCCGGCTTCAGGGAGTAGCGATGCGAGAGTTCAGCGATGAGGCGCGCCGTCGCATCGAGCTGCGCCGTCGTCGGTTCAGCCACCTCGAAATTGCCCACGACATTGATACCGATGGAGGTCGCGTTGTTGTGCCAGCAATGCGCCCCCACGGCGTCGAGAGGACGCCCGCGCTCAATCATGCCGCTCTTATGGACGACAAAATGATACCCTATGCCGGACCAGCCGTTCTGCAAATGCCACTGGTGGATCGTCGCCGCCGAAACCTCCTTGTCCGTGTCGCCGATATGGTGCAGAATGATGCGGTCGGTGAAGGTGCGCCGCTCCAGTTCCAGAAACTTCAGATTCGTCTCCGTGATATGCACGCCCCCCACCGTGGCGGCCTTTGCCTCCTGCGGCACAAGAAGTCCCGGCGCCAGACATGCCCCGGCCGTGAAAAAAACGGCATTTTGAAGGAAATTCCTGCGATTCATGAATATTTTACCCGCTTTCTTTTTGGTACATCAAGAACATTGATTTTCACGGCCCGCCGTGTCTGCAAGGACCGTGGCCGAGCACATCTAGTGAGCGGCGATCGGACGCAGCTCCCAGCCGCCCGCCCCATCGAGATGGAGCTCCTCCTCGTGCTGGGCGAAGAGCGTCGAGCGATGTCCTACGCTTACGATCCCCGTTTCCGGCAGCTCATGCGCAATTCGCTCATAAAGCTCCTTTTCACGCGCCTCATCGAGAGCGCTCGTCGCTTCGTCGAGAAAAACCCAAGCCGGGCGGACGAGAAGGATGCGTGCAAACGCGATGCGCTGCTGCTCTCCCAAAGAGAGGATATGACTCCAATCCTCCACATCGTCAAGGCGGCCGGCAAGCGCCTCCATGCCCACGAGCGAAAGAGCCTTCTCAAGCGTCATGCCCGTCCCCGCTGTCGTCAAGGGATAGCAGACGGCGCGGCGCAGGCTGCCAAGCGGCAGATACGGTCTCTGCGGCAGAAAAAGCACCTTGTCTTCCTCGGGCAGAGCGACCGAGCCGCCGGCAAAAGGCCAAAGCCCCGCCAAAGCGCGCAGAAGCGTCGATTTCCCCGCCCCCGACCGGCCTGTGATCAGAAGAGATCGCCCAGGAGAAAGCGTGAGGGAACAGCCGGAAAGAAGCTCCCTCCCATCGGGCAGCCCCACGCAGAGCCGCTCCAGCACAAGCCCTTCCGACGACACTTTTTTTACAACATCGCTCTTCACGCCGTCGACCTCGTCCATATGCAGCGTGAAGCCGCTGAGTCGGCGAATCACCGCCGCGAGTTCGGCGACGGAGCCGTAAGCCTCGACAAAGTAAGAAAGTGCGTCCTGCACCTTGCCGAAAGCCGAAAGCGTCTGCATCAAGCCGCCCAAAGCCATCTCCCCGGCGAAATAGCGCGGCGCCGCCATGATCAGCGGCACGATGATCGCGAGCTGCGCATAGCCGTTGATATAGAAATTTAAGATCTTCGTCTGGCGCATGAGACCCCAGAAGTTGCCGATGACACGTGCAAAGCGTTCCTTGAAGCCCTGCTTCTCGGGCGCTTCGCCGCCGTAAAAGGCAACGCTCTCGCTGTTTTCCCGGACGCGCATCATGCTGAAACGAAAATCCGCCTCAAAGCGCTGCTGGTCGAAATTCAGACCAATGAGCCGACGTCCTACGCAATGCGCGCCGACCGTGCCGAGCACGGAATAGACGAGGGAAAACCACAGCATATAGCCGTAGATATGGAATTCATGGCTGCCGACAGGAACCGTCAGGACGCCCGATAAATTCCAGAGAACCACGGCAAATGCTGCGAGCGTCGTCAGCTGTTTCAAAAACCCGACGGTCAGTGTCAGCACAAGGTTGACAAACTGATTGATATCCTCCGATATTCGCTGGTCGGGATTGTCCGTACTTCCCGCAAGCATCTGCATCTTGTAATACGAGCGGCCTTGGAGCCAGCGGTCGAGATAGCGTTCCGTCATCCAGGTGCGCCACTTGATCTGCAGCATCTGGCGCAAATAAATTGCATAGACGGCAATCGCAATGTAAATGAAGGCCAGCAGGGCAAATTTGCCGACAAGCGGCCAGAAGAGCTCATACTCATAGGCCTGCAGCGCGTTATAAAACTCGTTGTACCAATCATTGATCATGACGAGCATGCCGACGGCAAAAAAATTCAGCCCGATCACCACGGCCAAAAGCCCGCGCGCCTTCCACTTCTCCTCAGAAAACCAATACCCGCGTACGAGCTTCCAGCAGATCCGCCGGATACTCTCACCCTGCGCTTTCCTAGGCTCTCTCGCCCCGTTATCCATCCAATCTCTCCCTATCCCTTTTTGCGCGCCAGAATCTTCCATTGATAGGCATGCAGTTCCGTCGGATCGATATGCTGCGGCAGAAGCGCGGTCAGATGTTCGATCAAAAGCGCCTCCTCTTCACTTTCCGCAACCCTTGCCGCCCGAATGATTTCCGGCTCAAGCGCGGCTTCACGCAGCAGCGCGGCAATCTCGGACAGCGTAAAAAACCGCAGATGCGTGCGGTCGAGAATGCCCGCATCCGCATACGTCCAACGCCCCTGCAGCATCATGCGGAATACGGAGCAATGCATGACGTTCGGTACACTGACAACGACAGCGCCTCCCGGCTTCAAAAAAGCGGCCAGGTTCTTCATCGCCTGCCACGGTTCGCGCAAATGCTCGATTACATCGCCCAAGATGATATAGTCAAACATTTCATGCCACTCCGGCTTTTTCAGCGTTTCCACATCCAATGCCTCAACCTTTGCAAAACGGGATGCGATCCTTGCCGGAGCTTCATCAAACTCGATGCCGAAAAGGGCTGCCGAAGGATTCGCATCGCGTACGGCGAGAAGCGTAGCACCGCAGGCACAGCCAACCTCAAGCACATGAAGCTCCGGTTTCTTGAAATCCATCATATCAAGAAGATCCCTGCGTACACTGAAGGAATATTCCAGCCGCAGGCCGTGCTCACGGAAAAGTCTTTCACAGTCCTCCCCGTAAGCATTCGGGTATGCATACGGATTGATATGTACATACGCACCGCATGCTACAAGGCACGAAAGCCCCATTACCCATGTGCGCACACTGAGATCGGCCATAAGAAGCATTTCCGTTTGATAATTGGAAGAAAAGCCTCCCAAGGAAATAAATGCTTCCCGCTTCATAAGGGCACAGCAGTCCCGCACCAGCAAAGCGCTCGCGATTTTCGTTTCCCGCCTCGCGAGGTCAGTCACGAAATGCCCAAAACTCGCCTCATCATTGTAAGGCAATTCTCCCTCAAACACCTGAGTGGAGAAGATTCCTGCCATATTGGGGGAAAAGACCGGCAAAGCCATTGCCGCCCCTTCGTTTTTTTCCAGCACCTGCATCATATTTTGCAGCGCCGGCGCCAAAAGGATATAATTCGGAGAAACAAAGAGCACCTGCTCTCCCCGCGTCTGCTGCACGGCTTCGTTCAAAAGCGCCCCCAAGGGCTTTTCCTTGCCGGCGTGCAACTGGATATCAGGCTGCAGCCGCAAAAGGTGTTCGGCTTCTCGCTCTTTGCCGCCATAGGCAACAACGCGTTCAAAGGCTGCGCCTGCATAGTGCAGGCGCAGGTAATCAACGCATTTCCTTGCCTCTTCCAGCCCGCCCGTCAGCGGCACAACGATCGTCAGCATATATTTCCAGCCCTCCCCGTGCGAACAGTTCTCATCTTTCCACACCATCTTTCAGTATAACGACTTTGGACGCTTCACGCAAGTGGCTTCTCATGATACAATGGAGGAAATCGCATGATGTCCCCGGCTATTCGCCCCATTCCGCCTCTGGAAAGGAAGATTCCTTATGCTTGCCATGAAATATTTGTTGGTCGCACTCGTCCTCCTCGTCTTGCTGCTGCTCTATCGCTGGATTCCCAACCGCAAGATCTGGGCGCTTTTTTCCCTGACGCTGCTCCTGGCAGGCGGCGCAGCTTTCTGGAGCTTTCCGCCGCCGCCCGAGCCCGCGATGACAGCGGAAGAAAAAGCCGAAATCCATCAGCAGCAGGAAATTTTCAGCTCTTGGTACGAGAAGCACAAGAAAAACATCGGCCAGCTCGATTACAACTGGCAGCAGTACCACAACATCCTCGAGAGCTTCAAAGAAGGCGACATCGACATCCAGACGGTCTATGTACGCCTCACCCAACTCACCGAGGATGCAAAGCGCACGCGCGACGCCGTCGACGCGCTGGTTCCGCCGCTCGCTCTCACGAACGCGAACTACGACCTCGTCTCCTCGATCCGCCAAAAGACGCTGGCCTACGCCGAAGCGCAGCAGCAAGCGATCTCGCGCACAAAAAACGCCGCCGACCCGGCCGGCCTTCTGACCGGCAAACCGAAGGAGCAAAGCCGCATCCTCGAGGACACGATGATCCGCGAATCTCCCTCCGGGCTCTTCACCGCTGAGGAAGTCAGCGCCTTGCGCGACAATCTGACGATCCCGCCGGAAAAGGACGACTGAGCCGTCCCCCAGCACTCCCCGACTGGAAACGGGACGCAAAAAAGCCTTCCGCAAGGAAGGCTTGGTTATTGCTTATTTCATTGTCCCGGCACCGCATCCGTTTCCTGCCGAGCCACCCGGGCGCGGCGGCGCCGGCGCAGGCGATGCCAAAGCATCGGCAGCACGAGCATCGGCACGCCCGCATAAAACGCCTGCCGCAGATCGGCCGTAAAAGCGATGACGACGAGGCAGATGACCTGCACCCAGATGCCGAAAAGCGTCACATAAGGGAAAAACGGCGTCTTGTAGCGCAGCGTATGCTCCAGCCCCTCGGCGATCAAACGGCAGCGGAAGCGGTACTGGCTCCAGCAAATCGAGATCCAGGCGAGCGCCCCGGTAAAGCCCGAGACAGCCAGCAGATATGTATAGGCTTCCGAATCGGGATTGAAGGTATAGAGCAGGATGACGAGCCAACAGGCGCAGACCGAGACGAGGATCGAATTGCGCGGCACGCCCTTGCCGTTCAGCTGCCCGAGGAAGGCCGGCGCCATGTCCATGCGGGCAAGCGCGTAGAGAGCGCGGGCGCTCGAATACAGCCCCGAGTTCGAGCATGAAACGGCCGCCGTCAGGACGACGAAGGCGAGCACCGAGGCCAAAGATCCCAGGCCATGCGCGGCAAGAGCCGCCGCAAAAACGCTTTCAGCAAGGCTCGCCTCTTCCCACGGCAGAATGGAAATCAGCAGGGATATCGGGACGATGTAAAGCGCGATGATGCGCCATGTCACATTGCGCACAGCGATGGGAATGCTCTTCTCCGGCTCCTTGCATTCACCCGCTGCAAGGCCGATGATCTCCGTTCCCTGGAAATTCACGAGGATGATGACCATCGTCAGCACGATGGCCCACCAGCCGTTCGGCGTAAAGCCGCCGCTTCCCAGCAGGATGCGCGTGCCGATGAAGCCTTCGCCGCCAAAAAGCCCTAAGCAGATCAGAAGAGCCACGACACTGAACGCAATCAAGGCGAAGATCTTCACGAGGGAAAGCCAGAATTCGCTTTCGCCGAACTTATCGACATGAAAGAGGTTGATCACGGTGACGACAAGGCCAAAAAAGACCGCCCACCAAAGCTGGCTGACTTCCGGCACAAAATTGTTCATGATGATGCCGGCCGCTATCATCTCGGACGGCACATAGGCCATCCAGTTCAGCCAATAAGCCCAGCCTACGCCGCAGGCCCAGGTCGAAGATATATTATCGCGGGCATACGTGACGAACGAGCCCGAAACAGGCTTCGCGACCGCCAGCTCCGCAAGGCAGAGCATGACGCAGAGCACGATGAGTCCCCCGAGGAGATACGCCAATATCGCCGCAGGCCCCGCTTTTTCCAGCACATATCCGGTACCGAGGAAGTAGCCGCTGCCGATGATGCCGCCAAGGGAAATCATCTGCAAATGCCTGTTCTTCAACCCTCTGTTCATTTGCGTCCCATTCATGGCCTTAATAACACAACCTTTCCTTCTGTCGAAGCGTGAATAAAACCCCCTAAAATTCCCCTGCATAAACACAGCTTATCCACAATATACACCAAAACGCACCGTTTGAAAACAAAAATTTTACGAAAAGACGAGGCAGATATGGAATCTTTCAAGACGATTGAAGAAGGCGGCGAAGCGACCTACGAGATACAGCGTTCACGCTTCCTCGCACAAACAACATATGCTGCAAGCGAGGAGGAAGCCCGCGCTTTCGTGCTTGCCTGCAAAAAAAAATATTACGATGCGCGCCATAACCCGAGCGCCTGGGTGATCGGCAAGGCGGGCGAACGCCAAAAGTCGAACGACGACGGCGAACCCGGCGGCACCGCCGGGAATCCGATTCTCGAGGCCATAAAGAAGCGCGGCCTCACGGACACCGTCATCGTGGTCACACGCTATTTCGGCGGCATAAAGCTCGGGGCGGGCGGCCTCATCCGTGCCTACGGACACGCCGCAGCCCTGGGGCTTGACGCCTCCCGCCCCGTGCGCTGCCTGAAGCTTCTGCGCCTCGCCGTCACCATCGACTATCCGCTGCTCGCCGTCCTGGAAAATTTCGTGCGGCAAAACAACCTGCGCCTTGAAGATACGATCTATGGCGAGAAGGTGCAGCTCCTCCTGCTGCTCGAAAAGGAACAGCTCGACCCCTTAGAGACCGCCATCACCGACCTCACCGCCGCGCGCGCTTCCTGCGAGCTCCTCGGCGAGACGTGGGGGCGTATACCGCTTTGAGAAGGCGCGCCGTCTGCCTCTCATAAAAACAAAAGGACACCGCACGGGAGGAAAGCCTCCTCTGCGATGTCCCTTTTTTCGTTTCGGCTACTTCACCGGCCGCAGAAGCGGGCCTATGATCTTGGGAAACTTCGCCCGCAGATAGTTGCTGACGGTTTCACCAATGAAGCGCTTTGCCACGCTGTCCGGGTGCAGGCCGTCCGTCGTATAGATATCCTCGAGCTGCCCGGAAGCATCGGAAAGCGTCGTCGTGACGTCGACGCAGTATGGCTGTTCCATGACCCACCGATTCATGAGCGCCTGCTGGTCGGACCAGTCCGGCGGCGGGTTCTGTGCATACTGGAGGCTGGCAATCTTGCCGGGATTGAGCGACGTCCCCGTCAAGAAAACAGGAATGATATCGTGCGCCTTGCACTTGTCGCGCAGCCGCTCAAGCACAGGGATGATTTCCGCCGCGCGTGCACCCACCCGATAATTGTTCACCCCGCCCATAATGACGAGGATCTGCGGTCGGAACGGCAGGACATCGCGGTCGAAACGGGCTTCCATAGCCTCGACCGTATCACCGGAATAGCCGAGGTTCTTTATAGGAAACGCCGCATACGTTTCCCACGAGTAGATCCGGCGATCCGGGCCGTATACGACGGCACCGCCGCCATGTGTAATGCTGTCGCCCAGCGCCGCGACAGGCGTCGGTCTCGTCACTTCGAACACGACATCGTCCGACCAGCCGCTGATGGGCTGCCGCGCTGCATCGAGGGCGCGCACCTTCCAGTAATATGTACCGGGAACTGTGAATCCATGGGAATCATAGCAAGTGAGATCCGTGGAGTAGAGCAGGTGCAGAAGCGCAGGACCCGCCGCATTCCTTTTCCAGACGGAAATCTCATATTCCTTCGCTCCGGAAACGGCCACCCAGGAATACGCCGGATAAAGCGGCGCATAGTCCATGTGCGCATACTCGCTTGTCGGCAAAGGCCCCGTCGGATCCTTTTCACCGATTTCAAGCGCCACCGGCTCCGAAAAGGTGTTGAGCGGCGTACCATCGATGCGGAGGGCGCGCACGCGCCAATAGTGATTTCGATCGAGCCAGCCGCGCCCCTTGACGGGGAGCTCCAGGCCGTTGTTGAATACATGCTCCTCCTGGTAAACCGTCTTGGCAGAAGTCCCCGTACCCTCCTGCACGGTGAACTCATAGCGCACGGCATCGGCGACAGCGGGCCAGACAAAGCGCAGCTTCAGCGGTTCTGTCCGCACGGCCGGCCTTGCCGCTGGCGCCGCCCCAGCCATCGCTTCTTTCTCCATCGGCAATGCATCCCTCTCCCTCGACGATGTGCCGGACATCGCTCCTGCTTCCTGCCCTGCAGATTCACGCGCAAGCGCAATCGTGCGCTCTGAAGCCTGTCCTGAGGCACGTTCCACTACGCGTGTCTCCCCCATCGTATTCGCCGCCTCTGCCGCCTCCGGCAGGACGCAGGGCAAAAAGACAGCCGCTGCAAGGCAGAAAGACATGACCACGGCCTTACTCTTCATGGATAGATAAGCCTCCCTCTGTCAATATCAGCCTTTTTCCTCCGGATCCAGAGGAATCGGTCTGAGCTCACGTGATTCATCGTATTGGATATTCGTGATAATACGGCCGAGCCGCGTACCCGACACAAGGTTCCATGTCCATTTCATGAGCACCGTCATGTTCGTGTGTGCACCGGCAAGGCGCATGAGATGGACGAGCATCCAGATAACCCAGGCGATGAAGCCTTTGAACTTCGTGCCGTTCATATTGACGACGGCCTCCGTGCGCCCGATCGTTGCCAGCGCCCCCTGGTCCTTGTAGCGGAACGTCTCGAGATTCTCGTCGCCCTGTCTCAGGCGCTGGATATTCCGCACGGCAACAACGGCCTCCTGCGTCGCCACAGGAGCAACGGTCGGCAAGGGGCGTTCCGTGCCATGGCAGAACGAGGCGCAGTCGCCGATCGCGAAAACATCGCGTTCACCTTCGACCTGCAGCTTCTCGTTGACGATGAGACGCCCCGCGCGATCTGTCGCAAAACCAAGCTTTGCGATGATGGGCACGGCCTTGACCCCGGCAGCCCAAATGACCGTATCCGTCGGTATGACGCGGCCATCCTTCAGGGAGAGGCTATGCTTATCGCAGCCCGCAACCTGCGTATTGAGCATGACGTCGATGCCCTTTTTCTGGAGCACGCGCACCGTCTCTTCCTGCAGATCGGGCGGCATCATCGGCAGAAGTCCGCCCGTCGCCTCGACGAGCTTCACGCTGACCTCATCCGGCACGAGGTTATGGTACTCGTCCTTCATGATGAGATTGATGACCTCGGCCAGAGAGCCCGCGAGCTCGACCCCGGTCGGACCGCCGCCGACGACGACGAAAGTCAGCATGCGCCGCCGTTCCTCCTCGCTGCGCTCAAGCTTGTTCGCACGCTCGAACATATGGATGACATGGTTGCGAATATGCAGCGCCTCCTGCAGCGTCTTCATCGGGAAGGAATGCTGCTCAACGCTCTCCATGCCGAAAAAGTTCGTCGTCGCGCCCGCCGCCAGGATCAGGTAGTCATAGGGAATTTCCCCGTGGTTCGTGATGACGACTTTCCTTTCCTTATCAAGTCCCCTGAGCTTTGCCATAAAGAGATCGACATTTTTGTTGTGCCGAAAGAACGCGCGGATGGGATAGGCAATCTCATCCGTCGAGAGAAGCGAAGTTGCCAGCTGATAGAGCAGCGGCTGGAAGAGATGAAAATTGCGGCGGTCAATGATCGTGATATCGAGTTCCTTGTCCTTCGCAAGCTCCCTGACGGCCTTTACGCCGCCGAATCCTGCACCGACAACAACAACGCGCGTTTTATTTGACATGGTCGTGCCCCCTTCATGGGTGGGCGAGGAAAATCCCCGTCACTTTGGAAAACAGCCCCCGGTCATACGGCCGGGAATATTCTGGCCGGCTGCCGATACAGCCAGCGTTCAAAACACATCAATAAATTTCATTTGCATATAATAGTATTATAATTACCATATATGCCATGTATGGTATATGCGCCGCGAGAAGATGCCTACGACTCCTCGCCCGCCATGGAGGCCGCGATGGCCGCACCGAGCAGAGAACCCACATTTTCCAGAACGATATCGATCTTGGCGCTGTCTTCCCCGAGTATGACGTACAGGGCGCGCGAAACATGTTCCTGAATCAGCGGCATCTTTTCATAGACAGAGCCGTCCACAGCAATATGCTGCTTTTCGATCTCACCCTTGCCCGCAATCTGCCAAAGCACGCCGCAGAAGGTCGCCGTCACGAGACGCGCCGAACGCGCAATGACAGCCTCCGCCAGTTCCTGCAGCCGCATGGCCTCCGCCGTCGTAACCTCTTGCCCCGTCTTGCGGCGGACGACCTCCTGCACGACATGCCTGTCGAGGAATTCATCCTCGACAATAGCGGAAAGGTCGATGCTCGTAAAGCCGTAGGCTGCACCGTCCGCACCGAAGGCATCGCCCAGCGCAAGCCCGAAAAGATCCCCGAGATACCGCCCCGCAACCATCTTCTCAAGGTGCTGCTCTCCCGGCTTCTCCGAAGCCTCGTCGATGCGCAGGTCGTACTTTGAAGGAATGAGCTTGCCAAAGCCACCCGACTCCATATTGAGGATCATCGGCTGTGCCGCCTGCCCAAGATAAGGCTCATAATAGCAGGTATTGTGTCCTGTCGCATAAATGGATCCGATGTACGTCGAACTCTGCTTGTAGGCGGCAGCGAGCAGCACGGCTACCGTATCGTTGATGACGGCGACCGGCTCGACATTCAGTGCGCCGATGCGGACGAGCGCTTCCTTGAGGAGATTGTTGACAATCTCACCCTCGACGCCCTGCGTGGCGAATTCTTTCGTCCAGGTGACGAGCCGTGCATTGTAGAGATTCGTCTGTTCGGATGGAAAGGAAAACGTATGCCCGAGCAAAAACTTCGTCCCGCGCTTCCTCTCAATGGCCTCATCGACCATGTCCGCAACGAAGTCAAACAGCTCCCCCGCCTGCGCCGTTTCCCCGACATAGTCGTAAACGCCCGGCTCCGTCAAAGGGCGGGCAACACGCTTGATGATCTCGAAATCGCCGTTTCCCTTCAATAAGATATGCGCCGCGCACACATTCGTACCGCCGAAATCGAGCGCGACAAACTCCCCCGTTTCAGCGCCTGTCGGCAGCCCGACATAGGACGGCAGCATGCGCAGCGTAGAGCTGTCGCCGCCGGCAAGCCCCTCGCGCATATCGCGCCGAAAAGCAGCGGCCGTCTCCCGCAGCAAATCATCGTCAACGACGAAGGCACGGCATGCCTCTGCAAGCTTTTCCTTATCCATTCCCACATTCCCCCTCTTTCTTACGGGGCCAAGGAAAACGCCGCTTCACCCGGAGACCGGAGTCCAACCCGGCGCGTTTTCCTGCGCTCCTGTCCGGCGTCTCACGCAGGCAGCGTTTCCCGGAGATCCTTCTGCGTCATTTTTTCGGCAAAACCTCAAGCCAATATCCGTCGGGGTCACTGATGAAGTAGATTCCCATGGCTTCGTTTTCATAGCATATGCAGCCCATCTCCTCGTGCAGCTTATGCGCTGCCGCGAAGTCGTCGACCTCGAAGGCAAGATGCACCTCGTTGTCGCCCAGGTTGTACGGCTCCGTGCGCTCTGCGAGCCATGTAAGTTCCAGCTCATGAGGCGTTGCGCCGTCACCGAGATAGACAAGCGTAAACCCCGGTTTTTCCAAACGATGCGCTTCTTTCAGCCCCAGAGCCTTCTCATAAAAAGCAAGAGAGCGCCCCAAATCAAACACGTTGATATTGTTGTGCAAAAATTTAAATTTCATCTCTTCACCTTGTCTTCCATGCCGAAGAATAAAAAGTTCTTGCAGTAATCTATGACGAGGAAATCCTCCTTGTCCTTTCCTTCGCCGCCCAGATCGGGGCAGAAACGCATGCCGCGCCCCAGCATCTGGCTGAACTTGCTCAGCGAATGAACCTTGCGGAAAAAGACGATGTTTACGACAGACGGGATATCGAAGCCCGTATCGAGCACATCGACCGACACGGCTATGGTCGGCTTCCCGTCCTCTGTCGTAAAGTCATTGACCGCCTCTGCAAGATTCGGTGTGCGCACGTCGAATGCCTTGATAAAGTCCGGCCCGAATTCCGGATGCAGGCGCTGGAAGATGAACGCAATCGCCTTGGCCTGCAAACTGTTCTTCGCAAAGATGATCGTCTTGCCGAGGTTCCCGTCCTTTGCCTTGCGGCCACACGTCAGGAGGTTTTCGAGCATCGCCTGAATCTTTTCTTCGCTGAAAAGCCAGTTGTTCACCGCTGCCTTGTCAAAATCCTTGTTCGCAATCGTCCCCGTATCGGAATATTCCATCTCGGCAATATCCTTCTGCTCAGGTGTCAGCTCGGCATAGCGGAGCGACGGATCCATGATTTCCTCAGGCGCGGCATCGACCGCCTCAAAATCGACGAGCCAGCCGTCGCGCAAGGCTTCCTCGAAACGGTAAGCGTATGTCGGCTTGCCCGGCTCAAGCTCGTAAAAGCGGTAGACCTCGGCCTCGCCGGGCGCTTCCGGCGGCAGGGAGGAAAAGCCGAGCAGAATGGCGTCAAAGTAGCGCAGGAGCGAAGCATGATCCTCATAAACGCTCGGATGCGACTCATCGATGACAATCAGATCGAAATGCGCCGGATTGTAAAGGCGAGCGCCGCTTTCCAAGCGATGCTCGTTGATGGCGTCCATCATGGTCGATCCCGTGGCGAAAACGATTTTTGCCTCCGCCTCGCAGCGCGCATCTTCGAGAATATCGACCATCTTCATATCAGGCAGCAGGATGCGGAATTTCCCGTAGGCCTGCTTCGTAAGCTCCTCTCGGTCGGCGAGATAGAGCACCGTGCCGATCGTATGCTGGTCGTTCAGAGCCTCGACAATACCCGCCGCCATACGCGTTTTTCCCGTACCCGGCGGCGTGGAGATAAGGACGCGGCGCGCGCCCTCATGCACAGCCTCGCAGGCTCTCCAGACAGCTTCCGTCTGGTAGGGACGGCTCGTGACGTCGCCGGAAATATCCGCATGTGCCTCAGGATTCCTCAGGCGGCGGAATTCCATTCGGCGTTCGAGCCCTTCCCGTGAGAAGCAGCCGTAGATGCGGCGCAGGTTGTCGCGCCTTTCATCGCAAAACCAATACTCGCCCTCATGCAGCAAGAATATGAAGGGACGCTCGCCGTGTTTTTTTTCCAGGACATCGGCCCAAACTTTCGCCTGTTTGACGCCCTCCTTCATGTCGCCTGCCGCCGCCTTGACCGCCATGACAGCCAACGGCTTCTTTTGCTCATCGGTGTAGAGAATGTCAATGGTGAGCGGATGCCCTCCGGGAACTTCCACCTCGATGTTCATGAAGCAGTCCTTGTCAAGCGTCCATCCTGCCTGGGCGCCGTCGACCATCATGTAGCGGCCGCGGCACTCAGCGACGAGATTCGCGGGGACAGTGAACGGCCTGCCGTTCTTGTTCGCTTCACGGCGCGCCGCCATCTCTTCCGCAATCTCGCGGTTCTTCTTGCGCTGCGGCAGAAGCGCACCGCCTTCAAACGGCTGCTTGTAAATCTCGAGAAGCTTGTTCCTGTCAAGCTCCTTGATCTTTTCGGATGCGGGCAGAACCTCCTCGTCGAACGGCTTCGGCGAAAAATCCGCATCGTAGCAACGAACCATCCACTGCAGCGAGCAAGCGAGACCCTTGAGCGCGAGCACAGCCGTTTCGCGGGAAACCGGCAGGCCGCGATAGGCCGTCACGTTGCCCAGCCCGAAAATATAATAGACAACAGCGTCGAGGCCGTCCGGGCGCATTCTTTTCAGCGTCGGCTCGTGCATGAGGCGCGTGGGCGACTCACGATAGGGCAGCGCCAGTCCGGCATCGTGCGTGAACATCCAGCAAAGCGCAAGCTTCAGCGCACGCTCTGCCAATACCACACTGCACGCCGGCGACCTTCCCAGGCATTTCTCCGCCTCGACGGCCGCTTTTGCAATATCCTTGTATTCCTTTCGCTCCAACAAAAAAGTAAAATTTGATGCCATCTCTTTCACCGTTCTTTCCCTTGCTCCTCGCGGAAAGTCCCTAGTAAATTCAGTGCCTTTCCGCCTCTTCGCTTCCCTGCCCATCCTTGCGGCGGGCGGCTGCCTGCCGTTCTCCTTCCCCCCGTCGGGGCTGTGTGAGGTCGGCAACTTCGTCATGTTCCCTCTCAAGCTCATGGCCCAGGTGGCAAAGCACACGCGTTATGCGTACGCCCTCCGTCTTCTCGACAAAAAACTCCGCATCGCCGAAAGCGGCCTTTTGGCCGACGCGCGGCGGATTGTCGACATGCGCCGAAAGCCAACCGCCCACGCTGTCGATATCCTCCTCGTCGATCGCGACTTCGAGGATCTCCTCAAGCTCCTCAAGGAGCATTTTCGCATCGACGGAGTAAAGGCATGGGCCGCGCTTTTCCACAAGCGGTCTGTCCGTATCAAACTCGTCCTGGATATCGCCCACGATCTCCTCGACCACATCCTCGATCGTCACCATGCCTGCCGTGCCGCCGTATTCATCGACGACAATGGCGAGCTGGGAACGCTCCTGCTGCATGGTCTGCAGGAGGCGGCTCACCGCCATGGCCTCGGGCACGACGAGGACGTGCCGCGCCAACTTCCTGAGATCCGGCGTTTCCTTGCGGTAAACCGTCTGCAAAAAATCCTTGATATGCAGAAAGCCTATGATATTGTCCTTGTCCTCATCACAAATCGGATAACGCGTAAGCTTTTCCGCCATCGCGACCGCGATGTTCTCCTCAAGCGAATCCTCAAGGTAGAGGCAAACCATCTCCGTGCGTGGAATCATGATCTCGCGCACGGAGAGATCGGCAAAGTCAAAGACATTGTCCACGAATTCGAGCTCTGTCTTGTCAATGAAACCCTGCCGATGGCTTTCCTTCATCAAGACGCGGATCTCCTCCTCCGTATGCGCCACATCCTCGCCCTTCGTCACGACGGAAAACCCCATGCGCTCCTCAACCCAGTTCGCGACATGATTCAAAAGCCAGACAAACGGGTACATGACGCGCTGAAACACGAGGAGCGGCAGCGCCACGGCCAGCGTGACGGATTCGACCTTCCGAATCGCGACATTCTTCGGGATCAGCTCGCCGCCCACGATATGCAGCGCGGTAATCAAAGAAAACGCGAGGAAGAACGAAAGCGTCGAGCCCACATTTTCCGGCAGCCCAAGCCACAAAAAAGCGGGATGCAGGATGGAGGAAACGACCGGCTCACCAAGCCAACCCAGGCCAAGCGAAACAATCGTTATGCCCAGCTGCGTGACGGAGAGCGCGACATCAAGCCTGTCCACAAGCGCCTTCGCATAGGAGGCGCGGCGGTTGCCGGCGGCGATCAGCACATCGAGACGTGAACCGCGCATCTTGACGATGGAGAATTCCGCCGCGACAAAAAAAGCATTGCCGAACACCAGCAAAAAAACGAAAAAAAGCTTGATGCCAAGCAAAAAAGGATCTTCCAAATTCACCCCTCCAAAGATTCCATGACATGCGGCAAGAGGCGCAGGCTGCAGGCAAGGCAGCAGACATGCCGCATCCCATCAGCCTGCGCTTCCTCTTTAATATACCTGAATTTTAATATTCTACAATCGCATTTCATTTTCCTTCTCGCTTTCCGCCGAACGAAGCAGAATTCATCATCTCCTGCGCCGAAGGAAGCGGCGCATATTCGGCGAGAAAGGCCGCCATCTCCGCCTCGGATAGATGCGGCGGGGAAAAGCCCTGCGTTTTTTTATGCGCTCCCGGGGCGATGCCGTTCGCACGAGCAGCAAAGGAATCGCTTTTTTCTCTGCTCGGGCCGCGCATGCGGTTTCCCTGCTCCTGAAGATCGGGCTTTCCGTCCTTGTCATCGCAGCTCATGCGGCAGCGCGGATAATTCGAGCAGCCCCAAAAAGCGCCGCGCCTGCCCTTGCGCTGCAAGAGAACGCCATTCCTGCAGCGCGGGCAAGGGTATTCGCCTTCGCGCTCGATCTTCGCGTCAAGCGCCTTCGCCACAAGGCGGCGCGTGAAAGCGACCTGACCCGCCAAAAACTCCTCGAGCGTGCCGTCGCCCTCGGCCATCGAATGCAGCTTGTCCTCCCAAATGGCCGTTGCATCAGGATAAACGAGCTCATCGGGCAAGGCGTCGACGAGCAGGTAGGCCGCAGGCGTCGGGTAAAGCAGCTTCTTTTTTCCCTTGGCGGTGAGAAATCTGCGCTTTACGAGATCGTCGATAATAGCGGCGCGCGTCGCCTCCGTGCCGATGCCGTAAACGTCCTTGAGACGCTTCTTCGCCTCAGGGTCGAGAACATACTTATGAATCTCCTTCATTCCCTGCAGGAGCGTCGCAGGCGTAAAGCGCGCCGGCGGCTTTGTCGCCCTTTTTTTCAAGGCGTCGCGCAAAAACTCAACACGGTCGCCCTTCTTCAGTGGCGGCAAAACGGCGGTGTCTTCCCTTTCGTCCTCCTCGCCCGCCGTCTCAAGCGCGGCGTCCCTGCCGTCCGCACTCCCCTGCGTCTCCTCCGCTCCGCCTTTTCCCTTCAGCGTGCGATAGAGGGCGCGCCAGCCTGCCTGCAGCTCGCGCCGGCCGTTCGCCGCGAACATCTCGCCCTTATAGGAAACCGTCACCTTCGCCTGCTCGTAGATATGCACGGGATAAAACTGCGCGATATAAGCCTGTGCAATGAGACGGTATATATTTTGCTCCGTCTCGGAAAGCGCCGCGAGGCGCGGCCGTACCGTCGTCGGGATGATCGCGTGGTGCGCTGTCACCTTCTTGTCGTTCCAGGCACGGCTCTTGATCTTCGCATCCGCGCCGCCCGCCCAATGCGAGAGCGCCGCATCGTCGCCGTCACGCAGATGCGCGAGAATGGCGGGCGCATCCTTCTTTTGGTTCAGCGGCAGGTACTCCGAATCCGAGCGAGGGTACGTCGTGAGCTTCTTCTCGTAGAGCTTCTGCGCCGTATCGAGCACGAGCTGCGGCTCATAGCCGTACTTCCTTCCCGCCAACACCTGAAGCGACGAAAGCGAAAAGGGCAACCTCTGCCCCTCCGTCTTCTTCGTACGGCTCGCACCCGTGACGCGGCCCTCATGCGGCGGCTCGGCGAAAGCGGCAAGCTTGGCCTGCGCGGCTTCCCCGTCGACAAGCCTGCCCTCGCGGTCAAGCCCCGGCTCTTCCTCCCTCGGTTTCCAAACAGCGGAAAAATCGCCCTCCGCATGATGAAACTCCGCGCGCAGCTCAAAATAATCGACGGGCTTGAAGCCCTCGATCTCGCGCTCGCGCCGCACTACGAGCGCGAGCGTCGGCGTCTTGACGCGGCCGATGGGCAAAACGATCTTCTTGTGCCCGGCACGGCGCGCTGCCAGCGTGTAGGCGCGCGAAAGATTCATGCCGATGAGCCAGTCGGCCCGCGCCCGCGCCAAAGCCGACTGCTTGAGATTCCGGAAGTCGCCGTTGTCCCGTAGCGCCGCATTCGCCTCGCGGATGCTTTTTTCATCAAGCGCGTTGAGAAGGATCCGCTTGACAGGCTTCTTGTTTCCGACGAAATCCAGCACCTCGTCAATCAGAAGCTGGCCCTCCCTGTCCGGGTCGCCCGCATGAACGATTTCATCGGCGCGCTCGATCAGCCCCTTGACAACGGCGAATTGACGGGCCGCCGACTGCGCGACGACGAGCTGCCACGACGCCGGCACAATCGGCAGATCCTCCGCCCGCCAGAGCTTGTACTGCGCATTGTACTCCTCTGGCTCCTTCTGCCGCAGGATATGGCCGAACCCCCATGTCACCGCGCCCTCCGCCGTCTCCAGCCAGCCATCGTGCCGGCGCACCGGCCCTTTGAGGCACTTCGCTATCTCCCGCCCCATGCTTGGTTTCTCCGCAATATAGAGCCGCAAGCGACCGCCTCCTTCCCATTCGCCAATCCCCGGCATTTTTTAAGGAACGGCTGCTGCCTTCCTTTCATCAGTTCTTCCTTCATTGTACCACAAATCTGCTTCATTGACAGCCTCATGGCGTATTGCTATAATGGCGTGTAGCATATCCCGCCCTCGGAGGCGGTTTTTCACTCTTTAGGAGGCATCTTTATGACAGAAAAAACATTCCCCCTCTCTCCCGAGAGACTCGAGGAAATCATCCAAGAATATCCGACGCCTTTCCACATATATGATGAAAAAGCCATCCGCGAAAACTTCCGCCGTTTCAAGCGAGCCTTCTCGTGGGCGCCGCACTTCACCGAGCACTTCGCCGTCAAAGCTGCGCCGAACCCACGGCTTTTGCAGATTCTGCACGAAGAGGGCGCGGGCACGGACTGCAGCTCCATCGCCGAACTCCTCCTCTCCGAGGCCGCCGGTGTCAAGGGCGAAGAGATCATGCTGACCTCAAACGACACGCCCGCCGAGGAATTCCAGAAAGCGCACGAACTCGGCGCCATCATCAACCTCGACGACATCAGTCACATCGACTATCTTGAAAAGTGCGCTGGCTTCCCCGACTGCCTCTCCTTCCGCTACAATCCCGGCTCGCTCATCGAAGGCAACGACATCATCGGCAAGCCGACCGAAGCGAAGTACGGCCTTACGCACCACCAGATCTTTGACGCCTACAAGATCGCACGAGAAAAGGGCGTCAAACGCTTCGGCCTACACACCATGGTCATCTCCAGCGAGCTTAGGAACGAAGCCTTCCTCTTCACGGCGGAGCTCATGTTCAACCTCGCCGTCGAAATCAAGAAACGCCTCGGCATCTCGCTCGAATTCATCAACCTCGGCGGCGGCTTCGGCATCCCCTACCGCCTCGATGAAACCGCCATCGATGTAGAGCGCGTCGGAAGCGGCATCGAAGCGCTCTACAAGAAGATCATCGAGCCTGCGGGGCTCTCCGGCCTCGCCATCAAGGCCGAATCCGGCCGCTACATCACCGGCCCCTACGGCTGGCTCGTCACGACGGCGCTGCACGAGAAAAAAACATACAAAGACTACATCGGCCTCGACGCCTGCATGGCGAACCTCATGCGCCCCGCACTCTACGGCGCTTACCACCACATCACCGTCATCGGCAAGGAAGACGCCTTCTGTGACCACATCTACGACGTCACCGGCTCGCTCTGCGAAAACAACGACAAATTCGCCATCGACCGCAAACTGCCCAAGATCGACATCGGCGACCGCATCGTTATCCACGACACCGGCGCACACGGCCACGCCATGGGATTCAACTACAACGGCAAGCTCAGAAGCGCGGAGCTGCTTTTAAGAGAAGACGGCAGCGTCGAACTCATCCGCCGCGCCGAAACCCTCGATGACTACTTCGCCACCCTCAACATCCCCGGCGGTTTGATGAAGTAGAGTATCACAACAGGGCTATGCGAAGATCTGCAAAGATCATCGCATAGCTCATATCTTTTTCAGCTTTCTCTAAGGTGTGAGTGTATTACAAAATGTTTACCTGCAGATCCTTTCTCATCAGACCCAAGGTGCGCATATCCGATTTGAACCATATCGATCCGGCATGGTTTATCGATGTAACGGACGCCGAGGAGCTCAAAAAGATTGCCAGGCATGTAGACAAAAAATATATAGACGGCGCTATTCTGCTAAGCTATTTTGATAAAGAAATATTAACCTTCCGTGAATGGGACTCCCTTAATGATCTCTGGGTCTACCTCGCTGTCGCCATCGATCAGCTCCTGCAAGACGGAGCAGCCACCATGCTCTTTCCGGATTCTCCAAGGGAAATGACCTTCAAAGAATATGACAGAGGTTTTATAAAATTGCATACAAAATGGAACAATAGCCGCTTTTTTGTTCCCGAAAAGGAATTGTTGATCACCTTGCTGCAGGGAGCGGCCGATTTTTTTGATGCCATCAATAAGCCATTGGATCTACACAGTACATATGCATTAGAGCGGCAGTACTTTGACGATCTATTGCAGCGAGTCTACGGCAAATTCTTGTGATGTACTGGGTTCCCCGCCCCGCTTGACAGGCGCATACAGAAAATCTTTAATGACAAAAAAGTGACTGGCGTTTGGTCGCGTCGGTCTCTCCCTTGAATTTTTAGTTCGTGAAAGAAGAGCCGCGCAGCCGCATAGCGGTTCTTTTTTCTACTTAGAAGCTAGGCAGACGGAAAGTGATGTCAGCTACAAGCGCAAGCGCTGCAATCAGGAGTGACAGCTTTTCAAAAACTTGCCGGACATGTTCCATGTCCACCCGCCTTACATGAAAGAGCCAATCGGTCTGCGTCCTTCGGACTTGACCTCTTGGACCTTCATTGTAAAGCGTCACGCGCATCACCTCCTCGCACGGAGGAGAACCGACTGTCGTCAGTCACTATGGCGATGATAGCATAGAACTGCAGACCAAAACAAAGAAATCTCCGTCCGAACTGGTTTCGGACGGAGATTTCTTTGTTTTGGTCAAGAGTTACGTTTTTCTGCATAATATTTTTCCTCTCGAAGTAACCAGGCAATACGTGTGCTTTCTTCCAGCTCTTCCAATCCATAAAAAGCATCGAGAATGCTTTTCCCGCCAAGAATAGGGCCATGGTTTTTCAGAATATAGCCATCACTCTCATGGATTCGTTCACGAAAAAGCTCAAAGAGTTCCTGACTGCCCGGTGCTGCATAAGGAATACAACCTATGCGCCCAACCTTCATTTTTAGATACGGCGTATAATCGGGTACAATGTCCGCTAAATTTTCATAATCTAAGCAAGACCATAGCACAGAATATGTGCTGTGGGTATGAATGACGCATTGTATAGTTTCACTTTTTTGAAACAACATCCTGTGCAGCGGAAATTCCTTGCTGGGTTCCCTCTTTCCCAGCCAATGTCCCTCACTGTCGATACAAGCAAAATCATCCTGTGTCAATCTGCCAAAACAAGTACCACTCGCCGTGATAAAAATCTTGCCCTCATGGCGAAAACTCATATTCGCTGAAGAACCGCTTGTTTTATTCCGTTCGAAAAGGCTTTTCGCCACCCAAATGGCATCCGTAAATTTTTGCTGCAAGCCTTCGTTCATTTCTTACCTCCGTGTCATATCCAATGCCCGTTGGAAAAAATCTTCCTGCCCAAAATTCCCTGATTTCAATACGACTCGCATATCCGCTGCATCGGTCGGTATCATAATCGGCACCCCCGGAGCTACACTTTTACCGATGACAAACGCATGAAATCCCAGCCTCTGTACAACGGCACCCGAAGTTTCCCCTCCCGCCACGACGAAACGTTTAACTCCTGCGTGCCGCGCTTTTTCCGCCAACTGAGCAAACGCCTTCTCCAAAAGTTCCGCAACCGCAGCCTCTTGATGAACGCGAATATTTTCTGGCGTATCTGAACTATAAAGCAATATCTCCTGATCCAATCGCGCTTTCGCCCATAACCAAACTTCTTCAAGGTGATGAGCGCCTTGTCGCAGCGCTTTGGGATCAATCTTAAAACTCTTACCTCCCGCTTGCTGAAACACCTCGATCTGACGCAGTGTCGCCTCGGAACAGCTGCCGGCAAAAACAATTCCGCCTCCTTCCGTTTTATCCTGCAGTAATTTTGTCGGATAGCTTCCATCCTTATACTGTTCAGCTAATTCTGTCAACAAACCTGATCCTCCGCTCAAAAGAGAAAGCGAAGAAAAAATTCGTGCGATCTTTCTCGCATGTTCTTGATTTATATAATCAGGAATTACATAGAAGTGAGGATGGTTTTTTTTGAAATCTTCAATCTCCCCGCGTATCTCTTCAACAGTTGCCTCATCCAAACGCTTATGCGGGATCTCCATACAAGGATACACGCTTTGCGGATGCATAAGATCCTGCACGCGCGAAGCCCACATAGGATTCAGCGGATGATTCTTCATCGAGCTTTCTGCCAGCGGTGTGCCATTGACAAAAAGTACGCCATTCTCCACAATACGGCCATTGACAGGCAAAGCCGGGCAAAGAATCGTATAAGGGACATTCATTTCTTCCATAAAGGCATCTAGAATCGGTCCGATATTCCCTTCTCGAGTGGAATCAAAAGTCGAACAATACTTCACATATATATGCTTTGCCCCCCGCTTTTGAAGTGCCCTCAAAGCGGCAAGGCTTTCTTTCACTGCCTCTTTTTTTGGCGCACTCCTCGTCTTCAAAGCGACAACAAGCGCCTCAGCATCCATCTTCGGCAATCTGCCTGTTTCCCCGTTGACAAGAATCGTTTTTAGCCCCGCTTCTGCCAAAAAGGATGCAGCATCACTTGAGCCCGTAAAATCATCCCCGATACAGCCCAGCAGAAGTTCTGTTCCCATAATTTCAAACCCTCTTTCCTTCGGAAATCGTTGATTTCAAACATTTTCCAGATAAGAAACTTTTTCATTTCATAACCCAACTCGTCAAAGCGGGAACATAGGTAATGAGTAGTAGGACGAAAATCATCACACCCCAAAAAGGCATCATGCGCATACTGAGCCGTCCGAGTGGCACCTTCGACACATTACTTGAAACATAAAGAGCCGTGCCAACCGGTGGCGTCAAAAGTCCGATGGTAAGGTTGATGACCATGATCAAGCCGAACTGCACAAGGCTCATTTCCAAAGATACTGCAACCGGCGCTAAAATGGGTGCCAACAGCATGATTGCCGGACTGCTGTCAAGGAACATGCCGCAAAAAAGCAACAATACATTGATGATGAGCAGAAGAAGTATCTTGTTGTCTGTAATGCCGATTAATGCCGTGGTGATGGCCTGCGGTATTTGTTCACTCGAAAGCAGCCAGCTGAAGAGCGATGTAGCCGCAATAATCGAAGAAATCGCCGCTGTGTTCACAGCCGCTTTATAACAGATACCCGGCAAGTCCTGCACTTTGATTTCTCGATAAACGAACATCCCGATAAAAAGCGCGTATACCGATATGACAGCCCCGCCCTCTGTCGCCGTAAAAATGCCGCCGCGGATACCAAAGATGATCAGAACCGGCATAACAAGCGCCCATACAGCATTGCGAAAGCGCTCTACCTTATCAGAAAAACTGCTGCCGCCCTCTTTGGGATAGCCATGCTTGTGCGCATAATAGACAGAATAAACGAGAAATCCCATGCCGATCAGCACGCCTGGCACGACTGCTGCCAAAAACAAATCACCGATGGATGTCTGTGTCGTTACCCCATAGATGATAATAGCTATACTTGGCGGAATAATGAGCCCAATACTGCCTGCTGCCGCAACCATTGCGGCTGAAAATTCTACATCGTAACTACGCTTTTTCATTTCCGGTACCATAACAGTGCCAAGAGCAGCAGTATCTGCGACACCCGAGCCCGATATCCCGCCCATGATGATTCCGCTGATTGCCACCACATGTGCCAAACTTCCTCTTATATTTCCCACAAAGGCAAGCGCAAAATCAATGATTGTACGAGTAATCCCACCTTGACTCATCAAAGTTCCTGCCAGCATAAAAAGCGGGATTGCCATAAGAGGAAATGAGTCAAGCGCAGCAAACAACCTTTGAGCAAAGATTGAAATGGGATATTCCGCAAATCCGATGGCGCCTAAAGAAGCCAATGCCAATACAAATGCTATGGGAATACCGAGAATAAGGAAAAGCGCGAAACTGCCGAACAAGATTGCACCAATCACACCTTCTCACCTCCTGCATTTTTCCATGCTTCTGCCGTCTCGCGAATGGTATAGTAAAACATCAAGGCTCCGCTGAAAGGAATTACACAGTAAACGAAGTGCATGGGCAATCGGACAGCAGAACTGTTCTGCAGCATACCATACTGCACAAGATAAAAACCACTTGCCACGAGTGCTCCAGACAGTACAAGCAAAAGCAGTCCATTGAATAGAACAACCGCCTTTTTCGACACTCCGGTCAAATGCTGCAGCAGGATGTCAAGAGCAACATGCGCCTTTTCCCGAATCGCCGTCGCCATGCCTAAAAAAGACATCCAAACAAAAATATACCTGCCGATCTCCTCCGACCATGTCAAAGAATTGCCGAAAGCATACCGTGCTAAAACCTGAGCAAAAATCAGCATAGCCATTGCGAACATCAAACCGGCAATAAGCCAATAAAGGGCTCTGCCGAGGATAGTATCCAGCTTTTTCATGGCAGTCTCCTTTTCAAAACGGCAGGCTGTCGACGCTCTTCATAAAAGCGGTGCCGACCACCTGCCGCCCTTGCACCTTATCGGCCAATCGCCTGCAATATCTCGTGGTAAAGCTCCAAGTCCACCGTCTTGGCGTATGCTTCATGCGCTGCTTTCGCCTTCGCGGCAAAGGCAGCTTTGTCTGGCTTCGTAACTTGCAGCCCGCCGTCTTCCATCTCCTTAAGCATCCTGCCGGTTTGCTCAACAACAAGTTTGTTCTCGTATTCCGTAGCCACCTGCGCCGCATCTTGGATAATCTTTTGCTGCTCCGGCGTGAGCTGTTGCCACTTCTTATCACTCATCGCCAATGTCACATACTCATACTTATGTTCTGTCAGCGCGAGATATTTCTGCACTTCCTGAATCCTGCCTCCATAGATGAACGGCACAGGATTTTCCTGCGCGTCAATAACATTTTGCTGCAAGCTCGTGTAGACTTCACTCCATGCCATCGGCGTAGGCGACGCTCCCATCGCACGCCAAGTCTCTACCATCGCCGGAATCTCCGGCACACGAATCTTCAGTCCTTGAATATCATCGAGCGTATTAATCGGCTTATTCGATGTAACTTGACGCGGCCCCCGATCCCACCAGTTCAAGATACGTATACCGGAACTCTTCAAGACATTCTCTGAAATCTTCTTGCCAATCTCGCCATTTACAACCGCATCATACTGTTCGTGATTATCAAACAAATACGGCAATTCCAACAAAGAAATCGACTTATCAAAATTGCCGAGCACTCCAGCAATCAAAGCAAAATCGACAGTTCCCATCTGCATTCCTTCTGCTAAATCGCGATCGCCGCCGAGTGTAGAGTTTGGATATATTGTAACTTTCATCTTTCCGTTAGATTTTTTCTCTACTTCTTCCTTAAATTTTTCTGCCCCCTTTTGCCAAAGATCACTCTCGGACTGAATATGTCCCAATTTTAACTCTACCTGTCCATCAGCAGCCTTGTTGCCGCCACAGCCAACCAACATACAGCCTGTAAACAAAAGCACTAAGATACCTGTCAAAACCTTTTTCATCGTAATCCCTTCTTTCACATCATCGTTCAGAAACTCTGCTTCACATCTTGACGAGAACCTTGATAACATCTTCTTTTTTCTTACTTAATATATCGAGCGCCTCCTGCGTCTTAGCAAAGGGAAGCACCTGTGTGATATATTCTTCGATTGCCAGCCCGTCATTCACCAAGGCTGCCGCCTTTGCAAAATCTTTCGTCTCATAGGTCATACTGCCAAACAAACGCAATTCATTGAACACGAAACTATACGTGTATACGGGAATGTCTTCCGTAATCATCGCGACGATACCCACTTCACCCGTCTTTTTCACACAAGCTGCTGCCTGATCTACAATATTGGGAGCTCCTGCCGCAATGAGGGCAAGGTCCGCCCCTTTGCCCGCCGTTAATTTGCCTACCTGCTCCCGTACATCTTCATGCACCGGATCAAATACCGCCGCAGCCCCAAGCTTCAATGCCATCGCACGATTAAAAGCCATCGTATCGGTACAAATGATTTTTTTATAACCGTAAACTTTTGCAACTGCAAGGAGCAATAAACCGATCGTACCTGATCCAAGAATCACAAGGCAGTCCTTCTCCGGTTCACGAACCATTTCCAATGCATGCACGGCAACAGCCAGAGGCTCGATGACCGTGCCCACTTCGTAAGAAACTCTATCCGCCAGCTTATAAAGGGTTTGCTCAGGTGCAGGAAAATATTCGACAAACGTGCCGAGCCAGAGAGGAGTCCCCGGAACCTTCTTCTTTCCACAAAGATTGACATGTCCGTGTCTGCACAGATCGCATTCCCCACATCCCACCTGCGGCTCAACCGTCACGCGGTCGCCGATCTTATATTTTGTTACCTTGCTGCCAATTTCCACAATTTTTCCTGCAATCTCATGCCCTAAAATTGCAGGTGGTTTACGAAAGGCATGCGTTCCATGAAACAAATGCAAATCTGACCCGCATACACCGGCATTTACTACTTGAATCAGAACCTCATTCTCTCGAATCACGGGCTTCTCAATCTCCTGAATTTCTACCTTTCCAACATCTGTAACTACAGCCGCCTTCATGCTACAGTCCCTCCCTTTCAAAAATGCACACTTGCTATACCTAGTATAAATGCTTTATATTGCGTATATAAAGAGGCTTTCTTTTAAATATTGTTTCAATATAGAGCTATTTATATAAATTCATAGGAAAATATATTTTATAATCTTAAAATCAGCTAAAACGTGCTATAATGATACATATCATTGATCGGAGCTGATAAAAATGGAAACACTTCGACTTTTAGCCATTCTTCCTTATGCCGGCTTACAAAACTTGCTGCTGCAAAGTGCGGAACGTTACCCCCACCTAAAAATCGATTGTTTCATTGGAGACATGGAAAGCGGGGCTGCCCTCGCAGCAATGCATGAAAAGAACGATTATTTCGCCATTCTTTCCCGGGCAGGTACAGCAAAAATGATCAAAAAAACTACGCATCTTCCCGTCGTTGATCTAAAGATATCTATCTCAGATATGCTGCGCGCACTTCGTCTCGCAGAATCTTCCCACAAGGATTTCGCCATCGTCGGTTTTTCTGCAATCACACGTCACGCAGAAGTTTTATCCGACATCATGCAAATCCCCTTGCACGTCGTAACTATCAACGACAACTCCGAAATTCCCGCTCAGCTCAAAACATTAAAAAGAGATTCCTATCCCCTGATTGTCGGCGATGTCGTAACAACAAGGCTCGCCAAACATCTTGGATTCAACACGATCCTTGTAACATCAGGGCAGGAAAGCATTGACGCTGCACTCGATGATGCCGTAAACTGGCATTGGAACTTCCAAATCCTTGAGGAACGAAACAGGCTTTATCAAGAGATTTTCCGGGCCTCCTCCGACATCATGTTCATTTATGACAATGCAGGAAAAAACATCTTTGCCACAGAATCTCTGCTTGTAGAGAAAAATCGTCCTCTGCTGCATGAAATATTCATGCAGGAATCCCAACAACTTCATAAAACAGAAGAAATGGTCACCTTCCATAAACTGCACGATATCATCTGGCGCATACGAGCAAGAAAAATTCACTCTTTCAGCAAGACGTACCATGTGTTTTACAGCAGACCCTTTTCTGAATCAAACAAACTTAGCTCAGATGCCTTTTTTTATGAGTCGAAACGAGCAATCACTCTGCAACTCGATCATTTCCGCTCCGAGAGTTCTCGCTACAACGAACAGATTTCCAAGGCCAGAACTTACAGCTCTTCCGCGCTGCCACTGATCATTCAAGGGGCAAAAGGATCCGGCCGCAATTCTTTTGCCCGCATGATTTTTTATAACAGCCAGTCATGCGCCAAAGCCTTTCTTATTGTCGAATGCGCTCACCTAGGCGAACGGGATCTTCGCCTCCTTTTGGAAAAAGCTGATTCTCCGTTGACCGAGCAGGACTACACGATTTATTTCAAGGAAGTTGATCAACTCCCCGAAACATCAGCAAAAAAATTATCCTCTTATATGGAAGACACTCGTCTCGCCAAACGTCACCGCCTAGTCTTTTCTTGCGAGACAACACAACCAGCAACGGAAAGTGGAAAACTTCTCTTTGATTATATAAAAAATATCCTTAACGCCTCCATCTTAACCATCCCGTCTCTCAATGAAAGAAAAAGCGATATTCCTCTGCTGGCCTCTTTATATATCAATGAATTCAACAGCAATCTCGGACGACAGATCATAGGAATTCAAGAAGATGCAATGAAGCTGCTGCAGGCATTCGATTGGAAATATAATCTTGATCAACTCAAGCGCGTGATTCGGGAATGCGTAATCTTAAGTACAGGAATCTATATCAAGAAAGATATCGTTCTCTCTATTTTGCAAGATGAAACAACAAACATGCCATCTGCCTCTCCATCCACCCTCAATCTGCGCCAACCCTTGGAAAAAATCACACGGGACATCCTACGCGAAGTGATGAGGGAAGAAAACATGAACCAATCGCGTACCGCCGCACGGCTTGGCATAAGCCGCAGCACACTTTGGCGAAAGTTGCAAGGAAAAGACATACGATAAGGAACGCGTCGTCGACAAGCCCCTTCCACACCTTTCACGCAGTTCCCTATCGCAGCGCATAGAAGGAAGGGCGCCGTCAGCCGACGGCGCCCTTCCTTCTATGCTTATGCTGTTCACAATGCCGATGCTTTTCCCTCACAAGAGCTTTGCCCGAAGCTCCTCTGCCGAAAGCGGCGAGAGGTAGGCGGGGGCGATGTCGAGGACGGTCTTGCAGCCCGATGCGCCTTCCTGCGCGAGGCGGTATGCCGCCCTGGCGTATGCCAGGAGGACGCTCGTCGTGAACTCGGGGTTCGAGTCGAGCTTCAGGCTGTACTCGATGACGTGGTTGTGCTCCTTCTGCAATCCCGTCTTGCCCGTGCGGATGACGAAGCCGCCGTGCGCGAGGCCGCTGTGGCTTTCCTTAAGCTCTTCTTCCGTGATGAAGTGCACGGTCGTATCGTAATCGGCGAAGTAGTTCGGCATTTCCTTGATTTCCTTCTCGATTTTCGCCGCATCCGCGCCTTCTTCCAAGACAACGAAGCATTCGCGCGTATGCTTCTCGCGTGTCGTAAGCTCGGGGTTGTCGCCGCGCCGCACGGAGGCAAGCGCCTTGACGACAGGCACGGTGTACTGCTTCGCATCCTTCACTCCCGCGATGCGGCGGATGGCGTCGGAGTGCCCCTGGCTTACGCCGCGGCCCCAGAAGGTGTAGTCCTTGCCGTTCGGCAGCACAGCGTTCGCATAGACGCGCGCGAGCGAGAAAAGCCCCGGATCCCAGCCGACGGAGATGACGGCGACATGATTCGCCGCCTTCGCCGCCGCATCGACAGCGGCAAAATGCTCGGGAATCTTCGCGTGCGTATCGAAGCTGTCGACGACGTGGAAAAGCTTCGCATACTGCGGCGTCTGCTCGGGCAAATCCGTCGCGCTGCCGCCGCAAAGGATGAGCACGTCGACTTTGCCCTGCCACGCCTCAATCTCCTTCGCGCTGACAACGGGCACGCCTTCCGTCTGGATTTTCACCGTCTTTGGGTCGCGCCGCGTAAAGACGGCAACGAGATCCATATCGCTGTTTTCCCGTACGGCGCACTCCACACCGCGCCCCAAATTTCCGTAGCCGAAAATGGCAATCTTCATCTTCTTTTTGTCCCCCTTATGCGAGAACCCTTGCCAGACGCACGATCTCAGGATCAAGTGTCTTGCGGTTCGTCACTGCATCGTGCAGATTGATGCTCACGACCTTGCCCATATCAAAGCCGAATACGATATTGCTCGCACCCGAGATCAGCGCAAGGGCCGCGCGTTCACCGAGGAGCGAAGCCTTCATGCGGTCCTCGACCGTCGGAGCACCGCCGCGCTGGATATAGCCCAAGACGGATACGCGCGTGTCGATCTTCGTCGTATCGCCGATGAACTTGCCCATCTCGACGGCAGAACCCGCCCCCTGCGCCACAACAATGATGCTGTACTTCTTTCCCGCCTCATAAGCATCCATGATTTCCGTGCAAATGGCGTCAAGATCGTACTTGACCTCAGGGACGAGCACATATTCCGCACCGCCTGCAACGCCGGCCATCATCGCGAGCCAGCCGGATTTCTTGCCCATGACCTCGATGAGAATGATGCGCCTGTGCGCCGATGCCGTGTCGCGCAGCTTGTTGATGGCCTCCAGCACCGTATTGGCCGCCGTATCGGCGCCAATCGTGTAGTCCGTACCCCAGACATCGTTCTCTATGGTTGCAGGCAAGCCGACAATCGGCATGCCGTAACGCGCAAGATGTGAAGCGCCCGTGAGGCTGCCGTCGCCGCCAATGACGACGAGACCCTCGATGCCGCGTTCGCGCAGTTTTTTCAGAGCCTCCTTGCGGCCTTCATCCGTATGGAAACGCTTGGAACGCCCCGTGCCGAGAAATGTGCCGCCGCGCTGTATGAGATCGCTGACGCTGCGGGTCGAAAGCTCCTCCATATCGCCATTCAGAAGCCCCGTATAGCCGCCGTAGATGCCAAAAATTTTCACGCCTTCGGCAATCGCCGTGCGCACGACGGCCCGCGCCGCCGCATTCATGCCCGGACTGTCTCCGCCGGAAGTCACAACACCAATCGTATCGATCATTTGCCATCTCTCCTATCCACTTGCCAGGAACCCTCAGAGAAGCGCCGCCCCGGTCTTTTTTTGCAAATCGCGCCGTCTTAAGCGGTTTTTCCCTGCAGCGTGCGCCGCTGCACACGTTTCTTCCATTTTAAGGATATCGCCGGAAAAAGTAAAGCCCTTTCCCTCGCATCCTGCAAAGCGGCAAAACGCCGCCTCAGTCGCTGACCGTGCTCTTATGAAAAAGCTGCATCCCCTTTTTGCCCGCTTCCACCGCTTTCTCCATCAGGGAGCGGATGTCCGTCCCCTCGTCCATCGCCTGCGCATTCGCCATTTCGACGAGCATCGGCAGGTTCACACCGGTAACAATGCCGTACTTCTCGTTCTTGAGGACAAGCCGGCAGGCAGCGTTATAAGGCGTACCGCCAAAGAGATCCAACAGGAAGAGCGCACCGCCCGAAGCATCGAGCCGCTCAAGCGCAGCCTCATACTTTGCTGCGACATCATCCGCACCCTCTCCCGGTACGAGCGGCACGGAAGCAATATTTTCCGCTTCCCCGAAAATCATCTCCGCGGAAGCCAGAAGCTCCTCCGCCAATCGGCCATGCGTACCCACGATGATTGCAAACATCTCCATACCTCCCAGCAGGACCTTCACCCACAATGTTTGCGCCGGACGGCGCGTACACTTCCACTCCTTCTGTCTGTTTATTATAGCACAATTTCCGCAGGAAAGTCCAAGAACCGCGCCCGATGATGCACGATAGGATATATGTCCCTTCCTCCTGTATCATCGTATATGCTATACTATTCCCGGATTGTTTCAATACATAAAGCAAATACCGATAATTTCTGTCCAGCAAGAAAGGCGTGACATCTCTTGAAACAGGCATTTTCCATCTATGATTTTTTCAGTCTGAGCTTTGACAAGGCCCGCAATCCGGCGATTGCCGAGCGAATAGAGGCAGGCGCTGAGGTCAGGGGAACGAATCTCATCATCTTGATTTTGTCGATGTTCATCGCCTCAATCGGCCTGAACATGAACAGCACCGCCGTGGTCATCGGCGCCATGTTGATCTCGCCTCTGATGGGGCCCATCATGGGCATCGGCTACGGCCTTGCCATATACGATATCGCCATGGCTAAGAAATCGTTCTTCCGCCTGTCCATGCAGGTCTTTTTTTGCCTGATCACATCGGCGCTGTATTTTTCCGTCACGCCCATTGTGACGGAATCATCTGAATTGATCGCCCGCACGGAGCCGACGATCTGGGATGTTCTGATCGCACTTCTGGGCGGCTTGGCGGGCATCATCGGGCAGACGCGGAAAGAACTGAGCAACGTCATCCCCGGCGTCGCAATCGCCACGGCGCTCATGCCGCCTCTATGCACCGCCGGATATGGCATCGCCCAAGGCAACATCGCCTATTTTCTAGGCGCGGCCTACCTCTTCTTCATCAACGGCCTGTGCATCTGCTTTGCGACCTTCTGCGTGCTGAAGATCATCCATTTCCCGGTCAAACAGGCGCATTCCCCGTTCCAGCACAAACGCAACCGCATCCTAGTGCCCATCATCGTCATCATCGCCCTGCTGCCGAGCGTTTATACGGCGTATCAGACCGTGATCCGATCGGCGGAAAGCTCTGAGCTGCACGCATTTGTAAACAACAATTTCAACAGCTCCGAGCGGCAGGCCATTCGCTACCGTATCAATCATCAGAACAGCAGCGTGGAGATCGGTCTGATCGGAAAGGCGCTGACAGCCGAGGAACAGGCTCTTGCAGAAACCGACATGAAGCAATTCAAATATCTGGCGTCCTATTCACTGGAGTTGATCCAGAACAACGAGGCTCTTCTTATGCAAAAGCAGGAAGAGAACAAGACCGCCAATCCCGATTCCAGCAAAGAGATCGCGTTCGGCAATCAGGACATGGAATTGCTGCAGAAGTACAAAAAGATGAGCCTCCTGTATCAGCCGGCATATCAGCATATGACAGATACCACAGAGGCTTTGGAAAAATGCAGGACGACAGGCTCCATCGTCTTCCCCGAAATCCAGGACATGGAGGGCTCCGCCGTGCTCGATGTCAAGGATACGAACAAGATCAATGTCGTGAAATACATCATCGTCGTGTATGTAAAAGCGCCTTTGGAGCAGCGCGACGCACAGAAAATGCGGAGCTGGCTGCAGGCGGAGCTGAAAAGACCGGTCCTGCTGACCATCCGCTTGCAGGACAACCTTGCCAATACAGGGATTGTCGGCGACGGCTTTGAATAGGCCGCACGCAAAAACGTCCGCTTTGCGGACACAGGATGCAGCGCCCTTATGCGCGCGCAGCTCACCGCATCAGCGCGGACATCATGCAGCAGCCTGCCGCGCCGGCTTCGAGGCAGGCCTCGAGCTTGTTCATGCCGACGCCGCCGAGCGCGAATACGGGGAGCGGCGCCTCTTTGCAGGCGGCTGCGAGGGCGGCTGCGCCGAGAGGGGCAGCGTCCGGCTTGCAGGCGGTGGCAAAGATGGGACTGAACGTCGCATAATGTGATCCCAGGGAGGCGGCTTCGGCAAGCTCGGCGACGGAGTGCGCCGATGCGCCGACGAGCTTCACCGCGCCCTCTTCCATCGCCGGCTGCCGCCCGTCCTGGGCGCTTGCCGCACGCCATGTGCGCAGAGCATCGAGCGGCAGATGGATGCCGTCCGCGCCGCACTCCGACACCGTGCGCGGCGACAGGCGACGTTCCTCGGCAGCAGGCGCATGGCGCCCCTGCTGCCGCAGCGCGGCCTCTTGCAGCACGGCAGCATCCTCCGGCTCTGCGCCGAGCGCCCCCCAGCCGTGTGCAATGCATTTCTTTCCATGCTTATGTGCGATGCGGACGACCTGCGCGAAAAGCGCCCGATACGCTTCAGACGTCAAGTCCTTTTCGCGCACGATGATCCAGTCCACCATCTCCATCGCGGCGACGCGTTCGATCTGCGCGAGGAAATCCCCACGCACGAGCCGGCGATTCGTGATGCAGGCGATGATTTTCCCCTTATACATAGACGTAATCGTTCAGCACGGGCTGCAATCCGCCGCGCGAAAGCCCTGCATACATCTCGGCCAGCGAGCGTGCGTCGGCGATCTCAAACTGCTCGTCGCCTGCCGCCCGCGCTTCCTTTCCCTCATACTTCTCTTCGTGGTCGCCAATACCCGTCGAGACGCCCGCCGACACCTTCGTCGCCGCGATCTTCACGATGCCGTCGCGAAAGCTCGCCGACTCGCGCGAGGAGACCGTGATGCCGACATAGGGCAGGAAGATGCGGTAGGCCGAGAGCACCTGGCAAAGCTCCCTTTCGTGCACATTACGCGGGTTGATTCCCGCGTTGTTGACGATGGGACGAAGCCGCGGACAGGAGAGCGAGTATTCGACATGCGGGTACTTGCGCTGCAGGAAGTAGACGTGCAGCGCCGTCGCCAAGGCGTCGCGCCGAAAGTCGGCGAGCCCCAAGAGAGCCGAGAAGCCCACGCCCCGCATGCCGCCGAGGATGGCGCGTTCCTGCGCTTCGAAGCGATAGGGGAAGACGCGCTTCCTGCCCGCGAGATGAAGCGCCTCATAGCGCACCGCGTCATACGTTTCCTGAAACACCGTCACATAGTCCGCGCCGCACTCGTGCAGGTATTGATAGTCCGCCGTATTCACGGGATAGATTTCGAGTCCGACATTGCGGAAATACCGCCCCGCCAAGCGGCACGCCTCGCCGATGTAGGCAATGTCACTCATCGCGGGGCTTTCGCCTGTCAGCAGCAGGATCTCCTCGATGCCCGACGCCGCGATGACTTCCATCTCCCGCGCGATCTCCGCCTCTGTGAGCCGGCGGCGCGCGATGTCGTTGTAGCGGTTGAAGCCGCAGTAAACGCAGTAATTGTCGCAGTAATTCGCGATGTAAAGCGGCGTGAAGACGTAGACCGTATTGCCGAAGCGACGCCCCGTCTCCCGCTGCGCGCGCTGCGCCATGCGCTCCAAGAAAGGCGCCGCAGCAGATGAGAGGAGCGCCGCGAAGTCCTCGATGCTGCACGTATCATGCGCGAGAGCGCGCTCCACGTCAGCGGCGCTGTAAGCGGCAGGCTCATACTCCGCTGCCGCAGAAAGCACCTTTTCGCGCACATCGGAGTCGATTCGCTCCATATCGGGCGCATACGCCATGACGTCCGTGCGGCTCGCTGGATCGTTTTCGAGCCGGTGCTTCCTTTCGAGCGCCGCGCCGCTCAAGCGCGCCGAATCGATGAAGTAGCTTGCATCTTCTCTCATCTCGTCGCCTCTCCATCGTGCAGAAAGCCCGTCAGCGGATCGGAAGCAGCCGCGCCGCGCTCCAAGACGCGGCCAAGCCCCGCAAGATAAGCCGCGCGTCCTGCCTCGATCGCCGACTTGAACGCTCCCGCCATCCGCGCCGCGTTGCCCGCCGTCGCGATTGCCGTGTTCGCCATGACAGCGGCAGCGCCGATCTCCATCGCCTCGCACGCTTCCGACGGCCTGCCGATGCCCGCATCGACGATGATCGGCACGTCGATCTCCTCGACGAGGATCTTGATGAACGCTTTCGCCTGCAGCCCCTGATTCGAGCCGATGGGCGCGGCGAGCGGCATGACCGCTGCCGCTCCCGCCGCCTCAAGAGCGCGCGCCGCGTAGAGATCGGGGAACATGTACGGCAGGACGGTGAAGCCTTCGGCGGCAAGCAATTTCGTCGCGCGAACCGTCTCCTCGTTGTCCGGCAGGAGGTACTTCGCATCGCGCATGATTTCCACCTTGACGAAATCGCCGCAGCCGAGCTCGCGCGCCATGCGTGCGATGCGCACCGCTTCTTCCGCCGTGCGCGCGCCCGACGTGTTCGGCAGGAGCGTCACATGCGCAGGGATATAGTCGAGAATGCTCTCGCCCTCGCGCGTATTCGTGCGCCGCACGGCGAGCGTCACCATCTCCGCGCCCGCATTTTCCACGGCGGCACGGATCAGTTCGAGCGAATACTTGCCCGAACCGAGGATAAAACGCGAACGAAACGTCTTGCCGCCCAATCTGAGAAAATCTTCTTCCCTGTTTGTTTCCATAAGGATGCTCCCTTCTCATGCGCACGCACAATTTGTTTTCTTCAAAGCCTGCTCCCCTGGCAACGGAGCAGGCTTCTTTTCTTCCCTGCCGCCTTTGTCCGCCAAAGCTCAATCCCTGCGGAACAAGCACGATTCTCGGCAGCCAGGCCGCAGTTTTCTCAGCCGCCGCCGACGAAACTCACGATCTCCACGACATCGCCCGCCGCCAGCTGCACCGATTCATACGCTGCTCTCGGCACGATCTCGCCGTTTCGCTCGACGGCGATGCGCGCGGGAACATAGCCCGCCTCCTCCAGATAATCCAAAAGCATCTTGCCGTCCGCCGCAGCGTCCTCGCCATTGACCTTCACCATCTTCGTCCCTCCCAAAAAAGAAAACCGCACACGCCAAGCGGTGTATGCGGTCAAAATCACCCTCTATTCCCTACGTTGGCATGATCCAAATCAGGTTTTGGGTCGGGGCGAAAAGCCCCCTCTCAGCCCATTCGTGGACTCCCCTTTGCAATATTCATTATAGCGCGGCGGCAGAAAAATGCAAGAAAATTCTCCATCAGAACCTATGGTAAAATTGCACAAAGAAGCACGGATAAGCTCCGTCCGACCGGCGCCTCTGCCGAATGAACGGCGCCATGGCCGGTTCAGGGCTTGCCGCCTCAAGGAGATGACATCAAATCATTCAGCAAGGAGCCAATTTCCCATGCCACTCCTTCCTCAGTCACGAATCGCATTGGCCATCGACGCCGCTTTTACGGCAGCGGCCTTTATGGCGTCGGCGTCGGCGCCAGTGACATTGACATTCTTCGTGACCTTCGCCTCGTAGCTCTCACCGCGCACGATATCGGCGAGGTCAATGCCCGTCGCCGCCTTGACCGTCTGGAACGTCTTCGCCATGACAAGCGGCACATTGTCCGCCATCGGCTCCACGGCAGAGGCACCATTGCCGCCAATGATGGATACATTGCCGATGCGTTCGAGCGGCTTTGCCACTTCCGAAGCGATCTGCGGCAGAATCTCGACGATCATCTGCGCCATAGCCGCCTTGCCGTATTTCTTCAGCGCTTCCGCCTTTCGATCCATCGCGGCAGCTTCCGCCTCGCCTTTCGCCTGAATCGCAGCAGCTTCCGCCTCACCCTGCGCCTTAATGCCTGCAGCCGCCTGCTCCGCCGCATAGCGCGAAGCCTCCGCCTCCGCCTTCTGCGCCTCCGCCTTGCGCTGCGTCTCGTAAAGAGCGGCTTCCGCTTCGCGCTGGCGCTTGGCCAAGTCTGCCGCAGCCTTCTGTTCGACGGCATACTTCTCCGCATCCGCCTGCTTCTGAATCTGTGCCGCCAGCTCCTGTTCACGCACGGACACCTGCTGCTTCTTCAGCTCCTGCTCGCGCTCCGCCTTTGCAATCTGCGCGTTGACCGTGGCCGTCTGGACGGACTTCTGCTGCTCCTGCGCCTGGATTTCGTAGGCGGCGTCCGCCTCCGCGCGCTTGATGTCGGACGCTCTCTTGAGTTCCGCCTGCCGGATTGCGAGATCGGTCTGCCGCTGGGCAATCTCAAGATCCGCCTCGACCTGCGCATCGTTCGCTTCCTTCTGCGCCTGCGCCTTTGCGACTGCGACATCACGCTCCGCCTCGGCACGCGAAATGGCGGCGCGTTTCTTGATGCGCGCCGTATTGTCCGCACCAAGATCAACAATGAGGCCGTTGTTGTCCGTGACATTTTGGATATTGCAGGAAATGATCTCGATGCCGAGCTTTTTCATATCCTGCGCCGCCTTGTTCACGACCTGATCCGAAAAACTGTCGCGATCCGTATTGATGGCTTCCAGCGTCAGTGTGCCGATGATCTCGCGCATATTGCCTTCAAGGGAATCCTGCAGATCCCTCGCGATTTGCTCTCCCGTGAAATTCAGGAAATTTCGCGCCGCAAGCTGCACGCTCTCCTCATCGCGCCCGACCATGACCTTCGCGACAGCGTCAACATTCACGTTGATGTAGTCATTCGTAGGTACGGGCGTCTCCGTCTTGATGTCCACGGAAATCTGCCCGAGGAAAAGCGTATCCATACGCTCAAAAAAGGGGATGCGCGCACCGCCCTGGCCGATGAGGATGCGCGGACGCTTCTTGATGCCGGAAATGATGAGCGCCGTCGACGGCGAGGCCTTCACATAGCCGCGTGCCAAGATCGCCAAAAGCACGGCGACGAGCACAACGGCGGCAAAAATTCCTCCGATGAATAAAATCCCCATAAAATTCGCGGCGCATCGCAAAGGCAAAACGCCGCTTCCACCCCCTTGAAAGCAGTACGAAAAAGACATGAGGGAAAGGACGCTGCCCTTCCCCTCCCTTTATTTTATTGTACCATGAAACCCCAAGAGGTCAAGCCATAGGCTCACTCTCCTTCGTGCGCCTGAAAAAAGGCTGCCCCATCGTCTTGGCTGTCTCTTTCTCGAGTTCGTTTTCCAGTTTTTGACGAATATTCTCATCCTTCACCGGTTCTTTTTCGCGTTCCTTTGCCTTTGCCTCCTCTCCGGCTTTCTCCGCCTCTTCCTGCGCCGCTTTCGCCCGGAGCTGCGTTTCCTTCACAGATGCCTCAACGACTTCCTTCTTGATATCCCCGACCCACTCGCCAAGGCCCAAGACCGCCTCTTTGTTTCCTTCCTTCTCAGCTTTCCGCTTCATTTCCTGCACCATGGAAAGCTTATCCTCCGGCGAAGCTGCCATGATCTGGCTCTTGAGCTGTTCCTTTTCCTTGTCGAGCGCCCTCTTGTCCTCATCCGAAAGCGTCTTGTCGGACAGCTGCTTGCCGATTTCTTTCAGACGATCCTTCGCCGCCGTGACGCCGTTCTTCTTCTCCTCAATAGCCGTAAGTTCCGCGCCGGCCTCAGTAAGCTTGTCGCCTTGCTGCAGCTTCTGTGCCAGCTCGTCAGCGCTCATGGCCTTCCCCTTTTGGCTGATAAGAGCCTCGACGGCTTCCCCGATCGCATCCGACACGCCGCCCTGCTTCTCGCGCTTCCCCATAAGAGGCTGCGCCTGCGGCAGCGAAATCGCCTGCAGCACCTTTTTATCTGCAGAAATAATCATCGCTGAAACCTCCCTGCCAACCAATCCGATAAGTGCATCTCTCACGTTCCCACAACAACGCAAGTCCTATGATGAATTTCAATTTCCATTATAACTCGGCCGATTTTAATGTCAAGGAGTGAGGTTTCAAGCCAACGTTCCACAAATATTATTTGCCTGTTTCTAGGCTTTGTTCACGCCCAATTCACGCATCAAAGCATTTTGCAGGATATTGGAAAAGTTCACGTTGCGCTCCATGGCAAGCGTATCAAGCCACTTGGAGATGGTGAAAAATCTATCCTTATCTACGATAAAGGCTTTATTAGACTTTTCGTAGATAAGCACACGAGAGACACCGCAAAAACCTCGAATACAAGTGCACAAAAACATTCCTTCCTGCATCTTCACTTATGCTATACTATTTGTAAAACGTCTCGTCATATACATCGCACATCCGACAATTTCTGCCCGCTACGAAAGGCGTGCCGTCATCTTGAAGCAGTTGTCTTCCTTCTGCGGTTTTTAACCTGAACTTTTCTGAAGCAAGGTGACGATCTCATCTACGAAACCATGATATGCAGCAAGGAGGATGATTTCATGGATAAGATTGAACAATTTATCCGAGAGTACAACCTTCAAACGTTAGGCGGCTCCAATCACTTTAAGGCGAATGAATTCGAAGGAACCGAATGGAGTGCTCCTGTAATCCAACAGCCGGATCATCTGCAAAAATATATCGAGTTCATCGGTCTGATCGGTGTGGAAATAAAAGAAATCGCTATTGTTGAGGATTACGTCGACGATTTAGGCGACATCTCCATCTGTTCGTTATATCCGAATCGTATCACGGATGGAGACAATTCTTCCCGAAAGCCCATCTATGAGATCTTTGATTATAATAAAACGCTGGAATGGCTGCGCCAAATGGAGTACATAAATCTCACATTATCAAATGTTTGGCACCCCGTCATTCTGATTAGCAATCAAGGCTCATTCGAAATTGATTACAGTGAATCCAGTTCTGTTCGTATCTCAAAAGACTGTATCCCGCCTCGATTTTATCAGAGAAATCCTGATGCCTCTGCGTCTTATGACATTCGCCGCCTCTTTGCTTGTTTGAAAGGTGACATCATTACGGATTGCAGTATAAAAGAACAGACTTTTGATGAAGCGGATTTTGATTTTACCGGCTCGTATGGTATATACTTAAATGAAAATGCCTCTTCTTATATCCATGAGTTTTCTCTCCTGCTGAAAAGCGGGCGTCGGCTTTCCTTTTCCAGCGATTTCGATTGGAGCGTAATCACTTTGTTTGACAATGAAGGAATCCCTGTTAAAATTCCGACGAAACAAATCCATAGATACTTAAAGGCTCCTCTCAGGGCGAAAGTCGAATAATCGCCTCAGGTAGATTATTCGACTTCACACATCTTCGCAAATGGCTGCGCTTGCAGCAAAAGAAGAACTGTACACAAATACCGACTTAAGTTTTCCTCCCAAATAAACGAAAAAACAAAGGGAGATTCTAATGTTTTTTTAATGAGGAGGTGTTTTTTTATCATGCAGATCTCCAATTTCATGATGTCGCCTGCTTTGCATCGCCGCGCTGCCGGCGGCCTGCCCGTCGCAGCCATGCAGAACAGGACGGAAAATCTCGTGCAGTCATCTGTCAGCGCTCCTGCTGCGAATCCTGCCGGCTCGAAAAAAGCCAATCCCTTGCAGGAAAACATTTCACGCTTGCAGGCACGCATCGAAGAAGTCAAGGGTAACGACGAGATGCGCCCGGAGGCGAAGGACGCCCTGCTGAAAACGATGATGCAGCAGCTTGCCGATTTGCAGAAGCAAATGGCGGAAGCGATGCGGGCGGACAAGAAGAGCGAGGACGAAAACGATGCGCCCGGCAGCGTTCGTGACCGCTTCGGCACAGCAAATGTGCAGGACAAAAAGAGCGGCAAGAAGAGCCAGGAAGATGCACGCCTCGCCGATCTGCTTTCTGCAGGCGCATCGCTGCAGCAGTCGAAAGAGAGCGGCGCATTCGCCGCAAAGGCGCAGTCTGTTGCGCAGCGCATGGAGCGCGAGCTTGACTATGCGACAAACCATCCCATAGAAGCGCTTCGTCTGACGAATCCAGAAGCCATTCAAAACAGGCAGAAAGAAATCGCTTCCCTGCAGCTTGGCATCAACCAGATGCGAGCCACGCAGGCGTACGGGGCGCAGGCAGCCGTCGCGCCGACGGATGACGCCGCGCAGCCAGGCAAGATCACCGAGCCGGCTTCTCCCGCCGCCGTCTATGAGCCGTCCGCAAATGCAAAGAACCACGCGGCGGCAAGCGAAGGTGCGTCCCTGCCTGCCGCTCCTCCCGCCTCTGAGGCAGACGCAGGCACTGTGCCTGCAGCGAAGGACGCAGAGGGCGACCGAGAGGTAACGATGTGCTCTGACAAGAACGTGGACGACGAGATTCAAAAGCTCAAGGCGAAGAAACAGCAGATACAGGCGCAGCTCGCCAAAGCAACCTCACCCGATGAGAAGGCGGCGATCCAGCAGCAGCTGCGTCAGTTGGACGCGCAGATCCAGAGCAAGGATTCCGCCGCCTATCGCCAGTCGCACGCACACTACTGGCAGGCATAGCGTACGAAATGCAAAACACGAAAAAGGAGCTGTCGCAAACAAACGCGACAGCTCCTTTTCATATCGGATAGATGCGCTACATTCTTCATGCGGTGCGCAGGCTGTTATAAACTACACGCACAATATAGCTACATTGTATCTCTTCTCAAATTTATGATATACTACTGTCATAGAACGAGTCGATAAATTCGGCGATTTCTGTAGATTTATTCCATATTTTGTCTCAAAAAGGAGGTTGAACACATGCCTTCAACCATGATACGAGTCCGCATGGATTCCGCATTAAAAGCCCAAACAGATGCTGCACTTGCCAGTATGGGGCTCAACATGTCCGTCGCGGTCAACGCGATGGCGCGTCAGATTCTGCGCCAAGGAAAGCTCCCTTTTGAGCTTTATGCCACAAATCCCGAAACGATGGCTGCTCTGCAAGAAGCCGAGGAGATCCGCAAAAATCCCGAGGATTTCAAGTCCTATGCTTCAGCACATGAAATGATGGCGAATATTCTCAAGAAGCAAAAATAAGCTATAGCTATCCGGTAGGAAACGTGGTATAATCAAGACAGTAGTAAGGTGATTTTCGTATACGGCTTTGCCGTGTACCCGCCCTTGCATGAAACCAATCAAACAGCCTGCACTTACGGCTTGGCTTCTTGGAAATTTCACTGCAAAGGAAATTTGCCGGGCGACCGTCATTTTTCCAGCGGACGCAGATGCGTCCACTCACCTTGCATTGAACCAACCAATCGGTTCTGCCCTATGGACTTGCTTCTTGGGGTTTCATTGTAATCAAAGGAGGTTGTTGTATGACCATAACAAAAGATATGGGCATCGGAGAAGTCGTCCAGAAGTATCCTGACACCGTGCCCGTCTTCATGAGCGCCGGCATGGGCTGCATCGGCTGCGCCGCTTCGCACTTCGAAAACATCGAGCAGGGCGCTCTCGCCCACGGCATCGATATCGATGCCCTGATCAAGGGGCTGAACGAAGTCGTTTCCGCAAACTAAACAGCAAAAAGCCGCCGCCCCCATAGGGGGGCGGCGGCTTTTTGCTGTTTAGAAGGTCACAGACTTTTTGCAAATACTGCTCTCTTCGCAGTATTTCCCACTGCCGTGATCAGAGATGATCGAACGGCTTGTCCGGCAGGTCGTCCATCGGGAACGCACCGCGCGTGGCGGCGTTTGCCGCTTCAATCGCTTGATGCGCGAGGTCGATGGAGAGACCGAGCGTCCGCATGCACTGGTCGGGATTATGGAAGCCGACGCCGTTTTCAGCTTCGACGTAGTCCCAATACCACTGTGCTTCACGGATGAGCTCACGCGCGGGAGCGAGCTGCTCGTCCGTTGCACCGGCCGCAGCAGCCGCCTTGATGGCGAGATGCGCCTTGGCGCACGTGATGCCTGCCGTCCTCTGCAGCTTGAAGGTGTTGTCGTGGATCGTCTTAACACGGGCGATCAGCGTTTCCTTGCTCTCGTCATGGCACTTGAGGCACGCTGCCTCCACATACTTGAGCGGGCTCGAGATGTAATGCGACGTGTACTTCTGCCCGTCTTTGCGCATGTACGGCATGTGGCAGTCGATGCAGGTGACGCCCGCGTCCGCATGGACGCTCGTCTTCCAGACATCGTAGTCCGGATGCTGCGCCTTGAGCATCATCGCGCCCGAGTCGGGATGCTTCCAGTCGCCCTTGAAACCGCCCGGAAGATCCGTGCGCTTGTAGTACTCGTACATCTGCTCCGCCGTGTAGCCGTTGTCGCGCGGGAACACGACGCGGCCTTTCTTGCCCTGCTCGAAGTAATACTCCGTATGGCACTGACCACAGACGAGGGCGCGCTTGTCGTTGTCGCTGAGTTCGTCCCAGGTCTTGCCCCAGTTGCGCTCTAGATCTTCGATCTGTGCGGGATTCACGAGGCGCAGTTTCATCGTCTTCACGTCGTGGCACGTCGCACAGGCAATCGAAGCGTCGTTCGGCACCTGGTCGGCAAGCTCCTTGAAATCCTTCAGCGTGTAGTCCCAGCCCATCGTGTCGAAAAAAACGTCTTTCGTATAGGCGCTCTTACAGGTGATGCAGGAACCGTACTGCTGGGCTACCGTCGTGCGCTTCGAACGCTTGACGTCCTCGAGCGCATAGACATGGCCGCGGTCATCGTCGTAGTGCATGGAAAAGGCATAGCCCTTCCAATTCTCGATCATTTCCGGTTCATCCGCCAGACGCGAGTGGACGGCTGAGCTGCCGTAGCCCGTCGGCGTAGGCGAATCGCTCGCCGTCATCTGGTACGACTCGTACTCAAGCGGATAGGCCTCTTTGAAGGCCTCCATGCCGAGATGGGCGTTGTTCTCCGTCGGTATCTCGGCGAGTTTCAGCGAAGTCGAGGGCTGGGCGATGCCGATGCGCACGATCACAAAGCCAAAGAACAGGGCGCAGACGACAATGAGACCCAGCAAGTATTTTTGCAGCTTACTCAACTTTGATCCCTCCTTCCAAGTGATTGGAGCCATGCGCCACTCTCCTATGGCACTTGATGCAGTCGGTATTGGCATCCATCGGCCCCGCATGGACGACAGACATCGTCGCGCTGTGGCAGCGCAGGCAGTTGCCGTTCACGATCTTTTCCGCATCCTCCGAAATGCGGATCTTCGCCGGATAGTCGCGCTTGACCTCGTGGTAGACGTCAATCATGCCGCTGCGTCCTTTTTCAACGAAATAAGCGACCATGCTGTCATGGGGCAGATGACAATCCACACACTCGCGCTCCCTGTGCGACGATTCCATGAATGTCGCTTTTTCCATCTTCATCGCATGGCACTGTCCGCAAAATGTGGGCGAACCTGAAAACGAAAGACCCGCCGCCGTACAGACGGAAAACAAAACGCCTGCGGCAAAGCCGCCGATGATACACTTCAGCGTGTTCTTCTGAAAAAATTCTTTTGCATCCAATCTCCTTCCCTCCTTTCCACGAACTTGGAGATCCACGGAACAGACAAATCACGTTTCCTGCCTCGTCGCCTTTGCCGCCGCAAAGGCCGTGCCGCCGAAAGCAAACGCTGCGCCGAGCCAAAGCAGCCAGAGAAGCGGCTTCTCGCTGACGGATGCCGTGAGCGGCAAGCGCGCCTCTTCCTCAATGGCGGGCAGGATCTGCACCATGACCTCCTTCCTGTTCTCCGAGATGCCCACGACGCGCAGGCGGCGCTGTCCGCCAAGGACGGGAACCGCCTCCGTGCTTGCCTTCATGCCTGATGCAACAAGACTTGCTTCAAGAAGCTCCACCGTCTCGCCGTCCGTGACGGCAATATGCACGAGAAAAATCCTGCGCTCCGTATCGTCCGGATCCGGCTCTTCCTCCACGCGTTCAAGACGGTAGCCCAACTCACCTTCGAGAAGAAAGCCGCCGCGCCGCAGGACGACCTCGTGACCGACAGCGACGGGCGCGGGCGCGATATAGATATCGCCGGCCGGCCCATGGGCAATGGCAGGCTCCCTGGCCGCTTCCTCACCGCGTGCACTGAGCTTCGTCAGGGCGCGCTTTTCCTCACCGTCGACGGAAAAGACATATTCCTTTTGCCGACGGTTCTCCGCGAGTTCCATACCCCGGTAGACAATCTCATGGCCGAGAACGTGCTGCGGCTCATCCGGCAGAAACTCCAGCGTGCTGCCTGCACCTGCCGAGGAGAGCGCCATGGCAAACAACGCCATAGCTGTGCCCTGATGCGCAAGCGCCGCCGCCGGGGACAGTGCGCCGCGCCGCCAAGAGAGGCGCGAAGCGACAAGGACTGCCGCAGCAGCCGCCGCCAGAAGAAGCTCCCGCACATCGCGCAGGCCGAGCAGCAGAGCCGCCGCACCTCCAAGGACAGCGGCAAGAGCGGGCAAATGCCAGGAAGCCGCTTTTTTCTCTATGCCATAGAGGAACAGAACGCCCGGCACCATGGCAAAGAGCAGCAAAACGGCAAGGGGCGCGGTCGTCCTGAAGTAGAAACCCGTCCCGACAGCGGCGGGATCGCCCCACAAAGCGGTAATGAGCGGCATCGACATGCCGATGAAAACAATAAAAGCGATGAAGCACAGCCAAAGGCAGCCGAGCAGAAGCCAAAATTCGCGGCTTCCATGCGCCGGATACGGCTCCCCCCGCGGAAACCTCCCCGCATAGCGAACCAGCAGGACAAGCCCTGCGAGAAGAACGAAGGCATCGACGACGGCAAGGCTGAGGCCGATGCTCGTGCCGCTGAAGGAATGAACGGAAAAATCGCCCAAGAGGCCACTCCGAGCGAGAAAGGTGCCATAAAGCGCAAGCGCGTAGGCAAAAATCGCCGCCAGATGCGCCAGCGCCAAGTTCGCCGCACGCACGCGGGCAATCCTCAGAATATGGACGAGGACGCCCGCCGCCAGCCAGGGCACAAGAGAAGAGTTCTCCACGGGATCCCAGCCCCACCAGCCGCCCCAGCCGAGAACCTTGTACGCCCAAAAAGCGCCGACGAAGATGCCCGCGCCGAGGAGCGCCCAGGCGCCGAGCGACCAGCTGCGCACAAAGGAAAGCCACTCCCGAGAGTCCGGCTCATCGGAAAGAAGCGTCCCCAAAGACGCGGCATACGGAACGGCAAGAAGAGCGTACCCGAGGAAAACGAGCGGCGGATGGACGGCCATCCACGGATCCTGCAGCAGGGGATTCATGCCTGCTCCGTCCGTCGGCGCATAGCCTTCCGTCACAAAGAACGGACTGTAGAAAAGGACAAGCGCGGCGAGAAGCGACTGCAGGAAGAAGAACACCGCCAGTCCCCGGGAGGCGAGCCGCCCCCGCCATACGAGCAGCACGCCTGCCGCCGCATGGAAGAAGAGCCAGAGGAGAAACGACCCCTGCTGCCCTGCCCAAAACACAGAAATCTTATAGAGCAGCGGCAAATCCAGCGAAGAATAACTCCATACGTAATCGATATCGAAACGGTCGCTGAGGATGAGCCAGAAGAGCAGGACGCTCGCCATGAGCACGGCAAAAAACGAAGCGAGAGCCAGCGATCTCCCTGCGGATACTTTTTTTATGCCCCAGGAGAATGAAGCGCCCAAGGCGAAGATGAGGCAAAGCGAAAGAAAAACCGCGCCGATTGTCATGGCTGAAGATCCTCCTTGCCAGTTTGTCCAAGAGTCATTCCTGCCGGATGCAGGCGGCAGACGGTCCCAAAATCAACCGCCCTTCAGCTTTTCATACTTCGACGGACATTTCAAGAGCAGTCTGTCCGCCTCGAAAACGCCGTCCCTGCAGCTGCCGACAGCCACGATATGGTACGCCGAACGGAACTGGTCAGGCTCCGTTCCATGGTATCGCACCTCTATTTTTTCCCCCGCCTCATCCGAGAGCCAGAAGACGAAATCGCCGCCCTGCTGCACAGGAGGAATATCTTTCAGGAGAAGCCCCTTGACCTGCACGGATCCCCTCGCCTCCCGCGCCCCTTTGATATCGACGTAGGGCGTCAGGCTGTCGGCGAAAGCCCAACCCGCGTAACAGACAAAAACCACGACAAGACCGATGAGCATATAGCTTCTTTTCATGCCTCAACCCTCCCTTGCACCGCGAAAAAGAAGCGCGAAATAAATCAATGTCGCATCAAGAAGCCCCAGCAGGAGCACACCAAGCATGACGGGCTCCATCGCCACATGGCCGCTGCCGTTCAAAATAGGCTCGGGATGCAGCGAAAAGTAGAGGCGCGGCAGGAGGAATACGAGAAACGGCACGGTCAAAAAGGAAAACAGCGCATAGACCGCAGAGATCAGCGCACGTCCGCGGCTTTCAGGCACAGCCGCACGCAAGGTAAGATACGCTCCGTAAATCAGGATGAGGACGAAGATGGTCGTCTGGCGCGGATCCCAGTTCCACCACGCTCCCCACGACAAGCGGCTGAAAAGCGCCCCCGTCGCCGTCGCAAAGAGCACGAAGAAGAAACCGAGCTTTGCCGAGCGCGCACTGAGGCCGTCGTCCGTCATCCTGCGACATCGGAGAAACCGCAAGGCCCACCAGGCGCTCAAAAAAAACGCCAGCACAGAAATCCAAGCCGCCGGTATATGGAAAAAAATGATGCGCACATAATACCCCAGCCCCTCGGCCGGCGGCACGAGAAAAAAGACGGCGGCGAAAAGTACTGCGGTCAATATGGCGATAAGGAAGCGAAGCATGGGGAATTCTCTCCTCTCTTTGCGGCTTCCCCGTTTTCGGGGCCGCGCACGCCGCAGCAGCGGCGGCAAACTCAAAGCTCCTGCCATACGAAATCGAACAGCCAGGAAGCGCCGAGCGTCAAGATCATATCATAGAGCGCCATCACGCCGAGCAGGGAAAGCACCGGCTCGGCTGCGCCGAAGAGATCGCCCGTCAAACTCAGCGCCGGCAGGAATACGGGCAGAACGACGGGCAGCATCAGAACGGAAAAAAGCCCGTTCCTCGCCCCCGCACCGACAGCCAAAGCCGATACGATGACGCCTGCCGCCGCAATGCCCCAGATGCCGAGCAGGACGACAAGGCAGAAGACGAAAAAAGAAAGCAGCCCATCCAGGGAAAAGCCGAGGAAAAGCTGGAAAAGCACGATGTCAAAAAAGGCCAGAATCGCGAGCACGAAGAATGTATAGAGCAGCTTGCCGAGGAACACGGCCTGCGCTCCCGCATAAATGCGAAGCGCGAGCAGCGTGCCTCCGGCGGACTCATCGAGGAAAGCGCGTCCAATGCCCGCCTCCGCCGAGAAGAAAAGGACGACCCAGAGAAGCCCCGCCGCAAGACGCGGTGCAGGAGGCGCACCCCTGAGCGCGAAGGACAGGGCAGCGAGCGCCGTCAGGGAAAACATGAGCATCGACGCCCACGAAGCGCGATTCCGCAGGGCGCAGGCGGCTTCCTTACGAAAGACGAGCCTCGCCCCGCTCCAGATGGATGGTTGCATCGGCAGCCGCCTCCTCCCCCGCATCGTTTGTCGCCCAGAGCACGAGGCGCCCTTCCCCTGCCGCTTCCTGCGCCAGAGATGCAACAAGCCCGCGTCCCGCATCGTCGAGATTTGCGCCGGGTTCGTCGAGCAGCCATACGGGCGCATCCGAGGCGAGCAGTACGGCAAGTTTCAGCCTCTGCCCCATGCCCGTGGAAAAAGAAGCGGACGCCTTCCGCCAATCCTCCGCTCCCGGAAGCCCCACACGCCGAAAAAGCTGGCGCTTTTCTTCCCGTGTCAGAGAAATGCCGCGCAGCCCGAGGAAAAAAACAAGATTTTCCTCCGCTGTCAGCAACGGATAAAAAGAAAGCTCCGGCGTGAGACAGGCAATGCTCGCCTGCCAGTCTCCGCGCTCTAGCTCCGCCTCCGCCCCGCAGGCCGTGACGCGTCCTTCCGTCGGACGCAGAAGCCCTGCCGCGAGCCGCAGAAGCGTCGACTTGCCGCTGCCGTTCGCGCCGCGCACCGCGACGATCGAGCCGGGACGGAGCGTAAAGCTTAAATCGTGCAGAACCGGATGATCGGCAAAGCATATACCCGCAGCCGCAAAAGAAATCGAAACGTCATGTCCCAAACGCACCACGCTCCCCGCGGATGGCCCAAGAAAATCGCATGTATTTTTTCTTGTCGGCTCAGATTTTTTCTTATTAGCTATTATAGCATAAATATTTCCATGATTCACGGAATATTTTAATACTCCATCCAAAAGCTAGCGAGAATGAATACTGGACAGGAGCGGCAGACAGAGGATATAATAGATAAAATGATAAATGCATTAGAAAGCATCTCTGTTCGGAGGCATCATGATATGAACAAACTTTTCTTTCAGGCAGCACGGGAGACCGATCTCGCGGAAAAACGGCGCCTGTCCCGCCAATCGCAGGTACTCTCCTGGCTGCGCCTCTTCATCTTCTTTCTCCTGCTGCTCACACTGGCGGCAGCCTGGGATACGAACGCGCTCTGGCTTCTGCTGCTGGCGGCGGCGCTCGCGCTCACCTTCGCCGCCTTGCTGCGCCGCCACAACCGTCTCGGCGAGCAGCGTATCCTGCTCGAAAGCCATATCGCAACGCTTTCGAATTTTCTCGCGCGCTTTTCCTGCGAATGGCAAAGTTTCCCCGTGACCGGCAGCGAGCATCTGCGCGACGATCTGCCACAGGCGCAGGATCTGAGCCTCTTCGGACCCGCTTCCATCTACCAGTACATCTGCGCCGCACGCACAAAGGCGGGACGCGATCGGCTCGCCGCCGCGCTCTCGCCTTTTCCTCGGAACCGCACCCTGGCCAAAAAGCGTCAGGCGGCTGTAAAAGAGCTTATTGCACGCCCTTTGCTCGTCCTCGAACTGGAAGCTGCAGCTGCACTCCTGCCCAACGGGCACGATACGAAGCCGCTCCTCACCGTGCTGGGCGCCAAGAGCACCGACATGCCCATGTGCTGCCGCCCTGCGGAGCCTGCGCCCGGCACAGCGTCAGAAACGGAAAATGACGCAGCAGCTGTGTCTGACGCCCCGAATCCAACAGACGGCAACGACAACATCGAAACGGCTTCTGCCCCTGCCTTCCTGAACCAAAGGCAGCGCGCGGGCACGGCCTTCATTTCCTGGGTTCTTCCCAGCTCGCTTCTGCTTGCCCTCGTCGGCGCAGCCATGCAGCTCATCGTCTGGGAGATTCCGACTGCCATCATCCTCATCCAGCTCATCCTGAGCCTCCTCCTCGGCAAGCGCACCGCCGCCACACAGAAGCCGCTTGCAGACATGCATCGCGAGCTGCACCTTTACGAAATGCTCTTCTCCCGCCTGGAAGAGAGCACCTTCCAAAGCTCGGAGCTCAAATCCCTGCAGGAAACGCTCCACGACGGTGAGGCCACGCGTTCCCTGCGCCGTCTTGCTTCCCTTGCCGATTACGCCAACACGCGCCACAACATCATCTTCCTCCTGCTCTCGAACGCCCTTTACCTCGGGGATCTCCACTTCGCACGCCGCGTCCTCAACTGGCAGGAAAAAGCCAGCCGCCATCTCGGCAAATGGCTCGCGGTTTGGGCGGAAATCGAAGTGCTGCTGTCCCTCGCCAGCATCGGCCTCGTGCGTGAGAAATACGTCTTCCCCGAACTCCTCGAAGAAGGCGGGCCCCGCCTTGAGGCTTCCGGGCTCACACACCTATTGATTCCCGAAGAAAATGCCGTGCCGAACGGCATCGAGGCTGCAGCCGGAACACGCATCATCACCGGCTCGAACATGTCGGGCAAGACGACGTATCTCCGCACCATTGCGAGCGCCTGCGTGCTCGCCTTCGCCGGCGCCCCCGTGCCCGGGGAAGCCATGCGGCTCTCGCCGCTTTACATCTTCACCTCGATCCGCGTGACGGACGATGCAGCGCACGGCCTTTCGACCTTCTACGCTGAAATCCTGCGCATCAAAAACATGATGACCTTCAAAGAAAAGTCCCTCCCCATGCTCATCGTCATCGACGAAATCTTCAAAGGCACAAACAGCGCCGACCGCCTCGTCGGCGCTAAGGAAGCCATCCAACGGCTCACCGGTCCGCTCTTCCTGACCCTCGTCTCAACGCACGACTTCGAGCTCTGCAATATCAAGAGCGACAGCGCCCCCATCACGAACTGGCACTTCGAGGAAAGCTACGAAGACGGCAAGATCCTCTTCGACTACAAGATAAAAGAAGGGCGCTGCACAACGCGCAACGCCCAGTATCTGCTGAAAATGGCAGGAATTATGGAGTGAACTCCCCTACCCCACGACGAACTTCGCCGTGCTTCCCGCTTCGCCTTTTTCCACTTCAAGCCGCACGTCGATGCGGCTTTTCAGCTCCTCGACGTGGGAGATGATGCCGACGAGGCGGCCGCCTTTTTGCAGGTCCATCAGTGTCTTGACGGCGAGGTCGAGCGTCTCGGAGTCGAGCGTGCCGAAGCCCTCGTCGATGAAGATGGTATCGAGGCGGATGCCGCCGGCTTAGCTTGTGATGACATCAGCGAGGCCAAGCGCGAGGGCGAGAGCGGCGAGGAAGGATTCGCCGCCGGATTTCACGCATCCTGCTTAAACAATTCTTCTATCTTCTGCCGCTCACCGCAACACATATCGCCATGGACGGCACAACCATCTTTTCAGCGCCACAATCGCCATCATGGCACCGACAGCAATACCCATGCCCTTCGCCTCTATCGTAAATTCTTCAAGTCACTCCATGCCCCTGCTCCTCTGCATCAAATATATCAAACGCCTGCAAAGTTCTCTGCATCTCTTCCAGAGAACTCCAATCGATCATGTCAAAGACTGCCTGCTGTTTTTGATACATGCGTGTCGGTGCGGCAACGGCAAAGAATACAGCCAATGGTGCCTTCACCTGTTCAGCTCTTGATGCCAAATATTCCTTGGGAAGCCGTACTTGATTTTGCATTAACTCATCAATAAACTCTCGCGATTGCTGCGCAAGATACTCGCTGCCCGCCTTCTTCTCCAAAGCAGACAAAAGCAATGTTTCCAAAGCGCCATTCTCCTCCAGCGGGATGCTCAAAAAGAGCAATTCAACGGCTACTAAACGTCCTACCATATCTGTGTTTTGTATGCCTTGACACCAATTCCCTTCCTGCAATGTCGGCATTCGACTCCAATCATTCAGATCTTCCAGGACTTGATTGAGGTTTTGCAGCAGGTTGTTTTTTTCACGGTCACTGTCATGATCGGCAATCACAGCAATATGCGTGAATTGATTCTCATCATCCGTATTCACGTGATTCACTCGCAGGACATCCTCCAAAGCCGTACAAAAATTCGTGCACCCGCCTACCATCTGAATTGTCAGGTTCATTTTATCTTTCACATACTGAAAAGCACGTCTAGTATCATTCGCACATTTCGTTCCCTTTACAAAAGAAAAGCCGAAGCGATAATGAAAATATTGGCTCAGAACGATACCATCCGATTCCCCTTCACAGAGTATCATGGCATTCATCGTCTCAGCTCCAATCCATTTTTTCTCGCCCACAGAGCCTCTTCCCCGTCCATAATGCGATGCGTGATTCCTTTCTCGTCTTGGCGCAACGTGATGATGCGAACCTCCTTAGTCAAGCAATCACCACCACGCTTCTTCGCTGCCGCCAAAAGTGTATCCATATATTCTATGTTATGCGTTGTCATAAACAACTGGTTGTTGTATGCGTTTGCATAGTTGAAAAGATTCTTGCTCAATTGCTCTTGCGCCTCATGATGGAAACCGCTGTCAATCTCTTCAAAACAATGAATGGCATTACGAAAAGATAACATCCCACCTAATACAGTATACCAACGGCGAACACCATCGCCCATTGCATAGAGCGGAATGTGTTCCCCGTTGCTCATCAAAAACGAAATTGGAGACTCTGAACCATCTGGAAAGGGGATGTTCTCTATTTTCTCGATTTCCAGATTCTTGAACGATTGGTTCAATTCATCGACAAAGTTATCAATTTTATTCTCTCTGCTCATTTGCGAATAGATTCTCCGATTATCCCGCTCTATCCTGTGAGATAAAATATCATTGAATCGTGCTAAGAGCAACGGTCGCTGATTTTTTTCCTCAGCAATATCCGGTACTGCAATCTGATATAAAACTTCCTCATTATCGACCATAATCTTCCATGTGCCTATCACTTGTCGGCGGAGTTGTATACTGAACCCGTTGCCGGACTGCATCTGGATATTTGGCACATCGATGATGGATGGCTCAGGATTGCCAATCCCCCCCATATGCTTTGGAAAAAACTCCTCAAATATTTCGCCCGGAGAAAACAGATGCTCTACGGTGTGTCTTTCATCATCCACCTCCGCAGCAAACGAAAAAGCCAGGCTTTGTGGATTTTTTTTCATCATAAAAGACTGCAAAATCATATCAGCAAAACTGTACGCTGAAGAGACTACGTTCGATGGCAAGCTCATCATATCATGCCGACGATGCAGGATCGCCATATGGGCAAACGGCAAAAAACTTTTACCGCAACAAAAGGCTAAGAGCGCTTCCAGCAAGGTTGTTTTTCCAACATTATTCCGTCCAACGAAAAGGTTGACTCGCCCGAAGTCTTTCATCTGTATGTGTTCAAATCTTTTAAATCCATGGATCTCTATACTTCTGATCATATCTCGCGCCTCCTTGGAGTCGTTTTATTCTACGGCTTCATTATATCCTACATTCCCCTGTATTAAAAGCGCAGGTGGTCTATCCTCTATATAGCTAAACGACAAAGATCTCAAAATATCGCCTCATAGCACTGGCGTTTATATGTCCATTCAGATATTGCTTTCGTACTGCCTCTTGAATCTTTTTTCGTACTCGTACATTTTCTCCAATCGTTTTTAATAAATTTTCCGCGCACCGTGCAAGCCAATCAACATTAAAATTTGCATAATCAAAGTTCTCCCAATCGAATATCCAATCATAAAAAGATATGCCACTCTTTTGAACGAACTCGCGTGCTTTATCTTTCTGCTTAAAACATCCACTCAAATTGGCATTCGTAATATACACTAAGGCATTCTCATACTGGCTAGGATATCCTTTACCACGATCATCCTCAATCGTTTTTGCAAAATCAAAAAATGCCTCTTCTAATTTAACGGTAGATTTCAATATTCCAGATCGGAGCAATCGGCAGAACAATTCCATGGCAGCAATATCCCATTCCCATTTCTTTTTTCCTGCCAAAGAGCGAATGCCTCTTCTTGCCGCTCCATCAACGTAAGGATAAAGGACATCCAACACATAAAGATATTTTTCCTGCATCAACGAGGATATATGTTCGCTCGCGAATTTTTCATTTCGTATGCCCTTATACAGGGATAGTCCATGTGAAAGAACCAGACACGCTCCATTTTTGTCAATCCTCCCACCACCAATAATCGCTTGCAATATCGAATCAAGATATTCATGCAGCAGAGATATGCACTCTTCGTGCTCTTTACTAATACACTTCTGACGAGCAATTCGTGAAAAAAGATTAGCTACTTTGTTTGCTCTTGAACGAAAATCAATGCCAGAAACACGCTGTGTTAACTCATGCAAAATCATTGCAATCAGCTCAGTTGTCAACGGTATGTAATACAGCAAGATCAAAATCTTTTCAAAGATTTCATTCCTTTGCATGCCGTCCAATTGTTGAATATTGTTTAAAATGCATTTCAGTCGTTCTTGCCCATCCTGAGCAACAGAAATCAGATCCATATCGGCTTTTGACAATCTCCGCTCCATATTTTCCGCAGGGCAATAGCGAAGAATAAAAAACACATCATCCCCCGTAAGTTCCGATACTTTAATATTCCCACACTCGCCAATAGGCAACGCGCCCTTTTCTGAAGGTATGTCTGGTGTTGTGATCGTAGTCAGCACCGTCTGCGCATATAATTGGAGACTGCGTGAAAATTCACGATAGCGATCAACAAAAACATAGTTTTTTATAACATAAGACCAGCTATCCACCACCTGTTGCCACAGCTGCGAAATGCTCGGTGTTTTAACATACATGACATAAGAGGTTTGCGCTTCTTCCTCGGCTTCTTCCGATTTATCATGAGCTGAGATGAAGTCTATATAAAATAATTGCATGGTATATAGTTCTCTCAAAAATTCATTCTGAGCGTATCCTATCTGCGGCAAGCTATAGAAGATTTTGTCTAAATTGATATTTGCCGCTTCTTTTTGTATCCTTTTGCCATCTTCACTTGTACATCCTGGAGAAACTCCTTGACTAATCATATTAGCCAAATATTTTTGATTCATCTGAGTAATAAAATACCAGACAAATTTCTCCTGTTGATAAAAGCCCATCGCCGCTTTCTGTAGGTACTCATAAGCTTCGGCATATTCAAGCAAATGATAAGACAACGCGGCTTGCTCCATATACAACAATGGATTTCGCTCCGATAAAAGTTTTTTATTTTTATGCCTGAACCTTCTTAGTTCAGCCATATTATAGCTCATGACAGCACGCATAATTCTATCGGCAGAAATCGCCCTTTGTCGAAGAATCTCTGTCTCATCAGGTATTTTCATGACATGCTCGCGATCTGCTGAGGCAGCTAGGAAATACGCGCTGCTTTTCACGAGTACTTCATAAATCGATTGATACTTCTCAATATCTTTCTCAGGCACTTCATATCGTTCTCTAAACAAGGCAACCTGTTCAGCAGCAATGGCACGGATGCCATCTAAAATCTCTCGCCCCTTGTCACGGGCATCATCCATCATGATCTTATTATCATTCAAATGAACCCCGATTAAACGAAATGCTCTTTCTATGTACTTCAAGTGAACGTAATTCATATCTTGAAATGGTATAAGAAATTGATATACCTTGTCGAGTTCGCTAATATCTTCTTCCTTTCTTAAAAATTTCAACATTCTCAAAGTTCGTTCTTCATTTTTTAACTTCTTATAATCAGTGATTTTGCGTGCAGCATAGAGCAATTCTATCCCAAACGCCTTAAAATAATTGACCTCCATCTCAGAATACGGTCGATCCGCTACAATCATATAAGAGCGCGGCATATCGCGTCCCAATATCTCCTTGACCCATGAAAATATTTGTTTCAAATCCGGATCATTGAAAGAATATCCAATAAATACAAGCGTATTACCCGCAATCAACGCCTTGATATATGCTGTCAACAAGCGAAAGTTCTGTGCATAGTTCAGATAATCTTCTTCCTTGAGAACAAAATTATCGTGCCCAAAGTCGCCATGCATTTTTATGATTTTACTTTCTGCAAACCCATAGACCAAATCACTATCACGACTAATTACATCTACAACGCGATAAGTAGCTTTAGCGGCTTCCTCTAATAAATAGTCGTAATTGGTTGTCACAATCGTACTGACTTGAAACTTGAAAATTTCATGATGTATATCATTCGGAGACAACGTCTTTTTATGCTTAAAAACTTCCCTCATCAAACGTGTGTAATCACGTTTTCCGTACTGCACATAATAGTATTGAGGAACTTTCAGGAAATCGTCTTGCGGCGCAACATCCATCCGTTCCTTGATAATCTCTATGGCTTCCTTCCATGATGGCATACCTGACGGAATCGACGCTCCTGCCCCAACAAAGAAGACCAGTCTCTTATCGCGTTCCGCTTGTTGAATCAATCGACGCTCTTCATTGTATACCTTATCTACATACTGATCTTGATCCATGGTATCCCTCTCCTCTTATTGATTCCACATAGACACCAAAATAGCAACGGCAGCACCCCATACCTACCCCACGACGAATTTCGCCGTGCTTCCCGCTTCGCCTTTTTCCACTTCAAGCCGCACGTCGATGCGGCTTTTCAGCTCCTCGACGTGGGAGATGATGCCGACGAGGCGGCCGCCTTTTTGCAGGTCCATCAGTGTCTTGACGGCGAGGTCGAGCGTCTCGGAGTCGAGCGTGCCGAAGCCCTCGTCGATGAAGATGGTATCGAGGCGGATGCCGCCGGCGTAGCTTGTGATGACATCAGCGAGGCCAAGCGCGAGGGCGAGAGCGGCGAGGAAGGATTCGCCGCCGGAAAGCGTCGCCATGGGGCGTGCGTAGCCCGTGTTCTCGTCAAAGACTTCCAGCTCGAGTCCCGCGGGCCCTCGCCTATCGATGACGCCTTCCCTTCGTTCCAGGCGGTACTGCCCGTGCGTCATGCGCAAAAGGCGCTGATTCGCCGCATCCGTCACGTCGCCGAGGATCGAGCGCAGAACATACGTCTGGAAGTGCATGCGATGGGGATTCTGGCCTGCAGCGACCTCCGCCAGCCTCCCTGCCGTGCTGTAGACGCGCTCAAGCTCTGCCGCTTCGTCAGCAAGCTTCTGCAGGTCTTCTTCCCGCGCCCTGCGCGCCTTGATCTCCTGCGCCAAGGCGGCAGCCTCGCGCGTACGCGTGCTCCACGAAAGCGCCGCCTCATCTTTCGCCGCTTTCAGCTTGGCGAGGTCGGGTTTCGCAATGCCTGCCGCCTCAAGGGCGGCTTTTTTTTCTGCCTGCACGAATGACGCTTCATCATTTTCGTAAGCACGGATGCGCTTTGCCACTTTGTCGCGCCCTTCCGAAGTGGCAAAAGGTCCCGTGAGCACGGCGCGAAAGGCCGCTTCGTCAGCGAATCCCGCACGCGCAAGCCTCTCGGCAAAAGCCGCCCCGCTCTTTCGCGCTTCTTTCTGCGCACGCATCGCCGCGTCTTGCGCTGCCTCGGCGGCGGCGCGGGCAGCGGCGAGCGTCTTTTCCGCCCGCGCCAATCCCTCGCGCGCCGCCTCAAGCGCGTTCTCCCGCGCAGCGACATCGCGCTTCACCGCCGCCAGCGCCGCCTCAAGCGCCTTCGGCTCACGGTACTCCTCAGGCAGCGCCGCACGCTTTTCCTGCAGTGCGCCCGCGGCCTGCGCCGCCTCGCCCTTGGCCGCCTCCGCGCTCTTCGCCGCCTCTTTTTCCGCGGCTTCGGTCTGCATGAGCTTCGCGTCAAGCGCTTCGCGTTCAGCGGCGGCTTCCTGCTGTGCCTGCACAGCCGCCTGCGCCGCCTTGACCTCCGCCTGCAGAGAGGCGATCTCGGCCGCGAGACGCCCTGCGTCCCCGCCTGCCTGCAGCAGCTCCTTTTCCGCCGCCGCAAGCTCGCCCTTGACCGCAGCGAGATCGGCTTGTGCCGCCGCCATCGCCTTTTCCGCCTCCTCGCGCGCCTTTTCCGCTTTTTCCGCCTCTTGCCGCGCGTGCTCCACCTCCGCCTTTTCCGGCACGACGGCCTCGCTCAGAGCCGGCTGCGGATGCGCCGTCGAGCCGCATACAGGGCAGGCTTTCCCATCGACAAGGCCACGCGCCAGGAGCGCCGCCTGCCCCTCCATGTAGACGAGCTCCAAGGCGCGTTGGCTCTTTCGCTTCGCCTCCAGCGCCTGAAGCGCCTGCGCCGCCTTTTTGCGTGCGCTCTCGGCCGTTTTTTCCGCCTGTGCTGCATGCGTTTTCAAGACGGCATGACGTTCGAACGCGGCGCGCTCCTTTTCCTTCTGCGCCAATGCCAAGGTAAGGCCTTCGACTTTTGCCGCCTGTCCGGCAAGCTCCTTCTCACGCGTGTCAAGTGCGCGAAGCGCGGCGGAGGCAGCTTCCTGCGCCGCCTTCGCCTTTTCTGCCGCTGCCGTCGCCTGCCGTGCCGCTTCCTCACGGAGCTTCGCGCGCTCTGCCGTCTCTTCCAGCTCCTTGGCCAGCACGCCGTACTCCGCGAGTTTGCGTGCCTTCTCCTTGCGCTCCGCAAGCTCTCCTTCGCGTTCTTTCTCGCGCATCTCCGTTTCCGCGGCACGCTTCTGGGCGTCCTCCGCCTGCCCGCGCCTCTTTTCCGCAGCTTCACGCTCAGCCTCGCGCGCCTTCATCGCTTCGCGGTCGCGCGCCGCACCGTTCGCCGCGTCCTCCAGCTGCGCCGCACGCTCCGCCTCGCCAAGCTGCGCACGGAAACGCTCAACATCGGAGCGCTTCTTCTCGTGCTCGGCAAGATCGTTTCGCGCTTTTTCCAGACGCGTCAGGAGTTCGGCTTCACGGATTCCTTTCTGTTCCGCCGCCTGCGCCGCCTCATGCTTTTCCCTTGCGTCTTCCGCCTGCTTTTCTATAGCGGTGAGCGACTTCTCCTTCTCTTCGCTCACAGCCTTGTGCGCTTCAAGCGTCTCGGCTTCGCCGGCCGCGAGCAGCGCTCCCTCCTGCGCCTTGATCTCCTTCCTGCGCGCTTCCACTTCCTTTGTGCGCAGCTTCAGCAGTTCCTCCAGGCGGCGGTAGCGCTCCGTCTTGAAGAGCATCGCTAGAAGCTTCTCGCGATCGCTCACCTTCGCCGTCAAGAGGTCGCGGAACGCGCCCTGCGGCAGCAGAACGACCTGACGGAACTCGCCGGGGCCGAACCCCAGAAGCTCCGTCATCTTCTGCGTCACGGTCACGGCGTTCTGCGCAAGCACGCGCTCTTCCTCCGCCTCGACCTGCCAGAGCATCGCCGAAGTCTGCACCGTCGTCATGCCCGAGCCGTCCCGCTTCAGCCGATCATAGGTCGGCGTGCGGCAGATATGATACTTCCGATCGCCCAGAGCGAAGACGAAATCGACGCTCGTCCTCGCCTCGCGCGGCGCTTCGTCCGTGCGCATCATCGTGCCCGTGCGCCCCTCCATGCTCACCTCGCCGTAGAAGGCGAAGCAGATGGCGTCGAGCAGTGTCGTCTTGCCCGATCCCGTGCGCCCGTGGATGAGGAAAAAGCTGCGTCCGCCAAGCTCCGTGAAATCGACGACCGTCTTCTTCCCATACGAGCCGAACGCTTCCAAAGTCAATCGCAGCGGCCTCATATCTTCGCCTCCCTTTCCTCGCGCAAGAGTTCCGCAAGCGCTTCATGCAGCGCCTTCTCCTGCGCTTCATCCAGTTTCTTGCCCGTCATATCGGCAAAAAATTCGCTGAAGAGCACATCGTCGGGACGGCCGAGTTTTTCCCTGCCCTGTTCGCGCAGGATGCCCGCCTGCTCCATAAGGCCGGGGCGCGTGACCTGCAGGAGGTTCGGGTAAACGGCCCTGAGCTTGCCGTTCGCGTCGAGCACGGGCCCCTCGTCCATAAGCTCAACGGCGATGTAGTCCTCGCTCTTGGGAAAACGTTCGCGGTCCCCGAGGATCTCCTCAAGCGTGCCGCGCACGACGGCGAGGTCATGCGGCGCGGCGAGGGGAACTTCCTCGACGCTTACCGTGCCGTCGGCGGCGAGATCGACGATGGTCACGCCCTTCCTCTGGCCCGCCTCACTGAACGAATACTTCATGAGCGAACCGGAATAGCGGATGTTTTCCGCACCCGCCCTCTGCGGCGCGTGCAGATGCCCGAGCGCCGTGTAGGAAAAGGGCGCGAAGCACGCAGGACTCACGCTGTCCGAACCGCCGACGGAAAGAGGACGTTCTGAATCCGACGATGCGCCGCCCGCGATAAAGGCGTGGGCGACGGCGACGCTGCGGCAGCGCTCGGGCACGAGCGCCGCCGCACGCGCCACAGTGAACGAGGTCGCCTCGTCGAAGCCCATGAGCTCCTGCGCCGCCTCGCCGTAAGCGAAGCGCACCGTCGCCGGCTCCATATAGGGCAGGAGCGAAAAGGCGACCTTGCCGTGCGCATCATCGAGGATGATGGGAGGCGCATCGGCCTGCAGCTGCCCCGCGACAAAAACGCCGCCCCCTGCAAGGAGGCGGCTGCCAAAACCGAGACGTGCAGCGCTGTCATGGTTGCCCGCGATATAGATCACCTTGAGCTTTTCTTCGAGCAAAAGGCGCGAAAGCGTGTCGTCGAAGAGCTCAACCGCCTCGACGGGCGGCACGGCGCGATCGTAGATGTCGCCCGCGATGACGACGGCTTCGGCGCACGCGTCCTTGGCGAGCCGCACAAGCTCGTCAAGGACGTGCGCCTGATCATCCGTCAGATGGCGGCCGAAGAAGAGCCGTCCGAGATGCCAATCGGCGGTATGAATAAAGCGCATGGAAATTTTTCCTTTCTATCTGCTTCTATTTCTCCTTCCCTGCGGGAAAGAATACGCGCAGCATCTCTGCGGATGTCGGCTTGCCGAGATATGTGCCGAGCAGGAAGAACGCGAGGGAAGACGAAAGCCCCAGTACGATGGGATGAAGTCCGAATACATGAATCTTCAGCGCCTGCGCCGCGCAGTAGACGACGGTACCACCCGCCATCGAGAGCATCGCGCCCGTCTTGTTGGCGCGCCGCCAGTAAAGGCCGAAGAGCATGACCCAGAGGAATGCCGTCTCAAGGCCGCCGAAGGCAAACATGTTGATGAGCCAAATGAGGTTCGGCGGCGAGGCCGCAAGGATAAAGACGAGCGCACCGATGATGACGGTCGACGCTATGGACAAAAAGCGCAGGCGGCGCATCGAAGGAACGATGCCCTTCTTCATTTTCTCGTGCATGTAGACGTCCTTGATGATCGCAGACGAGGCGACGATCAGAAGCCCCGAGATGGTCGAGATCGAGGCCGCCAGGGGACCGATGATGGCGATGCTCGCGAGTTCGGGCGGCATCGAGCGCGCGATCGCCTGCGGGATGATGTTGTCGACCGTGCCGTAGTCCGTCACGGGACCCGTCAGGACGCCGTGCGCGAGGATGCCCGTGAAGTTGATGCCGATGTTCATAAAGCCGATGACGAAGGTGCCGATGAGCATCGCCTGATGCAGTCCGCGCGTATCGCGGTAGCTGATGCCGCGCACGACGGACTGCGGCAGCGCGATCGTGCAGATGCCGACGAGCAGCCACTGCGTGAAGTAGAGGCCGAGCGGCATATTGCCGGCAGACAGAGGCTCCAGCATCGCCGGATGGTCACGCTCGATCGTCTCCAAAATCGCCCAGTAACCGCCGCCCGCATCGAGCACGAAGTAAAAGAGCAGCACGATGCCGATCATCATCATGACGGCACAGAGCGTATCGGTCAGCGCGACGGCGCGGAAGCCGCCGATCGCCGTGTAGATGACGACGACGGCGCCGAAGAGCACGAGCCCCGTGAAGTAGCCGTAGCCCGTGACCGCCTCGAAGAGCTTCGCCCCGCCGACGAACTGCGCCGTCATCGTGCCGAGGAAGAACAGCACGATGACGAAGGCGGAAAGGTTCGCGAGCGCATCCGAGCCGAAGCGCGCGCGGATGATGTCGACGATGGTCACGGCGTCAAGCCGGCGCGAAAGCAAAGCGACGCGCTTGCCGAAGATGCCGAGCACGAGGAAGATCGCCGTGACCTGCACGACCGCCATGTAGATCCAGCCAAAGCCGACCTTCCACGCCATGCCCGGCCCGCCGACAAACGAGCTGACGGAGCTGTACGTCGCGACCGTCGTCATGGCGAGCACGAAGCCGCCGATCGCTCGGTTGCCGATGAAATACTGCGAGACGAAGCCCGCACCGCCCTTTTCGCGGCGCACGCGCACGGCGAAACTGACGGCGAGCATAAGCCCCATGAAAGCGAGGAGCGGCACGAGGACGCTGAGCTTTTCCATCACGCCTTGCCCCCCTTCCGTGCCTCTTCGTCGTCAAGCGGCATGTCGCGGAAGACGAAGCGCAGCAAGAGGGCAACGATGAGCATCGCCATCGTCCATGTGCCGAACGTGCCCAAAACGACCCAGAGCGGCAGCCCTGCAATGCGGATCCCATTGTCGAGGAAATTCGCCGTGCCGAAGCCGGCCAAGATCCAGTAGACGATGAGCGCGGCGAGTGCCAGTCCTGTGGCTATGGCCTCGCGCTTTACCTGGCGGTACTTCTCTTTGTTTGTCATGGTATTCGATTTTCCTTTCCGAAAAACGTATCAGCGGGAAACCCCGTCTGATCGATAAACGAAAAGAGCCTGCCCCTGCACGGAACAAGCTCCTTTTCCGGCTCTTTTCTATTCTTCACCCATGTCCTTTTTTCCTGCTTCTTTTTTCTTCCTGAGCTCCACGCTCTCCGCTCCCTGCGTGACGGCCAGGCTTCGCTCCAGGCTGCCCGGGCCTTCCCGCTCCACGCGGTTGCGGCCATGCGACTTTGCCTGATAGAGCGCATCGTCCGCACGCTTCAGGAAGGCCGCCGACGTGTCGCGCGCCGCACCGTGCCACATCGCCACGCCGATGCTGCACTGGATGGACTGATAGCGGCAAATGGGCGCGGCGGCGATTTTCTCCCGCAGCCCGTCGGCAAATTCCGCCGCTTCCTGCAGCGTATAATGCAGGCAGAGGATGATGAACTCCTCGCCGCCCCAGCGGAACAAAATATGGCGGCGATCCAATACGCCGCGCAGTTCCTGTGCAAGCCTGATGAGCACGCGGTCTCCCTCATCGTGGCCGTAGCTGTCATTGATCTTCTTGAAAAAGTCGATGTCGAGCATCAGCAGAGCAAGGCTGCCGTCCGTCCGTTCCGCGACCTGCACCCATTCGCAGAAGGAGCTGGGAAACTTATATCGATTAAAGCATTTTGTCAGCGGATCGATCTGCGCCCTTTCCTTCGCCTCCATAATCTCATGCTCCAACGATGCCTGCAGAGCCTCGCTGCGCACTTCATCACGGATGCGCATGCGTATGATGCTGAGGATGAGGAACACGATGGAGAGCAGGGCAAACGGCGTGAGGTACATATTCCACGAAAACAGCCGGTAATAGAACCAAAGGCCGTCAAAAAGCCCCAGGGGACAGACGACAAAGACCGGCACGAGGGCTATGCGGCAGTAAGCATTGCCGTTTTTCGCCTCGCACCAAAGGAGCCAGCCTGCCCAGGGCGCCAGGATTGCCACCAGCGGATAGTAGAGCGCCATATTGTAAAAGATCATGCCGCGCGAGAAAATGATTTCTCCCAGGAGCGAAACAAACAGCAGCAGGACGAACGGCAGGGCCAATAGGCGCATCGTGCGCCGCGGCTTGACGGGAAAAAGCTCCGCAAAGAAGAGGAAGGCGAAGACGGGAAAGCCGTAGATCGCCGGAAGCTGCAGATACCACCAAAAAGCCGCCCAATCCAGAACGAAAGACTTGACGTTCGACGCGCTGATCATCCAAACCCCATAATTCAGCAAAAAGAGCAGCAGAAAGAGGTAAGCGCGCCGCCGATGGCGCAGCGTGAGGCCGTAAAGGCCGACGATTGCGCTCAGCATGAAGACGAGTGACAGACCGAACACAAACGGGATATCGTAGAAAAACAGATCGGAAACGCTGGTCCGCATGTCGCGCAGATACATATGCCTAAAGATGCCGAGATGCGTCAAGTCGAAGGAGTGGAGACCGAAAACAAGGCTCTTTCCCGCATATCCCTCCGGCATCGGAACCAAGTGCCAGCGCTCCCCGTAATTATAGGTGCCGTCCTCCATCGAGCCGTATTCATAGATGAGCTTTCCGTCAATCCAGACGCGCACGGCCTGGTTTGTCGTAGTGAAGAAGAGCGCCATGCCGCTCTTCCCATCCTCCGGCAAACGCGTCGCCAGCCAGACATAGCGCGTATCCGCAGCAAGCGTCGGAGGCGAAGGGAATGCAAGATGCTGCCAGCCTTCCGGAGCCGTCCCCCCGTGGCCGGCTGCTCTGAAAAACGCCGCCGCCGTCTCCTCATCGGGAGGCGCCGCCCCCTGCCAGTAAATCCAATCCGACGGCACCTCGATTTCCGCCAGGGGCGCCTTCCAACCGAATACGCCGTTGGCTGCTTCAGCACGGGGCATGGGCATCGGGGCGCAAAGGAGGAAATACGCCAACGCCAAAACAAGCGTAAAAAGCCCTGCGATGCCGCTTTTCTTTTCCATGTTCCCCACCTCCCGCTTCATCGATTGCCGTCGTCCGATCTTTCAAGGCCAGGCACGGCTGCAAAATCCGCCGCCGGCATATTTCACCCTGCCTGTCAAAAAAACGTGTGGACACAGGCTGCATCCACACGTCCTTCTTTCAATATATCACATCTTAGTACAATAGTCTAGTGTATTTCGCTAAACTCATCTTTCTTCCTATTTTTTCTCCTCGTACCTTCCGCATCGTATTCAGTCTTCGCGCCGCACACGATAGACGACGACATACATCACGGGCAGGACGAGCAGCGTCAGAACCGTCGCCGCCAAGAGGCCGCTCGCAATCGCCACGGCCATCGGCCCCCAGAAAGAGCTTGTCATCAGAGGAATCATGCCGAGGATTGCAGCAGCCGCTGTCAGCATGATGGGCCGGAAGCGCAGCACGGCAGAATCGATGACCGCCTGCCACGGCGATTCGCCCGCTTTGATGTGCTTCTGTATCTGGTCGATGAGGATGACCGAGTTGCGGATGATCATACCCGAGAGCGCGAGGATGCCGAGGTCGGCGACAAAGCCGATCGGCTCGCCCGTGAGGAACATGCCGCAGGCGACGCCGATGATGCCGAGGGGCGCCGTCAGAAGCGTGATGAGCATCGCGCGGCCCTCGCGCACCTGGAAGATCAGGAGCGTCATGATGATGAAGATCATGGCGGGCACGGGCACGAGAAGGTATTCCATCGAGTCCTCGCTGTCTGCAAGACTGCCGTCCGGCTCAACGGCATAGCCCGCGGGCAGCTTCTCCCTGAGCTCTTTCGTCGCCTCATACGCTTTCTTTGCCGCATCCATCGGCGTGCCCTCGATGATGTCAGCACGCACGGTCACGGCGGGCTTCAAGTCGCGCCGCCAGATGACGCCGTTTTCCGCGCCATAAGAGATTTTCGCGACCTGCGCGAGCGGCACATAGCCCGTCTGCGGCAGATAAATCGGCAATTCTTCAAGACGCGAGAGGTCGTCACGGTCTTCCGCTTTGAGGCGCAGCATGATATCCACCGTACGGTCTCCCTCGTAGAGCTCCGCCGCCTTCATGCCCGTAAGCTCCGTGTAGAGCGTCTGCTGCACCGCCTGCGTCGAAAGGCCGAGCGCCTTGAGCTTGTCCTGGTCGAGCGCGAGGTGCATGACCTTGCTCTTTTCCTGCCAGTCAAGATTCACATCGCGTGTGTTCTCATCGTCCGCCACGAGATCGGCGACCTCATTGGCGAGCGCCATGACCTTTTCCTTGTCCGTTCCTTCGACGCGCAGCATGATGGGGTACGCCGCAGGCGGCCCCGTCTGGATGAACTTGAGATTTGCGCGCACGTTCGGGAAGTTTTCCGCAAGCTCCGCACGAATCTTCGCCGTCAAATCTTCGCGCGAGTCCTTATCGTTCGCGACGATGACGAACTGCGCGTAGTTGTCGGCAGGCAGTACGGGATCGAGCGTCAAGACGAAGCGCGGCGCACCCTCGCCCACATAGGCGGAGTAGTTCCTGTACTCGCTGTCAAAGCCGTCGAGAAAGGCGGCGAAACGCTGCGCCTCGTCATCCGTATTCTTTATGGACGAGCCTTCGGGCAGGCGCATTTCCACGATGATTTCAGGGCGCAGCGACGGCGGGAAGAAATCCTGCCGGCAAAGGCCCAGCAGAACGACGGAGAAGACAAAGACCAAAGCCGTCCCGCCGAGAACAAGCCAACGGTGCGCGAGAAATGTATCGAGCACGCGGCGGAATCCCTGATAGAAGCGTCCCTGATAGAGGACCGCACTGCCGTCCTCCGCACGCTTCGCCTTGATGCGGATAAAGCGATAGCCCAGGAGCGGCGCGACCATGACGGAGACGATCCACGACAGGAGCAGCGCCGCAGCAATCACGGGGAAGAGCGAGGCGCAGAATTCTGCCGCCATGCCTTTGGAAAAGGCGACGGGGATGAAGCCTGCGCAGGTGATGAGCGTGCCCGTCAGCATGGGCAGCGCTGTCGCGCGGAAAGCATGGGACGCCGCCCGGAAGCGGTCAAGCCCCTCTTCGAGCTTGACGCTCATCATCTCGACGGCGATGATCTCATCATCGACCAAGAGCCCGAGCGAAATGATGAGAGCGCCCAAGGACACCTTCTGCAAGTCGATGCCCGCACCGTACATGAAGAGAAACACCCCCGTCAGGACGAGCGGAATGCAGCAGGCGACAACGAGCCCTGTTCGCAGACCAAGCGTCAGAAAGCTCACGGCGAGCACGATGATGACGGCTTCGCGCAGGGTAGCGATGAAGTCGTCGATCGACTCCTCGACGACCTGCGGCTGATCGGACACTTGGTGAATCTCAAGGCCGAGCGGCAAATCCTCCTTGATCGCGGCAATCTCCTTCTGGAGATCCGCACCAAGCGTCAGGATGTTGCCGCCGGGACGCATGGAAACGGCGATGCCCACGGCGGGCTCGCCGTTGAAGTACATCTTCGGGGTCGCAGGCTCGGCATAGCGGCGCGTGACGCTCGCGATATCGCCAAGGCGGAAGGTGCGTCCTGCAGCGCGGATCGGCAGTGCGCGAATCGCCTCGACATCATCGAAAGCGCCCGTGACGCGCACATAGACGTTATCCGTCTCCGTCTCAATCATGCCCGCCGGTATCATCTTGCCCTGCGTCTGAATGGCCGCAGCGATGGCATCCGGAGGTATGCCGAGCTGCGCGAGACGCTCGCGCGCCGCCTCGACATAGATCTTCTCAGACTGCACTCCGATGAGTTCGACTTTCTGCACATTTTCGACAGAGAGCAGATCGCGCCGCGTCTTTTCCGCCTGTGCACGCATCTCCTCATAAGACCAGCCGTCGCCCGTCACAGCGTAGACCGAGCCGAAAACATCGTCGAAGCGGTCGTCGTAGTACGGTCCGTAAACGCCGTCAGGCAGTGCGCTCTTCTCATCTTCGCAGAGGTTCCGCACGTCGCGCCACGTCGGGCGGATATCTTCCTTCTCCGTCTTGTCGTCCAGCGTCACATAAATGACCGCCCGCCCCTCACGCGAATAACTCCTAAGCTCCTTGAGGCCGGGTACGTCCTGCAGCTTCTTTTCGAGCTTGTCCGTGACCTGCTCCTCCACCTGCTCCGCTGTCGCCCCCGGCCAAGCAACGGACACGACCATCTGACGGATCGTGAAATCGGGATCCTCCATCCGGCCGAGCTTTGCATAAGCGAAGATGCCGCCGAGGAGGATGACGATGATGAAGTACCAGACGAGGCCCTTATTCTTTAAGGAAACTTCCGCGAGATTCTTCATTGTGCATCACCCAGCCTCACCACATCGCCTTCCCTCAGCTTGTGAACGCCCGCCGTCACAACGACTGCGCCGTCCGGCAGCCCCCGGACGAGCACATCGTTGCCGTCGTATCCATCCACCGTGATCTTTTGCAGGAATACCTTGTTGTCCTCCCCGACGAGCCAGACCGAGGGCGCATCGCCCGGCTGGTAAATCGCCGTAAGCGGCAGGCGTACGGCTGTCGTAGGCGCCTTTCCCACCGCCACGTTCGCCGTCATGCCGAGCGCCAGCCCTGCGGGCGGTTCCGGCACGGAGACGCGGACGCGATAGGTGCGCGATGCCGCATCCGCCATTGGCGCAACCTCGCGCACCGTACCGGGAACCGTACCCGCACCGAGTGCCCAGAAGGATACGGCGACCTCCCTGCCCGGCGGCACATCGGCAAGGCGATCCTCCGGCACGGCGATCTCGACTTCAAGCTCCCCCGTCTGCACGAGCGTCACAACCGTCTGCCCCGCAGCGACGACCTGTCCCGCCTCCGCCATGACGGCAGAAATCACACCCGCCGCATCGGCGGTGAGCGATGTGTAGGAAACGGCATTGTGCCCCTCCGCTGCCTGTGCGAGCGCCTGCCGATAACTCGCCGCCGCCGCCTCGTAGTTCGTCTCGTATTGGTCGAGCACGACGGCCGGAATCGCCTGCGCCGCATAGAGCTCACGGTAGCGCGCGAGGTTCGAGGCGGCGAGATCGAGCTGTGCCTGCGCCGCGCTGACCTGCGCATCGCCTTGGCTCGCGCGCTCGACGATGTCCTTGGCGTCAAGGCGCAGGAGGGTCGTGCCGCCCTGCACGCGGTCGCCCACATTGACCGCGCGCTCGATGATGCGGCCGCCGACCTGGAACGCCAGATTCTTTTCATAGCGGCCGCGCACACTGCCCGCATAATTCACCGCGCCCGCCGCCTCATTCGCCGCTGTGCGCTCGAAGCGCACCAAAGGCGCTTTCGCCTTCTCAGGTGGTGCATCGCCGCAGCCTGCCGCAGCAAAGAGTGCGGCAGCAAGAAGGAGCAGCAAGATTCCTCGTGCTTCATATTTCATAGCCCATACCTCCCCACACGATAAAGCCTCAATGCTCCGTTTTCCTGACGAGCTCACGAAAGTCCGCATTCGTCGAGCGTTCCGCCAAGAGCCGAAACCCCCGCGCCACGACATCGAGCTCCTCCGGCGGCAGCGCCTCGGCCAGCCAATCGACCCAACAATCCATGACAGAGAGCAGGAAGCCATGCTGCATGCGGCCGTACTCCGTCAAGTAGATGCGCTTCACGCGGCGGTCGACGGCATCCTTCTCGCGGCAGATGAAGCCCTTCGCCTCGAGCAGCTTAACTACGCGCGCCACAGCCGACTTGTCCGCATGGAGGGCACGCGCCAGCTCCTCCTGGCTCGCGCCCTCACAGTCGAAAATCCGCAGCAGCAAAATGTATTCCGCATAGGTAATCTTCAGCGGTCGGCAGGCCTCCAACACATAGCTGCGCGAACGCCTGTCAAGAATGGCAAAATAGCGCGCAATCTGCAAATTCCCCATGGAAATCCTCCTCTCCCCCCTCCCCGCCTTCCAGATGCAGCGACAGCAATTTCGCGCCTGCTTCTTTCCTGCAGGGATGGGCAGGCATATATAGTGAAAGCTTGCAGCGAAGCTCTTAGTTGATTATATCAACTTTTTATTTCCATTGCCACAAAAAATTGGCGCCCCTCATTTCTGTGTGGCAGATGCATGACCCGTCGGAAACGCATCATGCTGTTCCCCCTCCGCCGGATCCGCCACCTCTATCCAACCGTTGTCATTCACCAGCGCATCCCATGCCTCATGCAGAGCGTCCAAATACATGCGCGAGCACCTCCCCATATTCCTTGCGATGCTCCGCGCGATACTGCTCATGCTGCAAAAATGCGGCAGCAATGCAGTCCGCCATTTCCTGTATGTTCATTCTTCCCATACTCCCGACTCCTTATCGCGCAACACCTGCAAGTTCCACCGTGCCGCGGCAGGAAATGAGCACCTCGCCTTCGAGCAAAAGCCGTGTGCCGCGCTCAACGAAGAGCGTGCCACCCGGCTGCTCGACGGCGATTCGCGTGCCCTCCGCCGCGTCTCCCAAAGCGAGCGCAAGCGCCAAACTGCCTGAACCACAGGCACGCTCAAAGACGCGACTCTCAGCACTCGGCACGGCGACGTAGGGACGGATGCGAAAGTGCTCGCGTCCCATGCGCTCAAACGGCACGACGCCGTAAGCATCAGCGTCCGTTTCGCGCATCAGGCGAGCGAGCAGCTCGTCGTAATCCGCCGCCGAAAGATCTGCGGCTTCTACGACGAGATGCGTGATGCCCCGAAGCGATACGCAGATTGCCGCGCCCCCAAACGAAAGTCCGTCAAGAGAAAGTCGCCGCAGCTCATGCGCTGGCGGCATCTCGGCCCGCGCCAGCCAGCGTCCGGCGCCGAGCGGACGCGCCTCTGCCCCAAGCGGTTCCGCTGCACCCGAGCACTCGATAAAAAAAGGCGGCTCGGCGCCTTCGGCCGCTGCCAGAGCCGCCGCCGAAAGCGTCGCATTGCCGCAGAACTCGCCGCCCGCCATCTCGATGCGAAGAAGCGCCTCCTCGGAGTGCGGCGCGACGAGGAAACCCGCCTGCTCCGCCGCCAGATGATTGTAGTCCATCGCCTCGCACAAAAGCGCAGCGTGTTCCCTCGTCCCGACATCCCCCCGCAAAAATACCGTCGTATTACCCAACGGACTCAGCTTGATAAACTCCAACTCCATAAGCCGCCTCCCAAGAAAAAGGCGCCCCCGCTTGCTGTTCCCACAGGCCAAGCAAAAAGCGCGCAGCACAAGCGATCACAGCCTCACAGAAGCTGATGCATCTTCCCCAGGTTTTCAATCTTTGCCAGCAGCCACTGGGACACTTCAGAAATATCCTGCCGCGGCCATTTCTTCTTCAGCATGTTGAGCACAACTTCCGTCACGCCTTTTTCCATCCCCTTTTCCAAACCTTCTTCCAACCCCTGTACATCGGCGAAATCAGCCGAAGGTGCTTCCATATCGCTTGATGCGCGGGGCTTCACCTCCAACGGAAGCAGTTCCGCCTTGCCCAAGAGAAAATCGTACAGCTCGCGCAAGTTTTTCGGCGCATACACACGGATGCCGTCGCCCCCGAAAGTCACCGCACCATACGATTTAACAACCACAAAGCTGCACCTCTTTTGTTGGAATAGTGATTCTTTTGCTTGTTACTTTTCTTCATTTATGAGATTTAATCCTGCTTGCTGATAGAAATTTACATAAAATTGTGAACTTATCACCTGCAAGGAGCCGATCTCTCGATGGCCTCTTCACGTTCTCCTGTCTCGCCTTGCACAACATGACGATTCTTGTTCATCATCTGCTTTCATATAAATTATTCATTTAACAGATTTTGTTGCAATATAGGTTTTGATGTTCATGTCATGCAGTCTGCCGAAGCCATTGGTATCTTCATATAAATCAAGCAATGTAAATCCTGCTTTCAGCTGACCTCCGATTTGCTCAGTCATCGTATGAGAAAACTGCATCCCTGAGCGTTCCGCAAGCATGTACTCTCTAGCTTTTTCATCTTTCAATGGATTAAACGGCATATTCCAAACAATCTCTTTTTCTTCATTATCAACCATATAATTGATTTCATTGTTCAATCCAGCAAGCAACATACCGCCTTGTTTCAAAACTCTGTACGCCTCACGAAAGACAAATTCCACATCTTCCACATAGCAGTTTGAAACAGGATGAAATACAATATCAAAACTTTCCTCTGGCAAAGGGAATTTTTTCGTCATGTCCCCCTCAACCGCATCGATATGATAGCCTTCCCGCTCAGCTACCAGCAATTCAGATTCTATCTGCTTCGAGGAATAATCAAGCACGGTACACTCCGCGCCCAACGCATGAAAAATCGGCATTTGCTGACCGCCGCCTGACGCCAATCCCAGAATCTTTTTTCCTTGCAGGGTCCCAAACCATTCATGCGGAACAAAAACCGTAGGTGTCAGCAAAACATTCCAATTTCCCTTCTTTGCTTCGAGATACTCCTCATGAGACGTAGATTTTCCCCACATCCACCCTTCTTCAACCCATCGGTCAATCGTTTCTTTATTTATATCTTGATAGGATTTTACAAACAACGGTCTTTCCTCCCACGTTTCAAATATAAGAAAACTATAGCACAGGATAGGGGAAGATGGCTAATGATTCTTTACAAAAGAAAAAGAGATTCCAAACGCTAGGTAGAGCGAATGGAATCTCTTTTGTGTGTAGAATTTACCGTATGACAGGAATTAAGGAAACGCTGATAAAATGAAGTCGCCCAGATTTGCGCAGATGCGCTATATCTATCAAGGAGACAAACCGCAGGCGTAGCGGTGCTACGTTGAGGATTTGTCGACGACGAGAGGATAGTGCAGATGCGTGAAGATGGGTGGCTGAATTTATCAGTGGTTTCTTAAGCTCCGACTGTTGCGACTTTATATTCAACCGACGCACCATCGGATGGCATATCATAATTCACCACGCCGCGACGTGCCAAACATCCTCGCAGTGTATGCCTCGTAAGCGCAGCATGTGCGACGTTGTCCAAGTGCGTCAGATAAAGACGGGCGTTAGGCGCAGTCATTGCAACGCAGTGAACATCCTCATCGTTCATGATGAGGCGTCCGTTTTCCACGGTCTCTGCGGCACAACAGTTCAGGGCAATCACCTCAGGCTGATAGTTCCGCAGTGTCTCAGCTACGCCGGAATACCAGACCGTATCCCCTGCCAAATAGAAGGTGTTCTCCTCCGGTGCCTCAAACACAATCCCCATCGCGTCACCGCACGGAACAACGGTGCCGTGCAGGGCAGGGACGCGGGTCAGTCTCGCCGCACCGAACTCCATACCGCTTGTCGGCAGGACGATTACCTCTGAAAACCCGGAACTCCGCAGAACAGAGGCATCCTCCTCCGACTGACAGATGACCGGAAATGCCTTATCAAGCGGCGCACCGACCGTCCCGTCCGGTGCCATATCAATATGATCGGGATGCAGATGCGTAACGATGTAGTAGTCAACACCGCTCAAAATCTGCTCTGTATTCATTGGCAAATCATAGAACGGCATTGGAAGATGCTCCTTCATCGGATCAGGGACATGGAACGGCATGTCCGGAATATCGACGAACGACAGCTGATGTTTCGGTGCAAGCCACGGGTCAATCAGAAAGACTTTCCCTGCATAGTCCAAACGGTTTGTTGCATTGCGAATCTGTGTGAGTTTCATAAGTGTTTCTCCTGTTCATCATTTGGTTGATCTGCTTCACAGTATAGTGTACTTCCCTCATGACGACAAGAAAAACAACGGGGCTTGCCGCAACAATATTGTTGCAGTAGAATAGATACCGATGAAACAGGCGGGAGGTATGAAGATGAATCGAAAGCAGATGGAGTATTTCATTGAAGTCTATCGCTGCGGCAATATCCAGACGGCAGCAGATCATCTTTATGTTGCAAGACAAGGTCTCAGCAGAGCGATGAGATCATTGGAGGAGGAGCTTGGGCAGCCGCTTTTCACCCGTACCCCACGCGGAATCATTCCGACCGATTATGCAGCAGCACTACTGCCCCACGTTCAACGTATGCTGGATGAATATCAATCCATCGAAAGCATGAAATCCCTCGCCACCCATTCAAAAAGTGTCGTTACCATTTTTGCACTGGATCACGTCTTTTCTTATCTGGGGGCGCAATTTCTACAGGATTTTCATACTGCTCATCCGAGCATTATTCTGAGCATTGTCGATACAACAGACGACGATGCAATGGAGGGACTTCTAACAAAGCGATCTCATTTTTCCATTGTCACCGCCCCCTTTGATCAGACACGCTTTCAAGGGGACGTACTCTTTTTCTCCCGCTACTGTGCTCGTCTCTCTGCGCATCATCCCTTGGCAGAAAAGAGCCGTATCACCTACACAGATCTCGACGGGCAAATGATCATCAGTAAAGGACGCGCCTATCACTGTTTCCGTCACAATATCGACAAACACATCCTCCTGCCAGGTCTCAAAATCGAGATTCTAGCCGAAACTGCCGATGAATCCCTCATTGTTGATCTGCTGCGTCATAATCCTGCGATCAATCTCGGCTACGACTACGCAGCCGTCATGAACAGACAGCCAGACATTGTCATGCGAGAACTTGGCGACGGAAAAGATATGGGGCAGGAGGTATGCCTCATACAGGACAAGACCGTCATCCTCACCGAAGCGGCGCGTACATTCCGTCAATTCCTCTTGGATTGGCTGAAAAAAACGAGAAAGGATCGTATCATATGGTAACTGATGAACAGAACCATTCTATTGCTATGGGGGTCGCCCTCATGTGCCTTTACAATGGTTTCATAGGGGAGAAGTCGGTCACTCATGGGGCAACACCTCAATACAGCAAATTCCGTCCACTTTTTTTCCGCAACACTCTTTTTCCAGCTTGATTTCTGTTGCCTCGCTTGTCGGGCAGCCGGCATTACAAGCACACGCAGGCGTTTTTTCTTCTTTGTTTTTTCTGTTAAATAATGACATAATGAATACCTCCATTTATTTTTCGCTTTCAAAGCGTTTTTTCAAAACCTCATAATGATTTCGATTGCTTTTATCCTCACCATTATCCGGGAACAAGCAATAAGGCAAACTATCTGTTGTACGGTGCTTTATGACGCAAGCACAATACCTCCCATGATTTTGGCACGATATTTTAGGACAAATACATTCTTTTACATTTTCGCAGTGTATTTTTCTACCTCATTTCAGATTAGTATTGGCTGAACGGCGTTAAAGAAATAGCCAACCAGTATAATTCCGACCGTACAGATTGCGATAAAAATCCATAAAAGTTTAGGTTTTACAGCTTTACGAAGCATAATCATTGAAGGCAGGGACAAAGTGGTAACGCCCATCATAAAAGATAAAACAACGCCCAACAATGCTCCCTTTGCCAGTAGTGCTTCTGCAATCGGAATTGTTCCAAAAATATCTGCATACATGGGTACTCCGGCAATAGTTGCGATAATTACACCAAATGGGTTATTAGCTCCGAGTATCTTAACAATGATTTCTTCCGGTATCCAGTTATGAATAATAGCCCCGATACCTACACCGATCAAGACATAAGGTGCAACCTTTTTCGCAGTAGATACATCCTGTTCCCATGCAAAATGAAGTCTATCCTTAAAGTGCAATTCTTCCTGCGGAATATCAACGGATTTTCCATTTTTAATGTATTCCTCTACTTCATTTTCAAGGTGTAGTTTTTCGATTAAACGCCCTCCTGCAACAGCAATTATAAGTCCGAGCAGAACATACACGATTGCCACTTTCCAGCCGAATATGCTCATAAGGAGTACAAGAGAGCCGAGGTCTACCATAGGAGAAGAAATTAAAAAAGAAAACGTAACACCCAGCGGCAGCCCGGCACTGGTAAAACCGATAAATATTGGAATGGATGAACAAGAACAAAACGGCGTAACTGTTCCCAAAAGGGCAGCTATCATATTTGCCCTTATTCCTCGAAATCTCCCTAATATCTTTTTGGTTCTCTCCGGCGGGAAATAACTTTGAATATACGAAATTATCAAAATTAAAACGCCCAGCAATAGCATAATTTTTATGGTGTCGTAAATGAAAAACTGAACGCTTCCCCCTAACCGAGTTTCAGTAGATAGACCACACGCTTCTAACAGATTTCCTATCAGTTGGTTTAGCCATTTCATACCGAGGATTTCATTCTGAAAGAAATCCCAAACACTTTTTAGTGCCTGCATATCCTAACCTCTCTTTCTTATAAATCAAGAATTTTCGATTTGATATTCCTAAAAAAAGCCGTTGCCATATTGGAACGGCTTTTAGGTGTTTGAACACTTATTACAACTCATATTTGTTTCGTCAATAGCAATCGTATCTTTCAATAAAGCCAGTACCTTTTCACTGCCTTGCTTGCTGATTTGGTAATGTGTCCATTTACCGTCCTCACGACCTGTCACAATACCTGCTTCACATAGGATTTTCATGTGATAGGAAAGCGAAGATTGAGGCATATTCACTTCATCGGTTAAAGTGCAAGTACACTTTTCTCCATTCCGCAAAAGTTCTAAAATGCGTAATCTACGCTCATCACTTAAAGCTTTAAAGATTTTTGCTCTTTCCTCATAAATAGTTGCCATGCTCTCACCTCAAATCCAAATTTCTTGATTTAAGTATATGCTTCAAATCAAAAAAAGTCAATATGAAATTATAGTTTTTCTAGGGAATCACTGATAAAATGAAGTCCGTCAGATTGGCGCAGATTTTTTCGTCCGATTGAGGCAGCAAACCGGACGCATAGCCAAAGCTATGTGGAGGATTTGCTAACGAAAAGCGGGCAAAAAAGATGTGCTAAGATGGCGGTGCTGAATTTATCAGTGCTTCCCTAGAGAACGGACAGTAAAAAGTTCCCTCCTGTTGTAAAATAAAAATTACAACAGGAACTTTGGAATTTCTGTGTCTAGTTTTTGTTGACAAGTGCAATATGTGCCGCATACCTACTCATTCTCGCCAAACCTCTTTTTTATACCGTTCAGCGCACTTCTCAGCTCCGGCATATCATCAGAAATAATCTCCCAAATCAGCCGCAAATTCACGCCCTCGTAATCATGTACGATACGATTCCGCAAGCCATAGATTTGCGCCCACGCCACCTGTGTATTTTCCTTCTTGAAAGCCTCTCCTAGCTTCGTGGTAAGTTCCCCGATTTGACCGAGATTGAACACGCAAGCCTCAATGAGCATATCATTGGTGCAAAAATCCTCATAGGAAACACCTTTGCAGTATTCACACACCTTGTTGGCATAGCGGAGCATTTTGTCAACAATGATTTTATCGCGCATAAATCTCAATTCCCGTCTGCTTGATTTCCTCGGCAATTCTCGACCGTGGCTCGATATGGGTGATGTCGAACACATCCATGTCCTTATCGTCCAGAGCCTCCCGCAGTTCCTCCACAAACCCCATGAATTTCAGGCCGCGCAGATTGCTGTCCACGAGCAAATCCACATCGCTCGTTTTCGTTGCTGTCCCCTTGCCATAAGATCCGAAGAGAATCGCCCGGCGAATATGATGCCCTGCAAAAACCGGCTGTAACCGCTGCTTTATTTCGTCAAAAGTAAAAATCATCTCCGACATATCAATCCCTCCGATCTTCGAACAGAGCGGCAATATCTTCCTGTATCTTTTTTCCGAATGCTTCAATGCCCCGCAGTGTACTTTCTTCGGCATCGCCCGGTTCCTCGTAGCGGTAGAAATACCGAGTAAGGGGAATCTCATAGCCCCTCTTGCGCCTGGAGACATCCTCCCACACATCCGGCACATAGGGAAGAACCTCCCGCCGAATGTATTCCTCGATATCCTGTTTCACGGGAACCTGCTCCGTGTCCCGAAGATCCATGTTTCCCTTCTTGTGCATCCGTCGGCAACTTCCGTAGGGCATAAGAACACCATTGGCTTCCTGTTTTTCAGTATTCCCCTCCAAAATGATCAAACACGTCTTGAAGGATTGTCTGCAATTAAGCACCACTATGTTGATGTGTTTCACCAATGGGTTTTGGTGCGGACTTCCCTATCCTGCCACCGCCTTGCACTTACTCATTTTATACCATACCATAACATCAAATAAACGGCAAATCTTACCTCATAGGAAAACTGCTCTATGATCCGTCCCCAAGGCCCTCGGATTGACCAGATTGTTGAGGAATACGCCATGCGGAATGACTGAAGTCTTTTCGGCAACAAAACTTGAGGTGCCAATTTGACACCTCAAAAAAAATGAATTGTTATGAACGAGAAATCCTCATCGACGTTACCTCGTTCATTGCCGCTACCAAAATGATACGAGAGGGAAATGCCAGCATCGCATTGACACGTGCGACCGTCACAGCGCCATCCTCCAACGGCTGGCGCAAAACTTCCAGACGTCGAGTTGACGAATGGAATCTCTGTTTCTTTTTCATTCTACATCAGGAAGAATTATACATGCAGCCCAATCAAATTTCTCGATATTCTGCTGAAAACACAGAAACCGCATATAGGGAATCATTGATACATTCAGCTTGCGTCTCTTAGCGCATCTTTTTCGCCCGCACCTTGGAGTCCTCCGCATGGCCCCTGCTGATCCGTTGGATTTTTCTCCTTGACAGGGAAGCAAAGCGAAAGGTCTATTTTATCAGCGATTCCATAGGGAATTATCCGTTTCCCCAAAAATATTGGACAAAGAATTAAAACGCGCGGAAAAACCGTATCAGAACCCCCACTCGAATCTTGCGTTGAGGGATACGCCGCGCTGCTTGCCCATCCATCCCTCGACGGCGACATTGGCAGTGGCGTTCTCGCTCATCGCGGCTTTCCAGCCGACCTCGAGGCTGCCGGAGAATCCCTTGAGAGACGGGGATGGCGATGTGTAGGACAGCCCGCCCGGGCGATGGTAGGTCGCACTCGTGTCGCCGCCGAACTCATACTGCACCGACGTACCGAGGATCAGAGCGCCGCCCGTCTGCGGCATCGTCCACCGCATTCCCGTCCGCAGGCGGTGGCTGTCCACGGCGGAGAAGTCGTAGCGGTCGCCCGTGGAGAGCGTCGCGCTCGCCCCGTCCTGCCGCGTGTAGAAATAGCGGAGATACATCTCTCGCTCTGTTCCGTTCTTTGCGGTGACCTGCTGTCCGATCCCCAGATGTGCGCCGATGTAGTTCGCATCCGTATCGTAGGACGTGTGCACCGTACCGGAACCCATGCGGATGTCAGCGGCGTAGTCCATGTCCGACCGCCCGAAGCGGAGGCTGCCCTCATAGAACATGCCGTTCGCGTGTTCCCTGCGCACGAATCCGCCCACACCGAGATACCACACCGTGCCATCGCCGTGCACCGCGTTGACGTAGCTGTCATAGCTGCCGCGCCCGTACTCAACGAGGGGACCGAAGAGAAGGCGGTCGTTCCCGCGCTTTAGCTCACGCGAGAATCCGACGACGAGATTCATGCCCGTCATCTCGACGTGCGAACCCGTCTCATGGCGCAGAGATGCACCGTCAAGCGCGGCAAAGGGGGCGAAGCCGCTCGCTGCCGCCGCCTCAATGGATGCGCTTGAGATGCCCGGCCCTGTAAAGAGATGCGCACCCGTACCGAGGAATGCCGCCGCCCCTGCCATCGTCTCAGCGAGGGACTTTGCGTTGTCCCCACCGGTGAATTGGAATGCGCCGTCACGTCGAACGAGGAGCTTCTTGCCCGTGCTGTCCACATACATCGCATTCGCCAGCGTGCCCGAAATGCCCTCATAGACCGTCATCTTGGTCGCCGCGTCCGTCGTGATGCCGGCGGGACTGGCGGTCTGGAGGAGGGTCAGCTCATGCGCCGTGCTGCTGCCCGGCAGATACGCCTCGACGGCAGCGCCTTCAAGTTGGACATCTGGCGCCGCGAAAGGGAGCGAGAGCATCGGTTCCCCGGCGGCAAGATCTGCAGGCGCATAGAAGACGAATCTCTGAAAACCTTCCGCAGAGGCTGCCGTGATGCCCTTTGTATAGCGTACGATCAGCGCATTGTTCTCTAAAATATTTCTGCCGCTGCCTACACCGCCACGCCCTCCGATCAGGCTCGGCAGCGGCCCGGGCGCACCCGTGATCTCGATCGTGTTGTTGCGAGCGATGCTGGTGCCTGGGTCAGGTCTTTTTGCCCAGCCTGCCGTAATGTAACCCCCGTACTGATAAGTGCCTCCGCTGATATAGACCGTATTGCCCTCGGCGATGGCGGTGCTGCTGCCCGCGTTCGTGCGAGTCTCGGCTAGGCCGCCGTGTACAGTCTGATAAACTCCCCCTTGCAGATGCACAACATTCCCGCGTGCTGCAGCGTATGCATTACCCGAATCCGACTGTGCAGAAGCGTATCCTCCGAACACATCTGTGATCCGACCGCCCGTGCTCGTGACGCTGCTCCCCGTGACCTGCACGGAGGCATCCGCCCCTCCGGTGGTCTGGACTCTGGCATTACCGCCGTAGAGCTGCCGCATCCGGCCGCTGCGGATGACCGCCCTGCCGCCCTGCAGCGTAAATGACGGCGCAGCACCCCTGTACCGCGAGCCGTAGACAGACGTAAACCCGCTGCCGTGTTTGATCCTGGGCGATGTGCCGCCGCCCTCCGTGCCGATCGTGATGGTCGCGGCGCTGCCGTCGATGCTGCCCGCAACGCCGTCAGGCGCATCGATATCCTCCGTGACGGAGGAGCGGACGATGGGATCGGCATGGGCGCAGGGGAGTGCGCCGAGCGTGACGACGCCTGCCGCCAGTGCTGCGAGGATGCGCGGAACAAGTACCCCCCCCCGCAAAACATTTGTTCTGTTTAAAAATGGATGTTTCATGATACCAAGCTCCTTGCAAATGGATTTCTTTCATACATTTATCGTAATCAAATCCCTATTATTTTATAATATTTTTGCGAAAAGCCAATAAAAATGGTTATGAACGCTGAAAGTATGGTACGAACGCAAAAGATGCCTGCACATACGCATTGCGACGGACAAGTGATGATATTTATGTGTTCTTGAACATTACCCTCCAACAGCGAATCCCGCCCTTGAGAATAACAACGATCTGCCCGTCCTCCTTGACCACAATGTACTCGAGCAGCCTGACCATCATGTTGCCCACATATTCTGCCAATGCTTCTTTATCATTCTGCCATGAGCATCGCGCCTGCTCAATAAAACAGCTTGAGATGCAGCAAAGGCTGTGCGCCAGCCAAAGCCTGCGCACAGCCTCTTAAAATATCTTACAGCTTCGTGATGTCCTTGCCGAACCACTTCTCGGAAACCTTCGCCATCGTGCCGTCGGCACGCATTTCATCAAGAACCTTCTGCATCTTCTCCTTCAGCGCCGTATCATCCTTGCGGTAGGCAACGCCGAACTGCGTCACAGGGCCGACGTGGCCTTCGAGCGCGGCAATCTTGTCGGGATGCTTCGACATATAGAAACGCCCGATGATCTCGTCACAGACAATCGCATCGACGCGGCCGTTCTCCAAATCCATGAAGGCGGACAGATAGTCTGCATACTTCTTCACGTCTTTGTAGCCCGTCGTATCCTTATGCCCGTCCACATAATCCTCTGCCGTGCCCGAGGCGCTCTGGGTCGCAACCGTCTTGCCCTTGAGATCGTCTTCCTTCGCGATCGAGGCATCGTCGGCGCGCTTGAAGATCACCTGCTGGTCGTTCATATAAGGCTCCGAAAAGAGCAGGTTTTTCTTGCGCTCTTCTGTAATCTCCAGACCGTTCCAAAGCGCGTCAATGCGGCCGCTCTGGATTTCCGCCTCCTTGCTCGACCAGTCGATGGGCTTGAATTCCACCTCCGTGCCGAGACGTTTCGCCGCTTCCTTCGCAAGATCCACATCAAAGCCCGTAATCTCATTGTTTTCATCCAGGAAACCCATGGGCGGGAAATTGTCGTCGAGACCAATGACGATTTTCTTCGGCGTCTCAGACGAGGTCTTGTCCGCCGTACCGCCGCAGCCCGCAGCAAGTCCTGCCGCCAAGGCCAGCGACAGACAGAGGAATAAGATTTTCTTCAAAACAGCCACTCCTTTTCTTCGTTAAAGTGTTATCGTAGTGATATTATACGATAAGATGCCTGATTTGCCAAGAGCACAAAGAAAATTAGGACAAACGAGCCGTTTTCTTCCTGCTATTGGCTTTTCCTGCGCCAAACATGTATAATATTCGTATTACATCCAATAATTTAGGGAAGAAAGGCGGAATCATCATGCATATTCCACGGAAGCTCAAGGCGCTTGCCATCGGCGCCTCGCTCCTCGCCGCCAGCTTTGGCTTTGCAGGATGCGGCGGACAGAGCGCCGACACGAAGGACATCAAAATCGGCATTGTGCAGCTCGTCGAGCACAACGCGCTTGATGCAGCGAGCAAGGGCTTTGTCGACGGTCTCAAGGAACGCGGCTTCGAGGAGGGCAAGAACATCACCATCGACCGACAGAACGCGCAGGCAGACCAGTCGAACCTCCAGAACATCGCCCAGCGCTTCGTCTCAGCAAAGATGAACCTCATCTGTGCCATCGCGACGCCCTCTGCACAGAGCATGGCGAATGCGACGCACGACATTCCCATTGTCGGCACGGCCATCACCGACTATGTTGGCGCGAAGCTCGTCGCCTCGAATGAAAAACCCGGCGGCAACGTCACGGGCACGAGCGACATGAGCCCCATCAAGGATCAGATCGATCTGCTCCTGAAGATTGCTCCCGAGACAAAGACCATCGGTGTCATCTACTGCTCGAGCGAGGTCAATTCCGAGGTGCAGGTCAAGGCCATCACCGAGTATGCCGAGAGCCGCGGGCTCAAGGTCCGCACTGCAACGATTTCGACGGTCAACGACATCCAGCAGGCGGCCAACAGCCTCGTCGGCGATGTCGACGCTTTCTTCGAGCCGACGGACAACGTCATGGCTTCGGCCGTCCCGACGCTCCTCGCCATCACGGATCCGGCGAAGAAACCTGTGTTCTGCAGCGAGGACAACTGGGTCAAAGCCGGTGCGCTCGCCACATACGGCGTTGACTTCTACAAGCTCGGCAAACAGGCCGGCAACATGGCGGCCGACATCCTCGAAGGGAAAGCCAAGCCCGCCGATATGGCCATAGAGATGCCGAAGGATCTCAAAGTCTGCATCAACAAGACGAATGCGGAAAAACTCGGCATAAAGATTCCGGACGACGTCCTCAAGGATGCGGAAATCGTCGAGTAAACTTTCCGGACATGCAGAAGCCTTGCCAATCGCTCTGCGCCTCCTCTCGATAAAAACCCCGGCCGGCCTTACGCGCCGGGGTTTTCTCATTTGAGCGGCCAACGTACACCAATCACGCTTTTCCCTCCGGGCGCACGCCCTTATGTCGTTTTCACAAAGGAGAAATATATTTCCATGGATCTCATCATCCCAACCGTTTCACTGGGGCTCTTATGGGCGCTCCTCGCCATCGGCGTCTATCTGACGTTCCGCGTCCTCGACGTCCCCGATCTCACCGTCGAAGGGAGCTTCCCGCTCGGCGCTGCGACGGCGGCCAGCCTTCTCGCAGGCGGTTTTTCACCGCTCATCGCCATCGCCGCCGCCTTTCTCGCGGGCATGCTTTCCGGTGTCGTCACGGGGCTTCTGACAACGAAGCTCAAGATTCCCGCACTTCTCGCAGGCATCCTCACCATGATTGCGCTTTATTCCGTAAACCTCCGCATCATGGGCAAGGCGAACCTGCCTCTTTTGAATACCGAAACCATCTTTACGCAGGCGCAGTCCTTCGGTCTGGAGCGCGAAATCGCCGTGCTTGCCATGGGCTTTCTCGTCGTCTCCCTCATCAGCGTCGTCTGCTACTATTTCTTCGGCACAGAGCTCGGCGCGGCAATCCGTGCGACGGGCTACAACCAGAACATGATCCGCGCCAATGGCGTCAATACGGATATGACGATCATCCTCGGGCTGCTTCTCTCAAACGGCCTGGTCGCCATCTCCGGTGCGCTCGTCGCTCAGGCCAACGGCTTTGCCGATGTCGGCATGGGCGTCGGCACCATCGTCATCGGCCTCGCTTCCGTCATCATCGGTGAAGTGCTCTTCGGCACGCGAAGCTTCAAGAACTGCCTGCTGTCCGTAATCGGCGGCTCCATCGTCTACCGCGCTGTCATCGCCATTGTCCTGGAGCTCGGCATGCCGCCGAACGATCTCAAGCTCTTCACAGCGGCGCTCGTCGCGCTTGCGCTCTCCCTGCCGCTGATCCAGTCAAAAATCCGCGGCATGAAAAGGGGTGTGCATTGATGCTTCGCATTGAAAACATTTCCAAAACGTTCAATCCCGGCACGATTACGGAAAAACTCGCGTTGAAGGGCGTCTCGCTCCATCTCGCGCCCGGCGACTTCGTAACCGTCATCGGCGGCAACGGCGCCGGAAAATCGACGCTGATGAACTCCATTGCAGGAACCTTCCGCGTCGACACAGGGCGCATCGTCATTGCCGGCGACGATATCACGAAGTGGCCGGAGCATAAGCGCGCCAAATATATCGGGCGCGTTTTCCAGGATCCCATGATGGGCACGGCGGCAGGCATGATGATCGAAGAAAATCTTGCCATCGCCGCACGGCGCGGCCGCACGCCGACGCTGCGCTGGAGCTTCTCCAAAGCGCAGAGGCAACACTTCAAGGAGCTTCTGGCGGGGCTCAACCTCGGGCTCGAGGACAGGCTGGAATCCAAGGTCGGCCTGCTTTCAGGCGGCCAGCGCCAAGCCTTGACACTCCTGATGGCGACGATGGCCTCGCCGAAACTCCTGCTCCTCGACGAGCACACGGCGGCGCTCGATCCCAAGACCGCGGAAAAAGTGCTCGACATCACCAAAGACATCGTGGACAAGCGCCGCCTGACGACGCTCATGATCACACACAACATGAAGGACGCCCTGCGCCTCGGCAACCGCCTCATCATGATGCACGAAGGACAGATCCTCGTCGATGTCAAAAGCGAGGAAAAATCGCGCCTCTCCGTACGCGACCTGCTCGCACTCTTCGAAAAAGCCGCCGGCAACGAATTGGCGAATGACAGTCTGCTGCTGTCTTAGCGAAAATAAAAAAGCGACAAAAGGCTGCCCTGCGTTTGTGCAGGGCAGCCTTTTGTCGCTTCTTTATTTTACCAGTTCTTCAATCTCTGCACTGTGCCTGCGCGTCTTCTTGTCGTAACTTATGCCGACGAGCAGAATTCTCCCCACATAAGACGCCAATGCTTCGCCGTACCTTTTTTCCTTGATTTGAGAGATTGCCGCCCTTGCGCCCTTGTCCCACTTGAGCTCGATGACAACCGCCGCACGCCCGGGATACGCCGGACGAGGCAGCAGTACGAGGTCGGCGAATCCTTTGCCGAGCGGCAACTCGCGCACAAGCTGATAGAAGCGCCGCGCACTGTAAAGAGCAAGGAAAAGCGTATAGGCGAGAGCATTTTCATCGTTGTACTGTAAATAGCTCGTTTCGAGATGCGCCCGCTCCACAGCCTCCGCTACAGCAGGCGCATCCTTCGCGGCAATCGCCTCCAAGAGCGCGTCAGACTCCTGCAGCGCACGGCGCACGGCCTCCCATGCTTCCCCCTGTTTCGTCGCGTTGACATACTCGCTGAGAATCTCGTTGTTCGGCACAAAGACCTCTTCCGTTGTCTTGTCATAGCCAAGATATCCCAGATGCACGAGAAGTGTCATCACGTCATCGGCCGATGTAAAGGTCGTCATATCATTGGCGAAGTTCCCTACGGCAATCCTCTGCCTGCCGCCACCCATCATGCGGATGACAGCATCGCGCAGACCGCCTTGGTTCAAGTCGATATAGACCTTCAGCGCCTCATACGTTTCCGTCCTGTTCCAATAGTTACCATAGCCGCGCGAGAGCATCGCCTCAACGACGCTCTTGGGATTGTACACAGAGCCGGATTCGGCGAAATGGTAGCCGTCGTACCAGGCACGGCATTCCGCAAAATCCATGGCGTAGCGCGTGCACAATGCCTTCACCTCGTCCTCCGTAAAACCGACGAAAGGCGCGAACTGGCGCGGATTCTCCATGGAAAACTCCATGAACATGTTGAGCGCGGAATGTGTGCCGTACTTCTTGATCGGCAGGATTCCCGTCATATATGCGAGGCCGATGTACGCTTTATCCTTGAGCCAATCGCGCAGGAAGTCAAGATACTGCCGCTGCGCCGCCATATTTTGCGGGTATTCACGAAAAATACAGTCCCATTCGTCGATGACGATGACGAAGAAGCGTCGGGTGTGCTGATGGATTGTCTCCATTACATTGCGTAAATTATTCTTGCGAAAGTATGTAAAATCCGGATATTCTTTCAATAATTCCCAGAGCACGGCTTCCTGCAAAAAAGCAAGAAATTCCTCTATACTATCCGTTTCGCTCAGGAATTCCTGCATATTAAGACGGATGACGTCGCTGTTGTTTAGGTGCGTCGCAAAGCTCTCCGCCGCTTCAACGGCAAGCCCTGCAAAAAGCGCGGCGCCGTCAACGGTGCGATCGTAGTAGGCACAGAGCATATCCGCCGCCATCGTCTTACCAAAACGCCGCGGGCGACTCACGCACAGATACTTCTGCTGGCTTTTGAAACGACGATTCGTCTGCTCGATCAACCCCGTCTTGTCCACATAAATTTCCGAATTCAACGATTGCTCAAACATCCCCGAACCGGGATTAAGATAAATACCCATGGCCTTCCCCCCTATATAGAAGCGCCGCGCGTCCTCCGCACCGCCGCTACTTCGCGCCATGCTCCTTCTTCCATCGCTTGATGTCCGCAAGCCGCGCCTTGAAGCGGGCTTCCAGCCCCTCCTCGGTCGGTTCGTAGTAGACCCTTCCCAGAAGATCGTCGGGCAGGCACTGCATGTTCGTGAGCTTTTCCTTCGCATTGTGCGCGTACTGGTAGCCCTTACCATAGCCCTCGTCCTTCATGAGCTGCGTCACGGCATTTCGGATCACGAGCGGCACGGGCTCGGCGAGGCGCTCCGTCGCGTCGGCTCTCGCCTTGAGGTAGGCGGTTTCCATCGCATTCGACTTCGGCGCGAGCGCCATGTAAACAGCTGCCTGCGTCAGATGCACCGAGCACTCAGGCATGCCGATGAAGTGGCACGCCTGGTACGCAGCAACGGCAAGCTCCAGTGCACGCGGGTCGGCAAGCCCCACATCCTCGCTCGCAAAGCGCACGATGCGCCGCGCGATGTACAAGGGATCCTCACCCGCCTCCAACATGCGTGCGAGCCAATAGACTGCCGCATCGGCATCGGAGTTGCGCATCGACTTGTGCAGCGCCGAAATCAGATTGTAATGCTCCTCGCCCTTCTTATCGTAAAGAAGCGACTTCTTCGCCAAACACTGCTCCACCGTCTCCGGCGTGACCTTGAGCGCGCCGTTCTCCATCTCTCCGTTCAGCACGACGATTTCCAGCGTCGAAAGCGCCGTGCGCGCGTCGCCGTTGGCGAACGCGGCGAGCGCTTCCAAAAGGTCGTCCGCGATCTCCACCCTCTGATTGCCGAAACCCTCGGGAGCTGTGAGCGCACGGCGCAGCAAACCCAGAATATCCACCTTCTGCAGGGCCTTGAGCACGAAGACGCGGCAGCGCGAGAGAAGTGCGCTGTTGATCTCAAAGGACGGGTTCTCCGTCGTCGCGCCGATGAGGATGATGCTTCCCTTTTCCACAAAGGGCAGAAACGCATCCTGCTGCGCCTTGTTGAAGCGATGAATCTCATCGACGAAGAGGATCGTGCGCTCTCCGTACGCCGTGTTCTTCTCCGCCTCCTGCATGACCGTGCGGATCTCCTTGATGCCGCTCGTCACCGCCGAAAAATCAATAAAGCGCGCCTTCGTCTCCCCCGCGATGATGCGCGCGAGCGTCGTCTTGCCGACGCCCGGCGGCCCCCAGAATATCATGGAAAAAATCTTATCCTCTGCAATAAGGCGCGAGAGCATCTTTCCCTTGCCCACGAGATGCTGCTGCCCCACATAGTCCGCCAATGACCTCGGCCGCATACGCGCCGCCAACGGCAGATCGACCTCACGCCGGAAAAGTGAATCCTGCTCCAATGCTTTCCCTCCTCTGCCCATGTTCCCTGACAAATATATTATAGCATAGCCGGCAGATCCATGGGAAAAATGCCGTTGTGCCGCCACAGGCGCAGTCCATGCGCCCTGCATCATCAAGAACAAAGCCGCGCCGTTTCTGTGCTGCAGAACTTTCTCTAGGTCAAAAGACAGGATTAAGACAAACTTCCTAAAACCCGATATAGATAAGAAGATGTATATTACGCTTAGGGAGATATTGCATTCACCAGCATTTCCCTAAAAACGGAGGCACAAAAATGTACCGTTTCCTAGAAAATTTTGAAACAGGCATCCCCTTTATCGACAACGGCCATCGCCGCCTTCTCGCCGATATGGAAGAGGCGCGCCAGGCTCTCGATGAAAACCACGAGGACGATTTTCACCGCATGAGCGCACAGCTCCTCGACACCATGCAAGAGCATATCGCCAAGCAGCATATATACGAGGAGGAAATCATGGGCATGTCCCATGACCCTGAGCTTGCGGAGCAAAAGGAGGCGCACGCGCACTTCCGCACGGTCATCGATCAGCACAGGACCTCCCTGAACTGGCAAAACGATTACGAAGAACTTACCGCGCTCATGAACTTTCTCAACGAATGGTTCCTGCAGCACATCCTCTCAAGCGACATGCTGATTGCCAGCGCACAGAAGAAAGCCAAGGCGGCCGCCATGGAAGCCAAGGCCAAGGCGGCCAAGGCAGCCAAAGCAGCAGAGCGCGAGACGCCGCATGCTTCCGACAGCGCGGCGACAGCAGTCGCGCCCACAGCGAACACAGCCGATGCCGAAGAAAGCCGCGCTGAAGCGCCGGAGGAAACGCCCGCCCCCAAGAGGAAACCCGCCCCCGCACGCAGGAAAGCTGCCGCAGCAGGAGAAAGCGGCGCGGACGGAACGGCCCCCACGCCAAAGGCAGAAAAGCAAAAAAAGACCGCCGCCAAAGCTGCGCCAAAGGCAAAAGCTGCAGCGGCAAAGAAACCTGCAACAGAAACGTCGGAAAGCACGCCCCCGAAAAACGTTCCCCAGCCCGGCAAGCCCGCAAAAGCTGCCGTCATCAAGAAAAAATCCGCGCCCGCCGATCCCTTCGCCTTCACCGACGAATTTCGCACGCAGATTCCGCTTGTCGACAAGGAGCACGAAACGCTTTTCGACTTGGTGCGCCAGACCTACGAGCTCGTGCATGACGAATTCCGCATCGATAAATTCGACGACATCGTCGCGATTATCGGCGAACTGCGCGACTACACGATCAAACACTTCGCTGATGAAGAACGCTACATGAAGAGCATCAACTACGACGGTCTGGCCGAGCAAGTGAAAGCCCACACCGCTTTCGTCGAACAGCTGAACAATATCGACCTCGACGATATCGACGCCCACCAGGAGGAAGCCCTCGACAAACTCATCAAGTTCCTCCTCAACTGGCTCGTGCAGCACATCCTGAAGATTGACAAGAAGATGCCCTATATCGAGGAAGCGGCCTTAAATCTGACGGAATAACACGATCGATCACCTAGTCACATACACAAAACGGGCTTCTCCTGCTTTTTCTGCAAGAGAAGCCCGTTCCTTATTTTATCATCTTGCCTGGGCACACACGATGCTCAGCCGATCATGCTCTTGATATCGCTCTCGACATCCGTGATGCCGCCGATGCCGAAGGTTTCGACGAGCACGTTTGCGACATTCGGCGAGAGGAATGCCGGCAGCGTCGGCCCGAGGTGGATGTTCTTTACACCGAGATGCAGCAGTGCGAGAAGGACAATGACCGCCTTCTGCTCGTACCAGGCGATGTTGTAGACAATCGGCAGCTCGTTCACATCGGCGAGCCCAAACACTTCCTTGAGCTTCAGCGCGATGAGCGCCAGAGAGTAGGAATCGTTGCACTGGCCCGCATCGAGAACACGCGGGATGCCGCCGATGTCGCCGAGATCGAGCTTGATGTACTTGTACTTCGCGCAGCCTGCCGTCAGAATGACCGTGTCCTTCGGCAAAGCTTCTGCAAACTCGCGGTAGTAGCTGCGCGTCTTATGACGGCCATCGCAGCCGCCCATGACGATGAACTTCTTGATCGCACCCGACTTCACGGCATCGACGACCTTATCGGCGAGCGCGAAGACCTGCTCATGCGCAAAACCGCCGACGATCTCACCCTGCTCCAGCTCCTTGGGCGGCTCACACTTCTTCGCCAGCTCAATGACAGCGGAGAAATCCTTCCTGCCGTCCTTCTCCTCTATGTGCGGACAGCCGGGGAAGCCGACGGCGGCCGTCGTGAAGATGCGATCCTGATAGCTCGCCTTCGGCGGCACAATGCAGTTCGTCGTCATGAGGATCGGGCCGTTGAACGCCTCGAACTCTTCCTTCTGCTGCCACCAGGCATTGCCGTAGTTGCCCGCGAAATGCGCGTACTTCTTGAACGCCGGATAGTAATGCGCCGGCAGCATCTCGCCGTGCGTATAGACATCGACGCCCGTGCCTTCCGTCTGATCGAGCAGCGCCTTCAAATCCTTGAGGTCGTGACCCGAAATCAGGATGCCCGGATTCCTGCGCACGCCGAGAGCGACCTTCGTGATTTCCGGATGACCGTACGTCTCCGTGTTCGCCTTATCGAGAAGAGCCATGACGGCAACGCCGTACTTGCCCGTCTCCAGCACAAGAGCCGTGAGATCGTCGCCCGAAAGGCTGTCATCCAAAAGCTGTGCCAAAGCCTTCTGCATAAAGGCGTCGACCGCCTCATCGCGATAGTCGAGCACATTCGCATGATGGTTGTACGCCGCCATGCCCTTGAGCCCATACGTGGCAAGTTCCCTGAGACTGCGTACGTCCTCGTTTTCCGTCGCGAGAACGCCGACATCCGCCGATGCCGCCTTCGCCTGAAACTCGCTGCGCGCGCCGTGCCAGAGCGCCGCCGCCGGCAGATTCGCGCGATCGTCCAGCTCCTGCAGGAGCTGGGCCTTCATGCGCAGCGTTTCCTCGATGGCCGCAGCAATCGCTTCCTCATCAAAATTTGCATTTGTAATCGTGATGAAAAGATTCAGCGTCACACGGTCATCGATCGACACAGCCACCGGCTTTCCGGCCTCTCGCAGCGCCGTCGATACAGAAGAAAGCCCCTTCGTCACATAAATCAGCAAATCCTGAAGCCCCGCGACCTCCGGCTTCTTGCCGCAAACGCCCACCTGAGTGCATCCCTTGCAGCCCGCCGTTTCCTGACACTGGAAGCAAAACATCTTGTTCTCCATATATACCGCCCTTTCTCTTTTGCAAAATCATTTGGGAACCGACTTCACAGTTCCTCGCGACAACGCTATCATAACAAAGCAAAAAAGCATCTGCGGTAATACTTGTTACCAAAAAGAGCAAGATTGCGACAAAATCCAAAGATGTGCTGAATTAGGATGAAGCGCGTCGGCTTGGCAGCAAATTTTCCAATTGATCCAAGAGACAAATTCTCCGCATAGCGCAGCTATGCGGAGAAAAAAATTGCCAAGACGGCGGGCTGAATTGAGCATCACTTCCCTAAGGCCAGAAAAATTCAACTGAACGATTCTCTTTTCCCCTCTCCTGCCTCAAAGCAAACTGTGCAGGCGGCCGATCTCTCTGACTTTCTCAAGCGGCAATTCCGCAGCATCCGCAATGGTTTCCAGCGGCTGCTTTTGCTTGAGCAGCCCCAGAACAACCATGACTCTCCCTTGCTCAAGGCCTCGCTCACGCCCCTGTTCACGGATGGCATCTTCGTATTCCTGTTGGTTCCATTCAAAGTTTACCATATCGACAACCTCCCTCTCGTGCACTTTTAGGAACTCTTCCATGATGCCGTGTTCTTCACAATAGCGAATGGCCTCCCGTATAGCTTTGCTGCGCTCCATTCCTGCCGCAATGTTTTCCTTGACGCGGCTGATGAAGAAGCTGTAGTCATGCAGCGAGCGGCTCTTTTTGAGCAGCTTCCTGCCGCTTTTATACGCGATATTATGGCAGGTCACGGTAAGTTCCAGACTGCTTTCCGCCCCAGACTCCAAATAGGCGTCGGAAAGCCTCATCTGCCATCTTTCCGGCAATTCCGTATCCGCCGTGAAGAATACATGGAACTCCGGTGCAGGAAGCCCGATCCGTTTTTTCATATAAAGCTGCTTGGCAGACACAGCCTTGCGGAACTGCTCGCATACGTAATAGAGGCAGCGCAGTGGCATATTTTCGTTCTCCGTACTTTGATGCTCGATCAGAATCAGATGACGCCCCGACAGCAGGAAAGACACATCATTTTTCACCTGTGAGAGGAATGTTCCTTCCAATGTCACGATCTTTACATCTTCTTCGCTCGCATACGTACATTCATGAAGCGCACCCGCCACTTCCCGCAGCCGTGCGGCATTGTCGAAGTACATCCGAAACACGGTGTCCTGGTATTTCTTCCCTTTGTTTTCCTCACCCATAAGTTCTCCTCTAGCCGCACAGCAGCAAGTCTCTGTTTTCTCCATTATACCATAGACTTTCCCGGAGAGGCAAAAAAGAACCCCCGCAGATGCGGGGGTTCTTACCAGAGTCAAATTAGAAGAAGTACTCGAGACGGCCGAACAGCTTGCTGACGCCGTTGTCCCTGTGATGGGTACCATCCTCGATGTCGCGGATCCTGTTGCCGCTGAAGAAGAGGAGCGTGCCCATGACGTTCTTCGCGAAGACGTACTGACCGCCGATCTCCCAGCCCTTTTCGCCCCAGCTTGCGCCGTCGAACGTCGGGTTGATGGCAGCGCCCTGGCCGACATAACGGTATGCCGCATAGAGACCGTAGGTGCGCGCATTCTCAGGCTCTGCACCCTTGAAGTCGAGCTGGACGTTCCAAGCATGGTTGCTGTAGCCGCGATGATCCGGCTCTTCCTTGCTGACATCCTTGAGGTAGTAGCGCGTGTCCTCGAAGCCCGTGTTGTTCCAGTAGCCGGCGCTGGCCTTGAAGTTGTCGTCGAACTGATAGCTGCCGCCGATGCCCCAGATGGACTGCGTCTTGCCGTCATCGTTGTTGTAGCGCTTGAAGATCTGGCTGTGCGTGAGGCGGTAGTACTCGCCGGCGACGCTGATCTTGTCCGTCGGCTTCCACGTGAGGTTCAAGCCCCAAATCGTGCCCGTCTTCTGGTCAACCGTGAAGCCATTGTCCTTCATCCAACCGCCAACATCATCACCCATCTTCGTGTCCGAAAGATCGATGCGGCCAGCCGTCAGCGTACCCGTGAACTTCTGGTCGGCACCGACGACGACCTGTGCGCCCGTAATATTGTCATCAAGAACCATGCCCTGCTCCGTGAAGACCGGAAGCAAACCGGCATTGATGTCCGTGACGCCATAGTGGCCGGCAGCATAGGCACGCTTGAGCGTGACCTTGGCATCCGTATCCTCATGGTTCTTCGATGCCCACTTCTTATCGGCCGGGTTGTCCTTGTCGATATCAACCGTGGCATCGACACGAGCCATGACCTTCCAGTGATCATTGACCGTAGCCTCAGGCTCGAGGCGGAACAGAAGCTCGTTCTGGCGTTCATCCTGAGGCGCACCATGATTGTTCGGGAAACGATCACCGCTCTCGAAGTTGTGCTTGTAGTACGTATACTGCAGTTCGCCCGTCCACTTCACATTGTCGATCTTCGACTCGAGGTTCGAGACGCGGACACCGAGGTTGTTGAGCTCTTCGCTGAACTCAGCGGCGAGCTTGTCGATCATGGCCTTCTGCTGTGCATTGGCCTGATCTTCCTTCGCCATGGCCTTGGCGACCATCTGCGCCATCTCATAGCGCGTGATCTCGTTCTGGCCGCGGTACGTGCCGTCGCCGTAGCCCTCGATGATGCCGTCGTCAGCGAGCTGCGCAACAGCGTCATAGGCCCAATGGTCGGCCGGAACATCGCTGAACGGGTTGGCCGCAGCGAACGTCGTGGAGGCTGCACCGACAACAAGCGCCGTCGTGAGAGCCGCAGTGAGAGTCTTTTTCATCAGAAACTCCTCCTTAAAAAGTTTGAATAAATTTCGGCTGAACCGAAGAAGGAGGAGCGGTTTTCCAGAGTGTCCATGTTTCCTCTTGGTTCGCTCTTTCTCAATCGGTTCTTGTCCAGAATAGCATAAGTGAATTTAAAATGCAAGCCTTATTTTGCTAATATATTTTATGTTTTCGATGAGAATTTCATGAGAAAAAAGGAACCCCCGCGATGCGGGGATTCCTTTTTCGGCAAAACCTTATCAGAAGAAGTATTCGAGACGGCCGAACATCGTGTTGACGCCGTTGTCCTTATGATGGGTACCATCCTCGATGTCGCGAATCCTGTTGCCGCTGAAGAAGAGGAGCGTGCCCATGACGTTCTTCGCGAAGACGTACTGGCCGCCGATCTCCCAGCCCTTCTGGCCCCAAGCTGCGCCATTGAAGGTCGGCTCGATGACAGCGCCCTGCCCAAGATAGCGGTACGCCGCATAGAGACCGTAGGTGCGCGCATTCTGCGGCTGCGCCCCCTTATAGTCGAGCTGGACGTTCCAGGCATGGTTGCTGTAGCCGCGATGCTCCGGCGTCTCCTTGCTGACGCCCTCAAGGTAGTAGCGCGTATCCTCGAAGCCCGTGTTATTCCAGTAGCCGGCGCTGGCCTTGAAGTTGTCGTCGAACTTGTAGCTGGCGCCGATGCCCCAGATGGACTGCGTCTTGCCGTCATTGTTGTTGTAGCGCTTGAAAATCTGGCTGTGCGTAAGACGGTAGTACTCGCCGGCAACGCTGACCTTGTCCGTCGGCTTCCATGTGAGGTTCAAGCCCCAGATCGTGCCCGTGGACTGGTCGACCACACCCGCACCAGCTTTGCCCTTCTTCTGTGCGTCAATCATCCAGCTGCCCATAGCTGCGCCCATGGACGTATCCGAAAGATCGATACGACCTGCCGTCAGCGTGCCCGTGAACTTCTGGTCGGCACCGACGACGACCTGCGCACCCGTAATATCGCTGTCGAAAAGCACGCCCTGCTCCGTCGTGAGCGGAATCAGGCCGGCATTGATGTCCGTGATGCCATAGTGGCCGGCAGCATAAGCGCGCTTCAAGGTAAGCTTACGATCCGTATTGCTATGGTTCTTTTTAGCGCCCCAGCCCTTGTTATTGCTGGCATCATTATCCTTGTCCATATCCGTGGAAGCGTCGATACGAGCCTTGACCTTCCAGTGGTCGTTGACCGTTGCTACCGTATTCATGCGGAACAAAAGCGCGTTCTTGCGCTTGTCTTTCGCACGCTCCTGGCCCTCGTAGTTTGATTTCTTGTAGTCGTAGCGCAGTATGCCCGTCCACTTCACATTGTCGATCTTCGACTCGAGGTTCGAGACGCGGACACCGAGGTTGTTGAGCTCTTCGCTGAACTCAGCGGCGAGCTTGTCGATCATAGCCTTCTGCTGTGCATTGGCCTGATCTTCCTTCGCCATGGCCTTCGCGACCATCTGCGCCATCTCATAGCGCGTGATCTCGTTCTGGCCGCGGTACGTGCCGTCGCCGTAGCCCTCGATGATGCCGTCGTCAGCGAGCTGCGCAACAGCGTCATAGGCCCAATGGTCGCTCGGGACGTCGCTGAACGGGTTGGCCGCAGCGAACGTCGTGGAAGCTGCACCGACGACAAGCGCCGTCGTGAGAGCCGCCGTAAGAGTTTTTTTCACTAGAAACTCCTCCTTAAAGATATAAAATATTTTTGAGCGAACTGAAAATTGAGGAGCCCCTGAGTTTCCATGTTTCCTCGGTTCCCCATTTCCAATTCCTTCCCGATAATACCACAAAGAAAAACGAATGGCAAATAAAAATCACTGTTTTTTCCTTAAATTATTCCTAAAACGAATCCATGCCTTGCGTTTATGCCTTGATCCGTGCAATCCATTTCTGATCGACCACGGTAGCGACGTCGACAGCCTGCACGAGTTCACGGTGCGTCGAGTGGCCGCCGTGGAAAAGCTCGACGACGACGCCCTCGTTCTTCGCGATCTGGACGGCCGGCAGCATATCCGAATCCCCCGTCATCAAGAGCGCGTGGCGAATCAGTCGCTTCGTGCTCAGCGTCACAAGGTCGATGGCGAGCATGACGTCGACGCGCTTCTGTTCGAAGAACACATGGCCCAGCTCGTCGTGGCGCTTTTCCAGCCGCCCAAATTTGCACTCGAACTGCGGCAGGCGCTGCAGATACTCGTGAAAGCTCTGCTGTTTCATCTGCCGTTCCTTCTCTTCCTCCGTCGGAACCGCGCTCATATAGGCCTTGCAGTCGTAATAATACGTGCGCAGGAGACCGTTCGGCCCGCACATGGCTTTCACCAGCTTCTGGTAATTGATCTTCGGCTTCCCCAGGTTGCCGAGCAAGTTCTGTAAATACCCCGCATCAATAAAACATGCAGTATCGTTTCTCACTATAAAACTCCTCTTCTGCAAAAGACAAAATAAAGGCCTAATTCCGCGAAAGAATCAGGCCGGCTTGCACTCAGCGGGAATGCAAGGGTTATTAATTGGCTTCCATAATATAGCAAGGCGATGCAGTTTGTCAAGCCCGCAGCCGCAGCTTTATTTCCTATCGTCCTGCTTGCCGCACTCCCTCCTCGGGTGTATAATATATCAAAAAAGGAATAACCATGGACATCGAATTCTACAAAACAGAAACCGGCAACATTCCCGTCCAAGAATTTCTCGACTCGCTCGACATTCCCATGAGACAGAAAATGCTTCGCTCGATAAAGGCTTTGCAGGACATGGGCATTTCGCTGAGGATGCCCTATTCAGAAGCTTTGGGCGACGGCATGTTTGAGCTGCGCGCGCAAGCCGGCAGCAACATCAGCCGTGTCTTTTATTTCTTCTTTTTCGGCAACAAGGCCGTACTGACACACGGCTTTATCAAAAAGACGCAAAAAATTCCCCCAAGGGAACTTGAGCGAGCCAAGGAAATGCGCCGAAAATATTTGACACTTCATAAGGGAAGGTGAAGCACCATGGACGACCTCGACAGATATCTCGACGAACAATTGAAAAACCCGGAATTCAAAAAAGAGTGGGAAGCACATGAGCTCGAATATCAGCTGACAATGCTGCTCCTGAAAGAGCGCCGCCGGCAGCGCCTGACGCAGACAGAACTGGCGACGCGCTCCGGCCTCCGCCAATCCAACATCAGCCGGATCGAAAAGGGGCAGGCATCGCCGACACTATCCACACTGAACAAGATTGCGTATGGACTCGGCAAAAAGATTCAGATCCGGTTTGTTTGAACCGTCTTAACGAATTACAGCCCCAAACCCCTTCCGAACGAACACCCGCCTCTTTCCCCAGTCTAAGTTCATCCGAACGAACGTCGGCTGCGGAAAGAGGCGGACTTTTTGTGCTTGCCCAAACTGGTTCTCGGCGTATCGGGCGTCGTGCAAATGCGTCAGGTCAAAGCCCCATTGCTCAAAGTACGCGCCGACGCCCAGCGGGCAGACGATCTTCCGAATCTCGGTTTCTCATGACAAGAGATCGAAGAGCTGCTTGCCGATGAGCACCGTCGTCACGATGATGAAGAGGGGGCGCACATACGAAGCGCCTTTCCGGATGGCAAGCCGCGAGCCGCACCATGCCCCGACGATCATCGAAAGCCCCATGGGAAGCGCATAGGCAAAGTCAACGAGGCCAAAGTGCGCAAAGAGCAGAACCGCCGCCAAATTGCTCGCGAAGTTCAGCGCACGCGCATTGGCCGCCGCGCCGAGGAAGTCGAAGCCCACGAGGAGGAAGGCGAAAAGCATGAAAGAGCCCGTCCCCGGCCCGAAAAAGCCGTCGTAGAAGCCGAAGGAGAAGGCGACCAGCGCGGAGAGCAGGAGCACGCGCCGTCCCATGCCATGGTACTTGTTCTCGCGTCCCCAGTCGCGGCGGAAGATGCTGTAGAGCAGGACGAGCATGAGCATGACGACGACGAGCGGCCGCAGAAAATCCGGCGGCACCTCGCGGACGACGAGCACGCCTGCCGCCGAACCCAGAAGCGTGATCGGGAAGAGGATGCGGACCAGCTTCAGATCCACTTTGCCGCTCCGCACGAAAGAAACAAAGCTCGTGCAGGCGCCCATGACGGCCGCCGCCTTATTCGTGCCGAGCACCACGAGCAGCGGCAGCCCCGTCATCATCAGCGCAGGGATGGAGATGAGCCCGCCGCCGCCGACAACGGCGTCGATAAACGCCGCAAAAAATCCCATGCCGCAAATGAAGAACAGCATCTCCAGCCCCATAAGCCATAGCCCCTTCCCAAATTTTCCCTTGCCTTCGATTATACTATATCCTCAGGGCGATGTCACATAAAAAGCGTGCGGGTATACGTACAGCGTACATATACCCGCAATTTCACCAATGATATTTTTCCCCGCGGTTGATCTTGAAAGCGCGGTATATTTGCTCATAGAGCAGGAGCCGCACCATCTGGTGCGTGAACGTCAGACGCGAGAAGGAAAGGCGCATGTCGGCGCGCTTTCGCACCTCGTCGGAAAGGCCGAACGCCCCGCCGATCAAAAACGTGAGATCGCTCTGCCCCTGAAGCGCAAGCGCGGCCATTTTCTCTGCAAGCTGTTCCGAGGACAACAGATCGCCTGCCACATCGAGAACGATGAGCGTCCCCCTTTCCGGCACAAGGCGAAGGAGACGCCGGCCTTCATCCGCCAACGCCTCCTTCTGTTCCGCCTGCGACGGCTTTTCTGCCAAGCGCGCCTCGGGGATTTCCAAAAGCTCCAGCGAAGCGTAAGGACGCAGACGTTTTTCATACTCCGCGACCCCTTCGCGCAGATACTTTTCCTTGAGCTTTCCCACGGCAGCAATGCGTATCTTCATCGATTATCCTGCGGCATTTCCTGCAGCGTTGCCGTCACGGTTTGCTTCTTGCCGTTGCGCTCGATGACGATCTGCACCTTGTCGCCCACCTTGTGGTCAGCAACGGCCGCCCTGAGATCCGCCACGGTGTTCGTCTCCGTGCCATCGATCTTCAGGATCAGATCGCCGCGCTCGATGCCCGCCTGATATGCCGGGCCGTTCAGCTCCATATGCTCGACATAGACGCCCTTGTCCGCATTGAGCGTATAGCCGGCGCGCGCGGCCGTCTGCTTGTCGAAGATGCCGACGCCGAGATAGGGACGCACGACATAGCCGTGCTTCAGCAGCTGGTCGATGACCTCCTGCACCGTATTGATGGGGATGGAAAAAGCGATGCCCTCCACGCCGCTCGCCGCAATCTTCGCGCTGTTGATGCCGATGACCTCGCCGTCCGCATTGACAAGCGCACCGCCCGAATTGCCGGGGCTGATGGCCGCATCCGTCTGGATGAGCTTCAAGCGGCGCTCGCTGATGTCAAGCGTCCGGTTCAAGGCGCTGATGACGCCTGCCGTCACAGAGCCTTGGAACTCGAGGCCCAGCGGATTGCCGATGGCGATTGCCGGCTCGCCGACCACGAGATCGTCCGAGTTGCCGAACTTCGCCGTCGGCAAACCCGTGGCCTCGACCTTGACGACGGCGATATCCGTCAGTTCATCCGCACCGATGAGCTTGCCCTTGAAGGTGCGCCCGTCAGCAAGAGAAACCGTGATTTCCTTCGCTCCCTGCACCACATGGTTATTCGTGACGACATAACCGTCGCTCCGGAAGATGACGCCCGAGCCGACGCCCTCCTTCTCGACAGGCATATTGAACCAGTCGCGTACCACGGCTTTGTTCGTAATGCCGACGACCGCCGGCCCCACCGACTTCGCCACGCGAACCGCCGGCGTATTGCGCGCCTCGGAAAGGGGCTTCGTGCTCGCTGCCTGCTCCTTCGCGAGGTCGGCCGCAATGGAGTTCTCCTTGCCTGTCGCGTCGCTGTCCGAACAGCCTGCCAGAAGCACTGTGCCAACGACAAATACCCCCAGCAGCCCGGAAAGAATCGTCTTTTTCCTGCTCCAAAAACCTGTCATGCTGATCCCTCCTCAATCGCGGGGCCACGGCCTCCTGCACCCATGCGTCAGGGGCGTCCCCGCCGTAAAGCCATTATATCACGGATTGTCCCTTTGGCAAGGGGGCGAATGCAAGGCGCCGCCCCGCAAAGGCGACAAGCGCGAAACCGCCTGCCTTGCAGGCTTCCTGAAAAAACATTAAGGAAGCGCGAATGAAAAGGAGCCGCGCACGACAGACATTTTCCGCCGTGCGCGGCTCCTGGACAAATGCCGGCTTGCAAATCCAAGCCGCCTCACTCGGGATAAAAGATAAGCCCCTCCGGCTCCAACGCTTCGCGCAGCCCCCGCATAAACGCCGGCCCCGGATCGGACTTCAGGGAGCGGTAGCCCGCGACATGCTCGATATAAAGACCGCTCGCCCGCGCCGCATCCTGCTGGTAATGCCCGAACACATAGCGAATCGTCGGATACTTCTCCCGCAGATAGCGGATCAGCGCCGCATTCGCCGCAAGCTGCTCCGCCGTCAAGTCTTCCTCTCCGCCGACGCCGCCGACATTCTCAATGCCGACAGCGCACCAGTTGTAGCCGATGATATGGCGTCCCATCGCCGTTTCGGGCAGCAGACGGAAGATCGTGCCGTCGCGGTCGACAAGGAACTGGGAAGCATAATTGAGCGTGCCGTCGCTTGCCGCCGCCTCATAGAAATGAGCATACGCCGATTCCCATGTGCTGCTCGCCGTCCAGTGCACAACAACGGCCTGCGGCGTGATTTCGGCAATATCCATGCCGTAGTGAAGCGCCGCATAGGCGCGCGCCAGCGCCTCGCGTTCCTCCGAATACACAACCGGCTTGTCGACGATCACCGGCGCTTCGGCGGCTTCGGCTGCCGGAGTGCACGGGGCTGCCGCATCCGGCGCCGCCTGCCCGTCCGTTGCAGCGGGCAGGCGGCTCCCGACAAGAAAAATGGCAGCAAAAAAGAGCGCACCCAGGATTTTCTTTATTTTGCAGGCCATAAGCATCCTCCCGGCAAAACGGCTCAATACGCCGCCGCATAACGGGCAATCTCGCGGATCGTTCCAATCGCCCGATCCCTGCCCGAATAATTTTCCGTCATGACGACGAGAATGACATCCCTCGTCCCCGTATAAATGATGCCGCCGTCGTCATAGAGCCCGACGAGCTCGCCCGTCTTATGTGCGATGACGGCAGAGGGCAGCGCCGCCGGAAAGCACTCCGTATCCTTCTGCCCGCGCAGGTACGACAGCATGATCTCGTCCTCGCCTGCACCGACGCAGACATGGTGATAGACGCGCTGGAAGAAATGACCGAGGTCGGCTGCAGAAGTATAATTCTCGCGCCCCTCGGCGATCGCCGCCCCATCCATCATCTTGCGCTGCAGCAATGTATCGCCGTAGCCATTTTGCTGTATGTACGCATTGATCGCTGCCATGCCCAGGAGGTCTATGACCATGTTCGTCGCCGTATTGTCGCTTTCTGTAATCATCAGGGAAAGCACTTCGGAAAGGGTCAGCTCCGTCCCGCTCGCATAGCCGCCCAGGACGCCTGCCCCACCCACCTTGTCGCAATCGCGGAGGATGAGACTTTGGCTCAGGGAGAGCTCTCCGGCACGCACTTTTTCCATGGCCGCTCCGAGGATGAAGACCTTGATCATGCTCGCCGAACGCATCGCATGGGAATTATAGACATATTCCGAGTTCCCTTCCTGCGGGTAGTCGATATAGACGGCGTATTCCGTCGCATCGCCGGCCACAATCGCGGCGATCCCCTCTGCAAGAGCATCGTTAGACGCCTGTTCCCCCGAAGCCTCCGCCGAGGCTCTTGCCTCCGTGTTTACGGAATCGCCCCGAAAGAAGCCTGCCGCTTCCTCTGCCGCACCCGAAACTTCGTCATCCGTGAAGCCGGAGAACATCTGACATCCCAGACTTGCCGCAAAGAGCAGGAATGCCGCCCCTGCCAGAAAAAACTTTTTCATCGCCGCTCCTTCAAATCGGATAGTAACTCAAAAGCTTGCGGTACATCACATAAATCGGCGCATTTGCCGTTTCGATATAGAACACATGGCCGCGCCTGTCGCGATAAATCTCATTTCCCGCAGCGTCCATCTCATACTGGTACTGTTCATATTCCCTGCGGTAGGCGTCAAAATTGCTCGTGCATTCCATGCGCGAGCCGTCCGCACGCTGGATGATGTAATGCGTGTGCACCAGACTGCCGTCAATGACCCACGTTTGATCCTTGTCAAAGTAGACGGTGCGGATATTGTCCGAATAGCACCAAACCAGTTCCCGTGCCTGGCAGGAGCCGAAAACGGCCAACAGGCACAACAAAGTCAGGAAAAATACCCTCTTTCGCATATTGCACACTCCCTTTCTTCCATGCGGGAAACAGAGCCATAACGCCCTGTTTCTCCGGAAATCGCGGCGAGCGCCCATAAAGCAGAACCGCCGAAGCAGTCCGGCGCCGTTTTATTCATAATTATTGTATCATTCAGTATTTTTCCCGTCAATACGGAAGAATGTCCCCCAACCGGGTCCCTCCCGTCTCATAAGACGCGGCTTTTTGCACAATAACACATTGGCAGCCCGTGTTTGCATCTCCGATCGTTTCATGCAGGCCGCAGGCTGCCAAAAATAAAAAGCAAAAGAAAAAGGCTTCCGGGCAAAATGCTCGGAAGCCTTGAATTTACTGGCGGAGAGGGTGGGATTCGAACCCACGGTACATTGCTGCACACTTGATTTCGAGTCAAGCACCTTCGACCACTCGGACACCTCTCCTTGAGTCACTTGCCTAGTTTACCACATCTTTGAATGCTTGTAAAGGAATCACGGATAAATTCATCCCCGCCCTCAGCCGATTTTTACGACATGGGCGACATGGAAGCCTTTTTCCTCAAGTTTTCTGCGCACGGCGTCGCTGTCCGCGGTGTCGAAGCGCACGACGATCTCGTAGTTGCCGTCCTCCTGCTGGCAGGTGACGAGGCTGTCGATATTGCAGCCGCAGTCGGAAATCGCTCCTGCGAGGTCGCGCACGACGCCAACCTTGTCGCCGACATCGGCGATGGTGAAGCGCGTCTTGCCGTGGGTCAGACCCATGACATCGACAAAGGTCTTGAAAATGTCGGTCTCAGTGATGACGCCGACGACGACGCCGACGCTCGAGATGACGGGCAGGCCGCCGATCTTGTGGTTGTACATGATGAGCGCGGCTTCCTCGATCGTCGCATCCTCGTTGACGGAGACGACATTCTTCTGCATGATGTCCTCGATGCGCATCTTCGCCAAAAGCGAGGTGATTTCATAGCGCGAGAGCGTCGTCGCGGGCGACGGTGAGACGCGCATGATGTCCCGGTCACTTAAAAAGCCCACGAGCCTGCCGTCCTCGTCGACGACGGGCAAACGGCGGAAGTGATGCTTTTTCATGAGTTCCCGCGCCGCGTCCACTTTCGTTTCCGGCGTGACGGTAATCGGATTCTTTGCCATGCGATTTGCTACGAACATAATCAGTATCCTTTCTGTTTCATGCAGGGCAGCGCACATCGCCCAAAAGCGGACGTTTGTGCACGCAGATCAGCGGAAAAATCTTGTATGCCGAGACGGGCGCCTTACCCGCCCAGATAGGCCTTCCTCACGTCCTCGCTGGCCGCCAGCTCCTTCGCGGCGCCCGAGAGAGTGATGCGCCCCGTCTCGAGGACGTATGCTCTGTGCGCGATGGAAAGCGCCATGTTCGCGTTCTGCTCGACGAGCAGGACGGTCGTTCCCTCGCGGTTGATGTCCTCGATGATGGAGAAGATCTCTTTGATGAGGAGCGGCGCCAATCCCATGGACGGTTCATCGAGCAGGAGGAGCTTCGGCCGGCTCATCAGAGCGCGCCCCATCGCAAGCATCTGCTGCTCGCCGCCGGAGAGCGTTCCCGCCTGCTGCCTGCGTCGCTCCTTGAGGCGCGGGAAGCGTTCGTAGACAAGATCGAAGTCTTTTTCCACGCCGTCTTTGTCCTTGCGGATAAAGGCGCCCATCTCGAGATTTTCCTGCACGCTCATCTCGGCAAAGATGCGCCTGCCCTCTGGGACTTGCGAGATTCCCCGCTTGACGATCTCATGCGCGGGAATCCCGCCGATATCGCCGCCGAGGAAGGAGATCATGCCGCCCTTGGGTGCAAGCAGGCCGGAAATCGTCCGAAGCGTCGTGGACTTTCCCGCGCCGTTTGCCCCGATGAGCGTGACGATCTCCCCTTTTTCGACCTCGAGGCTCACGCCCTTCAGGGCATGAATCGCGCCGTAATAGACGTGGATATTGTCGATTTTCAGCATTGTCTCTGCCATCTTCACGCCTCCCCGCCGAGATAGGCCCTTATGACCTCGGGATTTTCCCTGATTTGTGCCGGCGTGCCGTCTGCGATGACCTCGCCGTACTCAAGCACATAGATGCGCTCGCAGATGCCCATGACGAGGCTCATATCGTGCTCGATCAGAAGGATCGTCAGGCCGAATTCCTTCTTGATCCAGCGGATCATCTCCATGAGCTCCTGCGTTTCCTGCGGATTCATGCCCGCCGCCGGCTCGTCGAGCAGCAGGAGCTTCGGCTTCGCGGCCAGAGCGCGTGCGATTTCAAGACGCCGCTGCGCACCGTAGGGAAGATTTTTCGCGAGCTCCGCTGCCTGGCTCTCCAAGCGGAAAATCTTCAGGAGCTTTTTCGCCCGCTCTTCGATCTCCCGCTCCTCCTTAGCATAGCGGCCAAGGCGCAGGACGGCTTCCGCCACCGTATACTTCGTGCGCCCATGATAGGCGATCTTGACGTTTTCCAGAACGCTCCGTTCAGAAAAAAGGCGGATGTTCTGGAATGTACGCGCGATGCCGCGCCGCGTGATTTCGTAGGGCTTCTTTCCGACGATGCTCTTGCCGTCGAAGAAGAGCTCGCCTTCCGTCGGACGGTAGACGCCTGTGATCATGTTGAAGGCCGTCGTCTTTCCCGCGCCGTTCGGGCCGATGAGGCCGATGAGCTCGCCCTTTTCAATCACCATGTTGAAGTTCGAGACCGCCCGCAGGCCGCCAAAAACCTGTGTGAGGCCTTCCGCTTTCAAAAGTTCAGCCATTCGTCTGCCCCCCTTTGCGGAAGATGCGCCGCAGCGGACCGATGTCCGTAAGCTCCATGTAGCCGAAGATGCCCTTGGGGCGATAGAACATGAAGAGGATCAAGGCGATTGCGAAGATGATCATGCGGAACTCCGGCCAGTCCGCGAGCGCCGCCTGCAGGATGGTGACGAAAAAGGCGCCGACGATGGAGCCGGTAAGAGATCCCATGCCGCCGAGGACGACCATGATCAGGAAGAAAAACGACTGCATGAAGGTGAAGGATGTCGGGCTCAGATACGTCAACGTATGGCCGAAAAGGCCGCCGCCCAGTCCCGCAAAACCCGCGCCGATGGCAAAGGCCATGACCTTGTAGCGCGTCGTCGGAATGCCCATGGCCTCCGCCGCAATCTCGTCCTCACGAATGGCGATGCAGGCACGGCCATGCGTCGAATTTACGAAATTCTTAATGAAGAACAGTGTCAGAAGCACGGCGAAAAACACCCAGGCAAAATTCGTATCGCGCGGGATGCCCTTGAATCCTGCCGCCCCGCCAACATAGTCGATATTGATGAGAACGACGCGGATGATTTCGCCGAGACCGAGCGTCGCAATCGCGAGGTAGTCGCCGCGCAGGCGCAGCGTCGGCAGGCCGATGAGGACGCCGAGAAACGCCGCCGCCAAAGCACCTGCAAGAAGCGCCAGCGGAAACGGCACCTGGAAGTTCACCGTGAGGATGGCGGCGACATAGGCGCCGACCGCCATGAAGCCCGCATGTCCGAGCGAAAACTGGCCGGTGTAGCCGTTGATGAGGTTCAGGCTCGCCGTCATGATGACGTTGATGCCGAAGAACAAGAGGTTCAGCTGCCAAAACACGTTGATGAAGCGTTCTGCAATCAAGGCCTGCAAAATACCGAAAAGGATGAGGCCGAAGAGGAAGAAAATCAAATCCTGCTTTCTCAGGCTCATATCATCACCTACACTTTCTCGCGGGTATTCTTGCCGAAAAGTCCCGCAGGCTTGAAGAGGAGCACGAGGATCAGGATGGCAAAGGCCGCCGCATCACGAAACGTCGAAGAAACGAAGCCGGAAACAAAAGCCTCGACGATGCCGAGGATCAGTCCGCCGGCAACAGCACCGGGCAGGATCCCGATGCCGCCGAGAACCGCCGCAACAAAGGCCTTGACGCCGGGCATGATGCCCATCAGCGGGTCGATGGAATTGTAATAGACGCCGACGAGTACGCCCGCGACGGCTGCAAGAGCCGAACCGATGCAGAACGTAAAAGAAATCACGCGGTCGGCATTGATGCCCATGAGCTGCGCCGTCTCGGTATCGTAGGAAGCGGCGCGCATGGCCTTGCCGATCTTCGTGCGCTGCACGATATAGGTCAGCACGGCCATGAGGAAGAATGTGATGCCCAGGATGAGCATTTGCTGGCCGTTGATGACAAGCGAGCCGACACTGAACGCCACATCCTGGAACAGCGGCGGAAACGTGCGCGGCGTCGGCGAGACGAAATACATCATCGCATACTCCAAAAAGAGCGAGACGCCGATGGCCGAAATCAGTGCCGATATGCGCGGCGCATGGCGCAGCGGCTTATAGGCGAGCTTTTCGATGGCCATGCCGAGGATTGCCGTGACGACCATTGAAAGCACAAGGGCGGGCACAATGGACAGCCCGAGATTTGTCACCGCAAAAAAACCGAGATACGCGCCGACCATATAGATATCGCCGTGCGCGAAATTGATGAGCTTGATGATGCCATAGACCATGGTATAGCCAAGCGCGATCAGGGCGTAAATGCTGCCGAGCGAAACGCCGTTGATGAGCTGCTGGGCAATCTGCTCCGAAAGCTCCATGGAATTCTCCTTTCTTTGAGCGACTCGCTGGACATGAGTTCAGCTGTCGCTTCATTTCCTTTGCGAAGAAAAGGCCGCATCGCTGCGGCCTTTTTGCTTCATCCGGAAAACTGCCGATCCGGCTGCTGCCCGGATGCTCAGTTGCCCTCCGGCGTAATCTTCGCCTTGAGTTCCTTTTCGCCATTCTTCATCTCGAGGATGACCGCCGTCTTGATCGGGTTGTGGTTCTTATCCATGGAGATGGTTCCCGTGCCGACCTTGAGATTCTTCGTCTCCTCAAGCGCCTGCCGGATCTTCTCTGTATCTTCGCTGCCCGCGCGCTTCAGCGCATCGACGAGCATCTTGCCCGCATCGTAGCCAAGCGCCGCAAAGACATTCGGCGCACGGTTGAACTTCTTCTTGTAAGCCTCGATGAAGCCCTGCACTTCCTGATCCTTCTCCGAGTAATGCGTGCTGAAGTACGTGTTGTTCAAGGCATCCGCACCAGCGATATCGACGACCTTCGTATCATCCCAGCCGTCCGTGCCGAGAATCGCGGAAGAAATGCCCATCTCACGCGCCTGCTTGACAATCTTGCCGACCTCTTCATAGTAAGCCGGAACAAACATGACATCGGCATTCGCCGTCTTGAGCTTCGTCAGCGTCGCCTTGAAATCCTGGTCCTTCTGCAGGAAAGCTTCCTCCATGACGACCTTGCCGCCCGCAGCCTCGAACTTCTCCTTGAACACCTTGCCGAGGTTCTTCGAGTAGTCGGAGCTATTGTCAACATAGATGACCGCCGTCTTTGCCTTGAGCTCCTGCGCGGCAAACGTCGCCATCACCGCGCCCTGCTGCGGGTCGATGAAGCAGCTGCGGAAAACAAACGGCTTGACCTTGCCGTTTTCCACCGTCGCTTCCGGGCTCGTCGCGCAAGGGGCGATGATCGGCACCTTCGCATCCGTCGCCGTCTGCGTCTCGGCGAGCACAAGTCCGGTCGTCGCGGGACCGACGATGATCTTCACATCATCATCGGAAATGAGTTTCGTCGCAGCGTTGACCGACTCCGCCGCCTCGGACTTGTCGTCGACAGAAACGAGCTCGATCTTCTTGCCGTTCACGCCGCCGGCCTCATTCGCCTCATCAATGGCGAGCTGAAGCCCCTCCAGCGTTGCGTTGCCGTAGTTCGCGACATTGCCCGTAAGCTCGAAATTCGCGCCCACCTTGATGGCATCGCTGTCCGACTTCGCACCGCAGCCTGCAAAGACGCCGCTCAAGAGCGCCGTGCCAAGCACAAGACCGGCAAGCCGCAGTCCCTTCTTGCTAAAAATCATCAAAATCCCCCTCCACAATCCATAGAAAACAGCTTTCTTCATTATATGCGAGACAGCGTCCGTTCGTCAAGCAGACCGGCGGCTTGGAATGCAGCCTCAGCGCACCGGACGGTTGCACAGAAAAGATTCTACCCCAGGTGCGTCTGCTCGTCCTTTTTATGTGTCCGATTTCATTTTACAATTAACCAACTTCCTAAATTTCAAGTCGGTGAAATTTTTTCTGGCTTTTTGTATAGAAGTCTGCTATACTAGAGCAGTCGGGGCGTGGCTCAGCTTGGTAGAGCGCTTCCTTGGGGTGGAAGAGGTCGTGGGTTCAAATCCCGTCGCTCCGACCAGCTTAGTATTTTCAAGGCTTCAGGGGCTGTCCAACTGCTACTTGGACGGCTCCATTTTTTTATGCCTAAAATACCCGCTTAGCTGTTTCTAAGACCTAAGCCCCGTAACCCTTCCTCTATTTTCCGGCGGTCTTTCGCGTTGAATTCGTTGCTATCGTGGCAGTAAATGTCCATTGTGGTTGAACCGTCGGCGTGTCCCAGTATCTGCCGCAGCAGGGCTATGCTCACGCCGGTTTCGCGTAATAATATATTATTACAGACGCGAAAATATTCCACAAATTTCAGTTTTGCCGTAACAGAAAACAACGACAGACAAACTCAAAAGACTTGCAAGCGCTTCGCCAATTTGCTATGATATAGACAAGAAGAGAACCACCGTAAACGGCTACCTCTTCCGAAAGAAATGGGTTAAGAACTAACCGCTATCCTTTGGCGAGGGGGCGGTTATTTCTTTTTTAACACGATGATGTACCCTGTCGCGAAGATCAAAATCACGATCAACTCGAAAGAAGTCATACGCGCCACCCCCTTTCTTTTCGGAATGGGAGTGGAAGAAGCAGCCGCTTAGCCTTGGGTGGTTCTCTTTCGGTATTATACAGCCTTTTTATGTTGTACATAAGAGAAAGACACAGCACTTTACATGACCGTCAAAGAAGCTCCTTGAAAGCCTTGCAAAATATTTCAGTTTTGCCATAACGGAAAATACCGACAGACAAACTCAAAACTTGTAAGCGCGTCTTGACTTTGCTATGGATATAGACAAGTCTTGTTGTTGTCTTCTTGCTTCATGATGGCAGCCTCCTTCGTGCAGATGAAATACTTCCTACACTAAATGCAGCCACAAATTCTTCTTAGGGTAAATCCCACTAGGGACTCGGTATGTGGAAGTTCCTTTGGAAATCTACCTTTATTTTACAACTCCCCTTTGGCAGAACGATGCGACAATTAAACTTGCAATCTTCCCCCGGACAAAACTTTTTCAAAAAAGCCTTGCATTTCTTTTCGCCTTTCGGTATAATACATCTTGTTCGCAGGCGGACGGCCTGCATTTCATATGCCGCTCGGTTAGCTCAGTTGGTTAGAGTATCACATTGACATTGTGGGGGTCACTGGTTCGAATCCAGTACCGAGCACCATTGCCTATAAAGCAGTCATCTTCGGATGGCTGCTCCTTTGTTATATAGGAAAATTAAAATTTGCCCCTTTCATGTTAAGGAAGCACTGAAGCTACAAAGAGGAGGGACACACTATGAAAGCCCCGAAAAAAATCCGCCTGACCATAGCTGCCGCCCTTTTGGCAACAATGCCGCTGGGTGCTGCGCCTGCTCAGGCCGCCTCGCTCGACCCCATGATGATCGGCATGTCGGTCATCGGAGGCTTCCTGTCCTATCACGGCACGCTCAAGGAAATGCTGGCCATCGGCAACAATGTCGACTACCAGATCAGCGGGCTCAAGCAGGATATGGAGACGAACGGCGAGGAAAAGGATGAAAAAAACCGTGCCGTCGTCGACGCCGTGCTCACACGTCTCACCCAACACGGTGAATACGCCCTGCATGTCAATTCCCTCCCCTTCCTCTGGCGCGTCAATGCCAACGACACCTTCAACGCCTCCTGCTATCCGACGGACTACATCAGCGTGAACCGCGGGCTCGTGCGTGCGCTGCACCACGACGAGGACGAGCTCGCTGCCGTGCTCGGGCACGAGATGACGCACGGCCTGCGCCAGCACAGCGCGAAAAACTATGCAAAGGCCGTGGCCGAATCCTACGCGGGCATGGCCATCGGCTCGGCGGCCGACAACCTCGACTGGCAAAAACTCAACGCCGTCGTCGCCTATGCCATCGCCAAGGACGTGACGCTGCCGAGCGAGCTCGAAGCCGATGAAGGCGGCTTCTACCTGATGACGACGGCCGGTTTCAACCCCGGCGGCGGCGCGGCCGCCATGGCACGCATGGCCTACTATCTGACCTATGAGACACAGGACATCTCGGAATACCAAGATCCCTTCGAGGATCCCGACGCACCGAACTACAACGACCACCCCGCCATGGCGGACCGCATCAAACGTCTCGCGGGCTATATGACGACGTACAGCATGAACCATGTGACTGTCGAAAACGGCAAGGATGTGCTCATCGACGGGCAGCTCCTGCTCACCGCCGACTGGGATGCGGAATACAACAATACGACGGAAAACGCCTATCTGATCGCAGGAGGCATAGCCAAAGCCCTGCATGACAAGGCAAGCTTCGCCGACTGGAATTTCCGTGCCGACAAGCATGGACGCCGGTTCTACCTTGACGACAGCCGCGTCTATGAAAAACTCAAGAAGTTCGTCTCCCGCAGCCATGCCGAAACAAAGCTGGAAGAGCTCGTGCGCGCCGCCTACGCGAATCCGAAGGACAAGGCCGCGCGCGAAAAAGTCGCCGCAGCGGAAAAGAAACGCTCCGATGCCTGGCAGAGCATCCGCAGCAAAGCGCTCGATGCAAAATCCGACTATGTGAAGCAGCTCCGCTACAATGCCGACCGCTACAGCGACAACGGCATGGCGAAGGAGGCGCTCTTCCTCATGGAGCGCGCCTTCGCCGCAAAGAATCCGGACAACGTCGCGGAAAACTACGCGATACGCGGCCGTGCGCGCGCCGTTGCCGGCGACTACGAAGCCGCGCTCGCCGACGCCGACCATGCCGTCGAACTCGACAGCGCGAATGTCTACAACTTCCTGAACCACGCCGATGTGCGGCGCATGCGGGGCGAACGCGAAGCAGCCCTCGCCGACCTGGATCGAGCGCAGGAAATCGCCGCCGACAATCCCTTCACCTACAAGATACGCGCTGAAATCTTCAACGAAATGGGCGAAAAGGACAAGGCGCTTGCCGCCTACAGGGATTACTGGGCCAAGGCTCCCAAGGCGCGCGATATCCCCGACGAGTACATGAAGGACGTCGATGCCGCAGCCTACGAAAAAATGAAAAAGGAACGCGAAGAAGCCGAGAAGAAAAAGGCCGAAAAGGCTGCCAAAGACAAAGCGGCCGAAGAAACAGAGAAAAAAACCTCTTGAACCAACCGCATCGATTCCATTCCGACCGATCCCCTTGAAACTTGCTTTTGGGTAATATAGGGAACGGAAACGATGCGTCGCGACGGCAAACACAGGAAATTTCACGAAAGCCTAGGACTAACACCCTGCCCATTATGAGTAAAACGGACAAAAGTTTAAGAACTTCAACTTAATAGGCGAAAAGACTTAACTTTTCTCACCATTTTTTCGATAAAAGGGCAAGAAGGAATTACATCGCCAAAACGAAATTCCTACAACACAAAAAGGGGTGATGAACTATGGGGATTTTGGTGGGCGCCATCGTTGTCCTGCTCGCAATGCTTTTTCTCGATGACATGGAGCTTACGGCTGTATCGCTGATCATTGCCATCCCTCTGGGCGTGACGTATCAGCTTACCGAATCCGTAATCCTCTCCGCAGTCACGACCTTTGGCATCGTCCTGCTTCTCGGCCTGCTTTATCGGTACGAGATTCAGGGGATGAATGCAGAAAAGCAGGAGTCCTGAGGTCGCAGCAGATTTTTCTCGCGCAATTTGAAATTTTTCGTGCAATACAGGGAATTCTGTGCTATAATGGCTTTGCGGCAAGTAGACAATCAAGATCTACACGCCTATTCTGCCGTGTTTCACCAAACACAGGGGAAGTAGGCCAGCCACTGATTCTTTCCCTGTGTTCCTTAGACAAAGCGTCGGTCAGGCGATGCGCGTGACGGGCTTGTTTTCCAGGGTGGAATCGGAAAACCATAGCATGAAACAAAAGGGGGCCGCCTTGGGGCAGCCTCTTTTTTTGTGCGCCCAAAAAGGCGCGCCTTCCGGCAGCAGTACAGAAAAAGCCCCCGGCAAAAGCGCCGGGGGCAAACACAGCATTATTCCATTCCTGCGGTCATTGTCTCAGATGGGCTCACGCTCGCTCTTGATCGGCATTCCCGAAACATGCGCATGAAGAATCTTCCATCCCTCCTGCGACATGCGCCGATACGCCTGGCTCGTGCGCCCCTTGTGCTCGATTTCCATGCCGTCCGAACGCAGCTTGCCGTGGAAATCCCAGGTGTACATAGCGATCGCCGTATCGCGGTAGACCTCGATCTCAAGATCACGAATCTCAAAATGACGCTCCGTATAGAGCTTCTGGAGCCGATCGATGTAGAAATGCTGCCGGATGTTCTCCCAGCCGACATCCTCACCGCGCGGATGCACCATCGAGGTCTTCGGCCCCGGCTGCCAGATGCTTTCCGCAAGCGCGATGTTCGCATCATTCAAGGTCTTGATGTAGAGACCGACATACTCCTCAACAATGGCGGCGTCACCTTCACGAACTGTCATGAACGATTCCTCCCTCTTCCTCTCAAGATATTGACGGCTTCTTCCATTCCATCCTATTCTATCATATTTTTCCTTTTTTGACGACGTTTTTCAGAATTTTATCGCTTGTTTCCGAAAGCCCCCCAACGGCACGCAAATACAGCATCTCCGCGGTTCCTGACCGCCTCTTTTCCGCCGCCCTAGCGGTACGTCACGCTGTTCTTGCCCGGGACGCTCTTCGAGGCATAGAGCGCCTCGTCTGCACGCTTGAAGATGAGGTCCAGCGTATCATCCGGGCGCGAGAGCGTCGCGCCGATGCTGAGGTTGATGCGCCTGCCGTCGGGCAGGATCTTGAGCGCAGCCGCACCCGCGCGTATGCGTTCTGCCACGCGCTCCACCACATCACGGTCGGCGCGCACCAGAATGACGAAGAACTCATCGCCTCCCCAGCGGCTCGTGATGTCTGCGCTTCTGGTTGAGGCGCGCAGGACATCGGCGAGCGCAACGAGCGCCCGGTCGCCCATCGCATGGCCGAAGGTATCGTTGATTCCCTTGAAATTGTCCATATCGAGCATCAGAACGGCCAAGGAGGTTCCGCACGTCAGCGTGTTCTCTAGGATATCCCGCATCGACTGCTCCATGGCACGGCGGTTCAACAGGCCGGTCAGCGAATCGCGCTCGGCGAGAACGAGGAGCTTGCTGCGCGCCTCTTCCCATTCCTGCGTCACGGCATCGACGAAATGCATCAAGTGGGCAATGATCGAGGTCTGGTCGACAAATTTCGGCAGGACGGGGCCCAGGATCGGCGGTTCTTTCAGCGGGCCTTCCCGCAGTGCGACCGTCAGCATCGTCAGGTTGGTCTTCATGACTGCCCCGTCCTTGCGCAGAAACTCCGCAAAGGAATAGAAGCCGCACGTCGGCACAGCCTTCGAAATCGCTGCATATTCCTGCTCCGCATTCTCCTGCAGGATGAGATGGTGCCCCAGACAGTTCACGATGAATACGCCCTCGGGCGAAAACGCACAGACCTCCTCGTGAATCCTGTGCGCCTCGCGAATGATGGCGACGGGATCTCCGCTGGCTATGCGCAGGCGCTCCCCCTCACTCAGATCGGCGCTGACATCCACGCTTCCGTCATCATGGATATGAATCAGTCGCCGGGCAAGCTGCACGTCGTTGCGCTTGATATATATGGGAAAATTCTCGATGCCCTTGGATAATTCCAAATCTTGGCATATGCCGAGATAATGCGAAAAAAACTCCCCTGCCGGTTTCCCGTCAAGCTCGACGAGACGGCGCGGATCCGCCATGCGCGTCACCGTCACGGTGGGGCCGAACGCCCTCCAGCCCAAAGACGGCAGCACCTTGGCATGAAGCTCTTTCCCCGTGAACAGCAAAGCGAGCAAGCCGTCCTTCATGCGCCGTCCCGCCAGATCGATCATCACGCGCCCTTCCTCGTTGTACTCGGAAAGAAGGCCGCCAAAAAAGACGACATCGTTCGGCGCTTCCGAGAAGAGCCGCAGGAATTCGTTCGGCTCCGACAGCTGATGCGCAAACAGCAGCCCCACGAGCTTCATATCCGGCGTGCGGGAAATGGTTTCGACCAACGCACGGCCATCCGCCAAGACATCCTCCTGACAATCAAAGGCCAACGGCACGACCTGCGACGATTCCAGAAACACGAAGGTGACGGCGGCGCTTGCAACTCCGACGGCGCTGATATCCATGCTCCATATGCGGCCATTGGCAAAACCGCATTCGGCGGCAATCCCCACGACCTTCGCCTGCGGGAAGATGCGCCTCGTCTCGCTTTCAAAGCTCGTCATGGTTTCTTGGGCAAGCTCCGAGGCAAAAAGAAACACCAGAATATCCGACAGCTGCCCCATGGAAGAAGCAAGACCCTCCGCCTTCTTCAGGCAAAGCATGAGATCTTCCTCTTTGTAGAGCAGCGACGAGAACTGCTTCACGACACTGCACCCCCTTTGAAATCCTGCCGCAAAAACCAAGAAACCGGCCTCCCCTGGCGCAGAATGCTTGGCTGTCTTTCTTCATATAAAGCGGGCAGACGTATGCCCGACACATTTCCTGCAAAAGCTTTCCTTTTATTTACAGGCCTTCACAAGATTCCTTCCTACTTTAGTATCATATTCCAGCATAGGTATGGTGTCAAGGGTTCAACAGAAAAAGGGGACAAAAAGACAAGAGCAGTGTATAATGGAATGGATGCACAAGGAGGTAACAAGCATGGACAAAAGGATTTCCCGTGCGGCAGGCGCCGCACTCGCCGCACTTTTTCTGACAGCCGTACCGCTCGGCGCAGCCACGGCCTCTGCCAACGGCGCAAACAAGGCCAAGACAGCCCAGGCAGGCAAGGGAACAGCCGGCGGAGCGGCCGCCGAAAAAACGGCTGCAGACAAGCCTGCGGAGGGCACGATCACCATACGCGTGGCAGAGCCGAAAACGAATCTGCCGAACCCCATCATTTCCTATGACGATTACTGGGACGCGGCTTCCGCCCTTGGCTTCGGCCCTCTCTGCCTGCCCGGCGCTGCCGGCTACCAGCTCAAGGAGGTCAACGTCATCTCGGGCGACCTCGCCGATCTGATCTACGAGCATTACAACGGCGACACCAAAGAATTCGACGTCATGGTCCGCCTGCGCTCGGCGCGTGCCGAAAAAATGCAGGGCACGGATATCAGCGGCATCTACGGTGCGAAGTGGAAAAAGAAGCTCATTCGCCACACGCAGGTCGAGTTCACTCGCCTCGTCAGCGGCCAGGCTGCACGCTGGCATGTCGGCGACTATGTCTTCTCCGCCCAGGCGGAGGGCCTCGAACCCCTCGCCTTCGAGCGTCTTATCACCGTCTACCTCATCGACCTCTCCGAACACTATTTCATCGACAACCCGAAAGGCATGCTTCCTTAAAGCTCAGGAAACCTTATTTGCCGCATGAAAGGGGCGCTTTTCTTGAAAATCTTCCGCTATATTGCGCTCTTTTTCCTGCTCGTCGCCCTTATGACAGGCGGCCTCGTCTATTACGAGTACACCCATCCGAAGGAAACGGAGCACGCCGCCGCCCTCCTGCAGGGAAAGGAGATCCCCTCGCCCGAGGAAGAGGCTGCGCGCGAAGCGGAACGAGCGGCGCGCGAACAAAAATACCTCGCCGAAGAAAAAGCGCGTCAGGAACGTGCGGCACACATAGAAAAGCTCAAGGAAGGCATGGATAGGGACGATGTCGGCGGCTATACCTGGTACAGCTACCCGAGCGAGAAAGAACCCTCTCCCGGCCTGCACCTGGAGCCGCTTCTCGGTCACGGCGCAAGCGCCGCCCTTCGCTGCAACATCCTCTATCGCTATTCCATCCACGAAAACCACAGCCGCGGCTGGATTTTTGGCGATCACCTCACCATCGCGGCCGACGGCTACCGCTACACCTGGGAGCTTGAGGAGAAGAGACGCCACGACCGCCTCGCCAAAGACGCCGAATCCCTCAGGGAACGCTATCAGCTCGCCCTCGATGCGGACGGCGTGGAAGCCTTTCGCAAAGCCGCCACCTCCCGCTCCGCCACCTTCACCTATTGGTCGGAAAAGGAAGGAAAGTCCGTGAGCCATACCCTGTCGGCGACGGAAAAGCAGCGCATCGCCAACATGATTGCGCTCTACGACATCTGGCGCGAAGAGTAGGGAACGGGCACAGAAAAAATTTTTCACGGCCTAGGGCGTATGCTATAATAGTAGCAAGGAACATGAGCGAAAGCAGCAAGGGGGAACTCCAGATGAAAGATATCCGAAAAATCCTCGCCATTGCCGGTTTCGACCCAAGCGGCGGCGCCGGACTCCAGGCAGACATCAAGGTCATCACGGCGCATAAGATGTATGCCATGGGCGCAGTTACGGCGCTTACGGTGCAGAATACGACAGGCATCCGGGAGCTCATGGAGCTGCCTGCCCCATTTGTCGCTTCCCAGCTGGAAGCGATTTTCGAGGACATCCAGCCCGATGCCGTAAAGATCGGCCTGCTCTGCACCGCACCTGTCGTCGCGGCCATTGCCTCGGTCCTGCGGAACCATAAGGCCAAAAACATCGTGCTCGATCCCGTCATGGCATCGACCAGCGGCTATGATCTGATGAAGAAGGACACCCTGGCCGCCGTCACGGAACATTTGCTGCCGCTTGCCGATATCGTGACGCCGAACCTCGACGAGGCCTCAGCCGTCACAGGCTTTTCCATCACAGATGAACCCTCGATGCTCAAGGCAGCCGAGGAAATTGCCCGCCGCTTCCCCTCCACGGCCGTCCTGATCAAGGGCGGACATCTCGAGGAAAGCGCCAACGACCTGCTCTATGTGGAAGGACAGGCCCGCTGGTACAAACAATCGCGCATCGACAACCCCAATACCCACGGCACCGGCTGCTCCCTGTCCACGGCGATTGCCTGCGGGCTGGCCGCCGGGCATCCTTTGACGATCGCCGTCGAGGACGCCAAGGCCTATGTCACGGGCGCCATACGCTCCGGCCTCAATCTCGGCAAAGGGCCGGGACCGCTTCTCCATATGTGGGAATATATGTAACGCCTGCACAAAAAAAGGAAGCGCTGCACGAAGCGCGCTCCCCCTGTCGCCGGCTCCCATGCCGATCCGGACTTTATAAATCAAAGCCCGCCCTTCCCCAAATGCTGCCCAAGCGATGCAGTTCCTCGCTTTTGGCTGCTCCGGGGAAAGGGCGGGCTTCTTGACGCCTGTCCAAAATTTTTCAGCTAAGGGAGCGCAGGCTCGCTGCTTCCCCTTAGGCGGAACGCACTCCGAGCGGCCGCAGCGGCATAGCCGTTCCTCAGCTCTGCCGGAATTTTCTTACCGCCGCAAAGCCCTTTTCCGCAGCCGCGATCGTACGCTCGATATCCTCATCCGTATGGGCGAGCGAGAGGAAGAGCGTTTCAAACTGCGAGGGCGCAAGGTAGATTCCCGCCTCGAGCATGGTGCGGAACCAGACCTTGAAGGCTTCCTGGTCGGAGGCGGCAGATGTCTTGTAGTCCCGAACCGCATTCTCATTGAAGAAGATGCTGAACATAGAGCCTGCCTGATGCGCCTGAATCTTGACGCCGGACTCGCGCGCTGCGGCTTCAAGGCCCAGCACGAGTTTCTTCGTCTTGAGCGTCAGAGCGCGGCTCGCATCCGCCTCGCCCGGCTCCGGCTCCTGCAAAAAGATCTTCAGCGTCTCGATGCCCGCCGTCATCGCGAGCGGATTGCCCGAGAGCGTTCCCGCCTGATAGACCGGCCCTGCGGGCGAAACCCGCTCCATGATGTCGCGCCTGCCGCCGTAAGCCGCGCAGGGCAGGCCGCCGCCGATGATCTTGCCGAGGCAGGTGATGTCGGGACGGATGCCGTAAGCGGCCTGCGCACCGCCCTGGGAGGCGCGGAAGCCGCACATGACCTCGTCAAAGATGAGGAGCGCGCCGTACCGTTCCGTCAGCGTGCGCAGCGTATCGAGGTAGCCGTTCGCCGGCTGGATGCAGCCCATATTGCCCGCCACGGGCTCGACGATGATGCAGGCGATTTCCTCGCCATGCTCTTCCATGACGCGCGTGATGGCCTCGGCATCGTTGAACGGAACCGCGATCGTATCCGCCGCGACGCCCTTCGTCACACCGGGGCTTGACGGTACGCCGAAGGTAGCCAGCCCCGAGCCGGCCTCAACGAGCAGGCTGTCGCTGTGACCATGGTAGCAGCCGATGAACTTGACGATCTTCTCGCGCCCCGTAAAGCCGCGTGCAAGACGAAGCGCACTCATCGTCGCCTCTGTGCCGGAGTTGACCATGCGCACAAGTTCCATCGAGGGATACGCCTTCTGAACGAGGCGCACGAGCTCCGATTCCAGAAGCGTCGGCGCACCGTAGCTCGTGCCCCGGGCTGCGGCTTCTGCCAGCGCCTTCACAACGGCGGGATGCGCATGACCCGCAACGAGGGGCCCCCAGGACAGCACATAGTCGATGTACTCGTTGCCGTCGATATCAAAGATCCGATCGCCCGCACCGCGTGCGATGAAGGGCGGATTGCCGTCGACGCCCCGAAACGAGCGCACGGGGCTGTTGACGCCTCCCGGCATCAGGGTTTTCGCGTCTTTGAAGGCTTCGAGGGATTTTTCCAGATTCAGCATACTTCCGCTCCTTTTCCGTCAAGCTCCGGCCAGCCATTTCGCGGCGTCCATTGCGTGGTAGGTGATGATGATGTCGGCGCCGGCGCGCTTCATACTCGTCAGCGTTTCCAGGACAATGCGCTTTTCGTCAATCCAGCCGTTTGCGGCAGCCGCCTTAACCATCGCATACTCGCCGCTCACGTTGTAGACCGCGACGGGACGGTCGATGCGGTCGCGCACCATGCGCACGATGTCGAGATAGGCCAGGGCGGGCTTCACCATGATGATATCCGCCCCTTCCGCGAGATCGAGCCCTACTTCCTTCATCGCCTCACGCGCGTTCGCCGGATCCATCTGGTAGGCGCGGCGGTCGCCGAAGGACGGCGCGGAATCCGCCGCATCGCGGAAGGGGCCGTAGTAGCCCGAAGCGTATTTGACAGCGTAGCTCATGACAGAAACATCGGAGAAGCCTTCCCCGTCCAGCGCTTCGCGAATCGCTGCGATGCGCCCGTCCATCATGTCGGACGGCGCCACGACATCGGCGCCCGCCTCTGCCTGGCTGACGGCGACCTTCGCGAGAAGGGGCAGCGTCGCATCGTTATCAACCGAGTGCCCCGAAAGCTTGCCGCAGTGACCATGCGAGGTGTACTGGCAGAGGCAGACGTCGCCGACGACGACAAGCTCAGGCACGGCCTCCTTGACGGCGGCAATGGCTCGCTGCACGGGGCTCTTGGCATCCCATGCGGCAGAGCCGATCTCATCCTTGTACTCGGGCAATCCGAACACTTCGACGGCAGGAATGCCGAGAGCAGCGAGCTCTTTGGCAAGCTCCACGGCACGGTCAACCGAGAGGTGGAAGCAGCCCGGCATGCTGGGGATCTCCTCCCGTACGTTCTCACCCGGCACGACGAAAATCGGATAGACGAAATCCTTGACGGAAAGCGTCGTCTCTCGCACCATGGCACGGATATTCTCGCTCCGGCGCAGGCGGCGCGGACGCAGTTTCTGGTTCAGCATTTATGCCATCTCCTTGATTGCTTCGATCAATCCTTCGATCGTGTACTCCTTTGCGACGACGGCGGGCTTTATGCCGAGCTCCTCGCAGGTTTTCGCCGTGACGGGGCCGATGCAGGCAGCCTTGACATCTGCAAGCGGCTCCGCGCTGCCGAGGAGCTGCACGAGATTCCGCGCTGTCGAGGAGCTCGTGAAGGTCACGACATCGATATTTCCGGCCCGAAGTTCCGCCGCCAGTTCCGCACCGTCTGTCTCTGCCGTCACCGTGCGGTAGACGGGCACGACATCGACGAGTGCGCCGAGCGCGCGCAGGCTGTCGGGCAGCACCTCCCGCGCTTCTTCGGCGCGTGCCAGGAGGACGCGCGTCCCCTGCTTCATCTCATCCCGCAGCGCCTCGATAACGCCCTCGGCCCTGTACTCTTCCGGAATGCAGTCGGCCGTCACGCCGTGGAGCCGCAGGATTTCCGCCGTCGCCGGACCGATCGCCGCAGCCTTGACGCCCCCGAGAGCCCGTGCATCGAGGTTCGCCGCCTGGAGTGCGGCGAAGAAGTTTTCGACGCCATTCGCACTCGTGAAGATGATCCAAGCGTAATCGGAAAGATGCGCGATGGCCGCCGAAAGCGCTTTTCCTCCGTCGCTCGGCTCCTCAAAGCGGATGGCCGGCGCTTCGACGCAAGCCGCGCCAAGCGCCTCCAGCCCTTCCGTGAGCCTCGAAGCCTGGGCGCGCGCGCGCGTCACGAGCACGCGCATCCCGAAGAGCGGGCGCAGCGACTTGTCGTCGAACCAGCGCAGCTTTTCCCGGAAGCGCACGACATCGCCAACGATGAAGATGGCCGGCGGCTTGAGCCCTGCCTCCGCCGCCTCCTTCGCCGCCGCGCCGACCGTCGTCACGAGCGTTTCCTGCTCAGGCCGCGTACCCCAGCGGATGACGGCGGCCGGCGTATCGGCCGGACGGCCATGCCGGATGAGCTGCTTCGTGATCTCCGGAAGATTGCCCACCCCCATGAGGAAGATGAGCGTATCGACGCCCGTCGCAAGCTTTTCCCAATCGAGGCCGGAGCTTTCCTTCGTCGGATCCTCATGCCCCGTGATGACGGCAAAAGACACGGCGACGCCCCGATGCGTGACGGGGATGCCCGCATAGGCGGGCACGGCAATAGCCGAAGTCACGCCCGGCACAATCGAAAAAGCGAGGCCGTTTTCCTCAAGCAGGAGAGCCTCCTCTCCGCCGCGGCCGAAAACAAAGGGATCGCCGCCCTTGAGACGCGCGACGCACTTGCCCTCAAGAGCCAACTTCACGAGCAGCTTGCTGATATCCTCCTGCCGCATCGCGTGGTTGCCCGCGCTCTTGCCGACGTAGATTCGTTCCGTCTCCTCCGGCACAAGGTCGAGAATGCGGCTGTCCGCGAGATAATCATAGACGACGACGTCCGCCTCGAGAAGGCACTCCAGCGCCTTGAGAGTCAAAAGCCCCGGATCACCCGGGCCCGCTCCGATCAGATATACCATGGTGTCCTCCTAATCCTGCAATAGGCCCAATTCCTGCAAAATCGCCTCGCCGCCTGCAGCGAGCAATTCCTCGGCCAAGCCGCGTCCCAAGGCTTCCGCCTCAGAAGCGCTGCCGGTCCTCGAGCTGCGATAGAGACGCGCACCGTCGAGCGAGGCGATCACAGCCTCTATCGCAAGCGTCGTTCCCTCCGCCGTCGCATAGACGCCGACGGGCACTTGGCAGCCGCCCTCGACGCGTGCCAGAAAGGCGCGCTCGGCCCTCGCCGCCGCACGCATCGCCGCATCGTCCAAAAAGGCGAGACGCGAGATCATTTCCTCATCATCCGCGCGCGCCTCGATGGCAAGGGCGCCCTGCCCGACAGCAGGCAGGCAGACCGACTTGTCGAGGACTTCCGTGATGCGTTCGCCAAAGCCAAGGCGCTTGAGGCCGGCGACGGCCAAAATAATCGCATCGAAATCCTCGTCTTCCAGCTTTTGGAGCCGTGTGTTCACGTTGCCGCGCAAACTCACGATTTCAAGATCGGGTCTTTGCGCGAGCAGCTGGGCGCGCCGCCTAAGGCTCGACGTGCCGACCTTCGCCCCCTGCGGCAGGTTGGCGAGCGTCCCGTACCTCGGGCTGACAACGGCGTCTCCCGCATCGAAGCGCTCCGTGACGGCCGCAAGCACAAGCCCCGGGGGCAGCTCCGTCGGCATATCCTTCAGGCTGTGCACAGCGATATCGATCTCGCCCGCAAGCATCGCCTGCTCCAACTCCTTCGTGAAAAGCCCCTTGCCGCCGATCTTCGCCAAAGGTGCATCGAGCACCCTGTCGCCCTTCGTCGTCATACGCTTCTCGACAACAGGAAGCTCCGGGTATCTCTCCCGGAGCTTCGCCTGTATGTAATCCGCCTGCCATAATGCCAGCTTACTGCTGCGCGTACCGATAACGATTGTGTCTTTCCTCACAGGTTCCCGTCTCCCCTATCGTATCAAGCTTGAAGAGGCTGCGCATAGCCTCGATGTAGAAAGCTTCCTCCTCCGTACCCGCCGAAGCGTTGAGCTTCATCATCGGCGTGCGCAGGATCTTGCGGACGATCATCTTCGTCATATGCTCCATCGCGCGCTGCTGCTCCTCGGATAACTCCGGCAGCTTCGAATGGGCGCGCTGCAGCTCCCGACATCGTATGCGCTCGCAGCGCTCCGAGAGAAGCGCCATCAAAGGACGGCACGAGAGATACTGGAAGCGCTTCTTGATCGAAGCGATTTCCTCCTCCACGATGCGTCCGGCCTCGATGGCTTCCTGCCGACGCTCTTCCATATGATCGTCGACGACGGCTTCCAATGCGTCTATGTTAAAAAGCTTCACGCCCTTGATCTCCTCGACCTCGGGATCGACGTCACGCGGCACGGCGATATCGATGAAGACGAGCGGGCGTCCCTTGCGCTGGGTCATCAGATGGCGTGTTTCCCACCCCTTAACGACGTAATGCGGCGCCCCCGTCGAGGTCACGACGACATCGACATCCTTAGCCCGCTCCAGGGCATGCTCGAAAGGTACGGCCTCGCCATGGAAACGCTCGGCAAAGTCCTTCGCCTTGTCGTAATGACGGTTCGCCACATAAAGTTTCGTCACGCCATGCGAAACGAGATGCTCTGCCGTCAGTTCCGCCATCTTTCCCGCGCCGAAAATCAAAACGCTCGACTTTTTCAGCGTGCCGAAGATATCCTTCGCGAGCTCAACCGCCGCATAGCTGACCGAAACGGCGCTCCAGGCGATGCGCGTCTCCGTGCGCACGCGCTTGCCCGTAGCCATCGCTCGGTGGAAAAGCGTGTTCAGGATCGTGCTCGTCGCATTTCCCTCGAGCGCAAGCGCATAGGCCTGCTTTACCTGCGAAAGGATCTGCCCTTCGCCCAGGACGAGCGAATCAAGGCTCGACGCCACGCGGAAGAGATGACGTATGCAATCCTCTCCCTCGTATTCATAAAGATACGCCTCGATATCCGCATCGTTACCCGTCAAGTCGAAGAAAAATTGACGCGCCGCCTCGCCCGCATCCGCCTTATCCGAAACGACGGCATAAAGCTCGCTGCGGTTGCAGGTCGAGAGAACGACAGCTTCCTCCAGTACGGCATATTCCGCCAAATGCTGGAATCCCCTGCGGATGGCGTCCTTCGGGATGGAAAACCGCTCCCGGACATCCACGGGCGCCGTCCTATGATTGAGTCCCAAAACGATCAATTTCATTTTTTACCTCAGCCTCCGCCTTGTCAATTTCCCCATCTTCCACCAAATCAAGCACACGGTCCGACAATGCCCCACGCCAAAAAGCCTCGCGCGTCCGGCTGTCCGCCAACCGCTCCTTCGCCCTTTGCCGCAGGCGAAGAAGCCGGGCGATCCATTCGCCCCAGCCGCGGCCGAGAAAAGCCGCGATGCGCCGCTTCAGCACGCGCGAGAGCGCCGGCGAGGCGCCGCCCGTCGAAACCGTGACGAGGAGCTCCCCCTCGCGGATCGCCGCCGGCACAAAGAAGTCGCAAAGTTCCGGAGACGCCGCATCATTGACAAGCGCTCCGACTTGCCCGGCCGCGCGTCCAAAAGCTTCATTCACCGCCGCATCGTCTGTAGCACAGAACACGAGAAGCGGCCTCGCCTCCAATTGGGCAAAAATCTCCGCCTCGGCCTGCCGCACCAGCCAACGGATGCGTCCCTCAGCCGCCAGAGCGGCGAGAGGCGGAACGACTTCCGGCGCAACAAGCGTCACCGCCGCCCCGGCTTCCAGTAAGGAACGCACCTTACGCGCAGCGACTTGTCCGCCGCCCGCCACAAGGCAGGGACGCCCGTCCAAGCGCAAACCGATCGGATACATCAAGAACCACCGTGAATCCTTTTCAATTACGAATCCAATTCATTTTTTCTTTACAACCTAATTATACCCCATGGGAATAAAAAAAAAAAGCCCTGCACAAAAAAAATTGCGCGGGGCTTTTCTCTTTTCATCCCAATCGCCGCCTTACGCTTTCGGCTCGATTACGCCGTTCTGGTAAGCGACGAGGAGATTGTAGAGGTCGGTGATCTCCTCCTGGATCTCCTTGCCCTCGTCCGTATCGCCGAGCGTCGTATGCTTCGTCTGCAGTTCGAGCGTCTCGGAAACGGACTCGATGTCCTTGTTCTCCTTCAGTGCCTGCCGCACGTCGGCGACCTGCTGATGCATGAGCAGGCGGAAACCGCGCGAGTTCGAGATCAGCGTGAAACCCGAGATGCCCGTTTTCTTATGGTAGGCCTGGCAGAAGCCGCCGTCGATGATGATGGCCTTGCCATGCGCCTTGACAGGCGTCTCGCCCTTCCGGACCTTGACCGGCACATGGCCGTTGATGATGTGGCCGCTCTCAGGCTGGCCGAACTCCGTGAGGATGGAGCAGCAGAACTCCTCCTTGTTAATCAGGCGGTAGTACGGATCGGACGGCTCCTTCCAAGTGCTTTCGTCCTCGAGAAGGGAGCGCTCGAAAGTCTTGACCTCGCGCCCCGAGCACGGCGAGGTTCTGCCGCACCAGAGGAACCACATGAAATCGAGATCCTTCTGCGCACGGAAAAGATAGGCGCGGCGCGCACGACGGTCGGCATAATCGAAGTATTCGCGTCCGCGATACGCCTTACCGTCGAAGATGACGTCGCGAAGCGACCCGTCCTCGTTGACCGGCACGCAGCCGTGAAAGAGCAGGTTGCCGTTGCAGCATTTGTAAAGGCTGCCTTTTTTATAAAGAAAGTCCACATGCTTCTGCAGCATCTCGCTCTCCGTGAAGTACGACTTGAGGTCGGCGATGATGCGCTCCTCTTCCTCGGAAAGCGCGTAGGGATCCTTCGGATCGATGGTCGGGAAATAGGCGCTCTCCAATTCGTAGCGTTTGTCGCCGAGCATGACATAGGAAGAATTGAAGTTGATCTTGTCGAGGAGCCGGCGGCTCTCCATCTGGAAATCGGGATTGCGCGAGATGAGCTGTCCCTCGAGCTTCAGCATGATCATCGTGATGGCCTTCTCCGAGGCGCGGATTGCATTGGCGTCAGGATAGATATGCGTCGCAAAGAGCGACAGCGGACGCAGGCTGATGCCATAGCCGCGTTCCAGCACATCCGTGTTATGGTAGCGCAGGCTGTTCCTCACAACGCTTGCGATGCAGACCTCGCTGCCCGCAGCCGCCCCCATCCACATCACATCGTGGTTGCCCCACTCGATATCGATATCGTGATAATCGAGGATCATGTTGAGAATGGCGTCGGGACGGCTGCCCCGGTCGAAGAAATCGCCGACGATATGCAGACGGTCAACGGCAAGACGCTTTACGAGCACGCAGAAGGCTTCGATAAAGCCCGCGCCGCTGTCAATCTGCACAATGGTTGCGAGAAGCCGACGGTGATACTGTGCCTGCGCCGTGTCCTCCTCGGGCCGCGTGTAAAGCAGCTCGACGATGACGGACTCGTAGCGCTTGGGAATGAAGCCGCGCACCTTCGCTGCCGGATATTTGTAGCTCATGAGTTTCGACAGTTCGAGCAGACGCGCGAGATTTTCGCGGTACCAGGCCGGAGTATCCTTGCGCTGCGAATGGAGACGCTCGATCTTCTCCTTCGGGTAGTAGATCAGCGTGCAGAATTCCGCCTTCTCTTCTTCCGTCATACGGTCAGCAAAGACATACTCGACCTTTTCGCGGATGACGCCCGAGCAGTTGTTCAGGATATGGAAAAACGACTCGTACTCTCCGTGCAGGTCGCTCATAAAATGCTCAATGCCCTTCGGGAGCCCCAGCTGCGCCTGCAGATAAATGAGTTTCTCGTAGACCGATTCAAGCGTCGGATACTTTTCCGCCAACAGCCCCAGGAGCTTGTTCTTCTTTTTTTGCGAACCTTGTTCCATCGTAATCCCCTCCAAAATCATGCCTCGTTCTCTCCGGCGAACTCTTTTTTCTCATGGGACGCCCCGTCGGGGGAATTTTCCTTCTGTCTGTAGAACTTCCCCGCCAAGGCGGAAGTTCCCTTCTTTATCGGACGAAGGAAATCCATAAATTTATTTTATCCATACAGCAGCCTTCATCTATCCCCCTGCCGCCCACCGTCCCGCTGCATAAAGCGCAGCGACAGCTGCCAGGGCGAACGCGTACTCGCCGAAAGAGCCGACCCGGAAAAGCCGCAGGCCGACCTTCTTTCGGGGATGAAGGAGCGGCACCTTGCCGCAGACGGCATCCTCAGCGATATGAAAGAGTGCGCCGACAAGGAGGAAGCGGACGATATCGGGCAGCCCGAAGGAAGCCGCCCCGTCCCCTGACACGGCTGCCGGCAGCCCCCATCCCCCCGCGCCCAGATCCGGCAAGCCCGAGAGCGCCGTCTGCAGCCAGCCATCCTCCATGCCGGACGCCTCGACGGCCAGGAGCGCCAGCACATAGAGAAGCGGCCAATGCGACCAGCCGCGATGCGCGAAAAGCCCAGCCCACGGCAGGCGGACGCCGCCGCCCTTGCCCTCGAGCCAGTCGGGCAGGACGGCTCCCGCCATAGCGCATGCAGTCGGCAGGAGCGCCCCCGTCGCCGCATAGACGGCCATCCCCGTGACGATTTCATGGCTGACCCATTTCATGCTCCCACCCCGCCTGCATGATATTGACATTCATGCTATAATATACGTGACTTTTTTCGTGATAACTATAAATACTGCGACGAAGGGGTCTGTCGCCCTTCCCGTAAAGGAGCCGCCATCATGGATGACTACAACTGGAGGCTGCGTCTTCGCTCCCGTAAAATCAAATCACATAACCGCACAGCGACCATGCTTGCCATCATCATGCTCGCGCTCGCCGTCGGCTCCATTCTCTGGTACTTCTTCATCCACGCGCGCAGTCCGGAATACGCCCTGGATGAAATCCGGGACGCCGTCCTCTCCCAAGATGCGGAGAAGTTCGAACGCTATGTCAACCTCGACCTGGCGACAGGAAAACTCTACGATGACGTGACGCGCGACCTCTTCACAGAAGACACCTCCCTGACACCGCAGACCCGCGCCAAGGCCACGAGCTTCTACCAGCTCATCAAGCCGCAGGTCTCGGCAGGCATCAAGACGACCCTGCTCAGCTATACGGCTTCGGGCGAATGGCAGCTGCCCGGCGGCCTCCTCCGTGGACGGCAGCTCGGCATCGACTTCGAGAACTTTCTCGAGCGTACACAGCTCAAGAACATCACGCCCGTCGCCATCGAGGGCGTCGACCGCGACGGCTCGACTGCAACAGCCCGCATCAAGGCAAAGGACGAAACGACACAGACCGAGCTCACCCTGCTCGTCGCCATGGAGCAAAGCGCAGACGGACACTGGCAGGTCGCCTATATCAAAAACTACCGCGACTGTCTCGACCGGCTCCTGCCGCTCTGCCAGAGAGACATGAACGCCTACATCCAGGACTCCGCCCCCATCATCGACCAGTACAACAAGAAATTCGACCAACTCCAGCGGCGCTTCAAGCAGCTCACGACAACGCCATGGGACAGCAGCGGAATCCTGCCGAAAAACCAGACGGACAGTCTTAAAAACCTTATAAAGACCGGCATCATCCCGACGCTGAAAGAGCGCCAGCAAAAACTTTCGGCACTGACCGTGCCGCCGGGCGCACGCTACCTGAGCCAGCTCCGTGCCGAATCGACGGAGCTTTCCATCACGGCTTGGGAGCATTTTCTGAAAGGCCTGGAGACGGACGCTCCCGCCGAATACGATACGGCCGAAACCGTACACAAGGAAGCGCTCGACGTGGAGCTTCGCATCGACGACATTCTGCACCACGCCGCCATCAGCCGGCAGGCGCCTGCCCTGCCGTAAGTGGCTGCCCTTGCCCTGGAAGGCCTCTTCCGGGGCATATTTTTTCAGCTCTCGGGCGAACGCAGTGCGAGCAGCACGCCGCCAAAGACGAGGAGCGAGCCCAGCCAGAAGAGCAGCGTGAGCTGCTCCCCCAAGAGAAGCCAGCCGAGCAGCGTGCCGACAACGGGCTGAAAAAATAAAAAAAGCCCGCCGACAGACGCATCCATCAGAATAAGCCCCTTGTTCCAAAGAATAAAGCCGCCCGCGGTCGAAACCATGCCGAGGTAAAGCACGGAACCCCAGACCGTTGGCGCGGCCATCGCCTGCCAGTCCGCCTGGAAAAGCCACCAGAGCGAATACGGCGCCAGCAGGAAGAGTGCGACAAGAACCGCATAAAAGGTGATGACCAACGGCGAAATATGCACCAGAAGCTTCAGCAGGACACTCATCAAAGCCCACGTCAGAGCCGCGATGACGAGCGATGCGCCGCCCCAAAGGCTGGCGGCCTGCAGATTCTCCGGGTCGATGACGATGAAGAGCACCCCGCAGGTCGCGAGCACGACAGAAAGCGCGCGCGCCGCAGTCAGCCTTTCCTTCAATATAAAATGCGCGAATATGACCATAAAAGCCGGCGTGGACGCCGTGATGACGGAGCCCATCTGCGCCGATGTCAGCATCGTTCCCGTCTCCTGCGTGACGATGGAAAGCCCTTGGCCGATCAGCCCGACGAAAAAGAGCAGCCGCCAATACCTGCGCTCCACCGACCAATTCGTGTAGAGGCTGCGTCCCACGGCGAAGAGCACGACAGCCGCCGTCAAATAGCGCAGAAAGACGAGCGGCACCGGCGGTATGACGGGAACGGACAGCCGTACCGCGATAAACATGCCGCCCCAGATGGACGAAGCCAGCGAAAGATAGAGCGCCCCCCTGAGCTTCTGTCCCATCGCTTACACCTCGGTCAGAAGGAACGCGCCCTCGCCGCGCACGAGATAATCGCCGAAACCGGCCGGAATGAAATACGAGTCGCCCCGTTCAAGAATCTCCTTGCCGCCCGCCCAGGAAAGCTCCATCGGCCCCTGGAGGACAACGATGGACTGGAAGCTCACCTTTGTCGCCTGGAGATGGCAACGGCCCTGCACAGCGAAATGATAGACAGAAAAAAACTCCGTGCGCGAAGCGATGGTCAGGCTGTACTCAGCAAATATGCCAAGCACAATGCCCTGGCCGACGGCCAGCTCCGGCAGCTCAAAGGAAAGGACATCCAAGGCCTTGTCGATATGGAGCTCCCGCGGTCTGCCGTCCCAGTCAAGACGGCCATAGTCATGGACGCGGTATGTCGTATCGGAGTTTTGCTGGATCTCCGCCAGGAATACGCCCTTGCCGACGGCATGAAGCGTCCCCGACGGAATCACGACCACATCGCCCGCCTTGACCTTCTCCCGCTTCACAACTTCCATCAGGCTTCCATCCTCAATGCGGCGGCGGCATTCCTCGCGCGTTATGCTCTTCCTGAAACCATGGATCAGCTCCGCACCCGGCTCGGCGTCTATGATGTACCACATCTCTGTCTTGCCGTATTCTCCCTCATGCGCAAAGGCATAGGCGTCGTTCGGATGAACCTGCACCGAAAGATCGTCGTGCGCATCGATGAGTTTGACGAGAAGCGGGAAATACGAATAACGGGAACCATGCGATCCCAGCACGATATTCGCGCCCTCTCTGGCGATATAAGCCTCAAGCGTCATGCCCCTGTCGGGCCCGCTTGCGATGATGCTCTGTTCATCCTTGCGGCAGGCGAGCTCCCAGCTCTCCGCTACCTTCGCAAGCGACGTCTTTTTGCCGTACTCCGTCTTGAGGCGCGTACCGCCCCAGATGTAGTCCTTAAGCGGCGCCGTGAGCTTCATCGGGTATATCATTCTATCATCCTTTCCGGGCTTTTTGCTTGCCTTGCAGCGCCCTTCATGCTACGATACAAAAAATGCTTGCCAAAAGAGGAACCTTATGGACGAAAAAACATTCCGCCTGCTCTATGTGCTGACAGACCTTGCCCTGCCGCTCATCGCAGGCTACCTGGCCTATCATCGCCGCATCGTCTCCGATGCGCTTTGCAACAAGATCATCCGGTTCAACATCATCGCCATGGCGACGCTCCTCGCTTTCTTAAGCTTCTGGGTCATGCCGCTGTCGAAAAGCCTTCTTTGGCTGCCGCTTTTCAGCGCGCTCTACATGCTCGTACCGGGCGTCATAGCCGCATTGACCTTCGCGCGGCGCTTTCGAGATCCCCTCGGGCGCGGCGCCTACTACATGAGCGCCATGCTCACGAACATCGGTACGATTGCCGGCCTCTCGGCCTTCATCCTCTACGACGAAACAGGCTTCGCCTATGTGCAGATCGTCTCGTCCTTCCAGGTCGCGCTCCTCGTGCTCGTCTGCTTCCCGCTCGCCGCGATGTTCCGTGCCAAGGCGTCTGCCGACAGTCGCCGCGTGCACCTCTCCCTGCGCGAGCTCTTCCTCACGCCGAACCAGATCCCCGTGCTCGGACTTATCGGCGGTCTCGCCCTGAACCTCTCTGGTCTCGAACGCCCTGCCGTACTCGGCGCCGCCTTTCAGACCCTCGTCCACATCGGCGCCTGGACGGCCCTGTTCCCTGTCGGCTGTCTTGTCGAATTCTCCCGTGCCCGAAGCTATATGCTCAAGACGGCCAACCTCCTGCCGCTGCGCTTCATCGTGACCCCTTTGGTTTTCCTCGTCCTCTGCCATCTGCTCTTCGACGACCCGACGCTCATCGGCAGCCTGCTGCTCATCGCCGCCGCGCCGACGGCCATCAACGCCGTTCTGACGGCAAGGCTCTACCGGCTCAACGTCGATCTTGCCATCGCGAGCTTCCTCGTCACAACCGTCATTTACCTCGCCGTCTTCTTTCCGCTCTTCTTCCTCTACGTCACAAACGGCGGCGTCCTTTAAGAAAGTGCGGATAACATGAAGTCGTCCTCGTCCGGCGCTGCACAGATCCGCAGCCTCGATCCGGGAGACAAACCGAAGGCGCAGCCGTGCTGCGTCGAGGATTTATCGACGGCGCGAAGGGCTGGGCGGCTTTCATAAAAGTGCGGCGCACACGGATCGCAAAACGGACGTTTGTACGCGCAGTTTGCCCTGAAAAAATGGACGTGGATTATTCCACGTCCATATTTGCTTTCTGCTGCCGGCTGCGTCGATAGCGCAAATAGCATATACCGATAACGATGGCACAAATGACGACAAAGGCAATGCTCGCCTCATGCCCTACCTTCAGCATGATCTGCCAGCTCTCGCCGAGCGCCATGCCGATTGCGAGGATCAGCGCCGTCCAAGGCAAAGAGCCGAGGAACGTGTAGAGGAGAAACTTCTTCATGTCCACATGCGCAAACCCTGCCGGAAGTGAGATAAACGTGCGGACAACCGGAAGCATGCGGCTGAAGAACACCGCTTTGACGCCGTACTTGTCAAACCAGCGCTGCGCGATATCGACATGCGACTTCTTCACGAAGAAATACTTGCCATACTTGTCGACAAAGGAGCGGCCGCCATAGCGTCCCACGAGATAGGCGAAAATCGAGCCCGCCATGCCGCCGACCATGCCGGCAACCATCGCCCCGACGAAGCCCATTCGCTCCGCAAAAATCAGATAGCCGGAAAAGCCAAGAATCAGCTCGCTGGGAATCGGTATGCAGGCGTTCTCCAGCGCCATCAGCACCGCGACCGCCACATAGCCCCAAGCGTCGATAAACTCCAAAAACATCTGCGTGAATTGTTCCATACGCCCTGCCTTTCAAAAGAAACATCCCATACACGTTCCCATTATACACTACCGGGGACAGGATTGCCATAGCTTTTGCAGAAAGTCGGCGGCAGGGCGAAGGCACAAACCTTCCCGTCGGCCTGCGTCTTCGCCCCGAAATCCCGATTTTTACAGAAAACGGGACCCCGGCGCCGGCGCCTGGGATCCCGCCCAAAACCTTTCCTTGCTGATTCACGCTCAGACCATCGTCTTTACCGGCTTTTCAGCCTCGCGCTCCATGGCGCTGCGCTGCTTCGCCGTCCCGAGAAGCGCCTCGAAGCCCCGCCCGTCCTCCGGGTAATAAGAACTCGCAATGCGGCAGCAAAGGCCATAGTCACCAAACTGCGCGTTTTCCGTCTCGAACAGCGTCTGAATGGCGCGCGCCTTCATGTCGATGACATCGGTACGCTCCATATCCTTGACGAATACGGCAAACTGTCCGCCGCCCAGATGGGCAAGCACATCGCCGGCACGGAAGAAACTGCCGATCGCCTTGCAAATCCGTACCAGAAGCTGATCCGCCCAATGTTTGCCGCGCTGCTCGGCAAGCTGCTTCATATTGTCGAAAGAAAGCACCATGAGCACATTGCTCTCATCACGGCCATGGCCCGACAGATATGTCTGCACGGCCTTTTCCAAGCCTGCGCCGTTCATGATGCCCGTGATCGGGTCGCGCTCGGAGCGGAAGCGAGCGAAGCTCTGCTCCATCTTGCCCATACTCGACTCGATATCCCAAAGGATTCCCAGCGTATGCACAGTACGCCCCGTCTCATCGCGCTGCGGCTTCACGGCAATCTCATACCACGCATAGCGCCCCTTGGGCTCCTCGGCCATGTCCAGAAGGATCTCCCTCGCATCCGTCGCCTGCCCGCGCAGAAGCGCCACAAGACGTTCGACGGAATCCGGATGGATCATGCCGCGCTTCTCCGTACAAAGCGTCCTGCAAAAATCCTCCAGCCGCCTTTCCTGCATCCCCTCGCGAGCCTTGGCAAGGAGAAGGACATCCTTCTCGATATCATAATCGAAAGTGACAGCACCCAACTTTTCCAGCAGCAGTTCCACACACTGCTTCTCGTAACCTGCCAGCGGAGTCCCACATGTCGTCCCCATAACACAACCCCCTCAAGTAGACAAGCCTAAACCGCCAATGCCTCTCCTTACAAACCACTACAGAGGAATTCCCGATTCATATACTTCAAAATGGTGAAGCTATCCTAAGCTATATTATAGAGGAAAAGCAGGAAAAAATCCAGTAAAAATTCACAATAATTTCAATTAACCGAACTATTGTACCAGTGAGCAAAAGAAAACGTCCCGTAATTCTCTCATGAAAAACCAGGGCTTCCGCACGAGGCAAAAAACCTCATACGAAAGCCCTGCTTCAAAGAATCTCTCAATCGATGCGCACAACGAAGGTATTGAGCTCCTCCGCCGCGTTCGTGACACGCGAGAGGTTCGCCGTGATTTCCTCCGTCGATGCTGCCTGCTCCTGGCTGATCGCGCCCGTCGTTTCAATCGTCTTGGAAATTTCCTCGACGGCCTTATTCATCTCCGCAAGCGTCGCCTGGATCTTCTCCGTCGCCTCGCGCGACTGTTCTGCAAGCTTGCGGACTTCCTCTGCAACGACGGCAAAGCCTCTGCCCTGCTCGCCGGCGCGCGCCGCTTCAATGGCGGCGTTGAGGCCAAGGAGGTTCGTCTGCTGCGCGATGTTGTTGATAAACTCGATGACCTTGATCGTCTCGGCATTGCGCTCCTTGAGGTCGGCCGCCTGCTGTACGGCCTCCTGACCCGACTTTGCCAGCTCGCTTGCGCTCTCAGCGACTTGCTCGACGGCATGGTAGACCGTTTCCGTCGACTGCGTGACCTCGTCAACCGCATTGGCAAGCTTGATGTCCTGCGCAACATTCATCGCCGTCACAAGCGTGCCGATAATGTCGCCGCTCACGCCGTGAATCGGCGTGATCATGCTGCGGACGCCGCGTCCGTAGAGCTTCTCATCAATCAAGCCAACATAGTCTCGCCCCGTATCAATGACGTGCCTCGTATTGGGCGAAATCGGCGTACCGACCGGAGGAGAGAACTCCAACTTGGCATTCGGTATCAATGCCAATGTCGTCTCCTTATCCGTTACGCCAACAGCAATATCCTGGCGAACGACATGATCCAAATAAGGTGCGACGGCAATGAACGCATCCAAAACATCTTGATCCGTCTTGATCGTATCGGGGTAAACCATAGAACTACAACTCCTCTATTTACGCACTCGAAGAAACAACGGCATCCATGCCTAATCGAAGCATGAAAAAGCAAAAGGTAACCCTTGTATTAATATATCGTGAATACTCGGTTAAAATATAAGGTTTTTTCTCAAAAATGCCCTAGGGAAAAGGTTGGCTTTATCTTACTTAGTAGAGGCAAAACAAAGACTTTTTTTCTATAAAAGGATTTTTATCCGTAAAAAACTGCCGCACATGATTTAGTGCGGCAGTTTCTTTCCTTTGTCTCTTATTCTCAATCGATCCGCACAACGAAAGTGCTGAGATCCTCCGTTGCGTTCGTGACACGCGAGAGGTTCGCCGTGATTTCCTCCGTCGATGCCGCCTGCTCCTGGCTAATTGCGCCCGTCGTTTCAATCGTCTTGGAAATTTCCTCGACGGCCTTGTTCATCTCTGCAAGCGTCGCCTGGATCTTCTCCGTCGCCTCGCGCGACTGCTCAGCGAGCTTGCGGACTTCCTCCGCGACGACTGCAAAGCCTCTGCCCTGCTCGCCCGCGCGCGCCGCTTCAATGGCGGCATTGAGGCCGAGGAGGTTCGTCTGCTGCGCGATGTTATTGATAAACTCGATGACCTTGATCGTCTCGGCATTGCGCTCCTTGAGATCGGCTGCCTGCTGCACAGCTTCCTGTCCTGATTTTGCAAGCTCGCTCGCACTTTCGGCCACTTGCTCGACTGCGTGGTATACAGTTTCCGTCGACTTCGAAACCTCGTCGACCGCATGGGCAAGCTTGATGTCCTGACCGACATCCATTGCCGTCACCAACGATCCGATGATATCGCCGCTCACGCCGTAGATCGGAGTGATCATGCTGCGGACACCGCGGCCGTAAACCTTCTCATCAATCAAGCCTGTATAGTCTCGCCCCGTATCGATGACGTGCTTCGTATTCGGCGAAATGGGTGATCCGATCACAGGCGAAAACTCAAGACTAGGAGTCGGCACTAGGGCCAAAGTCGACTCCTTATCCGTTATGCCGACAGCAATATCCTGCCGTACGACATGATTGAGATAAGGTGCGACAGCAATGAAAGCATCCAGAACATCTTGATCCGTCTTGATCGTATCGGGGTAAACCATAGAAAAACAACTCCTCCATCTACTCATCCAAAAAAACACTGACAACCATGCTTTGCTTTAAACAGCCACAAAAAGAAAACATGAAAAAGGAATTTCCCATATTTCATTATATCGTGAAAGCAGCCGTAAAATATAAGTGCTTGAGAGAACTCTCCAGCAGAATCCGACTTTGGGATGTATTTTTTTCCCATCTGGGAAAAACAGCTCTCTTCATGCAATACAGATGGCAAGTCACCAAAGAAAAACGCACCCTTTCGGGTGCGTCATCAACCAGCAGCTTTCTATCCTCCCAGGTCGTCTCCAACCAAGTACTTTCGACGTATGAGTGCTTAACGACTGTGTTCGGGATGGGAACAGGTGGAACCACTCAGCTATCGCCACTGGATATTGTTTCGGATGCTGTTGCACCCTCAAAACTATACAGAAGACAAGAACATTTTAGGGTGTTGGCGAAACTTAGCGGTCAACGTCAGCCAATCGCGCTGCGCTTTCAGCTTGCGCTCTTGGGACGTTTTCGCATACGGCCTGTTACCCAATCGGCTTTCGCCTCTTGGACAGGCCAGTAAGTCAAGCCCTCGGCATATTAGTACGGGTCGGCTGCACGCCTTGCGACGCTTCCACTCCCCGCCTATCAACCTCATCGTCTTTGAGGTGCCTTACCGGACTACTCCGTGAGAAACTTCATCTTAGGGCTGGTTTCACGCTTAGATGCTTTCAGCGTTTATCCTTTCCGGACGCAGCTACCCAGCTGCACGGCTGGCGCCATGACTGGTACACCGTCGGTCCGTCCACTCCGGTCCTCTCGTACTAGGAGCAGCCCCCTTCAGGTTTCTTCCGCCCGCGATGGATATGGACCGAACTGTCTCACGACGTTCTGAACCCAGCTCACGTACCACTTTAATGGGCGAACAGCCCAACCCTTGGGACCTGCTTCAGCCCCAGGATGTGATGAGCCGACATCGAGGTGCCAAACCTCCCCGTCGATATGGACTCTTGGGAGAGATTAGCCTGTTATCCCCAGGGTAGCTTTTATCCGTTGAGCGATGGCAATTCCACTCTCATTCCACCGGATCACTAAGCCCTACTTTCGTACCTGCTCGACTTGTCGGTCTCGCAGTCAAGCTCCCTTCTGCCTTTATGCTCTTCGCGCGATTTCTGTCCGCGCTGAGGGAACCTTTGGACGCCTCCGTTGCTCTTTCGGAGGCGACCGCCCCAGTCAAACTGCCCACCTGGCACTGTCCCGAGTGTCGTAACCACTCCGGTTAGATGACCAGCGGAGGAAGGGTGGTATCCCAACAGCGGCTCCGGGCGTCCTTGCGGCCGCCTTTCTCAGCCTCCCACCTATCCTGTACATCATCCGCCGGGCATCAATGCCAAGCTGCAGTAAAGCTCCATGGGGTCTTTCTGTCCAGTCGCGGGTAACCTGCATCTTCACAGGTATTTCAATTTCACCGGGCCCCTCGTCGAGACAGTGCCCAAATCGTTACGCCTTTCGTGCGGGTCGGAACTTACCCGACAAGGAATTTCGCTACCTTAGGACCGTTATAGTTACGGCCGCCGTTTACTGGGGCTTCAGCTCAAGGCTTCGGATTGCTCCTGACCTCTCCCCTTAACCTTCCAGCACCGGGCAGGCGTCAGCACCTATACGTCAGATTTCTCTTTTGCAGGCACCTGTGTTTGTGGTAAACAGTCGCTTGGGCTTCTCTTCTGTCGCCGCCTCCAGCTCCAACCGCTAGGGTTTTCACCAGGAACGGCCATCCTTTTCCCGAAGTTACGGATGCAATTTGCAGAGTTCCTTAACGAGGGTTTTCCCGCGCACCTTAGGATCCTCTCCCTGCCTGCCTGTGTCGGTTTCGGTACGGGCGCAGTTCGTCTCGCTAGAAGCTTTTCTCGGCAGTGTGGTCCGCTTGGCTTCGGCTCACCCAAAGGTTTGCCTCCCTGTCACGTCTCGGCTTTTACAAGGGGGATTTGCCTCCCTTGCAGCCTACCGGCTTCGACGCGCTCTTCCATTCGCGCGCCCAAGCTCCCTCCTGCGTCACTCCATCACTCAAACGACTCCCTGCGGTACTGGAATGTTTGCCAGTTGTCCATCGCCTATGCTTGCTGCCTCGGCTTAGGTCCCGACTGACCCTGGGACGACGAGCGTTGCCCAGGAAACCTCAGGCTTTCGGTGGGCCAGATTCTTGCTGGCCTTTTCGCTACTCATACCGGCATTCTCACTGCCATGCGCTCCACCGCTCCTTCCGGTACGGCTTCTCCGCCCATGGTACGCTCCCCTACCCCGCATAGTTTCCTATGCAGCCGCAGCTTCGGTTCTGTACTTGAGCCCCGGACATCTTCGGCGCAGGGACTCTCGACCAGTGAGCTATTACGCACTCTTTAAATGGTGGCTGCTTCTGAGCCAACATCCTGGTTGTTTTCGAATTCCTACATCCTTTTCCACTTAGTACAGCATTGGGGACCTTAGCTGGCGGTCTGGGCTGTTTCCCTCTTGCGTACGGGTCTTATCACTCGCACGCTGACTCCCGGGCTTGCCATGCAGCCATTCGCAGTTTGACTGGGGTCGGTAGGCTTTACGCCCCCTTGCCCGATCAGTGCTCTACCGTCTGCATGCATCGCCCGAGGCTAGCCCTAAAGCTATTTCGGGGAGAACCAGCTATCTCCACGTTCGATTGGCATTTCACCCCTATGCACAGCTCATCCCAAAGTTTTTCAACACTCACGGGTTCGGCCCTCCGCCCAATTTTACCTGGGTTTCAGCCTGGCCATGCATAGATCACTGTGGTTTCGGGTCTGCCCCGTCGAACTCTTCGCCCTCTTAAGACTCGCTTTCGCTTCGGCTCCGCGTCTTCCGCTTAACCTTGCTCGACGGGACAACTCGCCGGTTCATTCTTCAATAGGCACGCCGTCGCGCCAATAATGCGCTTCGACTGCTTGTGGACATACGGTTTCAGGTTCTATTTCACTCCGCTCCCGCGGTTCTTTTCGCCTTTCCCTCACGGTACTTTCCTCTATCGGTCGTCAGGTAGTATTTTGCCTTGGATGGTGGTCCACCCCGCTTCCCACAGGGTTCCTCGTGTCCCGTGGTACTCTGGATCCCAGCCCGTTCTTCAGCCTTTCGTGTACGAGGGTTTCACTCTCTTTGCCCGGCCTTCCCATGCCGTTCCACTAGGCTGCTTTCCCTTTTTGCTGGTCCTCAACCCCGAAAGCCCGAAAGCTCTCGGTTTGGGCTCTTCCCTTTTCGCTCGCCGCTACTAAGAGAATCACTATTGTTTACTTTTCCTCCGGCTACTTAGATGTTTCAGTTCACCGGGTTTGTCTCCCTTTCGGGTAGTGCGACATGACTCGCACTGGGTTGCCCCATTCGGATATCCGTGAATCGAGGCCTATTTGCGGCTCCCCACGGCTTTTCGCAGCTGATCGCGTCCTTCTTCGACTCCTGACGCCAAGGCATCCACCGTATGCCTTTCGTAGCTTGACTTTTCCACGACTTTCATCGTGTGTTTCGCCTTCAAGGCATCATTTCTGATGTTCTTGTCTTGGTTTGTGATCCTAAAATGTTCGGAAAATCTTTGCTGTATTTCTACAGCCTTCGATGATTTTCTTTCATTTTGTCTTCTGTGTAGTTTTCAAGGTACGACTTTGAGAGAAGGTATTCCCTCAAAACTAGACAATGCAGAAAGGCTTATGCCAGCCCTATGCCTCGACTTAAGATCAAGCTGCAACGGCTCGGCGCGGTCAACGTCTCCCAATCACGCTTCGCCTTTCGGCTCGCGTTCTTGGGACGTTTTCGCGTACGAGCTGTTTCCGAATCCGCTGCGCCCTTCGGGCTTGCTTCTTCGACAGCTCAGCACCTTAGAAAGGAGGTGATCCAGCCGCACCTTCCGATACGGCTACCTTGTTACGACTTCACCCCAGTCATCGCCCCCGCCTTAGACGGCTGCCTCCTTGCGGTTGGCCCGCCGGCTTCGGGCGTGAATGACTTCCGTGGTGTGACGGGCGGTGTGTACAAGGCCCGGGAACGTATTCACCGCAGTATGCTGACCTGCGATTACTAGCGATTCCGACTTCATGCAGGCGGGTTGCAGCCTGCAATCCGAACTGGGGGATGGTTTCTGGGATCCGCTCCGGCTCGCGCCCTCGCTTCCCTCTGTCCATCCCATTGTAGTACGTGTGTAGCCCAGGACATAAGGGGCATGATGACTTGACGTCATCCCCGCCTTCCTCCGCGTTCTCCACGGCAGTCTCCCTTGAGTTCCCACCTTTACGTGCTGGCAACAAGGGACAGGGGTTGCGCTCGTTGCGGGACTTAACCCAACATCTCACGACACGAGCTGACGACAGCCATGCACCACCTGTTTTCGTGTCCCCGAAGGGAGGCGTGTATCTCTACACGTTTCACTCAATGTCAAGCCCTGGTAAGGTTCTTCGCGTTGCGTCGAATTAAACCACATACTCCACCGCTTGTGCGGGCCCCCGTCAATTCCTTTGAGTTTCAGTCTTGCGACCGTACTCCCCAGGCGGAATGCTTATTGCGTTAACTCCGGCACAGGAGGGGTCGATACCTCCTACACCTAGCATTCATCGTTTACGGCCAGGACTACCGGGGTATCTAATCCCGTTCGCTCCCCTGGCTTTCGAGCCTCAGCGTCAGTTACAGTCCAGAAAGCCGCCTTCGCCACTGGTGTTCCTCCCAATATCTACGCATTTCACCGCTACACTGGGAATTCCGCTTTCCTCTCCTGCACTCAAGACTGCCAGTTTCCATCCCCTCACGGGGTTGAGCCCCGCACTTTTAAGATGGACTTGGCAGCCCGCCTGCGCTCCCTTTACGCCCAATAATTCCGGACAACGCTCGCCACCTACGTATTACCGCGGCTGCTGGCACGTAGTTAGCCGTGGCTTCCTCGCAAGGTACCGTCACCCAGGCTCAATGTTTTCAAACCCGGTTTTCGTCCCCTGCAACAGAGCTTTACGATCCGAAGACCTTCTTCACTCACGCGGCGTTGCTCCATCAGGCTTTCGCCCATTGTGGAAGATTCCCCACTGCTGCCTCCCGTAGGAGTCTGGGCCGTGTCTCAGTCCCAATGTGGCCGTTCATCCTCTCAGACCGGCTACTGATCGTCGCTTTGGTGGGCCGTTACCCCGCCAACTGGCTAATCAGACGCAGGCCCATCGACAGGTGATAGCATGTTCAGAGGCCATCTTTCATCCAAGAGGGATGCCCCCCTCGGACTTCATTCGGTATTAGCATTCCTTTCGGAATGTTGTCCCCATCCTGTCGGCAGGTTGCCTACGTGTTACTCACCCGTTTGCCACTCTCACCCTTACCGAAATAAAGGTTCCCGTTCGACTTGCATGTGTTAAGCACGCCGCCAGCGTTCGTCCTGAGCCAGGATCAAACTCTCCGAAAAAACTTGATCTTTTTGCGCTATGCTGCGTCATGGCTTCGCCGTGTGTCCTCGACGTACACGAGTACGTCTGCGGGACGCGGCTTCGCCATCATTCCTTGCCTAGCGAAAAAATCTCTGCGCTTTACAAAACTTGATCTTTTTCCGCTATGCTTCGTTGCAGCTTCGCGCCGCGTCCTCAGCGTACACGAGTACGCTTGCGGGTCGTCGCTTCGCTGCGCCTTGCCTAGCGAAAAAATCTCTGCGTTTTTTTCTCCGCTTCGGACTGTAGGACAGTCGTGGTGGAGAAAATTACTTTTTTAGCAGAGAGCCATGATTGGCTCTTTTTTATCTTTGGATACGATTCTTTCGAACCGCATAAAGAAATTGTCGATTGCTTTTACAATTTGTAGTTCACAATCGATGTTTCATCAAGATCTCTCTTGATGGACATCTGGCTTGAATCATATAGATGATTCATTTCTGCATTGTTTAGTTTTCAAGGAACACCGCCGAATTGCTCCGGCTGTTTGCCGCTCGCTCTTCGCAGGCGACTCGACTATCTTATCTCACTCCTGAGTGATTGTCAAGCCCTTTTTTGAAGTTTTTTCGAGCGACCGCCGTCGCTTGAAGCAACAGCAAATAGTATGATACACGAAAGCGGACGGACTGTCAACTCCTTTTTTTCAAAAAAGTTGAACGCCCGTCCGCCAATCGATACAACAGGGACAGATTCAGTCGGAATAGCCTGTCCAAATCTTATAGACCTTGCCCTTGCCGTCCACATAGAAGTCCAGTGAGATCAGTCCCCAGCCGTAAGAGTAGCACCAGCCTTGATTCGCTCGATGCCCTTGCGGCAGTGTACCATAGGCACGCTGAATATCCGTCAGCGTGCTGCCCACATGAATGCCGCGCGGCGTCGCGATCCCGTTGTCCGCCGATGTCATCAGGGAAGCCACATGCATGTTCGAAGCTGCAAACGCCACGACGAAGGAGTCGCCGTAATGATAAATCCAGAGCGAAATATCACCCGATCCCGGTGTACCCTCATGGTAATCGATCCAATCCGGCTCCCCGTAAACGCTCTTCACATAGTCCGCATCGTTGCCGTACTGTACGCCGCCGAGCGCGTAGTCCGTGTCGGGCAGACGCCCTGCCGAGCAAACGCCTGCCGCAAGCAGGACAAGGCAAATTGTCAAAAAAGCAGCATATTTTTTCATCATTTTCTCCTCCTCACTCATACACATGAAGAACATTGAAATTACAGTCACAGGCCGCCGGGATGCGTCCGGCTTCCTTGACGATGCGGATGATATGGTTCTCGGAAAGGGCTCGCGGACTTTTTGCGCCCGCATCGTGCAAAATCGTTTCTTTATGTACTGTGCCGTCGATATCGTTCGCACCGAAGCCGAGCGCGACTTGGGCTACAGGAACGGTCAGCATAACCCAGTAGGCCTTGATGTTCGTGAAATTATCGAGCATGAGGCGAGAAATCGCCATCGTTCGGAGATCGTCCCACAGGGAAGTCTGCACAAGGCCTTTTTCCGCGGCAAGCGCTGTGTTCTTCGGCAAAAACGGGAAACAGATGAAGGTCTGGAAGCCGCCTGTCTCGTCCTGCAGGGAGCGCAGTGCCAGCAGGTGATCAACGCGTTCGGCGAGCGTTTCAATATGGCCGTAGAGCATCGAGGCGTTCGACTTGATGCCGAGGCCATGCGCCGTACGTGCAGCTTCCAGCCACTCCGCCGCCGTCGCCTTTTTCGGGCAAAGCTCTTGCCGCACGCGATCCGAAAGGATTTCCGCCCCGCCGCCCGCGATGGCGCAAAGTCCCGCTCCCTGCAGCTTCTCCAACACCTCGCGCACGGAAAGACCCGAAATCTTGGAAAAATGCGTGATCTCCACACCCGTGAACCCCTTGAGATAAAGCTTCGGAAACGTTTCGTGCAAGGTGCGGAGCCGCTCCAGGTAGTCCTCAAACGTCCAGCCGGGGTGCAGTCCCGAAACGACATGCAAGCCCGCAAGATGCGGATCCTTCATCGCCTCTTCGACGGCGGCAACAGCATCCGCCGCTGTCATCTCATAGGCGCCCGAATCCTCAGCATCGCGCCCGAAAGCGCAAAATTTGCAGTGCGCACGACAGATGTTCGTAAGGTTCACATGGCAGTTCACATTGTAATAGACGATATCGCCGCACTTTTCGCGCCGCACGTGATCAGCCAGAGCGCCAAGCCAGGCGATATCCGTACAGGCAAAGAGCCGCAGCCCATCCTCGCGCGAAAGCCGTTCGCCTGCCAGCACCTTTGTTTCAATATCCTCGTATCCCTTGGGAGAGAGCAAAACCTTCACTTCTTTCCTGGGCGCCTTCAAAGCGGCTCCCTCAAAATTATACAATATCGATTATAATTATAAGCGTCTTTTCAAACAAAGAAAAGCCCCCGTCCAAAATCCCCGCTCCTTCATTGCGGTGCTTCCCATTTTCTGCTATACTATTTTTATATAGAAATGCTTTCCCTTTTATATCAGAAGGAGGTTTTTGTTATGGCAGAAGATATGGCTCCGCTCGTGACGAGCAATGAAGGCCTTGGCTCCATCCGCATTGCTGACGAGGTGGTCAGCGTCATCGCCGGACTTGCGGCCATGGACGTGGACGGCGTCGCCGGCATGAGCGGCGGGCTGATCGGCGGCATTGCCGAAATGCTCGGCCGTAAAAATTTCTCGAAGGGCGTAAAGGTCGAGGTGGGCGAAAAAGAAGCTGCTGTCGACATCACCCTCGTCGTGACGTACGGCGTCGACATCCGCCATGTCGCAACCGAGGTGCAGAAGAATGTGCGCCGTGCCATCGAATCCATGACGGGTCTGCGCGTCGTCGAAACGAACGTGCAGGTGCAGGGAGTCGTCTTCCCCGAGGAAGAGGTCGAGGAACCTGCCGCCCGCGTGCGCTGAACAAACGTCCTGCGAATCCCCGCTTTTCCAAGGCCCCGGGGGCTTCCTGTCCCTTGGGGCTTTATTCATGATTTAGGAGGTCTCCATGCAAATTCGTCCCGCCAATATCCCCTTGGCCATTGTCCTAACCTTCTTCACCGGCGGTCTCTACGGCCTCTATTGGCTGTACCGTCTGACGAACGAGACGCACGAACTTTCCCGCAGGCCGCAGACGCCGGGCGGCATCATCGTCGTCCTGCTCTCCATCGTAACCTGCGGCCTTTACGCCTACTACTGGCTCTACCGTCTCGGCGGCGAGCTCGTGGAAGTGCGCCGGGAACGCGGCCTGCCGCTCGATTCCGTACCGAAGAAGACGTACATGCTTGCCGCCGTCATCCTGACATGCTTTATTGCCGTCTTTTATTTCCTCGATGCTGTACTGTTCGCGGCAGGCCAGTTTGCCGACATACAGCAATCATTCCCCCAGCTGCCGATGAATTTCGCACTGCTTTTCTCCACCATCATCGGCATAGATATCCTCGTCCTCTGCGGATTCGTCCAAAGCGTTATTTTATGGGGACTCATCTGGCTCATCTACAAGCGCAGCGATCCAAATCCGCGCATACTCTATATCGCCTTGGCAGCTTCCCGCACCTCGATTTTCACGCTCGCCTTCCTGCAGCACTCGCTCAACGATCTTCTGCAAGGCGGCGCAGAGGCCGCCCCCGCTCATGCAGGCGCACCTCTGCCAGGAACTCCGGCTGCGCCCGTTCCCTTGGAGAAGCCGCATCCGTGAGCGCACGGCGGAAGCTGCACGCACAGGCGTCCAGAAAGTGGGCATTATGCGCCGCCCTTACAGGAACGCAGCCCCTCCGTCTGCTCCTTCGGCTTAACTTAGGCTTCCCTCTTGTTTCCCGAGTGAAAGGTTGGTCTTATCATGGTGAAAAGAAGCATCCCTCTCGACATCGTATTCAGTATCATTACCTGCGGCATCTACGCTTTTTACTGGCTTTACAAGCTGACCGAAAGCGCCCACATCGCTGCCGGTGAAGAAACGACTGCCCCGTCCGCTCAGACCGTCCTCTTCACCGTCATCTCCTTCGGCGTCTACCAGATTTATTGGCTCTATCGCATGGGCGATACCGTAAACCTCGCCAGAAGGAACCGCGGTCTCACAGAGGATGGAAACCTTCCCCTCATCTATCTTGTGGTGGCCATGGTCGCCTACCCCATCGGCGCCTACGCCCTCCTGCAAAAATCGCTCAATGAGCTGATCGATTACGACGAGACCGGCATCGTACCACTGGTTCCCTGAGAAAAAGCGCCGTCCGCTGAACATGCGGGCGGCTTTTTCCTGCCCCGGAGAATCCATGCACAGAAGAAGGGGCGTCTTCGGCTTGACCTCTTGGGCTTTCATTGTAAGCTACACGCACAAACGTCCACTTCGTGGACATTGTGCCCCGCCCTTACATGAAACCAGCCAATCGCTCTGCGCCTTCGGCTTGACCTCTTGGGCTTTCATTGTAAACTACACGCACAAACGTCCACTTCGTGGACATTGTGCCCCGCCCTTACATGAAACCAGCCAATCGCTCTGCGCCTTCGGCTTGACCTCTTGGGCTTTCATTGTAAACTACACGCACAAACGTCCACTTCGTGGACATTGTGCCCCGCCCTTACATGAAACCAGCCAATCGCTCTGCGCCTTCGGCTTGACCTCTTGGGCTTTCATTGTAAAATAGGGCTTCCGCAACGCTTGACCCATCGCGTAATTCAAGGTATGGTTAGAAAGACATCCCTTTACTTTTTCAAAGGAGGCCGCTCATGTTTCGCATCCCTGTCGCTGTCTCTCGCCGTCATTTCCTGGGAATCGGCGCCCGCTCCCTCCTCGGCCTCGGTCTCGGCTCGTTCCTGCCCTCCGTCTTTGGCGGCGTACCGAAAGCTTCTGCCGCTGAAGGACTGGACGCCTTCTTCGTGCGCCAGCTCGTCGCGCAGGACAACGCCGTCTCACGCGCCATTGCCTGGAATTCCGCCGTAGGGGAGGCGGAAGCCGTCGTCGACGTGCGCCTTGCGGCAAACGGCCAAGACATCGCCTCCGTTCCCGCCCGGGAAACCCTCTTTGCCGATGACGGCGAGCAAAGCTTTTCCCACACCGCCCTGCTCACGGGCCTTGCGCCCGGCACAAGCTACGAATACCGCCTGCGCACAGGCGATACGGCGACGGCCTGGCTGCCCCTGCAAACAGCGGAGCGAAACACGTGTAAGGCGCTGATCTTTCCCGATTCCCAATGCTCGGATGACTACCGCACATGGCGAGCCGCCGCCGAAAATGCAGCCGCCCGACATCCCGACGCCGCCTTCTTCATCATGATGGGCGACCTCGTCGACAACGGAGAATCTTCCTACCAATGGCGTCAATGGTTTGCGGGGGCTGCAGGGCTGATCCGTCGCCTCCCCTGCGCTCCCTTGATGGGCAACCACGAAACCTACGACCTCGGCTGGAAGTGCCGTCTGCCCCACGCTTGGCTCAACTATTTCCCCATGCCCGGCAACGCCAGCGCACGCTTTTACGGCTGGTACTACTCCTTCGATTGGGGACCGTGCCATTTCGCAGCGCTCAACACGCAGTGGGAGGAAGTCGACGCCCTGCGCCCCGGCCTCCTCGCCGAGCAGGCCGCCTGGCTGCGCACCGATCTGGCGGCGAGCCGCAAACCCTGGAAAATCGTGCTCATGCACAAAGATGTCATCGAATACGACTACCCCGACCCGGCGGATCCTGTCACCGGTGACATCAGCACGACGGGCCGCGCCCTCATGCCGCTTTTCGACGAACTCCGCCCCGCCGTCGTCCTCACGGCACACCAACACACCTACCGCCGCCTCGGCCGGATTCTCCGCTTCGCCCCCGCTGCCGACGGCCCCCTTTACATCGACACCGGAAACTGCGGCAACTGCTATTACGACGTGCCGCAAAACCCGCGCTTTGACGAGAAGATGCTCGCTCAGCCCGAGCGCGGCAACTACATGACGCTCGAAGCCTCAAAAGAGCACCTGCACCTTCGCTGCTATCTGCCCGACGGCACCCTGGCAGACGAGGCTGCACTCGACCACCCTGCCCCGTCCGCCTCGAAAGCACAGGCCGCTGACGCAGGGAGCGCCGATTGAGCGCCCGTCCCTCCGCTTTCCCCACAGCGACACACCGCTGAAAATCAACCGATACCCCGTACCAAAATATAAAAAGAAGGTGAAGCCATGACCCCACAGGATTTCGACGAAAAAGACCAGCGGACGCCCGAGGAAACATTGGAAATCGACAGCAAGATCTACCTGCTCGAGGAAGGAAAGACCAAGGTCAAGATCGCGCGTCTCAAGGAAATCACCCTTGACCGGCTCATACTCGAGATGATGATGACGGATGAGGCTTATGCCCACGGCCCCGGCACAAACGCGAAGTTTCGCGGCGCTGCCCCGAGCGACAAATGCACCTACCGTTTTGAAAGCACCTTTTGCGGCAGCAGCCCGCTTCCGGATCACCTCTGGTTCATGGAGCGCCCCGCCTTTGTCGTGCGCCAGCAAAAGCGTGATTTCGTGCGCGTGCCCTCACCCATTCCCATGCACGTGACCTTCTTCAACGACTACGGCGGCAAAAACAAGGCGAAGGCAACGACGCTCGTCGACATCAGCGGCAACGGCGCCGCTTTCGTCTGGAAAGAAGAAGTCGAGAACGGCACCGAGCTCGAAATCGAAGTGCCGGATCTTCCCGTCATCGGCACGCTGCAGACAAAGGCCGTCGTCATGCGCTCCATCGACCGCACGGCTCTTGCGACGCCCGTCTACCATATCGGCGTCAATTTCCTGGAGTATCTCGACAGGCGCGAGCAGCACAAACTCGTGCGCGGCGTCTTCCTCCTGCAGCGAAAGTACCTGGAACGCGGCCTCGGCATATAAATACGCCTGCTCTTTCCTTTCTCCCGTAAGGGCGGAAAAAATATTTTATAAATCCTATTGACAAAGTATGTTATTGTGCTATAATCGCTTTAACATATCGTTTTGGTATGTTAAAGCGATTATAGGAGTCACAGATACCATAAGATTGGTGTCGGATGGATCCGTGATTCCTGCAGTACATTCCCCGCAGAAAGAGGAGATCATCATGAGCGAAGAAAGAAAATACAAATTCGAGACGCTGCAGCTCCATGTCGGACAGGAAGAGGCCGATCCGACAACGGACGCACGCGCCGTCCCCATCTATCAGACGACATCCTACGTCTTCCACAACGCGCAGCATGCGGCCGACCGCTTCAGCCTCAAGGATGCGGGCAATATCTACGGACGCCTCATGAACCCGACGCAGGACGTGCTCGAAAAGCGCCTCGCCGCACTCGAAGGCGGCATTGCGGCACTCGCCTTCGCTTCAGGCGCAGCGGCGGTCACGACGGCGCTGCAGGGGCTTGCCCATGCCGGGCATCACATCGTCGCGGCGACGACGCTCTACGGCGGCACATACAATCTCCTCGAGCATACCTTCCCCGACTTCGGCGTCACAACGACCTTCGTCGACCCTGAAAAAGGCGTCAACGCCTTTGCGGACGCCATCCAAGACAATACGCAGCTCATCTACATCGAATCTGTCGGCAACCCCAACGCCAACCTCATCGATATCGAAGCCGTCGCTGCCATCGCCCACAAGCACGGCATCCCGCTCGTCGTTGACTCCACCTTTGCGACGCCGTACCAGCTGCGTCCCTTCGAGCACGGCGCCGACATCGTCATCCACTCGGCGACAAAATTCATCGGCGGCCACGGCACGACGCTCGGCGGCATTGTCATCGACAGCGGCAAATTTGATTGGGTATCTTCCGGACGCTTCCCGTGGCTTGTCGAACCAAACGCCAGCTATCACGGGCTTTCCTTCGCCAAGGATGTCGGGGCGCCCGCCTTCGTCGTCTACCTGCGCGCTCTTCTGCTGCGCGACACGGGTGCCGCGATCTCGCCCTTCAACGCCTTCCTCCTGCTGCAAGGCGTCGAAACCCTGTCCCTGCGCGTTGAACGCCATGTGGAAAATGCCCTGCAGGTCGTCCAGTATCTCGCAAAGAACCCGCATGTCGTCAAGGTCAACCACCCCGCACTCGCCTCGCACCCTGACCACGCGCTTTACGAACGCTACTTTCCCGCGGGCGGCATTTCCATTTTCACCTTTGACATCAAGGGCGGAGAAAAGGAAGCGCAGAAGTTCATCGACCATCTGAAGATCTTCAGCCTTCTCGCCAACGTCGCCGACGTGAAGTCCCTCGCCATCCATCCGGCCAGCACGACGCATTCCCAGATGAACGAAGAGGAGCTCGCCGCCAGCGGCATCACCCCCGGCACCGTCCGTCTCTCCATCGGCACGGAGCACATCGACGACATCCTCTACGACCTCGAGCAGGCCTTCAAGGCTCTCGGCTGACAGAAGCTCCTAATCCCTGCAGTGATGTTATGCATCAATAACTCACTGTAGGGATTTTCTATTATTCTGCCCATAATAAGCATTAGCACCATGTTTTCGCGAATAATGTTTGTTAAGAAGATATTGCGGCACAGGCCTGCTGTCATGTGCGAGCTGCAGCGTATGATAATTCATCTCAGCAACAACATCCAGGATTTTTGCTGTTTCGACAGCCTGACTTGCAGTTTTTCCCCATGCAAATGGGCCATGCTGTCTCACCAAGACTGCGGGGACAGCCAACGGATCAATCTTTTGCTTACGGAAAGTACACACAATGGCCTTGCCCGTATTCTCCTCATAATCATTTTCTATTTCCTCTTTTGTCAAAGCCTCTGTAACAGGCACACGCCCATAAAAAGTATCGGCATGTGTGGTTCCCATCGCCTCCACCCCAATACCTGCTTGTGCAAAGGAAACAGCCCAAAAGGAATGCGTATGCACAACGGCGCCAATATCAGGAAACTCCCGATAAAGAATTCTATGCGTGGGAGTATCACTTGACGGATTCAGTTCCCCCTCAATAACATTGCCTTCCATATCGACAACGACCATATCCTCAGGACGGAGCTTTTCGTACGGGACGCCCGATGGTTTGATAACAAAAAGCTCTTTTTCACGATCAATCCCAGATACATTGCCCCAGGTGAATATGACAATGCCAAGCTTCGGCAACAACATATTCGCTTCATATATTTCTTGCTTAAGTTCTTCCAGCATGCACAAGGCCTCCTCGTCAATCATCGTCCAGAATATTGGCGGCTCGTTCAATCGGCAACGCCTGTTTGTAACGCTTCATAAACTGCTCGCAGCCAACACCCCCCATCGGCTCCGGCATAAGTGTCGTACTTTTCGGCTTTTGAAAAACGACTTCATCAAGAAAATCTGCCAACAACTTGTTCTCACCATATTTTGCGAAACAAGCAAGTACTGCCATGCCCCAAGACCCGCCTTCGCCTGCTGTTTCCATAAGCGTTATTGGGAGATTGAGCATATTTGCCAGAATCTGCTGGGCAATGACTGGTGTCCGGAAAAGACCTCCTTGCGCAATCATGACATCCGTCTTGATGCCCTCCTCCCCTACCAGGATATCCATGCCAATTTTCAACGGAGCAAATGCCGCATAAAGATGCGCTAACATAAAATTAGGTAAACTTAGCCTGCTATGCGGTGTGCGCAAAAAAGAGGTCGTCCTTTCTGCACGTAGGTAATGTTTTCTGCAGACAGGCAATTATAACTTATCAGTCCACCTGCATCGGATTCCGCCTTAGATGCATACAAAAAAGCATCTTGTAAAGCTGATCTTGATTCAGATCTGTCCCGAGGCCTTTTGCAAAATCCCAGAACACTCCCACCCACGCATTGATATCCGAGGAGCAGTTGTTGGTATGAACCATGGCAACGGGTACGCCATTCGGAGTCGCGACAATATCAATATCCCGATGGATCTCCCTGAGAGGCGCATCTAACACGTTCATGGAAAAGGCTGACGTCCCAACAGAAATATTGCCCATGCGCTTTCGAACCGCATTTGTGCTGACCATCCCGGTTCCCGCATCTCCCTCTGGCGGAACCATCAAAGAACCTTCTTCTAGCTTGCCGCTTTTATCAAGAAGTCTTGCTCCTTCAGATGTAAGGATCCCTGCATTTTGACCAGCACGCAGGACACGCGGTAATATACTGCCAATTTCCCATGAATAATCCTTGACAAGTTCCATGCGGGAAAAGGCATCCAGTCTTTGTTGATCATACGTGCCGCTTTTTTCATCCACAGGGAACATCCCGGAAGCATCACCAATGCCAAGAACCTTTTCGCCGCAAAGCTTCCAATGTACGTACCCGGATAATGTCGTAAAGAAGGCGATGCCCCTTACATGTTCTTCCGAACGGAGAATTGCCTGGTAAAGATGTGCGATACTCCAACGCTGGGGGATATTGTAACGGAATACTTCCGTCAATACGTCCGCCGCTTCTTCCGTAATATTATTGCGCCATGTGCGAAACGGCACGAGTTGCTCGCCGGCTCTGTCAAAAGGAAGATACCCATGCATCATAGCGCTGACCCCAATGGCGCCGATCTTTGCCAAAGACATATGATAACGGGCCTCTACATCGGCAGCAAGCTGCGCATAGCATTCTCTCACACCCAGCCATACCGCATCAAGCGAATATGTCCATATGCCATTTTCAAATAGACTTTCCCATGTAAAACTGCCACTGGCTATGATTTGGCACCCAGGATCCACAAGAACCGCCTTGATACGTGTCGACCCCAGTTCAATACCCAGACAGGTTTATCCATCCCGTATTGCTGCGGCACTCCGTTTCATATCCATAACAAACTCCCTCCTGCCGGATATTTTGTTTATCCCTCAGTATAAAGCAGCACACCCGATTCAAGACTCCCGTCGTCGATATTCCACAGGCAGCATTCCTGTACAGCGTTTGAACATCCTGCTGAAATACCTGGCATCCTGGTATCCGCATCGCACGGCAATATCGGCAATAGTCACTCTTGTATTGCGTAAAAGGCGCTTGGCGCGTTCCAGGCGTTTCATCTTGACATATTGACTAAAATGACTTCCAGTTTCCCGGTAGAATTGAGCGCTTAAGTACTCAGGCGTTACCTTAAGCTTCTGCGAAATTCCCTTGAGCGGCAAAACGATTCCTTCAGACGAATCAATAAGTTTCAATGCCTGTTGAACCAGCCGACTTGTCGGAGCTTGTTTCAAAGCCCCCTCCTCGTCCTCCATTTTGCTTGAAACCTTATCCAACGCATCCATAAGCCCGTTTACTGTAATGGGTTTTAACAAATACTCATCAACGCCAAGCGAAATTGCCTGTTGTGCATAGGAAAATTCGGCAAACGCACTTAAAAGAATGATCTTTGCCCTGCACTTTTCCCGTTTCATCTCCTGCAGCATGCCAATGCCATCCAATACCGGCATCCGTATGTCTGTGATGACCAAATTCGGATCATGCTTACGTATAAGCTTCAATCCCTCTTCCCCGTTTTCTGCCCAACCAGCGACCTCGTAGCGCGGATCCAGTTTTTCCAATAGATGAATCAAGCCTTCTCTGCTGCGAATCTCATCTTCAACCACGACGATTTTCATTGCCCTCCCTCCTGGATTTGCGGGATTGCAAGGGATACTTTTGTTCCCTGCCCCACCACACTTGAAATCTTCAACTCGGCTTCCTTCCCATAATACAAATGAAGTCTATTGCAAACATTATAGATGCCAATATGATGTACATCTGGATTCTTTAGATCTTGTATCATCTGTTGTATCTTGTTCAACTTGTCCTGTGATATGCCTACGCCATTATCTATTATTATGATTTCTATACGCGCCCCTCTCCTATGCATATAAATCTCCAATCTTGCTGCCCTCCCTGTACGAGAAAATCCATGCAAAATGGCATTTTCCATAAACGGCTGCAAAAGCATCTTATAGATAAGACATTCTTCCAGTCCTGATTCAAGTTCAATTCTATATTGGAAAGATCCCTTTGCTTTCATCTGCAGTAAATGGAGATATTTCTTCATCCAATCGATTTCCTGTACAAGCTGGGTGGGTTGATTGATTCCCGTAATTGCATAGCGCAAAATCTGCGCAAGCAAATGTACGGCATCACTTATGCCGTATTCTTCGGCATCAATCGCCATCCAGTTGATCATATCCAAGCTATTATAGAGAAAATGAGGATTGATTTGGGCTTCGAGCACACGGATTTCAGCATCCTTTTGTTGGAGCGTCATGATCTTGATGCGTTCAATCAAAGCGTTAATCTTATGCAGCATGTGATAGAATTTCGCATGGAGACCATCGATTTCCCTGATAAAGGAACGCTGTCGCAGCGGCATGACCAAAACATCGTCATCCGAAAAGCGCATATCCTGCAGCAGCTGATTCAAGGAGTGTATTACCTTGCGGTTCAGGAAAAAAACCATGCTGCCTAACAGGATTGCTACTAAAAGCATTCCCAGGACTGCAATTTGATATTGTCGGTCGATATAACTTATGAGATCATGCTCGTCCGATACTCGGACGAGATTCCAACCAAAGCGATCATCATGCAGGATCTGCACATCCAAGCCATTTTCTCTGAATACCCCATTAGTATATAAAAAGGTTCGACATGCCTCGGCTAAATTCTGGCGCTCAGTACAGGGAATATTGTGGCCAATCAAGGCAGGATCGGGGAAAGATACAATATTGTCACTGCGATCAAGGATAAAGCAAAAGCTTCTTTGTTCCTGCTGCAGCGGATAAGCCAAATCCGCATTGCACTCTTTATTGAGTACATCTGCATCAAGGCTCAAAATAACGATGCCCACCGGTGCTCCGTTTTTTCCTCCCCGTATGGCATGGGCAATATGAAAATAATGGTAGATCTGCCCCGAAAAGTCCTTTCCTGACGTTGTAGAAAATGCATACGTCCTTCTGTGTTCCACCACCTGTTGATAAATGTACGAGAGCGGCATAGAAGAATCGTTGAGCCAGTTGTGTTTTTCCTGCGATCCTTTCAGACGATCAAAGAGAAACACCTGCCCATCTTCTGTGACAATCGTGATAACTTGTACATAAGACTGCCCATGTATTGCCGTGCGCAGGAGCTGTGTAATCTCAAGCCGCGCCCGTGCAGCATCTGCCCTTTCCTCGTCCGCCTCCAACCAATGCATAAGTTTCTTGTCCGTATAAAGCTGATACAGCATATAATCATAAGAGGAAAGCGCAATCTGCAAGTTTTGCTGCATCTGATACAGATGACGATTGGCGGCATCCTGCATGATATGATTCACAATTTGAATATTGCTCAAATAGGAAACAATCTGTATACAGGCAACAGGAAAAATGAAAAGCAAAACAAACGCATAGCAAAACAAATATTTCAAAGAAAATTTGATTGGAGAAAAAAAAAGCCGTTTCACAGGATCACGCCCCATAGGATTGATTCAGATACCTTTGAAAAATATTATAGCAGTATCCGTGAAAAGCGAACAGGGAAACCGCCTGTCCCAGGAGATTTCCCTGCACAACATTCAGCTCAACTTTGCCGTATGCTTGCGTAACGCTCATAATCCTTGAAAAGCAAATACTTAGCCGGCACATCCTCCTCTATCTCCGGCAGACGGGAGCCAGCCTCATGAAACCGGTTATCCACGCGATCATCATTGGTTGATGAAACTTCAAACAAGGCGATATCACCGGTTCCTGGAACGCCCTGCCACTGATGATATTGGTAAGGCTTCAAAGTAATGCTCTGCCCGGGGTGCAGAACTACCTCGCCCCCAGCGGGCACCTTCATTTTCCGTCCGTCAATAGACACAAGAACGTCCGTATCGGCAAAATCTTCTTTTTCATCCGCATTGAACAGTTTGAGCCGCAAGTCGCCGCCGCCGCGATTGATGATGTCCTCAATCTTCTGCCAATGGAAATGGAAAGGCAGAATTTGCCCATCGCGAACAAAGAGCAGTTTTTCGCAATATGGTTTAGGATAAGTAATTTTATCATGGAAATTTCCATTGCGGAAAGTGAAGATTGTCAGACCAATCTTAGAAAAATCACCGCAGCCAAAATCCGTGATATCCCACCCGAGCATATTGTCGATCAGTTCCCGCTCATCGGCAGGGAGCATTTCCCAACGCTCCCTATTATAAAAAGCAAAGGGAGGCAACGGAAAGGCAAGTTTTCCGGCAGCTTCGACAGTATAATCAATGATGTCGTTGATTTCAGACCTTTTCATCTTTTTCTTCCTCCTTATCTGAACTTACTTATTCATCATGCGCATACGCGCCTTCTTCGAGTAAGCAGAGAACGCCACCGCACCAATCAGCACGAGCCCCTTGACGAACTGCTGCACATAATCGTTGATGTTGCACATGATCATGCCCGTGCCCAGAACGCCCATGATGAGCACACCAATGACAACCATACCGATGCGCCCCTCACCACCCATGATGTTCACACCAGCAAGGACAACAGCCGTAATGGCATCCATCTCATAGCCAAGTCCAGCCGCAGGCTGCCCGCTGTTCGTGCGCGAAAGCAGGACAAGGCCGGCAAGGCCGGACAGAAACCCACTGATTGCATAGGCCATATATTTGACACGTACAACGTTTACACCGGAGAGACGGGACGCTTCCTCGTTCCCCCCCACACCGTAAAGATGACGCCCGAATGCCGTTTTTTCCAAACTGATAAAAGCCAGTACAAAAACAAGGGCCGCCAATAGAACCGGGTACGGAACGGGGCCGAGGCTGCTGTTGGCAAACTCGCCAAAACTCGGATTGAAGCCAAAAACCGGCATACCGTCCGTCACGATATACGCCAGGCCTCGCAAGGATGTCATGACTCCCAACGTAACAATCAGAGCAGGGATGTTGAAATGCGTGATAAAAAAACCGCTGACAATCCCATAAATCGCGGCAATTGCCAAAACGATGAGGCAAGCGCCAAAAATGTTGATGCCATTCAGCATAAGGATAGCTGCTGTGACGGCAGATACACCTGCGACCGAACCGACAGAAAGATCGATTCCTCCCGTCAGCATGACATAAGTCATACCAACGGAAATAATCCCTATGATTGATACTTGCCGCAAAATCGTGAACATCGTCGAAACTTTCATGAAATTTGTCGTGGCAACTGAAAATCCTGCAATAAGCAGCAGAAGGATCAGGATGATCCCATAGTTCAACAGCCAACTGACGACATTGTTCCTCTTCATGCGTATCCCTCCTGAGGTTCTTGGCTGGAAGCCAGTTCCAATAATTTTCCCTGGGAAAATTCTGTTTTTTCCAGAATACCAGAAATGCAGCCATCACACATGACGACGATGCGGTCAGACATGCCGATCAGTTCCGGCATCTCCGAACTGATCATGAGAATGGCCTTTCCCTGTGCCGTGATTTGCCGCATGAGTTCATAGATTTCATACTTTGCCCCAACGTCAATACCACGTGTGGGCTCGTCAAAAATCAGGATGTCACAGTCCGTCGCAAGCATTTTCCCCAATACGACCTTCTGTTGGTTTCCCCCCGACAAATTCTGAACAAGCTGCTCCATATCCGGCGTTTTTATATTGAGATCTTGTATATATTTTTGTACCCAGTCTGTTTCTTTTGTATGGTTCACATAATGTATGAAACGAGATGAGCATTGTTTCAGGACACTGTAAATAACATTTTCCCGCACGCTCAGCCCCGCCACAATACCCTGCCGCTTGCGGTCTTCGGGTATTAGGCCAATACCTGATCGCAACGCGTCTTCCGGTGAACGAGGCATATAATCCCTGCCTTTCAATGTCATTTTTCCTTTTTGGCAGGAATCCGCGCCAAAAATTATCCGTGCTATTTCCGTACGTCCAGCACCAACCAGTCCACCAAAACCAAGAATTTCTCCTTGATGCAATTCAAAAGATACGTCCTTCACTTTCCGATTCGTCAATCCCTCGGCCTTCAGCAGAACCGATCCCACCGGGTTGCGTGAAGCGGGAAAATCATTCGCCAACTCACGCCCCACCATATAAGAAATCAATTGCTTCTTGTTAAGTTCCCCAATATCCCGTGTCGTAATATATTTTCCATCGCAAAACACAGTGACCCTACGGCAAAGTTCAAACACCTCTTCCAGTCGATGCGAAATAAAGATAATCGTCACGCCTTTTTGCTGCAGCCTGCGCACAATGCGGAAGAAAATCTCTGTTTCTTTCAAGGTAAGCGGCGCTGTTGGCTCATCCATAATCAAAAGGCGCGCATTGCGTGATACCGCTTTCATTATTTCGACAATTTGCTGATATGCCACACCCAGATCACAGACTCTTTCCTGGATATCAAGCTGTATACCCATGCTTTGACAAAGCTCGCGCGACCGACGATTCATCTCATTTTTGTCCAGCAAAACGCCATTCGTTGCTTCCCTGCCGAAAAAAATATTTTCAGCAACGGAAAGATACGGAATGAGACTGAACTCCTGATAGATCACACTAATGCCTAAAGCCATGGATTCTTGCGGCGTCAAATGCTCATATTTCCTGCCATCAAATTCGATAATTCCCTGTGTAGGCGTATCCGCACCGGCGAGCATCTTGATGAAGGTGGATTTTCCCGCGCCGTTTTCACCACAAATTGCATGGGTCTCCCCTTCGTAAATCGTAAAATTGATATCATCCAACGCCTTAACACCGGGATAAGTCTTGGATAAATGATGAATTTTCAAAATCGGTTTTTTTTCCATAACGATACTCCCTTAAAGAAGAAGCCTCAGGCATGCAACCCGAGGCTTCCTTTTTTCTGCACTCAGCCTTTCGGGACGTATTTTCCACTCAAGAGATCTTCCGCCGGAACTGGTACGGGATCAAACACAATGGTCTCCTGCGTAGCTGGAATGCCCTCACGGATGTACTTAATCAGCATCTTTGCGCTCTCATAACCAGCCTTATAGGGAAAGAGGTCAACCGTGCCGCGATAAATGGAATTCGGCTTCTTCATTGCCGCCAGGCATTCCGAAGTCGCATCCCCCGAGAACACCGCGCGGTCATCCCCGGAAATATTAGCTCCGACCATTGCCTGGTATCCTCCCAGTCCGCCGGAATCATTTGTCGCCACCACAACGTTCAGGTCGGGATGCTGCTGCAGAACACTTTCTATAATTTTCATGCCAAGTTCAGGCGTATCGCCAGCCTGCCGAGAGACAATTTCTACATTGGGGCACATCTTCTTGATTGTCTCCTCAACGCCATTGCCGCGTGGAATCACAGAATCCACATTATCCTGGGAAATGATGGCCACCTTTACCTTATCCTTGGAGCCGAGAGTTTTGTTGATCCACTCCGCGGCCTGCTTGCCAATCGCCTCACCATAGGAATATTCATCGACAATATAGCGCATGTTCACGTTATCCTGACTTTGCGCTACGCAGCTCACAACGATTTTTTCAGCCTTCGCCTTGTCAACAATACTCTTCGTGGCATTCTGATCGATCGGTGAAATCATGATGCCGCTGTATCCGGCACTTACAAGGCTTTCCATATCATTGACCTGCTTATCGACTTTATACTGCGAATCGATGGTCAGAGCCTCCACACCTTCTTCTTTGCAGGCATCCTCGAATCCTTTCTTGACCGAAACAAACCATGGGTTACCGAGATTCATACAAACAAACCCGAGCTTGATGGCGCCTTTCCCATCCGAACCAGCAGAGCCGTCCTTATCGGATGAACCACAGCCGGACAGCAGGGTACTGACAGCAAAAACCACTGCCAACAAAAGAAACGACCATTTCTCTCTCATTTTCATTTCCATCCATCTCCTTTTTCTTAACGCCATTTTCCCTTACTGCTCCGCTTTCTCATTGAAGGCTCGTAAAACTTTCTCGACATGGGCAGAAATTGCCGTCCGCCCCCAAGAAACAACTTCATGATAATAGGCAACGCCCTCCGTTTTGGCAAGGCATTCTCGCACAGCCTCTCCCGCAGCTTTGGCCATATACGTGTAGTAATTGATCTTGCGTATGCCGCATTGGATGGCATGCCTATAATCGTCAAAAGAAATTCCTGATCCCCCATGCATAACCAAAGGAACAGTGGTCTTTGCATGAATATCCTCCAAACGCAGAAAATCCAACTTCGGAGGATCTTTGTAGATGCCATGAGCCGTTCCAAAAGCGTAGGCCAATGCCTCCAGTGGAACAGCTTCGGCAAATGCAGCTGCGGCTTCGGGATCAGTGCAGCGCCCAATAGGTTCTTCCGTATCTCGGGCAATCACACCAAGCTCAGCTTCCAACGAAACACCTGCCGCATGCGCCACACCCGCAACCTTTTTTGTTCGTGCAAGATTTTCTTCGTAAGGCAAGCGCGAGCCATCGTACATCACAGATGTAAAGCCGAGATCGATTGCCTTTTGTATATACTCCAGAGTCTCTCCATGATCCAAGTGCACACAGACGGGAACAGCCGCCTGTTTCGCCGCATGGAGCAAAATAGGAGCGATAGTTTCCAGCGGAATCAGAGCCTCATGCACCTGTGCGTGCATGAGTATGACAGGGCAGCCTACTCTTTCGGCCGCTTCCACAACCCCTAAAACCGTCTCAAGGTTCGGTGCGTTGAAGGAGCCTACAGCCGTATGTTTTTCCTCCATGCCAGAAAGAATCCCCTTCATGTCAACCAGCATCATCAGCCCTCCTCGCGAAAAGACTTCATCATAGAATAAAGCGGCGAATACCTGGCAAAACGCTCCGCATGAATGGCATTCCTTGCCTTATTCGGCTCATACGTGTTCCTTTCATGAACAAAACAGGCAGCGGCCTCCTGGAGATCCTGAAAGCAGCCCACGGCACAAGCGGCAAGCATGGCCGACCCCGTCGCTCCCGCCTCTTCTGTCCGCATGGAAGTAACGGGGACACCTAAAACATCCGCCTTGATCTGCGTCCACAATGCAGATTTTGCTCCACCGCCGGATGTACGCAAAGATTGGACACAAATCCCAGCCCTCAGCAAATAGCGGCGGTTCACCTCCATTTCATAGGCAACTCCCTCCATCATCGCTTTATAAACATCCTTGCCGCTATGCTCCAAGGAAAGCCCAAGAATCGCTCCCTTTGCTCCTTCATCCATATAAGGCGTTGCCGCCCCGTTGAAATGCGGCAGCACAAAAAGTGTCCCGGGAGACGCACTCATTCCCGCCTCCATAAGATCATGCACGCTCCGACCTTCCTTTTGGGAAGCCTCCATTTCCTGTCGGGCAAAGTTTCTGCAATACCATTGGAGCAAAGCTCCCCCCGTAAACGAGAATGCGTAGCATACATACTTTTCAGGAAGCACATACGGCACTACAGCAATACCGCCTTGAGCCAACAATTGCGAATCCGGAAAGCTGTCCAGTATGGGCGTCATACACTCCACAGTCCCAGCGCCATCCACTGCCGTCCCTGGAGCAAAAAGCCCAGAGCCCAGGGCTGCTGCCACTTGATCATGACAGCCCGACACAATAAGCACTTCCTGCGCCGCTTTCCATTCAGTTGCCAAGCTATGGCGTAAATTTCCCGCCACGGTTCCGGAAGGCGCCGGACGCGAAAAAAGGCTCTCCGGGATTCCGACATAGCTCAAGAGCTCTTTGCACCAAACTTTTTTGCGAATGGAGAAGGCTGCTGTACGAGATGCAAGCGAATAGTCTATTTGGGCGACTCCGCTCAGACGGTAAACGATGTAATCCTGCATCAACAGAATCCGGCGGGCACGCCGAAATACCTCGGGATGATTTTCCTTCAACCAAAGGAGTTTGGGCAAGGAATACATGGGGTGCAAGGGAACTCCAACGGTCGCCGCGACCTCATCTGCGGGGAGCTCGCGCTGCATTCTTGCCGCCTGTTCCCCTCCTCTCGGGTCACCATACAACATAACGGGAAACAACGGTGCATCCTCTGCATCCAGCACAACAAAGGATTCGCCGAAGGAAGTCACAGCAATTGCGCCGATGTCCCTGCAAGAGGCAAACGCATCTGCCAAACAACCCGCGACAGCTTGCCAAACATCCTCTGCATCAAGCTCCTGATATCCATCATGCCGCTGTAACGGACAAGGACGAGAAAACTTCTGCCAAAGATTGCCTTCCGTATCGTAGAGAACGACTTTGCAATTAGTGGAGCCAATATCCATGCCGGCAATCAGCATCTCTTTCACCTCCTTTCGGCCTCATTTTATCATTATCCGATAAATAAAAAAACTCAGAATATATTAACAAGTGTGTGGTTTTCTTAAGGCCTGTCACTAAAAAGTTCCTCGGGAAACAGCAATAGAATGAAGTCCGCCAGATTAGCACAAGTTACACTCACAAACGTCCATTTTCTGTATATTGCGCGCCGTCCTTCCAGGAACCTAGCCAAGCGGAAGATTGTCCGCCGCAAAGAAACCGGAAAAGATGTGCCAAGATGGCAGTGCTGAATTCATCTATGCTTCCTCAAATAAAAAATCCCCGGGATAGGCTTTATTTCAAGTCCTATCCCGGGGATTTCAATAACATGTCTGTCCATGATTCTGTTTTATTTTCATCCCAATCAGCTCTGCAGAGCCCTGACTTTGGCGATCATGGCGTCGCGCTTCATCTTTTCCTCGCGTGCACGCGCCACGGCGCGCTCCTTAAAGGCCGCGAGCTCCGCCTCATCCGTCAGCTCCACGGGACCTTCCATGCGGCGGCAGACGATGTAGAGAATCGTCACCGTCAGAGCCGTGGCCGCAATGGCGATGAACGCATGCGGATAGCCCGTCGCATCGACGAAGCGCTGTCCGAGGATCCAAAGCACGCCGACCGGTAGCCATGCCGCCAGCATCACGAAGGCAAATCCCAAGACGAACATGTTCTTCATCTTCCCCGAAGAAAGCACGCGAATGGAAAACCCAAGATAATGGAATATACCCAGCACGATATATTGCCCAACAAAAAAACCGATAGCAGCCATGACGATCCAGCCAATCTGCGGTATTTCTCCCACGGTGAAAGCCTCCTTCTCTATCCTTTGGCTTTTATTATAACATAAGCGCTCGATTTTCCCAAGTCATGGAAGGGGAAATTTCCGGGGAATCTTTATTTATCCGCCTTATGCCCCATTTTGCCCGGCCCCTTCGCTCCATAACAAAAGAACCTGTGATATAATGGGACAAACCGTTGGCAACGATTTGGAGGGAGGATTCCATCATGAAATTCGCAATGTTCGGTGCAGGCGGCACGGGCGGCGTGCTCGGCGGCTATCTTGCGCTCGCAGGAAACGACGTCACCCTGATCGCGCGCGGCCGCCACCTCGAGGCGCTGCAGAAAAACGGCCTGACGATCGAATCGCAGCACCGCGGCACGCTTCACATCAAAAACATCCGAGCACAGACAACGGACAGCTACGACGAAACACCCGACGTGCTCTTTGTCTGCTGCAAATACTACGGTCTGCCGGATGCCGTCGCCTTCGCCAAAAAGGCGGCCTCGCCCGACACGCTCATCATTCCGATTCTGAACGTCTTCGGCACGGGCGAGGTCATGCAGGCGGATCTGCCCGGCCTCACCTGCCTCGACGGCTGCATCTACGTCTTCGGCAGCTTGAAGGAACCCGGCGTCATCGAGCAGCCGCAGAAGATTCTGCGCGTGATTTTCGGCTTCCGCCCCGACGCGGACAAGCGCCTGGAGGAAAAGGCCAAAGCGCTGGAAAGGCTCCTGCAGGCGGCGGACATACGCGGCCATTACAGCCTCGACATCCGCCGCGACGCCCTGACGAAGTTTGCCTTCGTCTCTCCCATGGGCGCGGCGGGGCTCTACCACAACGTGACGAGCGAGGCTTTTCAGAAACCGGGCGCCGTGCGCGACACCTATATATCCCTCATCCGGGAAGTCGATGCGCTCGGCCGGGCCATGGGCATCACTTTCGACAAGGATCTCGTAGAAACGGGCATCGCCTTCATCGACGCCTTCGCCCCCGGGCTGAAGACGAGCATGCAGCGGGATGTGGACAAGGGCGGCGTTTCCGAATTCGACGGGCTGGTGAACCGCGTCGTCGCCCTCGGCGAGCGCTATCATGTGCCCGTGCCGACCTACAAGAAGATCAGCGACTGGGGCAGGGAAAACGGGGTGAAGTAAAATCGTACGGCAAAAGCGCCCGGCAGCAAAGGATGCCGGACGCTTCTGTCTGTCACCCGGAATTTCCCAACAACGAAAGGGGAAACCTCCATGAAAATCATCATCGCCATCGACTCTTTCAAGGGCAGCCTCTCCTCCATGGCTGCGGGCGAAGCTGCCGCACGCGCCGCGCGTGAAGTCTTTCCCGCAGCCGAAGTGCGGGTCTTTCCGCTCGCGGACGGCGGCGAAGGCACCGTGGATGCGCTCACGCACGGCCTCGGCGGCGAGATCGTGCGCCTCGGCGTCACCGGGCCGCTGCAAAAGCCGGTCGACAGCCGCTTCGGCCTCCTCCCCGCCACGCATACGGCTGTCATCGAGATGGCCGACGCAGCAGGCCTGCCCCTCGTTCCCGCCGCCGAACGCGACCCGCGCCGCACGACGACATACGGCCTCGGGGAGCTGATTCTCGCCGCCATGGAGCGCGGCTGCCGTGAATTCATCATCGGCATCGGCGGCAGCGCGACGAACGACTGCGGCCTCGGCATGCTCACAGCCCTGGGAGCGAAGTTCCTCAATGCAGAGGGTGCGCCGGTCGGCATCACAGGCGGCGATCTTGCCGCCGTACGCCAGATCCGGTTGGACGGCCTTCATCCGACGCTCAGAGAGTGCCGCTTCCACATCGCCTGCGATGTGACGAACCCCCTCTGCGGCCCGAACGGCTGCTCGGCCGTCTACGGCCCGCAGAAAGGCGCAACACCCGCCATCGTAGAAGAAATGGATGCGGCAATCAAAGCTTTTGCCTTGCTTGCAGAAAAAGAACGCGGCATCTCCGGCGCGGAGCTTCCGGGTGCCGGCGCGGCAGGCGGTCTCGGTTTTGCCTTCCACGCCTTCCTCGGCGGCGAGCTCAAGCCTGGCATCACCCTCGTCCTCGACGTCATGAACATCAAGGATGCGCTCAAGGGCGCCGACCTCCTCCTGACAGGAGAAGGCCGTATGGATGCACAGACCGCCATGGGCAAGGCTCCCATCGGAGTCGCCCGGCTCGCCAAAGCAGAGAGTCCCGCCCTCAAGGCCATCGCCCTCTGCGGCTGCGCCCTGCCCGACGCCGAAGCGGTGAATCAAAGCGGCATCGACGCCTACTTTCCGATCCTCCATCTGCCCATGACGGTCACGGAAGCGATGGAAGAGGAAACGGCCCTGCGCAACCTGGAGCAAACGACGAAGCAAGCGTTAAGGCTCTATCGCGCCGCGTGCGAATAAAACTAAAAAAGCAGCAAAAAGCCGCCGCGCAGTGCGCGGCGGCAAAAAACTCTGGTGCTCATGGAGGGACTCGAACCCCCGACTTCCACCATGTGAGGGTGACACTCTAACCAACTGAGTTACATGAGCATTGATATAGTTACCTTGTGTATTATACACGATTTCCCCGCACTTTTCCAGCCCCTTAGGGCGACTTTTTTCGCCTTTATGCACACTTTTTTGTGGATAAGGCTGAGAATTTTGTGGATAACTTCACGAAGGTGCTCATTATTTGCAGACTTATCCACAAAAACTGGGGATAAGCTGTGCAGAACTCATAGTCTCATTTTTACAGCGCCTATAGTCAAAAAGATGGATTGGGAAAGGACGCAATCATGCAGAAAAAATTCTACGCCGTGAGGAACGGGCGGCAGACAGGCATATTCCAGACCTGGGACGACTGCCGCGCCCAAGTCGACGGCTTCCCCGGAGCGCGCTACAAAAGCTTCCCGACGCAAGAAGCCGCGCTCCTTTGGCTCAAAGAACCGCAGCCGCTCCATGCCCTGTTTCCTGCCCCTGAGGGAAGCGTCCAAACGCTGCCCCCGGCAAATCAGGGCGGCACGCTTCGCCGAAGCAGCGGAGCCCGCCGTACAAAAGACGCCGTCGAGCCGACCGAGCCGCAGGGCGACGCCTGCCACGTCTACACGGACGGCTCCTGCCTTAGAAATCCGAACGGCCCCGGCGGCTGGGCCGTCTGCATCGTCGAGGCGAACGCAGCGATGCGGACGCTCTCAGGCGGCCATCCGTCCACGACGAACAACCGCATGGAAATGACCGCTGCCATCGAAGCCCTGCGCCATATCCCCGAAGACCGTCCCCTGCTGCTCTCGACCGACAGCCAATACCTCAAGAACGGCATTACGAAATGGATCCACAGCTGGAAAAGGCGCGGCTGGAAGAAAGCCGACGGCGCCCCCGTGCTGAACCGGGAGCTTTGGCAGGAGCTTGACGCACTCATCACCGGACGTTCCATCACCTTCCAATGGGTCAAAGGACATGCCGGCCACAAATACAATGAAATCTGCGACACGCTGGCAAAAAAAGAAGCCGCCGCCTTTCTTCGCTAAGCGGCGGCCAAGAGCCGCAGGAAGCCGCTATAACCGTTTCAGGCACGAATCGCCGTAGACATTGATGCGAACCGGCCCCTTGACGAAAATCAGAGCGGCGAAAAGAAACACCTCGTAGACCTCGACGAGAAATGCCGCGGCGAGGATTTCCAAGCCGAAGGGCTCCCGCGCCAGGAACGTGATATCGCCATGCGCGAGCGCGAGGCGGACGATGAAGGCCAATACAAGAAAAAGCGGCACGCCGACAAACCAGCCGCTCCTGCCGATATCGTGCAGACGCTGCACCATGATGCCGGTGGGCAGGAAAAATGCCAGCGCCACGGAAGCGCAGGTACCGTACAGCGCCACATTCGCCCCCAGAAACGGCGGCAGGCGCTCCGCCGTCTCCAAAACGACGAATACGAGCAGGCAGAGGAAAAAGAGCAGGAAGAGGAGACGCAGCAGAAAACGCTTGCGGTTCATCCTCCCCTTGAATTGCATCATGCTCTGGAAAAAGGGGCAGGCCAGCTCCGGCCGCTCCCCGATATGCGGACGCAAACGTCCCGCACTCTCAAAGGGGCCAGCGGCATTGCTCGAAAAATCTCCCTCGGCAAAAAACATATAGAGATGCAGCACCCCAAAAAGAGCAAGCGCCGTCCCGCCAAAAGGCCACGCACTGTGGAGAAGCACACTGTCGGAAGCAATCCCCAGAAGCGACGGCAGCTGCAGGAATGTAATCAGCCAACAAGCCTCGCCGGCAAGGGCGATGAGAAGAAACGGGCAGACGACGAGGAGAAGCCATGCCGTATCGCCGTAACCGAGATCATGCCAACGCCGCATGCCCGCACGCAGGAAAACGAGCAGCAGCGCAAGCAGGGGCACGCTGACCAAAAAGACAGCGGCAAACCCTGCCGCCAATGAAATGCTCTCCGACGGCAGGCCGCGCCCTTCCCCGAGCCAAGCCAAAACAATCGCCGCCGCGCCGAAAATGGACGCCCCCAACAGGAAGCCTGCCAACAATACACCGACGAAATGGAGAACAAAGAGCGTCTTCCCCATACGGCCCTCCGGCGAGAACCATGTCTCGAAAAAACCTTGCACGAAACCGCGCTGCTCCATCGCCAAGCGCCTCGTATCCGTTTTATCCTCGTCCATCTCCTTTTGCCGCTCTGCCTCATCCTCGAGCAAGTCCTGCAAAAGCTCCGCCGCACTCTGGCGCGGCGCAGGCGCGTCCCCTTCATCCTCCGGCTTCTGCGTCGCTTCCTCGCCTTTCCGTTCTCGCTGCGGCATGGCAGACGCCGTGCGCTCCCCGTCATCCCCGGGCGGCGCAGCAACCGCCGGAGGCTGCTGCGCTCTGCCGTCTTCCGGCGCATCGCCCAGCAAATCCTCCAGCGCCGCCTCCCCGGAAAAGCTCTCGCGCCTCAGGCGTTCCAAAACGGCCTGGGTATCCTCCCCGGCCTTTCCTCTCCTCGTCATCCTGCCTCGTCAATCCTTTCCCCCTGGAATGAAACCGCGCCTTCCCCTCCCCCGGGCGCGCGTGAACAAGCGCTTTCCTGCCGCATATCCACGCACGGCGCTCAACGCTTCAAGATGCGGTCATAGATATAGCCCTCGCGCACGCCCGAATCGCTGTAGGCAATCGTGGGCGCGGCAAACCTTCGGGCAAGGATATCCGCGATGACGAGCCCCGGCAGAATCGTATGCATTCGATCCGGCACTGTGCGCATCAGAAGGATCGCCTCCTCCTCCGAAAGCTCCCTGTCGCGCGCAAAACGTCCGAGCACCTCCCCGATCCAGGCGGGCTCTATCGTATGTCCGTCCGCGCCTTCGAAAAGCGCTGCACAAAGGGCAGCCGTTCCCTTGAACGTGCCGCCGATTCCACAGATGGGCAGGCCGCAAACCCCGTCGAAGCCGCCTGCCGCAGCAATAATGCTCTCCGCATCCTCGCGCATCGCCAAAAGCTCTGTCCCCGAAGGCAGCACATCCTTCGTAAACTTCGTGTGCAAATAAAGAGAACCCACGGGCAGGCTCACCTTGCGCACGATCTGCTGCGCCTCATAATGCACGATCTCCGTACTGGCGCCGCCGATATCGACGAGCAGCCCGGCCTCCGCGGCCAAATCGTGCGTCGCGCCGATGAAATCAAGCTCCGCCTCCTCCTCGCCGCGAATCACATAAACGTCGAGACCCGTGCGCTCCTTGATCTCCCCGATAGCCTCGCGGCTGTTCGCCGCATTCCGCAAAGCTCCCGTCGTAAAAATCGTGACCGATGAGATGCGAAGCGCCGCCAGAAGCTTTCGGAAATCCTGCAATGCGTAGATCAGACGCTCTATGCCGCGCTGCTCAAGCACATTGTCGCGGATGAACGATGCCAGCCCCACCGTCGTATCCTTCTTCTTCATGACCTGCTCCACCGAAGCGCCGGAAAGCTGATAAACCGCCATGCGCACCGTATTCGAGCCGATATCAATAATTGCATGTATCATAAAAGGAACTCCTGTCCATACAAAACAGCCTGCGGCAAAAACAAAAAGCACCGCAAAAGCAAATACATTTCCTTGATTATACTATATCGCCTGAACGATGTCACACAAAAAGGGCTGCCGCGCGGCAGCCCTTCGTTTTTCTTACCATTTCTTTTCTTCCACGGCCTTGAAATTATAGACCGGCTTCATGACGTCGATGACTTCCACCGTATCGCCTATGACGTCGAGGATATCATGCAGCGACTTGTACGCCATCGGCGCCTCATCCAAAGTGCCTTCCGCGACGGAGGTCGTATAGACGCCGGACATTTCCCGACGGTATTCCTCCAGATCGAGGCTCGCCTTTGCCGCCATGCGCGACATGATGCGTCCCGCCCCGTGCGGCGCGGAAAAATTCCACTCCGGATTGCCTTTGCCGCGCGCCAGGATGCTGCCGTCGCGCATATTGACGGGGATCAGCACCAGCTCATCCTTATGGGCGGCAATCGCCCCTTTCCTGAGAATGCGCTCCTCCGTATCAATGTAGTTGTGGATCGTATGGAACGCCTCGCCGCCCTCAAGCCCGGCACGTTCCAACAGGATGCGCGCGATATGCTCACGGTTTTTGCGTGCAAAGTCCTGGCAGATCTCCACGTCGTGCAGGTATTGCTCCAAATATTTGCCCGAAACATAGCAGAGATCCTCCGGCATATCGAGCACCCGGCTCGCTGCCTTGAGCTCTTCCAGCGCTTTCTGGATCTCCTTTTCCCGCCCCGTCGCCCGATACTCCCGGATCAGATGCTCTATGCGCTCGGCCAGCGACTCCTCTCCCGAATTAAGTTCCACGGCGAGCTTTTGGTAGATCTCCGCCACCTGCTTGCCGAGATTGCGACTCCCCGTATGGATGACAAGCCAGCGTGTGCCATCCTTCGCCTCGTCGATCTCGATGAAGTGGTTGCCGCCGCCGAGCGTGCCGATGCTCTGCTCGATCCAGGAAAGGCGCTTCAGCTTGCCATGGCAATGGAGCGGCGTCAGATCGAAGTCCGCCGCCTTTTCCTCCCAAACGCTCATGCCCGACGGCACGAAATGCGCCGCCTCATCAAATCGGGCGAAGTCGATCGCCTGCTTGCCAAGATGAACCGTATACATGCCGCAGCCGATATCGACCCCGACGATATTGGGCACAGCCTTGTCCTGAATCGTCATCGTCGTACCGATCGTGCAGCCCTTGCCCGCATGGACATCCGGCATGATGCGGATGCGGCTGCCCGCTGTAAAATCGTAGTCGCACATGCGGCGAATCTGTTCACGCGCCCGCTCATCCATGATTTTCGCATAGGAAATGGCCGTCGCCACCATCCCCTTGATCTCTTCCATTTCGTCACCGCCGTTTCTGTACCCCGTGCAATGCAGCGTCTTTCCTTAAATTATAGCACAAAAAAGAGGCTGCCAAAAGCGACAGCCCCTATCCTATTTGGTTCAGAAGAAGTATTCGAGCCTGCTGAAGAAGCGGTTGAGGCCAGTCTTCCCCTCAGGTTCAGCCGAGAAGATCTCTTTGCCGTGGAAATAAATCAGCGTGCCGACGATGTTCCTGTCGAAGGCATAGCGATCCGTCGGGTTTACAAGGTGCCGAAGATGCGGTCGCCTGCGTCGCCGAGGCCGGGGACGATGTAGGCGCGCTCGTTGAGACGCTCATCGACGGCTGCGACATAGATGGGGACATCGGGATGCGCCTTGTTGACCGCACGCACGCCTTCGGGCGCAGATACGAGGCAGAGGAGCACGATGCTCTTCGCGCCCTTTTCCTTCAGGAGATCAAGCGCCGCCACGGAGCTGCCGCCGGTTGCCAGCATGGGATCGACGACGATGAACAAGCGCTCGCCGACATCGCTCGGCAGCTTGCAGTAATACTCGACAGGCTGCAGCGTCTTCGGGTCGCGGTAAAGGCCGATATGGCCGACGCGCGCTGCGGGCACGAGGCGCAGGACACCCTCGGCCATGCCGAGGCCTGCGCGCAGGATGGGGATGATGCCGAGCTTCTTGCCAGCCAGCCGCTTCGCACGGCAGGGTGCGACGGGCGTCTCGATGGAGACGTCCTCGAGCGGCAGGTCACGCGTGATTTCATAGGCCATGAGCATGGCGATTTCCTCCAAAAGCTCGCGGAAGTCCTTGGTACCCGTTTCCTTCATGCGCATAAGAGTGAGCTTGTGCTGGACAAGCGGATGGTCGATGATATGAACCATGAGTTTTTCCTTTGTATCTGTCATAGCCGCGCCTCCTCACTCGTAAAGGGGATACTTCCTGCAAAGGGCGTCCACACGTCCGACCGCCTGCTCTTTTGCAGCCTCGTCCTCGGGATTGTCGAGGACGAGCGCGATGATCGCGGCGACTTCCTTCATGTCCTCTTCCTTGAAGCCGCGCGTCGTAAGCGCAGGCGAACCAAGGCGAAGCCCGCTCGTAACGAACGGGGAAAGCGGCTCGAACGGAATCGTGTTGCGGTTCGCCGTGATGCCGACGCCGTCGAGGAGGTTCTGCGCCTCTTTGCCCGTGATGTTCTTGCTCCTGAGATCGACGAGCATCAGATGGTTGTCCGTGCCGCCCGAGACGATGCGGAAACCCTTTTCCTGCAATGCGGCGGCAAGCGTCTTGGCGTTCTTGACGACCTGCCTCGCGTACTCCTTGAAGGCGGGCTGCAGCGCCTCGTGGAGCGCCACGGCCTTGGCCGCGATGACGTGCATCAAAGGGCCGCCCTGAATGCCAGGGAAAATGGCCTTGTTAAACTGCTGCCCGAACTCGGCATCCTTCGTGAGGATCATGCCGCCGCGCGGCCCTCGAAGCGTCTTGTGCGTCGTCGTCGTAACGACGTCGGCCCAGGGCAGCGGGCTCGGATGCTCACCGCCCGCAACAAGCCCGGCGATATGCGCCATATCAACCATGAAGTAGGCGCCTGCAGCCTTGGCGATGGCAGCGAGACGTTCGAAGTCAAGCGTCCGCGCATAGGCGGAAGCACCTGCAACGATGAGCTTCGGAGACACTTCCTTCGCCTGCTTTTCGAGCGCTTCATAGTCGATGCACTCCGTCTCCTTATCCACGCCGTAGGGAACGACCTTGAAGTACTTGCCCGACATATTGACGGCGCTGCCATGCGTGAGGTGACCTCCGTCCGTGAGGTTCATGCCCATATAGGTGTCGCCGGGCGAGAGCAGCGCGAAGAATACCGCCATATTCGCCTGCGCTCCCGAATGCGGCTGCACATTGGCATAGCCTGCGCCGAAAAGCTCCTTCGCTCGCTCGATGGCAAGAGTCTCCGCAACGTCAACACATTCACAGCCGCCATAGTAGCGTTTGCCGGGATAACCTTCCGCATACTTGTTCGTCAGCACGCTGCCCTGCGCCTCCATGACGGCACGGCTCACAATGTTTTCCGAAGCAATGAGCTCCAGCTTGCTGCGCTGCCGTCCCAGCTCCGCGTCAATCGCTTGCCAAAGCTCCCTGTCCGTCGTCGCCAAAGTATCCATCAATGCCATATCATATGCCTCCTAATGGTCGCTTATGCCGACTGCAGGCAGACTCTGCCGCAGCCCCTTCGATTTCGCTATTTATTGTACTATGAAAACCCATGCCTCACAACAGCAAAAGCAAGGATTGCCTAAAAAAGTCCTTGCGGCAGATAAAAGTAAGCCCATCTCGGGCGAAAACTCCCTTGTTGAAAATTTTCCAATAAAATAGTATGATATCATTGAATTAAATGCGGGCATCCCAAAATCTGCCCCGCGGATTTCGTTTGGAGGACTTTTCTATGGGGAAGAGTATATTTTCGAGGGCGGGACTGATCACCTCGGAGGACAAGAAAGACCTGGAAAAGCGGCTCGACGAGCTCGAGCAGGCGATCGGCGACGCACACGCGACGCGGCGCCAGCAGGAGCACGACGCCGCGCGGCGCGAGCGTGCCGTCATGGAGCGCATTGACGATGTGGAGCGCACGGTAGCGCGCCGCATGGACGCGATCGAAGCGAGCATCGCACGGGAGATGGCTACGCTTTCGCATAACATCACGAAGGATCTCGCGGCCTTCCGCCCGAATCCCGGCATCGACACGAAAGCTCTCAGCAGCGCCGTCGAGCAGGAAATCTCACGCCAGATGGCAGCTTTTCGTGAGGAAAGCCAAAAGGGCGCGCAGGACTTGAAAAACTCCCTGGCTCTCACTTTGCAATATGTGGCCAATGCACAGGAACAGGGTTTTTCCGATATATTGAAGCGCCATGCAGCGATCGAGGCCGGACTGATCGAGACGGCGGGACAGATTGCCGAAGGCATCGAAAAGGAGCATGAGGCCATCTCCACCCAGCTCGCCTCGCTCGATACGGCGCAGCGCGACAGCGGCGAAGCGGCCGCCGTGCGCGAGCGCAAGCGCGACGAACAGACGTATCAGCTGCAGCAGTTCCTGCAAAATGTGGCCTCGGCACTCGAAACACTGGCGACGAAGAAAGATCTCGATCTGCTCGAAAGCCTTCTTCACCTGCAGGAAGTCAACCAACTCGTCAGCGGCATGGTGGAAAAACCGAAAGAGGAACCTTCTTCTTCCGCTCTTCTCGCGGAGAAAAAGACGGAATCCATGCTCATCCTGCCGCATGGGGTAAAACGCTTTTGAGCGGCGGCTTTTCAAGCGCGGCGTCCTTTTTCCTCACCGCCGGCAAATATGCCGATCAGGCGGCAGCCTTGAGCAGCACTGCCGCTTTCAAGAGGGCGCCTGCCGAAAGCAGCCATAAGGCGGCGCAGGACGTGACAAAGACGGCTGCGGCAGCGGACTGCGCCAAGGGGGGACGCATTTCCCTGCTCGCGAGCGGCAGCAAGGGAAACGCAGCCTATATCGAACTCGACGGCAAGCGCCTCCTCATCGATGCCGGCATCAGCGCGCGCCGCATCACACAGTCGCTCAAAGCCTTTGACGTCACGCCCTCCTCTTTGGACGGCATTTTCATCACACATGAGCACAGCGACCATATCAAGGGGCTTACGACCCTTCTCAAGCAGTATCGCCTACCTCTTTTCGCACGTCCGGCCACGCTGGCTGCCATTCGTGAGACGATCGAGGCACCGGACGACTGCTTTTTTCCCATGGAAGACGAGATCCGGCTGGGAGATGTGACCATTCGCAGCTTCCGGACGCTGCACGATGCCGCCGCGCCTGTCGGCTATACCGTCTGCGGCAGCGAAAAATGCTCTGTCGCGACCGACCTCGGCTTTCTGACCGACGACGTGCTCCATGCCATCGAAGGCTCCGATCTTCTCGTACTCGAGGCAAATCACGACCGCGAGATGCTGCAAAAAGGCTCCTACCCGCGCCGCTTGAAGCAGCGCATCCTCTCGAACCGCGGCCATCTCTCGAACAGCGCGGCGGCCTGGGCTCTCGTTCGCCTTAAGAAGCGACCGCGCGCCGTCTTTCTCGCGCACCTGAGCCAGGAAAACAACCGCCCGGATCTTGCGCTGCGCACGGTGCAGGCCATCCTCCAAAACCAAGGCATCGAGCAGGAAAATCTCATGCTCGGCGCACAGGACATGCCCATGAGCTTCGGCTTCGGCAGCCTTGAGGAGGACACGCCCGACAGGCCGCCCGCTCCCCTCTTCCCGGAAGGATGAACCGACGATTGACAGGCAAAGAACCCCCTTATTTCGGCAGGGCATCTGCACCTTGCCGAAATAAGGGGGTTCTTTTTTGCCTGTTTGAGCATCCTATACGGCGCAAAAGCGCTGTGCGCCTCGCACCTGAGGCTTCATCCCTCGGCCGCCAACTTCGCCGCCGTAGGATACGAGACGGAACTGCCGACAGCAAAGTGGACGATCCAGTCGGGGCGTCCCTCGACGGGAACCCAGAACTTGAATCCCTTGCCGTGATGCCCCTCAAAAGCAACGCCCACAGGCGCTGCCGTATCCGCCGCGCGATCGCACTGACAGCCCTTGTGGTTCTTGGGCTGCCCGATCTCCGAACACAACGTGCCGGGCTTCACGCCACGTTTTGCCCACTGCGGATTCACCGCGATGATCTCCCGGCTCTTCTGCGTGAGCATTGCCCTCTCGGGATAGTTGTCCCAAATCGCATGAAAAGCCGCAATGATTTCCTCGTCTGTCATATCCCTCTCCCCTTTCGCCTTCTATTCTTCTATTGTATACGGGAAAAGGCTCCTTTGCCGTAACGGATATCACAGTGAGGGACGGGGGGCCAGGCAGCTTTCCATGCTCATGCATCGCCGTTGACGATGAGATCGATCTTGCCGCTTCGCGGATGGAGCAGCAGCCCATGCACCTTGAGCGATTTCGGCAGAAACGGGTTTTCCCGCAGCTTTTGCACGACCTCCCGCACGTTTTCCACAGGGTGGCTGAAGCTGTCCGCCCAATGCACAAGCTCCTCGCGATAAGGAGCGATGTCCTCGTCCTTCACCCCGTGCGCGTGCATGGCGTCGAGCAGCCCCTGCGCCGTCGTCTTCGCCATACCGCATTCATCGTGGCCGACGACGAAGATTTCCTCGATGCCAAGCTCATACGTCGCGACCATGAGGCTGCGCACAACGCCGTCAAAGGGACCGACAAGCGTGTTGCCGACCGTCTTGACAAACTTCGCATCGCCGCGCTTCAATCCCAGAGCAGGCTCCAAAAGCTCCACGAGCCGCGTGTCCATACAGGTGAACACAGCGATCTTCTTCCGCGGCAGCTTGCTCTCGTGCACATCCTCGCCCGTATAGTCCACCGGCGGGTTCTCGCAATAGGCCTTGTTGGCCGCCAGCATCTCTTCCAGTCTCGTCATAAAATCTCCACCTCACAAAATCTTTCATAAAATCGCTGCCCGCTGCAGCACCTCACAAGAGAATTTCTTTTCGCCCATCATTGTAGAGGAAAAAACGCAGGATTGCAAGGAGACCAATGCCAAGAAAAGGAGCCACGCCCGCCGCCCGCAAAAGCAGCCCAGATCCGCACACCGGTTCCACCATGCTTTTATGGGCGCCGCAGATGTGCTATAATACCAGAAGAAGCAACGAAATTTAAAAGGAACGCACGGAGAAACGAGCGCCGTCAGATGGGCGCAGAATTTATCCGCGCTTTCCGGAACTGTGAGGGAATGAAATGACTCCGATTGAAATTACAAAAGAAAACTTCAAGAGCGAGGTCACCGATGCCAAGGGCACGGTACTCCTGGACTTCTGGGCGCCGTGGTGCGGTCCCTGCCGCATGCTCACGCCCATCGTCGACGAGGTCGCGACAGCGCACCCTGACGTGAAAGTCGGCAAGGTCAACATCGACGAGCAGCCCGAGCTGGCCGTCCAATTCGGCGTACAGTCGATCCCAACGCTCATCGTCTTCAAAGACGGCCAAAAGGCCAAGGAATCCGTCGGCCTCGTGCCGCGCGAAATGGTCGAAAGCATGCTCGACTGAGGCTGCCGAGAAGCCGGCTCGCCCAAAACCAACGGAACAAACCGACCGGCTGCCCCACAAAGAAGGAACTGCCGCATAAGCCAAAATCCGGCTTATGCGGCAGTTCTTTTTATGCATTGACGGGGATCCTTTGTGAGCCTGCTCCTTCACGCGCCCATCTAGGCGCCGCGCTCGATGTTCTTGATCATGCGGTTGATGTCGTCAATGCGCGCATTGGCCGTGGCGCTGACCTTTTCAAGTTCGCCGACGGAGCGCGAGGATTCGGCGATATGACGGAGACTATCGGCAAGCGTTTCTTCCAGTTTCGCCACCTGCTCATTGAATTGACGGTCGAAGGACGTCACCTTCTTGCTGATTTCCTCGTTGCTCGCCATGATATCGTCGATGGATTTCACCTCATGCAGTAGGCTTCTCACGGCCTCATCGGAAACCTCCAGGTTTTCCCGCGTCGTTTCCGAGAGCTTGCCGACCTCCTGCGCAACGACGGCAAAGCCGCGTCCCGTCTCGCCCGCGCGTGCCGCCTCGATCGTGGCATTGAGAGCGAGCAGATGGATCTGTGAGGCGATGCCGGTGATCAGCCCCATGACCTCGCTGATTTTCTGCGTGCCCTGCGCGAGCTTGCCCAGTGTCGGCGCGATATCGCTGCCTTGCTGGACGATCTGCCCGAAGAGCTGCTTCTGCTCTGCCGTTCCGTCCGAAAGATTTTTCAAAGAGGCCTGGATGGCACGAACCTCGTCCGAGATGCGCGCGATGGAGGAGATGATCCCCGGGATTTTCCCCTGGTATTCGTGGAACATCTGCACGAGATTGTCCTTGAGCGCGCCCACATGCGCCTGCCGGTCGATCATGCGGCGGAAGAAAAAGGCCTCGCAGTCGGCATAGATGCTCGCAAAGTTGTCGATGTAATCATCCAGAAATCCAACGCCGGACGGCACATGATAGAAGAAAATCGCCGTCAGCGTTTCGTTTACATGCAGTCCCGCGATTTCGCCGAAACTCGAAAAGCCCGCGACAGGCATTCCGCGGAACTGGTCAATATGCGCCGTTTCGCCCGCATAGGCGAGGCGGCGCAGGATGCAATCGTTCAAGATGCCGCCCAGCGGCTCAGGCTTTCCTTTGCAGAATTCCGCCAAACCGTGCCCGAGAGTGTCGGCGAGCGAGCCGCGCCGCATCAGATGCAGCCGTTCGCCCGTCACGATATCGCAGTAGAGGTTGACGCGGCCGCGCGCATGGTCAAGCGCACTGACAGAACGGATGAAATCTTCACCGTTGATGTCGGAGGCAAACGTATAATGCTGCATCGCCTCGTCCAGCTCGGCTGCCGACGATACGGAGAGCATGCGCTTCAGGGCGTCGATTGCGGGCAGCGTCTCGCCCGAATCCAACTGAACCGTTTCCATCGAGCGAAGAGCCGTCGATGCCTTATCGATGATGAAGGACGTGCCTGTCCTTTCCACAGCCTGCGTCTTGAAAATGCCGTAGCGGTAACCGCGCCGCAGGCGCACCAGCGTGATGACGCCGTGACCCTCGAGGCTCTCCTGTCCGTCGTACACGCAGGCGCGCCCCCGGGCGTCGGGTGCGCTCGATCCGCCGATATAGGGGCAGGGGAACTTCCTCGATTCGTAAAGAGCCTGCATGAGAAACGTCTCCGAGCGCGACAGCCCATCGATGTAAACAAGCGCAAACGTATGATAAAGGCTGATGCGGAACGGCGGATCATACCGCTCAATTTCACGCTTTATCGCCGAAAGACGCTCATCGAGGGTCATCTCTATGCGCTCCGCCTTGAGATCCCCGTCGTGGAGCGGAATGCTCATCGTGAACGTATCCTCGATCATGCGGCGCGAATAGGCTTGCAGGAGAACGCGTGCGCGCCCGTCGCCGGCTTCCTGGTAAAGCGTCGTGCTGCCCGCCGGACGGCAAAGCTCGCCTGCATCCGTCATCAGAACGACGCGCACATCGCTGCCGACGGCCTGATGGACGGCCGCCCCGACGTCCGCAAGATCCAGATCGGGAGAGACGAACCCGAGGATGAGCGCAATGCCGTCGGGCAGGGCGCTGAAATCCGCCAGCCCTTCCCGTGTGATTTCGGATCGGCGCAGGTACAGGACGGCGACATCCGTCCCGTGTTGTGCCTGCACTGTATTTACAGCCTTCCCATCGCCTACGGCAGCCGCGCCGCGCACGGCGGCGCTGACCTGCGGCAGGGGATTCGCCTTCACCCTGTCGCGCAGGGACGATCGCTGCTCCTCACTATTTTTCCCTCGGCTTTTGAAAAAGTCAAACATTATGAACTCCTCTCTCACACACTTGCGCAGGCTGCACGCACAAACCGCCGTTTCGTAGTAGACATTGTGCGCCACCCTTACGGAAACCTCGCCCATCGGTCCGCGCCCTTCGGGCTTGACCTCTCGGGGGTTCGTGGCAGTCCTATTTATTTCAGCCCGGAAAGAGCCGGACTATGCTTTCTTGCCGCGCAGGAACTTCAAGGCGGACAGCCCCGCCGCCGCTCCTTCGTGGACGGCTTTCGCCACCTGGAGCAAACCACCCGTCGCATCGCCTGCCGCAAATATACCGGGGACATTCGTCGCCATGGAAGCGTCGACCTTGAGGTAGACGCCCTCGAGCAAAATGCCGATCTTCTTCGCTATGGCCGTGCTGCCCGCCGTGCCGAAAGCGACGAAAAAGCCGCTGACAGAGAGCGTCCCGCCGCCCTCAAAGACGACGCGCTCCACCCTTTCCGCACCCTCTACGGACTTGACCTTTTCCGTATGCAGAACAAGCCCTTCCGGCAGATTTTCGGGAGCCTTTTCCCCGTTCGTCAAAAGGTGCACCTTCGCCGCATGGGGCAGGAGCGCCTGCGCCTCAGCCAGCGCATAATCCCCGGCGCCGAGGACGGCCGCCTCTTTGCCTCGATAGAAAAATGCATCGCAGATTGCACAGTAGCTGATGCCGCGCCCCTCAAACTCCCTGAGCCCGGGAATCGGCGGCGCAAGGCGCGAAGCCCCCATCGCGAGCACGACGGCTTCCGCCTCGAGTGTCCCGCCCGGCAGCTCCGCCAGAAAACCGTCCATCGCATCCTTGAAACGCAGGCCGACGAGTTCATCCGCGACGAACTCCACCCCGAGCCGCTTCGCCCCCTCAATGCCGCGCCGTGCCAGCTCCGCGCCCGACAGCGGCTCGTCAAATCCATAGTAGTTTTCGATACGCTCAGCCTTCGCGAGCGCCCCCGTGCCTTTTCCCAGCACCGTCACCGCCGCACCGCCGCGCCTGGCATAAATGGCGGCCGAAATACCTGCCGGCCCCTGTCCAACAACGAGAAGTCGTTTCAAAAAAATCATCCTCTCTCCAAAAATACGCCCGTCTTGATTTCCAACAGCGCTTCCTCAGTCAACGCCCTCTCGGAAATACGGCGCCAAAAACGAAAACAGCGCGCGGTCGTACGCCTCTGCATCCTGCTGCCGCGCCGCCGCATGGCCTGCCCCTGTGACGATGAATTCCGCCTTGGCCGACGGCGCAGCCTCGTAGAGAGCCTTTTCCATCGCCAGCGGCGTCAGCCCGTCCTCCGTCCCATGAACGAAAAGGAGCGGCACCCGCACGCGGGAAACGACCGCAAGAGGAGCGGCTTCCCGCAGGCTCGACCCTGTTTTGTGCCGCACCATGGCGTCGAAGCACAAAAGCGCGGGGAATTCCGGCAAGCCGTAAAGGCGCTTGAGCTCCAGCCGATACATCTCGTAAGCGTCCGTATAACCGCAGTCCTCTATGGCGGCTTTGACCTGCGGCGGCAAATCCGCGGAAGCCGCAGCCAAGATCACGCTCGCCGCCCCCATCGAAAGGCCGTGCAGCGCAATCTCAGCCTCTCCGTCTCGCGCAGCAATCTCCTGCGCCCAGGCGACGACAGCGGCGCTTTCCCGCACGCCCATCGTGATGTACTCCCCCTCCGAACGCCCCGCCGCCGGCAGATCCGGCGCCAGTACGTTCCAGCCCGCCGCCAGAAAAGGACGCGCATAATCCCATGTATAACGCCCGTCGCGTCCATAGCCGTGCACGAAAATAATCCAGCGATGCGCAGACGGCGAAGCATAAAACGCCGTCGCAGCGCAGCGCACGCCCCACGGAGCCTGCCATTCCCACGGCTCGGACCGCGCCGCAAGAGGAGCTGGCGGCGGCAAATCCACATCCATGATAACCGCCGCAGCCGCAGGAGGCTTGCCCGGCATACGCCGCAGGGCATAATCCACAAAATGATTCGCCAGCAATCCCCCCGCCAAGAGGAACAGCAGCAGCAAAAGCGGCAGCACCCAAGTTATTTTCTGCATCCCTTTCTCTCCCTGGAGCAATTTGACAAAAAAAGCATCCCCTGCCCCGAGCCATCGGCCGCTTTCCGTAAGACAGACGCGCACCGTCCGGCAACCCCGTACCTTCTCTTGAATATATGAAATCAGTTTTTCACGGCATTGTCAACAACATCTTGAAAAAGAACAGCTTTTCATCTATAATCGTAATAGAGAAGATTACATTTTAGGAAGGATGATTCCCATGGATAAACAAGCCGTCATCGAAAAGGTCAAGGAAATCGCCGCCGCACCGAGCTGCTGCGAAAGGCTCAAAACGCTCTGCGAAAACTGGCTCGCCTCCCTCGGCACAGCGAAAGAAAAGGAGCTCTCAAAAGAGCTTGTCGCTGCACTCGAAGAAGATGTGCAAAGCCTCGACGCAACGCTCGCCTTTATGAAATCCGCTGAGGCAAAAGACCTCCTCGGCGCAGAAGAAGCCGCCAAACTCGCCAAGCTTGGCGAAGACGCAAAAGCCGCCGGTAGCAAGATCTGCTTCTGCCCCGCCTGCCAGGCCGGTCAAGCCGTCCTCGACAACCGAAGCGTGCTGCTCGGCTGATTTTTTCCGTCATTTTCGTCCTCTTGCCTGCCAGACAAAAGAATCGTGCATGGAATGCCGTCCCGCCCATAACGAAGCGTTTTGTCCGGCATCCAAAAGCCCGTCCGTTTCCCTCCGCCAAAATTTCCGTTCAAGCGAAATGCCGCGGAAATTCGGGGAACCGCCGGGCTTTCTTTTTTGAAATCCCGTTCCCCTTTCCCTGTTTTCAAAAAAATTTATTTTTTGACTTTTAAACCTATTGACTTTTTGACCTTTTGTGATAGAATAAGAATTGCAAAGGGGAAAAGAAGCCGGGGCAATCCCCCGGGAGCTTCCTTGCCGCGCCGGCACAGGCAGGCTCCCCTCAGCAAAACATAAAAGATCTTTAAGGGCGACAGCCCATGGGAAAGGGGTTTTCATAATGTTTGGTTTGGTACCTTTTGCGGGAAGAAAAGATTTGGCAAGACACGATGACGGTTTCGGCGGCTTCTTCGATATGTTCCGCGAGCCGTTCTTCCAGAACGCTCTTGCGCCGTTCGCAGGCGCGAGCAGCGCTTCCTTCAAAGTCGATGTCAAGGACAAGGAGAAGAGCTACGAGCTTACAGCAGAGCTGCCGGGCGTAAAGAAGGAAGACATTTCCCTCCACTACCAGGACAGCTACCTGACCATCTCGGCCAAAAAGGATGAGTCCAAGGAGGAAAAAGACGACGAAGGCAACTACATCCGCCGCGAACGCAGCGTCGGCACTTTCAGCCGCTCCTTCTACATCAACGATATCGACAATGCCGCCATCAAGGCGGAGTTCAAGGACGGCGTGCTCAAAGTGGATTTGCCGAAAACTGCTGCCGCCGAGAAGGTGAAGCAGATCGAGATCCAGTAAGGTCGGCAGAATTTTGGATACACACGCAAAAGGGCGGTCACAGGAAACTGTGGCCGCCCCTTTTTTTGCAGGCACAACAGCTTGCCAAGGCACGGGATTTTTTATAAAATAAATTTTTAGGACATATGTTCAGCCGCCACGCAAAGCGGCATAACTTCCTTGAAACGAAAGGGGGACGTCCACCATGTGCAAATTGACGAAAACGCGCCTTCCCCTCACGCTCTTCGGCTTGGCTATTTTCTTCGCCAGCTTCCTCCTCACGGGCTGCTCTGCGCGCTCCGACGATGCTGCACCGAAAGCTGCCGACACGGGCCCCGCGCAGCAAAATCTCTCCCCCGACGAGAAGGCTGCGGCCATCGTGCAGGAGATGAGCGATGCCGAGAAGGTCGGGCAGCTCGTGATGATCGGCATACAGGGAACGGAGCTCGATGCGGACAGCCGCTTCATGCTCACAGAATACCAGATCGGCGGCGTCATCCTCTTCGACCGCAACATGAAGAGCCCAGAGCAGGTGCGCGCACTGAACGATGCTCTGCAGAAGAGCGCCTCGAACGCCGGCCTGCCGCTTTTCATCGCCATCGACGAAGAAGGCGGCGCCGTCGCGCGCATGAAGGAGGCATTCCCGCCGCCGCCCGCCGCTGAAGAAATCGGGCGCACGGGCGACCCGGCCGAAGCACGCCGCTGGGCTTTTCAGACTGCACAGGGGCTCAAAGCGATGAGTTTCAATTTGAACTTCGCTCCCGTCGCCGACCTCGGCGCTGCGAACGGTCGCTCCTATGCTGACGATGCACCCACGGTGACGGCCTTCGTCGCCGCCGCCCTCGAAGGCCATGCCGACGCCGGCCTGCTCGCCTGCCTCAAGCACTTCCCCGGCCTCGGGCGCGGCGAGAGCGACACGCACGAGGACACGGTCACCGTACACGCCGACCGCACCGCGCTCGAAGAGGGCGACCTCGTGCCGTTTCGCGCGATGATCGCAAAGAGAAACGCCGCGAAAGAAAAGCGCGGCTGGTTCGTCATGGCGACGCATACGATGTACCCTGCACTCGACGCGGAGCATCCCGCAAGCCTCTCGCCCGCCATCCTGCAAAAACTCCTGCGCGAAGAGCTCGGCTATGACGGCGTCATCGCGACCGACGACCTTGAGATGGGCGCGATCTCGCGCCACTACACCTTCGAGCGCGCAGGCGTCGAAGCGATTCTCGCAGGCGCCGACCTCATACTCGTCTGCCACGACTACGCGCACGAAACCGCCGTCTACAACGGCATCCTGAAAGCCGTACGAAGCGGCGAAATTCCGGAGGAGCGTCTCGACGCCTCCGTCAAGCGCATCGTCAAGGCGAAGCTCGAATATCTCGAATAGCCTCAGCACATTCGCTTCTCGGTATTTAAAAATGCCGAGAAGTTTTTTCCACATGGATTATTGATCGAGTAGGAGGCGGTGATTAGCCGCCGTCCTCTCACACCACCGTGCGTACCGTTCGGTACACGGCGGTTTCAATAGGTTGCGTGTACAGACTGATATGCCTCGGCTAAATCATAAAAGCCGAAGCGTATCAGTCTTTCTTTTGTCATTGCCATCTTGACCGCTACCGTGTTGCTTGTCCACCAATAGCCTCTCCGACAGTTTCCTGCCTTGTAGGCTGTTTCAAAGGGGACTCCCAACTTGCATAGATTCCGAATCTTCGTCCTCGGCTTCTTCCAATGCTTCCAGATACACATCCTTACGCGATGGCACAGCCATTGGTTCAGTTCGTCTATGCGATTCTTCATGCTCGCTATCCCGTAGTAGTTCAGCCAACCTCGTATATATACTTTTATCTTGGCCAGAGATGTCGGCAGTTTCTGCACCCTCCTCCGGGACGCAAGCTCTTTGAGTTTGGCTTTCATCTTCTTCCACGCTTTCGGGTGGACTCGTACATGTACGCCGCTTCCGTTTTTCCCCAGCGTGAATCCGAGATATTTGAAGTGCTTCGTTGCGAACACGCTGACCGTTCGGCTTTTCTCTTGGTTGACTTTCAGCTTCAGTTTCCCCTCCAGATAAGCTGTGCTCTTGTCCAATATCCGCTGCGCGGCTCGCCTGCTCTTTGCGAGCAGGACGATGTCGTCCGCATACCGTATGCAGGGGACTCCGCGTTTCGCGTATTCTTGGTCAAACTCGTTGAGATAGATGTTGGCTAACAGGGGCGACAGATTCCCTCCCTGCGGGGAGCCTTCTTTTCTCTCTCGGACTACGCCTTTTTCCATGATTCCGCTTTTGAGGTATCTCTTGATGAGCTGCATGACTCGCTCGTCTTTTACGTTCTTCCTCAGTAACTGAAGCAGAATTTCGTGGTTCAGGGTGTCGAAATACTTGGATAGGTCTAGTACTACCGCATAGGTGTAACCTTCTTCCGCATATTCTTTCACCTTTCGTATGGCGCTTTTGGCACTTCTTCCCGGTCTGTACCCATAGCTTCCTTCGGCAAACAGCGGCTCATAGATGGGTACGAGCTGCTGTGTGATTGCCTGTTGTATGGTACGGTCTATGACGGTGGGGATGCCGAGTTTCCGCTCTCCTCCGTCTGGCTTCGGAATTCCCACGCTTCGCACTGGTTGCGGGGTATATTTCCCCCGCCGGATTCGTTCTACCAGTTCTTTCGCATGGCCTCCTTCTTTCAAGTGTGCCTGCGTTTCTTCGATGGTCATGCCATCGACTCCCGCGGCTCCCTTGTTCTTCTTCACTCTCTTGAAAGCTCTGTTCAGGTTCTCCCTGCTCAGTATCTTCTCCAAGAGTTCTGGCTGTACACGGTTCCTTTCCTCCCATATCCGACGGAACGACCTTGACGCTCCCACATATTCTTCGTGTTCCGCACGATCCTTTTGCGGGCAGCCCTTTTCTTTCCGGTTTTCTGCCATTTCCAGTCGCTCCTCCTTTCCCGGTTGTACTTGGATACTCCTACTGATTCGGCCCTTCACCTCTCGGCTACTATGGCCTCTGCTGACTTCTGCATATTCAGCATAGCCTTTCGGCTGTGGTTGCCCTTTTCAGAGCGTTCTATGCAGACCTCCCCGGGTACCACACGTTTCTTTCCCTCCATCTACCTGCCGCATCTACCACCATTGGTTCCGTGTAGCTATGGGACTTCAACCTGTAGTGCGGCCTTATCCCCAACGATAGCCTCCTATGCGGTTCCTGTTCGTCAGGCCAGAGGTTTGCCGCCGACTTCCTTCAGATTTCGCCTCACGACGAACACCCTTGTCTTTGGCTATGTCTTTCCCGCTACCGGGCAGACTCCGGTCTTTCACCGGTTAGAAGCGTGCGCCGCCGGGCGCACCCCCAGAAAAAGACCTGTCACCGGAAGCCGAGAAGCGGCTTTCAGTGACAGGTCTTTTTTCGTGTCAATGCTTCGCCATATAGCGTGCGATGGCGGTGCGGACAGCGGCGCGGGCGGCGGGCGGTGCCGTCGGGACGACGGCATTGCCCTTGCTTTTTTCCTTTTCTTTCGCAGCGTCGGCATCTTCTTCCGGCTGCGCCTTTTCAGGCGGCAGCGGCAGGAGCCCTTCCTTCATCTGATTGATCTCTTCGAGCTTTTTCTGCTCTTCCTTCATCTCCTGCACGGCTTCATCCGAAGCCTCCTGGCGGCCGATCTCGCCGAACTTCAGCAGCTTCCATTCCAACCATTCCGCCAAATCCTGCACATGCTTAAGCCATATATCAAGTTTCGAGGCGCTGGCATCCAGCTCGTCAAACTCTCTCTGCAGCCTGTCCCTGATCCCCAGAGGATCCGCGACACGCTCGCCTTTCATGGCAGCGATTGCTTTTTCAAAATCCTTTTTGATCTTTTCATTCAGCTCATCCGCACTGGCATTAAACCAGTCAAAGTCCTCGTCCTCATCCTTCGGCAGAGGCGCGCGCAGACGGTCGCTTTCGATCTCCTCGCGCGCTGCGGCGGCCTTCTTTTCCAGCTCCCTCTTCAAATCGTAAATCATCGAGATTTGATCGTCGTACGAAGTCGCGACAATATGCGACAGGAGCTTTTCCTTCTCCTCTTTCAGCGCCTTCTTTTCATCATCCGTCAGCGTATCGTCCTTGAGCAGTTCCTTGATCGCAACGACGCGCTCCTTTTCCGCCTTGACGCCCTGCCGCGTTTTATCGACATCGGCGATCCTGTCGCGCGCTGTCAGGGGCTCAAAATCCTTTTCGTCTCGCAGGATCTCCTTCGCGTCCTTTTCCGTCAGCTGCAGGATGCGCGCTTTCCTGCTGATCAGCACCTCAGCGGTCTGACCGAGCTGCGTTTTCTCCTCCTGCCTGCCCTTCAGAGCCATGGCGGCGGAAGGCGCCTGTACGAAAGAAGCACTCGTCTCACGTCCGCTCAAGGCGCTCCCTATCCTCATACTCATTTTCTCATCCCTTCCGTGTACTGAGAAAACCGCTCCATGCGAAGTTTTTCGCTATCCGTCTCTATTTCATCGGAATTTTCTTGTTGGTTCTTAAATATTGAGATAAAGCCTCAAACATGGTATGATAGAGTCAATGGCGAAGGGAGTGAATCCTATGGCTCAAGCAGTTATAAATTTTTCTATGGACGAATCTTTGAAAACTCAGATGGAGCAAACATGTCAGGCAATGGGCCTGACGATGGCATCCGCCTTCACGATGTTCGCTGCAAAAGTCACACGGGAGCAGCGTATTCCTTTTGAAGTATCCGTCGATCCCTTTTACAGCGAAGCAAATATGGAGCGACTGAAAAAGTCCATCGCTCAGATGGAAGCGACCGGCGGCACAGTTCATGAGGTCAATCTCGATGATTAAGGCATTTACAGATGCAGCGTGGGAAGATTTTGAGTATTGGCTAAAGCAGGATAAGAAAACCTTCAAGCGCATCCAGCAGCTCCTCAGAGATATTGACCGAAACGGCTATGAGGGAATCGGCAAACCAGAGCGATTGAGCGGCGACTTAGCTCCTTATTGGAGCAGGCGTATAGATCACGCGAATCGTCTTGTCTATCGTATCGAAAACGGCACCATAAAAATCGTACAATGCGGCTCTCATTACAGAGATAATTGATCGAGTAGGAGGCGGTGATTAGCCGCCGTCCTCTCACACCACCGTGCGTACCGTTCGGTACACGGCGGTTTCAATAGGTTGCGTGTACAGACTGATATGCCTCGGCTAAATCATAAAAGCCGAAGCGTATCAGTCTTTCTTTTGTCATTGCCATCTTGACCGCTACCGTGTTGCTTGTCCACCAATAGCCTTTCCGGCAGTTTCCTGCTTGGTAGGCTGTTTCAAAGGGGACTTCCAACTTGCATAGATTCCGAATCTTCGTCCTCGGCTTCTTCCAATGCTTCCAGATACACATCCTTACGCGATGGCACAGCCATTGGTTCAGTTCGTCTATGCGATTCTTCATGCTCGCTATCCCGTAGTAGTTCAGCCAACCTCGCATATATACTTTTATCTTGGCCAGAGATGTCGGCAGTTTCTGCACCCTCCTCCGGGACGCAAGTTCTTTGAGTTTGGCTTTCATCTTCTTCCACGCTTTCGGGTGGACTCGTACATAGACGCCGCTTCCGTTTTTCCCCAGCGTGAATCCGAGATATTTGAAGTGCTTCGTTGCGAACACGCTGACCGTTCGGCTTTTCTCTTGGTTGACTTTCAGCTTCAGTTTCCCCTCCAGATAGGCTGTGCTTTTAACCAGGATTCGCTGCGCGGCTCGCCTGCTCTTTGCGAGCAGGACGATGTCGTCCGCATACCGTATGCAGGGGACTCCCCTTTTCGCGTATTCTTGGTCAAACTCGTTGAGATAGATGTTGGCTAGCAGGGGCGACAGATTCCCTCCCTGCGGGGAGCCTTCTTTTCTCTCTCGGACTACGCCTTTTTCCATGATTCCGCTTTTGAGGTATCTCTTGATGAGCTGCATGACTCGCTCGTCTTTTACGTTCTTCCTCAGTAACTGAAGCAGAATTTCGTGGTTCAGGGTGTCGAAATACTTGGATAGGTCTAGTACTACCGCATAGGTGTAACCTTCTTCCGCATATTCTTTCACCTTTCGTATGGCGCTTTTGGCACTTCTTCCCGGTCTGTACCCTGTACCCATAGCTTCCTTCGGCAAACAGCGGCTCATAGATGGGTACGAGCTGCTGTGTGATTGCCTGTTGTATGGTACGGTCTATGACGGTGGGGATGCCGAGTTTCCGCTCTCCTCCGTCTGGCTTCGGGATTCCCACGCTTCGCACTGGTTGCGGGGTATATTTCCCCCGCCGGATTCGTTCTACCAGTTCTTTCGCATGGCTTCCTTCTTTTAAGTGTGCCTGCGTTTCTTCGATGGTCATGCCATCGACTCCCGCGGCTCCCTTGTTCTTCTTCACTCTCTTGAAAGCTCTGTTCAGGTTCTCCCTGCTCAGTATCTTCTCCAAGAGTTCTGGCTGTACACGGTTCCTTTCCTCCCATATCCGACGGAACGACCTTGACGCTCCCACATATTCTTCGTGTTCCGCACGTTCCTTTTGCGGGCAGCCCTTTTCTTTCCGGTTTTCTGCCATTTCCAGTCGCTCCTCCTTTCCCGGTTGTACTTGGATACTCCTACGGATTCGGCCCTTCACCTCTCGGCTACTATGGCCTCTGCTGACTTCTGCATATTCAGCACAACATTTCGGCTGTGGTTGCCCTTTTCAGAGCGTTCTATGCAGACCTCCCCGGGTACCACACGTTTCTTTCCCTCCATCTACCTGCCGCATCTACCACCGTTGGTTCCGTGTAGCTATGGGACTTCGACCTGTAGTGCGGCCTTATCCCCAACGATAGCCTCCTATACGGTTCCTGTTCGTCAGGCCAGAGGTTTGCCGCCGACTTCCTTCAGATTTCGCCTCACGACGAACACCCTTGTCTTTGGCTATGTCTTTCCCGCTACCGGGCAGACTCCGGTCTTTCACCGGTTAGAAACGTGCGCCGCCGGGCGCACCCTGAAAAAAGGCTGCCGCATGAATACTTCATGTCTTCATGCGGCAGCCTTTTTTTCAAATCTTTTGCCCGGCGCTGTACGCCAACACATTTGCGACATATTGCTTGAGGCTGACGCCTTCCTCTTTTGACAACATGTAAGATGCTGGTTCCTATGCTGTGCAAATGCACTCAGCAAATCATCCTCATTACAGCCCCAGACACTCCTCGATCAGCACGAGTTCCATCGGGCGGTAGCTCATCTTCTTGTAGTGAATCGTCAAGGCGTTGCAGATGCGTTCGGGGCTTTGACAGTCATAGCATGTATCGCCCTTGGGCGCGCACGGCGTGCGCTTCTTCTTGCGCTTTGCGTTCAGCGGCGCGGCAATCTTATGGATGCGCTCGATGGCAGCCTCCACATTCGGCACGAGCTTGTTGACGCCGCAGACGAAATACGTCTTTTCATGCCCGAAGAGCGAGCCTGCAATCCGGTTTCCCGCTCCGTCCATATTGACGATCTGTCCTTCCTCCGTAATGGCGTTGGCCGAAAGGATGAAGATATCCGTCAGCAACGCCTCGCGCCCGGCCTGCAAAAAAGCCTCCAGACCGCCCTCATGCGCCCTGCGCGGCGGATCGATCACCTCGTTCTTTTCGCTGAGCTTCTCATAGAGGGAAAGCGCCCGCAGCGTCTCCGAATCGCCGAAGCCCACACGCTTTCCCTCGATTTCTGCCGCGAGATAATCCGCAGCCGCCGTCCGCTCCCGAAAAAAAGAAACATCGTAGCGGTTGCGCCGAAATGCTTCGATGGTCCTGTTTATGCGCGCCTGCGCCGTTTCTCTTACCTCCATCCGGCTCTCCTCCTTCCCTTCTGTCGTCCATGCACCTTTCTTGGGAGACTTCTCCAAAAAGTCCCGCATTCCTGCCGTCTTCTTGCCCCTTGCCCTCGAAGCAAAAAGGACGTAGAATAGAAGGAGTATATTCTGGCAGAAAGCAGGGAAGCCCATGAGCCTATTCGATAATATTCGCCGCGTCACGCCCTATGTACCGGGCGAACAGCCTGCGGGCGAGGTCATCAAGCTGAACACGAACGAATGCCCCTACGCACCTTCGCCGCGCGTGGCCGAGGCCATCGCCTCCGTCGGGCACAGCCGTCTGCGCCTCTACCCCGAGCCCGATTGCCATACGCTGAAAGACGCGCTTTCCGCCTATTACGGCATTTCCCCGAAAAAAGTATTCGTCGGCGTCGGCTCGGATGACGTGCTCGCTCTTGCCTTCCTGACCTTCTTCGCAGGCAGGAAGCCGATCCTTTTCCCGGACATCACCTATTCCTTCTACGACGTCTGGGCAGAGCTCTACGGCATCCCCTACGACACCGTGCCGCTCTCAGAAGACTTCACTCTTGATCCTGCCGACTACGCACGCGAAAACGGCGGCATCGTCTTCGCCAATCCCAACGCGCCGACAGGCATCGAGCTGCCGCTTGCAGGCGTCGAGGAAATCATCTCTTCCAACCCGGATTCCGTCGTCATCGTCGACGAAGCCTATGTCGATTTCGGCGGCGAAACGGCGCTGCCGCTTCTCGAAACATACGAAAACCTCGTCATCGTGCGCACGATGTCGAAGTCGCGTGCGCTTGCCGGGATGCGCATCGGCTATGCGTTCGCCGGCGAGCGTCTGATCGCCGCCATGGAGGACGTCAAGGCCTCTATCAACTCCTACACGATGACGACGCTCTCACTCGCTGCAGGCAAGGCTGCCATCGAGGATGAGGCATACTTCAGAGAAACGCTGCAAAAGGTCATCCGGACGCGCGAACACACAAAGGCGGAGCTGCGCCGTCTCGGCTTCATCGTCACGGATGCGAAAACAAACTTCCTTTTCGCAGCAAAACCCGGCGCCTCCGCCGAAAAAATCTTCCATGCGCTGCGCGAACGCGGCATCTATGTGCGCTACTTCAAAAAGCCGCGCCTTGACGACCATCTGCGCATCACCATCGGAACCGACGCGGAAATGGCAAGCCTCATCGATGCGCTCGAGCAGCTCCTCTGACAATTCGACATTTTTGGGAAAGGATGATTTTCGCCTTGCTGAAATTTTTGGAAAAACTACGAAATGAATGGGGCGCCAACGAAAAAAAGCACTACCATACAAAAATCTTTCTTCTCCTCGTCCTGCTGACGCTCGTCTGCACGGCAGGCTGGCGCATTGCCTGGGGCAAGTTCCATGCAGACGAGACGGCTGCCGGCTTCCCGCAGGAGCTCCAGATGGAAAACACCAGCGGCTCCGCCGACGGAAAAACCGCTCCGGCGAAAAAGACCCCGCCCCCCGGAGACTACATCAAAGCCTCGGACGACTTCAACAACATACAGCTTGCCGACGCCTCCAAGCCCCTCTACGATATCTACACGCTCGATGAGCGCCGCCAAAAGGGGCTTCCTGTGGAGCTTCCTGCACTCACTCCCTACATGATGCCGAATATCGCCTACCTGACTTTTGACGACGGCCCCGATGACAAGAACACCGTCGCCATTCTCGATATCCTCAAGAAAAACAACATCCATGCCACCTTCTACGTCATCGGAAAAATGGTAGAGAAGCATCCCGACGTCCTGAAGCGGATTTTTGCCGAAGGCCATGCCATCGGCAACCACAGCTACAGCCATGATTACAAGACCCTCTATCCCAACAAAGAAAACTTCCTCGCCGAGATCAAACACACGGATGACATCATCTACGGACTCCTCGGGGTACGCCCGCTCATCATCCGCGCACCGGGCGGCGCCGCCAGCATGTTCGTGGACGGCTACCGCCAGATGCTCAAGGAAAACGGCTATGTGAACCACGACTGGAACGTCAGCGACGAGGACGCAACCGGCACGAACATCCCCGCGCAAAGACTCATCGGCTCCGTCAGCTACACACTTGCCAACCGTCCGAAAGACAGGGGCGCCATCGTGCTCATGCACTGCTCGAGCGGCAAGGAAACAACGGTCGAGGCTTTGCCCCAAATCATCGAGATGCTCAAGGGAGCGGGCTTCAGCTTCGGCGTCGTCACTCCCATGACGCCTCAGCCGTGGTAAGCTGCACGCACAAACAGCCACTTCATAGGTTTGTGCGCCGCCCTTCCATGAAGTAAAACCATGATCTGCGTCGAGCTCTGCCCGCACCTGCAAGCAACAAAAAGGAGGGACCCCCTGTACAATGGCTGCTGCCGCGCTGAAAAAGGCTCTTCTCGGGACAATGCTTCTCACCGTCCTGCTCACACTCATCAGTCTTGGCGTAAACGAATACACCTGGCACACACAGCACCCGCAGAAGCCGTCCCCCCTTCTCGTCTCGCTGGAGAAAACCTGCCGTACTCTGCACGAATCCTGTCGCAGCCGATGGAACGCCCTGACAGCTGCCGTGCGCGCCAAGCAGGTCGGCGGCGAAGCCGAAGCACGGGCGGCAGCGGCGCCGCCCTCCGTCAAGAGCGCGTACAGAACCGCACCGCCGCTTCCCGAGCGCGGTGACGACCAGCTTGCTCTCCAAGGGGACTTCGCTGCGATCCTCGCAGAAAAGGCATCGAGCTGCTCCATCTTCTTTCTTCGCCCGCGGCAGGAGCAGGAGCCTCTGCTCTTCCAAGACCATGCCATGCAGCCCGCCAGCATGATCAAGCTCTTCGTCCTCGCCTGCGCCATGCAGGACGCCAAGGACGGCCGCCTCGCCCTCGACGAACCCCTTTCCATCACGCCGGAAAACATCGTCGACGGAGCGGGCAGGCTCACCTGGTACGACAGAGGCAAGTCGCTAACCGCACTGCAGCTCATGGAACGCATGATCACGGACAGCGACAACACGGCGACGAACATCCTCATCGACCGTCTCGGCATGAGGCGCATCGACAGCTATATCCAGCAGAAAGGATATGCCGAAACGCGCCTGCAGCACAAGATGATGCTCGGCAACCAAGGTCTGCCGAACCTCTCGAGTGTCAGGGACATCGGCACATTGCTCACACGCATCTATCGTCATGAATGCGTCGATCCGGAACACGATGAGATGATGCTCGCGATTCTCGCGCGTCAGACGGACAAGGAATGTCTGCCCGCAGCGCTTCCCTCCTTCCGCCTAGCGAACAAAACCGGCGAGATCACGGGCATCTACGCCGACGGCGGCATCGCCCGCGGGGAAACCGACGACATGATCCTCGTCGTCATGGACGAGAACTGCCGTGACCGCTCGCAAACCATCCCGCTCTTCCAGAAAATCGCCCGGCGCGCCGCCTCTTCTCTCTAAGCACAGTGAAATATTTGTTATGGGATTCATTTTCTGCTATACTATTCTTGCCGCAAACCATCTGCAGCAAGCGTACATCTTTGCCCGCAGCGGCATGAAATTTCATCCCGACAAAGCTGCTTTCCCGGAAAGGAGGATTCCATGCAGATAAAACCTCGCGACATCATCCTGCCGCTTGTCCTAAGCTTCATAACCTGCGGATTATACGGACTCTACTGGATGTACAAACTGACCGAAGAAATCCACGCGCTTTCCAGAAAACCACAGACGCCGGACGGCGGTACAGTCGTCCTCTATACGATCCTTACCTGCACGTTTTACTTTTACTACTGGCTCTACAAAATTGGCAGCGAACTCGTCGAGCTGCGCGAGAAAAACGGGCTTCCTCCCGACTCCGTCAGCAATACGACATATCTGCGCGTCACCATCGCCATGACCGTCATCTATGTGGTGTTCACAACCATCAGCTACGTCCTGCAAATCTTAGCCGATACCGTCGAAGCCGCACCGCTGACAAAAACCACGGAAGACACCCTCGTTGCCTTCGGCGCGATGCTGTTCCTATTCATTATTGTATTCATCTTCGTCGCCGCCTTCCAATCCGTTCTTTCCGGCATCATTCTCTGGGTCGTTTACAAGCGCAAGGATCGGAATCCGACGCTGCTTTATCTTTTGCTGGCATTTTTGCGTACCTACAACTTTACGATGGTCTTTTTGCAGCTTTCACTCAACGACTTCCTGCGCCAAAGAGGCGGCACGGATGAACGTCTGCCCATAGCTGCAAGTCCTGCGGGAGCGGGAAGTCCCGTTTCCCTGCAAAAACCTCTTCGTTGATTTTTTCTAACTGTGAAAGGAGCTTTTCTATGACAAAAAGAAGCATTCCCCTCGCCATTGTCTTTACTATTATCACCGCTGGAATTTACGGCATCTATTGGCTCTACCAGCTCACCGAGGAAGCCCATGCAGCTGCAGGCGAACGCACGACGGCCTCCGGCGGCATGGTCATCGTCTTCACCTTGGTTACCTGCGGCATCTACAGCTTATACTGGCTCTACAAGATGGGCGAAACCATCATCATGGCGAAGCAGCGCCGTGCTATGACCGTGGACACCAACCTCCCGATCATCTATCTCGTCCTCGCCCTCTTCGGCTTCGGTATCATCAGCTATGCCCTGATGCAAAACTCGCTCAACGAGATCATCGACTATGACGGAGGCGGCAACATGCCGCAGGCCTTCTGACACGTCCGGCGCCATTGCCGCTTGTTCCCATTTCCGCGATACGGTTTCACCTAAGACATTCGCGCGTACAGCTTATAAGGAGGTTTTCATCATGGCAGAAGATACAGCTCCGCTCGTAACGAGCAACAAGGGACTTGGCTCCATTCGCATAGCCGATGAGGTCGTCAGCGTCATCGCCGGCCTTGCGGCCATGGACGTGGACGGCGTTGCCGGCATGAGTGGCGGGCTCATCGGCGGCATTGCCGAAATGCTCGGCCGCAAGAATTTCTCGAAAGGCGTAAAGGTCGAGGTCGGCGAGAAAGAAACCGCCGTCGACATCACCCTCGTCGTGACCTACGGCGTCGATATCCGCCAGGTTGTAACCGAAGTGCAGAAAAACGTGCGGCGCGCCATCGAGTCCATGACGGGGCTCAAGGTCATTGAAACGAATGTGCAGGTGCAGGGCGTTGTCTTCCCGGAAGAAGAGACCGAAGATCCTTCTTCCCGCGTTCATTGATCTTGAAGAATCGCTTTCCGGACCCCATGAGACGTTTCGTCCCATGGGGTCTTTCTCGCTTGTCAAAAATAGCGTTTCACCTGAAGGGCACTGCCGCCGGCCTCGTTTCACACCTTGCGCCGATGCCCGACTGGCAGCCGCGCATGAGGCGCGTCCTTCTCCGCTATGCGGCACTTCTCGCCCTCGGCTTCGCCTACCTCGTCTTCTGTCGTGCGACGGGGCTCAGCCTGCCCTGCCCTTTCCACCTCGTCACAGGGCTCGACTGCCCCGGCTGCGGCGTCACGCGTCTTATGCTCGCTCTCGCCGCGGGCGATCTTTCCGCCGCGTTTCGGGCCAACGAGGCCATCTTCCTGCTCGGCCCCTTCCTCCTCTTCTTCCTGTTGCGCGACGATATCCATTGGATCCTTCGCGGCGAAGGAAAAGAGCCGCCGCGCGCCTTCGTCTTCTTCCTGCTCGTCCTCTTCGTCCTCTTCACCCTCTGGCGCAATTTCCTGCGCTGACAGCTTGAAAAAGCACCGATGCATTCCGCCCTGCCATTTCCGCACATCTTTTTCCGCTCTTCGCCGACAAATCGGACGCATAGCTTCGCCATGCGTCCGATTTGCTTTTCACCCGCTTCCTGCAAAAGCATCATCAGAGCATCCTGCTGTACATGTCCTCACGCCTTACATCGTTTCACTGGCTAGAAGGTATATTCGATGCTATAATAAAAGCAAGGAAGGTGACCCCATGCAGCAAGATGAAAATTCCTCAGACAAGAGCCCTACGCTTTACCAAAACCCGATCTACGACCAGCATGCAAAGCGCCTGCTTGCACAAAGAGCCATCATGGCGCGCCTCCTCAAGAGGACTGTGCCGGAATTTGCAGAAGCCTCCCTCGCGGACATTGCCGAAAAGTATATCGAGGGCACGCCGCAGATCAGCGGGATTGGCGTCGACCGGGACAGCACGAATGCCGCAAAGAAGGACGCTCCATCGCCGAAAGAGTTCTTCGGAGGTGCCACCGAAAGTGTCGGCATCACCGAAGGATGGATTCGCTTCGACATCCTTTTCCACGCACGCGCCCCGAAATCAGGCGAGCTCATCACTCTGATCATCAACGTCGAGGCGCAGCGGACGCAGCGCAGATCGAAACTGGGATACGCAATCTTACGCCGGGCAGTCTACTATGCGAGCCGCTTGATCTCCTCGCAGAAGGAAACGGAATTCACCGGTTCCTCGTACGACGACATCAAAAAGGTCTATACCATCTGGCTCTGCATGGACTCTCCGGACGGCACGAGCGCCATCAACCGTTATAACTTAGAAGAGCATCACATCCTGAACGGTCATAAAGAAAATCGCGCTGACTACGACCTGATGAGCATCGTCACGATCTACCTGGGGGAAGACCAAACAGCCAATGAAGATTGGCTCATCCGCTTCCTGAAGCTCTTGTTCAAGGACACAAACATGCCGCCGGCAAGGAAAAAGAAAGTCCTGAAAGACGAATTCGATATGGATACGACCACCGACATGGAAGAGGAGTTGAGAACCATGTGCAATTTAAGTACGGGCATCTATGAACAGGGTGTGGAACGCGGCATGGAGACAACACGCAAAGAAACGGCTATTTCCATGCTCAAGGAAAAACTCTCCATCGAAATGATCGCACGCATCACAAATCTGTCAAAGGACAAGATCAAAGCCTTAGCGAAGGAACATTCCCTGCTTTAAGCGCCCCTCGCGCTAACGCATGAAGATACGGGTTCATGAGGCAAGACTGCGATTTCATGCACCCGTATTTTATTTTGCTCTCGCACAATTCCGCCATTGGTATCGTTTTATACATACAGCAAAACATTTTCACCAAAGATGCCACACAACCCCACAGATCGCTCCATCTTCTCTGCCGCATCGTCGTTGGCACAAAACATTTCCCGATAGCGGCTAAAGCAGAAAGAGACCTGCCCTATAGCGTATGCTGACAATGCCAAGAAGCGTTTGCAACGCAGGCATTCTTTTCGTATAATGGGACAGGTACAGGATTTTTTCCATAAGGAGTGGATTCATAGGAGAGGAAGTGCCGCATGGAAAAGGACAGAGAAATACGCCCGGATGATCGGGAACGGACGGCTGTCAAAGACAGCTGCAGCGACCGAATGACACAAGATGCGGAAATCTCCGCCGTGAAAATATCGCCTGAGCCGCAGCAGGATGCAAAGGACGCTCCCAGTGCAAATGCCTCCGGGGCGGAACATGCTGCTTTTGCAGCCTCGGAAGCGGCTCATGCCGCACAAGCGGCCAATGAAGCTGCAAAGGCTGCCAAAGCGGCACAGGCCGCCGCCGACGCCGCAGCCGGAAAAATTCCCTGCTGCCCCAAGCCGCGCCCGGAAAAGAGCCGCCGGAAGCGTTTCCGTGCCATACTGCAAAAGTATTTGATGATCTTTATCGGCGCTGTCATTGCAGCCGTAGGACTTGAACTTTTCCTCATCCCGAACAACATCATCGACGGCGGCATCGTCGGTCTTTCCATCATGGCCCAGGCCATCACGGACGCGCCGCTCGGCATTTTCCTCGTCGTTCTCAACCTGCCGTTCCTCTACCTCGGCTACAAACAGATCGGCAAGTCTTTCACCGTCGCCACCTTGGCCGCGATCCTCTTTCTCGCCTTCTGGTCGGCCTACTTCGCTCCCTTCCCGACCGTCACCCACGATCCCTTTCTTGCAGCCATCTTCGGCGGCATCATCGACGGCCTCGGCGTCGGCCTCATCATCCGCGCGGGCGGTTCGCTCGACGGCACGGAGATCATCGCCATCATCCTCGACAAGAAATCCGTCTTCTCCGTCGGTGAGGTCGTCATGTTCATCAACCTCTTCATTCTTTCGAGCGCCGGCCTGCTCTTTGGTTGGGACAAGGCCATGTATTCCCTCATCGCCTACTTCGTCATCGCCAAAATGATCGACGTCGTCGTCAAGGGGCTCGACGAATCGTATGCCGTCATGATCGTCACAAACGAGCCGGAGGAAATCAACACCGCGCTCATGGAGAATATGAACCGCGGCGTCACCCTCCTCTATGGGAAGGGCGGCTACACGGGCGATGAGAAGAAGGTGCTTTATTCCGTCGTCACGCGTCTCGAGGTCGACAAGCTCAAGAAGATCGTCCTCGACATCGACGAAAGCGCCTTTGTGACCATCAATGCCGTCCACGACATTGTCGGCGGCAGGTTCAAGCGCAAATGAGAAAGCACAAACTAGATTCAGCACCACAAATGGAAAGAGGCTTCGAGCATATTGCCCGAAGCCTCTTATCGTCGAAAGGAAACCCCCGTGAGACCGTATTGGTTTTTCCGGAGCCATGAAGCCTTTGCCTTTGGCTTGTCGGAAACCTTGCTTGTTTCCTGCGGCATGAGCGATTGGGGTTCTCCATGCGCCATTCTTCTCCTTGCGCACAGCTTGTCCTGAACTCTGAACTCGTCTGGACAACTTCTCTCTTCACATCCAGGCCTTGCCGATGCCGCCATATCCCTTTTGGCTGTCCGTCCACTTCACGCCTCACATCTCTGCACCCTTGTGCCGTTGCAGCTTCGTGCCCTACGCCTCAGCGCTTTGCAGCTCGTGCCTCTGCACTTCTTCGTGCCCTTGCGCCTTCGCGCTCCTGCGTGTTCTCGGATGGACCGGCACGTCCAGCCTGTAGCTAGACCCGTCGTCCCCGCCTATTGGACTCCTGGGATTTTCAGTACTTTGTGTTGATCTTCACCCGCTTCTTGCCTTACATCAGTTCCGCGGGCACTCCTTCAACTTTTCCTGGCCATCGGTTGCCCCTGCCGCCTTGCCTTCCGGCTTGCCGTTCTTTGGTTTCTCACCGTAAACCTGTTCATCGTCCATGGAAACATTTCGCTCGTCTCCACGATGATGTGCTTCCTGTGGGAACCTCCGGCTTCCCCATCGGTTCTCTCACTGTTTTGTTGCTAGCCTGCCTACTAGAGATTCTCCTCGTTCCGCAGGCATCCTCGCAGTCAGTGTTTCCTTTCATTTGACATGTTCATTATAAAACAGCCTTCCCGATTTGTCAATAATATTTTGAAAAATCTCACAAGATTTTTTTCCATTCTCCTGCCCGTCGCCAAAGAGGCCGACCCGGCACCTGCAAACACCGCATCGCAGCTGTGTTCGCACAGCTTTCGCCTCCGCCGTCCAGATCCTCAGCACGGCTTATTCCATCAGCTCCGCCTTCTGCTCTGTGATCTCAATGCTTGCCGGGCCATATTCCACTTCGTTGAAAAAGCGGACAAAGACCGTCACCGGTACATAGAGGCTGCCGTCCAGCAGGAAGGGAGCCGCCGCCATCTCCTCAGGACCGGAGAGGCCGATATTGTGCAGCCTGCCCGTGAACTGCGCGATATATTCGCCCGGATGGAAGCGTGCCGTTTGTATGGGGCCTTCCACCACGGCGTCGCCCAAAAGCCCATCCCATGCAACGGTATAACCGAGCGCTTCCGCCACGAGGCGAAGCGGCACGAGCCAGACACCATTCTTCTCCTGCGCCGGCAGCGGCAGGCCGGCGGTGTCGAGATGGCTGCCGTTTACGATGAGCGTGATTTCCGGCACATCTTCTCCCGGCGTCTGCCCCTCTGCCGTATAGCCTGCCGCATCTTCTGCCGGGCTTCCTGCGGCATGGCCGACTTCCCCGAAGCTGCCGGCGTCCCATGGCGCGCAGAAGCAGAAAAGCGCCGAAAGCATCAAAACAAACAACAAAAAGAGCCGTCTCATCTTCCCACCCCCATCTTCAAATTCTTCAGACTTCCGCGTCTCGCCCCCATCCAGCGCAGCGAAAGATCCGGCAAAGACAGCGCACGGAGGCTATAGCTCGGCAGCGCCCCGGCAAGAGATCTTCCTCCTCGAACAATCTCTCCCGAGCATGCCCATGTTCCGCTTCTCACTGTCCGATAAAAAAACCAGCCCTTGCGGGCTGGATTTTCATTGTATGAGTTCCTTGAATTTCTCAGGCGGCACGATCTGCGTAAGGCCGAGAATCGCCAGAATCTGGTTGAGTGCCGTACCCGAATCCTGGGTGTTCCGCACCACGTATGTCGTATTTTTCCAGTTATCGAACTCATTGTTGTTTTCCGCATATTCCAAGTGATACTTGATCGCGTCGTTCTTATGCCCCAGCCGAAGCATACGCTCGACAAGCTTCACATAATCGACCATAAGGAAAATCGTCTCCAGATTATCCCGCAGAAGCTTCGACAGCTGCTTGATTCCGTTCGCCTCAAGCATCATGAGACTGATCTTATGCTCCTGCAGGGCATTCAGGACATCCTTCTTGAGAACGCCGTAATAGTCGCCCTTATAGGTAATATGCACGATGAACTCCGACTTGAAGAATTCCGACTTGCCGATGAAGCGGAAAAAGCGCGGATCGGAATCGATCTTCCCCGGCTCACGGGTCGTATACGTCGGAATATAATGTATGCCCATCTGCATGAGCTGCCCGATCAGCATTGTCTTGCCGGAAGCATGCGGGCCGACCAAGGCATAAATCTTGTTTGTCATAATCCTCTCCCAGAAATTGATAGATAACAACCGTATCATTATTCGAAGAACAGGAACAAGAAAAACGAGAGCAACACAAACACTCTCGTTCCGCGCTTCCTGTTTCGATTCCTTTAAAAAGTTGCGGCAACTGCCTATTCGTTATGATACACTATTTTCTTTCATTTGACAACTGCTTTTCAAAACTCCCGGCAGAATAGGAAGGAAAAAAAGCCGTGAAAACTCCATGATGGAAAGGAAATACGCTGAAAAAAGCGAATAATACAAAAAAGAGACTATTGGATGAGAAAGCGGGGATGTCCTATGTATTTTTACTGCGAGAAATGCAAGAAAAAATATCCGATCAGCTCCATGAACTACCGCTGCGAATGCGGCGGCATGTTCCATCTGAACAAGACGCCAACCGAGGAAACCGTGCATGACATCTCGATCGGCCACATGCACACGGATCTGCTGAGCATCAACATCAACGGCATCGAATTCCTCCTGAAGACGGAAAACTTGCTGCCGACAGGCTCCTTCAAGGATCGCGGCGCTTATACGCTGATCAACGAAATCCACCATGTCGGAATCGAGAAGATCGCCCTCGATTCCGCCGGCAACGCCGGCGCCTCCATCGCAGCCTATGCCGCTGCAGCCAACATCGACTGCACCGTCTACGTACCCAAGGAAACCTCGCCCGACAAGCTGCGCCAGATTTCTACCTACGGCGCGAAAATCGTCAAGACGGAGGGCGGCCGCATGGGCGCCTGCCAAGCCGTCAAAGAAAACCTCGGGGACGCTTATTATGCCTCGCACGTTTATAATCCGCTCTTCTTCGAGGGCATGAAGGCCATGGCCTATGAGATTTACGAGCAGCTCGGCGGCAGCGTCCCCGAATACATCTTCATGCCTGTCGGCAACGGTACCATGCTCCTCGGCCTTTACTACGGATTTATCGAGATCGGCCGCCTGCCGCGCCTCGTGCCCGTGCAGAGCAAAAACTGTGCGCCTCTCTACGAAGCCTTCAACAATCTTCCCGCAAGCGAGAAGCAGGAAACGATTGCCGAGTCCATCCGCATCGAGGAGCCGAAACGCCTGCACGATATGCTTGCAGCTGTCACGAACAGCGGCGGCGACGTGCTGATCGTCGAGGAGGAGGACATCCTGCGCTCCAAGGCTCTGCTCGGACGCCGCGGCATCTATGTGGAAACGACGAGCGCCGCAGCGCTTGCGGGCGCCATGCAGATTTTCGGCACGGCCAAGCCGGACAACTACCGCGTCGTCATTCCCTTGACGGGAACCGGGCTCAAGGGATAGCTCCTTTCCAAAAAGCGGCGGCCGTCAGGCGTTTTCTTCCTGCCCGCCATGCGGCAGGCGTTTGCAGCAAGCAGCAAGAAGCCCGCCCCTTTTCTTCAGCCTTCCGCACAGGAACGGCCGGGGAAAGGGGCGGGCTTCTTTATTGCAGCCGAGAAAGCGTCTTCCCTAGCTGATGTAAGAGATGCGGCCTTCCTTGCGCGGCGCAGGCGGTGCAGGTTCCTCCGCCCCGTAGCCGATCGCGAGATGGCCGATGCCGGCAAACTGCCCCGGCCGGAAAAAGATTCCGGCCCGCGAGAGGATTTCCTGTCCCAGCGGCTTTTCCATCTCCTCCTTGGCGCGATGCACCCAGCACGTCTGAAGCCCCAGGGATTCCGCCGCCAGCATCATCGTCATAAGCTGGACGCTGCCGTTGTAAACATGGTTCACATCGTCCTTGTCGGCGACGACGAGAATGATGACAGGCGCTCCGTAGAATGGATCAAAGCCCTTTTTCCAATAGCCCAGCGAGCAGTTGAGCTCAGAGAGCTTCTGCCTGAGATCCTTGTCCGTGATGACAATGATGCGCGTCGATTCGCTGTCCATACTGCACGGCGCATAAAGCCCGGCCTCGACGACCTCGCGCACGAGTGCCGCCGGCGGCATCGAAGCCTGGAAACTGCGCGTGCTGCGGCGCTTCTTTATAATCTCGATACATTCGTTCATGGTACGCCTCTTCTCTTGTCTTTTAAAGCCGGAACTTGGCCACGCCCTCCTGCAGCTGCTGTGCCAGGTCGGCCAGCGTGTGGCTCGCGGCGGCGATTTCCTGCGTCGAGGCCGCCTGCTCCTCAGAAACGGCGGAGACGTCGGCCGCCCTCTGCTGTACGCTGTGCGATACGCCGCTGACCTCCTGCACGGTTTTTACGGTGCTCGCGCAGTCCTTCTCGATCACGCTTGTAATCTTCGTGAGCTTCTCCACTTCTCCTGTCAGGGACTCGACGAAGGAGGCGATGCTCGCGAACTTCTCGTCCGCCGCCTGTACCTGTCCGACGTTTTCCTTGACTTCGGCTTCCTGGCTCTTGGTCAGCTCGAAGGCGCTTTCGATCTGTGCGGCGTTCTTGCCAATGACCGTGCTGATCTCCTGCGCCGCCTGCTCGCTCTGCTCGGCAAGCTTCCGCACTTCGTCCGCCACAACGGCGAAGCCCTTGCCCTGCTCGCCTGCACGCGCCGCCTCGATGGCGGCATTCAAGGCGAGGAGCTTCGTCTGCCCCGAGATGTTCGTGATGACCTCGTTGATTTCCGAGATGTTCTTCGAGCCGTCGTAGAGGCTCTGCACCGCCGCTCCAACCTTGATCGCCCCGGAGGCGAGATTCTCGACGCCCTGGACGGCGTTGCCGAGCGCCTCGCGCCCTTCCTTCGTGGCGCGGCCCGTCTCGTCCGCCACTTTCGCCGAAGCGTCGACCACTTTCGCGATCTGGCGCGTCTGCTCGCCCATGTTTTCCGCGACCTCGGCGGCCATTTCCACAATGTCGTTCTGGTGCGCCGCCTGCTCGGCGATGGCGACGACGGACTCCGCCGCCGACTGCGAGGCCTGCGCCGTCTGGTTCGCACTTGCCGTCAGCTCCTGCGCCGAAGCCGATACCTGCTCGGACGCCTTCGATGTGTTCTCTACCATCTCATGGAGCGTCACCGCCATCTTGCTGCAGCTGTTCTGCAGATCGCCGATCTCATCGGCGCGGTTCGTCGCCGGCAGCTTGTGCGTGAGATCGCCGTTGGCGATATAGCCGACCGCCTCGGAGAGGAATTTCAGCGGCGTGACGGCCGAGGTCAGAATGATATAGGTGATTCCGCCCAGAAGCGCGAGCGCCACAAGGCAGATGAAGAAAATCGCATACGAGATGTGCGTTGCCGCCGCAAACGCCTCATCCTGCGGCACCTCGATGACGATGTGCCACCCCGTAGAGCCGATCGGCATGGAGCGATAGAACTTGTCCACGCCGGCGAACTCCGCCTCGAAGGCCTGCGGCTCGTCCGCGGTGAAGCGTGCTGCGAGCGCCTTGTGCACACCGCCGTCCATCTCACTCAGCGGGGGATCCGCGATGGTGAACTTTTTATGATAAATGAACTCGCTGTCCGGCCCGAGCACGAAAATCGAGCCATGCTCGCCCACCTTCACATCCTTCAGGACGCCTGTCAGGACATCAAGCTTAACGTCCATGCCGATGACAGCGATGAGCTCCCCGTTCTTACGAATCGCCTTGCAGAGCGTCACGACCTCCGAGTTGTCCGAATCCGTCTGATAGACCTCCGAAAGCTGGACGTCGTTGGCAGCGGCCGCCACCTTGTACCAAGGGCGCGTACGGGAATCGAAGTCCTCCGTAATCGGCTCCCTGGCTATGCAGACGCCGTCAGGGAAGCCAACGTAGAAATCGAACACGCCGTCCCTGGAGCCGATCTCGGAAACGGCCTCCTGCAGGGCCTGCCCTTGGGGCATGTTTTCGCTCCAGTTCTGTGCGATCGTCTCCACGATGGCGCGCTTCTCTTGAATATTTCCGTTGATCTTCGCCTCATAACGGCCGGCGCGCTGCTCCATAGCGACTTCCACTGCGTTCTTGAGACCGGCGCTGGCCAGCATGTAAATAATAGCTCCCATGATGATAAAAACCAGGAGCAGCGGCACACCGATGCCTAAAAGCATTTTGGGTTTTAGCTTCATTTCCATTTCCTCCAAAAATAAAAATCCATCGCAAAATCCGGACAAGAAAAAACCAAGGCAGTCCCATTTCTCTTCGGCAGAGAGCTTCCTGCCCGATCCTTCGGTTTCGCGGACAGCGGACGGTAAAGAACGTCGCTTGTTTGGCATAAAGCCGGACAGACTTAAGGAATCACGATGAATTCAGCACGCCATCTTAGCGCATCTCTTCCACCCTCCCTGCGTCGACAAATCCTCCGCATAGCACCACTATGCAGAGGATTTTCTCCTTGACAGGGCAAAAAATCAGCACCAATCTGACGGACTTCATTTTATCCGTGCTTCCTTCCTAATCGTATCTATCGGAAATTTTTTTGGTAAAATTAAGGAGATTTTCCTTCCCACAAGAAAAGAGGAGGTTCCTCCTCCTCTTTTCTTTCTGCGGGACTTTCATCGTAAGTAAAGGAGACGCAGACGAAGATGCGTCTCCTACCCCCGCACAGCCACGCGAATCGCCCCGGCGATAGCTGCCAGCGGCATCTGCCGCTCGACGGATCCGAGCTCAAAGGCCGCGCGCGGCATACCGTAGACGACGCTCGACGCCGCGTCCTGCCCGAAGGTCAGCGCACCCTTGCGGCGCATAGCAAAGAGCCCCTTCGCGCCGTCCGCCCCCATGCCCGTCAGGATGACGCCGACAGCCGCAGGGCCGACGATCTCGGCGACGGAAAAGAAAAGCACATCCACCGAAGGACAGACCCAGTTCACGGGATCGCCCTTCGCGCAGGCGAGAGCGAGACGCCCTCCCTGGCGCACGACCTTCATGTGCTGTCCACCCGGCGCCACATAAGCGTGAGAGCTCTGCAGCACGTCGCCGTCTTCCGCTTCCTTGACCGAGATCCGGGAAATCGCGTCGAGGCGGCGCGAGAAATAGCTGCTGAAAAGCGGCGGGATGTGCTGCACGATGACAATCGGCGGCAAAGGCGGCGCGAGATCCTTGAAAATCGCTGCTATGGCTTCCGTCCCTCCCGTCGAGGCGCCGATGGCGATCAGCTGCTTTTCCGCCGTGCCGGACGAGGCAGGCAGTGGTGCATGCGAAAAAGTGCGGTTTTCATTTTTTCCCCCTGCCACTGCAATCCCCCCCCGGTTCAAACTCATTCTTCCACGACGCCGCGCACGAGGCGCAGGAATTTCTCACGCCCGATCTGCACGAAGCGCCCGCAGCCTTGGCATTTGAGACCGAAATCGACGCCTGTGCGCATGATCTGCCAAAGATCGCTGCCGCACGGATGCTTCTTCTTCATGCGCACGATATTGCCGACCGCATAGCGCTGCATCTCCATCCAATGCACCCCACTTTCCTTCTCTATCGAATGAACCATGCGTTTTGCTTAAGCCGCACTCATTCCTCCCGGCGCTCCCGTTTGCCGCGTGCCAGCGAAGCGACGATGCCGGCGGCGCACGATACCGTGAGACAGGAAAAAATCAGGCGGATCGCCGCCGCAAGGCCGCCCGTCCAGTCGCCCGCCTCGTGAAGCGCCGCACTCGACAGCAGAACCGTCACCACGGCCATGCTCACCGCCTGCCCTGACATGCGCATGACAGAGACCATGGACGAGGCCACACCGTAAAGATACTTCGAAACGGAGCCCATGATGGCGTTGTTGTTCGCCGGCGAAAAGAAGCCGAAACCGATGCCGACGAGGACGCAGTTCGCTGCAACAAGCGCAAACGGCGTATCCACATCGAGCATGGAGTAGCCGCCGATGCCCAGTGTCGTCAGCGCCATGCCGAAAGTCGCGACGAGGCGCGGCTCATATTTGTCGGAGAGCCCACCCGCCACGGGCGACAAGATCGCCATCGTCAAGGGCTGCAGCAGCATGATGAGCCCCGCTGTCGAAGCGTCGAGCCCGCGCACGAGCTGCAGATAGAGCGAGAGCAGGAAGCTGATCGCATACGTCGCGCTGTAGTTCAAAAACGAGGCGAGATTGCTCATGGCAAAGACGGTGTTCTTGAAGAGGGTGAGCTGCAGAAGCGGCGCACGCGCCCTCTTCTCCCGCCAGAGAAAGAGCACGAGGAATACGAGCCCAACGGCGAGCAGGACGCGCATCCACGGAGCCTCGGCAAGCGAGGAAAGACCGTAGAGCGTCAGCGTGCTCGCCAGTGCGTACAGCACGGCTCCAGGCACGTCAAAACCGCCTTCTCTTTCCCCGTACCAATCCTCGCGGACACCGCGCACGAGCACGCTGCTCACCGCGATCACGGCCGCCGCGAGGATGAAAAGAAGCCGCCAGCTGATATACTGCGTGACGAGCCCGCCGATCACCGGGCCGAGCGACAAGCCGATGTAAGTGGCTGCCGCCGAATAACCGATGGCCCTGCCGCGCTCCTTCGGCGGATGCGACACCACGAGGAGCGCCATGCCGCTCGAAAACACCATGCCAAGCGCCAGTCCCTGCAAAGCGCGCATGGCGATGAGAAACGGCAGCGACGGCGAGAAGGCCGCGACGAGCGAAATGAGCGCCATCGCTGCCGTACCGACGCCGTAGATGCGACATCGCCCGAGGACATCTGCCAGACGGCCGAAGGGCAGAAGCAGGGACACCGCGCCCAGGAGGAATGCCGTGGAAAGCCACGAAAGCTCCGGCGCAGGACGCGAAAACTCCGCCGCGATCGTCGGGATCGCGATGTTGATGCAGCTTCCCAGAAACGGTCCCATGAACGATGTCATGAGCACCGCCAAAAAAATCCGCCGTTCCGCCGTCATAGAGCCGCCCCCGTTCCCTCTTCGCCCTGCCGTGGAAGGGCAGGCCTACACGTTGAACCTGAAGTACGTCACATCGCCGTCCTGCATCACATAATCCTTGCCCTCGAGGCGAACCTGCCCCTTCTCCCTCGCAGCTGCCGTGCTGCCGGCAGCCATGAGGTCGTCGTAGTTCACGATCTCGGCGCGGATGAAGCCTCGCTCGATATCCGAGTGGATCTTTCCCGCCGCCTTCGGTGCAGTCGTGCCCGCAACGATCGTCCAGGCACGGCACTCGTCAGGCCCCGCCGTCAGGAACGTCAAAAGCCCCAGCAGCTCGAAGGCCGCCTTGATCAAGCGGTCAAGCCCGCTCTCCTTGAGCCCCAGTTCCTCCAAGAACGCCTTCGCATCCTCGCCGTCCAGCTCGGCGATCTCCGACTCCACGCGCGCCGAAACGACGACAACCTCCGAGCCTTCCCGCGCCGCGTACTCGCGCACGGCAGCGACATGCGCGTTGCCCTCGCCGTCCTTCGCCGCCTCTTCTTCGGCGACGTTGGCGACATAGAGCATCGGCTTCAGCGTGAGGAAGTTCATCTCCTTGATGAGTTCCTTCTCGTCCTCGGAAAGCTCCAGGCTCCGCGCCGATTTCCCCTCCTCGAGCACCGCCTTGATGCGGCGCAGGATTTCGTCCTCGGCCTTCGCCTCCTTGCTGCCGCTCTTGGCGAGTTTGGCCAGCTTCATGATGCGCTTTTCCAGCACCTCGAGATCCGCGAGGCAAAGCTCCGTCAGAATCGTCTCAATATCGCGCACCGGATCGATCGTCGCCGCGACATGCGTGATATTCGTATCCTCGAAGCAGCGCACGACATGGGCGATCGCATCGACTTGGCGGATGTGCTCGAGGAACTTGTTACCCAGCCCCTCGCCCTTCGAAGCGCCCGCGACAAGCCCTGCGATATCGACGAAGCGCACGGAGGCCGGCGTCGTCTTCTTCGACTGATACATCTCATGCAGCGCCTGAAGACGTGCATCGGGTACGTCCACGACGCCGACATTCGGCTCTATCGTGCAGAAAGGGTAGTTAGCAGCCTCGGCGCCCGCCTTCGTGATCGCGTTGAAAAGCGTGCTCTTGCCGACATTCGGCAAGCCCACGATACCTACATCCAAATTGCTCAATCTGATTTCCCCTTATTCCTATCCTTCAAAAAAACGACTTTCTGCTGCGCAGTTTTTTTCCGCTGCGCCTTTCTTTCCCGCTTCTCCCGCTGCCGTTCCTTGAGCTCATTGACTGTGAAGCCCCGGTTGGCAACGCTGCGCGTGTTGTCGTGCATCCGGTTCATGAGGCGGCGCAGCATGACGTCCTGCTCCTTCTTGACCCCATCGAGGAAACCGTCTCCCTTGAGCAGCTCGCGCACAAAGGAAACGGGAGCGCCCGCGAGGAAGCTCCAGAGGATGCGGCGCATCACGTCCTCGGCCTCCTCCTCGTCATAGCCGAGTTCTTCCTCGAAAAACGAATACAGCGCCTCGTTGTCCTCCGCTTGGGTAAGGCCGTCGCCCCGGGCAAAAATTGGGATCTCCTGCGTGCTCGGGATATAGAAATCTCCGTCCCCCTGCTCATCGAGAATGACGGCGATCTCCTCCTCATCAATGCCCGCCGCGACAAACGCCTTGCCTCGGCGCAGGGAGCCTGCCCGAAACTCCGGCGGCACTGCCTGCAGCTCTTTTCTAAGCTCCTCCGGCGAAAGCTTGCCGACATTGCCCTGTCCGTAAAGGCGCACCAAAACTTCCAGCGGCGTCACGCCGTAGAGCACATTCGCGGCCAGGACGCAGTCGAGCAGCCAGCTGCGGCGGCGGCGCTTTTCGTACAGTTCGGGGCTGGTCCCGGCAACGAGGGGCAGAAGCGCCTCCGCCGTCTCGCGCGCCATGACTGCCTCGCCCTCCAGCGTCTCGGCGATGTAGCCGGCGGTGGAAAGGATTTCGAAGGAATCGCCTGCCTTGTCCGCAAAACGATCCGGGTCGGCAAAAAAACGCTGCACGGTCAGAAGTTCCGCATCGCCGAGACAGACGAAGTAATTTTCCAATACGGCGGGCTGCAGCATGTGGTTCGCCAGCATCTCGATGAGCGCCTGTTTGCGCGTGCCCTGGCGCGCCGCCAGGCCTTTTCCTTCCGCCATCGTCAAAAGCTCGTCCTTCGGGAAGCCTTCCAGCATCAGCGCCAATGTCGGCGGCATGCGTTCCTCATCGCTCGCGTCCGCGATGCCTTGTTTCATGACCGCGCCCAGCACAACCGAATCCGGTGACATATGCGCCCGTTCTCCTGTGCGCCGCCGCGTGAAGAAGCCCAGCTTCCCCGCTTTCACATCTTCGAGAAGCTCCTTCTTGGTGCGGAAGTCGTATCTGCGCCGATCGATGCGGCACCACGAAGCCAAATATTCGTTGGCCTGCGCCATGCTGCAAGGGCTTTTTTTCCCCTTCGCTCCCTTATTCTTCTGCGCCGGATATAAGCCGTCCCATTCCAACACCTCGGGAGCGCGCCCTTTCCAAGGCTCGACAGCCTTTTCCAGGAACACATCCGCGTAGTGCTTTTCCCCGGCTTCCGTAAAGCAAAGGTAGACAAACCCCTCTGTTTCTTCTATATAGTTGGCAATGTAGCTGTAAGCGGCGTCATACATCCCTCTTCGCTTCACGCCCTCCGTCTCGGCAAATACCAGGTCCCTGTCCGGCAGGGAATACATCGACGACCACTCCGTCCCCCACCCTATGGACAAATCGAGAACAAGCGCGAGCTGGCTGAACGTCAGCTCCGAGGGCACAAGAATCCTCCGGCGGACCTCAGGGCCCCTGCCGCGCAAAATAACCTCCAACCGATAAGCCTTCATGCCGCTCTCCCTTCACCGACTGCACGCCGCCATAATACTCCTCATATTATACTCTATCCGCAGCAGTTATTCCAGTATGATCGCCCGACATGGATGCGAGAAAAGTCCCGCGCTTTGGCAAAAAGATGCACAAGGCGCGAAAAGCCGGCGCAAAATGATATGCGCCAGCTTTTCCTCCATCCCGGCGGGCCGTTGCCGCCTTTCATCGATAGACGCGCGGGATGCGCGGCGACATGAGGCAGGGAATCTCGTAGTTGATCGTGCCCAGCCAAGCGGCGAGGTCGTCGGCGGTCAAGGTCGGCGAACCGAAAACGACGGCCTCCGTCCCCACCTCGACGCCTTCGATTCCCGTCACATCGACCATGCACTGATCCATGCAGATACGGCCGACGACGGGCGCGGGCTGCCCGTTGATCTCGACATGCGCCTTGCCGGAGAAGGCGCGGACATAGCCGTCGGCATAGCCTATGGGCAGTGTTGCAATGCGGCTCGCAGCTTCGGCGCGCCAGGCGCAGCCGTAGCCGATGGTGCTGCCTGCCGGCACGTCCTTGAGGAACAGCACCTTAGCGACGACCTTCATCGCCGGGCGCAGCCGCGCCTCATGCACGACCTCCTCGCTCGGCCACAGCCCGTACTGGATGATGCCCGCGCGCACCATGTCGAAATGCGTATCGGGCAGCTCGAGAATGGCCGCGCTTTCGGCGATATGGCGCAGCGCAAGACGGATGCCGGCCGCCTCGATGCCCGCCAGCGCCAGCTGGAAGAGCGCGAGCTGCTCACGCGCATGGCTCTTGTCGCTCGCGTCCGCCATGGCGAAGTGCGAGTACGCCCCCTCCAGCTCGATGCCCGGCAGAGCGGCAATCCGACGCGCGAGTGTGCCCGCCTCCTCGGGCGTGACGCCGATGCGCCCCATGCCCGTATCTATGGCAAGATGCACCTTGGCAATCCTGCCCTGGCGCGCCGCCTCCTCGGAAAGGCGCTCGGCGAGCGCGAAGCTCGCGACCGTCTGCGTCGCGCCAAGCGATACGACTTCGGCCGCCTCAGCCTCGTCGATGAGCCCCAGGATGAGGAGCGGCATCGTAAAGCCGGCGCGGCGCAGCTCCGCCGCCTCCTCGACGACGGCGACAGCGAGATAGTCCGCACCGCACTCGACGGCCTTCCGCGCGACAGGCAGAGCGCCATGCCCGTAGGCGTCCGCCTTGACGACGGCGCAGAGCTTCGCGCCGCCCCGAGCCGCCGCCCGGATGATCCTATAGTTATGCGCCACAGCGTCGAGATCGACCTCCGCCCAGACTGCACGCTTCGCCATGGTTCCGCCTCCTTCTCTTCGGGAATCCCCGCCGTCTTCAAGCCTTGGGCGGCTCGATGACCTCGACGCCGCCCATATAGGGCAGGAGCGCCTTGGGTACGCGCACAGAGCCGTCGGCCTGCTGGTAATTTTCCAGAATCGCCGCAACCGTGCGTCCCACGGCGAGTCCCGAGCCGTTCAGCGTGTGGCAGAACTCCGGCTTCGCCTTCGGCTCGCGGCGGAACTTGATGTTCGCACGGCGCGCCTGGTAGTCGAGGCAGTTCGAGCAAGAGGAAATCTCGCGGTATGTATTCTGCGCCGGCATCCAGACCTCGATGTCGTACGTCTTGGCCGAGGTGAAGCTCATATCGCCCGTGCAGAGAAGCACAACATGGTAGGGAATCTCCAAGAGGCGCAGCACATCTTCCGCCGCATCGACCATGCTCTCAAGCTCCTCCCAGGATTCCTCGGGCTTCGTGAACTTGATGAGCTCCACCTTGTTGAACTGGTGCTGACGGATAAGGCCGCGCGTGTCGCGTCCGGCGCTGCCCGCCTCGGCGCGGAAACATGCCGTATAGCTCGTGTATCGCTCGGGCAGCTTCCTGCCGTCGAGGATTTCGTCGCGATGGTAGTTCGTCGTCGGCACCTCCGCCGTCGGCACGAGGTAGTAGTCGAGCCCTTCGAGCTTGAACATGTCCTCGGCGAACTTCGGCAGCTGCCCCGTGCCGATCATGCTCGCCTCGTTCGCGATGTAAGGCGCGAGCATTTCCGTATAGCCGTGCTTTGCTGCATGGAGATCCATCATGAAGTTGATGCAGGCCCGTTCAAGACGCGCCCCGAGGCCCTTGTAAAAGGTGAAGCGTGCGCCCGTAACCTTCGCGGCGCGCTCGGCGTCGAGAATGTCGAGCGCTGTGCCGAGATCCCAATGCGCCTTGGGCTCGAAATCAAATTTCCGCGGCTCTCCCCAGCGGCGCACTTCGGGATTTTCCGAGTCGTCCTTGCCGACGGGAACATCATCCTTCGGCATGTTCGGAATATTGAGCAGGATATCGTGCAGCTCGTTTTCCACCTCGCGCGTCTCCGCATCCAAAGCGCTGATGCGGTTGCCGACCTCGCGCATTTCGGCGGAAATGGCCGCGACATCCTCGCCCCGCTTCTTTTTCGCGCCAATCTCCTTCGACACGCTGTTGCGCCGCGCCTTGAGCTCCTCCGCCTGCTGCAGGAGCGAGCGGCGCTTTTCCTCAAGCTCCCGGAAGCCGTCGAGGCGCAGCGAATTGCAGCGCTTTTCCAGCATGGCCTGCACTTCGTCGATATGATCCCTGACAAATTTGATGTCCAGCATGTCATGTCCCCCATCCGACGGCGTCGCCCGCCGCCAAAATCATTGATTCATCATATTCCCACATTATAGCATACACGCAGCAAAAGTGGCAAAGCCGCGCGCTTTCGCTTCTTGCGCAGCCGACGGCCTCAGATCCGTATCTCGAAATTGCCCTTGCCGTCCTTGCCCTGCGCCTCCTCCTGCTGCAGGGATGCAATGCGCTCGGCCTGACGCACTTCCTCGGCTGCCGCACGGTCTCTCCCCTCTTCCAACATGCGGCCGGCCTCGCGAAAGGCGGAAAGCGCCTGCGCCAAGGACGCCATGCCTCCCGCTGCGGGCGGCGCCTCCTCAGCGGGAGGCACAGGGTGCGGCGCAGCGCCTGCCCGCACCGGGGCGTCATTCGCCGTCCGCCGTCCGGCCTGGCTGCGGACAGACGGGTAGCGTCCGCCTGCGCGGGGCGCACTGCCCGCCGCGTCCACCGCTTTTGCAAGCGATGCGGGAGGCGGCACAGCAGCAGCGGCAAAGGCTGCCGCCCCCGCTGCGGCAGGCTTCGCACCCGCGATGGCGGCAAGTCCCGCAGCAGCGACGGCAGCGGCTCTTTCCGCCTGCCGTTTCTCTCTTGCGGTGCGCTGCGCCTCGATTTCTGCCAGCAGCTCTGCTTCCTTCGCAGCGCGTTCAAGGGGCGTCGGTTCCCCTGGCTTTTTGGAGCTCAGTTTTCGCGCAAGCAAAAACACCCCCGCAAGGCAAACGATGAGGAGAAGCGGCCAATACGCCATAACAGCGCTCGAAGAATGCGCGTCCGGCGGCAGCAGGCCGGACGCTTCTTTCGTTTCCGTCTTCGCCGCCCCTTCCGGCGCGCCTTGCGCCGCCTGCGGCAGATTCGCCGGCTGCTGCACCGTCGTCCGGCTTCCTGCGCCGTCTGCCGCCTTGTCCTTGCCCGCCGCTTCGTTCAGCGGCAGTTTGCTGTCGCCCGGCCCTTGCTTTTCTGTATTCTGGTTCTTCCGCTCCGGTGTGCCTGCAAGGCGCTCGCCCGCCGCGCGGGCATTAGCGGCAGCCTCCTGCCCAGCGCGAACGGCATCCCGGGCTTCCTGCTGCACGCCTTCGACGGCCGCCTGTCCTGAAGCGCCAAAATCCGGCAAACCGCCCACAGCCCCCGAAGCCTGCTCCAGCCCCGGCGACACCGGCGGTGTCGGCGGCGTCGGAGCCTTCGGCATAGCAATCGCCATAAGAAATCCACCTCCCGGCTCTCTTCGTTCCATACCTATCATACGCCATCTCCACGACAGCCGCAAGAGCGCCGCTGCGCGGCTGAAGGCATCCGTAATGCCTCGAATCCATCCCTATAGAGGAAAAGCCCCGCGCTGCCGTCTTTGCAGCGCGGGGCTTTTCCTCTATGGACGCAGCCGGCAGCAAGAAACCCTTGCGCCCGTTTCCTCCGAACTTCATGGCGAAAGCGTCAAATCCCCCGCCCTACTTCTCGTAGCCCTGCTGCCAGGCGTAGAGATAATCGACGATGGCAGCGAGCGGAGAGCCCTGAGCATAGACGCGGGGCGACTGCGGCACGCTGGAGCTTTCGGAAATCTCGCGCTCGTCGTAAGTCATCGTTGCCGAATAGAGGACTTGATACGTCTTCGCGCCATAATCAAAATGCATCCGATAAGCATACATCGTATTGTCCTTCGCTTTGATGATGGCGACATTCGCCGTATATTCATGACTGCTGTCGATTGAAATGGAATAAATATCTACATAATAACCCGTGTCGCCCTCGGCATCCACGAAACGCAGCCCTTCGTCACTCGCCAGACAGGGAGCCGCCAGCAAGATGAGCAGCAGCACGGAAAGGCCGGCCGCCAAAGCAATTTTTCGCATCCTATCGTCTCTTTTCCTTCCTTAGTCAATGCTTGGCACATTACTTTTCTATTATAAAAAAAACATCATCACCCGTCAATGGAAAAAAAGGGCAGCCCGCATCGGTCAACGCCAGTTCATCGGCTGCCCCCGTCGGGCTTGGCTCTAGGCCGGGTCAGCAGATCCTCGGAACAATGGCGCCCGACGGCATGTCGACGATGCGCAGGCCGCCGAAGGCCGTCTCCATGGCGACGATGCCGGGTTCTTCGGCTGTCGTCCGGCCGATGCAGCAGGCGTTTTCACCGTAGCGCTCCCGGCGCATAGCGGAAAGCACGGCTTCCGTATCCTCGGGTGCGCAGAAGGCGATGATCTTGCCTTCGTTGGCAAGCTCCAAGGGATCGAAGCCGAGAAAGGCAGCGATGCCCTCGACCTCTTCCCGCACGGGCAGCGCCTCTTCCTCGATGATGATACCGACCTTCGCCGCTGCGGCGATTTCGTTGAGAACTGCGGCCGCGCCGCCGCGCGTCGCATCCCTCATGCAGGCTAAGGACGGAGCTGCGCGGCGCATAGCGGAAGCGAGGGCGCCGAGCGGGGCGCAGTCGCTTTGCAGGCTCTGCGGGATCTCGATGCCGTGGCGCTCCGCCATGACGGTCGCCGCATGGTCGCCGAGCGTGCCCGAAAGAACGACGTCCATGCCGGGGCGCACGCGCTGCGGCGCCATGGCCTCCCCCTCGATCTCGCCGAGACCGGCCGTATTGATGTAAACGCCGTCCACCGCCCCCTTGCCGACGACTTTCGTATCGCCCGTGACGATGGCGACGCCTGCCTCATCGGCAGCGAGACGCATCGAGCGCAGGACGCGGCGCAGCTCTTCCATCTCCAGCCCTTCCTCAAGGATCAGGGAGCAGGAGATATAGCGCGGCACGGCGCCCGTCACCGCAAGGTCGTTGACCGTGCCGCAAACGGCGAGCTTGCCGATGTCGCCGCCGGGGAAGAAGCGCGGCGCGACGACAAAGGAATCCGTCGTAAAGGCGATGTTCGGGCCAAGCGTGAGCACTGCGCCGTCGTGCATTTGCTGCAGGAAATCGTTGCCGAACTCGGGCAGGATGACGCTTTCCATCAAGAGCCGGCTGAGCTCGCCGCCCGCGCCGTGCGCAAGCGAAATCTTTTCATTTTCCAAAGTGAAACCTCCCCCTGCCATATTTGTACCAAGCAGCGCAGACACCTTCAACGGAAACCATGCACGGCCCGACGGAGTGCTCGGGCGTACAGCCCTTGCCAAAGAGCGGACAGTCCGTCGGACGGACGGCGCCTTTGAGCACCTCGCCGCAGCGGCACGCCGTCTTTTTCTCCACACATTCCAGAGCCAGCGGCAGGACGCGTTCGGCGTCGAAAGCGCCAAAAGCCTCGCGCAGGCACAGCCCTGAGCGCGGTATGATGCCGAGGCCGCGCCATTCGGCGTCCGTTTCCTCATAGACGCGCGCGAGAACGGCGAGCGCCGTAGGATTGCCCTCCGGACGCACGACAGAGCCGTACTCGTTCTCGATGCGCGCCGTCCCCTCCGCCGTCTGCCGCACGAGCCGCCAGACGGCGCGCAGGATGCCGAGCGGCGTAAACCCCGCGACAACGCCGGGCTTCCTGCCGGCCAGAAAGCGAAAGACGCCCGTGCCCGTGACAACCGTAGCATGACCGGGCAGCAGGAGACCGTCGACACGCACCGCAGGATCGGCGAGCAAAAGCTCCACCGCCGGCGGCACGAGCTTCTGCGCGGAAAAAAACAGGAGGTTGCCGATGCCCTCAGCCTCCGCCTCGAGAACGGCAGCCGCCTCGGTCGGGGCCGTCGTCTCGAAGCCGACGGCGAGAAAGACGACCTTCTTTTCCGGATTTTCCCGCGCAATGGCGAGGCTGTCGCGCGCCGAATAGACCACGCGGATATCTGCCCCCGCAGCGCGTGCATCGGCAAGGCTTCCACAGCTTCCCGGCACCTTGAGCATGTCGCCGAAGGTCGCGAGGATGACGTCCGGCAGCTTCGCATAAGCGATGGCCTTGTCCATATAGGCATCGCTCGTCACGCAGACGGGACAGCCGGGTCCCGACACGAGCTCGACGTTTTCCGGCAGGAGCTGGCGCAGTCCCGCACGAAAAATCGCAACCGTATGCGTGCCGCAGACCTCCATATAGCGCAGGCGTCTGCCCGCAGCGAGACGGCCGATGTCCGCGAGAAGCTCCTGTGCGGCCTCTTTTTCTTCCCGGGGCGTGAGCTTTGCCACGATCTCCCTCCTAATCCAATTCCACGGTGCGTGCAGCGCCCCGCATCTCGGAGAGAAGCGCGTACGTCTCCTCTGCCTCCTTCTCGTCCACAAGCTGCATGGCAAAGCCTGCATGAACGAGCACATAGTCGCCCTGCTTCGCCTCCGGCAGCAGCATGAGGCTCGCCTCGCGCTCCACGCCGTTCACTGCGACGCGCGCCAAACTGCCCGTGATTTCGAGAACCTTTGCCGGTACAGCCAGACACATCAGCCTTCGCCCCCTCTCGCGATCATTTCCTGTGCCGTAATCCGGCGCGCCAAAGGCGACGACGCCTGCCGGCCTGCGGCCGAGGCGGGCGGCCCGTCCTCTGCAGAGCCGACAGGCGCATCCGCCGTCATGCCGTTCCATGCCGCATCCGCCGCCCCGGCCTCCGCCACGCGCGTATGGCAAAGGCTTGTCCGCTGCACCTTTTTCACGGGCACGATGCCCCAGCGGGCGAGCTCCTCGAGCGCACGCCGCTCCATCTCGGGCAGAAGCGCAGCCATCGCGGGCGTCAGGGCAACGCCTGCGCCGACGGCATAGGGCTGTGCGCCGAGCACGACGACAGAGGGAATCGGGCGGCCCGTCACCTCAAGCGTTGCCAGCACATCCTGGATGCCGACCTCGTGCACGGAAAGCTTGTCCTGGAAATGCGCCATAACGGCCTCGTTCTCGAAGCGAAAAAGCGTGCCCGCCGCCTCTCCGCCGTTGATGGAATCGAGCACGAGAAGGCGCTCCGTTCCCGTGATGAAGGACAGCAGTTCCGCGCCGAGCGTGCCGCCGTCGATGAGCTGCACCTCGGGCGGGAAATCGTACGTTTCTCGGAGCAGCTCCAGCGCACGGACGCCGAAGCCCTCGTCCTGCAGGATGACGTTGCCGATGCCGAGGACGGTCACGGCAGGCGCAGCCGTAAGTTCCGCCATGGCCTTTGCCATTTCTTCGGGCGAAACGTCAAGAAAGTCCGCTCCCATCAAACCGCCTCCCGCTTTCTGCGCACCTGCTGCCGGAGCCAATCGAGCCAAGCCTGAAGCCCCTCGCCCGTACGGCAGGCAACGGGCAGCACCTCGATGCCCGGATGAATCGTCCGAATATCGCCCACGGCGCTTTCCATATCGAAATCCGTATAGGGCAGAAGGTCGATCTTGTTCAGGAGTGCGATATCCGCCTCCTTGAACATCAACGGATACTTCAGCGGCTTGTCGTCGCCCTCCGTGATGGAGAGGACGACCGCCTTCCGGTCCTGTCCGAGCTCGAATTCCGCCGGGCAGACGAGGTTGCCGACATTCTCAATGACGAGGAGATCGAGCGCGTCGAGGTCGAGCGAGGCCAGCGCCTCTTCCACCATCGGCGCGTCGAGATGACAGCCGCCGGCCGTATTGATCTGGATGACAGGCACGCCGTGCCGCTCGATACGCTCGGCGTCTTTTGTCGTGAAGAGATCGCCCTCGATGACGGCGAGCCGCATCTCGTCCTTCAGCGCCTCGAGCGTATATTCCAAAAGCGACGTCTTGCCCGATCCCGGCGAACCCATGAGATTCAGCACAAAAACGCGCCGTGAGCGAAAGAGTTCCTCGTTTTTCGCCGCGACTGCATCGTTCATTTCAAGGACGTTTCGCATGACCTTGACTTCCATTCTTTCAGTCCACCTCCAGAGATTCCACCTTGAGCTCCCGCCCCGAAAGGATTTCCAACGCTCCGCTTTTGCAGACAGGGCAGAGGAACGCATATCTCTCGACATGCTGCTCCTTGCCGCACGCCGTACAGCGGCCCACGAGCGGCACGGCTTTTATGGCGAGCTCCGCTCCCTCGGCGATCGTCCCCTGCGTGACGGCCGCAAAGCAGAAGCGCAGCGATTCCGTTTCCACGCCTGCCATTTCGCCGAGCAGAAGACGGATCCTGCCGATGCGCCTTGCCCCGTTCTCCTTTGCCGTTTGAAGCGCTATATCAAGGATGCTCTCGGCAATCGCCATCTCGTGCATTCTATCGCCCCCCTGCAACGAAAAGCCCCCTCCGGCGGCCGGCCGGAAGGGGCAATCCCTCCAAGTCCCAATCTGCATCTTCCTGTCATATTAACACAAATCCGCCCACAAGGGAACTCGGGGCAAAGACTGCCTGCAGAAAAAATCTCAAAGTGCCGCCGCAAGACCGCGCGCCTCGAAAACGCCGAGGATGTCTGTAAGCTTCGTCTTCTTCGGGCTGTAATCCACCGTCGTCTCACCGTCATGCGCATGGATATGCACATAAAGCACGCCGGGAAGCCCGAGCAGCGTCTTTTCCACCTCGCCCGCCGTTTCCTCCGTATAGCCGGAAACGGTGAACTGCAGGCGTGTATTGCCGTTAGCTGCACCGCAGCCACATTCTTTGCACATAAAAACATCTCCCAAAAGCAAGGCTGCCCAGCCGAGCAGCCTCATTGCAGAATCCTTCCTCAAACAGCCGCCTCAATTCGCACGGCGTCCCGTTTTCTCCTCCTCGGGATGGTTGATCTGATAGTCGTCGAGCGGTACATGCGTCAGGATCTTGCGTCCCGAGAACATGCTCGAAACCTCGCTCTCGCCTTCCATGAATTCCGCACGGATGACCATGTAGAGATGGCCGATGGCGAAGAGGATGATGAACCAAGCGACATAATGATGCACGAGATGCACCATGAACTCATTGCCCAGAAGCGTCAGCACCCAGCCAAAAAGGAGGAAGGAGACGCTGTCCGGCTCGTTTGCACCGTACATGCCGAAGCCCGTCACGACCTCGATGGCGACGAGCACATAGAGAAGCGTGTACGACATGCGCGCGATGGGGTTTCTCAGATAAGACTTATGCTCGTAGCGAACAAAGATGTAATGCAGTATTACATCGCCGATCGCCCGCCAGAAAAGCCCTTCCCAGAAGCGCGGAAACAGTCGGTCCCCGCGGTTCACATAGAAACCGTAAATCCTCAGGATGAAGGCGCCCATAAAGATGAACGCCGCGAGAAAATGAATGTTTCGGATATTGTCGGTCGTCATGCCGCTGAAGGTCGGCTCGACGGAGTAGATGAGCCAAGGCTCGGTGATCATCAGTCCCGTTGCGAAGAGGACGCAGATGCAGACGACCATGATCCAGTGAAAGGCCCTGAGCCAGGGGCTAAAAACGTAGTAAATCCTGCGTTTGACTTCTCTCATTCCACATGTCCCTGCTGCGCGGAAGACGCGCGGCGAGCGCCGCGTCCGTCCGGCAGTTTTTCCTTTCCACGATCATCGATCGTTCATTCGTCTACCTTCATGCCGGCATAGGGGTCGGTCGTCATAACCCGGATTTTTTCGCCCTTCGCATTGAATACATGCGTGGAGCAAGCCATGCACGGGTCGAAGGAGCGGATGACACGGACGATTTCCAGCGGCTTGTCGGGAACGGCCACACGCGTATCCATCATCGCCATCTCGTAAGCACCGTGCCCTGCCGTATCGTCGCGCGGGCAGGCGTTCCAAGTCGTCGGCACGACGCACTGGTAGTTGGCAATCTTGCCGTTCTTGATGACGACCCAATGCGACAGCGCACCGCGCGGCGCATCGTAAAGACCGACACCCTTGGCCTCCTTCGGCCATGTCACGGGATCCCACTTGTCCGAAGTCGCGACGGCGAGATCGCCGCCCTTGATATTTGCAATAAGTTTGTCGAAGTAATACTTCTGGATCTCCGCATTGAGCTGAGAATCCAGTGCGCGCGCCGCCGTGCGTCCCACCATCGTCGGCAGCCACACCTCGGGCGCCAGACCGATGGCCTTGGAGACGGCATCCATCTGGTCGAGCATGAGCTTTTCTGCCCAGGTCGGCTCGGGGAGAAGCCCCTTCTTCGCCTTGACATAGATGATGATATAACGCGCCAGCGGGCCGACCTCTGCGACCTTGCCGCGCCATTTCGGCGTCTTGAGCCAGGAATATTTCCCCTTCTCGTTGAGCTCCTGCCAATTCGTCATCGTGCCGACCTTCGGAGCCGTATACTTCGGTTTCGTCTGTCCGGCCCAAGGATGGAGGTCGCCCTCTTCTCCCTCGTACTCGTACCAGGAGTGCTCGATGCCCTCGGTGACAGCAACGGGATCGGACAAATCTTCCGCCCGAATCGGCGTGAAGGTGGCGGCATCCAGTCCTGCGCCGAAGTTCTCCACGACGCCGTTCGAGCGAATCAAAAGACGCCGCATGAAATCGCCGTTGCGCGTACCCGTGTAGCCCTCTTCGGGGAACTGCCCGAAAGCCAGGACGCAGTGCTTCGCAAGACCGCCGCCGTCGACCTTGCCCGCCTTGACATAGGCGGCGCCAATGGCGAGGACGTCCGGTATATAGTACTCATTGACAAGCGTGCGCGTGAGATTCACGGCACGGTCGACGATGGCAAGCCGCGCCGTGTTGACGGGCGCATTGCCGTCGTCCAGCGAGATGGCGCAGGGCATGCCGCCCACGACATAATGCGGGTGCGGATTCTTGCCGCCGAATACGACATGCGGCGTGACAATCTCGCGATGCTTGTCAAGCAATTCGAGGTAATGGACAACCGCGATGAGATGAACCTCAGGCGGCAGCAGCTTGTAATCGGGGTGATCCCACCAGTTTGCCGAGAAGATGCCGAGCTGGCCGCTCTGGACGATCTGCTCGATCTTTTTCTTGAACGCCGCAAAGTATTCGGGCGTCGCGTTCGGGAAATCCTTCGGATACGCTTCCGTATCGAGACCCGCGGGACCGGCGAACGGCAGGCGCATGGTCAGAAGCGTCGACTGCAGCTTCGCCGCAGCGGCAGGATCGGCCGCCAGAGCCTCGACAGGGCTCACCCAGTCGAGCGCGTGCAGGTGATAGAAATGCACGATATGATCCTGCACCGTGAGACAGGCCGCCATGATGTTGCGGATATAGTTCGCATTCGGCGGTATGCGGATGCCGAGCGCATCCTCCACGGCGCGCACGGACGCCAAGGCATGAGCCGTCGTACAGACGCCGCAGATGCGCTGGATATACGCCCAGGCATCGCGCGGATCGCGGCCGTTCATGACGAGTTCCAGACCGCGCCAGGCCGTGCCGCTCGAAAGAGCGTCGGTGACCTTGCCCGTGGCCTCGTCGACCTGCACCTCGACGCGCAGGTGCCCTTCAATTCTTGTTACCGGATCGACCGTTACATGTTTCATTTATGCACCTGCTCTCTCTTCTCCTGCTCCTCTTTTTCGATGGCCTTGTCTGCCTTCGCACGCTGCGCGAGGCTCATGGCTCCGTGTACGGCAACGCCGGCCGCCGTACCGACGGCAAGCCCGACGCCGATCTTGTCTATGCTGCCCAAGGGGCCGTATTTCGGCAGGCGCTGCGAAAACGGCGCATCGTCCCAGAAATTCGTGTTCGTACAGCCAATGCAGGGCGCACCCGACTGAATGGGATAGCTCATGCCCTGGAACCAGCGCAGATTGCCGCAGGAGCTGTACGTCTCGGGGCCGCGGCAGCCGAGCTTGTAAAGACACCAGCCCGCCTTGGAGCCCGCATCATCGAAGCGCTCGGCAAACATGCCCGCATCGAAGAAGGGGCGGCGGTAGCAGGTATCGTGTACGCGGTTGCCAAAGAACTGCTTGGGACGGTTCTCGATATCGAGTTCCGGAATCGTGCCGAAGAGCGCGACGTGCATGATGACGCCCGTCATGACCTCCGGAATCGGTGGACAGCCCGGCACATTGACGACCGCCTTGCCGCCCGCATAGTGGCTGATGCCGGCAGATCCCGTCGGGTTCGGAGACGCCGCCTGGATGCCGCCCGATGCGGCGCAGGTGCCATAGGCGATGATCGCTGCCGCATCCTTCGCCACACGCTGGAACGTGTCGATGAAGGGATGCCCCCCCGACATGCAGTAGACGCCGTTGTCCTTCGTCGCGACAGCGCCCTCAACGGCGAGGATATACTGCCCCTTGTACTTCTTGACGGTTTCCTCCAGATGCGCCTCAAAAGGCTCACCCGAAGCTGCACTCAAGAGATGGTCATACTCAAGCGCGATCGTGTTCAGCACAACATCCGACGCCAGCGGCGCGGCCGACCGGATGAACGACTCATCACATCCCGTACACTCGTGGCCGTGCAGCCAGATTACAACCGGCAGCGGCTTTTGTTCCGCCGCCTCGACCACCTTGGATACCATGTCGGTGCTGAGCCCCATCAGAGATGTCAACGCGACGCAACCCTTGAGAAAGTCGCGGCGGCTCAGACCATTGCGGAGATAACGCTCCCACATGCTTTCCCGCTTATCCACATTACTGCCTCCCTTTTCCCCGTTCGGGGGTGGTTTAAGGAATAAACCGTTTCTTCTAATTACTATAAAAACATACTTATCCTTGATTTTAATGTTCGCCCTCTTCCGAAATATTCCTGCTGATTTTTTTACATTTTCTCTCTTGCATTTCCTAAAAATTTGCAGTATACTATTTGAGTACGACATGGGGACGTAGCTCAGCTGGGAGAGCGTTCGGTTCGCATCCGAGAGGTCGAGGGTTCAATCCCCTTCGTCTCCACCATGACAAAAGCAAAGGAATCGGCTTCGGCCGGTTCCTTTTTTCTATGCCCGGCATCGCCCGAAGCAGGCTGCACCGCGCCGCCCTTACATGAATTTAACCAATCGCTCTGCGCCCTTCGGGCTTGACCTCTTGGAAATTCATAGTAAAATATTATATGTAGCAAAGGGGGCGGATAATTGAACGCCTTCCTTTGAAATCTTTTTTCCAAATTAAGGAGGAAATTTCATTGAAAGCAACATGGCTTACCGGTGCATTCCTGGCACTTTTTCTTATGAGCGGCTGCGGCGCGCAGGCGGAGAAGACGCCTGCCCCAGCGGAGACGGCAAGCGCCGAGGCGGGGGCGCTGCAGGAGGGGCAGACGCCGCCTTCTTTCTCACTTAAGGATCTCGGCGGACAGGAGGTCAAGATCGACTTCGCCAACGACAAGAAACTTTATGTCATCAATTTCTGGGCGACATGGTGCCCGCCCTGCCGCGAGGAAATGCCGGAGCTCGACGCCTTCGCGAAGAAACATGCGGAGGACGTCGCGTTCTACGCCATCAACCTCCAGGAGCCCGGGGACAAGGTCGAGAGCTTCTTCAAGCAGAACAACTATACGATGCCCGTGCTGCTCGATTTGGAGGGCAAGGTGGCGGATCAGTATGAAATCCGCGCCATCCCGACGACCTACATCGTCGGCAAGGACGGCAAAATCGTCATGCAGAAGCTTGGCGGCACGACGGCGGCAGAGCTTGAGGCGGCGCTCGCCAAAGCTGCAAAGTAATAATTATGGAAGCCATTTCTTTTGGCGCGGCATTTCTTGCCGGCGTCGTATCTTTCGTTTCTCCGTGTGTTCTGCCGATGCTGCCGACGTTCGTGCTGATTCTTGCAGGCTCGAGCAACGCCGGCGCAGCAGCGGCAGAAGGGGGCGCAAGCAGCTCCGGCAGCACTCTCGCGCGCAACGTCCTCGCCTTCCTGCTCGGCTTTGCCGTCGTCTTCCTCGCGCTCGGTGCGACGGCGACGGTGCTCGGCCGTTTTCTGCTCACGCATCTCGCCCTCGTGGAGAAGGCCGGCGCCGTGCTGCTCGCACTCCTGGGGCTTTTCCTCTCAGGGATCATCAGCCCGTCCTTTCTCTACCGCGAATGGCGGCCTTTCCTGCATCGCCCGTCAGAAGGCGCTCTCGGCTCCTTCCTGCTCGGCATGTCATTCACCGTCGGCTGGACGCCCTGCACGGGCCCGATCCTCGCCGCCATCCTCATCTACGCGGGACAGCAGGCGACCCTCAGCCAGGGGCTCTGGCTGCTCAGTTTCTACGTGCTCGGCTTTGCCGTGCCGTTTCTCGTGCTCGCGCTTCTCTGGCGCCGTCTGGAAAAAAGCGTGCGCTCCCTTTACCGCTTCCTGCCCGCCGTGCAGAAGCTCGCCGGTCTCAGCCTCATCGCGCTCGGCGTGATGATGTGGTTCGGCTGGACGCTGCGCTTCATCGGCTGGCTGTCCTCGTTCGCACCGTTTTCCCTGTGAGGCAGACGCTTGCCCACTACTAAAGGCTCAAGGAAGCACGGCGAAAAGGCCGCCCGTCCGAGCGGTGCAGTATTTCGCCGTGCTTCCTTCATAGACAAGAGAGGAGTTTCTGCCGCCATGCAGCTTTCGAGCCGTTTCACCATCGCCGTCCACATGCTGTCAGGGTTTGCCTTTTTCGAAGGGCAGCGGTCTATTACGAGTGAATTTCTCGCGGGCAGCATCCATGTCCATCCCGTCGTCGTGCGCCGCCTGCTCCTCATGCTCAAAACGGCGGGCATCATCGAAGTACGGCGCGGGCGCGGCGGCTCGCACCTCGCGCGTTCCCCGGAAGAAATCACGCTCTACGACATCTACCGCGCGACAGAACTGCTCGATGACGGCAAGCTCTTCCACTTTCACGAACACCCGAACCCCGCCTGCCCCGTCGGCCGCAATATCCACCGCGCACTCGACGGCCATCTCGCCGCCGTCCAGGAAGCGATGGAGGAAAAGCTGCGCTCGATCCGCCTCTCAGACATCATAGCGGAGCTGCGCAGTGCCGCGTGTACGGAGAGCACGGAGCAGAACGAAAAGCAAAGCTGACTGCGAGGGATTTTTATGCGTATGTACGACCTCATCACGAAGAAGAAGCACGGCGAGGAACTTTCCACAGCGGAAATCCAGTCGATGATCGAAGGATTCACCTGCGGCACGATTCCCGACTACCAGATGTCCGCCATGCTCATGGCCATCTGCCTGCGCGGCATGACGGAGCGCGAAATGGGCGATTTGACGCTCGCCATGGCGGATTCGGGCGAGCGCGTCGACCTCTCCGGCTTCGGCACAGCAACGGTGGACAAGCACTCGACGGGCGGCGTCGGCGACAAGACGACGCTCATCGCCTGCCCCATCGCCGCAGCCTGCGGCGCGCGCATCGCCAAGATGAGCGGACGCGGCCTCGGCCATACGGGCGGCACCGTGGACAAGCTTGAATCCATCCCCGGCTTTCAAACGACGCTCTCGCGCGAGGATTTCCTCGCCACGGTGCGGCGCACGGGGCTGAGCCTCGTCGGTCAATCCGACAACCTCGCCCCGGCGGACAAGAAGCTCTATGCCCTGCGCGACGTGACGGCCACTGTCGATTCCATCCCGCTCATCGCCTCTTCCATCATGAGCAAGAAAATTGCGGCGGGAAGCTCCGCCATCCTGCTCGACATCAAGATGGGCAGCGGCGCCTTTATGAAAACGCAAAGCGACGCGCTCGAACTTGCGCGCAGCATGGTCAGCATCGGCAAGAGCGCGGGCAGGAAGACCGCCGCCATCGTCACGGATATGGACGTGCCGCTCGGCGCTGCCATCGGCAACGCACTCGAGATCGCCGAAGCCGTTGAGATCCTACAGGGCAAAGGCCCCGCCGATCTTCGCGAGACGAGCCTCACGCTCGCCGCCGATATGCTGCGCCTCATCGGACGCGGCGGTTTCGACGAATGCCGGAAGCTCGCCGAAAAGGCGCTTGCCGACGGCAGCGCCTTCCGCACCTTCCGCGCCATGACCGAAGCGCAGGGAGGCAACGTCTCCTGCCTCGACCGACCCGAAAAACTGCCCCAGGCGGCCTTCCGGCAGGAAATAGCCCTGCCCGCATACGGCTTTATCACCCAGATGGATACCGAAGCCATCGGCAGAGCGGCCTGCCTCCTCGGCGCAGGCCGCGAGACAAAAGGAAGCTCCATCGATATGGCGGCGGGCATCCGCCTGCTGAAAAAGACCGGCGACTATGCCGAAACGAATGAACCCATCGCCATCCTTTACACAAACGAAGAAGACCGCCTGGCAGCTGCCGCAGACCTCTATCGCTCCGCCCTTGCGCTCGGTGAAGAGCCGCCCGCCCCAAGGCCGAAGCTCTTCGCGCGTGTCACGGAGGACAGCTTCAGCGCGTCCGCGCCGAAAATCGGCACAGACGACGGATGCCGCAAAAAAACGAAAGGATGATTCCATGACGGACGCGGAGCTCATCGCCCATGCAAAAAAAGCACGCGAACGCGCCTATGCGCCCTATTCCGGCTTCTCCGTCGGCGCGGCGGCTCTTGCAGCCGACGGGCGCGTCTTTTCCGGCTGCAACATCGAAAACGCCTCCTACGGCCTGACGAACTGCGCCGAACGCACAGCCATCTTCAAGGCCGTCTCCGAAGGCGTGCGGGAAATCGCCGCCCTGGCCGTCGTCGCCGACGGGACGCTTCCCTGCTCTCCCTGCGGCGCCTGCCGCCAGGTCATCGCCGAATTCAGCATCGGGCGCATCATCCTCGCCAATCTCAGCGGCGCGAAAAAAATCGTCACGCCGGAAGAGCTGCTGCCCTTTTCGTTCTCCCTTGATCCGGCAAACAAATAAGGAGTGAATTTTCATGGAAGACACAGAGCTCATCGCATTTCGCATCATCTCCGCCGTCGGTGCGGCAAAAAGCGCCTATATCGAAGCGATTGCGGCGGCCAAGCACGGCAGTTTCGATAGGGCCGTACGGCGCATCGAAGAAGGCGACGAATCGTTTCTCGACGGGCACAAAGCGCACGGCGAACTCCTGACGAAAGAATCCGCCGGCAGCGCTGCTCCTCTGACGCTCCTCCTCGCCCACGCGGAAGATCAGCTGATGAGCGCGGAGGGATTCAAAACCGTCGCACTCGAATTCATCGAGGTCTACCGACGCATAGAAGCCCTGGAAGAAGCGAACAGAAACCAGGACTGAACCACACCGAAAGCAAAAGAGGGTGCTGCACGCGGCCTCCCGCCGCATGATGCGGCGCCCTCTTTTTTTGCATTCCTGAATGAAACGCCGCTCTTTTTCCTATTTTTTAGATATGAAAACTATTGACACGTGACCATCTTGCATTTATAATGAGAATCAATCGAAGGTATGTGATTATACGAAGGAGATGATACCATGCGAGAGGCAGGACACACCTTTTTGGCCAGAATGGGAAAGACGAAGCTTCGTCCCGGCGGCGTCGAAGCTACGAACTGGCTTCTCTCCAAGGCGGCAATCCAACCGGGCTTCAAGGTGCTCGAAGTGGCATGCAATATGGGCACCACGATGATCCATGTTGCAAAGACGTATGACTGTGAGGTCGTCGGCATCGATCTCGACGACGCAGCGCTCGAAAAGGCACGCGCCAACATCAAGAGCCAGGGGCTCGAGGACAAGATTTCTGTCGTCCACGGCAACGCTTTCGATCTGCCGTTCGCAGATGCCAGCTTCGATGTCGTCATCAACGAGGCCATGCTGACGATGCTCATCGGCGGAGACAAGGATCGCGCACTTGCCGAGTATTCACGTGTGCTGAAACCCGGCGGCGTTCTCGTCACGCATGATGTCGTCTTTCGTACGGACGACGCTGCCGTACAAAAGGAACTCATCTCCGGCCTTTCCCAGGCGATCAATGTCCACGTCGAACCGCTGACCCGCAGCGGCTGGAAGGAAAGGATCGAAAGCCACGCTTTCCGGACAGAACAGAAATGCGGCCCGATGACACTCCTCGACCCGCCAGGCATCCTGCGCGACGAAGGACCTGCCGGAGCACTCCGGATCATGGCAAACGCCATGAAAAAGGAAAACCGCACGATGTTCTTGACCATGTTCGACTTCTTCCACGATCACGCCGAGGAACTCGGCTATATCGCCAATTTCAGCCTCCGCATCTGAGAAAACCAGGAAGCGCCCACATCCCAGCGCTTGCCGGCATAAAAAGAGGCTCGCCCACATCGTCTGCCGCACGATATGGGCGAGCCTCTTTTCTTATGCCGGAAGCGAACCGTTTCTCAGTAATTCTTCTTCATCTGTTCGAAATAAGCCTGCGGGTGATCACAGACGGGACAGACCTGCGGCGCCTGTGCTGCTTCACAGACATAGCCGCAGTTGCGGCACTGCCAGATGATCTTCTCACCCTTTTTGAATACTGCCTCGTCCTTGACATTCGCGAGCAGCAGGCGATAGCGCTCCTCGTGCTCCTTCTCGATCTTCGCCACGCTCTCGAAGAGACGCGCGATCTTCGTGAAGCCTTCCTCCTGCGCCACCTTGGCAAACTCAGGGTACATCGAAGTCCATTCCTCGTGCTCACCGTTCGCAGCAGCCTCGAGATTCGCCGCCGTATCGCCGATGCCCGCCACGAGTTTGAACCAGATCTTGGCATGTTCCTTCTCGTTGCCTGCCGTCTCGGCAAAAAGCGCCGAAATCTGCTCAAAGCCGTCCTTCTTCGCGCGGGAAGCGTAATAACCGTACTTCGTGTAAGCCTGCGATTCCCCGGCAAACGCTGCCCAAAGGTTCTTCTCTGTCTGCGATCCTTTCAGCTCCATGATGATATCCTCCTCCATCAATTGCAACAAATAGCTTGGCAAAGGCCGTCAGCCCTTTGCCCGTATAATACCACCGTCGGGCAATACCGTCAATTCCTATTTTATCAATATAAAATGATTCTCATTCCCTTTCAGGCCGCATACTTTCCTTCCCTCTTCTTTGGGTGTATACTATAGTTATTGCCCCCAAAGAGCAGCCATATAACAGCGATGACATCTGCCACCGCAATTCTTCAAGGAGATGTGTATCTATGTTGAAACCCTTAAAGCTTGCCATCATCGGTCTCGGCCACGTCGGCTCCGCCGTGCTCGCGCGCGCCATCCCCTGTCAGATCGCCTCGGAAATCGCCTGCATCGACATCCGGAAGGAGGTCGCACACGGCGAGGCCCTCGATGCCGTGCACGCGCTTCCCTGCTCCTACACGCCGAGCATCCATGTCTATTCCGGCGGCTTCGAGGAATGCCGCGACGCCGACGTCATCATCTGCGCCGCCGGCCCGAGCATCCAGCCCGGCGAAGGAAACGACCGCCTCGTGCTCGCCGAGAAGAACATCGCCGTCATACGCGATGTCATGGGCGAAGTCACGAAGTACACGCATGAGGCCGTCTTCATCATGATCACAAACCCTCTCGACATCACGACCTATGTCGCGGCAACGGAATTCGGCTATCCCGCAGGGCGCCTCTTCGGCACAGGCACGACGCTTGAAACGCTGCGCTTCAAGAGCATCCTCGGCCAGCACTACCATGTGGACGCGACGGACGTGCAGGGCTACATGCTTGGCGAGCACGGCAACAGCGCCTTTCCCGCCTGGAGCTCCGTCGGCATCGGCGGCATGCCGCTGAAAGATCTCGACAGCCTCTTCGAGCATGAAGGCGCCCTGGACAAGGAGGCCGTCGCCAAAAACGTCGTGAACACAGCCTATGATGTGCTCACGTCCAAGGGCTGGACGAACACCGGCATCGCCATGGGCGCCTGCCGCCTCGCCAAAGCCGTCGTCACGGATGAGCACGCCGTCCTGCCCGTCTCCATGCCCTTGAACGGCGAATACGGCCTCCAGGACGTCGCACTCTCGCTCCCGAGCATCATCGGCAAAACAGGCGTCACGCGCCGCCTGCCGCTTCACCTGCCCGACGATGAACTCGCCCTGCTGAAAAAAAGCGCCGCGAGCATCCAGGAAGTCCTGCGCGCCAACGGCCTGATTCACTGACCGAAGCGGAACGGCTCCGGCGCTCCCTTCGATGGATTCGGACGCAGAAAATAAAGGAATCACTGATAAATTCAGCCACCCATCTTCACGCATCTGCACTGTCCTCTCGTCGTCGACAAATCCTCGACGTAGCACCGCTACGCCTGCGGTTTGTCTCCTTGCTGAGCCGTCCAAAAGCCAAGTCCGAAGGACGCAGGTGATTGGGCAACGGCTCGTATGCGAAAACGTCCCAAGAATGCAAGCGCGAAGTGCGCCGCATGATTGGTTGACGTTGACCGCCATAGATACAGCGCATCTGCGCAAATCTGGGCGACTTCATTTTATCAGCGTTTCCTAAAAGCCGAGATCGGCGCAGGAATCTGCACCGCCTCGGCTTTTTATTTTTTACTGCCCATGCCTCAGGACAGACGCTTCAATTCGAACCGTCTACCACGGCATAGAGATGATCGGAAAAATTGGGATAATCATAGCTTCCCCTATGGCGGTTGTACCACCTCTGCCCACCGTAAAACTTCATGTGATAAGCGATGTAGAACGCCATCTCCCCGCTGAACTCATGTCCCGTTTCGGCATTGCTGCCAACCGGCGGTATGTACTGCCACGAATCCTCGCCCCAGCGATACATCGCCCGCGAATCCCACTGATAGAGGTACTGGCGCGTATCCACGCGATACGGCTTCGTATTGCCGCTATCGGCGTCTTCCACGACCAGCACGTTGACGGCAATCCGATATGTGGGCGGCGCATACTTCTGCACGACGAGCGAGCTCTTGTCCACATAGTAGCCCACGCCCATATGACCGCCGCATAAAAGGTAATTGCGGTCGCCGCCCAAATAATCCGGATAAGCCGCCGCAGCAGCCGCCTGCGCAAACGAAAGGCAGAGCACGAACAAGACCATCGACAAAACACGCCGCATAATATCTCCTCCCATCAAACTTTTCCCCTGCCCGATGTCCTCGGCAAGAATGCGGCTGAAACATGCCGCAGCAAAACGCTCCTATTTCTCACTATGGAGTTCTCTGCCTGCGCGAATATTCCTGCAAGAGAAAGCGCCGGAGAATTTCTTTTGCAGGAAAAACCGGGCAGGCGCACTCCCTTCCCTTTACAAAACAAAGCTTCCTACGGTATAATCTACATGTAATGTTTCATGGAATTTCCGCGCGCAGACGGCGCAGCAAGCATCAGTCAAGAGCCTTTGCGCCCCTTTGGCTGATGCTTTTTTGCATCTTTGCAGGCACGCCGAGCGGAGGGAATACGCCGGAAGAGAGGGGAGCTGCAGGCGGTTTCCGGAAAAGCGCGGAGGAAAGGAAGGTTTTGCCCTTATGAAAGACGAAATTTTCAGCGTACTCCAACGCGTCGGGCGAAGTTTCATGCTGCCCGTCGCCGTACTGCCGATCGCCGGTATCCTCCTGGGCATCGGCGCGTCGTTTACGAATCCCACGACCGTAGAAACGTACGGTCTTGGAGCGATTCTCGGCGAAGGCACGGCACTCTACGCGCTCCTCACCATCATGGCGAGTGCAGGCAGCACCATCTTCGGCAATCTGCCGATCATCTTCGCCGTCGGCGTCGCCATCGGCATGGCCAAAGCGGAAAAGGAGGTCGCGGCCCTCTCGGCCATGATCGCCTTCTTCGTCATGCACACGGCCTGCAACGCCATGCTCAAGCTCGGCGGCCAAATCCTCCCCGACGGCTCCATTGCGCCCTCGGTGCTTGAGGGAACGATCGCCCCAAGCTGCGGCATCCTTTCGTTCCAGATGGGCGTCTTCGGCGGCATCATCGTCGGACTCGGCGTCGCCTGGCTGCACAACAAGTACCACAAGATCGTGTTGCCGAACGCGCTCTCCTTCTTCGGCGGCTCGCGGTTCATTCCCATCATCTCCACCGTCGCATTCCTCTTCGTCGGCATCGCCATGTACTTCGTCTGGCCGCTCGCGCAGCAGGGCATCTTCGCTCTCGGCAGCCTCGTGACGGGCACGGGCTATATCGGCACGCTGGTTTTCGGCATCATCAAACGCGCCCTGATCCCATTCGGACTGCACCACGTCTTTTATCTGCCGTTCTGGCAGACGGGCGTCGGCGGCTCGATGATGATCGACGGCCAGCTCATCCAGGGCGGCCAGAACATCTTCTTCGCCCAGCTCGCCTCGCCGAATGTCGCGCATTTCAGCTCTGACGCAACGCGCTATTTCTCCGGCGAATTCATCTTCATGATCTTCGGCCTGCCGGGCGCAGCTCTCGCCATGTACCGCGCGGCGCGTCCCGAAAAGAAGAAGCTCGCGGGAGGCCTCCTCCTGTCCGCCGCCCTGACCTCGATGTTTACGGGCATCACGGAACCCATCGAGTTTTCCTTCCTCTTCGTCGCGCCTGCTCTTTTCGCCGTGCAGGTGGTTCTCGCAGGTGCGGCTTACATGATCGCGCACATGCTTAATATCGCCGTCGGCCTGACCTTCTCCGGCGGTCTTTTGGATCTCTTCATCTTCGGCATCCTGCAGGGTGAGGCAAAAACGGGCTGGATGTATATCATTCCCGTCGGCGTCATCTACTTCTTCCTCTACTACTTCATCTTCTCCTGGATGATTCGCCACTTCAACTTCAAAACCCCGGGCAGAGAAGACGATGACGAGGAAACGAAGCTCTACTCCAAGGCCGACTACCAGGCACAGCAGGGCGGCGCAAGCCAAGGCACAGGAGCCGCCTCGGACGATGCCAAGAGCGCAGCGATTGCCCGCGGCCTCGGCAGCAAAAAGAACATCACCTCCGTCGACTGCTGCGCGACGCGCCTGCGCTGCTCCATCGAAGACCCGGCGCTCGTAGACGAGAAGCTTCTGAAGGCTACCGGCGCTGTCGGTGTCATCGTCAAGGGAACGGGCGTGCAGGTCATCTACGGCCCACAGGTCACCGTCATCAAGGCAAACCTCGAATCGTACCTCGAAACGGCGCCCGATGTGGAGCCCGGTGCAGCCCCGCCTGCAGCAACGGAAGCGGAAAAAGCGCCCGAAGAAGCGGCTCCGGCAGCGGAAACGCCCGCCGCAGAAACCGGCACGCATACGCTCTTCACGCCCGTCGCGGGAGCCGTCCACCCCATTGAGGAAGCGCCCGACGAGGCCTTCGCCAGCAAGATGATGGGCGACGGCTACTTCGTCTACCCGACGGAAGAAACCGTCTATGCCCCGGAGGACGGCGAAGTCGTCTTCGTCTTCGACACAAAGCACGCCATCGGCATGAAAGCCGCCGACGGCACAGAGTACCTGCTGCATATCGGCGTCGACACCGTCGCCCTCGGCGGCCAGGGCTTCGAGGTGTTTGTCGAAAGCGGCCAAAAGGTCAAAAAAGGCGACCGCCTCATGACCTTCGACGACGCCTATATCAAGGAGCACGCCAAATCCGACGCCTGCCTCGTCATCTTCACGGGACTTGGCGAAAACCGCAGCGTAAACCTCAGCAAAACAGGCGCGGCAAAAGCGCTCGATGAGATCGGCAGCTGCTGATTTCTTGCAAAGATTCCGCTGCAAATACAGGAAAGAGCCTCTGCACGATGCGGCAGCGCATTGTGCAGAGGCTCTTTTTTACAGCAAACGATGGCCGCTCGCTTGATGAAACCGGCTTGCCCGCAAATTTCCGCGCAGGCTTTTTCCTTTCTCTCATAGAACACGATCTTCTTCTCAAAGAGATTTCCGCCGCGGACAGCACGGGCAAGATCACGGCGCATCGTGTGGGACTGCCGATCATATTCCTGCACGCTTCCGCTACTTCAACCGCGCCGCAATCTTCCCCCATGTCTCCTTCGTGAGGAAACTTCCCTCCGCCTCGCGCTCCATTTCCAGGAATCGGCTGTACGGTATGCTGAAGGACAGCACGTCCTTCGGGATACACTTCCTCGCCGAAGGGTCGGTCATGCCGATGAAGCAGCTCTTGCCGCCCTCCTGCTCTTCCGTCACGGGATAGAGTACCGCCTGCGCACAGCCGGCGCCGAAGAGAAGCTTGACGTTGTCCTGCGTCCTCTTGTCGTAATTCGCCAGCGTGGCAAGAGCTGAGAGCTGATCAGCGTTCACGAGGAAGATCACCGCAAGCGGGCGTTCATCGGGCAGGACATCGCGCAGGGGCTTGCAGACGACATAGGGCTTGCCGTCATGACGCTTAATGTTCTCGATGAAGTCCCGCGCCAGTTCCGGTGTTTTCTTGTAGAACTCGCCTTCTCTGCCGATCTGTTCGCCGCCCGTCGAGAGGAAGTATTCGATCCAGCCGTGCGGGTAGTCCTGAAAGCCCAGCCCCGTTTTCGCACCAAGACAGACGGTCGTCTTTTCGGCGAACGCGGCCGTCCTTCCCTTGCTTGCCGCCACAAGCAAAGCGACCGAGCAGCCCCAGACGCCTTCCTTGAACTGCATGGCCCCTTCAGGCGCCGCATCCGCATGAAGCACGGCTACGGGCTGAGTTTTCAAGTGAATGAGTTCTGCAATTTTGCTTTCCATGACTGACCGCTCCTTCCGTTAAAATAAATCACTGTGCGATCCCGTTCTCATGAGATACAAAATCAACGTTTCCTCAGCAATTTCATAAATCAGCAGCCAATCCGGCACGATGTGACCTTCCCGACAGCCGCCGTAGCTGCCCGTGAGACCGTGATCGCAGTTTTCTCCGGCAGTGGTTCCCCCGCTGATAATTTTTTGATGATTTCCGTGAGCACTGCCATATCATAGCCGCGCCGTTTCGCGCGCTTCAAATCCTCGTCCATGCAAATATTTACATTCGTACTCACCATAACAAAAACGCCATTCTACAACAATGGTTATCATCACGCCATACTTTGCACTCACCGCGCGTCACCAATTTCCCTTCGACCGCCAAAACGACGGGTAGAGCATGACGAGCAAGGTGAAGAATTCGAGGCGGCCGAGCAGCATGGCGAAGCAGAGGATGCCTTTCGTGAAGTCGGAAAGACCCGCATAGTTTTCCGTCGCACCCGCGATGCCGAACGCAGGGCCGATGCAGCCGACAGTTGTCACGCTGATGCCGATGGCGTCGAAGGTCTTGATGTTGTCCGCCGTCATGAGCACGGCGAAGAAGGCGATGGTCAGGATGTAGAGAAAAAAGAATACCGCCGTACGATGCAGCACGGCCTCCGAGACGGAACCCCCATTCATGCGCACAGAAATTGCGACGCGCGGGTGGAGCTTTTCCAGCACGATGGCTCGGACCATGCGGAAGAGCAGGATGACGCGCGCGATTTTGAGCCCCGCTGCCGTCGATCCGACACAGCCGCCCATGAGCATGAGGAGGAGGAGGACGCCCTTGGAAAACCCCGGCCAAAGCTCGTAGTTGGCAGATACAAAGCCCGTCGTCGAAAGGGAAGTGACCTGGAACACGGCAAAACGCAGGGAGTCCGGCAAATCATAAAGACCGCTCCGCAGAAGATCGCCCGCAATGAGGAATACGGCGGCGACAACGATGCCGAGATAGGCCTTGAACTCCGAATTGGTCCAAAGGACGCGCGGTCCTTTCAGATAAACGCGGTAATAGAGGCCGAAACTGCCGCCCGCAATGAACATGAAGAGCGACATCCAAAGCTCGACGGCCGGGCTTTGGAAATGCGCCGCGCTCGCGTTGTAGGTGGAGAAGCCGCCCGTGCCGATCGTCGACATCGCATGATTGAGAGCGGCGAGAGGCTCCATGCCGCACAGAAGGAAGATGAAGTATGCCACCGTGGTCAAGACGACATAGATGCGAAAGAGGACGGAGGTCATATTCTTGAGCCGCGGCAGGACGCGTTCCGAGCCTTGCGAGCTCGACTCGGCATTGTACATGGTGATGGCGCTCTGCCCTGTGGCGGGCAGGAGCGCGATGAAGATGACGATGATGCCGAGGCCGCCGAGCCAATGCGTGAGGCTGCGCCAGAGAAGAATGCCCTGCGGCAAGGCCTCGATGTCCGTTATAACGGTTGCTCCCGTCCCCGTAAAGCCCGAAATGCTTTCAAAAACACCGTCGAGGTATCCGAGATAGCCGCCCAAAAGATAGGGCAGCATGCCGAGAAAAGTCGCCAGCATCCAGCCGCCGCCCGTAATGGCGATTCCTTCGCGTATGGAAAGGCGGTCGCCCGGATCGGTTCCATAGCACCTAAGTTTTGTGCCGATTCCGGCGCTCAAGGCCGCCGCGAAAAAAAGAGCCGCCCCCGCGAAATTTTCTCCCCGCCAAAGGGACACGGCAAGCGGCAGAAGAAAGACGAGGCCCTGCGCCTGCGCGATGCGTCCGAGAAAATACGCCACGATTTTTATATCCAAAGGCCTGCCCTTCTTTCCCTAGCCCTTATCCGACGCCTCGTTGTAGACGTCCTTCAGCAGCGTCTCCTTGCGCAGCGCGAGGCACTCGCAATGGCGCTCCTTCGCCGCTGTTTCCCGAATCGTTTCTGCGAGCACCTCGCCGATCATCGGCGCGTCGTCGTAGAAGATCTCCTTCATCGTGCCGTACGACCACTTGGGTCGGATGCCCTCGCCGTAGTTCACGACGTAGTAAAGCCCCGCGTAGCACGCGCCGATCTCACGCGCGAGGTAGACCTCGGGGCAGATGCTCTGCCCGATGATGTCGGCATGACCCTTGAGCATGGCGACCTCGGCGGAGCTTTCAAAGTGGCGTCCGTCGGTGCAGGCGTAGATGCCGCGGTCGAAGATGCGGCCCGAAAAGCGCTTCTTCGTCGCCGCCAGAAGCGCTTCGCGCAGCTCGGGGCAAAGGGCGTCGCGCATGATGAGCAGATATCTGCCGTCGAGCATGACATCCTTGCGGTTCGAGAGGTCGAGGTAGTCGTCGGGAATCAGGAAGTCGCGCGGATCGAGCAAATGATTCGCCGTACCGACGCCGCCCTCGGAGAGGACGCGCACGACGCCGGCCTCGCGGAACACCCAGAAGACCTGACGCGAAGCGTCGGCGCGCGTCACGCCCGAGCGCCAGCCGTGCATGCGGCACGAGAGCGCACGCACCTCGCCGACGGAGAACAGGCGGAACGCGGGGCTCTTGCCGTAGGGCGTGTCGAAGATGAGATTGTCGGCGAGGATCTTGACGTCCTCATCGGGAAGACGCGCGGGAAAATCACTCGAAAGCGTGCCCGAACCGCCGACGATGCCGAACGATGCGGCAGGAATTTCTTGCTGTGCCATTTATTCGCTCCTTTCGCTGAAGGTTTTTCAGGAAGTACTGATAAAATGAAGTCTGCCAGATGGATGCAGATTTTTCGTCCAATCAAGGAGACAAACCGGACGCATAGCAGGGCTATGCAGAGGATTTGCCGACGCTGATGGTGCGGAAAAGATGCCTCAAGGTGGCTGTGCTGAATTTATCCGTACTTCCGTAAAACACGGTACTCCGTATCGCGTTGCGCGGCTTCTCTGCCCGCGCCTTGGATCAGGCGCACCATCTTTCGGATCGACATATCGTAGCGAGTGCCCGCCGCTTTGACGACGTTTTCTTCGAGCATGATGCTGCCTAGGTCGTCCGCGCCGAAGCCCAGCGTCAGCTGCCCGATGCGCTCGCCCTGCGTGACCCACGAGCCTTGGATGTGCGCGATGTTGTCGAGGTAGAGGCGCGTCAGCGCCAGCGTCGTCAGGTAGTCCCACGAACTTGCCTTCTCGCCGCCGAGCTCCGTATGTCCGGGCTGGAACGTCCATGTGATGAAGGCGCGGAAGCCGCCCGTCTCGTCCTGCAGACGGCGGATCTTCTCCATGTGCTCGATGCGGTCCGCCATCGTCTCGCCGAAGCCGATGACCATCGTCGCCGTGCTCTCCATGCCGATCGTGTGCGCCGTCTTCATGATGCGCAGCCAATCGTCCGTCATGATCTTCTTCGGCGCAATCCTCTTGCGGATGCGGTCGACGAGGATCTCCGCACCGCCGCCCGGCAGGCTGTCAAGCCCCGCCGCCTGCAGGCGCTTCAATGTCTCCTCGACGGAAAGTCCCGCCTTCTCTGCGAAGTAGAGGATCTCCGTCGCCGTGAAGGAATGGATCGTCAGCATGGGAAATTCACGCTTCAACAGGCGCAGCATTTCCTCGTAATAGGTAAGCCCCAGCTCCGGATGCAGGCCGCCCTGAATCATCAGCTGCGTGCCGCCCGCCTCGACCGTCTCACGCGCCTTTTCGAGAATTTCCTCGTAGGAGAGCAGGTAGGCGTCCGCCGCCTCCTTCCTGCGGTAGAAGGCGCAGAAGCTGCACTCGTTGCGGCAGATGTTCGTGTAGTTGATATTGCGGTCGACGATGAACGTCGTGCAGTTGCCGAAGCGCGCGCGCCGTACAGCATCGGCCTCACGGCCGAGCGCGATCGGATCTTGTGCGAGTAGAAGAGCCTCGCCCTCCTTTTCCGTCAGGCGCATTACGCTTCCCCCTCTCCGCTCGCCAACGCGTGATAGAACGTGTCGCGCTCCACAGGTTCGTAGCCCGCCTCGCGGATGATGCGGCAGAGCCTTTCGCGCGTGATGCCCGTGCCCGTCTTGGCGCCCGCCGCATGGATGATCTTCTCCTCGCCGATCGTGCCGTCGAGGTCGTCCGCGCCGAAGCCCAGAGCGAGCTGCGCCACGGGCATCGTCAGCATGATCCAGAACGCCTTGATGTGACGGATGTTATCGAGGATGAGGCGCGAGAGCGCCATCATCTTCATGTCCTCCCACGAGCCGACGCGCTCCAGCGCATAGTCCTTCGCAAGCTGCGTATTCGCCGGATGGAACGGGAAAGAAACGAACGCCTGGAAGCCGCCCGTCTCGTCCTGGATGTCGCGCAGCGTGACGAGGTGCTGCAGGCGCTCCTCGATCGTCTCCACATGACCGTAGAGCATCGTCGCGTTCGTGCGTATGCCGAGCGAGTGCGCCGCCTTCATCGTCTCGATCCACTGGGCCGCCGTCGCCTTCTTCGGACAGATGATCGCGCGCACGCGGTCCGCGAGAATCTCCGCGCCGCCGCCCGGAAGCGAAGAAAGCCCCGCCTCCTGCAGAAGCGCGAGCACCTCCTTGACGCTCTTACCCGTCATCTCGGCAAAATGCACGATCTCGACGGGCGTGAACGCCTTGATGTCGGCATCGGGCAGAGCCGCCTTGACCTGGCGCACGATATTGATGTAGTAGTCGAAAGGCTTTGTCGGATGAAGCGCCGAAACGATGTGGATCTCGCCGAGCCGCTTGACCTCCTTCGCCTCAGCAAGAACGCGCGCTACGTCCGCCGCCTCCATCACATAGCCATGGCTGTCCCCGTCCGCCACCTGAAAGGCGCACAAGGGACAGCCCGACGTGCAGATATTCGTCAGATTGATATGACGGTTCACATTAAAAAAAACGCTCCTGCCGCTCGCACGCTCCTTCGCGCGCCGCGCCGCGTCCGCGAGAAAAAGAAGATCGTTTTCCTCATAAAGCGCCAGGGCGTCAGCCAGGCTGAGCCTCTCCCCCTGCTCCGCCTTGCGGCGGGCAGCCTCCAATATCGTCATCGTTCCCGGTTCTCCTCAAATCACATAGTCGCGCGGCGATCCCGCGCACCTTTTCCGCAGCAAATTTCTTCATGCGCAGGCAAAAAGCAGGCCTCGTTTCCCGCATAGCATACTTCGCAGACGCATACCCTCACGCTGCCATCGGATACGCACCGCTCCGAAGCAAAGAATCCGCGATTCAGCAGCCGAGGCGCTCCTGCCACTCCTTTTCCCTGAAGCCAACAAGAACAAAATCCCCGCCGATGAAGAGGGGGCGCTTGACGAGCATGCCGTCAGAAGCCAGAAGCCCGTACTGCTCCTCCTCACTCATCGCGGGAAGCTTGTCCTTGAGCTGCAGTTCCTTGTACTTGAGGCCGCTGGTATTAAAAAAGCGTTTCAGCGGCAAACCGCTGCGCTCATGCCAGGCGCGCAGTTCATCCGCATCCGGCTTGTCCTCCTTGATATCACGCACCTCCACTTTGACGCCATGTTCTTCCAGCCAGCGCTGCGCTTTCCGGCACGTACTGCAGCGCGGGTAGCAAAGGAAAAGATTTTCCTTCATCCATCACACATCCTTCCAAAGGTTCGAACCGCTCAATCCTTCACCACTTCGCCGGGCCAGTCCGCTGATGTAGTCGTCAATATCCTGCACGATGCAAGAATCCCCCATCGTATGCAGGGATTCAAAATACTTCATAATATAACCATAAACGTCATATTTGTCAAAAACTTTTGCGGCTTCTGCACCCGAGAGTCCCTTGAAATAGCGATACCGCTCCATACAATAAATCAAAAACTCTGTTTCTCTTCCCATCCTCACGCCCCCTCGGGGTAATCGTAGGCGCCGGTCAAAAGTTCATCCTGATACATCGTGTAGAGTGTCAAGGGGCTGTAATGCCAAAGTTTCAGCCTTTCATCCGAAAGTTCCTCATAGAGTCTGGACTTATAAAAGCAGGAAATCGCCTCCCTTTCGTCAATATTGCTGTTTTCTATAATTCGTTCAATAATGGGCGGCACAAGGATGGCCAGCATTGCACTGAACTGCTCCTCGTTCATACAAGCTCCCTCCCCTCAAAATGCAGATGCTGCAGGGATTTTTCTGTCGCAAAGACCAACTGGTTAAACAATCTTCTAATTCTCAGGGCAGTCAATGCCTGCTCTTTATCCAGCACCCCCGTCATGTAAAGCGCAATGACACGATATACATCGTCGTTTGCCACCGGTCCATAAATCAGATCATATTGCCTGCCGCGATAGGCGCCTTGACGGTTCGCTGTAACAAAATCAAGCCACGCCTCATCCGGACGTTCAAAGCGAAGCAGCCTGCATTGTCGAAAAGCCTCCACTTCATCCACGAAATATATATTCAGGATTGCTTCCCCTGCTTTACGTCTGTCCGCAACCTTGCCGGCGAAATTTACAGCCTGCGCCCGATTCGTTGTGGCATAAAAGCCAAATCCAAAGTCCAGGGAAACGCTGATAAAATGAAGTTGCCCAGATTTGCACAGATACGCTGTTCCTGTCTAGGAGACAAACCGTAGGCGTAGCAGTGGCTACGTCGAGGATTTGTCGACGACGAGAGGACAGTGTAGATGTGTGAAGATGGGTAGCTGAATTTATCAGTGGTTCCCCAGATACCGATTCTGTTTGATAAGCCGCGGATGCTCTACCGTCGCATTGCTTCCATGGTACAAAACCATGACAAGCGCCTCCTGTCCCGGTACTTCTCACCTTCACTCCATATCACAATCAACCGCTCAGTCCTTCACCACTTCGCCGGGCCAGTCCACAATGCCGCCAAAGTCGACGATGTTTCCATATCCCATGGCAGCGAGCTTCTGCGCCGCATCGTGGCTGCGCTTGCCGCTGCGGCAGTAGACGAGGATCAGCTGATTCTTGTCCTTAAGCTCTGCAGGCGGAGTCTTGTCGATGCTCTCATTCGGGATGTTAATCGCCTTCGGAATATGTCCCGTAGCGTATTCGCCCTTCGTCCGCACATCGACGATGACATAGTCCTTCTCCGACGCCATCATCTTCTGCGCCTCAGCCGCCGATACCTGCCGCGGCGCCCCCGCCGCCTGTCCATCGCCTCCGCAGCCGCCCGCCAAAAGCGCCAACGCCGCCAACACAGTTAAAACAACAAGCCTCTTCATCCAACACGACCTCCCTATCCTTCAAGCTGCCGGCAATCCCGGCATCCGACCTCACTTTTTTTCCTCATCAAATCACATACCCATGCGGCGCGGCAATCTCACGCACCCGCTCTGCCGGCAGCTTCGTCACGCGCATGATGAAATCAAGCGGCATGTTTTCATTGAGCAGAGACAGCACCATATCCTTCACACTCTCTTTCTTGCCCTGTTCCATGCCTTGAGCCACGCCCTGCGCTACGCCGGCCTCTACGCCATCCCTGTAGATCCCTTCACTCAAATTGCACATTTCCGCCACTCCTTCTGAAATTCCTCGACGCATTCCTTGAGGATATTGGCCAAAACAGCAAGCACATTCTTGCAGACGGCGTCGTATGCCCGCTTCCGCTCTTCCAGGGATTGCCTCATCGACTCGCCCCTTTTCCACCTCATTCTAGCCTTCATTATATCACATATAGCGAAACGACAGGAAATCAAAACATCCTTTTGACAGCAGTCACATTCATGTATAATATGAATATATACGATGTGTTAGAGAGAACACGATTGAGCAGTTCCTTACTGCCCACAGCATCCACCAAGGAGGCATCATCATGAAAAGTTTTTTTGCCACGAAACCCCAAGAACTCAAGCCTGAAGGGCGCAGAGCGATTGGCAATGTTTCTGTAAAGGCGGCGCACGATGTGTACAAGCAGAACGTTTGTCCGCTTAGTTTTTACACATTTTTTACTGCCGCAGCTTTTGCACTGCTTTTCCTCGCGCAGTTTTCCACGGCTTCCGCATCTTTGCAGTATCTCGACAACAACCCCAATTATCCCGTTTCGTATTACCACGCCAATTACCGTGAATACGTGGATTTGACTTCCTGCACCTTCAGCGCGGAGGACGAGAATTACTATACGTATGCGACCGGCTACATCGCTTACGTCCGGGATCCCGACGGCGATTCGCGCGTGTATAGGCTGCGCCAATTCCGTCAGGCGAAAAACGGCGGTGAAAATCCCCAATTTTATTCCAACGGTGGGAAGTGGGTCTCCATCCCCGCCTTCGATCATGGAGAAATATCCCGCTACATAAAGAGCCACGGCTATATGGGGTATATCGACGACTACCATCCTTACGCCTACTACATGTTCAAGATTGTCTACAAGCAGACGCGCGGCGTGGATTATCCCGACAATCTGAACGGGGACACCCCTTGATCGCCTTTTATACGGCGATTATTTCTCGGAGTTCTCGCTGAGTTTAGCAGAGGACAGCAGATAATGCGCGTGGTTGACGATGTTTTTGTCGTTCGGGTCGTAATTCAGCTGGATGAACCAGTCTCCCTTTTTCGAATCGATGACCAGGACATCGACAACGGTGTCCGACTCCTCGAGCTCCGCCCGCATGGTAAGGTGCCATGCGGGCGGAGCTTTCGCTGCTCTCGATTCGCTGTTGAGGATCTTCAGGTTCTTGATCCTGGGATTGTTTCGATACGAGTTGATAAAACCATCTACCATCTCTTTGAGGCTCTGCTCGACAGGACGCTGTGGCTCTGCGCCGGGAGGGAAGTGAAGGATGAGCGCCGTCATCTGCAAGGGAGCGCCTGCATTCAAAAAATTCGTGTTGATAAACATCGTGGCTCCGTTGCCAAGCCCATAGGCGACGAACGGCTCACTGAAGGGCGGCAGTTCCAGGGTGAGCTGTTCATCGTGGGTGCGCAGGGTGACGGGCTCAACTTCGAGCATCGACTCCGGTGTGACGGTTTCTCCTTCAGAAAGATCGGATAGCTTCACCGGCATTTTGATAATCGCTGAATGAACCTTTTGCTCGCCCGCCTCGGCATGTTCGGCCTCCTCCGCCGAAGCGGCGCCGCCCATGAAAAGCAGCAAGGCGCAGATGAGGAGCGGCGCACCGCATTTGGGAATAAACATCGGATTTCCTCCTTGCTCAAACGTCTCAGATAAATGCTCTCTTCAATAATACTTCCGCCGGGTCATTTCTGATAGACGCACAGTTCCACAAGATTGCCGTCGGGATCACGCAGATAAATGCTGTCGATGGGGCCAAGCGCTCCTGTCCGTTTTACGATGCCGAGCTCGATCGGCTGGCCCTTCGCTTTCATCTCGGCTGCGATTTCCTCAATGCTGCCTTCGACAACGAGGCAGATGTCGATGCTTCCCTCGGTCGGATTCTCTGCGGCCGGCTGGAACTCGCCCTTTCGCGTGTGGATGTTGAATTTCTGCGCACCGAAGAGGAGCGCGTGCCGGCCGTTCTTTTCCTGATGCTCCATACCGAGCAGGCCGGCGTAAAAGGTCAGACATTTTTCCAGATTCCCTGTCGTAAGTACGACATGGTCTATGCTCTTGATTTTCATAGGAAAATCCCCCCTGTAAGCCAGTATATCAGCTTTCAGGGGGGATTGCACGTCTTGACGGAATTTCCCCGGATCGTCGGGGAGCATCAGATCTTCTTTGTGATTTCCTCGATGCTGCCCGACATCGCTTTGGCTTCTTCCACAGAAGCGGTGATCTCTTTCATATTGGTCGCCTGGTTCTCGATGAGCAGGTTGATGCTTGCGATTTTTTCCATGATATTATTGGCGGATTTCTCCATCGTGGCGAGGGCGTCGACGATCTTGCCGACGGCTTCCTGGCTGCTGTCGGCAAGCTTCCTGACTTCTTCCGCCACAACGGAAAAGCCGCGCCCGGCATCGCCTGCGCGCGCCGCTTCGATGGAGGCGTTGAGCGCGAGAAGGTTTGTCTGTTTCGAGATGTTCATGATGAGCTCGGTCAGTTTGAGCGTATTTTCCGTCCGCTCTTTCGTATCCTCGGCGGCCTTCGTGATCTCCTCCTGCACGGTGGAGATTTCCTCCGTGCGCTCCGACGTCTCGTTCACGCTGTGCGTGATTTCGTCAATCGATTTGTAGAGGCCGTCGAGCATGGAGCCGAATTCCTTGTAGAACTGCTCCTTGCCCGTCTTCTGCAGCGTGATGTCCTCGATGGCGCCGGCAACGAGCACCGGCGTGCCGTCCGGCTTCCGGATCGTCTTGCCCACGGCATGGAACCAGAGATATTCCCCGGCCTTCGTCTTGAGCCTGTACTCCAGATCGAACGGTGTCCTGCCGCTGTAGTCCATGATGTGATCCTGGAAGGCTTTCAAGGTGCGCGCCTTATCCTCTTCGTGCAGGCGGTCCGCCCATGAGTTCAAGCGATTCGGAAAGTCCGTCGTATCGTGGAAGCCCAGAAGATGACGGAAGCGATCCGACCACCAGAACTCGTTGTTCGGGTTCGTCGGGTCGTCGCCGACGACGCGCATGTTCCAGGAGCCTTCCGACAGGATGCTGTCGATGGCTTCGTAACGCTTCAATGTATAGTCGAGATATTCCTTGTTCTTCATTTCCTCATCGACGTCGACAAAGACGCCGATGATTTCCACCGGATGGCCGCTCCTGTCGCGGATCACGTTGCCCGAAGCATGGAACCATTTATAGCTTCCGTCGTGTACCTTCATGCGGTAGTTCACATCGTAGGGCGTGCTGCCGCTCAGATCCTTGACGCACTGCGTGAAAGCCGTGAGCGTACCGTCCGCGTCCTCGGGATGAAGGCGCGAGCTCCATGCCTCGACCGTATTGGGAAAATCCGCTTCGCTGTGAAAGCCGATCATCCTGCGGAATTCATCGGACCAGATTGCATAGGCAATGCTGAAATCCGCGTTGATCTTCATGTACCATACGCCGGAATGGACAGCCGCATTGATCGTGCGAATACGGAATTTCTGGTACTCGATCTCCTCGTTGACGCTTTCAAGCAGGGGATTGAGTTCCGCTGCGAAGGGCTCACCGCCCGAAAGTTTCGTGAAAAATGCATTCTTCTCGTGATTGTCCACAATCCTCCGGACAACCCCGGCCAAAGCCTGCGCTTCATTCGGCGCAGCAAGCGCCTTTTTCATGCCAAACATTTACAACCTCCTCCATATATTGGCAGTTTTCTATCCATACAGATAATATATCCACTTTTAGTCCCATTGTCAACTGTTTTTCGGGAAAATATCGCCAGAGCCCCTATCTTTTTCCCCATAAAAAGCATGCGTCCCGCTTTGAAGGCGTGAAAGAACGGAAAATTCCCCTCTCTGTCCCGAAAGAAAAAGCCGCTGTTATATCAATTTTATTTATACTAAAATAATAAATCATAAAACCTGCTTGCTGGAAACATGAATCTTCTCCCTTTTTCCCATAAGGTATATTTATACATACATGTATAAAATGTTATTTGCAGAATTGTTTTCTTTTTAGTATGATGGAACGAGAATATCTACTAGGTCTATGGGCGCAGCTTCGCGCCGTCATCTGCCGCCAGCCGCAGCAAATGACGGCGCCTGCATAGGGAGCGTCCTATCCGACGGGAGGTTTTACAATGACCAAGGAAGAGTGGCAGGGATTTAACGGCGGTCTTTGGCAGGAGGAGGTCAATGTCCGCGACTTCGTGCAGAGAAACTATACCCCCTACGACGGGGAGGAAGATTTTCTCAAAGGCCCGACGGAAGCGACGAGCCGTCTCTGGGAGAAGCTGCAGGAGCTGCAGCGCGAGGAGCGCCGCAAAGGCGGTGTCCTCGACATGGATACGGACATCGTCGCCGGCCTCACCTCACATGGTCCCGGCTATATTGCGGCCGAGCTCAAGTCCCTTGAGAAAATCGTCGGCCTGCAGACCGACAAGCCTCTGAAGCGCGCCTTCATGCCCTACGGCGGCATCAAGATGGCGGAAGAGGCGTGCCAAAACTACGGCTATGAACCGAGCGCACGCCTGCACGAGATCTTCACGAAGTACCACAAGACGCACAACCAGGCCGTCTTTGACGCCTACACGCCCGAGATCCGCCGCGCGCGCCGCAGCCATATCATCACGGGACTGCCCGATACCTACGGACGCGGGCGCATCGTCGGCGACTACCGCCGCGTCGCGCTTTACGGCATTGACCAGCTCATCGCCTGGAAGGAAGCGGACCGCGCCGAGGTCGGTTCGGACGGCGTGATGTTCGATGACGTCATCCGTCTCCGGGAAGAGCTGGCCGAGCAGATCCGCGCCCTGAAGGGCATGAAGGAGATGGCCGCTCTCTACGGCTTCGACATCTCAGGGCCGGCCAAAACGGCGCAGGAGGCCGTGCAGTGGCTCTACTTCGGCTACCTCGCCGCCATCAAGACCCAGAACGGCGCGGCCATGAGCGTCGGCCGCATCTCCACCTTCCTCGACATCTATATCGAACGCGACCTTCAGGCAGGCCGTCTCAGCGAGGAAGCGGCACAGGAGCTCATCGACCACCTCGTCATGAAGTTCCGCATGGTCAAGTTCGCGCGCATCACGAGTTACAACGAGCTCTTCTCCGGCGACCCGGTCTGGGCGACGCTCGAAGTTGCCGGTATCGGCATGGACGGGCGCCACATGGTCACGAAAAACGACTTCCGCTTCCTGCACACGCTCGAAAACATGGGGCCTGCGCCCGAGCCGAACCTCACGGTTCTCTATTCGGCGGCGCTTCCCGAGGCATTCAAACGCTACGCCGCAAAAATCTCCATTGACACGAGTTCCATCCAGTACGAAAACGACGACGTGATGAAGCCCGAATGGGGCGACGACTATTCCATCTGCTGCTGCGTCTCCGCAACGCAGACGGGCAAGGAAATGCAGTTCTTCGGTGCGCGCGCCAACCTCGCGAAGTGCCTGCTCTACGCCATCAACGGCGGCGTCGACGAAAAATCAGGCGACCAGGTAGCGCCGCCCTATGCTCCCGTCGTCACGGAATTCCTCGAATACAACGACGTTCTTGATAAATTCAGCCGCATGATGGACTGGCTCGCCTCCATCTATGTGAACTCGCTGAACCTCATCCAGTACATGCATGACAAATACTACTACGAGGCCGCCGAGATGGCGCTGATCGACACGGATGTGCGCCGCACCTTCGCCACGGGCATTGCAGGCTTCTCGCATGTCGTCGACTCCCTCTCCGCCATCAAATACGCAAAAGTGCGCCCCATCTATAATGAGCGCCGCTTCATCGTCGACTATGAGGTCAAGGGCGATTTCCCGCGCTACGGCAACGATGACGACCGCGCCGACGACATCGCGCGCTGGCTCCTCAAGACCTTCCTCGAAAAGCTGCGCGCGCGCCACACCTACCGCAACTCCGAGCCGACGACCTCGATCCTCACCATCACCTCCAATGTCGTCTACGGCAAGTACACGGGAGCCATGCCCGACGGGCGCAAGGCATGGACGCCGCTCGCACCGGGCGCGAACCCGAGTTACGGTGCGGAAAAGGAAGGACTTCTCGCTTCCTTGAACTCCGTCGCCAAGCTTCCCTATGAATGGGCGCTCGACGGCATTTCCAACACGCAGAGCATGACGCCCGAATCGCTCGGCCATACGGAAGAAGAGCGCATCGACCAGCTCGTCCGCGTACTCGACGGCTACTTCACACAGGGTGCGCATCACCTGAACGTCAACGTCTTCGGACGCGAAAAGCTGCTCGATGCCGTCGACCATCCCGAAAAGGAAGAGTATCAAAACTTCACCATCCGCGTCTCCGGCTACGCCGTGAAATTCATCAGCCTCACGCACGAGCAGCAGCTCGACGTCATCGCGCGTACCTTCCATGAACGGATGTAAGCTCCCGCATCTCGGGCGCATCAGCTCTGTCGAGAGCTTCGGCTCCGTGGACGGCCCCGGCATCCGTTACATCATCTTCCTCGCCGGCTGCCGTCTGCGCTGCCTTTACTGCCACAATCCTGAGACATGGGGTGTGCAGGGGGGAGAAGAAAAAAGCGCTGCCGCGGTGCTTGCCGCCGCGCTGCGCTTCCGTCCCTATTGGAAGGGCGGCGGCGGTGTCACCGTATCGGGCGGCGAGCCGCTCCTGCAGGCAGCCTTCGTCGCCGAGCTCTTCCGCCTCGCCCAAGAGGAGGGCGTATCCACCTGCCTTGACACCGCAGGCGAACCCTTCAAGCGCGGCGGGCCAAACTTCGCCGCCGTCATGCGCGCGGTCAGCCGGAGCGATCTCGTGCTTCTCGACATCAAGCATATAGATGAAGGAAAACACAAGAAGCTCACAGGAACGACGAATCAAAATATTCTCGACTTCGCCCGGTATCTTGCCGAGCAAGGGAAACCGGTCTGGCTGCGCCATGTGCTCGTTCCCGGCTATACGGACGACGCCGTTTCCCTCAATCGCCTCTCCCGCTTCGCTGCCGGCCTCGGCAACGTCGAACGCTTCGAGGTCCTGCCCTACCACGGCATGGCCAAAGCGAAGTACGAAAGCCTTCAGATCCCTTACCCCCTGTCCCATGTCGCCGAACCGGACAAGGAGGCCATCCGGCGCGCCGAGGAAATCCTGCGCGTCGCCGACTATCAAGGCTACAAAAAGAAATAAGCCGATACTGCACATCCCTTGGAAAAATAGCAGGAAACCGCCCCTTCCGTCCCCGATAAAGTTTTCGCACAGCCGAAAGCCGTCCGGGAGGAAAGGGGCGGCTTTGTTTTCACGGAATAAAGCCGAACGCACATCTGTCAACAGGCTTCTGCCATGCGGCAAAAAATATTCCTGCATCTTTGCAAAATCCCCCTTGACAAGTTCTGTCCAAGGGGATATAATAAGGTCAACAATTAAACAATTACTTAATCAATTATCCAACAATCAAGGAGGAACCAATATGAAAAAGAGCTACAAGATCGAAGTCGATTGCGCGAACTGCGCACAGATGATGGAGGATGCCGCGAAGAAGGTCGAGGGCGTGAAGGATGCCACGGTCAACTTCATGGCGCTCAAGATGAAGGTCGAGTTCGCCGAGGGCAGCGAGCCGGGCGAAGTCATGCCGCGCGTCCTCACCGCCTGCCGCAAGGTCGAGAGCGACTGCAATATCGAGTTTTAAGAACGGACGAGGAGCGCCGCCGAGGCGTTCCTCCTTTTCCCATCGCAGAAGAAGAGCTGCCGCAACGGCAGGAAGGCAGGTGTCCTCATGAACCAAAAACAAAAAAGAAATCTCATCCGCATCCTGCTGGCAGCAGCAATGATGATTGTCTTCAGCCAACTTCCCATCAGCGGGATCACGCGTTTCTTTCTCTATCTCGTGCCGTACCTCATCATCGGCTACGATATCCTGCTGAAAGCCGCCAAAGGCGTATGGAACCGCAGGCCGCTGGATGAAAACCTCCTGATGTCGATCGCAACGATCGGCGCCATGATCCTCGCCGTCTGCGAGGATGGCGACTACACCGAAGGCATCGCCGTCATGCTCTTCTACCAGGTCGGCGAATGGTTTCAAAGCTATGCCGTCGGGCGCAGCCGCAAGAACATCGGCGAGCTCATGGATATCCGCCCCGACTATGCAAATGTCGAAAACGACGGCCGCCTCGAACGCGTCGACCCCGACGAGGTGGAAATCGGCACGGTCATCGTCGTGCAGCCGGGAGAAAAAATCCCCATCGACGGCATCATCCTCGAAGGAAACTCCACCCTCAACACGAGCGCCCTGACGGGTGAGAGCCTGCCGCGCGACGTAGAGGAAGGACACAGCGTCATCAGCGGCTGCATCAACCTCACAGGCGTTCTAAAAATCCGCACGACAAAGGAATTTGACGAATCGACGGCCTCGAAAATCCTCGAGCTTGTCGAAGATGCCAGCTCGCGCAAATCGCGCTCGGAGACCTTCATCGCGAAATTTGCGCGCGTCTACACGCCGATCGTCGTCGCCGCCGCCGTCCTCCTCGCCCTCGTGCCGCCGCTCGTGCGTCTTGCCGCGCTCGGCCTCGATCCCGCTTGGGATACATGGATCTACCGCGCCCTGATCTTCCTCGTCATGAGCTGCCCCTGCGCGCTCGTCGTCAGCGTTCCCCTGAGCTTTTTCGCCGGCATCGGCGGCGCAAGCCGCGAAGGCGTGCTGGTCAAGGGAGCGAACTACCTCGAGATGCTCGCCGAGGTCGGCACAGTCGTCTTCGATAAGACGGGCACCCTGACGCGCGGCGTATTCGAAGTCAACGCCGTGCATCACGGCACGATGAAGGACAAGCGCCTTTTAGAGCTGGCGGCTCTCGCCGAAAGCGCCTCTTCGCACCCCATCAGCCGCAGCCTCCAAGAGGCATACGGCAAGGAGATCGACCGCTCGCGCGTCACGGACATCGAAGAAATCAGCGGTTTCGGCGTCACCGCCAAAGTGGACGGCGTCGCCGTCGCTGCCGGCAACGGCAAACTCATGGAGCGCCTCGGCATCGAATACCGACCGTGTCACCATCCGGGCACGATCGTGCAGATGGCGGTGGACGGCGCATACGCAGGCCACATCGTCATCTCGGATATCCTGAAGCCTACGGCCAAGGCCGCCATCGAAGGCCTGCACCAAGCCGGCGTCAAGAAGACGGTCATGCTGACAGGCGATGCGCGTACCGTCGCCGAAAAAGTCGCCGCCGAACTCGGCCTTGACGAAGCGAAGAGCGAGCTGCTGCCCGCCGACAAAGTGAGGGAAGTCGAGCGGCTTCTCGCGGACAAGCCGGCAAAGGAAAAACTCGCCTTCGTCGGCGACGGCATCAACGACGCGCCCGTCCTGAGCCGTGCCGATATCGGCATCGCGATGGGCGCGATGGGCTCCGATGCCGCCATCGAGGCCGCCGACGTCGTCCTCATGGACGACGATCCCCTGAAGCTGCCGAAAGCCATCCGCATAGCGCGAAAATGCATGGCCATCGTACACCAGAACATCGTCTTTGCCATCGGCATAAAACTCATCTGCCTCGTGCTCGGCGCCATCGGCATTGCCAACATGTGGTTCGCCATCTTCGCCGATGTCGGCGTCATGATCCTCGCCGTGCTGAACGCCCTGCGCGCCCTCTTCGTACGAAAAATCTAAACCGACAAAGCTTTCCCGGGGAATGCATCGCCCGGCAGAAATGCATCCCCGCCATAGACAAAGGCATCCGGCCGCCCGACTCTGCTCAGGCGGCCGGATGTTTTTCCAGGACCCCGCCTTCCGAAGCTTGCACCCTATGATATAATGAAAAGGAATGTAGCAGTGATTCTTAGAGCTTCCAAGGAGGCAGTCATGAAAATCCTCGTTGTCATGGAAACAAAAGAGCGCCATAGGGAATGGCTTCAAAAGAATGCGGCGGACGCAGAACTCCATTTCATACGCAGCAAAAATGTCACGGAATCGGATGTCGCCGACGCCGATGCCGTCATCGGCAATCTGCCCTGCCGGCTCCTGCCAGCAGCCAAAAAACTGCGCTGGCTCCAGCTCAACAGCGCCGGCGCCGACGCCTACTGCCAGGACAGTATCCTGCGCGAAGACGTGCTGCTGACGAACGCGACCGGCGCCTACGGGCTTGCCCTGTCCGAGCACCTGCTCGCCCAGCTCCTCGCCATGATGAAAAAACTCTACCCCTACTACGACAACCAGAAAAAAGGTCTCTGGCACGATGAGGGGGAGGTCACTTCCATCGAGGATTCCAGAGTCCTGATCCTCGGCATCGGCGATATCGGGCGAGCCTTCGCGCGCCGCGTGAAAGCCCTCGGCGCCCATGTCACCGGCGTGCGCCGCCGTGAAGGCGCAAAGCCCTTCGGCGTCGACGAGATCGGCAAGATGGACGACCTCCACGAACTGTTAGGAGCCGCGGACATCGTCGTTTCCACACTGCCCGCCACCGCCGCGACGACAGGCCTTTTCGACAAGACTTGCTTCGCCGCCATGAAGAAAGGCGCCTACTTCCTCAACATCGGGCGCGGCACCGCCGTCGTCACGGCCGACCTCATCGAGGCGATGCAGAGCGGCCGTCTTGCGGGCGCAGCGCTTGACGTGACGGATCCCGAACCCCTGCCGCCCGACCATCCGCTCTGGCACACGCCGAATGTCTACATCACACCGCATATCTCGGGCGACTACCATCTGCCCGCAACGCAGGACAAGATCATCCAGATCGCGGCCAGAAACCTCGCGGCCTTTTTGCGCGGCGAACCGCTCGAAAACCTCGTCGACCGCCAGACGGGCTACAAGAAATGAGGAGGCAAGATGGACAGTCTGCACCGAAGGCTGAAATGGCGTTTTCATTCACAAAATGGCAGGGCTGCGGCAATGATTTCGTGCTCGTGAACTGCTTTGAGGAGGAGCTCGCGGGACGGGATCTGCCCGCTCTCGCCCGAACGGTATGCGACCGTCACTACGGCATCGGCGCCGACGGCCTGATCCTCGTCCTGCCGTCGGACACAGCCGATTTCCGGATGCAGATCCTCAATGCGGACGGCAGCGAAGCCGAAATGTGCGGCAACGGCATCCGCTGCTTCGCCGGCGTCGTCCACACCGAAAACCTCACACGCAAGGAAGAATTTACGGTCGAGACAGGCGCCGGCATCCTTGTGCCGCGCCTCATCTTCCAAAACGGCACGCTCGACGGCGTGCGCGTCGACATGGGCGAGCCCATCCTGGAAGGCGAGCGCATCCCCGTCACAGGCTTCGGCCGCGCACCCGTCATCGAGCAGCCCATAGAAGCCGTTGGCGCACAATTCTCCATGACCTGCGTTTCCATGGGCAACCCGCACTGCGTCATCTTCGTCGACGATGCCGAGGCCGTCCCCATCTTCGAGCTTGGCCCCGTGCTTGAGCACCACGCCTGCTTTCCCCGCAAGACGAACGTCGAATTCGCTGAAATCAAGGACAGCGCCCATATCCGCATGCGCGTCTGGGAACGCGGCGCCGCTGTGACGCTTGCCTGCGGCACAGGCTCATGCGCCACCCTCGTCGCCGCCGCCCTCACGAACCGCACGGGCCGGAAAGCCGAAGTCGAACTGGACGGCGGCAAGCTCCAAATCGAATGGGCTGCCGACAACCATCTCTATATGACTGGCCCTGCCCAGAAGGTATTCAGCGGCATATACGCATAGCCATGCCGCCCCCTTGCACAAGCGGCAGAATCACAGACGAAAGCCCTCCCGTTCCCCCTGCAGCCAGACTTCGCCTGAGCGAAATCTTGGCCGACGGGGGAACGGGAGGGCTTCTTTCTGCCTGTCCCAAAGGATTCTTTCACCCACGGGCAGCACAGCATGTCTCTCTGCGTTTCGATGCAATCCTCTCTTGGACGCCCTATTTCTCAGCCTTATCCAGCCATTTTGCGAGCGGGAATAGGCTTTCCTTGAAAGCAGCCTTCTCCAAGACCCGGTTGAGCTCAAAGAGGGCGAGAATCCTCGCCGTGCCGCTCTTGGTATACTCGCCATTGTAACTGCGCGAAGCGGGAATATCGACGACAAGGCCGCGCGCCTTGTCGTAGCCCACAAGCCGCAGGGCGGCATAGCTGTGCAGGATCTGTTCATCCCTCCAGTTGATATAGGTGCGCTCATCATAGGAGGTCACAACGAGACCGACGATATAATCCGCGCCGGTCGCATCAGCAGCCTCCAATATGCGGTCCGCCAGAGAATCCTTGCCTCTGTAGATGATGTCGGCAGCCCTGCTCATCTCCTCCGCATCCGCATACGTCACGGCCTGCAGAGTTTCGTTGAGCGGCACATGGAATTCTTTCGCCAAGCGGCCCTTCATTTCCTCAGCCACGCTGTCCGGCACGGAAGAGACGAGAAGCGGCAGCAGGATGACGACATGGCGCTGCGCCTGTCGTTCCTGCGGCGGCCTTTCCTTCTTCGCCTCGACCGTCCCGGCCTCGCGGGCAGAAGGCTCCGAGACCGCAGCATTCATCGGCGCGGCCAGGGACGTCCCGGCAGCAAAGAGCAAAAGAAGCGCCGCGAGAAGAGCCTGCCGCATGAAAGTCTTCCCTTTCATCTCCTTACCCCTGGGAGGACGAATGTTCGCCTTCGGAAGAAGCGACGACGACAGCGACGGCGCCGTCGCCCGTGACATTGAGGCAAGTGCGGATCATGTCGAGGATGCGGTCGATGCCCGCGACAAGCGCCAGACCCTCGACCGGCAGCTGTGCTGCCTGCAGAACCATCGCCAGCATGATCAGGCCCGCGCCCGGAACGCCCGCCGTGCCGATGGAGGCCAACGTACCCGTCAGGACGATCATCGCCATCTGCTGGAACGTGAGGTCGATGCCGAAGACGTTCGCGATGAAGAGCGAGCAGACGCCCATGTAAAGCGCCGTGCCGTCCATGTTGATCGTCGCGCCCAGCGGCAACACGAAGGAAGAAATCTTGCGCGATACGCCGAGCTTCTCCTCGCAGTTCTTCATGTTGACCGGCAGCGTGCCCGAGCTCGAGCAAGTCGTAAAGGCGAGCATCATCGCCTCCGACATGCCGCGGAAGAACTTCAGCGGGCTCATCTTGCCAAAGACGGAAGCCATCGTCGAGTAGACGAGAACAGCATGGATGATGCTGCCGATGAAGGAACAAAGGATAACCGTCAGAAGGGGCAGCAGCACCTTCGGCCCGTTCTTCGCCACGACGGGCAGGAGAAGCGCAAAGACGCCGAAGGGCGCAAACGCCATGATCATGCCGATCGCCTTGTAGCAGACTTCAGCACAGGCGTCGAAGAAGCCGATGAGCTGGTTGCCGCGCTCACCGCCCACCTGCGTGATCGACACGCCGATGAAGATGGCGAAGATGATGACCGGCAGGATATCGCCCTTCGACATAGAAGCGACGGGATTTGTCGGCACCATGTTGACGAAGACCTGCATGATGGACGGTGCTTCCTTGACCTCAGGCGCCGTGCCGCTCATCTCCAGACCGACGCCCGGATGAATCACGCCCGCCACGGCAAAGCCGATGACGATGGCGATGGCCGTCGTGCAGAGATAGATGCCCACCGTCTTGGCGCTGATGCGCCCGAGCGTTTTGGTGTCGCCAAGGCTCGTGACGCCGACGATGAGCGACGAAAAGACGACGGGAACAATCATCATCTTGATGAGATTGATGAAGATCGTACCGATCGGTGCAATCCACCAGTTGATGAAGCCGATGTACTCGTCGCCCAGAACGAGGCCAACAACGACGGCCAGTATGAGGGCAATAAAGATACGGACAGAAAGATTCATAATACACACTCCCTTTCATAAAGATAAATATATATAATGTACAAACGTCCTGTGCCAAAACAGGGCGCTTGTATATTATACCAAAATACTCGGATTGCGTCTAACGAAAGCAAACATATACATGAGGAACTCACCTCAAAACACGCGCCAGGGCGCACTTCCAAACAGCTCAGGCGATATGGACGCCCGTGACGCCCCGTATGCGCTGGACAGCATCGGCGACGATGACGCTCTTGATTCCCGGTCGGTTGTACAGCTCAAACTCGAAGATCAGGCGGTTCCTAGCGCCGTCCGCCTCGTCCTCCGCCCCCTTCGCCTTGACGGCGCGGATCGTCATCTGCAGATCCTCCAAGCACTCGTTGATATGCACGAGCTGCCCCGGCTCGTCGCTCGTGAACACCGTGAGCACGAAGTGATTCTCATGCCCTACCCACTCGTCGAGGCGCGAGAGCGCACCGAGCGTCACAAAGACAAGCCCCGTCGCGAGAAGCGCCGCCGTATAGTAGCCGCCGCCCACGGCGAGTCCGACGCCTGCGACGACCCAGAGGCAGGCCGCCGTCGTCAGTCCCGTGACCGTCAGCCCTTCCTTCATGATGGCGCCTGCGCCCAAAAAGCCGATGCCGGAAACGACCTGCGCCGCAAGGCGTGCCGGATCGGCATTCGTCCGCCCCTCGACCCCTTGGTAAATCGCCTCCGAAATCAGCATGACGAGGCAGGAACCCAGGCAGACGAGCATATTCGTCCTAAGCCCTGCCGACTTGCGCCGCGACTGCCGCTCGTAGCCGATGATGCCGCCCAGGACACAGGAAAGCGTCAGGCGCAGCAGTATTTCCCATTCGGATACCATCCCATCGCCTCCCCGTCCCCCGCTTTTTGCCTCAGCAAGAGACTTATCCACATTTTTATCCACTTTATGTCCAAAAGCTGTGGAAAAGCCGCCTCCCGGAGAAGAAAAATTCGCTGTTCCATCCCCTGTGGAAAAGACAAGCGCAGGTTTGTGGACAATGTGGATAATCTTCGTGGGCACAAAATTGCCGTACATGCCCACCGACCTTACTGAAAGTATAAGCAAGATTGCAAGCTTTGTCAAACGCCGGAGACACAAAATACGCCTTGAAAACCGCTTTGCAGCGTCGTTTTCAAGGCGTATGGCCCATTTCAGATGATGCCGATGAAACGCTGCACGATGAGCGAGACAACAGCGACTGCAATCCAGCAGAAAAGCCCGAGCGTGATCGGCCGGACGCCATTTTTGAGCAGCGCGCCGAAATCCGTATTGAGACCGATCGCGCTCATCGCCAGCACAATGGCGAACTTGCCCGCCTCACCAAGGAAATGCGAAAGCGCTTCGGGCAGGACGCCCGTCGTGTTGACGATGGAGGCGACGACGAACCAGAGGATGAACATGGGGAAGACACGCCTCAGGCTGAACCCCTTGCCTTGCTCCTTGCTGTCCCTCGCTGCAAAGAGCGCAAAGGCAAGGCAGACCGGCACGATGCAGAGAGCGCGCGTCAGCTTGACGATGGTCGCATAGCTGCCTGCCTCGTGGCTGTAAGAATAGCCGGCCGCCACGACGGACGACGTATCGTTGATGGCCGTGCCGGCCCACATGCCGAAGCCGAGATCGCTCATGCCCATAAAATGCCCGAGGAAGGGAAAGATGAACACCGCCAGGACATTGAAGAGGAAGATCGTCGAAATGGAAAAGACGATATCCTTGTCCTTCGCCCCGATGACGGGCGCGACTGCTGCGATGGCCGAACCGCCGCAGATCGCCGTGCCCGCGCCGATCAACGTCCGCGCATCGCCCTCGACGCCGAGCAGCCGGCCCGCGCCCCAGGCCACGAGGAAGGCCGTCGCAAGCGTCGAGGCCATGACCGCCAGCGACTGCGAGCCGACGGAAAGAACATGGTAGAGGTTCATCTCGAAACCGAGCAAAATGATGGCATACTGCAAGATCTTCTTGCCCGTGAAGCTGATACCGGGCTCGAAGTTCTTCGGCCTTCCCAAGCGCGCAAAAAGCATGCCGAGCAGGATTCCAAAAACCGGGCCGCCGATAATCGGAAAGAACTTGCCGAGAACATAGGCGGGAACAGCAAAGACAAGGGCATAAAAAATCCCCCGCAGATACTCTGCTTTCATAATAATGACATCTCCTTCTGATTCCATGAAACTAAATCTCAGTCTACCACGAAATTCCACGAGGTCAAGCCCGAAATCACAAGCAGCTCGAAAAAATTCCCGACCGGAACGACGTCGGCAGCCATGCCCGAAACGCGCCGGACGCGCGGCGGCACGCCCTCATCTCTCCTCTTTCCATCGGGAAAACGGCAGGCGGATGAGACTTGCGTTTTGGTAGCGGCTGTCCGCCGACACCTCTGCGCCAAGCCAGAGAGGCCGCACAAAAGCCTCGTCGGCGCGGGAAAGCTCCACCTCGGCCACGACAAGCCCCTCGTTCTCGCCCGTGAAGCAGTCAATTTCCCAAGTATGTTCCCCATGCCGCTCCCGATAGCGCCGCTTCTCGATCAAAGGACGCTCGCAAAGCGCGAGCATGGCGCGCGCATCCTCGACCGGCACCTCATACTCACATTCAAGGCGCTCAATGCCCTGCGTCGGCCCCTTCACCGTCAGCCAGCCGCGTCCTGCGGCAAGGCGCACGCGCACGACGCGTTCCTTCGTCGCCGCGAGGTAGCCCTGTGCGATCTCCGTCCCCTCGTCCTGCGGCTGCCAAATTTCCTGCCTTACAAGAAACTTCCGCTCGATCTCCTTTGCCATAGCTTCCTCCTTCTTCCGGGTCTGCCCCCTCTCCCACGTCCGGCCGCGCGGCAGCGGGACGCACGAAAGACGCGCTGCGGCGCGTCCCAAAAAGCAAGGAGCCCTCCCGCAGGAGAGCCCCTCTTTTTTCTTGCTCAGCGTGCTCCGACGACGAATTCGACGAGATACAGCACGATCGGTATCGTAACGCAGAAAATACCGATAAAGTCGATGTAGACGCCCGTCTTGATCATCTTCGTGATCGGCACATAGCCGGACGCATAGACGATGGCGTTTGGCGGCGTCGACACCGGCAACATGAAGCCGAGCGACGAGGAAAGCGCGATGCCAACTGCGACCGGAATCGGGCTGAAGCCGGCTGCCATAGCCGCCGTAACGCCCAAAGGACCGATCATGTTCGTCGCCGCCGTATGGGACGACAGCTCCGAAAGAAGCAGCGCCATGACGGAGAAGATCGCAACCATCATGAAGAGCGACGGCTCACCGCCCATCCAACCGACGATGCAGTCGCCGACCCAAGTCGAAAGACCCGTCTTGTACATCATGCCGCCCATCGCGAGACCGCCGCCGAAGAGAATCAGCGTGCCCCACTCGACGCCGGCGGCAGCGTCCTTCCAGTTCAGCGTGAACTCGCGCTCCTTCCAATTCACGGGGAGGAAGAAGAGCAGAAGCGCACCCGCCATGGCCGCAATGGCCTCCGGGAACAGCTTGCCGTACATTTTAAGGATCGGCGAATCGGGTCCTAAGATGATGTTCAAGATGCCCGGCGTGACCCAGAGCACGACGGCGACACAGAAGCCCACGAGCGTGTTCTTCTGGGCGCGCGTCCAGCCGCCGAGTGCGCGGCGCTTCTCGGCGATGAAAGCCTCGGCGCCGTCGATGCGCTTGACGTCGGCCGGGAACATGTTGACGAGGAGCAGATACGTAATAATGAAGTAAACGACCATGGCGACGGAGCCCCAGATCATCCATTCAAAGAAGGAGATGTGGATATTCGCCATCTGGTCAAGAAAGCCGAGCATGATGATGTTCGGGGGCGTGCCGATCGGGGTCAGGACGCCGCCGATGGAGCACGAATACGCCGTCATGAGCATGAGACCCGTAGCGTACTTGTACTCGTGCAGTTCAATCTTCTTGCCGTTCGCGGCAAACATTTCCTTGATTGCCTCCAAAAGACCGAGCGCAATCGGGAACATCATGGCGGCCGTCGCTGTGTTGCTGACCCAGCCGGAGCAGAGCGCACAGGCAAGGCCGACCGCGAGGAAGATTCGTCTTGGATTCGAGCCGACCCAGGACATCGATAGGAGCGCAAAGGCAAATTTTCGATCCAGTCCGTGCATCATCATGCCCTTGGCGATGATGAAGCCGCCCATGAAGAGGAAGATCATGGGATTGGCGAACGCCTCATACGCGGTCTTCGCCGTTGTAACACCAAAAATAACTGCCAGCGTCGGTCCCAAAAGCGACGTCACCGGAATCGGAATCGGCTCCGTGATCCACCACAGCGCGATCAGCGTCATGATGGCGAGCAGCTTGTGCGCTTCCCACGGGAGATTCGCGATTGGCGTCATGATGACGAGGATGGCGCAGATCGGTCCGCAAATCATGCCGAAGGTACGTCGTTTTCGGTCAAACGCCAACTCAGCCTCATGAATCTTGTCGCTTTGGCTTTTTGCTTCTTCCGTACTCATTTACTAACACCTCCATCTTTTGTACGAGAACGGCGTGAAGCTCCCGTTCCATTCCCTGCGGCTATCCCCGAATAGCACGCGGGAATTGTTACTCTATTATGATAATATATATGGCGTTATTTTACAATAGCAAAGTGGTGCATTTATTCAGGAAATAACGCAAAAGCCAAAAAATTCAAAAAACAACGCTTCCCCCGCCGTTCAGTCTGCGCCTTCGGCTTGACTTCTTGGGCTTCATTGTAAACTACACGCACAAACGTCCGCTTTGCGGACATTGTGCGCCGCCCTTACATGAAAGCAGCCAATCGGCCTGCGCCTTCGGCTTGGCCTCTTGGGCTTTCATTGTAAACTTGCCGGACATATGTTCAGCCGCCGCACAAACCAACATGGTCCCTTTTGTATCCGTTTCCGCCAATAACATCATCACAGCACCGTGCTGTACATATGTCCACCCGCCCTTACATGAAAGCAGCCAATCAGTCTGCGCCCTCCGGGCTTGACTTCTTGGGCTTTCATTGTAAACTTGCCGGACATATGTTCAGCCGCCGCACAAACCAACATGGTTCCTTTTGTATCCGTTTCCGCCAATAACATCATCACAGCACCATGCTGTACATATGTCCACCCGCCTTACATGAAAGCAGCCAATCAGTCTGCGCCCTCCGGGCTTGACTTCTTGGGCTTTCATTGTAAAATATCGCTAATACAGGGCGAACGGCAAAAATAATAATTGCGCAAAGAAACAAGACCTCTTATAATGATAAGAAATGGGTGCGGCATTTGCCGCTTTCCGCCCGACTTCCGCAAAGGCTTGTCCTTCAGACGAAGGCGGCTCTCTCAAAATGCTTTGAAAAGAAGGTATGATCTTGCAGAACACTTCGACGCCCACCCCGCCGCCGAAAAAGACCCGGCGCATCTGGCTCTACCTCGTCATCTTCCTCGTGTTCGTACTCGCCGCTTGTGCAGGCGCGCTCTTCGCTTCCACAAGCCTTTTGGACAAGAAAGAGCTGACGCCCGAGGAGGAGCATCTCCTGACAGCCAAGGACAAGGCAACCATCATGATCATGGGCGTCGACCAGCGCGCGGACGATGTCGGCCGCTCCGACACACTGATGATCGCGACCATCGACCCCAAGAAGAACCAGGCCGCCCTCCTCTCTCTGCCGCGCGACACACGCGTCAAGATCAAGGGACACGGCTATGACAAGATCAATGCGGCCTATGCCTACGGCGGCCACAAACTCACCGAGGACACCGTAGAGGATTTCATCGGCGTGCGCGTCGACCACTACGTCATCATCAACACGCATTCCTTCCAGCGCATCATCGATGCCATCGGCGGCGTCGACATCGACGTGGAAAAGCGCATGTTCTACGAAGATCCCTGGGACGACGACGGCGGCCTCGTCATCGACCTGCAGCCGGGAATGCAGCACATGGACGGCAAAACGGCCGTCACCTATGTGCGCTACCGCGACGAGGAAGGCGACATCGGGCGCATCGGCCGCCAGCAGAAATTCATGAAAGCCGTGATGGACAAGGTCGCATCGCCGTCCATCATCGCCCATCTGCCAAGCATCATCCGCGAGGTCATGGGCTCCGTCGAGACCGACCTCTCCTTCCGCCAGCTCCTCGAATTCGCGGGCACGCTGAAGGAAGCGCAGAAGAACGGTCTCAAGACGGATATGGTGCCTGGCCGCCCGCTCTACATCTCGGGCATCAGCTACTGGATTCCCGATGTCCTGAAACTGCGCCAGACCGTGGCCAGCACACTCGACATCGACCTGGATTCCACCATGCGCGCCAACATGGAACGCGCCAGCCACGAGTATGAGCGCTCCATCCCTGCGGGGGCGACGGAGGTTCCCGAAGGCGACTACTCCATCGGACGTGCGCCGAAACGCGAAAGCTCCGACTCCAATCGACCCGGCAGCACGAAAAAGTCCCAGGGGCGCGAGACGCCCGCTGCGGCGGACAGCGATTCATCATCCGGCAGGCGCTCTTCTTCCCAAAGCGGCAGCAGCGACAGCAGCTCTTCTTCCGGCGGCACAGGATCGTCGGGCAGCTCCTCGGGCGGCGGTGCAGTCTCCCCCGGCATCAATGCGGACACAGACGCCCGGGGCAGCACAGGCCCTGTAGGCCCCGCGCCCGTCCCCGACGCCAGCCCGCAAAAGACACAATAACCAAGAACTACACGCACAAACGGCCACTTTGTGGACAAAAGTGCGCCGCCCTTACAGAAGCCTAGCCAAGCGGTCTGCACCTTCAGCTTGACCTCTTGTGGCTTCATGGTAAAACAAAAAGGAAGCCCGTTTCGCAGCGCATCTGCGGAACGGGCTTCCTTCTTTATATGCTTATAAGACCGGACGTTTACTCGATGATATGCTTGCCGCCGTAATAATGCGTTTTCCAATAATCATTCGACAACTCGTCTATGCGCACGCCCTTGCTCGTCGACGCATGGATGAACTTGTCGCCGCCGAGGTAAATGCCGCAGTGCGAAGCGCCTTTCTCGTACGTCTCGAAGAACACGAGATCCCCGGGCTCCAGATCCGTTACACGCGCATTCTTGCCGAGCTTGAACTGCTCGTCCGCCGTGCGCGGAATCGTCATGCCGTTCTGCTCGAACACGTACTGCAGATAACCGGAGCAGTCGAACGCCTTCGGCGTCGTGCCGCCGAACTTGTACGGCGTACCGATATACTTCCGTGCCGTCGCGATGACCTTGTTCACGTTCGCACGCTTGAGGAACGGCTTGCTCTCCGGCGCCTTGTTCACATGCGGCTTCAGGTCAGGCTTCCTGTCCGCCGTCTGCGGCGGTTGGATCTTCACGCCGCCCGCACCGACCGGCAGCGCGATTCGTCCGGCGTCCGCCGGCTCCTTCTGCAGACGCGCCCAAGTCTCGCGATCCACAACGCCCGTCTCCTTGAGGCTCTTCGCGCGCTGGAACGCTATCACAGCATTCTTCGTGCGGCTGCCGAAAATCCCGTCCGGCTTGTCGTCAAGATACCCCGCGCGCTGCAGTTCCTGCTGCAGCTTCAGCACATCGCGCCCATGCGAATTCTCGGAGAGGATCGGCGCAGCCGAAGCCGTCCCCGCCGCCAAAAGCATGGCAAGACCCAGCGCAAGAAACACCCTGCGCAGACGATAAGAGCGCATAAGAATCCCTTCCCTTTCCGTAAATCGCAAGAGCGGAATCCCTCCGCTGCCAACTGTACTTTACAGTATACTGCAAAAAAGCCGCTTTGAAAACAAGAATTTTCCTAGGCGGCGCACAATGAAGCAGCCGTTTGTGCGTGCAACTTACGGCCGCTTGGCGAAGAGCCAGGCGACGGCGCTTACGGCGAGGACTAGGAGCCAGGCAAGCGTGCCGCCCGTATTGCCGAGGAAGGTATCCGAGAGCGGCGCCGTCATGCCGATGAGGGAGAGCGCTGCGAGGAGCGCCGGCAGCTTCCAGACGGAAGCCAGCAGCGAACGTCCCCTGTCGTCCGCAAAGACGGGCCGGCGCTCCTTCTGCCTGTGCGTGCGCTGCCACCAGCCGAGGAACCCCGTGACGATGACGACGATCGTCACGATGTCGAGCAGCGCCCAGATGATTTTCAGGAGAATCGTCGAATGGTTATGGATGTGGAGGTCGAGCAGCGAGGCGCAGACGGCCAAGTAGCGCGGCAGCGGCTCAGTGAAGTGCAGGAGCTCGCCGTCTGCCGTACGGGAAAAGAGCACCTTCTGCCCCATGAACATCGCGGGGTGCGCCGCATCCGTCAGGTAGAGGGTCGCAGGGAGTTTGCCCGTCGCGGCCTCCATGCTCAGGACATCCTGCTCGGGGAAGGCTTCTTTCGCATAGGCGAGCATATCCTCGTAGCGGACGCTCGCAGCATCCCCCTGCGGCGCGTGGGCGTCGACATCCGCGAGGTAAGCGCCGTAGCCCACGGAGAAGATGACGATGGCAACGCCGCTCAAGGTCAGAAGCCCCGCCCAGACCGCCGTGACGACGCCGAGGAAGTTGTGCCAGTCGAAGGAGCTGCCCGCCGAGACGCCGCCGCGCGTGCCGCCGAAAAGGCGGCGGCGCATGAAGGTCGGATAGAGCAGCAGGCCGCCGAGAATGGAGAGGAAGCTGAGGAAACACATAATGCCGAGGAAGATCATACCGCCCTGCCCCATGGCGAGCCGCAGGTGCAGGATGTGCAGCGTGTGCATGAGGCTCGCGACGGCAGGCGACTTCACTGCGCCGCTGCGCCACGGAACGGCCTGTTCCGTCATGGGCGAATAGGCGATCTGCGTGCCACCCATGCTCATGCGCCCCGTGCGCCCGTGACTGCCCTTGTCAGCGATGCGGTAGAGCAGAAGCCCATGCTCGGGCATGGCGGAAATGGCCTGCACCTTCTTGTCGGGGTTCTCTTCCAGGACCTTGTCGAGTCCGGCAGAAGTTCCCTGCCAGAGCACATGGTAGGAGGAGTCTCCCGCATGGGGCAGAGGCTCGACGCGGTTCCACTGCGTGATCTCCTCCTTGAAGAGAAGAGGTAGCCCCGTGAGGCAAAGCAGGAGGAAAAACACTGCACAGATCGCACTGATCCAGCGGTGCAGACGATAGAGAAGTAACATGAAAAAGACTCCTTTCTTTCAAAACAGACCCGCTGAAACGGATTCGTCCGAAATCAGCTTGAAATGCTCGGAAAAGGACGCCCCATCTTGCCCTAGCCTCCCTGCCGGCTACAGATTCGTCGCCATAAGAATTACAAAAGCCCGGCGCCTTCCATCAGGCCGCGCCTGTAAAGAGCGGCCGCAAAAAAAGCCCTGCGCATCGCCGCAAAGGCGGCGAAAAGAGCCCGTCCGACGGCGCCGCAGGGCACAGGCGCAAACCAAAAGCAGCGCCCCTCCCGCCAGGAAAGGGCGCTGCTCAAAATCACCGCTTCATCAGGACGCAAAAAGATGCGCCGCACTGTCCTTCCGCCCCAAGGCGGAAGCAGCCGGCCGATAAAGCCAGATTCCCTCCCCATCGCTCGCAGGTCAAACGGCAATCGTCAATCAGGCAGTTCTCCTGGCTCCAGTTCATCGCTCCTCCGCACCTTCCCGGGCTTCCCCAGTGGCATCTTGCGGATTCGCTCGCTGTTACAGTGGCGGGACCGCGCCGGCTCCTCCGGCTTCCCTATTAAGTCTTGCGACACCTGATCCCATTCTATACGGTTTTCATATCTCCGGGCTTCCGACTGCCAGAATATCATTCCCCATAGGCATTGTCAATAGCACGGGAAAAGTTTTCCATCCTCCGTGCGTTCGTCTCGGGCAGACGGCGGCCCACCCGGCAAAATGTCGTCTGCCGCGCAAAAAACCGGGAGCGGCGCTGCTGTGCCGCTCCCGATTCCCGTCTTATTTTCGGCGTGATCCGAGCCGGCGAAAAATCAGCCTCAGCCCGAAAATGCCGCCACGAGATTTTTCAGTCGCTCCGTGCCTTCCTTGAAGCTCTGCACCTTGTCGAGAATGTCGGCGTACTTCTCCGCCATGCCGACGATATTCTCGGCGATGCGCGTGTTGCCGTCGGCGCTTTCGTGCGTCGCCCGGCCGATTTCCTCCATCGAGTGGTTCATGTTCTCCACCGACTGCAGAAGCACCTCCGAAGTCTTGGTGCTTTCCTTCGCCGCTTTCAGGAAGTATTCCGCATCCTCCTTGTACCGGACAGCCGTATCGTCCATCTGCGCATAATCCTTGCGCACATCCCCATCGAGAAGTGCCAAGAGATCGAACGCACTCTTGGACAGCGCCTGCATGGCGCTTGTCACTTCCCCCGTGAGGCTCTTGATCTTTTCCGCCGTCCCCTGCGACTGCTCGGCAAGCTTTGCGACCTCGCCCGCAACGACGGAGAAGCCGCGGCCCTGATCGCCGGCACGCGCCGCCTCGATGCTCGCATTCAGCGCGAGGAGGTTCGTCTGCTCGGCGATATCCGTAATCGCCTGCGTGAGCTGCGAGATCTGCTCGACGACCTTCGCCGATTCGATGGCCGCTTCCACCGACCCCTTGGACGACTCGTAGACGCGCTGGGAAGCCTCCTGCGCCTGCTCCATCTTTATCTTGAGCTCCGTCGCACGCGTGCTGATTTCCTGCGTGTACGCCTCGCTCTTCTTCATCACGCCGACCGTGCCGCGGATCTCCTCGCTCAAATGGTTGCTGACCTGCTGCATGCTTGCCGTCGAAGCCGCCGTCTCCTCCATGCCCGCCGACATCTCTTCCGTCACTGCGGACATATCCTGCGTCTCGTTGTTCATGGCCTCGATCATGCCCTCAAGCTCGCCGACAACAACATTCGTCCTCTCCGCTTCCTCATGCACCTGCTTCATGAATCCCTGCATCTTCATCAGGGCTTTGACGACAACGCCGATCTCATCCTCGCGGTGCGAGAGGGAATCCGGAATGGCGCGGGAAAGATCCCCTGCCGCCACGGCGTTGAGGTGCTCGATCGAAGTGTTGAGCGGCGCGGAGATGTTGTTCGCAATGATGCGCGACATAAGGATGCCGAGAATCAGGCTCACGAAAATGATCGCCGCAAAAATCTTCAAGGTGCGCGCGTACTGGATATTATTCGTCTCAAAAAGCAGCTTGCCCTGGAACACATTGTCCGGCGTCAGAACCTGCATATTGGCGCCGATCGCCGTGATGGAGGAAAGCTTGTCGTAAGCCGCCGCCTTGTCCTCCGGGGTCACCCCCAGGGAACTTACCGCTTTCACGGCGCTGTCCGCCGTGTCGAGATCCCCTTCTAGCGCGGTGATGGCCTCCTTGGCGCGCTGGCTCTGATCGAGCTTCTTGAGCTCCTCGATGTCATGGCGGATGCCCGCAAGGTTGCCCGCGATGTCATCGAGCAGAATCTGGCGGTTCTCCTGCGTGAAATTCTGCTGCACGATATAGGAAACATTGACATTGATGCTGCGCAGACGATTGTTTGCATCGTTCAGATACTGCGTCGTCATCAGATTGTGATGGTACATATCATCGAGCGCCTGCTTCGCCGAATGGCTCGAATAGATGCCTACCGCTGCAACGAGAAGGATGATGCAGATCAGGAAGACGGAAAGTATCGCCACCTTCGTCTTGACGCTGTAATCCTTCAAAATATCGCTGCCCAAAGTGAAATTCCCCTTACTCAACATGATTCATCCACCCCCTACTTCGAAAACTGCGCAATATTGTCTTGCGTAATGGAGGTGAACGGGATATCCAGGCTTTCCGTCGGGGCTTTTCCGTCGAGGAAGGCCTTGACCAGCGAGACGGCTCCTGCCGCCTGCCCCTCGGCATCCTGCTGGATCGTCTGCGAAAGCTCTCCGGAGCGGACGGCGGCCAGTCCCGAGGGCGTCGCGTCAACGCCGGAAACGAGGCATCCCTCGAGCCGGTTCGCCGCCTTCAGCGCCTGGATCGCACCGAGCGCCATCTCATCGTTGCCCGCAATAACGCCGTTGATTTCCGGATAGAAGCTCAGCCAAAGCGTCATGGCCTTCATGCCTTCCGCCTTGCTCCAACTGCCGTCCACCATAGCCAGCAGCTGGATGTCGGGGCGCTTCGCAAGGCACGTTTCCTTGAAGCCTTCCCAGCGCTTGACGGCACCCTCCAGGGACGCCTCTCCTTCGAGGTAGACGACCTTGGCGTTGGGCGGCAGGTTTTTTGCCATGAACTCGCCCTGCATCCGGCCGGCCTCAAGATCGTTCGACATCGAGCCGACCACCTTGGGATCGTTCACACTGCGGTTCATGATGACGACCGGAATGCCTGCCTCCCTCGCCTTTTCCACCGAAGGCACAATGCTCGTCCCATCCATCGCGAGGAGCACGATGGCGCTTGCATGGGAGTCAATCGCCTCATTCATCTGGTCGATCTGCAAGTTGGCGTCGCCCTTGGCATCGCGGAACTCCACGTCGAGCCCCGCGTCCTTCGCCTTCGCCGCGAATGCCTCGCGCAGCTGCATGGCAAAGGCGTCCGCGTCGTTGTGGTTCGCATAGATCACCTTGCCTGAGCCTCCGACGCCCGCCAAGCCACAGCCTGTCAGACAAAGACACACCGGAAGGCTCAAGAGGAAAAGCAGCAGCTTCCTCGATAAGCTCATTACGGACACTTCCTTTCTTCTCGGGCAAATGAATGTGCTGCACTTGCCCAAAACGTAACTAGTACTTCTGCTCTATGGTTATTCTATGTCCCCCCTCCATAATCCTCTTTTTCTTTGGTTTTTTCTTATATTTACAATATGAGAAAATAGCTCTCATCTATGGAAGCGGCGCGAAAATAACTGCGCTCGTCATTTTTCCGATGATAGTCCCATGAAACACTTGCGCGGTTTTTCCCACAAATATGGCTTTTCCAGGGGTTTATGCGCTTCAAAAAATTATACGTTTCAGCCAGTATGAGTATTTTTATATATTTTAGGCAGCGCTGATCATAGGAAGCGTTGATCAAATGAAGTCCGCCCGATCGGTGCAGATTTTTCGACTTGCCAAGGAGGAAAACCACCTGCACGGCGCATCATCCCGCATAACAAAAAGCGCCGCCCCCTCAGGGACGACGCGCAGGCAGCAAACTGGCGGAGAGTGAGAGATTCGAACTCTCGATACAGGTTTCCCCGTATACACGCTTTCCAGGCGTGCTCCTTCAACCACTCGGACAACTCTCCAATGCTTGAATCCTTTGCGAAAAATCGCAGGCAATATGAAATTACAGCGTCACGCTCAAAGCGAGCTCCGCAACAAAAGATAGTATACCATCTCCTGCCTCCCCTGTCAATCGCAAACTTGCGGGCGCAAAAAGCGCCCGGGCAGCGGACAATGCCATCGACATACATAGAAAGCAGCCCGTCCATACGGGCGGGCTGCTTCTTCACGGAAATTCACATCATCTATATCGGCTGCTGCGTTTGCACATTTAGAGACGGGCGGTAATCGCAGCCGTCAGACCGAATACGATGCCCGGGAGATTTGCGAGAACGAGCGGCCAATCGCGCTGCTTTTTGAAAAACCCGTATCCAACCCACATCGTGCAGTTGATGAATGCGACGGACGGCTGAATCCAGTCGCCCTGATGTCCGGACAGATTCCCAATGATCTGCGGAATATAGGAGACATACATACAAATGGACAGGCCGGAGGCAATCACCCCGACGATGCGTATCTTGTTTTGTGCAGCCTTTTTGCCCATCTGCACAACTTCCTCTTCCAAATGCTCCGCTTCAGCTTCTGCTTTTTCCAACAATTTAGCCATACGTTACTCACTTTCCTCAAAAAATCAATGGTACATCAAGAGCTGATACGATCAGCATAAAATCTCTTGGCTTATAGCCATATTTCCCAGTGTATATGGAAATACGGCTATATCCAACGATCCCCTAAAACAATTCCCCCTCGGCGATGCGTCCCAGGAGTTCCTTCGACGGGATGAAGAAGAGCTGTCCCTTCTCGGCGGTCGAATACTCGAGCAGACGATCATCCTGCGTGAACATATTGGTGACCATCTGACGTGTCACATCCCAATGGCGTGCATAGCCAATGAAGTAGGTGCCGCGCACCCCCTCGCCGGGATTCGCGAAGACGACGTTCATGCGCACGATCTTGTGCTCCTCGCCGTCGCGGTTGTCCTGCGAGATGATGTTGTGCGCCCGCGGATCCTTCTCTTCGTCGGAGAGCTCGAGATCGCTGTATTTCCTTCGGCCGACATACTTCTCCTGCACCTCGGTCGGGAGTGCCCTCCAGGCGTCGAGGTCGTGAACGTATTTCTGTGCAAAAGCATAGGAACCGTTGATGAACTCCGGATCCTCGGCACCGATGATCGCCCACTCCTTTGCCTCCTCACCGACGGGATTCTCCGTTCCGTCGATGAAGTCAATGATTGCACGGCCCTCAAGATAGTGAAAGCCGTGTGTCTCATCTACCACGTCCACGATGGGACGAAGGAATCCCATGAGCTGATCGACGACGAGATAGCTCGTTGCCGCCTGGCCCGCACGCACATGGAAAAAGAGATCGGCAGGCGTCGCAGGCGCGGTGTGGTGTGCGCCGTTCACTCCCTTGAAATCCTCGAGTTCCCTCGGCTTCTTTGCCGTTGGAAAGAGATAGTCCCACGCACGGTTGCTGAAGCCAAACGAGATCCTCACGGTCTCCGGTGCGACGCGGATGTTCATCGAGCGCTGAATCGCCTCCATCCGATCTGCCATGTCGGCGATGATCTCCCGCTCCTTCTCAATATCCTCGCGCTTCAATGAGAGCATGACGAAAATGACGCTCTCCCCCGCATCCTTGAACACATCCTGGGCCAAGTTTGCATTAACCTCCATAAAATTCCCCCCTTTGTTTCATAATACATTTAGCTTGATTCTCATTATACGCTTCCGTTCCGTACAAGACAAGAAAAAAGATCGAGTCGTATTTGTCGAGATCCTGCGCCTCAGAGCATCGGCAGAAGCAGCTGTTCCAGCAGCCATTCCGCGAAATTTCCTTCGCCTTCCTGGCGCCTTATATGCGCCGCTTCACCCAAAGCCGCGCTTTCCAGCTCCCTGTGGGCAAAGGCCAGATCGGCTTCCCGAAGCAGGGGCACGTCGATGCAGCTGTCGCCGGCGGCACAGATTTTCTTCCCGGGGAAGCGCTCGCGCAGCATCTTGACTGCCAGCCCCTTATCGAGCCCCGGCGGGAAGAAGTAGATCTTCCTGCCGGAGTGCTGCACGGTGAGAAGTGTTTCCCGCCGGCATTTCTCCGCCGTCTCTTCCACGGATACGCCGTCGGCGCAATAGGCGAAGAGATAGGATTCGTCCACGAGGCGGCAGCGGATGTACGCTTCTTTTTTCGACTGCTTTTCATACTGCGCCAACAGTTCCTTCCGGCAGGGAGCGATGCGCGCCTCCTGGTTTCTGCGCCATGCTTCGTCGATCCTCCCCCGGCGGAGGAGCACGGCTCCATTCGTCGTCACGGCGTATTCAGGCTCTGTGCCGTGCGGCCATTCGATGCGCCGATACTGCTCGATGGAGCGTGTCGTTACGGGAATGAGCGTCAGCGTTTTCCCCGCTTCTTCCAGCAGCCGTATCGTCCCGGGCGTCATAAAGCCCTGTTCTCTGCCTTTGTTGCGTTCTACGCAAATATCGCCTTCGCGCCTGCGGCGCAGCGAATGGAGCAGCGTATTGTCGAGATCGGAAGCAAATACGATATCCTTCATATACACCTTCCTCAATTATCGGCCAGAGAGCGGATGATGCCGCAGGCGAGATAATTTTCCAGCGGATATTCCACGACCTCCACGCCCTTCTCCTGCGCCAACTGGTAGAGATGGCCCAGCCGCTTCTCATCCGTTTTGCTGTGCACGAGGAGTTTCCAAGGCAGACGGCGCAGGAGGACGCGCGTCGCTTCGCCGATGCCGGGCTTTACGAGATTGATATCCGTGATACCAAAAGTTTCAGCAATGCGATGCACCTCGCAGAGACCCGAATTTTTCTCTCGTTTGGTATCACAGGCAAAAAGCGAGACTTCTGCCGGAAATTGTTCCTCCACCGCCCCGATGAAATCGTACGTCAGATCCTGCGCCATCAGCTCCTTGTAGAACGCCGCCCCGTGGAAATCGTCCGGGCCGATGATGTCCGTGCGCAGAAAGGTGCGACTCAGAAGGCCCGATACCGTCGAATTGAGGCAGGAACTCGCGATGAGGAAATCCTCGTGCGTGCCGCATTTTTCCGCCACATAGGCCGGGTCGGAGAGCACGGCAAGCCCCGGGCTCACCCCGGGGAAATCCTCCAGCGCCTTGTCAAGCTCGCGCTGGATCGCGCCTTTGCCCGTCCAGCCGTCGACGAACTGAAGCGACGCCGGCGCATGGCGTCCGAGGATATGCTCCACGGCCTTCTTGTCGATGCCCTTGCCGCGAATGATGGAAATGGTATAATGCGCCGCATCGCATTGATACCGTTTCTTCAGGTAATGCTTGAGCAGGATGCCGATGGGCGTTCCCGCGCGAGCCAGTGATACCAATACGGCCTGTACGCCCTTTTCTTTGTAGATCTTCTCCCCGAGTGCGGCAACGGCCTCCGCCGTGATGGCGGCATAGCGCTGCAGCGCATCGAAATAGGCTTTCAGGTACTTTTCCGAAGGCTCGTACTCGAGAGGCAGCATCTCGGAATAGTGCCGCCCCGACTGGATCAGGCGCTCCCGTTCCGCAGTCGGCTGCGGCTCCACCTGCCCCGTGATATCCTTCAAAAGGATTTCTACATCCTCTGCCCGATAGGTGCTAAACATCTGCCGCCTCCTTTCCGCCAAGATAGAATACACGCCTGCAGCCGTTCTCTTCCAGGGCGTGCAGCAGGCTTCGGAGCGCTTCCCTTTCGGGACAGAGCGTATCCGAAACGATGAGCACCGCATCATAGCGGCGCAAATTATAGATATAGTTCTCGCGGTCGTCGCCGTAGAGGCTTCGTATGCGCCAGCCCGAGCGCACGGGATAGCCCTCTGCCGCCGCAATGCCTATGGGGCTGCGCGTCGTAGCATGAAAATGCACGCTTCGGGCGCCGCTGCGCTCAAGCGCTCTCCCGACCAGGAGGCCCGGCATCATGCACTCCTCCGTCCCCAGCACGAGGACGTCGCCCGCCGCGTCTTCCCCGAGCTGAACGGCCATGTTCCTGCCGACGGCTTCCCAGAAAGCGACGTACTCGCCGATGAAAACGCCCTGCCGGGGCGTGGCAAAGCGTTCTGCCGGCATCCTCCGATACATCGGTTCCCCCGCAGCCTGCGTACACTCCGCCGCCCCGCGCACCGCGAAGCGTTCCGCCTGCGCCGTATAATCCGCCTCCGGAAGCTTTACGAGGCAAATGCACTCCGCCCCCTGCGCTTCGAGCCTCGCCGTGTCCGACTCCGTCAGCCGGTTCAGCAGGGATGCCGCCACGAGCTTCTTCTCGCGCAGGACGGGCAGCTCCCGCTTCATCTGGGCGAGGATATTGCAGAGCGTCCTGCCCGTTGACAACTCGTCGTCGACAAAGACCACCGTATCCGTCGCGGCAAGACGCGCCGCCAGGCCGTCGGCGGCCAGCCGCTGCTCGGGCGCATGGCTGTGTTCCTCGAGGAAATCGAGCCACTTCGTTACGCCGGGCGCCGCCTCGCGCGTCGTCTGGATGTAGACGCAGTCCGGCGAAAGCGCCTCCGCCACGGCGGCGCCGATCGCCGTCGCCGTCTCGGCGAAGCCGATGACAAGCCGCGCCGCAGGAAACGCCTCCCTGACCTTCGCGCCCAGCGCCGCCATCATGGAAAGCGCCGCCGTCGGCGATACCGGCACATGCTTTCCCTGCAAAGGATTGACGAGAAGATACTGCCGCTTCTTGTTGTTCTGCCTCCGGGCAACGCGCAGCACATCGTCTGCCGTGTAATTCATCGTCGAAACCATACCTCTCCTTGCCGCGCCAAAGCGCAGAAAATCATTGCCGCCGCATCTTGCTGCGGCGGCAGCCTTAAAAGCATGCCAAAAGCTGCGGCGTTTCCAGATTCGCCACGCGATAGACCTTGCTCCTGTCCGCATATTGCCATGCCTTTTCCACACCGATCATCTGGCTGACGGCGATATCGGGCACATTGATGCCGGCTGCGAGGCAGGAAAGCTGCAGCCCGCCGGACATTCGGGGGTTGATCTCGAGGAGATAATATCGCTCTCCGTCGCTGCGGAACTGGATGTTCACCGGCACATCGAGCCCCAAGGCGTCGAGGATGCGCCGGCTCTCGGCGATGCGCTCCTCGTCATAGCGGATCTCCGAATAGCGATGGTCCGTCTTGAAGCGCGGAATGATGATGTCGCCCTGCTTCGTCCGCAGGCAGTCCACGCTGATTTCCTGCCCTTCAAGATACGGCATGAGCAGCATCGGCACCTGGAAATCGTAGCCGCTCAGGCAGGCGGAAGCCATCTCCCAAGTGACCTTCATGCCCGGCTTGCGGCGGATGTCCCCCGGCTCCAGCAGCGTTTCGTCGATGACGCGGAACGTCGTCGCGCCCTCGTCCTCAGCAAGTTTGTAGCAAACGCGGCGGCAGAGGCGCCGCAGCTCCTCATAGGCCGCCCGAAACTCCTCATAGGAGCGGGCCAGGCGGTATTCCGGCACAAGGGCCGGCTCCCTCGCACGGAAAAATTCATACGTCGCCGCCTTATCGTCGAGCATCTCCATGACGGAAGCCTCGCCCGCCGCCAAAACCGTCCCCTGTTCCCTGAACTGTTCGCGCTGATGCGAGAGGAGTGTCAGGCCGCGCCGCGGAAAGAACACGTCGATCCGATGCTCCCGACAGAAGTCGAGAGCAAATTCCACATAGGCCTCACCGTCAGGGATATCCGGTTCCTGATACCATTCCTCGCACTGCAGCTTGTAAAGCGCATCGCTGTTCCTGCTCGAACCGATAAAGGAAAACCTGCTCGGCGAACCGTCCTTCATCATCCGGATCAAATGGTATGCCGTGCTGAACCATTGATTGAACCATACCCGCATACTATTCCCCTTTGCTCTTTTCAAACGAATTTACGGCTGCTCTTCCTTCACGCCGTAGATTCCCGCCAGCGCCATGATGCGCTTCGCCCATTTCACATGGGTCTTGACCTCGTTCATGCGCGTCCCATCATAGCTTTTCCGCACGCCGGCCTTCCCGTCGTCCCAATTCACGATCGTCTTCGCATCCTCGTAGTCGGCACGCGATACCTTGAGGCTCTCATAGACGAAGGGAAGCTGCGCCGGATGGATAACGGTCTTGCCGATAAACCCATTGAGGCGGTCCAGCTCGATTTCCTTCACCAGTCCTCCGGCCCATTCGCCTGCCGCATCATCGCCGAAATAGTTCCAGACCGGCCCCGAGACGACATAGTCACGCGCGAAGACGTTCAGGATATCGACGAGGATGTCGCGCACGACGCCGACGGAATAGATGGGCTGACGGATGGAGCGGCGCACGCCGTAGAGGTTGCTGAAATCGTTGCCGCCGACACGGATGTTCAGCACGTATTCCTTGTTCGCGTCGAAAATGGCCTTGAGCTCGCCCAAAACGGTGCCGCGGCTCCTCGTATCGGCAATCGAGGGGCTTTCCAGCACGGGCATGATATAGTATTTATGCCCGGCGTCCCGGTTGACCTGACGCATGATTTCCATATAGGCCTCGACATTGCCCAGATTCACCTTGGGCAGGATATAGCCCGTCAGGACTTCGCTGTCCTCGCCCAAAAAGCGCACGAAGTGTTCCAGGTGATCCGCCGTGCGCACGCGCACGAAGAGGAGCGGCCTCCCCTCGGCCCCTTCCCGGTAAAGCTCCCCCAGCGCATGCAGCGTATCCTTCAGCGCGATCTCGGCCTCTTCCACCGCACCGTCGTTGATGGCGTCTTCCAGACAGAAGCAGACGGACGTCATCGCCTGCACTTCGCGACCGCGGATTTTTTGCACAATATTTCCCTGATAGGCCGGCATGTAGAGAAGTCCGCCCACCATATACTGCAAAGTCTCCCGGCTTATTTCTTCCATGTACTGCAACTCCCCGTTCCCTGCGGGCGGCGTCCAGCCCCCGTCTTACTCAACATTGATCCCATAGTCGCGGCAGAGACGCTCCAGACCGGACGCATAGCCTGCGCCGACGAATTTCAGCTTCCACTCGCCTTTGTAACGATAGATTTCCGCTGCGTTCACGGTCTTTTCCGCCCGAAGGCCGTCCAGCGGAAAGAGACACTTCTCCTCCCCGTGGTTCAAGACGCGAACCGCGGGCTGGCGCACGGCGGAAAAATCCTGCGCTGACTTGTCCTCCTCATAGATGGAAAAGCAAAGAACGAGGCGGTCGATTCCTGCCGCCAGCTTCGCCATATCGATGACGGCCCTCGGCTCCTGCCCCGGCTTTTCCACGCGGACGCTCTTGTCCGCCGCCTCGGGGTTGCCGAAGAAAACCAGATCCTCGTCGCCGCGAACCTTGCCCGCAGCGGAAAGGCAAAAGACATAAGCGTCCAGATCGACGCCCGCCGCATGGCCCTGATCCTCGTAGACGAATTCCAGGCAGTCCGCATTCCCCAGTGCCATTCGCTGGCCGCGCACCGCCGTGACCGCCGTCCCGGCACGTTCCCTGCGGTCCGCTGCCTGCGGCTTTTCGCCGCCGCTTCGCTCCGGCGGCACGGGAGGCGACGCGGCCAATCCCGCCCCGCCTCCCGCGCTCGGGATATGCCCCGGCATCTCGAAAGCCGCTTCCTTTGCCGCCAGCGAGGCATTCGCCGCCTCGGGAAGCGCCAAGCTCTCCAAATGCTGCGCCGCCCTCTCGTCCGCCTCGCCCGTCACACAGATGCGCCGCAGGATCTCAGGCGTACGGACGAGGATGTCGCCGTAAACCAGCGTCTCCCGCCGCATCTCCGGCAGCGTCAGCAGAAGACGGTTCCTGCCCTTTTTCACTTGCTGCGGCGTGATCTTCGCGCCGCCGATGGAGCTCTCCACAGCTGCATCGGCGCCCGCCTCCAGCTCGATGACAAAGGAATTTTCCCTCTCGGCGGCAAAGCGCCCCAAATCGACGGATTCCGGCAGATGCCAGGGAGCCGCGCTCCCGTCCGCCGCCTCATGCGCCCCGTGCAGCTCCACTTGCGCTATGCGGCAGTTCCGGCCCTGGACGGATAAGGCGATGTTGTCCTCCTCCGTCTTGGGGCGTACGACTTCGATGCGCATGTTTTCCAGCTGCACGCCGTCGGCTTCCAGCACGACGACCGGACCGCTGTCCGCCCATACCGTCGCCCCGGAGCCGTCGATGCGGCAAGGGCGCCGCACATGAAGCGGGCCCTTGTACTCACCGGCAGCGAGAGTGATCTTCTCGCCGGTTCCTGCGTCTATCAATTCCTGGATCGTTTTCATCATATTCCATCCTTATTCCCAACTTCAGCCGGGTGCAGACGCCCTTCCAGAAAAAAGGGGGCTGAAGAGCCCCCCTCAAAAACATCCCTCAAACATTTACGCCATAAGCGCGGCAAAGCGCCGCCAGACCGCCGCTGTAGCCTGCGCCGACGGCATTGAACTTCCATTCGTCACCGTGACGGTAGATTTCACAGACGACGAGCGCCGTCTCCACCGAAAACTCTTCCATGAGGTCGAAGCGCAGGACTTCCGCGCCCGTCATATCCTGTGCATTCGCCATGCGTGCGACGCGCACATAGGCGTTGGAAACCTGCCCGAAATTCTGCCCGCGCTCCTGCGCCTCATAAATCGTGACAGTGATTGCAATCTTGCTGATATCGGGCGGCACCTTCGAGAAGTCGATGATCAGAACCTCGTCGTCGCCTTCGCCCTCGCCCGTCCGATTGTCGCCCGTATGATGCACCGAGCCGTCCGTACTGTCCAGATTGCCGTAAAAGATAAAGTCCTCGTCCCGGCGCACCTTCTCATTTGCGCCAAGCAGGAAGGCCGATGCGTCGAGATCGAAATCGGCGCCGCCGTCATACTTGTTGACGTCCCAGCCGAGGCCGATCAAGGCCATCTTCATGCCCTTGTCCAGGCTCACGCGCTGCCCTTTGGAAAGATTTACTGCCATACGAATACCCCCTATTTCGTGGTGATCATGGATTGGATCCAGCCCTTGAAGCCCGACGGGTTCCGCGTCTGAATCAGGACGGGACCGGGACCGCGGAAGCGGCAGACAAGGCACTCGCCCGACATGACGCTCGAAATCCAGCCGTTCGACGCTTTCTCGATCGTATAATTCATGTAATCCGGCCAGGCGACAAGATGACCGTTGTCCACAACAATCTCCTGTCCCTGCTCAAGATTGATCGCATGAATGACGCCATAACTGCTCAAAAAGGCAAGCCCCTGGCCCGTAAGCTTCAGCAATACAAAGCCTTCCTGCGAAAAAAAGCCCTGCATAAGGCCCTGCACCTTGGAATCGACTTGAACGCCTTCCGTCGAGGCCAGAAATCCGCCCTTTTGGACAATCATGCCATACGTGCCGTCCAGCTCGATATCCATGATGCCGCCCGGCAAAGGATGCCCGAACAGAACCCTGCCGTCCCCGCGCGAAGCCACGAGACGCTGCAGGAAGAAGCTCTCGCCCGTAAAGACCTTGCGCACAAGGCCGCCGAGCACGCCGCCTTCCATCTTGCCCTCGACATCGATGGTCGCATCCATAGCAATCATGGCGTCAGACTCGGCCTTGATGGCCTCGCCGCGGCGCAGAGAGCATTCGACAACAGGAAACGCCTCGGGGTATAAGATCCTGTATTCCATCATCGCACCTCTTTCATAACAGAGCCGGGAAAAATCATAGGAAGCCCGGGGCGAAAAGCCCGGGCCTCCCGTCCAAACCTGCTTATGCAGTCTTAAATATTGACGCCGTAAGCCTTGCCGAGCGCGCCGAGACCGCCGCTGTAGCCCGCGCCGATAGCGTTGAACTTCCACTCGGGTCCCTGGCGGTAGAGCCTGCCGACGACGACGGCCGTCTCAACGGAAAAGTCCTCGCCGAGATCGAAGCGAATGAGCTCCTCGCCGTTGGCCTCGTTGACGACGCGAATGAAAGCGTTCGACACCTGCCCGAAGTTCTGCTTGCGCTCATCGGCCTCGTAGATCGTGACCGTGAAGTCAATCTTGTCGATGGAAGCAGGCACCTTCGAGAGATCGACCTTGAGCTGCTCGTCGTCTCCCTCGCCCTCGCCCGTCAGATTGTCGCCCGTATGCTCGACGCTGCCCGAAGCATGCTTGAGGTTGCCGTAGAATACGAAATCCCCATCGCTCGTCACCTTTTCATTCGGCCCGAGAAGGAACGCCGAGGCATCGAGGTCGAAATCACCGCCGCCGTCGTACTTGTTGACATCCCAGCCAAGACCGATCAGGAGCTTCGAGAGTCCCGGATTGCCCTTCGTCAAATCGACTTTCTGACCCTTTTTCAAACTAACTGCCATGATGAAATTCCTCCTTGTGATATGAACTTTGCCCTGAAACGCCCTTGGCGCTTCCTTCTATATCAAGCCGCAAGGGCATGATGACTTGCAAAAGTGCAGCCGGCCTGCCTCACTCATAGCGCATCTTCACTTGATTGAGGCTGATGTCCTTCGTTCCCTGCCCGATGGCGTTGAACTTCCACTCGCCGTTATGGCGGTAAATCTCGCCGAAGATCATCGCCGTCATGCCGGCATAGCTCTCCGAGAGGTTGTAGCGGCAGAACTCCTCGCCCGTCCGCTCGTCGCATATACGGATGAAGGCGTTCGCGATCATGCCGAAGTCCTGCTTCCTCGACTTGCAGTCATAGATGTTGACGACGAAGACGAGCTTGTCGTAGACCGCAGGCACAGCCGTCAAGTCGACGAGGATCTGTTCGTCGTCGCCGTCGCCGTCGCCCGTGAGGTTGTCGCCCGTATGGACGATCGCGCCCGACGAATGCTTGAGGTTGCCGAAGTAGACGACATCGCCCTTCCCCGCCAGGCGGCCGCCCTGGCAGACGATCACGCTCGCATCGCAGTCGATGTCGGGCGTGCCGCCTCCGCCGAAGATAGAGCCGAAAAAACCGCTCGACTTCTGCTCGACGGGATCCCAGCCAAGTCCGACGCGGATGCGCGAGAGCGCCTGCCCGTCCGACTTCTTCAAATTTACTTTCTGTCCCTTTTGCAGATTTACGCTCATGCTGCTGCCTCCCCGATTCCTTTTTCCTGCGGCCGGAAATGGTTGTTTTCTCTATATTTTCCTGATTTCTCCGCGCCGCGGCAAATCATTTAATCTCTAAAAGTAATTCGCCCTGCCGCCGCCTTTTCCCTTTATGAGGCAAAAGAAAATTTCCCGCCGCGCTCAGTCCTTGCTGCCCGCCGTCCAGCGCAGGCCCCAATGGTACGCCTTGTCCATGCTCTTGTGGCCGTTGAAGAAATGCACGAGTTTTTCGACGCTGAAGGTGTCGTTGATGTTTTCCAGCATGGCGATGGCGCACATGACCTTCGACGAGCCGTATTCGTCCATGCGCACGATGATGTCGGGGCTGCCCGGGCACTTGACGGTGACGACGCCGTCCGCCTGCTGCCAGTTGGCGACGCCCTCGTAGATGAAGGTGTAGACGAGGATGCGCTTGATCTTCGATGCCATCTTGCCGTTGACGCGCAGCGTCTCGCCGGCGGCATTGCTGCCCGTGCGGTCGTCGCCGTCGAGCGCGATCCAGGGGCTGTGCGAGAGACTGCCGAAGTCGTTGCCGAGCGCCTGCACGCAGCCGATCTCACCGTTTTTGAGCTCGTAGAGGCAGCCGAGGTCGAGATCGATGCCGCCGCCTCCCCCGCCGCCGAAGATGGAGGCGAGGAAGCCGCTGTTCTTCGTCTGCGGCTGCTGGTGCCAGTTGAGGTTGATGGAGATCTCGCCGAGTCCGCCGCCACCCTTGACGAGGCTGACCTTCTGTCCCTTCTTGAGTTCGACCTTCTTCGGCACCGTCGGTGCAGGCTGCGGTACAACAGGCGGCACAGGCGGCACGGACGGTACGGGCGCCGCGCCCGGCCTGCCAAGGTTCAGCGGCTGATGCGGTGCAGGCGAGCCTCCGGGGCGGCCGAGGTTCAGCGGCGAATGCGGCGCGGGCGGTGCAGCGGGCGCAGGCGACGGCGCGGCAGGGCGCGGCGGTGCGGGCGGCGCAGGCTGCGGTGCGGCTCCCTGCCCTTCGCCAACCTCGATGCCGAAGTTCTTGCAGAGCGCCTCCAGGCCGCCGCTGAATCCCGCGCCGACGGCGTTGAACTTCCACTCGCCCTTGTAGCGGTAGAGCTCGCCGACGACGATCGCCGTCTCCACGGAGAAGTTCTGCCCGAGATCGTAGCGCAGAAGCTCCGCGCCGCTCGCCGCATCGAGGAGGCGGATGTACGCGCCCGCGACCTGCCCGAAGTTCTGCCTCCTTGCGTCCGCGTCGTAGATCGTCGCGGTGAGGGCGATCTTCTCGACGGCGGCGGGCACGGCGGCGAAGTCGACACGCACCTGCTGCCGGTCGCCGCCCGAAGGAGCCGCGATGTGCTCGACCGCCCCCGACACATGGCGCGCGTTGCCGTAGAACACGAAGTCCGCATCGCCCGCCGCCTTGCCCTGCGCACCGAGCAAAAATGCCGCCGTGTCAAGATCGATGCTCGAATTCGCCTGCCAGCCCATGCCGACGAGTACGCTTCGAAGCCCCGCGTTGTTCTTCGTCAAATCGGCTTTCTGTCCCTTGCTGATGTTCATGCCCATTCATATCCCTCCTACAGCGCGGCGGCGCCGATGCTTTCCACCGACGCCGCCTTGCAAATATTTCGTTATGCCTTGCCCACAATCATCTTGCGAACCAAATCAATCGGCACAATCGTCACCGCCATGATGAGCACAAATGCCCACTCCGTGAGCGTCAAACCATAGCAGTGCAGAATCTCGCCGCCGAGGTACGTCATGGCAACCTGGATGACGACGATGAGCCCCATGACACGCAGGAAGCCCGGATTTTTCGAGATGTTGTCAAAAAGATTCTTCGAATCGGTGCGCGCGTTGAAGGCGTTGAACACCGCCATGAAGATGAAGAACGTGAAGTAGCCCGTCAAGAGGTAGTGATTGGCCTCGTCGGGGCGGAAGTATGCGTGCGACGCGCCGCTCATGAGGAAGAAGAGGCTCAGGCCGAAGCACCACAGCGAGCCGACGCCGATGGAGGAGACCATGTACTTGCTGATGATGCTTTCGTCGCGCTGCTTGGGCTTTTCGTCCATGTAACGGCGAAGAGCCGGCTCGCCGCCGAAAGCGAGCGCCGCGAGCGTATCCATGACGAGGTTGATCCAGAGGAACTGCGTGATGGAAAGCGGCGTTTCCATGCCGAGAAGAGGCGCAACGAAGGAGATCATAACAGCGGCGACGTTGATCGTCAGCTGGAAGATGATGAACTTCCGGATGCTGTTGTAGATCGTGCGCCCGTAGAGGATCGCGCGGGCCAGCGACTTGAAGTTGTCGTCGAGGATGACGATATCGCTTGCCTCCTTCGCGACCTCCGTGCCGCTGCCCATGGCGAAGCCGACGTCCGCCTTCTTCAAGGCCGGCGAATCGTTGACGCCGTCGCCCGTCATGCCGACGACGAGGTTCATCTCCTGCGCGAGGCGCACGAGACGGCTCTTGTCCGTCGGAAGCGCACGCGCCACGACGCGAAGGCGCGGCAGCAGCTCCTTGACCGCCGCATCGTCGAGCGCGGCAAGCTCATCGCTCGTCATGACGACATCGTCGTCACGCGTGAGAAGCCCCGCTTCCTTGGCGATGGCGCCCGCCGTGTCCTGGCGGTCGCCCGTGATCATGACGACCTGCACGCCCGCGCTGTGCACGCGGCGAATCGCTTCGACGGATTCGGGGCGCACCTCGTCGCGGATGCCGACAGCGCCGACGAAGACGAGGCCGCTCGCGGGCAGCGTGCCGTCCGCAGGAATCGCGTCCTCGTAGACGGCGAGCGCCAGGACGCGGATGGCGCGCGCCGCCAAAGCGTCGATACAGTCCGTGATCGCCGCCGCATTCGTCAGCGGCTTCTTTTCGCCGTTTTCATCGTAATATGAGTCGCAGAGCGCGAGGATCTTCTCCGGCGCGCCCTTCGCCAAGGTCACGCTGTACTCGCCCGCGACCTCGGACAAGGAATACTTGTTCTTGCTGTTAAACGGCACGGCGTTTTTGATCTTCTCGTCCATCTCCGCGCTGTCTTCAGCAACGAAGCCGAAGATCGCATGCTCCGTCGCGTTGCCGCCGACAGCCTCCTTGCCGTTGATGACGGCGCTCGTATTGTAGCGCACGCTGAGGTTCACGAGCTTCTTGAGCCCCGCGCCGAGCTCCTTGTAGGCGGCGTACTGCGTGCCCGCACCGTCGACGAAAGCGACGGCTTCGAGCTGGCCCTTCGTGATCGTGCCCGTCTTGTCGCTGAACAGGAGGTTCAGGCTGCCTGCCGTCTCAATGCCCGAGATCTTGCGCACGAGCACGTTGTCCTTGAGCATCTTGCCCATGTTCTGCGCCGAGACGATGGCGATCATCAAGGGCAGGCCCTCGGGCACGGCGACAACGATGATGATAACGGCGAGCATGACGGCATCGACGAGGTCGTTGGCGACGACGAGCCAGTTGGAACAGTACGCCATGATGCGCGCCATCTCGAAGCCATTGTGGATGACGAGGCGCTGGAACATGAAGGCAATGGCGATCGCCACGCCGCCGATGTAGCCGAAGTTGCTGATCTGATTCGCGAGGTTCGAGAGCTTCACCTTCAAGGGCGTGTCGCGGTCCTCGTCCGCCTGCAGCTCGCCCGCGATCTTTCCGTAGAGCGTCTTGTCGCCGAGCGTCGTCGTGCGCATCACGGCGTTGCCGCCGCAGACGACGGAGCCGCGGAACACCTTGTGCGGATGGAGGAAGTCCACGCTCTGCTCCGCTTCCTCGTCGCCTTCTGCCGCCGGCGTCTTCGTCGCTTCCTTCGCCTCGCCGTTCAGGACGGACTGGTCGACCTGGATCGAGCCGTCACAGATGACGCCGTCCGCCGGAATCTTGTCGCCCGTCTGCAGCAGCACGAAATCGCCCATGACGATCTCGTCGATGGGGATCTCCGTCAGCGTTCCGTCGCGATAGACCTTACACTTGATGAGCGACGCTTCCTCCTGCAGTTTCTGGAACGCGTTCTCGTTCTGATACTCCGAATACGTCGCAACCGTCGTCGCGAGAATCACGGCGAGCGCAATGCCCACGGACTCATACCAGGCGACCTGGCCCAGAATGGCAAAGACGACATTGATGGCGAGCGCGAAACACAGGATCTTGATGATGGGATCGTCAAAGTTTCCCTTCAGCTTCTCCCAGAAGCTTTCTCCCTTCTGCTCCGTGATGCCGTTCGTACCGTGCTTCTCGCGTGAGATACGAACTTCTTCCGCGGTCAATCCTTTGATTTTCATAAAATAAACTGCTCCTTTAATTTCCTATTGCTTTTTCATCTATTTCGAGGAAACACCGGGTGGCGCTTCCTTTATTTGACGCTCCACAGCGTGCCGTTCTGCCGCTCCGCAAGACCGAAGGGCGCATGCCGTCTTATGGCCAGTGCCTGCCCCGGCGGAACGAGCCTGCCGGCCGGCGAACGAAGATCCGTCAGAGCATGGTTCACAAGGTACCACGAACCCTTCTGAAAGGAAATATAGGCCGCCAGCTCACGATTCTCCGCCTTTTCATCAGGAAAGACATTTTCCTTGAAGTGCCACTCGAAAAGCGGCAGGCCGTCATAGAGATTCAAGAGGCCGGACGGAAGCCATTGGCCGTCCTTGCCGCGCAGACGGCGCAGCCGCTTCAGCTGGAGCACCTGCTGCGCCGGAATCTCCGTTCCGCAGAAGGGGCAGCGCGGCTGCGATTGGTCGTGAAGGATGAAGTACTTTTCCGTACAGGAAGGATTCGCGCAGGGCTGCAGCAGATCCCATGTCCGGACGAGAGCCTTCTCCCATTCCAAAGCGGTCGGCCGCTCCCCCGGCTCGTGCAGGCCATCGACGAACGCCCGCAGAAAGAGATGTTCCAAATATGGGCCGAGATCATGGATCGTCACCCGCAGATCGGACGGGCGATTGGACGTGTCCGTCGGATTTTCGGCAAACAGCGCCTTTTCCCCATAAATCAACATGTCCGCCTCCTCGGCGGGCATGTCGTAGTTCTTCGGCCCCTCAAGCGGATGGCGCTTCAGGAGGTATTGGTAAATGAGAACAGGCAGTGCAAAAAGATCGGTATAAAGACTCGGTATAAAACGGCGGGCATCGTCCCTTGAAAACTCCATCGTCTTCAAGACCTCGGGCGCTATATAGCCCTTTGTGCCCGCCACTTCCGGCGGAAAGAGGTTCGGCACCACGAGGGAATCGATGTCGATGACGACGCAGCTGCCGCTCTTGGGATCGACGAGGACGTTGTTGCAGGAAAGATCCGAGTGAGCCAGCCCCGCCTGATGCATGCGGCGCACCGCACGCGCAAGCGAGATGGAAAGCCGCAGCATGGTCTGGAAGTTCCCGAGCTCGGCCGGCGCCAGATACTTCCGCACGCGTCCCGTGAACCAGTTTCCCTTCTTGTCCTTGCCGGAAAGATCGATCTGGCGGGAAGCGTTTTTATCGAAAAAGAAATTCGCCGGATAGGCGGGACAAACCAGACCGAATTCCGGGCGCTCAACGACGGCCGTCGGCCAGCAGAAGAGGTTCCTGAAATAGGCAGCGGTCTCCTTCGTATTTCCCTTCGCGCCGCCCTCCGCCTCGGAAAGCGTCGGGTTGTAGCGGCCGATAATCGCCTCGATGCGGTCGCGGATATTCGCGTCGACCCCGTCGGGATCGAGGAAGAACTGCACGACGTACGATTTGTCCGGCGCAAAATAGGTGTATTTCATGCCACCCTTCGGCGGGTTGTCGGTAATGACGTACGGTATTTTCCTGCCGTCCTGCAGGACGGCCTCTGCTGTTCTAGGCAGCGCCATCATCTCCAAACGAAAGAATCACAAGCGTCCTGTCATCAAAGGAGCCGCGCTCCAGACGGTTGTCCAGCCAAGCCTGCAGCTTTTCCGCACGCGTGCCGATCTCCTTCAGGCTCGTATCCTCTGCGGCGAGCGCGAGCAAATGCGTCTTGTGCCACAGCTCTTCCTGCGAGCATTGCATGGCCTTCGCAAGGCGGGCTGCATACTGCAGGGCGACGCTCTTTTCCTTGTCCCCGACACAGGGGAATGCTTGCGGCTTGGGCAGGGCGCGCAGAAGCTCCACTTCTTCGCGCGTGAACACCTTCGCTCGCTCTCCCTGCGGCGCAAGGATGCCGTTCGCCACGAGGTCGAGCCAGAGGAGGCACATGCCCTGCTCGGAAAAATAATCGTCGGACACGCCGTCTGTCATCATCAGGATGACGTCGTTCTTTCTGCGCGAGACGAGCGTCCTCTTCTGAAGGTTTGCAAGCTCCGCCATGGCGGGGCTCGTCAAGAAATCCGTCTCGCCGGAAAAATCGCCGCTGTCCGGCTGTCCGAGGAATTTCGTCGCTTCTTTGTACGGCAGCTGCGTATTGAGAGCGGCGGTCATGCCGTCGCCGATCTGGCAGGAAACGACGAGCTGCTCGCCCGTTTCGGGAATGGGGACTACAAGCGTCACGAGGAGCGTCGCGGCAAAGTCCGCCAAGACCAGCTCCCTGCCGAGCGGCTCTTTGTACTCCGGCCTGCCGCTCCGCATATAGAAGGCGGCCTCGATCGCTCTGCGCGCTTCCTGCACGCCCTCGTGCAGGATGGCGACGAGCCGGCCGCAGGCGTCGTTGAAAGGCGCTTCCGCCAGTGGCAGACCGCAGGCCGCACGATCGTCGGGGTGCTCCTCCGCCAGCCGGCGCAGGCGCTCATAGATGCAGCCGACGGCGGCCTCACTGGCGGCCTTCGCGCCGACGCGCGAATACCGCTTCGATCCCGCGCCGTCCGAGACCGCCATGACGGCGATATCCTCGAGATGCGCCATGGCGAACCAATCGTCGCAGTTCGTGCCCTCGTGCTTGTGCTTCTTGCCGCGCACCCTGGCCGCGATGAAGGCGGCGCTTCCCACGCGCTCTTCCCCACACTTATACTCCGGCGCGGCATCCGGCTCATCCGCCGGTACGGGCTTGTACTGCCAAAGGGTGGCCGTATGCGCCAGCACCGCCTCATCGCTCAAGGCTTCCGGCTCGCTCGCCGCGCTTATGTCAGCCGCATCGGCGGCAGGGGCGGCGACAGAGCTGGCAGCCGTTTCATCGGCAGCAGTACCAGCGGCAGCCGCGTCGTCATCCGCCGCAGCCGAGGGCGCGGCAGGAGCAGCCGATGCTGCCGGCACAGCCGCACCCTCGGCCGCCGGCACAGCCGGTGCGGCATCCGGGCTGCCCGCAGCCCCGATCCGTCCCGCTATGCCGGCGGCTTCCGGCGCAGCGGGCGGTTCCGCTGCCGCTTGCCTCTCTTCGTGCAGGATCTTCTTGTCAAGGATCACCCGCCTGCCGTCCGCCAGAGGAGCAGCCGCCCCTCCGACGACCAGCGCCGCTCCCTCCTCAGGGATCGCCGCGCCGCGCTTCTTCTCGTCATGCCAAATGATCTGCGCCATCAACGCCGCCTCCCGTCAAGGGACAATCGTAAAGCCTTTCGGCGGCGGCGGCAGTTCGATCTGGTCGCCCGGCTTCGCGTCAAGGCTCTTCGAGGACATCTTGATGGAGCCGGAAACCCAGGCGAAGAACTGCGCCATATCGCCGGCCGAAAGATTGTTCATCATCAAGACATTGTTCGTGATCTGCTTCAAATAGCTCGTATCGGCGTCAGCGCCTGCCGCGCAGGCAATGATATTGCCGAGCTTCGCCGTCTTGAGCTCCTGCACCGCCTCGTTGAAGTCCTCGATATCCGTCGGACTGCCGTCGGTCAGGATAAAGACGAGCGGCCGCCAGTCGCCCTTCTGCGTCTCCGTATTCCTGCGCACCTCCGTCTTGACGCATTCCATCAGAAGCTTCAGTGCGCCGCCGAGCACGGTGCAGCCGCCGGCCTCGATGCGCGGCTCCTTGAAGAGCATCAATTCCATCAGCTTCGACACCTGCTTTGCCTGCGTCGCGAAGGTGATGACCGAAAGATACGCCGTCTCCAGCGCCTGCGGGTCGCCCCGAAGCTCCGACAAGAGCGCCTTGACGCCCTGACGCACCGCCTCGATCGGCTCCCCCATCATCGAGCCCGAGCAGTCGAGCAGCAAATAAACCGGCAGCCTGCGTCCATAATCCGCCATGAAAAGCACCTCCCAATGCCTCTTTGCCCCATTTCAGCGCAACACATCGTCGGCTTTCGCCCCACTGCACAACAACGACAAGAGCGCGAGGCTATGCACAAATCCCATGGTGCATAGCCTCGCGGCCAAGCACCGCACTTTTGAAACCCCAAGAACTCAAGCCGAAGTCGCAGAGTGATTGGCTAAGTTTCCGTAAGGGCGGCGCACAATGTCCGCAAAGTGGATGTTTGTGCGCGTAGTTTTACCAATAAAGCCATTATAGCACAAAAAAAGTCCCTGTAAAATAGGCGCGCCGCCGGCAAGGGCCAAAAGAGCCTGCCCCTGCACCGACTGGAACGCGGCGCAATGCGGCAAACGCTTCGGCCGGACGGCAGTCCTCCCATCCATGCCCGCGGAAATCACTTCCCGCAGCGCCGAATACGGTAGCCCGCGGCCTTTTTCAGCCGGTTCATGACGGCCAGACCGAGGCCGCTTTCGTCGAAAGCCTCGCCGAAGAGCATGTCGACGGGCTTCTCGTCGAAAGAGCGCAGGGCTTCGTAAAGACGGGCGGCGACGGTGCGCATGTCCCCGCGCGGCCCGAGACGCGCCATGCGGCTCTCCGGAATCTTGTCCGCCAAGGCCGCAGCCGTTTCGTCCGTCACGATGAGGCCGACGTCCCGCCCCTTTGCCTCGGCAAGAGCCGCGCAGAAAGCGGCAGGAAGCTCCTCCGGCGGCGCCTGCAGCAAGGTCAGCGGCGCGCGCGGCGCATAATGCGTGTACTTCATGCCGGGCGCGCGCGGCGCTTCTCCTGCCGCAGCTTCCATGGCCGCATGGCCCGGTGCGCCGCTTCCCGCCGCACCGTTTCGCGCCTGCGCGGCGCGTTCCTGCGCGAGAAGGCCGCCGTCGAGACGCACTTCGCCGAGAACTTCAGCGAGCATTTCGCGCGTGATGGCTCCGGGGCGCAGGATCGTCGCCGCCGCTCCCGTCACATCGACAATCGTCGACTCGACGCCGAAGCGGCAAGCCCCGCCGTCGAGGATCAGCGGGATCCGCCCTGCCAAATCGCTGAGGACGGCCTCCGCCGTCGTCGGGCTCGGCCTGCCCGAGATATTCGCGCTCGGCGCGGCAAGCGGCACGCCGGCCGCCCGAATCAGGGCGAGCGCCGTATCGTTCCCCGGCATGCGCACCCCGACCGTCGCGAGGCCGCCCGTCACACGCGCGGGCACGGCGTCGCTGCAGCGAAGGATCAAAGTCAAAGGGCCGGGACAGAAAGCTGCCAGCAGCTTCTCCGCTGCATCGGGCACATCGAGCGCCACGGCGTCGAGCATGGCGCGGTCCGCGATATGGAGGATCAGCGGATTGTCCGAAGGGCGCCCCTTCGCCTCGTATATTCCCGCGCAGGCTGCAGCATCCAGCCCGTTTGCGCCAAGCCCGTAGACCGTCTCCGTAGGAAAAGCCACGAGGCCGCCCGACCGAAGGATTGCGGCGGCCTCAGCGAGAGCAGCCGCCGTGGGCTGTAAAATCTTTGTCTGCAACGTGTTCTCCTTTATGCCTTCCAGAGCACGACGACGCGCTCGATACCTGCGAGATCCGGCAGAATCTCAACCCTGCCCCAACCCGTTCCGGCCATGGCACGGATCCGCTGCGCCTGCCCGATGCCGGCTTCCACGGCGAGGAAGCCGCCTGCCTGCAGGCAGCGCGGCGCCTCTTCCAAAAGACGCGCGTAAAACTCCAGGCCCGACGCGCCGCCCCGCAGGGCAAGGAGCGGCTCATAGCCGCGCACATCGGGCGCAAGGCCGTCGATCTCCGCCGCAGGGATGTAGGGCGGATTGGACAGGATCGCCGCATACGCTTCATCTGCAAGCGGTGCGAGCAGATCGCCCCGGTGAAACGTCACGCGCCCGTCCAGCCCCAGAGCCGCGGCATTTCGCTGTGCGACGGAGAGCGCCTCCGGCGAGATATCGACGGCGTCCGCCGAACTCCCCCCGCAGAGGGACAGCACGGAAAGCGCAATCGCGCCCGACCCCGTGCCGATGTCGGCAAAGCGAAGCGGCGCCTGCGCCGTCACCATCGGCAGGCGCTCGGCCGCCGCCTCCACCAGGATCTCCGTATCGGGGCGCGGAATCAAAACCGCGGGTGAAACGGAAAAATCCAGCCCCATGAACTCACGCCGCCCCGTGATATAGGCCACAGGCTTATGCCGCGCCCGCTCCGCGACAGCCTCGCGGAAGCGTGCGAGCTCCGCCTTTTCCAACGGCTCATCGAAATGCACATAGAGGTGAATGCGTTCCCTGCCCAGCACATGCGAAAGCAGCACCTCGGCGTCAAGGCGCGGCGTTTCCACTCCCTTTTTGCCGAAGTACTGCTCCGTCCACCGCAAAATACTGCCGATTGTCCAGATCTTCTCCGTCATATCACTGAGCCCTTCTCAGCTTCTCGGCCTGATCGGCCGTGATCAGAGCGTGCAGAAGCTCCTCGATGTCGCCGTCGAGCACGCTCGCCAATTTATGCAGGGTCAGCCCGATGCGGTGATCGGTCACGCGTCCCTGCGGAAAATTATAGGTGCGTATGCGCTCGCTTCGGTCGCCCGAGCCGACCTGGCTCCTGCGGTCGGCAGCGACAGCCGCATCCTGCTCCTCACGCGCCTTCTCAAGAATTCGCGCGCGCAGGACACGCATCGCCTTTTCCTTGTTCTTGAGCTGCGACTTCTCATCCTGGCACTGCACGACGATTCCCGTAGGCAAATGCGTGATGCGGATCGCCGTCTCCGTGCGGTTGACATACTGGCCGCCCGCCCCTGAAGCGCAGTAGGTATCAATGCGCAGATCCTGCGGCGCGATATCGACCTCGACGTCCTCGGCCTCAGGCAGCACGGCGACCGTCACAGCCGACGTGTGGATGCGCCCGCCCGATTCCGTGACAGGCACGCGCTGCACGCGATGCGTGCCGCTCTCGTACTTCAGACAGCTGAACGCGCCTGCGCCGTCCACGGAAAAGGAAATCTCCTTGAAGCCGCCGATCTCCGTCGCATTGCGCTCGATCACATCGACCTTCCAGCCGCGCCGCTCGGCGTAGCGCGCGTACATGCGGAAGAGGTCGCCCGCAAAGAGCGCCGCCTCCTCACCGCCGACGCCGCCGCGAATCTCCATGATCACATTCTTTTCGTCGTTCGGATCCTTCGGCAGCAGGAGAATCGGCAGTTCCCGCTCCAATGCCTCCTGCCGGGGGCGCAGCTCAGCAATCTCATCCTCCGCGAGACGCCGCATATCATCGTCGGGATTTTCGGCAAAAATGGCCTTCGCCTCCGCCAGTCCCTCGCACACGCTCTTATACTCGCGGTACTTCTCCACGATGGGGGCAAGCTGGGCATGCTCCCGGCTCAGACGCTGCCACTTTTCCATATCGGCCAGCACCGACGGATCGCTGATCAGAGATTCCAGCTCACGGTATTTATCCTCTACGGCCTGGAGCTTATCCAGCACAGCCTGTCACCCTCCTTACAAACACGCCGCTCGCTGCAGCGCCGCCTCATCTTCCGTCCGCCGCCAGGGCCGCCTTTGAATCCCTGCCCTGCGCCTCCTCGACTTGCGCCGCCGCTGCAGGAATCTCCTCCGCGGCATCCGCCGCACTGTCCGCCGCGTCTTCCGTCCCGGCGCCCTTTTCCACATCCGCAAGGTAATTGCCGCTGCCTGCCGGAATCTTGTCCTCGGGCAGAGAAGCCTTGAGCGACTCGATGGCCACCTCAAGCATCGAATCATCCGGCTCGCGCGTCGTCAGGCGCTGCAGCCAAAGACCGGGCAGAGAAAACGCCCGCACAAAAGCATTCTGGCTGCGCCCCGCCAGGCGGATCGCCTCGAAGGAAATGCCCGCGACGACAGGCAGGAGCACAATGCGGCTCGTAATCCTGAGCCAGAGATCCGGCCAGCCGAGAAATGCGAACACAAAGATGGAAACGAGCATGACGATCAGGAGGAACGACGTGCCACAGCGCGGATGGAAGCGCGAGAATTGCCGTGCGTTTTCCGACGTCAACGGCAGCCCTGCCTCAAAGCAGAAGATCGTCTTATGCTCCGCTCCATGATACTGAAACACGCGCTGGATGTCCTTCATGCGCGAAATGCCCCAGATATAAGCAAAAAAGATAAACAGGCGCAGGAACCCCTCCGCGAGATTCAAAAAAATCGGATCGTCCGACCACGTGTGGAAGAGCTTCGCCGCACCCGTCGGCAAAGCGATGAAGAGTACAGCGGCCAGCACGAACGCCAGGGCGATCGTACCCGCAAGCTCCCTGTCGGAAAGCTGCTCCTCCTCCTCGCCCGCCATCTTCGCCGACCACGAGAGGGAGCGTATGCCGATGACAAGCGACTCGATCAGCGAAACCGTACCCCTGAGGAACGGTTTCTTGAAAATCGGGAAGCGATCGGCAAACGACTGCACCGCCTTCGACTCGACAGAAATCGTGCCGTCCGGCAGGCGCACCGCCGTAGCCGTGCGGCCGGGAGCGCGCATCATCACGCCCTCGATGACAGCCTGTCCGCCCACCATCAGTTTTTCCTTCAAAGCCTTTCCTCCTCTGTGCATATCTGCTGCGCCGCCAAAAGCACAGCCGCAGCAGCAAACCATCGCGCCGTCGGCCGCAAACAAAAGAGGCAGGGCATCTCTGCCCCGCCCCAGCCCTTACTGCTTGCCGTAGCGCTTATTGAATTTCTCGATACGGCCGCCGGCAGCGATATCGCGCTGACGACCCGTGAAGAACGGATGGCACTTCGAGCAGACATCGACGCGGAGCTCCTTCTTCGTCGAACCCGTCGTGAACTTGTTGCCGCAGCCGCAAGTCACCGTCGTCTCGAAGAATTCCGGATGGATTCCTTCCTTCATTCTATACACCTCACTTCTCCCCAGATTGGGTAATACTTACAAACACCCTCTGCGGGCATTTGGTCCGACCTTCTCCCATCGCTGGGTCAAAGCCTTTTTCCTGCTTCGCGAAATGCGGACCTGCCGCCTTTCCGCAGGCAGTCTCCTGCCGTTTCATCATTATAGCACAGGCCGCCATGCGCCGCAAGGGGAAATCCGCTCTTGAAAAATCTCCCTGTTTCGCGCATAATTAGGAGGATAGGCTTTTTCACAAAAAGCCCTCGTCGTTTTTTCCGGACCGCACAAACATCGAAAAGGAAGGTACCACATGGCCGAACAGGAACCCATCAAACATACATGCAGCTTCTGCAAGCGCAAGATCACCGTCCACAACCAATACGATATGCCGATCTTCGACCCGAACACGGGCTTTGCTATCTGCAAGAACTGCGTCAAGGACATATACAATTTCATTGAAGAGCACGAAGATGCAAACGCGGAAAAAGAAAAGCAGGACTTCGCCAACCAGCTTGACGACATCCTGAAAAAGAACAAGCCGCATATCATCAAGGCTTATCTCGACGAATACATCATCAATCAGGACCGCGCCAAAAAGATTCTCTCCGTCGCCGTCTACAACCACTACAAACGCATGAAATACGGCTACATGAACGAAGACGGAACGGACATCGAGAAATCCAACGTCATCATGCTCGGTCCCTCAGGCTGCGGCAAGACGGCGCTCCTCTCGCACCTCTCACGCCTGCTCGACATCCCGTTCGCCGTGACGGACGCCTCAAGCCTCACCGAAGCCGGCTTCGTCGGCGCCGATGTGGAAGTCGCCGTACGAAACCTCTACTATGCGGCAGACAAGGACATTGAAAAAGCCGAGCACGGCATCATCTACCTCGACGAATTCGACAAAATCGCCAGAAAATCCGGCGCGAACAACTCCATCACCGCCGATCCCGGCCACGAGGGCGTGCAGCAGGCGCTCCTCAAAATGCTCGAAGGATCCGTCGTCGAATTCACGGCACGCGGCCAGCGCCGCCACCCCGAAGCGCCGACGATCAAAGTTGACACGACGAACATCCTCTTCATCGTCGGCGGCGCTTTCGTCGGCATCGAAGACGTCATTGCCAAGCGGCTCAAAAAAGATGCGGCGGGCATCGGCTTCGGCGCGCCAGTCGAAGGCAAGGAAAAGGACGCGGCCAAGCGCTTCGATGAACTCATACACAAAGTGCGTCCCGAAGACCTCATGCAGTACGGCATCATCCCCGAAATCATCGGGCGCCTGCCCATCATCTGCACACTCGAAACGCTCTCCGAGGACGACCTCCTGCGCATCCTCACCGAGCCGAAGGACGCGCCCGTCAAGCAGTACGAAAAGCTCCTCGCCATGGACAACGTGGAACTCGTCTTCGAAGAAACCGCTCTCCGCGCCGTCGCCAAAAAAGCAATCGAGCGCAAGACCGGCGCCAGAAGCCTCAAAGGCATCATCGAAGACACCATGCTCGACGTGATGTTTGAAATCCCCCGCTCCGACGAACACCGCCGCGTCACGATCACGAAAGAATGCCTGGAAAAAGACGAGGAGCCGAAAATCGAAATGCTGGGCTAAGCCGCATATCGCGACTGCCCCCATCTTTACCTTTTGAAAATCCTTGCTACAATGAACGCAGAGAAAGCTCTGTTCCATGCAGTGGCCGCGGGAAAGCCGTTCCCGTAGGACTGCATCCATGCAGAGCTTTCTTTTTTCTATTTCCGGTTCCGCTTGCCGAGATCCCTTTCATACGGTATACTGGAAGTGAAAGAGAATACCTGGTGGTTATGGCGTGGTTGTCGTTCGCTTCAGCGACACGGCCGGGGACACCTATATACCGACGCACGCCAGCTTCTCTTTTTCAAGGGCATTCCCTCCGTGTGGCTTGGAGTTTAAAAACTTGGCAGCGGCTTGAAGGGGAATGTCCTTTATTTCGTCTTCCGTAAGGCTCTCATGCACATGAAGCTTGCCCCATGATGCTGCATCCTTTGCTTCTGTCGATGGCTCAACATGAGCGAGGCGGAGCAGGCGCACCAACCGTGAGCTACTTTCCGAAAGCATCCTCGAATCCGTTGTGAGATGCTTTCCGACGCTTGAAAAACGCCTGGACGTCAAACGGCACGGACAAGAGGCGAAAGAGGAAGGCGACCAACGTCAGAACCGACTCGAACGCCATGACAGCGAATGCGACGAACGCAACGACCGCGACAGCGATGAGCAGGATGGCAATGAAATAGGTCAGCACTTGAATCACTCTCCTTGTCGTATATCTCTAAATCCATTATATCAAAAGAACAGAAGGTTTGCGTGACGGCAGGAAAATATTTGCCGCCTCCTTCGCGATTGACGCTATGATGAATGCGACTTCGGTTCGCAATGAATCGAACGTCTGCCGCAATGCAGCAATCAAACGAGACATATTGGCAATAAATCCCTCATCGTTTCTCGTCCCTGAAATGTCGTTGTATCCAATCTCTGCATCGCATCACCCCTTTTCATGGTTTTTGGGCATAAGAAAAGCACCTTGCATTTTTTGCAACGTGCTTTTCTGTATTTTCTGCTACCTGCCTAAATCAGCTCATCAGGATCATGCCCTTCATACTTTTTCTCGATCTCGGCAAGTTTCTCTTGGTAGCGTTCCTCTGTGATATGCCCTTTTTCAAGCATGAATTTCGCTAGTCTGAGAGCCTCGTTCTTCGACCCTCCAACATACTCTCCTCGAACCGCTCCCGGCGAATCATGCCAACGTCGATCTGTAAAAAGCCCTTTCTTAGTCATCAGGCATCTCCTCTAAATAGATGTAATACTGTCCAGCAACACGTTGAATCGCCTTGACTTTAAATCGACGATTTCCAAATTCTTCCCTAGTCATACCACAGCGTCTCCCTTTGTTCGAACTCAATATTCTGTTTCTTCTAGGATTGCCGTTTCTAAAACTCGTACTGTGTCCACATGCGGATAATCTTGACGGTCTTTTCTTCCTCCAAAACTTCGTACACCAAGCGATGCTGTATATTCAGCCGCCTTGAATATGCACCTTGCAAACTGCCGCGCAGCTTCTCATAAGGCGGTGGATTCTGAAAAGGGTTCGCTTCAAGAATCTTGATAAGCGCCTGCGCTTTCTTCGCCAAATGCGTGAATTTCAATCCGTCGTGCCTCGCAAGAGGCACGACTTGTGCAGAAAGAGCGGCTTCTACGCGGCAACTGATTTCAATCCACGTGCCTCGCAAGAGGCACGACACGATGAGGCGCAGGCGTATGAGCGCATTGCGCAATTTCAATCCACGTGCCTCTTGTGAGGCACGACATCCCGTTCTAATGCTCATGACGGGCACGCTCGCATTTCAATCCACGTGCCTCTTGCGAGGCACGACGCCGTTGTTTGCAATAGAGGAAATATGCGTCTCGCGCGCCTTTTTTCGCGAAGCTCGTTTTCCTGCAGTATTCAAGCAACGATTCAGGGGCGGATTTCATCCGTGTGATCGACGTTCGCACGAATGAAATCCGTCCCTTTTTCCTGTTCTTTCCATTCCCTAGAATAGAGTTTCCTGCCCTTCTTGTTGTTCCGCCAAAGCGCTGTCCACATACGTTTCGATATGAAGTCCCTCGATCGCGTAGAGCGCACTGTCGTCGATCACATAGTCTTCCCAGTGCTTCGGCACATCCACGCCTTCTTTTTTTCGCACTGCAACGCTTCGATGCACCTTTGCGCTCGATGCTTTGCCAGTCTTACTGTCGTGCTCGATCCAGTAGAACAGGCTCAGCTCCATGCTGCCCTCGGGGCGCGCAGACGAGGCGTCGTTTTCAAAGATCGTGCAAAGCGCCTTTTTGACCTTCCTTGCATCATCCTCACTGAATCCTGTTTGCTCCGCCAGCTGCACGTTGATGCTGCCCTGGAACTTGTAGACGCCGAAATCCACGCGATACTTCATGCCCATCGTATCCGAACCCTTCTTGTCGCCCGGCTCATTGTTGACGCTCTTCGTGATCTGCACTCCCGTGACGGCAACGGGATCGAGACTGACCGCCGTATGAATGCTCACGGGACCGCGCACGCCGACAGAAACAGCATCGATACCTTTCTTTTTGTCTTCCTTGAATGCCAAGACCTGACCGAATGTCCGCACATCGATCCATTCTTTGCATGCCGCTTCTCTAAACGACTGCGTGCGCCCTGCCTCTCTGAGAGGGCAGTATTTTATGAACTTGTGAATCGATTAATATTGGACAAATGTTTTACAAAGCGTTACAATGAGGGCATAATTTGATTTTGCGAATGTTTGGTAGTATGTCAAGTTGTTTTTATTGGATTGCCACAAAAAACTGCAAAAATGAGAGAGTCTTGAAGAAAAATAGGGAGGTTTACACATGGAAATCCAGATTGATCGGAAGAATTTGTTTAAAGAAAAAATGTTATCCGGAATCAATTTATTTACGGGTGCAGGGTTTTCTTGTTTGCCGAATGCTGAAGGACATAAACTTCCCGTTGCAGCAGAATTATGCCGTGAGATGTGCGAAAAATTTGATTTGTCATATGAAAATTTTGGGGATGACCTTGAAATAATTAGTACTCTGGTGGATGGACCTGAATTTCAAGAGTATTTGCGCAATAAGTTTAAGGTCGAAACCATAAATATGAAGTATTTACTTCTTAACAGGTTATCTATTAAATCGTTTATTACAACAAATATTGATAATATCCCTCACTTAATAACAGAAGGAGGAAACCGATATTATTTGAAAAGTATCACTTATTATGGCGCGAATCGTGAGGAACAGGCCGAATTGTGTTATATTCCATTGCATGGCGAAGTCATGAATCGAGAGAAACCGTTGTTCTTTAAGAAATTTGACTTGGCAACTGTAGATCAAGCAAATAGTGATCTTTTTCAACAAGCAATTCAAAAGATACGAGATACACCTACGTTTTTCTGGGGCTATGGTTTTCATGATGCAGGTGTACTGAGAATTGTAAAAAAAATATTGGAGTACTCTTCTCATGATATATGGGTGCAATGTAGAACGGAGGATGAAAAGCAAATTGCTGTATTTAGGGCATTGGGGTGTAATATAGTTGTTGGAAATACGGAGCAAATTTTTGATTGGATTGATGAGAATATACCTGTTCTTGAAAGTGAAGAGGATGCAGATAATGTTGCGCTTTATCAAAAAAATAATCTAGAACCCTATTTTATACCTACTATTCATCAGGTTCCTGCAGTTCAATCAAAAGATTACTTTATCAAAGGGATAACACAATGGTACTCGATTTTGTCCAATCAAGCAATTGAATTAGATATAGTTAATGATGTATATAATGAATATATTTCAAGCAAGAATACTATTATCATTGGGACTCATTTTTCTGGGAAAACTACGATATTAATGCAATTAGCGCTTAAAATAAACAGCTTGAATAAAATTTTCGTCACGAATTTAACTGTTGAAAAAAGCATGTTCATAATTAACAACGTAAAGGGATTAAAGGTAACAATATTTATCGATAATTGCGAAATGGATATGTTGGCCTATAAGATGCTTGCTCAAACAGAAGATATACGTACTATTGCAACAGCGACCGATTATACATTCGAGATATCGAAACATTTGCTGGAGAACGTTGATTTTAAACAAATGTTTATAAAGGACTTTACCGATGAACAAGCACGCAGATTCTATAATAGAATTGATGGGGATATAAGGCAGTCAAATTTTCAATATAAAGATTCTGATGATGAAAGGTTCTCAATATTGGAGATGATGCTCAAGAATGTAAGAGGATCACTAAAACATAATAGAGTGGCAACTTTATTGATCAAGGTTTTAGATGCAAGTAAACGTGCTTTTTCGGCGGTGTCGCTTGCAGTATATTTATCTGAAAATCGATCAGCATTGTCAACGGATATCTTATTCTCATTTTTTGACTGTAAATCGTATGAAGAAACTCGTCAATATGTTAATGAGGCAAATGGTTTACTGAGAGAAATGGATGTATCCGTTGAGCGTTTTGATGATGATCAAGATTATTATGATATTCGGTCTAAACTTTTCCTGCATCATGCAAAGAAAGCCTTAACCAAAGTACCCGAATTAAAAGATGCATACAGTGTAGTAATATATAAATTTTTAAGAAAGATATCTCCTTATAAGATATACCAATATAATCTGTTTCGACGTAGTGCTTATGATGCAAAATTCTATCATATACTTTTCGGGAAGCGAGCTAATGAAATCTATAAAGCCCTATATGAATATGATCATAGTCCGTATACTTTACAGCAATGGGCACTGTGCAGTGCTTATTTAAAGAATTTTAAAGAGGCTTTTGCGTTGATTGATAAGGCGCAACGGCAGAAACCAAATAATTTTAGCATGAAGAATACGGGGGCAATCATTTTGTTTGAAGCAAATAGAGAGGATGTAACTGAAACGGGGCGTAGAAAAAGGATAGAGGCGATTGACATTTTAGAAAAGTGTTATTCGCATGATAAACGTAAAATTTATCATGCGAATAAATTTGCAGAATTTGCAATTGATGTTGCAAATTCTGATAGTAACTACGACTATATAGAAAAGGCCATCAAGTGGCTTATGGAAATAATTGACCGTGAAGAGAATCAGCGTGTGAAATGCCACCTGAAAAAATTACAGGCTATCCAGAAGACTAGATGTGACCTCAACTTTTGATCTCCATGGGTGTGTCAAGTAGTTTGTGTAAATGGGGTTTTTCAGCAGGCCTTGTCATAGCACTCGATCAATTTTGCCATGCGCTCATCCATCAACAACTGGCTGCGTACGAGTGCCCAGTTTGGTATCTTGCGACCACCTCATTTCTCATAGAGCTCCCATACCCGCAAATATAGCAGCTTGAACACCGTATCCTCGTTGGGGAACGAACCTTTCTTCGTGACCTTGCGAAAGCTGGAATTTGTAAATGCTAACTCAAACTTCGCACATCAAAAACACTCGTCAAGGCTTGAAAAATACGGCATTGTAGCTAAAAAAATAGATTCGTTATGCACATTTTCGCAGTTTTTTTGACACCAGCGACGGCAACTCGGATAAGAAACCTTCCAACTGTGCCTGTACCTTTTTCACTTTCATTTCCATGAACTTCTTCGTCTCAGGATTCCCCTCGACACGCGAGCGGATGCAGTCAAACTCATCATCGGTGCGGTCATCGGACTGTACGAGAATCTTCTCGCCCGCATCCTGCAAGCGATTGCGGATCTTGCGCTTGAGGCATACCCCTCCTTTCCATTCCGCCGCCTCGTCCTCGATCAAGCGGATGTCCTCCAAGGTGAAGCGCTTGCCCTGCGCCTCGCGGATCTTGCGCACGAGCGTGCACTCCTCGGGGCGCAGGAAGCGGATGACACCGCCCTTCATCTCAGGCTGCCAAAATCTGACTCGCAGCAGATCCTCGCCCGTCTCATCGGGATAGTCGAAGCCGTGCAGCATCGTGCCGAGCGGCATCTCGCCTGCGCCGTCGTAGTAACCCTCGCCATCCCCGTACTTGACCGGCTCCACATAGCCCTGGCACTCGCGCGTGCCGAGAAAGATATCACGCCGCCCGCCGCGCTCCACCATGCGCTTCGCCATATTATGATGCTTGTTCTCGTTTCGATCCTTGGCAAGATCCGGACGGTGCAGATTGAACTCGAAATGCGCACGAACCTGGTAGCAGACATCGCTCAGGTATTTGTAGAACGCGAGATCATTACCCTTGCCGTAGTTCAAAGGACGAACGCCGCGCGCCTGCGTGACGATCCGGTTCATCACGCGCACCTCGTCAACGATCCAGAAAATAGTAGGCTTCCAGTAGACGCTCTCCGTGATTCCTTTCAGCGCCTGATACGTCGGTACGGCATACGAGGAGCGTTCCCCGCCGATCTTCGTGATCGGATCGGTGAAGAGCGCCATCCTGCCGTAGACTTGGAACTCGATCACGTTTCGCATCATATCACCCCTTCACATCATGTAGTATGTGGTTTCCTGCTCCAACTGCACGCCGAAATCTTCCCGGTAATACGGTTCGTGCAAGACAAACACGCCGCTCTCCGTCTGCCGCACCGCCCCTTGGGTTTCGAGCGTCTCCATCTCATGGCGAAAGAGGTTCACCATATACTGCTGCGCCCGCCTCGCAGCCTGATAAAAGAGCTTCTTGTCCACCGCCTTTTTATCAAAAGCTGCCATCAAATCCTTCCCCTCCGCATAGGGCACGAGCACGCTCTCCGTATACGAATCGATGACCTCAAATGCCTGCCCTGCATCCCGAAACGCCTGCATGAATAAAAAAACGGGCTCGCCTCTCTCCTCTCGAACCTGCTGGCCTGCGCCATTCGCGCTCAGGAGGTCGAATAGGGTATAGCGCTTGTCGAGCGGATAGCGCAGTTCCCGCGGCATGCGTCCCTGATAGAATTTAAGAAAATACTCCTTCATGACCTCCGGCGACAGGATGGCATCCGCCTCATTCTTGTGCAGCAGAATCCGAGCGATTTTCTTGCCCTCGCGTATATCTTCCAAATGCAGAAGGCCTTCATCGGCAAATTCCACAATGCGCACGAGCCCTTGCGTACCGTCTCCGTGGCGATTGCAGCGCCCCGCTGCCTGTGCGATCGACGAGAAGCCTGCCAACGCACGATAAACCACGGGAAACGACACATCGACTCCCGCCTCGATGAGCTGCGTGCTGATGCAAATGAGCCGCTTTTCCGGCTCCTCTCTGTGCCGTGCAAGCTCCGCACGCACCTCATCCAAGACTCTCTTTCTATGCGCCGGGCACATCTTCGTACTCAGATGAACCACCTGCGTTTCATGCTCTGCGGACGAAGCCTCACGAAGCACAGCCTGATAAAGCTCCCGCGCCTGTTTCGTGAGGTTCACGATGGCGAGTACATCGCCGCGTTCTTCAGCACTCTCTAAGATCTCGGCGGCAATTTCATCAACAGAAGATCCCCCATCGCGGCAGCAGTTCTCGATATGAACGCGCCGAAATCCCTCGAACACTGCCGCCGCATCCGTCGTCAGTTCCGCTTTGCCGCCAAGCGCCAGCGGGCACTCCATTCGCTCCAACGGCGGCTGTGTAGCCGTGCACAAGACAGCGGTGACGCGGCAAAATTCTTGCAGAAAATTCATCGCCGCATTAAAGAGATGCGTGCAGCGCACGGGCAGCGTCTGGATCTCGTCAAAGATGAGGATGCTGTCCTCCAACGCATGCAGCCGCCGCATAGAGCTGCCGTCACCTGCAAAAAGCGCATTGAGGAACTGCACCTGCGTCGTGAAAATCACCGGCACATCCCAGCGCTCCGTCAAAAGACGACGCCAGTCCATGCTCTCGCTGTCTTCCCCTGCAATATCTTCCGGCAGCACATTGGAATGATGCTCCAAGATGGCTTCATCGCGCCCAAATATATCGCGAATCTCCTTGGCATTCTGCTCAATGATCGAAGTATAGGGAATCACGAAGATGATTCTTTTCTTTCCATACAACTGTGCATGGCGCAGCGCGAACCGCATGCCGGCAAGTGTCTTGCCGCCGCCCGTCGGCACGGAAAGCTTGTAGGTTCCCGGAGTGTTTTGCGCTGCCCTCAGACAATCGTCGCTGATCTTCTGCCGAAGCCCGGCAATCTTCTTCGCCGTCTCCTTCTGCGGCATAGGAAAACTCTTGAGCTTCTTTTCTAAATTTACGGAAAACTCATCCCACAGCATCTCCGTATGCCACTCTTGCGTCCATCGTACATCCAGCTCAAACTCGGCGCTGTCCAAGCGATCGGCATCGACCAACATGCTGAACAGAAGCTTGTGCACCATGCCCCAGGCAAAGTGATAATTCTCCGTCTCCTCCGATGCGCAGGACTCAATTCTCGCATCGAGCGCAGAAAACTCAACGACCGCCTCCGCAAAAAGACGATCGAGCGCCTCTTCTCCGATGACCTCGCGGTAATAATAGGCGAGATCAACGCGCTCCAACAAGCCCTCTTTCTCCACGCGCCGCAGGAAATCGGCACAGCCTTTCTTGTCGACATAATTCATCAGTCCCGAATGATGCGAAAAGATCACGAGCGCTGCCATATCCGCCGCAAGCTGCCCCTCTTCCGAGTGCACACCATACCGCCGCAGCAGCTGCCCGCCTGCCGAGGCATGGTCGACTGTGCCTCGACGGCTATGGTCGTCCGGATTCTGGCGGCAGTAAGCAAGATAATCTGCAAACTCCCGCGTGCACTTGCCGAGATCGTGCAACAGACCGATCAGGCGCGCTGTTGCCGAAAGCCCAATTCCTGCGGCAAACTCCGCCATAAGATCCCCCACACGCCGAAGATGCTCGGGTACCGTCTGCTCCGCCGAGCCATCGCGCCGGACATGTGCAAGATAGTGCTTCAATGCTGCTCCCTCCTCCCCTGTTGCTTTTTTAGCGACACAGCCATTGCATCATACTACGCCAAACGTGAAGGCATTTAGCGTAAAGCCTCAAGATGACAAGCCGCCGGCACAAACCGATGGGTTAGGTTTCTGTAAGGGCGCCGCACAATGTCCGAAAAGTGGACGTTTGTGCATGTGACTTATATTATTTCGACACAAGAAAGCCGTCCTCCTCCTCACACTTGCTTTCATATAGCTTTTTGTTTCGCTGCATTGACATCCTTCCGTCCTTGTGGTATATTGTGTCTAGATGAAGGTGTCGATTTCTCTCCCCCTGTTTGTAGATCAGGATTTGCAGAGAAATTGATGCCTTTTCTATTTTCTCTGTACGCCTTAGAGCATAATCATCATGCAGGTATAAACTTTCCCCGGCGCACGGCCCATACGAAATCAGATTGACATCCCCGGACTCCCCTGGTATCATGGGAAATGAAAGAGGCTGAATGACCGAAGGCGTTAGGCTGTCGGCGGTTTCATCCGTCCGGCTGGGGTGACCTGTAAGCATGGACGCGGCATTGCCTCTTGAAGGACTGTCTCGTTAGAGGAGCATCATGACTCCCGGCCGTTCCCTTGCGGGATTCGACCCAGCGTGCAGTCCTTTTTCTGTCGAAAACTTCCTCTTGTATTCATCAGCCAATTCTGCTATTCTGAGCATAGAAGGCTCGGCAGTGGCAGAGGACCGTTTTACGGCAGACCTTGGCAACGTACCTGCCGGGTCTTCTCATTCCAGCATCATCCGCGATCTGCCCCGGCATTTGTCGCTTCCTCTCTGAATTAGCAACGGCCGCATCCACTGCGGCAAAACGTCTCCATGCGTTGACATGCCTTCATCCTTATGGTATAGTCGAGATCAATAGAAGGTGTCGCTCTGTCACTACCTGTTTGCAGATCAGGATTTGTGACAGAATCGGCACCTTTTTTGATTTGCCTCTATCAATTTTCCAGTCATGGATCGCAGCAGAGAGACGGATTCATGCATTCGCATACCACAAAACGGAAATCATACGCTTTTTCGTCCACATTGCGCGTAGGATCGATCGCCACCCTTTGTCTCGCGGCTCCCGCCAATAACCTTGACTTTTTCAAAATAACCTGCAATAATCGACTTGGAAGCTTGGAGTGCGCCTCCTTTAGTGGAGGTCTTGAACGCACATCCGAGCTTCTTTTCCTTCCGTGCTTCGCGGTCTCGGTTCATCGTTCTCATCGAAACCTTATAAACAATCCTTGACAACAGATAGACCGCCTGCTAACCTATGATCAAGAAAGGGTGTTTTTCTTCCTTCGCCCGGGTCAATAACCCGGATACGTTGGGAGGAAACACCTTTCTCATTTTCTTTTCTCTCGGATGGATGTTCGTCGGAAACATCCTTCAAGTCCGAGGGCTTTTTTAGTTGCATAGAAAAAGGCTGAATTGCATCTTTAATGTCCCCCGTAATGTCTTCTTGTTTTTTTCCGTCATAGATAATCGTTAAGCTGTTAGAAAGTTTTTTTCTATAACCCTCCGCCACCTCTCTTCTCTGCGCGAAGTACAGCCCCCATCCATGCACCTGCGCACCTTCGCCCGTGCCGACATAGCCCAAGTCAAACTTGTCAAAATCCGCCGCCGAGCCGACCCACGCACGCTGATGAAAAGATTCTGCTTTATCAATAACAGAGCGCAGCGGCTCACCATTTTCATCCACCATCTTGGAAACAGTATTGTCTTTATTTAAAAAATCTGTTAAAATGGACTTGTAAAGGACATTCCCCCCGTGTGGCTTGGAGTTTAAGCTCTGAGCAACGGTCTGAAAGGAATTGTCCTTTATTTCGTCTTCCGTAAAGACCTCATGCACATAGAGCTTGTTGCTGTTCATATCCCGCCTCACGCGGCAAAATACAACCTGTCTTTCCCCTTGATACATCATCGGATAGCAGAAATATCCATTGTAAAGGACTGCCCCACCGAAGTCTTGCGCCTCACCAATGAAAGCTGCCACCTTCATTCCATCAGGCAAAGATGTGATTGCATCCAGTTTTTTTGTGAAAACCTATGGCCCAGTGAATCCTTGATGCTCGCGCGATTGATTTCCACAGTGCCGAACCGCGTACTGACCTGCACGGGCAAATGTTGCTCCGCCCATTGGAACGCCGCCTCCATCGCAGTGACGCCTTCAGTCTTTACAATTTGTCCCTCGGCAACCTCGACGGGTTCGGTATGTAAATATTTCTGCTTTTCCGCTTCCGCTTCCCCAATCCCCGAACCACGCCTTAAACGCCGGCGTGCGCACCGTGAGCCACTGATCTTCCGTCAGATTCGTCGTCTCGCCGTTCGGCGCTTTCATCCACAGAGCCGTCCCCGCATACTGCGTGCGGACGGCTTCTTTTTCTTTTTCCACGGTGCGCCGATACAGTCCACCCGCTGCATCCCCTCGCGTCCGGCCTGTATGGCAAACGTATGGTAATAATCCAGCGCCGTGAATTTCTTTCCCGTCTTTTCTGCGATCGCCTTGGCATAGATATCCGCATGACGGGCGAAGAGCGTCGCGCCGACCTTCGCTGCACGCGCCACAGCCTTGTTCTTGCTCTTTGCGAGCTTATCGCGGACAATGCGATAGGCCTTTTTCGCCTCCTCGCTCGTGCCCGTAAGCGCCTCCTGTTCCCGCTTTGTCAAAGGGGCAGACTTCGCCTGTACAGATTTTTCCTTGCTTTTCTCCTGTTCCGATAGTATATTAGAGGCAGAAGAAGGAATCTTGTTCTTCCCATGGGCGATCAGAGGGTCAACACCACCATCTTTGTTGGCTTCTCTCGAAAGGGTGCTGTCGGTGGTAACAGCAGACGATGTAGCGCTCCCGTCAAAGAGCAGGGTTCCTTTTATTTTGGGATGATGTGGCATTGCGGAAATGATAAGATAGTATTGTTCCGCCGTTTGCTCAAGTTCCAACTCAATCGGCATAAACCCTTTACTCTCGTCGCCATTACAATAAAGCGCGAAACGATTCGGGCGCTTATCCGTTTGCTGACTGTACACTTGGTTGAAATTCTGAAGGATATGGTTGATGTAATCCATCACGCCATATCCTTTTTGTTGCATTTGGGAAGCGTGTTGGCAAAGGTGGATATAGCCGAGCCCAGGATGCCCCACCTGTAAACGCACAGGAGCAGCCTTTACTATTCCGCCCGTCGCCTCTTCAATCTCCTTTGGAATTTCCCCAAAGTTCCTGCTCCCGTTCGGTTTGATAATAAATTCTTTCGCATCCGCCTCCGAAAGAGGCCTGCCCGATTCCGTCGTATAGCCAGTAGGAAGCCCCAATCCGCCCTTATCGGCGGCTTTTTTCTTTCCCTGCTCCTGGGCAGACTTCACCTCGACTGCCTCGCCCTCGTTTTGGGCAGACTTCGCCTGTACTTCATCGCCCTGTTTTTCGCGAGACTTCGCCTGCACTACTTCGTCATCGTTTGCGCGCTGTGCCGCCGTCTCGCCCTTGAGCGCCATGCTGGCATCTACATTGGCAATCTTTTTCCATGCGTGACGGATCGCGCCTTCTTTGCCTTCCAGAAGGGCTTGCCCCAGAGTACCGACAAGAGGGATATTCCTTGCGCACATCTCCTTGAGCAAATCTCGCCCAAGGTCGCTTTCGCCAAGTCGCTGGCGACATTGTACTTCGCCTGTAGCTCGCCGAGCTATTTTTGCTTTTCCGTGCCATCTTGCCTCCCTTCCGTGAGCACCGTGCCGACAGGCTGCACGCTCCGCACATTGCCTGCCGTCACCATCGCCTTATGCCCGACAGTGATCGGCTTGCCTCGGATAGACGCAAGGCTCGCCGTGCTGAAAGCCTCCTCCGGTGGCCGGTACTCCCATCGCTCCGAGCCATCGGCATTCTGATATCTGAGTAGACCTGTCCGCCCGATGATAGGCGTATCGGCGATAAATCCCTCATCGGTCTTCGTCGCATGAAATGTCGTTGTGTCAAATCTCTGCATCGCTTCACCTCCTTTCATGGATTCTGGGCATAAGAAAAGCACCTTGCGTAATTTGCAAAGTGCTTTTTCTGTATTTACTGCTACCTGCTTATATCAGCTCATCAGGATCATGCCCTTTATACTTTTTCTCGATCTCGACAAGTTTCTCTTGATAACGCTCCTTTGTAATATGCCCTTTCTCAAGCATGAGTTTCGCGAACGATAGAGCTTCATTCTTTGAGCCCCCCCTATACCCAAGACAAACGACCGCAGGAGGATCGCGCCAACGCCGATCTGTAAAAAGTCCCTTTTTAGTCATCGGTTATCTCCTCTAAATAAATATGGAACTGTCTGCCAACACGTTCAATAGTTCTAACCCAAAAGCGACTATTTCTAGGATAAAGAATTTCCTGCTCCGCGCCATTGTACGCCCGAATATCCCTCCCCTGTGTTGATTGTAGTATAAATAGCTTAACTTGTCCATGAGGATTATAGGCTTCTTTACTAGCTGTCATAGAGGTATATGCAGGATAGCTGACTACTGCATCTATTTTGTACTTCGATAAAAACTCTTGTAATTGATCGTCGCCATAGAACGTCAAACTTCTTTGTACTGTCCCGCTATATCTCGGCATTTTTCCTAAAGCCAAATCCAGAGATGACACCCAAGACTTTTCATCTGCCGTCAAAGATATTTTATTGCGCAACTTTTCATTCAAGCGATATGCTTCGCCACCGATATACCGCATAATCGCAGCTTCTTCCTGCGGAGTGACATCCGTCACTTCCTCGTGTTTCCCCTTCTGCGGCTCGCCGAGATGCCTATCCCAGTCAATTACAGGGAGCGCAATGCAACGGCAGCGAATCGGATAGCCCGGATGACCTTCGGGCGGCGGATTGTTCCATGAGAATACCTTGCCTTGCAGTGCCCTATGAGAATCGCGCACACGCTCATCGTGCGACGTTTCCCATTCGTATTCATCAATGCCAAGCGATTCCTGCTTCCTGCGATTAATTTGCCCGTGCAGCTTGCCGAGCTGGTCGCGGGCAATCAGTTCGGCACGACGTTTCTCCTTCTCCGTGATCGCCTGTATTTCGGCGATGAGGTCTTTCGCCAGTCCCGCATGATTGACGCTGCCCGTAATGCGAGCCGTGAGAATCTGGCGAATCCTGCGCATTGTCTCATCATCAATCGAGCGAATAAGGTCGAGGTTTTCACCGACCCACATCTCTTTGAGCGCATCGAGGTCGTCATCCGCATCCTTTCGCAAGAGACGTGCGCCTGTATGCGTCGGACAAGATTATAGTAGTTCTCCATGTCTGCTTTACCCGTAGAGTTCAGCCCGCCGGGGCTGCGCCCGAAGAGCACCGTGACAGGAATATCCGATGCCGCCGAAAGCGCCGTTTCAAACTGCTCGATGATGTCTTTTACCCCTGCAAGGCTCATGTTCTTGAGATCGTAGTCGTCTTCCTTGTCAATGGCGATAGTATTCATCAGATGGCGCACCATGTCGATGAGCTGCAAACGCACCTGCACAAATTTCTCCGTCTCTTTGTTTTCAAGATTGTTCGTCAGCCCTTCCAGCTTCAAAATGCCCTGCGACATTCGCGAAAGTGCCATAAGTGCAAGACTGTTGCCCGCGCTGTATTGCAAGAGGTTTTCCCGCAATTCGTCAAATACCTTGCCGCCCCAGCCGTCGCGCATCCGACGTTTCTGCGTCGGAATAACGCCGCTCTTGAATACAAGCAGATGGCTCTCGTGCACTAGGAACGAATTGCCGTTGTAGCCAATGAGCGTGTAAAACTCCGGCTTGCCGTAATTCGGGTTATACGGATCGTCGTAATAATAGCTATCATGAACTTGTATCTCGGGCGGCTCGAACACTTCCAAGCCCTCTACCGTCTTGATACTCTCCTCGTTCAGAGGATCTTCCAACGTGCCGCCATCATTGACGAGCATCAAGATTGCTGCACCGCCGTAGAGCCTGTCCCATGCGAGAGCCGCCGAAAAGACTTCCTGCACGCGCAAATCCTCAAGCACCGACTGAATTTCTGCATCTTGCAAGAGCAGTGTCGTGCCGTCGCGAAGTTCGAACCCCGCACGCACAGCCTCATCGCAGAAGACTTGATGTTTTTGCGAGCGCCGCCGCTATACTTAACACTCGCCGCGTTCGTCTCCATCCAGCCCGACGTTGCACCGACAAGCATCTGCTTGTCGAGCTCCTGCTGGAAATTTTTGCTATTTCAAGCGTATTGATTGCCATATTTCTTTACTCCTTTTCTTTAACCTCCAAGCGCGGCAGCGAATTGCTCCGCGATCGCGCCACCTGCGCCATTATCACCGGATCTGCCGTCACCGCTTCCGGCGTGCTGCGTGTCCTTGACCGCCCAAGCCTTGTCCTTGAGCCATTCCGCTGCACCATCGGCGATGGTGCCTTCCGTGCCGTCCGCTTTCATGTAGCGATACGAACCGTCGTCCGCGACCTTGATGCTCGGCGCGACGAGCTTTGCAAACTCCTGCGGGTCGACGGCATTACTCTTCGTGAACGCGTCGACCGTCTGCGCCATGATGCCCGCCTGTACGCGCTTTTCCTCGGCAGTCTTTCGTGCCGCCTCGGCTTCCTCATACTTCTTCGTGAGGTTCGCCATCTGCGTTTCGAGCTTCTGCATCGCCGACTGTGCCCCTGTCTTCGTCTCCTCCGATGCAGCGAGCTTCGTTTCCAGCTCCTTGTGCCTCGTCTCAAGCTCCCCATGCTGCGTCTTGAGCGCAGCAAGATCGCTTTCCGCCTTGTTCTTGGCGACACGCGCATCCGCCGCCTCCTTGCGAATCTTCGCAAGCTCATCCTTGACTGCCTGCACGAGTGCAGCGCCGTCCGTTGCAGCCTCCAGTGCCGCAAATACGTCTTTCAGTTCCATCTTCTTTGCCTCCTGTGCATATATTGTGATGAGCGCCCGGCTCTTTTCACCGCATAGAAAATGCCCTGCCGTCAAGCACGGAGGGCATGAAAAAACCGCTTACGTTTTCGTAAGCGGTACCGTAGATTTTATGCGCTCTTGAAATATGGCTCGATGTCAAAATCGGATTCGATATACAGCGCATCAACTTGATAGTCGTTTTTCACAACCAATTCGCCCTGTGGCGAGGAGTAGAATTGCCATGCACTGGAATCAACATCTTCAAGAAGCCTGTCTTTTCGAAGTTTCGGGATATGTTTTTCCAATGCGGCGCATTGTTTGCTGAACCATTCTGGGGCAAAAAATTTACAGACTGTATACGAGTACTTATACTTTCTAGACATCGCAATCACTCCAATCCGAATTTTTTATTTACGCCCTCATTACTCTTAATCGAAGTTTTATAAATATCTTCGATTGCCTCTTTTCTGCTCATATTTTTATTGTTCATCTTCTCCGAGATAAGAACTTCCCATTCTTTCATTGGGCTATCCCTATCAAGTTCTCGTCTAAGCGTCTGATCCGCCATCAGATCGCGTGCTTGTCGCCTATACTGGTTACGCAATTCAAAAGCCTGCCGCGCTTGCTCCTCCGTCGAAAGATCTTTGCTGATTCGTGCGTGAATCCGCTTGTCGTGATAAACGTACCACTCACGCACAGTCTTATTGTCCAGCTTTCCGATATAGGCTTGCAAATCCGCAAAATCCTTTTTCTTTATTATATCACTCGATGGGATTTCTGACGATAGCCTGCTGTCAACTTTTTTACCGCCATAGCCCCGCGCGAGTTCCGTCCAGCTGACTTTTCCATCCATCACAGCCTTTGCGCCGTGCACGCCAAGGAGCATCCGCCTTTGATGCGGGTTGACGCTGCGCAGATATTCCATACCACCATCCTCAATGCGCTCATGCGGCGTCTCGTTGTCGAGCATCCCACGAATCACGGGCTTGAGGACGCACATGCAGTTCGGATGAGCAGGGATCAACGGCACCTTGCCCTTGGGGAAAATCCCTGCGCCAAGCCCGTAGAGATTCGCTTTGGCGTAGAGGTCGCATATATCGTAGACGGGATGCCGTCCCGAGAGCCGCCATTGGTAGGCGATGCAGTTCTCATCGGCATCCCAACGTGCCAGAAAACCGTCATGGTACGCACGCGCCATCTCCGTCCGCGCGATGCGCTCGGCGAAGTAGCGCGTGCGCTCCTGCGTCGCGACGTAGATCGCGTTTTCCAGCGCTTTCTCATTTTGCGCTTCAACGGCTTGAGCAAGCTGCGCATAGGCGGCACGCATCCCTGCGGTCGTCCGCTTGGCGATTTCCTTCTTGACGGGCTTGAGCATCCGCAGGAGCTCGGCGCGCGGGATGTCAGCGCGGCGGCCTGCCGTGACAATCTCCTGCAAAAACTTCGGCAGGTCTTGTGTGGGGATCAGACCACCTTTTTGGTAGCCGTCAAAAATCGTAAGTGCCGTTTGCCGATACGTCGTGCTTTTGCGCAGCTGCTGCGTGATCGCCTGTGCGACGAGCGCCCGCACCAGCAGACCGCCGCGCGTCGTGCGCTCGGAGAGCGTGAGCTTATCCGGCGCCCAGCTGTGCGTGAAAAGCCGGTCACTGACACCGTCGGGCAGCGCCCCGCCGTAGCCGCGCACAGCCTCGGCGATGATCTGCGCCTGCGCCTCGTCTGCCATGACCTGCATGACGGGATAGAGTGCATAGGCACGGCGCACCGCTTCTTCCACGGGGACACCTTGAGCAAGCAGCTCTCGAATGTGCAGCTCAAAACACACGACGACCTCATACGTCGCTTTCAGGTTCATGTTCGTTCTCCCCGTACGTCCGCGCCTGCTCGGTGACCGCCGCCGCTCTCTCAAGCTCCCCGATGATCGCGTCATACGTCGCCGGCTCAATGTTCGGCAGGTAAGCTTCGAGGACTTTCCTCGCGATTTCGATGCGATACGTCTTGCTCGCAAAATCCATGTCGAGAGCGAGCTGCGACTGCTGCAAGCCCTCCGTCACGTCAGCAATCTTGAAGTCGCGCGGGTACTCGCAAGCGTAGCCGATGCTTTCCTCCGTCCACGCCTCATAAAGCGCGACGATAGCTTTCTCCGCTTCCTCGCACTGAATCGCAAAGTCAACGAGGCGCTGATTCGTGCGCTCGAAATCCCATTGACGCGCGACGCCCGATTTCGCCGTCTGCACGCCGATGACCGAATCGATGCCGCTCATGCGGTACATCTCGCGAATCAGGCGGTCGATCTGCTCCGTCAACACCTGCGCAGGCGCAGCGTCGGGCGCGATAAAGGCCGGCGGATGCTGACTCTCTGGCGGATAGGTGAGCACGTTGTTCGTGCCGATGGTGATCTCCGTCTCGCCGCTGTCGGGCATCGTGAGAATGTTGAACGTCTGGTTCTGCAAGATCTGCGTGTGCCAGCTGCAGAGCTGGTAGACGTGGTAGTTCGTCTGCGCAACAGACAAGAACTCCGGCGACGGCAAGACCTCCATCGGGTCATTGCTGCGCCCGAACCACTGCACGACGGGCAAACGCTTGAGTGCATGCGCCCCCTGGCGGAGCAGCTGCTTATTCTCGTCGAGCACGCGCCAATCGGTCGCCGTCCACAGGTAATAACGCACGCGCGCCTTGTCCTCGGAATCCTTGACCGTGCTCTTGTAGCCGAACGCGACGAGCCTGCCGCGCTCATCGAAGCGCCAGTGCGTAACCTCCTGCGGCAGCACGGCAACGAGGTACGGCAGCGCACGCTTGTCGAGGTTCGCCTGCACCGTCTCGCCCAGCTCCGCCTCATTGTTGACGACGACGTAGACGACGCCGTAGAGCTTCGCCATGACAGCAAGGCGGCGAATGTAGTTCTGCAGGTCAGCCCCCGTGCGGTCGGCGTCGTCGAGGAACATCTTGAATTTCGCCGTATCGTTGTATTCGCGCTTGATCTCATTGCGAAAAATCGGGTCGACCGAGGCATTGACGATAGGCCCCGTGTAGTTGAGATAATACGCCAAGGATTGACGCTTCACATAGTTCCCCGCGCTCTCGCGCTCATGCTTGACGAGTGCGCCGCCGCCCTCAAACTGCCCGTCACCAAAATAAGCATCGCGCAGGAGCTGATATGTTTTCTCCCGGTTCTGTATGTCCAAGGCTCACCCTCCTCAGTAGATATTGCTGCGGCGCGCCGCGACGACAGGCGCTGTAATCTTCTCTGCAACACCTGTCGTAGCGTCCGGCGCATCATCGTGCTTGTTCTTGCCCTCTCTTTGGTAGCGCGTCATGGCGGCGTGATACTCCGGCCAGCGGTCGCGCCAGTTCACAGGGAAGTAGATGTGCTCCATCACCCATGTCGCATTGGACAGAATGCGCGCCGCTTTGTTCTTCGTCTGACTGAACGTGTGAATCGCAGTCTTGTTGCTGTTGTAAGTGCCGGCGAGATGCTGCCTGACCGCGCGTGCGAAGCCCCTGCCGCCGGAGTTGGATTCGATGTCGCAGACGTTGACGCCGTTTCGGTGCAGCATCGCGGCGGTCTTCGGCTCCGTCTCCTCCATCGGCGCTTTCGTATAGAGCACGTCGAGCACATACGCCTCTTTGGCATACACGCCGTAAACGATAGCGCAGAGATAGTCGTCACCCGTGTCGGCGGTATCGACGTAAGCTCGGACGCTCGTAAAGAGCGACTGTCCTGCCCCGTTTCGCGGCACATCCGCATACGTTTTGAGCGTGCTGTAGAGCCTGCCCTTGATGTCGATGGGCTCCTGCTGGTAGTTCGCGCTCGCGATATCCGCGCCCATCGCCCGCACCTTGTCGTCGTAAGACTTGCGCGAGAGGATTGCGTCACAAAGCATCTGCCCATCGTCCTGCAGCGCCTTCATGGAGATGTGGCGCAGCCGGCGATCCGCAAAATGCGCAAGAACCTTACCCGCAAGGTCGTCCGATGCCCAGCGCGTCATAATAACGATGATCTTGCCGCCCTCCTCAAGACGCGAGAGCATCGTATTCGTAAACCAGTCCCAATGCTTCTCTTTGGCCGTCTCGTTGTACGCCTCTTCGGCGTTCTTGATGAGATCGTCAATAATCATGAGCGAGCACCCAAAGCCAGTCGCCGTGCCCGTCGGCGATGTCGCGAGATAGCTGTTATAGCCGCCTGCAAGGCTCCACAGATTCATAGCCGCGTCGCCCAGCTTGATGGCGATGCCGGGGAATATGTCGCTATAGACGATGCGCCCCGCGTCCGCCTTGATCTCCTGAATACTGTTGCGGACGTTCTTTGAAAACACTGTAGAAAGCGTCTCGTTGTACGAACCCGTCATGATCTTCTCTTTCGGATTTTTACCGAGAATCCACTCGACGAAAAGCCCCGCCGTGCGGCTCTTGCCGTGGCGCGGCGGCTCATTGATGACGAGCACCTCGTCTTCGTCCTCGTAAAACGCCTGCATTGCATCGCAGAGCTCCCGGAGATAGGCGCGCTCGGGCTTGTAAAAGTCGGGCGCACGCAGTCGGCAATAAAAAAAGAACTCGCGCCGTGCAAGTTCCAGCTCCGCTTGCCGCCTCAGCCTGCTATCCACCCTCAATCAGCCGCCTCAGCTCATCCGTAGACAAGCCTGCAAAGGGATTCTCCGTAACTGTGGCCTTGAGTTCGAGCTTGTCGTTGAACATGCCGATGTGCCTCCCTAAGAGCTCCAATGCCTTGATCTTGTCGTACATCTTGACCTCGATGCCGTTTGCGCCCTGCTTGATCTGCGCGATAGCCGCACGCTGGTCGTCTGTCAGCTCCGCTGTCGGCTTGACCTCAACGACGGGCACCCGCGCCCTCGTACCGTCGGGACACGGCACCTCGCGCAAACGCACTCGGACATGACTGGCCGCGTCGGCAAACGCCACACGCGCCAGCTCTCTGACGACGCGAGATTTCAGTTTGGATTTCTAGTTTCTTCATGTTTTGCCAACCGCATTGATGCGCACTGCCAGCTCTATACCCGGCTCGAATTGCTGCCTGTGTTACGTTGAAATCAACCAAGTACTCATCAATAAATCGTTTCTGCTTCGCCGTCAGCTTCACGTCGTCACCTCCCTCAGCGCATACAAAAAGGGCGCCACACTCGTGCAGCACCCTCGATTCTCAGCTTATACTATATCACAGACCCAATAGGACATTCTAGGACATCTTTTCTGCAAACGCTCGTAACGCGCCACCATGGAGCCGCGTCACCTGTCGATAACTGTAGTTCATCTCCGCTGCGATCAATGTAGAGCCACTGCCGCAAAAAAAATCAACGACTCTGCTGTAGACGTGTAATCAATCAAATCTGGTGTCTCCTCTCTTTTGGGGCATACAAAAAGGACACCGCCGCAGCAGTGTCCTCCGGGGCGTCGCCTCAGCTTGCCCCTGTGCCCTTGTGCAATTTTCGATGGTACTAGTATAGCACGATTTTCGGTGAAAACAAGGAAGCAAATCGGAAGTAAATCGGAAGTAAATCGCTGTATGACTTATCCACAAACCGTTTCATAGATTATCCAAATCTCCACCAATAAATCAACCAAGCAATACAATCAAGTAAGATAAGAAAAACTATCATAGAGTTGATTTGTTGTATACGTTTAGAGTTCCCGTCATTTTCCACATCATAGCCTTTATTAACGGTTTGAACAAATCTCAGCAAAAGATTTACCAAATTAAAAAGCCCCATGCCAAGCAAGGATACAATAAACACCAATCGGTATATAGATGCTTTATCTATATTAGCAAGAACAGAAGTAGAGAATGCCATCCCTGCTACAAAGGTAATTATGATGGAGGAAAATATGCCAAGGATTGTTATATAATCCTTTTGCATCTCCCCTGCTTTCACACGTATGGATTCCAATCCTTTAGCAATATCTTCATGCTTTCTATTGAGTTCATCGGCAATCCTTCGTGTGTAATCGATACGTGCAATATCAAGATTAACATGATCGTACAATTTTGCAATTTTTTTACAAAGCGTGTCCTCTACCAAGCCTCCGTCCTTATTATTTTCAATCGCTTGTTTATACAATGCATTGATATTTCGAGACAAGATACTAAGATCATGAGCGCTATCTCTATCAATTCCTGTAATAATTCCAAACACATCTGAGTATAGGTGGCGAAAATCATCCGAATAAATATACCGCAACTCCCGTATATAAGCTTCAAAAACTCCGTGTTCGCTTATACTAGTATCGTCTTTGGCAAGATCTCTTAAGAGTTCTTGTAATTTCATTTGTTTGTCAGGCATACTGAGCAATCACAGCCTTTGGTATGATTTCTTTATTACCCAAACCGCCCCGATAAATACGATCCCAAGGTTTCCCTGGCTCATGTGTTGCATTGACAAGATTCCATATTTTTATAGCGCGTTTTTCCTTTACAATAGAATCTATGGCAATCTTTTCATTATGGGTAAATGAAGCACTCGGCATATCTGTTTCATAAATCTCTGCCGATCCATATCCACAGTAGCGCATATATACTTCCCGAACGACGGGACCGAGCGCCCAAGCTTCTATTTCATCCGAGAACAGCACACGATTCTCTTTTTGAAGAAAATGTACCTGCACATAGTACAAAATCTTTTGGAGTTGCAAATTGCTGATAGGCATACCATCCAAAGCACATTTGCGGATCAAATATTTCGCAACATCGACAGCAGTATATTTACCCACAAACTCCGGAGTATGGTCAAAAAAGAAAAACATCTCCATCCCTCCTGATTTCATACTAAATATTATTTATTATAGTATATCATAATTTTATGATATTTGCACGATAACGCACGTAAAATATAGAATCTATTACATAGATTCTATATTTTACTGCAAAAACCTCTTTTATTATCAAAATCCAATCTCATTTGTTCCATCTTTTTAACTACACCAAATATCATCAGCATTACATCTTGCACACACTTTTCACCTCGCACCCGCGCCCACTTTTCCGTATACCCCGCCTCGCGCGCCACCTGCCACCAAGCATACCCGTCGATGTACCGCCCGCGCACGAGACGCTCATCATTAGCCGAGAGGCACGCAAGCGCACGATCCACCGCCCTGAGTGTCCGCTCCATGTCCCGCTTGCGCTCTTTCATCTCCGCGATCTCCTGCGCCGCCCTCATGCGCCGTTCTGCCGCTGCCTCCGTAGCCGTCAGCTCCGACGTGCCGCCCATCGGCTCGTCTCCATAGCGGGCGATGGCGACGGACTCGCCTTGCAGGGCGGCCGTTCGCGCCTCAATTTCTTCCGCGAGGTTCTGCACGGCGACCTTCATCTTGTTGTACTGTCCCAGTATGCGCTTCGTCTCCTTGATGCAGTCGCCGTCTGTCACGCTAATGCCTCCTGTTCTAGCGTCCTCTTCATTTTGTGTCCGAATCGGACAATGCAGATGTCACATATACGATTCGACAATCGTCGAATCGTCCGTCGGCTGGCGGCACATCTTGACCATATCCTCCGGGATAGCCGCCCGTACTGCGTCGAGCGTATCGCGGGCGATATAGATCGCCCGCGACGCATACGGCGCCTTTACCCCATGCGCCAAAATATGCGCCCGCGCCACATAACTTCTTGGTCTATCCTTCGGGCGCTCGTATACGGTCACAATCATTACGATTCTGCTGCTTCGCCGCCACAGATTGACCAGCCTGCGAAACTCCTCGTCCGTCAATCCTTCTTTCATTTCATCCGCCCTCCTACATTGTCACCACACGCACCGAAAGAGCGGCGTTTCCGCCGCTCTTTTTTGTGCTCAAATCTCTCGCCCAGTCCGCAAATCATACGGGCGAATATTACTTATCCCGCCAAAATTAGGCTCATGCCCGCACCGCCTTGCCCATCGCCTAAACACTCTTGACAGACGCTTCCCCAGCAATTCAATTTCTATGAGCGTGAGATTGTCCAGCCATCCCTCCGCCGCATCGCCCGCAACATCGTATGCATCACGCTGCAGTACCTCAAGGACACACTCTGCCTCAATCACTGGCTTAAACGGCTTATATCTGCCGATGTAAACCAAATGCGGCTTGTCCCCCTCTGGATAAAGTTCTGCCTCTTGCCTCGCCTCAGCCAGTGCCTCCTCTATACTGGCATATTCCCCCGTATAGCGATCGGACTTGTTAAAAGTGTAACTGTATTCAATCATGACTGTCACCTCTCTCATACATCCGTCTCATCCACAGGCATCTTCATGAAACACATCCAGTGCGTATTCATATTCTTCCCGCTGCGGTGCCCGAAAAGAGGCGTCGCACCAATCGCCGCCAACACCTCACGCAACGGAATGTCCACCTCGCTCCACTTAAACACGAGCGTCCCATATGGTTTCAGCACCCGCATACACTCCCAAAATCCATCATGGAGCAACTGTGGCCAGCCCTTATCCAGACATCCATACTTGAGACGCGTCCATGATTTCGGCCCCGCGTGCGTAAGGTGCGGCGGATCAAATACCACAAGATAAAAACTCGAGCTCGTAAACGGCAGATGCCGGAAATCACATACTGTATCGGGACTAATCTCGATGTAACGCTGCGGATAAAACTCATGTCGCGGCACTTCTCGTATATCGCAAAATTCGACACGCGGATTCTGCTTATCAAACCAAAACATCTTGCTCCCACAACAAGCATCCAGTATCGGTTTTACCATCACACATCCCTCTCATCCAGCCGCAGACCAAACAATGTGATCTGCCGATCATCCTCTCTCACGCGATGGTCTGCGCCCATCCACCATCGCATGACCTCCGCGCCTGTCTCCCACATGGCATGCGCCACCTTGTCAATCTCACCGTATAGCCCGATCTCCTTGAGCCTCTACCGTCACCTCCACAGCCCTTCAAACCTGCTTAATTGTGTCCCATCCCGTGACGCCTTGCGTCTCGATGGGTATTGCTCGGATTGTGCGATCGCGTAAACTGACAGCCGTTCACACAAAACAGGATTCCCTGTGCTTTTCTCGCAAGTGCTGACGCATTTCCGTTTTTCTGTTTCAGTCGTGCCAATTCTTGCAACACTTCTTTGGGTTGCTCTCTGAGTTCTCCCATTTTCATCTGTTGGTATCGCTTTATGTCCATTTCAACTTTCCTCCTTCAGTCGCCGATCCCGGACGAAGGCCTTCATGTCTATCCCATATTCACTCATTCCCAATCCCCCCGCTTGTGATTCTTTTCATTCACGCGCTCTTGCAGTTTCCCACGCGCCTCCTCGTCATAACCCAGAGCATCCAGCCACGACGTGCATAGCGTGATCACGTCCGTCAACTCCAGAGCGAGACGCATTTGCGCGTTTTGGAGCAGCTTTTTTAACATCTCCTCATCCGTGAGCTGCGAGATAATATGCGCCTCCTGCACAACCTCATGCGTTTCCTCAATAAGTTTTGCGATCCATGCCATCGCCGGCGCATCGCAAAACCTTGTGCACGGCTGCGTCTTTATCACGTTGATGATGCGCTTATTCTCACACTTCAGCAGCGCATTCTCCTCTTTGAGCCGCTGTATTTCCTGCTCACACTCAACGAGCAGCCCTCGCACCTCGCGCAGCCTCTTAAATATTCCCTGCATGTCATTCATCCTTGTTTCCTCCCCTCGATCTCACGCATCAGCATCGCCCTAAAATCCTCCTGCTCCTTGCGCACAAGGCTGTACCTTGACGGATCGTACGCCGCCAAAGCCCACTGCGCATCAATGTCAGCCGTCATGTGCTCAAGCGTCCCCGGCTTAAACTCATGCAGATACGGCTCCATTGCCGCTTGCACATTGTCCAGCCCCGGCACACGCTGTTTGAGCGCATACCGGAAAGCATACACCATCGTGAGCCTCTCCTCGCGCGTCAACATAGAGCGAGGCTCTCGTTGCCTCTCACGCCTCGCCTTGCGCCCCTCGTTAATCAGGCGCTTGCTCTCACGGCGCGCCTCAAGCCTCTCCAAAAACCGCCGATGCCTCTTAGACACGCTCACACGTCTGCCCCCTCTCTGCCTGCTCCACCTCGCGCTCCTTACGCCTCTGCCACTCTGCCTGCCGCCCCAGGGCTGCCAGCAGCCGATGTGCCCTACGCGCCTCCTCGCGCCGCATAAACCGGCGGCTTCTCTGTCCTCCGTGCCTCATATGTCATCTCCTTTTGTACCGACAAGCTCCAAGATTAGCATTCCCTTGGAGCGATTCTTTCTTTTTGCCGCGTCCCGCCGTCGTGCGGTCGGGCTCGTCCCCCATCTCGCCGTAGCGTAGCTCACGCCCGCCATTGCGGCAATCTCCTCGACCGTGCCCTCACCGATATACTCATCGCCTCGATATGCCGCATAAATGTTTTTTGTCATGCTGCACCTCCTCGAGCTCCCACATCACAATCTCGATGCGCGGCTTATCGTCATACCACTTGCCCAGCGCCCCATAGCCAACGATCTGGCTGTCGTCCGCGTACCACAAGCCCTTGAGCGCGTCCTCTACGCCCTTGAGGATATTGGACACGTCGGGCTTTGTCGTCGGGCGCAGCCGTCCTGCGATCGCAGCCTCCCTCTTGCGTTTGCTCATCGACTTGGGGATTGCCCTGTAAATCTTGAGCGAGAGCTGCACCGCACCCGTCACGGGCACTTCGGGCGCTTCCTCAGCGGCGACAAGCCGGACATACTGCTTGTAGTCGCGGCTCTTGGCAGGGTCATACGCTTTGACAAAGCCGCCCTGCCGGCTAAAGCGCGGCCTGCCCTGCGCCACCGGCTCGCCAAAGACGACGGCCTTATACTCTCGCATCCCTGCTCCTCCCCTCGTCAGCTTCGCGCTCTTTCTCTTGCGCCTCCCGCTTCCTGCGCTCCTTCTCCTCGCGCCGTATTCGTCCGATGGCTTCCCAGGCCGTCGGGTCGCGCCTCTTGCATGGGACGTACTCGTTCATGGTGTTCACTCCTCTGCCTCAAAACGGGATTTCCTCGCCTCGGAAATCCGTCGCATCGTTCGCGCCGTGCCCTGCATTGTCGCTCTTCTTACCGCAAAACTCCATGCTCTGCACGACAACCTCGGTCACATAGCGCTTCGAGCCGTCCTGCGCGTCGTAGCTCCTCGACTGGATGCGCCCCTCAACGGCGATCTGCTGCCCTTTAACGCAGTAGTTGCCGATAGTCTCGGCGAGTTTCTCCCATGCGACGCACGCGATGAAATCCGCCTGCTTCTCGCCGTTCGCGCCCTTTCGTCGGTCGATGGCGAGCGTGAAGGATGCGACAGCTTTGCCGCTCTGCGTGTACTTGATCTCCGGGGCTTTTGTCAGCCGCCCCAAGAGGATTGCCTTGTTCATGCACCTGCCTCCTTCCTACCGCCCGGCAACACCGACAGTTTACCTGCCAATTCCCCGAGCAACATATCCACATGCCTTTTCGGTAGAGCGTTCAACGTCTCCCGATTCTTTTTGCGGTCTCTCTGCCGCTCAACAATCGCATTGTAAATGCGCATGAACTGTGCTCTCGCCGTGTTCATTTCATCCGGCTTAAGCTGACAAAGCTCTTCCTTGCCGAAGCTCTTCACGGCTCGTTCGACCGCTGGATGTGTGAACGGCCAAGGCTTGTAGATAAAATACTTTTTCGCAAAGCTCCATGCCTCGTGCCATGCTTCGTCCGCAGATGGCAAAAGTGGCTCACCTGCCTCGCCCTTGACAAACTGATGCAGGTTCTCGATCTGCTCACAGACTTCCGCCACCGTCGGGAAGAACTTGCAGATTTTCATGAGTTTGAGCATGGCAGCGTTAATCTCCGCGATGTTATATGCCGACAACGCCCTCGCGTAAATCACCAGCGTTCCCTCGTTGGCTTTGCAGTGTGGGAAAGCCAGAAGGTACGGCGTCAGCGTCTTGACAATCTCAACCTCGTTCGTCATGGTGTTCAGCCTCCAGTATCGCAATAGCTCGCGCCGCCACATCCACCTGCGGAATCCGCTCAATGTCTGGCGCTCTCGGCCTCTTGTTGTCGTAGGTGCCCTCAAGCACCTTGATGGCATTCGCGGACTTCATGAGCCAGTCGAAACTTGCCGTCCAACCATGCCCGTTCCTGCCGCAGAGAAAGTCGCTCGCCTCGACCTTGCGGAAAAAAGCACGGACTTCTCCCATATCGCCACGAAACTCCCGTAAGAAGCGGGTCTTAGCCTCTTTCTTGCGCTTTTCACTCATGACCTTGATGGGTGTGAGAGAGACGCAGATCGCGTTGTACTCGTCCATGATGGCGGCATAGGGTACAGCAGGAGAACGGATGCCACCGCCTTGGTTCGGCTGTGCCGCTGTGTCCTCCTGGGAATTTTTTACAAGCGAAAGGGCAGGAGCGGAGACGGGCGCACTCGGCGCCTCAGCGCATAAGTGTGTGTCTATATCTCTGTCCTTGCTTATGCTGTCTAAATCCCTAGTAGTACCTACCCTATCCTCTCCTAACCTAACCTTACCTATCCTATGCGGACAATCCGCCGCCACTTGCCCGCGATTCGCTGGCAGTTGCCCGCAATCCGCCGCCACTTGCCCGCGATTCGCCGCAGGCGCGTCATTACTGGATTCTTCGGCATCGGGTTCGGCTGCCGCTTCGACGACCGCGACGGCTGCATTCTCCTCTTCCGTCTCGACCTGCTCCAACAAGTCCTTGTAGATGCTGTCGCGCTTGCGGTCGGAGCGAATCTTGTTGTTTTCGTCCCAATCGAGGATGTGCGCGACAAGATCCTCATTGAGGAGACGGATAAACTTTCGATCCGCAAGCTCCTGCAAATTCTCCTCAGTGGCCGCCGCAAGACGCATGACAGAAAACGCCTCTACTACGCCGTCGTCGTCCGCGTTCATCACGAGGTGCATATAGAGCGCCTGCGAAGCGTGCGACATGCGCAAAAAGCGAGCCGATGATGTAATTTTTATGGAAAGCATCCTGCGTTCAGCCATAGTCTTATCCTCTCATGGGAAACACGTTGCCGCCGATCCGCGCTGCATCTTTTGCAAAGGGGATTGTCTCATCAAGCAGCTCGTCCGACATGCCTTCTGCATCTTCTGTCTCAGGCGCTGTTGTAGAAGCATCGAACAAGCCGACCTGCGCCCGCTGCCCTGCGAGGAACAGTTGCGCCTCCTCGCGCAGTTTCGTCAAGAGACGCGACGTATCTACGTCCCAATATCCCGCAATCTTCCCCTCTTCCTGCGTAGACGCCAGGCAGTAAGGCGGTGACTTGAGCGTAACCTTCAAGACTGTCCCCGGAATGATGTAATCGCAGACGATAATAGCGAACTTGTTCAGATCCTTATCCTCGCCATAGGTCACGCCGACGGGTACGAATCGCATCGTGACCGCCCGATCGACAAATACAAGCTTCAAGCCCTGGCAGAAACCAGTGGCGAGAGCATCGAATGTGTCGTAAAACTCCTTCCGCGCCATCTCGCAAAACTTCGAGGTGTGCGCGCTCAAATGACTGTCTTTCTTTTTCCGGTAGTCAAACGTGAGCTCAGTACCATCACGCTTGATTTTCTTGATTTCAAACTGTGCCATGATGTCCTCCTTATGCGATATAGACCTCTGCCCCCGTCTCCTGCTGCACTTGGTGCCGGAAACTTTCGGCGTCGCTGTTGCCGTCGGATAGATGCAGCAGGTAAATCTGCCGCACTTTCGTCATGTCGTTGGCTCGCAGGAACTCAATGAAGTTCTCAAGGCTCATGTGCGACTTGACGAGGCGCTTGGCAAGCGTCCGGTCGAGATTCCCTTCCTTCACGCGGCGGTCAACGATCTCGTAGGAATGGTTGCACTCCACGAGGAGAACCGTGCAGGGCGGGAAACGGTAGCGCAGATAGTATGTGTCCGTGGCATAGAGCACGCGGTCTTCTCCGTTGTCGAGCAAAAACCCCAGCGGCTCTTTCGCGTCGTGCTGCACGCCAAACGCGGTCACGTTCCAACTGCCGATGCGCCGCGTCTCCTTGTCCGCGATGATTTCTACGCACGGCTCTTCTTCTGCCTGCAACGCCTGTGCCGTGCCCCTGCTCATATAGCACGGCACACCGCGAAGCAGGAGGTCTTTGACCGCCTTGCTGTGGTCTTTGTGCTCGTGCGTGATGAGGCAGGCGGCGCAGGCGGACAGGCTGAATCCGAGATGCTTCTGAATTTCTTTCAGGCTGACGCCGCACTCGATGAGGATGCGAGTGCGGCTGTCGTCCACGCGGTAGAGATTGCCCGAAGAGCCGGAGGTGAAGCAGTCGATGCCGAGCATCAGAAGCCCGGCCCTTCAAGCGTGCCCTGCGCGTCTGCGGCGGCTTCATCCGGCTTTGCTTTCGGCGCTACCGTCGTCCTCTTCGGGGTAGCTGCTTCCTTCGGCATATCCACCTTTGGCGCATGTGGGATAGTCTGCGGCTCTTCCATCTGCGGGACAAGCTCCTCGGCGTTGGCGTTTCGCTGGATTTCTTCGATGGGCTTCTCCACGATTTCCCTCGGTGTGACGTCGATAGTGTCATGCACTTCGTCGACGGTCTGCAAGCCCATCGACAATTCCGGAGCAGTCGTGCGGATGAACCACGCCGCCGCGCGATAACGGAGCATCTGGTCGGGCATGGTCTTCCACTTGCTGCCGTTCTTCGCGTACCAGCCTTCCTCTTTGGCGATCTTGATGGTGACTGCGGGCCCCTTGAGAATTTCACCCGTAGACTTCTCCTTTGCCCATGCGATGATACCCTGCGTGTCCGTGCCCTTCTCGCTCGTCTCCTCGTAGTGAATGGATTCGTATCGGCCGCACTGGTTGAACATGGCGATCATGAATTTGCTCGACCAGCTCGGCGTACCGTGAACAACATAGAGGTTCTGCATGACCATCAAGGGGTCTGCGCCGAGCCTCTGCGCCATGTTAAGTGCGATGACGCAGTTGCTGAAATTCTGCTTGCCCTGGAACTGCGTCGGCACCAAGGTCGAGCTTGAGAACATCGTCGCCATGCGCTGTAAAAGGGCAAAGCCCTCAGCGCTCTGGAATCCTGCCGTGACACCTAGCGGAGCGTTCTGTACGGTCTGCATTTCGTTTGCCATTTTCGTTTCCTCCTTTTCAGGCTGCCGCCTGTTCCTTGTCCTTGCGCACGATGCGCAGCTTCTTGTCGTCAGCGCTCACGATGAGGCGAATGATTTGTCCGTCCATCGCGGGAAGCTCGCTGACGCTCTCGCAGTTGTCGACGAAGATCGGCGTCGTCGTGCCGTAGTGCTCGCTGAGCGTTCGGATGATGTCGAGACCGACCTTGATCTCTTGGCTGTTGCTCATGCGCTCCACGCCGTCGTAGAGGACGCTGCAGCACTCGCTCACGCCGCCGTTGACCTGCGTCTCGAAGAGGCGGAACTCGGCGATGCGGAACTTGCTGTTGATGCGCGCATCGAGCATCTCGACCTTCGTCTTGATGAAGAGGTCAGTCAAGTAAAGCGCGTGTTCCATCACTTCAAAGAGGACGGCGAGATTCTTCTGCCCTTCCGTAAGTTCCTCGATGCGGTCGAGTCCCGTCCGATACGCTTGCAGCTTGCCGAGGGTTTCCGTCCGCACGGCGATGTCGAGATCGATGGCTTTCTTCTCCGTTTCCAGCTTGTACGCTTCCGTCTCCACTCCTTTGGCAAGCTGCTCGATCTCGGTGAGAAGCTGCTTCTCCTCCCGCTCCGCCGCAAGGTACTCCGCATCCTGCGTGCAGTCGGCAAGCGTGTCTTCCGTTGTCGCAAGAGCGGCGAGGGCGGCTTTCATCGACTGGATTCTTTCCTGCTTGGCTTCTGCCTCGCCCTGCAGTCGTTCCAGTTCCTCGCCGTATTCTTGGAGCTTTGCGGCGAGGTTCTTGCCTCGTGCGGTGATCGCCGCAAGGGTTTCGGACTTCTTGAGGTTGAAGTCCGCCTGCGCCTTTTTGCGGGCTTCCTCGATTTTCTCCGTCGGGAGCTTCTGCCCGCAGGTCGGGCAAGCGGCCTCGATGTCAGTGGAAAAGGTTTTGCCGTTCTCTGCGTGCCATTCGTCGCGCGTCTTTTGGATGGCCTCACCCCTCGCCTCGATGTCGGCTTGCAGGGCTTCCATGCGCCCGTTCAGTATGGCGACGCTGCTCTGTGCCCGCTCGATGTCCGTTTCCAGCTCACCGCGCTTCTTCCGCTTGTCCAGTGCAGCCTTGTTAACTTCTTGCTCGTAGCGATTCTTGACGGCGATCTGCCGCGCTTCCAGTTCGGCGATCCTGCGCTTCTTCTCGGCAGATGCGCCGCCCGCATGGAGCGCGGCGAGCTTTCGGGCGATCTCATCCTTCTGCTCCTGCAAGTTCTTCAGCTCCAAGCGCAGAGGCTCTTCGGCGACACTTTCCACGTCGGGCAGGCCGCGCCGCACCTCGTCGATGCGGACGGGAATCTTCTTCAGCTCGTCGTTCGTCTTCGTCCGTGACGCCTGCACCATCTTGCGATAGTCGTCGATGCTCTTGCCGCATAGCATCTCCGGCAGGACGGCAAGCTCTTTGTTCGCGGCGATGACCGCATCATCCGAGACGTCGCCGCAGATGTCGAGGAGAATCTTGCGCCGCTCCTGCCAGCCGAGCTGGTTCTTGAAATAGAGCGGGTCCGTCAGGAGTTTGAAATGCGCCTCATCCATGATGGCGTTGATGCGCTCCGTGTACTCGCGCTTTTTCGCCGGCACGTCGTCAATGAAGAAGTCCGTGTCGTGCCCCGAAAAGGTTTCCGTCGCGCTGCCGCGCTTCTTCGTCCACTTCTCATGAAAGACGCGCTTGAGCTTGACGGCCTCGCCGCCGTCGAGCTGCAGAACGGCTTCGACGCTATGCTCTTCGCCGTTGTCCTGCGCCGAGCGCTTCTTGATGTCGTCCGACAGTTCGCGCCCCTTGCTGTCCTTGCCGAAGAGCAGCCACGTGAAAGCGTCAAACGCTGTGGTCTTGCCCGCGCCATTCGCGCCGAAGATGTCAACGTCGGCCTCGTTTAGGACGATGTTCTGCGTCTGCGCTTTGAAGTTCTCATAGGTCAGTCTGAGCAGCTTCATCTTGATTTTCCCCTTTCGTTTGTGATATACTCACGGTGAAATGTTATTCATCTGCGCTCGGAGCGGTTGCCGCCGCTCGGGCGCTTTTTCTTTTTATTGTTATCTTGTTCTCAACTTCATCTGTCCTTAGACATATTTTCAATCGTTTTCATCGCGAGTTTCTTCGCGGTAATAGCAACGTCAGAGAGGAGCGAAAGCCTTTTCCACGGATCTTGTATCTGCTCAAGCGCCAGAGTAAGAATGTCGATTGTAGACTTGGCAATATCTTCATCCTTGCCTCGTACGATTACTAGGCTAACGTTATCAAGATTCACACTACAAAAGGCGGTATCATATTTCTTTAATACTGTTCTAAGATCCTCGCCCATTACTCCACCGCCTCAATAGCATCGTCGATGGTCGGGCAATACCGCTCGATCTCCTCCGCTGTGAGTCCCCGACGCCGATCAGCGTCACAAAAAATCTCGATGAGCTCCTGCATGCGTGTTGTCTCTGTCATAAGATTACCTCCTCGTACTGCGCCTCGATCTCGACGCACCTCCACATCTTGACATAGGCATCCACCCCGTACCAGCGCGGCAAATCCAGCGTTTTGGCCGTTTGCGCCTCAAGGCGGCAGCCCTTGCTCTTTGCCTAGTCGCCGCAAAATACGACGCCATCGCATCGCGCAAGCTCGGCTAGGCAGATCACCATGATGTCGGAGTAGGACATCGCAGCAAACTGCTTCGATTCGGACATCCTGCCGACGGGATTGTAAAATGCCGTTTGCGGCGTCGCCTTGCGCAGCAACTCTTCCGCCTTCCGCGCGCGTTCGCGATTGCGCACCTCGTCGCCCGTGTACGGATGCGCTATATAAATCCTCACGACGCTTCCTCCTTTGCCTCTTCCATTTCCGGCTGTTCGGCCTTGCGGATCTCGATCTCAAAATCTTTCAGGCCGCTCAGCTCTAGCAGCACACGCCAGATATGCGCCGCCTGCGTCTCGGTCATAGGTTTCACCTCCATACAGTTTGCAGGATTGCGCCCTGCACGGCTTTGGTTGACGCCTCATGGCGTCCGCGTGCATCTATGCAGGACGCTTCTGCCTGCCTCATCAGCGCGGGTAGGCAATCTCCCGCGGACGCCCTCGCGGGCGTTTCGGCTCACTGAAGCGCCGCCACAACGCTCTCATTCCAACGAATCTGATATCCGCTGTGGCCGTTCCTCTCAAACGGCATCTCCTCGCCGTACTGCATCCCTGATCCTTCCTTTCATTGTTACCCCCTCCTCGCCGTGGTATAATCACGATGAAAGGAGATATCCAACATGATAGAAAAATTAATGATCGACGATGAAGAGTGCCTGTTTGAACTTCCAGATATTTGTCCGTGGTGCAATAAGGGAATCTCTCCACTTCTGCTCGCAAAAACAAGGGCTGCCGAAGGGAATGAATTTGGATTCATCCTTGCCTGTCCTGTATGCAAACACCTATTCTTATCGCTTCACATAATCCATCAGAACAATTGGGGAGAATTATCTTCACAAAGGGCTCCAAAGCCGCCCTTCCGTTTGCCACCCCTGCCTATCCCGCCTGAGATAAAGCAGCACTATCCGGACTTTTATCAAATCTACGAGCAGGCATCTGTTGCCGAGATCGGTGGCTTAGACAAAATCTGTGGCATGGCGTACCGTAAAGCCCTTGAAATACTGGTAAAACAGTACCTCATCCAACAATCTCCTGATAAGGAAGAAGAAATATTGAACGAACCCCTCGGGCGTTCCATCGCTCGAATCCCTTTTGAAAAAATACGAAACTTGGCGAAGGCTATATCATGGATTGGCAATGACCAAACCCACGCCGTTCAAAAACATCCCGACTACAATATCCCTGAGATGAAGAAATTCATGTTGGCGCTGTGTCATCTCATCGTCGCCGAATACGTCGCTGGCGATGCCTCTGACTTCGTGTCATCCTGACCGTCTGCTGGAATCTCGCCAACATAGCGACCATCCGGCAAATAAAACCGCCACATCAGCCGACATGGACTCTCCTGTGTCCCCTCGCCCTGCACGAACGCAACGCGCAGGGCTTTTGTTATGCTCGCATTCTCAAGCCGATAGATTTTTTCGGATTTCATCGCACTTCTCTCCTCTCTGCGCCGCCCCCGCTGGATCGCGAGGGTGATGATATAGAATTAGATTCTAGTCAGATCCCAAAAAAAATCACATCGATAGGCATTTCATACACCTTAGATATGCGTTTTTGATATCGTGGTTGAACGCGATCTGGATTACGTTCCCACTTTATAAGAGTGTCTTTTCCCACTCCCAAAAGCTTTGCAGCTTCCAATAACGTGAGATTCGCGTTTACACGAGCTGCTTTCAGGGATATCTTGGGGAACAATATAATCACCTCCCGTTTCTTTTCTGATATCAGTATAATAGAATTAAATTCTAGTATCAAGAATTTTTTTCTATATTTTTATATTTATATTGCAAAAACTAGAATTTTATTCTATACTTAGGCTATGGAGGTGTACAAGCGATGTCTCTATCTGACAAGACGCTAAAAGCGCGTGATCTATTTAGCGAACGCCTTAGAAAAATGCTTAAAGAGCACGATTTAAATCAAAATGAATTAGCAAAAATCCTCAATGTTTCCGAAAGCACCGTAGGGAAATGGGTGTTGGGAAAATCTATGCCACGAACAATGGGGCTTATCCAACAAATAGCCGATTACTTTGATGTAGGGAAAAGCTATTTTCTGGAAGACAATCCCTCGGAAGAACCCAGTGCCCTCCCATCCGCTCCCTATCGTTATGTGCCCGCTTCAGTTGCTGCAGGAAGTCTCACCACCATCGAAGGACTGACCGCTCTACCGCTCGTGACTGTTCCCGATTGTATGCTTGGACGATATGCGCGCAATAAAAACATTCTCCTCATGCCCGTCAACGGAGAGAGCATGAACAACGTTATTCGTAATGGCGCAATTATCGCCGTACTCACAAAAATCGAACTATCGCAAATCAAGAATGGCGATATTGTGGTTGTCAGCAATAACGGTGATTACACTGTCAAGCGTTTTTTCAATGATAAAGAGCACCAGGAGTTCATCTTCCGTCCCGACAGCAGCGATATGTCCTACCGCGACATTGTTTTTAGTTACAGGGACTGTGAGGACTTACAGCTTGTCGGTAAGGTTGTTATGTATAACGTGACGTTGTAAAAACACTGACATCAGGAGACGCCATCATGGGACTACTTGACTTTATCTTTAAGCGTTCTCGCACAATAAATCCTTCGAACGGTGTGCAAACGGGCTACTTTTCTAAGGAAGAGGTTCGTATTATCGAAACATCTGATTTAACAGGATACACAGCAAATCCCACAGGCGTTTTTTGTTGCACCAATAGAAACTGCCTATCTCATCGGCTTCGCTACATACCCGCACAAAACGAAGCCATTGCCGATACCATGCGATGCCCTGAATGCGGGCATTGGATGATTCATGAAGAGCTTCATCTTACACGGTCACGGCTGTCACAAAAAATAAAGTATGACGGTGCCGGCAGTAGGGAAATCTACCAAGATGCTCTCGAAATGCTTTCTCTTGACGAACGAATTTTTATGGCTTGGTCGTTAGTCGACCCAAACGATACAAACCATAAAGATTTACAAGTTACCTCTTTCGATATACTACTAGATCTTGCACCAATAATTTTTGATGAAGTAACTTTGGGTAACTTATCTCGTTGTATGGAAAAACTCACCTTGAACAAATATCCTGCAGACAGAATCGCATCTGCCTATGCTAGGCTTCATAAATTTAGGAGCTTTTATCAACAATTAAAACAGTCGCAGACTTATAAACAAGTCGAATTAAAAAAAGATTTCCTCACTTTCTGCTCAGATGTCGGCGATCCCACTTGGATATTTTATGTTTGGAGCAATTTCGGCTTTTTCAAACGCGTCAACATAAAGAATAGAGTCTATCTTACCAAACAAATATAATACAGTAAGGAGATACGTATCATGAAAAACATTTTTCTCTTTCTATTACCCTTGTTCTTTATCACATCTTTATCTGTAAGTTTGGTTCATGCTGCAACATGGGAGTGGATAGATTCTGATGCTGAAACCGGATATTTTTTTGATTCAGAAAGCATCAAGTATGAATTAAATCATGATTATCTGAATAGGGCAAGCTCCGTCGACACTAATCAAATTACGTATTGGAAAAAAGTAGTATATACGCCAGAGGGTGCAGAGAAACTGGTAAACCTTCTCAATGATGAAAACTTCTATGACGTACGATCTAGTAAATCCTTGGAAACTATATCACTATCTGATAAGACCATAACTTGCTATACAGTAGTATTTTACGATGCCAGAAATGAGGTTATTTATAGCGAGGATGGTGCAGCTTTTGTGCATACGATTGTTCCTGAATCCTGGGATGAGCTCGTACTTAATACGATTCGCAGTTATGCATCTGCGCACAAAGATCTGCTTATGAAGAATGCTTATGCCAATGATTAAATCGCCAAGCGCTTCCTGTCATTAGACAGCCGATATAACGCACCCGCAATTTAACTGAGCGTGCCAACAAAACAAAAAAAGTCACCCTTGTATCATCCAACCCCAAGTACAAGCCCATGGTATATCACAAAGGCGACTGCGATGACATCCGCATCTTGGGCAAAGCCGTCGCGTATCTGCACGATTTAGAGTGATTGCACGGGCGGAGAGACGGCTGCGGCGGGATTATCATAAGGGCAGTAAATAAATTTTATATGCCCTCCTCTTTCCAATATCACAGGAATATGCTATAATAAGCGCAGAGCGATTTGGGAATCGGTTCTACCGTACCCCCAAACCAACGATAACCTCTGTGCTAACCTAGGCACAGAGGTTATTCGTTTTAGATGTATATAACACAACACCCTCAATTAAACTGAGGACGCCGACAAATAAAAAGCCGCCCGCCGTGTTACCAACACGATGCGCGGCAGAAGCAGATGTCATAATCAGAGGAGCGAGATAGTGCACAGTAACGAAATGACCTTGACACAAAAACTTCTCGGAAAAAGCCAAGAGGCTTTTATTGTCGCGATCGAACTTTACAATAAACCCACCATTCGTTACAGAGTCGAAGGATTCAGCTTCTTTATCTGCAACGCGTGGGAGCTATTGCTCAAAGCCCACATCATGCAATCTTGTGGCGAAGATGCTATTTATTACAAAGACGATAAGCCACGCACAAAGTCGCTGAACGCCTGCATTAAAGAAGTATTCACAAACGACAAAGATCCTCTGCGGATCAATCTTGAAAAAATTATCGACTTGCGCAACATAAGCACACATTTCATCACAGAGGAATATGAGCAAATATATGTACCACTATTTCAATCCTGCGTCATCAACTATATGAACAAACTACTACAATTTTTCCATATCGACATCACCGATAAACTAGGCAGCAACTTTCTTACGCTTTCTGTAAGAATGGAAGAAGTAACAGAGGATTCCATACGCGCCAGATACCCAGACAGCTTGGCTGAACACATTCTGACAATCATGTCATCAATCGGCAGAACAATCAACACAGTGGATAATACTAATTTTGCCATTCCAGTTAAACACGATTTCTATATAACGAAAAAGCAAGGTCAAGCCGCTGCCAGTTTCTCTATCTCAAAGAACGCTGAACACGCTGCCTTCATTTTGAAAGAACGCCACGACATGCAAAAATCATGCCCCTATCGTAGGCGAGAATGTCTAGAGCGTATACAAGCGGTCATTGAGAAAGATAACATCCCCTTTGTAAATCCATTTACAGCAGACGAAAGCAAACGACACACGTTCAATGCGTTCGTCTTCAACCTTTTCGTCAAGTTTTATGATCTGAAAGGCGACCCTAGTCTCTGCTACGTCTATGATCGAAACACAAATCCAAACTATTCATACAGCGATAAAGCTATCAATTTGATTGTGGAGCAGATCAAAAAAGACCCTGAACACATCGTCCAGAGCCTTAAATCCAAAGTAGGGAAGCCAACCCCAGGGGCAAAGGATTCTAAGCCTTAAGCCTACTCCCATTCGGGAACCCAGCCTTATCCTTCACAAGTCAGCTCCTACACGCTTATTATCGCACAAAGCGATACAAAAATCAAATTAAAAAGCCGCCCACCGTGCGCCAACACAATGAGCGGCAGAAGCAAGCAATCCCGAGGGATATACTCGCCAATCCAAGCAAAAGTATATCACACCTCGGGGTCTATTACCACTGCCCCGGAGGTGTATTTTTTATGGCCACAAAAAAACGCGCGGCGCTCTACATCCGCGTATCAACAGATGAACAGGCACGCCACGGCTACAGTCTCGCCGAGCAAGAGTATGACCTGCGCCAGTATGCCGAGCGGCATAACTACCACGTCGTCGGCCTGTACGCCGACGAGGGCGCGACGGCACGCAAAGCTCTCAGCCGTCGCAAAGGCCTGCAGCGCCTCTTAGAGGACGTGCAGGCGGACACCATCGACATCATTATTTTCAAGTGCCTAGACAGGTGGTTTAGAAATGTGCACGACTACTATGCCGTGCAGGATATCCTAGACCAGCATAACGTCCTCTGGGAGTGCTCGCAAGAGGCGATCTTTAATACCACAACGACCAACGGACGCTTGATGCTCAACCTCAAGCTCTCCCTTGCGCAGCACGAGAGCGATCAGACCGGCGATAGAGTCCGCTACATCCACGAGGGGCTCCTACGCGAGGGCAGAGTCATCACAGGGCACATGCCGCTGGGTTACGTCATCGGCGAGGACAAGCGGATCCACATTGACGAGCCCGCCGTGCCCATGGTGATCGAGATGTTTCAGCATTTTGTCACGCACCGCACCGTTTTGAGTACCTTTAAAATGTTGAGGGAGAAATACGGCTACGCCAAAACGGAGGGCTCCATCGGCCGTGCTCTGCAAAACCGCGCGTACCTCGGCGAGTATTACGGCATCAAGGGCTTTTGTCCGGCGCTGATTGACGAGGGGCTGTTTGCTCAAGCCCAAAAGGTCTTTGCCGGCCGGACGCGCAATCCCAGCAGTAAAATGACGTATCTCTTTTGGGGGCTCCTGCGCTGCCCGGAGTGCGGTCGTCTGCTGACGCCGCGCAATCGCAAGCTCAACAACAAGATATACACCTACTACACCTGCCGCGACCACACGCACGGCAGGGGCTGCCCGCACAAGACTTATTGGCGCGAGGACCATGTCGAGGAGGCTCTGCTGACCTCGCTCAAGCTTGAGCTGCAGCGGTACCTCGCCGACGTCAAAAAGCTCACGCGCAAGGACGATGCCGATGCGCAAGTCACTGCTGAGGAGCTGCGCACAAAACAGGCACGCCTCAAAGAGCTCTACGTCGAGGGCTTGATTCAGCGCGACGAGTTTGACGTGCGCTACGCCGAGATCGACACACAGATCGCCGCCCTGCGCCCACGCACGACAGTCAACCTCGCCTACTTGGAGACCGTCGCAGCTGATAATCTCATCGACCGCTACGAGCATCTGAGCAAGCAGCTGCGCAAAATGTTTTGGTCGCGTATCTTAGACCAGGTGCGCCTCACCGGAGGCTCGCCAAGGCCCGTATTTCGCGCGTTTTGAGCGTCGCACTAATCTGCGTATCACGCCCCGCGTGGGGCGCGACGAACCGTCAGCGGCAGAGCCGCCCACGCAGCACCATTTCAATCCACGCGCCCCGCGTGGGGCGCGACCGCCGATGATGTTGTAGCGCACCGACAGCCCGTTAAAATTTCAATCCACGCGCCCCGCGTGGGGCGCGACGAGCGCTTAATGCTCGCCGGTGCGCCCACGAGATTATTTCAATCCACGCGCCCCGCGTGGGGCGCGACCCGTCATCTCCCGCTCCTGCGCGTCCAGCATCCGATTTCAATCCACGCGCCCCGCGTGGGGCGCGACCAGTCGAGGACGCGGGCGGCGAGAAGCTGTTTACAATTTCAATCCACGCGCCCCGCGTGGGGCGCGACGATGACGCCGAAGCAGCGCAAGGCCTACGACGAATTTCAATCCACGCGCCCCGCGTGGGGCGCGACCCGAGCAATGATGCCCTCACGGCTGCGGGATTTGATTTCAATCCACGCGCCCCGTGTGGGGCGCGACGGCAAGGGAGGTGGAGAGCGTGCAAACAACAATTATTTCAATCCACGCGCCCCGTGTGGGGCGCGACGATGAGCACCGACGACAAGCGGCGCATCCTCTTTATTTCAATCCACGCGCCCCGTGTGGGGCGCGACTCTCCAAGGTTCACTCGTCATGCAGCCGCCGTTTATTTCAATCCACGCGCCCCGTGTGGGGCGCGACGCGACGAGCTTTTCAAAAGCGGCATCGGCATCTGTATTTCAATCCACGCGCCCCGTGTGGGGCGCGACGCTGAGCGTTATCCCATAGGAGGCAAGGGGTACTAATTTCAATCCACGCGCCCCGTGTGGGGCGCGACGAAGAGCACAAAAAGAAGCAAGTCAAAATCATCATTTCAATCCACGCGCCCCGTGTGGGGCGCGACCAAGCTGGTCTAAATAGGTTTGTCCATACTTGTCATTTCAATCCACGCGCCCCGTGTGGGGCGCGACTATCCAATCGAAATGACGTTGCGAAATGCCCCGAATTTCAATCCACGCGCCCCGTGTGGGGCGCGACGGCAAACACACGGAGCAGGGCGTGTCGCGAAAAGATTTCAATCCACGCGCCCCGTGTGGGGCGCGACATATTGCCAAGCCCCAAACCTGCTGGCAAGGCTGATTTCAATCCACGCGCCCCGTGTGGGGCGCGACCATCACGGCATACAAAGAACGTATCAAGGCACTTATTTCAATCCACGCGCCCCGTGTGGGGCGCGACCCTGGAATTGCTTTTTTGTTGTGTTGTCTACCCGATTTCAATCCACGCGCCCCGTGTGGGGCGCGACTCGACAAGATAGAACTCTATGGCAAGCGCATCACCATTTCAATCCACGCGCCCCGTGTGGGGCGCGACAGTTATCCCAGTAGCCGTTTGGGAGCGGGTACGAATTTCAATCCACGCGCCCCGTGTGGGGCGCGACATCATAAGCCTTTAGGCGTAGACAACAACAGGAGTGATTTCAATCCACGCGCCCCGTGTGGGGCGCGACTGTGCCTGTTTACACGGGCTTAATTACAGCGGGCGCGCTATATTTTTCGCGAACCTCATTTTTGGCCGTGCTGTTACAGGCATTTTTCGTCGCAAAGTCCTCTGTGTGATACGGGTTCGCACAGAGATTTTGCGGCTATTCTCGCGAAGGAGATGCTTGCTACAGCATCAGAGTTCCTTCAGCCTCATAACTTGGTTTTGCACCGACGTGCTGCGTTTTTCCTGCGTATTTATTGCCCAAATTATAAAAACGCAGGCTGTCTTTTTCTTGGTCAATCAACGTTGTTAATTCATGCCGCAAGGTGCAGAAGCGCGCTTCATCGAGAACGCATTCAAACACGGAATTCTGCACGCGCTGTCCGTGGCGCACGCAGCATTTCGCCACTTTTCTCAAGCGTGTGCGGCCGGCAGGTGTTTCCGTATTGACATCGTATGTCACGAGAATCAACATTTCCGCCGCCCCCTCCATCTTTCCTGCTTATTTCCACAAAAACGCCGGATATTCCTCCAAGTCGCCGCGTAAATATCGTGCCAGCAGGAGGGATTGGGCATGGGGAACTAAGCCCCAAGGGAGTTTTTCCTTGAGAAACGGATGCGTGATCTGTTCCCGCTTCTTGTCCTGCCATTCCTTGAGGACGACCTTACGGCCAGCATCATTGAGCCAGACGGCGCCGTTCTCTTTTTTCTCAAAATGCTCCGGCTTGATGATGCGATTGTTGATCAGCGTGAGTACGAGACGATCGACAAAGAGACTTCGCAGTTCCTCCATGAGATCGAGCGCCAAGGATTCCCTGCCTGGGCGATCGCGGTGCAGGAAGCCGACATACGCATCAAGTCCCACGCCTTCCAACGCGGAGGCACAGTCATGCGCCAGCACGGTATAAAGAAAAGACAGCATGGCATTGACGCGATCGAGAGGCGGACGCTTGAGGCGGCCTTCCAGGGAAAATGCGTCCTTGTTCTGCAAAATGAATTGATTGAACAACGAGAAGTACAGACGTGCGGCATTTCCTTCAATACCGCGCATTTCATCAAGCGACTGCACTCGATGCAAGCTCTGCAGGCTGCTTTTGAGTTCCGCGCTCACTTGCGCAAGCGCCGTCAGATCCAAGCTCAGCGGATGGTCGCGCTTCATCCTTTCGACAAGGGTACGCGTGTTGAAGATTTTCCCGAAAAGGAAATCCGCCGCGAGTTTCGCACTCTCCGCATCATCTTCCGAGCGGCGATACTGCTCCTTGCGCAGGAGCACATTACCTCGCACTTCCCCACAGGAGCGCGCAAGGAATCGCCCGCGCGGACTGAAAAAGCAAAGCCCGATTTTCGCTTGGGCGCACGCGCCCATCAAGGCAGGGCTCGCGCCCTTATAGGTGAAGCAAAGGATATTTTCCAAAGTGAGCAGCGGAATCCGTCCCAGCACTTTTTCTTCCTGCAGTACAACGACATTCTCATTTTCCAAAGCCACATACGCATCTTCGGTCAAAATGAACAGGGTATTGAGCATATGACGCATAGCTCACACCCCCTTCAAGGCAGCTGCATAATAGTCGGAAACATCCACCGCTTTTTCCAGCTTCGGCAGGCACAGGTCTTTCAGCGAACAGCTGCGGCATTTTTTCGTCACCTTGACCTTGGGTGTCGCTCTGCGGGAATATTCCTTGTGCATCTCAGCGAGCGTATGCAGAACGAACTCTCGCAAATCTTGCGTGATTTCCACCTTCTGCCGTCGATGGATTTCATCATAGAAGAGGTAACCGACAGGGATATGACAGCAAAGCATTTCCTCAAGGCAAAGCGCCTGCAGGACGAGCTGTGAAACATCCTCCTCGCCGTCTTTCGGCTTGCCGCACTTGTATTCAACGGGAACGGGACGCCAAAAGCCTTCCTGCCCGTGCAGTCGCGCGCCTGTCTTTTCCCTGTGAAATTCCACGACATCCGAGACGCCGCTCACACCGAGCTTTGCCGAGGAAATGCGCAGAGCGCGCGCCACGAGCAAATCCCCGCGCGATTCGTGCAGGCTGCCGTCATGACATTTCTCGTGGACAATCTGCCCCTCAACTGTGCGCAAGTTTTCCTGCCATTGCTGCTCGATGTGAATGAGCGCCCACTGCCTGCGGCAAAAGAGGAAATGCTGGATGCCGGCGACATCCAGCCACTCCTCTTCGCGATATGCCATCAGCTCATGCGCGTGCAGGTCACACCTTCCGGCAGATCTGCTTCGTCAACGGTGACCTCATAATCCTGATAGCTGCGTGCCGGCTCCTCCGCCGCCTTCTTTTTGACATGAATGCGCTCAAAAAGCTTGTAGGACGGCGCATTGCCGAGCTCACTCTCGTGGCGGAAGACGATGAGCTCGCGCGTCGCCATATTGCCACGCGCCGCCGAGCGGTCAAGCTCAAACATGCGCAGAATCGCCTGCCACAAGAGCGTCAAGTCCTCTTCAGAAAAGCCCGTCGTCTTGCGCGCGAGGTTTGCCGAGACATAGCCTTCAACCTTGTAGAGTGCATAGGGTACGATGAACTTTCGGCCGATTTCCGTCTTCTTCGTCTGCGCGTCCTTCACCGTCGTGATCGCCGTGCGCGTGATGGTGATCTCCTGCGGCAGAATGGGATCAATGCTGCGCGCAAAGCCGAGCTGCACGGGACCGCGCACCTGCCCACAGTTCAGCGCTCCCTGCACGAAGGTCGTCATGACGGCGCCGAAGGTGCGGATATCGAAGAAATTGCTGCACATGAAGTCGCGAATCTTGCCGTCGATTCCAGGATCCGCCGCCTTGACCTTCTTGATGTCCTTGATGCCGAGGTGGTCACAGGCCTCTTGGTCGCTTTGAGCGAGCGGCACGTTTTCCTTGATGTAAATGCGATAGCCCGGCTTCCCTTCCTGCGCCGTTTCCACGTAGTTGCGAATCTTCCGCTTGAGGCAAACGTCAGTGACCAGTCCGTGTCCGGTCTCTTGATCGACGCGCGGCATGTTGCCCGCATCGGGATCGCCGTTCGGATTGCCGTTTTCTACATCAAAAAGAATGACAAAATCATACCGATTTTTGATTGCTTCCGCCATTTACTTTTCCTCCTTCTTTTCGTACCGCTTCTGCTTCTGATGATAGTAACCAAGGATGAATACGCCCTGCTCCTCAAGCGGCAAATGACGCGGCATATCCTTAGCATCCAGCTTTCCCATGATCTCCGACAGCTTCTTGTCCAAATAAACTCTGGGAGCCATTTCCAACTTTTTCAAGTGATGAAGCGCGAGCTTCTGCAGCATTGGGAACACGTGCGCCGGCGTTCCACAGGCAGAATCAAAGAAACGGTCGCGAATCGTCGCCTTGATCTCAGGATTCGCTTTCTCCTGCACCTCTTCTAAAACGGCGAACCAGCGTCCGAGCAAGTAAGCAACATCGGTCGAGTTTTCATCTAATGCCACAGCGATCTTCCTCCCTCGATTTCGCATCAAATATGCTTTCAAAAAGCCGGCGCGCCTTGCATTGATTTTCCGCTCCCCCTGCTCTGCATGAATGCGCAGCAAAATGTTTTGGAATACGGACACGGGATACTTGCCGCCGGTCAAAACGGCCCGCAGCATGGCTCCTGCCATGATGGGAGAAGCCATCTTCACCTTGGCGTTGGGATTCACCGTTTCACGCAAGAGCTCCCACAACGGCACATTGCCGCGCGTCTCCCAGCTCGGGCGGACAATCTTCATCTGCTCCATGTGCAGGGCGAGATTCTTCAAGAAATCCCCGAAAGAACCTTGCAGGAAGAAGCGTACAGAAAGCCGCGCCGCATTGGGCGCCAGACCCAGGATATAGAAAGGGTTGGCATAGGAGATTGCCACGCCCTCGTAGTCGATAGTCGCCCCTGCCTGCACCTTTTTCAGCACGGCGTCCAGCAGATCATCGGTCATCTTATCTTCATCGCCGAAAAGCATGCCGCAAAGCAGGTCTTGTGCCGCCTCGCTCTCCTCCTCGGCCCAATAGACCATTGTCGTGTCGCCTATGATCTTCGTATGCTCGCGATCAGCAAGCAGGGCATTGAGCGCCGTGCCGTAGGCAAACGCCGCCTTCTTCGACACGGGAGCATTGCCGCCCTGCTCGCCGTCGTGACCGTAGGATTCGTAGGCATTGGCATTGAAGGAGACGAGCATGGCTCCCGTTGCTTGGGCGCCGCTGACTCCTTTGAGCGCCGGATGCTTGACGGCGATCGGCGCCAATGTGCCCGTCACGAGGCAGCGGCGTTTTTCCTCAGCGCCGCTCGCATCGAGATGCATTTCCCACGCCTCACGCACGGCCGGCTCTTCGTGCACGAAGGTGCTCGCCACACGGAATACGAGATTCGCCCCGGCAAGAATCTCATCGGCATAAGACGCGAGAGCCGGATGCGTGCGCACCATCGATTCACCGCCCTGCCAGTGCCCGAAAAAAGCGATGACAGCGCGAGCAGCGTCCGACCCGGCACCATCCAGAATCTCCTCGTGCAGGGCCTTCGCAGCCGCAAAGCATTCTGCCGTACGCTTGGGCTTTCCTTTCAGATCAGCGCCTAAAAAATACGACGAATTATCGCAAAGGAAAAACGGGGCTATGCCAACCGTCCTCGTTTCTCCTGCCGGAACAATAAGTTCCTGCGGTCGATTCACTTCCTTCTTGCCGCGCAAAACCTTCTGGATGAGCGGCAATACTTGAAGCAATTCTCCTTCTTTGGAAAGCAAGAGCGCAAAGGAAACATTACGCTTCTCCCAACCATCTCTGGGCAACCGTCCCTCTTTGCACTCCGTCTCATATCTTTCAACCAGTGCTTGGAGCATTCAACGATACACCTCGCAATCCCTAAGATCGAGCACGCCGTCCACAAGCTGTGCTTGGAAAAACATCGGCTGAAGATTCTTAGGATCCGAGTAGTCGATATCATAGAGCATAAAGCCCAGATCTTTCGTTTCCCCATTTGTCGGCGGAAGCTCCTCTTCCTCGTACAGCCGGAAGCGCGCGGGAAACTCACGGCAGCCCAGATACGGTGCATGATAGCACTGTCCCTTGCGTGCGCGTCGGCAGAACATCTCACGGAATTTCCCCTCGTTGTCCGATGCCGATGCCTTCTCCGTCATCTCGAAATGCGCTTCGATGATGTAATGCGGTTCCTTCAAGATGGTGGCGGCACGCTGCTGGATATCCTCCTTCGTGGACTGATAGAGTTCCCCACGCTCTTTCTCCGCAAAAGCCTTCACCGTACGCACAGGAATCTTTGCCTTGAGCTCATTGCGGCGGACGTTGGTAAACTGAATTTTAGATAGGATAAACATCCTATCTATACGCCATTTTAGGCCCGGATGCCAAAACACGGCTTCCAAGACCCCTCGCGCTGCGCTCGGCGTCATGACGGCGTAGGAAAAGCGCTCCGCCTTCAACTCCGGCCGCGTGAAGCAAGCCGCTTCGCCCCAAACCTCAAGGCGAACGCCATAAGCCATAAAATCACCTCCATATATTTTTCTTTTGATAAGTAATATTTAAATAAAGAATAGCACAAAGAATTACACCTGTCAATCCAAAATTCTATAAATCACTAAGAAAATTGACAGAAATACATAGAAATAATAAAATGATGTTGTCGTGAAGATTATATCTCACGAGGATTGAAATTTTTGTTAAGTCACATGGTCGAGCGAAAGCGGGGAGATTTTTTCAAATCTCCCCGCTTTCGTCTGTACGGAGAAACACGAGTCCATGCAGCGAATCTACAGGAACACGCCTTCGCCCTCGCCAACATTATTCGACAGTCCCTTTTGCGCGTCATACGCCTTCATATCCACAAGCACAGCGAGATTTTCATCGAGCATGCGAATCTTTCCCTGCGCGGCAAGCTGTTCGAACGGCGCTTCGGCATAACCCGTATAAACGGTTACGATGTAGCGTCCAACCTTGCGCATAAGCGAACGCGATCTCTCTCCTCGTTCCAGCCGCGCCAAGAGAGCCTGTCCCTCCTCAGATTGCGGAATGAAGATCGGCTTGGTACGATCCTCGATCAGGCGAACGTCGTCTGCAATATTGGCAAAGGCAAACTTCCCCGACTGCCCCATGATGTCTTTCTTGTCCAGGCGATTCTTGCCGCTCAAATCGTAAAGCTCTTCAAAGTAGCGGCGAATCGCTTCGGGACTTGCCAAGTCCTTGCTGAAGCTTCGTGCCACATTCTTCGTGATCTCGGCCGCCAGCTGCGCATTCCTCGCCAGCTTTTCCAGAGAAAATACATGCACTACGCTTTCCTCTGCCGAGCTCCTGCCCTCGCGGTTGCAGCGGCCTGCCGCCTGCACGATGCTATCGAGGCCGTTGATCTCGCGGTAGACGCAGGGGAAGTCGAGGTCGACGCCGGCCTCCACGAGGCTCGTCGAAATGACGCGGCACGGCTTGCCGTCTTTGAGCCGTGCGCGAATCTCTTCCAGTACCTGCTCGCGATGCACGGGATAGAGATTCGTGGACAAGTGGTACGTTCCTTCGTCTTCCCGCAGCAAATCGAAGACACTCTGCGCCGTCTTTTTCACATTGACGATGCAAAGCACCTGCTCATGAGCCGCCAGCTCTTCGGCAAGCTCCTCTTCCGTCATCGCCTCTTCGCGCAGCTCGATCTTCGTGCGCCGGAAAAATGCTGCATTTTCCATGAGCGCCGGGCAGATTTCCAGTGGCTGCATATCATCGGAGAAAAACTGTCCCAGAGGCGGCTGCGTCGCCGTGCAGAGCACCGCCGTACATGCATAGTGCCGCACGAGCGCCTCGATTGCGGCAAGCGAAGGACGCAAGTAATCAATCGGAATCATCTGCGCCTCATCGAAGATCACGATGCTCTCGGCAAGATTGTGCAGCTTGCGGCATTTCGACGGGCGATTGGAAAAAAGCGATTCGAAAAACTGCACGTTCGTCGTCACGATGACGGGCGCATCCCAGTTCTCCGTCGCCAGACGCTTGCGGTTCATATCCGTATCCTGCACATCGTCATAATCCACATTCTGATGATGCTCGACGACACTGTCCGGCCCCAACAGATCCCGAAAGACAGCCGCATTCTGCTCGATGATCGACGTATACGGTATGACGTAGATGATGCGCCTGCGCTTCCTCTTGGCATGAGCGGCATAATGCAGGGCAAACGCCAAGGAAGAAATCGTCTTTCCACCTCCTGTCGGTACGGTCAGCCGATATAAATTCCCTTTTGCCTCTTTGCCCGCGGCGATGCTCTCGGCGAGGAGCGCGGAGCGCTTTTCGTTGATCGGCAATTCCAACTTCCGCTTCTCTTTTTCCGTCTTCGGCTGCAAAAATTTCTCTTCAAGGCTCTTCTGCAGACGTCCGAGCAATGTTTCCAAAGAAGCAAAACCTTCCCGTTCGACATTCCCCGCCGACATGAAAGCTTCCGTATCGAGAAAATCCGCATCGACGAGACAGGAGAACAGCATGCGCGTATAGAGCATCGCGGAAAGCGGCGCACGCGCGGCTTGCGCCAACAGGAGCGACGGCGGCAGGGTCTGCGGCAGGTCGGCCTCGTGATAAGCACGGCAATCGGGCAGATTCCGTCGCTTGAGCCTGCCCAAAAGCGTGCCTTCTTCCGCTGTATTTGCCGGCGTCCCCTGATTCGGTATGCCGCCATGATGCCCTGCGATGCAGAACGCCATCACCTGCGCCATGCCTCTAGCAAGCCTTCTGCTTTGCTCATCATCCGCTCTCTGCCGCAGCTTCACGATCTCCTGCGCCCCTGCCGTCGAATGGTCGATGCGCCCCCTGCGCCTTTTCTTCTCCTCCTCGTCCGCGCGCAGATACGCTTGAAACTCGTGCGAATACTTGCCGATATCGTGGTACAAGCCCAAGAGCCTCCCCATCGCCTCCTCGCCGAAAGCGGCGGCAAAGCGTCCCGCAAGATCGGCAACGCCCGTCAGATGGTCGCGCAAAAGCTGCTCGCGTCCCGTTTCCTCATCGAGATGCCCCAGGAAGCGAACCTTCTCGCCCCCTTTATCCCCGGACATCGTTTTTTCCATATCCCATACCTCCATCCCTTCGACAACGCCGCGCTCCTACAGCTCCTCGCCGTGCCTTTCTGCGCTGCCCTGCGCCAACGAACTTCCCTCTGCAGCCGCCTGCTCCAGCGTCTGCAAATCTCCCTCGTCGGTCAGCACATAGAGGAAATCGCCTGCCAGAAGACGCAGGGCTCCCTGCGGCAAAAGCTCCTCACTGCCGCGGCGCACATTGAGGACATGCGCCCGGGGCGGCCACGGGATTGCCGCGATCGTGCGGTTCGCAAGACGGCTTCCCGCACCGACATGGATTTCCGCCATGACGTGTCGTCCCCGCTTCGCCGCCTCACCCTCGCACAGGCGGCGCGAACGCTCATAAAGCTCATCATATACAGGCCTGCCTCCCGTCAGGTCGTTCACGAGCACGGCGGCGGCAGCAACGCAGACGACAGCCAGAAGATGTTCGAAAGAGCCCGTGATCTCCATGATAAAGACGCTGCCCGTCACCGGCGCCTTGATGCTGCCCGAAAAAAAGCCCGCCATGCCAAAAATGATGAACGTCGGACAGAGATCCGGCGGCAAAAAACCGAGCGCCGCCGCCCCCGCCGCAAAAACTGCGCCCGAAAGCGCTCCCAGCACGAGCACGGGCAGGAAGATGCCGCCCGGCACACCCGAACCATAGCAAACACCAGTGAAAAGGAACTTGCCGATCAGCAGCAAAAAGAGCGCCGCAGGCATGACTTGTCCCAACACGAGACGGTTGACGAGGAAATTGCCGCCCGAAAGAATATCCGGCAAGAAGAAGCCAAGGATCCCCGCCGCCAGAAACGGCAGAGCGACGCGCAGCCAGTCGGGAACGCGCAGCCGCGCCCAGGCGGCAAGCGAGCGGAGCAAAAAAGCGTTGAAGAGCCGTCCTAGGCCGCCCGAAAAAATGCCGAGCGCAAAAAGCAAAAGATACATCTCACCAAGCGGCACAGCCGCAACAGGGCCGACCGCAAACATCGGCCCGACGCCGAAGACCTCCTGCGTCACGAAACCCGCCGCAATCGCCGCACCGAGCACCCCCATGAGCACCTGCTGCGAGAAGTTCTTCGCCAGCTCCTCGAAAGAAAAGACGAGGCTCGCCAAAGGCGCGTTGAAAATGGCGGCGAATCCCGCCCCAGCGCCCGCCGTCAGGAGGAAGCGCTCCTCGCTGTTCGAGCGTCCGGCCGTGCGGCTCACACCTGCGCCCACGCAAGCGCCAAGCTCCACGCTCGGCCCGCCGCGCCCGAGCGAAAGCCCCGCACCGATGCTCAGTACGACGCCGACGAACTTCCCCACGAGAACCCGCGCCCAACGAAGCCGCGTCTCCCCGCGCAAAATCCCCTTGATATCCGGAATCCCTCCGCCGCCGACCATCGAATCCAGCCGCATCATGCGCCAAACGATAAAGGACAGCCCCCAGAGGAAAAGGAACCACCCCACGGTCCAAAGCGGGCCTGCCGTCCGCAAAAACGCATAGACTTCGGGGCGAAGCCAGTCGGCTCCTTCCAAAAGCACATGGTAAAGGGCGATGACCGCCCCGGTCAAAGCGCCGATCAACAGCCCGTCCAGAAACAGGCGCAGGCGAAAATGCGCCGGCTCAGACAAACAGACGAGCGCGCGTCCCATATTCTCCGGCATACTCCCACCCCCAACAAAAATGAACATCCGGCCAAAACATAAAAAAGAGAGCCTTTCGGCTCTCTTTTACCTTACTCCGCGGTAAACGGCAGCAGCGCGATATTGCGCGCACGCTTGATGGCAAGCGTCACCTGGCGCTGATGCTTCGCGCAGTTGCCCGAGATGCGGCGCGGCAGGATCTTGCCGCGCTCCGTGATGAAACGGCGCAGCTTCGCAACATCCTTATAGTCGATGACTTCTACCTTATCCACGCAGAACGTGCAAACCTTGCGGCGCGAACGTCTGCCTCTGTCACGTCTGATCAAATCAATTCCCTCCCCTGTTTAGAATGGGATCTCCTCTTCGGCTACGGGAGGGCCAAAGGATTCCTGCCCGGCAGGCGGCGGACCGCCCTGCACGGGAGCATGCGCGGCATCGGAGCCGCCTGCGCCCTGCGGACGCGAACCGGCGAACTCGATATCGTTCGCAACGACTTCAGTCACATAGCGCTTCGAGCCATCCTGCGCATCGTAGCTTCTCGCCTGCAAACGCCCCTCAACGAGGATGCGGCTTCCCTTCGTCAGGTAATTGCCGCAAAACTCCGCGGTCTTCTCCCATGCAACGATGGAAATAAAATCGGCAGACGGCTGCTGGTCGTTGTTCCTGCCGAAACGGCGGTTCACCGCGAGCGGGAACGACGCAACGGCCTTGCCGCTCTGCGTATAGCGCACCTCGGGGTCACGAGCGAGATTGCCGGACAACAGAACCTTGTTCATGGCATTTCCTCCCCTGAAAGCTTACTCTGCTTCGCTTGCCTCTGCACCCTCGTCAGCCTTTTCCTGGGTAGCGGCGGCGAGCTCCTCGGCACGAACGATCATATGCTTCAAGAGATCGTCCGTGATCTTCATCACGCGGTCGCACTCCTTCATGCAGGCCGGCTCGGCCGTGACATTGAGCAAGCAGTAGTAGCCGTCCGTATAGTCCTTGATTTCATAGGCCAGACGCTTCTTGCCCCAACGGTCTTCCTTATCGATGACGCCTCCGTTTGTCTGGATGAGCTTGACGAACTTCTGGATCACTGCGTCCGTCGCATCCTCCTCCATCGGCTTCACGATGAAAATAACCTCGTATTTCCTCACAAAAACACCTCCTCTATGGTCTGTGGCTCCTAAGGAAGCACGAATGAGGCAGCACCGCTCTGACACGGGCTTCCTTTCATCCGCAGTTCCCTAACGGGAGCAGGGAAGGCTCAAAATAAAATTCGAACCAACTGTCCTGTGACTAAGTGATTATATCACAAGAAACAGCGCTCCGCAAGGGGAATTCCCGATGGATAAACCGTTCCGGCGAACCTATAAATGGATGGACGGACTTTTCTGCTTCAAAAAACCTAAAGAAAATCCGCTCATCTTTCGATATAGTATGAAATGGATTGTTTTCGCTGAAAATTTTTGCATCCTCGAAAGGAGCGGCTCATCATGCCAACGATATATTCCATGACAAATACAAACTACGGCCTGTACCGCTTTGCCCAAAAGAGCGGCTACGCGCTCTTCGGCGGCAGCAACGGCCCACAGGGTACAAACCCGCTGTTTGGCGGCAAAACCTCACGCGCCACAGGCGGCCTCTCGTCCCTCCTCGGCTCACAGGGCTTCGGCAGCAGCATGTATTCCGTATTCAACCTCAAGGCTCATACGCGCGCCGTCCTGAATTCCTACAAAGAGGCCTCGGAAGGCTTCTACAAGACGTTCGATACGGCGATGGACGAACTCTCGAAGAGCGCCGCGACGCTCAAGAAGATGGACTACCATGTCGTCGGCGCCACAGAGGATGACACAAAAAAGAACACGGAAGCCGCACTGAAGAATGTCAAGGACTTCGTATCGGACTACAACGACACGATCAAAATGTTCGGCGACTACTCCGAAGTCTCGAGCCGTGCCTCCGGCATGCAGAAACTCTTCGGGGACGCCTCCTACAAAGCCGACACGCTGAAGCAGATCGGCATCACGGTCAACTCCACGGCAGGCACGCTTGCCGTCAACGACGCAGCGCTGACGAAGGCGCTGAAGGAAGAGCCGAACCGCGTCGAGAACATCCTCGGCAAGAACGGCCTTGCCGGAGCCGCAGAAAAGAAAGTCGACTTCGCTAAGACGCAGCGCGACAAGATCTTCCCCTCCGCACAGCAGATGCTCGGGCAGAACTACCAGCGCGCGCTTGCCTACACATCCGCCGGCTCTTTGACGAGCATGAATTCCTATGCCAACGTCGGCACGCTGCTCTCGCTCTTCTTCTGAAAGAACGCCTGCTCCATGATTGTGCCGCCCGTCCATAAGGCAAAGAAATAACGACACATTTGCAGCCCGTCCATGAGGATGGGCTGTTTTTTTGCACCTTGCCCAAACGCAACGCGCTTTTCTGCCGCCCTCCTGCACGTCCCCAGGCGCAAAGATGCGCCGCCGGCAAAGGAAAAATCCCCCTGCGCACAATATCTGCGGCAGGGGGATTTCTCTTTGCTTCCGCTTCCTTTTATAAAAGCAGCTGTCCTGTTTTATTTTCTCAGACAATGCCCTGAGCGATCATCGTATCGGCGACATGGAGGAATGCCGTGATATTGGCGCCGGCGATGAGGTTGCCCTTCTGGCCGTACTTCTCCGCATTCTTCTTGGAGTTCCGGTAGATGTTCTTCATGATGCCCTTGAGACGCTCGTCGACTTCCTCGAACGTCCAGTGCAGACGCTCGGAATTCTGGCTCATCTCCAGCGCGGAGACGGCGACGCCGCCGGCATTTGCAGCCTTCGCAGGTCCGAAGAGCACGCCCTTTTCCAAGAGATATTCCGTCGCATCGAGCGTCGTCGGCATGTTCGCACCTTCGCCGACGGCCATGACGCCGTTCGCCACGAGTGCCTTCACGCCGTCGATGTCAAGCTCGCTCTGCGTCGCGCACGGCAGGGCGATATCACACTTGACCGTCCATACGCCCTTGCAGCCTTCGTGGTACTGGGCGTTCGGGCGCTTTTCGACATACTCCTTGATGCGGCCGCGGCGCACCTGCTTGATCTCCTTGACGAGCGCGAGGTCGATGCCGTCGGGATCGTAGACGTAGCCGTTCGAGTCGGAGCAGGTCACAGGCTTGGCGCCGAACTCGATCGCCTTCTCGATCGCATACGTTGCGACATTGCCCGAACCGGAGACAACGACCGTCTTGCCCTGGAGGCTCTGGCCGTTGTCCTCGAGCATCTCCTTCATGAAGTAGAGCAGACCGTATCCCGTCGCCTCCGTACGCGCGAGGCTGCCGCCGTAGCCGAGCCCCTTGCCCGTCAGGACGGCGGAGTCAAACGAGTTGACGATACGCTTGTACTGGCCGTAGAGGTAGCCGATCTCGCGGCCGCCCACGCCGATATCGCCCGCCGGCGTATCCACCATCGAACCGATATGACGGTAAAGCTCCGTCATGAAGCTCTGGCAGAAGCGCATGACCTCGTTGTCGCTCTTGCCCTTCGGGTCGAAATCCGAGCCGCCCTTCGCGCCGCCGATCGGCAGGCCCGTCAAGGAGTTCTTGAACGTCTGCTCGAAGGCGAGGAACTTCAGGATGGAGAGCGTCACGCTCGGATGGAAGCGCAGACCGCCCTTGTAGGTGCCGACAGCGCTGTTCGCCTGCACGCGGTAGCCGCGGTTGACCTGCACCTCACCCTTGTCGTCCTCCCAGGGCACGCGGAACATCACGACGCGCTCCGGTTCGACCATGCGCTCTAGGATCTTGTGCTTCTTGTACTCGGGATGCTGCTCCAAGACCGGCACGATCGACGTCAGGACTTCTTTAACGACATTGTGGTACTCCTTCTCCTGCGGATCCTTCTTTTCGACATAAGCGAGAATATCCTCTACATACTGCTGCATTTCCGTCATGCGTATTTACCCCTTTGCTTTGAAACTTCATAAAGAAAAACTATCGTGCCCCTTAGCACTCATATATAATAACGCATGAGGAAGAAAATGTATACTCTTTTGCCGAGGTATTATGTATACATGTAAAGCCCGCGCGCCATATCTACAAAGCGGACGTTTGTGTGTTTAAGATGTATACGCTTTCCCCTGCCGCCGCGAATCGCCGGCATGCTTTGGCGCCATGCCCGTGCGCGCCTCCCTCTTCGCCGTCATGTGTGCAATCCATAAGGAACCCCTCCCATTATGCCGGAGAATCTGCTATCATAGAAAGAGATACCGAAGCATCTGAAAGGAGCGTCTTATCTATGGGATGGAGATTTCGCAAATCGATCAAGATTCTGCCGGGCGTCAAGGTAAACATCGGCAAAGAAGGCTTTTCGAGCGTATCCATCGGTACACGCGGCGCGCATATCACGATGGGCAAGAACGGGACGAACCTATCGGCCGGCATCCCCGGCACGGGGCTTTCCTACACCACCCGACTCGATCAGCCCGTCGGGCAGAACACCACCGAATGCCCCTACTGCGGACACCGTATGCGCAAGCAATGGGACGCTTGCCCCAAGTGCCGGCAGCCCTTGATTCAGCAGACGCCGCAGCCCGCAGCCGCCCATGCAGCGCCGCCGCAAGGGCAGCCGCCCGCCGGCAGCATCGCGCCGACATCGCCGACGAATCGTCGCGTCGGCTGCGGCGGCCTGCTCGTCCTGCTGCTTCTCATACTCGCGCTAGCTGCTCTAAAATAAAGGGAGCACGGGTACATTCATAAACACATAAATCGCACTTCAACGCATAAATCGCACTTCCTTTTTTTGTACAAAATATAGTACAATCAAAAAGAAAGGATGTGACAACATGGTAGCCGTGAACTATTCCACCCTTCGCAGCCATCTGAAAACCTACTGCGACCGCGCGACGGACGATGCCGAAACGATCATCATCACGCGCAAAAACGAGAAGAACCTGGTCATGATGGGTATGGACACCTACAATAACCTGATGGAAAACGTCTTTCTCATGAAGAACGCCGCCAATCGTCAGCACATCTTGAACGGAATCCATGAACTGGAAGCCTCTGCCACCGTAACGAAATCCGTTGCAGAAATGGCGAAACTGCTTCACGAATAGAATCTTCTCGCGCACTGCATGGAGCGATTTCATGGAATGGGTCAAGGAAGACCGCAAGATCGCCCGTAAGGTAGATGCGCTCCTAAACGACATCGAACGAAACGGGCACGAAGGAATCGGCAAGCCCGAAGCCCTCCGCCACGACTTCGCCGGATATTGGAGCAGGCGCATCACCGAGAAAGATCGTCTCATCTATCGCTTCGACGACAACAACATCTATATCGCCGCCTGCAAAGGTCCTTATGACTAGTCCGCCCCCTGCCCGCGCAGGGGCTTTTCTTTTCCCTTGAATCATCTCTGCCTCGAACCCCATGCCTAAAGTGTTTCGTGACAGATTCTGCATTTTGCACTATAATAGAAGAAACTATGCAGGCCGCCTACTTTATGCGCACCGCAGCCTGCAAATGTCTAGCAAAGGATGAAACATCATGGACAAAGAACAATTCCTGCACGTTTACCGCCACTCATTGGCGCATGTGCTTGCAAAGGCCGTCATTGAAGTTTTCGGCAAAGAGACGCAGTACGCCATCGGGCCGGAGATTGCCGACGGCTTCTACTACGACTTTCTCTTGCCGCGTGCGGCGACGAACGACGATCTCAAGACCATCGAAGAGAAGATGAAGGAGATCTTGAAGCGCAAGGAAGATTGGAAGCGCGAGGAGATTTCCAAGAAGGACGCACTCGCGCTTTTCCACGATCAGAAATTCAAAGTCGAGCTCATCGAGGATCTGCCCGACGACGAAACTCTCACGACATACCGCACGGGCGATGACTTCGTCGACCTCTGCCGCGGTCCTCACGTCGAGAACTCCGCCGCACTGCTGTCTGCCGCCTGGCAGCTTCGCTCCATGTCCGGCTCCTACTGGCGCGGCGACGAGAAGCGCGATGCACTCACGCGCATCTACGCCTACGCCTTCCCGACGAAGGAAGAGCTCAAGGCGCACCTCGCTTTCATCAAGGACGCACAGGAACGCGACCACAAAAAGATCGGGCCACAGCTCGACCTCTTCATGTTCGACGAAACGGCGCCCGGCATGCCCTACTGGCTGCCGCGCGGCTGGAAACTCTTCAACGCGCTGCTGGAATTCTGGCGCGGCATTCACGAAGCGCACGGCTACCAAGAGATCTCCGCGCCCGTCATCAACAACAAGCGCCTGTGGGTAACGAGCGGCCACTGGGCGCACTACAAGGAAAACATGTTCCTGATTCCCGGCGCGGACGGCGACATCGAGGCGGATGACACGTTTGCCATCAAGCCGATGAACTGCCCGAACGCCATCAAGATTTACCAGCGCAAGACGCGCTCCTACCGCGACCTGCCGATCCGCTACAACACGGTCGACGTCATCCACCGCAAGGAGAAATCGGGCGAGCTCAACGGCCTCTTCCGCGTGCAGCTCTTCCGCCAGGACGACGACCACACCTTCCTCATGGAAGACCAGATCGCCGCTGAGATGGGCGACATCATGGACATCGCCGACGAAATCTATTCGACGCTCGGTATGAGCTGCAAAGCGGAGCTTTCGACGCGCCCCGACGACTTTATGGGCGACATCGAGACTTGGAACGTCGCGGAAAAAGAGCTCAAGGCGATCCTCGACCGCAAGTACGGCGAGGGCAATTACGAAGTCAACGAGGGCGACGGCGCCTTCTACGGCCCGAAGATCGACCTCAAGATGAAGGACGCGCTCGGCCGCGAGTGGCAGGTCGGCACCCTGCAGCTCGACTTCCAGCTGCCGCAGAACTTCGACCTCAAGTACATCGCGAGCGACGGCAGCCACAAACAGCCCGTCGTGCTGCACCGCGCCATCTTCGGCTCGATGGAGCGCTTCATCGGCGTCCTCATCGAAAACTTCAAAGGCGCGTTCCCCTTCTGGCTCAGCCCCGTGCAGGTCGGCATCGTGCCGATCCGCCCCGAGCACAACGACTACGCGAAGAAGGTCGCGCAAAAGCTCTTCAAGAGCCGCATCCGCTTCGAAGTCGACTACGCCGACAAGAACATGCGCGAGAAGATCAAAGGCTTCAAGCACTACAAGGATCCCTACATCCTCGTCTTAGGCGACAAGGAAGCCGCGGAAAACACCGTCTCCATCAACGTGCGCGGCACAAACGAGCAGCTCAAAGACGTCCCCCTCGACACCTTCATCGAAATGTGCCGCACGATGAACGAAGAACGCAATTTGGAGCTCCTGACGAATGTTCCCGAGTAAAACTCGACAGATACAGGAACTTCCCATATTTTCCTGCATCATCCTGAACAGACGAAAACACCCGGCAAAAATTTGCCGGGTGTTTTTGTGCTTTGGAAATGCGCTTCTTTTGTGATAACCGCGACCATTCATCGCAGCGAAAGAAATGCTTCCCTCAGTCCATATCGTATTCTTTTTTCAAGATCACACCGTCCGAGGCGCGGATGTCGTATTCGTATTCCTGCTGGCCGATGTGGAGCTCGACTTCGTAGGTCATTTCGTTATTCTTTGTACGAAGCTTGAGTTCGTAGCGGTCGAGCGATTCCTGTGTGACGCCTGCATCCTTCAGGGCAAGTGCCATGGCTTTGTCGTCGCCGATGACCTTGTTGTCACGGATGAGCTTCTTCGTGCGCGTATGCCTCCAGGTCGATTCCTGCGTGCCGAGCAGCTCGCCTGTCCTCGCGTCATACTGCAAGTCGACGCCGCCTGCGTTCGTCTCCACTTCGACCTGATAGATGGGCATGAAGCCCCGGCTGTCGAACTTGATTTCGTAATTCGTGATGTCTTTTTCCTTGAAGCCCGACTGCTCGAATGCTTTCGCCTTCACCTCCTGGTAGGTGACGTAGATCTTTTCGGGTGCAACAACCTCCGCGGCAGCCTCTGCGACAGCCACAGGCCGGAGCTGCTCAACAACGGATCCCTGTCCGGCAGCCGGAACCGCCGGCGCTGCGGAAAAGAGCCCCATGCCATAGACACCGAAGGCGCCCAGCGTCAAAACGCCTGCCGCAGGGACGGCAATCCACCATTTCTTTTTCATCATCATTCGCTCCTCTCTTGTCATCAACTTATCCTAAAACAGCCATAGCCTGCTTATAGAAGCTATCGCTCAAGGAATCCCTTCAGGACATATATTCAGCCGCCGCGCGAAACGGCAGGTTTCTCTTTCAATGCCGCTTCTGGCGATGGCGTCAGCAAAGCATCAATCTGACAAATTTTATTTTACCATGAAGCCCCAAGAGGTCAAGCCGAAGGCGCAGACCGATTGGTTAGGTTTCTGTAAGGACGGCGCACAATGTCCACAAAGTGGACGTTTGTGCGTATAGTTTATCAGAGATTCCTTAAAGTGCCATAACGTCTTCCTAAACAAAAGCTAAATTCTTTGAAGACCCCGAAGCGGGCAAAAGAGCGGCGACTTCGTGCTCAATGGTTCGCCGCTTCGTATATTTGCAGTGCGAGCGCCTTGTCCACCGGGCGGAAGGAGCCGACCGTTTTCTTGCCGCCGTCCGTCACATTATCAGCCAGAGCCTTGAGCGCGGCCTTGTCCAGAACGCCGGAGGGAAGCTCGCCGAGGGAAACCGGCAGCTTCAGCGAGCGGAAAAATTCTTCCGTCTTTCGGATGCCGGCCCGCGCCCGCTCTTCCGGCGAGCCTGCATCGACATCCCAAACCTTTTCCGCATAGCGTGCGAAGCGCTCCGGCCGCTTCTCGTAGACGGCACGCGCCCACGAAGCCCAGAGCGCCGTCAGGGATTCGCCGTGGTTCGTATCGTAGCGTGCGGAAAGCGCGTGCCCCAGCTTGTGCACGGAGAAATCCTTCGGACGGCCCAGCCCCGTCAGGCCGCAGTGCGAGAGCGTTCCGCTCCACATGATCTCGCTCATCGCCTCATAATCCTTGTGATGCGCGAGAACCACAGGAGCATATTTCACGACGTTTGAAAGGAGCGTCTCCGCGATGCGGTCGGTGAGCTCGTTGCCGTCGACATGCGTCATGTAGCGCTCCAACGTGTGCATGATGATATCCGCGATGCCCGCTGCGAGCTGCGGCGAGGAGAGCGTAAAGGCCAGCTCGGGGTTCAGGATGGCAAAGGCCGGCTGGTTCAGCGGCGTATGGAGGCCGCCCTTCTTGCCCGCCTCCTCATTCGTCAGTACGGCGGAATCGCTCGTCTCACTGCCCGCTGCGGGAAGCGTCAGCACGACGCCGATGGGCAGGCTCTTTTCCAGCTTCGCCTTGCCCTCCCAGAATTCCCAGATGTCCGTCTGTGGGTTTGCCGTGCCGTGCGCCACAGCTTTTGCCGTATCAATGACGCTGCCGCCGCCCACAGCGAGGATGAAATCCGCCTCAAAGGAAATGGCCTCGCGGATTGCCTCCCGTGCGAGCGAAAGCCTTGGATTCGGCCGCACGCCGCCCATCACGCGAAAGGCCAGACCGTTCGCCGTAATCACGCGTTCGACGCGCGCCAGAAGACCGCTGCGGACGACGCTGCCGCCCCCGTAGATGACGAATACGCGATGCGCCCCGTACTTTTTCAGCAGTTCCGCTGTACGCTCCTCCGTCCCCCGCCCGAAAACGATTTCCGTCGGGCAGCAAAAGGAAAACTCCTGCATGTTGCCTCACCTCCAAAAGCGCCTGCCCATACGAACAAGCGGCTGTTTCCCCTCCATTATACCATAGATTGCAGAGCCACGGCTATACGGCGAAAGTGCGGTTGCCCGACGCACAGCACGCTTCTGCGGTCAGACCCGGCTCGGCCTCCTCCTTGCGTCCGAGCCGCCCGGAGCCGGCTGCAGCGGAGCGGGCGAGGCATCGTCCAGGCTGCCGCTGCCCGCCCCCGCCGGCCAATCCTTCTCCTCCCAGCCGTTGATCAGCATGTGCAGGAACGGCTCCGACGGGTTCTGGCTGTGCGTGAGCGTCCTTTCCGAGATGTCATTCGCCTCGTAAACATCCGTTTTGCCGCGCAGCAAAAGCACTTCAAGCAGCTGCGCCTTGTCCAGGTCGTCTTCCCCCGGCGGCAGATAGCATACGGCAATATCGCGCCAAGCGCCGTCCTCGCCGAAGCGCCCCACATCGTAAAGATCAGCGATTTCGAGGAAAAGCTCCGCCGCCCCCGGCAGCTGGCTCTCATTGGAAACGAGGATCATATCCTCGCTGCTGTCATAGCCGGGACGCGCCGCCTTCTCCTCCGGCGTCATAAAGCGCACGCCGTGCTTCTGCGCCAGCCTCTGCACCTTGCCGTTCAAGCTGTCGAGGCAGCGGCTGGGATAGTCCGAGTACCAGAAGCGCCCGCCCCGCACGTCAAAGGGATCCTGCATATGCTTGACGTTCGCATGGACGGTAAAAACAAAATCCCGCCCCTTGTCGCGGAAACTGTAGTCCACGCGCTTCCACGGCTTATCCTTCACGACAGTCTCACCGAGGTATTCCAGATCCATGGGAAGAGCATATTCCTCCTCCATCATCTGCCGCACCTCGTACGCCGTATACGGCTCGCTGTTCTCATCGCAGCCGCCTGTGAAAAAATAATAAAGGCCGTAAATCGTGCCGCCGATAAAAAGGCACAGCGCCCCAAAGCCGATCCCGATTGCCAACAATGCATCCTTGGGAACCTTCATCGCCCCATCCACTCCTTCCGGGCATATCTGTATCTGAGGTCATTATACGTTTCCTTATCCATGCCGTCAAGCCGCCGCCCATGCGCCTTTCCAACAAACTTCTAACGCACCCTGCCGGAGCGCTGTGCTATAATGGAAGCATATCCCAGCGCGGCGTCCCTATGGACAGCTCATGCAGCCGCAGAGCCGCCGCAGTGGGAAATCAGTCCGAAAAGGAGAGAACATCATGAACAAGAACGCCGTACTCTTTGCCCTCTTTGCAGGTCTCCTACTCCTGCTGCCGGCAGCCGCCCAAGCCGCTCCGGCTGAGCCGCCCGTCCTCATGGTCGACGGGTCAGGCAAAGCCGTCGTCTCCCCTGACCGCGCCACCATCTCCGTCGGCGTCGTCTCGCAGTCGGCAGACGCCAAGGAAGCGCAGGCCGAAAACGCCCGAAAGGCCGCCGCCATCCAGGCCGCCCTCGTCGCGAACGGCATCCCGCAGGCCAATATCCAGACGCGCGGCTATTACTTCCATCCGCTTTACGAAAGCCAGCAGAGAGGCCATGAAAACGATATCACAGGCTATCAGGCTGAAAACACCGTGACCGTCCTCGTCGAAGACATCACGGCCGTAGGCAAGGTCATCGACCTCGCCCTCGACAACGGCGCAAACAGCATCTCCTCTTTGGAGTTCAGCGCGAAGAACACGAGCAAGGTTCGCAAGGACGCGCTCAACGCCGCCGTGCGCGACGCCCGTGCCAAGGCCGATGAGCTCGCCGCCGCCCTCGGCCGCCGCGTCGTCGGTCTCAAATCCGTCTCCGAGAGCACCTATCCGCTCGCCAATCGCAGCCTCAACAGCAAGATGCTCTCCTCCGAGGCAGCCTCCACCCCGATCGCTCCCGGCACACTCGAAATGAGCGCCGACGTGCATATCGAATACTACCTGAGCGAATAAAAACCACGCGGGCAAACTCAAAAGGCTGCACACGAGCCGAATCCGGCTTGTGTGCAGCCTTTTGCATTTGGCTAACGTTGACCGCTGCTGGCCTATCCAAGAAGCAAGCCCGCAGGGCGCAGCGGATTGGTCAATAGGTCGTATGCGAAAACGTTCCAAGAACGCGAACCGAAGGTGAAGCGTGATTGGCTAACGTTGACCGCCGCTGACCAAAGCTGCATACTTTTCACGCTCTGCCATGGGAATCTGCAGCACATCCATCGCCTTTTCCACGGAGAAATTCATGCTTTTCATCACATTGCGGATGGAGGCAATCGTCGTTTCGAGCACACCCTGCGACAAGCCTTCCTGCCGGCCATTCTCCCGTGCCTCTTTGGCGCGAACTTCCAAGGCTCTTTCCTGATCCCAGGCAAAATTCAACATATCGAAAACCTCCTCCTTGTGCTTTTGACGAAAATATTCCCCCAGATAGTCATTGGCAATGCAATAGCGTACAGCTTCGCCCACGGCAGCTTCGAGCGTACTGCCGTTTTTGACATTCTCTCGTACCTTGGCGATGAATACGCTGTAGCTCTTGAGAGCATGACATTTTTCCAGAATCGGACGATTCGTCTTATCGTTGATGTTAAAAACTTTAACGGCAAGCTCCAAATCCCCCTTGCGTCCTGCGAAAGCGTCGGACAGATGCAATGCCCAATCATCGGGCATGTCTTCCTCTCCATTGTAGAATACATAGAATTTCGGCGCCGGAAGCGGAAGCAATTCTTTTTTATAAACGGCATCATGATCCACATAGCGACGGTAAATTTCTGAAAGATACATCAATAGCCTCAATGGTATATTCGCATTGAGGGTGCTTTGGTGTTCGGTAAGAAGCACATGCCTCTTCGCAACGATGAAACTGACATCATTTTTGACGCCCGTGAAAAGTGTTCCATCAATTGTAGTGAGCATTATATCGTCAGGCGTCGCCTTGCTGCCGAGAAGCGCCTCATAAATTTCCGGCAGGCGTTCTACATTGTTGAAAATATCTCGGAAAAGCGAATCTTTATAATTGCGCTTTGTCGTCTTCATGCACTTGCCACCTCTCATCCATATTATACTATATCCACACGGGAGCGACAAGAATGGCAGATGGCGCGGGCAAACTCAAAAGGCTGCACACGAGCCGAATCCGGCTTGTGTGCAGCCTTTTGCATTGGCTAATACTTTCCCATTCAGCGCAGCATGGCGATGATGCCCCAGACGAGGAAGACCGCCCAGGCGATGAGAAACATCGAAAGTCCGAGCAGGATCAGCGGCAGACGGCGGGCAAGCCGCTCCGCATCCGCCTCGCACTCCCGACGCACATACGAGGGCAGCAGCCGGCTGAGGCCAAAGACAGCTGCCGGCAAAACCGCCGCATCATCGAGCATCCCGAAAAATGGGATCGTATCCGGAATGAGGTCGATGGGACTGAAAAAATAAATCAGCCCGGCGACAAATGCCGCCTTGACAGCCCGCGGCGTCCCGCGATGCCGGAGCGCCACGAGCATGACAAGCAAATCGTCGCGAAACATCCGCCAAACAAGAAGAATCTTCCCCATAAAAAATCCTTTCGTCACTTTGCTGCAGGGGATTGCAGGCCCCTGGCAATCAAACACATAGCCAGTTGATTCAGGCTGACTCCTTCCGCTTTTGCGCTCATCGCCAAATCCCGGTGCAGGCTCTTCGGCAAACGCAAATTGAACCTGCCGCTGAAATTCTCCTCTTTCATCGGTTCTGGAATGTCTATTCCTTCTTCCAGCGCCGCTTCCAGCCAACATTTTTTCGCATCATCCAGCATGACAAGAAGCTCACCTTTTGTTTCAGCCTGCGTAATACAGCCCTTCAGCTCCATGATATGTCCCACATATCCTCCGGCGGGATCCGCCTCGATAATCTCGCGATACGGAAGCGCCATATAATACCGCATATCTTTTTTCACGTGCCGATCCCTCCATCATTATGATTCAAACCTTTTAAACTGCCTTATTGTTTTATTTTTCCAACATCGCAAGCGCCTCAATAACCAATTTGACATACATTTCTTTCACATAGGGTTCGTTTTTAGGAATCGTAATAATCGGACATCCTTGTTTCCGAAAGATATAATGACTGGAGCCGCCTCCCGGCTGCCTCCTGCAGTAGCCAAGCCTCAGCAGTATTTTTTCCACTTCATCAAAAGATACGGTTTTGGGATTATTGCGGATGCGTGCGATAAGTTTCTCCCATCTGCTCAATTTCTTCTTCCCCTTCTACATGGTACCATATTTAACACCATGTCGCAAGCACCGTTCCCATCAACGGCTAAATCAAATGACAATCGCTGCAGGTCCGCAGCGATTGTCTGCCTTATCTCCTCGCCGCAAGCGTCTCGGCCATCGTGTCGTGGATGAGCTTTGCGTACTGCTCGACGCCTGCGTTGTTCGGGTGGACGCCGTCGCCGGAGAGCCATTCGGGATGTCCCGAAATCAGGCCGTACCAATCGACCACTGTTACATTGCTGTGCTCGGCGGCAATCTTATTGATATAGGCATTATTCGGATCCTGCCACTTGAGATGCGGGCAGTAAACATTGACCCAGAAGATGCGGCGCTTAGGGCCGAGCATAGCCAAAAGCTGCTTCGTCTGCGCCTCATAGCGTTCATTTCCGGAAATCGGGCCGTTCGTGCCCAGAGAAACGACGACGAGATTGCCGAGCCGCCCCTGCGCGGCCAAATTCTGCGCCGCCTCTATACCGCCGCCCACATAGCGCGACACCTCAGCGTCAACCGCGCAGCCGGGCAGAACCTCCTGCAGGCTCCCCGCCGCCGAAAGCATGACAGAATCGCCGATGCAGGCCGCATCATTGAGGCGCACAGCCTGCATACGAGCCGCCTTTTCCTCCGCTTCCCTCGCAGCTTCAGCCTTGGCGGCTGCCTCCTTCTGGCGTTCCAGCTCCGCCGCGTTTTGCTCGAGCCTCGCCTTGAGCTCCGCCTGGCTTTCCGCTCGCGCGCTGTAGCCTGCAGGCGCCGCCAGTCCCCTGCAGCCAAAGCCCATCAAAAGCACGCCGCCCATCGTGACGGCAAGAAAAAACACGCCCTGCAAATAGACAAGGCGGCCGCCGATAGCGGGCAACTCCCGCTTCATGACGCTCTTCGTCAGCGCCTCCGTCCACATCGCTAAGAGCACGATGAGGAGGAGCGCCCAGAAAGGATAGTCCGGGCGGCTGTCCCAGCCCTTTTGCTGAAACCAATAGATCACGGGGTACTGCCAGAGAAAAATGCCGTAGCTTCTCCGTCCGATCCAGCGAAAAATCCTCGCATCGAGAAACTTTCCTATGGTCATGCCCCTGTCCGTCGTGACGGCAAGCAGGAGGCAGAATACAAGCGTCAGCAAAAACATGCCGCCTTGGTACAAAAAGGCGCTTTCCCCACCGAGAAGCGCGTAGGCGACGAGCACCGCGATGAGAAGGAACTCAAACGCCGCGAATTCCAGCACCTCCTGCCAGAGCGCACGGATCTTCGGCGCGGAATGCCCCGCATGGCAAAGCCCCATCGCCGCCCCCATCAAAAGGGCGAAGATGCGCGTATCCGTGCCGTAGTAAAGGCGCGTCACATCCAGATCCGGCCGGTACTGAAGCGGCATGAAGAGCGCCGTACCGAGACCGAAGAGCGCCAATACGGCGACGCCGGCATTTTTCCCAAAGGCACGGGCAAGCACGACATAGAGCAGGAAAAAGAGCGGCCAAAGAAGGCAATACTGCAGCTCGATGCCCATGAACCAGAGATGCGTAAACGGCGAAGCGTTGGCAATGCGCGCGAAGTAGTCCGCGTTCTGCGCGATCTGCCACCAGTTGTTGTAGCCGAGCACAACGGAAATCGCTTCCTCGCGGATGTCGCCCACGGCTTCCGGCTGGAAAATCGCATAGATGCCTGCGACAGCAAAAATCATGACAAGAAGCGCGGGATACATGCGCCGGATGCGCTTCCCATAATAGCGCAAGAGCCGGAAATCACCCGCCAGACGCTCATTCTCAGAAGTGTAGGCGAGCAGGTAGCCCGTGAGAACAAAAAACAAGGATACCCCCAGGTATCCTCCTTTCACCACATCGGGAAACATATGGAACAGCGTGACCCCGACAATCGCAAGGGTCCGCAGCGCATCAATCCCCTGGATCTGCCGCGCCGCCGCGTCCTGTCCGACATAATATGCCATAGCCATCTTCTCCTTTGCGTTCACCATTATCCCACAAAGAAACGCTTTCAGCAAGGGAAAATCCTGCCAATTGGCAAGCCGCCGCCTCGCCCGCCAAAGCTCCTGCGCAAGCCCGGCGGCAAGGGCAAGGCCGCAGACTGCGGCAGAGAAACTGCCAATTCTCTAGGATATGCAGACAAATAAAGCGTCATGCAGTATAATGAATTCGGAAACCGTCCTTTCGGCGGACCGCACCATAAATAAACGACACGCACGAACATCCGCCTTGCGGGCATTGTGCGCCTCCCTTACATGAAAGGAGCTCTTATGGACACGCTGATACAAAATGCCGCAACCGTACTCGAACATCCGACGAGCCTCGTCGTTCTGCTCGTCGTGCTCTTCGCCATCCTGGCGCACCTCTATTTCCGCCGCGTGCGCCTCACGACGCCGATGCTCGTCACCATCGCCCTCATGCTCGCGATGACGATCATCCTGCACCAGTTCCGCCTCTACCACATGCCGCAGGGCGGCAGCGTGACGCTCGGCGCGATGGTGCCGCTGCTCTTCGTCTCCTATCGCTACGGCGTCGGCACAGGCTGCCTCGCCGGCTTCCTCTACGGCCTCTTCAACATGATGCAGGATCCCTACCTGCTGCACCCCATCCAGGTGCTCTTCGACTATCCGCTGCCCTACATGGCGCTCTCGCTCGCGGCGCTTTTTCCCGCGCACCGCATGGCCTCGACGGCGCTCGCCTTCCTCGCGCGCTTTCTCTGCCATATCGTGAGCGGCGTCGTCTTCTTCGCCTCCTACGCACCCGCAGGCACCAGCCCGCTCATCTACTCGCTGACCTTCAACGCGACATACCTCGTACCCGAATGCCTTATCTGCTTTGCACTCCTGAAGGTGCTGCCCGTAGAACGGCTCATGGCTGCGATGGATCGACGGACAATGCCGCGCGCGCATTGACCCTTTTCGCCGCATCCACGCTTCACCTCCGACAAAGGAAGTTTTTCATCTCATGGAACAAAAAAAGCGCGGCATAACCGCCGCCATATCGACCTATCTGATCTGGGGCTTCCTTCCGCTCTACTGGAACCTCCTTTCGGCGGCCTCCGCCGCCGAAATCCTCGCGCACCGCATCTCGTGGTCCTTCGTCTTCATGCTGCTCGTACTCGCCGCTTCCAAACGCTGGCAGGCTTTTCTCCAGGATTGCAGCGCGCTCCGCCAAGATAGGCGGCGCGCGCTGCTCCTTTTCGGCGCCTCCGTCATGATCACCCTCAACTGGCTGACCTACATCTGGGCGGTGAACAACGGGCATGTCATCGACACGAGCCTCGGCTACTACATCAATCCCCTGATGAACGTGGCTCTGGGCGTCGTCCTCTTCAAGGAACGGCTCACCCCCTCCACCCGCCTCAGCGTATTTCTCGCCTTCCTGGGCGTCATGCTCATGACCATGCAGCTCGGCAAATTGCCGTGGGTATCGCTCGTGCTCGCCGTGACCTTCGCACTCTACGGCGCGATGAAAAAGAAGCTCGCGCTGCATCCCTTTTCGAGCATCACCCTCGAAACCCTGTTCGTCCTGCCTGTATTCCTGCCCTACGCCGTTTGGCTCTCCGGCGAGCCGACAAGCCAGTTTGGTTGGGCGATGCCGCAGACGACGCTCCTCCTCATCGGCGCCGGAGCCGCCACCGCCACGCCGCTCATCCTCTTCTCCTACGGTGCAAACCTCCTGCCGCTGAACGTCCTCGGCTTCTTCCAGTACATCAGCCCGACCATCGCGCTGCTCCTCGGCATATTCTTCTTCCACGAGCCCTTCGGCGCAGCGCAGCTCTCCGCCTGCGCCTGCATCTGGGCGGCGCTCCTAATCTTCACGCTGTCAGAGCGCGTGCGGTGAGCTGCCTTTTGATGTGATGCATGAGCATCGCCGCGCCGAAGCGTCCGTGCGCTCTGCACATTCCGCACAAATTCGCCTTTGTCGTCCATATACGCAGTACAAAGACGCCGGCAGGCAAGAAATTTTCCGCCGGATCTGCTATAATATAAAGCAACTTTATGAATCCTCGGGGCACTGCATCTTTTGTCCGAAATCCGGCATAGATTTTCCTCAGCCGCGCCGCCCCTGCCGTTAGGAGATGTCTCCATGAAAATACAGCCGCGCCGTTTTTCTTTGTTCCTCGTCTTTTGCTTTTGCCTCATCGCCGCAGTCTACGGGCTTTTTCACCTGCCGGCCGGGGAGGACGACGATCCGCCGACGTACAAGGCGGAGATCCTCTCCGTCGAGGAAATGGCGCCTTCCACAAAGGCCTTTGCGCCAGGCAGCGCACAGTACCGTGTCACGCTTCGCCTTGCCTCCGGTCCGGCAGAGGGATCGGAGGTAAAGATCGTCCATCAGACGCTCAACAATCCGGCCTTTGACATTCATCCCGAAGAGGGCGAGACGGTCATCGTGCGCGAGGTGGCCGGCTCCTATGCCATTGTCGACTACAACCGCCTGCCCGGCGTCCTCTGGCTGCTCTTCGGCTTCGCGCTTGTGCTCATCCTGTTCGGCGGCATGACGGGGCTTCGGTCGCTTCTCGTGCTGCTCTTTGCCGTCCTGCTCATCGCCAAGGGGCTGATCGCCTTCATCCTCTATTCGCCGTCGCACATCCTGCTCTGGACGTTCCTCATCGGTTCGGCCATCACGCTCGCGACGCAGCTCGTCGTCAACGGCGCCAATGTCAAATCCGCCGGTGCGATCATCGGCACGATCGGCGGCATCTTCGTCGCGGGGCTTCTCGCCCTCGCCGCGATTCATTTCACCTATCTGACGGGCATCGCCGAGGAGCAGGCGGGTATGCTCAAGGCACTCTATCTGAAGGATGTCGATTTTCGCGAGCTCCTGTTCTCGGGCATCGTCCTCGGTGCGCTCGGCGCCGTCATGGACGTCGCTGTTTCCATCGCATCCGCGCAGCACGAAATGAAGCTGCTCGCGCCCAAGACGACGTTTCGGGTGCTCGTCGCTTCCGGCCTGACCGTAGGGCGCGACGTCATGGGCACGATGGCGAACACGCTGATTCTCGCCTATATCGGCGGCGCTTTGCCGCTCATCCTGCTGCTTTCGGCGCAGCCGAACATTTCCTTCGTGCATGTCGTAAACCTCGATATGATCGCGACGGAGATCGTGCGCTCGCTGATCGGCAGCATCGGGCTGCTCTTCGCCATCCCGATTACGGCCTACGCAACGGCCTACCTCGTGACGCGGACGCCCGCGCCCCGGCGGCATGGCAGGGCGCTTGCCGTGGAAGATGCCGAAGCGGACAAGGCTGCCCCGGAGCAAAGGAGGTGATCTTATGGATTTTCCCTTGACGGAGCGACAGAAAGAGATCATCCGTTTTTACCACCACAATCCCTTCATCGACTATATCCGCGCACAAGTCGTGCCGCTGCCCGACGGGACCGTGGAGCTGCGGCTGACGATAGAGCAGCAGCATACAAACCTCTACAACATCGTGCACGGCGGCGTGCTCATGACGCTCGCGGACACAGCGATGGGCGCGGCTGCACTCGCACGCAACAAGAAGGTCGTGACGATGTCGCTCTCCATGGATTTCATGCACGCCGTGCCGCTCGCCAAGACGATCACGGCGACGGGCATCTGTCTGCACGACGGCAGCCACGCGATGACCTTGGAGAGCGAGATCGTCGACGCTGAGGGCAAGCTCTATGCCAAGGCGCACGGCACGTTCTACGTGCTCGGCAAGTTCATCGAGGACGAGGAATGAACCCGGCTGCCGAAAAGCGCCCTGCCCGGGAAGAAATTTCCTATCGGACAAGAGGAAATTTCGGCGGAGGGTTAAGCCGTCGTCCTTCCCCACCGATAAAGAGGATATAGGGATATATCCATGCATACCCAAGGAGGGGCACGCAATGTTTGAATGGATCGGGAAGATCAGCGACTATACCTCGATGTGGCGCCTGAAGAAGGAAGCCAACTATCGCATACGCACGGGGCAGGCGATCTCTCTGCGCGACGGCAAGCAGCAGATCGCGGAGGAAGCGCGCCAAAGACGGCCGCAATCCGCCGGCACGCTCACAAAGGTCACGGACACGACGCGGCTCGCCATCATTTCGCAGAAGGCGCGCAGCGGCAAGAAGCTCACGCCGGAAGAGCTCCGTCTCTTGAAGGAAAACGACGATGCTCTCTATCAGAAGGCGAAAAAAGCGGACGATGCGCGCGAGGAACTCAAGGCGGCGCTGAAGCGCGCCAAAACGAAGGAAGCTGCACGCCGCATCCTCATGGAAGCGCAGCTGAAAGTCGCCATCGAGGCATTGTCGGGAAGCGATGCGGCCGGTCTCTCACCCGCCGCAGCCAATGCGGGCGGCGCAGCTTCGGGCGAAGCGGGCGCAGCAGCCGCAGCAGACGGGGCTTCCGCCCCTGCAGGAGGCGCGTCGAGCTTCAGCGACGGAGCCGCACCCGCCGCCCTTGCAGGCACGGGCGAAGCAGCCGCGGCCAACGCCGCCCCGGCAGCCAATGCCGCAGATGCGGCGAGCGTACAGGAGGCGCCGTCGGGCGCGGCCGGCGCGCAGACCGCAGGCGCAGAGAGCGCAGCGGCAAAAGACGGTGCGCATGACGGCAAGGCGCACGACGCCGTCGGCGAGAAGAAGCCTTCGTTCCTCGAAGAGCGCCTCGCCGCGCTCAAGGCGAGCTACAACCGCGCAATGGACGAGCTGGAAAACGCGAAGAACGCAAAATGCGACTTCGACGACACCTATATCATCGTCCTGCGCGCGCTTGCCGACGAATGGCGCGAATTCACCTCGTCCAAAGCCTGGGAAAAGCTTCCCGAAAACGAGCGCGAAGCGAAGCTGCGCGGTGCGAACGGCAGGGTGAACAACTACGGCAGGCAGGGCGTGGATGTCCTGCTCTCGATGGCGGATTCCTACAAGATCGCAGGCAAAACGGAAATGCCGACGCTCATCGACCTCCTCGCAGGAGGCGCGGCTCCGACATCCCCTGCGCCCGTCCGAAGCCCCGGCAGTGTGGACCGGAGGCTCTAAAACGGAAAAGGACAGGATATTCGTTCAGAGGAAATAACAAGAAGAAAACGCTGGCTGGAAAGGCGCAAAAAATATGCGCCGCAGCCGGCGTTTTCCATCAGGAAAGGACGCACGGCAATGGCACAGTTTGAATCACGCAATATCACGATGATGATGGATCTCTATGAGCTCACCATGGCGTATGGCTACTTCCGTGAAGGTGCAGAGGCGCGAAAGACGCGCGCTTCCTTCGATGTGTTTTTCCGCCGCCATCCCGACGGCGGCGGCTTTTCCATCTTCGCCGGGCTCGAGCAGATCATCGAGTATATCGAGAACATGCACTTTTCGGCGACAGACATCGCCTACCTGCGCGATCTCTCCCTCTTCGACGCGGACTTTCTCGACTATCTCGCAGACTATCGCTTCACAGGGGACATCCGCGCCTTTCGCGAGGGAACGATCATGTACCCCGAAGAGCCCATATTGACCGTGACGGCTCCCATCATCGACGCGCAGCTTGTCGAAACAGCCATTCTCGCCGAGATCAACCACCAGTCGCTGATCGCGACGAAGACACGCCGCATCGTGCGTGCGGCGAGCGGACGCGGCGTCTCCGACTTCGGCGCGCGGCGGGCGCACAATGTCGACGCCGCTGTCTACGGCGCGCGGGCGGCCTACATCGGCGGCGCGGGCTCGACGGCGACCGTGCTCGCAGGCCAGCTCTTCGGCATCCCCGTCAGCGGCACGATGGCGCACAGCTGGATCATGTACCACGAGGACGAATACACAGCCTTTCGAAAATACGCCGAGACGTATCCCGACAACGCCGTTTTCCTCATCGATACATACGACGTCATGCATTCCGGCGTCCCGAACGCCATCCGCGCGGCAAAAGAAGTGCTCGCCCCGCTGGGCAAGCGGCTCAAGGGCGTGCGCATCGACTCGGGCGATCTGGCCTACCTCTCGAAACGCGTGCGCACCCAGCTCGATGCTGTCGGGCTCACAGACTGCAAGATCATCGCCTCGAACAGCCTTGACGAGTACACGATTTCCTCGATCCTCAACGCGCAGGGCGGCAAGATCGACGGCTTCGGCGTAGGCGAAAGGCTCATCACCTCAAAGAGCGAGCCGGTCTTCGGCGCCGTCTACAAGCTCGCCGCCATAGAAAAAGACGGCAAGACCCTGCCAAAGATCAAGGTCTCCGAAACCGTCGAAAAAATCACGAACCCCGGGCGGAAGAAAATCTACCGCATCTACGACGAAGCAGGCCATGCCATCGCCGATCTCATCGCCCTGGCGGAAGAAACCGTCGATATGAGCCGGCCCTACCGCTATATCGACCCCAAGAAGCCATGGAAGAGCCGCTTCTTCACCAACTGCACAGCGCGCGAACTGCAGCACGACGTCATAAAAGACGGCAAATGCGTGGCACAGCGGCCGTCCCTCGGGGAAATCCGCAGCTATGTGAAAGAGCAGCTCGACAAAGAGATCTGGCAGGAAGAACAGCGCTTCGAGAACCCCCATACCCACTATCTCGACATGAGCCCCGCCTATTATGAAATGAAGCTCGCACTCCTAAACGACATGCAGCAGTATTGACGCATCAGCGGCATCGCTGACACCAAAGCAGAATAGATATGCAAAAGCAAAGCCCACCGGCAAATCGCCGGTGGGCTTTGCTGTCAATACCGCAAGCGGTATGTATGTACATGTAAGTGGGAAAAGCGTTGCAGGAATGGCTTCATCTCGGAAGGTTTCAATACCGCAAGCGGTATGTATGTACATGTAAGATGGAAAGTGCTGGCGTTTGGGGAGTGCTTCGAATAGTTTCAATACCGCAAGCGGTATGTATGTACATGTAAGCAAGAAGAAGAGGAAGAACGGGAAGAACTTTTCCGTTTCAATACCGCAAGCGGTATGTATGTACATGTAAGCCGCTTCCCGGAAGCTGGAAAAGCTGGAAATGCTTTGTTTCAATACCGCAAGCGGTATGTATGTACATGTAAGACTGTCCCCCGCAGCCCTTGAAAACACTGGGCTCAGAAACGGATTTCTGAGGCTTCCGGCTTTTGGGGCCGATTTTGTAAAGTGACGGGAATTTTTTTGTTTCAACAGCACCCCCAAAAAGTCCTTTCAAGCCAATAACAGCAAGGAAACATTTGTCCACGTAAAAAACCTGAGGGTGAGGCCGTTTTCGGCAAATTCCTCAACCCCACGGGAAAAGTATATCATACGAAACAATTGCCTGTCAAGGAAGCGCTGATAAAATAAAGTCCGTCAGATTGGTGCAGATTTTTCGACTTGCCAAGGAGGAAAACCGGACGCATAGCGGGGCTATGCGGAGGATTTGCCGACGCAGGCAGGGCGGAAAAGATGCACCAAGATGCCGGTGCTGAATTTATCAACGCTTCCTCAGACGCCGGCAAGTTTTTGAGGGTTTCGCGGATTTACGGCAGGAAAAAGCGGCTGCTCCGCATCGATGGCGTGCAAGCCGGTATGATTTTTCTTTTCATCCTGTCATTTTGTACAGGATGAAATGGGCGTCCATCCAGTATAATATATGGTGTATGGAAGCGGCAGAAAGATTTTGCCGGAAGCTTTATGTGCAGAGGAGGATTTAAGGAAAATGAAAAAACTGTTTCGCATCTGTTTCTGCGGCGTCCTGCTGCTTGCAGGCGCTGTCTTTGGCGGCGGCGCGGCGAGTGCGCATACGATGCCCGAATCCGAGGCGGTACTGATCTACCCCCTTGCGCAGGGGAGCCGGGCGTTCACGGCCGAGTTCAAGATCAACATGCCGCTCGAAAAGGCCAGCGCCGTATTGGGCAGGGACTTCAAGGAAGAGGAGAGGGAGATTTCAAACTTCCGCGTCGCATATTACAAGTACAAGTATCCCGATATCACGTTCATAGGGAGACATCTGAAAAGCCATAAGGGGCCGTCGGGCGATCTGCCCATATCTTCCATCCTGTGCCGGTCTCGATCCCTCAAGACGCCTTCGGGCTTCCGCGTCGGAGACCCCTACGAGAACGTTCGGGCGATGTACGGCGAGGGCAGTGTATCGAACAGCGCCAGCCCGCAGCATACGTATTGGTTTGATGGAATATACGGCATGACCTTCGTCGTCGACGAGCAGGGCCTGATCAAGGAAATCGACCTGCACGTGGCCATTACAGGCTGACGTCCCAAGGCTCCGCTTGCCGAGCATATCAGCCGCGGCAAGTTCATCTCCCATGTTCTTGCGTATGTCGCTGCATTTTTCCGGCAGCAATTCATTCCTTGCACCGCACGATAAAAGGCGGACAGCCATTGCAGCTGCCCGCCTTTTATCGTGCCTCCGGTTCATCGGTAAAGGCTGTTGAACTGCGCGTTCGCCTCATCGAAAGCGTACGAGGCGGTCGTGCCGTCGCCGAAGCCGTAGCTGTAGTCGCCGCCGTTCGAGCTGTCGACCATGCCCTTGTAAAGTCCCTGCGCACGATGCACCTCGATCGCGAAGAGAGAGCGCAGCGCGTTGCGTCTCGCCGGATCTACGCCTTCGAGCATGCTCGCGCGGCTCTCCGCTTTGCGCGCGCGCTCCATGACGGCCCGTGCGTCGTTCATCAGGCCGGGGGCGTTGCGAAAGTCCGGATAGGCGCTCAAATGACGATTGGCGCGGCTTGCCACCTCGCCGATGGCAATGTCGATGTCATCTTTTTCCCGCACGAGATCGTTCCATGCCGCCGCATTCTGCTGCGTCTCCAACTTCCTTTGCCCGGACGGGGCGCCAGCCGGCTCCTGTGCGGGGGGCTGCGATGTCTGTGCCGGCGGCGTCTTCGCCGTGTCCGCATCGCTGTTCGTGCGATACAGATAGTAGCCGATGCCGCCCGCAGCGAACAAAAAGAAGGCGAGCACAAGCGCGATGCCGCAGCCGAGCAAAAGCCCCTTCTTGCCGGATGAATCCCCCTGCTGCGGATAGCCGTTCGGCGACGGACCCGGTGCGCCTTGCTGCGGATAACGGTTCGGCTGCCCCGGTGCGCCCTGCTGCCAATTCTGCTGCACGGCGCCTTGCGGTGCGCTCTGCGGCTTCACAAGATTCACGCCCGTGCCGCAATTCGGGCAGGCGGCAGACCCCTCGGGAATCGCCGTGCCGCAGTTTCTGCAATATTTCATCATTTTCCCCCGATCTTGTTCCCCACGTCAAAAAGCAAACATCGTTTCTTCTGCTAAAGATTAAGATTCTCTGTCAAAGCGAATTGTCCTGCAATGCAAGGAAAAGTAATCCGAAGGGAGCAGCAGGCAAAGCATATATTGACAACGCTTACCACAGCACATAATATGATAGTATCACAGAGAGAGGGAGCGGATGCCATGAGCATGCTTAAAGGAGGCGTTCCGAGCGAATATCTTGCCTTGATCCAAAAATTCCGTTTGATCGATGACACGTTTTTCAATGTATGTTTCGACGACAACATCGAGGGAATGCAGCTTTTACTGCGCATTTTCCTCGGGCGCGACGATCTTATTGTCAAGCAGGTGGTCACACAGCAGAGCGCGGACAATCTCTACGGACGCGGTGTTCGCTTTGATGTGCTGGCAGAGGACAGCGACGGGAAGCTTTACGATTGCGAAGTCCAACGGGCAAACGAGGGTGCAATATCGCGCCGGGCGCGATATAATAGCAGTATGATGGATTCGCGTGAATTGGCAAAGGGGGCGGATTTCTCCGACCTGCCGGAAACATGGGTGATTTTCATCACGGAAAACGATATCTATCATGCCGGATACCCGCTCTATCATGTGGAGCGAATGGTGCAGGAAATTCAGCAAACCTTTGACGACGGGGCGCATATTCTCTATGTCAACGGGGCAAATCGCGAGGACACGCCGCTGGGCAGGCTCATGCAGGATTTTTTCTGCGAGAGCCCCGAACGAATGCACTATGAAGAGCTTGCCAAACGGATGGATTACTTTAAGGGAAAACCAGAGGGGGTGAACGCCATGTGCGAACTGATGGAGAAATTCGGTGAGAGGAAATTGGAAGAGGGCCGTGCCGAGGGGCGTGAGGCCGGGCGTGCCGAGGGACGTGAGGTTGGGCGTGCCGAGGGACGTGAGGCCGGGCGTGCCGAGGGGCGCCTCGAATCTGCCCGTGGGACGGCGTTGGCTTTGCTGGGGCTGGGCAAACTCACGCTTTCCCAAATTGCCGCCGCGACGCAGCTGCCGCTGGAAGAAGTCGAGCGCCTGGCCGGAACGGGCGGAGCATAAGAAAAAGGCTGTGCATAAGCCGAACGGGCTATGCATAGCCTTTCTTTTTATTTCTTTCCTCTTACTTCCGCTGCAAATCCATCGCCGCATCGGCGGACGTGCCCTGCGAACGCTTATAAAGCTCGTAGGCTTCGGCGAGGAAAAGATTCATCATATCGACATGTTTCTGCTCATAGAGTGGGACATCGTAGCTCGTGTGATGGAGGCCGTGCTCGGAATACTGCATGCCGTAGACGAGTTCGCCCGCACCGTCGTATTCGTAGTTCGCCAGGATATCCATGTGGTGGTTGAAATGCTCCCATTTCCCCTTGTCCCGATCCCTGCCCAGATCGGGCTTGGACGCGCCGAAACGCACGATCAGGGGAGCGGGATTCCTTTGTTCGCGCCTTTTGGCAAATTCCCGCAGGCTCATGTTCACGGGGCAGCAGGTCAGGACGCGGTGATTTTTTCGGTCAAGCAGGACAAAGATCGGCGTCCTGGGCAGCTGCTTCACGGCGAGAAAGCCGTCCGGGCTGTGCCCATAAGAAGTAGCGATGATATCCCCCTCGAGCGTATCCCCGCAGGCCTCCAGCTCTTCCTGCGATGCCTGCAGGATGTCTTTCACGGGCACAGCGACGTTGTTGTCCAAAGGCGTCTCATCGGCTTTCTTCGGATCTTCCTGATCAATCACCACAGGCGAATCCTGCGTTTGCTGCTTTTGGTACGCATAAAAAGCATAGCCTCCGCCGGCGAGGAGAAGCAGTACCAAAAGCGCCGCAACACCGCCCAGCAGAAACAGCGTCTTGCTCGATCCCGAGGCAGGCGCACCTTGCCGCTGCGTCTGCTGTCCGTCATACGGCGGATAGCCGCCCTGCTGTGCGTCAGGCTGCGGATAGCCGCTTTGCTGACCCGGCTGACCCGGCGCAGGCGGATATGCACTGCCGGTCTGCACGCCCGCGCCGGCGAGCGGAGCGCCGCAGCTGTTGCAGAATCGCTGGCCTTCGGCAAGGGCAGCGCCGCATTTTGTGCAAAACTTAGGCATATTCTTTTCCCTCGCTTCCATGCAGCCGAGCGGGCACGCATCCCATAACCGCGCGGCTATTTCCTATGCGGGCGGCAGAAAAAGAGCCGCCCGCCAAAACTGCGCGGTTAGAACCTTTGCTGCAAAGGATCCGGACCATACGGATTATCGCCCGGCGTTCCCGGCTTGATCCAGAGGAACAGCAGGAAGAAGGTGCCGACCACAGGGATCAGGAAAATCAAAGTCAGCCAGCCGGAAAGCCCGATGTCATGGCAGCGGCGGACGGCGAGCGAGAAGTTGATGACGATCGCCGGAATGTAAAGCACAAAGACAATCAGCGCTCTAAGGATTTCAATAGCCGTCCCCGCGCTCGACAGAACCTCTCCCGCAATACCGGCGATAACATAGAAAATCCCGGAAACGATACTTGTGACAACCATGGTGGCGAACATTACAGCCAGAAAACGCAGAATCGCCGGCTGACGGTTCAAACGCCCCTCGAAGGAGAAGAGCTTTTCCTTGATGGAATTTGCATCGATGTTCGCTCCGCCCGGCAGCGGGTTGGAAGAAGGCCGCCCGCCCATGCCGCCCTGCGCATTCTGTGCGCTAAACTGCTGCGGCTGACCTGCAGGCGGCGCACCGAAACGCTGCGGCTGTCCCCCGGCAGGCTGTGCATCAAAGCGCTGCGGCTGGCCGCTTTCAGGCGGCGTGCCAAAGCGATGGGGCTGACTAGGCGCATCGAAGCGCTTCGGTTGTCCCGGCGCACCGAAGGACTGCGCTCCGCCCTGCGGCGGCTGTCCCTGCGGCGCAAAATTACGGGCGCCCTGGCCCTGCGCCGCATTCCCCATCGCCGGCTGCGCAGCCGGCACCGCTGCGGCTGCGATGCTCTGTCCGCAGCTGGCGCAGAACTTCGCCCCCGGCTCCACGGCAGCGCCGCACTGCGGGCAATGCGTCACCGCAGGCGCGGCATCCGCGGCCTGCGGCGCAGGCGCCGTCTGGGCAGCGCCGCATTCGCTGCAAAAGCTTGTGTCGTCCGGCAAAGGTATCCCGCATCCCACACATTTCTTCATCAAGATCATCCCCTTTATGATACAATAAATATATAAGAACCTATTTTATTGTATCACAAAGGTCCTTTGCCATACAAGACAATCGGCGCAGCTATTTCCCCTCTCTTGAAACGAAACTGCCGATGCTCGTGCAGGCGTCGAGATTCGTGCCGCCGCTGCCCGTGAGAAAATACGCATCGCTGACGAGCACGCGCCGTATGCGGCGGCGCACGATGCCTGCCGGCGTTCTCTCCCAGCAGCCGCTTAAGGAGTGGATGATGTACGGCTTTCCCTCATCCTCGCCGAGAAGCAGCATCACATGCCCCGAGCGAAAGAGAAGGCTTGCCGGAGGCGCGGCGAGCAGCTCCCTTGTCCGCGCCTTCGAGGAGAGATTTTCCAGATCGACGGCGCACGGGAAAACAGCGCTCTTCCTGCCGTCCGGCTCCGTGTCGGACGCCGCGCCGAAAAACGCCGCTTCCTGCCGGTCGGCGTCACGCGGCAGCTCGATGCCCACCGTGCGGTAAGCATCGGCGACAAAGGACGAGCAGTCAACGCTGCCGTCCTGCCCGCCCCAGCCGTAGACATCGCCGAGGCAAGAAAAGGCCGAGCGCAGGACATTATTTGCCGTATAGGGCAGGAAACCGCGATGGAGCGGCAGGGCAGCGGGATCGTCCGCCGCCCTGTCGACGCCTTGCGCATCCCCCTCACGGTAAGGAAGCGGCAGAAAAAGCTCCTCGAGCCTGCCGTCCGCCGCCCTCTGCGGCAGACGGGCAAGCAGCGCCCCGCCGCGCTTTGCCAGCGGTATGCGGCTGCCGAGCTGATAGATCTGTCCGCCTGCCGCTTCGGGCGCTTCGTAGCGATTCGCCGTCACGACGAGGAAGTCCGCAGGCTTCACATAGGAAAGCCATGCCTCGCGGGAGCAAAGGGCGACGTCCTCCTGCGCCAGCCAGCCGCGGTAATAGCGCATGGAAACGAAGAAAAACCTGCCGTCCCGGCTCTCCGCCCATACAGCCAGAGGCTCCGCCGGATCGACCGCCGTCGCCTGCAGGCTGTCGTAGCAGACATCCCCCGGCGTATCGAGCCAGGCGTCCTCCGTCGGCAAAAGGCGCAGATCAGCACGGCGCACCGCGACGCCATAGCGCACGGTATTTCGAAGCGGCAATTCCTCCATGCCGCAGTTTTCAACAACGGCTGCATAGGCCGCATCGGCCAGCGGCTTTTCCGGCGCATACCACGTCCCGCGTGCGGGTGCGGCCTCCTCCATCCAGCGCCGCAGCCCGGCGCGCGAGACGGCGCGCGGCAGATCCTCCAGGCGCACCAGGCTCGGCTCGGCCTCGCGCAGTCGTTCATTCAGCGCCGCGACGTCCTCCGCCGTGCCCAGGAGCCGTTCCCCCGCCGCGCTGCACCAAAAATCCGCCTCAGCACAGCGCCCCGAAAGCGCCACGCCGTAGTCCGGCTGCCGCGCCTCGTTCGCCTCGTCCGCTTTCGGCGTCGCGGAGGCGACAATGGCAGCCGCCGGCAATATGCCGCAAAAAATAGCTGCCGCTGCAAGGCAAACGATGATCCTCCCCATCGCTTCATCCTCCTTCTCGCTGACAAAAAATTCAGTCCCAGTCCTTCATCGTTCCAAGATCACCCCGACCCGCGCCTTTTCCTTCTTTTCCCGAAAGGATTCGGCGGCTCCATGGAGCTGCCAGAAGGAGAGCACGACGGCGGCGGCGTCGGCGGCAGGCACGGCGAGCCATGCGCCGTCCAGCCCGAAGAAGCGCGGCAGGACGAGCAGGAAGATCACGATGCCGGCAAGGTTGCGCACGAAGGACAAAATCGCCGACATCTTGCCGTCGGAAAGCGCCGTGAAGAAGCTCGAAGCGAAGAGATTGAAGCCGCAGAGCAGGAAACTCCAGGAAAAGAGCAGGAAACCTCCGTGGGCGAGCGTATAGACATGACCCCCGTCGGGCAGGAAAAGCGCGATCAAGGGCGCGGCAAAAACATGCGCCGCCGCAAACGACAGAAACCCGAAGGCAAGGAGCACGCCGAGCGACAGGCGCAGCAGACGGCGCAGCTCCCCATAGTCCCGTGCGCCGAACCGATAGGAAAAAATCGGCGCGACACCGTTGGAAAAGCCCATGAATACAGCCGTCAGAAGCATTTCCGCATAGAGGATGATGCTGATCGCCGCGACGCCGTCCGCCCCTGCATAGGCGAAGGTCACGAGGTTGAAGAGGTACGTCGTGATGCCGACGGAGAGCTGCGTGACCATCTCGGAAGAGCCATTATAGGCGGCCCGAAAAAGCGGGCGCAGGGAAAAGGAAAAGCGCGAGAAGAAAATCGTGCGGCTCCAGCGCGAAAAATACAGCAGCCCCAAAACGGCCGCCGTCAGATCAGAAAGCCCCGTCGCCAGGCCTGCGCCGAATACGCCCATGCCGAAAAGCGCGAGAAACACATAGTCCAGCCCGGCATTCACCATCCCTGCCGTAAGAGAGACGAAAAATCCCTGCACAGGGCGTCCGTCGGCAATATAAAAGGCATTGAAAACAATCATCAGGGCGATGCACGGCGCAAAAAAGATATTCACCGCGAGATAGGAGCGGCAGTCCGCATAAAGCTCGGGCGATGCACCCAGAAGCGAAAGAAGCGGCTCCATGAAGAAGAAGACCGAAAGCGCCAGCCATACGCCGAGCGCCGCTCCGACCGCCGCAATCATCGTGAAGCGGCTGCGCGCCAGCGCCATATCCCCCTCGCCCATCGTCTTTGCGACGAGAGCCGAGCCGCCCGAAGCCAGCATGATGGAAAGGCCGAAAACGAGATTCAGCGCCGGATAGACGATATTCGAAGCGGCCAGCGCGAGGCTGCCCGCGTAGCGGCCGATAAAGATGCCGTCCGTGACCGTATATATGGAAATGACCAGCATCATGCCGATCGCCGGAGCAGCAAAGCGCAGAAGCCCTCCGAGACCGAAATGCCGCGCCAATGCGTTCATGCAAAATCCATCCTTTCCCAAGCGGTTGATTCTTGTTATTTTCCAGTGTAAGCTACACGCACAAACGTCCACTTTGTGGACATTGTGCGCCGCCCTTACAGAAACCTGACCAATCGGTCTGCACCTTTGGCTTGACCTCTTGGGGTTTCATGGTAACCTACACGCACAAACGTCCACTTTGTGGACATTGTGCGCCGCCCTTACAGAAACCTGACCAATCGGTCTGCACCTTTGGCTTGACCTCTTGGGGTTTCATGGTAACCTACACGCACAAACGTCCACTTTGTGGACATTGTGCGCCGCCCTTAATGAAAGTTCGCCAATCCGCCTGCGCCCTTCGGGCTTGACTTCTTGGACTTTCATAGTAAACTATACAGTAACTGTAATGTCAAGCCTGCCCTGCAAATCTTTTTCCCATTTCACGAACTCCCGCAAAGCAGGGAAAGAAAGGAGCTGTCGCCATGCCGCGCCGCATGACATTTCACACCGGGGAATTCGCCAAGATCACCGGGGTCAACAAACGCACCCTGCACTACTACGACAGCGAGGGCATATTTCGGCCTGCGGGCGTCGCCGCGAACGGCTACCGCACCTATTCCTTCTGGCAGATCTATCCCTTTCACCTCATACGCACCATGCGCGGCATGGGACTGGAACTGGGAGAGATCAAAGACTATATGAAGGAGCGCAGCCCCGAAAACCTTCAGGAGCTTCTCCAAAGCCAGGAGACCTGGCTCGACGGAGAAATCAAGGAGCTCCTCAGAAAGCGCGCCCTCGTGCGCAGGCAAAGCGAACGTCTGTCCGCCGCCAAAAGCATCACCGTCGGGAAAGTATACGAGGAGCAGTGGGAGAAGGCGACGCTGCTTCTTTCCGAGGCGACGCGCACCTGGGAGGAGCAGGGGCACCATGCGGCAGTGGAAAAGGCCATCGCCGCTCATCTGCGCTATGTGTTGTCCCACGATGTCTACGCAGGCTTCGGCTTCGGCGCGATGGTCGAACGCGCCGACTACATGACGCCGGGACAGGAAGGGCTCATCTGCCGTTACTTCACCCCCACCGCACTGCCCCTGCGCCGTCTGCCGAAAGAATTCCGGCACGAACGCCTCGCCGGGCGCTACCTCGTGACCTATTTCGCAGGCGACTACATGAAGACTGCGCCTGCCTACGCACTTCTGCGCGCCTACCTGGCGGAGCACGCGCTGACCCCCGTCGGCTGCTCCTACGAGGAAAGCCTCATCGACGAAATCGCCGCCTCTGACGAAAAAGACTATCTCACACGCATCGCCATACGCCTGGAGGAACCGTCATGAACCCCATCGAAAAGCGCCTTCGCGAAAAACGCGTCCTCATCCTCGACGGCGCTTTTGCCAGCGAGCTGGAACGGCGCGGCCTCTGCCTCGCCGACGAGCTTTGGAGCGCGCGGGCGCTTCTCGATCACCCCGAACTCGTGCGCGCGGTGCATCTCGACTACCTGCGCGCCGGCGCCGAGATCATCACCACGGCAAGCTATCAGGCCACGCTTGAAGGCTTTTGCCGCAAGGGAGCCGCACGCGAAAAAGCGGCGGAACTCATCCGCCGCTCCGTCCGGCTCGCCCGGGAAGCCGCCGCTCTATACCAAAGCGAAAACCCGGCCGCAGCGCCGCCCCTCATCGCCGCCTCTCTCGGTCCCTACGGCGCCTGCCTCGCCGACGGCTCCGAATACCGCGGCGGCTACGGCCTCACGAAAGAAGAACTGCGCCTCTTCCATCGGGAGCGCCTGCGCCTCCTCGCCGAAGCGCATCCCGATATCATCGCCTTTGAAACCCTGCCCTCCCTCCTCGAAGCCGAAGCGCTGGTCGAGGAGCTGCGTACCCATCCGCAGCTCTCCTGCTGGCTGAGCTTCTCCTGCAGGGATGGCAGGCGCATCTCGGACGGCACGCCTCTCGCCCTCTGCGCCGCGCGTCTTGCCGCCGCACCGCAGGTCGCCGCCCTCGGCGTCAACTGCACCGCACCCGAATTCATCACGCCGCTGATCCGGCAGATTCGTCAGGAAACGAAGAAGCCCGTCATCGTCTACCCCAATTCCGGCGAAACCTACGACACAGAGAGCGGCCGCTGGCACGGCGCGCGCCTTCCGCTCGCTGTCTGCGCCGCCGCATGGCAGGAGGCCGGCGCCTGCATCATCGGCGGCTGCTGCCGCACGCGCCCCGAGGACATCGCCGCACTCGCCGCCTGGGCTAAGAATCTGAACGCATAACATTTCCCGCAAAAAGCGGCCGACCCTGCGCGAGGTTTTCCCGCAGCAGAGCCGGCCGCTTTCTTATCCTGTAAACACGCGCCTTATTCCACGCGCTTCTTGACCAAACCGAGGCAAATCGCGCTGATGATCGCGCCGACAAGAACAGCGACAATGTACAACAGCGGATTGCCGATCGTCGGCACGACGAAGATGCCGCCGTGCGGCGCCCTAAGCGTGCAGTCAAAGAACATCGAAAGCGCGCCGGCCGTCGCCGAACCAATGATGCAGGACGGGATCACACGAATCGGATCGGCCGCTGCAAACGGAATCGCACCTTCCGTGATGAATGAAAGCCCCATGACATAGTTGACAACGCCCGACTTCCTCTGCGCCTCCGTGAAGCGGTTCCTGAAGAACGTCGTCGCCAACGCAATGGCGATCGGCGGCACCATGCCGCCCGCCATAACCGAAGCCATGATACCATACTCGCCCGAAGCCAGCATTCCCGTGCCGACGACATAGGCCGCCTTGTTCACGGGGCCGCCCATATCGACCGCCATCATGCCGCCCATGAGAAGGCCGATCAGGACGCGGCTGGACGTATCCATGCCCTTCAGCGTATCGATCATCCAGTTGTTGATACCGGAAACCGGCGGATTGATCACGAAAAGCATGATGATACCGATCAGGAAAACGCCGAGCAGCGGATAGAGCAGTACGGGTTTGATGCCTTCCAAAGAATGCGGCAGGCCGGAGAACACCTTCTTGAGACCATTCACGACATAGCCTGCAACGAAGCCCGCAATCAAGGCTCCCAAAAAGCCCGCGCCGCTCGCCGAAGCAAGAGCGCCGCCCACGAAACCGACCGCAAGTCCCGGCCTGTCCGCAATGCTCATGGCGATGAAACCTGCAAGAACCGGCAGCATAAAACCGAAGGACACGCCGCCGATATCCATAAGCGTCTTGGCGTACCAGGTATTCGAACCAAAGCTTCCCGGGTTCGCCGGATCAAAGGTATCAAAGAGGAAGGCCAGCGCGATGAGGATACCGCCGCCGATGACGAACGGCAGCATGTGCGATACGCCGTTCATCAGATGCTTATAGATCTGGCGCGTCAGGCTCTCATCCTCCGGCGCGGCGCCCTCCGCCGCATCCGAGCCGCCCGCGTGATGGTAGATCGGCGCCTTGCCCGAAAGAGCCTCGTCGAGCAGCGCGTCCGCCTTGTTGATACCATTCGCGACCTTCGTCTGGATGACCGGCTTGCCCTCGAAGCGCGCCATCTCCACCTTCTTGTCCGCTGCGACGATGATGCAGGCAGCCTCGGCGATATCCGCCGCCGTCAGCACATTCTTCGCGCCGCCCGAGCCGTTCGTCTCCACCTTGATAGGGATGCCGCGCCGCTTTGCGTGCTGCTCCAGGCTCTCCGCCGCCATGAAGGTATGCGCGATGCCCGTCGGGCAGGCCGTGACGGCAAGCACCTTCTTCGCCGACACCTCGGGCAGCGGCTCCCCCTCCGCGGCCTCGTCCGCCGCCGGAGCCTCGAACGTCCCGTCCTCCTTGGCGTCGATGAGCCCGAGGAACTCCTCCTTCGTCTTCGCCGCGATCAAGGCCTCCTTGAAATCCGGATCCATGATCATCGTCGCCAGCTTGCTCAACACCTCGAGATGCACATCTGCCGCCGTATCAGGAGCCGCAATCTCAAAAAAGAGCCGCGCAGGATTGCCGTCCATCGACTCGAAATCCATGCCGCCCGGCACCGTCATCGCCGCAAGCCCCGGCGCCTTCACGCCCGCGCTCTTCGCATGAGGCGTCGCGATGCCGTCCCCAAGCCCCGTCGTTCCCGATGCCTCACGCGCGAGCACATCGCTTTCATACTGCGCCCTGTCCGCCAGATTGCCGCCCTTTTCCATCAGGCTCGTCAAAATAGCAATCGCATCGCCCTTGTCTTTCGGCGACGTGCCGAGCGCGATGCTCTCGCTCTTCAAAAGATCTGTAATGCGCATAGAAGCCGCTCCTTTCCCCATCATTCAACATCATACCCCATGGCGCTCCCTTTTTCGAACCGCGCCGCCGTTCAGCGGCGAATCGTCCGCAAAAGCGCCTCAACCTCGGGCCGTGTCGCGAGATTCTCCGAAAAAGCCGAAGCCGATCCCGTCGCAACTCCCATGAAGAAAGCCTCCTCCAGAGAGCCTCCCGATTCCTCGTACCCCGCGAGGAATCCCGCCACCATCGAATCGCCGGCGCCGACCGAATTCACGAGCGTTCCCTTCGGCGCAGGGCTGCGGTACGATTTCCCATCCTCGGTCAAAAGCAGCGCACCCTCGCCTGCCATCGAAATCAGGACGTTTCTCGCGCCCTTTTCCTGCAGCTTTCCCGCATGAGCCAGAAGCTCCTCCTCCGTCCGCAGTTCCTTTCCGAACATCTCGCCAAGCTCATGGTTGTTCGGCTTGATGAGCCACGGCCCATAGGCAAGAACCTTCAGCAGCAGCCCCTTCGTCGCATCGACGATGATGCGGCAGCCGCGTCCCGCCAGGCGCTCCATGATGCGCTCGTAAATATCGTCGGGCAGCGTATTCGGTATGCTGCCCGCCAGGACAAGCGTATCGCCCTTTTCCAGCTTCTCAAGCTTCCGGAAAAGCTCCTGCTGCGCCGCTTCCGAAATCAACGGCCCCTGCCCGTTGATCTCCGTTTCCTCCTTCGCCTTGATCTTCACGTTGATGCGCGAAAAACCGTCGGGCAGGCGAACGAAATCCGCCCGGCAGCCGAAGCTGGCGAACTGCTTTTCCACCGCCTCGCCCGTAAACCCCGCGACAAAGCCCAATGCCTGGCTCTCATGCCCGAGATTCTTCAGAACCATCGACACATTGAGCCCCTTGCCCCCGGGAAGGATGTTCTCGTACGTCACGCGGTTGATCTCACCCTTTTCCAGTGCGTCGAGCCGCAGGATGTAGTCAAGCGATGGATTGAACGTCACTGTATAAACCATTTCCCTCACCCCAGTCTGAAACCCGTTATCATGGTTTCAGTATACCTTAGTATAAAGGCAAAAACAAGGGAAACTGCGTCAAAATCCACATCGCAGCGCGAAGCGCCGCCGCAGCCGAAAGATCGGAAAGCGGCCTTTTTCGCGCTCTCTTCAAAGGAAATTTTCCTGCCTCCGGCAACAGCGCCGCCAAAAGGCAACCCGCCCTAATCCTCGTGCGGCGAAGAAGGAGCGGCCGCCGTGCGAGCGCCGTCCAGACAAGCGCGGCAGACATCGCTCGCACCTATGGGCTGAAACGGCGCACCGCAAGACGCACAATGCGGCAGCGGCACGCGCCAGCGCTTTGCGGCAGGACTCGCCGTGAGGCGAAGCGCCCCCTTGGGGCAGCGCGCCTGGCAAAGCCCGCAGGACGTGCAGAGCTGCGGATAAAACGTGAGCACAAGCTCCGCCTCCTGCAGCTCCGCCCGAAGCGCGCCGGACGGACAGAGGCGCGCGCAGAAGCCGCAGCCCGTACAGCCGTCAAAGAGCGTGAGATCGCCATGGACTGCAGCCGGCAGAGCGCCGCGGGAAAACGCCCAGACAGGCGTGAAAAACGAAACCGGCGGCGAAAGCATCTCCGCCTCTTTTTTCTGCGCCGCAGCAGCGGTCTCGTATGATGAAGAAGATGCCGCTGTTCCGATGACTGCCGCTCCGTCGCCCTCCCGCGCTTCTCCCGTCGCCACCTCCCCGCCCTGTCCCAAGCGTTCCTTTGCCGCCTGTACGAAATGCAGGAAGAAATCGCGGCGGCTGACCTTTCCTGCCGCAGGCGCTTCATCAAGCACAGCGATGGGCGGCCGCCCTGCCGCCAACAGCGCCTCATTCGCCGCCTCGGCCTCAGCGAGCAGATGGCGATGTACAGCCGGAATGCAGGAACGACATGCGCCGACGATAAGCCGCGCCTCCTTTTGCGAAGCGATCGCCCAGAGGAGGCCGCGCGTCAAAAAGCCGAGGCAGGGAAGCGGCGCAGCGCCTTCGGTACGGGCGGCCGCCTCGCCCGCTGCCGCAGTTTCATCCCATGCGGCATCCCGGTCTGCCCGCTGCGCCGTCTTTTCGCAGGCAAGCAAAACGCGCGGCTGCGCAAAAGCCTCTGCCAGACGCTCCCCATAAGCGAGCTGCGTCTCCACCGCCCCCGCCGGACAGACCGCCGTGCAAAGACCGCAGTCGATGCAGGCCGAAGCGTCCAACATCCCCCACGAAAACGCCCCCGCCGGACAGACCGCCTCGCAGGCGCGGCAAGGCGGCTGCATCTGCCCCTTGATGCACCTCGCCGCCGCAATGCGTATGCGCTCCATCGCTTCGCCTCCTTTGCCAAAAACTCATCTTCCCCATTATAGCAGGAGCACGGAGATTTTTCACGAAACAAGCGCCCGAAAAACCGCGCTCTTTCTCAGCTTCTCAAGCAAAGTGCAGGAAAAATCCTTCCCGGTTTTATTTCAAGCAGGATTTTTTAGCAGGAAATTAGAATTATATGAATAAAACATCATATTTACTAAGGAGGAGAAAAAGATGAAAACAAAAATGATCATGCTTGCTGCCGCGATCTTTCTTTTAATCGCACAGGTTTGTTTTGCTGCACCGACAAAAAGCGTGCCAAAAGAAGACCTGACAATCGGAGGAATTTCTTTTGGTTCGAGCGAGGAATATGTAATCAGCGTATATGGAGAACCGGACAGCGTTTCCTATTACCAGGGAAAATTCTACGAGCCTCAGCATCTAAAGACGCTGCATTACGGGACAACTTTTACTATAGACATTGATGAAGATGATCATAACGTATATAAAATTAAAAGTACGGGGGATAACGGATTAAAGACGCCATTGGGGTTCACCGTAGGTTCTGACATATCCGCTGTAAAAGATCATTATAAGAATCGCTGCCGCGTTTTTAAAGATGGCGTGCGCATTCTATCCGATGGCCTCTATATGCTGTTCGGGATTGATAGAGATGGGATCATAACAGAAATCTCTATATATCCTGAAATCTAATAAAGCAAAGGAGGCGCACATTATGGGGAGCAAAAAGAATTCTACTAGAATATCTCCTTATGGTTCCGCAAATATTTTTAACGGCATTATTGAAATAGGCTCCTCTCTTATAGATGTAGGAAAAGAAGTAATTACTTCTCCTCAGGAAAGATATAAAAGAGTACAAGAATTAAATAAATCGACTGAAGAACAAATGAACGAATCTGTAAAGGAATATGAGAGAACTTATTTTATCCTAAGCAATGAAATAGCGAACTTAGAGAGAATTACTGAGGAATTGCGTTCCTTCTTTGAAGATCTGGGGATTCCTATAACGACTGACAATCATAAAATCGAAAAAACAAACCAACAAGCTGTTAGCGTAGAGGATAATATAGCAGCTGAATCCATTCTTAAAGGTACAGCCGTAGGTTCATTAGCTTCCGGTTCTGCCGTCCTTCTGGCGAGTTCCTTTGGTACGGCAGGAACCGGCGCCGCCATATCCAGCCTCTCTGGAATATACGCGATACTTGAAATAAAAAGAAGTTCTTCTCTCCCCTAAGCATACGGTGTCGAATTTATAGACAAACCCGTGCGCAGCGTCGTGTTATCAGCTAAGATCATTAGTCTCAAAAAACGGTTGGAGGGCTATGAGAAAATCCTGCAAGAAGCAAAAGAAAACAGAGAATTAATCGGTATACTTGAAGAAGAATTCACGACTGCCCAACATTCCTTCGCGGATTTTATGAACAACATAAATACACGCATGCAGAGCACAATAAAGAAAGATACGAGAACTCTTATAGAAGAGATTTTCGACAATCTAGAATTTACGCCTCTCGCTATCGCTGAAATTTTGGATGAAAAAACCTTCGACAAAAGAGTGTATAAATTGCTGAAAACCATAAACAATGGTGATCCTTTATCTAACGGGATCAGAAAACAGCCATTTAATGAATGGAAGATTGAAAAACTATTCGAATATCGCTACAGCAAAACAGGAAGAATGTATATGCAGGAACGAGGCGACGGAAAAAAGAATTTGGTATACTGCCTCGACTATAACCATAAAAAGCATTACGGATGATCAAGAGAGGCGTAAATCACGCCTCTCTTGATGATTTTGTGAACGTCAATGAAAAGTCGTTCTTTGTGAAATATTCAAGCACACCATCGGGCGCTTTATGTTAAAATAGAAAGAACCCGCCGTTTTCGGCGTATTTCCGCTTATATCCCGCGGAAGAGAAAGGGGGCAGCCTGTCATGAAAAAGCGGTTCCTTTACGGCGTCGTGCATGTCGGCTCCGTGCATACAAGCCTCATCATCGTTTCTTTCGCCTCGATGGAGGATGTCGAAATCATCGAGCGCGTGCGCAAGGCAACGGGGTTCGGCGAGGAAGTGTTCCGCAGCGGCCGCCTTTCTTTTTCTTCTCTCAGCGAGCTTTGCCATATCTTGGAGGGCTATCGTCGTCTGCTCGCGGACTACGGTGTGGAAAAGGTCTTTGCCATCGGCACATCGGTGCTTCGGGAAGCGGAAAACCGGCTCGGCATTCTCGACCGGATCCGGATCCGCACGGGCTTCGATGTCGAGGTGGCCGATATGACGCAGGAAATCTACTATAAGTTTTTCGCTCTGTCGCACGAGCTTCTCGAAAATGCGGAAAACTTCGGCGACAAGCCCGTACTTCTGCTGGACATCACCTCAGGCGGCCTAGGTCTGACGGGCTGGCAGGCGGGGCGGCTCCTCTTCCAGCAAAACGTCGCCAGCGGCAGCCTGCGCATCCTCGAGCATTTCAGCGAAAAGGAGCGCGAGGATCTGCTATTTCCCGCCGCCGTGCGCGACTACATCCATGCGGCTCTTTCGCCGCTCTGGCCGAGCATCGAGCATTACGGCATACGCCACCTCGTGCTCTCCGGCCTCGAGGCGCGAACCGTGGCTTCCCTCCTCGCCCCCGGGCAGGAAGGCTCCTATGCCTTTCTCGCGCCCGAGGAATTTTTAGGTTTCGTCGATTCCTTCGGCCCCATGACGCCGCAAAAGCTCATGCAGCGCTGCAAGATTCCCGAGAGCCGCGCCAATCTCCTCCTGCCGACGATCCTGCTCTACGACGAGGTCGTGCGCTCCACGCGGGTCAAGGGACTCTTCCTCATGGGAACGACTTTCCTGCAGAGCTACAGCGCTTACCAAGGCGCACGGATGGCGCAGCTTCCGTGCCTCGCGGAACAGGAGGGCCGCACGCTGCAGCTCGCGCGCACGACGGCGGAAAAGTACGGCTCGACGCCGGAGCACTGCAAGCGTGTGGAGGATGCCGCCGCGCAGCTTTTCCGCGCGCTCGAAAGCGAACACGGCCTCAAGCCGCGCTCGCTCCTCCTGCTGCGCCTCGCCGCCATCCTGCATGAAACGGGCAAGTTCATCAATCTGCGCCATTACAGCCGTTATTCCTATGAAATCATCCTCGGTACAGACTTTTTCGGCGTTTCCGAAAAGGAAAAGGAAATCGTCGCCAACATCGCCTATTACTACAACAGCGCAAATCCCGGCCGCAAGGACAATCCCTATGCGCTTCTCGCACACGAGCAGAAAATCATCATGCTCAAGCTCTGCGCCATCCTGCGCCTGGCCGATGCGCTCGATCAGGGGCACAGCGGCAAGATCGCGCGCTTTTCTGCGAGACTGGAAAAGGAGGAGCTCCGCGTCGCTTATGTGACCGAGTACGACATACCGCTGATCCGGTGGACATTCCGGCGCGCCGCCGACCTCTTCCGCGAGGTGTTCGGCATCGCGCCTCTGCTCGAAAAAGCCTGAGGAGGGACTAGCATGGATCCCATGAAAAGAGCTTACTACCTGAACCGCGAAACATCCTGGCTGAGCTTCAACCGGCGCGTCCTGAAAGAATCCACGGGCAAGGACAATCCGCTGCTCGAGCGCCTGCGCTTCATCGCCATTGCCTGCTCAAACCTCGACGAATTCTTCATGATCCGCGTCGCGGGCATCAAGCACCTCATCGAAAGCGGCATCGAGCATCGCGACATCGCCGGAATGCGTCCCACAGAGCAGATGCATGCCATCTCGACACAGGCACACCGCCAGCAGCAGGACATCTATCGCTGCCTCGCCCTCGTCCTCAAGGAGCTCAAGGAGCACGGCATCCGTTTCCTGCGCCCCGGCGAGCTGGAAGGCGAGCAGGCGCTTTGGCTCACCGGGCTCTTCGAGCGCGAAATCTATCCCGTCGTCACACCGATGGCCGTCGACCCCGCGCATCCCTTCCCCTTCCTCGCCAGCCGCAGCCTGAATCTCGCCGTCCTGCTCCGCCGCGCGGGCGAGCAGGAGACGCGCCTCGCCATCCTTCCCGTTCCCGCGCCCGTCATCCATCGCCTGCTGCGCCTCCCCGGCGGTACGGCGTTCCTGCTCCTCGAGGACGTTCTGGCGCACTTTGCCGGGCGCTTCTTCACGGGCTACGAGATTTTGGATGTCGTGCCCTTCCGAATTACGCGCGACGCCGACCTCGACATCCGCGACGACGTGGAGGATCTGCTGGCCGAGGTGGAAAAATCGCTGGAAAAGCGGCGCAAGGGCGCAGCCGTGCGCCTTGAGATCTCGGCCGCCTGCCCTGCGTCCATCCTCGAATTCCTCAAGGAGGAGCTCGCCATCGAGGATATGGACGTCTACACCGCCAAGGGGCCGCTCGGCGCCTCCTTCTTCGCCGACCTCGCCAATCTCGAAGGCTTCGACGCCCTGCGCTATCCGCGCTTTTCGCCGCGTCCCTCCCTGGATCTCGCCGCGCGCCGAGCGGCGGACATCTGGCAGGCCATCGCCGCAGCGGACATTCTCGTGCATCATCCCTTCGAATCCTTCGACACCGTGGAGCGCTTCATCCAGCAGGCAGCCGCCGATACGAAGGTGCTCGCCATCAAGCAGACGCTCTACCGCGTCGAGCGCGGCTCCCCCATCATCGCCGCCCTGGCCGAAGCCGCGAAAAACGGCAAGCAGGTCACGGTTCTCATGGAAGTGAAAGCGCGCTTTGACGAAGAGAACAACATCCTCATGGCACGCCGCCTCGAAGAAGCCGGCTGCCATGTCATCTACGGCATCCTCGGCCTCAAGACCCATTCGAAGATCACGATGGTCATCCGCCGTGAGGAGGAGGGCATCCGCCGCTACTGCCATATCGCAACGGGCAATTACAACGGCTCGACGGCCAGGGTCTATACCGATGTCGGCATCTTCACCGCCGACACCCTGACCGGCGTCGACGCTTCGGCTTTCTTCAACTTCCTCTCGGGCTTCTCCGACCCGCCCGTCTGGAACCGCCTCGCCGTCGCCCCGCTGACCCTGCGCGAACGCATCACGGCGAGCATCGAGCAGGAAATCGTGCGCGCTAAAAAAGGGGAAAAGGCTTATATCGCGGCGAAGATGAACTCGCTTCTCGACCGCTTCATCATCGCCAAACTCTACGAAGCCTCCGCCGCCGGCGTCAAGATCGATCTCATCGTGCGCGGCATCTGCGTCCTGCGCCCCGGCCTCAAAGAGGTCAGCGAGAACATCCGCGTGCGCAGCATCGTCGGCCGCTTCTTGGAGCACAGCCGCATCTTCTACTTCTATAACGGCGGGCAGGAAGACGTCTTCATCTCCTCCGCCGACTGGATGCCGCGAAATCTCAACAACCGCGTCGAGCTCATGCTGCCCGTCCGCGCCAAGCCCTTGAAAAAGCGCCTGCTCGCCATCCTGCGGACCTACCTCAAGGACAACACGCGCGCCTATCTCATGCGCTCCGACGGCGCCTACCGCCGCGCCAAACGCGCGAAGGGCGAAAAGCCCGCAGCCGCGCAGCCGACTCTGGAGCAGGCTGCCGCAGCAGGAAAGCCTGTGTGAACACGGCGAAGAGAACCCTACAGACCGCCTCCGCCCCCTTGCCTTTAACAAAGTACAAGTACATCAACGCGGCAGCAAAAAAGCCGTGGGAAGCGAACTCGCTTGTCCCACGGCTTTTTTTATATCCCGCCTGCTGTCAGGCGAGCTTTTTCTTCCTGGAAATGGCTTTTGAAGGCCGCATATTCTTTTTGGATGTCGTCGTCCATGGCGCGGGCTTCGGCTTCCTTCTTGCTCGCGTTCGTATAATATCGGTTGAACTGGAGGTGCGCCGCCTGGCTCTTGAGCTCGCAGTAGGTCAGAGCATGGGCGAGGACGTTGTCGAGCTCGGCCTTGATGTCTTCCGCCCCGGCGGGAGCCGCAATGCCCTTGAGCTCGTTGCGGAAAGCCTGCCTTGTGTTCTTCGCGCGGTCGACCGTACGGAAGTAATCCGCCCAGATGATGTCGTTCTTGTAGGATGAATTCATGATGTCGTTCAGATCGGTCTTGGCGCTTTCATAGCGATTGATCAGCTCTTCCATCTTGCTGAAAAAAGCGTTCATTGCGGCGAGGCGCTCGCTCTTTTCTTTTTCCACGCGCTTCCTTTCTTCCTCAGCCTTTCTCTCGGCCGAGACGAAAAGAGCCAACTGCTGCGGCACGCTGGACAGCTCTGCGGCTGCGACGAAGTTTGCACCCTGCACCTGAATTTTCGCGCCGAGGTCGCTGCGCGCGGCGATGTCCTCGCGTATGGTCTTGATCATCTCGTCCGCCTGCGCATCGAGCGGATTGGCGAGCACGGTCATGATTTCATCCACGAGCGCGCTTTCCTTCTGCAGCAGGGAAATCGTATCGGCATGTTGGGTTTCGTACCCCTTGAACGGCGTACGCTTGGCGAAGTCCTTCGCCGTGTCGTCGAAAGAGTTTTTCCGCGCCTGTAGTTTTTGACGCACATTGTTTGCCGCCGCGCCCTTGAGCTTTTCGGCGCGCACCTCAGAGCCGAGCAGCCCGTCGATTTCTCCGACGGCATTGGCTGCCAGACTGTACTGCTTGATGTAGTTTCCCTCGTTCATGTAGTTGAAGTAATAGTACGAACCGCCGCCCGCCGCCAACAGGATGAGTAGGACGATGACAGCCGCCCAGAGGCGCATGTCCTGCAAAACAGAGCGCTGTGCGCCTCCGGACGCGCCGCCCTGCCAGGCGGGCGGCTGCGGCTGTGCCGCCATAGGAGCGGCCGACGGCCGGGGAAAATGCCCCGTCTGCTGCGGCTGCACCGGCGGCATCATGGTTGTCGCATCGCTCACGCCGTCGCTTTTTCTCGCACCGCAGGCGCCGCAAAAGGCAGCGTCCTGCGGGTTCTGCCCGCCGCAGCGGGGGCAGGCCCAGCCCACAGGCTGCAGGGACGCACCGCATTCCGGGCAAAAGGCCGCGCCTTTTCTTACGGCGACGCCGCATACACAACAATGCTGCTCCATGCTGTTCCTCCTTTGCAGGATATCTTTCTCATCTTCACTTCATATAAATTTATATTCGGCTTCCGCCGCGTTTTCCCTGCCTGCGCCAAAGAGCATAAAAAGTGGCGGCAAAAAGGAGGACGGCAGGCGAGAGCAAGCCGTAAAGGAAGTCGTAGCCGAAACGGGCGGCGACGAGGCCGAGGAAGGCGGCGGCAAGGCCGACGCTGATGTCGAGCGCCCAGAAGTAGGTCGCTGTCGCAAGGCCTGCACGCGCAGGCGGCACGCTTGCAACAGCGAGCGTCTGAAAGGCGGGGCTGACAGCACCGAAACCCGCGCCGAGCACAGCCGCCGAGAGGAGGAAGAGCGCCTGGCTGTTCGCCGTGCCGAAGAGCAGGAAGCCTGCGAGGAAGAGCGCCAAACCCGGATACACCGTATAATCCGAGCCTTTTTTATCGAAGAGACGCCCGACGAAGGGACGTGTGAGGACGATGACGAGCGCAAATACGGCGAAGAAGAGGCTCACGCTCGCTTCAAGGCCGATGCTGCGCGCATAAAGGGGAATGAAGGTCAGGACGCCGCCGTAGGCGAAAAAAACAAGCCCGCCGAGCGCGGCCATCGGCAAGGCACGCCGCTCGACGAGCGAGAAGCGGGCGCCTCCTTCCTTTTTCTTCTCCGGCCGGACAAGAGCCTCGTCGAGCGTCCTGCGGTTGGCGAGCCAGACGGTCAGGAGTGCGCTGCCTGCAAGGCACAGGAACATGGCGAGCGTGCCGAACGAGCGTATGACGAGGAGCCCTACGAGGGGGCCGACGACCATCGCGAGGTTCGTCGAAAGAGCGAAGTAGCCGATGCCCGTCCCCTTTTTCGCGGCGGGCAGGACGAGCGCGGCGAGCGTCGCAGCCGCCGTCGTGCCAAGTGCGAACTGGATGCCGTGCAGGAGGCGCAGCCCATAGAGCGCCTCTTCCGTATGTGCGAAGCAGAAAGCGGCCATGATGGCGAAGAAGGCCAGCGTCGCGCCGAGCATAAGCCGCCCCTTGTGGACGCTGTCAATCAGCCGGCCCGCCAGCGGGCGGCAGCAGACGGTGCCGATCTGGAAGAAGGTCATGGCCATCCCGGCCTCCAGCTCCCCGCCGCCCATGTCGTCCATGATATAGATGGGAAGGCCGACGATGAGGATGTACTGCGACATGAACTGAAAGAAGTTCGCGCCGCTGAGACCAAGAAATTCCGCTGTCCAAAGCTTTTCTCCCGCTTGGGGCGGAAGCATTTTTTCGTTGTCCAATCTTGTTCCTTCTTTAGAAAATCCTGCCGTTTCGCGTAACGGCTGAACATGTCGTTTACAGATAGCTCCACGCAAGCACGAGGAGGACGCCGGGGATGCCGAAGATGCCGGCAAGCAGCGCCGTCAGGATGTTGATCGTCACCTTGAAGCCGAGGAACTTGACGATGGCCAGAAGAACCGCGCCGACGACGCTGTTGACGATGAATTTTTTCAGCAGCCGAAACGGCAGGGCGAGGATCTTCGCGAGAATGCAGAGGAGGAGCAGGCCGATGGCCAGCGCCGCAATGATGTCAAGCATGATTATATTTCCTTCCTGTTTTCCAGCGCCTTGGAAAGGGTGACTTCGTCGGCGTATTCGAGATCGCCGCCGATGGGCAGGCCATGGGCGATCCGTGTGACCTTGAGGCCCGCGGGCTTCAAGAGACGCGCCAGATACATGGCCGTCGCCTCGCCTTCAACGGTGGGATTCGTCGCCATGATGATTTCCTCCACCTGCTCGCCCCGTCCTCCCTCAAGCCTTTTCAGAAGCTCCTTGACGCGGATATTCTCGGGGCCGATGCCTTGGAGCGGTGACAGTGCGCCGTGCAGCACATGGTAAAGGCCCTTGTAATCCTTCATGCGCTCAATGGCGGCGACATCCTGCGGCTGCTCGACGACGCAGATCTTCGTGCCGTCGCGCTTTGCGGAGGCGCAAATGGCGCAGGGATCCGCATCCGAGAGGTTGCAGCAGAGGCTGCAGAAGCCGATCTTCTCGCGCGCCTCGACGATGGCGGCGGCAAGCGCTTTTGCCTTCGCCGCATCCATGTCCAGGATGTGATAAGCAAGACGCACTGCCGTCTTGGAGCCAATGCCCGGCAGTGCGCGAAAGTGCTCGATCAATTTTGCCAGAGGTGCGATGTACTGCATCTCAGAACATGCCCGGCGGCAGGCCGAGGCCGCCCGTGAGCTTGCCCATCTCGCTCGCCATCATGTCGTCAACCTTTTTGACGGCTTCGTTGAAGGCGGCGGACAGAAGATCCTGCAGCATCTCGACATCCTCGGGGTCGACGGCCGCCGGGTCGATATGGAGCGACTGCACTTCCTTTTCGCCGTTCATGACGATCTTGACGGCGCCGCCGCCCGCCGACACGTCGACGGTCTTTTTCTTGAGATCCTCCTGCATTTTCTTCATCTCATTCTGGATCTTCTGGACCTTCTTCATCATGCCGGCCATATTGCCCATGTTGCCCATTCCACCAAACATTGCGTTTCTCCTTTCAAAAGCGGAAAAAGGTTCTTCACTTTCCCCGCTGTCTGTTCGATTTCCTTTTAATTATAGCCGTAAAGCGTTCTGCCGGTCAACTGTTTTCCTCCGGCTCGGGCGCGTCCTCATCGCCCGGCGGCGGTGCTTCATAGGCCTCAGGCGGCGGCGCGGCCGTCGCTTCGGGCGGCGCGGCGGCAGCCTTGCCGAACGGCGGCGCAGCGGCAGACGACGGCGAAGGCGCAGCCCCCGGCGGCGGTGCAGGCGCAGACGGCGCACCGGCCCTGTCTTTCCTGCCGCTTTCATCGGTCACGAGGCGGCCTTTGGCGGCCAATGCCTCGATGCGCTCCTCTTCCGGGAGATCGACGATATCCCCGCCGAAAATGTTGACGGCATTCTGCAGGACCCGACGCTCGTCGGGGGAGAGTTCCGCCTCGTCGATTTCCAGCCGCTTGGGTGCGGGATGGAGCGGTTGAAGGGCGTCAAGCGCCGGTTTCTTCTTCGGCTTCGGTGCAGGCGGGGGCGCCGGCTTGTCCTGCGGCTTGATGCAGGACAAGGTAAGCGCTTCGCCCGAAAGCTCGGCCAAAATCTTTTCGATGGCCTCACGGTAATCGGCGCGTGCCGTGCGTTCCGCGAGAAAGGGGCTATTGAAGCGCAGGTAGAACACCCCGTCCGCAAGGCCCGCGAAGGAAGCGCCGTTGATGCAGGCGAGCACGGGCGCGCGCTTCGCCTCCTGGAGGCGTTGGAGCAGCGCCTTATGAAGCGCCTCGCCCTCGGGCGTAAGCGGCACGGCCGGCCCTGTCTCCGCAGACAGCGCCGGCGCGCCCGCCCTAGCGGCAGGAGCCGGGCGCACCGCCCCGCCCGCCGCCGAGGCGGTACGCCGCGGCGCGGGTGCAGCCGCCGAAGGGCGCGCCTCCACCACCGCCTTCAAGGCGGCAAGCTCCGCCTCAAGACGCGCGATGCGCGCCGTCTCTGCCGAAGCTTGCCCTGCGGAAACAGGAGCCGCCTCTGTCCCGGAAGAAGCGGCCCTCGTTTCTCCATCGGACAAGCGGCCTTCTTCCCCCGTCCCGCAACAGAGGGAGAGCAGCGCAACCTCTAATGTGATGCGGGGCTGTGGCGTCCAGCGCAGCTCCGCCATCGCTCCGTGCAGGCGGCCGATCATCTGCATCAGCTGCTCCTGGCTGAAGCTTCCTTTCTGCTCCTCCAGCGCCTCGCGCCTGTCGCCGTAGAGATCGAGCCCTGCGACTTCGCCTGCCGCCTGATAGAGCATGAGGCTCCTGAGATGCAGGACGAGCTCGGCGAGCACCTGCATCGCCTCCTTGCCATCCGCCAGGAGATCGGCGACCGTATCGAAGATCTCGCCCTTCGCCTTCTCTGCGATGGCTTTCGTCAGGCGGTAGATCGGCGCGTGTCCCACAAGACCGAGGATTTCACCGACGCGCTCCGCCGTCACACCGTCCTCGGAGAGACTCGAGCATTGGTCGAGCAGCGACAGCGCATCCCGCATGCCGCCGTCCGCCTGCAAAGCGATGAGATGAAGCGCCTCCTCGTCGCAGGGAATCTTCATTTCCTGCGCCACATGAGCGAGCCTCCCTACGATTTCCTCCACCGTAATGCGGCGGAAATCAAAGCGCTGGCAGCGCGACTGTATCGTCGCGGGCACCTTGTGCGGCTCCGTCGTCGCCAGGATGAACACGACATGCGCGGGCGGCTCCTCCAGCGTTTTCAGAAGCGCGTTGAACGCCTCCGTCGTCAGCATATGCACCTCGTCGATGATGTAGATCTTGTAGCGGCCCTCGGCGGGCGTGAACTTCACCTTCTCGCGCAGATCGCGCATCTCGTCGATGCCGCGGTTCGAAGCCGCGTCTATTTCAAAGACGTCGAGCGAAGTGCCGTCCGCGATCTTCCTGCAGTTGGTACATGTCCCGCACGGCTCGGGCGTCGGGCCCTGCTCACAGTTCAGGGACTTCGCGAGAATCTTCGCCGTGCTCGTCTTGCCCGTGCCGCGCGGCCCCGAAAAGAGGTAGGCATGACTGAGCCTGCCTAGGGTAATCGCCCGGGAAAGCGTCTTCGATATCGCTTCCTGCCCCACGAGTTCCCCGAAGCTCCCCGGCCGCCATTGGCGATAAAGCGCGATATAAGCCATATGAACTCCCTCCTTGCCCAGCGGCAATCCCCGTACGCAAGCCTTTCAGACAGGCGCATGACCCGCGCCCTGCCCGTGTGCATCAGACAAAAATATCGCTGCTGTACAAAGCAGGCGCTCCGCACAGCAGCGACAATTTCTCTTTTCCAGTTCGGGACACAGCTCCCAGGCACCCTCGCGGCACATGAAGCGATTCGCTTACCGCTGCTTCCTTCCGGACCTGACGGGGTTCACGAGACTCCATTGCGCAAGACCAAGGCGCTGCGCCCCGAACTGAAAAAGATTTCCTCCCGGAGGAGCAAAGCTCGTCGATCACGGCTTCCGCCGCATCGTCGCCCCTAAGTTTAGCATACTTCGCCGGAATCCGTCAACCGGTCGGCAGCATCATCCGCCTCCCTTTGCCGGGCGTTTTCGGCATCCGAATCTATAGGAAAAATATAGGACTTGAAAAAATATCTCTTTTCAGTTAGAATTGGAGAAAATGCGATGAATCAATAATAACGGAGGCGATACTATGTTTCTTGTGGAACGCCACGATGCCATTCTCGATATCCTGGCACGCGACGGCAAGGTTCGTGTCAAAGACCTCAGCGAGCGTTTTCATGTGACAGAGGACTGCATACGCAAGGATCTCGGTGCGCTCGAAAAGCAGGGGAGGCTCAAGCGCACCTACGGCGGCGCGGTCATCCGGCGCGAGAATCCGCATACCATCGAGGTCAGCAAGCACCGCGACATCGACGTGGAGGCGAAGCGCCGCATTGCGCGCGCGGCTCTGCACCTCGTCCATGAGCACGACATGGTATTTCTCGACATCTCGACGAGCAATCTCGCCGTCGCGGAACTGCTGGTGCACGACGAGCGCGAGCTGACCATCGTCACGAACATGATCGACATCCTCTCGATCCTCGCACAGAACCCGAAGATCCGCGTCGTCTTTGCCGGCGGTGTCATCAATAAGAGCCGCGACGGCTTTTGGGGCGGCATGACCCTCGACTTCATCTCGCGCCTGAAGCCCGACATCGCCTTTCTCGGCGCCGTCGGCGTCGATGTGAAGGAAAACAGCGTCTCGACCTATGACATCGAGGACGGCATCAACAAGGCCGCCATCATCCGCGTTTCCAAGCGCGCCTACGTCGTCGCCGAGGCGAGGAAGCTCAGCTCAGACGGCAACTACAACTACGTCACGCTCGACACCCTCTCCGGCCTGATCACCGACTCGCAGCCCGCGCCCGACATCTGCCAGGCTGCCGAGGACTACGGCGTGGACATCATCGTGCCGGAGGAGTAAGGGCGCGCGGCGCCGAACATCGGCCTGCGGAACGCCGCCCGCACCTTTGGACCGCGAACTGCCTCGGCCGCAAGAATCCATCGACCACAGGAGCGTCAAGCCTCATGCAGCCATTTTCTTCCCGCCTGCTTGATTGGCAGGGATTTTATACCTTCATGAACAGAGGGCTCAGGGTATTTCTTTTCTACCTTGCAGTCCTCTCTTTCTGTCGCCTTTTTTTCATCTTCTGGCTGCACGACTACATGGGCGGCGGCGTCGGCGCTCCCGATATCGCGCTCGCCGTCTGGCGCGGCCTGCGCCTCAGCTGCCAGACGGCAGGGCTTCTGACGCTCGCCTCGCTCCTCCCTGCCGCCTTCTTCCGCCTCGCCTATCCGCCGCTCGAACGCCTTGCCTGGCGCGCGACGGCCGCTGTTTCCCTCACGGTGCTTTCCGTCCTCTACGCTGCCAGCTTCCCCTACTACCGCCAGTTCCACTCGGGCTTCCACCAGCTCCTCTTCAATACAGCGAACGATGACGCCTTCGCCCTTTTCGTCTCGCTCGTGCAGGAATTCCAACTGCCCCTGCGCCTTTTGGGCGCATTCCTCATGGCATGGCTCCTCTGCCGCGCTCTTTTCTTCCTGCTCGACCGCATCCCCGCGCCTTCTTTGCCCGAAAGGGGACGCTTCGTAAGGATCCTCTCCCGCGCCGCCTTCCTCGGCGGTCTTTACGTCGTATCCCTGCTCGTGCTCTTCGGCGGCAGCCTCCGCTGGCAGACAGCCGTCGACTGGGAAAACGCCGGCGTCACGAAAGACCATTTCCTCAACGAGACCATCCTCGACAACTTCCAGGCCGTCTACCGCGCCTATACGATGAACAGCCGCCTCCGTGCCTGCAACGGGCTCGACTTCACCACGGACGAAATACGCCGCCTCGCAGCGCTTCACGCCGGACGGCCTGCGGACAGCGACGACCTCGACGTCTACCTCGTGCGCGAGGCAAAGGGCGCACAGATCGACAAGCCGCGCCAGATCTTTCTCATCATCTCGGAAAGCTATGCGAACTGGCCGCTTCTCAAAAAATACGAAGATCTCCATATCGCCGATCCCATGAAGGAAATCCTCGCCGAACCTGATACAGCCTACTGCGACGCATTCCTGCCGAACGGCCCGAGCACCGTTGCCGCCGTCACGGGCATCGTCACAGGGTTTGCCGACGCCAACCTCTACCTGACGACCATGCCCGAATCGTTCGCCGCCCCCTACCCGACGGCAGCCGCTCCCGCACTCCAACGCCTCGGCTACGAAACGAGCTTCTGGTACGCCGGGCCTGCGACCTGGGAACGCATCGAAGCCTTCTCTCGAGCGCAGGGCTTCGATCGTTTCTACAGCCGCGGCGACCTCGCAGCGGATGCGGACAAGGGAAGCGTATGGGGCATCGACGACGAATTCCTCTACGCCGAAGCGCTTTCACGCATCGATCCCGCTGTGCCGAGCTTCAACATCCTCCTGAACGTCTCAAACCATTCGCCCTACACCGTCGATCTCGCGGCCAAGGGATTTCCAGCCGAAAAAGTGCGCGCCGCGCTCCCGCCAAAAGCGCAGGAAGACGACGACCTGCTAAAGGAGCTGGGACATTACTGGTACGCCTCACGCGAGCTCGCCGCCTTCATCCGCGCGGCAAAAAAGAAATTCCCGGACAGCCTCTTCCTCATCGTCGGCGACCATGCCGACCGCTACAACATCGAAAAGACGCCGACGCTCTACGAACGCTATGGCGTTCCCTTCATCCTCACGGGCAAGGGCGTGCGTCCGGAACTGCTGCCTGCCGACGCGGCCGGAAGCCAGATCGACATCGTGCCGACGCTCCTTGAGCTGATCGCCCCCGCCGGCTTCCGCTACGAAGCCGTCGGCAGGAGCCTCACCTGCGGCAACCGCTGCGGCGTGAACTACGGCTTTTGGATCACGCACGACGCCATCGGCAGAACGGACACTGTGCCGCTCGCAGGAGAACCCATCAAAGAGCGCAGCGGCGACCTGGACGAAGAGGCACTGCAGGACTACATCAACGCCGTGCGTGCCATATCATGGTGGCGTCCGAAGTACGGGCCGCTGCTCGACGCGGCAAAGCTCGAGGGACGCGAATGAGAACCGCGAAGCAGGAAAATGCCGGAAGCCTCCCGCCCGCGCAAAAAAGCCGTGCAGCAAAGAACTGCACGGCAAAAAACCTGGGCAAAGACCTCGCGCCGCTCGCCGCCTGCCGCCTCTGTCCGCGCAGCTGCGGCGCGAACCGCCTGCAGGATGCGCGTGGCTTCTGCGGCGGGGGCAGATACGCGCGCGTCGCGCTCGTATCGCTCCACCCGTGGGAAGAGCCGTGTCTCGCGGGCGAAAAGGGCGCGGGCACCGTCTTCTTCTCGGGCTGCAATATGCGCTGCGCCTTTTGCCAGAACCACGAAATCAGCCGGGAAAACTTTGGTATCACCGTCACGGAAGAGCGCCTTGCCGAAATCTTCCTGGAACAGGAAGCGCGCGGTGCGGCGACGCTCGACCTCGTGACCCCGACGCACTTCGCCCCCCAGATCACCGCCGCGCTCCGCCTCGCCAAGGCGCAGGGGCTGAAGCTCCCCGTCGTCTACAACTCCTCCGCCTATGAGACCATTGATACCATTGACCTCATGGCGGGACTCGTCGACATTTTCCTGCCCGACCTCAAATACATGGAGGAAGAAACGGCGCTCCGCTACAGCGCCGCCCCCGACTACTTCAAGACGGCGAGCGCCGCCATCCGCCGCATGCGCGAGATCGCGGGCCGTCCCGTCTTCGATGATACCAATCGTATGCAGCGCGGCGTCCTCGTACGCCACCTCGTTCTGCCGGGACGGCGCAAGGAAAGCATGAAGATCCTCGACTGGCTCTGGCAGAACTTCTCTGATACCATTTACATCAGCCTCATGAACCAATACACGCCTATAGGCGACCTCTCAAAAGTCCCCGAACTCAAGCGCCGCCTCACGACGTTCGAGTACGAAAGCGTCGTCGACCATGCGCGCAGTCTCGGCATCGAAAACTGCTACATCCAGCAAGGCGGCACCGTCTCCGCCTCCTTCGTGCCGCACTTCGACGGACGATGGGTGGAAAGATACTGAAAAAGAAGCCATGGCGGCTCACATCTGTGCCGCCATGGCTTCTTTGGGAAATCGTGCAATCGTTCTCAGATATGAGGCTGCAGTGACATCCATCTGCCTGCGTCCCTGTTCCCAATTTTGCAGCATAGCCAACGGAATCCCGAAAGCTCGCGAAAACTCTTGCTGTGACATAGCCAAACTCTTGCGCACTTCCTGTGGCTGGATGCGATACACGACTGTCTTTTTCAGACCATGCACCGAAGCTCCCTGCGCATCCAGCAACGCTTCCTGCAATCCTGCCAAAATCTCACTTGCTGCACCCGACATCATCTGCCCCATGCTGCCTCTCCTTCCTCTGAAAAATCGCTTTCATCTCTTCCACGATACTTCTGAACGCTCTTTTCTCATCTTCGCTCAAGTCCACCTGAACATTTTTGGGGTAGGCAATGGGGATACGATTTTCAATTTCTATTGTTTCTCAGCGTCTTCCACATGGTATCATAGACCGCCATGTAGTGTGCATATCTCTCTGGAACGCCGTCAAAATCTCCGCCGAGTCGGAAAAAGGCACCGCCGTCGATCGACAGAAACACACCGTCTTCGCTCGCTTTGTACAAGTATTGCGCCGTGTTCTGCAGCTCATCGCCGTGCACGAACTTCACCATCCCGCGATAGCTGGTGGCATTGCCTGTCGGAACCCGCTCTTTCTCCAGGGTTTCCGTCACGACGTAGATGTCCTTGCCGTCATAGGATGTTGCCCAGACATCTTGGGCAAAGGTCTGCGGCATCCATAAGACTTGGGCAAACAGGGCAAAAACGACGGCCAGAAAAATCCGTTTCATGCAAACGCCTCCTTTACTGTACATCTCTCATATAATCTATTATCGACACTTCCAGGCAACGGCATAATCCTTCCCTCACTCGTGCGTGATGCCTGGATGCGTCATCTGCTCGGGAGCTTCAATGGACAAAAGGAATCAAACAACGAAATACTGTTTGCAATCTTTCAGGCAGTCGTTCTCCTCATCGGTAATGAGGACGGCGTCGCTTAAATCGAAGGCTTTGCAGAAGCTTGTCATCCCTGCTTTGGAAGCATCCGCTAAGACATAAGCGTCTTTTGAGCGCTCGTGCACGATGGTCTTTTTCATCGCCTCACGCGCATCCGGCGTGCTGACGCCGCCGAGCAAACTGTAGCCGCTCGCCCCGAGAAAGGCCTTATCGAAATACATGGAGCGCAGCATCATTTCTGCCGCCGAACCGACAACAGAGCCCAGTTGTTTGTTGATTTCTCCGCCCAAGGTTATGAGCGTTGCTGCCGAATCCAACAATTCATCCACAGCCTTCGTATTCGATGTGACAACCGTGATCTTTTTCTTTCGTAAATATTTTGCCATATAGAGCACACTTGTTCCCGAGTCAAGATAAATGACATCTCCCGTTGCCACAAGGGATGCGGCATATCGGGCAATGCGCTGCTTCCGATCGCTGTTGAGAAGCTGCTTCGTTTCCAAGGGTGTGTCATAAGCTCCACGCTTCAGTTTAACAGCGCCGCCGCGCAGGGCACTGATCATACCTTCTTCCGCCAATCGCCTCACATCACGACGCACGGTTGAAATCGAGATGCCGAGGAGTTCAGCCAACTGTTCGACGTAGAGAAGCTCCGTCTTCTCCAACGCCGCAATGATCTTTTGTTTTCTCACATAGGGAATCAATTCTCCGTCACCCACTTTATTGGCGTGCTGCAAACAAAACTGGTTTCCATTATACCATACACCTTGTTGAATGACGATTTTTTTCTGTTTCATGCTATCTCAGCTGTTCACGCGTCGGCATGGACGGCTGCGCCCCAATTCCTGTGACCGTTAGTGCCGCTGCCTCCGCCGCAAAACGAGCTGCACTGAAGCAATCCTCTCCTTCCAGTAGACGGACGCTGAACGCTCCAATATAAGAATCCCCTGCGCCTGTGGACTCGATCGCCTCCACCTTTTTCGCCGGGATGAATTCCAGCCGCTGTCCGTCATAGATGACGCTGCCCTGAACGCCCAAGGTTATGATGACGAGACGGCCGCATTTCGCATGAAGCGCCTCGATCTACTGCTCAGCTGAGGCTCGGTCGCGTATTTCTGCGCCGCAATAATACGACGCTTCTACCTCATTTACGACGAGGCAGTCGACCTTTTTCAAGACGCTGCTATCAATAGGCGCCGCTGGTGCAGCATTGAGTACGATGAAGCATTTTTCTGCCGCAGCAATTTCAATGGCGTATTCAAGCACCCCGCGTGGAATTTCCATCTGGAAAACCGCAATTTTGCTGCGCTTTAGGAGATCGCGCACCGCCTCTATATCGTCCCGAGTCAGAGCATAATTCGCGCCCCTGGCCAGTGTTGCAGCAACCGTCCCGTCCTCAAGGGCATGGACAACCGCGAATCCGGAGCCTCCCTCCCGTTCAAGCAAGTACCGGGTTTCTACACCATACTTCTCCAGCGAATCCCGCAGGAACGATCCCATCGCATCATTTCCCACGGCACCGACCATATAGGTCTGCGCCCCGAGCTTCGCGCACTGCACCGCTTGGTTCGCCCCTTTGCCGCCGCCCGCGGTCTGCACGGAATCCGCCGTATAGGTCTCCCCGGGGGAAGGCAGGCGCTCCTGCTTGAAAACAATGTCGTAATTAAGGCTGCCTATGACTGTAATCAACTGCTCTTTCACTGTCATATTCCTCCTGCATCACCAAACCATCAATGCGTGCCCTTGATCTTGTTCTGCAACACTTCAAAATAGGCCGCCACGACGATGATTCCGCCCGTCGCTATATATTGCCAAAAAGCGTCTACTCCGACGACGACAAGCCCAACCTTGAGCGCAGAGAGAAGGAATGCTCCCAAAAGCGTGCCGATAATTGTTCCCTTGCCGCCCGCAAGGCTCGTCCCGCCGATTGCCGCCGCCGCAATGGCATTGAGCTCGTAGCCCTGTCCTGCTGCCGGCTCACCCGTACCGAGACGCGCCAACATAACCATGCCTGCAAGAGCCGCACCGACGCCGCAGAGCCCATAGGTCATCAGCTTGTTGAAATCGACACTCACGCCCGAGAGCCGGGTCGCTTCTTCGTTGCTGCCGATAGCATAGACATAATTTCCAAACCTCGTGGACTTGATGAGAATATGCGTAATAAACGCAAAAATCAACAAAATCAAAATCGAGATGCGAAAAATTGAAAAGAAATCCCCGTCAAGCATCGTGCGGAATTCCTGCGGGATGTTCAGCACCGGCCAGCCGCTCGTGATGATGTAGGCAAAACCGCGATAGACACTCATCGTGCCGAGCGTGGCAATGAAAGGCTGCAACTTCAGTCTTGTGATGAGGAAGCCATTGAACGAACCAAGGGCAAATCCCAGAATGATGCCGACAATCGTCGCCGAAATCGGATCCATCCCCTGCTCTGTTAAAAGCCGCCCTACGAGAACAATGACGATCGCCATGACCGAACCCACAGAAAGATCGATGCCACCCGTCACGATGACGAAAGTCATGCCGATGGCAATCAAGCCGTTGATCGTACTCTGGTCAACGATGTCGATCAGATTCGCCATCGTAAAATAGTGCTCATCTATCGCAGAAAAAACCACCATGACCGCGATCAAAGCCACGAATACCCCGATCTCACGCCCCATGGTTTGAAAAATTTTTCCTTTTGCCACGTTAACTTCCTCCTCCCATTGCGCAGGAAATGACCCGTTCCTCACTCAGTTCCCCACGCTGCAGCTCCGCCATGATCCTGCCCTCGCGCATGACGATGACGCGGTCGCTCATGCCGATGATCTCCGGCATTTCTGAGGACACCATGAGGATGGACTTGCCTTCTGCCAGAAGTTCCTCCATCAGGCGATAGATTTCCGCCTTGGCTCCAACATCCACGCCTTTTGTCGGTTCATCAAAAATGATGATATTCGAATGCGTGCTCAGCCATTTGGCAATAACCACCTTCTGTTGATTGCCGCCGCTTAATTTTTCCGTATCGTAATACGGGTCAGCCGGATGCAGGTGAATCTGCTCGATATAATGCTCACAATTCTTGATTTTCTGCTTCACATTAACAAAACCAAACTTACAGAAATTTTTGAGCGATGCCAGCCCCACGTTGTCCGCATTATTCATCATGCGAACAAAACCCTGCGTCTTGCGATTTTCCGGAATCAAGGCGATGCCGCAGGAGAGCGCGTCACGCGGATTCTTGATATGAACGGGCTTTCCTCCTACAAAGACTTCCCCGGCCGTTTTTTGATCGGCGCCAAAAATCGTTCGCATGACATCCGTGCGCTTTGAGCCGACCAAGCCGGAAAACCCGAGCAATTCCCCACGATGAAGCTGAAAACTGATATTCGAAAATACGTTGTCACGACAAAGATTCTTCACCTCGAGCACAACCTCCGACTGTGCGCAGGAAGGCTGGTTACGCACGGCAAAAGCAGCGACGTCTCGCCCGACCATGCTCTGGATCAAAGCTTCCTTGGTAATGGAAGCAATCTCATACGTCCCAATATATTTTCCATCCCGCAGAACCGTCGTGCGATCAACGATCGCAAAAACCTCGTTGATGCGATGCGTAACATAAAGGATGGTCATGCCTGCTTTCTTGAGCTCTGCGACAACGTCGAAAAAGGTCTCCACTTCATGCTCCGAAAGTGCCGCCGTAGGCTCGTCGAACGAAATGACCTGCGCCTTGTGGAAAAGTGCCTTAGCAATGGCCAGCATCTGCATTTCGCCGGTGCTCAAAAGCCCTGCCGAATCCCGGCTACGGAACTTGCAGTGAAGCCGTTCCAAAATCTCATCCGTATGCTTGTATAAAGCGTCATAATCGACAAACGGTCCTTTTTGCGGCTCGTAGCCAAGGGCGATATTCTGCCCGACAGTGAGTGCCGAAATCACGCTGACTTCCTGATGAACCTTTGCGATGCCGCGTTTCAGTCCCTCCTGCACCGATGCGAAATGCACTTTTTCCCCTTCGATGAAAACCTCGCCCTCATAATCCGGGTACACCCCGTGCAGAATATTGAGCAATGTGGATTTTCCTGCGCCGTTTTCCCCCATCAGGGCATGGATTTCTCCTTTACGGATGGAAAACGAAATGTCGTCGAGCACCTTATTGCCCGAAAAAGATTTTCCGACCTGCCGAAATTCAATCATTTCTTGTTTTTCCATATCCTCCCCCCCTTTTTATAAAGGGACAAGACCACTGCGGCCTTGTCCCTTTGAATTATCCGTTCATTCAAATTTCGGCGCTGTCCAATGGATGATTTCTTCCGCCGGCGTATTGACATTCGTCGCATCGATCAAAGCCTGCGGCGTCCAAATGACGCGCGGCATCTTTTCTCCGGCGAGAATACGCATAGCCACCTCAACTGCGACCTGACCTTTATATTTCGGGAAGGAATCAATCGTCGCAGAAAGCCCACCCTTTCGGATGGAATCATAGGCTTCGCCGATTCCATCGACACCAACGACGAGAATATCCTTGTTCGCCTCTTTGACGGCCTCGACAACACCGAGCGCCATCGTATCATTATTGCAGAAAATCGCTTTCAAATCCGGATGTTTCTTGATCCAGGTTGCCGCAAGATCCTTGGATTTTGCACGATCCCAATCCGCATTTTGCTTCTCGACGATCTGGATGCCCGGCGCATTCTCCTTCATCCAGTTTTCAAAGCCTGCCGTTCTCTGGCGAGCGGCAAAGGCCTTCGGCATACCAATGACGATCGCCACCTTGCCGGACTTATCGAGCTTCTGTGCAATCCACTCCGCAGCAAGCTCCCCGTTCTGTATGGCACGCGGGCCAACGTAATTCGGAGCAATCGCGATGATGCCGTCGTTGACATTGATGGTCGGGATGTTCGCCTTCTGCGCCATCTCAACGCCCGGAATCAGATTACCGTCGGAAATAGGGGAGAGCAGCAAGGCGCTGTACTTCTTGTTGATCATATCCTTGACGATAGAGAACTGTCCCTGCTCATCACCCTCGCTCTGCGCAGACTTTACATCGATCGTGACCTTGTAGCCATGCTGTGCGAAATCTGCTGCGCCGAGTTCCATACCCTCTTTCAAGGTGCGCCAATACTCGTTTTCAAAGGATTTTGCCACCGCACCGAGCTTGATTTCGCCATCCTTTTTGGCGATTTTCCCATAATCGCTGCGCAGTTTTGCAAAATCAATGGCATCCTTCTCTTCATCGGGATTGAAGTTCTGCGCCTGCTCCTTCGTCTCCTGCTTCTTATCCGCTCCCTTGTCGCCTCCGCAGCCGGTCAAAAGCAGCGCCAAAGACATGACAAGCGCCGTCAAAAGCACCCAGAATCTCTTGCTCATCGTTTTACCCTCCAATTCAGCCCGGGTAAGCGCTGATAAATTCGATCAGCGCTTCCTCAAAAACAATCACAAATCATTTTCTGCACTTCAATCGCGTCGTTTGTTTGAATAACCCTTGTCATCTCCTCCATTCCGATGCGTTCTACCAACTTCTCCAGCTTGCCCATCATGCGAATGTTTGCCTGAACTTCCTGCATGGCATCCTCACGCACAGGGAAAGTATCAAAATAGACAACGCCGTCATAGCGATAGCGTTTCAAATAATAGATGAACTCCAACGTCTGTATGAAGTTGACCATGCCGATCATCAGACCGTCATCATTGAACTTCGCTCCATCATTCAGGTGAACGCCATACAGCTTGCCGCGCTCACCCAGATACGCCGCACTGAACGCCGGGTTCTCGTTCTTCATAAGCATATGGCAAAAATCCAACGTAATACCCAGATTATCGCGCCCAACATCGTGCAGCATGGACATCGTGCTTCCCCAGCTTGAAATCAGGGAATAAACACGCGGCTGAAACGGCTTGTATTCAATGCTGATCCGCAAATCTCTACCATAGTCGCAAACCTCGCGAAACGCCTGCTCCGTCTGCTTCCACGCTTTGACATAATCCATCTGGAACGAATAGTCGTAGCCATCGTAACCAAGCCAGATGGTGACGACTTCGCCGCCCAAATCGCGGCAAACATCAACCGCTTCCTTGCACAAATCCAACGCCTTCGCAGCGACCGCGGCATCCGCATTCCCCAGCTCTCCGCGGATGAACTCATCACGGAAACGAAGCGCCACTCCATTGAGTTTCAAACCGTTCCGTGCGAGCAATTCCCGCATATTCTTGATGTCAATGCCTTCGAAATGTTCTGGATAATTTAAATCCACAAAATCCAGTCCCTCTACTTTTCCCATGAGATCTAGGATTTCTTCCACATTCCTAACCGTGTTGGATTTGAATGAGTTGATTCTGGTAGCAAATTTCACGTCACTCACTCCTCTTGATTACTTCTGTTTAGTTTTTATTTTCTGTATTTATTATAGTGTTTATTTCAAAATAAATCAATAGTTTTCAAAAAAAATTATATAATATCATTTATATTCAAGTTTGTTTTAAAGAAGGGCTCTTCTCACGAAAAACCGTTGAAGCAACACCTGCTCTCTGCCTGAAAAGAAGAGCCGCCGCACAAGAGCAATGCAATGCTGCCTTGTGCGACGGCTCTTCTTTTCAGGTTCGAACATCGGTAAGCTGCTTAACACGGCCTTTCCCTATATTCCCTCACTCGTGCGTAATGCCCGGATGCGTCATCTGCTCGGGCGACATGATGTGGTCGAGCTGCTCTTTCGTCAAGAGCTGCTTCTCCAAGATGACCTCGCGAATCGGCCTGCCCGTCGTATAGGCCTCCTTCGCGAGCATCGCCGACTGCTCGTAGCCGATATGCGGCAGGAGCGCCGTGACGACGCCCACGCTTCGGTCGACCCACTGCTGACACTGCTCGCGATTCGGCTCGAGGCCGATGAGCAGTTTGTCGACGAAGGTGCGCACAGCGTTTGTCAGGTAGTTCATCGAGCTGAAAAGATTGTATGCCATGATCGGCTCCATGACGTTGAGCTCGAACTGCCCGTTCTCGACGCCGAACGAAACGGCGAGATCGTTGCCGATGACCTGGTAGCACGCCTGGTCGAGCACTTCGGCGATGACGGGATTGACCTTGCCCGGCATGATGGAGGAGCCCGGCTGGCGCTTCGGCAGGTTCAGCTCGTTGAACCCGCAGCGCGGACCCGACGCCATGAGGCGGAAGTCGTTCGCCATTTTGATGAGCACGAGCGCGGTGTTCTTGAGCGCGGACGACACATCGACGAAGCCGTCCGTATTGTTCGTCGCGTCGATGATGTTCGTCGATGTCTCGAAATTCTCGCCCGTGATCTCGCGGAGCTTGCGTGCGACCGCCTTGATGTAGGCCGGTTCGGCATTCAGCCCCGTACCGACCGCCGTACCGCCCATATTGATGAGGCGGATGCTGTCCATCGACCAGCCGACGCGCTTGATGCTGCGGCGCACGGCGGACGCATAGGAGCCCATCTCCTGCCCCAGAGTGATCGGCACGGCATCCTGCAGGTGCGTGCGCGCCATCTTCAGGATGTCCTTGTACTCCTCCGCCTTCTTTTCCAGTTCTGTCGCCAGATAGTCGAGCGCCGCCGTCAGTTTATGTCCCTTGTGCGTCAGACAGACCTTGATCGCCGTCGGAAAAGCGTCGTTCGTCGACTGCGCCATATTGGCATGATTGTTCGGCGAGATGATGTCATAGCTGCCCTTCGGCTCGCCGAGGATTTCAAGCGCGCGGTTCGACAAGACCTCGTTCATATTCATGTTGACCGACGTACCCGCGCCGCCCTGGATCGGATCGACGGGGAACTGGTCGATGAATTTTCCGTCGATGATTTCCTCCGCCGCCTCGACGAGCGCGTTGCCGATGCGCTTATCGAGCCTTCCCGTCTCCATGTTCGCCTGCGCCGCCGCCTTCTTCACCTTCGCGAGCGCCTGGATGAAATCGACGTCGAGCGTCCTGCCCGTGATACTGAAATTCTCCACGGCACGCAGCGTCTGCACGCCGTAATACGCCTCGTCCGGCACCTCAAGTTCGCCGAGAAAATCATGTTCTTTCCGCATTGCAATCCCGTCCTTTCCTTTTGTGCGAATCGTCTATCTTTTGTATACATTATACAACTTTTCTGTCACTTTGTCTTACGGAAACAGGAATATCGTGGAAATTATTTTCGATGCGTCCATAGGCGAGCGAACGTCGTCAGCTTTATGGAAGCGCTGATAAAATGAGGTCGCCCAGATTTGCACAGATGCGCTGTATCTATCGAGGAGACAAACCACAGGCGTAGCGGTGCTACGTCGAGGATTTTTCGACGACGAGAGGACAGTGCAGATGTGTGAAGATGGGTGGCTGAATTTATCAGTGCTTCCTTATCCTTCCGTCGCCTCGGCAAGCGTCGTGACACGGTACAGGAACGGCGAACCGACGCGCTTCACCGCGACGGGCGGCGTGCGGATCGTATGTTCCGTCGACATCGGCTGCAGCTGAGAAGGTGCGTCTGCCACATAGCGCTCCTCTTGCCCATACCGATAGAAGAGCGCAACAGCCTTTCCCGTCTGCCCGTTCACTGCGATGCGCACCTGCCGCGCACCTTCCCCGTCTTCTGCGCGTCGATCCAGAACGTAGACGGGCAGCAGAAAATAAGCGTTTCTGTGCACACGGAAATCGCGTCCCCAGAGTATGAGTGAAGGCGCCGCCAAATCGAATGTACTTTTTACGTCGGAGACAAACCGCTCTGCAAGGATGTTCTCAATCACTTCCACACGCGAGACGTTGTTCGCCGCCGCCGCGATGCGGAAAATCCCCTCGGCAAAGGCGGGATCGAACGGAATGACCGCGCCGAAATCCCATGGGTCGAGCCGATCAAGCAGATGGATATCATAAAGCGCCGTGTCGGGGCACGCCCAGTTGATGATTTCCTCGTAGGCCTCGAAACTCCTCCGATCGCTGCGGATGCACATCTTGACACTGAGGTCGGCAAGCGAGAACGGGATGTAGACTGCCGTCATATCCGAGCGGATGCGGCGCTCAATGTCCTGCCCCAAAAACTCCTGTGGAAATCTCCATGCGAGTTTGCGCGCGGCATTCTGTGCCTGCAGCGGCGTCACAACGAACGGAATCGCCTTGCCCGGGACGTTCTTCGCGCCAACGCCCATGATGAACTCCCGCCGATATGCGCCGGGGCGCAGCAGTTCCTCATCGCCGAACGTATTGTTGCAGTAGCCGCAAGTGAAGAAATGCTGCGTCGACTCGCCCGAGAAATCTCCGCCGCAGAAGGGACAGCGGAACGTCAGCCGGCAGACCCCCGCAAATGCCTCCGTCGCCGTCTTGTCCCAGAGCGCGAGCTTCTCCTCGACGCTCTTTTGGCGGTAGTGCTGGCTGAGGAGGCCCTTGTCGTGCGCCTCGACCTCCCACATCGTCTCCACCGCTCCGAGCTTCATCGCCCCGTCCACGATCTGCACGGGCTTATGGCGGAACGTAATCGGCGAGGCCCAGAAGACCGGTGCGTCCGTCCACGGTACCTCCGTACCGCAGAAGGCGCAGACATACGCCGCCGCCTTCTGCTCGGAGTACATCGCCCCGCCGCAGTTATGGCACTGTATCGCCCGAACCCGCTCCGGCATGAGATGCTCCCGCCTTTCTTACGGTCTCTGCCCACTTCGTCAGACGCCTGGCGACGGAGCAGCGATTTTTATAATCTATACCTTGATTATATTCTTTTCAAAGTATACAATCAAGCGCATGCAAAAAGCGCAGTATCAAGATGCACTGCGCTTTTTCTTATCTCAAAGGCGAAACGCTGCTGCTCCTCAACCGCGTCGGCTTCTGGATGAAAGCCGTGCACGAAAAGACGCCGCAAACGCGCTATCTCATGCAGGAAGAGCGCACGACGCTCACCGAACTCGCCGCAAACTCCCCCTATCCGATTTTTCAGTCCGGCTACTTCATCGCGCGAGGCGAAGCGATCGAAGGCCGCCTCTGTGTGCCGCTCGCCGACCCCGAATGCCACACGGACTACCGGCTCGTATGCCTGAAGGAAGACCTGCCGAAGTATCGCAAGCTGTTCGACAAAGTGACGGAAAAGACGATTGCATAAAAAAGCCGCCATGCAAATATCTTTTCCATCTTCTTTGCATTTGTGTACCCAACGTGATACAATTTGATAAAGGAGCTGATTTGCATGGCAAAAACAGAAACATTGCATATACGCCTTGAACCCCAAGTCAAGATTTCTGTCGAAAATATCTTGCGCACACTTGGACTTTCCGCTTCCGATGCAGTAAATATTTTTTTCCATCAAATCCTTCTTCATGAAGGTCTGCCATTCGCGATACAAAAACCTCGCTTTACTCCTGAAACCTTGGCTGCACTGCAGGAGTCTGATGACATCGCTGCCGGAAAAATTGCCGCGAAAACATATCGTTGCGCTGCCGACTTGATTCGTGAGGCTAAGGACGAAGTAGATGCTGAAGATTAAGGAAGCGCTGATAAAATGAAGTCGCCCAGATTTGCACAGATGCGCTGGTTCTATCAAGGAGACAAACCGGAGGCGTAGCGGTGCTACGTCGAGGATTTGTCGACGACGAGAGGACAGCGCAGATGTGTGAAGATGGGCGGCTGAATTTATCAGTGATTCCTTAAGCAAACCGCACAATTCAAAAAGGATCTCAAAGCTGCCATTCGTCAACATCGCGACCTCACCTTGCTTGAAAACGTCATCGACACTTTGGCACGACGGGAACCGCTGCCTGCGCAGCATCGCGATCATGCCCTCGCGGGCAGCTTCCGCAATCATCGCGAATGTCATATCACGCCTGACTGGCTGCTCATCTATCAAGTCAAGGAGGACGCGCTGATCCTTTCACTTGCCCGCCTTGGAAGTCACGCCAAGTTGTTTCAAACCTAACCATCCCTTCCGCCCCTGCTGATGCAGGGGCGCTTTCTATACTCTTTCGCTCCTCCCTGATCCGCGAACCACCGCAAGCCATGCCTGCTTTATTCGAGCTTCCCGTACGCCTCGTCCGTCACAGGTTCGCACCATTCGTTCGACGTCTCTTCGCCCGGCACTTCGACGGCGAGGTGGCTGAACCAGCTGTCTTTCTTCGCGCCGTGCCAATGCTTGACAAAAGCGCCGCCGCGCTCTTCCGTGTGACCCCCGGCGCTCCATTCTTCCTTCGTCATGGTATCGTTCCTCCCATCGATTTCCTTCATTCGTATCCTAGCGTTCTCTTTCGTATTTTATTTTAAGGAACCGCTGATAAATTCAGCCACCCATCTTCACGCATCTGCGCTGTCCTCTCGTCGTCGACAAATCCTCGACGTAGCACCGCTACGCCTCCGGTTTGTCTCCTAGATAGAACCAGCGCATCTGCGCAAATCTGGGCGACTTCATTTTATCAGCGTTTCCTTAAAAGCGCTTCCGGTTTTTGTACAATGCCAAAAATGGCATCTGCTATACGATTCGTGCATAGCAGATCGGATAAAGGACCGCTCCATGCGCATGACCTTTGCCATACCCACTCGCACGCTAAACGAAGAACCTACAAAAACAGCAGCACATCACTTGCACACATACGAAAAACCATGGTATACTAAGAACGGCAAAAGTGATGAACTCATTGGCGCACGAAAAGCCCCCCAAGGTAGCGACTCGGGGGGCTTTTCTATTCCCATACTGCAGGCAGGGATTAACGCCTAGGCTTGTTGCCCTTGTCTCTTCCGTCAAGCCGTTTGCAGATGCAGTGGCAAATCACACCTGCCAAAACGGAGAGAATAAAGGTGATGAACTCCATAAAACGCGCCCTCCTTCCCGTGCCAGTCTGGAGGAGGCAACGAACCGATTATAACATGGCTGACAGAATCGCGCCATAAAAACAGCAGCGGCACATCACGCATCCTGGCGCAAATTTCATTTCAAATAAAGGGCTTTTCCCTCCTCATATCGAATACATATTTTAATGAACACCGCACTTCGAGGAGGTCTTACCCATGGCAATTCTAGCTGCTTATGCTGTGCCGCACCCGCCAATCATCCTGCCGGAAATCGGAAAGGGCGAGGAGCGCAAGATCCAGCTCACGATAAACGCTTATGAGCGGGCAATGAAGGAGGCTGCCTCCTTCGAGCCGGACACCGTCGTTATCTCAAGTCCGCACGCCGTCATGTATGCCGACTATTTCCATATCTCGCCGGGCGATGAAGGCACAGGAAGCTTCGCGCAGTTCGGCGCACCTGAAGTCGAGGTGCATGCCGAATACGACACGGCATTCGCCAAGACGCTCGCCACGGTCGCGGGCGAGGCAGGCCTTGAGGCCGGGCCTTTGGGCGGGCGCAACGCGGCGCTCGATCACGGCACGATGGTGCCGCTGCGCTTCCTGCAGGCGCATACGAAGGATTTCCGCCTCGTGCGCGTCGGGCTTTCCGGACTGACGCCGCTCGACCACTACCGCTTCGGCATGAGCATCGCGCGGACGGCGGAGGAGCTCAATCGAAAGACGGTCTTCATCGCGAGCGGCGATCTCTCGCACAAACTCTCCCCCGACGGCCCTTACGGCTTCGCGCCCGAGGGACCGCGCTTCGACAAGGCGTGCATGAAAAACCTCGAGGAAGGAACGTTCCTCAAGCTCCTGCAGATGGATCCGCCGCTCTGCAAACAGGCGGCGGAGTGCGGCCTGCGCTCCTTCTGGATCATGGCGGGAGCGCTCGACTGCCAGGCGCTGAAGATCAAGAAGCTCTCCTATCAGGGGCCTTTCGGCGTCGGCTACGGCCTCGTTTCCTTCGTCGTCAAGCGCGAGGATCTGAAGCGCAATTTCGGCATGCGCTATGAGATTGCACGGCGCCGCAGCCTCGACGACATCAAGTCGGCGGAAGACGCCTATGTGCGCCTGGCGCGGGAAAGCGTTGAGAAGTTCGTCGTGACCGGGCAATATGCGGCAATCCCCGAGGATTTGCCGGAAGAGATGGACGGACGCGCCGGGGTCTTCGTTTCTCTGAAAAAGGACGGCGAACTCAGGGGCTGCATCGGCACATTCCAGCCCGCGCAAAAGAATATTGCGGAAGAAATCCTCTACAATGCGGTTTCTGCCGCCATCCACGACCCGCGCTTTTCGCCGCTCAAAGACGACGAGCTGCCCGATATCGTCTACAGCGTCGACGTTCTGACGGAGCCGGAGCTTATCAACGATGCGGCAAAAGACCTCGATCCGAAGCGGTATGGCGTGATTGTGGAATCGCGCGGCCGCAAGGGGCTTCTCCTGCCCGACCTGGAAGGCGTCGACACGGCGGACGAACAGCTCAAAATCGCGCGCAAGAAAGGCGGCATCCCGGACGATGCGCCGATCCGCATCTGGCGCTTCGAAGTCGAACGGCACCATTGAACATGGAAATGATCCCGTCACACCGGGATATTTCAGAAAAACGCGCCCGCCCCGGGGAGACTGACGCGGCCACGGCAGGGGCGCCATCACCCAAGCGCACCGTCTGCTCCCTCTGTCCGCACCACTGCCGCCTCGCCGAGGGCGAAACGGGCTTCTGCCGCGCCCGCGCGAACGAGGGCGGCACGATCCGCTGCAAGAACTACGGCAGGCTGACCTCCGTCGCCCTCGACCCCATCGAGAAGAAGCCGCTCTATCACTTCCACCCCGGCAGATTCATCCTCTCCGTCGGCAGCTTCGGCTGCAACCTCGCCTGCCCCTTCTGCCAAAATTACGCGATTTCCATGGCGGACGGGCAAAGCGAGACGCAGGACGTCACGCCCGCCGAGCTTGCCGCGCTCGCCCATGACCTCAGCCGCCGCCCGCCCGGCAATATCGGCGTCGCCTTCACCTACAACGAGCCGCTTCTAAGCTATGAATTCATCATGGATGCCGCGCCGCTGCTGCACGAGGCCGGCCTCTTCGTCGTCCTCGTGACGAACGGCACGATCGCGCCTGCGCCTTTGGAAGCGCTCCTCCCGCACGTCGATGCCATGAACATTGACCTCAAGGGCTGGCAGCCGGACTTCTACCGCCGCCTCGGCGGCGACCTCGCTGCGGTCAAGCATACGATCGCCCGCGCTGTAAAGAGCTGCCACGTCGAAGTCACGACGCTCATCATCCCCGGTCAGAACGACAGTGCAGGCGATATGGAAGAAGAATCCTTCTGGCTCGCCTCGCTGAGTCCCGACCTGCCTCTCCACATCAGCCGCTACTTCCCGCGCTGGAAGGAATACGCTCCCGCGACGCCCATCGAGACGATCGAGCGGCTCGCTGCCATCGCAGGGAAGCATCTGCGCTATGTGCATAAGGGGAACTGCTGACAGAAAACACGGCGGATGCTCCCCGGCGTAATAACTGCTGCGCGGTGCTTCCAAGATACGGCGCAAAGCGATAACAGAATGAACCTCGCACAGCCGCTCACCGACACGATCTTGGACACCACCTTTGTATATTATTTCCCGAGCATAGAGAATCCCTCCTGTTGTAGTTCTTCTACAGCAGGAGGGATTTTTGTCCGTATTTTGGGGTGCAGTCCGGTTTCCCTCGCTGCCTTCCGGCAATACAAATCTATTCAACAGCCTTCAGCACATAAATGCGCGACTCAAAATCCACCGACAGCCCGTTCTCCGCAATCGGTTCGCCCGCCGTGCCGTCCGTCGTGATAAGCCCGTAGTTCATCAGCTCATCGCCGTAGCAGCGCACACCGTTGCGGCGATTTTCATAGAGGACATCCGGCAGGAGTCCCGCAAGCTTCACGCGCTCGAAGCGATAATTCACGCGGTTCAGTGTGCGATACCAGCCGACAATCGCCGTCTTCCGATCCGCACTCACGCTCATCCACGCCATGACATTATTTTCAAAGGGGCTTTGCAGGCGATAGAACGTCCCGTACTGGAAGATTTCCCGATACTCCTTCATAAAGGAAACCTGTTCTTTGACCTCTGCAATCTCCTCTTCCGTCAGCTTGTTCAGATCGAGCTCATAGCCGAACGTCCCGAAGTATGCCGTATTCGCACGCGTGTGCAGCGGCGTCATGCGATTCATCTGATGGTTCGGCACGACGGAGACATGGCTGCCCATGCTGCTCACAGGATAGCACATGGATGTGCCGTACTGGATCTTCTGCCGCTCGGCGGCATCCGAATTATCGCTCGTCCACGCCTGCGGCGCATAGTAAAGCATACCGGGGTCAAAGCGGCCGCCGCCCGAAGCGCAGGACTCGAAGAGCACATGCGGGAATTTCGCGGTCAGGCGTTCGTAGAGCTCGTAAAGGCCGAGGATATAGCGATGGAACACCTCGCCCTGCTGATCTGCGGGCAGCGCGTGCGACCAGCATTCGGTAATGCTGCGGTTCATGTCCCATTTCACATAGGAGACCTTGCCGCTCGCGAGAATCGCCTCCACCTGCCCATAGATGTTGTCGACCACCTCTTGGCGCGAGAAATCGAGCACGCACTGCGAGCGTCCGAGCGACTTGCGCCGTCCCGGTACGGAAAGCACCCAGTCGGGATGCGCACGATAGAGATCGGAGTCCTCGTTGACCATCTCAAGCTCGACCCAGATGCCGAACTTCATGCCGCGCGCCTCGATCTTCTCCGCAAGTCCGTCGATGCCGTTCGGCAAACGGTCGCGGTTTACCGTCCAGTCGCCCAGTCCCGCATAGTCGGAGGTGCGCGCACCGAACCAACCGTCGTCGAGAACGAAGAGCTCGATGCCGCACTCCGCCGCCTTGTCCGCTATCTTGAGCAGCTTCTCCTCCGTAAAGTCAAAATACGTCGCTTCCCAGTTGTTGATGAGAATCGGGCGCACCTTGTCGCGCCACGGCCCGCGCGCCAATCGCTTCTGATAGAGACGGTGATACGTCTGACTCATGCCGTTGAGTCCCGCATCCGTCCAGACGAGAACCGCCTCGGGCGTCTGGAACTCTGCGCCCGGCATAAGCTTCCAGTCGAAATCCGTGCTGTGAATACCCGCCTGCAGACGTGTCACGCCGTGGTTGTCGACCTCGGCAAGCATCTCGAAATTCCCGCTGTAGACGAGGCTCATCGCCAGCGCCTCACCGCATGTCTCCGTCGTCCCGCGACGCAGGAGCGCTGCAAATGGATTGTACTGTCCCGAAGAGTGCCCGCGGCGGCTGCCGATCGCCGTGATGCCCGTTGTGAGCGGACGAATCTCAATATGACGTTCGCGTGACCAAGCCCCCGTCAGTTCCAGCCAATCGTACTGCGTATCGGGCAAGTCAATCGACATGCTCATGACCTTCTGCAGATGCAGCACTTCCTTGCCCTCATTGATATAGCGAACACTGCGCGCGATGGCACCGCCCTCGGCAAATATGGTATAGAGAAGCTCGGCACGCAGTCCCGTCAATTCGTCCTTCACCTCGACGATGAGCGTCTTTGCCTCCGTCTCTGCCTCCGCATACGTCGCAGGCAGCCCGGCAAGCTTCGGCTTGCCGTCCATGACACGATAGCCTGCATACTGCAGATCGAGGATACGGCTGCCGTTTTCCTGAAGAACATTCAGCGCAGGGCGGCGAAAATCCGACGAGCCGTACGTCGGCAATTCCTGACGGATCGCGTCCAGCGAGTAGCTGCGCGTATCCGCAAAGACACATGCCGTCATGCCGCGGTGCGCACGCTCGAAGATGTGCTCGAAACCCTCACGGTCGCGGAGCGCCTTGCCGTAGTAGAGCGAACCCAGCCCGCCATGGGGCAGCACCATGAAGATGTAACTCACGGAATCGTTGAAGAGATGAAAGACCTTGCCCTTCTCATGATAGACGATGTTCATGCAATTTCCCCCTTCGCTTGCAGCCTTTTCCATGCAAGTCCCCCGCATTTCAACTTTCTTCCACGCGAAACCCTGTCGACCCACGCTCAACCACAGTATTGGCAAGCACGACACTCTCCGTCACGCCATCCTCGATCCTTTTCAGCATGAGGCGCGCCGCCTCCCGCCCGAGATCGCCCATGTGCTGGTCGATAGTCGTAAGGTTGGGCGCAGTGTATCGACTGAGTGCCGTATTGTCATAACCGATCAACGAGATATCCTGCGGGACGCGTCGCCCCATGCGCTGACAAGCATTCAGCGCCCCCATCGCCATGAGATCGTTGCAGCAGAAGATTGCCGTCGGCGCAAACCCCAGCATCATGTCCATCAGGATGAACATCGTGTTCTCGACGGTCTCGATGCGATTGCCCTCGCCGATATTGACAATATCCGCTTCATGGAATGTCCCGCGCTCTTGCATGACGGAACGGTAAACTTTCTCCTTGATGCGGTAGGAATCACTGTTTTCCCCCTGCACGAAGAGGATGCGTTCGTGCCCGTAGTGAAAGAGATGCTCAAGCGCCGCCCGCGCCCCGCTGCTCTGATCGCTCGTCACGTATGATATGCCCGCGATCTCCCGCGCACTGTTGACAAAGACCAGAGGCAGACGCGCCGCCGTATTCTCGTAGAAGTCCGACACAGCCATCTCCGTATTCGGACTGACAACGATGACGCCCGAAACATTGCGTGTGATGAAATCCCGCACGCACTCTTCCTCGCGCGCCGCATCGTTCTGTGCACACGCGAGGAGCAGGGAGTACGAGCTCTGCCGCAGATGCTCCTCGATTCCGTCGAGCACCTCGGCAAAGAACATATTGTCAAAGCTCGGTACGACGACGCCGATGCTCGATGAGCGCTGCATGTTCAGCTCACGTGCCTGCAAATTCGGCACATACTCCAGTTTTTTGATGGCATCCTCCACCTTGAGCCGCGTCTTTTCGCGCACGGGATAATTGCCATTCACCACGCGCGAGACCGTCGCCACTGAAACGCCGGAATCCTTTGCCACATCGATGATCGTCGCCTTCATCTCGTTCTTCTCTGCTCCCTCATACTCCCGATTTCAAACGTCCTTTATACTGTTGATCCAGCGATCGAACGCCGCCATCCCCGCCGCATCGCGCTTGAAAACGCCCGCGTGCGTGAGCACCCGTAAAAACACGGCGCCGATCTCATCGCGCAGGATTCCATCCACATCCGCCTCCGTCACTGCGGGATGCGACGCGCGTACCGAGCGATACCAGTCCGCATGCTTTTCAATGTCCGCGATGCAGGAGATGTCCTCCGTTCCCTTCAGCAGTGCCGCACGCACTTGCTCCATCTCCGATTTAAGGCGCGCGGGCAGAATTGCCAGCCCCAGCACCTCGATCAGGCCGATGTTCTCCTTCTTGATGTGGTGCACATCGGCATGCGGATGGAACAACCCGAGCGGATGCTCCTCCGTCGTGCGATTGTTGCGGAAGACGAGATCGAACTCGAAATCCTTGCCGCGCCGCCGCGCAATCGGCGTGATCGTGTTGTGCGGCGCATCCGTCTCCGCCAGAATCTCCACCGAAGCGTCGCTGTATGTGCGCCACGCGGCGAGAATCTTCGTTGCAAGGTCGATGAGCGCTCCCTTGTCGGATGACGTGAGGCGCAATGTCGACATCGGCCATTTCACATGCCCTGCACGGACATTCGGATAGTTCGCAAAGCGATATTCCTGCTCCACCGGCGCGCGTTCCATGGCAAACGTATAGCGCCCACCCTGATAGTGGTCGTGCGAGAGGATCGAGCCGCCGACGATCGGCAGATCAGCATTCGAGCCCGCGAAATAATGCGGAAAAATCTCAAGAAACGCCGCGAGATTCTCAAACGTCTCGCGCGAGATCGCCATCGGCACATGCTCGTTGTTCAGCACGATGCAGTGCTCATTGTAATAGGTGTAAGGCGAATACTGCAAAAACCACGAACGTCCCGCAAGCTCGAGCGGGATGAGGCGATGAGTCTCACGTGCGGGATGATTTACGCGCCCCGCATAGCCCTCATTCTCGCGGCAGAGCAGACATTTCGGATAGGCGGAAGATTTCGCGAGTTTTGCCTTTGCGATGTCGCGCGGATCCTTCTCCGGCTTCGAGAGGTTGATCGTCACATCGAGAGCGCCGTACTCCGTTTCTGCCCTCCATGCAATGTTCTTGTCGATGCGCGTCTTGCGGATGTAGTTCGAGGCGATGCTCAGGTCATAATAGTAATCCGTCGCCTCACGCGGCGATGCCGCATAAAGGGCGCGAAACTGACGCACGACCTCGGACGGACGCGGCATCACGCAGTCCATGATGCGCGTATCAAAGAGATCGCGCTCATCCGTCGTGCCCTCGATCAGCCCCTTCCCCGCCGCATAGTCGAGCATGCGCTCCAAGATGGGCGTCGCCGTCTCCAGTGTTTCATCCACCTGCTCCGGAACATATTCTTCCACACCGAGCACGTCGAGCAAACGATTCGCGGCATAGACTTCATCCTCCGGCGCAATCAGCCCCTTCTGACGGGCAAAGTGCAGGAGGCGGCTTATTTCATGCTGCATATCACACATGATGAATCCTCCCGTTTCCTAGTCCTCATAGCCATGCGGATGATGTTCATGCCAGCGCCACGCCGTGCCGATGACCTGCTCCACATCCGTGAACTGCGGTTTCCAGCCGAGCACGGAACGAGCCTTCTCACTGGACGCGATAAGCTGCGCCGGGTCGCCCGCGCGCCGTGCGCCGATTTCCACCTTGATGGAGCGTCCCGTCGCCTTTTCCGCTGCCGCAATCATCTCCTTGACCGAGAAGCCCTGCCCGTTGCCGAGGTTGAAGATATCGCTCGCACCGCCCTTTCGCAGGTATTCGAGCGCAAGCACATGAGCGTCCGCGAGATCGACGACGTGGATGTAGTCGCGCAGGCACGTTCCATCCGGCGTCGGATAATCGTCTCCGAACACCGTGATATGGTCACGCCGCCCCGTCGGCACTTGCAGGATCAGCGGAATGAGATGCGTCTCCGTCGCGTGATCCTCGCCGATCGAGCCGTCCGGCAGCGCCCCCGCCGCATTGAAGTAGCGCAGAGACACATAGCGCACGCCGTTGGCGCGGCTCACCCACTTCATCATCTTCTCCATCGTGAGCTTCGTCTCGCCATAGGTGTTCGTCGGGCATGTCTCATCGTCCTCGTGAATCGGCACGCGCTTCGGCTCGCCGTAGACCGCCGCCGTCGAAGAGAATACGATCTTGTCGACGCCATGACGCACCATCGCCTCAAGGAGCACCTGCATCCCGTAGACATTGTTGTTGAAGTAGAGCAGGGGCTTTTCCATGCTCTCGCCGACGAGAGAATTCGCCGCAAAGTGGATGACCGCCTCGACCTTGTTTTCGGTAAAAATCTTGTCGAGAACCGAAGCATCGCGAATGTCGCCCTCATAAAACTTCGCCTTCGGATTCAGTGCGCCGCGGTGTCCCGTCTGCAGATTGTCGACAATGACAACCTGCTCGCCCTTTTCGATGAGCGCGTGCACGGCATGAGAGCCAATGTAGCCCGCGCCTCCGCATACCAATATCGCCATGAGAATTCTCCTTTCGCTCCGCTCTTACAGACGGTGTGCGCCGTCCGCAATATTCGCCACATAGAAGCTCGGCGCATAGCCGATCTTCGCCGTATATGCCTCTGCAATATTCTTCTCAAATGCAGGAATTGCCTCGTCGCGCACGATGCTGACCGTGCAGCCTGCAAAGCCGCCTCCCGTCATGCGCGAGCCGAGCACTCCTTCCTGCTGCCACGCAAGTTCCGCGAGCGTATCCAGCTCGGGCCCCGTCACCTCGTAATCGTCGCGCAGGGAAACGTGGGAATCGTTCATCAGTGCGCCAAACCGCTTCACATCATTCTGCTCAAGCGCCTCCACTGCCTCAAGTGTGCGGCGGTTTTCATAAACCGCGTGGCGTGCGCGTCTGCGCTCGACCTCATCCTCGATGACAGCGGCATTCTCATCGAACTCTGCATTCGTCAGCTCGCCGAGCGTTTTGATCGCCTTGACCTTCTGCAGAGCTTTCAGCGCCGCCTCGCTCTGCATACGCCGCTCGTTGTATGCAGAAGAAACGAGGCTGTGCGCCTTGTTCGTGTTTGTGATGACGATGCTGCACCCCTTGAGGTCGAGCTTGCTGTAGCGGTACTCAAGCGTATTGCAGTCGAGCAGGATCGCGCAGTCCTTCTTGCCCATGCCGACGGCAAACTGATCCATGATGCCGCAGTTCATGCCGACGAATTCATTCTCCGCCTTTTGCGCGAGCTTTACAATCTCCACCATGTCGATGCCGAGACCAAGCTCATCGTTCAGAATGACCCCCATCAAGACCTCGATGGAAGCGGAAGAAGAAAGCCCCGCGCCGTTGGGCAGCGTCCCGTAGACGAGGATGTCGAAACCGTGCGCTGCAGGATGACCCGCGTCCTCCATCATGCGCACGACGCCGATGGGATAGTTTGCCCAGCCATAGGCCGCGCTCTTCACCGCACCGTGCATGGGGAACTCCACCACGCCCTGCTCCTTCGCATTCATCGAGTAGAGGCGCGACACATCATCCGCACGCGGCGCAGCGAGCGCATACGTGCCGAGCGAGATCGCACACGGAAAGACGTGCCCGCCATTGTAGTCCGTATGCTCGCCGATGAGATTCACACGCCCCGGTGAGAAATACGCATGCGTTTCAGCCGCACCGAATTTCTCACGAAATACTTTTTTCATCTCATCCAAGATTGCCATTGGCTCCTCCTCCATATATCTTCATTTGTCCGTCTATATTTTGGCTTGTATGAAAGTAAACGTTTTCTTTTCCCGCTTCCTATTCTATCCTCTTTCGTAAAGAAACGCAAGCGTTTTTGTGAGATTTTCATAGGGAAACGCTGATAAAATGAAGTCGCCCAGATTTGCGCAGATGCACTGGTTCTATGGCGGTCAACGTCAACCAATCATGCGGCGCACTTCGCGCTTGCATTCTTGGGACGTTTTCGCATACGAGCCGTTGCCCAATCGCCTGCGTCCTTCGGACTTGGCTTTTGGACGGCTCAGCAAGGAGACAAACCGCAGGCGTAGCGGTGCTACGTCGAGGATTTGTCGACGACGAGAGGACAGTGCAGATGCGTGAAGATGGGTGGCTGAATTTATCAGTGATTCCATAGGTTCAGCAAAAGACGGATGCCCCCGCCGTCAAATCCCCTTCATCGTGAACGAGAGGCTTCTCTTCCCATTCGGATAGGTATACTCCGCAAGCACGGGTGCACCCCAGCTGTCGTCGCCGCCCACGCCGCACATGCCTGCCGACGCACGCAGATATGTATGCTGCGGACGCGGCAAATCATACGCATGGCGCGCATTCTCCAGCTCGTGCGGACTGTACGGGAGCGCCGATGCCTCAAACGGCACATCTGCCGCGAGACGGATTCCGTGACCGCCATGATCCGTGACCTCGATCCAGCGCACGCCGCAGTGATTTCCCGTCTCCTGCGGACGCAGATACGGCTCGACCTCGTCCGCCGTCGTGCTCTCGTAGACGCCGAGACGTGCGCCGCAGCAGCGGTCGATGTAGTTTTCCTTCGGCCCATAGCCGTAGAAGCGAATGCGGTCATAGTCCGCATCTAGCGTAAAAATCATGGCAAAGTCGGGCATCTCGGGCATCCCCGCCGTCTCATACTCCATCGTGACACCAACTTCCCCGCTTGCCTCCGCCGTATAGGAGACCACGCATGCAGCAGCAGGCTCCGTGGCAAGCGCATAAGTAAAGCGCACGGTGACGCGCTTGGCGCGCCGTTCATCGCGTCTGCCGAAGAAACCGCTCACCGTCTCGAAATCTTCACCGTCCACGCTGTACTCGATGCGCGTGCAGCGGCGGTAGAGGCTCGCGAGTTTCCACTGCGCCGTATCCGCCATGCGTCCGCTGCCGTAGTCATTGTCGATCGGCGCACGCCAGAAGCTCGGCTGCGGCAGTTCCTCGATCAGCTCCCGTCCGCCATGGCGATAGGAGACGAGATTGCCCTGCGCGCTTGAGAACATGAGGGAAAAGCCCTCCCCCTGCACGCCGAGGTTGATATCTCCCTGCACCACGCGCAGGCTGCCCGACGCTTCCAGCGGTATATGGGCAGGAGCGGCGACGCCAAAGCCAAGGACATCCAAAAGGCGTGTTCCTGCATCCTCAGGCGGCACGACGACCGCTTGCCCGAAGGCGACCTCATGGCCTGCAGGCGCCCATATTTCCTCCTCTTTGACAAGGAGCGATGCCGTCAGCACATACTCGCCTTCGCCTGCGTAAGGCAGTCTATTCTTGATGAAGCGTGTTTCTCCCGGCGACACATCATGCTCCCCTGCATACGCCTGCCAGATCTCGCGCCCGTCAAGGAGGAGAGAGAGCCACAGATCATAGCTGCCCGCATCCGAAAAGAGGCTCTTATTCTCGATCTCCACACCTTCCCATGAAGGACGGAGCGTGAAATTCTGATAGTTGTACTTCACCTCCTGCAGCTTTGCCGTCGGACGACGATCGGCAAAGAAGATGCCGTTGCCGCTGAAGTTGTAGTCCGACGGACGATCGCCGAAGTCGCCGCCGTAGAGGAATGCGTCCTCCCCATAACGCCCGCGCCTGCGGATCGCCTGATCGCCGAAATCCCAGATGAAGCCTCCCTGATAGAGCGGCTCGCGCTCCGTCAGCTCCGTGTACTTGTGCATGCCGCCGCAGCTGTTGCCCATCGCATGCGTATACTCGCAGCAAATGAACGGCTTGTCGCGGTGCTCCTTGAGGAACGCTTCGATGTCCGCCGCCTTCGTATACATCTGACTCTCCATGTCGCTCGTCGCCGGATAGCTGCGGTCCCAGAAAATGCCCTCGTAATGCACGAGGCGCGTGGGATCGACGCGGCGGAAGTACTCGCTCATCTCGTAGATGATGCGGCCGCCGCAGGACTCGTTGCCGCACGACCAGATGAGGATGCACGGATGATTCTTGTCGCGCTCGTACATCGACTGCGCGCGGTCGAGCACGGCGGGCAGCCACTCCTCGCTGTCGCCGGGAACGGTATGCGCGTCCTTCACACACGCGCCGTTCTTCATCCATGTGCCGTGCGTCTCAAGGTTCGTCTCATCGATCACATAAAAGCCATAAATGTCTGCCAGCTCGTAGAGACGACTGCTGTTCGGATAGTGCGACGTGCGGATCGCATTGACGTTCGCACGCTTCAGCGCGATGAGATCCTGCTCGAAGAGCGCAGGATCCATCGCCCTCCCATGGTCAGAGTCAAACTCGTGACGATTGACTCCCTTGAACACGATGCGCTCGCCGTTGATCTGCATGACTCCGTCCCGGATGCAGAACTCACGGAAACCGACGCGCACGCGCACGACCTCCTGCAAAGCACCCGCCGCATCACGCACGCGGATCATAAGATGGTAGAGCCATGGGTGCTCCGCGCTCCAGAGACGCACGCAGGCAGCCTCTCCCGAAAACGCATGGCTCTTTTCCGTGATGACTGCCTTTTCCCCCTCTACGCAATCTCCTTCCGGATCGCAGAGCAGGATCTCGACATGCTTTTCTGCCGCATCGCCGAATGTAAGGTGCACATCAAGCTTTCCGTGCGTATAGCCATCCCGCTCAAGCGGCACGGCACGAACGGCAACATCCTCGATGTGATGCTGCGGTTTCGTGTAGAGCAGGACGTCGCGATAGATTCCCGAGAACCGCCAGAAGTCCTGATCTTCGAGCCAGCTCGCGCTCGCATAGCGGAAGACCATCGCCGCCAGCTTGTTCTCCCCCGTCACGAGATACGGCGTCAGGTCGAAGTCTGCAGGCGTGCAGCTGTCTTCACTGTAGCCGACGAAATGACCGTTGAGGAAGAGTGCGAGCGCCGCATCCACGCCGCCAAAGGAGATATAGACGCGCTCCCAATCCTCGGGCACGGCAAAATACTTCACATAGCAGCCGACGGGATTATCGCGCACGGGAATCTCGCCCGGCACGATGCTCTCATGACCGTCCCACGGGTACGTCGTATTCGTGTAATGCGGCGCTCCGTGCCCCTCCATCTGGATATGCGCCGGCACACGGATCGTCTCCCAGTCGCGGCAGTCGTAATCTGCCGCCTCGAACCCCTGCGGGATGTGCGCGGTGTTCCGCGCATAGGCGAAATGCCAAATGCCGTCGAGCGTGCGGTAAAATGAGGACACGCCGCGCGCAAGCTCCGCTTCGTCGCGATAGAAGACGTGGTCGCTGTGCGCAGGCAGACGGTTCTCTGCGAAGTAGCGCGGATCTTTCAATTTCTCAAAGTCGAATGCAGCCATGTGAAACCTCCGATCTTGTAAAGGAAGCACGGATAAATGCAGCCACCCGTCTTATCAGCGCTTCCGAAAGAAAGCGGCCGCCGCCGACCGCTTTCCCATCTCCTAAAATAGAATCACTTGTTCATTTCATCCCATTTCTCTTCGAGTTCTTCCACGATGCGCGCGTGCTCCGCCTCCGTGAGCGTCACCTTCGCACGGTAGAGAATCGTGCCGAGCAGAATGAGGGCAAACGGCGCAGCGAACATCACGAGCTTGAAGTGAAAGAGATTCTCCGGAGAAATCGTCTCCGCTGTCGCACCGCTCGTCATGCCGACCCAGATCGCGGTAAGGCCGATCATGCCGCTCGCAATCGCACCTGCGAGCTTGTCCACCAGCGGACGCACGCAGAGAACAAGCGCCTCGTCGCGATGCCCGAGCTTCAGCTGCCCGTACTCGACCGCATCCGTAATCGTCATGAGCACGACGAGGAAGATCAGCGGCTGCGGCAGGGAGAACAGACCTGCGGCAAAGAGCGTCATGACGACGCTCGTGCCCGCCATCGCGTAAAGAACAATGCCGGCGAGCATCACGGCGACCGAGCCGAAGAAGAGCCTGCGACGGCTGAACTTCTCCGTCAGCGTCGGGAAAAGCGCCACAGCGAGCAGACCGATGATGACGTTGATCACGCCGAGGAACGAAAACTGCTTTGCATCGCCAAGCACATAGATGAAATAGTAGAGGTTGAAATTGTTGATGATATTCTGCCCAAGAACGAAAACAAGATACGCAATCGCGATCCAGAGCAGCTGATCGTTCTTGATAAGCACGGAGAACACGTCCTTGAACGAAGTCTCCGTCTTGTTCTCGCGCAGCGCGGAATCCTCTTCCTTCGTGCCAAGGCCGAGGATGATCGCCCCGAGGGTCGCGATGCCGCCGCCGATGACGGCAAACGCAAACCAGCCCGCAGAGTCTCCCGCGCCGCCATTTTCATTCAGTGAGAAGTACAGGACAACGGGCATGACGATCGCCGTCACCAACTGACCGCCGAACACCGAGCCGATACGCGCATAAGTCGCTGTCACCTCACGCTCGCGCGAGTCGAACGAGAGAGCGGGAATCATCGACCAGATCGCAACGTCCTTTGCCGAGTAGAACACATCCATGATGAGATAGAGCAATGCGAAGAGGACGAGGTAGAGCATTGGATTCGACACCGTCAGCCCGCCCATATCCGTAAAGAGGATCGCAAGGGAAATTGCAGCAACAAACGCGCCCACAATCACCCACGGCTTGAACTTGCCCCAGCGCGTCTTCGTCTTGTCAATCGTATTGCCGATGAACGGATCGAGGAAGAGCTCGCCCACGCGCAAGACGAGGATGATCGTCGTCACAATGCCGATCATATAAGCATCGTGTTCGTGGTTTTCGGAGTGAAACAGATTGCTCGTGACAAAGATCATGAAGTACGTCGCGAGCATGGCATAGAACACATCATGTCCGAAAGTGCCGCAGGAATACGCAATGCGCGGCCAGAATTTGCTCTTTTTGTCCGACATGGGAAGCCCTCCTCAGCCTTTGACCGTGCGGATGTAGGCGATGATGCCGTCCGCAATCTTTCCGAGCGGTTCTTTACTCGTATTCACAACGAGATCATAGTTCATTCCGTCGCCCCACTTGCGCCCCGTATAGTAGTCATAGTAGCGCGCGCGTTTCTCGTTCTCGCGATTCAGCTCCTTGAGCGTCTTGCCCTCGTAGACCGTGCGCCCGCGCTCCTCGCGGTAGTTGTCGTCCGCACAAACGAAGACGGAAAATACATCGTCGCGCTTTCGGAGCGCATAGTCCGCGCAGCGTCCGAGAAAGATGCAGGGACCATCGGCGGCGAGCTTGCGCACGACGTTCGACTCCGCCATAAACATCCCCTGGCTCGACTCCCCCATCGCCATGCCGAATGAGTGAAACGGGATGAAGCGCGAGGACAGTGGCTTCACCCTATTCTCAAGTTCGAGCAGCTCCTTCTCATTCAGATCGTTGATGCCAAGCTTCGCCGCGGCAAGATGCACGATCTGACGATCGTAGAGATGAACGCCGAGCTTCTCCGCGAGCAGCCCGGCAAGCTCCCGTCCGCCGCAGCCATATTGGCGGCTGATGGTGAGAATGAATTTTTTCTCCTCCATGTGACTTCCTCCTTCATCATTGGGAAACGGCTATGCGTCTCCCGTAAACAAACCTTGAAAATAATAGGAGCGGGAAATATAGTAAACGTTTTCTTTCTTACGTTTTCCATTATACTCTATGGATTTTGAAAAAGCAAACGTTTTCTTTTTGAAATACAAAACTTTTTTCTCTATAAGAATACGGCTGTTCCTGATGATATACGATGGAAATGAACGGCTCAACCGTGCAGAAAAAGACCTCTCGTCGCAAGACTCGTACAGCAGATTCCCCATACTTCTGTAAGAGCGGCGCACAATGTCCGCGAAGTGGATGTTTGTACGTGCAGCTCATGCAAATTATACACGACAAGCAGGATTAAACATTATGTATGGAGAAAAAAACAAATGCGAGAAACATATTCCATGAAAACGGCCATGCAGAAATCGGTCAATGGAAATAGAAACAATTTTAGGAAGCATCCCTTTGCTTTCATGAAACCCCGGTACATGTTTACGTTTTAAGCATTTTACCATGAAGCCCCAAGAAGTCAAGCCCGCAGGGCGCAGACTGATTGGCTAGGCTTCTGTAAGGACGGCGCACAATGTCCACAGAGTGGACGTTTGTGCGTGTAGCTTACTAATGCGCAAGGAGGAAGAACGGTTCTGTCAAAAGCGGCATCGGCGATGAAAGAATGCTTTTGCGCCGGATTCTTATGCCAGATACATCAAAATCCATCTACGAAAAGGAGACGATGCCATGTTCAGGGAAATGCGCCGCAAAAGGCAGCAGATGACAGACGAAGAAGCCCGCGATGTGCTGGCGGAGGCGACTTCAGGCGTGCTCGCGCTCGCGGGCGACGACGGCTACCCCTATGCCGTGCCCATGAGTTTCGCCTACGACGAGGAGGGCGACCGCCTGCTTTTCCACAGCGCACGCGCCGGGCATAAGATGGACGCCATCGCGCGCTCGGATAAGGCGTCTTTCACCGTCATCGCCGAGGACACGGTCGTGCCGAGCCAATTCACGACGTACTACCGAAGCGTCATCGCCTTCGGGCGGCTGCGCCTTATCACGGACGACGAGGAGAAGTTCCGGACAGCGGAATTCCTCGGGGAAACCTACTACCCCGGCCACCCGGAAGACTGCGATGCGGAAATCAAAAGGACATGGGCGGCCTTCGCCATGATCGAGATGAAAATCGAGCATCTGACGGGAAAGAAGGCAAAAGAGCTGCTGTAAAGTGCGCGGAACTGCATAAAGCAGCTGAGCATATCGATTCCTTGGCCGACGGAACCATCGTCGTTCCCTAGTGGATCAATGCCCTTGAAAAATCCGATATTTATAAAACGATCTATATGCCCGATATGCAGAACCTTCTGCTGCTGTCCACCTACACGATAACGATAAAAAGATTCCATCCCCATTGATTTCCCAGCTCTTTTCGCGCGGATAAAAGGCTATGATACAGCCCAAGGAGGCGGCGCAAATGCCGATGACAGCAAAGCAAATGGTGCGACTGCTTGAAAAGAACGGCTTTGAAAAAGTATACTCGTGCTCCGGCTCCCATCAAAAGATGAGGAATCCCGTGACGGGGAAAACGACTGTCGTCCCAATGCATACTGGGACGCTTGGCAAAGGATTGGAGCACAAGATTTTGAAGCAGGCGGGACTGGTAGAATAAGACCTGCCTGTGGAAGGGGGAATATGGTTCATGAAACATTATTATCCTGCCGTGTTTGAAGCGGCACAAGAGGGCGGCTATACGGTGACCGTGCCGGATATTGACGGCTGCTTCACAGAGGGAAAGACGCTGGAAAAAGCCATGTGGATGGCGCAAGATGCTATTGGCTGCATGCTTGAGGGCATCGATGAAAGCGATTACCCCCGGGCCAGTGGCGTAAACGATATAGATACCTCTGGGTATACGGATTGCTTTGTTACTCTTGTGGAATTCGACAAACAGATTTACGAGCAGCACTGCCGAGCTATTGCCATCGCCCGAGAGCAGCTATCGGCAATGGCATGAGGAACCAACGATTCCATCCCCATTGATTTCCCAGCTCTTTTCGCGCGGATAAAAGGGCTGCCGCACAAAATCATGCGTCAGCCCCAGGCATCCTTCATTTTTTGCATATTCGCGCCGCATTTTCCCGTCCCTGAGGCACGCGCTTCCTGCACAACAAGGAGCTTTTCCTTGCTGCAATGCGGCCGTTTCGGCTAGAAGGGAAAACCGCCATTCTAATGCGAAACTTACGCAAATGCAATATAGCGCATCACGAAATCGACCGCGGCGGCGCGGCTTCGGGGGAGGCTTCGAACTCCTCTATGGCGAGCGAAGTATAGCCGCCCGAGATGACCTGCACCTGATAGCCTCTCTGCGCGAGGATGCGCGCGGCGTTGTAGGCGCGCTGGCCAACCTTGCAGAGCACGGCCCAGACCGTATTTTTGTCGAGCTCTTCGCAGCGTTCCCTAAGCTCGTCGAGCGGAATCTGTGCGTCCGACGCCATAGGCGCGCTCTGCACCTCGCCGGGCGTACGCACCTCGAGGACGCGGACGCCGTTTTCCTTTGCCGCCGCAAGACGCTCGGCCGGCAGGAAGCGCACAAGCCCGTCCAACTCGTTCAAGGCCATGTAGCCCGCCATATTCACCGGATCCTTTGCCGCACCGTAAGGGGGCGCGTAGGAAAGCTCCAGTCCCGACAGGAACACGGCGTCCGCTTCCAGGGAGATGGCCGCTGCAAGCGCGTCGATGCGTGCCTTCACGCCGTCGCCGCCGACGATCTGCGCCCCGAGGATTTTTCCCGCAGGATTCTTCGCAGCGTAAATGAGCTTCACGGTCATCGCGGCCGCCCCCGGGTAATAGGTGACATGCGAAAACGGGTGCAGCTTCACCACGCGATAGTCCTCACCGTACCGCAGCCCTTCCCTCTCGAGCGTACGCTCGTTCTTGCCGACGGCAGCCGCCGTGAGGCTGAAGACCTTGAGGATGGCGGTGCCGATGAAGCCGTCATAGGCATGGTGGCGGCCTGCCATATTGTCGGCGGCCAGGCGGCCCTGGCGGTTCGCGGGACCGGCAAGCGGCAGGGATCCGGGCCGCCCCGTCTGCCGCTCGTGCGTCGCTGCGGCGTCGCCGACGGCATAGATGCCGGGAATATTCGTTTCCAGATATTCGTTCACAAGGATATGGCCGCGCTGTGCAAGCGCAATGCTGCCGTCCTGCAAAAATTCTGTATCGGCGCTGACGCCGATCGCCAGCACGACGAAATCCGCCGCAAGCTCACGTCCGCTGCCGAGAAGGACGCGCACGCCGTCCTCCGTTTCTTTGAATTCCTGCACGGCGTCGCCCAGCACGAGCCCGACGCCGTTTTCATTGAGCTCCTTTTCCGCCAGCTTCGCCATATCCGTATCGAACGGCGCGAGAATATGCGGCGCCGCCTCGACCAGCGTGACGGAAAGCCCGCGTTCCCGCAAGTTTTCCGCCATCTCTACACCGATGAAGCCGCCGCCTACGATGACGGCACGGCCGGATCCCGCATAGCGGTCTGCCAGGCCGCGCAGGAGCGCTGCATCGGGCACATTGCGAAGCGCCAGAATGCGCGGGCTGTCAATGCCCGGAATCGGCGGCCGCAGCGGTTTTGCACCGGGCGCCAGGAGCAGCGCATCGTAAGGTTCGTCGTAGCGTGCGCCGTCTGCCGTCCGCACATGGACCTGCTGCCGGATGGTGTCCACGCCCGTGACCTCGCATCTCGTGCGCACATCGACGGCGAAGCGCGTCCGAAAAAGCTCCGGCGTCATCAGGAGCAGCTGCTCGCGCTCCTTGATGGCATCGCCCACATAATAGGGCAGGCCGCAGTTTGCAAATGAAATATCCTCCCCGCGTTCGAACAGGGTGATCTGCGCCTCTCCGTCAAGCCGCCGCAGGCGCGCCGCAGCCGTCGCCCCGCCTGCAACACCGCCGACGATGACATAGCGCTTCGCGGCCGAGGCTCCCCGGCTGTCCTTTGCTTCCATGATGATTCCGCCTTTCTTATCCTAGGATCCTTCCGTATCAACGTACACTTACTTCTTCTTTTGGTTCTTCTTTGCAAAAAGTCCCTGCAGCAGCCGTTCCGCTTCCGGGCTCTTGAGATGATAAAAAACTTCCAGCCCATTGCGCTCGCCCTCGATGATGCCGGCTGTGCGCAGCCTTGCGAGGTGCTGCGAGATCGTCGACTGCGGCGTCTCAAGACACTGCTGCATGTGCGCCACATTGCAGGCGCCGTTCCGCCAAAGCCCCCGCACGATGCAAAGCCGCACGGGATGCGCCAGCGCCTTCAGGATTTCTGCCGCATGTTCAAGCTCCATATCCCCTATCATATTTTCAACCCCTTGGATTGTTATATCCATATATTACGATGTAACGATTTATTTGTCAAACGACGCGAGAATATGCGGCACGGATATGACCCGCCTCGATGCGAAAGAAAGAAACGGCGCCGCATGGATTCGCTGGAATCCGCACGGCGCCATTTTCTTAGCTAAAAGGAAGTCCGTCAGATGGGCGCAGATTTTTCGTTCGATCAAGGGACAAACCGGACGCATAGCGGGGCTATGTGGAGGATTTGTCAACGCGGAGCGAGCGGAAAAGATGCGCTGAGATGGCGGACTAAAAGGAAGTCCGCTGAACTTTGCCCAGTGCTTCCTCAGACGTATTTTTCAAATCAGAAAGCAGGAACGATTGCTCCCTTGTACTTCTCGTCGATGAACTTTTTGACCTCATCGGATTTCAGCGCCTTCATCAGCGCTTCGATTTCCGGACGCTTCTCATCGCCGGCACGAACAGCAACGATGTTCACATAGGGCGAGGTGCTGTCCTCCATGAAGAGCGCGTCCTTCGTGGGAACGAGATTGGCCTGCATCGCATAGTTCGTGTTGATGACAGCGGCATCGACATCGTCAAGCGTGCGCGGCACCTGGGCAGCCTCGACTTCCTGGAATTTCAGGTTTTTCGGGTTTTCGACGATATCCTGCACCGTCGGGTTCGTGCCGGAGCCGTCCTTGAGCTTCAGGAGGCCGGCTTTTGCAAGCAGGAGAAGCGAGCGTCCGCCGTTCGTCGGGTCGTTCGGAATCGCGATGGAAGCCCCCGCAGGCAGGCCGCTCAAATCCTTGAGCTTGCGCGAGTAGATGCCCATCGGCTCGATATGAATGCCGCCGGCACTGCTGAGCTTCATTTCCTTATGCTCGGAGATGAAGTTTTCAAGATATGGCAGATGCTGGAAGAAGTTCGCATCGAGTTCCTTGTCGTTCAGGGCAACATTCGGCTGCACATAATCGGTGAACTCGACGATTTCCAGCTTGTAGCCTTCCTTTTCGAGAAGCGGTTTGATCGTCTCGAGGATTTCGGCATGCGGCACCGGCGTTGCGCCGACCTTGATGGTCTTGGAAGCGGTATCTGAGCCGCCGCAGCCCGCAAAGGCGAATACGGCGAGAGACAGCGCCGCGAGAATGACGATAAGCTTTTTCATGATTTTCCTCCTTGAATGTCTTGGCAAAAGCGGCAGATGATATTTACGCCGCCTTTTGCCTGAAATCTCCTTATTTTTTATTTGGAAGCGCGGATAAAATGAAGTCGCCCGGATTTGCACAGATGCGCTGGTTCTGTCGCGGAGACAAACCGCAGGCGCAACGGGGCTGCGTCGAGGATTTGTCGACAACGAGAGGACAGCGAAGATGTGTGAAGATGGGTGGCTGAATTTATCCTTGCTTCCTTAATCCATCCGCCAGGCGATTGCCCAGGAATTGGACGATTTGTACGAGAACGATGAGGATGACGACCGTCGCGATCATGATGTCGGGACGGAAGCGCTGGTACCCATAGCGGATGGCCAGATCGCCAAGACCGCCGCCGCCGATCGCGCCCGCCATGGCCGATTCACCGACCAGGGCGATGATGACGGTCGTCAGCTGGGCGACGATGCTCGGCATGGCTTCCGGCAAGAGCACGCGCCGGATGATCTGTAGGGGCGTCGCTCCCATGGAGAGCGCGGCTTCGACGATGCCTTCCGGCACCTCTTTCAGCGAGGTTTCGACCTGTCGCCCGATAAAGGGGATCGAGGCGAGGACGAGCGGCACCATGGCCGCCGTCGTGCCTATGGATGTGCCGACGATGAAGCGCGTGAACGGGATGATCGCGACCATCAGGATGATGAACGGGATGGAGCGAATCGCATTGACGATGCCCGCAGCCGCACGGTTCAGGGGGATGCATTCCAAAATCTGCCCCTTGCCCGTCGTGAAGAGCAGGACGCCGAGCGGGATGCCGATGGCGCTCGCGACAAGCATGGAGACGATGACCATGTAGACGGTTTCACCGAGCGCCTTCGTCAGGAGAGGAACCATATCAGCGGACATAACCGATCACCTCCTTCTTGAGGTCACGCGTGTCGAGATAGGCGAGCGCGCGGTCGATTTCGGCCTGCTCGCCCTTGATGCCGACGATCATGCGGCCATACGGCACGCTTTTGATTTGGTCGAGCGTACCGTAGAGAATCGACACCTCGATGGGAAAGCGGCGAATCACGTCGGCAATGACCGGGTCGTCCGCCCTCTCGCCGAGGAATGTCAGGCGGAGAAGAAGCTCACCGCCGGGCACCGGCTCGGGCGATATGTCCTTTTCCCGATAGTTGACGGGCAGGTCGTTCGAGAGAAGCGTGCTGATAAACTCACGCGTGACGGCCTCTTTCGGCTTCGTAAAAATATCGAGCACGTCGCCTTTTTCCGCAATCACGCCGTCCGAGATGACGGCGACCTTGTCGCAGATATCCTTGATGACCTGCATTTCATGCGTGATGACGACGACGGTCAGCCCCAGCTTCTTGTTGATGTCGTGAATGAGCTTCAGGATGGATTTCGTCGTCTGCGGATCGAGCGCGCTCGTCGCCTCATCCGAGAGAAGCACCTTCGGGTCGGAAGCGAGGGCGCGCGCGATGCCGACGCGCTGCTTCTGTCCGCCTGAGAGCTGCGCCGGATACTGCTGCGCCTTGTCGGCAAGGCCGACGAGCGAGAGAAGCGGCTCGACTTTCTTTCTTATTTTACTTTCGTCCGCATGGGAAAGGCGGAGCGGAAAAGCCACGTTGTCGTAGACGGTCGCGGAGGAAAGCAGGTTGAAATGCTGAAAGATCATGCCGATGCTCTTGCGCGCCGCACGCAGCTCCTTGTTGCCCATGGCCGTGAGCTCTTCGCCGTCGACAAAGACCTGCCCTTCCGTCGGGCGCTCCAGCATATTAATGCAGCGGATCAGCGTCGATTTTCCGGCGCCCGAAAGGCCGATGATGCCGTAGATCTCGCCGCGTCCCACCTCGAGGTCAATGCCTTTCAAGGCCGTAACTTCCCCGGCCGCGCCCGGATACGATTTTTTTATCTGACAAAGCTTGATCATGCTCATGTTTCTATCACTTCCTTTACTTGGAGAGCAGGACGGGAGATGATTTATTTCATACCAAATTTATATGGTTTGCATGTTATCATATATGCCCGCGATTGTCAAGGCATCTTCCGCCTTCTCCGCAAGGCTCGGCCATAAACGGAAGCGACGGCCTTGCCCAGAGCATACATAAGCATATTTTAAGGGATTTGGCATCGTTTGTATAGCCCTTGGAGAAGGTTCCTCAAGATAAATTAGAGAAAGGAAAAAATTGGTCGGTGATTTCTTGGATGTACGGCATCTTCCTTTGTTTTTCCATTGGAAATCGAGGGTCAGACTTTACATGACGAAGAAAAATGGGGATAATAGAGAAAGAGTTTCTTTTCTTTATAGGAAACGAACAGACAAAGGAGGCTGCTATGAAGAATACGGCAACGCTCAAAGCTCCCCTGACGCTGGAGGAGATCCTCAATGCTGCGACGCATGGCGTAGGCGCGGCTCTTGCCCTTGCGGCTCTTGTGGGCATGCTTGTCTACTATGCTGACGGCGGCATCTGGCATACGACGAGCTGCCTCGTCTACGGCATCTCGCTCGTGCTGCTCTATTTGGCATCGACGCTTTATCACAGTTTTCGCAATCTGCGCCTCAAAGCGGTATTCGAGACCATTGACCATGCGGCAATCTTTGTCCTGATCGCGGGAAACTATACGCCGTTCACGCTGATTCCGCTGCACGGCAGTCTTGGCTGGACGATTTTCGGCATCGTCTGGGGGCTGGCAGCCGTCGGCATCCTTCTCCAGATCTTTGCCGCGAGGCGCTTCCGCATTCTGCGCACGCTCTCGTATCTCGGCATGGGCTGGTTTGCCGTCGTGATGGTGAAGCCGCTTCTTTTGACCCTGCCGGAAGCCGCCGTTTGGTGGCTTGCAGCAGGCGGCCTCTGCTACACCGTCGGCGCCGTCTTCTACCTCGCGCGGCAAATGCCGTACAGCCATGTCATCTGGCATCTTTTCGTGCTGGGCGGCAGCTCCGTGCATTTTTATACGGTATTCCACTATGTTCTGCCGCTGCCGGAGCTTATGCAGCGTGTCGCCTCTGCCTGGCCGGCATTCTGACAAGACGAACCGCAAAAGTGCAGCCAGCGGCAGGGGCGGGCTGCGCTTTGCGCCCGCCTGAAGATATTATTTTCCCAAAACATCCGGAACTCTTTTGTTTTCCAGCCGATTTGCAGTATAATGGAGGGAGCAATGTCGGAACCTGCACTTTCGGGCAGGCTCCTGGAAACAAGGAGGGATTTCATGGGGGAGCCAAGGGTGGGACATATTCATTTTCTCAATGTCCTGCCTCTCACCTGGAGTTTTGCGCATGGCGCAAACCGAGGACTTCGTCTCGTGCCGGGCGTCCCGGCGGAACTGAATCGCGCGCTTGCAGCGGGAAATCTTGACGTGAGCGGCATCTCGTCCATCTTTTACGCCGAGCACGACGAGGAGCTCGTCATCCTGCCCGATCTCTGCGTGCGCACGGACGACAAGGTAACGAGCATCCTCTTCGTAACGAAGAAGCCGATCGAAGAGTTTGAAACGGAGCGCATCATTCTTACGGCGAAATCGGCGACGAGCCATTGCCTGCTGAAGATCATCCTCAGCGAAGCTTACGGCGCACGCCCCAATTACTATGTGCGCCATATCGTGCCGCAGAATCCAGTGCCCGATGATGCGGCGGGCGCCCTCTTCATCGGCGACGACGCGCTCTGGCTTTACCACCACCGCCACCCGGGCCTTCATTACTACGACCTCGGGGAGGAATGGCACAAGCTCACGGGCCTCGGCATGGTCTATTCCCTTTGGGTTGCCAACCGCACCTTCGCCAGGGAGCGCCCCCACGAGCTCCAGCTCGTCTACGAGCGCCTGCTGCGCGGCATGGAATACGGTTTTGCCAACAAATATGCGACGCTTCAATCCGTGCTCGGAGAAAAGGATTTCAGCTTCGAGGAGCTTGAGGAATACCTCGAAGTCATCTGCTGGGACCTCAAGGAAGAGCATCTGGCAGGGCTTGAGCTCTTCTACCGCATGGCGCACGCACTGAACCTCGTCAACCATATCCCGCGCCTCGAATTCGCCAAAGTAAAGCGGCTGCAGCCGCTTGGAGGGAATCTATATGAGCAGACTGCTGTCGATTGAAGAAATTCAGCGCCGCATAACGCCGATCTGCGTCAGGTATGGCGTCAAGGCTCTCTATCTTTTCGCCTCCTATGCAAGAGGTGAGGCAACGGAGAAAAGCGACATGGATTTTCGGATTGAACGTGGCGGTATTGAAGACTTGTTTACTCTGAGTGCCTTTCGGCTGGAACTGGTGGAAGTCCTTGGATGCAGTGTCGATATCGTCAGTACACTGCCGAATATAAACCGCTTTGTCGAAAACCTGAAAAGAGATGAAGTGAAACTCTATGCAGCTTAATCGCCGGAACACGGCGGTCACGAAAATACCGGAATTGTTAATGCAATGCAAACAGATCGTATTGGAGGAATCGCATCATGAAAATATCCCATCTTAAACGACTCTCCGCCATCGCGGCCTTGCTTCTCTGCCTTACGGGCACGGCTTCTGCGGCGAACAGCACAGGCTCCGGGGCAGCGCCTTCCGCCGAGGCAAAGGCAGCCTTGGACAAGGCGATCCAGGAAGAGGAGGAAAATGCCAAGAAGACACCGATTTCCGTGGAAGAGGCCCGCAAAATCGTCGCGGACAACAACCTTTACCAGGACATCGATCTCAGCGCCGAATCACCCGAGCAGCCTTTGAAGACATTGAGCGCCATATTCAGCGAGATGCTCCATGTGCCGGACGTGCAGCTCGTTCCCTTGGAGGGCCGCGAAGCAAAGTCGGAGAGCGCCATAAAGACGGCCTATCCCATCCGTTGGTTCCGCGTTGTGGAGACGCATTACGCCATCCGCCAGAGCATGGAGGACAAGCGCCAGGTGATCACGGCGCAGGTGTTCGAGGTCGTCCATAAGAAAAAGGCCACGAAGAGCGTAGCGCCCGACGCCATCTTTTTCTTCTATGACGCCGCCGGAAAGCCCCTGTCGAGCATGATCCTTTCCACCGTCCCCGAAGCCCAGAGAGATCTCTCCATCGTGGATGTCCTGAACAGCGGCTCTCTGCCGCAGCTCAAGCCAGGCAGCCGCGAGTACAAGCTGGCCGAGTTCCTTTACAAGACGGCAAAAACAGCGGACGAGACCGCAGCAAGCAGCAAGAAATAAAGCGCGGGAAATACAGTTATCCACAAGAAAACGGCTTGTTTTCCACAGTTATCCACAGTTTTTTGGGGATAAGCAAGAAAATCGCCTTCCTGACGGACCGGATACAACAAGAAAAACGGCTTGTTTATCCACAGATTCACCACAGCTAAAGGAGGGACAATTTTGTCCTTTTTCGCAAGACTTCAATCCCTGACCGTACACGAAATGACCGACCTCCTGCTCCTGCCCGCCTGCATCATGCTCGCGGCTCTGACGGCGGGGCTCTTCCTCAACAAGCTCATCAACCGCCAGATCCAAAACAGGATCAACATGGCCGATGACACCATCGGCTCGCTCTTCATCCATGCTCTGAAAGGCGTGCCTGTCTCCTGGTGCCTCGGCGTCGGCGTCTATTGGTCCATCAAGACCATCGACTTCTTCCCGACCATCGCCCAGTTCCTCTCCTATCTCCTCTTCGGCATCATCGTGTTCACGCTGACGCGCGTCGCCTCGCGCACCGTCACGGGCTTCATCGAGATGAAGACGCGCACGAGCGGGGCGGCGCTGCCGAAGACGACGCTGCTCTCCTCCATTCTTTCAGGCATCATCTACGCCATGGGCGTGCTCGTCGTCCTTCAGTATGCGGGCATCTCCGTCGCACCGATCCTCACCGCTCTCGGCGTCGGCGGCGCGGCGCTCGCCCTCGGCCTGCAGGAAACGCTGTCGAACGTCTTCTCCGGGCTGCAGCTCATCCTCTCGCGCCAGATCCGCATCGGCGACTTCGTGCGCATAGCGGAAGGAGATGAGGGCAAGGTCACCGATATCAACTTCCGTTTCGCAACGATCCAAACCTTGAGCGGCAGCACCATCATCATGCCGAACCAGAAGCTCGCCTCGGCCGTCCTCACGAACTACAACATGCCCGCGCAGGAAATCGCCATCAGCATCCCCGTCGGCGTGAGCTATGCAAGCGACCTCGACATGGTGGAGCGCGTGACGCTCGAAGTCGCAAACGAGGTCATGAATGCCTTCGATCACGGCGTCGAAAGCGATCCCGCCGTGCGCTTCCACACCTTTGGCGACTCAGCCATCGAGTTCAATGTCGTTCTGAGAACGAGCAGCTTCGTCAACCAGTTCCTCTTGAAGCATGAGTTCATCAAGGCCTTGACACGACGCTACCGCGAGGAGGGCATCGACATCCCGTTCCCTGTGCGCACGATTGTCCAGGCGAAAGAGTAGGCACGAAGCGCACCGGGATTCCGCCGCACCAAGCGCCGCTCCCGCCCCGAAAAATCTGTGCATAACTTTTCCCATGCCCGAAACTGCAAGAAAAGCGCCCTTTTCCCCTGTGGATAAAGGGCGCTTTTCTTGTGGATAAAACACAATATCTAGTTTTTAATCTTGACTGCATAAGCTACATCTTGTATAATCAACCGTGCAAACGGGAAGCCGCCGAGAGCCGCTTCCCCACCAAATACCATATAGGAAGGAACCCGAGCCATGACGATCAAGAATATCCAGAAACGCACGGGACAAATCGTACCCTTTGACGCGGAAAAAATCACCGACGCCATTCGCAAGGCGAATCTCGAATCCATCGACGAGACGTTTTCCAAAAGCCAGCTTGAAAAGCTGACGAAGAGCGTCGTGCGCCGCATCGAGGACGAGGAGCTGCCGACCGTCGAATTCATCCAGGACACCGTGGAAAAGGTGCTGATCAAAAACAACTTCGCCTCGACGGCCAAGGCCTACATCCTCTACCGCGCGGAACACGCGAAGATTCGCGAGGCGGAAGGCGACCTCATGGACATCTACAACGAGCTGACCTTCAAGCGCGCCAAAGATGCCGACATCAAGCGCGAAAACGCGAACATCGACGCCGATACGGCGATGGGCACGATGCTCAAGTACGGCTCGGAAGGCTCGAAATACTTCATCGACCACCACATCCTGCCCAAGGATATCGCCGCTGCACATATCGACGGCGACATCCACATCCACGACAAGGATTTCTATATGCTGACGGAAACCTGCTGCCAGATCGACCTCCTGAAGCTCTTCAAGGACGGCTTCTCGACCGGGCACGGCTACCTCCGCGAGCCGAACGACATCCGCTCCTATGCGGCGCTCGGCTGCATTGCCATCCAGGCGAACCAGAACGAGATGCACGGCGGCCAGGCCGTACCGAACTTCGACTATGCCATGGCTCCGGGCGTCCGCAAGACCTTCCGCAAACAGTACTTCAAGGAGCTGGCGAACTTCTTCTCCATCACTCTCGGCATGAAGGCCGAGGATGCAAAACTCCTCGCCAAGGAAGTGCGCCGTGCGCTCCAGCCTTTGAGCATCACGATCGGCAATGCCGACGTCTACCGTGACGCGCTCATCGACTTCTTGCCTGCCCACCAGAGGGAGCTGGGCTTCGAGCCGATATCGGAAAAACTCACGGCGCGCGCCCACGCCTATGCCTACCGGGCAGCCTTCGACGCGACGGACAGCGCGACCTTCCAGGCAATGGAAGCCTTGGTGCACAACCTCAATACGATGAACTCGCGTGCAGGCGCACAAGTGCCCTTCAGCTCCATCAACTACGGCACGGACACCTCGCCTGAGGGACGCATGGTCATGAAAAATCTCCTGCTGGCGACGCAGGAAGGGCTCGGCAACGGCGAAACGCCGATCTTCCCCGTGCAGATTTTCAAAGTCAAGGAAGGCGTGAACTACAACGAAGGCGATCCGAATTACGACCTCTTCCGCCTCGCCATAGAAACGTCCGCCAAACGTCTCTTCCCGAATTTCAGCTTCCTCGACGCTCCCTTCAACTTCCAGTACTACAAAGAGGGAGACTACAACACCGAGGTCGCCTACATGGGCTGCCGCACGCGCGTCATGGGCAATGTCTTCGACCCCGAACGCGAAGTCACCTGCGGCCGCGGCAACCTCTCGTTTACGAGCATCAACCTGCCGCGTCTTGCGCTTCTCGCCAAGGGCGACCTCGATGTATTCTACCGTGAGCTGGACAGCCTCACGGAGCTTGTCATCCGCCAGCTCCTGCACCGCTTCAAGATTCAGTGCGCCAAGAAGGGACGCAACTATCCGTTCCTCATGGGACAGCGCGTCTGGATCGACTCCGAGAAAATCGGCCCCGACGATGAAATCGCCGAAGTTTTGAAGCACGGAACCCTTTCCATGGGCTTCATCGGCCTCGCCGAATGCCTCAAATCGCTCATCGGCAAGCACCATGGCGAATCCGAAGAGGCGCAGACGCTCGGTCTCGCCATCGTCAGCCATATGCGCCGCCGCATGGATGAGGAATCCGAGCGCACGGGACTGAACTTCACCCTGCTCGCGACGCCCGCCGAAGGCCTTTCCGGGCGCTTCGTCCGCCTTGACCGCCAACGCTTCGGCGAAATCAAAGGCGTGACGGACCGCGACTACTATACCAACAGCTTCCACGTTCCCGTCTACTGCCCGATCGCAGCAGCGAAGAAAATCCGCCTCGAAGCGCCCTACCATGCGCTGACGAATGCAGGACACATCAGCTATGTCGAAATGGACGGCGACCCGTCGAAAAACATCCCCGCCTTTGAATCCATCATCCGCTACATGCACGATGCAGGCATCGGCTACGGCTCGGTCAACCATCCCGTAGACCGCGATCCCGTCTGCGGCTACAACGGCATCATCGACAACATCTGCCCGCGCTGCGGCCGCAAGGAAGGCAATCGCCCCTTTGAGCGCATCCGCCGCATCACAGGCTACCTCGTCGGCACGATCGACCGCTGGAACAACGCGAAGCGCGCCGAAGAACACGACAGGGTCAAGCATGATGTCCATTAAACTCGCAGGCAAAGCCGCAGATTCCATCGTCGACGGCGCGGGCATGCGCTACACCCTCTTCGCCCAGGGCTGCCCGCACCACTGCCTTGGCTGCCAGAATCCCGCAACGCACGATTTCGAGGGCGGCGTAAACGTCGAGGCGGAAACCATCCTGGCAGAAATCCTCGAAAATCCGCTGCTCAGAGGCATCACCCTCTCCGGCGGCGAACCCTTCTGCCAGGCCGCGCCGCTTGCCGCACTCGCCCGCGAAGTGCACGCGCATGGCCTTGATGTCTGGGTCTATACGGGATATACGCTCGAAACGCTTGAAAACATGCACGATGAGGGCATTGCAGCGCTCCTCGGTGAAACCGACGTCCTCGTCGACGGCGACTACCGCGAAGGCGAACGCGACCTCACGCTCCCCTTCCGCGGCAGCCGCAACCAAAGGCTCATCGACATGAAAAAAACACGCGAGAAACACGCGCTCGTCCTCTGGGAAGAAGCCCGCTAAAACCACCTTGACATCCACCCATCATTTTGCTATATTCTTCTTAATAAAAGGTGTCGATTTTTCTCCCCCTGGTTTGGCGTCAGGACCTGCAGAGAAGTCGGCGCCTTTTTCTGTTGCCTCCACGGTTGTCAAATCTTCCTCATAGTACTTGGACGATTTTATATCCTTGACATCCACCCACCACTTTGCTATACTATTTTTAACAAAGGGGTGTCGATTTCTCTCCCCCTGATTTGGGATCAGGATTTGCAGAGAAGTCGGCATCTTTTTTTATTTCCTCCGAAATCTGCAATGCCACACGCTCTTCAAATGCGCACCGTGGGCCACTGTGCCTCCGTCAAAGTCGTCGTCTTGCCGTCCGGCGCTTCATCCAATCCAAGTTTTTTATGCACATATAGGACATCCCCGAGCATCATACGCTTTTGAAACTACATCAAGCGAAAGCCTTGCAAATCCAAGGCTTGTTGCATGAATGGCCGGTTTGGCAGTATAATAAGTGGGGAGGTCTATAGCGGGCTGTTGTTTATCGATGATTTCGATCAAATCCCATCTCCCGTTTCAAAACAGCATACACAAACCTCATCGGCGCATATAGGGCTTTCTGTCATCGTACCAGACTTATCGAAACCATGTACACATACATGCCATGTGCAATATAGTGAAGGAGGAAAACCCATGCCGAGAAAAGTGCGAGATCTCTTGCGCATCATCAAAGCGGACGGCTGGAAACTCGTCGCGCAAAAAGGCTCGCATCGTCAATTCAAGCATCCGACGAAGCCCGGACGTGTCACGATCTCCGGACATCGCGAAAGCGACGATGTTTCCCTCGACATGGAGAAATCCATATTGACACAAGCAGGACTGCTTGACCGTTAAGGAGGTCTATACGATGACGCATCTTCCCGATCACTATACATATCCCGCCATTCTGCAAAAGACAAACGGGCATTACGGCGTATACTTTCCCGATCTGCCCGGCTGCATTGCAACGGGCGCGACCGCCGACGAGGCCGCCGCTGCTGCAAAGGAAGGGCTCTCCCTGCACCTCTGGGGCATGGAGCAGGACGGCACAGACATCCCCCATCCCAGTGCGCTCGACACTCTTCGGACAAGAGAAGGCGACACCCTCTGCCTGCTTGATGCGAATATGTTCGCCATACGCGCCGAGATGAACAACCGCCCCGTGAAGAAAACCATCACCATCCCTTGGTATCTCAACGAACTTGCCGAAAAAGAACGTCTCAACTTCTCACAGATCCTACAGGCCGCCCTGCGCGATCGGCTTTCCGTTTGACTTGCACACGAACAGGCAAATATGCCATACTATGGCAGCTAAAATGTGATAGTGAAACCGTTCCAGCATGCGAAAAGCCCCCAAAGCGCATGGACTGCTCCCTGTTAAGCGGACAAGAAAATAAGCCTCTGTCGTAGAATTACGCTGATTTATGCGGTTTTGCTCCATATTTCGTATGGAGTAAGACCGCTTTTCATTTGTAGACAAATGGTACGCAAGCGACACGTAAAAATGCAGCAATCCTTGCAAATCCAAGGCTTGTTGCATGAATGGCCGGTTTGGCAGTATAATAAGCAGCATGACGGGAGCCGCTGGGAGACGATGAAAATTCGTGGCTCCGGGGCGTCCATGCTTCATACGGCGGAAAATCGCTGTTTGTCGGGGAACGCCGCTGTTTATCCATCCCAAATTTTTTCGCAAAGGAAACAATGACTTATGGATCTCTTTCGCAAGAAAAGCATCGACGAACTGCAGGCGGCTGCCGCAGCTTCCGGAATGCTGAAAAACCTCACCGCTCTCGATCTCCTCATGCTCGGCATCGGCGCCGTCATCGGCACGGGCATCTTCGTCCTCACGGGCGTCGCCGCTGCCAAATATGCAGGGCCTGCCGTACCGCTCTCCTTCATCCTCTCGGGTCTCACCTGCGCGCTCGCGGGCCTTGCCTATGCCGAATTCGCCTCCATCGTGCCGGCATCGGGCAGCGCCTATACCTACACCTATGCTTCTTTAGGCGAATTCATCGCCTTCATCGTGGGCTGGAACCTCATCCTGGAGTATACCGTCACTTCGAGCGCCGTCGCCGTCGGCTGGTCGGGCTATGTCGTCGGCCTCTTCGCCTCGGCGGGGCTTCAGATGCCGCATGAGTTCGTCGTCGCCCCGGCCGACGGCGGCCTCTTCAACCTGCCTGCCGTCCTCATCACGCTCTTTCTCTCATTTCTCCTCGTGCGCGGTACGAAGGAGAGCGTCAAGCTCAACCGCATCCTCGTCTTCGTCAAGCTCGGCGCCATCTTCCTCTTCCTCGCGCTCGCTGCGCCGCATGTCGACGCGACGAATTGGGAGCCATTCCTGCCCTTCGGCTACAGCGGCATCGTCTCCGGCGCCGCCATCGTCTTCTTCGCCTATATCGGCTTCGATGCCGTTGCCACAACGGCGGAGGAGTGCCGCAATGCGGCGCGCGATCTGCCCATCGGCATCATCGGCTCGCTCTTCATCTGCACGCTCCTCTATGCCGTCGTCGCCGCCGTCCTCACCGGCATCGTGCCCTACGGTATGCTCGACACGGCGGAACCCGTCGCTTTTGCGCTGCGCCACATCGGCTACAATGTCGGCTCCGCCATCGTCGCCGTCGGCGCCATCTGCGGCATCACGACCGTGCTCCTCGTCATCCTCTACGGCCAGTCGCGCATCTTCTTCGCCATGAGCCGCGACGGCATGGTGCCTGCCAACGTCTGCAAGATCCACCGCCGCTTTCATACGCCGTACCGCGTGACAATCCTCGGCGCCATTTTCGTTTCTGTAATCGCAGGCTTCTTCCCCATCGGCATGATTGCCGAAATGGCGAACATCGGCACCCTCTCCGCCTTCCTCATCGCTTCGATCGGCGTCATGGTGCTCCGAAAAACAGAGCCGGGATTGAAGCGCAACTTCAAATGCCCCGCCGTCTGGATCATAGCCCCGCTCGCCGTCCTTTCCTGCGGCTACCTCATGGCGAATCTGCCGCTTGCCACCTGGCACCGCTTCGGCTTTTGGCTCCTCTTCGGCCTCTGCGTCTACTTCGGCTACAGCCGCGCCCACAGCGTCATCGGCCGCCGCGCCGCAGAAGAGGCGGCAAAAGAGGCGAAACGATAAGCGCCGGAGGAGGCTTCCTATGGATAAAATTCTGCGCTTCCTTTTCTCCTGCCGGGGAAATATATCGCGCCACGATTATCTCTTTGCTTGGGGGGCTCTTGTCACTCTGGAAATTTTTGTTTTCCATATCGGAGCCATCCTGTTCTTGATCGCCAATTTCATGGCTCCGCCCGAGTTTTCCACAGACACGCCGTCCCGCGGCGTACTCCTTCTCCTGCTGCCGCTCTATATCTCCCAGACGTCCCTCGCTGCGCGCCGCCTGCACGCCCTGGGACACTGCGGCCTCTGGGCGCTCCTTGGGCCGCTCTCTTCCCTTCTCTATTTCTTGGCAGGCAATGCTTTTATCGACGACGTATCCGCGCACTGGTCCGAATACACGCCCCCGGGGCAGGATTCTCTCGGCCTCGGAGCCGGCCTCATGTGCCTGCTCGGCCTCACGCCATGGATCGGCCAATTCCTCTTCCTGCTCATCGGTTTGCCGGAAGAAAAGCACACCTCTTGACGCCCCATCCCATCCAACGGTATTTCTTTGCTGTCCAGTATGCCGCTCGGCTATCATTTGTGATAAAATAAAGGAAGCACTGATAAAATGAAGTCTGTCCGATGGGTGCAGATTTTTCGTTCGATCAAGGAGACAACCCGGACGCATAGTGGGGCTATGCGGAGGAGTTGCCGACGCGGAACGAGCGGAAAAGATGCGCCGAGATGGCGGGCTGAATTTATCAGCGCTTCCTAAAAGAAAGAAGCCTGCAGCAAAGAAGATGCAGGCAAAGGCATTGGCAAGGAGGAAATTCCATGGCAAATACAGAGAATCGACCGCCTTTTCGCTATGATATCGTGGGGAGCTTTCTGCGCCCTGCGGCGCTGAAGGAGAAGCGCGAAGCGTTCGCATCCGGCAAGATCACGGCACAGGAGCTCGAAGAGGCGGAAGATGCAGCGATCCGCGAACTCGTGGCAAAGGAGAAAGAAGTCGGCCTCAAGGCCGTGACGGACGGCGAGTTCCGCCGCCGCTATTGGCATCTCGACTTCCTCGCCGCCCTGGAGGGCATCGAGGAAATCGGGGCGGAGCATTGGTCCGTAGCCTTCAAGGGCGCCCAGCCGAAGGCTGCGACCGTGAAGATCAGCGGCAAGGTGGACTTCGGCAGCCATCCGTTTTTGGCGCATTTCCGCTATCTGCAGTCGCTTGCAGGCGACGCACTCGCGAAGATGACGATCCCCTCGCCGAGCATGCTGCACCTCATCTGCTGCGTGCGCGCGACGGACTATGCGCCGATCGAGCGCTACCAGGACGAGGCGGTTCTTTTCGAGGACATCGCACTCGCCTATCAAAAGGCCGTGCGCGCTTTCTACGAAGCGGGCTGCCGCTACCTCCAGCTCGACGATACATCGTGGGGCGAATTCTGCGATCCGGAAAAGCGCAAAGCCTACGAGGCGCGCGGCTTCGATCTGGAAAAAATCGAGCGCGCCTATGTGGCGATGATCAACCGCACGCTCGAAGCAAAGCCCGCGGATATGACGATCACCATGCATATTTGCCGCGGCAATTTCCGCTCGACATGGTTCTCCTCGGGCGGCTATGAGCCTGTCGCAGAAATCCTTTTCGGCGGCTGCCATATCGACGGCTTCTTCCTCGAATACGACTCCGACCGTGCCGGCGGTTTTGAGCCGCTGCAGCACATCCGAGAGCAGCGCGTCGTGCTCGGCCTCGTAACGTCCAAAACGGCAGAGCTGGAGGACGAGGACGCCGTCAAGAGGCGCATCGAAGAGGCGGCAAAATATGTGCCGCTGGAGCAGCTTTGCCTCAGCCCGCAGTGCGGCTTTTCCTCAACGGAAGAGGGCAATATCCTGACCGAGGAAGATCAGTGGGAGAAGCTGCGCCTCATCCGCAAGATTGCCGAATCGGTCTGGCAGTAAGGGACTTCCATGGAAAAAATGCGTTTTTCCTGGGCGACACTCGGCTGCGGCGCGATTGCCTGCGAAATGGCGGAGGCCATGGCGCGGCTTGGCGGCGGCTTTCACGGCGCTGCGGCAAGAAACAGCGAACGGGTGCGCGCCTTTGCCGCAAAGTACGGCATCGAAAAGGTCTACGAAAAACCGGAGCAGCTTTTCCGCGATCCCGACGTCGATATCGTCTATATCTCGACGCCGCACAACACCCACGCGCCCTATATACTCCGGGCGCTTGAAGCCGGCAGACATGTGCTCGCGGAAAAATCCATCACTCTGAACAGCGACGAGCTTTCCCTCGCCGCCTCTCTTGCCGCAAAAAAGCAGCTTGTGCTTGCCGAAGCCATGACGCTTTACCACATGCCGCTTTTCAAAAAGCTGGCCGAACGCGTCCGCTCAGGCGCACTCGGCGCCCTGCGCCTCGCCCAGCTGAACTTCGGCAGCTATAAGCCCTACGACGAAAAGAGCCGCTTTTTCAACAAGAATCTGGCGGGCGGGGCGCTCCTCGACATCGGCATCTATGCGCTTTCCTGCGCGCGTTGGTTCATGAGCGCAAAGCCGGAAGAACTGCTTTCCACCGTGCGGTTTGCACCGACAGGCGTCGATGAACAGTCGTCCATCCTGCTGAAAAACCGCGCGGAAGAGATGGCGGCTGTCACGCTTTCCCTTCATGCCAAACAGCCGAAGCGCGCTACGATCGTCTTTGACAAAGGCTATATGGAAATCTTCGACTACCCGCGCGCCGACAAGGCCGCCGTCGTTTGGACAGCGGACGGCCGACGCGAGGAAATCACGGCAGGCTCTGCCGGCGATGCGCTCTGCTATGAAGTCCTCGACATGGAAGCCGCCGCTGCCGGCGAGACGGACGCCATGCACCTGGACTATACCTCCGACGTCATGGAAATCATGACGCGGCTGCGCAAGTCTTGGGGGCTGAAATATCCGGAAGAGGCATAAAAGAAAAATTTTAGGAAAATACTGCCTCTCTCGTTTCTTTGCCTGCAAAAACCTTTCTTTTTCCGGAAAAAATCTCGATAATATGGGTGAAGATTTCCTGCCCGAAAGAATCTAAGGCTGTATGCGTTTAGGAGGGGAGCATCATGAAAAAAATCTGTTTGCTGGCAGTTTTCGCTGTGGTTTTGCTTTTCCCTGCAGCTGGGGCATTGGCTGCGCCCGGGAACGGGGCGGCGGACATGCCGGGGAAGATGAGCCAACAGGCTATTGATGCACGTTTGAAGATGATGGAGGGCGCTTGGTTCGACGGGAACAACCGTCTCGTCCTGGAGATTTACGGCAGGAAGATCAACGACTGGGAAGTCCTCGACTACGAGGATTTGGCAAACGGTCCCTCGATGGGTACGACCATCTTCTGGGTCATGGACAACGACAAGGTGCGCGGCATACAGATGGACTGGCGCCTTGCGGGAGAAACGAGCGATTACCTCTTCATCGACGGCACGACGGCTCTGCACCGCAGATAAACGCCAAAAAGAAGGCTGTTCCTAAGCCAAATGCTTTAGGAACAGCCTTCTTTCTTATATTTCTGCCGCTGCAGAAAATTCTCAGAAGATATTCTTGTCGCAGACAATCGTCTGGTCGCGATTCGGACCGACCGAAACGATGCCGATGGGCACGCCCGTGACCTCAGAGAGGCGCTCGAGGTACTTCCTGGCGTTTTCCGGCAGTTTTTCATATTCGCGGCAGCCCGTGATGTCCTCTTTCCAGCCCTTGAAAGTCTCATAGACAGGCTCGACCCTTGCCAGGATGTTGAGGCTTGCAGGAACCTCGTTCAGCGGCTTGCCGTCAAGCTTATAGCCCGTGCACATCTGGATTTCCTCGAAGCCGTCGAGGATGTCGAGGCGCGTGATGGCCATGCAGTCGAGGCCGGAAATCTGTCCCGCATAGCGCACGATGCAGGCGTCGAGCCAGCCGGTGCGGCGCGGACGTCCCGTGACCGTGCCGAACTCATGTCCGGCTTCGCGGATCTTATCGCCAATCTCGTTGAGCTGCTCCGTCGGGAAAGGCCCCTCGCCGACGCGCGTGCAGTAGGCCTTGACCACGCCGATGACCTTGTCGATCTGCTTCGGCGCTACGCCCGTACCGACGCCGACGCCGCCCGAAACGGGGTGCGAAGCCGTGACATAGGGATAGGTGCCGTAGTCGATATCGAGCATCGTGGCCTGCGCTCCCTCGAAAAGCACCTTCTTGCCCGCAGCGATCTCCTCGTTCAAAAGGGCGATGGTGTCTACGACATGCGGCCGCAGGATACCGGCATAGGCCTCGTATTCCTCAAGGATATGCTCGTAGGAAAGCGGCTCATGTCCGTACAGCTTCACAAGCTCATTGTTCTTGATCGCCAGATTTTCCTTGAGACGTTTTCTGAACTCTTCCGGCTCGATGAGGTCGCACATGCGAATGCCAATGCGGTTCATCTTGTCCATGTAGCAAGGCCCGATGCCGCGCTTTGTCGTGCCGATCTTGCCCGCACCGCGCGCTTCCTCCGCCAGCCCATCCATCAGGCGATGGTACGGCATGACGACGTGCGCCCGGTTTGAGATGCGGATGCCGGATGTATCGATGCCTCTCTTTTCAATGGCATTCATTTCCTCGAGCGCAACCTCGGGGTCGAAAACGACGCCGTTGCCGACGACATTCGTCTTGCCATGGTAGAGGATGCCCGACGGCAGAAGGCGCAGCTTGAATTCCTCGCCTTTGACCGTGACGGTATGGCCGGCATTGCTGCCCCCCTGGTAGCGCACGACAGTATCGGCTTTTTCGGCGAGATAGTCAACGATCTTCCCCTTGCCCTCGTCGCCCCATTGCGTGCCCGTGACTACTACTGCTGACATAGCGATCTACTCCTTCTCTTTTGCAAACAAGTTGCATCCCATAATGCCTGTTTGTATTACAGCCCAAAGCGCTCGAAAATCTTGTCGATATGGCGCAGGAAGAATTGGTAATCGAAACAGGCGTCGATTTCTTCTTTCGTAAGGTACTTCAGGATATCTGCGTCTTTTTCCACATTCGTACGGAAATCCTCGCCCTCCATCCAACGCTTCATGGCGTTGCGCTGCACCCATTTATAAGCGTCCTCACGCAGCACGCCCTTATCGACGATGGCAAGCATGAGGCGCTGGCTGTAAATGAGGCCGCCGGTCTTTTCCATGTTGGCCAGCATTGCCTCGGGATAAACGAGCAGCTTGTCGATGATATTCGTGAACTTCTTCGTGCAGTAGTCCACATTGATCGTGCTGTCCGGCAGAATGACGCGCTCGACCGACGAATGGGAGATGTCGCGCTCATGCCAGAGTGTAATGTCCTCCATGGCCGCGACGGCATTGCCGCGCACGAGACGCGCCATGCCCGAAATGCGCTCGCAGGTGATGGGATTGCGCTTATGCGGCATGGCGGAGGAGCCTTTCTGTCCCGGAGCGAAATATTCCTCCGCCTCGCGGATATCCGTGCGCTGCAGGTTCCTGACCTCCGTCGCGAACTTCTCCAGGGAGCTTGCGACAATGGCGAGCGTCGTCATGTATTCGGCATGGCGGTCGCGCTGGATGACCTGCGTCGCCAGACGAACCGGCGTAAGGCCGAGCTTTTGGCAGGTGATCTCCTCAATGCGCGGATCGATATTGGAATAGGTGCCGACAGCGCCCGAAAGCTTGCCGACGGCAACGATTTTCTTCGCGTGCTCGACGCGCTCGATGTCGCGCTCAACCTCAGCACTCCAAAGAAGAAGCTTCAGGCCGAACGTCATCGGCTCGGCATGGATGCCATGCGTCCTGCCGATGCACGGCGTATGCTTGAACTCCACCGCGCGGCGGCGCAGCACCTCGAGCAGCTTCCGGAGATCGTCGAGGATGAGATCCGCCGAACGCTTCATCATCAGTCCGAGCGCCGTATCCTTGACATCGCTCGATGTAAGCCCTTTGTGGATGTATTTCGAGTCCTCGCCCACATATTCCGCAACATTCGTAAGGAACGCGATGATATCATGGTTCGTGACCTTCTCGATCTCCTTGACGCGTGCCAAATCAAAAGTTGCCTTTTCACGAATGTTCGCCGCAGCCTCCTTGGGGATCTCCCCCAACTCCGCCATGGCATCGCAGGCCGCAAGTTCCACATCGAGTATTGTTTCAAACTCATGCTGCAAGGTCCAGATATTGCCCATCTCGGGATTCGTGTAGCGTTCTATCATGGATGCGATTCCTCCTGTCATCATCAGCGGAAAGCCCCACGCCGTCCGCTGTTTTGCCTCATTTATCATAGCATTGATATAAGGCGGCTGTCAATGGAAGAGGAACGCCGGCCGGACGTTGGATGCACGGCCATGAAACACGACGCCTCCAGTCTCCTGCAGAGTTTTCGCAGGCAGCCTCCGAAAGACAAATCTCGAGGCAGGATTTTCCCAAAGAAAGAACGAATTTCCTTAAAGACAGATGAAAGGCCGGGAATTTGCGATGACGACGCAAATGGAGGTTGTGGCGATGCATGCATATCATTTGATGACATTGGACGCGAAGACGATGCTGGAAAAAGCCCAGGTCGTTCGTCAAGAAGACGGGAAACATCGCGCCGTCTTCCGCTTTGATTTTTCCGCTGGGGGGCGAGGACTGGCGGACGAAGATATCATCCTCTCCGTGGACAGATGCAGCGACAATGCGCTGTTTTATCAAATACGCCAATGCCTGAAAGCGCAAGGGACAAAGGCCGATTTGCCGGAGGATGACGACGGGAAGGAAGCATGCGATTGTCTGCGCCGCTCCCTCATTTTCCTCGATTTCCAGAACGTTTCCTTCCAGGCGGAGGACGACAAGCTGAAAAAACGCTACCAGGATCTCAGCGAAAAGGATCTCTTGTCTAAGGAAGGCCACAGAGCCCGTCTGCAATGGCTCTTCGATAAAAGAAACGGCATCGAGCTTACCTTTGACGACGGCGTGCCGAGGCGTTTTGTCCCTTTTGACAAAAGCGGAAGCATGGCGCGCTCGGGACGAATCTCCTTTATCGATAAAACTCTCCTGAAGGAACTCGAAAAGCGCCTCCTGCTCGATATAGATTTTTCCAAAATCAACCTCACCCCCAGCAAGTACTATGCTTATCGCGGTCTTTACCTCAGCACGGGATACCGCATCGAACAGGAAGGAGCGTTCTGTTTTGATGAGGAAAGTGTTCTTGTGCTGGAAGATGACACTGCCGATATAGAAGATGTCCAGATATTTTCTAATGTCGGGGAGCAGCCTCCGGACGAAGAAACGCTCTGGCAATTCGGCGTATGCAAAAACCGGCAGCGCGTTAAGGTCAATCCCTTTGACGGTGAGGGCCTCATCTGCCCTGCCTATGCCCGTCATATAAATGAACGGCTCAAAATCCGATACGGATTCAGCAGGGATTCTCACTCCTTCCAGATTCGTATGCCCTTCACAAAAGGCATGCTGCACGAAGTTGATTTTGAGCAGTTCTTTGCAGAATTTGGCGGCGACGGAGCCCTTTATATCCAAGACGCCTTTGATATACGGCGCGATCTGCGCAAGGCAAAAATCATCCTGACGAAGAGCATGTTCAAATGCTGCGGCTGGCTGAAGAGATATTGGAAAAACCACAGCAACACCGCACAGGCAGACAGCGAAGCAAGAAAGGAAAATATCCGGCTCGATCCGATGCAGCATGTTTTCCAAAAGATTCAGGAATATGGCCATACCCTTTATGTCAGCGGCACGGATGCACGCCTTTCCCGCAAAAAGCGAGTGCGCCTGAACTACCAGTTTTTCAGTACGCTCGATATCGAGCCTGAAAGTTTTCTGCAATTGATTGCAAATGAGCGTAAAACCATACGCCGCCTGCAGGAAGCCCCAACAGAAGCCAACGGGATGTTCTCCCTGCCTGCTGAAGACGATGATGCTTCCATATTGGCAGAAAGTACGGCAAATTTTTCCCTGCCGGAAAATGAAGCCGCAGAAAGTGCTGAAGGAAAACCTGCTCTGCCGGAGGAAGATGCTTCCATCAACAGAGAAAAATCCTCCTGGACAGACCGGGAAAACGCACGCGACAAATATTGGGCCGCGCTCAAAAGGAACCCTGCTTTTCTTAGCGATAAACATGTCAAAGACTTCGTTCGTGAGACCATAAGGAACCTGGAAAAGAATCTTTGTCTAGGGAAGTTTGCGGTCCTCGGCGAAAATCGCTATTTATCAGGCGACCTGCTTTCCCTGCTCTTCTACATTCTGCAAAAAACGGAAAGTCTTCCACCCGACAAAAAGGAAAAGCTGAAGAAACTCTCGAAAAGTCTGTGCCTGCTCCCGGACAAATTTTATCTGCCCCAAGCAAGCGCGCAGCCAACAGAGGATTCCTGCTGTGCCATCCTGCGCAGTCCCCATCTGTCGCGCAACGAACAATGCCTTCTCATCCCACATAGGGAGACGGATGGGCCATATAGGCGATACTTTTCACATCTCGTCGGCATCGTCATGACAGCGAAGAGCTCCTTCGTGCCGATGGCCTTAGGCGGGGCGGATTTTGATGGAGATCTTGTAAAAATCATCCGTGAAGAGGCCGTCATTGAAGCCGTCAAGCGAAAAGTCTATCAGGAAGAGGGCGGAAAATATACTCGGACACTTCCCGTCATCCAGATTCCCAGCGCCAAACAGAAGAGTGAGATTCTTACGCCGTCGTCCATACCTTTCGAAACGGTCGCGAATACTTTTTCCAACCGCATCGGACAGATTTCCAACATTGCCGTCAAGATTGCCAAGCGGGAATACTGGGAAGGGAAAGAAAGCGCTCATGAATTCCGGAACAAATGCGCGGAATGCACGATCGTCACGGGACTGGAAATCGACGCTGCGAAGACGGGGCTGCATCCCAATGCGAATATCAAAGCGCTGGAAAGCTGCGTGAAAAAAGAAGAAAGCTTTTTCCTGCAAACGAAGAAGGCCAGCGAAAAGATCTATGCGGGCTATGCTGAGCCGCAAATCGTCCCGAGCAAAGGGCAAGGCGCCCTGTCCCTTGCCCTTCAGAAAAAGAAGAAGTTTCTCTTGTCCGATATCCCGGTTTATGACAAAACGGCGGCTGTGGCAAACCTCGAGCGGATTCCCGGCGAGTATCTCAAATGCCTCGCGGAAAAACCTCAAAAATTTTCTTGGGAAAAGAATAAGGCACGGGACTGCATCCTTTTCCGTTTCCAAGGTGAAGGAAACGGAAGTGCGCCGCTGGATAAAGAGAAATTACAGCAAACAAGCCGCCTCAGCCAGGCGTACATCGCTCTGGGAAAACTGGATTACCGTCTGAAGCGCAGCCGTGCTTTTTACGAAGACAGCGACTATGCCAATCGTGTCGGATTCTTGCTCAAGCTTCAGTACGACAGCCGGCAAACGCCTCTGCCCTGCGGCGTTTCCGTCGAGGAAGCCCAGCGCCAGGCATATGCTGCGCTGGAGGGGACGTTCACCTCAGAAGCCGAGGTGCGCGACGCTTTAGTGCGCCTGCTTGATGAAAAATGGCAATTTGCCAGGGAAGAGCAACGAGAAGAAAAAATCGCCCGTATTTTGAACTTAGGGAAAGATGAAATGCTGCCGCAGGCGGTGATCGAACTACTGAGTAATTTTCGTAACGGCGGTTATATGATTTTCTACTACATTCTCAAGGATGTGAGGCGGCACTTCCGTGAAAACATGGATATAGCAACCTACATGGACGGAGATGGAAACCCGCAGGAAAAGAGCCGTTTTCCTATACCGAAAGGCAATCCGTACTGGGAGGAACTTTACCAGACATATTGCAAGGCAAGCGCAAAAAAAGAAACCGCCTCTGTCTGGCGACGGAAAATACAGCACCTGTGCCGCAGCCACCTCATGAACATCTTCGGCGAAAACATAAACACGGCCTTGCTTTATGCGGCAAATGAAAAGAGCAAGAGCCGCTTTCTCTGGGATGTTTTCAGCAAAGAGGAAATTTTGCGCAATATCCACAGTCCCGAGGTACAAAACATCGAGGAAGACACGAACCGGAAAGGCGGCGGCAGCTATGCTGGATGAAGTCAGAGAGTATGAACAATACACGATGGCAGCAGAAAATTTCTTGGCCGCAGGCGAGGGCAGGGATATGGCCGAAAGCACTCGCCGCTTGAAGTACGCAACCTTCCTTAAAAACAAATTTTCCGGCTTGGAGCGCGCCATGACCATCATTGCGCGCCGTCACCTTTTCGCCGCGGAAGAAAACGCAGCAACAATAGAAGAGGCTCGTATTCCTGCCTGCCGCGAAGTACTAAAAGCCTGGTGCGGTTTCACCCATAAGGCCGCCCCGGACACGGAGAAAGTAGCAGACTGGCTGCCGCGCTACCTGCGCCAAGTCTTTCTCAAGGAAGCGCTGCTAGATTGCAGCAAACTGCTCCGGGAGACCGAAAATATGGAGCAAAGGAAGGAATTTTTGGATGTCTTGGAGCACATCTCCCCGGCAGATCCTTTACCTGCACTGCAGAAAAAAATAGAGCATATCCCTTCCCTAAAAGGCGCCGCAAATGCCACGAAAAACCAAGATCTCATCAAGGCTGTCAGCCAGCTCCTTGCTGCTATCAAGAGCCTGGAGGAGCTGGCGCAGAAGCAGCGATATTTCAATGAGGCACTGTTTAATCTAGACGGCAAGGACGGCAAAGGGGATAACGATTTTAAGAAAATTACCTACGATAAAATCCTCGCTAATGCTTTTGCCCAAGGCCCGCTGAAAAGACGCTACCTTGTATCGGAAAAAGATCCCTTCGCTGCGGATATTGTCCGAAAATATACGAAGGGAAGCAAGAAAGACGGAAAACCTCTGCTGGACAAGGAAAAAGATCTCTTGCTGAAAACGACAGCTGTCTACCTGATGGAACGAAACGGACAGGAATACGCCGTTATCAACAGTACCGATATCGCTAACTGGCTGCTCCTGAAGGACTATAAGTTCGAAGAAGCAGATCTGCAAAAATATCGTCTGACAGATTCCGGAGAACAGCTCATCGAATCCCGACTTGCTGCAGGAAATGTAAAAAAGCTGCGGCTCCAGCCGAATTGGACGAGCCTCTTTGCCATCGTGGCAGAAGAAAACCTGCCGTCAGAAGGAAAAAGGGGCGGAATTTTTTTTCGCGACCTTGGCACGGGAAAAACCCTATGGGACGGCAAAAGCACGGTATACGAATGACAGCTTTCAAAAGCAAAGCAGGGACGCCGGCGGCTGCCGACGTCCCTTTGCTTCTGTATATTCTGCCTGTGGCTGCATCCGGGAAGGATGGAGTACATATCAATCATTCATCAATGTCTGATACAGCCTCGTCATCGCAAACGGACAATGTCCCTTTCATCCGTTCAGCGTAACCACAAGTGCCTATACTCAAATATAAAATACCACACAGGAAGCTTCGCTGTCAAGGCAGGTACCTGTATCAGTACAGGCATCTGCCCTGACAGCGAAGCCTGCCGGGTCCTGTATGCAGGAGTCGGTCCCGGCATCCGGCAAAAGCTGACAATAAGACATACGTTATTCCGACATCATCCGCGTAAGCACGACTGTAGTAAATCCGGCTAAAAACCACAAAGGCATGATCTTCACCTCCTCTTTTCCTCAGAAATCCGTTCGACATAACAGGCTTTTGCATCAGGGATGCTCCCGCCTGGAGGGCTCAACGGCGTCACAAACCCTCTGCCCGAGGGCGGCGCCTCCAATAAAAGAAGCTGCGGCTGCAGTGATGATTTCGATAGACGGTACAAACAAGAACAACATAAAAATCTTCCTTTCTACAAATCCGGCAATACCGGCGAACATAAAATACTTCTCTCCTTGCGGCCAGGCCGCTTCTTACATCTCCTCGGTCTCATGAATAACAACAATCGACGTAGACATAATCATGATGGCACCTCCTTTCTTAGCACAAGGGAAATTTCTTCTCACGTGTCTTCTTCAGAAAGAGCATAATCAACGACAGTGACAATAAAATCAACAAAGATCGACCCCATAAGAATCACCTCCTTTTTTTTGGGGTAGTATCATATTCATTCTTGCGCTGCTTCTACTTTGAGGAAATATGAATGAGCACGCCGGCGAAAAGACCCGAAAGAAACAAAACAGCAAACATTTCAGAAAAGAAAAATACGGACAGGGACATAAGCACACCTCCTTTTGCCTAAGGCATAAAATTTTGGGGTAGTATCATTCTCATAAATTCTCGCCAGGATAAACCCAGCAAAAAAGCGCCATTCGCCGCAGCGATCCTGCAGCGAATGGCGCTTTGACCATGCTTCTATTCTCTTTTTCACCGCATACCGTTATCGGAAAAAATGGCGGCTAGTTCGGGATTTTCCTTTAGATATTGTTCCGAGATGCGCTCCCAATCGTAGCCTGTAACGCTCGGAATCAGTTTCTTTTTCTCTTCCAATTTTTCTTTCTCGGAAAGCCTGCCGTCTTCGCCTTCACCCTTATCTTCTGCGATACGACGCTGGAGGCGCAGGCTCTCTCTGTATGCCTTCATGCCGTCCTCAAGACCGCTCTTCTTCTCGGCGATGATCTGCGAGAGGTCTGCAGGATTCTCCGCTTTTTCGTCCTTTTTCTCCTTTGCCTCCGGCTCCAGCATGGCGGCAATCAGCTCTTCCATATGCTTCGCCTTACGGCTCATCTCCTGGAAAAAGCCGTATGCCGCTGTCTTTTCATTGAAATATCTGCCCGCTTCATCCTTAACCTTCAGCGCATCACCTATCTTGATGCCGAGATAAGCGCAATATGTCCGAACCAGATCCCTGCGTCCATCTTTTTCAAAAAGCTCGATATCCTTGCCGCGCATCGTCATGCCGACGAGGGAGCGAATCTCGTTCACCAGAGGATTTTCGCCATTGGGATCAAGCGCACCCAGGCGGTCAAGAACGCTGTTTAGATATGGATCGTTCGCCAAGGTATGCCCTAAAGCCTTTTGATGATGACCGTAAGCATTGAGCTGGCGCACGAGATACATTTGGATGTCAGCGCCGACTGCGAGAGGATTTTTTGCGGCATTTCTCAAAATCGAACCGATGCCTCCCTCGATGCCTTCCATGGTTTCCGCCAAGGAAGCCCGCTCATATTCGGTCGCCCAATCAAGATCCTCTGCCCGAATCGGCCGAAACGGCTTGACACCGGACATGTTCCTCTGCTCTGCACGCTGCTGCACTGTAGAGTTCTGCGCGGCAACCTCTCCGTCGTTTTGCGGCGGCAAAGCTGCGAGGCTCTTGCCCTGCTCGCTGACAGATATGCGATAAGCAGGAGGCATGACAGAACTTTTCCACCCACTCGCATTGTTTATATTGTTTTGCAGAGGAATGGCTGAAGTTTCATGCTTTTCATTTCCAATAGCCCAACGATCCTCCAGCAAGCTTTTCCTCATCCCCGCCGATACATCGCTGCTGCCATAAATTTTCATGCCCCTTCCCTCCCTGGCAGGCAATCTTCCAGATAAAACCTTTCGCTTCTTATATCGAATCATCTTCTTTAAGGAAGCACGGACAAAATGAGACCGCCCAAATATGTGAAGATGGGTGACTGAATTTATCCGTGCTTCTTAAATACTCTTATTTCCCCCAAGGAATAAAAAACCGCCCGCAGCAACGATGCGCTTCATCTATACTGCTTATATTTCTGCTCCAATTCCTGCTGCTTTTTGATCGTGGCGATCTGTGTCTCCAAAGCAGCGATCTGATTCTTGTACTCCGCCTCGGTCTTCGTATCTCCCCCGTTGATCGCAGTTCCGTTCTTAGCTGCAGCAAGTTTGCGGCGCAGTCCTTGGATGCGATCACGCAGGATATCGATCTGCGCATCAAAATAACTTCTGCCGCTCCGTTCATTGGCTCCCGTCAGATACGGGAGTTCCGCATCACTCTTATAGAACAGCTCGTCAGTAAATTCACTCAGTCTGCGATCCCTTATCCACTGGAAACCATTCTCCCAAAAGTAATCCTTCACCGAGCGATGATTCTCGTATGTGTCGCTCAAACCGCGATCATAACGGAATTCATTCCAGAAATCGAGTGCTGTCTTACCCTCTTCCAAGGAATCATAACCATCTTTGCTCGCACTTACGCTGGGAGGCTGCCCCACTGTGCTATAAAGCCATGTTCTATGCCCTACAGAATCAATCAGCCCTCCTTTTGTGCCGCGCATCATCACCTGCCAATCGGCTTCCAATCGCTGATCCCCCGTCTGCAGCACAGCTTCGTGCAGTTCATCAAACGTCGCATATTTCCCACGGACGGCATCTTCCCAGATGCCAATATATTCCTTATGCTTCGCCATAAACTGGAATGTGGTATTTCCCATTGAGCAAAGCCTGTCGCCAAAATAGCGATAAATCGCCAGACTGCCGTCGCCTCCACGCGTTGTAACCGCGACGCCCGTATCCCGACGCATCTTATCGGCAAATTCAAACATATCCTCATCGTAGACATCGAATTTCCGATAGGCTTTCTCCCAGCGATACGCCTCTGCCGCTGCCATCAGCTCGTCGACATCCTTCTGGTTTTTCGTGCCGCCTTGTCCCATCATCTTGCTGTAGGCGCCTGAAAGCTGAAAACCATCCCAGAATTCCCGCGCATAGAAAAGATTCTTCGCATACTCATCATGTCCGGCATAGTGAGCAAACGAACGATGACAAACATACGATTCATCGAAGATATAGTTATCCGCCAAAGCCGTGCGGTAATATGTCTGCTGTGCCTGACCATAAACGCGGTTGGCAACGGCAAGGGCATCATCGAATGTATCATAAAGCTTGTCCCAGCCAAGCTCCACGCTGCAGGCAGGCGTTTCCTGCTGCGTCGAACGCACGCTGGCACGCAGCCGCGGGTCGTCCGCGACCCAGTACGAGGTTTTTCCCGTCTGCATGTCGCAAGACCAGCGAACCCGTGTATACGCTCTTTTCCATGCCCCTACATCGAAACAACTCATGCCATTTCCCTCCCCGGCAGCAAACTTCCGGTCAAAACCTTTTCTTATGGAAGCGCTGATAAAATGAAGTCCATCAGATTAGCGCAGATTTTCCAGCGGGATTCTCCTTTTCACCGCATACCGTTATCGGAAAAAATGGCGGCTAGTTCGGGATTTTCCTTTAGATATTGTTCCGAGATGCGCTCCCAATCGTAGCCTGTAACGCTCGGAATCAGTTTCTTTTTCTCTTCCAATTTTTCTTTCTCGGAAAGCCTGCCGTCTTCGCCTTCACCCTTATCTTCTGCGATACGATGCAGTGTGCGCAGGCTCTCCCTGTACGCCTTCATGCCGTCATCAAGACCGCTCTTCTTCTCGCCGATGATCTGCAAGAGGTCTGTAGGATTCTCCGCTTTTTCGTCCTTTTTCTCCTTTGCCTCCGGCTCCAGCATCGCAGCGATCAGCTCTTCCATATGCTTCGCCTTGCGGCTCATCTCTTGGAAGAAGCCGTATGCCGCTGTCTTTTCATTAAAATATCTGCCCGCTTTCTTTGGCATGGTGCTCAGTGTGTCAGGTTTCATGCCGAGATAGTCGCGGCATTCTTTTATAAGTCCATCGTGTTCTTCTTGTGTAAGAAAATCATTATCCTTACCGATCATTGTATTTCCTATAAGGGAGCGAAGCTTGTTCACCAGGGGATTTTCACATTTGGGATCCAGCGCTCTAAAGCGGTCAAGAATGCTGTTCAAATACGGATCGCCCAACAAGGTATGCCCCAAAGCCTTTTGATGATGCCCGTAGGCATTGAGCTGTCGGATCACATTCACACGAATGAGGCTGACTGCCACATTAGGATCTTTACTGCTCAGCTGCAAAATACCTCGGATGCCCTCTTCTAAATCGCGCATCGTTCTGGGTAAAGAAGCGCGTTCATAATCCGAATAAAAATCACGATACATAATATCTTCGAGCGGCTCAACCGAAGCCATTTCCCACGTTTCCACCTTCTGAGCAGGCGCTTGATTTGCCGCTGCAAGCTTTCTCCCCTCATCGCTGATGGAAACCTCATGCGCGAGCGACTGGAAGGACGTCGATTCTCTTTTTACCGAACCGCCATCCTGTAAGGATGCCGCCGCGGATTTCCCGTCCCCTGCACGGTTCACGGCCTGTGCCTTCTGTGCCGTTATACTCTTCGTCCCAATCGCACCATGATCATTCGCATGAATTTTCATCTTCATCTGCCTCCTTGCCTTTCCGTCCGGCCGTTTCAAGCAAAATTGCCCCTTCCCTCCCTGGCAGGCAATCTTCCAGATAAAACCTTTCGCTTCTTATATCGAATCATCGTCTTTCTTCTTAAATGCACTTATTGTCCCAAGGAAATAAAAAATGGCCCGCACGTCATGCACTTATATCGCATGATGCGCGAGCCATCGAAAAAATTCCAGCCGAAACACAGAGGGATCGGACATTTTATGCCGGGCGGCGAGCTGTACCATAGATTGGCGGGCAGAAAAAAGGCTGCTTTTCAGCAGCCTTAAAACCATGCTCTTATGAAACTCAATGAATATTTTTTTTCTCCAGCGAAAGGAGCGCCACGGATCGATCCGGTGCGCCGACCGCACCTTTCGTTATCAGATCAGCCGCCATGGCCGTCATTTCCAGCGCCTCCAGACGCGCGTTGATATAGGCCGTACCGCGCTTCAAATGACGCGTCATGCGATGCGCCTCCTGCGTCTCCTGTTCGAGATCCGCAAGCTGCCCGCTTGTCTCTTCATAGCGCGCGTTGAATGCTTCGAATCTCGCATTGAGATCGGCAAATCGACGATCGAGTTCTGCGAAATGCTCATCAAACTCTGCGAGTTTTTTATCGATATCGTTGAGGCGCTGCTCACTGCTCGCAAGACCCTCGCTTATGCTCCGGACGCCTTCGTCGACATCCTCTATTTCAGCCTCTGCCAACTGCTGCAGGACTTTTCTCTTGCTCATTTACCTCGCCTCCGCTGCTATTATAACACGACTTTTTTCCCACGTCTACTGTTTACAGGGAAAATAAAGGAAAACTGCCTTTTTATATGGAAATGACACCAAAAAATTTCAGCCAGACCGAGCGCGGAAAACGGGCGCAAAGCAACTCATACCGCTTCGCGTGACGGCGGAACATATATCCTCGAAAGCGCAGGAAGGAACAGGGAGGAACGGTCTAGGATGCGAGTTCAATGCCAAATCATCATGATGACGCCGCCGACGGCCGGCATGGCGACAATGGCCGCTTTCAGAATTGGCCGAGGCGCGAGATGGGTGCATTTTGCACCGAAAAACGCACCCATCATCAAGCCGAGAAGCGTCTGCACAAAGATGTTGGGATCGAGCCGCCCGTTGAGCAAATAGCCGAGGCCGCCTGCTGCCGATATCGGCAGAATGACCATCATGCAGGTGCCGATCGACTGCAGCAGCGGCACGCCGAAGACGCAGAGCAGTGTCAGCTGGATGAAGGCCGCCGCCCCTATACCGAAAGCACCCGACAAGAATCCATTGAAGATGCCGAGCGAAACGCCGTAGAGGATGAGCCGCTTTCCCGCAAGCATTTCAGCCCGTACATGGAAATGGCGGTCGAGAAACTGGGGATGATAAATCTTTACATATAAGATCAATGCCGACAAGAGGATCATCAGGGCCGTCATAAAGCCGAGTTCCTTCGACGGAAGGATGTTCGACACCTCCGCCCCGAGAAAAGCGCCGAGCGCACCGCTCGCCCCCATGACAGCTCCTGTCCTGACAACGACCTCATGCTCACGGAAATGGCTGATCGTGCCGGAAAGCGTCGTAAAAACCATCGAGGCCAGAGCAACGGCCAATGCCGTATGGATCGGCACGCCGAAGCCCACGGTCAAAAGCGTGATGACGACACCGGCGCCGCCTGCTCCGACAAAGCCGATCAGTGTGCCTAGAAGCAGCATGGAGAAGAAAATCATGGCCCGTTCTCTCCCTCGTCCTCTGTCAGCGGATGCTGCCCGAACATCGTCGTCAAGGTTTCGCGCGTGAAGCGGTAGTCCGAGGAGGAGAAGTCCTGCCCCGCCTCGTAACGGTTCGATTTCGCCCCCAAAAGACCCGAAACGGTATCATACAGCAAATCGTTCGTGAAGTATTGTTCCTCATGGCTCTGCAGGGCTTTCGCCGCATCCGGCAGCGCCTTCCGATAGGCAGGCGACATGTAAATAAACATCGGAATGCGAACCATATGGAAATTAAATACGTCCGGGTTATGCGAGATCTCCAGGTCTTCGCCGTGATCGGAGAAGTAGACCATCGCCTGCAAATTCAGATGCTCCTTCGCATACTCGAAGATGCGGCGCAAATTGTCGTCCGTATAGAGGATGCTGTTCGCATACGATTCAGCATTCGTCGCCGCGCCCCCCGCCGCATTGACCCAGCGGTTGAAAGAAGGCGGATAACGGTTGTTGTAGTAGATATGGCTGCCCATGATGTGGAGCACGATGAAATTGTTCTTCTGCCCATCCACTCCTTCCAGGTACTTCAGAAGGTTCTCGTCGTACTTTTCCGTGAAGAGGTAGGAATCATCGACCCATTCCGCATGATCCGCCGTCTTGGCCACAAGCGTTATCGCGCTGTCGTATTCGCCGTAGCGCCCCTGGTTGCTGAACCAATACGTCTCGTAGCCGGCCTTCTTCGCCACATCGATGATGGAAGTCGAATGGAAGAATTCCTGCCCGTTGTACTGGCTCTGCTCTGTCAGAGCGCGCTGCAGGACGGGAACCGTCTGCGTCCAGCAGGAATAGGCATGGCGGAAAACGACGAAGTCGGGATCCTCCATGCATTGGGAAAGCCAAGGCGTATCATCGTAGGGGAAGCTTGGCGTATAGGCTTTCATGAAGGTACGCGAGGCAGACTCGCCGATCACGACGATGACCGTACCCGGCGCCTTTTGGGCGAGTGTAGCTTCCGGTGCATCGAGTTTCAGGTCTGCGAAGTTCCCCTCGTGATATGTACTGTATTCCTGCGTCTCGGACACATATTTCGAAACTTCTTTCCAACTCAAAAGGATGGACGTTTCCGGAAATACGAAAAACGGGATGTAGATCAAGAGCGTCAGGGAAAGGAGCGCCAGCGCCCACTTTTTCGCACGCGTCAAAGATTCGCCCGCGATATGACGCGCCTGCCGCATATTGCTGCGGTAAGCGAGCCAGAGGAGGCAGGCGAACGCGAGAAAAATCAAAGCCAGCACAGGGATTCCCAGCATGGCCTGCAGGAAATCGATGCTCTCCTCAGGATTCGTCAGATAGAGCGCCATCAATGTCGCCGGCGTCAGGCAATGCCCATAAATGCCGAAGTAAACCGCCTGTGCAAATGGTATCGCCAGGCAGACGAAATCGAGCACGGCGAAAAATGCGGCCCAAAGCTTCGTAAGTTTCTGCGGCAGAAAAGCAAGCGTCTGAAGCGATGCCAAAAGGAGAAAGATTCCCGTGCCGCAAAGGAAATCGAGCCGGATCAGAGACACATACCAGGGCGTAGTATACGACCACGAGTAAAGGAGAGGGAACATCACGCACCAGGCGACGCCCGTCAGCAGATGCGGCAAATGGTTCAGAGAAAACAGCCGGCTGCGCGCCCCATACTGGAAGAGCACAAGCGCTCCGATAACCGGCAGAAGCCAGGGAATATAATTGCCTGGCGACATGTCCTCGCCGATGTTGATATAAAAAGAAACAAGCGCAAAATAATAAACGAAAGCCCACGAAAGATACCGTACGCCTTCGTTCTTCTCACCCGTGGAAAACCGCATGAAAAACGCATCCTTTATCTATGAAATTAGGCTGCAACACAGCAGCCCCATCGTTTGTACCAGGAAGGCGGGACCCGTGCAGCAAAGCCAAAAAGCAGCGCTTTGCCGCACAAACGGCAGGCCTTTTCCGTTTATGCGGTGTCAAGGCTGTCCGTCTGAACATGCACCCGCTGAATTTACTTCTCTAATGATAATAAGCCCCATGATTTTCGTCAAGCGAAATTTCCTGCATCGTTTTCAGAAAGAACACGGCGCAAAAATCACTTATTTTTCGATTCGCATGTGGTCGATCAAACTGCCGTCGGGCAGGAAGCAATCGATGACGAGAGCTTTCTTGCCGGCCTCCAGGACGAGATAATTGTCGGTTTCCGGCTGAGGAGCAACTTTCTTGTCGAGAGCATGATCGACCCAGAGATTGGGATAGCGGACATTGCCGGCAACGCCGGTGAGGATATATACAGGCCCCGTTTCAGAGGCTCTGAAAGATTTGATATGACCGCGATTGCGGTAGGTATGAAGATGCGCGGTGAACACGAGATCGACGCCCAGCTCATCGAAGAGCGGCATGAAGGTTTCACCGATATCGGAAATGCCTTCCTTGCGCTCGGGACGATTGTGGATGCGGTATTGCAGCACATCCTTATGGAGAAGCGCGATCTTCCATTTCTTGCGGCTTTTTTCCATATCCTCGCGCAGCCATTCCAGCTGTTCCTCCATCAGACCGTCCTTGAAATCCGCCGTCTCATCCTGCTGCGTATTGAGCACCGTGAAATGACAGGGGCCATAGTCGAAGGAATAATAATAGCGGGGAAACTTCTCACTGCCGTTGTCGGGTACGGCGAATTCCTGCAAATAAGCCTCGGGCAGGCGAACCTTCCAGTTTCTGTCGTATGTTTCATGGTTGCCCATGACGGGCGCAAAAGGAATTTTCTCGATCATACCGCCGACAGCATCGAGCCAGGCATCCCATTGCGTATGATCCTCCCCATTGTCGACCAGATCGCCCATATTGACGAAGAAAGCGGCCTCGGGATTGCGTTTCCACGCATCCTGCGCCAAATCCTTCCATCCTGCATAGTCATTGGACTGGGAATCCGGAAAAATCAGCGCCTTGAAACCGCCGCCGCCGGGCGCCGCAAGCGGCAGCCACTCGCTTGATTCCTCCCCGTTTGTCAAGCGATACTCATAGCTCTTGCCCGGCTCAAGGCCGGAAATCTCTGCCGTATGCAGCACGACCGCACGCCCGTCGTCCGCGAAATCCTCATTCGTCGCAACGGCACGCTGCGCCTCGCCTGCCGCATCCTTCAGGCGCACCTCGACAGCAGCCGCGCTCTGCACTCGCTCCGACTGCCACATGATAGTACGCGACTGCGCCGCATCCTGCGTGATGATCTGCCGAATATATTCGGCCTCGATCTTCTGCGGATTCGCAAGCCGATCGATTCCCCGCGCCGTGCGATGGAACAGATCCGTCCTGCTCACCCAAATGCCGCCGCCTGCCAAAACCAGGACGCCGCCTGCCAGCTTCAAAAAACCGCGTCGGCTCAATTTGCTTTTATCGTCCATAACGTACTCCTTGATGAAAAATTTCGACTTGAAGTTATTGCATCCATGAAAGTCGACGTTACGTTAAAAATAAAGATATTCTCCCGTACCATGAGTCATTTCCCCGGATCCTGCAAAAAATGTTCCAGCCTGCTGCATAACGCCCTTTCCTCCATGATCATCTCATCCGCCACAGAAACGACGCCTGGGGAAGGTTTGTGCGTCAAGCCGGCAGCGACGGCAATATCGGCAAGACGCATGGCTTCCACATCGTTGTCCCCATCGCCGATAAATACGACGCGCCAGCCTGCCTCTTGGTACCGTGCGACGATCTCTTCTTTCTTCAAGATTGCCGTAATCCCAACGACTTGGTTGTTTGCAACTTCTCCCTCCGAGCAGTAAGCCGTGCAGCCAATCCTTTCGATGAGCTTTGCCGCCCAGCAGGAGAGGTTTCCCGTAGCGATGCAGCACTGCTCCCTATGCCTTTGGATAAAATCGACAAGCCCCTCATGAAGCCCTGCATGCGCCAGAAGATCGCCGATCTTATCCACAGGAAGCTTCCCCAAGAGAGAAACCCTGTGGACAAACGAATCAACAAACGGAATCTGTCCCATGACCGTCCGCTCCGTAAGCTCGGCAATCTCTTCTTCCACGCCAAAAGCCTTCGCAATCAGCGGCAGCGTTTCCTCCTTCGTCAATGTCCCATCCAAATCAAAGATGAACTTTGTCATATCCTCCTACCTCAATCACACGAAATCTCATTGCAATGGCTTATCTTACCATAAATCTTTCTTGTACGCCACCAAAGCGAAGCTAAGCTGCACGCACAAACGTCCACTTTGTGGATATTGTGTGCCGCCCTTACAGAAACCCGGGCAAGTGTTGAAAATTCGGCGGCAAAACCGAAGCCAAAAGAGAAATCACACGCCGCTCTTGAAAAAAAGATATCCTGTGGTACGATAAGGGAGGCCGAGGCCAATCTTTTCCCGAGGTGAAAACATGGAATACCGTTATTATCTTTTTGATTTTGACTACACGCTTGCGAACTCCGAAAAAGGGATCACCGGCTGCTTTCATACGACACTGGCCCATTTCAGCTATGACGACGTGCCGGACGAGGCGATACGAAAGACCATCGGACTGCCGATGGAAGAAGCGATCTGCCGCCTGACAGGACTGCAGGAGACGGCGGCGGTCGAGAATTTTCTGTCTTTCTACCGCAAAGAAGCCGACAAGAATATGACGCCGAACACACACTTCTATCCCGAGACGCTGCCGCTTCTTCGCGCCATTCGCGCCGCCGGAGCCAAAAGCGCCATCATCTCGACAAAAACGCGCCGCCGCATCATGGAAAAATTCCTGCTCGACGGCGTCGAAGACCTGATCGATTTCGTCATCGGCTGCGAAGATGTAAAGACCCTGAAACCTTCCCCTGAAGGAATTCTCGCCGCCTGCCGCCGCTTTGGCGCAATAAAAAAGGAAGTCCTCTACACGGGTGACAACACCGTCGACGCCGAAGCCGCCCGGGCTGCAGGCGTGCCTTTCGCCGCCGTCCTGACCGGCACAACGGAACGCAAGGACTTTGAGGCACTGCCCCATGTGAAGATCATGAAAAACCTCGGGGAATTGATAAAATAGAAGGGGCGTATCGATGACGCCTGAAAGAATGACCGCCGCTCTTTCGAGCGGCGGTCATTCTTTCAGGCACGATTCATTATTCATTCACTTTTCATCCGATTTCCTTCCGAGACTTACAGCCCCATCGGATTCTCCTCCTTTCTTCCCCCCACGGGCCATAACAGCAATCAACCGAACACTGAACCAGAACATTCTTGGCACTTCATCCGCCAAGTCTTTCTTGCTCCCTTTTCTTGTCTCCATTATAGAACGAATCCTTTGACTTGTCAAGATTTTCTGAAATATTTTTGAGCTGAATTTGACCTTCAATTCGCCTGCACCTTCGGCTTGACTTCTCGGAGCTTCACACTAAGCTACACGCACAAACATCCACTCTGTGGAAATTATGCGCCGCCCTTACATGAAAACTGCCAATCAATCTGCGCCCTTCGGGCTTGATTTCTTGGGTTTTCATGGTAAAATTATTATAGTAAAGGTGGCTGGTCAAAATGAATAAAGAGGATTTCAACGAGATGGATCTTGAGACTCAGGAAATCCTGGACAGGCTTTCTCCTGCGCCCGAAAAAATGCAGGAAGAAGGCTGGGACAGCCGTGCCCAGCAACAAATGCTGCTGGAAAAGAACGGCAGGGAAGTATGAGTCTCCCCGAAGAGACGCGGCAAAAGCTGCAGCGGCAAATCGACGCTCTGAAAAAACGTATGCTCTACGATGCGAACGATCTCGATTACGAGACGCATCTCCATATGGTCCGTACCTTGCAGAATGTGCTCGACTATGGGAAAGAGCAGCGAAAATCCTGAGGAAGAGCTGATACTTTCAGCCCGCCGTATTGTTGCTGCAGCCAAGCCTGCACCAACAGAAAAAACGTGGTTGCCCTGACGATAGGAGCTTTGCCGTGGGCGTAGCTCCTATCTTTGATATATGCGCAAACAAGCGAGCCGCATTTGTTCCGCACTCCATGAGGCGGCAAACGGTGCGAAGAAATCTGAAAAATCCTAGAGGAGCATTCCCCCATGAAACAAAGAAAAAAAATTTTAAAGAAAAGCCTTATTGCTCTGCTGCTCGGCACTTTCGCTGTTGTCTCAGCTCCTGCCGTCCCATACGCACAGGACGGAGATCTCGCCGCATTTGGACCAACCACAGTCCATGCGGCGCAATGCCCTACTCCGACGAAGAAATACCAAAAGGCAGCTGCAGACAAGGACGGAGAGCAAAGCGCGGCAGATGCCGACGACCACACGCAGGCTATGATCATCGCCGGCGTCCTCGCCGTTCTATTCGCCGGCTGGCTGCTCAAACGACGTTTCCACAGGGACTGAACGTCCGTAAATTACACACATAAATATCCACTTTGTGGATAATGTGCGCCGCTCTTACATACCCGAAAAGAGAAGAGGAAAACACATGGCAAAAGCATCTTCCCTGGCCGCCATCGACAAATTGATCGAACGATATGAAGCACTTGCCCCTTTGGAAGAGCCTTTGAAGGCTGCCGCCCGGGCGATCATAGACGCTTATCATGCGGGGGGCAAGCTTCTTGTCTGCGGCAACGGCGGCAGCGCCGCAGACGCAGAGCATATCACCGGCGAACTCATGAAAGGCTTTCTTCTGCCGCGCCGCTTGAGCGAAGAGGCAAAGAAACGCTTCTTCGATACCTGCCCGGAAGACGCCGAATATTTGACGGAAAACCTGCAGGAAGCCTTGCCCTCTATCTCGCTTGTCAACCAGATCGCACTCGGCACGGCTTTCGCCAACGACCAGGCAGCCGATCTCGTCTTTGCACAGCAAGTCTACGGGCTCGGAAAAAAGGGCGATATCCTCCTCGCCATCAGCACTTCCGGCAATTCACAGAACGTGCTCTATGCAGCCCAGGCCGCGCGCGCCTTCCGCCTCCCTGTCATCGCCTTGACGGGAAAAGGCGGCGGCCGCCTCCGCGCCTTGGCGGATATATTGCTCGCCGTGCCCGAACGCGAGACATATCGCATCCAGGAACTTCATCTGCCCATATACCATGCGCTCTGCATCGCAGCGGAGCAGGAGTTTTTCGGCACGGATTGATGAAGGAGGCATCGTTATGATAGCAGAAAAACAACTGATGAAACTGCAAAACGGCAGCGACGTGCGCGGCATAGCTGTTGCCGGTGTTGCAGACGAGCCCGTGAACCTCACGGCTGAGGCCGTAAACCGCATCGCTTCCGGCTTCGTAGATTTTCTCACGAAGAAATGCGGCAAGAAAGCGCAGGAGCTCAAAATCGCCGTCGGGCATGACTCGCGGATTTCAGCAAAAGACCTGAAAAACGCTATTTTCCAGGCTCTGCTGGCGCGCGGTGCAAAGGCGCTCGACTGCGGGCTCGCCTCGACGCCGGCCATGTTCATGTCCATCCTTTTTGACGAATCAAAGGCAGACGGTTCCATCATGATCACGGCGAGCCATCTGCCATACAACCGCAACGGCATGAAATTTTTCACCAAGGACGGCGGCCTGGAATCTTCCGACATCAAGGAAGTCCTCAAGAATGCCGCCAGAAATCCTGTGCTTGAAGCCCATGGAAAAAAAGCCGAAAGCTTCGATCTCATCTCCCGCTATGCGCGGCATCTGCAGGAAAAGATTCGCGCCGGACTTGGCGGAGCCGACCGCCCCTTCGAGGGGATGCGCATCGTCGTCGATGCCGGAAACGGTGCAGGAGGATTCTTTGCCGCAAAGGTTCTCGAACCGCTCGGTGCGAATACCGCAGGAAGCCGTTATCTCGAGCCGGACGGCATGTTCCCCCATCACATCCCGAATCCGGAGAACAAACAGGCCATGGCCTCCATTAAAGAAGCCGTGCTCGAGAATCAAGCTGACCTCGGCCTGATCTTTGATACCGATGTCGATCGCATGAGCGCGGTGCTGCCGACGGGAGAGGATGTCAGCCGAAATTCCCTCATAGCCATGATGGCGGCGATTCTTGCGCCTGCCTATCCCCAGAGCACGATCGTCACGGACTCTGTCACTTCCGACGAACTCAGCATTTTCCTGGAAAAAGAACTCGGCCTCAAGCATCATCGCTTCAAGCGCGGCTACAAGAATGTCATCAACGAGTGCATCCGCCTCAACGAAGCCGGCACGGTTTCCCCTTTGGCAATCGAGACTTCGGGCCACGGCGCGCTTTCGGAAAATTATTACCTCGACGACGGCGCCTATCTCGCCGTGAAGCTCCTCATTGCCGCCGCCGAAGCGAAACGCCGGGGACAGTCCCTCTCCTCTCTCATAGAAAAACTCGGCCATCCGGCAGAAAGCCGCGAATACCGCATCAAGATCATGAACGAGCCGGATGCAAAAGCTTATGGGGAAAAGGTTCTCGCTTCCTTTGAAACGCGAGCCAAAGAGAATGGCATCAAAATTGCTGCTCCTTCGTATGAAGGCGTCCGCCTCGTCTTCCCAAACGGTTGGGCGCTTCTCAGAGTATCCCTGCACGACCCGAATATGCCGCTCAATATTGAAAGCAGGGAAAAAGGCGGTGCTGCCGCCATAAAAGCCGAAGCGGCAAAACTTCTCGAGGGATTTTTGTCCCTCGATCTCTCAAGTCTTTTTGAAAAAGCCGATTAAATACGCGCCGCAATAGCTGCAAAACGAATCGGTATTTTCTCAAAGAAGAGAGGCAGCGCTGTAAGGCGTGAGGATCTATGTTCAGCGTAACGCGAAAAGAAAGGTGGTCATGTTCATGAAAAAGCTCATCAACAAACTGGATGATGTAGAAAGAGAAATGATCGAAGGCCTTGTCAAGGCCGCACCGGAAAAACTGCAAAAGCTTGCAGAAGGAAACATCGTCGTACGCGCCCAGAAGAAAAAGGATCATGTCGCTCTCGTTTCCGGCGGCGGCAGCGGGCACGAGCCGGCACATGGAGGCTATGTCGGCACGGGAATGCTCGACTGCGCTGTGGCAGGCGCCGTATTTTCCTCACCGCCTCCCGACCAGATTTACGAGGGCATCAAAGCCGTCGCTACCAAAAACGGCGTCCTTTGCATCGTAAAAAACTACACAGGCGACGTCCTGAACTTTGAAATGGCCATCGATATGGCAAAGGAAGAGGATATCGAAGCCGATTATGTCGTCGTCAACGATGACGTGGCCGTCAAGGACAGCCTCTATACAACGGGGAGACGCGGCGTCGCAGGAACCGTCCTCGTCCACAAGATTGCAGGCGCGAAAGCTGAGGAAGGCGCATCCCTCGCCGAAGTCAAAGCCGTTGCTGAAAATGTCATCAAAAATGTACGCTCCATGGGCATGGCAATCACCCCCTGCACCGTACCGGCTGCCGGAAAACCCGGCTTCACGCTGGCAGACGACGAGATGGAAATCGGCATCGGCATCCACGGCGAGCCGGGAACGCACCGCGAAAAGCTGAGCACGGCCAACCAGATCGCACAGAAGCTGCTCGATACCATTCTCGCCGATATCGACTGCAGCGGCAAGGAAGTCATCCTGCTGGTCAACGGCATGGGCGCTACGCCATTGATGGAACTTTACATCATCAACAACTTCGTGCAGGATTATCTGAAAGAGAAGGGCGTGAAGATTTACGACACACAAGTCGGAAACTATATGACTTCCATCGAGATGGCAGGCTTTTCCCTGACGCTTCTGCGCCTCGACGACGAGATGAAGCGTCTCTATGAGGCAAAAGCCGATACGCTGGCATGGAAGAAATGAGGGATATATTATATGGACAGGGAAAAACTGTTTGACGTCATCAAAGCAATAGCGAAGGAAATCGAGGCAGAAAAAGAGCTGCTGACCGACCTCGACAACGCGATTGGCGACGGCGACCATGGCATCAATATGGCGCGCGGTTTCAAGGCTGTACTGGAAAAACTGCCAAACCTCGCTGAAAAGGACTGCGGCGCTGTCCTAAAGGGCGTCGGCATGGCGCTCGTCTCAAACGTCGGCGGCGCCTCAGGTCCCCTTTACGGCACCTTCTTCATGAAAGCGGGCGACGCCCTCAAGGGCAAGATGGAAATCAATGCCGCAGATTTTCTCGCCTCTTTTTCCTCTGCCGTTGCCGGCGTCAAAATGCGCGGCAAAGCAACGGAAGGCGAAAAAACCATGCTCGACGCTCTCTGCCCGGCTGAACGCGCCATGGAGGAAGCAGTCGAAGGAGGAAAAAGCCTCAAAGAAGCCGTTTCTGCTGCCGCAGACGCCGCCCGGAAAGGCTCTGAGTCCACGAAGGACATCATCGCCACCAAAGGACGCGCGAGCTATCTCGGAGAGCGCAGCCTCGGGCACAGGGATCCCGGCGCTGTTTCCTCCTCCCTCATCCTGCTGGCCATAGCAAATACGCTCTAAAACAGGAGGAAGATCATGTTCGGTATCGTCATCGTATCCCACAGCGAAAAACTTGCCGAAGGCGTCACGGAACTCATGCGCATGATGGCGCACGACGTAAAGGCGGCCGCTGCCGGAGGCACGGAAGACGGCGGCCTGGGCACAAGCTATGAAAAGATTTCTGCCGCCATTGACGCCGTCTATACAGACGACGGCGTCGCCGTCCTCATGGACATGGGAAGCGCCGTCATGACGGCGGAAATGGTGCTTGAAGATATGGAAGACCGTCAAATCAAGCTGATCGACGCCCCTCTCGTAGAGGGCGCCGTCCTCGCCGCTGTCGAATCCGCCGCCGGAACACCGTTGGACGCCCTTGCAGAAAAAGTGCAGGAAGCGCGAAACATGCGAAAAATCGAAAACTAGCAGAACAGGCTTCTGCTCCACCTTACAGCAAATGGAAAAATTGGGTTAGCAGAAATTGAATCTCTCTTACGTGTAAAAAGGGGCATTGCATGAGGAAAAATTTCCTCGTGCAATGCCCCTTCCTACTCTGCCGCAGAATTCTTACGGCTTTTGCGAAAAGATTTTAAGAATCACTGATGAATGATATTCCGCCGTTTTATGTGAAGTTTGCGGCAAAATTCATTCCTCACCCAGGAGCCAGCGCAGGACGTTCCTCTTCTTTATGCCGCCGTAATCGGCTGTCGCATTTACTTCATCGAAGGTCAGCAGATATTTCGGATAGTTGTCCTTCAAGGCTTGCAGGGACTTCAGCTCGCGTGCCAGAACCTCGGGCTGCTGCGTCGATTCGGACACCTGATAATAGGACTGCCCGCTTTCATCCTGCGCCACAAAGTCGACTTCGCCGCCTGGCAGGGCGCCGACATAAACCTCATAGCCTCGCCTGAGAAGCTCCAGATAAACGATGTTTTCCAGCACATGACCCGTATCCTGCCCCTTTCTGCCAATGAGGAAGAAGCGCATGGCGGCGTCGACCACATAGTATTTCGGATTGATGCGCAGGACTTCCTTGCCAACGAGTTGGAAGCGATCCGCCTGATAAACGAGCAGGCCATCCTGCAGACCCTGCAAATATCGCTCCACGGTCTTTCCGTCAATCTTTCGCCCCGCACTCGTCATGGAATCGGCGATCTTTTTCGGCGAAAGAAGGCTGCCGACATGGAGAAAGATGTACTTCGTGACGCTTTCGAGCATCTTGGCGTCAGCAATGCGCAGGCGTGCCACAACGTCTTTCAAAAGAATCGTGCTGTAGATTCCCTGCAGATACTCATGGACATCCTTTTCCCGTCCTTCAAGCTGCATGGCATAGGGAAAAGAACTCTCCCTCGTATACTTTTCATAGAGTTCCGACAGACTGAATTTTTCCCGCAGATCATCGCGGCTGCAAAATTCCCGAAAAGACAAGGGAAGCATGCGAAGCTCCACATAGCGGCCGGAAAGTAAAGTGGCGAGTTCACCCGACATAAAATAAGCATTCGATCCCGTGATGTACAAATCGACATTTTCCTTGATGAAGAGGCTGTCCACCGCTTTTTCAAAGTGCGGCACATGCTGAACCTCATCGAGAAAGACGTAGTTCCACTTTCCAGTCACAAGCCGTTCGCATACATAGTCGTACAAGGCGTGATATTCCTGCAATTCTTCAAAAGCCAGATCTTCAAAGTTTATGACATGGATCTGCTCTCCTGATACGCCGTCTTGCAGCAAATACTGTTGGTAAAGGGAAAACAGGGTGGATTTGCCGCAGCGGCGCACGCCCGAAACCACCTTGATGATAGGGCGCTCGCGATTGCGCTGCAGGAAATCCATATAGGTAGCACGTTCGATCAATTTCATGATGTTCTCTCCCAATAAAAATGGAATCCATTCCTTCTTTATCATTATATCATGATTTTGAAGGAATGAATTCCATTTTTATAAAACTAACAAAGCATTGAAAACAATCGCGAGGCTATTCGTCAAATATCGAGATTCCGCACGTGTTTGGCGTGTTCCTCGATGAACTGGCGGCGCGGCTCTACCTTGTCGCCCATGAGGACGGTGAAAAGCTCATCGGCTTCCTCGGCATCCTCCATGCGGACTTGGAGCATCGTGCGTCCCTCGGGATCCATCGTTGTTTCCCAAAGCTGCTCGGGATTCATCTCGCCGAGACCCTTGTAGCGCTGGACCGTCGCATTGTCCCTGCCGACCTCGTTGAGCTTCTGCGCAAGCTCGTCATCGCTGTAGGTATACCAATGCTTCTTTCCCTTGCGAATCAGGTAGAGAGGCGGCTGGGCGATATAGACATGGCCGCGCTCGATCAGCGGCTTCATATAGCGATAGAAGAATGTCAGAAGAAGCGTGCGGATATGCGAGCCGTCGACATCGGCATCGGTCATGATGATGATCTTGCCGTAGCGCCTTTTGGCTATATCGAAATCGTCGCTGATTCCCGTGCCGAAAGCCGTGATCATCGTGCGGATTTCAGCGTTGGCAAAGATCTTGTCAAGACGCGCCTTCTCAACGTTCAAAATCTTGCCGCGCAGGGGAAGAATCGCCTGAAAGCGGCGGTCACGCCCCTGCTTGGCCGAGCCGCCGGCGCTGTCGCCCTCGACGAGGTAGATTTCCGCCTGGTCCGGATCCTTGATCGAGCAGTCCGCAAGCTTTCCGGGCAGGCTCGAAACCTCCAGCGCGTTCTTGCGGCGCGTCAGCTCCCTTGCCTTTCGTGCAGCTTCGCGCGCACGCGAGGCCATGATGGCCTTTTCGATGACCTTCTTCGTGACGGCAGGATTCTCTTCGAAATACTCGCTGAGCCCTTCCGTTACGATGGAATCGACGATGCCGCGAACCTCAGAATTGCCGAGCTTCGTCTTTGTCTGTCCCTCGAACTGCGGCTCATGAATCTTCAGGCTGATGACGCAGGTCAGGCCTTCACGCACGTCCTCGCCCGAAAGATTGCCGTCCTTTTCCTTCAATATGCCCTGCTTGCGCGCGAAGTCATTCGCGGCACGGGTCAGGGCGATCTTGAAGCCCGCAAGATGCGTGCCGCCTTCTTCGGTGTTGATATTGTTGACAAAGCTGTAGATATTCTCCATATAGCTGTCATTGTACTGCATGGCGATTTCCACAACGGTATCATCCTTGATGCCATTGAAGTAGATCGGCACCTGGTTGATGATTTCTTTCTTGCGGTTCAGATGCTCAACAAAAGAGCGTATGCCGCCCTCGTAATAATATTTTTCCTCACGTCCTTCGCCGCGCTTGTCCAAAAGGGTGATCGTTATACCCTGGTTCAGGAAAGCGAGCTCACGCAAACGGTGCTTCAATGTATCAAAGCTGTACTGCGTCACGGTAAAGATTTCCGGATCCGGTACAAAATGCACCCGCGTACCCGTTTGCTCCGTATCTCCGGCAATCTCGAGCGGTATTGCCGTCGCGCCGTGTTCAAAGCGAATCCGATGGATCTTGCCGTCGCGCTTGACCTCGACATCCATCGAAGTGGAAAGGGCATTGACCACGGAGACGCCGACGCCATGCAGGCCTCCCGATACCTTGTATCCCTCGCCGCCGAACTTGCCGCCGGCATGCAGCACGGTCAAAACGACTTCGACTGCCGGCTTGCCGCTCTCGTGCATATCGACCGGAATGCCGCGTCCATTGTCAACAACGGTGATGCTGTTGTCCGCTTCGATCGTCACATCGATATGGTCGCAGTAGCCTGCAAGCGCCTCATCGATCGAGTTGTCCACAACTTCATAGACGAGATGGTGCAAACCGCGCTCCGATGTGCTGCCGATATACATGCCGGGACGCTTCCGAACAGCCTCGAGGCCTTCTAAGATCTGAATCTGTTCCGCGCCATAGTCGCCCTCGACTGCCGTAACATCGACGCTGTCTGCATCCGTATGGATTTCGACATTCTCCAGATCAAGATCGTCATCACGAATCTCCTCGGCGAACCTTGCCGCAGCTTCCTCGCGCTCCTTCTCCGCCGCATCTTCCGCGGCGCGCTCCAAAGCCATGTCAAGTGCATTCTTCTTATCGTTCTCTTTTGCCATGCTATTATCCGCTCCATCCATGTGCCAATAAACTACACGCACAAACGTTCACTTTGTGGACATTGTGCGCCGCCCTTATATAAAACTATACAGTATGATACCAAAAAATCAGAAGAACATTTTAAGACGCCTTTTTAGGGAAAGGGAAGAAATCGCGGAAAAATAAAGCGCATCGTCCGTAACGACGACGGAACGCGGTTCCTTGTCCAAAACACGAATCTTCTCCTTCTCCTGCAATAAATGCGCCACGGAGGATTTTCCCCCCTCCTCCTGCGCCTTTATATCGCAAATCGCAATGATGCTGCCAAAAGCAACGGAACAGTCGCCGCCAAGATGCAGGTACATGCCTAGCCCTCCCCGCGCAAAACTGCGGCACGCTTTGGAAAGGGCCGGAAAACAGGGGCCTCCGAAAGCTCGCGCCGCAAATCATAAAGCGTGCCGCGCACAATCTGCGGTGTAAGCTGATCCGGCGGCAGGGAACGATACAGCATGACAAGCGTCTTTGCCTCCAGGCTGTCCCAGTCCCCGAACGCAATGCGGCGCGCCATGTCCTGCACAAGACGGGAACGCTCGGAAGCAACCATGGCCGGCGTGCAGGGAATATGCTCCCTGATCTCACTGTAGCGCAGCCAAGGCACATCCGAAAGCATACGACGGATCATCCGGCGCTTTTCCCTCTTTTCCGACTGGCGGCAAAAAACGCACGAAACGTCCCTTGCCACGAGCCTGCCGCAATGCGGGCAGGGAGTTTCTCCTAAGGCGCGGCGCGCCATATCGCTCCTCTTCTTCTTCTCATAGAGGAGAAGAAGCTTGTCCTTCAACTCCCCATCCTCCACTTCATTCAACAGAGAAAGGCCTTTTCCCCGCTCTTCTGGCGTAAGGCACGCTGCGGCAAAGGCTTTCTTATAAGAGGCTTCCTGCTCCTCGAACCCATCCGCTTCCATTGCAGGCGATCCCTTTTCCTTATGAGGCGCATAAGATGTATTCCTTTTCCAGGAAAAGCACATTTCCTGTACCATTTCATAGCCGGCAAAGGTATTGAAACGCGCCAAAATGGGCAGCTGCATGAGCATGATCTCATTGCGCCAGGCAGGAGCCGAAGCATAGAGCAGCAGCTTCTTTCCTTCAATCCCAACGGGAAAAACATGCGCAGCTATGCCAGAACCGACGATTTCCGGCCAACGGTAAAGCACAAAACGCTGCCGGTATTCGCTTTCCACTTTCTTGCCAAGCTGGTGGATGCTCTTTGGCAGCACTTTATTGATTTTTTCCATCCCGGGATTGCGCCTTTTCGATGCTTTCGCCATGCCGTCCCTCCGAAGAAATCCGTCCTGCCCTTACATGGAAGATATCGGCAAGCTCCCCGGCAGGAAGATATGCCGCATCCGTCGCAGTGATCAGCGTCTGGATGTGCTCCTTTCGTATGAACTCCATAAGCTTCTGCCGCCGCGTGCGATCGAGCTCGCTCATCACATCGTCGAGAAGAAGCACAGGATATTCTCCTGTTTCTGAGCGCAAAAATTCCAGCTCGGAGAGTTTCAAGGAAAGCACTCCCGTGCGCTGCTGCCCCTGTGAGCCGAAGGAACGAAGATTGATTCCATTCACTTCAAGGCGAATATCGTCCCTTTGCGGCCCGACATTCGTTGAGCCGCGCAAAATATCAAGCTCCTGAAACTCTTCCAGCTTTTTATTATACCATGGAACAAGCTCAGATGTCACGCAAGGCGGCTCGCCATCTGCCCCTTTCATCTCATAGGAAAGGGAAAGATTCTCTCGGCCGTCGGATATGCGCCTCTGCATGAGATTCGCGAGCATATTGAGCTTCTTGATTGCAAGGAAGCGCTTCTCCACAATGCGTGCCGCACTTTCAGCCAGCTGCACATCCCAAAGGGAAAGCATATCCTTGCGAGCCTTTCTTTCCCTTATTTTCTTCAGCAGGATGTTCCGCTGCGTCAATATGCGCGTATATTTCAGCAGTTCATGGCCGTAGGAAGGGCTTGCCTGCGAAAGCTCCCCGTCGAGAAAGCGGCGTCTTTCAGCAGGTGCGCCTTTGACAAGAAAGAGATCTTCCGGAGAAAAAAGAACGGCGTTGAATGTCCCAAAGAGCTCTTTCGTCCGGATTGCTTCCCCGTTTCTGCGGCTTTGCCGCCTTTTGCCGCGTGCGAAATGAAATTCGAGCGTATTTTCGACAGCAAGACGCTCAAAGGAAAGTTTCATCATCGCCTCGTCCTCTTTCCAGGCGATGAGGTCATAATCCGTTCCCGTCCTATGCGAGCGTCCCATAGCCGCATAGAAAAGAGCCTCCACGATATTCGTCTTTCCCTGCGCATTTTCGCCCAGAAAGACATTGATATTGGGAGACAAGGGGAGATGGAGTTCTTTATAGTTGCGGAAATTCTTTAGTTGGAGGCTCTTTGCTTTCATTCTTCATGTTTCTATGCTTCAGTAAATGGTATCAGCAGGAAATATCAATTTTGTGTGCGAACAGGCGTCACGATATAGACAAAGGTGGGATTGTCCTCCTCGCGTATGGTAGCCGGCTGTAGGCTTTTGTTCATGAGGAAGCGGAATGTCTTGCTGTCGATGTTCTTGAGAACGTCCGTGACGTATTTCGCATTGAAAGCGATATTGACATCGGGGCCGGAGATATCGGCAGCTACTGTTTCATCTGCATTTCCTATATCCGGGCTATTCGATGAGATATGCACATTTCCGTTAGCGAAGTCGAGGCGGATGATATTGTAATCCGCAGCGCGGGAAATAAGGGACACACGATCTACAGCATCGAGGAAAGCCTCCGTATCGAGCGTTATCGTCGTATCGAAGGATTTTGGTATCACGCTCTCATAATTCGGGAACTGGCCTTCGATCAGGCGCGACATGAGGACAACATTGTCGAAATGGAAGCTTGCCTGATTGGAGGAGCAGCGGACATCGATCTCTGTTGGCATATCGGAATTCAGTGCGCGAAGCAATTCATTCAGCAGCTTGGAGGGAATGATGATGCGCAAATCTCCGGAGAGATCCGCGACGACTTCTTTCTTGACGGAAAGACGATGCGTATTGGTAGCTGCCATGGTCAGGGTTTCGCCGTTTATTTCAAGCTGGCAGCCCGTGAAAACCGGACGGGCTTCGTCCGTTGAGCAAGCGAAAACCGTCTTTTTTACAATATCGCGCAGGACATTGTCCTGTATACGAAAATGGATGCCCTCTTCCAGACGCTTTACCGTAGGAAATTCATTGGCCGGCATGGAAAGAAAGGTGAAGTTCGAAGCACCGGACTTGATTTTTGTCGTATTCTCGCCGATTTCCTGTGAAATGGTGACATTTTCTCCCGGCAGGCGGCGAATAACATCCTGCATGTAGCGTCCCGAGAGGACGAGCTTGCCTGTTTGTTCTACAGAGGCGGGAATTACACTGATGATGCCGATTTCATTGTCTGTGGCATGGAGTTCCAGTTGATCTCCTTCCGCTTCAAAGTATATGCCTGAGAGGATGGGCGTCTGAGGTTTGCTTGCAATGGCTTTGGAGACGATTTGGATCGCCTGTACAAGTTCGTTTTTATGGCAAGTGAATTTCATCGTTGGCTCCTTTTTTTAGGAAAATGAGAGGGACGGCATGTTTTTTTCGTCCGCATTGTCTTATTGACTTATAGGGTGATCATATTATAAAGAATAGCCGTCGTAGTAGTAGGGGCTGTGGAAATGTGGAAAAGGCCTTCGAAGCTTTTGATGCCGATGAGCGGCGCTTGTGCATAAGGATGTTGACAGGTCATATTGTGTTGTCCACATATGCACAAGAAAAAAGCGGCAGGCTTCTTTTCCACATTTTATATACAAGATATTCATGTGCTTTTCCACAAAGTTATGCCCAGGATGTTTCGCCTTTTTTAAAGGCTGTCTATGCGCTGCATCAGCTGCTCGATGATGCGGTTGAGCTTGACGTCTTCCTTGCGCTCCTTGCCGATTTTTTCGCAGGCATGTATGACGGTCGTATGGTCGCGTCCGCCAAAGGAGCTGCCGATCTGCGGCAGGGAGCTGTTTGTGAGCTCACGACAGAGGTACATGGCGATCTGTCTCGGCAGGGCAAGATTGCGCGTGCGTTTTTTGCCGTAGAGGTCATCGAGGCGCAGCTTGAAGTAGGAGACGACGACTTCTTGTATGAGTTCCATCGTCACCTGACGGGATTTGCCCGAGGGGAATACGTCGGCGAGCGCCTCGTTTACGAGCGTCGTGGTGATCTGCTGCTGTGTCAGGGAAGCGTAGGCGACGACGCGTGTCAGTGCGCCTTCAAGCTCGCGGATATTGTTGTCGATGCGGTTGGCGATGGAAAACATGACGTCGTTGGGGACATCGAGCTGTTCCAAGGCTGCTTTTTTACGCAGGATCGCGATGCGCGTTTCGAGATCCGGTGCCTGAATATCCGTGATCAAGCCCCATTCAAAGCGCGAGCGCAGACGATCCTCGAGCGTCTGTATCTCGCGCGGATGCCGGTCACTGGAGAGAATGATATGCTTGTTGGCATCGTGCAGGGTGTTGAAGGTGTGGAAGAATTCTTCCTGTGTGTGCTCCTTCTTTGAGAGAAACTGGATGTCATCGACAAGCAGAACGTCGATATTGCGGTATTTTTGGCGGAAGGATTCGGGATTGCCGTCTCGGATGGAGTTTATGAGTTCGTTTGTGAATTTTTCGCTTGAGATATAGAGTACGCACATCGCGGGAAATTTTTCGAGAATCTTATTGCCTATGGCGTGCATCAAATGCGTTTTGCCAAGGCCGACGCCGCCGTACATGAAGAAGGGATTGTAGACGCGTCCAGGAGATTCCGCGACGGCAAGGGCTGCTGCATGGGCAAAGCGGTTGGAATTACCTGTGACAAATGTATCGAAGGTATAATGCGGATTCAGGGAGGAGGCGTCTACGGGCGCAATCATTCCCGGGATATCATGCGTTATTTGTACGGTTTTTGTTTGTTTTCCCGCAGGGGTTTCGTCTTGGAAGGGAAGCGTCATATTGGCTTCGGGATGGTTTTTCGAATCGGGACTTAGAGGAGCTTCATGAACGGCCAGGCCGCGTTCCTCTTCTTTTGGTTCAAGATCGAGTTTGAGGTTTTGTATTTTGATTTCCAGCTTTCTTTGTTCGATCTCCATGACGGCGTTTTCAAGAAAAGGAATATAGAGCTTCTCGATCCATTCTTTCGAGAAGGCGTTCGGCGCGCCAAGAACAAGCGAGGTTTCTGAGATGGAAAGAAGTTTTACAGGACGAAGCCATTGGTTTATCGCGAGTTCTGTAAGCGAACGTTGGTCGAGTACGTTCTGCAGTATTTTCTCCCAAATCTCTTGCAGGTTGGATTGTTCCATGAAAAATATGTCCTTTCTGACAGGGATTTTTTGATGATTCATCGTAAAAAATTATACACAAGTATATGATTTTATCCACATTTTTGTACACAATCTGTGGATAAGATATAAAAACAAAGAACGGATCAAAATGGAGAAAGGGGGGAAGTGACAGTTTTTCAGAGGAAGAAGAAAGTTCTCTTTTATCAATGAAAGAAAATGTTTTTTCATCTGTGGACAGACGGAGCATCCCTGTGGATAATGTGTATATCTCTGTGTATAAACGAGAAATTTTTTGTATTTCACCGTACGATGTTCATGCTCTTTCGATGGTCAGGCTATAAATATCTTAGCAGACTGCGAAGGAGTTATCAACAGGACTTTGGCATAGCCCTGCCTTAAAAAGCTGCCATCTCCGCAGAAAATGGCGGACAAATCGCCGGGAAGCCTTGAAAAACCTTGACACTGTTTTTGGACTGGGCTATAATTTAGCGTAGTTAAAATCAATCATGGGAACTTGCATGTTCTTTTAGCGTTTTGACTGAATGTGCTGGGCATGTTTCGTGTCCACGCCCTTGTATGGAATCTGAATTTTCTTTTGCAGGATGTTTGAGATTTCATGAAAAAATTTGAGGAGGTGGAAATTGATGAAGATGACGTATCAGCCGAGCATGGCTTCCGCGAGCGCATGAAGACGAAAGGTGGCCGTCTTGTCTTGAAGAGGAGACGCGCAAAGGGAAGAAAGAAACTTTCGGCATAAGAAAACTTTCCTTAGCCACTCATAGGTCACTCCGGTGGCCTTTTTTCATGTGAGAATAAAGGAAGCTCAGTAATTCCTAAAAGGAGTTTTTGCATGTTGGGGCTGCCCAGAAACCGCATCCTTAAAAAGAAAAAGGATTTCCAGGCAGTGTATTCGCGTGGAAAATCCCATGCAAACAGGTTTCTCGTCCTTTATGTCCTGCGGACGGCAAGCTTTTCCGACCGGGTTGGTTTTGCCGCCGGCAAGAAGCTCGGCAATGCAGTTGTTCGAAACAGGGTGAAGAGGATGCTGCGCGAGTGCTACCGCCTCCACCAGCATGAGATCGAGGGGGGGCTTTCCCTTTTGCTTGTAGGCCGCAAGGCTGCTGTGGATGCACGCTGCCAGGATATGGAAAAAGCTTTTCTTGCCTTGGCGAAAAAGGCAGGCATCATGGCAGAGGAAGAAGGCTCTATGGGGGGGAAGAAGAGGTCCGGGAGATGAAATGTGTTTTTATTCTTTTGATCAGGTTTTATCGGAATTTCCTTTCCCCGCTGAAGCCTCCTTCCTGCCGTTATATTCCGACATGCTCGGAGTACGCGCTGCTCGCTGTGGAAAGATACGGGGCATGGAAGGGCGGCTGGCTTGCCGTAAAGCGAATCCTGCGCTGCCATCCTTTTCATGCGGGGGGCTATGATCCTGTTCCTTAGTTTGTTTTATATTTCGTTTGGCTCGATTTTCTCGATTAGGATGTGATGATTTGGAGTTTTTGGCGTCCTTGTTTCATCCCGTTATCGCGGTGATTCAGTTTTTATTGGAGAATTTATATAATTTTACAGGTATCATCGGTGTCCAGAACTATGGACTGGCAATCATTCTTTTGACTATTGTCATCAAAGCTTGCCTCTATCCGCTGACAGTGAAACAGGTGCGTTCCATGAAGGGGATGCAGGAGCTGCAGCCGAAGATGAAAAAGCTGCAGGAAAAGTACAAGGATAATCCGCAGCTCATGCAGCAGAAGCTTGGCGAGCTTTACAGGGAGGCGGGCGTCAATCCTTTGGCTGGCTGCCTGCCGCTTTTGATCCAGATGCCGATCCTCATGGGAATGTTCTATGCTTTGCAGGGCTATGAATATTCGGGCACGCCTTCCTTCCTCTGGCTGACGTCCCTCTCCGAACCGGATCCCATCTATGTACTGCCGGCTCTTTCGGCGCTTTCGACATGGCTTGTCCAGAAGCAGACTTCGACGGAAATGAACCAGCAGATGAAGATCATGATGATCGTGATGCCGATTTTTATCGGTTGGATCAGCCTGACTTTTGCTTCGGGGCTTGTGCTCTATTGGGTGACGATGAACCTCGTACAGATTGTTCAGCAGTGGTGGATGTATCGCGGAGAGGATAAAAAGAAGAAAGGAGGAACCTGATATGGCAGATTTCGTGGAGAAAAGCGGCAGCACGGTGGAGGAAGCGATCGAGGCGGCCCTTTCAGCACTTCATATCCAAAGAGCGGATGGAATCATTGAGGTATTGGAAGAGCCTTCGCGCGGCTTTCTGGGCTTGATCGGAAAGCGTCCGGCACGGGTGCGCGTGACGCCGAAGGCGATTCCTTTGCCTGAGGAAAAAGAAGCGGAGCAGACGGAAAAGGCACCCGTGGATGGGGCAAATGAGTCGGGCGAAGCCATAAAGCCTGCGGCTGAAGAATCCTTTGCAGGAAATGCGCAAGAGGAACCTGCGGCAGAGGAGGCAGCAAAGGAAAGGGAAGAGCCTTCCGCCAGGAAAATGGCGGAAGAAGCCCCGCGTTCTTTTGCCGGGAGTGAGAAATCGCGTGCGCCTGTCGATCCCGATGCAGCAGATGCAATCCTGGGGAAAGCCGAGAACTTTTTGGGACAGATTTTCCGGGCAATGGAGCTTAAGGTCGGAATGGAAAGAAAGGTGCAGCAAAGCCATGTGGAGCTGAATCTTTCCGGCCACAATCTCGGCATATTGATCGGCAAGCATGGACAAACGCTGGACGCCCTGCAATATCTTGTAAATCTTGCAGCAAACCAGGGGATGACGGAAGAGCGCGTGCGCATCCTCCTTGACATCGAGGGATATCGCAGCCGCCGTGAAGAGACGCTGCGCCATTTGGCTGCTCGTCTGGCAGAGCGCTGCTGCCGTACGAACCAACGCATTGTTCTGGAGCCGATGAATCGGCACGAACGAAAGATCATTCATATGGCGTTGCAGGAAAATCGCCGTGTACTGACGTATAGTGCCGGTGACGAGCCTTTCCGCAAGGTGGTCATAGAGCCGAAGCACCGTGTTTCGCGTATGGACGGCCAAATGGCGGAAGAGGATTACTGAGATTTGAATCGGGCTGTTGCGTCGGGCGGCAGCCCATTTTTCATTTTGAAAAATGAGGAAAGGAGGAGTTGTTTTGCCGATCGGAGAGACAATCAGCGCGATTGCAACGGCTGCAGGTGAAGGCGGCATCGGTATCGTGCGCCTTTCTGGTACAGGAGCGATTCGGACAGCCTCCCGCATGTTTCGTGCGGCCAGCGGCAAAAGTCTTGAGGAAGCGGGCAAGCGGGGCTTCTTTTATGGAAATATCGTGCGCGAGGATGGCCGCACGGTGGACGAGGCAATCTGCCTTGTCATGCGTTCGCCGCATTCTTATACGAAGGAAGATGTCGTGGAGCTTCAGTGCCATGGTGGTATGATGCCCCTGCGCGAGACCCTGGCGCTCACCTATCGTCATGGTGCACGTCCGGCGGAACGCGGCGAGTTTACGAAACGCGCTTTTTTGAATGGCCGGCTCGATCTCGTGGAAGCTCAAGCCGTCATGAATATCGTCAAGGCGAGGACGGAAGCCGCGCTTGAGATGGCGGCAGGGCATCTCGCCGGTCATCTTTCCTCGCGCATCCAGTCGATGCGTGGGGATCTGTTGGCGCTTATCGCTCATCTGGAAGCCCTTATTGATTTTCCGGAAGAAGGTGTCGAGGATGTCGTGATGGAGGATGTGCGGGAAAGAATCAAAAAGGTGCAGGAGGCAATCTCCGCTATGATCGGGACGGCTCATACGGGACGCATCTTGAGCGATGGCCTGGAAACGGCGATTGTCGGCAAGCCGAATGTCGGCAAGTCGAGCCTTTTGAACGCCCTTTTGCGGGAAGAACGCGCCATTGTGACGGATATACCGGGGACGACGCGCGACAGCATCGAGGAGTATGTGAATATTGGCGGAGTGCCGCTTAGAATTATAGATACAGCCGGGATTCGTGCGACCGATGACGCTGTTGAACGCATCGGCGTGGAGAAAGCGCGCACCTACGTGGAGAATGCGGCGCTCATTCTGGCTCTGTTCGATGGCTCTCTTCCTTTGGAGGCGGAGGATGAGGATATCCTTTGCCTGCTGGAGGGAAAGGAAGCCTTCTTACTCGTGACCAAGAGCGACCTGCCCCGCCGCCTCGATTTGGAGGGACTGCGGGAGCGTTTTCCCGGACGCCTTGTACTTGAAATCACGACGAAGGAAGAAACGGGTCTCGCGCCGCTGCGGGATGCGCTTGTCCGGCACGTTTACGGCGGCAGTGATACCAAAGTATCGGAGAATTTCATCGACGATCTGCGCACGAAGGATATCCTGGAAAAAGTGGAAGCCTGCCTTTTGGAAGCGCTGCATTCGCTGGAAAGCGGCATGGGAGTCGATTTCATATCCATCGACCTGCGTGTCGCCTGGGAGAAACTCGGCGAGATCACGGGCGATACGATCAATGACGATATCATGAATGAGATTTTTTCGCGTTTTTGTGTGGGCAAATGATTGTCCCGGCAAGTGAGGGATAAAAAATTGTTTATTGCTGGCAGATACGATATCATTGTGCTCGGTGCAGGACATGCGGGCGTCGAGGCGGCTCTCGCTGCGGCGCGTCTGGGATGCCATACGCTTCTGGTGACGCTTTCCATGGACAATATCGCGCTGATGCCGTGCAATCCGTCCATCGGCGGTCCGGCTAAAAGCCATCTCGTGCGTGAGATCGATGCTTTGGGCGGAGAAATGGGCATCAATGCGGACAAGACGGCAATCCAGTTTCGTCTGCTCAATACGGGCAAGGGACCTGCCGTTCATGCTCTGCGCGCCCAATCGGACAAGAAATTCTATCAGTTCCTGATGAAGGAAACGTGTGAGAGACAGGAAAGGCTTGAAATCAAGCAGCTTTTGGCGGATGAGATCCTATTCGATCACGGTGCGGTACGCGGCATCACGGCGGAGACGGGGGAATCTTATCTCGCGAAGGCCGTCATACTTGCGACAGGCACGTACCTCAAGGGCCGCATCATCATCGGCGAGCATATGCACAGCGGCGGACCCGGTGAGCAAAGGGCGGCGAAGAGGCTTTCTCGTTCTTTGAAGGAAAATGGTATCAAGCTCATGCGCTTCAAGACGGGGACGCCGGCGCGCGTAGACGGACGCTCTCTTGATTATGAGAAAATGCAGATTCAGCCGGGCGACGATACGGCGTGCAGTTTTTCCTTTATGACGCAGGAGAAGACGCGGGATCAGCTTCCGTGCTATCTGACGTATACGAACGAAAAAACGCATGAGATCATTCGTCGAAATATCGATCGCGCCCCAATGGCAAATGGTATCATCGAAGGGATCGGGCCGCGCTACTGCCCCTCCATCGAATCAAAGATCCTGCGCTTTCCCGATAAAGAACGCCATCAGCTCTTTCTTGAGCCGGAAGGCCGCCATACGGAGGAAGTCTATGTGCAGGGCATGTCGACGAGCTTGCCGATGGATGTACAGCTGGATTTTCTTCATACCATCCCGGGTCTGGAGAGGGCGAAGATCATGCGCCCCGGCTACGCGATCGAGTATGACTGCATCGATCCTCTGCAGCTTTCGCCGAATCTGATGTTCAAGGAAATCGAAGGATTTTTCTCTGCCGGCCAGTCGAACGGCACATCGGGCTATGAGGAAGCAGCGGCACAGGGACTGATGGCAGGAATCAATGCAGTGCTTTGGCTGCGCGGTGAGGAACCGTTCATTCTGCGCCGTTCCGAAGCCTATATCGGCGTACTCATCGACGATCTCGTAACGAAGGGAACGGAAGAGCCGTATCGCATGATGACGTCCCGTGCCGAATATCGCCTGCTCCTCAGGCAGGACAACGCGGATTTGCGTCTGACGGAAAAGGGACGCAAGATCGGTCTTGTTCAGGAAGATCGCTGGCAGAAATTCCTTGAAAAAAAGAATGGTATCAAAGAAGCGCGTGAGCATTTGGAGAATTTCATCATACATCCTTCGGCGGATACGCTTGCTCACTTAGAGGCGGAAAATATGGCGCTGATACGCACTTCGACTTCCCTGGCGGAGCTTTTGCGCCGCCCTGATACCGATTATGATAAGCTGTCGAAAGCCTTTGTTCTGCCGGAGCTTGCACCTGATGTAAAAGAGCAGCTGGAAATTTCCATCCGATACGAGGGATATATAGAAAAACAAAAAGAGCAGGTGAGCCGTATGGAGCGCCTGGAAGAACAACGTCTGCCCGAGGACATAGATTATGCTGAGGTACCGAGCCTGCGGGATGAAGCGCGCGAAAAGCTGGCACAGGTACGCCCGTTTTCCGTCGGCCAGGCGAGCCGTATCTCTGGTGTCTCCCCGGCGGATATCTCCGTACTGCTCATATGGTTGGAGAAGCTGCGCCGCCAAAAAGGAGGAGAATGATGTTCAGGCAGGAAATGGAGCAGGCATCTTCCCTTTATGGCTTGAAATTGAACGAGGATCAGTTGGACAAGTTCACAACATACTATGAGCTGCTGCTTGCGTGGAACGAGAAGATGAACCTTACGGCTATAACCGAGGAACGCGAGGTCGCCGTCAAGCATATGATCGATTCCCTGACCGCGCTGGCAGGATGGGAAACAATGGGGCAGGAGGGAAGCCTTCACCTGGTTGACGTGGGAACGGGCGCAGGCTTCCCGGGACTTCCCCTGAAGATTTTCTGCCCGGAACTTCATCTCGTGCTTGTCGATTCCTTGAGAAAACGCGTGGATTTCTTGGAAACCGTTGTGGAAAAGCTTGCTCTGAGGAATGTGCAATGCCTGCATATGCGGGCAGAAGAGGCCGCGCGCCGGAAGGAACTGCGCGAGCGCTTCGATGTTGCCGTATCGCGTGCCGTAGCTCGTCTGCCCGTACTCGTGGAGTATCTCTTCCCCTTTGTACGCGTCGGGGGTGCGGCGCTCGCTCTAAAAGGCCTGCAATACAGAGAAGAAATCGAAGAGGCCAGGCGTGCCGTGCAGCTGATGGGCGGCAGGGAGATCCAGGCGGTTCCCGTCACTTTGCCGTATCTTACGGACAAGCGCGCCGTCGTCGTTATGAAAAAGGAACGACCGACGCCGAAGGCGTATCCGCGCAAGGCAGGTACGCCCGGGAAAGCGCCGCTTCTCTGATATGCGCACAGTTTAGCCGGATTCCTTAATGTTCCATAGGAAAAAAACGATATAGATGTAAGGCAGTATTGAAAGGATGGTGTTTCGAAGTGTGGAAGAAAAAGATAACGGCTGTTCTTGGCGCGGCATTCTTTGCAGGCAGCCTGGCGTTCAGCCCGACAGCTTCGGCCACGATGATCAGCGTTGGCATGGACGATCTTCCGGGCGCGACGGCGGAGGCGGATGCAGCTGCAAAGAAACGTCCCGTGGAAAATAAGGCCGGCCAGGCACAGAAACCTGCGGTGAAAAAGAATGAAAGCAGCGTGGGGAAGACTTCTGCGAATAACGACTACGAAAAGAAGTTTGAAAAGGTGGGGAAAACTTCTTCCGGGAAATCTGGCAATGCGGAGAAAGAAAAGGAAAAGAAGAGCCGGTTCAAGGAAATCCTGCGAGACGATTCCTTTACCTATTATATGGATACAAAGACCGTGCGCTATATTCCCATGCCTTACCGCCAGGACCGCATTATTGACGTCTGGGTGAAGCTCCTGCCGAAAGATGCTTCGGCAATTACGGTCGATGAACCTTACAGATCTTCGGACAAGTATTATATGGAGCATTACTACATCCATCCGAAAGAAAAGCAGATTCAATTCCTCTGCGAACTTGAAGTGACGGGCCGTCCGACAAATGCCATCAAGGAACGTCCGTACAACTCGCAGAATTGGGAAAACCTTGTGCCGGGAAGTATCGAGGATGATATTTACCATGCCGTTGTAAAAGAAGTGGAAGCTCCGGCAATCCTCAGCGGCTTTGAGCATAAGTCCCTCAAGGATATGCTTGACGACTACCTGAATATTGCCATCTAGCCGAGGAAAGACGGCAAGCCCTTGTGGACAAAACATGCACTTATCCACATTTTTAACCGATAAAATGTTCGTATGTGGATAGAAATGTGGATAAGTATTAAAAATATGGGAGAACTGCTGTAAAAAGAGGTTTTCCTTTCATGATCTGATACCAAATAGGAAAGTGGCATTCCGCAGGAAAAAGCCCTCCCAATCCCCTGGATTCTCTGGGGGCGGGAGGGCTTTTTCCTGCTTTTTAATGGTGGAAAAGGCGGATATGCGTCATGGCCATGAACATGCCATATTTATCTGCCGTTTCGATCACATTGTCGTCGCGAATGGAGCCGCCGCTCTGTGCAACATAGGAAACGCCGCTCTTATGGGCGCGTTCGATATTGTCGCCGAAGGGGAAGAAGGCATCGGAGCCGAGCGCGACGCCTGTCGCTGTCTTGAGCCAGGCCGCTTTTTCTTCGGGCAGGAATACGGCAGGCTTTTCCGTGAAAATGCGTTTCCATTCCTCTGTGCCGAGCAAATCCATGTATTCGTCGGATAGATATACATCGATGGCATTGTCGCGGTCGGGGCGGCGGACATCACTGCGGAACGGCAGGGAAAGAGCCTGCGGGCTTTGCCGCAGATACCAGATATCGGCCTTGCTGCCGGCGAGGCGCGTACAATGCACGCGCGACTGCTGACCGGCGCCGATACCGATCGCCTGGCCGTCCTTGGCATAGCAGACAGAATTGGACTGCGTATACTTGAGGGTGATCAGTGCGAGCAGAAGATCGCGTTTGGCGCTTTCCGGCAAGTCTTTGTTCTTCGTAGGAATATCTTTGAGGCATTCTTCCGTGATTTCAATATCATTTCTCTTTTGTTCAAAGGTCACGCCGAAGACGTTTTTCGTTTCCCTTGCTTCAGGTTTATAGGACGGATCCATCTTGATGACGAGATAGCTGCCCTTGCGTTTTGTCTTGAGGATCTCAAGAGCAGCCTCGGAATAGGAGGGGGCGATGATGCCGTCGGAAACCTCGCGCTGAAGGAAAGAGGCCGTCTGCGCGTCGCATTCGTCAGACAGGGCCACGAAATCGCCGTAAGAAGACATACGGTCGGCGCCGCGCGCACGGATGTAGGCCGTCGCAACGGGTGTGAGGTCGATTCCTTCGACGAAGTAGGCTTGCTTCAGCGTATCGGAAAGGGGCACAGCGACAGCGGCTCCGGCCGGGCTTACATGCTTGAAAGAGGCGGCCGCAGGAAGACCGGTGGCTGTTTTCAGCTCCTGCACGAGCTGCCAGCTGTTCATGGCATCGAGCAGGTTGATATAGCCGGGTTTGCCATTCAAAACTTCAAAGGGGAGGTCGCCCTTTTCCATATAAACCTTGGCAGGTTTCTGGTTTGGATTGCAGCCATATTTGAGTTCAAGTGCCTTCATGGTGAAAAGAATCCTCCTTCTTTGCAGGAAATCGTTTGCGAAAAAGAAAAAGCCAACGCGAATCCAGGCTTGCCCAGACGGTCGGCTTTTCCCACTGCACTCCCTTGTGGTACTCCACTTCCGCCAGTCATGCAGCTTATAGTAGAATGGTATCATCCATGGCCTTCTTTGTCAAGAGAAGGATGGAAGATGCTGTTCTTGCCCGGGGGAATTTCATGTATTATATGACTTTCTGTTTATTTCCATCTTCTAATGTGGTATGATGTAGGAAAAGGTTTCATTACGATGCGGGGATTCGGAAGGCCTCTCGTATCGCCATGGCTAATGGGAGGGATTTTGCGATGTTGAATTGTATTGCTGTCTTGACGAGCGGCGGCGACAGCCCCGGCATGAATGCGACGACACGCGCAGTTGTGAGAACGGCGCTTTTCGAGGGAGCTGAGGTCTGGGGCATACATAACGGCTACCGTGGTATCTTGGATGAGGAAATGTTCAAGATGGAACGCAAGGATGTCGGTGATATCATCCAGCGCGGCGGTACTTTTCTCGGTACGGCACGCTGCCATCGCTTCATGACGCCTGAAGGGCGTGCAGAGGCTTATAAAAAGCTGCAGGAAAGAGGAATTGAAGGGCTTGTCATCATCGGCGGTGATGGGAGCCTGCGCGGCGCGTCCCTTCTGAGTGAGGAACACGGTATTCCCATCGTTGGCCTGCCCGGTACGATTGATAACGATGTTTGGGGTACGGACTATACGATTGGCTGTGATACGGCGGCAAATACGATCATCGATGCGATCAATAAGCTGCGCGATACGGCTTCGGCACATCGGCGTGTTGTTGTGCTTGAGGTTATGGGACGCCATTGCGGCTGGCTTGCTCTGATGAGCGGGATTTCCGGAGGCGCGGAATATATACTCGTGCCGGAAGAGGATTTCGATCTTGAAGAAATCAGCAATGAGATCAAGGAGGCCTATAAGAAAGGAAAGCGCTATATCCTTGTTGTTGTGGCTGAGGGTGCAGGGAGTGGCATTGAAGTGGGTAACTTTATTGCAGAGCATACGGATATAGAAACGCGCGTCTCGGTGCTTGGGCATATCCAGCGCGGCGGCACGCCGTCGGTTATCGATCGTGTGAAGGCGAGCCAGCTTGGTGAAAAAGCAGCACTGGCAATCCTCTCGGGTCTTTCCAATGTCGTTTTCGGCTTCAATCGCGGCAATGTCGTGGCGATTGATTTGCATGATGCCGTGACAAACAAGAAGAAGCTGGATCCTGAATATATGCGTCTTGCAAAGGTTCTGGCCTGAGCAGGATGATAAAAAGAAGAGAGGCAGATGTTTCACGTGAAACATCTGCCTCTCTTCTTTTTCGGCTGCCAATGTTTCACGTGAAACATTGGCAGAGCAATATTGAATTATGCACCGACAAATTCCTTCGCAATCTTTACAGCACTTACACCGTCATCGGCATAAGCGTCAGCGCCGGCAGAAGTGGCGTAATCCTTGGTGACAGCAGCGCCGCCGACAATGACGCGCGCCTCGCTGCCCGCTTCGCGCAGCTTCTTTATGACCTTGTCGATCTGCGTCATGGTCGTTGTCATCAAGGCGCTGAGACCGACGATATCGGCTTCCTTTTCGAGGGCGGTGCGCACAATGGTATCAGCATCGACATCCTTGCCAAGATCGATGAGTTTGAAGCCGCTGTTCGAGAGCAATGCGGAGACGATGTTTTTGCCGAGGTCATGGACATCGCCCTTGACGGTTGCCATGACGACGGTTCCTTTATCGGCCTCCTGCTGGCTCGGCAGGAGTTCCTTTATTTTTTTGAAAGATGCGCGCATGGCTTCGGCGGAGAGAAGGACTTGCGGCAGGAACATGCGCCCCGCGCCGAAGTCGACGCCGATATCGTTCATGGCAGCTGTCAAGGCCTTTTCCGTAATCTCGTTTGAGGAATGACCTTTTCGTATCGCCTGCTCCGTCAGGACAGCAATTCCTTCGGAAGCGCCGTCAATAACAGCTTGCTTGATGGCGGCCAGTACATCGCCTTCCACCGGCTTTGCTGTTGCGGCAGCTTTAGGAGTGTTGATGTTCACTTCATTGCGGCTGAAGTCAATGCCGCGCGGATCTTTGCCGAGAAGTGCAGCACTTGCCATCAGGGCTTGCTGCATCTTTTCGTCGTAAGGATTCATAATCGGCGCGTCAAGGCCGGCGGCAAGGCACATGGCAAAGAAGGTGCTGTTGATCAAGGGGCGGTTCGGCAGGCCGAAGGACACGTTAGAAAGTCCCATCGTGGCAGGATAGCCGAAGCGTTCACGATAGAGGCGCAAGGTTTCGAGAACTTCCAGGCAGGCGTTCTGGTCGGCGGAAATTGTCATAACGAGACTGTCGAGCAGAAAGTCACCGTCTTTGAGACCGTGCTTTTTTGCCTCTGTAATGATACCATTGATTGCCGAAACACGATCTTTGGCTGTTTTAGGAACGCCATCTTCTGTAATGGGCAGGCAGAGGATCGCCGCACCATATTTTTTGGCCAAGGGCAGGAAGGTTTCAATGCGTTCTGTTTCTGCGCTGACCGAATTGATCAAGGCGCGTCCGGGATAAGCCCGCAGGCCTGCCTCAAGTGAATTGGTATCACTGGTATCAATCGCGAGCGGTGCGTCTGTAATCTGTGAGACTTCACGAATGGCATCCTGCATTGCTTTGACTTGGTCTATGCCGCCGACGCCCATGTTGACATCGAGCAGCTTTGCTCCGGCGCGTACCTGGTCGATGGCTTCACGCTTTACAGAAAAAAGGGAGCCGTCTCGTATTTCTTCTGCAAGTTTTTTACGTCCCGTTGGGTTGATGCGTTCACCGATGAGTACGGTCGGCAGATCTTTGTCGATGATGATGGTTTTGCTGCGGCTTGTAAGGCGCAATCGTGTATCACGAGGTTTGCGTTCTGCCTCTGGCAGATTTTTGACGGCTTTGCTCAAGGCCTCGATATGAGCGGGCGTTGTGCCGCAGCAGCCGCCGATATAGGTTGCTCCGGCTGCGACGAGCTTCGGTCCCCAGCCGGCAAATTCTTCCGGCCCCATGGGGAAAAGCGTCTTGCCGTTTTCAAGGCGAGGCATGCCGGCATTTGGCAGTACGCTGATGGGGACGGTACAGTTGTCGGCGAGAGCTTGGACAATGGGGACGAGCTGCTCGGGTCCGAGGGAACAATTGACGCCGATGATATCAGCGCCCATCGCTTCCAAGGTGATGGCAGTCGTCTGGGGATCGCTTCCCGTGACGGAACGGCCGTCCTCACTATAGGATAACTGGCAGATGATGGGCAGTTTCGTTGCATCTTTGGCGGCCAGAAGGCCGGCGCGCATTTCCTGGATGTCTATGCACGTCTCGAAGATGAGATAATCGGCTCCTGCGTCAGCCAGTGCCTTTGCCTGCTGGAAAAAGGAATTGTATGCTTCCTCAAACCCGAGGTCGCCAAGCGGTTCGACGAAACGGCCTGTAGGCCCCAAGGAGCCGACAACTTTAGCGCGTCCTTCGGAGACCTCACGCGCGAGTTTGACAGCCGCATGGTTGAGTTCCTCCACGCGGTCCTGCAAACCATAGTGGTCAAGCTTCAGGGCAGAAGCTCCGAAAGTGTTTGTTTCGATCATCGTGGCTCCGGCGGCGATATATGCCTCGTGGATTTTTTTTACGACGTCAGGCTGTTCGATATTCATCAGTTCAGGGCAGCCGCCTGGCTTCAGGCCCCCTTCCTGGAGCATCGTTCCCATGGCGCCGTCAAAAATATGAATCATTCGTAATCCTCCTATGAAACGGTATCGTGATTGGTATCATTGGTATCATTGGTATCACTAATAAATGCGAGTGAAGAGGGCAGCTAAAATCACATAGAAGGTTTTGGAACATCCTTGCGTGATGGGCAGTCGATTTTGCTGCAGGCGGCACATCCGTTTGGCGTATGCGGCGCTGTTTCATTGTTTTGCGGGACGAGGCCAATGATGGCTGTGATGGATTTGCGCGGCACGAGCATCGAGGCGTCGCTTACGTTGACACCAATCTGTGCGCTTTTGGCCACGCGAACCATTTCCGGCTGCTGCTCCAAAGGCCAATCGCCATAACCGGGGCTGAAGCGCCAGCGCATACTATAGCCTTCTTTGGCAACTTTTGGTTCAATCGCTTTTTCCATTGTATCGGCAATCTGTTCGACGGCTGCTGTTGCAGCTGCGTCGAGCAAAACGGAATAGGCGTAACGACCGTCCTTGAAGTATTGGGTTACATGCTCTTCAATGGCATCTCCCACACTCGCAGAAAGGATGATCACCTTCTCCGATTTTTCAAGATGTTTGCCGATGACCTCTCCTTTGATGGAAAAGGGCGGATCGGAAAGAACTGTCTGTGTTGCGGCGTCATAGTCATACATTTGCCATATGCCGCGTGGATTTGCCAGCAAGCGTGCTTCAAGACAGGCCTCCTCGATGAGCTTTTCATCAAAGTTTTCTGCTTTGCGCAAACCCGCATAACGGCGTGTTTCTTTTGGATCGATATCGAGCAGTACCGTATTATAAACGGGCATGAATATTCCTTCTTTCAGGATGTTTCACGTGAAACATCAAATATATCATATACCATATTGTAGCAATAGGATATGTTGGAAGCAAGCGGAAAATTGCTGATACTCAAGGGGAATCCCCGCTTCTTTCCCGTGCACTTCCCCCTATCAGTATATCATGCTATAATAAAGAAAGAAAAGCATATGGAGGAAAAGAACGTGGCGAAAATCATAGCGGTCGCCAACCAAAAAGGCGGCGTAGGAAAGACGACGACATCGGTGAATTTGAGCGCTGGCCTTGCTGCACTTGGCAAGCGTGTTTTGCTCATCGACTCCGACCCGCAGGGCAATGCGACCAGTGGGTTTGGTATCAATAAATCGGATTTAGAAACAACGATCTATCAGGTATTGATCGATAATATTCCCATAGACAAGGTAATGCTTCATACAGGTTACGATGTAGATGTCCTGCCGGCAAATATTGAATTGGCAGGGGCGGAAATCGAACTGGTAGCGGCGATTTCGCGTGAAAACCGGTTGAAGCGTTCACTTGATACCGTAAAGGACAAGTATGATTTTATCCTCATTGACTGCCCTCCGTCCTTGGGTCTTCTGACGCTCAATGCCTTGACGGCAGCTGATACCGTTTTGATGCCAATCCAATGTGAGTTTTATGCTCTGGAAGGTTTGGCTCAACTTGTGAATACGATGACGCTTGTGCAGACGAATCTAAATCCTGCTCTGGAAATAGAAGGCGTTCTTCTTACGATGTTTGATTCAAGAACGAACCTTTCCGTGCAGGTGGCAGAAGAGGTGCGGACGCATTTTGGCAGCAAGGTATATCGAACCCTCATACCGCGCACAGTACGACTGAGCGAGGCGCCCTCTTACGGACAGCCCATTATTGCTTATGACAGTAGTTGTAAAGGAGCCATGGTCTATATGGATCTGGCAAAGGAGGTAATCGAGCGTGACAGCCAGAAAGCATAAAGCGTTGGGAAAAGGCCTTGGCGCGCTCTTCGGCAACTCTAAAACGATATCCGGAGGAGAAGCGTCTTTACAAGATGCTGATACCAATTTAGTGACCCCGGATAATGTTGATAGCCCGGCGACGATGGAAGCATCCGGAGCAGCAGAAAAACAAGGAGATACCAAAAATACCGGAAAAGGCCGAACGTCCATAGATGAACCCGTTGCTGAAGCGATAGAAAAAGGACAGCCGGAGGGGTTAAATTCCATTTCCGGAAAGGGAACGGAGGGAAGTGAAGGGAAGAAAAAGGCGGCGAAAGAATCGGTATCAGAAATCCGCGATACGATACTGCAGTCTATAGCAGTTGTACAGATTCGTGCAAATCGGTATCAACCGCGCCGTGAATTTGATGAAAGCGCTCTTGAGGAACTGAAGGAATCCATTTTGCAGCATGGAGTTCTTCAGCCGATTCTCGTGCGCCAGCTTCCTGCAGACCAAGGCTATGAATTGATTGCAGGCGAGCGTCGGCTTCGCGCGGCAAAAATGGCCGGTCTGACAGAGATTCCTGCTCTCGTGCGTCCATTGAGCGATGCGGCCACTTCAGAGATTTCCTTGATTGAAAATTTGCAGCGTGAAGATCTCAATGCCATTGAGGAGGCAGCGGCCTACCAAAATCTTATGCAGACGTTTGGTATCACACAGGAGGTTTTGGCGGAACGTGTGGGACGCAGCCGCTCACATATCGCGAATATGGTTCGCCTTTTGAAGCTTGAATCGCATGTCCGGGAGTATCTGGCCAACGGCAGTTTGACGATGGGGCAGGCAAGGCCGCTTCTGGGGTTAGAAGATCCTACCCTGCAGCGTGAAGTGGCGGACATCATCATGACGCGCGAATATTCGGCGAGGCAGGCTGAAGAGCTTGTCAAACGTATGCAAAAAGAAACAAAAGAAACAAAAGAACCAAAGGATGCGGAAACTCCCGTGGAATCGCAGACTATATTTCTGCAGGAAGCAGAGGATAAGCTCAAGATGTTCTTTGGGACACAGGTACGCATTCGGACGCAGGGAAAGAAACGCCGTATAGAGATTGATTTTTCATCCGAGGATGATTTGAACCGGATCCTTGCTTCTTTGCTTGAGCAGAAGAGCAAGATGCTTGAGGATCGGAAAGCAGCGCTGCGCCAATTTTCGTCAGGAAGTAATTTTATCGTTTGAGTACAGGGGGATGTTTCACGTGAAACATCCCCCTGTTTTTATGAGCAGAAAGGGTTGTTTCCAATAAGATGGTTTGGATTTCCCTATTAAAAAAAAGGTGTTGTTTCTGGGGATTTTGTGCTACAATAGCCTTGATGTGAAGCGTGCTTCTGCGCATTTTATATCGAACCAGAGAAAGAGGAGAAATGATTTGGATGGATTCAAAACTGTTGGCTGATTTCCTAGAAAAAAACGAAACCTTTCTTATTGTATTCTTGATGCTTCTAGTCATCATCCTGCTCGTCACGGTGATTTATCTGATGTACAGCGTATCGAAGATGAAGAGCCGCTATCGACAGATGATGACAGGTGTGGAAGGGGCGAACCTGGAGCGCATGCTCATAGGCCATATCAATGAGATGAAAGGTGTTGCCGAAGAGAGCAAGCAAATCAAGCAGGAAAACAAGCGCCTCGATAAGATCCTGCAGACGGCCACAACACGCATAGGGATTGTACGCTTCAGCGCATTTGCCGATATGGGCAGTGATCTGAGTTATGCCGTTGCAATGCTGGATGCACATAACAACGGGGTTCTTTTTTCGAGCATTTTCGCGCGGGAGGATTCACGAAGCTATGTCAAGCCGATCGAGGCCGGACGTTCCACTTATAAACTTACCCGGGAAGAAGCCGAGGCACTTGACAAGGCGATGAGCGTACGGGTTGATTGATACCAATCATGATGGCCGCAGTCCTGCTCTTAAAGGTTGTTTTTTGCCTTGCAGTTTGGAGGATGGACTTTGGAGAATAAAAAAGGATTTACGATCAAGATTGTGCCTGATGCGGGCGATACGGTGCATACGATTCATTTGTCCATGAAGATGGCGAAGATTGGTATCATATCGTTTGCGGCAGTTCTTTTGCTGTTCGTTGCAGCCTTCTCCTATTCAATCTACAATACATTGGTTGTCAAGAATGATGAAACGGAAATGGAGAAACTGCGGCAGGTCAGCAATATTCAGCAAGAGCAGCTTCTGCAGCTTTCCCGCAAGGCGAATAATTTGCAGACGGAAATCGATGAGCTCACGCAGATGGAAAACGAATTGCGCCGCATATCGGGTACGGGAACAGCCCAGCAGGATGCAGAGTCGGATGCCGCTTCCTCTGCAAACGATGGACAAGGCGGGCCCTATACCGAACCAAATGTACAAAATGTGGATGCCGTCCTCAATGATTTGGAAAAAAGGCTGGCGGTACGTCGGGCGAGCCTGCAGCAGCTCAAGCAGGCTTTGCAAGTGCAGCAGCAGGAATTCAGTGCTCTCTTGCCGTATGGCGCTTCCTTTGGTATCAGTGGGACATCCATGACGGTTCCCTCGATGTGGCCGGCGCGCGGCGTTGTCAGCTCCCCGTTCGGTTTGCGCTGGAATGGAACGGACTTCCATCCGGGCATTGATATAGCAAATGATTTCGGCACACCGATTGTGGCGACGGCAGACGGTATTGTTACCGATGCAGGCTGGAACTCCGGCGGCTATGGAAATAAAGTCGACATTGACCATGGAAATGGTATCATGACGCGTTATGGTCATGCACAGGCAGTTGCTGTCAGCACCGGCCAGTATGTGCGCCGCGGCCAAGTCATTGCCTATATGGGCAGCACGGGCTTTTCAACAGGACCGCATGTTCATTACGAGGTACGGATCAATGGACAGCCAGTAAACCCGGCGCCTTATCTATGAAAAAAAGAGATACCAAAAGCCGCATCCGGTCAAGGGATGCGGCTTTTGGTATCTCCGAGAGGATTTCATGAATATGGGATCGGTATCGGCAGGAAGCTTCCGTTATATTTTCTCTCAGATCGATTTGAATCAAGTGGCGAATATGGAGCTGTGGGAAAATTGATAGGGTGCATTTCTCTCCGTGATATGCTACAATACGAAAAGAAGTGTATTTTCAAAAAGGAGGAAATATTATGGCGAAGAGATTTTTTATCTGTAGAAAGACAGGCGATATCATTGGTCTCATCAACGACGGCGGCGGTGCTTTGTCCTGTAACGGCGAGCCTTTGACGGAACTCAAGGCGAATACGACGGATGCAGCGCAGGAGAAACATGTGCCGGAAGTGCAGTACGACAAGGCTGCCGGTAAGGTCACGGTGCAGGTCGGTTCCGTGGCGCATCCGATGGTCGAGGAGCACTTCATCGAGTGGATCCACCTGCAGACGAAGAAGGGTGCACAGATCTGTCATCTGCTTCCCGGTGAAGCCCCTGCGGTGACTTTCCTGCTGGCCCCCGGGGATGAGCCCGCAGCAGTTCTGGCTTATTGCAATCTGCATGGGCTTTGGAAAGCGGATATTTGAAAACTTGTGAAAAATGAATACCATGTGTGAACGGATGGAGAAATTCGCAGAGAAGAAATTGGAAGAGGGTCGTATGGAATCAGCTCATAGGACAGCGATGGCTTTCATTGCTTCAAGGAACCTTACGCCGTGACCGATGATAAGATTTTGGACGCTAAGACCGCCGCATCGTTTGATATGCGGCGGTCTTTTTATAGCGTTCCTACAAGGATCGGTCACTTTCTATTTTTATTTGTGTTCCTCTGCCTTCTGCTTCGCGAACTGCTCCGCGAGATTATCGAGATATGCAGCAAGGCGTTCGCGGCTCGCCTCATGCGCGAGCTGCGCGATCACCGTCATGTGGTGTCTGAGATCGTGGCGCATACGGCGCGAGCTGCGCCAGAGGGAGAGCATCATCTGATAGCGCGCCTCCTCGGACGTGCGAATCATCTGCTCGTGAAGCTGCTGCTGATGCAGAGCATTTCCCTTCTCTGCATAGCGCGTGAGGAGAGTGGATACGCGCAGATACTGGACGAGCGCGAGCGGGAGCAAGAGCCGCGCAGCGAGGATCGTCGGCTGCACCGACGTATTCGCCGGATCAGCGGCGACGGCGAGCGCGACGAGGATCACCTCATAGCCGCAGAGATAGAGCCAGAGCCGCCGATCATCCACCTGCAGCATCGGTGCGAGCAGATGGCGGTTCGTATGCAGCGCGGCGGGCAGGATGAGGAGGAACATCATGGGGATGAGCAGACATTTCCACAGTCCCGGCGGCAGTCCTGCGCCAAAGAAAAACTCTGCCATCGTCCCGAGTGTTCCCGCAAGCATCAGCAGCGGATAGACGAGCAGGGCGATCGAGAGTACTCGCAGCGGCTGATCGCGGATTGAGAGGAGCATATAGAAGAGGGCGAGCGGGCGGCAGAGAAGTGCGATCATAGACATATCGAGCGGCAAGGACATCTGTGCGGCCTGTGTCAGCGCGAGCACGAGCATATAGGCGCAGACGACATAGCGCTGCGCAAAGCGCAGCCGATCGCGAAAAACATAGAAAACGAGCAGGTCAAAGGGCGGCACACACACGAACGTGTAGAGCAGCCGAATCTCTGCATCAGTCATGATGTTTCTCCTCCCCGCAGCCGTCCGTACGCAACGGCGTGACGTTTGCCGCTCTGTCCTTTGTCGCCCGAAGCACAATCGAAACAGCGAAGAGATCGTCCTCCGGCGAAATCTCCATCGTGCCGTCATAGTGCGCCAGACTCGTGCGGATGCTCTCCATGCCGATGCCGCGCTCGGCATTGCTGCGCTTCGCAGAGAGCAGATGGCCGTCCGCATCGTAGTGCAGCTCTCCGTCATAGCTGTTGTCCACCGTCAGAAAGAGCATGTCCCCCTGGTGGACGAGCGCGAGCCGCAGGAGACGCGGGGCGTCGGGCGCAAGGCGCTCCAGTGTTTCGGCGGCGTTGGCGAGCAGATTGCCGAGGATCGCCGTCAGATCGAGTGGGTCAATGGGATTTTCCGCGCCGAGGTCGATGCGGTACTCCGTCTGCACGCCGAGCCGCGCAAAGATCGGCTGCCAATGGCCGATGAGAATGTTTACCGTCTCATTCGCACAGACGGGCGCGTAGTGCGTCTGAATCGCAGATGCAGCTGTGCCCATCAGCCGCTCGACGCCCGCAAGATCCCCCCGTGCGAGCAGCTTTTGTGCCGCGGCGATCATCTCCGTGAACTGCGTGCGAAACGCGCGTGTCGTGCGGTCGTTTTCCTCTATCTGCGCCGTATTCTGCCGCGTGATCGCCGCCATCTCCGCCTCGCGTGCGACCTGTTCGCGCAGCACACGCTGACGCAGCCGCGCATTCATGGCATAGAGCGCCAGGCCGATGCAGCAGAAGCCGCCGACCGCCCCGCTCAGACGAACGAAGAGAGCCGTATGTGTCCGCAGATCATTGAACGGCGAGAGCAGGATCGTGAGCGCGAGAATCAGGATACCCAGCCACGCGAGCGGCGTCCATACCGCATCAAAGGAATCGTCCGCAAGGAGAGGTTCGGCGATCGTGCGCCCATAGTAAAGAAAGAGCGGCACAGCGATGGGGAGGCAGGCAATCATGCAAAGCCCCGAGAGCAGAAACGGCACATCAAAGACCGGATAGCCATCCTCTACGGCATAAATCACCGTCTGCATGGCAAACCAGATGAGCCCCGGGGGAATGAGAATGCAGATCTGCTTGCCGATCGGCACGCGCGTCATCGCGAGCAGATAGAAGAAGATAAAAAAGAGAAACGGAAAGGCGATGCGCCGCGAAAAGACCGTGACAGCCTCGATCTGGATGGCAGCCTCTATCCCCGTGAGCAGAAGCAGCCCCGCAATGATCGGCAGCGGAGCAAAACGCAGATAGCGGCGAAAGATATAGAGACGGACCAGATTGACGGGTAGGATGTGAACCGCCGTATACAGCAGCGTTACCAGCGGTACGGCAAGCGGATACTGCATGAGTTCGATTATCGGTGATGAGTGCATGAATCTTCTCCTATGACATAAACCCTGCACGCATCTTCTGCAGCATATAGGCGCGGTAGCTGCGCTCGACCTCGCTCGTACGGCGCGTTGCGATCGGCAGGAGTGTGCCGTCCGAGAGCAAAATGCCGTCCGGCGTCAGTTGATGGATGTAGTCCATATTGACCAGCAGACTGCGGTGACAGGAAAGGAACATCGGCATCGCCCCGAGCAGTTCCCGTGCGCGGGCGAGCGTCATATAGGGAGAGAGCGTCGTGCCGTCCGCCAGATGAAAGGAGCAGCGACGCCCGTCGGCATCGACATAGCGGATGTGCTCGATCGGTATGCGCTGCTCCGTGTATTCGATCGTGAGCGGAATCGTCGGGCGCTCCTTCTTGAAAAAAGGCGTACGCGCCAGCGCCTCGCGGACGCCCGCCTCCGTCACGGGCTTGATGAGGTAGTGCGCCGCCGTCACACCGAACGCTTCCACTGCATGATCGCGGCTCGTCGTCACGAAGATAATCGCACAGCTTGTATTGAATGAGCGCAGAACCTGCGCCGTTTGAATCCCCGTACGCTCCCCCAGATAGATGTCGAGAAAGACAATGTCGGCGCGTGCGGCGGACATGTGCGCGAGAAACTTCTTGTCGTCCGTGAACGCGCGAATCACGGGGCGCGGCGTATGCTCGGCGCAGACGCTTTCGAGAAGCCTGCAGAGCCGGTCCAGATCCTCCGGCATATCGTCCAGTACAGCAATATTCATCGTATGACCTCCCTGGGGAATCGCTGATAAAATGAAGTCTGTCAGATTGGTGTAGATTTTTTACCCTATCAAGGAGACAAACCGGACGCATAGCAAAGGCTATGTGGAGGATTTGTCGAGGCAAAGAGGGCGAAAAAGATGCGCCAAGAGACGCAAGCTGAATGTATCAGTGCTTCCCAATAATATTCTAGGGAAATCCATACATATTTGCAAGCAGGTTTGGCATCTTCTTGCGTTCATACCATACTTTCGGCGTTCATACCAACTTTTATTGCTATTTCGTATAAATGTGAGAAAATAATAAAGAAAAGGCCTTTGGTCTTAATGAAGGAGACTGTATGGGACAAAGGAGAGTAGCACCTCCCTTGATCTCTGTCTGTGCCGCCGGCGACAGCGGCAGAATGGAAGGATTATGAACGTACTGGAAAAAGCGCTTCATTGGAAGCATACGCAAAAGATCATCACTTTTGTCATCCTCCTCAATGCCGCAGTATTGGGCATATTGACGAATCGGGCGCTGTCCGCTGAAGAAGTCTTGTTTCTGGAAGCGATCGACAAAGCCTGTCTGGTGATCTTCACCATAGAATTGATCGCCAAGCTGCTGGTGTATCGGCGGAAATTCTGGTCGGACGGCTGGAATATCTTTGATTTCGTCATTGTCCTCAGCTCCATCGCCTTTATTTCCTCCAGTATTTCGGTCATACGAGCCTTCCGTATCTTCCGATTGCTCAAGGCACTCGCGGAGTTCCCTGAACTGCAGATCCTCGTATCGTCCATGCTCAAGGCGATTCCCAGCATGACGTGGGCGCTGCTGCTGCTCTTCATTGTATTTTATATCTTTGCGGTTTTCGGCAGCACGATGTATGGCGATGTGTTCCCCGAGCTGTTCGGGGACATCGGCGGCTCCATGTTTACCCTGTTCCAGGTGATGACCTTTGAATCATGGGCGACCGCCGTGGCAAGGCCGATTATGGCAACGTACTCTTATGCGTGGGTATACTTTTTGGTGTTCATCCTTCTTACTGCCATTACGCTCTTGAATGTCATGGTGGGCATCGTGGTCGAAGCGGTCGGCACCATTTCAGAAGCGGTCAAACAGAAACAGGCGGCCGATGCGGCAGAAAACGCACCTTCCGAGGTGCGCGAAGCCGATGAGATAGAAGCAGAGATCCGTGAACACCTTGAGCAAATCGAAGCATTGTTAAACGCAAGAAGGGTTTCCTAATAGAAAGGATGAGTCAAATGAAACATCATCATGCAAAGCAGCTGTATCGCGCCGTCGCCTGTGCCCTTTTCGCAGGCATCGTTGCCGCCCCCTTTGCCGCACAGACGGCGTATGCTCTCCCCATTGAGGGCGCGAACGCAGCGACGAACGCAGGAGAGGCGAATATTTCAACGGGCGGCGCGGTCATGGACATCGTGGGCAAGACTCAGCACAACATCCTCCGCTGGGAGGACTTCTCCATCGACTCGGGCGAGAAGGTGCGCTTTGACGGCGGAGCGCAGACGCGCGACTATCTGAACCTCGTCACAGGCGAGGGCGCATCGAACATCTACGGCACGATCGAGGGCGGCAGGAACGTCTACCTCGTGAACCCGCACGGCATTCTCTTCGCCGCAGGCTCGCAGGTCAATACGGGCGCACTCTACCTCTCGACGGCGAACCCCGCTGACATTGCGGCGGCGACGAGCACATTCAAGACAAACGGCACAAGCCCGCTCTCTGCGACCGCTGAGAGCACACGATTCGGCTGCAAAAACAAGCGAAATGGCAGCCGACAGACAGCAGTCCCCTTCTATTATGAAAGAGAAGGGAGCTGCTTTTCTGCGAGGAAGTGATAAATATAACGAAGAAGATCAATGTGCAGGGAGGCGAATGAAGATGAAAATTCATGCGCAAGCATGGATTTCCCTCTTTTGCGTTCATACCATACTTTCGGCGCTTGTGCCCAACTTTGTTGATATTTCTCTCCGATGTGAGAAAATATTGATAGGATTTATAGTCCTTTCGTATCAGTAAAGCGGAGGAAAAAGATGGCCTATGAAATTGCGTTTGGTGTAGACACAGGCTATGTAAAATACGCGGGCATCGTCATGACCTCGATTGCCGCGGAGAATGCGGGGGAGGAGATTGGCTTTCATCTTGTCTGCGACGGGATTGCGGAGGCGGACATCGTGCGGCTGCAGGCATTCCGCGCTGCCTTTCCGAGGACGGATGTCCATATCTATGACGCACGCGCAGCACTCGATGCCATTCTATTTCCCAATGGGATTCCGCATGAGCGGATCAACCGCAGCGTATTCACTCGGATTCTCATGCCGGAGCTGGTACCGCAGGAGCTGACGCGGATCCTCTATCTCGATGCCGATACACTCTGCGTCGGGCGGCTCGCCGACCTCTACGCGCACGACCTCGGCACGGCACCGCTCGCCGCTGCCCGTGAGGGCGACAGCGCACGCAAGGCACAGCGCATCGGCATGCGGGGGACGGACTACTTCAACGCGGGCGTCATGCTCATCGACCTCGCGCGGTGGCGCTCCATGCAGCTGACCGCACGCGTCCTCGATGCGTGGCGCACGCATGGCGCCTCGTTCCCCCTCCTCGAACAGGACGCGCTCAACTATGTTCTGGACGGGGATTTTGCCGTGCTCGAAAAGCGTCATGTGCGGCTGATGGATGCCTTTGCGCCGTGGGATGTGGACTTTGCGGCGGAGCATACGATCTGGCATTTTCTCAACGAGGGGAAACCGTGGATTCGCTACGCCGACCCGCGTGTGCGTGAGCCTTATTGGCAGGTGGTACGCAACTCGCCGTGGCGCGGTCTCACACCGTCCGAGCCGTGGGAGACGCGCATCGCCTACCTCGCGGGCTGTCATGCCGAGGCGGCAGAGGACTACCCTGCGGCGGCGCATTACTTTCACGCGGCGGCGGAGCGGCTCATGCAGTTCTATCTGGAGCATACGCACAGCATGGGAAAAACCGATAAGGAGAACTGAAATGAAGCCGAATGCAAAAGAGAAACAGATGCGCCTGCGTGCGCAGACCGCGCTCGCGCTCACCCTGGGCATGGGCATCCTGCCCGCAGCGGCACACGCTGCGCCCATCACATCGTCCCAGACCTATACCGCCGATACGACAGAGACGCGTGACGTGGAGATAACGGGCGGAACGATCACCGTGGAGGGCGTCGATGATAATACTTCGTCACAGCATGCGAACCGTACGGCAACCCTCACGGGGAACGTCAGAATCATCAATCCGTCGGGCAATGTCCTCGAGGCGCTCAGTCACGGGGATGGTACGGAGGACTGGACGGGGATTCTGACGGTCAATCCGAATGGAACGAAGAGAGTGCAGCTGCACGGCGATATTCTCGTTGGCAGACCCGATAACACCTCTGAGAGAGGCGGCTATGTCAATCTCTATCTGAGCGGCAGGGACTCCTACTTTGCGGGCGGGATTAAAGATGTAACCGGTAATCCGCCGAGCACGCGCGGCGGCGTGCGTCTCGTACTCTCGAACGGGGCGACGTGGTATCCGAAGGCGGACAGTTATGCGCTCGCAGCTCCTACTGATTTAGGTGAGACGGGTCTGACGTCAGATCCGAACAAGCCGCTTGGCTTCCACCTTTCGGCGAACGGCGGCGTGATCGACATGGCGTTTGCCGCGCCGAACGTGGCGCGTGGGACTGGTGCGGGTTTGCGTACGCTGACCTTTGCGAATACGGGAGCGTCTCTTAACGGCGCAGCCTTCCGCATCTCCACCGACCTCGCGCATAACCATGCGGACAAGGTTGTACTGAGCGGCGTTACAGGAGCGAGCAATCAGTACAAGCTGCAGGTCGCCTACGATCCGACGATGAACGATGCCGACACAGCGAACTATGAGATTACGACTGCGAACCCGAACGGCATCGAGGTGCTGCGTTCGTCCAATGCGGGCGATACGGTCAGAGCGTCGGCGTACACCACGCGGAAAGCCGCTGCGGCGGGGCTGCTGGCCAAGGACTTCACCGTAACGCCGACGCTCCGTCAGGAAGTGTCGGGCAGCAGTAAAATCGCGTACCTGACGAAGCTCACGATATCGGAGGCGCCTCCGGAAGACGGCCCTGCGCTGCGCGCGGCTGACCTCCTCATGGATATGGCGCTCGCTCAGCTGAGCGCATGGCGCGGCGAGAACAACGATCTCCATCGGCGCATGGGCGCGCTGCGTGCGGGCGGGGAGCCCGGCGCATGGGTGCGCGGCTACGGCGGCAGGAACGAGTTCGGCAGCTACCCCACGACGGGGCGCTACAGCGGCGTACAGGCCGGCATTGACCGCGCCGTTCCGCTGAAGGACGGCACCCTCTTTACGGGCATCGCCGCCTCGATGATGAACGGCAGCGCGCGCAACAGCGATCTCGACGGCAGCTATCGGTCGCATTTCTTCGGTGCATACGGCAGCTACATGGGAAAGCGCGGCGACTACATCGACGCGATCGTGAAATACGGACGCATGACGAATGATGCGACCGCCGTCTTTGACGGCACGGCGTACACGGGCGGCTACGGCGTGAACGGCTGGAACATCTCCATCGAATACGGGCGGCGGATGCCCCTGCGCGATCATTTCTACTGGACGCCGCAGGCAGAGCTGAACTACGGACATATCGGCTCCGCTTCCTATACAATGCGCGCGGGCAGCATGGCGGGCGCACACATCGACAGCGATGCCGTCACCTCCCTCGTCGGGCGCGTCGGCACACAGATTGGCTATGAGGATGAGCAAGGCACGGTCTATCTGAAGCTCGGCATCCTGCATGAGTTCAAGGGTGACCTCCACATGCGCGCGGCGTATGGATCGACCTCCATCGACCGCAGCTACACGGCACGGGACAGCTATTTCGAGTACGGCGTAGGCTTTGCGCGGCGCGTCGGCAGAGCGGACATCTATGGTGAGCTCAGCCGTACGGCGGGCGCGGATGCCATTCGTGAGAAATGGAAGGCGAATCTCGGTGTTCGCATCGAGTTCTAAGAAAATTCATCGGAGGCGAACAGGATGTTTACGAAACAGCACAAAAAACGGTATTTAGCACTCGCGGTGGCATTGACCCTCGGAGGGAGTCTCTGGGGCGGCGCCGCCTGTACGGAGGCGGCAGATGCCTATACCATAGACGCGGGGAACCCGACGCCGGACGCGGCTCATTCCGTGCCGGATGAAGGGAATGGCCCCGGTGTTGCCGCCGGATTCACGAACGCCGCCGCTGCCCTCACGGGAAATACGCTGACCGTGGACGGCGTGACCTATGCGGGGCTTGCGTACGGCGGCTACAATAAGGGTGGCGGCGTGACAGGGAATCATCTCATCATCCAAAACGGGGGCGGGATTTCCCCCTATGGGTTCGTCGGCGGCAAGGCCTACGGCGGACGCGCCGGCTCCGGCGGAGATGCCCGTGGCAATACGGTGACCATCAACGGCGGCTCGGCGCAGTATGTCTATGGCGGCTATGCAGAAGGTACAGGCAGCGCCGACGGGAACAGGGTGACCCTCACAAGCGGCACAGTGCATAGTGTCCTCGGCGGCTCTGCAAAAGGTACTGCAGGAAACGCCAACGGGAACACGGTGATCATCACCGGAGGCGACGTGACGTCTGTCTATGGCGGCGATGCAGCGGGGCCAAATAATAATCCAAACAATGAATCAGGAAACGCAGACGGGAACACCGTCGACATAGGAGCCATCAACGTCAATGTCGTCTATGGCGGATCCTCCGAGTATGGCACGACGAACAACAACACGATCCATCTCCGCGGCACTCGTGTGAGCGGCCGAGTCGTGGGCGGCAGCAGGCCGAATAGCACGGGCAACACGCTTGCCATCCATGATTTCGGTACGCAGGTGGAGGATATCTTCGAGCAGGTGCAGAACCTGCACTTCTATCTGCCGGAAGGGACGACGGGAAACAGCGGCAATACGATGCTCACCATTAACAGTCCCTCGGGTCAGGACATCCGCGGAGTTCATATCGGCGTGGGGATTGCCGGACAGCGGAGCGCGCTGCAGAAGGGCGATGTCATCAGCCTGCTGAAGACCAGCCGCGGCGATCTGACAACGGATGCGGCGCTTGTCAACGATGTGTCGGGCATGCAGGGCGTGAGCCTGCGGTACAAGTTCGACCTGCAGAAGCGCAGCACGGATGAGCTCATCGCGACCGTCACGGATGCTGCGGTGATGGAGCAGACGAAATCCTTCGTCGAGACGCGAGCGGCGGCAAGCGCCCTGCTGAACGGCGGTGCGGATCTCCTGTCGGGGATGGGCATGGATGCTGCCGAGACTGCGGCAGCTGCGCCGACGGCAGACACGACAAATGCGGCGATCGAGAGCGGCAGCTACGAGCTCTGGGCGGCGCAGGGCGCTTCCGGCGAGCGCATAGAGACAGGCTCCTATGTGGACGCGAAGGGCTGGAACCTGGCCGTCGGCTTTGCGAAGCGAGACGCGATGGACGCGGGCAAACTGACCTACGGCCCCTTCGTCGAATACGGGCGCGGCTCGTACGATTCCTATCTCGACGACGGTACGCATGGCGACGGTTCGACGAGCTATATCGGCGGCGGCTTCATGGTCAAGTGGGCAGGCGCAGATCAGAGCTATGTGGAGGCGAGCCTGCATGCAGGCCGCATCAAGAGCGATTACAGCGGCAACATCTCCGGCACCTCCACGAGCTACGACGCATCGAACAGCTACCTCGCGGGTCATATCGGCATCGGCAAAAAATTCGACCTCGGCACGGATGCCGCGCTCGAAGGCTATGCAAAGTACTTCTGGTCCAGGCAGGACGGCACGAGTGCCACCCTCGCCACAGGCGAGCAGTATGATTTCGGCTCCGTGACATCGAGCCGCGTTCGTCTCGGCGTGCGCTATACGAAAAAGCCGGCGCCGGAAAGCGAGTTCTATGCGGGACTTGCCTGGGAATACGAGTTTGACGGCGACGCGACAGCGACGTATCAGGGCTATGCAACGCCGAGCCCCAGCCTCAAAGGCAGCAGCGGGATGCTTGAGATCGGCTATCGCTTTGCGCCGAAGGAGGGCAGCGTCAGCTACGGGGTGAACCTGACCGGCTGGCAGGGAAAGCGCAAGGGCATTACCGGCGGCGCGCACGTCAGCTGGGCATTCTAACATGGCCGCCTCGACTGGGCGCGCCGCATCGGCGCGGCAGACTACACGATGCGTGCAGGTTCTTTGCCGGGGGCTCACATCGCAAACGATGCCGTCACCTCCCTCATCGGGCGCATCGGTGCGCAGATCGGCTATGAGGATGAGCAAGGCACGGTCTATCTGAAGCTCGGCATCCTGCATGAGTTCAAGGCCGACCTCCACATGCGTGCGGCGTATGGCGCGACCTCCATCGACCGCAGCTATTCGGCGCGGGACAGCTATTTCGAGTACGGCGTAGGCTTTGCGCGGCGCGTCGGCAGAGCGGACCTCTACGGCGAGCTCACCAGCACGGTGGGCGCGGATGCCATTCGTGAGAAATGGAAGGCGAATCTCGGCGTGCGCGTCGAGTTCTAAGAAAATTCATCGGAGGCGGACAAGATGTTTACAAAACAGCAAAAAAAACGGTATTTAGCACTCGCGGTGGCACTGACCCTCGGGGGGAGTCTCTGGGGCGGCACCGCCTGTACGGAGGCGGCAGATGCCTATACCATAGACGCGGGGAACCCGACGCCGGATGCGGCTCACTCCGTGCCGGATGAAGGGCGTGGCCCCGGTGTTGCCGCCGGATTCACGAACGCCGCCGCTCCCCTCACGGGAAATACGCTGACCGTGGACGGCGTGACCCATGCGGGGGTTGCGTACGGCGGCTACAATAAAGGCAGCGGCGGTGTGACAGGGAATCATCTCATCATCCAAAACGGGGGCGGGATTTCCCCCTATGGGTTCGTCGGCGGCTATGCCTACGGCGGACGCGCGGCCCTTGGCGGAGATGCCCGTGGCAATACGGTGACCATCAACGGCGGCTCGGCGCAGGGTGTCTACGGCGGCTATGCAAAAGGTACAGGAAACGCCAACGGGAACAGGGTGACCCTCACAAGCGGCACAGTGCAGGATGGTGTCTATGGCGGCTGTACAAAAGGCACAGGAAACGCCAACGGGAACACGGTGATCATCACCGGAGGCGACGTGGTGTCTGTCTATGGCGGCTATGCAGAGGGGCCAAATAATGCAATGGTTTCAGGAAACGCTGACGGGAACACCGTCGACATAGGAGCCGTCGAAGTCAGTGGTGATGTCTATGGCGGATCCTCCCAATGGGGTACGACGAACAACAACACAATCCATCTCCGCGGCACCAAGGTGCGCGACAGTGTCATGGGCGGCAACGTGTGGAATAGCACGGGCAACACGCTCGCCATCCATGATTTCGGTACGCAGGTGGGAAGAGTCGAGCAAGTGCAGAACCTGCACTTCTATCTGCCGGAAGGGACGACGGGAAACAGCGGCAATACGATGCTCACCGTTAACCAAAGTCAGGACATCCGCGGGGTTCATATCGGCGTGGGGGTTGCCGGACAGCGGAGCGCGCTGCAGAAGGGCGATGTCGTCAGCCTGCTGAAGACCAGCAACGGCACGCTGACAACGGATGCGGTGCTTACCAACGACGTGTCGGGCATGCAGGGCGTGAGCCTGCGGTACAAGTTCGACCTGCAGAAGCGAAATGCGGATGAGCTCATCGCGATCGTCACGGATGCTCCGATGATGAACGAGCAGACGAAGTCCCTCGTCGAGACGCGAGCGGCGGCAAGCGCCCTGCTGAACGGCGGTGCGGATCTCCTGTCGGGGATGGGCGTGGATGCTGCCGAGACTGCGGCGGCTCTGCCGGACGCTGCGACGGCAGACGAGTCGAATGCGGCGATCGAGAGCGGCAGCTACGAGCTCTGGGCGGCGCAGGGCGCTTCCGGCGAGCGCATAGAGACAGGCTCCTATGTGGACGCGAAGGGCTGGAACCTGGCCGTCGGCTTTGCGAAGCGAGACGCGATGGACGCGGGCAAGCTGACCTACGGCCCCTTCGTCGAATACGGGCGCGGCTCGTACGATTCCTATCTCGACGACGGTACGCATGGCGACGGTTCGACGAGCTATATCGGCGGCGGCTTTATGGTCAAGTGGGCAGGCGCAGATCAGAGCTATGTCGAGGCGAGCCTGCACGCAGGCCGCATCAAGAGCGATTACAGCGGCAACATCTCCGGCACCTCCACGAGCTATGACGCATCGAACAGCTACCTCGCGGGTCATATCGGCCTTGGCAGGAAATTTGCCCTCGGCGGCGATGCCGCGCTCGAGGGCTATGCAAAGTACTTCTGGTCCAGGCAGGACGGCACGAGTGCCACCCTCGCCACAGGCGAGACGTATGATTTCGGCTCCGTGACATCGAGCCGCGTTCGTCTCGGCGTGCGCTATACGAAAAAGCCGGCGCCGGAAAGCGAGTTCTATGCGGGACTTGCCTGGGAATACGAGTTTGACGGCGACGCGACGGCGACGTATCAGGGCTATGCAACGCCGAGCCCCAGCCTCAAAGGCAGCAGCGGGATGCTTGAGATCGGCTATCGCTTTGCGCCGAAGGAGGGCAGCGTCAGCTACGGGGTGAACCTGACCGGCTGGCAGGGAAAGCGCAAGGGCATTACCGGCGGCGCGCACGTCAGCTGGGCATTCTAACATGGCCGCCTCGACTGGGCGCGCCGCATCGGCCTCTCCCGGGATGCGAGCGATGACGCCAGGGCGAAGAACCGCCTGCTGGTTTATGCTCGGGAAGGTTTGGTAAGAGAAAAGAGGGGCTGTTGCATAAGTCGAATTTGACTCATGCAACAGCCCCTTTTCAGTCTTGACAATATTCACTGCAATGCATACTATGATAGTAGAAGCGTATGGGGAGGGGAGCGAACCTGTGAGAATAATCAAGAAAGATATTCCTGCAGAATATTGTGCATTGATACAGAAATTCCGCTTGATCGATGATGCGTTTTTCAACGTATGTTTTGACAATTATATCGAAGGAATGCAGCTCTTATTGCGTATCTTTTTCGGTCGGGATGATCTCATCGTCAAGCATGTTGTCACGCAGCAGAGTGCGGACAATCTCTATGGTCGCGGCGTGCGCTTTGATGTGTTGGCAGAAGACAGTGAGGGGAAACTCTACGACTGTGAAATTCAGCGTGCCAATGAAGGTGCGATTCCGCGCAGGGCACGCTACAACAGCAGCATGATGGATTCGCGGGAACTGGCAAAAGGAGAGGATTTCTCGTCACTTCCGGAAACATGGGTGATCTTCATCACGGAGAACGACATCTATGGAGCAGGTTTCCCGCTGTATCATGTGGAGCGGATCGTAGAGGAGCTTCAGCGCCCTTTTGATGATGGGGCGCATATCCTCTACGTCAACGGCGCAAACCGTGACGACACGCCGCTTGGGAAGCTTATGCAGGATTTTTTTTGTGAGAATCCGAAGAAGATGAATTACAAAGAACTTGCTGAACGTGTCGATTATTTTAAGGCAGAAGCAGAAGGAGTGAATACTATGTGTGAACTGATGGAAAAATTTGGTGAGAGGAAACTGGAAGAGGGACGTATGGAAGGACGCCTTGAGGGACGTGCTGAGGGACGTGCTGAGGGACGTGCTGAGGGACAGCGCAGGATGCTTGATATGGTGCGTTCTTTGTTCGCGCTGAATGTTCCCCTTGAGGTGATCGAGAAGGCGAGCGGCTTGACGCGTGCGGAGATTCTGGCGCTGCAAGATGCGCCTGCCGAATAGTATGGCAGTCTTCTTCGCGATAAGATTTTTTGACACTAAGACCGCCGCATCGTTCGATATGCGGCGGTCTTATTTTATCAGCGTTTCCTTTATCACTTTTCAGCAAGTATCGGTCACTTTCTGCTATTTGCTTGCTTATCATGCAGCGACGTATTAAAAGGACGGCAAGCGCCAGAGCTTCGTCCTCTACAGAGAGAACTACGGCAGCGAAACCCTCAAGGGATGGGGCGTCGGCATTACCTACAGCCGCCCCGGCGACTACTTCCTGCGCCTCGACTGGGCGCGGCGCATCGGCCTCTCCCGGGACGCGAGCGATGACGCCAGGGCGAAGAACCGCCTGCTGGTTTATGTTCGGGAAGGTTTGGTAAGAGGAAAGAGGGACTGTTGCATAAGTCGAATTTGACTCATGCAACAGCCCCTTTTCAGTCTTGACAATATTCACTGCAATGCATACTATGATAGTAGAAGCGTATGGGGAGGGGAGCGAACCTGTGAGAATAATCAAGAAAGATATTCCTGCAGAATATTGTGCATTGATACAGAAATTCCGCTTGATCGATGATGCGTTTTTCAACGTATGTTTTGACAATTATATCGAAGGAATGCAGCTCTTATTGCGTATCTTTTTCGGTCGGGATGATCTCATCGTCAAGCATGTTGTCACGCAGCAGAGTGCGGACAATCTCTATGGTCGCGGCGTGCGCTTTGATGTGTTGGCAGAAGACAGTGAGGGGAAACTCTACGACTGTGAAATTCAGCGTGCCAATGAAGGTGCGATTCCGCGCAGGGCACGCTACAACAGCAGCATGATGGATTCGCGGGAACTGGCAAAAGGAGAGGATTTCTCGTCACTTCCGGAAACATGGGTGATCTTCATCACGGAGAACGACATCTATGGAGCAGGTTTCTCGCTGTATCATGTGGAGCGGATCGTAGAGGAGCTTCAGCGCCCGTTTGATGATGGGGCGCATATCCTCTACGTCAACGGCGCAAACCGTGACGACACGCCGCTTGGGAAGCTCATGCAGGATTTCTTTTGTGAGAATCCGAAGCAGATGAATTACAAAGAACTTGCTGAACGTGTCGATTATTTTAAGGCAGAAGCAGAAGGAGTGAATACTATGTGTGAACTGATGGAAAAATTTGGTGAGAGGAAACTGGAAGAGGGACGTATGGAAGGACGTGCTGAGGGACGTGCTGAGGGACAGCGCAGGATGCTTGATATGGTGCGTTCTTTGTTCGCGCTGAATGTTCCCCTTGAGGTGATCGAGAAGGCGAGCGGCTTGACGCGTGCGGAGATTCTGGCGCTGCAAGATGCGCCTGCCGAATAGTATGGCTGTGCGAAGAGAGTCTTCTTCGCGATAAGATTTTTTGACAATAAGACCGCCGCATCGTTCGATATGCGGCGGTCTTATTTTATCAGCGTTTCCTTTATCACTTTTCAGCAAGTATCGGTCACTTTCTGCAATTTGCTTGCTTATCATGCAGCGACGTATTAAAAGGACGGCAAGCGCCAGAACTTCGTCCTCTACAGCGAGAACTACGGCGGCGAAACCCTCAAGGGATGGGGCGTCGGCATTACCTACAGCCGCCCCGGCGACTACTTCCTGCGCCGCGTGGACAGCGAGCTTCCGCCGCTGTAGCTGCACAAAAAAGCCGGAGCTTTGGTTGGCAAAGCTCCGGCTTTTTTGTGCAGTTTCACTTTTCGTACGAACGGAATTTTTCGGCTTCTTCTTCCGGCAGGCGGACGCGCAGAAGCGTTCCCTGCTCGTCGTATTCGGTGGAGAGGATGCGCCCCGCAGCGTGGAGTTTTGCGGTGACGGCATGTTCCTCGAACGGGATGTGGAGCGTGAGCTCGACCTCGCCCGAGCGGAAGAAGGCGGTGAGCTTTTCGAGGAGGGCAGGGAGTCCGGCACCCGTCATGGCGGAGACGGCGCAGCCTTCACGCCCGCGCAGCAGGCGGCTGACGGCGGGCGGCAGGGAGGCGGCTCTTTGCGCGTCGTTTTCTGCTACATCGCTTTTGCTTTCGCCGCCTGCACGGTTTCCTTCGAAGCCTTCCGCATCATTGCCCGTGCCGCTTGCCAGGCGATCCATCTTGTTCAGCACATAGAGCATAGGCTTTTCGGCGACGCCGAGCTCCTTGAGGACTTCGGTGACGGCTTCGATCTGGACTTCCGCCGCCTCGTTCGATACATCGACGACGTGCAGCAGGAGATCGGCTTCGGCAACTTCCTCCAATGTCGCATGGAAAGCCTGCACGAGGGTATGCGGCAGCTTCTGGATGAAGCCGACCGTATCGGTCAGGAGGATCTCGCAGCCATCGGCAAGCGGCAGTGCGCGCGTCGTCGGATCGAGCGTCGCAAAAAGCTTGTCTTCGGCAAAGACGTCCGCGCCTGTCAGCGCGTTCAGAAGCGTCGACTTGCCCGCGTTCGTATAGCCGACGAGCGCGGCAATCGGCACACGCGCGGCGCGGCGGCGCTCGCGGTGCAGGCTGCGCTGGCTGCGCAGGCGCTTGATCTCGCTTTCGATGTCGTGGATGCGCCGCCGTATGCGCCTGCGGTCGACTTCAAGCTTCGTTTCGCCGGGTCCCCTCGTGCCGATGCCGCCGCCGAGCCGCGAGAGCACGAGCCCTTGCCCGAGGATGCGCGGTAGGCGGTACTTCAGCTGGGCAAGCTCGACTTGAAGTTTGCCCGCCGCCGTGCGCGCGCGCTGCGCGAAGATGTCGAGGATCAGCGCCGTGCGGTCGAGGATCTTCACGCCAAGCGCCATTTCGAGGTTTTTCTGCTGCGACGGCGTGAGCTCATCGTCGAAGATGACGAGCGTCGCCTCCTCGTTCTGGATGAACATGGCCATCTCCTCGACCTTGCCGCGTCCAAGAAAGAGCGCCGTATCGGGCTTTGCCTTTTTCTGGATGAAGCTGCCGACGACGCTTGCACCCGCCGTGCGCGCCAGTTCGGCAAGCTCTGCAAGCGAATCCTCCGTCGTCCAGCGGGAGGCGCCTGCCGAGGTGTCGAGACCTGCAAGAACGGCGCGTTCCTCCTCGTCTTCCGTCGCCTGTGTGCGTTCTTTGGCAAGGCGGCGGTTGATGGCCTGTACCAGCGGCGTCAGGCGGAGGCGGTTCAGATGGTCGGCGCGCATGGGCCCGATGTGCTGCACCTCAAGCGTGCCGTCCTCGCTTTTTTCTCCCGTGAAGAAGCCGAGGCAGCCGACGATCTTGCCGGAGTGCCGTCCGATGGCAGCCATTGCGTCGAAGCGCAGGCGGCGAAGTGAGGAGATGTCGGGTGCGCTGAGCTCTGTATCGCCGCTTGGATGCGTGTGGATGCAGCGCACGCCGGAAAGACGGTTTTCTGAGCGAGCCTTGACCTCGGGCAGATCGACTGTCCCTGAATCGCCGACCGATACCTCCTGCACACGCCCCTTACGGTCGATGTAGACCGCGACCTCGTGGCCGATCTCCTCCGTGACGGCAACGAGACGCTCGTTGAGTTCCTTCGTCGAAAGCTGGCCGACGGGAACCGTGAGCTCGTAGAGTGCAGTGAGCTCTTCTTTGACATGCGATTTGAGATTCTGCGTCTCCCCTTGGAGTTTTTTGCCCTTCATAGCGCCTCCTTTGCTGTAAACTCTGCCGCCGTCATAATTTTCGGCTGCTTTATACCGGATTCTAAAAAGTCCTTATCTCCCGTCAGTATAATATCTGCGTTTGCTGCCGCAGCAGCTCGCAGAATCGGACGGTCCTTTGTATCTCTTATCCGACATTCCTCTTTCACGGATTCATCGGGAATTGGAACAATCTCAATTCCATGGAGAGCAACTGCCAAAAAGCGCTCCATCGCAGAGATTTTCTCAGGAAATTTCCGATTGAACACGCGCCTTAACTCATCAATATTCTGCGTGCACACAATCCCACGATTCGGATAGGATACAGCTTTACAGTATGCTTGAAATGGCGTTTTGCTTCCCAATATTGCCGAAATCAATATATTGGTATCAATCATCACGCGCATTTCGCATTATTCTCCTTCGCTGCGGATTTCCCTGACCATGGCATTTATCGCTTCCTCCGATGTCAGACCTGCCCTTTGCGCCTCGCCGAGCATCTCATTTTGCAGTACTTGCATAGCATATACAGCGGAATTTACCATACGAACGGAGCCCTTTTCTACGATAAAAGTGACCCGGCTTCCGTGATCCAGCCCCAGAACATTCCGTACATCTTTAGGAATCGTTACCTGTCCTTTTGCCATGACTTTGGCATTGTCTATAAACGTATCCGGCGCAGCTTCTGCCATCATCGTAAAAACTCCTTTCAAAAAGAAAAGTAGGAAAAACCCTACTTTGAATGTAGCATATTCGTCGCACTCTGTCTATCCCTAAGCAGTAGAAAAGTGTTCTCACCCTCGATTGACGATATTCTGGATCTGCTTCAGCGTGATGGAGATCGTGCCGTCCTCGCTGCGGCGGAACTCGATGAATTCCGTGTTGTCGAAGTAGTCCGTCGGGATCACAAGCTCGATGCCCGTGTCCGTCTTGAGCTTGTGGCTCTTCATCTTCTTGAGGATCGACTCCTTGTCCATCTCCACAGGCTTGGCGAAGCCGGCTTCCTCGATTGTCTGCTCATAGTCCGCCTGCATGGCAGGATTGCCCTTGAATACCTCACGTCCTGCCTCGAAGGGGTTCACCGCATCCTTTTCGGCAAGTTCGTTCGCGACGAAGGACTTGACGGCCGCCGCCGTCTCTACGGTATCGCCGCCATAGGCCTCGGCAACCTTCTTCGCCGTATCGCTCGCCTTCTTGAGCGCCTCGCGTGCTGACGGTGCCTGTCCGCATTCCAAGACAAGCTCGGGCAGCACGAAGATGGCGTTGCCGTCGACGGTGTAGCGCTTGGCGCGCACATGGACGGCAAGCGTCGCGAGATCGACGAAGGCAAACTCGTCCATCGTCGCCGAAGCGCTCGGCAAAAGGGAGCTGCATGCCGAAAGCTCCGCCGAAAGCCCGTTCTCGGTATCGACAACGGCGGGCGAAAAGCCTGCATGGCTGCGGCAGAGAAAGATCACAAGCTCGCGCCGCTCATCTTCGTGCACTTCGAGCACGAAGAGCAGCATGCTCGCCGCCTCCGCCGCATGGGAAAACGCACGCAGAAAGCTCTCCGCAAGCGTGCGCGAAAAGGCGAGAAAATCCTTCTCGCCCGCAAGATAGGCGGCGATTTCCTTCTGGCACTCGCTGTCCTCGTAAAACGTCCCCGCCTTCTTGTCGGGACTTTTGCGGCTCTTCTCGATATGTGCGAGGAGATATTCGCTCGTCTCGCCCGCGAGCGGCAGCTCCGCCGCCGAAAGAAGCGAAGAGCCCGCCGCATCAAGGATATGAAGCACCGCCTTGTCGATGATGGTCATATTGCACCGCCTTTTTATGATTCTAGAATCTATTATAGCATATAGGGGATGGGCAGGAGGCAGTATGCGAAAAGAAAAGCAGCCGGTATGAGCGAAGATTTGCTTATGGTACCGTGATATTCAGTGCGGGTACAGGAACTGGCAGATGAAAACCCGTCCGTCCACTTAAAAACCGATGCGCTTCGCTTGGGCGAAACTTTAGTTTGAAGGTGAACGGGCGGGCTTCTGGATGTTGCCTGAAATGCGTCGCTTATGTGCAGCGTCGAACAATGTTTCAGGCAGTGGGCAGGCGGCTTTCTCTCTCGTCGCCACATGCTGTTTCATAAATGTAGGTTTGAAAGTTCGCAGCGCCATGCCGGATGAAAACTTCCCTTACAGGGATTTGCCCCTCATGCCGTCGCGGAAGGGTTTGCCGGTGTCTTTTTCGTAAATGACTTTGAAGGCGTGGTAGAGTCTTGGCTCGTACTCCCCGACGTAAGCTGTGTAGCCGTTTTTCTCGATGAAGTCCTTGATGGAGCGTTCCGCATAGTAGGGGAAGAGGCGGTAGCAGCCTTTGGCGGAATCCCAGAATTCGGGAGAGGCGTTTTTGTCCGAAGCGAGACGGAAGGTCTGGCGTGAGAGGACGTGGGATTTTTTGCCGTTTTCCTCGATGACGGTCACGATGTCGGCGATGTAGGTGAAGCAGAGACCTTTTTTCCCCTCGTAGCCGGGCGTGACTTGGATGCTTTCTATATCCACATAGTCGCTCCAGTTCGCATGGCGGTAGGAGAAGGCGTAGCGCGGGCTTTTTTCAGGATCCTCGGTCACTTGCGTGCCGGTCTCGCGTCCTGGAGGCGCCCCGAGAAAAAGACCGGCGGCTATGCCGACAAAGAAGAGAAGGATAATCACGGGGACAAACAAAAGAGCGCGCTTCATGGTTCATTCCTCCTTTCTTTTGTATGGTTTGCCGCGGATTCGTCACGGCTTTCATAAGGTTGGAAAGAGATTTTAAGCAGAGGGTGATGCTTTTTTATCATTCTATCATAAACGCAGCTTTTGTTGTACTGTATCAAAATGCAGGTGGGAGCGGATTTTGCGGAAAATTTTCTGCCGCTAGGAGAGGATTTTCGGGGTCGCATGGGGAATATATTAAGAATGCATGAATGTGACATGTTTGACGGGCTGCACAGAAACGAGCTGTGCGAAAGATTCCGTTCAGCTATAGGATGGGCAATGTGAGGAAAAATCCAACGGATGGGGGATGAATGCCATGGAAAAGGAGCAGACGAGGACAGGCAAGAAGGTTTTCATGGGCAATCACATGATTGAACTGGAGGAACTTGTCGAGGAACCTCGGCTGATTGAGGTAGACCCGATGGAATGGCAGAAGCATTTGCCTGAGCAGGTGCGGAAAAAGCTGAAAAAGGAAATCGCCAAGATGGAGAAGAAGGCTGCGGCGGAAAAGGCAGCCAAGGAAGCGGAGGAAAGGGCGGCCAAGGAGGCCGAGGAAAAGGCGGCTGCAGCGGAGGCCGGCGGAGGGGCGTCCGGCGCGGAAGAGTCTCCTGAGGAGATTGCCGCGCGCATTGCGGGCGACAGAACTCAGGCGCAGGCGGATATCCTTGAGGTCGCCAAGCATACGGTGGAGGAGGAAGAGGCGCAGGCGGAGGATGTTGCCGCGCGCATTGAGCGCGAGCGCCGCGAACGCCAGGCCGCGCTGTTGGATCTTGCAAAGCAGCAGCAGAAGCTGGCGGAGAAGCGCGGCTGAGGAAGCAGCAGGCGCAGGCAGCCTGCCGTTCGTGCCGAAGTTTATTTTGACCTTTTGACATTTTCTCCTTGCTAAGGGCAGACGGCTTTGGTATAATGAACTCATGGTCAGCCCCGAGAAACTGCGCTGGACGGCGGTATGGCTGCTGCGGCGCATGACCGATACGAATGTGCAAGACCTTGTCCCAATGAATTTCCGGGGCAGGGTCTTTTTTGCTCCAAAGGAAAAACGGGCGGCCATGCGGAAAGGAGGAATCTCTTTATGAATACGATAAAAACAGCTGTGTTGATGGCGCTCCTCATGGCGCTTCTCGTCGTCCTCGGCGGTGCGGTGGGCGGCCGTTCCGGCGCGGCTCTGATGTTCTTCGTCGCCTTGGCCATGAATTTCATCTCCTATTGGTTCAGCGACAGCATCGTGCTCGGCATGTACGGCGCCCGACCGATTGCGGCGGCGGATGCGCCGAATCTCTATCATCTTGTGGAGACGCTTGCGGCGCGCGCCGATCTTCCCATGCCGAAGGTATGCATCATCGATTCCGATGCGCCGAATGCTTTCGCGACGGGGCGCAATCCGTCGCATGCGGCTGTCGCCGTCACGCGCGGCATCCTGCAGACGCTCGAGTATGAGGAGCTTGCGGGTGTTCTCGCGCATGAGCTTTCGCATATCAAGCATCGCGATACGTTGATTTCGACGGTGGCGGCTGCCATGGGCAGTGCGATTTCCATGCTTGCCTACATGGCGCAGTGGGGCGCGATTCTCGGCGGCGGACGTTCGAATGAGAACGAGGGCGGCGGGCTTGTCGGCACACTTGTCGCCGTAATCGTTGCGCCTCTTGCGGCGACGCTCATCCAGCTCGCCATTTCACGCTCGAGGGAGTACGAGGCGGATCGGCTTGGCGGCGAGATCTGCGGCAATCCGCGTTTTCTTGCGCGGGCGCTGGAAAAAATCGACTACGCCGCGAGGAATATGCGCCCGCTGGCCGGAGCCGAGGCGCGTCCGGCGACGAGCAATCTTTTCATCGTCAATCCGCTCGCCGGCTCAAAGCAAGCCTTCATGAGCCTCTTCTCGACGCATCCCGCGACGGCTGAACGCATCGCGCGCCTTGAGGAGCAGGCGAGGCTTTTGGGAAGCCCCCGCTGAGGCGGCAGCGCCTGCCGGGACCGTTTTTGGATAGAGGGCCGCTGCCCGATGGATCTCCGTGTTGGACGGGGATGGATCGGGCGGCGGTCTTTTCTTGTCCGAAAAATTCCTACAAAGAATCAGAAGTTTTCTGCTAGTATGGATGCAAGCAATATGAAATAATAGCAACATAGGATACATTCCGTGGCTTCGCATGTTTTTCAAGCTGTATTCATCTGCGTCTGAATTTATAGGGCCTGGAAAGTGCGAATATTTTTTAGAAGGGGGAAGTTTTTATGCTAGGTTTTCTCAACAAATTTTTCCTCACAGGGCCGGATGCGCCGCCGCTTGCAGATGCGGAAAAAGCAAAGAGCATCTTCTACAGCGTGCGTTGGCGCGTCTTTGCTTCCATCACGATCGGCTATGCTTTCTACTACATCATCCGCCAGAGTTATTCCGTCATCAAGAAGCCGCTTCTTGACTCCGGCGTTGTCGATGCGACGCAGGTCGGCATCATCGGCTCGATTTTCTTCGTGACGTACGGCCTCGGCAAGTTCACGAACAGTTTCCTGGCCGACCGCATGAACAACAAGCGGTTTTTCGCGTTTGGTCTCTTTATGTCATCCGCGACCATGGCGGGCATGGGTCTTGTGAGCTCCTTTGTGCCGCTTGCGGTTCTCTGGGGTCTCAATGGCTGGTTCCAGTCGTACGGCGCGGGGCCGTCCATCGTTTCCCTGAACCAATGGTTCAGCAACCGGATGCGCGGAACGCTTTACGGCGTTTGGTTCACGAGCCACAACCTCGGTTCTTCCTTCGCCTATTTCGCGATTACGGCTGTCGTCACCGCCTACAGCTGGTCGATGGGCTTCATCGCAGCGGGCGTCATCTCCCTCGTCGGCACGATCTTCATCTACCTCGGCATGAGCGACCGCCCCGAGACGCGCGGCCTGCCGAACGGCGCCGTCCTTTACGGCGAGAAGACGCAGGCGCAGGTGGACGAGGAAAAGACGCGCTCCGTCGGCTCGATGCAGTGGAACGCCGTCGTCAAGAATCCCGCCGTCTGGATCCTCGGCCTTTCGTCGCTCTGCGTCTACATCGCCCGCTATGCGGTGGAGAGCTGGGGCGTCGTTTACCTCACGCACCATAAGGGCTACGAGATGATGGGCGCGGCCGGCGTCATGGCGTATATGCAGGTCGCGGGCATTTTCGGCGCGCTTCTCTGCGGCTGGATCTCCGACCGCTTCTTCCATTCGAAGCGCAATATGCCGGCGCTCATCTACGGTTTGCTTTACACGGGTTCGATCGCCGGTTTCGTCTGGGCGCCGCAGTCGTTCTACACCGACCTCTTCTGCATGACCTTCTATGGCTTCACGATGGGCGCGCTCGTTTGCTACATGGGCGGTCTCATGGCGGTTGACATCGTGCCGAAGCGCGTCACGGGCGCAGCCATGGGCATGATCGGTCTCCTGTCTTATGCGGGCGCCGCGATTCAGGAGTTCGTCACGGGCAAGCTCATGACGATTACGGTCATCGGCGGCGAGAAACTTTATGATTTCGGCTACGCGACGGAGTTCTGGGTCGGCGCGGCTCTCGCCTCCACGCTGCTCGCGCTCCTCGTCTGGAACGCGAAGCCGGACGATGAAGCGTAAACGGCAGATTTCCTTTGCAGCGCAGAAGCCATAGAAAGAGCTGCTGACGCGATGAATCTGCCCGCCGGCGCACAATGTCCACAAAGTAGACGTTTGTGCGTGTAGTTTACCAATGAAAGCCCCCCGTTCCTCGCATACCGACCGGATCTCGCTTGAGCGAAATTTGGCCGCAGGGGAACGGGAGGGCTTTTTTCGACTGTTCAAAAGGATGTTGTCTGCAGCACCGCACCATATCTTTCATAGAGCAGATTCTTCCGGCGGTATTTCCGTCGATGCGCTTGCCGTACTGTAAGAGGCGGGGCGTATATGATATAATGAAGGAAAACAGCAGGCTATATATCGGAGAAGGGGGAAGCGGCGATGGCAGGAACGGCGGCGAGAAGGATGGCGGCGGCCGGCTTGGTGCGCTGCTTCTCCCTTTTCTTTTGCGCACTCTGCTGCCTCTTGGCGGCAGGCTGTTCCGATGAGCAGGGATTCATCGACTTCTCGCGGCGTGCCGAGACGCCTGCGGTGCAGGAGGGCGCGGCAAAGCCACTCGTCATTGCCTTCGCGCCTGTCATGAGCCCGGAGGAAACGCGCCAGTCTTACCAGCGCATGGTAGAGTATATCGCCGAGGAGATCGGCCGCCCGACTGCCATCGTGCAGAAGCGCAGCACGGGGGAGCTGAACCGGCTTGTCGCGGCGGGCGAGGCCGACATCGCTTTTCTTTCAACGGGCGCTTATACAGCCTATCGCGGGCAGGAGCCGATCGAGCTTCTTGCCATGGTGGAGACGGGCGGCACGGTGCTTTACCGCACCTTCCTGATCGTGGCGGCGGACAGCTCCATTCAGGATTTCGCAGAGCTTCGGGGGCGCACCTTCGCCTTCGTCGATCCTCTGAGCCATTCGGGGCGGCTTGCCGTCGATTACCAGCTTCTGGAGGAGGGCTTGACGCCGGAGCAGTACTTCAGCCGCACCTTCTACACGTACCACCACGACAAGTCTATATGGGCCGTCGCCAACCATCTCGCGGACGGCGCGAGCATCGACAACCAGATTTACGATCATATCGTCGAGACGAACCCTCAGCTGGCGGGAAAGGTGCGCATCATCGGCGATCTCGCCGTCGCGCCGACAGGGCCCGTCGTTATGAGGGCGAATCTTCCGGAAGAGGAAAAGGCGCGCCTTCGCGAAATCTTCTACGGAATGGCGAACGACGCGGCTATGCGCCCGGTGCTGCAGGCGGCGGTCATCGACCGCTTCGTCGCGCCCGACGCCTCGCTTTATGAGCCGCTGCGTCAGAAATATCTCGAGCATGAGCGGCTGCAGGGGGAGTGACATGAAAGCGCAGACTCTGACCGTTCGGTTCAACATCCTCCTCGTCGGCACGGTGCTTTTCTGCGGCCTTCTGCTCGGCGCCTTTTTCCTCGGTTCGCTGCGTTCGACGCTCATCGACGGGCTGAACCGCTCGGGCCGCGAGATCGCTTCGGCGCTCGGCGCAGTCATCGCGAACGACATCCTGCTCGACGATCGCTTCGCCATCTCCGACCAGCTTCAGCGCACGCTCGAGAAAAATCCCGAGGTGCGCTACATCCTCGTGACCTACCCCGACGGACGCATCCTTGCCAGCACTTTCCCCGACGGTCTGCCCAAAGGATTGGCGCAGCTTCGGGCGAAGGAAGATACGGAGCCGCATGTCTACCGAAGCACGGAGGGGCCGATTCGCGAGATTCTTTATCCCATCGATGACGGCATCACGGGCTACCTGCGCATCGGCCTCGAGGAGCGTGAGGCGCGCACGCTCGTACGCCAGCGCGGCGTGGAGCTTTTTCTCGTGCTGCTGCTGCTCTCCCTGCTCGCCGCCTTTCTCGCGACGCGCTATGCTAAGCTTCTGGAAGCGCTTGAGAAGAAGGAGCGCCTGCGCATCTGGCTCATCGGCCAGCTCTTTTCCGCACGGGAGGACGAGCGGCGGCGCATCTCCCGCGCCCTGCACGACGAAACGAGCCAGTCGATGGTGTCGATCCTCGCCTATCTGCGCATCCTGCACAGCAAACTGATGACCGACGAACAGCGGGAACTGCTGCAGGAGGCGCGCGTCCTGACGAACGAGACGCTCCAGGGGCTCAAGCATCTCGCTATCGACCTTCATCCGCCGCTGCTCGAGGATCTCGGCCTCATCGTCGCCATCGAAAAATACCTTGAGACGCTGCGCCGCACGCAGCCGGAGCTGCAGATCAACCTTGCCGCCGAAGGCGATTTCCGGGCGCTTGACCGCGTGCAGGCGCTTGTCGCCTACCGCTCTGTGCAGGAAGGGCTGACGAACATCGTGCGCCATGCCGAGGCGAGCCATGTATGCGTCACGCTTTCCCTGAACGAGAAGGAGCTTTCCCTTGAAATCAGCGACGATGGCATAGGTTTTCGGCGGGAAACAGCGGAAGCCGCGCGCCTGGACCGCCATCTCGGCCTCGTGAGCATGAAGGAGCGCGCCGAGCTGCTCGAAGGCAGCTGCACCATAGAAAGTGCGCCGGGAAAAGGCACGCGGCTTTTCCTCCGTCTGCCGCGCCGAAAGGAGATGAACCGTGATGGAAAATAAAAAGCCGCTTCGCATCCTGCTCGCGGACGATCACCGCGTGCTGCGCAAAGGGCTTTCGCTGCTTCTCTCCTCGGAGGAGGATTTCGTTGTCGTCGCCGAGGCCTCCGACGGCGAGGAGGCTCTCCAGAAGGCGCGTGAAGTGCCGATTGACATCGCGCTCCTCGATCTTTCCATGCCGGGCATGGGCGGCATCGAGTGCCTGCGCTGTCTCAAGGAGCAGCAGCCGGACATGCGCGTCCTCGTCCTGACCATGCACAGCGAGCGCCAGTACGTATACGAGTGCCTCAAGGCGGGGGCGAACGGCTACCTCTGCAAGGATACGCTCGACGCCGAACTCTTCCGCGCGCTTCGGACCGTCGCGGCGGGCGGCCGCTATCTAAGCGAGCGCGAGGCCGGGCTTCTCATCGACAGCGCGCTCGGGGAATGCGCCGAAGGCGCCGAGCTCTCGCCGCGCGAAAAGGAAGTCCTCGAACTCATCGTGCACGGCTATTCGCTCTCGACCATTGCCGACAAGCTCTATCTCTCCATCAAGACCGTATCCACCTACAAGACCCGCCTCATGCAGAAACTCGGCTGCACGCAGAACTCCGAGCTTGTTGACTATGCGCTCCGGCACAATATTCTGGGAAGGAAGGGCTAACTCATCCCCAAAGCGGCGTGTGCCGCAGGAGCAGCGTGATGAAGCAGAGTATGGCCAGGAAGAACATGAAGTATTCAATGCACTTCACGGGATGGGCATAGTGCAGCGGCAGCTCGACGACCTTGGGGATATTGCCCGCGAGCAGGGACACCGCTGCGGATACGTAGAGCAGCGTGTTCACAAGAGGCGCCGTCTTATACAGCGAAAAGGACAGGACGATCAGGTAGACGGCGAGCGCGATGAGGAAGTATGCGATTTTATCGGCATGACGGCGCATGGTATCCCACCCCTCTGCGAAAGACTGCGAAGAATCTAAATACACGCTAAATATTCGCGCTCCGCCCCCGAACTCCTGCAAGGGAAGCGAAATTTCCCTTGCAGCGGGAATACGTTGAGGAAATCCTTCCTTGTGTGATGTAACAGGGCGTTCGCCTTCTTTCTGTTGTCAAATAGAATTCGTTTTTGCTTGACAGTATTCGCAGCATATTTCTATAATGATAAGGAAAGTTCAGGGAGACAGGCTCAACGAATCGTGTAGAACAGGAGGGGTGACATCATGGAAAGCGGGAGAAAAATCGTCGAGACGCTGATTCTGCAGCAGCCGGAAAACAAACTCCTGACAGCAAGCACATTGTACCTTTCGTTGGCGGAACAAATTCTTGAGGCAAACTATTATAAAATTTTGGCGCGATTGACGGAGCAGGGGATTTTGCGGCGACTGAGCAGAGGCCTCTACTATCGGCCTCGAATATCCAAGTTCGGAGAAGTTCCTTTCTGTGAAGAAGAGATTGTCCGGCATTATATGGAAGGCGGGCAAGGCGTCATCATCGGCTACCGACTTTATCGCCGGTATGGCCTGACGTCGCAGAATGCGAGAAATATTGAAATCCTGTCTGCACATCTTGCGGAAGAACGCAGGACAATCGGAAATATTTCTATCCGCAGCCTCTCCATGGAATTGGATGAAAATATCAGGGCCAGTATCGAGGCGCTGGAGATCCTGCAAAATTATTCCCGCATTGAGGATGTCGAGCCGACGCGCTTCAACGCCTATATGCATCGCTTTGCTGCGGGATACCGGGAAGAGGCTGTGCACTATGTCCTGAAACGACGACGTTACAAAAAGTCTACCATAGCTTTTTTGGCGCATTGTCTTGACTGCCTGCAGATAAAAAATGATTTGCAGCGGTATCTTTCTCCATTGACGCAATACACCATACCAATTTTGGAGGAGTTTCCATGAACCTGCATACATATCCAAAAGATTTTCAAGATCTGCAGGAATTGACGGCGAAGTACGCAGGGATTCCTGCCGCAGCTGTGAAAAAAGATTATTACATCGTCCTGTTGCTGCAAAAATTGCAGCAAAGCCCTTATGCCGGGGAATGCGTCTTCAAGGGCGGAACTTCCCTAAGCAAATGCTATCCAGGGTCTATCTCCCGCTTTTCGGAGGATATTGACCTGACTTTTGCGCCGCAGGTTCTCTTGGGCAGCAAACAGTACGACAGACGGCTGAAGCAGATTGAAAAAAGTATGGCCGAGGGATTTCATCTGGAAAAAATTATTTCTGAACGAAACGACCGCAATAAAAGCGCCTACATTTGGTTTGATGAAACCGATCCTGCAAATGGGCGCATTAAATTGGAAATCGGATCCAGCGTTCGTCCTGAGCCGTATGGAAAAAAGGGGATTCGCTCCTATATACAGGAATATCTTGAAGCACATGAGGCCAATGAGGCAGTCGCTGAATATGGGCTTTCTGAAGTGCAGGTTCAGGTGTTGGCGATCGAGCGCACCTTTCTTGACAAGGTTTTGGCCGTGAAGCGTCATGCCGTCTGCGGCACGTTGATAAACAAGATCCGGCATATTTATGATGTGACGGCATTGTTTCAGCGGGAGGATATCCAGCAGTTCCTTGCCGAGCGGGACAATCTGAAAGCTCTTTTGCACCTTACAAAGAAAACCGATGCTTTCTATTTGAGCAAACGCCGCAGCGCCGGAGCGTACAATTCCCTTGCCCCGTATGACTTCCACGCCTGGCGCGGCGCATTTGATGCGGCGGCCAAAAAGCGGTACGAAACGCTGCACAAAGATTTGCTTTTTACGGAGGAAAAGCAGGATTTTTCTAAGGCCTTGGAAGTGTTCGAGCGACTGGATCAGATTTTCGCCTCGCTGGGGGAATAGATCAAGGCGGCGGAGCTTGATGGGGTTTATTGGCAGGCCTGGGCAGCAAAGAAAAGCGGCGAAAAGTCGCAATTTTCCATTGACAAATCAACGAATTATTGCGATACTAGGAATTATAGGAAGACTATATTTGTATAGCTTTTATCTATGGATATTGAACCACTGAAAGAGGTGCGATGCAATGGAAAAACAGCAGTTAGTGGAAGAGCTTTCGAAGATCGTCGGGGCAGAGCATGTCCAGTCGAAAGAAGAAGAGCTTTACGCTTATGCTTATGACGCGACGCCGGGACACATCTACATGCCGGAGGCCGTTGTCAGCCCCGGCACGACGGAGGAAGTTTCGAAGGTCTTGAAGTTCGCGAACGAGCATAGGATCCCCGTCTATACGCGCGGCTCGGGCACGAATCTCTCGGCGGGCACGGCGCCCTTGAAGGGCGGCATTGTCCTCTCGATGCTCCGCTTCAAGAAGATCATCGACGTCGATCTTGAAAACCTCATCGCCGAGGTCGAGGCGGGCGTCATCGTGCAGGACATCAACGACCATATCGCACAGTTCGGCCTCATCTATCCGCCGGATCCGGGCACGGTCAAGACGGCGAGCCTCGGCGGCACGATTGCGGAGAACTCGGGCGGTCTGCGCGGTCTCAAGTACGGCATTACGAAGAATTATGTGCAGGGCCTCGAAGTCGTCCTCGCCAACGGCGATGTGCTGCATACGGGCGGCAAGAACGTCAAGGACGTTTCGGGCTATGACATGACGAAGCTCTTCACCGGTTCGGAAGGCACGCTCGGCGTCGTCACGAAGGCGCTCCTGAAGCTCGTTCCTGCGCCGGAAAAGACGAAGAGCATGGTCGCGATCTTCGATACGATCGAGGATGCGGGCCGTGCCGTCTCGGGCATCATCGCCGCGAAGATCATTCCCGCGACGCTTGAGATTCTCGACAACGCGACGATCCGCACGGTCGAAGACTTCATGCATGTCGGCCTGCCGATGGACGCCGATGCGATCCTCCTCATCGAGGTCGATGGTCATCCCGTCGTCGTCGAGGACGAGGCGGAAAAGGTCATGAAGGTCTTGAAGGAAAACAACGCGCGAGAGGTCACGCTGGCCCGCGACGCGAAGCACAAGGAGCAGCTCTGGACGGCTCGCCGCATGGCGCTTCCCTGCCTTGCGAAGCTGCGCCCGACGACGTTCGTCGAGGATGCGACGGTGCCGAGAAGCAAGATTCCGGCCTTCCTCGCAATCGTCAAGAAGGCGGCGAAGGATCACAACGTCACGATCGGCACCTTCGGCCATGCGGGCGACGGCAACATGCATCCGACGATCGTCTGCGACCTGCGCGACGAGGAGGAGACGAAGCGCGTCCACGAAGCGATGGACGACATCTTCCGCGGCGCCGTCGAGCTCGGCGGCACGCTTTCGGGCGAGCACGGCATCGGCCTCGGCAAGCTGCCTTGGATGGAGCTCCAGCACGGCAAGGAAGGCATGGAGGCCATGCGCCAGATCAAGCGAGCGCTTGACCCGAACCTCATTTTGAACCCCGGCAAACTGATAGGAGAGTGCTGATCTATGGCAGAAGAAAAGAAACTTACTGCGGCTGCCATAAACGCGCAGGATACGAAACTTCTTACGGACATTGAGGACGCTCTGGCAAACTGCATGAAATGCGGCAACTGCCAGGCCGTCTGTCCGATATACCGCGAGACCGGCAAGGAACAGATGGTCGCACGCGGCAAGATTTCCCTGATGCAGGGCTACCTCTCGGGGAAGATTCCCATCTCGGCGGAGTTCGACCACATCATGGCGATGTGCCTGAACTGCAAGAGCTGTGCGGCGAACTGCCCGTGCGGCGTAGCGGCCGACGAGCTCATTCTGCGCGGCCGTCATGCGGCTGTCGAGGCACGCGGCCTGCATCCGATCAAGAAGAACGTCTTCCGCCTCTTGCAGAACCGCCCGCTCTTCGACGCGGCGCTTCGCTTCGGCGGCCTCTTCGGCTGGATGTCCTTCAAGGAAGTCCCGGGCAAGAACGCCGTGAAGTCGCGCCTGCCGATGCCTGGCATGGATCCAAACCGCGCCACGCCGCCTTTGGCCTCGCGTCCTTTGCGCAGCCAGTACCCCGAAGTCGTCAAGGTGGACAACCCCAAGTACCGCGTTGCCTTCTTCACGGGCTGCACGATCAACTACATGTACACGGATATGGGCGCCGCCGTCATCGACGTCCTGAAGGCGAACGATGTCGAGGTCGTGCTGCCGCCGAAGCAGCATTGCTGCGGCACGCCGATCCATGTTTCGGGCGCCTTCGATCTCGCCAACGAGCTTGCGCGCAACACGATCCGCGTGTTCGAGGCGCTTGACGTCGATTATATCGTCGGTGCCTGCGGCTCCTGCGTCGAAGCCCTGAAGCATTATCCCGAATGGCTGGAGGACGACCCCGAGTGGCGTCTGCGCGCCGAGAAGATGGCGGCGAAGGTTCGGGAGATCAGCGAACTTTTGATGGAGAAGGGCTTCCGCAAGGATATGCTCGCCCCCGTCAACAAGAAGGTCACCATGCACGATCCGTGCCACATGGTGCGCGGCCTTGGCATTACGGAGCAGCCGCGTGACGTCCTGAAATCGATCCCGGGCCTCGAATTCATCGAGATGAAAGAGCATGACCGCTGCTGCGGCTCCGGCGGCTCCTTCTGCATGGCGCATTATGAGATGAGCCGTGAGATCAACGACAGGAAGTGCAACAACATCAAGGCGACGGGTGCAGATCTCGTGGCGACGAGCTGCCCGAGCTGCCGTATGCATATTACGGACGGCGTCGTGCAGAACGACATGCCGCAGATCGTCTACCATCCCATCCAGATCCTGGCCGATTCCTATCGCGCAGGGGCAAAACACTGAGATAACGAAGCCGAAGGGCGTCGTGCGAAGACGGTTCTCGCACGACGCCCTTTTTGTCTGCCGGGAAGCGCCGCTCTTCGGGCACGCAAAAAGGCACGAATCCGGCCGAAAAATCTTGGCTCTTTTCTTGTGCCTTTCCATGGTTTATAATGGAAGGACAGAGAGAGGAGGATGTGGCATGAACCAAAGGCGAATCTTGCTGATCGGCGCCCTTTTGCTGGCCATTCTTGCCATTGCGGCCTATAGCCTGCAAGGCAATTTTGCGAAAAACACGGGCGGCCCGCGGGTGCTGGTTGCCTATTTTTCCCGTGCGGGGGAAAATTACGGCGTGGGCTATGTCGAAAAGGGCAATACGGCCATACTGGCCGAGATGATTGCCGAGGAAACCGGGGGCGATCTTTTTGAGATCAAGACAAAGAATCCCTACCCCGAGTCCTTGAAGCCAACGCTTGACCTGGCGCGCAAGGAGCAGAAGGAAGGTGCGCGCCCCGCGCTTGACGGGCAGGTGAGGAACCTTGCCGACTATGATGTGATTTTCCTCGGCTATCCCATCTGGTACAGCGATATGCCGATGGCCGTCTATTCATTCCTGGAGCAGAACAAACTTGAAGGAAAGACGATCGTACCTTTCAGCACCTCGATGTCGGGCGACTTGTCGGGCAATGAGAAGAACATACCGCTCCATGCGAAAGGAACGAATGTCCTGAACGGCTTTTCCTTCAAGGGCAAGCTCGTGCATGATTCCCCCGACGCCGTGCGCCCTGCCGTGCAGGAGTGGCTGCGCAATGTCGGCTGGGATGTGGTGAGCAAGGGAGAGAAATAACGCTTTAGATTTTTTCGGGAAATGACGATATAGGATTAGCGGGGAAAGTTCATCAGGGAAGATGAAGACTTTCCCAGGGGACAGACTGCAAGGAGGAACAAACATGGATGTAACAACGATGAGCAAGATGGCGTATACGCTGAACCAGAACGCAGCGAAACTGCCGAGTGCGGCAGCGGGCGTTTCGGGTGCACAGCCGGCGAAAGACGCCGGTGCGACGGCGCAGAAGCCGGACGCGAAGGATGCAGGCGCCGCCTATGACGTAAAGATTTCCGATGCTGCACAGAAGAAAGCAGCCGACGCGAAAGCTGCCGCGGATGCGGACGATGCAAAGGGCGGCAAGACGAAAGGCCTGACGGCGGACGAGGTCAAGGCGTTGCAGGCGGATATCGACAACAGCTACAACATCCTCATCAAGACGATGACGGAGCAGAACGCGATGCTCCAGGCCTGGCAGAAGGACGGCGTCGGGTTCCTGAACTTCGATGGCCGCAAGGTCTTGACGGCGCAGTTCGCCCTGCCCGATGTCGCGACGACGCCGGAAGAGGCCGCAAAGGCCATTGCTGACGGCGGTCAATGGTCGGTCAATGCCGTTGCCGACCGCATCATGAATATGGCGACCTCGATTGCGGGCGACGACCCGAAGAAGCTCGAAGCCATGCGCTCTGCCGTACAGGAAGGCTTCAAGCAGGCGGGGCTGGACTTCACGAAGATGACGGGCAAGAAGGATATGCCCGAGATCACGGGCAAGACCTATGACGAAATCATGGGACGCTTCGACAAGCTGGTGAAGAAGGACGATGCGCCAAAAGACGCCGCTGCACAGCCGGCACAGGACGCACAGCAGAAAGCAGCCGGCGCACAGCTCTGAGCCGGAGGATCGAAATCTTAAAAGGACGCCGCGCAGAAGATGGTGCGGCGTCCTTTTCGCTTTCAGCATCAAAAGGGAGCCTGCGTCGTCTTGCAAGCCAACCTTAAAAAGTGATAAAATAAAAGGGTGTGCATGGGCATGCTCTTTTCTTGTGCAAAGCGCAAAGATTCACCAAAGAAAGCAAGGGGGACAGGGAAATGAAACTCAAGCCGAAGATGCTCCTGAGCATCGGCGTGCCTCTGATCGTCGTGTTCGCCGTCATGGGCATCATCATCTATATGCTGGCGAGCGACGGCCTTAGGGAAGCGCGGAAGATTGCGATGGCCGAGCGTGCCGCAAACAATGCGGCGGTCATCGACGGAAATATGCTCGGAAAAAGCGAAGCTGTGGAAGCGGTTGCCATGAACTGGGCGAAAAGTATGCCGGAAGGCGAGGCGCTGCAGGAGACCGTTTCGGAGTTGGGCGGGAGGCCGGGCATCCAGATGTTCTACATCGGCAGGCCCGACGGCTCTTATACGACGAGCCAGCCGTTGCCTGCAGGCTACGATCCGCGCACGCGCGATTGGTATAAGAGCGCGGCGGCCTCCGACAAGGTGGAGATCTCACACGTTTACCACACGGCGTTGGATCATACATACGTCGTGACGCTGAGCCGTGCCGTGCGCAGGAACGGGGAGCTTCTCGGCGTCATCGGCATGAATGTCTCGGTCGATCAGCTCACGTCATTCCTCAAGGACGTCAAGGTCGGCGAAACGGGATCGCTCTTCGTCCTGGGACCGGACAGCGAGTACATCTACCACAAGAAGTTTACGCTCGACGACCCGAGGCTCAGCGATCTCGACGGCGGCAAGTATAAGGATCTCGCCGTGCGCTTCACGGCGGAAGAGCCGCAGACCTTCGAGCAGGAGTTCCAAGGCGTCGATAAGTTCTACCACTCCGCGCCGATCGGCACGACGGGCTGGCACATCGTCATCGAGATGCCGCAGGCGGAGGCGTTCGCGGCGGCGACGCGGATGTCGTATGCGATTCTCGCCATCAGCCTTGCCGCGCTCGCGCTTCTGGGCGGCATCACCTACTACTTCCTCACAGGTATGATCTCGCCCATCGAGATCTTATCTGAAACGATGAGCTTCATCGCCAAGGGCGATCTCACGCGCAAGCTGCCGGCGAGCGACCGTGTCGACGAGATCGGCATCCTGCAGAACAGCTCGAGCGAGATGATCGGGACGCTCCGCAAGATGGTTCAGGACACGTCGAGCGCCGCAGAGCGGGTGTCCGTCTCTTCCGATGAGCTGACGGCGAGCTCGAACCAGACGGCGCAGTCGTCGCAGGCGGCGGCGGAAGCTGTCGTCGACATCGCCGAGCGCGCGGCGCAGCAGAACGACATCGTGGAGATGGCGAACGAAGTCGCGCACAATATGGGCAAACAGACCGATGTGATCGCCGACGTCGTCGACAAATCGGCGAAAGTCGCCGAAACGACGGCGCAGGCGACGCGCGAAGGCCGCGAAGTGCTGGAAAAGGCAGTCGTGGGCGTCGACAGTCTCGCAGCGAACTCCCGCAAGGTCGGCGAGGCCGTGCAGAGCCTCTACGACGGCTCGAAGAACATCGCGGAGATCAACGAGCTCATCACGAGCATCGCAGGCCAGACGAAGCTCCTCGCCCTGAATGCCGCGATCGAGGCGGCACGTGCGGGCGAGCAGGGCAAAGGCTTCGCCGTCGTCGCCGACGAGGTAAGGAAGCTTGCCGAGCAGAGCGAGCAGGCGGCGCAGGAAATCAACGAAGTCATCGGGAAGAACGCCGCACAGATCGAGAACGCCTTCGCGCTGACGAAGACGCAGGACGAAGAAGTCAAGGAGAGCGTGGAAGAAGTCCGTGCCGCCGACGAGAAGTTTGCGAGCATCGCCGAATCCATCCGCGCCTTGATCGAGCAGGTCGGCAAGGTCGCGACGATCACGGGCCAGCTCGAAAAGGACTGCAAGAGCACCGTCGACACGGTGCAGCAAGTCAGCGAGCTGTCGAGTGCGGTGCAGCAGAAGGCGACGGACGTATCCGCCGTTTCCGAAGAGCAGGCGGCGTCCGCCGAGGAAATCGCCGCTTCGAGCCATACGCTTGCTGAACTTGCGCAGCAGCTCAAGCAGGGGGTGGCGAAGTTCAAGCTCTGAGCGAAGGGCAGGAAAAACGAAAGCCGATGCGCGGAACGAAAGTTTCCGCACATCGGCTTTTTGCTGTTTTTCAAGACGGCGCCGGCGTGAAGAGGCTGCGGTCCGGGAGCGCAAGGAGCGGGTTTCGCTTTCTCAGCCGGTAATGACCGCATGCACGTCATGCAGCGGCTTCTGCGCACGCTGTGTCATGCCGCATCTTCGCCCTTTCGCTCACATAATGGGGATACACATTTGGATTTCTTCGATCTGCCCTGCCGGATTCACGATGAAGCTCATGAGTCTTGCGGGAGAAATCGTATAAACATATTCCGAGTTTTTATACAATTTGCCCTCGCCGTACATCTTTCTGACCTTTTCGTAGGGATCTCCGACGCGAAAGCCGGACGGCGTCCTGAACCATGGATTCCTGCAATAGATGGATCGGACCTCGAGCTTGCCTGTGGGCGTCATATCGTTTCTGCCGGAGATTGTGCCGAATGTGATGCCGCCGTACTTGTAGTTCACGAGGCGAAATTCATAGTGCTTATCCTCCAGTTCGAATTCGTTGCCCAAGGCAGCTTCGACCTCGTCGAACGACATGCCGATTCGAAACTCGCGCGTGATCGTCCGATCCTCCTGTTCGAGATCGTGAAGCAGCACCAGCTCGGATTCGGGCAGCGTATGCGCGTTCGCCGCGCCGCTGCCAAAGACGAAGCCTGCAAGCAGCAGGACGCCGCAGAAAAAGATGCGAAACAGTTTTCTCATTTTCCATGCCTCCTTTTTCACATAAGACTTCAAGTAAAATGTTTGCTGCTGGTTTTGTCACTCTATATTATACTGGAGAAACGCCTATTCCCGGCCTGTCAGAAATGACAGGTCGGGAATAAAAAATTTGCTGTCTGGGCTTTTTGGCAAAAAGTGCTTCGATAGGCAGCTCTCGAGGAAGGCCTGCAGGCTCTACCTGTCTTGAACCATGCCCCAAGAATTGTTATACTTGATACCAAGAGGGATTATCGTGATGGGGAGAGGGGCCGCAGAATGGAGAATATCGCTATCATCGACATGGGGTCGAACAGTATTCGTTTTATCGTCATGCAGATCAACGACAACCATTCCTATTTTCTGCAATACCAGCAAAAGGAGGCGATACGCCTCGGCAAGGGGATGTCGGAGACGGGGCGGCTGAATCCTGAGGGGGTGAAGCGCGCCCTTGAGTGCCTGCATGTCTACAAGCATATGATGGAGGTCATGCAGGTCACGCACTGCATCGCAGTGGCGACGGCAGCCGCGCGCAGCGCGTCGGACGGGCCGGCCTTTATCGAGCGCATCCGGGAGGAAACGGGCATCGAGATCGAGATCATCTCGGGCGAGTGCGAGGCGTATTTCGGCTATCTCGGCGTCGTCAATACCATTGCGGCGAAGGACTATATCCAGTTCGATTTGGGCGGGGCTTCCATCGAGGTGTCGCTTGTGAAGAATCGTGAGATCAAGGAATCTGTTTCCGTTCCCTTAGGCGCGGTGACGATGACGGACAAGTTCGGCCTGCAGGATGTCGTCACGCAGGGGGCGCTCGACAAATGCGTGAAATATGTCGAGAAGAGGTTCCGGGAAATGATTCCCTGGGCGAAGGCCCAGAATCTTCCTGTCATCGGGATCGGCGGGACGGTGCGAAATCTCGCGAAAATGGATCAGTACAAGACGAACTACCAGCTCGCGCGCATACACAATTACATCATCCGGCGTGAACGCTTCGAGCCTTGCTATCAGGCCATCATCAAGTCGAGCATCGGCAGCCGCAGGAAGTTCGGCGGCCTTTCGACGGAGCGCGCCGATATCATCATCGCGGGCGCGGCGATTGCGCGCTGCCTCATGGAGTTCAGCGGCGGCAAAGATCTCATCGTCTCGGGCTGCGGTCTCAGGGACGGGGTCTTCTATGAATACTACGGCAAGAAGTATGGCGGCGGCTCGCCTGTCGTCAAGGATGTGCTGCAGGCGAGCGTCACGAACTACCTCGGGCGCGTGGAGCGCCGCATGGAGCACTTGCAGCGCGTGCACGACCTTTCCCTGAGCCTTTTCGACCAGCTCGGCAAACTGCACGGCGCGTCCGCACGCGCCCGCGACTTGCTCGGCGTCGCCGCCTGGCTGCACGATGCGGGCAAAATCATCAATTATTACGAACATGCGCGCAATGCAGCGTTCATCATCAGCCATGCGCCGCTTTACGGCATGACGCAGAAGGAGCAGCTCACCGCGTCCTTTATCGCGGGTTTCCACCATGGCATCAGCAACAAGATCATGCGCTCCTACCGCTATGCTATGATGCTGACGCAGCCCGAGTGGAAAGAGGTCCGCAAGCTGGCGACGCTCCTGGCTCTCGCCGAGGCCGCCGACGTCACTTATGAGGGACGGGTGACAGGCATGGAAGCGACCGCGACCGCTGAGGGCGTAGCCTTGACCGTCATCGCCGAGCCCGGCGATCACCGTGCCATCGACTTCGAGATGCAGAGCTTCTGCAAGCAGTTCCGGAAGGAATTCGGCAAGCCGTTGGTCATCGTCTGGCGGCGCTGAAAGGAGAGGAAGGGATTCTTGGGAAGTTGAAAAATAAATAAAGATTGCCGCACACGGCAGAAGTTGCTGTGTGTGGCTTTTTGCAATTTGAAATCGCGCGATTTTTTGTCAAGGATACTAAAAATCGTGCGAAATTATTGCTTTTTAGAGATCTTTTGCTTAAAATAGAAAAAGGAGGTGTTGGGAAATGATTGTCACGGCTACAGAATTCAAGACGAATTTTGGCAAATATCTTGCTCTTGTCGGCAAGGAGGACTTGTTCATTACGCGCAACGGCAAAACCGTGGCCAAGATTGTCAATCCCCATGTGAGCGCGGTCGATTCGCTGCGCGGTTTGCTGAAAGGTGCGCATGGGGCTGTTGATGCCAAGATGATTCGGGAAGAAAGGCTGTCGAAGTATGAGGATTCTTTTTGACACGAATATTTTTCTCGATGTTTTCCTGGAACGGGAACCTTTTGCTGAGGATGCTGCCCGCTTGTTTTCTCTTTGCGAGGAGGGGGCTGTAGAGGGAATGATTGCTGTGACCTCCATGGCCGATGTCTTTTATTTTGTCAGAAAATATACGAAGGATGCCGGGAAAAGCTATGATGCCATAGGCAAGCTTCTCGATATTGTCAAACCTGCTGCGGTCAGCGGAGAGGATGTTTTGGCGGCCTATCAGGAGCGGGCGCGGGATTTTGAGGACTGTATCTTGGCGATGTGCGCGAAATCAATGAAATGTGATTATATCATTACAAGAAACGTCAGAGATTTTGAGGGGTGCAAAGTTCCTGCTTTGACACCGACAGATTTCCTAAATCGTTGAATATGGGACGGCCTTTTTGAAAAACTTTTTGGAAACCCTGCGCCGCCTATGGTATAATGATAATTGTATTAAAAGGAATTCCATACCAAGGGCAGAACGTGAGGGAGTGCATGAGAGGCAAGGGAAAGAAGCCGGACAGGCGTGTGTATACGCTCAAGCTGATTCCGCATCAGGGGGAAACGGTGCGCAGCCTGAACATTTCCATTCGCGCGCTGAAGGCGGCGGCAGGCGCAGCGGCAGCCGTGCTGCTCGTCCTGCTCGGAGCGCTTGGCTATTCGGCTTACAGCTATTTCGGACTCAGCGCGGACGGGGCGAAGCTCAAGAACTTGGAGCAGACGAACGGCAGCCAGCAGGAGCAGCTCAAGGCTCTGGCGAAAGAGGCGAGCGAACTGCAGGGCGAGATGGAAAAGCTTACGGAGCTGGAAAAAGAGCTGAACCGCCTCGTGGATGAGGATGGTGCAAGCGGACATCATACGGGACAGGGCGGGCCTTTTGTGGCGCCGGACGTCTCGCAGGTGAAACGGGCGCTCGATACGGTTTCGCGCAGCCTGCCGGAGCGGCGTGAGAATCTGGCAAGGCTCCAGGAGCGTCTTGTCGCCCAAAAGGAAAAGCAGAAGGAACAGGCAGCGGAGGCGGAGAAACTCGCGAGGACGAGCGTGCCGGGCAATATACCGGCGGGCTGGCCGACGACGGGTGAGATTTCCTCGCCGTTCGGTCTGCGGTGGAATGGCTCGGATTTCCACCCGGGCATTGATATTGCGGACGATACGGGAACGCCCATCATGGCGACAGCCGACGGCGTGGTGACGGACGCCGGCTGGAATTCGGGCGGCTACGGAAACAAGGTCGATATTGATCACGGAAACGGGATCATGACGCGCTATGGCCATGCCTCGGAAGTGATCGTGCATGCGGGACAGCATGTAAAGCGCGGCCAGGTCATCGCTTATATGGGCAGCACGGGCTTTTCCACGGGCCCGCATCTGCATTATGAAGTCCGCGTAAACGGGGAGCCGGTGAATCCGGCGAGTTATCTGTAGGGAATCGAGGGAGTCTATGTTTGGTGTGATGAAGCGGCGGGAAAGTGAAGCGGCTATTGGTGATATTGAAACGATTATCGGCAGGAACACGAAGTTCAAGGGCGAGATCAGCGGCACGGGGAATCTGCGCGTCGACGGCGAGGTCGAAGGCGAGCTGAACCTCTCGGGCGCGGTCATCATCGGCGAGGCGGGCATGGTCACGGGGGATGTCACGGCGCGTTCGCTGAATGTTTCCGGCACGGTGCACGGCAATGCACGGACGGAGGAAGGGCTGACGATCCACAATACGGGCCAGTTGATCGGCGATGTCAAGGTCAATGCGTTTCTGATCGAGGACGGCGGCATTTTCAAGGGCAGGAGCGAGATGAATCCGCGCTCGGATGTGGTTCTGAAGGATCGGCCGAAAGCGCCGGAGCCGGTTTCTCTGAACGATCTGGAAAGAAACACGGAGATGAAGGCGGCAAAGCCTGCTGCGAAAACGACGGCGGCAAAGCAGGGGAAGCATTGAATCGTAAATAAGTGAAAAGGAACCGTCTGCTTCGGTTTAGGCAGGCGGTTCCTTTTTTGTATACGGTTTTGGATCGGGCTGTCGGAGGACGGTGGTATGATCGTCGGGCTTCCTAGAAGCTCGGGCAGAGGCCGTCCCAGACGATGCGCTGGTAGTTTTCGCGGTCGGTGTCGCCTTCGGTCGAGAAGCAGAGGACGCGCGACTTCGCGTCGAGGGCGAGCATCTGGCGCATTTCGGCGAGCGCTTCGTTCTGCAGGCTTTCCGCGAGGAAGCCGAGCGTCGCGGCGCCGCTTTCCCCGGAAATGATGCGCGGATCTTCGCCGAGGGGGCTGCTGAGGATCCGCATCCCTTTGGCGGCGACCCAGTCCGGCACGGAGGCGAAGACGTCGGCATGATCCTTGAGGATGTCCCAGCCGATGCTGCACGGTTCGCCGCAGCAGAGGCCGGCCATGATGGAAGCCATGTCGCCCGTCACGAAGTGCAGCTGCCCGTCGTCTGCCGCAGCCGTGCGGTAGATGCAGTCGGCTTTGTTCGGCTCCACGATGACGACGGTCGGGCGCTCCTTGCCGTAAAGCGAGGCGAAGAAGCCTGCGACTGCACCCGCCATGGCGCCGACGCCCGCCTGCAGGAAGATGTGGGTCGGCTTTTCCGGCAGCTGCTCTGCCGCTTCCGCCGCCATCGTCGTGTAGCCCTGCATGATCCAGCGGGGGATTTTCTGATAGCCTTCCCAAGCCGTGTCCTGCGTCAGGGTCCAACCGTTCTTCTGCGCTTGCTCATTGGCGAAGCGCACGGTATCGTCGTAATTGAAATCGGTGATGGCGGCCTTCGCGCCGAGTTTTTGGATGTTTTCCAGCCGTTCCGGCGCGCTCCCCTTCGGCATGTAGACGACGGCGTGGATGCCGAGTTCCTTCGCTGTCCAGGCGATGCCGCGTCCATGGTTGCCGTCCGTCGCCGTGACGACGGTGAGCTTGGCCAATGTTTTGCGCGCCGCGCTGTCCGTGAGCCGTGCATAGGAAAGTTCCTCGACGGGAAGCGCTAGCTGCTCCGCCGCCAGATTGCCGAGGCAGTAGCTCGCCCCGAGCCCCTTGAAGGCATTGAGCCCGAAGCGTTTGCTCTCGTCTTTGACGAAAACGTCTGAGATGCCGAGCGCCTGCGCCAGATTCTTCAGGCTCTCCAGCGGCGTTTCCTTATAGGTTGGAAAGCTGCGGTGAAAGGCGCGTGCCTTTTTTGCCTCTTCGACGCCGAAGGCGCTGACATCGGACAGCGCCTTTCCATGCCTGCGGCGCACGGCTTTGATCGTTTCGTTCATGTTGACAGACCTTTCTCTTCTCCGCCTTGGCGCCCCTTGCCCGGGCCGTCGTTGGCGACGGTGACGGCGGCTTCGGCGAAGGTTTTCATGTCGTTGAGCATGTGAAGCGCCGCATCGACGAGGCGCATGCCGAGGCAGGCGACGATGCCGGCGCCGCCTGCGATTTCGAGTGCGAGCCAGGCGGGCTGGACGTGGAGGATGTAGGGGCGCAGCTCGGGATGGAGGCGCTCGATGCAGTGCGCGATGAGCTCTGTCGCCGGATCGTCGAGGATGATGAAGCTGCGGCAACGGGCGGCGGCACAGACGGCGCCGCAGAGAGCGGCGGTTTCGGCCCGCAGCGAGGCGGGGAGGCGGCTCAGAAAGTCTGCGGCTTCATCGGCAGGACTGCCGTTCGCGTGGGCGAGCGCTTCCCGCAGGAGGCGCGATTTCGTGCCGCAGGCGTCGTTCGGCGCTTCTGCTAGGGCGAGGCCGAGAAGGGGCGTGTTTTCCGCCAGCTTTTTTGCCCTTTCATAGCCGAAGGCGTAGGCTTCGTCTATGGAGAGCGCCGGATCGAGCGGCGCGATGGTCACGGGCGCTTGGGCATGGGCGGCGAAGGTGTCCTGCAGGCGGCGCTGCAGCGGCGCGATTTCGTCCGTGCAGAACACGAGCAGGGCGCGCTTCGCTCCCTTGGGCGGCCGCGCCAGACCTGTAACGCCTGCGAGGCGCACGGCCAGCTCCTCGAGACGGCCGAGGCTGCAGATGGGCTTTGCAAGGCTGTCGATGCGCTTTTGGCAGGCTTCCATGGCGGCCGTTTCCAGAGGGGGAAGCGCACGGACGGCGTTATCATAGGGGGCGCTTTCGGATCCGGTGCGATGCTGCGGCAGCGGCATGGTGTCAGAGGCATGTTCCGCTGGCGCTGCATACTGCCGCTGCCGGGCGTGCGCGTGCCGTTCGGTGTTCGCCTCTCTGCCGCCTGCGAGCACGCTGCGGCAGGCGTCGATGGCCGCGTCGAGGAAGTCGGCGACGAGGGAGGAGCCCGTCGCTTCGCCGAGGCGAAAGCGCATGTCCATGCAAGGGGTGAGGCCAAGCTTCTTCAGAATGGCTGCGTGCGCCGGCTCCGCCGCGAGGTGCGAGGGCAGCAGATAGCCGGTCGCTTCCGGTGCGAGCACCTGCGCGATGAGAGCCGCCGCGCCTGTATTGAAGCCGTCGAGAATGACGATGGCATGGCGGCGTGCCGCGCCGAGGATGATTCCGGCGATGCAGCCGAGCTCGAAGCCGCCGACTTTTTGCAGCACATCGAGGCCGTCGGTCGGATCGGGGCGGTTGACCTCGAGAATCCGGCGCACGACTTCGATCTTGATCTTGAGCCGCTCGTCCGAGATGTTCGTGCCGCGCCCCGTCGCCGCCTCCGGCGTAAGGCCGCAGAGCGCGGCGGCGATGGCGGCGCTCGACGTCGTGTTGGCGATGCCCATCTCGCCGGGCAGGAAGCAGCGGCAGCCTTTGGCGAAGCATTCTTCGGCAAGCCCGATGCCCGTTTCGAGGGCGCGGACGGCCTCTTCGCGGGTCATGGCGGCGCCCTTCGCCGCATTTTTTGTGCCGGGCGCGATCCTGCAGTCGAGCAGCCCGGGCAGAGGCGGCAGGGGAACCCGGATGCCGAGGTCGGCGACGAGGAGCCGGGAGCCTGCGAAGTTTGCCATGGCGTTGGCTACGGCGCCTTTGGAAAGCAGGTAATTTGCCGTCATCTGCGCCGTGGTTTCCGGCGGGTAGGCGCTGAGGTTCATCGCGGCGACGCCGTGGTCGGCGCAGGAGATGATGGTGCATTTGGGGGGCTTTGCAAGGGCGGCGGGTGTGCTTCGCGTCGCCGCTGCATAGCGGCCGAGCATGTCTGTGAGCGCACCGAGCCGGGAGGTGTCGCCGAGCCGGGCGGCGAGGGCTTGGCGGAGGCTTTCGCCGGCCTCCCGATCGGGCGGCTCGACGGCGGCAAGCGTATCCTTGAGGAGCCTGCCTGCGGCGGGGGGGGCAGTGCTTCCGGCGGCATGGGCGGAGGCGGGAGTTTCGCGGCGGCTCATGCCTGCGCCTCCTGCAGAACCTGCTTGAGGGAAAGGCCGATGCGGCCGCGCTCCTCGTCCACTTTGATGACCATGACCGTCAGGATGTCGCCGACGGATACGACGTCGAGCGGATGCTTGACGCGCCTCTTGCTGAGTTCCGAGATATGGATGAGCCCCGCCGTCTTGATGCCGATGTCGACGAAGACGCCGAAATCCGTGATGTTTCGCACGGTGCCGCGCATGATGGCGCCGGGCTTGATGTCCGAGAGCTTCACGATGGCCTGTCGCGTCAGGGGCGCGGGCAAGTCTTCGCGCGGGTCGCGTCCGGGCTTTTTGAGCGCGTCCATGATGTCGCGCACGGTCGGCAGTCCGGCGGCGAGATCCTTGGCGAGTTTTGCCGCGTCGGCGAGGGAAAGCTTTGCGCCGAGGACTTCGAGGCTCTTCTTGTCCGTGAGATCGGCGAGCGAGAAGCCCAGGCGTTCCAGCAGTTTTTCCGCAAGCGCGTAGGATTCGGGGTGGACGGGCGTGTTGTCGAGCGGGCTCTTGCCGTCTGCGATGCGCAAAAAGCCTGCGCATTGGGTGAAGGCGGCGGGTCCGAGGCGGGGTACCTTGAGGAGTTCCCGGCGGCTTTGGAAAGCGCCGTTCTCGTTGCGCCAGCCGACGATGTTTTTTGCTGTCGCGGCGTTGATGCCGGCGATATGGCCGAGCAGGGCGGCGGAAGCCGTGTTGAGGTTCACGCCGACATGGTTCACGGCGGATTCGACGGTGGCGTCGAGCGTCGCGGCCAGCTCCTTTTGGTTCACATCGTGCTGGTATTGCCCGACGCCGATGGCCTGCGGCTCGATCTTCACGAGCTCGGCCAGCGGATCCTGCACGCGCCGCGCTATGGAAACGGCGCCGCGTATGGTCACATCGTATTCGGGCAGCTCCTCTTTCGCAAGCTTGGAAGCGGAGTAGACGGAAGCGCCCGCCTCGTTCGTGATCAGGTAGTGCACGGGCAGCTTGTTCTCGCGGATGAGGCCGGCAGCGAATTCTTCCGTTTCGTAGGAAGCTGTGCCGTTGCCGATGGAGATGAGCGTCACACCGTGCTTCTTGATCAGTGCGAGCGCTTTTCTGGCCGCTTCCGCGCGGCGCTCCTCGCTCATCGTGAGGTAGAGGACGCCGTGGTCCAGAACCTGCCCCGTGGGACTGACGACGGCCATCTTGCAGCCCGTGCGGTATCCGGGGTCAAGCCCCATGACGGTATGGCCGGCAAGCGGCGCTTCGAGCAGGAGCTGGCGGAGATTTGCGCCGAAAACGGAGATGGCCTGCTTCTCGGCGTTTTCCGTCAGCAGGGCGCGCAGTTCGCGCTCGAGTGCGGGAAAGAGCAGGCGCTTGTAACCGTCCTCGACGGCGGCGCGGAGGGATTCGCGGAAGATGGAAGCGCCCTTGTCGAGATCGGCAAAGATCTGTCCGATGTTTTTCTCGTGGTCGCATGAGAGCGTGACCTTGAGGCAGCCCTTCTTCTCGCCGCGGTTGATGGCCAGGATGCGATGTGAGGGCAGGGTTCGGAGCGGCTCGCGGTATTCCTTGTACATGAGGAAAGTCTGCGCTCCCTCTGCCTCCTCGTCCAGCTCGGTCGAAAGCTCCGCGCGCTGCCAAAGCTCCTTGCGCAGCTTCTGGCGCAGGGCGGCTCCCTCCATGACGGTCTCGGCTGCGATGTCCATCGCGCCGGCGAGGGCTTCGTCTGCCGTTTCCACACCCTTTTCTGCATCGATGAAGCGGCCGGCGTACTCGAGCACCGTGCCTTCCTTTTCCGTCTGCGCGAGCAGGGCGAGAGCCAGCGGTTCCAGCCCTTTTTCGCGCGCGACGCCTGCGCGCGTGCGGCGTTTCTGCTTGAAGGGCAGATAGATGTCCTCAAGCTCCTGCATCTTTGTGGCCTTTTCCATGGCCGCCTTGAGCTCGGGCGTGAGTTTCCCCTGCTCCTCGATGCTCTTCTCGATTTCCTGCTGGCGCTTCACGAGATTCCTGAGGCGGGACAGCTCCGCCTCCACGCCGCGCACCTGCTCCTCATCGAGTTCGCCCGTCGCCTCCTTGCGGTAGCGTGAGATAAAGGGCACGGTATTGCCCTCGTCGAGAAGCGTCATGGCCGCTTCCGCCTGCTTCGTCCGGATGCCTAAGGCGTGCGCGATCGCCGCGCCGATATTTTCTGCAATCATGCTGATCCCTCGCTTGTGCTTTAAACTTCTTATGATTATAGCACAGACGGGAAGGGGCGGCGAGGTCTTTGCTCCGCGCCGCTTCTCATCCACGAGGTTGCTTCAGCGAGCAAGAAGCCGGAAGAAATGGCAGCCGAACTGCAAGGCTCCGTAGAGCGCTTCAAACTGCGCAGCTGATGGCATATTTTGCAGCAGAAGAGGACGGTCCAAAGACGGACCGTCCTCTTTTTTGTGAGCGTTGAAAATGCGGTGTGCTGCATTTCTCACCCAATAAACGCGAAGGATACGCGCCTGCGAGGTGGTGCTCCGGCAAGCGTAAATACTAACTTCCATCCATAGGCTTGCCGTTTTCCGCGATTTCGGGTATCTTATAGATAAAAGTTACGACGTTTGCGACGCAAGTAGAAGGTGAGGATTATGATAAGCATAATACAGCGAGATTTTTACTTGAAGCGGCTCATTCGCTCCATGTGGAACGGCGAAGTAAAGGTGATCACAGGCATCCGTCGATGCGGAAAGTCTGTATTGCTCTTTGAATTGTTCCGCAGCTATCTCTTGGCACAAAATATATCCAAAGATCAAATTCTTCAAATCGCACTCGACCAAAGACGACATTACCGATATAGAAATCCGATTGTGCTCGCCGATTATGTAGAATCCCAAGTCAATACGAATCCCCAAAAAGAATTCTATCTCTTGGTCGACGAAGTCCAATTCACACAAACCGTAATAGATACGGAAAACGGCAATTTAGAAGTCACGATTTATGATATGCTGAATGAATTGAAATCCTACAGCAATCTTGACGTCTACGTTACGGGAAGCAACTCGAAGGGGTTGTCCGCCGATATCGCCACAGAATTCAGGGGTCGCGCCACACAAATTCATGTATACCCGCTCTCTTTTGCAGAGTATTTCTCCTATATCGGCGGCAGCGAGCGAGATGCTCTGAATGCTTACATCCTTTATGGCGGAATGCCGAGAATCCCCTTTCTCAAAGATGAACAGGACAAAAAAGAATACCTCATCTCGCTCTACCGCGAGTTATATGTGAAGGATATCATAGAACGAAATGACATCGAACGCGAAGATCTTTTGAACAATATTTTGGATTTCCTCGCTTCACAAATCAGCTCTTTGACAAACCCTACGAATATCGCCAATACCCTTTCAAGCATGAAAAGGGAGAAGATTCATCCTCCTTTGGTATCAAAGTATCTGCGTCATATCCTTGATTCCTTTCTGATTCATATGGCGCGACGTTATGATGTGAAAGGAAAAACGTACTTCAAATATCCAAACAAATATTACTATGTGGATATCGGGCTGCGAAATGCCAGATTGAACTATCGGCAATACGACCCGGGGCACATGATGGAAAATATCATTTACAACGAACTGATACGGCGCGGATATTCTGTAGATGTTGGCGTTGTCACAGACCGGACAAGTGGGAAAAACCTGCAAAAAGAGATCGATTTTGTCGTGAATCTCGCAGATAAAAAAAGTTATATCCAATCGGCTTTTCACATGGATACGGATGCAAAGGTTTCCTCTGAACGCTCTTCCCTTCTCTTGACGAAAGATTTTTTCGATAAAGTCATCATTCGAATGGATATTTCACATAACTTCTACGATGATGACGGGATCTTTCATTGTAACCTGATTGATTTTTTGCTTGAGCGCGTCAAGATTGTTCCATAATCGTCTTCAAAAAGTTTATTCACATTTCGACCAGCCGCAGTAGGTGCAGGTCACGCAGTTTCCTTCGGGGCGCAGGGTGTGGCGCTTGCATTCGGGGCATTGTTTGTTGATGGCTTTGTCGTCGCTCTTGTCTTTGTATTTGTCGGCCTCGTCCTTCCTGCATTCGTTGTAGATTTCGGCCAGCGCCGTGCCGATGGCGCTGCCGCATGAGAGCGAGATGTCCCTGCGGCCGCTGCGGATCATGGCCTGGCAGGCGGAGCAGCGGCTGACGGTCAGCTGCTTGATGATGTCCTTGACGCGCACGCCCGAGCGCAGCGCGAGAGAGGTCAGGCGCGTGATGGTCGCGATATTCGACTGGCAGCCGCCGGAAGCGTTCGTGAAGAGCTCGAATACGTCGCCGTCGGCCGTCTTGTTGACCGTGATGTACATCTTGTCGACGCACGACGTATGGCGGACGAGCGTCACGCCTTCAAGGCGTTCGATATTGTCGCGGCGGCGCGGGCGTACGGTGTCGTAATGGATCTCCTGCCCCTCGTCCGAGGCTTCCTTGACGCCGAGGATGTTGCCGCGCTTGCAGCCGTCACGGAAGACCGTGATGCCCTTGCAGCGGGCTTTCCATGCCGCGAGGTAGATGTTCTTGATGTCGGCGGGCGTCGCCTCGTGCCGGAGGTTGACGGTCGAGGAAATGGAGTTGTCGACGTACTTCTGCATGGCGGCCTGCAGTTCGACGCGGTGCAGGTAGGGAACGGCGTGGCTCTCGATGACCCAGGGGAAGCGCTTCTTGATCTCCTCGTTCGTGAGGTCGTGCGGCAGCTTGTGATAGTCGAGCAGGTCGCTGACGGAGTGCGCGTAGACGCGGAAGGAGGCGCTTTTTTCCTCCATCTTGTGCGTCGTGCGCTCGTAGCTGATCTGATAGAGCGGCTCACAGCCGCCGGAGAAAACGCCCATCAGGAGCGAGATCGTGCCCGTCGGCGCGATGGAAAGCAGCGTGCCGTTTCGGAGGCCGTGTTCTTTGATGTTCTGATAGACGGACGGCGCTTCTTCGGCGAGGCGTCGGATGAGCGGCGATTGTTTCGTCTTTTCCCAGTCGTAGCGGCCGAAGGTGCCCTTTTCCTTGGCGAGCTCGGCAGAAGCGCGGGCAGCTTCCGTGAACATGATGCGCAGCACCTCTTGGATGAAGCTGCAGCTTTCACGGCTGCCGTAGGCGAGCTTCATGGCGACGAAGGCGTCGGCGACGCCGAAGAGGCCGAGGCCGATGCTGCGCCAGTCGCGGATGCACTGGCGGTTCTCTTCGAGCGGCTGCGTGTCGAAGCCGTAGTCGAGCACCTCGTCGAGGGCGCATACGGCCGTGTGCACAGCTTCGCGGAATTCCGTTTCGGCGAGATGCGGCGCGTCGCCGAACTTATCCTCGATGAAGGCGTAGAGGTTGATGCTCATGAGGTTGCACGAGTTGTAGGCGTTGCCGCCGAATTCGCCGCAGGGGTTCGTGACCTCGATCTTGTAGTCCTCGTAGCCCGAGAGAAGCGTGTAGTCGTTGAGCCTGTCCTTGAAGAGTGCGCCGGGGTCGCCCCAGTCCCACTGTGTCTGACAGTATTCATCGAAAAACTCGGCGGCGCGGATCGTCTTGCGGATTTTCTCGCCCGTCGCTTCGACGTCGAAGCTCAGTTCGTATTCGGCATCGTCGGCGACGGCCTGCATGAAGGCGTCGCTGAAGAGAAGCGAGAGGTTCATCGAGGCGAGTTTCTCATTGTTCTGCTTTATGTGGAGAAATTCGTAGATGTCGGGGTGCTCCGAGTCGAGCGCGACGAGCATCGCGCCGCGCCTGCCGTTCTGGCTGATGACCTCGCCCGTCGTGTTGAAGATCTTGAGGAAGGAAACGGCGCCCGTCGAGCTGCGCGCGACATTGTTCACGCGGCTGTCCTTGGGGCGCAGGCCGCTGATGTTCACGCCGATGCCGCCGCCGTAGGAGAAGATCTTGGCGATCTGCTGGTTGACGGTGAAGATCGACTCGATGTCGTCCGTCGGCGACGGCATGATGTAGCAGTTCGACAGGCTGCTCTTGAACTTGCCCTTGGCGCCCGCCGCATAGAGCGTGCGTCCCGCGGGACAGACGGCGCCCGCTTCGAGATAGCCCGTCATCTTCCCGCGTATTTCCGGCGAGAAGATGCCCGCTACGCGCTCGATGAATTCGTGCGGCTCGCTTTCGCCCGCATGATAATATTTTGCCTGCAGGATGTTCCTGCCGATTTCCGTGTCATACCATTTTTCCAAAGTCGTGCCTCCTAAATGCAGGGATGTATATTTTTATCAAAACACTAGCGCATATTATAAAATAAAAAGTATCGGCTAGGCAAACAAGGAAATCGTCGATTTTCGGCAAAATAACCATATATAGTCGTTGCACTTCTGTTTTTAAGCCATATCTTGATGTTTTTCGTTTTTAGCGGAACTCATCGAGCGGAAGGAAAGGAAGCCGCAGCATCCTTTGCAGCCTGGCAGGCGGCGATGTCCCAAGGCTCCTTTTCGGACAGATGAAAAAGCCCGCCCGTTCCCCTGCGGCCGCCCCCCTTCGAGTGAAGCGGGAATGGCCGATATTCAAGGGAATGGGCGGGCTTCGGATTGTGAAATCCCGCGTTCATGCCGTGCATCGCATCAGAGCGGAGGCGTGCTTTTCAAAAGGCAGCTCCGATCAGCAAAAGTGCGGCGAACAGCGTCTGCAGCGGATCAATCTTCTTCCTGCGGGTAAACCATGAAGCTCAAGCTGCTGAAGATCTTGTCGCGCGTCGCCTTGCCGTCGGACTGCGGATAGTTCTCTGCGAGCTCGAGACCGATGACGTTGATGCTGCCGTTGGCGACGAGAACGTTAGCCTTGCCGTCTTTGTCCGTCTTCATCATCACCGTGTGGTGGTTGACGACATCGGGAATGATTTCGGCATACGGCAGCGGCTTGCCGTTGTGGAGCACCTGTATGGGCAGATAATCGCCGACGTTGAGCTTGGTGGGATCCTTCAGAGGAACGATCTGGTACGGCAGATCCGGCAGGGGAGCCACTTTGGTGACGCCCTTCAGATAATTGACGCTGTACTTGATGGCATGCGTGCCTATGGTCGAGCCGGGCACCTGATTCATCGGCTTGTTGACGTATTTGCCGTCCGGCCCTTTCGACCAATAGCCGTAGTCAAAATAGACGACAGCAGCGGAAACATTTTCCGACGGATTGATCGTGATGTGATTGCCGCCGTCGATGATGTCGAGAGGAACCCTCTTATAGTTTTTGTCGAAGCCGATGACCATCGTGACATCCTTCGGGTCATAGGCATTGTCCTTGTAGCCTTCGCCGAGGACGAGCTGGGTCTGGTCCAGACGCGGCGCGAACCAGACGCCATGGGCGGCGGCGGGGACGGCAGTGGTGAGCATGGCGGCGCCGATAAGCGCGGAAAGGATTTTTGTTTTTTTCAAAATGAACACCTCTTCATCATGATAGAAGTCAACGGATCATGCCGTTGATGTTTCAGAGAATAAATCATAAATATCATATATGATTCCATTCTCCAAAACAATACATGCACATATTAACACCGTTATGGCTGCGTTGTCAATGCAGGAAATCTGTGAAATGGGAGAGAATTTCTGAACTTTAGGATGAGGAGGTGTTCTTGTGCTCGTTTTGAAATCTCTCGCGTATTTTCTTCTTGCCGGGCTTTTTGAGATCGGCGGCGGCTATCTGATCTGGCAGTGGCTGAGGAACGGCGCCGGGCTTTGGTATGCTTTTCTCGGTGCGGTCATCCTGATCCTGTACGGCATTGTGCCGACGCTGCAGCCGGAGGGAAGCTTCGGGCGCGTCTATGCCGCTTACGGCGGCGTGTTCATCGTGCTTTCGCTTCTCTGGGGCTGGCGCATCGACGGCATTATGCCCGACCGCTTCGATATCATCGGCAGCGCCATCGCGCTCGTCGGCGTCGCCGTCATCATGTATGCGCCGCGCTGAGATCGCCGGGGTGCAGTTCGCGGGCTACGCCTTCGGCCGCTTGCGCTTGCCCGTCATTTCCTCGACGGTGAGCGCGTAGACGAGGGTGCGCGGTACGGCGGCCGGGTTGAAATAGGCGTGTTTTCCCGGATGGTAGTGGTCCATGAGGATTTCCAGCGCCGCTTCCTTTTCCTCGTCGGCGAGGATCTGGATACGCCCTCTGCCGATCACGCTTTCATAGGACATCGTGCAGTAGCCCTGCTCGGGAAAGTACTGCAGGCGATGCTCGCAGTCCATTTCGAAGGAGGCGCGGCTGTCCTTTTCCATGATGGCGATTTTGGCTCCTTCGAGCGCACTGTGAAAGTAGAGGCGAAGCTTGCCGTCCTTCCTGCCGACGCCGAAATTCACGGGCAGGATATAGGGGTAGTCGCCGTTGTTGAAAGCCAGCCGGCAGACATCGCATTTCTGCATGATTTCCAGCAGCTCTTTTTCTTCCGTTATTTCGCGGTCTTTTTGTCGCATGGTTCATTTCCTCCCTTTGGCGGTATGTGACGCTCTTCATCATAGGACATGCCTGCGCCGTTGTCAATGCAGGTCCCGGCGCGTTCTGCGGCGGGATGGGAAACGATGGAAAGCGGCGGCCGTTCGTGGTATGATAATGGAAGGAAAGAAGGAGCCTCGGGGGGAGATGTATGGAAAAGGATACCGTTGTCCTGCAGAATCGGCTGCGCCGTCTGCATGGGTATTTTGAGAGCAGCGGGGATGCGGCGAGTGCCCATAAGGTGCGCCAGCTCGCGCAGAAGCTCGTCAAGGGCGAGTTCGGCATGGCTTTTTGCGGCCATTTTTCGGCGGGCAAGTCCCGCATGATCAACCGTCTTTTGGGGGCGATGCTCCTGCCGTCAAGCCCGATTCCGACGAGTGCGAACCTCGTGCTGCTGCGGCGGGGCGAGGAGTACGCCGAGGCGCGGTTTCGCGAGGGAAAGCCGCGCCGTTATTTGGCGCCCTACGACTATGATCTCGTGAAATCGTTCTGCCGCGACGGCACGGCGATCGAGAGCATCGAGATTTCCACCCGGACGGCGGCCCTGCCCGAGGGCGTCGTCCTGATGGACACGCCGGGCATTGATTCGACGGATGCGGCGCACCGCCTCGCGACGGAGGAGGCCATACATCTGGCGGATCTCATTTTCTATGTCATGGATTACAATCATGTCCAGTCGGAGGAGAGCTTTCTTTTCGCGAAATCGCTGACGGAAGCGAAGAAGCGCGTCGTGCTCGTCGTGAACCAGATCGACAAGCACCGCGAGGAAGAGCTTTCCTTCGAGGCTTTTGCGCGCGGCGTAGAGGACGCTTTTGCGGCATGGGGCGTGCAGCCGGAAAAGATATTCTTCACCTCGATGAAGGAAGATGCGCACGCGCATAACGATTTCAAGGCGCTGCAGGCCTATCTGCAGGACGCGATTGCCGGCCGCGCGGCGGCTCTCGCGGAATCCATTGCGCGCTCGCTCGAGAAGATTTGCGCCGACGCCGTGCAGCAGGCGGCGAAAGCAGAGGAGAAGGAGCTGGCTCCTGCTCTCGCCGTGCTGGAGAGGCTTTCGGCGGCGGAGCGCGAGGCGCTTTGGGCGGGCAGCCGCGCACTGGAAAAGGAAGCGGCGCTTCTTCGAAGCGACGGCCGCCCCGCTTTTCAGGAAGGGTTCGAGAAAATCCTGGCCAACGCCTATATGATGCCTTACGAGGTGCGCGAGCTGGCCCGGCTTTACTTGGAAGCGTCCGCGCCGACGTTCAAGGTGGGCTTCTTCGGGCGCGGCAGGAAGACGGCGGCCGAAAAGGAATCCAGGCGCAGCCGTCTTTGGCAGGCGCTGGAAGAGAAGGTGCGGCTGCAGGTCGATTGGCATGTGGCGACGTACCTCAAGGATTTTGCGCGTGACAACCATATCGCTCCGGAAGCCGTTGCTGCCGCTGCCGAGGGCTTCACGGCGCTCCCTGCGCAGGATGTGCTCGAAGCCTGCCAGAAGGAGGGGGCGGATACGGCCTATGACGGCAGCTATGTGCTGAACTATACCGCGTCGTTGGAAAAGGCGGTCAAGGAGTGCGCGCGTTTGCGGCTGGCGCCTGTCGCTGACGGGCTTTTTGCGCAGATTGCGGAGCGCAGCGGCGAGAGGCTTGCCTCCATCGGGCAGGAGCTCCAAGGGATGAAGGAGGAAGTGGCGGCTCTTTCCGCCGATCATGCGGCGAGAAAACGCATCAAGGCAAAGGAAAAGGAGCTGGCGGCGCTTCTCGCAGCGCAGGAGGAAAAGGACTGCAGCGGGGATGAGCTGTTCCGGCTCGTCGTGCCTGCGGTGGAGATCGTCGCCGGCGATGGAACGCCGGCAGCGGCGGAGCGCACAGCGGAAGAGGCCGCCCCGGCCGCTGCGCCCCGTGCAGCAAGCGCGGCGGCAGGCGTCGAGACCGGCGATGCTGCCGGGGCGCAGGGAGCCGATGCCGCCGGCACAGCCGACGCTGCTGCCGACGCCGCACGCGCGGAGCTGGCGGGCTGGGTGCCGCGGCTGCGGCGGGCAGGCGAACTCGTCGCGCCTGTGCCGGGACTGCAGCGCCTCGCCGATGAGCTGGCTGCACGCGCGGTGCGCCTGGAGAACCGGGGCTATCTCGTGACGCTCTTCGGCGCGTTCAGCGCGGGCAAGTCGTCCTTTGCCAACGCGCTCCTGGGCGAAAATCTCCTGCCGGTGTCACCAAATCCGACGACCGCCGTCATACAGAAAATCCTCCCCGTCACAAAAGAGCGGCCGCATGGAACCGTGCGCGTGCACATCAAGGACGAGGCCATGCTGCTGGCCGATTTGAACCGCGCCCTGAAGCCCTTCGGACACGAGGCGGCGAATCTCGCCGAAGCGCCCGGGCTCGTCGCCGAAGCGCTGGCGCTGGAAAGCGAGCTGCGCCAGCAGCAGGCGTTTTTGCGCGCCTACGACAAGGGACGCGCGGCGTTCGAGGGACGGGCGGGCACGACGCTCTCCTGCGGCTTGGCGGAATTCGCTGATTATGCCGTCACGGAAGAGAAGGCCTGCTTCATCGAGGAAATCGAGATCTATTCGGACTGCGCCTTGACGCGCAAAGGCATCACGCTCGTCGATACGCCGGGCGCGGACTCGATCAACGCGCGCCATACCGACTTGTCCTTCCGCTTCATCCGGCAGTCCGACGCGATTCTTTTCGTCACCTATTACAACCACGCCTTCTCCCATGCGGACAGCGAATTTCTCGTACAGCTCGGGCGCGTCAAGGACGCCTTCGAAATGGACAAGATGTTCTTCATCGTCAACGCCATCGACCTTGCCGAGAGCGAGGAGGACGCCGAGGCCGTGCTCGCCTATGTGCGCCGGAACCTGCAGGGATTTGGCATAACGAAGCCGCGTCTCCACGCGGTGTCGAGCCTTGCGGTTCTCCGGGAAAAACTCGGCGGCAGCTATCGCGGCACGGAGTTCGAGACGGCCTTCTACCGCTTCGTCTTTCATGACCTCGCAGGTCTTGCCCTGCGTGCGGCACAGGGCGATTACGAGCGCACGAAAACGATGCTCGACACGCTCATCGAAGAAAGCGAGGAAAGTGCGGAGCAAAAAGCGCTGCGGCGCGAAAAACTCGAAGAAAACGCAGGGAAGGCCAGGGAACTGCTGGAAAGCCAGTCGCCCGTCCCCATCGAAAAGCGTGTGGCGCAGGAGCAGGCGGAGCTTCTTTACTATGTGGAAGAGCGCATCTTCCTGCGCTACGAAGATATGTTTCGCCGGAGCTTCAACGCTGCGACCATCGGCAGGGAACACGGCAAGGCGAGCCTCAAAAAAGCCATGGAGGAGCTTCTCGCTGCCATTGGCTTCGACATCGCGCAGGAAATGCGCGCGACCTCCGTGCGCCTCGAGCGCTTCCTGGCCAAATGCGGTAAGGAGCTGCAGCAATCCCTCGGCGCACGGCTCGCCGAGGACGAGCGCGGTTTTTCCCTCACGGCGGAAAGCGTGGATTTTGAAATGGAGCTGTCCTTCCAGACAGCCTTCCGTGATATCGAAGCGCGTGAATTTCAGAAAGCGCTCGCCCTTTTCAAGAATCCCGCACATTTCTTCGAAAAGGGCGGCAGCAAGGAAATGGCCGAGGCTCTCAAAGAAAAACTGCGCCCCATGGTCGCCGCTCATATCGAAAAAGAAGGCGCACGCCTCAAAGAGCGCAGCGAAGAGGGCAGCCGCGAAGTCTTCCGCCGCGCCGTGGAGCATGTGCGCCGGCAGGCGGAAGGCTACTACGAAGGCCACCGCGCCGCCCTCGCCGGCGGCCTCCCGACAGCAAAACTGCGCGAGATTCGCGCGGGATTGTAGGAAACCTTTGCCGAAGGCCGTCGCTTGACGACAGCGCTGGACTGTTTCAATGAATGACGTACAAAAAGAACCGCCGGTACATCTCGTCCTTTGGCGGTTCTTTTCGTGTGCTTATTTATGCCCTTTGCTGCGGAAGCGGTAGCCGACGCCCCAGACGGTTTCGATGTAGATGGGCTCGGCAGGGCGGGGCTCGATTTTTTCGCGGATGCGGTTGATGTGGACCATGACGGTGGCGGTGTCGCCGAGGGCGTCGAGGCCCCAGATGCGCTCGAAGAGCTTGTCTTTGCTGAAGGTGATGCCGGGATTTTGCACGAAGAAGAGCAGGAGGTCGAATTCGCGGCGTGTGAGGCTGACTTCTTTGCCGCCGCTGAATACGCGGCGCGCTTCGGGCTGGACTTCGAGCTCGCCTGTGAGGATGGAGTCATGGTCTTCGGCGGCAGAGGTTCGCCTTGTCAGGCGTTCGTAGCGGGCGATATGCGCCTTGACGCGGGCGACGAGCTCGTTGGGGCTGAAGGGCTTGATGATGTAGTCGTCCGCACCGAGGCCGAGGCCGCGGATCTTGTCGATTTCTTCCTGTCGTGCCGAAACCATGAGGATCGGCGTGTCCTTTTCCCGTCGGACGGCACGGCAGACGGCGAAACCGTCGAGACCGGGCAGCATGAGGTCGAGCAGGATGAGGTCGAAGTCCTCAGCGAGAGCCTTCTCCGCGCCCTTAGTGCCGTCGGCGATGATTTCGGCGGAAAAGCCGTTCGCTTCGAGGTAGTCGCGCTCAAGCTCGGAAATGGCCGTATCGTCTTCGATGATCAAGATGCGTTTCATGGCTCAAACCTTCCTTTCGGCGGGATTCTCCGGTACTGCAGATGTCACCGGAGGGATGCTGTTTTCTTCGGCGCGCGGCAGGGAGATCTTTAGGATGAGGCCGCCGGCGGGATTGGTCTCGGCCCATATCCTGCCGTGGCAGGCCGTGACGATTTCGCGTGCGATGGCAAGCCCGAGGCCGCTGCCCTTGCCCGTGTCCGTGCGCGCCTTGTCCGTGCGGTAGAAGCTGTCGAAGAGCTTGTCCAAGGATTCGGGCGGCACGCCCTGCCCGTTGTCGGTGAAGGTGAGAAGAACGGCGTCGCCGCTTTCCTCGGCACGGATGGCGAGTGATGCCGGGCTCGCCTCGCGGCGGTATTTGAGGCTGTTTTCCATGAAGTTCAGAAGGACGCGCGGAAACTGCGTGCGGTCGATGGCGGCGGAACATGTGCGGCCGTCGGAGGAAAAGGCGATGGAAAGGCCGCGTGCCGCGAAGAGGTCGCGCCGCTCCGCCGTGAAGTCGGCGAGGTAGTCGCGGAGCGAGACGGTTTCAAGATGAAAGGGGATCTTCTTGAGGTCGAGCTTGGAGAAGAGGAAGAGGTTCTCCACCATGTTTTCCATCAGGCAGGCGCTGCGGTGGATCTGCTCGACATAGCGTCGCTCCTTCTCGGGACTCTTGGCGATGCCGTCGAGGATGCCGCTCGCGTAGCCCTTGATGGCGGTCAGGGGCGTCGCAAGGTCGTGCGAGATGCCCGCGATGAGTTCCTTGCGGTTCTCGTCGTATTTTTCGCGCCGCGCTTTTGCCTCCTTGAGCGAACGGCGCATGTAGTCGAAGGAGCGGGCGAGTGCGCCGATTTCGTCGCGTGTGTCGACAGCGGGCGAGGCGTCGAGGTCGCCGCCCCGAATCCCATCGGCGGCGCGGCTGATTTCCTCAAGCGGTGCGATGATCTGCTCGGACAGCAGGCGGGCGAGGTAGCGCCCGAGGAGGATGATGACAACGGCCATGCCGCCGAGAAAGATGTAGGTGAGGATTTCAAGGGCATCGTGCATGTCGTCCTCTTCTTTGTGCCCGTGCCCGAGGAACGGCGCTGCGCCGTGCGCGAGGAGGGCGGTGCGCGTTTTCGGGGCATGGTAGAGCATGGTGAAGCCGCGCTCATCCCAGATGAGGAAGGGCCCGGGAGCGGCGGCGCGTTCTCTTGCAGCCGCGATGATGTCGTCGGGATGCGTTCCCGGCGACACATAGACGATCTCGCCGTTTTTCTCGATGAGGCTCTTGATGCCCCATGCTTCAAGGGCGCGGCAGTCCTCTTCCATATCGCGCACTTTCTTGCCGCGGTCGGCCTTGGCCTTGAGGGAGCTGGCTGCAAATTGGATGGAAAGAGCCTCTCGCTTTTCCTGCCAAAGGAGCGCGAGCTCGGCTTCCCGTATCGTGCCCGTCGTTTTGAGCCCCGCAAAGAGGAGACCGCCGAGCAGGAGGAGGAAGCCGACGGGCAGGGCGATCATGAGGATGTTTGTCATGAGAATGCGATGTTTGAGGGAGATGTCCCGCAGTTTCAGCATGGTTTTCCGCCTTTCCATTTTGCAGGCAACGTTCTTATAGGAAGCACGGATAATGACGTCCGTGCTTCCTGCCTTTATTATACAGGAAATTTTCGCCTGTGCATGAGGGAACCGCTGAATTTCGGGAAGCTTTCCCCTTTGTTTCGTTTTTGTTTAGCCTTTGTTTGCACCTTCTTTAGCTTGCCGCCGTATACTTGGATCAAGCGAAGGGAAGTGTTCCCAGAGCGGAAAGATCAGGCAGTGATAACGATATGAAGGAGGAATCATCATGGAAAGCAAAATCATAGAAACGGTGAAGGGCATTTTTTCGGCAAAGAATCTCAAGCGTGCGGGAGCCGTCGCCGTCATCGGCGCGATGCTCGCGGGCGGCTGCGCTTATTGGCAGTATGAGCGGAAGGCTGCCGCCCACGCGCGCGTCGTCGAAGCGCGTGCGCAAATGGTCCGTACGCAGGCGGAGAAGGAGGGCCTGGCGCTCTTGTCGGAGAACGAGGTGCGCACGCTCGTCGCGGACGCCATCGGCATGGATGAGACGGCTATCACCTACCGCAGGATCGAGCTTACGGAAAATCGCGCGAAGGGAATGAAGCACGATGGCGACAAACGGGAAGGTGATCATCGCGACGGGGATCATCGAGATAAGAAGGACAAGCGTGACAGAAAGGATCATCGCGGCGATGGGCGAATGGCTCAACCGCAGCCTGCACCGACGGCTCCGGCGCCGCAGGCTGCTCCTGCTGTGCCGCCGCCGGATGCAGCGGAGCCGCTGGCTGCTCCTGCCGCCCCTGCTGCAGAAGGCGCTGCGGCTGCTCCTGCACCGGGTGCAGCATCTGGCACGGCGGCTGCCGCTCCTGCGCCGAACCGTGTGCTTTTCCAGCCCGTCTACAATGTGAAGTGCTACGCGAACAATGTGAAGTACAAGCTGATTCTTGATGCCCAGACGGGTTCCGTTCTCTATCGCGAGATTGACGATTGACGGCTGAATTGAGAGTTTTAGAGGAAACCCCGCCAGGGCTTTACGGGCTGCGGCGGGGTTTCGCGCGGTGCGAGGTCTTTTTCCATCCAGACCATGTCGTACCAGCGGTCGAACTTGTAGGCGCATTGGTGGAAGCGCCCTGCGAGGCGATAGCCCATATGCGCGTGAAACTTCAGGCTGTTTTCCGTCAGGTAGGGATCGTCCGCCGAGCGCGGGGCGGCGATGCAGGCGTTGATACTGAGGAGGTTCATGCGGTGAAGCTCCTGTTCCAAGGCGAGATAGAGCCTTCTGCCGAGGCCTGCGCCGTGCATGTCCTCTTGGATGTAGACGGTGCTTTCTGCCGCCCAGGCATAAGCGGCGCGCGGATGGAGCGGCGAGGCGTAGGCGTAGCCGAGCGCTTCGCCCACGCATTCTGCGACGATGTAGGGATAGTGTGCAAGCGTCTTTTCAATGCGTGCGCGAAACTCGTCTTCCGACGGCGCTTCGTACTCGAAGGAAATTGCCGTATGGAGCACATAGGGGCGGTAGATCGCCAAGAGCTGCGCCGCATCGCCCGAGTGTGCGGCGCGCAGGGAGATGTCGCTTTGTTTCGTCATGGGGACGGCCTCCCGTGCAGTCAAATTCGACAAAAAACTGCCGCATGTCATCGTACATGCGGCAATTCTTATGTATGTTTTTTCTCGGCGGGATATACGCGATGCTCGCTGTCATACCATAGAACGTGGAAATGTTCCTCAAGGCGCAGCCCGATAATGCGCAGTTTGTTGTTGAGCGCAAAAGAGAAGAGATCGTCAGAGAATTCTTCAAGCTGCAAAGCCTTGAGCCGTTCGCGGGCTGCTGGGGCAAGTTTTTTGGAATCCTTGAGACAATGATGCTTCGATTTGCCGTCATCGTGTGTTTGACGGCTGATTTCCGACCATGTCATTTGCGAATAGGCGATCATCTTATCGAGAAAATCCTTATGCTTAAAATCCGTTCGGTTCGTATCGAAAGCAAAGGCGCCTTGTTTATCGAGGCGATCGAAGAGAAAAATCGGGCAGCTTGCGCTGCTGCTTTTGTGGGAGAGGATGACTTTCTTTTTGGGAAGAACGCTTCCCGCTTGTTTGACCTGCTTTTTCTTTTTCATCAAAGAGAACCATAATATGCGCCGATTGCGTCCTTGGATATGACAGAATCGCTGAAAGCCATTTCGTCCAATGCGCCGCGCGCTGTTTTCCATGGCGTTTCGGCGTGCGTCTGGGCGCGCAGCTGGTAAGGCTCCATGGCGCCGTAAGAGGAGAGCACTGTATCAATGCTGTCCTTTTCATCCTCGGTCAAAGCATCGATGTTTCCGTCCGGCAGCAAGTTTTCTGTGACCGAATACATGCCTTTATGACGCAGAAAGAGCGGTCGGCAGACTGGTCCGTTGCGCCATGCCTCGAAATCTTCGGCAAAAAGAGGTTTCCCAGTCCAGGCGAGCGTCCATGCCTGGGCGTAATAGCAGAGCTTTTGAAGCTTCCATGTGCTGATTTCGCCTGTTTTGTGCAAAATATACTTTGCCGTATCGAATACATTCGCCATGGGGACACCTCCTTTTTGGCAGCGGCGTTTCATTCGCCTGTATTTACGCGCCGATGTCGACCTTGGAATTGCGCGTGGGATTCTTGGCTGCTTCAGCGGCGTTCTGCACCTGGCGCAGATAGGCTGCTTTGGCCTGCTGCAGAACGGACGGCGTATGGCTTGCAGCTGTCTGTACGATGCGCTTGTTCGCCTGCTGGAAGGCGGAGGAGCCGACCTTCGTGTCGTTGCCGAAAGGCGAGGACTTGGAAACGGCGTTTGCCGCTTTCGATGCGCGCGAAGCGGACTGCTGCGCGAGGACGAAAGCTTCCTCGTTCGCCTTCTGGAACTTGGAGGAGCCGACCTTCGTATCGTTGCCGAAGGGCGAAGCCATGTAGACCGCCTTGGCCTCGCGGGCGGAGTTCGCGATGGAGCGAGCGGCGAGAGCCTGCGCCTCCTCGTTGGACTTCTGGAACTTGGAGGAGCCGACCTTCGTATCGTTGCCGAAAGGCGAAGCCATGTAGACTGCCTTGGCCTCGCGGGCGGAGTTCGCGATGGAGCGAGCGGCGAGAGCCTGCGCTTCCTCGTTGGACTTCTGGAACTTGGAGGAGCCGACCTTCGTATCGTTGCCGAAGGGCGAAGCCATGTAGACCGCCTTGGCCTCGCGGGCGGAGTTTGCGATGGAGCGAGCGGCGAGAGCCTGCGCCTCCTCGTTGGACTTCTGGAACTTGGAGGAGCCGACCTTCGTATCGTTGCCGAAGGGCGAAGCCATGTAGACCGCCTTGGCCTCGCGGGCAGAGTTCGCGATGGAGCGGCCGGCGAGAGCCTGCGCTTCCTTGTTGGACTGCTGGAACTTCGACGTGCCGAGCTTCGTGTCGTTGCCGAAGGGCGAGGCCTCGTAGTAGGCTTTTGCCGCGCGAGCGGAATTCACGATGGAGCGGCTCGCCAGCCGGATCGCCTGCTGGTTCGACTGCTGAAAGCGCGACGTGCCGAGCTTCGTGTCGTTGCCGAAGGGCGAAGCCTCGTAGTAGGAGCGTGCTTCGCGGGCAGAGTTGGCGATCGAACGGTTCGCCAGCTGCTCCGCTTCCTTGTTGGACTGCTGGAACTTCGATGTGCCGAGCTTCGTGTCGTTGCCGAAGGGTGAGGCCTTGGAGACTTCCTTGGCTGCATGCCATCCCTCTGCGGCCTTTTGACGGCCGACCTCGGCGAGGTTCTGGTTGATTTTCTGGAATGTGGCGTTGCCGTAAGGATTCGCCGAAATCGAAGAAATGCTCATGGTGTTTCCTCCCTGCTTCCCTGCTGGGTGTTGTTCTTGCCTTTTTAGGCTATTTATCCTTATTATAACAATCATTTCGTTTTATTTCAATAAGAAAACGCAGGCAAAGTCCTATAGGCCGTATCGCTATAGAATCCCGTTGACAATCCGTCCCGATTTGTTGTAATATTAGAACAGAAATGGCAGGGGCATTGCCTTTGCCAATAGGTTTCGCGACTAGGACAAGGGTCTTTGTTTCCAGCCGCACAGGCCGCCGGGAAAAACCGGGGGAAGGATTAGGGGGTATTTTACAATGGCAGTAAAAGTAGCGATCAATGGTTTCGGACGTATCGGCCGTCTCGCGTTTCGTCAGATGTTTGATGCAGCGGGATATGAAGTTGTAGCTATTAACGATCTCACGGACCCCAAGATGCTTGCGCACCTCTTGAAGTATGATTCGACGCAGGGCACGTACGAGTACGCCGACAAGGTGGAGGCCGGCACGGATTCCATCACGGTCAACGGCAAGAAGATCAACATCTACAAGGAAGCGGACGCCTCGAAGATTCCTTGGGGCAAGCATGACGTCGATGTTGTCCTCGAATGCACGGGCTTCTATACGTCGAAGGACAAGGCTTCGGCTCATCTGACGGCCGGTGCGAAGAAGGTCGTCATCTCGGCTCCTGCCGGCAACGATCTGCCGACTATCGTTTTCAACGTCAACCACAAGATCCTCAAGCCGGAGGACAAGATCATTTCGGCGGCTTCTTGCACGACGAACTGCCTCGCACCGATGGCCAAGGGCCTCAACGATCTCGCTCCGATCCAGAGCGGCATCATGGCGACGATCCATGCCTATACGGGCGACCAGATGACGCTCGACGGCCCGCAGCGCAAGGGCGATTTGCGCCGCAGCCGCGCCGCAGCCGTCAACATCGTCCCGAACTCGACGGGCGCTGCGAAGGCGATCGGCCTTGTCATTCCTGAGCTCAAGGGCAAGCTCATCGGCGCTGCACAGCGCGTTCCTACCCCGACGGGTTCGACGACGCTGCTCTTCGCCGTTGTCAAGGGTGAAGTCACGGTCGAGCAGATCAATGCGCAGATGAAGAAGGAAGCGACGGAGTCCTACGGCTACAACGAGGATGAGATCGTCTCCAGCGACATCGTCGGCATGCGCTACGGCTCGCTCTTCGATGCGACGCAGACGATGGTCAGCCCGATCGGCGACGGCAATACGCAGGTGCAGGTTGTTTCGTGGTACGACAACGAGAACAGCTACACGAGCCAGATGGTTCGCACGATCAAGTACTTCGCTGAACTGAAGTAACAGGGGTGCCGATAGATTCGTTTTATCAGCGATCCCTAAGAGCGGTCGGTGAAGCAAAAGGAAGGCGAAGCTAGCGCGTCTTTCCGGAAAATCCAGCTGAGTCCATGAGGTCCGGCCGCGTTTGGGCCGGGCCTCTGTTCTATTTTACGGGAGCTTTTCAAGGGAGGGTTCTTATTTTATGAACAAAAAAACCATCAAGGATATCGACGTCAAGGGCAAGAAGGTTTTTGTACGCGTTGACTACAATGTGCCGTTCGACGATAAGATGAATATCACGAACGATACGCGCATGGTGCGCACTCTGCCGACGCTCAACCATCTACTGGACAACGGTGCGGCGCTGATCCTCGCTTGCCATATCGGCCGTCCGACGGAGGCGAAGGAGGAGAAGTTCTCGACGAAGCATCTCGTCAAGCACCTCGCGGAACTCCTCAAAAAGGATGTGAAGTGGGCGCCCGACTGCGTAGGCCCCGAGGCGGAGAAGGCCGCGGCGGCTCTTCAGCCCGGCGAAGTTCTGCTGCTGGAGAACCTGCGCTATCACAAGGAAGAGAAGAAGAACGACCCGGGCTTTGCCAAGCAGCTGGCCTCGCTCGCTGATGTCGCTGTCGACGACGCCTTCGGCGTCTCGCACCGCGCCCATGCCTCGAACGTCGGCATTGCCTCTGACCTCGAGACGGTGGCGGGCTTCCTCATGGAGAAGGAAATCAACTACATCGGCAAGACGCTCGAAGCGCCCGCGCATCCGTTCGTCGCTATCATCGGCGGTGCGAAGGTGTCGGACAAGATCGGCGTCATCAGCAATATGATCGAGAAGGTCGATACGATCATCATCGGCGGCGGCATGGCTCATACGTTTGACGCGGCGCGCGGCCTGCCCATCGGCGATTCGCTCTGCGAGCCGGACAAGATGGATCTCGCCAAGGAGCTTTTAGAAAAGGCAAAGGCGAAGGGCGTCAAGGTCATCCTGCCGCTCGACGTCGCTGTCGCCAACATGTTCCCGCTTGCGGATGAGGCGAAGTTCAAGGCCGAGGGAAAGACGAAGGTCGTCGACGTCGACAAGGTGGAGGACGGCTGGCAGGCGCTTGACAGCGGCCCGAAGACTTCGGCAGCCTATGTCGAGGCATTGAACGGCGCGAAGACGATCATCTGGAACGGACCGATGGGCGTCTTTGAATGCGACGAGTTTGCCAAGGGGACGCTTGCCGTCGCCAAGGCTGTCGCCGATGCGACAGAGGCCGGCGCGACGAGCATCGTCGGCGGCGGCGACTCCATCGCGGCGCTGAAGAAGACGGGGCTTTCGGAGAAGATTTCCCACATCTCTACGGGCGGCGGCGCGACGCTTGAGTTCTTGGAGGGCAAGGTGCTGCCGGGTATTGCGGCAATCGCTGACAAATAAGGCAAGCACAGATCAGGCAGAAAGCGGATGATGTTCTTCGCCGGGGTGTGCGCCTCTTTCGCGGGGAAGGAGCGGCGGCGCTCCGGCAGGGGATGGAATGACAATCGAGGAGGAAGATATATGGCCAGAAGACCGATTATTGCAGGAAACTGGAAGATGAACAATACGATTGCCGAGGGCGTGGCGCTCGTCAAGGAACTGATGCCGCTGGTGAAGGACGCAAAGAATGTCGACGTCGTCGCTTGCCCGACGGCGACGGCGCTGGCAGCGGTGGCGGAAGCCGTCAAAGGCTCGAACATCCATATCGGTGCGCAGAATGTGCATTGGGAAAAGAGCGGCGCTTATACGGGCGAAATCTCGACGGCGATGCTCAAGGAGATCGGCGTTGACTATTGCGTGCTCGGCCATTCGGAGCGCCGCGAGTACTTCGGCGAGACGGACGAGGGCGTGAACAAGCGCGCCAAGGCCGCCTATGCTGCGGGCATTACGCCGATCATCTGCTGCGGCGAACCGCTGGAGATTCGCGAGGCGAATACCTACATTGACTTCGTGACGAAGCAGATCAAGGCTGCCCTCGACGGTTTCTCCGCCGAGGAGGTCGGCAAGCTCGTCATTGCCTATGAGCCGATCTGGGCGATCGGCACCGGCAAGACGGCGACCTTCGAGCAGGCAGAAGAAGTTTGCGCTGCCATTCGCGCGACGGTGGCTGAGGTGTTCAACAAGGACGCGGCGGAAAAAATCCGCATCCAGTACGGCGGCAGCGTGAAGCCTGAGACGATCGCGGGCCTGATGGAGAAGCCGAATGTGGACGGCGCCCTCGTGGGCGGAGCCTCGCTTAAGGCGAAGGACTTCAGCGCGATTGTGAAGTTCTGACGGGGAGAAAGCACGGATAAATTCAGCTGCCGATCGCCACACATTCGGGCGGCTTCCTTTTATCCGCGCTTCCCTGAGAAGAGATGAAAAAGTTTGGGCGGCGCTCTATATGGCGTCGCCCCTTTGGGAGACGCTCCATAGCGGCGTTTCCCCGCAATATTTACGACAAACTCCATAGGAAAGGGGTAGATCTATGGCAACTTTGAAAAATGCTCCCGTTGCGCTCATCATCATGGATGGCTGGGGAATCGGCGACCCGAAAGATCCGACGAATGCCATAGCCGTGGGCAAGACGCCCGTTCTCGACGAGCTTACGGCAAAGTATCCGCACGCACAGCTGCAGGCCTCCGGCGAATACGTCGGCCTGCCTGACGGACAGATGGGCAATTCCGAGGTCGGGCATACGAACATCGGTGCGGGCCGCATCATCTACCAGGAGCTCACGCGCATCACGAAAGCGATTGCCGAGGGCACGTTCTTTGAGAACAAGGCGCTTCTGCACGCCATTGAGGGTGCGAAAAAGGCGGACGGCGTGCTGCATCTCTTCGGCCTTGTATCGCCGGGCGGCGTGCACAGCCACGAGAAGCACCTCTATGGGCTCCTTGAGCTTGCGAAGCGCCAGAACGTCCGCGAGGTCTATGTCCATGCCTTCCTCGACGGCCGCGATGTGCCGCCGACGAGCGCTGCGGGCTATCTCGAGGAGCTGGAGGAAAAGTGCAGGGAAATCGGCATCGGCAAAATCGCGACGATTTCCGGCCGCTATTACGCCATGGACCGCGACAAGCGCTGGGAGCGTGTCCAAAAAGCCTACGATGCCATAGCGAAGGGCGAAGGCGTCCAAGCTGCCACGGCGAAGGAGGCCATCGAGGCTTCTTACGCGGCGAAAGTGACGGACGAATTCGTCGTGCCTGCCGTCATCGGCGGCTATGCGGGAATAAAGAAGGGCGAGGGCGTCATTTTCTTCAACTTCCGTCCCGACCGTGCGCGTGAGCTGACACATGCCTTCACGGATGCGAAGTTCGACGGCTTCCCGCGCGTCGAGGGGCTCGGCCTCGCGTTTACGACGATGACGCAGTACGAGGAAGGTATGAACGTCGAGATCGCCTATCCGCCGGAGAGCATCAAGAACACGCTGGGCTCCATCATTGAGCAGCACGGCATGACGCAGCTCAGAATCGCCGAGACGGAGAAGTACGCGCATGTCACCTTCTTCTTCAACGGCGGCGTGGAAGAGCCGTACAAGGGTGAGGATCGCATCCTCGTACCCTCGCCGAAGGTTGCGACGTACGACCTTCAGCCGGAGATGAGCGCACTCGAAGTCACGGACAAGGTCGTCGCCGCCATTGAATCCGGCAAGTATGATTTCATCATCCTGAACTACGCGAACGGCGATATGGTCGGGCATACGGGTGTCATGGAAGCCGCCGTCAAGGCCGTCGAGACAGTCGACACCTGCGTCGGACGCTTCGTCGAGGCGGCGCGGAAGATGGGCGGCGAAGTCTGCATCATTGCCGACCACGGCAACGCCGACCGCATGGTCGACCACGCGACGGGGCAGCCCTTCACGGCGCATACGACGAACCCCGTGCCCTTCATTTGCGTTTCTGACCGCGTGAAAGCGGCCCATGACGGCGCGCTCTGCGACATTGCGCCGACGCTCCTGACCCTTGCAGGCCTTGAGATCCCGCCGGAGATGACGGGCAAACCGCTTGTCGAATTGAAGTGAGTTTTGCGGCGGGGAAGGATCATGCTTTTTCCGCCGCCTTTTTCTGTCACCGAAAGGAATGTGCTATGAAAAAAGCAATATGGAAACCGTTTGCCGCTCTCCTCGGCATCTTGCTCGTCACCCTCCTCGCTGCAGGCTGCGGTCCGAAAGAAGAGCCGGAAGTCAGCATGGATGCTTTTTCCAAGGCCGTGCTGAACGATGACGCCGCCAGCCTGAAGAAATTCGGCTTGGAAGAAGGCACGGTACGCAAGAATTTTGTTGAAGGGTTTTCTACAAATTTCCAGACGGCTACCGAAGGCATATTCTCTAAGGAGCAGTCGACACGGATTGCCGAGGCGTTTTTTGGCTCTTTGAAGCAATGCGGCGTCAAGGTCAAGACCTTGGAGAAAAAGGATGAAAAGGCGACCGTAGAGCTGACGGTGGACACCCTCTCCAGCGATCAGATGGATCACGAGGCCGTAGGTGCGACTGTGGCAGGACAGCTGACGGACGACATGACTCCGGAAGAAGCGATGGAGCTCTTCACAAAAGCATGCGTTCAAGAGATTGGAAAGCTCAAGCCGGCCGGCACGAAAACCCTCAAGGTGAACTGCACTTATGACAGCGCCAAGGGCGTCTGGCTGCCGGATGAAATGGAAAAGACGGTCGAGACCCTTCTTGAGACGGCGGCAGGAGATTTGGACTGATTTTTTAGTGGACAAAAAGCCTGGGGGCAAGTCCCCTGGGCTTTTTGCATATAGGGTCCTGGGTTCCTTGAAAGGAAGGATGGTATGAAAAAATCGCTGTTTCGCCTCGCTGCAAGCGCGGTGTGCCTTTTCGCCGCTCTCCTGCTCGCAGGCTTTGCGCCGCAGAAGGATGCGGCAAAGAGCATGGAGCAGTTTGCCAGAGCTGCATTGCAGGATGATGTGAAAAGTCTGAAGGCCTTTGGCGTGGAACGGAATCTGGCAGGTGAGGAAGCTGCGTTTGAGAGCGGTTTCCGCGAATCTGTGGGCGATCTGTTTTCTGCGGAGCAGATTCATCGCCTCTATGGGGCTTGGCATGAAGCGTTCGCACGCAGCCGTGTCGGAACGCGGCTCATAATCGAAGCGGGCGGCAAGGCGTTGGTCGAGGTCACCTTTGAGGTAATCGACATGCAGCAGCTCGCTAAGAAGCAGATGCTTGCCGAGGCAAGGAAAGACGTTCCGAAAAACCCTACAAAAGAGGAACTGGCGGAATGGATGACGAAAACCTTTCTCAAAGCCCTCCGAAAGATCGAGACGAAGCAGACAATGACGAGACGGATTGCCTGCACCTATGATGAGGCCAGGGGTGTTTGGCTGCCGGATCGTCCCGAAGAAGCCGCCGGGCTCTTTACGGGAATCCGTGTCGACAGAACCATCAAGGAAGCGCCGGAGACGAGCATGGAAGCCCTTGCCGCTGCTTGGCTGCAGCAGGATGCAGCGGGTCTGATAAAATTCAAATTGGACTGGCAGGATTTGCGCGAGGCGCTCCTGCAAAGCTTCGAGCGGGGATTCCGTGAAGATGTGCCCGGCCAATATACGGAAGAGCAGGCCAGGCAGGCCTCCGAGGCCTATCTTGATTCCTTTGCCCAATGCAAGGTCAAGGCGCAGCCGAACTCGGCGAAGATCGTGGGGGAGAAGGCGACAGTCGAGCTCACGGTCGATAGGCTTAGCGAGGTGGATCCGGACAAAATCGCCCGGGAAATGGAGGAGAGCGGGATTTCCTACGCCTCGGACGAGGAAGCGACCGCCGAGTATATCCGGCGTCTGGTCGCGCATCTCCGCCAGCGCAGGGTTATCGGTACGGGCACTTTGCAGGTGAACTGCGTTTATAATCCATTCACGGGCGTATGGCATCCCGCAGACCTGACGGAATTCGGCATTTCCCTGTACAATGCTGCCGACGGTTTTTGATGCTTGAAGGAGAAGGATGATGAAAAAAGCTGTATTTCGTCTCGCCGCAAGCGTGGTGTGCCTCTGCGCTGCGCTCCTGCTCGCAGGCTTCGCGCCGCAGGATGATGCGGCAAAGGATATGGAAGAGTTTTCGCGGGCGGTTCTCAAGGGGGATGCGGCGGCGCTGGAAAAGTTCGGCTGCGATAAGGACGCGATCCGCCGGTCGGAAGCCGAGGCTTTGAAAGAAAGTTCTGAGCGCATGGGGCGTCCTTTGCCGGAGAAATCGATCCTGCGGTGGGAAGACGTTTTCCTCGAAGCTGCCGGGAAATGCGAGCCGCGCGTGAAGGTTTTGGCGGCCGGCGCGGACAAAAGGACGGTGGAGATCTCTTTTGAAGCGATTGACCACCGGCAGATCGATATAAGAAAAGCGATAGCATACTTCTTGCGGAACGACAATCCTCAATGCAATCGTTGGGAGATGTGGGAGATGGTAGAGAATTACATGATCGCCGCATTTAAGGCGCTTGAGCCGAGCGATACAAAGCGGCTCCAAGTCAGCTGCGTCTATGACGAAGAGAAAGGCGTGTGGCTGCCCGAGGATCTCCCGGCGTTCATCCATGAACTGATGACTTTGGCCTCCGGCCGCGATGCGACGGGGGATCCCGCAAAAGATATCGAGGCCGTTGCCCGCGCCTTCCTGCGGCAAGATCTGAGCATCTTGGAGGATTGGGGATTCGGCGAGCTTATTACTTCGGCGAATTTTCATGAAGCAGCCGTGAAGTCTTTGGCGCAAAAGTGGAAAAAAGAGTTTGACGATGAATTGACGGAGGAGCAGTCGCTTCGTCTCGCGGAAGCGACACTCGAGGCCACTGGGCGCGCTGACGTCCAGGCAAGAACGCTGCGCAGGGAAGGCGAATTTGCGGAAGTGGAATTGACCGTTGGCGTGATGGAGCCGTTTCCGCAAAAGGAAATGGCCGAAGTGCGAAAGCGCGTGCCGCCCGATGCGTCTATGAAAGAGGCCATAGGAATCTTCGTCGATGAGATGGTAAGCCGTCTCGAACAGGTGCAGCCGAGCCGCACGAAGACCATTCAGGTGAGCTGCGCTTATTCCAGCGTTCTGAGGGTCTGGGCACCGATTGAGTCGAGAAAATTTCTTAACGAGCTTCTCGTAGCGCCTTGGGCATCTTAACGGAACCGACGTTTTGCGGGAATTCCTGCAAGCGCACGAGAGGGAGGTTGTCGATATGGTGGACTTCGAGTGGAACCAAGAAGAATACGAGAACGCCATTCGCGAGGAAGGCATCGAACAGGGTCTTGAGCGTGGCAAGGCGATGGTGGTTCTGGGGATGCTGAAAGAGAAGCTGCCGTTGGAAACCATTGCCAGGGTCTCGGATTTATCGCTCGATAAAATTAAAGAAGTGGGCAGGCTGCACAGCTTGCTCTAAAGAGAGCGCTCTGAGCGGCGGAGGCAGGACAAAGGAATCGGGTTCGAAGCGGCAGGGCTTCGGGCCCGATTCTTTTGTGCAGGCAGCCTGCGGGCCATTGGCGAAATTTGGCAGGCAAGGAGCCGGGGAAATTTACTTCTGCATCCTCTGTTTGTCTGCCTGTGCAAGCAGTCTTGACGGGCATCGCTTCGGTATGATATACTGTTCCCGTGGGGTTGAGGAATTTGCCGAAAACGGTCTCACCCTCAGATTTTTTACGTGGACAAATGTTTCCTTGCTGTTATCGGCTTGAGAGGACTTTTTGGGGGTGCTGTTGAAACAAAAAAATTCCCGTCACTTTACGAAATCAGCCAAAAAAGCCGGAAGCCTCAGAAATCCGTTTCTGAGCCCAGTGTTTTCAAGGGCTGCGGGGGACAGTCTTACATGTACATCCATACCGCTTGCGGTATTGAAACATGAACAATCCTCGTCCTTAATACAAGTATACATTCTTACATGTACATCCATACCGCTTGCGGTATTGAAACGCGCAGTGAATCGCATTGTAAAAATTGCTCTTGTCCTTACATGTACATCCATACCGCTTGCGGTATTGAAACAACAGCCACATGGAAGCTGTTCGTGTAATACTCCTTATCTTACATGTACATACATACCGCCTGCGGTATGAAAACAAAGCCCGTCGGCGATTTGCCGTCGGGCTTTGCATTTGGCAGTCGACAGTTTGCTCCATGCGGCTGTCATTCGCCTTAACGGAACCGACGTTTTGCGGGAAACTATGCTATGCACGGAGAATGCGAACATGGCGCTGCGCTGCCTGTACTATATCTGCGAGCAATTCCGCAAGGACATCGAGGCCAAGCGGCTGTATAGGAACAAGCGGATTCTGTTGCCGGCGCCAGAGTTCCATGTAGTTTACAATGAAAGCCCAAGAGGTCAAGCCGAAGGCGCAGACCGAATGGCAGCTTTCATGTAAGGGCGACGCACAATGTCCACAAAGTGGATGTTTGTGCGTGTAGTTTACAATGGGGAAAAGGAGATGCCGGAAACAGAGCGGATGAAGCTGTCCGACGCCTATCTCGAGTCCGGCGAGGAAATTCATCTGGAACTGAAGGTCACACTCCACAACGTCGTATACGGCGAAGAGAAAAAACTCTTGCAGAAAAGCCGCGCCCTGCGGGAGTACAGCCTGTTCATAGCCAAGATCAAGGAAAACACAGCGGCAGGGATGGCAAGGCAGATTGCGCTGCTTTCGTCGCATGGACTTTTTGCTTGAAAAATGCTATACTCTTTAGGTTAGATATTTTTTCGACTGTATTTTTGGGGTGAGACTGTGGATTTTGGCGAGGGGAAGATCGTTCCTGTAAATCTCGCAAGTGAGATGAAGAATTCTTATATCGATTATGCTATGAGCGTCATTGTCGCCCGCGCCCTGCCGGACGTGCGCGACGGTCTGAAGCCCGTGCATCGCCGCATTCTCTATGCAATGCAGGAGGCGGGCATGGGCTCGGGCAAGCCCTACAAGAAGTCGGCGCGTATCGTCGGTGAAGTCCTCGGTAAGTATCATCCGCATGGCGACAGCTCCGTTTACGATGCGATCGTGCGCATGGCGCAGGACTTTTCCATGCGCTATATGCTCGCCGACGGCCATGGCAATTTCGGCTCGGTCGACGGCGATCCGGCGGCGGCGATGCGCTATACGGAAGTCCGCATGTCGAAAGTGGCGGAGCTCATGCTCCAGGACATCGACAAGGAGACGGTGGATTTTGCGCCGAATTACGACGAGTCGCTGAAAGAGCCGACGGTTCTGCCGGCGAAATTCCCGCAGCTTCTTGCCAACGGCACTTCGGGCATTGCCGTCGGCATGGCGACGAATATCCCGCCGCACAATATGTGCGAGGTTATCGACGGCACGCTGATGCTCATCGATCGGCCGGATGCCACGGTCGAGGAGCTGATGACGGTCATCAAGGGGCCGGATTTCCCGACGGCGGGGCTCGTCCTCGGCACGGAGGGAATACAACGGGCTTACCGCACGGGGCGCGGCGTGATCAAGATGCGCGCGCGCGTCCATATCGAGACGACGTCGAGCGGCAGGTCGCGCATCATCGTGACGGAGCTGCCCTATCAGGTGAACAAGGCGCGGCTTGTGGAGAAGATTGCCGATCTCGTGCGCGACAAGGCGATCGAGGGCATAACGGCGCTGAATGACGAATCCGACCGCAGCGGCATGCGCATCGTCATCGACGTGCGCCGCGACGCGAACGCCAATGTCATCCTGAACCAGCTTTACAAGCACACGCAACTGCAGGAGAGCTTCGGCGTCATCATGCTCGCTCTCGTCGACGGCAGTCCGCGCGTCCTGAATTTGAAGGAAGTCCTGCACTACTACATCAAGCACCAGCAGGATGTCATCACGCGGCGCACGAAGTATGAGCTGGCAAAAGCCGAGGCGCGCGCCCACATTCTCGAAGGCCTGACCATCGCGCTCGATCATCTCGACGCCGTCATCACGACGATCCGCGAGAGCCGCACGGCGGATATTGCACGCGAGCGTCTGATGGAAGGATTCAAGCTCAGCGAGAAGCAGGCGCAGGCCATTCTCGACCTTCGCCTGCAGCGCCTTACCGGTCTGGAGCGCGAGAAGATCGAGGAGGAGTACCGGGAAGTCTTGAAAACGATCGAATGGCTCAAGTCCGTTCTCGCCGATGAGAGCAAGATCGATGGGATCATCAAGGATGAGCTTCTGGCTGTGCGCGAAAAGTACGGCGACGAACGCCGCACGGAGATCACCATCGACACATCGGAGATCAATGTCGAGGATCTGATCGCGCAGGAAGACGTCGTCATCACGCTCACGCACAACAACTACATCAAGCGTATGCCGCTCGATACATACCGCCGCCAGAAGCGCGGCGGCGTCGGCGTGACGGGCATGGGGACGAAGGAAACGGATTTCGTCGAGAACATCCTCGTGACGACGACGCATCACACGATCCTGTTCTTCACGAACCGCGGGCGCGTCCACTGTCTCAAGGCTTACGAGATCAACGAGGCGAGCCGCCAGGCGAAGGGGACGGCCATCATCAATCTCCTGCAGCTTGAGGGCGAAGAGAAGATCACGGCGGTCATCCAGGTCAAGGAGTTCCTGCCGGAACGCTACCTCTTCATGGCGACGAAGAAGGGCATCGTGAAAAAGACGAGCCTTTTGGAGTTCCAGGCGATCCGCAGAGCCGGCCTCATTGCCATCAACCTCGACGAGGACGACGAGCTTATCGGCGTGAAGTTCACCGACGGCGAGAAGCATGTGATTCTTGGTACGGCAGGCGGCATGGCGGTCGCTTTCGCCGAGGACGATGTGCGCTCCATGGGCCGCACGGCGCGCGGGGTCAAGGGAATCAACCTCAAGGCGGGCGACGAAGTCGTCGGCATGGACAACCTCGCGCGCAACGCGCAGGTTCTGACCGTCACGGCCGAGGGCTACGGCAAGCGCACGGAAACTTCGGAGTATCGCTCCCAGTCGCGCGGCGGCAAGGGGCTGATCAATATGAAGGTCACGGAAAAGACGGGTGCCGTCGTCGGGCTCAAGGTCGTGCGCCCGGGGCAGGAATTGATCCTCATCACGACGGACGGCATCGTTATCCGCACCGAGATGGACGAGATTTCCATCATCAGCCGCAATACGCAGGGCGTCAAGATCATGCGTCTGGCAGAGGGCGACAAGGTTGCCTCGTTCGCCACGATGGAGCAGAAGAATCATTGAAACGGCGCTGCTGAAATGGGCTTGCCGGAATCGGGCAAAGAGAAAAATCCTCTGCACAGCATTGCCGGGCAGAGGATTTTTTGCTGCAGGAAGGATGGAAGGGATATGCCGGAGTGGGGAATAAAGTGAAGCCGCGGAATCATTCCCGAGGAGGGACGGTCATTTCTACGACGCTTGCGGGCATTTCACTCGAGCTTGAGCGAAAGCCCATCCGCAATTTTTATCTGCGCGTCTTGCCGCCCGACGGCACGGTGCACCTGAGCGCACCGAAGCGTGCCGCGCTCGTCGAGCTTGCCCGCTTTGTCGCCAAACATGCCGCATGGATCGAGGAAAAGCGGGCGGCGCTTGCCGCGCGTCCTGAGCCGGATGTCCGCCGCTTCCTGAGCGGTGAGCGCTGCTTTCTATGGGGCGAGGCTCTGGAGCTGACGGTGAAGTTCGGACGTCGCCACAACATCGTCCTGCGGGACGGCGGACGGCTCATCCTTTGCCTCAAGGCTGCGGAAGCGGAAAGCGTCGCGAAGGAGCGCGAGGCCGTCTTGGGCGAATGGTACCGCCGGGAGCTTCTCGCTGCCGTGCCGCCCGTCCTGGCTCGTGCTGAGACCATCGTCGGCCAAAAAGCAGCCGAGTGGCGCGTGAAGAACATGAAGACGAAGTGGGGCACTTGCAACATCCGTGCGCGCCGCATCTGGCTGAATCTCCAGCTTGCCAAGTATCCGCCCGCCTGCCTCGAGTACATCATCATCCACGAGCTCACGCATCTCTGGGAGAGATATCACAACGCGCATTTCAAGAGCCTTATGGACGAATTCTGCCCCGATTGGCGCGAGCGGAAAAAGCTCGTCAACGCACCGCTTCTATGATGGTTTGTCTTTACAATGTCTTTCTTTTTGTGCTAAACTGACAGCGAAGGAGTTGATTCAGATGGCGCAGACATTGGTCAATATTCGCATGGATGCTGAATTGAAGCAGAGCATGGAAGATGTATGCCGTGAGCTTGGGATGAATATGACGACGGCATTTACGATCTTCGCTAAAAAGATGAGCCGTGAAAGGCGCATTCCGTTTGATGTTTCTGTCGATCCCTTCTATTCTCCCGTAAATATCGCGCACCTTGAGAGAATCGTTGCTGATGTGAGGGATGGGACTGCTAAATTTCAAGAGCATGACTTGATTGAGGCAGATGCATGAAGGTTCTTTGGGAGGAACGCGCTTGGGCGGATTATCTCTACTGGCAGAAGCAAGACCGCAAAACTTTGAAACGAATCAATGAACTTGTCAAGGACATGCAGCGGGATGCTTTTCATGGAATCGGCAAACCCGAGCCTCTTCGCGGTACACTCTTCGGCTATTGGAGCCGTCGTATTGATGATACAAACCGTATTGTCTATGATGTGCTTGATGATGTTTTGCGTATTATCGCCTGTCGGGGGCACTATTTGTAATTGTCGCTTAATCGTATACGACAAAACAGCCGCACATAATTTGTGCGGCTGTTTTGTCGTTGGGGAAGCATAGTGTTTTGCTGGGAGCTTGGTTTTTGGTTTCGCTGCGGAATGTCGCCGCAGGGCGGCGCGTGATTAGGCCTGTTTCAGCTGTTTCTGCCCGTCTTTCAGCAAGCGGATGCCTTCCTCGATATAGGCGATGACCTCACGCGCCTTGCCCGGTTCGCTGTCCTCGCGCGCGTGATTGCTGAGATTGCGCTCGGTCTTGATCGTCTGGTAAAGGGAGAGGATCTGCTCAAGTTGTTCGCGCGGAATCTTGCAGGAAAGATCGCCCTTGTCCAGCCAGTGCCGCAGGGACAGGATCTTTTCCGCCCCCGGCTTGCGTTCAAGACGGGAAAACAGCGTCGTTGCATCCTCGGGATTTATCGCGTCCTTGATGAATTTGGAAAGTTCTTTGCATTTCTGCGCGGGTTTCATCTTATGGTTGAAGAAGTCCTCCCAGTTTGCATCGAATTTCGCTTCGTTTTCAGGGTGAGCCTTAAGGCGCTGGGTTCTCTTATAGAGGCGGAACTTATCTGCAAGCATCCGGCCAAACGGGTCCAAATTTATTTCAGCGGCTAGGGCTTCGGGATTCTTGCCCCAGGCGCACATCTTCCTGTGGTTTTCCAACACGTCGGCTTCCTGCAAAATCTGGATGAGTTCCTGATCAAAGCCCAATGCCTGCAGAAGATCAAAATCCTCCACTTGCTTGCCGTCAAGAGCCTCGCCCATGATGCGGCGGATATTTTTCAGGTAGGCGCTCTGCGCTTTGGCTAAACGGCTGTCCAGTTTGCTCATGATGGTTTCTGCAGCCTCGTCCCTGTAGTCGGCAAAGAGATAGAAAATCGTCCTGCGTTTGTCGTCTTTGCCTTTTTCCTGGGCGACCTTTTCCTTAAACGCAGGATCCAGATGCAGGATGCCGCTTTCCTGCAGGAAGATAGGCACGCGCTCGGTGAACAGCGTCAGAGCCTGCTGCGGGTAGTTGTGCCGGACGCACCATTCCATGAGGCGCACGTCGTCGAGGGTTTCGCTCAGGATCGTATCGTACTCTGCCTCGATACGGAAGCGAAGCTGCGCCATCATGCGCGCATCGACGCCGTGCAGCCCTTCTTCCCGTGCCGTGCGGAAGGCGTGCCATGCCCGGGCAAGCTCCTCGATGGCATGGCGGAAGGCCCCGTAGTGGCAGATCTTGATTTCCTCGGCGAAGCCGTCCATGGCGCGAAGCAGGGCGTCCAGGCTCGGGGATCCGCTCGTGCCGCCTGCAAGTTTCCCGTCCTCTCTTTTATAGCCAAAGTAGCGCAGAATGGCGGAAACGCTGCCGAATTGGGCAAATTCATCCGCTCCGGCGATGAGATCGAAGAGGCGGTAGATGTCATTGGCCTCTTCGACGATTTTGTTTGGTAAATTGGAGTAGAGGGTCTTACCGATCGTAATGCCGTTGTACTGCAAAAGGCGCATGACGGCGAGCATCAGCATGACGACATGGCGCGGGCCGCCCGTAAGATCGGCGTGCAGCACGACCTCGTCGTTCGGATGCTCCTCCTTGGCATATTTCATGATGCGTCCGGCCATGTTGAGAATGGTGTCTATCGTAGCGGATCTGGCCTCGTTTTCGTCAAAGGGGACGGTTTCAATGAAGTCTTCTTTTTCGATTCCCGGCAGCACGTCCTTGAGCCGTTTCCTGAAAAAGTCCAGGTGCGTGCAGCCGGTAGGAACGTCGGGACAATTTGCTATGGCGATCGGTTCTTTCACTTTGTTCGTCGCAAAGAGGAAGAGCTTGTCGAGCTGCAGGCGCTTTCCCGCTTCTTCCTGCAGCAGGAAATAGCGCACGGCGGATTCATTCGTTACGGCACATTTGCCGATTCCCTGCTTATATTCCGTGATGGAAACGAGTGTATGCTCCGGATTCACTTTTACATCGCTGAGCATCAGGAACATAATATGGTGTTTCATGTTTTTTCCTCCTTACCGATACTGCCGAAAACGTGTGAATACGAAGCGGCTCATTTTCTGTGACGAGCCGTCCGCCGCCTGCGTTTCGATGGCCTCGCGGCGGCTGGAGGCCGCGAGGGCGGGGATGCCTGCCGCGAGCAGGAGGCTCACAAGGCGGTAGACGTAGGTGAATTCGCCTTGGCAGAGCACGGCAGCGGGCTGCTGTGCGATGATTTTTGCCGCGTTTTCCGCCGCGAGTGCGGCGACGCGCTCTTCATCCCAGTCTGCCCCGATCTCGGGGAACGGCATGTCCGCCACCTCGCCCCAGGTGCGCGCAGCCTCCGCCTGCTCCCGGGACCAGCGCACCGCAGGATGGTTCGTATGATTGATCAGCATCGTTTTGCCCCCCTATACGTTTCTGAGCGCTTTGATATATGCTGCAATGGATTGCTCAAGAGCTGTATTTTCCTGCACGGCATCTTTGACTGCATGATTTGATTGATTTCGCTCATTGCGAATCTTGAAATAGCCATGGAGGAACTCCAATGCCTCTGGTATTGATTTATCGGTATGCATCACATGACTTCCCGCTTCGCCTTGGAGCATCGCGCGGTATTGCTTTGCACGCCTTTCCCAAAGAGCCTTTTTCTCCGCTGCATAGTCATCTTGCCCCGTGTGTTGCGAATCGTATTTTTCAGCAACTTCCGCAGATATGCCAAATAAAGGGAGAAGCTGCGATTCCTTCAACTTTGATAGTCGATTGGGCAAATCTGCATAAGAAAGAGGCTTTTTTTGGTCAATGCTTTCAAAATATGAATGTATGATCTTCTTCAGCAGGGGATGCTTTGCAGAAAGATCTGGAATACGAGGGACTTCATTTTTTTTCAGGTTAAGTGTATGCCGCCTTTCATAGTCTTTTTCATAGTCAGAAAAAAAGGTGATGAGTTTTGGCTGCATTTCTTTCGGTAATTCTTTGATAAATTTTTTTGCCCTATTTTCCAGGATGTAGCGAATCATTTTTTCACAATCGCCGACAGGAAATTTTTTATTGGTCTTTTCTTTTGGGCCATACTTAATGATGAATTGCTGTTGCCAGCTTTGCATGGATGATTTGCCCATTTTGCGGCACTCGCGAATCGTCCATAGGTCTTCCGTGTAGCAAATCCTCTTTTCCACAAGGATTCCCGGGATCCACTCGGAGCACAGGGTCATGGCCTGCTGCAGGAACTTTTTCCTTACGCACCAGGCGATGATGTCAAGGCGGCGGTCTGCTTTCGGCTCATCTGCGTTGATGATGACGGAGCCGTACTCTTTCTCGATGACGCCGATGATCTTGGCGAACATTTCTTCTTCGATCGCGCTGCCCTTGTTGTCGCGGAAGTGGCGGATTTTTTCCGCCAGCTCGCCCATCTCGTGCTCGATCACGCTTGTGCGGCAAATGCGGATGGCATCAGAAAAACGGCGCATGGCGTGGAAAAGCTCCTGAAAGGCCGCCCCGTATTTTTCCGTATCGCCGAAGTACTCCTCCAGCGCCTGCACACTGCCATACTTCTGGAACTCGTCCGCGCCCGCAATCAGGTCGAACATCCGATGGATATCGTCGGCGACCCGGATGCGCCCAGGGTCATTTGGCCGCTCGCGCGGTGGAAGTTCAGAGTAAATAACATGGCCGATCTTGGCACCCATATATTTGGAGAGCTGCATAATGGCGAGCATCATCATGGCGGCATAACGGAATCCGCCTGTCATATCTGCATGGAGTATAATTTCTGCATCTTCGGTGTTCTCGGATGTTTCGCGCACTTTGTCAACAACTTCCTGTACATGCGCTGCAACTTCCGCGATACGGTTCATGGAATCTCGCGTGCTGTCATTTTCGGAATATGGGATGTCCATGAATTTATCTTCCAAGTTCGGATATTTATCCGAAATACGCGTTTTTAGGAAGTCAACAGGCGACATGGAGTCCTTATTTTTGCTGTCCAGAAATTGCTGCCATTTCTGTTTGTCTGATTCCGATTTTATTTCTGCAGGCTGGTTGGCTGTCTCGCTCACTATAAGGATGATGCGGTCAAGTCCATTCGGGCGCAGCATTTCCTGAACCTGGCAGATGCCTGCTTCGTTTGACTGTACACCTGTAAAAAGTGTCCTTCTATCAATGCCGTAGTATTTCGTTTCTTTCATAGAAGGAATGAGGCTTGCGAAAGCAAGCATGACATGATACTGTTTCTTCACTTCACTCATGGTGTTCCCCTTTCTCGAAAAAGACGCGTTTCTTTCTTTTTATGCGGCAAGCCTTGGGCACTTCCCCAATGGACAGGCAGCCGAAAAGGCGGCTTTCTTTGCCCTGCAAAGGACGGAAAGCCGCTTTTTCGACTGCCTGTAACCTGAAACGGCGCCGGTCTCGGCAGCGGCGCTGTCCGAGCCGGCAAACGCGTCTGCAAAAAAGCTGCCGCCAAAGACGCTGCCGTCGTCGCCCTCCACTACATCTTCGGAGCCTGCCTCAAACCGAGGCGCAAACCGCTCCCGCTCCTGCCGCTGCAGCCGTTCTGCCAGGGTCTGCCGTGCGGCTTCATCCATCACTGTCCCTTCCCGTGCCCCACTGAACATGCTGAAAAATTCTGCAACAAAAAACATAAGATTCGCTCCTTTCAAAATGCTGTTCATAACTCGCTTACAAGACGTATTATAGCAGTATGGGGAGCGGGGGGTTGACAAAAAAACTTCGGTCTTGCGATTTTTGCTGAAATTTTTCTTGTGCGGCTTTTTTTGCTCGCGGCGAAAGGCGCGGCGCAGGAATCCGTCGGCTTACGGAGTGGCTTTCGTCGCGTGTTCGGCCTGCAGTCTTTGCCATTGGGTGAGCAGGGTGTTCATGATGTCCTGCCGCAGCCCCTGCGGGGCGAGCACGATGGCGGCGGAGCCGAGGGAGAGGATCTTCCTGCGGATGTCCTCGTAATCGAAGGAGTAGTAATGGACGGTGAGCGCGTAGGCATCGTTTGCCTCGTCGTAAGAGGCTTCCTTGTCATAGGGAGCGAAGAGGCGGAAGGCGCGGTTGACGGCATTGTTTTTCTTTAGGAGCTGCAGGCGGCATTGGCGGCGCCGCTTTGCCAAAAAGGCGAGGAATTTTTCCTCTGTATCCGCCGGGGCGGATTCTTCCAGGCACTGCAAGTCCTCGAGGTTCGAGAAATTCACCTTGACAGCGCGCCCGTTTTCGCCCGGACTGCGCGGATCTTCGGAAATCCAGAAAATCGCGCGGTAACGATTGGCGGCGGCATCGTATTCCAGGCGGCAGGGCGCCGCTGCAGCCTGCTCGTGGCGCTGTCCCTTTCCGTCCATATTGATGTAGGAAACCATGCGTCCGCGTCGCAGGGCAGACCAAAATTCTGCCAGCAGTCCCTGCAGGGAAAGCGCCGCGTCGCCTTTGTCGCATTGCACCGTCCATTTTTCACGGGGAAGGGGAGGAACGTCTGCCAGGCGCTCGTGCAGCTCTTGGCGCAGCGGCTCATCGAGCAGGAAGGCGGCCGCCTCGTCTTCGAGCATGGTCTTGAGCCAGCGAAGCTCGCATGACGTCGCCCGAAAAGGCACGCTCTTTTCGAGGAAGAGTTCGGCTGCCCCGTCGGTTTCCGAAGGAAAGAGGGTCTTGAGCAGGCTGTCCAGACGCTTCTGGCTCGACCAATCGCTGAGATCCATATTTTCCAGGCGCAGGAGGCGGTCGAGCAGCTGTTTCCTCGTCGGGCGCGCGCCTTTTTTGAGTTCGTTGGTTATGCGGCAGAGTTCAAGGAAAAGGCTGGAATGAAGTTCATGAAAAAGCGGGGCATAGGCCATAGTTTTTTAACGCCTCCTCCAAATCGTTTTCCATTTTTTCGGCCAGATGCGCCTTTTCCGTGCCGCAGGCGGCGAGCTTGGGATAGAAGGTGCGGAGCCAGGGAATAAGGCGGTGTGTGTCCGGCGCCTGAAGCGCGGCGCGCAGGATGCCGCCGGATGTTTCCTCCAGGACGGCTTCGGGAAAACGCTGCCGGATCTGCTCTTTGATCTTCGCACATTCATTCTCGTGTCTATAGAAGAAATGCAGCACGAGATCATGGGGCGGGCGCGGCGGGCGCAAGGCGGTTTCCGCAGCTTTGATTTCGGGCTGCTCCTCTGCCTTTGTCATATCTTCGAGAGGAATGACGATGTGGCGCGAGAAGGCCTTTCCCTTCTCTGCGAGCTGCGCCTGCGCCTTCCTTGCAGCGGCTGCCGCTTTTGTCTCTCCGGCATTTTTGGCGGCTGCTTTCGCCTTGGACGCCTTGCGTTTCTTGTGCTGCGGCAGCGTGCCTTCCATGGCGGACATGTATTGGCGGCCTGTATAAAAGTCCGTGATGATTTCGAGCGGGAGAGCCAGACGTTCCTTCCCGCGGTGAACGAAGCGAAGCGGAGCTTCGTTTTCCAGGCAGAAGACAATCCGGTTCAGGATTTCGTCGTCGAGGATGCGTGTGACTGCCGAATTTTTGAACTGGCAGGGAATCGAGGGCTTTTCCGCTCCCGGATACATGGCGCGAAGCGTTTCTTCCAGAAAGTAGCCGGGCACGGAGAGCATTGAAATGCAGCGGTAAAAAACGATGGCATGGTGCAGGCTGTCCACTTGCTCTGCCGTAAGGCCTGCCAGGGGATCGGGCGCAAGCTCGTAGCGGATTGCGCCCCCCGGGCCATTTTTTTGGCGGCGCAGGAGGCCCTGATCTGCCAAGGCGTCGAGCTGGCGCTGGATTGTCCGGTTGCTGACATTTTCAAGAGCCGCCGGCATCGGTTCCTTGCCGTCGAGATACGTATTGCGGATTTTATGCAGGGTGTACGGGGATGCCGCCGCGCCGAGCAGCTGGAGGAGGGTGAGCAGATAGCAGGCGGTTTCCTCCTGCAGCGCGCGGATCTGATAGGTGCGCGCGAGGAAGTTTCCCGCATTCTGGTAGGCGTCGCCTTTGAGGCTGTGGATTTCCGTCCGCCCCTGCCGCGTGGACTGGCGGCGATCTTCGGGCAGGCAGGAGCGGACGCGCTGCCAGTTGTCCTCGTAGGTGCGCGTGCTCTGTCCGAGCTGCTTCGCGATATAGCGCTTGTGGTAGCAGCCGTAGGAGATGTAGTGCAAAAAGGGGCGCAGCGTGTCGTAATCGGTAATGAACTTATTGAAGGTCTTTAATTTCTCGTCCTTTGGTGTTCGCGCCATCGCATCCATCCCCCGTCCGGCAAATATATTTTCACTAATCAAAGTATAATCTTTATAGGCCTTCTTGTCCATACCGGTTGATTTATTTGTCGGCAGGATTTCTTAGAAGAAAGCGCGAATAATTAAAGGACGATTAAGTCGCAGGACGCTTCGCCGACAATGGCGCTGCAAGGTCACAGGTTTTTTGGCAAGCGTTCCGTTCCTTTTCTGCTATCCTGAGGGCAGACCGGACGGCGGCAGCCGTCGGCAGGAAATGTCCGCAAGGCAGCAGGGGGAGCTTTCCTGCGCACGGGGCAGAAGGTGGCGTCTTTCATAAAAAAGGGGGCTTTTTGATGGAATTGAGGGCAATATTGTTCGATACCCGCTCGATTCAGAAGTACATATTTTCGAGTAATCAGCTGAAAACGAACATCGGCGCATCGTATCTGGTAGAGCGCGTTTTTTATGATGTTTTGCTGCCTGCCGTGGAGGAAGTCGTGGGCACGGGCGAGCTTGATGCCGTCACTTGGCGGGAGAAGAAGGAGCCGGATTGGGCTTCGATGCCGCAGAAGGCGCGTGTCGCCTATATCGGCGGCGGCAACGCGCTGATCCTCCTGCGCCCGGATGCAGGCGAGGAGGCCGCGCCGGAAATCGTGCGCCGCTTCTCGCGCCGCCTGCTCGTCGAATGCCCGGGCCTTCAGACGGGCGCGGCGATCGGCAGTCTGGAACTTGCGGCGGACGGCAGATGGTCGGACGACGACGCTAAAAATCGCAGCGGTCTCGTCCTCAAGCTCAAGGAGCAGCAGAATTTCGCTTTTCCGCTGACGAATGTTCCCTACACGGGACTTACGCTTTCCTCGGATGGTACGGGCGAAGCTGCCAATGCCTATGATGCGGGGCTGGGACGCTATCTCTCGCAGGATGCGGCGCAGAAGCTCCGCGTGGCCGTTTCCGGGCGGAAGCCGGCGCCCGCCGAGGAGGCGCTGCGTGAAAAGCTGGCGAGCGTTCTCTCGGAGGAAGAGAAGGAAGGCTTCCTCGCACATGCGGCATTTCCGGCCTCGCTTGACGATATGGGGCAAAAGGAAGCGGAAAGCTATATCGCTGTCGTGCACATCGACGGCAACAACATGGGCCTGCAGTTCAGCGGTCTAAAAACCCTGACCGAATACAAGAATAAATCCCTGGAGATTTACCGCAGCACGATCCGTGCTTTCGCGGAGCTGGTGCTCGATCTTGAGAAGGAAGGCCCCATGGACTTCCTGAGCCAAAAGCGCACCGACGAGGGCAGGTTTTATCTGCCGCTGCGCCCGCTGATCCTGGGCGGCGACGACATGACGTTTGTCTGTGCGGCCAAGACGGCATTCGCCTTCACGGAGTTTATCATGAAGGCGCTGATGGAAAAGGGCTTTGACACCTGCGCCGGTCTGGCCATTCTGCCGACGGCCTATCCCTTCTTCCGGGGCTATGAAATCGCCGAGCAGCTTTGCGACTGTGCCAAGGTGCGCATGAGAAAATTGGCGGACACTGCTAAGGAGCGGCCGGGCAAGTCCGCGGACGCCGCAGATGAATCGCTCACGCCGAGGAAGAGCTGCTGGCTCGATTTCCTGCGGCTGCACGGCGAGCAGGCGCCCACGCTTGAGCAGATTCGCCGCCAGGAATACCGCGGCGCCTTGGGCAGCCTGCAGTTCGGACCCTATCGCATCGACGGGGACGGCAGCGACCATTACTCCTTCCGCAAGCTCAGAGCTCTTGCAGAAGGCCTGCGCAGGAAAATCCCGAACAACAAGCTCAAGGAGCTGCGCAGCGTCCTGCAGCATGACGAGCACGCGGCGAAGAAGTACCTCGAGCAGCTTCGCCACGACGGATACCGCCTGCCGCAGGTCGACGGCTGGGAGGACTATACGGGGCATTTGTGGCAAAAACGTCACGCTGCCATGCGCACTCCGTTCGTCGAAGCCATCGAGCTGTTGGAATTCCTGCCCGCAGGCAAGCGGCAGGCCGAAGATAAGGAGGATGCGTGATGGCAGTATACAAGGTCAGGATCGAGGCGCTCTCGCCTCTGCATCTCAGCTCCGGCAAGGCGGATGTGACGCTCGACGCCGAGGTCGTGCACGATGTGTACGGCATTCCGCTGTTTCCCGCCAAGCGCTTCAAAGGCCTGCTTTACGAAAGCGCGTTGGAGGTCGTGGAGATGGCGGAGCTTTCCGGCAGGCGCTTCCTCGCGCGGGAAACGGTAGAGGAGCTTTTCGGCCATGCGGCTTTGGCGCAGGCGGAAGCGGACGGTGAGCCGCTCAAGCTCATCGTGCATGACCTCCATCCCGAGGGCTACGAAGCGCTGCGAAAGGATATGGCGTATCTCATGAGACGCTACAAGGAGGCGCTGCGCCCCGAGGATATTCTGGGAGAATACACCTCGCTGCGCTTCCAGACGGAAATCGATAAGGCGACCGGCACCGCCCTGGAGAACTCCCTGCACAATATGCAGGTCGTGGAGGCGGATGATCTTGTCTTCACGGGAGAGATCGAGCTTGTCGGCGCGGAGGAAAGGCACAGGGAGGCTCTGGCGCTGGCCTTTGCCAATCTGCGCTCCGCCGGACTGAAGCGCAACCGCGGCTTCGGCAAGATCCGCTGCACGATGCAGGATCAGGAGGAGCTTTTGGCAGCTGCACTCAGAAAGGATGTGGGCTGATTGAAAGAGAAGCAGAAAATCCGGGTGACGGTCGAGGCGCTTTCCCCGCTCATTCTTACGGCGGGAAACCAGGCCGATACGTTTACGGAAACGGGAGATTTCCTCAGCGGCTCCATCCTGCGCGGCGTCCTTGCCGACCGCTATATCCGGGCAAACAAGCTCGGCAGGAGCGCCCATGAGGACGAGGGCTTTCGCCGCCTCTTCACCGGCGGGCTGAAGTTTTCCGCAGCCACGTCCCAAAGGGACGGACGCCGCGCCCTGTGCCTGCCCCTTTCCCTACAGAAGCACAAGGTTTCCGGCGAACTCTCCGACCTTGCTTTTGAAAAACCGGAGATGGGGTTCAAGGGATTCAAGGGCTATGGCATCCTAGAGGACGGCGCCATAGAGCGCGTCGAGGCAGCGAAGAACATCTCGCTGCACATGAGCCGCAATACGGATGACAAGCATCGCACGCGCCGGGGGTATTTTCCGGGCAAGGAGCGTCTCGCGGGCAAGAGCACCGAGGGCGGCATCTACAACTACGAGTCCATTCTGCCGGAGCAGGAGTTTTGCGGCGAGATCAGCGGCGAGCCGCAGGATCTCACGGCGCTTCTCGACGGGCTGCACCTGGCGGGCGCATCTTTTTCCTGCCAGATCGGCAAGTCGCGTTTCACGCAGTACGGGCACTGCCGCATCACGTTTGGCGAGGCTGTGCCGCTCGAAGCGGAAGCCGGCGGCGCAGGATTCGCCGTGCAGGGGGAGAGCCTTTGGCTGCGCCTCGACGCGCCGCTTCTTCCTTTCATGGCCGTCGCAAGAAATGCGCGCGAAACCCTCGAGGAGGAACTGCTCGGCCAGCTCATGGAAGAAGCCGATTCCAAGGACTTCTGCATCGGCAGGATCTTCGCAGCTTCCGACAAGGCGTCGAACTTCGTCGGCGTCTGGAATATGCACCGTCCGGCACAGTTCGCGCTCGCTGCCGGCTCCCTTTTCGAGCTGAAAAAGGAAACGCCCTGGAGCGAGAAGGACAAGGCCGCGCTTGCCGCCATCCTCGCGGATGGCTGCGGCGCGCGTACGGAAGAAGGCTTTGGCAGGCTGCGTCCCTGGACGCTGCAGAACTTCACGCTTCGGAAGGCGGCAGGCAGGGAAGAGGCGCAGCGCAAGGCCGAAAGCCCGAGAGCCAAGACGCTGGTGGCCGCCATCCTGCGCCGCCGCATACAGGAGCGCATCCGCCTCAAGGCATACGAGGATGTGGAAGCGCTGCGCACCGACCTTTCGGGCATGACCCATGCCTTTGCTCGGCTCGAGACGATGCTCGGTGCAAGGGAAAATCTGGGAGAGGCCATCGGCCGCTTCCGCGAGAGATTCCGGAACGAACTCCGCGAAAAAAGCCCGCTTGAAAAACATTTGCGCTCGGTGAAGCTTGACGGGCAGGAGCTCAGGGATTTGCTTGAAGGCAGACCGACCGTGCGGCCGCCTTATGCCTCGCTCGACCTCGGGAAGGATGTCCCGGCGGATCTGGCGGCGGATGTGGACTTCAAGATTCCCGATATCAAGACGGATGGAGAGATCTTTTATGATTACTGGCTTTGGTTCTTCCGCCATGCGCGCAAAAGGGCCGTCCAGCAGAAAAAGGAGGCGGCTGACTGATGACCGAGACAAGCGCTGCAAAAAAGACCTATGCGGATACGGCGTCCGGCAAGGAAAGCAAGCTGAACGCCGCCAGCGTTACGGGTAAGATCCTCATGGAAGGCACGCTCGTGCTCGACTCGCCGCTTCTGATCGGCACGGGGCTGATGAAGGACGGGGCAAGGAATGAAGTCGACACGCAGATTTTGAAGGACAGGCACGAACGCCCCTTCATCCCCGGCACCTCGCTCGCGGGCGTTTTGCGCTCGCTGCTGCCGGAAGATACGGCGGAGCTTCTCTTCGGCAAGATCGTGCGCGGCAAAAAGGCGGATGACAGCTGGCAGAGCGCTGTTGACATCGAGGACGTCAAACTGGAGAACGCCTCCATCGTCCTGCGCGACGGCGTGGGCATCGCCGCCTATGCCGGTACGGCCCTCAAGGGGCGCAAGTACAACTATGAGGCCGTGGAGCGCGGCGCTAAGGGCAGGCTGCGCATGACCGTCACACGGCGCATGAAGCAGGAAGAGAAGGGGGACATCGAGGAAGCCGTGAAAAAGCTCACGGACTGGCTCGCCGGAGGCATCCGCGTCGGCGCGCTGACCTCCAAGGGATTCGGCAAGATTTCCGTATCCGACGTCAAGGCATCCTTCTATGACTTTCATGATTTTGCAGATGTGCGCCGTTGGCTTCTGCGCGAGGCGGCGGAGAAAAGCTACGCGGGGCAGAAGTCTTCGGGGCGCAGGGCGCCCGGGATTTTCTCCGTCGATGCCTCTTTCGCCGTCCGCGGTTCGCTCATCGTGCGCGAAAACAATGTGGATGCGAACGATAAGATCAAGGCGCGGCAAAAGAAGAGCGGTGCAGACTTCCTCCTTCCCGGTACGAGCCTCAAGGGCGTCCTGCGCCATCGTGCCGAGGAGATCCTGGACATCCTCAAGAAGCCTGCAGGAATGCTCGACGGACTTATGGGCTGCAGCCGGGAAAGCGGCGGACAGAAAAGCCGCTTCCTCGTCGATGAGACATATTTCAGGGACGGCGTAAAGGCGGCCGCCCATGCCAGAAACCGGATCGACTGCTTCACTGGCGGCACGGTGGACAGCGTCCTCTTCACCGAGGAACCTGTCTGGCAGAAGGAAAAGGGGACGCCGACCCTTTCGCTTCACTACGAAATCCGAGATTATGCGCCTTGGGAAGCAGGGCTCGCCCTCTACCTTCTGCGCGACCTTTGGCAGGGAAACATCGCCGTTGGCGGGGAAAGCTCCGTCGGCCGCGGCCGTCTCGCAGGCATCTCGGCCACGATCTCCCTCGGCGAGGAAAGCTGCACGCTCGGCGCGGACGGCGAAATCACAGGCGACGGTGCGGCAAAGCTGGAAGCCTGTGCAAAGGCGCTGCGTGATTACGAAGAGAAGGAGGAAGAAGGGGCATGACGAAAAAGGATTTCATGAAACCGTTGGCCATAGAGGAATTTTCCTGCCAACGCGAAGCCGGCATTGTCGCTGCCCGCAGCTCGGAAGACATCCGGACGACGCTTCGGAGCTATATGAAGAAGGACGCCTGCCTCGTGGCCTGGCAGCTGCACCGCATCGTCTGGGGCCGCTGGCAGGAGGGCGGCATCCGCCTCGCCGACGGCAGCGACCTCGATGCCTTGCTGCTTGAGGAAATGCGCGTATTCAACGAGGACGAAGAACTGCGCCTCGTCAAAAAGCGCGGCAAGCTCGTCGGGCGTTATGTCTGCGATGCGCCCGGCAGCGGGCAGGAAGCCGTCGACAGCGCAGCGAAGCTCTGGGGCGAACGCACTGCCGCCGCCGACGGCTGGGCGACGCTCACCGACAGCGGGCGCGGCTTCCGCATGGTCGTGCCCGCAGAGGAAGAGGCCAAGGCCTATGCCCTCGTGACGCGCAGCTATATCGGCTACGACCCGCAGACGCACCAGGCAGGCTACGACGATATTCGCTACAAGGCCATCGTGCCTCTCAAGGAGGGATAAGGCATGGCAGAAGACTGGAGAGAAAAGCTCGGGAAAGCGTTTGAAAGGGAAGTCCCAGAAGAAAAGACGGAAGAGAAAGATTGGGGCAAAGCCTATAACGAGGCGAAAAAAAAGGAGCAGAAAAAAAGCCGCAGCTATCCCGGGAAGCGCCCCGGCGGCGGAGGGGCTTCCACCTATGTGAGAACCACGCAGATGGCGACGGCGCCCTACAATTTCGTTTCCCTGCCCGATGCCATCCTGCCGGCTCCGCTCGATCAGGAGCTTGCCTGGCACAAGATGGAAGAGGGAGAGCGCTGCGAACGCTATAAGAAATACCTTTTGCAGGAAGGCGGCAAGACCGGACGCATCGAACTCGACATCGAAATGCTCACGCCCGGCTTCATCGGCGGCAGCGGCACGAAATTTTTCTCGCCCGCGGGACGGCCGATCCTTCCCGGCAGCACCCTGCGCGGCCTCGTCAAAAACATGCTGCGCATCACCTCCTGCGGCGCGATGCGCCCCGGCACAGAATTCACCGAGCGCCATCTCTACTTCCGCTCCCTCGTGGATAAAGGAAGCGACCTGGCGGATTACTACAAGGTGCGCATGATCGAGACCATCCAGGTAACGGTCACGGAAGGGGAAGGCGAAAACGCCGTGGAAAAGGAAGTGGACAAGCTCGTCTCGAAAGCAAGAGCAGGCTTTCTCATCCGCGTGCAGGGAAAATACTTCATCTGCCCCGCCGAAAAACAGGGAATGCTCATACCGCCGAACGACCCGCAAAATGAAGCCCGGATCGATTGGAACCGAAAGGAGAACAGTGCGGATATCGTCACGGGAAAAGCCCCAAAAGAGAAAAAGGTCTATTACCGCGTACAGAACGCCGACTGGAACAAGGAGAGCCGCATCCCCGTACCGGAAATGGTAATGAAAAGCTATAGAGACGATAAGTCCCGCAACCGCTTCGACCTCCTGAAACCGGCCGGGCCGAAGGAGCTGGCACGGGGACTTACGGGCGGGGAGGCGCAGAAATTCACCAACAGCAAGGACGTCGATTTCGTCGTTCCCTGCTTCTACGTCGCCCAGGATAATGCCGTGCAGCATTTCGGGCATGGCCGCTACTACCGCATCCCCTACGAAAGCCGGATCGGCGACCATGTGCCGACAGGGCTGAAGAAAGACACGATAGATTTCGCCGATGCCATCTTCGGCTGCAAGGCGCTTTGGGCAGGGCGCGTCTCCTTCGAGGACGCGGAGCTCATCGGCGCCCCGACGCCTCTCGCGCCGTCTTATTCCCGTCCGCTGATGTCGCCGAATCCGACCTCCTTCCAGCTCTATCTCGAACAGAAAGGCAATGACCCTGCGCATTGGGACAAGGAAAAAGGCAGGAAGCTGCGCGGCTACAAGCTCTATTGGCACCAGCCGAGCAGCGAAGACGCATGGCGCTTGGGCGGCAGCGGGAATGCCGTGAGCGGGATGCAGGAAATAGAGCCGCTTGCCGCAGGATCGCGCTTCCAGGGAGCGATTCGCTTCAAGAACCTTCGCCCCGAAGAGCTCGGCGCCTTGCTCGAAGTGTTCTCCCTCTCCACGGGCGAAGAAGATATCTGCTTCAAGCTTGGGCAGGGGAAATCCATCGGGCTCGGCTCCGTCCGCATCAAGATGCGGCTCTTCCTTGAGGATACGGAAAAGCAATTTTCGAGCCTCTTCGAAGGCGGCAAATGGCGCGAAGATCTTGTGGAAGCGGACGGAAAGAGCGCCCTTGAAGCCTTCCGCACCTATCGCGACAACTGGCTCGGCAAGGATCGGAACCGCTTCGACAAGCTCATGGCCGAACTGCGCATGATGCTCAACTGGAAGACGACCACGCTTTTGAACTGGAAAGAAAAGACCTCCATGATGCGCATCGGCGACAAGAGCGACAGACGTTTCGTCGACCGCGTCGTCCTGAAGCCCGCGCTCGAATTCGTCAAGGAGAAATATTAAGGAGCCTTGGGATCGCGATATCTTGCAGCAGCAAGGCATCGCGCGATAGGGATCTCGGCTTTTTGTCAAGTATTAAAAAGAGGCTGTGCACGAGTCGAATTCGACTGGCGCACAGCCTCTTTTTTACGCGGATTGGTCAATAGGTCGTATGCGAAAACGTTCCAAGAACGCAAACCGAAGGTGAAGCGCGATTGGCTAACGTTGACCGCTGCTGACCTATCCAAGAAGCAAGCCCGCAGGGCGCAGCGGATTGGTCAATAGGTCGTATGCGAAAACGTTCCAAGAACGCGAACCGAAGGTGAAGCGCGATTGGCTAACGTTGACCGCTGCTGACCTATCCAAGAAGCAAGCCCGCAGGGCGCAGCGGATTGGTCAATAGGTCGTATGCGAAAACGTTCCAAGAACGCGAACCGAAGGTGAAGCGTGATTGGCTAACGTTGACCGCTGCTGACATATCCAAGAAGCAAGCCCACAGGGCGCAGCGGATTGGTCAATAGGTCGTATGCGAAAACGTTCCAAGAACGCAAACCGAAGGTGAAGCGTGATTGGCTAACGTTGACCGCTGCTGACCAAGGTGGCATACTTCGCACGCTCTGTCGTGGGAATCTGCAGCACATCCATCGCTTTTTCCATGGAAATGCCCAATTTCTCCATCATGCTGCGAATAGAAATGACCAAGCCGTTCTCCAAACCTTGCGACAAACCTTCCGATAAACCCTGCGACAAACCTTGTGACAGGCCCTCTTGACGGCCGTCCTCCCTTGCTTCTTTGGCACGGACCTCTAAGGCACGTTCCTGATCCCAAGCAAAATTCAGCATATCGAAGACCGCCTCTTTATGCTTTTGACGAAAGTATTCCTCCAGATAGTCATGAGCCACGCAATAACGCACGGCATCGCCTACAGCCGCCTCGAGGGTGCTGCCGTTCTTGACGCACTCTCGCACCTTGGCGACAAAGACGCTGTAGCTTTTAAGCGCATGGCATTTTTCCAAAATCGGGCGATTCGGCTTATCGTCCATATAGTTGATATTGAGAACTTCGACGACAAGCGGATGGCTCGATTTGCAGAATATGGCATCGGGCTGTTCTTAATAGAACAGCCCGACGACGAAGGCCCAGAGGCCGGAAACGCTCCAGCCGCGGCTGACGCTCTTTTCTGCGAGCATCGGGATGCGGCCGATCTCCTTGTCGTCGTAGTAGAGAATGAGATCGCCGAGATGCTGCCCCTCCTCGACGCCGGCGCTGATGACGCGCGGCACGTCAAAAGCGATGCGGTACTTGTTCTCCGTCTCGCCGTCGAGGAGCGGCAGGCGCAGCGCCTCGGCAGGATAGAGCGAAAGGATGCCTTCCTTGCCGCCCTTAACCCAGACGCGCCGCTCCAAATCCATCCGGCGGTACTCGGGTGCGAACTTCACGCGGCGAAAGCCCATATCGAGAAGCTTTGCGGCATCGGAAAAACGCGTGTTTTCATCCGCTGAATGGAGGACGACAACGATGAGCTCCATGCCGTTGCGTCGGGCAGAGGCCGCGAGGCAGCCGCCTGCCGCATTCGTATATCCCGTCTTGATGCCCGTTGCGCCCTCGTAAGTGAAGAGAAGCTGGTTCGTATTCATCATCGGGGCGTGTTTCTGCGGCGAAGCCCAGACGATCTCGCGCTCCTTCGTGCCGACAAAGGAGCGGAACTTGGGATTCCTCATGCAAAAGGCTGCAATGCGCGCGATGTCGTGTGCCGTGGAAACGTGCTTGGGATCCGGCAGCCCGTGCGGATTTCGGAAATGCGTATGCACAGCGCCAAGCTCCTTCGCCCGCTGGTTCATGCGTTCGGCGAAAGTGTCCGGCGAGCTGGCCAGAGCTTCCGCGACAGCGACAGCCGCACCGTTGTCCGAGCGCAGCATCATCTCGGCAAGAAGCTCCGCCAAAGCGAAACGGTCGCCCGCATGAAGCTCCGTGTCTTCCGTCTCCGCCGCACGAGAGCTGACGCTGACAATGCTGCCCGGCTCGCCCTCCTCCAGAGCGAGGAGGCATGTCATCATCTTCGTCGTACTCGCAGGAAAACGCGGCTCCTCCGCCGCCTTCTCGTAAATCACGCGTCCCGTAGAGGCCTCGATGAGAATCGCCGAAGCCGCCGTAATATCTACAGCCTCCGCCGCCAGCGCCAGGCGCGGCAAGAAAAGCGCCCCGAAGAGCGCGAAGAGAAAAAAGTTTCTATAAAAACGCAAAAAAAGAGCCCCCAGTCATTTGCGAAAATTACACGCACAAACATCCAGGAAGTGGACATTGCAGCTTCGCTTCCATTATAGCAGAAATCCCCGCGTCCACCAAATGGGAACGGGGAATGTGGTTTGAAATGGTTGACTTTTGTGTGGGCAATAACATTTTTACCGTTCAAGTTTCCGTCCCCTTACGGGGAATGTGGTTTGAAATAAGATGGCGTATAAGCCGGGCAACAGTTATCTTGTGCTGGTTTCCGTCCCCTTACGGGGAATGTGGTTTGAAATAAGTTACTCACAGAGTGCATAATAGTAGCACAGGATAACGTTTCCGTCCCCTTACGGGGAATGTGGTTTGAAATTGCCTAGCGATAAGTGGAATACAAGGCGTATATATACGGTTTCCGTCCCCTTACGGGGAATGTGGTTTGAAATTCGGCGTTGCCGCTGCCGTAGGGGACGTAGTCGATGACCGTTTCCGTCCCCTTACGGGGAATGTGGTTTGAAATAAGGATGATTAATAATGGATAAGGATTTAGAAAAAGTCGAGTTTCCGTCCCCTTACGGGGAATGTGGTTTGAAATGCGCCTATATGGTATTATCAGGGCGCGGCGTCGTTTAGTTTCCGTCCCCTTACGGGGAATGTGGTTTGAAATTTGTTTACATCAGGCGTGGGGAATGGGCTTTCGGCAGGTGGGAAGTTTCCGTCCCCTTACGGGGAATGTGGTTTGAAATTTGTTTACATCAGGCGTGGGGAATGGGCTTTCGGCAGGTGGGAAGTTTCCGTCCCCTTACGGGGAATGTGGTTTGAAATTTACGGATGGGGCGCAAACATCTACATCATCGACAGAGTTTCCGTCCCCTTACGGGGAATGTGGTTTGAAATCTTGCTTTGCAAACCCTTGCTGTTACTGGGCTGAAAATGCCTTTTGCGGCGGGGAGGGCGGGAGCGGCGGTTTTTCTTTTGCCGTTTCGCCGAAAAGTGCCGTCAAGCCTTGCCGTGTCTGGCGCGGGAGGGATTTCACGCTTTTAGTATACCATGATTCGTTCCAGAAGACAAGGTTTCCGCAGAGAAAAACTGCAGCGCATTTCCGGCGTGTTTCCGGGGGGAAATGTCCGGGCTTCCTGCCTTGAGGTTAGCGTGATTTTTCTGATCTGCGGTTCCGGCTATTGACCAAAGATGGGCGATGTGTTATATTCGTAATGAGAATTGTTATCCGTTATGTGATTCCTGCACGCTTCAAGCATAGCAGAAGAAGACGCGGATCGCAAGGCTTTTCCTGCCGTCGGGATGTGTTCTGCGGCAGGAATCCGTTGGCTGGATATTCAGATCAGGCATGGCAATTTGGGAGGTCTATTCATGAAAAAAGCAGCAGTGGTATACTGGAGCGGTACGGGCAATACGGAGACGATGGCGAACGCGGTCGCCGAGGGCGTGAAGAAGGGCGGCGCTGAGGTCGAGGTGTTTAAGGTCGCCGATTTTTCGGCGGACAAGATGGCGGATTTCGGCGGCTTCCTCTTCGGCTGCCCGGCAACGGGCACGGAGGAGCTGGAGGCGGATGAGTTCCTGCCGTTCTTCGAGGAGGCGGAGAAGAAGCTTTCCGGCGTCCCGGTCGGACTGTTTGGCTCCTATGGCTGGGGCGGCGGCCCGTGGATGGAGGATTGGACGGAGCGTACGCGCAATGCGGGCGCCAAGCTTGTCGCCGACAGCGTGATCAGCGAGAACGCGCCGGACGATGCCGGCATAGCGTCCTGCGAGGCTCTCGGTGAGGCGATGGCGAAGGCTCTGGCCTAAGAACGCACGAGGCATGCCGCCGGCAAGATGCATGGCGGCGTGCGGCACACACCGCTATAAGAGGGGGCAGCTGCGTTCGCCCGGCTGCAAAAGATGCCCTGTCGATTCCGAAAATATCGGCAGGGCGTCTTTTGTGTCATTTTTTCCTAAATAGTATATTGAAAATCATTCGCAGGTATGCTATCCTATAGTCGTATGCAGGAGGTGATGATTTTGGGAAAAGATGGTTTTGAGCGGATGCTCTGCTTTCACTGCGCTCCCACGTTCGCCGGGATCAAGCCCGCGAGCCTTGTTTCATTCCAGAAGAGCCGCTTCGAGGATTTTGATGCTCTTCTTGATTCGTATGCGACTTGCTTCGACTGCAAGGGAATAACGCCTGTCCGCCTCGCCGAGGGGGAGGAGTATGTCCTCATGCTCTTTTACCGCGAGAGGCTTCTGAAGCGTATTCTCAAGCAGCCTGCGGTTCTTTCGCTGCTCGCGCGTTTTGGCTATCGCGCAGGAGACACGCTCCCGGCGCATCTCGATTATCTGTCGATGCGCATCCGTCTCCAAAAGAGCTTCCCGCACGAGGTCGGCCTGTTCCTCGGCTATCCGCCGGAGGATGTGGAAGGCTTCATCGAGAACAAGGGCCGCGGTTTTACCTGCGCCGGCTATTGGAAGGTCTACGCGAACGAGGCGGAGGCGCGTGCGCTCTTCCAGCGCTACACGGACTGCACGGAGCGCCTTTGCGCCCGTCTGGGAAGCGGCACGCCGATGTCCGAGCTTCTGGCGGCGGTATAGCGTTCGGCTTGCTTCTTGAGGATCAAAAACAGAGATTCGCTATCTAAAATTTGGGAGGTTTTTTGTCATGAAAAAAGCAGCAGTTGTATATTGGAGCGGCACGGGCAACACCGAGGCTATGGCGAACGCCGTTGTCGAGGGTGTGAAGAAGGGCGGCGCCGATGTGGAGCTCTTCCGTGTCGATCAGTTTGGTGCGGACAAGATGGATGGTTTCGACGGCTTCCTTTTCGGCTGCCCGGCGATGGGGGACGAGGTCCTCGAGGAGGACGAGTTCGAGCCGTTCTTCACGGAGGCGGAGAAGAAGCTTTCCGGCGTTCCGGTCGGTCTTTTCGGCTCGTACGGCTGGGGCGACGGCGCTTGGATGGAGTCTTGGGCTGAGCGTACCCGTACAGCCGGCGCCAAGCTTGTTGCGGATGGCGTAATGGTCGAGAATGCTCCCGATGACGATGGCGTCAAGGCTTGCGAGACGCTTGGGGAGACGCTTGCCAAAGCGCTCTGATCTTCTTCTGAGGCCAACCGCTAAGCGCATGTTCGTGTGCATGGCTCCGGTTTCTTATACTTGCGCCTGCAGCCCGCCGGGGATTCGCCTCGGCGGGCTGCTTTTTGTTCGCCGGCGGGGCGGCCTGTCTTCGAGCGGCGCTCCTGCGCCTTGCGTTGATGCGGGCGCGCCCTTTTCCTAAAAGCAACTAGCCGGGGAAGCAGATTTGCACTGCCTGCCCCGGCTGGAAAAGAGCCGTTTCTTTTCAGTTGCCTTCCTTTGGTGGAAAAAACGATCTGTGTGGTTCAGGGATGCCTTACCATCGCCCGAACCGAGATAGGAAAACCCAATGGCCGTAAAAAATGATGCGATGCAGTGCTTTCATTCCGCACTGTCGGCGAACGGCAGTATGCCAAGGGCGTATGCCGTCCCATCGCGAAGCGTCCATGATTGTCGGCGGGGCTGCTGGGATTCGTAACCTTTCCCCAGGCCTGGAATATCATCTGCCCCGCTTGGCAACGCCCACTGAAACGGGTATGGTTTCGGATGTTCATTGGGTCTTGTTTCCTATATATTTAGAATACCACATCCCATCGTCTTCTGCAAGCATATTTTTCTGAAAAAGCGTAAAGAAAAATATTTTTCTCGGATAAATTGCAGGTCTTAGCAAAAAAAGAATATGGCCGGGTTTGTCTGCCTAAGCGATTGGCATGAATGTGCGATTTTCAGGACGGTTTTCCGCTTTGCCGTCCAGGGGCAGGGCGATCGGGAAAGGCTTGTTTTTGCGTGGAGAGCGATTTTTCATAAGGTGTCGTTCTTTTTTCACAGATGCTTTTTTGTTGCGCTTTTTTCCGGCTTGACGCATAATGGAGGGAGAAAGATTCGTCGTCTCGCTGCCGCACGTCAAATCAGGAGGAGGCTCTTGCATGGAAAGCTTTCTGACAAACGCGCTCGTCCATGCCGGACCTGCGCTCGCGATTTTTCTCGCTGCTTTTTTGCAGTCGATCACGGGGTTCGGCCTCGTCATCGTTGCCGCGCCGCTTCTGATGTTTTTCTACGAGCCGAAGCTCGTCGTTCCCATCATGCTGCTTCTGGCCTGTGCGGGCAACAGCGTGCAGGGCTTCCTGATGCGGAAGAAGGCAAACCTTCCGCTGATCGGCTGGCTCTATGTCGGCGTCATCCTCGGACAGCCGCTCGGGTTTCTGGCTTTTGACTATGTATCGAACGCGACGCTCAAGGTTTGGATCAGCACGGTCGTTTTTATCTCGCTGCTCTTCATGCAGGTTTCGCACCGCCATATTCCCGAGTGCCGCCGGAATACGGTCATCACGGGCATCTGTTCGGGCTTTTCCTCGATCACGTCGGGCATGGCGGGGCCGCCGTTTCTCATCTATCTTGCCTATACGAAGATGAGTGCCGAATCCTTCCGCGCGACTTGCTTCGTTTTTTTCCTCTGCTGCAATATTACGTCGCTTGCATGCTACCTCATCGGCGGGCATTCTCTGTCGCCTGCCTTTGCCGAGGTCGGCTATCTTCTGCCCGCCCTGGCAATCGGCCTCGCCCTGGGACATGTTCTCGCCCGCTTCATTCCCACATCCCTTCTGCGCCGCCTGATCTTCTTCATCCTGTATGCCACGTCTCTCTACACGATATGGAGCGTCACGATGAAGGGCTGATTCTTTGCAAAACCGCTGCGGCTGATGATATAATAGAAGCAAAGGAGGCGGCTATGCGAGAAGGAAAAGAATACACAGCGGAAGATGTGCTCCTAGGCTATGCGAATCCTGCCTACGATCAAATGGCAAAGCGTCTGCTCGCAAAGAAAAAGGTTATGGCGCGTATTCTCAAACGTACTGTGCCGGAGTTTGCCGAAGCGAGTTTGGCGGATATTGCCGATAAGTATATCGAAGGTGAGCTGCAAATCGGCGAGATCCCCGTACATGCGGATAAAACCAATGCTGTGAGAAATGCACCGCGTTCCCCTAAGGAACTTCGTGGGAACAATACGGAAAATGCCAGTGCAACGGAAGGCTGGGTTCATTTTGATATCCTGTTCCAGGCAAAGGCGCCAAAAACAGGTGAGCTTATAACCTTGATCATTAACCTTGAGGCGCAGAAAACACAGGCGCGTCATCGCCTCGGTTATGCGCTTCTGCGCCGAGCCGTATACTATGCCAGTCGGCTCATTTCCTCCCAAAAGGAAACGGAGTTCACGGGCATCGATTACGATAATATCAAAAAGGTTTACACCATTTGGCTTTGCATGGATTCGCCGACAGGCAAGAGCTCCATTAACCGCTACGATATTGCTGAAAAACATCTGCTGCATCGATACAAGGAAGAGAAGCGCGACTATGACTTGATGAGCATCGTCATCGTTTACTTGGGGGACACAGCGGAAAGGGATGCCTTTATACGTTTTCTCTATTTATTGTTCCGTGATTCGCAAAAGTCGGCTGAAGAGAAGAAACGGATTCTTGCAGATGAATTCGACTTGGATATTACATCGGATATGGAAGAGGAGATGAAAAGCATGTGCAATCTGAGTGAAGGCATTTATGAACGTGCTTGGGCAAAAGGCATGGAACAGGGCATGGCACAGGGTATGGCGCAGGGTATGGCAAAGGGAGAGGAAAATATACGCACGGAAATCGTGCTCTCCATGCTTGCGGAGAAGACGCCTCTTGATACGATCATGCGTCTTACAAAAGCCCCAGCAGAAAGAATCCGTGCCTTGGGTAAGGAGCACGGATTCCTGTGAAGCTGCTTTAGCGCGAATGGTGACATAGGAGCGTCAAGAAGCCCTCCCGTTCCCACTGCCGGATTTCGCATGGGCGAATCATGGCTGGAGGGAATGGGAGGGCTTTGTTTTGCGGGATTCCATATCGCATGGCGCCGCAGCAGGGAGAGGAAACTTCCGTGCTGCGGCGCTTCTCTTTATCTTGTCATGGCTTGATTTCATCGTACATGCGGCAGCGATTCGGGCCGAACTTTCGGGCGGAGAGCATGGCTTCCTCGGCTTCCTGACACAGGCGGGAGAAACGCATGTCGGGCGAGCCTGTGACGGAGATGCCCATGCTGAAGGTGATGTTGCGGAAGTCCTGCGGCTGCACGCGAAGGAAGAGGTCGAGGATGCGCTGGGCACGCTTTTCGATGATATCGATGGAGATGCGTCCGGAGATGAAGACGGCGACTTCCTGTTCGTTGATGCGGCCGAAGACGTCTACGCCGCGGAAGTCGGCGCGCACGGAATCGGAGAGCGCCCCGATATAGCCATTGTAAGCGGTCGGCCCGAGGTTTTCCATGAGCTGGGCGGCATGGTCGATGCCGACGATGAAGAGCACGCCCTTTTCGCCGCGGGAAAGCCCTATGAGCTGGCGGTTGACGAGAAGCTCGAGCCCGTCGCGGTTGAAAAGGCGCGTCTGCGGGTCGCGCTTGAGGCGGGCTTCCTGATGTTCCATCAGCCGCTCTTCGTCCGTGATATCTTCCATGAGGCCGACGACGGCATAGATATCGCCGTTCTTGGTTGCAAGGCTGCGGTAGGAAGTGCGCCGCCAGAGGATGCCGTGCTTTTCTGTCTGGATGCGGTATTCGACGATGTCGTCGCGCATTCTCTTGCAGGCGTCCTTGAGACGGGCGAGCACGTCGTCGCGCTCTTCCGTATCGGCAAGGATGCTGTTCGCAAAACGGTCATAGAAGTCTTTCTGATGCGTCTCCAAAAGACCTTCGCCCGGCGTGGCGCGCAGGTAAGAAGTTTCGTCTTTGACGACGTCGTACTCATAGGCGATCATATTTGATTTTTCGAGGAAGAGCTGAAGGAGGGTGTCGCGGCATATTTTGCCGCGCTCTTCGGCACGCTGGTGAATCTCGCCGTTTTCAACAGGGGGCAGGGTCTCTGCTGCCGGCGGACGTTTCCCTGCAGTTTTCGAGATGGCGATTCTCCTCATGTCTGTACTCTTCATGGCAAAAACTCCTATCTTTCCGATTCTCGCATTGCACCTGGTTCTTTGTCCCATTATAAGGGAAATTGCGATAATTTTCAAAGAGAATTTCTTGCAAAGAGGAAAATCCTTTATTCTATGGGTTGATTGTCCCGTGGTGTTGGAAAATGCCATACTGCGACGTCTGCAGACTCCCGTTTTGCGCAAGTGTCAAAAAGCCCGCCTGTTTCCTTCCGGCCAAAGCTCCTTTCAGGACGGTCTGGCCGGTATGCAGGGAAACAGGTGGGCTTTTGTTTCGTGGGGTTCCATGTTTATGCCGGGCGCTGAACCGTCAAATTTCTTTCGTGCGTCCGCGCGGCTTTATCGGCTTGCCGGCTTCATTGCGCTCTGCAAGAGGCGCTGTGCCTTGCCGGGCGCTGCTCTGCAAGGGTCACTTTACGACGAGAACCGGGCACTTCGCCTGCTCGACGATGTACTGGCTGACGCTGCCGAGGAGGACGCCCTTCACGACGCCGAGGCCGCGGCTGCCCATGACGATGATGTCCGTGCCGCTGTGCTCCGCGAAGTCGAGGATGGCGACGGCGGGGGAGCCGGTCTCCGAGAACGCTTCTTTTTTGATGCCCGACGGCACCATCTGCATGGCGCGGTCAAGAATGACGTTGCCGGCCTTCGTGACGGCCTCGAGCACGACATCCGACAGGCAGGCATTGATGGCGAGCTGGTTGATGTTCGCGATGTAGAGGAAGTTCAGCTTCGCATCGCAGACTTCCGCCAGCTTGATCGCTTCGGCAACGGCGCGATCCGAGCCTTCCGACCCGTCTATGGGGACAAGAATGTTTTTTAACATGATATAACCCTCCTTTTCTTGGAAGCCATTTCACCGGGGCAGGATCCTGCACGTATTTCTGCCCGGCCTACTTGACGATAAGGACAGCGCATTTCGCTTCCTCCATGACTTCCTGGCTCACACTGCCCAGCAGGAAGCCTGTGACAGGGGAGAGCCCCCGCCCGCCCATGACGATAAGCTCATGACCGTTCGCTTCGGCGAACTCCACAATCTTGCGGGAGGGCACGCCGACTACGATATGGCTTTCGACGTCAATGCCGTCGGGCACATTCTCCTTCGCATGGGACAAGATCTCCTCAGCGGAATGGGTTCCGGTCTCCATTACGCTCAACGGCAGCCACGATGGGTTGTCCGGGTCGCCGTCCGTTTCCCGCTCGAAGTAGGAAACATAGAGGAGGTCGATGTGCGCCCCGATGGAGCCTGCCAGGCGAACCGCCATTTCCACAGCTTTTCCGGAGTGCTCGGATCCGTCCACTGGCACGAGAATTCGCATCTTATCCTGCATTTGGCACCTCCTTCTGCCATGATCGTATACTTTCTACCTTTATAGTTCGTGAACAAGAAAAAAAATCCTCTTGATTTTTAGAAATTTTATGGAAATTTTTGCAGGAATATAAGAAACCCCGATACATTCGATTCAGCCGTCTTGACGCAGGGTGTTCCTCTTCGCTGCATCGTCAAAAAGGGGGATTTTTTTCTTTGCCCGCAGGCTCTTTCATGCTAGAATATAACGTATATTGGCAAAGGCCGCTGAGGGAAAACGAGGCGGACGAAGAGGAGAGAAAGTGGAATTATGAAGAAGAATGAACCGGCGGCCGATGTCGCCTCGATCATGGCGGGAACGACCATTGCGGGTCTCTATGAGGCGGCGCGCGCGCTGGACGGCGTGGCGAAGAAGACCAGGCTCCTGCCGAGCCCGTTTTTTTCCGCGCTGGGCGAAAACGACGTCTATCTGAAGCCGGAAAACCTTCAGAATACAGGCTCCTTTAAGCTGCGGGGCGCGTACAACAAAATCGCGCATATGACGGAGGAGGAACGCGCCAAGGGCGTCATCACTTCCTCGGCGGGCAACCATGCGCAGGGCGTCGCGCTTGCGGCCGAACGGCTCGGGGTCAAGGCCGTCATCTGCATGCCTGCGACGACGCCGCTGCTGAAGGTCGAGGCGACGCGCTCTTATGGCGCCGAGGTCGTGCTGGCAGGCGATACGTTCGATGACGCTTACCAGCGTTCGCGCGAGCTGCAGGCGGAGAAGGGCTATGTCTATGTTCATCCGTTCAACGACCGCGATGTGCTTCTGGGACAGGGGACGACGGCGCTGGAAATCATTGATGAGCTCAAGGATGTCGACGCCATCCTCGTGCCCATCGGCGGCGGTGGCTTCGCCTCGGGCGTTGCTTTCGCAGCGAAGTCCGTGCGCCCCGAGGTCAAGGTCATCGGCGTCGAGCCGCAGGGCGCGGCCTGCATGGCGGCCTCCTTCGCCGCCGGCCGGGTCACGACGCTCGCGCAGATCGAGACGGTCGCGGACGGCTGTGCCGTCAAGACGCCGGGGGATCTTACCTATGCGTTCTGCCGCAAGTATCTCGACGACATCATCACCGTGTCCGAGATGGAGATCATGAGTGCGCTGCTCTTCCTCATCGAGAAGCACAAGCTCATCGCGGAGGGCGCCGGCGTTCTCTCGCTTGCGGCGCTTGCGCGCCTGCCCTTCAAGGGCAGGAAGGTCGTTGCAATCCTCTCGGGCGGCAATATCGACATATCGACGATTTCTGCGCTCATCAGCAAGTCCCTGATTGCGCGCGGCCGGATCTTCTGTTTCGCCGTGCAGCTGCCGGACAAGCCCGGACAGCTGCTCAAGGTCGCTGAAATCGTCGCGAGGGAAAACGCGAACGTGATCAAGCTCGTGCACAATCAGGCCAGCGTCACGGACAGCTTCCAGCAGGTGCAGCTCGAGGTCACGGTCGAGACGCACAATCAGGAGCATATCGCCCGCCTCGTCGCAGCTCTTGCCAAGGAAGGCCTGCCGGTGACGAAAATTTATTGAACGGCTGCCGGCTGCCTCTGAAAAAGAAGAACAGCCCGGAGACGGAAGATCCCGGGCTGTTCTTCTTTATCGCTTGCGGCGGCTCAGAGCCAGGCGTATTTAAGGATGAAGAGGAGCGTCAGCGCGTACATGAGCCATGTAAGCTGACGGAAGCGTCCGGCCGCGACGTGCAGGAACGTGTAGGAGATGATGCCGAAAGCGATGCCGTCGGCGATGGAGTAGACGAAGGGCATGACGGCGATGCAGACGAAGGCCGGAATGGCTTCGATAAGCTTGTCCCAGGGGATGCGGGAGACCTGCTGCATCATGAGGAAGCCGACGATGACGAGCGCCGGCGCAGTCGCAAAGCCGGGCACGGCGAGAAAGAGCGGCGAGAAGAAGAGCGCGACGAAGAAGAGCAGCGCCGCCGTCACAGCGGTCAGCCCCGTGCGGCCGCCCTCGACGATGCCGGCGGAGGATTCGACGTAGGTGGAAATCGTCGAGGTGCCGAGGCAGGCGCCGATCGTCGTGCCGCAGGCATCGGCGAGAAGCGCTCCCTTGACGCGGGGCAGGCGGCCTTTTTCATCGAGCATGTCGGCGCGCGAGGCGCAGCCGATCAGTGTGCCGAGCGTATCGAAAAGATCGACGAAGAGGAAGGCGAACATCACGACGAAGAAGTCAAGCGAGAGGACTGCCTGGAAATCGAACTGCATGAGGGTCGGCGCGAGCGATACCGGCATGGCGACAATGCCGTTCGGCAGCAGGCTGAAATAGCCCTGCTCCGGCGCGGGAATGTAGACGCCGAGAAGCTCGAGCACGATGCCCAGCCCCCAGACGACGAAAATGCCGATGAGGATGTGCCCCTTGACGCGCTGCATGACGAGAACGGCTGTCAGGAGGATGCCAAAAAGCGCCAGAAGAACGGCGACGCCCTCCGAATGAAAGGTTCCATCGGCGATGGCCTTAGAGAAGGAGAACATCGCGACGAGCTTCGGGCCCGCCACGACGACATGCGCGTTCTGCAGGCCGATGAATGTGATGAAAAGCCCGATGCCGACGGAGACGGCGCTCTTCAGTGTCATAGGAATCGCGTTGAAAAGCGCTTCGCGCACATTCGTCAGGGACAGCAGGATGAAGATCAGGCCCTCGCAGAGAACCGCCGTCAAGGCAAGCTGCCAGGGATAGCCCATCTGTCCGACGACCGTATAGGCGAAAAAGGCGTTGAGCCCCATCGCCGAGGAAAGTGCGAAAGGCAGATTGGCGAAGGCCGCCATCAAGAAGCCTGCAATGCCCGAGGCAAGCGCCGTGGCCGTAAATACGGCTCCCGCGTCCATGCCCGTCGAGCCGAGGATCAAAGGGTTCACGGCGAGGATATAAGCCATCGTCATGAACGTCGTCAGTCCCGCCAGCATCTCCGTCTGCACCGTTGTGCCGTTTTTCCTGAGATGAAACAGGTTTTCCAGCATGTTTTCCATCCGATTCGCTCCTTTTTATTTTTTGATAAAGCACACCAGAGCCGCGCACTTTTCTTTTATTCTAGCGGAAACATCCGACCGTGGCAAGAAGGGGCGGCGGCTTTGCCCAAAAGTTTCAGGAGAAGCGACGCGCACCAACGTCCGGGAAGCGGACATTGCGCCGCCCTCCGTATGAGAGTATGAACGTATGATATGAAAGGAAGTCTTTGCTGTGTACGAGGTTCAGATGAAGCGTGTTTACGAAGAAGCCGCCGCTGAGGACGGCAGACGCATCCTCGTCGACCGACTCTGGCCGAGGGGCATGAAGAAGGAGCGCGCCGCGCTTGCCGAATGGGCGAAGGAAGTCACGCCGTCGCCGGAGCTTAGGAAGCTCTACCACAGCGGCGAGATGACGTTCGACCTCTTCGGCCGTGCGTATCTGGGGGAGCTGCAAAAAAGCCCCGCCGCCGCCGCTTTCGCGAAAAAGTGCCGGGAGTGGCTGGAAGAAGGCCCCGTGACGCTCGTCTACGCGAACAAGAATCCCGTGGAAAACCACGTCCTCGTGCTTCGAAAGTGGCTTGAAGAGGCGATGGCGCAGGATGCGGCTCCCGGCAAAGGAGAATAGGCGGCGATGAGCTCGATGCAGGAGCCGACGGGAGCAGAAAAAAGGCCTCGGCATCTGAGATGCCGAGGCCGAGCGCTGCGCCTTTACGCCTTTATTGGAACGGACGCGCTTCTTTGTACTGCGGAGAGATGACAAGCGTGCCTTCGTGGTTCATATAGCCCCATTTGTCGCCGATCTTGACGGGGGCGAGCCCGTCGGCGAAGTCGCCGATTTCCGTGATGCCGAAGGGAAGTCGGAACGGCGGACGCCCGTCTTTGTCGATCAGGCTCCATTGGCTGCCCTGCCGCACGGCGGCGACGCCCTCATGAAAATCGCGCACTTCGTCGTACTTCGGTGCGATGGACAGAGTGCCGCTCTCTGTCACATAGCCCCAGGCGTTGCCCTCTTTGACGGCCGCCAGATTCTCGGAAAAGCGGCGCATATCCTTATACTTGGCTTCGACGAGGTATTCGCCCTTTTCGTTCACGCAGCCCCATTTCCCTTTGACTTTGACGATGGCCTTTTTGTCATGGAAGGTATCGGTGTAGTCGTTTTTGGGAGAGATGATTTCCTTTCCGCTGCGGTCGATATAGCCGCGCTTGATCTTCTCGTCGGTGAGAAGATCCGGGTCGTACACATAAAAGCCGGTCGCCGCTTCGGCGATGGTCAAAAGCGCACCAAAAAGATTGGTGGTGCTGACCGTGCGGCGCACTTCGGCAAGGCCGCCGTGGAAGGGCAGGACGTTGTCGTAATGTGCAGAGAACATTTTCGCGCCCGTCTTGTCGATATAGATCCAGCCTTCCTTGCTCTTGACCGGAGCGAGGCCTTCGCTGAAACCGCCGGCGACTTCCCGGAACTGCGGCTCGATGACCATGGTTCCCTTTTTGTCGATAAAGCCCCACTTGCCTTTGAGCGAGACAGGTGCGAGGCCTTCGCTGAAAATCATGGCGTAATCATATCGGCAAGGGATGGCCTCTTTTCCCTCGGCGTCGATGAAGCCGATGCGCTTTTTCTTGTCCTGTATGGCGGCGCGTCCTTCCGAGAAGATGCCTGCCGCCCGATACGTTTGTTCGCTCAGAAGGCTGCCGTCACGGCGGAAGTATGTCCAGGACTTGTCCTTGAGCTGCACGGCTGCGACATCTTCGGTGAACGGCACCATGTCGCGATATTCCGCCGGCAGCACGATGTTGCCGTCCGCATCGTAGCAGCCCCATTTTCCCTTCGCGTCCTGCACGACGATGCGCTCTTCCTCAAAGGGCTCCAGATGCTTCATGGAGACTGGGACGACGATTTTGCCGGAGCGATGGAAGACGCCCCAGGATTTTCCTTTGCGTGCGGCGATCAGTTCTTTCGCATAGGGGAAGAGCTCGTCAAAGTCGGCGGGAATGACGGTTCCTCCCGCAGCGTTGACGGCGCCCCATTTTTTCTCCTGCTTCACGAAGGCCAGCCGGGTTTCGCTCTGCCGGCGCTTTGCCGAATCGGAAGCCGTGTCCTTGTGCAAAAGGACGTCCAGGCTGCTGTACAGGGGGTTGTCATGGATCGGTTCCTCGGCAGCTCGGGCAGGGCTTCCCGCCAGAAGAAAGCCGACGCAGGCCAGGGCGGCGACAGTGCCGCGCAGGCGATTTTTTTTGAACATAGGGGCATCTCTCCTCATGAAAAACTATACCTTTATATATTCAAGAGGAAAGGGACAAGTTCCTTTGAACCATAGGCCTATTCCCTATAGTTTTATACTCCCTGCTTTCCTGGAAGGGCGGCGCCCAATGTCCGCAAAGCGGGCGTTTGTGCGCATGGCTTTTTGAGCTGTCTGCCGGATGCTTCGTTCCCCGTCAGGCGGCTCTTCAGGCAGGCTGCGGTTTGAGTTTTCCGCATCAATACGGTATAATTTAAAGGTGAAAACGACGCGTTCCGTTCGCTTTCCAAAAGAAGGCGCATGGCCAAAAAGAGGAGGAAAGCCTATGAAAAAGTGCATCGCAGCCTTTGCGGCGCTTCTTGTTCTCTGCCTTGTTCCGGGCGTTTCATCTGCCGCATCGCCTGTGTCGCAGGACGGATACTTCAAAAATATACGGCTGGCCGGCAAGGTCAAGATTGTCGAGCATTTCCCCGATATCAAGGTCAAGGCCGTCGATTACTGGCCCGATCTCAAGGTAAAGCTTGTCAGCGCTTTTCCCGATGATGTCGGCGAATGGCAGATCGTGGAATTCGGAGAGGACTTCAAGATACAGTTCGTCGAGCATTTTCCCGATATCAAGATAAAATTCGTCAGCGCTTTTCCGGGCGTGGCGAATTAAGGAGGGGGATCCATGCCGGAAAAGTCTGTGCGTCTGCCGCACGATCACGGACATGATATAGAGGCGCTGCCGCATATGCCGGACAGCGGGACGCTCGCTTCCGTGGCGGCGGCGATGAGGCAGCTCGGCGATGTGACGCGGCTGCATATCTTCTGGCTTCTTTGCCACTACGAGGAGTGCGTGATCAACATCGCGGCTTATATGCGCATGTCGAGCCCGGCCATCTCGCATCATCTGCGCGTCCTCAAGACAAGCGGGCTCATCGTCTCGCGCCGCGAGGGCAAGGAGATGTACTATCGCGCGGCTGCGACGCCGCTTGTCGATGCGCTGCACCGCACGGTCGAGACGGTCGGGCGGATCTCGTGCCCGAAGTAGAGGCGAGGCGCTTGCCGCAGGGAGGGAGCGCCATGCGGGCGTCTGGCGCCCGGGCTGCAAAGGGGAGCGTTTTATGTTATATACGAATTTCCAGGTCGGCGAAAGATTTCCGCTGCCGATCCAGAGCCGGGGAGACGGCGGCCTTTTCCAAGTCGATGTAAACGGGGCGATGTTCATCCTGCAGCTCTCCCGAAGCGATATCATCGCTGTCGAGGCCTTTCGCACGGGCGCGATGGAGCTGGCGCTTTATGAGGAGGCGGGGGTGCTCTTCCTGCTCTATCGGATTCCGGGCATATTCAAGGAAGGCTGGGGCGACGCGCCGCTCTCTTTCGGCGGCTTGAGGCAGGAGCAGCTGCCGACGTCCGAGTCGCTGACATACGAGGTGCTGCACCTCTATCTCGTGGATGCACAGCTCGGCCTGCTGCTCGCGCAGCGCGAGCAGGCGATGGGCAAAGACTTCGCCGCCCTGCTCTCCCGGCATGCGCTCGAAGCGGCAAAAGAGCCGCTCGCTCCCTCTGCCTTTGCCGCGCGCGTGCAGGAAATCTGGCAGCGCATGAGCCCGGCCGCCATGCGCGAAAAGGCGGCAGCGGTGCTGGAAGTGGCGCTCGACATCAAGCGGACGCCGCTGCATTGAAGGGAAGCGCGGCGCCGTGTGTGCGAGGCGGCAATGCGGGGATGGATGGAAGAAGGAGGCGGCAGCGTGAAGAAGAAGCCGAAAATCTATATCCTGGCGACAGGCGGAACGATTGCGGGTACAGCGGCGCGCGAGGATGAACTCACGGTGTACCGGGCAGGGGCGATGAGCGTCGAGGATTTGCTCGTGGCTGTGCCCGCAGCTGCGGACTATGCGGACATCGAGAGCGAAGAGGTCGCTGCGATTGACAGCAAGGATATGACGGAAGCGGTCTGGTTCCGCCTTGCCGCGCGCGTCAATGAGATCTTGGCAGGCGATGCGGCGGGCGTCGTCATCACGCATGGCACGGACACGCTGGAAGAAACGGCGTACTTCCTCCATCTCGTCGTGAAGAGCGACAAGCCTGTCGTCTTGACCGGAGCGATGCGCCCGGCGACGGCGCTTTCCGCTGACGGGCCGATGAACCTCCTCGATGCCGTGCGCCTTGCGGCAAACCTTGTTTCCTGGGGACAGGGCGTCCTTGTGACATTGAACGGAGAGATTCACAGCGCGCGCGATGTGCAGAAAATGAGTACGACGGCGCTGCACGCTTTCCAAAGCCCCGGGCTTGGCCCCCTGGGGCTGATGGAGGCGGGGACGCCTCGTTTCCGCCGTGCGCTTCTGCCGCGTCATACGACGAAGAGTGAGTTTGACGCGGCGAACGTGCAGGAGCTTCCTTACGTGCCGATTCTCTGCGGCCATGCGGGCGCGGACGGCCGCCTTGTTGAAGCTGCTGTCGCAGGCGGCGCGGCAGGCCTCGTCTACGAGGGCGTGGGCAACGGCAGCATCCACGAGGCGGTTCTGCCGGCTCTTTGCGAGGCTGCTGCGCGAGGCGTTGCCGTCGTCCGCACGAGCCGCGCCGCCTTCGACGCGGTGCTGCCCGCGCCTTCCTATGACGAGGCGGGCTTCATCGACGGCGATACGCTGCCTCCGGCAAAGGCGCGCATCCTCCTGCAGCTCGCGCTTCTGCAGACGCAGGAAAAGGAAGAGATCCAGCGCATGTTCCATATGTATTGAGAGCAGGCGGACGGAGCATGCCGTCCGCCTGCCGCTGTGCCATGAAAGCGCGAAAAACGGCCGCTGTGTACTTGTCATGCACACAGCGGCCGTTTCTGTCCCTCTTAGTAAGAGCCGGTCTCCTCGTAGGAATTGCCGTCGCCATCCTCGGCATAGACGGCGTAGTTGCCGTTCTCGTCCGCAACGGCGACAGCGACGTTGCCGTCCTCGTCCGCCACCGCGTAAACAGCGTTGCCGTTCTCATCGTAGCCTTCATACTCGTCCGCTGAGGCGACGCCCGCCGTGCCGAGCATCAGGGCACAGGACGCTATGACTGCAAAAGCCTTGAACCAATGTTTCATATTGAATCTCTCCTTTTTGATGTCTGGAAATTTTCCTTGCTTGTATTATCGCAAAGGCAGGAGAGAACTTCAACAAATTCAAGGAAAGTGACGAAATCTTGCAGGAAAGTGCCGTCGGGCGTCAGCCGCTCTTGTTTTCGTGCAGCGGCAGATGGAGCAGGATGCTGAACCAGCCGTCCTTTTGCTCCGTGAAGTATTCCGCACCGTATTTTTTCGTGAAGTCCAGCAGGGAGCGCGTGCCGTAGCCATGTCCCGGCAGGGATTCCCTGCTCTTGGGCAGCCCGTTTGCCGTCAGCGGCACGGGGGCGCTGCGGCGGTTTTCGATGGCGAGAAAAAGCCCTCTGCCTTGCGCACGAGCCAGAATCCGGATGCCGCGCGCTGCTTTCTCCTCTTTTTCTTCCGCATGGATTGCGTTTTCCAGAAGGTTGCAGAGGACGAGCGAGAGGTCGATTTCTGCGGCAAAGGAAGGCGGCACGTCCACCTTCGTCTCGATGGGGATGCCCTTTTGCCGCGACTGCTGCACGTAGACGGAGAGAGCCGCGTCGATCAGGGGATTGGCTGCGAAATGCTCGGCGTGCGTCGCATCGATTTGCTCGTTGATGCTGCCGATGAGCTTCATGGCAGCTTCGTCCTCGCCGTGTGAGATGAGGTCGGCGAGCATCTTCGAATTGTGGCGGAGGTCGTGGCGCACGAGAGCCAGGCGTCTTTGCTTGTCCTGCAGGGAGCGCGTGTATTCGCCGATGGAATTCATGCGCGTCAGGAGAGCAAGGTTGCGCTCGGTCGTCGCCGCCTGCCGGAGGATTTGCTCGAGGCCACGCCAGGCGGCGAGGGAGATGAGGATGCCGGAGATGAACAGAAGCAGGCGTGCCGGGAGGTGATGGAGAATGAGCAGCTCCTCCGAGATCGAAAAGTAGATGTCGTGGAAGAACATGAGAAGCGGCAGCGGGCAGATGTAGAGCCAGAAGCGGTCGGTGCTGACCGTGGAAAAGCGCAGGAAGATCTGGCGGAAGAAAGGCAGCACAAAGGGGAAGACGGCGAGATAGAGGAGGAGGTATAAGGCGCAATAGAAGGCGAAGCAATCAAAGAAACCGTCAAGCCCGGCATACAGTATCGTGAGAAGGACGGCGGCTGTCGAGATCGCGGCCGCAAGGAGGAATTGTATGCCGAGGATGAAGAAATGCTGTGCGGCATACGGCCGGATCAGGCAGAGGTTCAGCAGGAAGTAAGGAAGAAAACCGAAAAAGAAGAAAATGATCTTGAAGGTATGGAAGGAAAAGGGCAGGGCGCCGGAAAAAAAGAGCAGCAGGGAAAGTGTGAGCTCAAAGACAAAGATGGCGGCGTAGGCGAGAAAAAGAGTATGGCGCTGCTTTTCCGTGAGCACCGTCCGAAACGGCAGATAGCGGAGGTATACGGACGGCAGAAGCGTGAGGAAAAACAGAGAGGTCGTGAGGATGATCATGAAATTGCTTTCGGGCATGGCAAATCCTCCATTGGTATGATTCTCTGCTGTCTGGTTTTGTGGTATTATACGATAAGCGGCTTGGTTCGTCAAATATTTCACGGGATGCATAAGGATGCGGCGGAAGAGAAGAAGGGAGCTGGAAGGATGCGGATTGCCATTGTGGACGATGAGGCGGAAGTACGCGAAACGACGCGGCAGCATCTTGCAAAAATATTCGGCAAGTATTGGCCCGAGGAGACTGCCGTCGTGCAGTTCGATCTCTTCGATTCGGCGGAAAGCCTCTTGGCCTGTTTCGGCCGGCAGCTTTATGACCTCGTGCTTCTCGACATCCTCATGCCCGGTCTCGGCGGCATGGAAGCAGCGCGCCGCCTCCGTGCGGCAAGCGCCGACGTGGGCATCATCTTCCTCACGAGCAGCGAGGCGTATTTGATGGAAGGCTATCGCGTCTTTGCCGACGGTTACTTCCTCAAACCCATGGGAGCGGATGAGGAGGCCTTCCAGGCTTCCCTGCAGCGGGTGTTTGCGCGCCGCGCCAAGGCGAGGCGTGCGCTTTCCGTGCGGTATAACGGACGCGCCCTGGATCTGCCGTTCAAGAAGATCTGCTATGCCGACATCGACGGCGGCAGGCTGCGCATCGTTCTCGAGGGGCAGGATTTTCGCTTCACGCGCCCGTTCACTTACGAATGGGTGGCGGAGCGCCTCTTGACGGACAAGCGCTTTCAGGAATGTTACCACCGCATCCTTGTCAACATGGACATGATCGAAAGCATGGAGGCGGAGGATTTCGTACTGACAAACGGCACGCGCCTGCCCATCAGCCAACGCCGCCGCAGTGCTGTCCGAACCGCCTATATGCAGTATCTATTGAACAAGTAGGGCGCCTGCCCTGCCAAGGGCCGGCAGGAGGAGGCGTCTTCACATTTGTTTGCCGCGTCACTTTCAGGTAAGAAGTCGTCACTTTCTGCAATTTTATTGCAGGGAGTTTTTTTTTTTGCCATAATCAATTTTAGGGAAGCGGGCAGCGCCTGGGGAAGAAGGCACCTGTCCGGTGGTTCCCACAGGTTTTGCAACGGGTTTCCCGGAAGCCTGAAAACAGTTTTTATAGGGGGATGAAAAATGAAGAGAAAGATGATGTCGGCAAGACGGCTGCTGCTTCCGTTTGTCGCCATACTGGCGATGTTCCTCGTCGCGGGCTGCGGCGACAAACCTAAGGACACGGCGGACAAGGCTGTCCTCGCCTACGCAGAGCTTTACGCCTACGGCGACACGGACAAGACTGAGGCTACGGGCATGACGAAGGAGCAGAAGGAGAAGATCAGCGAGGCGCTCTTGACCGAGGTCGATCAGATGTTCCAGAGCATGATGCTCAGCGAGAACAATGCCGTTGCCGTCACGAATTACTATGTCGCTGACCGCAAGGCGAATATGAACCTCAAGGCGAAGGTCAAGAAGGACGACAGCGAGAATCCCGTCGTCGAGCTTACGGCAACGCCGGTTGACAAGGCAGAGCTGGACAAGCTCCTGCAGACGAACGAGGATCTCCTCGCTTTGGGCGTCGTCCTCGGCATGGCGCAGCAGCAGGGCGTCGACGTCCGCAACGATGCCTCCTATCAGCAGGGCGCGATGGACGTCTTGCGCAAGTTCATCGACGAAATTCCCTATGATGAGGAAAAGACCCTCGATGTGCCGTGCCAGCTTGTGAAGAGCGATGACGGCAAGACGCTGCACTGGGCGCCGAAAGATCCGAAGGCGATTCAGAAGTTCCTCGACGGAGAGAAATAAGCGTCGCCCTGAAGATCAGGGAATAAAGGAAGTCCGGGAACCGCAAAGGAGGGAGCGCAGGCCATGAAGCATCTGTGCCGCATGCTGCGTCCTTTCCTGGCGGTTCTTTTTCTTGTGCTCGTTCTGGCAGGCTGCGGCGGCGGAAAAGTGACGAAGGCTGGCTCGAGTTTCCCCGACGCCTATGACAAGGATGATACGTGGCTCGTTTCCTGGTATATTTGCGGCTCCGACCTTGAGTCTGAGATCGGCGCAGCATCAACCGACATCGGGGAGCTCGCGGACGTCGATCTGCCGCCCAATGTGCGCGTGCTCATCCTGGCGGGCGGCACGGAAAGCTGGCAGAACGACGAGTTTAAGGACGGCGCGCTGAACCTTTACCTCTGCGATGAGGATGGGCTGCACCGTCTTGAGGATCTGAGCGATGCCGATCTGGGCGGCCGCGGTACGCTCGAAGATTTCCTGCGCTACGGCGAGGAGCATTTTCCCGCCGATCATCGCGTCCTCGTCTTTTGGGATCACGGCGGCGGCAGCGCCGTCGGCGTCTGCGCCGACGAGCGCACGGGCAACATGCTGCGTCTCAACGACATTCAAACGGCTCTCACGAACGTCTACGGCAGCGCACCCGATGCGCCGCCTTTCGAGATGATCGGTTTCGACGCCTGCCTCATGGCGAGCTACGAGACGGCGGCGGCGATCGAGGACTACGCGCGCTATATGGTCGCGTCCGAAGAGGTCGAGCCGCACACGGGCTGGAGCTACGACGGCTGGGTCGGCGCTCTGGCGAAGAATCCTGCGATGGGCGGCGCGGGGCTTGGCGAAGCGATTTGCGACAGCTTCCTCGCAGCCTGCGAGGAAGAGGATGTGGCGGAGCAGGCGACGCTTTCCGTCATCGACATCAAGAAGCTCCCCGCGCTCACGGCCGCTTATGACGCCTACAGCCGCGAAGCTCTCGCGCAGGCGGCGCATCTTTCGCCGGCATTCTTCTCCGCGCTCGACCGCGCGGCGCAGAGCGCCGAGAACTACGGCGGCAATACGCGTGAACAGGGCTATGCGAACATGGTCGATCTCGCGGGCTTGGCCCGGGAGACCCAACAGCAGATGCCCCAGAACGCGGCCGCACTCGCGCAGGCGGTGGACGACGCCGTCGTCTACAAGGTGCACGGAAACTACCGCAGGCGCGGCGGCGGCATCTCATCTTACTACTCCTACGACGGCGACGAAGACGGTTTCGCTCTCTACGCTGAGCAGGATGCGGCGCTGCTTGCACAGAAATGCCTGCTCTACTGCCTGCTTTACGGCGAGATGCCCGAGGAGGCGAAAGCCGTCCTCGCAGGAATGGCGGAGGGGCGTCTCGGTACACTGCCCGCAGCGCGCCGCCCCATCTTCCATGTCAAAGGTCTTGAGGACAGGGCTGTCGACATCGACGGCAGCGACGGTAGTGCCTTTGTGACACTCAGCGAGAGCGAGATGGATCTCCTCTCGTCCGTGCGCTGCAACCTGATCTACCTCGGTGAAGAAGAGGGCGTGATCCTCTACCTCGGCAGCGATACGAACATCGATGCCGACTGGGACACGGGCGTATTTCGCGACAACTTCGACGGCACATGGCCGATGCTCGACGGACATCCCGTCTACATCGAGATCACCGAAGAAGGTGACGACTACAACCTCTATTCCATTCCCATCAAGCTCAACGGCGAAGAGTGCAACCTGCAGGTCGCCTACAGTTATGACGATGGGACATACCGCATCCTCGGCGCGCGCCGCGAGCTTGAGGAGAACGGCATGAGCGACCGACGCCTGATCCACCTGAAGGCAGGCGATATGGTCACGACGATTCACTATGCGATGTCCGCTTCCGGCGATGATGATGAGTTCACCCCCGTCGAAGTCGATACCTTCCGCCTCGGCAGTCACCCGAAGGTCAAGGACGAAGAAGTCGGCGACGGCAAATACGGCTATATGTTCGAATTCCTCGCGCCGACAGGCGAAAGCGCTCTGTCGAATATGGCTGTCTTCGATATCGCGGGCGGCGGCATCACGACGAGTGTCGAATGAGCGGCAGAGTTTCTGCCGCCGGCATTATTCTGATCATACAATGAACAACAACCAAAGGAGAGATTTATCATGAGCAAAAAAAGTCCTATTCTCGGAGCGATTCTCGGTTTCTTTGTCCTCGGCATCTTCTACAGCACAGGCTTCAACAAGCAGGGCGCCATCGCTGTTGTCGGGCTGATTGTCGTCAGCTGGCTCATCAGTATAGCTGTCGGCCCGGAGCCGGCCGTGCTCGTCAACCTCGTCGGCGCGTTCCTCGGCTACAAGTGGGCGAACGATCACAACGCAGCGATCGGCGGCGGTGAGATGTAGCTTTGCCGCGAAAATGCGAAGCGAGGAGCCGTTCAAGTAAGATTTGACAGAACCATATATTATGCGAAAAGACTGCCATACGGGAAGGCATTTCTTCCGTATGGCAGTCTTTTTATGAAGTGATCAGCGGAAAAGGTCTGCGTGCGTTCCCGTATCCATCAGGGTCAGTGTCAGAATATCGCCGTCGATGCGATAGATGAGCAGCCAATCGGGTTGGATATGGCATTCACGGCATTTGGAGAAATCGCCGCTTAACCAATGATCGGCATATTTTTCAGGAAGCTTTTTGCCGCAGCGCAGCATTTCCACCACATCGCCAAGAAGGGACAGATCCAGGCCGCGTTTTTGGGCGCGTTTGTATCCTTGACGAAAGGAACGTGTGTATTTCAGTTTATACTGCATGGTCATTCTCCAAGGCTTGCTTCAGTTCCTGCCAGTCTTTGTAGGAAGGAACGGTTGGGTCATGCGCTGTTTGCTCGGCCTCTTTTATCGCTTCAAGCAATTCTGCGGAGTATTTTTGTTCCTTTACACTGAAGGGGAGTCCGCGATGAATCAGGCACTGGCGCAGGAATACATTGACCGCCGTGGAAAGATCCAGCCCGAGGTTTTGGAACAGCGCCATCGACTGCGCTTTCACTTCGGGATCCAGACGAATTTGTGCAGATACGGTAGCCATAATATCACCTCCTTGCCTTATTGTAGCATATTTGCAGTACAACGTAAACAAATAAAGCGGTATTCGTGCCTTCTGACAGAGTTTTGTCTGCCCGCAGCTCTGTCTATGGAAGGGCTTATTCCGTGACGATCTTTACGCCGTTCGATGTGCCGAGGCGCGTTGCTCCGGCGGCGAGCATGGCTTCCGCGTCGGCGCGGCTGCGGATGCCGCCCGAGGCCTTGATGCCGAGCGCTGTGCCGACTTCCGCGCGCATGAGCCTTACATCGTCTGTCGTCGCGCCGCCTGTGGAGAAGCCCGTCGATGTCTTGACGAAGTCGGCTCCCGCTTCTTTGGCCAGCCGGCAAGCGCGGCGCTTCTCCTCATCGGTCAAGAGGCAGGTCTCGATGATGACCTTGGTGAGCGCCTTTCCTTTGGCTGCTTCAACGACGGCGCGGATATCGTCCCGCACATAGGCGTCATCGCCGTCCTTGAGCCTGCCGACAGGGATGACCAGATCGACCTCCTCCGCGCCGTCCTCGACCGCCTTTTTCGTCTCAAAAGCCTTGACAGCGGACGGCGTCGCTCCCTGCGGAAAGCCGATGACCGTGCAGGTCTTAACGCCGCTGCCCTTGAGCGCGTTCGCGGCGAACGACACCCAGAGCGGGCTGACGCAGACCGAGGCGAAACGATGCGTCTTCGCCTCCTCGACGAGTTTTTCCAGATCCGCCCTCTGCGCATCCGTCCGGAGCAAGGTGTGGTCAATAAATTTCGCCAAATCCATAGAGATCCTCCCCCTGAAGCTGCTGGAATTTCTTACGGCTAAAAGTCTAGCAAAAAAAATGCCGGGAAGTCAAGCGGGAGTGAAGGAATACGGCAGGAGAATCCCTCTGCGCCTTCGCTTGATTTCTCGGGGCTGCATGGTAAATGAAGCGTTTCGGTTCGGCAGACGTGCGGCGCATTTTGTGGCAATCGCGCCGAAAATATGATACCATGGAGGAAATAATGGAAAAAAGAGGCGCTTTCCGCGGCAGATGCGGCGATTTCGATGCCCGGGGAATGTTCATCGAGCCTTGGGGCTGTTCGGCATCGCGTTCCTTGTCGGAGCGGGAGATGCGCTGAAACTGGAAAAGGAAGTATGGAAAAGGAGGCTCGGAACGATGAAAGCCTTGATCGTCGTTGACGTGCAAAATGATTTTATTTCCGGCGCCCTCGGGACAGCGGAAGCGCAGGAAATGCTGCCGAGGCTGGTGGAAAAAGTCAGGCATTTCGATGGTGCGGTTTTTATGACGCAGGATACGCATGGTCAGGACTACCTGCAAACACAGGAAGGGAAAAAGCTGCCGATTCCCCATTGTATAAAAGGCACGGAGGGCTGGGAGTTTCCGGCGGTACTTGAAGCGCTCCGAAAAGAGAAGAATGCGGCGGTTTATGAGAAGCCCTGCTTCGGCAGTATGCGGCTTGTAGAGGAAATAGCGAAGCTCTTTGAGGACGGAACGCTGGAATCCGTGGAGCTGGTAGGGATCTGCACGGATATCTGCGTCGTATCCAACGCGCTGATGCTCAAGGCCGCTCTCCCAGAACTGCCGCTTTATGTGGACGCCGCCTGCTGCGCCGGTGTGACGGTGCAGAAGCATGAAGCGGCGCTGGATGTGATGGAGAGCTGCCAGATCATCGTCGAACGGTGAGGCGATGCCGCCTTGAAGAAAACGACAGAGAAAGGAGGCGACTTCCATGGCAGGTGTTACGGTTCCCGTTCATTCGGCGATTATCGATTGGGTTTTACAGAATATCCATGAGGAACAAATGGAGCCTAAGGTGCTCGAGCGGCTTGATGCTTGGAAAAACGGCAAAAAGGTGCCGACGATGAATCAAATAGAAGAAATGAGCAGAAAAACGCATATTCCGTTCGGCTATTTCTTTTTGCAAACACCGCCGCAGGAAGACGTTTCTCTCGTTGAATATCGCACGGTAGGAAGTAAGACAGGGGCAAGGGCGAGTCGCAACCTCATAGACATCCTCGATCAGATGACGGCAATTCAGGATTGGATGCGAGACCAGCTTCAAGCGGACGGCGCGAAACCATTGGCATTTGTCGGAAGCGCTGATGTTCACGAACCTGTGAGCCGCACCGCGCAAAGGATTCGCCGCAGTTTGCATCTCGATATCCGATGGTATGAAGAGGGCAGGAGTGCAGAAGAGAATTTCGGCACACTCAGAGAGCGGCTGACACGCTGCGGCGTATTGGTCTTTACCGGAGGAAAGGTCGGCTGCAATACGCGCAGGCTCCTCGATATCCAGGAGTTTCGCGCCTTCACACTGGTCGATGCCCGGGCGCCTCTCATCTTCATCAATACGGCGGATGCACCGAATGGGCGGATTTTTTCGCTTTTGCATGAGACGGCGCACATTTTTTTCGGCGAAAACAGCTTGTTCAATCATGCTGAATGGTCGAGCAGCGCGGTGAGCCTGCCGGAGCAAAAATGCAATGCCGCTGCATCGGAAATCCTCGTGCCTGAGGAAGAGTTCCGGCGTATATGGAATCCGTCTATGTCGCTCGAGGAAATGACAGAGATTGCTGCTCGTCATTTTCGCTGCAGTGAAGCCGTCATCTTGCGACGCGCATACGATGATGGAAAAATTGCACGGGGCGAATACCTTCGCCTGATGTCCATGCAAAAAGCACGGTATCAAAAGATGAAGGCAGAGAAACAGAAGAGCTCCGGCGGAGATTTTTATAATACACTGCTTTCCAATCTGGACCATCGCTTTCTGAGCGCCCTCCATCGTAGTGTCTTACAAGGGAACACACAGGATACGGATGCCTATCGATTGACAGGAACGAACCGGAAAACGTATACGATGGCGATCGCTAAGATGGGAGGCGCGTAAGTTTGGATGAAAAATACCTCATTGACTCCAATAGTCTCATACAGCCTGCACGCGCTTACTATCCTTTTGATTTTGCACCTTCTTTCTGGGGACAGCTGCGCCCGAAAATTTCATTGGATAAAATTGCTGTTTTGGATAAAGTGTATGGTGAGCTTCTGAAAGGTACGGATGAACTTGCGGAGTGGGCAGGAAGCTTGCCGGATTCATGTGTTCTGCCAACGAAGGATGCGCGGATTGCCAAAGCATACACCGATGTTCTGGATTATATTCAGCAGAGCAAAAACTATAATGACGCCGCTCTGCGCCGCTGGTCACAATTCGATATTGCTGACCCATGGTTGATTGCTGCAGCCATGGCATATGGCTATAAGATATTGACTTTTGAGCAATCCGCCGGTATCATAACCGATCCTTCAAGAAATCCCAAGATTCCAGATATAGCACGCCATTTTCAGGTGCCTTGTGTATCTTTGTTTGATATGATGCGGCGAGAAGATTTTCATTTGTAATCTAGGAAAAACATAAAAGCAGCCCCCGACATTGCTCTTGCTTCAACGTCGGGGGCTGTTCTGCGGTTTCTTGTCCGCCGCACTATTCTTTTTTCAACTTCTTCTTCACTGCCTTCCCGTCGCCTGCAGTTCTTCTTCGTAGTCGGTGATGCCGCGGGCGATGGCGCGGGCGAATACGTCGGCTTTGTCCCTGAGAAGCTGTGCTTCGGGCATGCAGTCGATGAAGGCCATTTCGACGAGCACGGCGGGCATTGCGGTCGCGTGCAGGACGATGAGGCCGGGACGTTCCTTGATGCCGCGGTCGGTCGTGTCGAGCGAGGTGACGATCTGCCAGCCGATGGTGCGTGCCAGGCGCTCCGCCGGACCGCCCAAGGCGTAGACGAGCACTTCCGTGCCGTGCGCTTCGCCGTTCGCGGCGTTGCAGTGCAGGCTCACGAAGAGGTCGGCAGGCCAGCGGTTCGCCTCGTCTGTCACGGCCTTGTCCCAGCGCTCCATATAGCGGCTTTCCCAGGCGAGGTTGTCGCTCTGCATGAGGCGCACCTCTTCGCCGACGAGTTCGAGATATGTCTTCACCCGCGCGCCGATATCGGCTGCCACATCGCATTCCCTAAGCCCGAGCGCTGCATTGACTGCGCCGCTGTCGTAGATGGGGTCATGACCCGGATTCAAAAAGATTTTCATGCTGCCTCCTTTGCCTTTCGGCTCGCTTTGCCGGCGTCTTTGGCATGGGCTGCCGCAGGATCGGCAGGCCTGGTGCTGCCGCTTTGGTGCGCCGTCGCGCCTATACATGCGGGCGAGGTGAAACAGTATATCCGGCCGTGATAGGAAAAATGCAGGAGTTAGGAAAATGTCCTAGAAAAACCCAACAAAAAGAGCTATTTTATTGGGGAAATTATCTTACGATAAATAAGAGTGGTAGAGATAAGGGGAAAAGGATGGGGCTTGATGCTTAAAGAGCCTAGGAATAAGACCTCAAGAGGAATATAAGAAGAAAGGTGATGACAATGGGATTCTTTCAAAAGGGACAGACCTATGCGGCGCCGGCCGCTCCTTCGCCGAATGATGCGGAGGATATCCGCAGGCTGGAGCGCTACCTGGCGACGCTTGCCGACGGCAAACTCGATGAGCCGGCGCCGGCCGTAAGCTCACCGGCGCTGCGCTCATTGGCGGGCGCAATTCAGAATTTTGCAGCAAAACAGGCGGCGGGGGAACTCAATACCATGCGCGTGATGAACGATGGCTTGGCGCGGCAGATCCGCGCGTCCATTCTGCTGAACAAGCTGGTGCTGAGTCTCTCGGATATCGCGAGCGGCGTGCAGGAGGTCATGGGCGTGATCCGCAGCCTGGCCGATTCGATCAACGATATCGCCTCGATGTCGACGGACATCGCGGATCAGACGACGACGGGGCAGGATACGATGCGCGCGGCGGGCGAGACGATCATGGGCATGTCGGCGGGCAACAAGGTCGTGGGCGACAGCCTCGGCCACATGGTGCAGCGCATGGAGTCGCTGACGAGTTCGACGGCAAACATCCACAACCTTGTCGCGGCGGTCAACGACATTTCCGAGCAGACGAACCTTCTGGCGCTCAATGCGTCCATCGAGGCGGCGCGTGCGGGCGACCATGGGCGCGGCTTCGCCGTCGTTGCTGAGGAGGTCAGGAAGCTCGCCGTCCAGTCGAAGCAATCCGTCGAGGAGATCAGCGATCAGCTCACTTCGATACGGACAGAGGTGACGAATCTCGGCGAGCAGGTTGATTCGATGGACGAGACCTTCACACAGAACTCGGAGAATATCCAGGCGACGGAGAAACAGGCAGGGGCGATCCGGGAGACGTTTATGGAGATCAGCGGTGCGATGGAAAAGCTGGCGCCGTTTGCCGAGCAGCAGTCGGCCTCTTTCGAAGAGATGACGGCTTCGCTCTCGCAGGCCATGGACAATATGCATACGGCGAGAGGGGATGCGAAAGCGTGCAATGAGAGCCTCTTCCATGTGCTCATGAATTCCAGCTCCGTGCGCAGTGATTTCCTCAAGAGCGGAGTCCGGCTGGATTCCCACGATATTCTCGATCTCGCGAAGACCGATCATCTGATCTGGTTCGCACGCGTCAATCAGATGCTTCTGGGCAACATGCAGCTCGATGCCGCCGATGTCGTCAACCATCATACCTGCCGTCTCGGTCATTGGTACGAGGGGGAGGGGCGCGAAAAGTACAGCGGGCGGCCGGTGTTCGACGCGCTCGACGCGAAGCATGAACGCTTCCACCGCCTTTGCGCCGAGGCGATCGAGGCCTACAACAGCCACAACGAGTACAAGGTCAGGGCGCTTCTGCCGGAACTTGAGGAGCTTTCGGAAGAGGTCGTTAGCGCGCTTGACGAGCTGAAAAATATGGGCTGAAAAACGTCTATCATACTAAGAGAGCGGCTCGCATCAAAGAGCCGCTCTCTTTCTGTAGGAGGGCGCCGCCTCCTTTTTGCGCCTCCCGGCTTGACCGCCGACACTTCCATGATACAATTGGGGTAGAGGATTCTTGGAAAGAGAAGCCGAACGGATGAAACGCATATAGAAAAAGGAGCGAATATCATGGCAAAGGAAAAAGCCAAGGTTTATTTCACGGACTTCCGCACGGATGTGGGGACGAGCCTGACGAAGAAGCTGCAGCGTCTGTGTCTTGCGGCGGGTCTCAAGACGATCGAGCTGGAGGGGCGCTTCGTCGCCATCAAGATGCATTTCGGCGAGCTGGGCAACCTCGCGTTTTTGCGGCCGCAGTACGCAAAGGCGGTCGCCGATCTCGTGAAGGAGGAAAAAGGCATCCCCTTTTTGACGGACTGTAACACGCTTTACCCGGGCAGCCGCCGCCATGCGCCCGAGCATCTCGACTGCGCGAACATCAACGGCTTCAACCCGACGACGACGGGCTGTCAGATCATCATCGGCGACGGCCTGCGCGGCACGGACGAGCTCGAAGTGTCGATCAAGAACGCGATCGTTCTCAAGACGGCGAAGATCGGCCGCGCCGTCATGGACGCCGATGTATTCATCAGCCTCACGCATTTCAAGGGACACGAGCAGACGGGTTTCGGCGGCGCGATCAAGAACATCGGCATGGGCTGCGGCAGCCGTGCGGGCAAGATGGAGCAGCATTCGTCAGGCAAGGTCGGCGTCCATGAGGAGCTTTGCCGCGGCTGTCGGCGCTGCGCGAAGGAGTGCGGCTCGGACGCGATTTCTTATGCGGACAACAAGGCGGTTATCGACAAGGAGCTTTGCAAGGGCTGCGGCCGCTGCATCGGCTCGTGTACTTTCAACGCGCTCTACAATGAAGTCTGGGACGCTGCCGACATCCTCGACCGCCGCATGGCGGAGTACACGCAGGCGGTCTGTCAGGACAGGCCGTGCTTCCACATCAGCATCGCACGTGACATCTCGCCGAACTGCGACTGTCACGGCGAAAACGATGCGCCGATCCTGCCCGACATCGGCATGTTTGCCTCCTTCGATCCCGTCGCGCTCGATCAGGCGTGCGTCGACATGGCGCTGAAGGCCCAGCCGATCCGCAACAGCAAGCTCGGCGATCATCTCGCGCAGCCCGACTGGAAGCACCACCACGATCACTTCCTCGACTCGAACCCCAACGTTTGTTGGGAAGAAACGCTCGTGCATGGCGAGAAGATCGGCCTTGGAACGCGGGATTATGAGCTGGTCACGCTGAAATGATTGCGTCCGCTGTCCAAATGCGCTAAAATAAGGCAAAGGGTGCAGAAAAAGCCAAGGGAAGCCCGTGCAGAACTTTGCACGGCGGCAGCTCCCGCGGCTTTTTTCTTGCGCATTTCCAAAAGGAGGGATCGCTTTGCGCATTGTCATCATCGGCGCAGGGAAATTGGGCTACAGCATTGCGGAGCTCTTGTCGAACGAGGCGTTTGATGTGGTGCTTGTCGATCGGGACGAGGTGCGCCTCGAGGCGGCGAAGAATACGCTCGATGTCCTGACCGTCGCGGCGAACGGCGCGAGCCCCATCACGATGGATGATCCCGACATCCGGGGAGCCGACGTTCTCATCGCCGTGACTGCAAGCGACGAGGTCAACATGGTCGCCTGCATTCTGGCGAAGAAGCACGGCATCACGCATACGGCGGCACGCATCCGCGATATGCAGTTCCTTTCGGAGGGAAAGGAATATCTCAAGAAGAATTTCGATATCGACCTCATGCTGAACCCTGAGCTCATCACGGCGCGCGAGGTCTACCGCATATTGATGACGCCGGCGGCGCTCGATGTCGAGGATTTCGCGAGCGGCAAGGTGCGTCTCTTTGAGACGAAGGTGACGCGCCATTCGCCTTTGGCGAACATTCCCCTCAAGGATCTCGAAATGCCCAAGGCGATCCTCGCGGGCATGATTTTCCGCGACCACCGCATGATCATCCCGCACGGCGACGACTGCCTCTTGCCGCATGACAACGCCTATTTTATCGGCGATCCGGAGGAAATCGAGAAGTTCAGCGAGAACTTTGTGCATCGCGACGCGAAGAAGCTCGAGCATGTGATGATCATCGGCGCGGGGCGTACGGGGCGTTTTCTTGCAAAGATGCTCGACGAGGCGGACGTCGCTGTGAAGGTCATCGAGCTGAACGATGAGCGCAGCCGCCTGGCGGCCGACTGCCTCGACAACGGGCTTGCGATATGCGGCGACGGCACGGACATCGATCTTCTGACGGAGGAAGGCGTGGCCAATGCCGATGTCGTCGTCTGCCTTACGGAGGACGACAAGCTGAACCTGATGCTCGCGCTTCTCGCGAAGCACTTGGGGGCGGGCAGGACGGTTGTGCGCGTTGCGCGCAATGAATACGTCGATCTCATGGAAAAGGTCGGCGTCGATATCGTTCTCTCGGCGCGTCTCCTGTCGGCGGGTGAGGTGCTGGCATTCGCGCGGCGCGGCGGCGTTGTCTCCGTTTCCTTCCTGGAAGGGGCGAAGGCTGAGGCTGTCGAGGTCATTGTGCAGGAGGGCGCTCCTGTGGCAGGGATCCGGCTCATGGATGCAAGGCTGCCGCGCGAGTGCCTTGTCTGCGCCTACGTGCGCGACGATGAGGCCGTGATTCCGAACGGCGCGTCGGTTCTGCAGCCCGGGGATCGCACGATTCTCTTCATCCAGATGGGATTTGCCCAGAAGGTCATGAAATACTTCAAGGGGAAGAATTGATATGGATATACGTACCATTGCCTTCCTGCTCGGGCGCATGGCCTTTCTGGAGGGGACGGCGCTCTCCATCGCCTTCTTGCTGTCGGTTCTTTGGGGCGACGCGCGTCCTGCTGCCTTTGCCCTGCCGGCAGCCTTTTCTTTTGCCTTTGGGGGCGGTTTCGCCGGCTTCGGCAAGGGGCATCGCCATGTGATCGGCGTGACGGAGGGGGCGGTGTTCCTGCTCTCCGCCTGGCTTCTGCTGTCCTTTCTCGGTGCGCTGCCCTTTTGGTTCACGGGGACCTTTACGGGCGCGGACGCTTTTTTTGCGAGCGTCGCGGCCTTCACGACGACGGCGCTCCTTTTCACGCCGACGGGGCTGCAAAGCTCGCTGGGCTTTTGGCAGATCTTTCAGGGCTGGATCGGCGGGCTGCACTTCCTCATCCTGCTTGTGACTGTCATGCCGCAGGTCGGCGGCTGCTTTGGCATCACGCTTTCGGCGGGGAGCGGTCTGAGTTTCAGTCCGCTGCTGCACCGCATGAACCTCGCGGGACGCAAGATGGTGCTCATCTACTGCGTCTTGACGCTCGTTTCGCTGGGGCTGTTCCTGCTGGCGGGCGAGAGCCTGCTTCCCGCTCTGGTGCTTGCCTTGACCTCGATATCGACGACGGGCCTTGATCCGCGCGGCACGGTGCTCGGGGCGGACAAGGCGCCGACGGAGCTGGCGGCTGCCGTGTCGATGTTTCTCGCGGGCGTGAACTTCCTGCTCTGGAAACGGGTTGCGGCGCGCCGCAGCCTGCGGACGCTTTTCGCCGATACGGAGCTTCGCGTCTTTCTCGCCGTCGTTCTCGTCGGCGGGCTCCTGCTCGCGGGATACCTCGCCTACAGCGGCGTCTACGATGGGGAGCGGAGCCTGCGCTTCGGACTTTTCCATGCGATATCGTTTGCGACGACGACGGGATTTGCCGAAGTGGAGCTCGCGAAATGGCCGACTTTTCCCCATGCCGTCCTGCTGCTGCTGGCCTTTCTCGGCTGCTCCATCGGCTCGGTCGGGGGCGGCTTCAAGGTCATGCGGCTCCTCGTGCTGTGCAAGATGGCCAAGGCCGAGGTTCTGCGCACGATTCACCCGCGCATGGTCGTCAACGTCAAGGTGGACGGTGTTTCCGTGCCGCGCAAGGTTCTCGGCCGCATCATGGCCTTCTTTTTCCTCTATGTCGTCGTCCTCGTCGCGGCGACGCTCGGCCTTGCGCTCGCCCATATCGACGCCCTGCCCGCTATGGGCTTTGCCGTCGGCTGCCTATCCGGCACGGGAACCGTCGTGACGCTTCTCTACGGTGGCAAGGATTTCCTGCTGCTGCCCGGCTGGGTTAAGGTGTTCGCCGGCTTCCTGATGATCCTCGGCAGGCTTGAGCTTTTCACCTTCCTCATACTGCTGCACGCCGGCATCGGCCGTCTGCATCGCCATCAGTGGTGAACGAGCGAAGCTTTGGCTGAACGACATGCGCCTGCTTCAGCCGAAGACACGTGCGAGCGCCTCGAGCCCTTTTTCGAGCGTCGCCCGGGGGCAGGCGATGTTGAGGCGCTGGAAGCCCGCGCCGCTCTTGCCGAAGATGGCGCCGTCATCGAGCCAGAGGCGGGCCTCCTCGATGATCTTCCGGTCGAGCGCCTTCACTTCCAGGCCGCAGGCGCGGAAGTCGAGCCAGAGCAGGTAGGTGCCTTCGGGCTCGATGAGCTGCACCTGCGGCAGATGTTCGGCGAGGAAGCGCTTCGTGTGCGCGATGTTTTCCTCCAGGTAGGCGAGCAGCGAGTCGAGCCACGGGCCGCCTTCGCTGTAAGCCGCCTGCGCCGCCAAAAGGCCGAAAAGATTTGGTTCGCCGTAGCCTGTGCTGTAGACTTCCTTTTGGAACCTTTGGCGCAGGCTTTTTTCTGTGATGAAGATGTTCGAGAGCTGCAGCCCGGCGAGATTGAAGGTCTTGCTCGGCGCAGTGCAGGTGATCGTCCTGGCGGCGACTTCGGGAGAGAGCGAGGCGAAGGGCGTGTGTTTGTTCCCAGGGCGCACGAAGTCGGCGTGGATCTCGTCGGCGACGACGAGGACATCGTGCGCGAGGCAGATGGAGGCGAGCCGCTCCAGCTCTTCGCGTCGCCAGACGCGCCCGACGGGGTTGTGCGGGCTGCAGAGGAGCAGGAGCCTGACCTTGTTTTCGGTGATTTTTTTCTCCATATCGGCGAAATCCATGCGGTATGCGCCGTCCTCGAAGAGCAGGGAGCTCGTGACGAGCCTGCGGCCGTTGCCCTCGATCGTGCTGAAAAACGGATAGTAGACCGGCTCCGTCACGAGGACGGCATCGCCTGCCTGCGTAAAAGTGCGCACCGCCGTGGAAAGCGCGAAGACGACGCCCGGCGTGATGACGAGTGCATCCTTGCCGGGCCGCCAGCCATGGCGCGTATCGAACCATTTTTCGAGCGCCGCATAATACTCCTCTTTCGGGCTCGAATAGCCGAAGATGCCATGCTCGGCGCGCTGCCGGATGGCCTCGCGCACCGCCTGCGGCGCACGGAAGTCCATATCGGCGACCCAGAAGGGCAGAACATCCTCGGGATAGCCGCGCTCTGCGGCGAAGTCGTATTTCAAGCTGTTCGTATGTCGGCGGTCGATGATCTCATCGAAGTCGAAATGATGCATGGGAGAAGGCTCCTTTTCTTTTGTGTTGGTCCTGTAAAGTAAATGTATTATTCATACAGATGAACTATGGAATGTGTTTATTATAAAATGCGGCGGCATTGCTGTCAATGCGGACGAGGAAAATTCCCGTCGACCGGGGCTTAGTGTTTGCAAAGCCTCTGTTTCCATTATACAATAAATGGAGGAAAGTATCCTGTTTGGCGATGGGCATGGCCTTGGTGGAATTTCTGCAAGACGGGGGACGGGCGCCGGGGCGAGGCGATCGAAAGGAGCATTTTATGCAGGGCATTGTGAAAAAAGGGAAGCGTCTGCATTTTCGGCAGGCGGAGGAAAAGGATCTGGATTACATCCTTGAGGTGGAGTTCCGTCCTGAAAACGGCAGGTTCGTCATACCTTGGGAGCGTGCGGTGCACAGGGAAACGCTCGATACCGAGGGGGCGATCCATCTCATCATCGAACGCATGGATACGGAGGAGCCCGTCGGTTTTTTGATGATCGCGGGTTTGAACAATCCCTCGAAGGAGATGGAATGGACGCGCATCATCCTCGACAAGAAGGGCGAGGGCTATGGCCATGAAACGCTCAAGATGCTCAAGTCATGGGCATTTGACGACCTCGGCTTTCACCGCGCCTGGCTCGACTGCAAGGATTACAACGCGCGCGCACTGCATGTTTACGAATCGGAAGGGCTCGTGCGCGAAGGTTTGATCCGTGAGACGATCCTGACGGACGGCGTGTATGAGAATCTTGTGATCCTCGGCATACTCGACCGTGAATACTTCGCACGCAAGGAAAGGGGAGAGGAACTATGAAAGAGATCCAGCGGCTTTTTGTCATCGTGCTCGACAGTCTCGGCATCGGCGCGGCTCCCGATGCGGCGGAATTCGGCGACGGCCCGTGCAATACGCTCCTGAGCCTGACGAAGGCAAAGGGCTTTGCCGTGCCGCATCTGGCGTCTTTGGGCATTTTTGCCGTCGATGGCATGGCGGAGGCGATGAAGGCGGCAGGCGAAACGATGCCGGCGGCGGAAGCCCCGCAGATGCGCGGCGCCTTTATGCGCTTGCAGGAAAAATCGCGCGGCAAGGATACGACGACGGGGCATTGGGAGCTTGCCGGGCTTGTCGCGCATCAGCCCATGCCGACCTACCCGGATGGCTTTCCGCCGGAGGTCATCGCCGAGCTGGAAAAAAGCATCGGGCGCAAGCTCATCTGCAACAAGCCGTATTCGGGCACGGCGGTCATTCATGACTATGGCCGCGAGCATATCGAAACGGGCGCGCTCATCGTCTACACCTCGGCGGACAGCGTGCTGCAGTTGGCGGCGCACGAGGCCGTCGTTTCCCGCGAGGAGCTTTACGAGGCCTGCCGCAAGGCGCGCGTCGTCATGCAGGGAGCGCACGGCGTAGGCCGTGTCATCGCGCGTCCCTTCATCGGGACATGGCCGGATTACGAGCGCACGGCGGGGCGCCACGACTTCTCCCTGGAGCCGTCCGGCACGGTGCTGGACGCTCTGAAGGCGGCGGGATGCGATGTCATCGGCGTCGGCAAGATTTCGGACATCTTTGCCGGGTGCGGTCTCACGAGAAGCCTCGGCACGAACGAGAACAATGCCGACGGCATGAAAAAGACGCTCGCGCTGCAGCACGAGGATTTCACGGGTCTTGCCTTCGTCAATCTCGTCGATTTTGACATGGTTTACGGGCATCGCCGCGATATCGAGGGCTATGCCAAAGCCTTGATGGAATTCGACGCCTCGCTGGGCGAATTCCTCCAGGGCATGAAAGACGGCGATGCGCTCTTCATTACCGCCGACCACGGCTGTGATCCCGGCGCTCCGGGCACCGACCATACGCGCGAATATGTGCCGCTTCTCGCCTGCGGCGCTTCCATAGCCGCAGGGCGCAATCTCGGTACGCGTTCCTCGTTCGCCGATACCGCCGCCACGATTGCCGAAATGTTCGGCGTGCCCCTGGAAACAGAAGGGAGGAGCTTCTGGCAGGAAATCAAAAAGGCTTGAGAGGGAAGAACGCGGAAGAAGTTCTTTATGGATTTGACGGAAATGTGGTATAATAATGGAAACTGCATGCACAAACGTCCGCTTTGCAGGCGTTGTGCACCGCTCTGCCATGCAAGCCCCATCGGTCTGTGTCTTTCGGACTTGACTTCTTGGGCTTTCACGGCAGAGAAGCGAAAACGAATGAGGTGGAGCCTTGCAGCTATAAAACCCATGGCCGCAAGGCGACAGCCAAAGGAGGCGTTTGGATTGGCCAGAAAGTGCAAGATCCTTATTTCCGATGATTCCAAGCTTCTGCGCAAGCAGCTGCGCGAGGAGCTTGAGGCGCTTGACTGCGAGGTCATCGAGACGGAGAACGGCAAGGAGGCGATTGCGGAGAGCCTCGGCGATCGCCCGGACGGCATCATCCTGGATATCGTCATGCCTGAGGTCGACGGCATAGAGGTTTTGCGCGTCATCAAGGAAGTCGATGATACGATTCCCGTCATTATGCTGTCCTCTGCAGGAACGCCGGGAAAACTCATGGAGACATTGAAGCTTGGCGCCTTGGACTTTATCCAGAAGCCCTATACGCCCGAGCAGATCAAGAATGCCATCGCGCGCATTCGGAAAAAGGCAGGACTGGATGAACAGTGATCTCTTGTTTGCTCAATTCCTGCTGAATCACGGTGTGCTCAAGGTGACGGAGATCCGCGAATTCCTCCCCAAAACCCTCGCTACAAAAGTCGATTTGCCGCTGCAGGCGCTGTTCCGCGGCGCCGCGACCGCCGTGGAGCTTGATTCCCTCGGCGCACTGTCCGGCGAGGCCTTCCGCAAGAGCGCGGAGGAAGAAGGCGTGCTCACGGCTTCTCAGATCCACAACCTCGGGGAAGCGATCGCCGGAGAAGGCTGCCTGTTGGCGCAGGCCCTGCTCGATGCCGGGCGTCTGAACTACAAAGAGGTAGAGCAGCTTTTTCATGACTATGGGCGCATGGGCGAGCATCCTCTGCAGGAGGCGATGGAAAAGGCGGCGGTTCCCATGCTGTTGGAGGAATTGCCCCTCTATACGGAATACGTCGGCGTGGCGTTTCATGCCCTGAAGCGCTTCATGGGCATCGCCTGCGTCATCAATCCGACGGGGACGCCTCTTGCAGACGGCGACCTTCCCGGGTACATCGTTTCCCAGGCCATCACCGGCGCGGTCTCCTTTGTCACAGGCTTGGCCGCTTCCGATGAGGTTTTCCTCGAGCTTGCCCGCCGCTACAGTCACGAAGATTTTCGGGAGCTCGACGAGCTCGCAGTCGACAGCCTCGCGGAATTCCTCAATGTCCTGAACGGCTTCTTCGCCGTGCGTCTGGGAGAACGCGACCTCGAGCTCGACCTGAACCTGCCGAAGACTGCGACGGAGCTTCACCTGAGTGTCAACAAACTCCTGAACCTCCATATAGAAAGCCCCGTCGGCCCCTTCAACCTGCTCATCGCAGCCGACGAGTTCATCTGAGGGAAGGCTCCCATAAATGCGCCAAGAAACCGCCGCCGCAGAAAGAATGCGGCAGCCGCGTGCTTGCTAAAGTGTCGAAAAACCACCGATGTTCGGTGGTTTTTTCTTTTCCCGGGGGCAGGGCATATAGGAAGGGGTGAGAAAGTGGGAGCGCAGTTACGCTTGAGGACTCCATTCTATCAATCTGCGTAGTGCAGGGAAATTTCTACAATTTTTCCGTTTTGGGCTGTAAATGTGAAATAAGCATAAGGGCTTCTTTCCCAGTAATACCAATAACGCGTCGCATCTTTATCTTTGCGGATGTAATTAGGCGTACCATATACATCATAGAGTTTGCTGATCAGCATCCCAACGCCGATTCCATCAGCGGTTTCAATGCCGTTATCTGCTGTGGCAGTGATATCGTACAGGGAAGCGGCGCCCACGCCTAGGAATGAAAACGTCAGAGTCTTTCCGTAATAGTACGTCATACCGTTGCGGTCATCGATCCTATCGGGCTGTCCATATACTTGCGTGACCATTTGAGGTGTCGCTCCAATAGGAATATATCCCAGGGTTAATTGTTCCCTTGTCAGTGTCCCTTTTGGCAGCTCGGCTCCAAAAGAAATATTTGACATGATAAAGACAAGAATACCTGCGAGTAGGAGTGTTTTTTTCATAGCGATACCTCCCTGAAAATAGCGCATCATTGCAAGAGAACGCATAAGATACTTTTCTGTAATCAAAGATGTTTTTCCTGCCGGGATTGAATTTTCCGCAACACCGCACTGCAGCTGCGGCCGCTCGAATGCGCCGAACTTCAGCGAAGAAGAACAATGCCGCTGCACAGGAGGCTCGCCGGCAATTTGATATTTTTGCAGTTAACACATACCAACTCAAACTTCGCACATCAAAAACGTTCCACAGACATTGAAAACACTGACTTTATGCCAATGAAAACACTCTCCTTATGCACATTTTCTTAGTTTTTGCGACAACAGTACAGGCAGATCTTTCAAGAAGCCTTGCAGCTGTCCCCGGATCTCCCCTTCATCCAGCATAGCCTTCTCTTGGAGTCGTTCAACAAACAGCAGCAAAAGGAGGCGCATGGCTTCCACGAAGCACACATCCGGCAACTCATCCGATAGATAGAACAGCTCTCCCAGACTTCGTGCATCTTTGCACTCGCGCTGCTCCACTGCCAGGAACATGTACCGCGTGAACACGATGGAGACATGCGCTGTCATCGCGTCATACGAAAGAGAGCGGCAATCCTTCTCCAAGCGCAGGAAACTCTTGCACACCTTGAAGAACACCTCGATGCCCCAGCGCTTGCCGTAGAGGTGGATGACTTCCTCCGCCGTGAGGCTCATGTCCGTCGTCACCAATACCAGCCAGTCCTTCCGATGGTTGCGATTGCGGACAAAGACAAGGCGCACAGGGAGAGATTCTTCGCCCTTGACGACAGCGGCTTCTACACTCAGCAGATACTTCGAGCGGCCACGCCGCTTTCGGTGTTGCTTGTAGATCGCCTTCACATCCTGCAGGCATCCTTGATGGATGTAGTGTATCTTTTCCGTCTTCTTTGCCATGGCGACCACATCGTAGCCAAGACCGTGAATCTTCAGGAGCGATGCCGGGGAGCAGAACCATGTGTCGAACAGGACGTGGCGCGCCGGGATAGCGGCAGCCTTCGCTTCCTGCAGGAGCTGCAGCATCACCTCGGTTGCCTTCTGCTGGGCAAGTTTTCGCTGCTTGCCGCCATGGGAACGAGCGTCTACTTTCTGTGATGCATCACGGAGACGATTCTTCGTATTCTCGGTAGAGAGCAGCGTATGACTGACGGGCAGAAGCGTATTGCCATCTGACCAGCAGAGCGTGAGCATGCGGAAGCCATAGGAGAACTCCTTCTTGGCATGGTCGTAGAGGCGAGCGAGAAGCTCCACCTTTTTGGAGCGGGCGCGATGGTAGATGGAATCGTCAAGGATGAGCACGTTGATACGATCCGCATGAGTCAGGGGAGCGAGCGTGTCATGGATGATGGCGGCGGCAAGCTCTGTCGTGAACCTGCGCCAGTGGATTCGGCAGGAGTTCATGAAGCGGTAGAACGTATCCTTGCCAAAAGGCATAACGGTGCTTTGGAGATGCATCTGCGTGTAGACGGAACGCTGCTGGAACACCATGCGGAACGCCAACAGGAAGATGTTGAGAACAGGGATGCCGCGAAGCTTGTACGCATTTGCCGCACGGAGGATGCGACCGACTTGATAGCGACGGAAAAAGACTTGCATTTTCTTGGAAAGCAGTTCCTCGTCTTGGTGGTTTTGTGTTATACTGTTCATAGCATGAGCCTCCATTGGATGTTTTTGGTTGACACTTAAAATTATACCAAATGGATGTTGCTCATGCTATTTTATTTGCCAAGACGATAGATATTTCAAGGGTTACAGCAGATTATTCATCTGCGAAGTTTGAGTATACTATTATACAGCTTGTGTCAACAGAATAGTATATAAATTTGAACTAAAGTATGATATAATAAACTACAAGCTATGAATTTGAATGATATCGAGGGGTTTATAATGAAATTTAGCTATAAAAAATTATGGAAATTATTGATTGATAGAGATATAAAACACAAAGACTTAATTGATAAAACAGGGATTAGTAGAAGTACATTTTATAAGTTAAAGAAAGATGAAAATGTAACTACCGATGTGTTAATAAAAATATGTGAGTTTCTACAATGTGATATATCAGATATTATGGAGTGCATTGAAGAGAAATGAAAAATAAGGGAAAAAGAAGGTAATTTTATGGTTAATGAAAAATGTCATGTGTTTACACCGACTTATATTGTAAAAAAAATGCTTGATGAAGTCGGTTATACAGTTGATTTATATGGAAAAAAATTCTTAGAAAATTCTTGTGGGGATGGACAAATTTTATGTGAGGCAATAAAGAGATATATTGAAGATTGTAAGAAATGTTGCATTGCTGATGATGATATTATAGATGGGCTTAAACGTGATTTTTTTGCTGTAGAGTATGACAAGATAAATTTTGAAAATTGTAAAAAAAATCTTGACATAGTTGCTAAATCATATGGATTAAATGATGTTGAGTGGAATATTGTAAACGATGATTTTTTATCTTTAGAAATAAAATCATCGTTTGATTTCATAGTTGGTAATCCTCCTTATATATCTTATACAAATATTGATGAAGAAAATCGAAGATTTATTAGACAAAATTTTGCTTCATGTAAAAAGGGAAAATTTGATTATTGTTATCCGTTTATAGAAATGAGCTTAAAACATTTAGGTAAAAACGGTAAAATGGCATATTTAATGCCTACTAATATTTTTAAAAATGTATTTGCTAAAGATTTGAGAAATATTTTATTAGATAAAATAACAAAAATATTTGATTATACAACAGAAAAAATATTTAAGAATGTACTTACTTCATCATCTATAATTGTTTGTGAATTTGCAAATAAATATTCTAATATCAAGTATTACGATATAAGCAATAAAAAAACATTGTTGATAGATAAAACAAATTTAAATGATAAGTGGATTTTTAATAATGATTGTAATGATGGGGGAGTTTTGTTTTCGGATTACTTTCTGGCGGCTACAAGTGTCGCTACTTTATTAAATGAAGCATTTGTAATTAAGAATTACGAGGAAGAAGATGAATATTTCTTGGTTGACAATATTCTTATTGAGAAAGAACTCGTTAAGATAGCTGCAAGTCCTAGGTCACTAAGTAGGAATGTAGACGAATTAATAATTTTCCCCTATAAATTTGGAAATGCAGGATTAATAAAAATCGAAACAGAAACTATGGATAAACAGTATCCTGGAATCATAAAACACCTTGAAAAGTTTAGAGATAAATTGGAGTCTAGAGATTCAGATAAATCAAGTAAGTGGTTTGAATATGGTCGTTCGCAGGCTATAGATAATTTAAATCAGCGAAAATTATTGATGTCATTCATTGTCACAAATGGAGTTAATGTTTATGAACTAGACGAAAATACTATACCGTACTCTGGAATATATATTGTACCTAAAGCTAATTTGGATTTATCTTTAGCCAAGGAAATACTTGAAAGTGATGAGTTTTTTGAGTATGTAAAAAGAATAGGGATTTACGTAAGTGGGTCTTCTTTAAGAATAACAGCAAATGATATAAAAAATTTTGATATTAGCAAATGGAGGATAAAATGAGTTTACAAGATGAAATAAGTGAACGTTCAAGTAAAATATTTAGAGATGCCTATCAAATGTCTATTGGAGAACTAATAAATATATATAGAGATGGAGAAATGGATATACATCCAGAATTTCAAAGGGTATTTAGATGGAGTGAATCTCAGAAAACAAGATTGATAGAATCAATAATGTTAAATATCCCTATACCATCTATTTTTGTAAGTCAAAATGATGAAGGGGTTTGGGATGTAATTGATGGTGTTCAGCGATTATCTACAATTTTTCAATTTGTAGGGATATTTAAAGATGAAAATAATAAAGAAGTAGAACCATTAGTACTACAGAAGACAGATTATTTACCTTCATTCGATGGCATGATGTGGAACAATCCTAGTAATTCAGAAAAATCATTTACAAAGGAGCAACAACTAGCTTTTAAAAGAGCAAGAATTGATGTGATAATTGTAAAGAAGGAAAGTGATCCAAATACGAAATACGAGCTTTTCCAAAGATTGAATACAGGCGGGTCAAAGTTATCAGATCAAGAAGTTAGAAATTGTTTGATGATAATGACAAATAGAGATTTCTATGCATTTTTGGATAAATTGGCGAAAAATAATGACTTTAATGAATGTGTAACTATAACTGATAGAAAAGAAGATGAACAATTTAAGTTAGAATTGATTTTACGCCTTCTAATTGCAGTTAAAATGAATTCGGATGATACATCAAATTACAATGATTTAGGAGAATTATTGGATAGAGAAACTATTAAAATTCTTGAAACTATTAAGGAAGAAGACTATGAAATTATAGAAGATAGATTTAACAGAACTTTTAAGCTATTAAACGAATTGTTAGGAGAAGATTCATTTAAAAAATATACTGAGGATAAACATAAGGGAGCATTTTTAGTATCGGCATTTCAGGGTATTGCATCAGGCATTTACATGAATATTGATTATATAGAAAAAAATGAACCAGAGTCTTTGGTAGACAGAATAAGAAAGTTTTATGATACTGATATGTATATTGAAAGCACAAAAAAAGGAGCAAGAGCTGTACCTCGATTTAAAGATTTAACACTTTTAGGAAAAGAGTTTTTCAGAAATGAAGATTAAAGATTTAACTAGTTTAGAAGAGAAAATAGATGATGAATTGGCATGGAGAAAAAAAGAACTAACATCAATAAAAGTTGATGTTGAGTCATCTAAAACGAAAGAAAAAAGTGAACAATCTAGGGCTATAAGATCAGGTATCGCTATGCTATATGCACATTGGGAAGGTGCTGTTAAGTCAATAGCGGAATATTATTTGGTATATGTTGCAGGGTTGAATTTAAAATATGGAGAACTAAAGAACAATTTTTTAGCTATTGCAATGAAGCATTCATTAGATGAATTTGAAGATACAAAAAAAGCATCTATTCATAATAAATTGATAGATGAAATTTATGCTAAAAAAGAAGAATGTTCTCGTATTCCATGTAAAAATATAATTAAAACAGATAGTAATCTTAAAATGGATATATTTAAGGAAATTGCTGCTACAATAGGTATAGATAATAATCCATATATGCTTAAAAAAATGCTGGTTGATCAGAGATTATTGGGAAATAGAAATAAAATAGCACACGGAGAGAGGTTAGAGACGCTGGATGGAATTTCAAATGCAAATGATTATATAGATCTCCATGAAACTATTGTTGAACTAATAAATAATTTTGCACAAAACATTAAAGAGGCAGCTAGAAATGAAGAATATAGAATTTAATAAAGCTATCTCTCCATCTCCTTACCCATATATTTCTCATAATTTTTTCTGATTTGATATAGTTCTTTCATATCGGATTTTGCAGAAGAATACTCTTGCATTAGGGTATTCTTTTTTTTGCCTTTCGCTGTTTACTGTGGGTAACGCTTGAAAAGCGCGTTTCATTCCGATAGAATTATATCCATGGAAGACAGACACAGAAAGGCGGTTTTATCCATGGATACAGGAAGCTTGTTTGCCGTTGCTTTGAACCTCCCGCACCCTTGGCGCATATCTCAAGTGGAATTCAAGCCCACAGAAGATGCATCCATGGAACTGCATATTCATATCGCCTTCCAACGCGGAGGGAAGTTTCCCTGCCCGCAAGACCATTGCGGCAAAAGCTTTCCTGCTTACGACACAGCACCGAGAATTTGGCGTCATCTCAACTTCTTCCAGTATAAACTACACGCACAAACGTCCACTTTGTGGACATTGTGCGCCGCCCTTACAGAAGCCTAGCCAATCGGTCTGCACCTTCGGCTTGACCTCTTGGGGCTTCATGGTAAATTCCATTCCGCCGCTGTCGCAGACGGCACAAATAGAGATGAAAACAAAGGTGCGACACGCCCTTGTTTGGTATAATCTTCTTGAGAGGAGAGATACCCTACAAAGCACGGGGAAGCGAGTTGAGGATTGTCAACTCTCTCGATTCAAGTCAGTATGGTAAACGGTGCAAGTCCTGCCGCTCAAGCACAAATAAGTGGATCTTTCAGACCGTACGCTAATCATTGGCATAGACTTATCGTTTTGCTTGGCATAGACAGGCAATGTCTCTCCTCAACCATGAGAGGAGGATTGTCAACATGAAAGTCGTTTGCCCCATCTGCTGTGGCATCGATGTTCACAAAAGCTTTCTCGTTGCCACGATCATATCCGTAACCAAGATGCAGACACTCTCTTACAAAAAGGAACGCTTCTCCACGTTCAACAAAAATCTTCAAAGGCTCAAAAATTGGCTCATCGAAAATGGCTGTTATGACGTTTGTATGGAATCCACCGGCAAATACTGGGTTCCCGTCCTCAATGTACTGGAACCGGAAATGCGCGTTGTAATTGCCAACCCGAAATGGGTGCGGGCGGTGAAAGGACACAAAGACGATGCCAAAGATTCCAAGTGGATCGCCGAGCTGTTCTGCTTCGGTCTTGTCAAAGGCAGCTTCATCCCCAGCAAAGACATACGCATACTGCGTGAATTTACGCGCTACCGCTCTAAGCTCACCAACATGCGCAGCAGCGAGAAGAACCGCTTCCAAAACGGCTTCACTGTCTGCAACATCGCCTTGGATTCCGTCGTTTCCGATATGTTCGGGACATCTGCTCAGCGAATCACCAAGTATTTGCTGACGGACAAAGAACCAATGGCGCAGCATTGTTCGACCCTGCTCCATCGCACTCTCAAAAAGAAAGCTGTTGCTGTCGTTGAATCCATCGAAGGGTTTCAACTCACAGAGGAGCAGAAGTTTCGAATGCTGCAGATACGTCAGCATATGGAATACTTGAATGCTGCAATACAGGCTCTCGACGAAAAACTTGATCAGATGACTGCACCCTACGCTGCGGCCATTCGTCTCTTTTGTACAATCCCGGGCATGAGCCGTGAATCCGCCCGAACGATTCTTTCTGAGATCGGCACGGATATGACGCAGTTCGGTTCTTCCAAGAGGCTTTGCAGTTGGGCCGGCCTGACTCCCGGAAACAATCAATCCGCCGGTAAGAAGAAGTCGGTTCGGATTACCCGTGCAGGGGTATACATCAAGCCGATGCTTGTGCAGGTGGCTCATGCAGCCGTGAAATGCACCAGCCAGCCCTACTACAAAGTCAAGTATGAAAATATCGCGCGTCGCCGTGGCAAGAAAAGAGCCATCATCGCCATTGCACGCATGATATTGACAGCGATCTACCATATGTTCAAAACCGGAGAAGTGTTCTGCCCCACTGATCTTCGGCAGATCGATATGCCTGAGGAGTTAAAGGAAAAGCATCGGTCACGCAAGATACAGAACGCCATTCATCTCCTGAAGCAACAGGGGATTTTGACCGAAACTTTTGTTGCTCCAACATGTGCATAATTCAAAAAACGAGCCTTAATAGGTGTGTTAAGGTCGGTCTTTTTTGATATAATCCACCTCCTGATATTTTCACGCTAAAACCTACATACATGCCGATCTCCCTCGCATACAATGCGAAAAACATGGCGTGAAGACCGTACAGGTGCCTTGGGCACGCGAGGGATCAGGTTTCACGCTTCTCTTTGAGAGCTGGGTCATAGAGGTGCCAAACATCTGCCCGTAGCCGTCATTGCTCGTATGGTCGGAGAGCATTACACGAGACTATGGAGATTCATCCATCATTATGTGGACAAGGCTCGCGCGTTGGAGGACTATTCCGAAGTCACCGCCATCGGCATGGATGAAACCAGCAAGAAGGGGCATAACTACATCACGGTCGTCGCCGACCTTTCCCAGCGCAAAGTCATCTTCGTGACCGATGGCAAGGATTTTGCAACTGTCCGGCGGTTCGCTGCCGACTTTGAAGCCCACCGAGGCAATACGGAAAGAGTCGGTCTCATCATCTGCGACATGTCGCTCGGTTTCGCAAGGGGATTCAGGAATCCTTCGAGAACAGTCAGACTATCATCGACAAGTTCCATGTAATCAAACATGCCAACGAAGCCGTGGACAAGGTTCGCAAAATGGAAGCCAAGGAGAACGTCTTGTTGAAGAACTCCAAGTATCTGTGGTTGAAGAATGATGCCAATCTGACGGAAAAACAGCGAGAGAAAAAGGAAACGCTCCAGAAGAAGCATTTAAAGACAGCGCGTGCCTGTGCTATGCGCATCGAATTGCAGGAAATCTACGAGCAATCCGTCCATCGAGACGAGGCGGAACAGCGTTTGAAAAAGCTCTGCAGCTGGATGATGCACGCAAGGCTGGAACCCATGAAGAGGTTTTGCGGCACGATTCGCAATCATTGGAGCGAGATCCTGCACTACTTCGAGCACCCCTATACGAACGCCATTCTGGAAGGGATGAACAGCATCATACAAAACATCAAGCGTCGCGCCCGAGGGTTCAGGAATGATGAATATTTCAAGACCATGATCTATCTAGGATGCGGCAAGCTGAATCTCAACATCCAGATCCCATAATTTGTCCATTGGTAGAAGACTGCATGGATGTAAAGAACATTCGTTCCTTTCGCCTACCCATATCAAACAGCGAGGAGCCTGAGTTATCAACTATCGAACAAGTGATAAAATTGTTTATATTACTTGATATTGCTTAACTGAAGCTGATGCAGATTGAACATTGAACGCAGAGCTGAATGAGTCAAACGTCCTTGATTCTCCTGGAGGAATTCTGTCCCGAATCTTTTCTTGTTTTCTGTCAACCACAGCACCGTTTCTATTTTTATAAACTATTTCCACTTCTATATTGAAATATGTATGTGTACCAACATTTTTTATAGTTCCATTGCATACTGCAGAAGCATCAGTGCCAGACAGTCGATTTATTTTGCATTGCAAGCCACGATCTTGCATTCGTCTTTCTTTCTCTGCTTTAGCTTGTGCAGCCCGTTCCATCATTCTCTGACCAGCAGGGCTTTCAGCATATCTCTGTGCACTTTCAGCAACACTTTTCAAAACATCAAACAAACCCATTGCACAAAACTCCTCCCACCTACTAATCAATGCAACTTACTTCTTAATGGTATAGAAAAGTTATTTTGTATTTGCTCCACAGCTATTACAACGATTATTAAACCATGTAAATTTTCCACATGATGGACATTTTTGTCCTTTGCCTCCTTTACCGTCATTAGACGGAAGGTTTACGGTTAAGCCACAATTGGAACATACCAACTTGTTTCCCTTGTTCCAAAGTGTTTGTTTTCCACATTTCATACACATTTTTCCCGCCATAGAACTCTTCCTTCCTTTTACTTTTATGAGCGATATACAAAATTATATATATATATATATATTGTCAACAAAAAATCCCCCCCAAAAAAATAGATACAAAATGTTGTGGTCAAGCGTTTTTGTAACACGAGTGTCCAATAAACTTATGTCGAATACCTCGCTTCGAATGGCGTACGATAGCCGTTATAAGAATGCGGTCGTACATGGTTGTATGTGGTATAAGCAAAATGCTCCACTGCGCGATAGAGAGATTCCTCATCTCGATATTCATGAAGATAAATTTCTTCGTTCTTCAGCGTATTGAAATAGCGCTCCATAGGAGCGTTATCATACGGGCATCCAGCCTTGCTCAGGCTTTGCGTCAGATCGTGTTCCTCGCAAAAGTCGGTGAACGCCTTCGATGTGTACGGGCTGCCCTGAACGCTATGAAGAATCAGCCCGTTGCTGCTCTTTCGTTGACTGCTGAGTGCTTTGCCAAGCGTTCGGATTGCTAAATCGCTCGTTATACGACGATCCGTCAAACTTGCAACAACGCTGCGATCATACAGATCAATAATCGTACAGTTGTATCGGACATCGCCTCCTTTGAGAAATAAATAGGTGAAATCTGTTGCCCATTTCTGATTGATTTGTGTTGCCGTAAAATCTTGCTTGAGCAGATTCTCAAACTTCTTATGCTCTGTGCCGCCTTGATATCTCGGAGCTTTTTGCCGCACAATAGAGCGCAATCCCAGTTCTGTGTTCATGTACTTATGAACCGTCAGAGCTGAAAGATGAATGCCCTTGCGCGCCAAATGAATTTGCATCCTGCGATAGCCGGCAACGCCGTTGGTTTCATGGTATATGGCTTGAATTTGACGAAGGATGGTCTGTTTTCGGGCAGCCTCCTTTGCTCGTCTGTGTTTTCGGTAGTTGTAATAAGCATTCGGATACATTCCCAACCGCCGCAGCAACCACCGAATGCCAAATAGATTCTGATGTTCGTCTATGAATCGATATGCCTCTAGTCGATTCCCTTTGCGAAGAATGCCGCCGCTTTTTTTAGGAAAAGATTTTCTTTTCGTGCTTCTGCAAGTTCTTCGCGCAAACGACGATTCTCCTTCATGAGCTCCAGATCATTTTGGGCGGTTGGATTTTTTGAGGCGTTTTCTTGGCATTCTTCGCTGAATTCTTTGCACCATTTGCAGATGCTTGCTTTTGAAACTCCATACTCTGCCGTCAAGCTTCGGTATGTGCGTCCCTCTTCGATATGAAGTCGGACGATCTGTTGTTTAAATTCTGGTTCATAATGTTGTTGTGACAAGAATCGAATCCCCTTTCATTCGGTGTTTCCCATTAGATATTCCTGTTACAACTTTAGTTTACCACAACACGCATACGCCCTTGGATACCTTACTCCAAAGCAGTATCGGGAACGGTTCACACCCAAACGAGAAAAAGCTGATCCTTGATAAACGGCTCATTGCGAATGGATTCCATAAGCATCCGAAGCATCATAAAAACATTAGTTTTCAACGGTTGTCTAACTCTTCGATAGGGTTTGTCTAGCATTTAGCTTTTTATAAATATCTCCTGCGTCATGACTACATCGACGATGATGACCATGTGACGGAGGCTTATCGTACAGCTCTTGCAGCGGGGATGCTCGCGCCTCTGCCTGAGACGCTCGCGCCGCTGGCGGAGGGCGTGCATCGTCTCGTGCAGGCAATTTATGACGAGAGTGTGCTGCGCACGATGATCGCGGACGCGGGGGCGACGAAGATACCGGAGAATAAGCTGAATGAGCGGTTCCATCGGACAGAGTTCCAAAAACTTTGGAAGAGGATCAATCACAAGTACGCCTATACGGTTTCCTTTGACTCCAGCGAACTCGTGCGGACTGCCATCGACCATATCAACGCGGAGCTGAGCGTCAGCCGTCTCCAATATACGATTACCTATGGCGGTCAGCAGACCGATCTGGATGTGGGCATGGTGGCGGATGGCAAGAGCTTTACCTACGGCAAGAGTCGGACGAGCACGCTGAAACGCGCACAGGGAAGCACGGTGACCTATGATCTGATCGGTCGTATTGCGGCGGGAACAACGCTCACGCGGCGGACGGCGGCAGCGATTTTGCAGGGCATCAAGGCCGAGGCATTTGCGAACTACCGTGACAACCCCGAGGAGTTCATCCGCACGGTGACGCGGCTCATTCTCGAGCAGAAGGCGACGCGCATCGTCGATCATATCGAATACGATACGATTGAGGGCAGCTACGATTCGAGTATCTTTGCGACGGAGAAGCGTCCCTACGCCGAGGCATACGAGGCGGAGAAGGCGATTCAGAACTACGTGTTCACGGACGGCAATGTGGAGAGGAAATTTGCCCAGGATCTCGACGGCAGGGACGAGGTGCTGATCTACGCGAAGCTGCCGCGCGGGTTCGCCATCCCGACGCCGGTTGGTAACTATGCGCCGGATTGGGCGATCGTGTTTCGCGAGGGGAAAGTGCGTCACATCTACTTCGTCGCAGAAACGAAGGGAACGCTCTCCTCGCTCCAGCTTCGCCCGATTGAGGCGGCAAAAATCGCGTGTGCGAAGAAGCTCTTTGAAAAACTGCACAGTGACTGCGTGATCTACGAGCATGTGAATGATTTTCAGACGCTGCTCCATCGTGTGATGAAGTGAGTGTGCATCGAGCTGTGCCTGTTCCTTTGGACGGAGTTCCGTTAAACTAAGGCCATGGGGCTGCAGACTGGGATTCGGAATTATGCGAAGAAGAACAATGCCGCTGCACAGGAGGATCCGGCAAGTTGACATCCTTGCAGTTGACACATAGCTCTGCAGAGGGGCGGGTCGCTATTTGGATAATTTTGTGTTATAATATAATTGAGTGCAGTAACCATAGGGCGCGGAGAAGGAGACGGGGATATGAAATACGATGTTACGATCACGAATATTGGAAGTCTGGCCCATAACTTCCTGGAAAACAGCTCGAGCATCATCCTGCTTGATGAAGGCGTACGCCCGAATCTTTCGGAAATGGTCGTCGAGCATACAGCCGGCGAGCTTACGGAAGATATCAAGACAGGCGATACGCTCATCATGGGCGCAAAACGCAAATTCAAGGTCGTATCCGTCGGCGATGCGGCAAACGATAACCTGCGCAAGGAGGGGCATTGCACCATCGTCATCAACGCGGAAGGCTCGATGCCCGGACAGATCATCGTCAAGGGAAATCTGCCGCCGCGCCTCAATGTCGGCGACAAGATCATCTTTGAATAAACGCAGGAGCAAAAAGGGAAGGTCTGCGCAGAACGAATGCGCCGGACGTTCCCTTTTCGTTTGAGGAAATCGACTGCGGAAAATATTTCATTGGAAATTGATTTGTCAAGTCTTGCACAGGCGCATAGGTTATGCTATGATATGGTCAAAGCAGAAGCCGCCTGAAATGCACGCGAGCTTTACTTTATGTCTAACCTACAGTTTTCTAAGGGAACCGGGATAGGCTTGTGGATGCTGGATCGTCTTGAGCGAATAGCAGAAGCAAGGCTCGAGGTACCCACCTGCGAGTCGCAGGTTTTAGACATATGAAGCGAACGACATTTTGGACATCTGCTTTGAAAAGGGGTCGCTAGAAGGTTCATGGCTGGTGGTCTCTTTTCGCTTGTGTGATGTCTGTAAAGCAGCCCCTTATGCAAGCCGGATGCTTTACAGGCTTCACTCTTTTTTATCCTTTTTTTGCACGAGCGGTGCTTTGGTGATGATGTTTTCGCCAAAGCGCTTTTTTAATGCATCGATGGCGCCGTAGAGGCGCTCTTTTTTTTCGTCGACAAAGAGGGAGGGTAGGGCGTCTTTTTCAAAATTTTCCGCGGTGATGCCGAGGAGGCGGATGCCGCTCTTTATGCCGAGTTCGCGGAAAAGGCCGCGCGCTGTGTAGAAGATGGGGCCGTCGTGGCAGGTGGCTTCGGGCAGGGTGCGGCTGCGCGTGACGGTGGAAAAGTCGCTGCGCCGGAGTTTGAGCTGGATGGTGCGTGCTGCCGCCCCGGCAAGGCGCAGGCGCCAGCCGACTTTTTCGGCAAGGGCGAGGAGGGCGCGTTCGGCTTCTTCGGGGCTTTCGATATCTTTTTCGAAGGTCGTTTCCTTGCCGATGGATTTTGCTTCGCGTCCGCTCTCGACAGGCCGCTCGTCGCGCCCGAAGGAGAGTTCCCTGAGTGCGCGGGCGGCTTTTTGCCCGATGGCGCGCGCGAGGCGGCGCTCGTCCATTTTTTGCAGATCGCCGATGGTTTTGAGGCCGAGCGCCTGCAGCTTCTCCTCCGTGCGTCTGCCGACGCCCCAAAGGCGGCGCAGCGGAAGCGGGGAGAGGCGGGCGACGGCGTTTTCCGCGCGGATCTCGACGAGGCCGTCGGGTTTTTCGAGATCGCTTGCGAGTTTGGCGAGGAACTTGTTCGGTGCGATGCCGACGGAGGCGACGAGGCCGGTTTTTTCCCGGATTTCCGCCTTGAGTTTTTCGGCGAGGGCGCGCGGCGAGGTAGCGAGCAGCTCCATGCCGGTCATGTCGAGGAAGGCTTCGTCGATGGAAAGCGGCTCAACGAGCGGCGAATAGCGTGCGAAGATGGCGAAGATGTCGGCGGAAACGGCGCTGTAGAGCGCGTGGTTTCCCGGCACGAAGATGCCGTCGGGGCAGCGTCTCCGTGCCGTTGCCATCGGCATGGCGGAGTGGACGCCGAAACGACGTGCTTCATAGGAGGCAGTGGAAACAACGCCGCGTGCAGAAAGCCCGCCGACGATGACGGGCCGTCCCCGGTACTCCGGATGCTCGCGCTGCTCGATGGCGGCGAAAAAGGCGTCCATATCGATATGAAAAATCGTGCGCTGCATGGTCACACCTCCGTGGCATGGTTCGGGGTACGGAGAGGTCACCGCTCCATGGGGACGATGGCGAGCGTCTTGCCCAAGGGGGCGAGGAGCTTCATGACGGTGGCGATGTTCGGGCTTGTCGTGCCGCGCTCCATGCGGGCGATGACCGGCTGCTTCACGCCGCTCAGTTCCTCCAGCTGCTTTTGCGTAAGGCCGCGCTCCCGGCGAGCCTTTATCAATTCGCCGATCAAGGCGACGCGCAGGTTGCTCTCGGCGATTTCCTCGGGGGTCATGAGAGATTCGATATAAGCGATTGCATCTTCCCCGACGGCACTGTTTTTATTCATAATCAACGCTCCTTTCCATAAGGTCGGCAAGGTTTCTTTTTGCTGTTTCGATTTCACGTTTCGGTGTTTTCTGTGTTTTTTTCAAAAAATGATGGAGCAGGACGAAGCCGCCTTGGTACCATGCCGCAAACAGGATACGATCACGAATGGGCCGCAGTTCCCAGATGTCGCCGTCGATATGCTTGATATACGGTTCTCCGGCCTGCGTGCCGTAGATGCTGAGAATTTTCATGTAGGCGCGGATCTTGCTCAGCTTGATGCGGCTGTTTTTGTCGCCTTTTTGGGCAAGAGCCGCAAGGTATTCGGCAAGGGGACGCTTTCCATTCTTGTCGCGGTAAAAATATATGGGGTGCATATATGCGCTCCCTTTTATAATTATGCCTTAAAAGTTATCGGAGGGCAAGCCGGTATTTTCTTTTCCTTGCTTTCAGCGGAACAAATCCGTGATTTCCTCTTCCGACAGCTTGGCCAGGAAATTTTCCCCGGGTTGTATCATCTGGTCGATGAGAGCTTTCTTTTTTTCCTGGAGGGCGTAAATTTTTTCTTCGATCGTGTTTTTCGTGATGAATTTCAGGACTTGGACGTTGTTCTTTTGGCCGATGCGATAGGCGCGGTCGGTGGCTTGATCTTCGACGGCGGGATTCCACCACGGGTCGTAATGGATGACCATGTCGGCGCCCGTGAGGTTCAGCCCGGTGCCGCCGGCTTTCAGGGAGATGAGGAAGACGGGTTCCATGCCTGTGTTGAAGTCGCGCACGCGGCGGATGCGTTCTAAGGCGGGCGTCGAGCCGTCGAGATAGGCGTAGCTGAGCTGCATGGCGTCGAGGCGCTGGGCGATGTGGGCGAGCATGGTCGTGAACTGGGAGAAGATGAGGATGCGGTGCCCTGCCTCGACGGCGTCGGCGACGACTTCTTCGAGCAGATCGAGCTTGCCCGAGCCGCCTGTATAATCTTCGAGGAAGAGCGAGGGGTCGCAGGCGATCTGCCGGAGGCGCGTTAGGATGGCGAGGATTTTCATGCGGATTTCGCCGAAGCCATGCGCCTTGAGCTCGGCGGCAAATTCTTTCTTGGCCTGCACGAACCAGGCGGCATAGACTTTCTGCTGCTCTTCGGTCATTTCGTTTGTCATCTTGCGCTCGACTTTGTCGGGCAGTTCGTCGAGGACGTCTTTTTTCATGCGGCGCAGGATGAAGGGGGAGATGTAGCGGATGAGGTCGGCGCTGGCGTGTGGATCCTTGGCACGCACGATGGGCATCTCGAAGCGGGAGCGGAACATCGTGCGGCTTCGCAGGTAGCCCGGCATCAGGAAGTCGAAGATGGACCAAAGCTCCGTCAGGGTGTTTTCGATGGGGGTGCCGGTCAGCGCGAAGGAGGCGTCCGCCCGGAGGCTTTTGACGGCCTTGGCTGCCTGCGTCGTGGGATTTTTGATCTGCTGCGCTTCGTCGAGGAAGATATGGCTGAAGCGCTCTTTTTCGTAGAGTTCGAGGTCTCGTTTGAGCATGTTGTACGTCGTGATGACGGCGTCGGCGGGCGCTTCGCCTGTCCGTCCGAGGGCGCGGGCGAACGCCGCTTCACGCTCCTGCTTTGTGCCTGCAATGACGGCGGCTCGGAGGCCGGGCGCGAATTTTTCTATTTCATCGAGCCAGTTGTACATCAGGGATGTCGGTGCGACGACGAGGGCGGGCGGCCTGTCTTGTGCGCGGTGTGCGAGCAGGAAGGCGATGACTTGCAGCGTCTTGCCGAGCCCCATGTCGTCGGCGAGAATCCCGCCCAGACGGTAGGCGGCGAGCATCGAGAGCCAGGCGAAACCTGTCTGCTGGTAGTCGCGCAGTATGCCTTTGAGTTCGGCGGGCGGCTCGATGTCGGCATCGACGGGATTCTTGATGTCGCGCACGATGTTTTTGAAGCGTTTGCTGCGTTCGAGGCGGATGCCTTTTTCTTCCTTGGCGAGCGCGTCGAGGTAGAGCGCCTGCCGGAGAGGCAGGGAAATCTTTGCCGCATCCTTGTCCTTTTTGATGCCGACGCTCTCGATGAAATCGGAAAGTCCCTGTAGCTGCTGGTCGGCCAGCGTTACGAAGGTTCCGTCCTTGAGGCGATGGTAGAGGCGCTTCTCGCGGTACGAGTGCAGCACGGCTATGAGCTCGGCGAAGTCGAAGCTGCCGGCGCCGAGCGAGACGTCGAGCAGATTTTCTTCACTGACGGAAATGCCGACCGTCACGGGCGGCAGACGGCGCACGGGTTTTTCGTGGAAGGCGTCGGCATAGTAGATGTCGGTGATGCGCGAAAGCTCTGGCAGCGCTTCGTCGAGGAAGAGGAAGCTCTGCTCTTCGTCGGGCTGCACGAGCGAGGCGTCTTCGACGAAGAAGTCATAGGCATCGAAGAAGGCGCGGATATTTTTTTCCGCCGCCGCGTCGCGGATGAGCTGACGCCCGCTCGCCGTATGGTGCGGCGCGGGATCCTTGACGGGGTTGAACTGCACGTCCTCGTAGCGAAATTCGAGCCGCGCAGCGAGGCCGTCCTTATAGTAGTCGATATAGACAGCGGCGGAAAGCGGCATGATTTCGTAGCGTTCGGCGAAGCTGGCGGCGACATGCACCTCGGCGACTTTTTCCAGCTCGGGCAGGATCCTGCCGAAAAAAGCCGGCATGTCCTGTGCGGCGATGGAAAGGCTGCGCGAGCTGCCGAAGGCTTCCATCGTCGGCTTGAGGCTCGCGGTAAGGGCGGGCGGCACGCGGTAGACCGTGTCGTCGAGCAGCACGAAGCGTCCGTCGCCGTCGAGCATGTGCACGTCGTCGGTGGCGAGCACGAGACGTCCTGTGCCGTTCCGGTCCAGGACTTCGAGGCGGATGGGAGGCGTGCCGTCCTGCACCGTGACGCTGCGTTCTTTTTTTCCGTCGGCAGCGGCGAGGAATGCATGCTCCCCCATGAGGGAGAAGAAGCGTTCGAGCAGGCTCGGCGAGAGCTTGAGGCGTTTGGCGTCAAAGATGCGGCTGCCGCCGCCGGTACCGCGAAAATAGCTGCTGGAGTAGAGACTGCTTTCCTCGTCTTTCCAGACATCGAGCAGAAAATGCCAAAGGGCGGCGGAAAGTCCGGCGGCGAAGGTCGCAGCCTTTGGATCGACGGTCAGATTCTTGCCGAATTCTATGGGATAGCCCGCGCGGAACGAGAGGAGAAAATCCTGTATGCTGCGCATGACGTAGAGCCGTTCGCGCCCGAGGCGGAATTCAAGCCAGCATGTCGGGCGATTGTATTCGCGCTCAAAGAAGAAATGCGGCTCGATGAAGATGGGGGAGATTCCCTGAGGGCGGCGGGGGCACGGCGCCCTTCTTCTGCAAGATGGGCGCGCTTTTCCGCCCGTGCGAAGCAATCGAAAATGCGCCCCGTGGGCTTGGCGCTTTCTTTGTCCAGGCTTGCGTCGAGCTGGCTCGACTGGATGGTTTTGAGGAGGGCGACGACATGCTTGCAGGCGCCGGAGTAAAGCGAGGCCGCGGGACAGGTGCAGTCGTAGGCCTCGATGTTCTCGCCCGCAGGGTCGAGGCGCACGCGCACCTCGTAATCGCTCGTGCCCTCGACCGTCGCGACGTAGATGGACGTGTTCGGACGGCGCGTGATCTCGGTGACGCGGCCGTCCTTGAAGTAGCGGCAGCCTTTGCGGTAGGCCATGTTGTTGGCAGACGCATGTATGGAAGAATCCTTGAGCACGGGCATCTCTCCTTTGCCTGGGGCTTGAGCGTATGAGGAATGTATGATAGTATCATACGAGAAAAAGGAACCGTATTTTAAATGATGGAAACCGTATCCCTTCATTCTAACAGAAATCTTTTTTACCGTAAACTTGCTGCTGCATGAAGAGATCTCGTCGGTCCGCCTCGGCGGCAGACCGTTTTGGAAAGGAGAGCACATGGAACTTTCCCACGCGCGAATCCTCATCATTCGCTTGAGCTCCATCGGCGATGTGCTCCATGCGACTCCTGTGGCGAGAAATATGCGCCGCGCCCTGCCGCATGCGCGGATTGCATGGCTGGCAAGCCCCCCGGCAGCAGACCTCCTCACGCATTTTTCTGATATCGACGAACTGATTGTCTGGGACAGGCGGCCCTTCGACAGGGCGGTGGCCGCCGGCAATATCCTTGCGGGCCTGCGCTTCCTGCGCGAAGCAAAGCGCCTTCTCGCGCCGCACCGCTTCGATATCGTGCTCGACGTGCAGGATCTCTTCCTGACAGGCATTCTTGCGCGCCTTACGGGTGCGCAGATGCGGATCGGCATACGCGAACGCAGCGAGGGAGGAGGATTCTTCATGACGATGAAGGCGCCGAGGACGGAGGAGCCGCACAAGGTGCGCCGCTACCTTTCGGTGCTCGCCCCGCTCGGCCTGGCGCACGACGATACGCGCATATCGCTCGATCTGCCGCAAGAGCTTGCGGGTTTCGCCTCCTCGTTTTGGGCGCGGCACGGCATCGATGCGCAGCGCCCCATCCTTCTCGTGAGCCTGCGCACGACGTGGAAAAGCAAGGAGTGGCCGCCCGAGAATTTCGCCGCAGCGCTGCGGGAAGTGCCTGAGGATGTGCAGATCGTCTTCTCCGGTGCAAAAAGCGACGCGCCCTTCATCGGAGCGGCGCAAAGGGAACTCGAAAAAAGCCAGCGGGGGCGCTCCCTTTCCATTGCCGGCGAAACAAGCCTCATCGAGACGGCGGCGTTGATGCGGGAGGCGACGCTTCTCTTTTCCCCCGATACCGGCCCTTTGCACATCGCTGCCGCCGTCGGTCTGCCGACACTGAGCCTCTGGGGACCGACGCGCCCCTCCATCTACGGCCCCCTTCATGGGAACAACGTCTTCTTCGAAACGCCCTACGACTGCCCGCCGTGCTGCAAAACGCACTGTCCCCATGGCACGAACGCCTGCATGGCAGCCATCGAGCCCTCCGCGGCAGCGCGCCGCCTCAAGGAAGTGCTCGAGTGTTTGCGGAAATAAGTTTCGCAGGCTTTGAGAAGAACGGAAAACAAAAAGGCTGAAGCCGGATGGCTTCAGCCTGAAATTTCTTGGTGACTCCTATGGGATTCGAACCCATGAACCCGCCGTGAGAGGGCGGTGTCTTAACCACTTGACGAAGGAGCCGCGTTAACATGTATATTATATTACATGTTTTCGAGTTTTGCAAGGCTTTTTTTCAGCCGCTCCAAGGAATTTTTTTTGCCGAGCATGAAGAGGGCTTCGGTGACGCCGCCGGGCGTTACTTTTTGGCCGGAAACGGCGATGCGGATGGGCCACATGACGGCGCCCTTCTTCTCGCCGCACTTTTCGACAAAGGCGTCGAGGGCGGCGTTGATGGCGTCCGGCTCCCACGGCTCGATGGCTTCGAGCATCGGGAGCGCTTCGGGCAGAAGCGCGAGCGCCTTTTCGGGGTTCGTCTTGTTGCGCTTGTTCGTATAGCAGTCGAGATCATAGTCGGGCATCTCGAGGAGGAAGCGGATCTGATCGGGGATTTCGCCGTAGCGGCTGAGGCGCGGGCGCAGAATCTCGGCGATATAGTCCCATTTTCCGGCGAGCTCTTCCGGCAGGTCGCCGGCGAAGGGACGCGCGTCCCTGGCGAAAGCCGCGGGTTCCATGGCCTTGAAGTATTCGCCGTTCATCCAGTCGAGCTTCTTGTAGTCGAAGATGGCGGGCGATTTGCTGATGCCGTCGAGAGAGAAGGCACGGCCGAGCTCCTCCATCGTGAAGATTTCCTGGTTCGTGTCTTTGGGCGACCAGCCGAGGAGCGCGACGTAGTTCGTGACAGCTTCGGCGAGGTAGCCGAGGTCGAGCAGCTGGCCGAAGCTTGCGGCACCGTGGCGTTTCGAGAGTTTCGATACGGTGCCGTCCTCGGCCTTGCCCATGACGGGCGGCAGATGGATGAACTCCGGCAGCTCCCAGCCGAAGGATTCGTAGAGCAGGATGTGTTTCGGCGTGGAGGTGATGTATTCATTGCCGCGGATGACGTGGGTGATCTCCATCAGGTGGTCGTCGACCACATTGGCGAAGTTGTAGGTCGGCATGCCGTCGCGCTTGAGGAGGATCTGATCCTCGAGCTCGCTGTTTTCGATGGTGATGCTGCCATGGATGAGGTCGCGGTATGTCGTCGAGCCCGTGAGCGGCATTTTCTGACGGATGACATAGGGATCGCTCGCTGCAAGATGCTTTTCGACGGCTTCGGCTGAAAGTTCGCGGCAGGTACGGTCGTAGCCGCCGAATTTGCCGTCCGCATGATCGTGTCCCTTGGCTTCGCAGAAGCAGCGGTAAGCGTGGCCGCTGGCGACGAGTTTTTCCGCGTATTCCTTGTAGATGGCTTTGCGTTCGCTCTGTACATAGGGACCGAAGGCGCCGCCCTTTTCAGGGCTCTCGTCGGGGATGATATGGGCTGCGGCAAGGCTTTCGTTGATGACTTCGCGCGCGCCTTCGACGAAGCGGTCCTGATCCGTGTCCTCGATGCGCAGGATGAAGACGCCGCCTTGGGATTTGGCGAAGAGATAGCCGTAGAGCGCCGTCCTCAGGTTGCCGATGTGCATGTAGCCCGTGGGGCTCGGCGCGAAGCGCGTGCGTATGGGATTGCTCAATGTGATTCCTCCTGAATGATTGGGATGATTGCGTGCGGCAAGAATGCAGGCGCAGATGGCTGCCTTGCATTGCGTGCTCCCTTGAGTATAACAGTATTGCGGGATTTCTGCAATTTAGGAAGCACGGATAAATTTGCATGAGGGCATTGCCTGGCTGGGAAGCCGCTCTCATTTCGTCAATATTTTACAGCGGCATAATCGATCTCTTGTTCAGCTTTGACAATGTTCGCCGTAGTGCATACTATGATAGTAGAATTCAACGCCCCTTTGGCGATGGGGCGCATATTCTCTATGTCAATGGAGAAAATCGTGACGACACGCCGCTTGGACGTCTGATGCAGGATTTCTTCTGCGAGCATCCGGAGCAGATGAACTATAAAGAACTGGCCAAACGCGCAGATTACTTTAAGGCAGAGGCAGAAGGGGTGAATGCCATGGCACGTTCTCTGCTTGCGCTGAACGTCCCTGTTGAGGTGATTGAGAAGTCGAGCGGCTTGATGCGTGCGGAGATTCTGGCACTGCGAAAAGCAGAAGGGAGCGTCTGCTCCGCCCCTGGAAAGGAGGGCGCTGCAACGTAGACGAGAAACGGCTCAAAAACAGACAACAAGCGAGAACCGGCAGAGGTTCTCGCTTGTTGTCTTATACCGTTATCTCAATTTGATTCCCTTCCATACCGATGATGCAGCTTTCGTAATATCCATCTCCCGTGGTACGCGGTCCGCTGATGACCTCGTAGCCGTCGGCTTCCAGACGAGCGGTAAGGGAATCGACCGCTTCTTTGCTGCCGACGCTGAAAGCGATATGGATTAAACCTGTTCTGGCGAGAGCCTTCTTGTCATCGGTCATACCGGGCTTCTTCATAATCTCCAGCCTTGCCCCCTCATCAAAAGATATGAAGTAAGAGCGGAAATCCGTATTTTTATTGTGGTAGCCATCGTTGGCATTGCCGTTCAGATATTTTGTGAAGAATTCCTTGGTCGCCTCCAAATCATTCACGTACATGGCAATGTGCTCAATCTTCATCGTTCAGTCCTCCATTTCATGCTCCGCATTCGCTTTTTGTCTGCGGCATATCTTCGGTTGTTTGTACAGTCTGAGCAATTGCCTTTTCGTGGCTCGCGATACTTCTGGATTGATTCACTGTGCGTCCTGCTGCAGGGAAAGTCAAACAAAAACACCACATAAAAGTTTCTGGTTCATGGGGACGCTTCCTCGTCCATTCTTTCCAAAAGAAAGCTAACCGGGCGAAAGCCATCGTTGCAGGAAATCATCGCAGAGCGAGGGTTTTTCATCCAGCCCTCGTAAAAATTCTCCGCTCCGTGAGCAAGCGCCATGACGAAGGGCGACATAGACTGCCATGCACTCTCGCATAGGCTGTCCGGCTTTTGCCATCCATTGGCGATGAATACCGCTCCTTCCTCAAGATCGCAGGCGTGTTCGATGGGGTTCTCGTATTTTGCCATCAAATCCGGGTACGATGCCTTTCGCATCACAGTGATCCGCACTTTCTTCACGCCAGCCGCCTCCTGACATCCGAACTATATTTTAATTTTTGTTAGTAACCTTTCAGGACATATGTTCAGCCGTCATGCTGAGCGGCATATTTGCTTTGCTTCGTTTCCAGCGATACCGTCAGCCGGGCGCCGCGCTGTACACATGTCCTTTTTGGCATTTGGAATCTCTCTTTTTCTTGTATCTCTTAGAGATAGGTGATTGTGTCGGCTGCGGATTTTTTGGGCACATAGTAATCGCGGTTTTCGTCTACATAGTAGTTGAGGCTATCCTCCGTCCCTGCTTCCACAAGGGTGCTCTTGTGATCGGGATAACCAAGAGCCAAGACCATACATACATCAAAACCTGTGGGAATTTTTACGGCTTCGCTCAAACTTTTCCTGTTTATCGATCCCAGAATACAACTTCCGATGCCATGCGACCAAGCCGTGATAGCCATAGTGTCAAGGGCAATGCCTACATCAATATCAGCGAAAGGATGGGTTTTTTCCGGTTTTAACACAACGATATAGGCTGTGGGCTGCTGCGTTTCTGTTGGAGTACCAATTTCCCTGGGGAGTTTCGCAGCCCAACGAAAGCAGGACGATAGTTTCTTTACGACAGCAGGAGAACGGATCACCAGGTATCGCAGCACTTGAGCATTCAAGGCGCATGAGCGGATGCGTGCAGTGTCTGCAATTTCTTGTAAAACTTCCTGCGGGATAGGGTCTTGCCTAAAGCGCCGATAGGAGCGGCAGCCGGTGTATAGTTTATGCAAGTCCATCTTCATGCTTTGCACCTTCCTGTAGAAACAGCCGCGTTTATTTTTCTGCTGGCTTGTGCTTTACGGATGATTCAATCATAGCTTATAGAATATCTTTTGTAAAGAATACGCTTATACGCTGCATGGCTGCCTGATGAGAGATTTCTTCTGAAAAATGTCACATGACACAGCTGCCGTTGCAGAGGCTTGTCACAATGCCGTTGTATATTTGTATGCTTCCCGGATACGACGAATCCCTCCTGCGGCAGTTTTTTGCAACAGGAGGGAGTTTTTTACTGTCCGTTCTCTAGGGAACGGGCCGGAGTTTTTATTCTACAATAGAAGGGACTTTTATTCGCTGTCCGTATTTCGAGGTGCTGTCCAGTAGGAGGGAGAGGATGTTTTAGCCATTATCCAACGTTGGGTTGGGCTGCCGGAGATGACAGTTTCCACCCGACGGCTGTCCTGCGCGCTGCGATGAAGTCTGCGTAAATGCCGGCCTCGGCGATCAGCTCTTCGTGCGTTCCGCGCTGAACGATCCTGCCGTCTGCCACGACGAGAATCTGCGTGGCATTTCGAACCGTGTTCAGGCGGTGGGCGATCATGATGACGGTCTTGTCCTGCGTCAGTGCCTCGATTGCCTGCTGCAGCCGATCCTCGTTCTCCGGATCGACGTTCGCCGTCGCCTCGTCAAAGATGATGATGGGCGCGTCTTTGAGAATGGCACGGGCGATGGAGATGCGCTGCTTTTCGCCGCCCGAAAGGTTTGCGCCGCCCTCGCCGACCATTGTTTCATACCCGTTCGGCAGCTGCATGATGAAATCATGGCACGCTGCCTTTTTTGCTGCTGCCAGGACCTCTGCTCGGGTCGCCTGTGTCCGCCCGAAGCGGATGTTGTTTTCGATGGTGTCGTGGAAGAGGTAGACGCGCTGAAAGACGATGCTGATCTGTGCCATCAAGGACTCGAGCGTATATTCCTTGACATCGTGCCCGCCGATGGAGATTGTGCCGGCATCGACATCCCAGAACCGCGCAATGAGATGGCACAGCGTCGTCTTGCCGGAACCGCTCGGCCCGACAATCGCCGTCAGACTGCGTTCCGGGATGTCGGCGGAGATGTCGCTTAGGATGCGCTTCTCGCCGTAGGAAAAGGACACACGGTCGAATGTGATGCTGTGATGTGCAGGAGCGATGTCCCGTCCTTCTGCATCGAGCTGCGGGACGGCGTCTGTTTCGTTTGCCTCGTCGATGGAGGCACATACGACGCGGAGCAGGGAGAGCGCACTCCCCGCGGATTCGAGCTGCTGATAGGCGATGAAGGAGAAGACGATGCACATAATCGTGTCCAAAAGGTTCATTGTTTCCGTGAGATGTGCGTAGAGTGCGGTGGCGATGATCAGGATGCTGAAAAAGCGCAGGGTGAGTCCCTGTGCAGCCACATATGGGGTAAAGAGACGCTCCATCGAAAGGTTGGCTCGCTCGCTTTCGGCAAGCGCATCGCGCACATGCCCGTCGCCCCGGCCCGTGAGGTTGAACGCCTTGATGACGTGCATTCCGTGCAGCTGCTCAAGTACAGCCTCGACAAGCGATGCCTGTGCCGCCTGCCGCTTCGGTGCGAGCATACGGGATTTTTTCTCCATGGTTGCTGTGACCCACAGATAGAGGGCGATACCGACAATGAAGACTGCGCCGATGCGCCCATCGAAGACAAAGACCATCGGGATGAGGATGAGGGTATTCAGCAAGCCGGTCAGCGTGTTGACGAGAACCATGGAGGCAGTTTCCTCCACATCGCCCAGAACCGTTGTTGCGATGCCCGTGATCCGTCCGAGGCTGCTCTCGTTAAAATAGCCCATCGGGACGCGTTTGAGACGGTCGGCGATGGCAATGCGCTTGTTTGCCGCCATGAAGTAGCCCGCATGGACGCGCTGCAGCTGTGAGATATATTCGACAACGGAACGTCCGAGGATGCTGACGGCGAGGATTGCGAGCGCCTGTATCGCCGTCTCCATGCCGCCCGCGCCTTCGATCAGCCCCTTCAGCACGACGTAGAGCGCCGCGATTTGCAGCGCGTGGAACATGGCGTAGAGAATGCCGAGCAGAACCGAGCGGTTGAGATTTTTCCGTTCGCTGCCTGCGAACGTCCAGATTTTTCGGAGTGCGTCAATCATTTGCTGCACCGTCCTTTGCGCTGATGTGTGCCTGCCACATGCTGCGGTATTCCGCACTGCCGTCAAGGAGCTGCATGTGCGTTCCCTCTGCCGCGACTGTGCCATGCGCGATGAGGAAGATCTTGTCCGCATCGGTGATGGTGGAGAGACGGTGTGCGATGATGATGACCGTCTTCCCCTCGATTAGCTGTGCGATGGCGCGTTGGATGATCGCCTCGTTTTCGGGGTCGATGTATGCTGTCGCCTCATCGAGGATGACGATGGGGGCGTCCTTCAGCATGGCGCGTGCAATCGCGATGCGCTGCCGCTCGCCGCCTGAGAGATGGCTGCCGCCGCTGCCGACGAGGGTGTCGTAGCCTCGCTCGAGCTTCTGAATGAACGCCGCACAGCCCGAAACCTCTGCCGCGCGCTCGACTTCCGCATCGGTCGCCGATGTTTTGCCGAGGCGGATGTTTTCTCGGATCGTGTCGTCAAAGAGATAAGTATCCTGCGCGACAAAGGAGACCAGATCATAGAGTTGTGTGAGCGGGATGTCCTTCAGATCGTGTCCGCCGATGCGGATTGTGCCGTCCTGCACATCCCAGTAGCCGGCGATCAGACGTGCGAGCGTCGATTTCCCGCTGCCGCTTGCGCCGACAAATGCGTTCAGCGTGCCGCTTGGAATGGTGAGACGGATATGGTTCAGGACGTTGTTTGTTCCATCATAGGCGAAGGAGACATGTTCCACCGAGATGTCCGTCGTCTTAATCGCGGCCGGTTCCGCTGCATGATGCTGCTCCTCGGCAGAGAGAAAGCCATCGACGGCGGCGACGGTCGTCCCGACCTTTGCCAGTGCGTCAATGAAGCTCATGGAGGCGAGCAGCGGACCTGCGATCCCGAGGGAGAGGATGATCGTCTGGATAAAAACATCCATCGGAAGCGTGCCGTCTTGATACCAAAGCCAGCCGACAGGCAGAATCGTAATGAGCGTTGTCGGGGCTAGAACCTTGCCGGCAGACATCGGAAGCTGGCAGTGCAGCATCCAGTGATAGTAATAGGAAGCGTTTGCACGCACCTTTTCCGAGAACTTTTCATAGGAGGCTGCACCTTGGTTGAATGCCTTGATGACCTCGATGCCGTCGATGTACTCGACGACGGCGGCGTTCATCTCGTCCGTTGTCCGCACCGCGCCGGCATATTTTTCCTCGTAGTCGCGCATGATGATCGCCATAAAGATCATGCCGACGGGAATCGAGACGAGAGAGAGCAGCGCCATGCGCCAGTCGAGGATGAGCAGGTAGATAAAGATGCACAGCGGTCCAAACGTATTTGCTGTCATTTCCGGCCACAGGTGTGCAATCGTGCGCTCCATGCTCTCGACCTGATCGACGATCGTATGCTTCATCGCTCCGCTTGCGTGCTCGATTACGGCACCGAGCGGGAGCTTTGGCAGCTTCTCGAGGACGCGTGTGCGGACGTCGCGCAGTACGGCGAATGCCGCTCGATGGGACAGGGCAAGAGCCTGCGCGTATAAGATGCTGCGCAGGGCGCAGCCGGCGAAAGCGACAAGGCATAGGACGAGATAGAAGCGCGGCTCCAGTGCGTCAGAGAGGAGCGCGGTAATCATCTCCGCCGCTGCCCAGTACGGGGCGATTCCCGCGAGTACGCCGAAAGCCGCAAGTGCAATCGCCATGTACAGCCGCCCATGCTCCGCAGCGGCAAGCCGCCATAGCTGCCGCATAGGGCTTGTGTTTTCCATAGGAAATCCTCCCCCTAAATAGTGAAATTTATTATCAATTATAAAATGAATTGAAGTGTGTGGCAAGCGGTGATTTCAAGACGCTCAAAGATCAGACCCAGACTGTGGAGGAGTTCGACAGCCAGATTTGGGCGAGTATGGTAGAGTGCGTGACTGTGGGTAAGGGCATGACGGTGATGTTTCGGGATGGGACAGAAGTGAGCGTGTAGGGATTTGGAGAGAAATTTTTTGAAAACATTCAAAGGGTAAACGACTAACATCGAATACACTATAGGTTTAGCAGAGCGCCTTGAAACGCTGATTCGTCAGAATGTACGGGTGGTACAGAATCGGACGGAGTATCTGAAATAGGAAAATGAGATTCGTGTATTCTATGTGGAAAAACAGAAGGTGTACGACATGAGAGGATTACGATAAGTGCACGGATGGCAGTGCACTTAGATAATAGTCCAAATGCTTTGCGTAAAGACAAAAAATGACTATGCCGCGAAGGTAGACGCATCAAGGGGGCATTTTTCCCACGAGAAAATCTTACACATACCTGTGGGAAGTTGTAAAATAAATTGACGCAAAAAGTTCCATTTTGGAAACTGTTCAGTTAAACTTTAGTTGAACACCAAAAGCAACTGAAAGAAGGGAACCAAAATGGAACAGATTCATTCTACCACGTCAAAGCGCAAATGGAAACAACTTACGGAAAAAGATCGGTATCATCTGGAGGCTTATTTCAATGCAGGAATGAGAACGCAGGAGATTGCCGAGCGTATGGGGTACTCCAAGCGAACCATTGAGCGTGAGCGGGCATTGGGTTTAACAGAGCAACTGAGGAATCAGCAACAAAGACCTGCTGCAGAAAAAGAAAGCGGCGAAACAAGCCGTGCGCAAAGTGCGAAAAGTTGCTTGGAACAACCGGGCAGGCAAAAGCATAGAAGAGCGCCCGGAACAAGTGAACCAAAGGAAAGAATTTGGGCATTGGGAGATTGATCTGGTGGTGGGGCGACAAAGAAGCAAACCTGTCATCTTGACCTTGGTAGAACGGCAAACACGCAAATCCATATGCACGGCGGTACGATTGTGGATGCAACGATCATCCATGTGCCGAGTTCGACCAAGAATGCGACAAAGTCCCGCGATCCTGAGATGCACTCCACGAAGAAGGGGAATCAGTGGTACTTCGGCATGAAGATCCATTCCGGTGCGGACGCCGGCACCGGCTATGTCCATACAATTACGGCAACATCTGCCAACGTGCACGACATTGCAAAGATCCATGAACTGATCCGCAAAGATGACCGCACGGGCTATGGAGACTCCGGCCATCTCGGTGTGGAAAAGCGCACGGAAATACGGGAGAACCCGATCTTTCAGACGTGGATTATCGGATTGCCAAAAGACCCTCACAGAACCGCATGACGAAAGAATACAAAGGAACGAATTGGGAACGGCAGATCGAACATGCGAAAGCCTCGGTTCGCAGCAAAGTGGAGCATCCGTTTCTGATCGTGAAGAGGATGTTTCATGCGGGCAGAACGCGCGCCTTATTATCCGTGGTTTATCAGCGTTTCCTTAGAAAAATCAACTTTGTTAACAGGAGAACAATATGAGACTATGGCATGAAAAACTTATCCACTTATTGCCCAAAAATCAGCTTCTTGGACAACATAGGGAATGTTGTGCTCTGAGGGGCAATGGATGGAAAAAGAAACATAAAACTGTGGACTATGTGTTTACATATTCCCCGTATCATCTTTTTATTTACCATATGTTGGTTATGGAGGAGATGGAAAAAAGAGGATATCATGTTTCTGCGGAATGGAAAGATAAAAATTACAGAGGAAGGACAGCAGAAAAGTACGATAATCTTAAAGAGGAAATTATAGGCAGTCCAATTTACAAAGAGCATAATATTGAATATCTGGCTGATTGCATAGAAAATTTAAGAGATAAAGGTATACATTTAAAAGTATAGAACTCAAACTTCGCACATCAAAAATATTCCACAGACCTTGAAAACCAAGGCCTTATACCAAAGAAAACACGCCTTCTATGCACATTTTCGTAGTTTTTGCGACAATAGGGCAGGCAACTCTTTCAAGAAGCCTTGCAGCTGTCCCTGTATCTCCCCTTCATCCAGCATAGGCTTCTCTTGGAGCCGTTCAACAAACAGCAGCAAAAGGAGGCGCATGGCTTCCACGAAGCACACATCCGGCAACTCATCCACAGATAGGTAGAACAGCTCCCCCAGATCGCATTCTCGGTAAGAGCAGCGTATGGCTGACGGGCAGGAGCGTATTGCCATCCGACCAGCAGAGCGTGAGCATGCGGAAGCCATAGGAGAACTCCTTCCTGGCATGGTCGTAGAGGCGGGCGAGAAGGACGGGATTGAGGGGGCTGTTGAAGGATAAAGATCGAAGGTGCAGGAAAATCATAGCATCACAGAAAAAGTTGCTGCTCAAAGAAGTATTTCCTTGAGCAGCAACCTTTTCTACATATTTCAGTCGTGAATCTTACGCTCGTGCAGGAATCGTACGAATGCGGGGGAGCTGTGATCGACGATCTCACTATGACCGAGGTCGAGTTTTCCAATCTCCGTCATATCCGTATCCGTAAGGGTGAAATCCCAGATGGCAAGATTCTCCTCGATGCGCTCTGTGTGTACGGACTTCGGCAGGATGGAAACGCCGCGTTGGGTGTTCCAGCGCAGTGCCACTTGCGCCGCTGTTTTTCCATACTTCTCCCCGATCGCTGTCAGCACGGGATGGCTGAAGATGCCGTGCTTTCCCTCGGCGAGCGGCCCCCACGCTTGTGCATGGACACCGTAGTGCTTCATGTTCGCAAGTGCCGTCTCCTGCTGAAAGAATGGGTGCAGCTCCACCTGATTCACCATCGGCTTTATCTCCACTGTCTCGCAGAAATCTGCAAGCGGAGCGGGGTAGAAGTTCGACACGCCGATAGCGCGTATCCGTCCCGCACGGTAAAGCTCCTCGATACGCCGCCATGCAGCGAACACATCGCCCATCGGTTGATGGAGAAGATAGAGGTCGATGTAGTCCAGCCCGAGTTTCTTCAGTGAAGTCTCGAACGCTGCGTCTGCTCTATCGTAGGACATATCCTGTACCCAAAGCTTTGTTGTGACGAAAAGTTTCTCACGAGCTACGCCCGACGCTGCTATTGCTGCACCGACTGCCTCTTCGTTCATGTACACGGCCGCCGTATCGATCAGGTGATAACCGCTCTGGATTGCCGTGCGTGTCACGCGTTCACATTCCGCAAGATCGGGAATTTGGAACACACCGAACCCTTCGAGCGGCATCTCTACGCCATTGCTGAGTTTTACATTTTCTACTGCCATCAGAGACTCCTTTCACTTTTTTTCATCAGATACGCGCCTGCATTCCACGCCTTGCCGATCTGCACACCTATGCTGTAGTAGGCCTTCTGGAACTGGTTGAACATGAGCGCGTTCAGTTTTGCCGGCTCCACGTTTCCCTTCGCGTCCAGCACACTCTCCTCTGCCTGTGCGTTCATGATTTGCCCGACGATGGCAAAGGTATGCTCCGTCTCGATGATTTCCAAGAGCGCACACTCCATCACCACAGGGAATTCCTCGATGATGGGCGCATTCACATGTGCGCTCTTCGTCGCATGCAGTCCCGTCCGCGCGAATTTATCCGGCATCTTGTTTCCTGTCGCGATCCCGAAGAAATCCGCCTCTGCCATATGTGCCTGATCGGCAAGGCTCACCGTGAAGGCGCGTATGGCTCGGATGTTCGCCGTCGTCTTGTGTCCCTCGTCGAGGAAGAGCGTGATCTTGTCCATATCGCTGATCATGCCCCACGCTGCGTTCATCACATTCACCGTATCATTCTCATCGTATGTTGCGACCATCAGCACCGGCATGGGAAAGAGTGCGGGCTTATCTGCAAGATTCTTCTTCATTGAAATTCCCCTTTGCAAAAGTCGTATGATTTTTCTTTGTTTCCTTTAGTATTACCTTACGATATCTCGACGAGCAAATCAAGCAGTTAATAGCCCTGCTTTTCCATCCACTCGTAGAGCGCTGATCGTGCATCATCGGGCGAGTTCTGTGCGATGTGTCCTGCGAGAGCAAAGCCGTCTTTTACCTCTGTCTTCGTCGTATCGGCGATCGTGCGATCCGTGCCGGAGAGTCCGCTCCCTTCATGTGTGCAGAACGGCAGGATGATCTTGCCCGCGAAATTCTCCCGATCGAGGAAGGTGTAGACAGGCATCGGCATGTCGCTCCACCAGATGGGATAACCGAGGAAGACGAGCTCTCCGGATGAGAGATTCTGTTCCGGCACAACAACACGGCTCGTGGAAAACCCACGAGCCATGAGAGACGGATTCATCGTATGGATGAGCTTGTTGATGTCGCTGAGAGACAGCTCCTTATCCTTGTAGGGACGAGCGATGCGTTCGAGGAAGTGAAACCGCTCCGTCCGGTTCTCAATCGTGATCTGAGAGATGTGGAATCGGACGCTTTCATCTGCAGGAAGATCCGTAGAAGGAGGAGGGGCGGCAATCGTCTCCACACGCTCCTCGCCGAGCCGCTCCTGCCGTGCCTCCTCCTGCGCCCGCGACTGGTCAAGCTGCTCCTGCTGTGCAGGGGCGGCGACAGCCGTGCCGGCAGAGAGGGAGAGGAGGGGTGCGAGGAGGGATGCGAGGAGGATCACAGATGTTTTGTTCGTTGACATAAAACACCCTTTTCTTTTAGAAATCGTGCTGACTGGCAGCTGCATTCGTTTGATAAAGCTGTCTTTATAGACCGGTTATGATTTTCAAAAACTTAACCAAAATGGAAACTGTTACGTGATTTACGTTAAACGTCATCCCTCCGCCGCAAAAGGTTACAAATCCTATAAGAAATATAATATCAGCTAATAGTATAAAAATTCGTATTTTTTGCCATGCTTTTCGTAAGAGAAATAGGAGTTCTAACTGACCTAATAGATATAATAAAACACCTGCCCGCTCACTTATAAGTGCTGTCCATAAATCTTCTGTAAATACCACAGCGTAGATATAACATATGAAAGTATAAGTGAGAGCCGTACAAAGCCATAGCTGCTTTTTTTGTACATTTTGTGTCATAGGTATAAGCGGCAGAGTTGTTAGAATAGCAGAAGCAATCATTGTTAATCCTACTAAAGAATATGAAAAATTTATTGATGGAAAAGGCAATATGGTTCCTACCCACCATGCTAAAAGGGCTAGACCTCCAAAAACATCACAAAAAATATAATATGCCAGCGCCATATAGATAATGATGGAAGTTCGATGTGCTATCCACAACACATTTTTTTGTTGCTCCATTTATTTATCCTTCCATAGTTTTATGTCAAAAAACGAGATATCACTAAAATGATTCAAAGCTTCACTATTATCACCAATGATATCTTTTACAAAAGAAAGGCAGTTTTTTCCTAAAAGGTAATAATTGATATAGCCGTCGTCAGGGCGATACACATGAATATATTCTCCTCCATGTTCTTCGATTACTGCGGAGCGTAAACTACTTTGATCCTCTTTTGTATACCGCTCTAGAAAATCATCTTTGCGTTCGATAATATTCGCTATTTTTTCTGTATCTGTAATAGTGTCATATTTATACGCTTTTCCATTCTTTAAAGCTGTTTGGATGGGTTCATCTGATGTGACAGATAAAACACGACCAGATCCAATACCTATAGGCAGAGCTTTTTCGCTCCCATAGTTGCCGAAATGCAGTTCCTGATTGTTCTTCCGTTTGCCGTCGTAATTTTCACGGAGGGCAATATGGGGACTATTGCCTTTTGACGGTTTCCAAACAATTATGTCAATACTATTGGGGAGATTTTTCGTAGGAGGCACAGCGTTAGCGATCGGGGGCTGAGAGGGATTTGATATCGCCTGTGTTCCCGTCATTGCGGGTTCAGTTTCAGTATTAGACGCTTGCGATCCCATTACGGTTTCATAATATGCACGTTTCGGAAGGCCCCAAACCGGATAGGATTTCATCACCGGATCACCATTCATGTCTGTCCCCGCAGCCGCCTCAATCATCGGTGTTCCGTCAGCAGCATACCCTATAATCTCCGCATTGTTGTATTGATATTCGTAGTCTCCTCGCTGGAGGAAATAGGGGCGTTCCTCTCCGTTGTCTACTAAAATGCCGCTGTCGTTCCAATATCCTCCGTTCTGATAGACGTGCTGCACATATTTCTTCGGCTCGGTTGCAGCCAGCTTGGCCATTTCTTGCAAATAGATCTTCTGCAGAGGCCCGGGTTGTTCCCTCTCTAAATGGCGAAAAGCCTCATCCGGTATGGTAAATCCATCATACTGATAAAATCCATTTTCCAGTCGAGAAAGATATCGGTTTGTAAGAAGTGTCGCTTCCCATCCGTATGTGGTTGTGACAATTCGGTTCAGCACATCATTGATCATATCGCTGGCATGAATCGAATCATTGGGATTGTCGATTCGCATCAGTTGCTCAAGCAGAAGAGGCTCGATCGGGCCTCTCAATAAATCCCAATCAAATTGCTCCGCTCTTGTGGGATGCTTCATAGAGTACGAGCTTAATGCCGCGAAATATGCCACGACATTCAATATGCGCTGATGATCGCCGCTATCCAATGCTTCTTTTAAGGCGTATGCCATCTTGACCTGATATTCATGGATCAGGAAATTGTTTTGTGTTGCCTGCTCTGCGATTGCGGCTCCTGTCCATGGCGAATCGCCCGCCATTTTGCCGATGGCTGCGCCTGCGATCAAGCTGAATGCCTGCTTGAGTTCGGGACTTTTGATGTTCTGCAGCTCTTTGAGCATGAGCTCGTTTACGGTTCCGGTTATGGCTCCGGCAGCAAAACTCGCTCCGGAAAATGATGAAAGAAGCCCTCCGAAGGAGGCGTGGAGCATGGTCTTGTAGGCTCCGCCGTCTTGCCAGCGGCCAGCCTCTTTCATGGCTTTCTTGTACGCTTCTGAGCCTTTCTCGTGTTTTGCGGCTTCCTTGATGGCCTCCTTATAACGCCAAAGGCTATAGTCGCCAATCATCCGATAGCCTTCGCTGGAAAGGACACCGATCCATTCCTGTTTTTCTTTGATGTCGCTCTTATGAAAGATTCTGTCCAGCTCATTGAGCGTATTTTGCATGTCTCGGTTAAGGGCGGAAATATCTTGTCCAGGATTCTCACGGATGTCAATGGTTCCTGCAGCAACGGCGGATTTTGTTGTGCTGCTTGCATGTCCGCGAAGAGGAATGGAAACGGAAGGGTGGATATTCAGCTCCTGAACTTCGGTTGCTTCAAGTTCACCCGTTTCCGAATTTACTTTTCCCGTCAGATGTTTTTTCCGCTGCGTTTGCACGGAAATGCCATAGTCTTTCGCGCTGTAGTCCGCACCGTTCTCCAAACCGCTGAAAGAGAACGTCCCTGTGCTGAGGCGGTTCTTTCCCGCATCCGCTTCGCTTGCAATGACCGCGCCCTTGAGGTCGGTGTTTTTCTCGACGTAGATGTCGAAACCGTCTTTCCCTGCGAAGAGGCCTGTCTGCTCATGTGCGCTGCGGTAGTAGGATTCCAGGCTCCCCTTGCTGACCGATGCACCGAACGTGGGCTTGGAGAAGGAGCGGAGGATTTTGTCGGAGCCGGCCGGGTCGAGCATCTGGTTCATGCTCCAGGAGAGGTTGAAGCCTGTCGATGTGTTCTTCTCCTCGTAGGTTGCTGCAGTGATTGAAAAATGGCTTAGTTGGGAAATTTAAAGGTTAATTGGAAATATAAACCTTTATGCTCCTCATCATATGTCAAGAATTCACCATAAAAATCCTCTTGTCGCTTAATGAGAAAGTATCTTCCCCCAGCTTTGTAAGACATGAGAGAAATGAGTTCAGAAAGAATATCTCCTGCATATGCCCAATGGAACGTAGTAACATTCATTTCGATAACTATTTTATATATTTTTTCTTCGATTATAAAATGATACTGACTAATTTCATTACTTGCAGAGAGAAATGTCTCTAGTTTTTCTGCTACATCGCTCGCCACATCATAAGAGACAGTTATTTCATCTAAAAGTTTAAGGTCAGACATAAGAATCATCGCTCCGATCTTTAGAAATAGTTCGTTTGAACGGATTTTACCGTACAGTTTTTTATTTAGATATTTAAATAGGACATCTCAGTATGTTTTTTGTAAAATCATGTGAAAGTTACTTGAAAATAGAATCCTGTGTAATCCTCACATTCTTCTCCATATGTCACAAATTCGCAAAAGAGCCCACTTTCCTTTTCCACGATAGAATATCTGCCTCCACTTCTATATCCTATCGTAGAAATCAGATACAAAAAGAGTTCCCGCGCCAAGTCGCATTTTGACTTATCGCCCTCTTTCAGCTCAATCGTTATTTTGTAAATCTTATCCTCAATGCACCACGTATGATTTTTTATCATAGGGTGGCAAAAGAATAGGTCTCGTAGCTCCAAATCCACACCGTCCACGACATCGTAAGAAATCGGTGGATTATCAAAAATCATATGTTTGTTCATACTGCGTCACTCCTAATTCTTTGGTATATATTTTTCATTGTTTACACTTGCCGGATGGGAACATACCGTAATAACCCTTGTGCCGTATTCATTAGTAATGACGGTATTCCCTCGTTTGTCTTGGTAACGCCAGCGGATTTCACCGTTTGGATGAAATTCCTTTTTGCGGGTTTTCTTATTGTTCAAGATAATGTCATCAATATTCTTGAGAGTGAAATTCCTGTCATTCGCTTGTTTAGCTGCATGATATGAAAGCTCGACACCAGATGGGGTTTTGTCACCACCTTTCAAATCCGTTTTTGCGCTATTATCCAAGGATTCGATAAATTGCCTCGTATCCTTTTGCATATTGTCCAGCGAATTTTTTGTTACTACGAGGTCATATCCTGCAAGGGCAGCGCCTTCAGCGGATATAGAAAGTGATAGTCCGCCTGTTTCCGGGGCGGCTATAAGTCCACCGGCCCCCATTGATATTCCCGTACCGATTCCCCATGAGCCAATGCCGCCAGTTACACTATCTCCAATGATTTTGAAGAGATGATAGGTGGTGGTATTTCGATTGTCGATACGGTGCCCCGTCCAACCTTGATAGAGGCTCTGTCCGATGCCACCAGACAGATTGTTATCTACAGCAACGACAAAACCCGCACTTCCATCGAGAAGAGGTTGAGCTATATCCGAAGGTGTAACTAAAATCCTGCCTAAACGAATTTGTTGCAGTCCGTCGAAGGTGACATAATCGGTATTCTTCTTGTTGATAATATCGGCAATTTCATCGGGCGAGAGGATTCCTTCTTTTGTTAGGCGCTCTTCCTCTTCGTCATCTTGCCGATCTTTTTCCTCATCAATCTTGCGGTATTCCTGCTCGATTGCCTCCTTTTCAGCTTCCGTTGTAGCGGCTCGCAGCCGACGTTCTTTCTCCAGGAATTGCGCCTTTGTCAATAAGTTATTTTTCGTCCCGCTCGCCGCCGCACTTGCTCCTGCTCCTGCATTGCCGCCGACAGCTTTGGCTGCTGCAGCACCTACAATCGCGCTGACAATCTGTGCGGTGCCGGGACATTGATCTTCTTGATCTCGCCGATGATCGCCTCGTTTACGCCTGCACCAATCGCACCAGAAGCAAAGCCAGCACCCGTGATCTGGCTCATGATGCCGCCGATGATGGCGTGGATGGCGATTTTTCGGCCGCTGCCGTCATCGGGCAGGTTATGTGCGAGGCGGAAGGCTTCTTCACCGAAGACGGCGGCGAGTTCCTGCTGTTCTTCAATCTTATTGCTTGTCGACTATGCTAGGGACAGCACGATTTCTTTTTGCCGACGCAAGCAGTCGTTCAAAGAAATCTGGATCATAATCTACCTTAGACCAACCCGTGGGAGAAATCTGGTTTTTCCAATAAAGCGGAATCATATTGCCTGTGCGTGTATCGTAGATGCCAGAGTCAAAATGCCGAACCCGCTCTTTACGGAAAAAATCCAGCGCGTAGAATCCAGGAAAATATCCAAAATCCACTAAGGATGCTTCCGTGAACAAGATTCCGTTGGTCGCATTTCCATGCACATCCCAACAGCTTGAACTCAAGAACCACGATCGATACAGCTCAAACAATACTTCTCCCTGCAAATTGACAACAACAGCGTAATTCGGGTCACGGCTCCAAAGCAAGATGCTTTTGCCTTCTTCATACCAGCCCTTCAGAAGTTTCGCTGTTCCGACCGGCAAAGGAAATAGAGGCTCTTCGCCTTCATCGTTTACGAATACCAAGACAGAATCATTCTGTCGGATGCAGATGAGGCCATCCTTGTATTGCAGGGGGGCGCCATCCTTTTGACTGATATCATCCCCAAAGGATCGCATGCTTAGATCATCATAGATTTCTTTAGCTTCTCCGCCTTCTTTAGGGATAGAATACACTTTATACGGAAGGCTACGATCCTTTGAGGCGAAGAGGAGATAAAATTTATCAGGATATACATATAGTCTGCTAGAAATCAGATCGTCTGTCGTGTCTGGCCATATAACAGGAACTTGTCGTAAATCTTTTTCAGTCAAGCACATGATTTGAGGAATTCGTGAATATGTTTCTTCTCTTGTTCCTATCAGACGAAAATACAGGCCTTCCTTTGTGAGCGCGACAAAGGACAGAAAGAAACCTTCTGGCACTATATCTGAAACGTCGAAAATTGTTTCGCGTTCTAAATGATTGGGATCCTTGATGATAAAACGTGGAATTCGCTCGGTATTCCAATACCAACCAACGATACTGCCGGAGAATTTTGTTTGTTGCGCGTAATATGGAAATAACACTCTTCCTATTCCAATAAACAGGCATATAAAGGTCAAGGCAATAAGTATTTTGCATAATTTCTCATGCTTTATCCAAATGGTGTTCATTCGTCTGGCACCCTTCCATAGGCCCAATTTGCAAGAAGCCTTTTCCCTTGAAAGAAATAAATGTCGTCTGAAAGAATGGTATGGATGGCTGTTGGGTTAAATAGATTCTCTCTTAGTTGCCAAAGAGGAGTATAAAGGGGGGGAGTGTTATCCGATGGAGTCACCATATACTTTCAAAAACTCAGCTGTCATGTCTTCACACATCTGAAATGCTATTGTGAGAATTCCTCGGAGGTCTTCATAGTTGCGGAAATTTGGCAGGTGGTTTCTATTTTCCAGATTCAACAGTTCGTATTCTAAATTTGGAAAAGTATCCCCTTCATAATATTTATTATTTTTCATAACATACCACATCAATTCAGCAATACCATACTTTATACGTATATGATATCTAAATTCATATATGTTGCCCTTTTTTCTTGCTTGGAAAAAGTTCTCTTTTCTCCAATATTTTACAGATGCATAACCTATCTCTCGAAGCATCGCCAAAACATACGAATTATCATAGGTTGCAAAGCTCTCTTTTAGATCAAAAGAATATTGTGTGCGTAGAGCTTGATATCTCTCTGCAAAGTGAATATTGTTTAGTACTTCCACCATCTGTTTGTCCATGCGTTATTCCTCCCTTAGAGATATGCTTATCCCTCCGCCAATACCAAAACCTATGCTTACTCCAGACAGTTTGTCCACCATATCTTGGCTACCAAACATTATCCCATTGGAATCTAATATCGTACCAACTGTACCACTAACTGTGACAGGAATGGCCTCGTTGACTCTTATGCAATTACACCAGAAGCAAACCCCGCGCTTGTAATCTGGCTCATGATGCCGCCGCTATTTTCTTGCAGTGATTATCAGCATATATCGGGTTTTCTTTTGTTGTATTTCTATGCAATAATTCTTTTTTTCGGCAGATAGAGAGTTTGCGGTTGTTTTTATATTTCTCCAGCCATTCTCCGCCATTTTATCGGCAGATAAAGCATCTTTAAAGTCTCCTTGCACCTCGATGGCAAGAGCGCGTCCGCCTCCCAGATAAGTGGACTTCTGTATGTTGATAATATCACACTGTTGAATTTCAGTTAAATCGTGCAGAGCATAAGCCAGTGTGGCCTCATCCTGATCCGTATGCTCACCATAGTGCAGCGGATGATAGAAATAGCCCCATAGCCAAAAGAGCAAGAATCCCATCCCTGCAACACAGATTGAATATTTTATAACAGGTCTATTCATTTTTTACCAACTTCCGTTTGAAAGCCTGAGAACATATTTTGTATCTTGCCTGTCCAATGAAAAGTGTATAATTCTTTTCTTATCCGTGCATTCATATTGAGCCTCTTTTTGCATGATTTCTATCATTTGATATTCTTCGAGCACCGGTAAATACTGTTTCAGTTCATCCTCATAGCTTTTTGCACTTGTATATTTTATGGTGATATCGAACGGTATACTTGCTTTATCAAAGATCTTGAATTCAATAATTTGTGATGCTTCAGGTAAAGGGAGCGCTTGATAAAGGGAAATATATTCATTCCAACCATCTTTCTTAACAGAATCTTCTTCGTAAACCGACAATATAGCGGAAGCGGTCAATGCAATCGCACACGCGATAAACAGACACAAACTACCATACAAACAAATATAAGAATAAAATGTTCTTTTCAAAAATCATCTTTACTCCCTTCATATTTGGCTGCTGCAGCTCCTACAATCGCGCTGACGATCTGTGCAGTGCCAGGATCCTTGATCTTCTTGATCTCGCCGATAATGGCCTCGTTTACGCCTGCGCCAATGACTCTAGAAGCAAAGCCGGCACCTGTAATCCGGCTCATGATGCCGCCGATGATGGCATGGACGGCGATTTTCCGGCCGCTGCCGTCGTCGGGGAGGTTATGGGCAAGGCGGAAGGCTTCTTCACCGAAGGCGGCAAGTTCCTGCTGTTCTTCGATCTTCTGTTTATCGAAGATGTTTTATATTGTATGTTATCTCTTCCTAAGAATCTTTTATTTTGCTATAAGGCGATAGCATTTCTTCTACAAAAAGTCCCTGAATAAAAATTGCTTGACAGAAATCTTTAATGTCTTTCCGATTCATATCCTGTTTGAAAATAACATATACATAATAATCATATCCAAAATGAATCTCAAGATAATCATTATACAGCTTACACCAAAGATGCTCTCTTAAGACATTTCGTATTAATGAGTCGAATACACTAGTATTGTATATCTTCATACCTTCTATAAATTCGCAATCTGTATCCTTGTGATAAAGTTCTAGGTTTTTTATAATAAAATAATTATTCGGAGATAATTTATATAACGAGGTCAATACATAAATATATTTATTTTCATATTGAATATATTCTTCATATGTAAACAAATGCTCCCCAAAAAAATTTCCAATATCTGAAAAAGAAGTCCATGTAGTTTCTCCATATCTTCCATTTTCGTCTCTTCTTTGAGGATTATATTTTGAAATGCGTATACTTAACATAAATTTTCCCCCACAGTATTTATAGGGAAATACTAGTGGTTTGTACGATATGAAAATAGTCTTGTCCAAGAATATCTCCATCAGTATTTCCCTATTATCAAAACCGTCAATCGCCTGGACGCCGTCGTATTCGCCCCGCTTGTATACGTTCACTTGTCCAGTTTTTTCACGGGATTCTCGCGGATGTCGATGGTTCCTGCGGCAACGGCAGACTTCGTCGTGCTATTTGCATTGCCCTTGGCAGGCATGGAAAGGCTGGGGATAACCTTATATGAAATAGGGGAAAAGTTGTTCCACCATGTAACGCGATAGTCGCTTCTGCAGCAGCAACTGTCGGAGTGGCGACTGTACCTACGCTGGATGCCGTTGCTCCCTGCGAACAAACTACCAACTTAGCTTCTCGAATATATCGTCATAGCAGATTGTTGCTTTCCAATTATATTGAGCATTTTTAAAAAGAGCACCTATGACGATCTTGTATATTCCTTTCTGAGCCGACAAGGATGGGATTTTTCCATGAAGTTCGCTATCATCTACCCTCCAACCATCTTCTTGTAGGTTTTTTATGAGTGTTGGAAAAAAGCTTCATTACCCTGAGGTACATAGAATTTTTTCCCAACACAGATTGCGATGAGTGCTCTGCTCGCACCAACACGAGGGAGAGCTGAGTGATATTCGTCTAACTTCTGAATTGTATTAAGCTGATTTTCTAGATCATGTATCCGTAGATTACGCTCTTCTTGGAAGAAAAGGCGATACCCTATTCCCGTTACGAGGAGCACAATAATCCAACTTAGAATAATAAAAGCTGGGAGTATTCGCAATTTGTTTTTCATGATGTTATCCTATCTGTCCAACGTACCATGTATAGCCAAGAGTTAAACCTAGTTGAACGTTGGGACCGCCTTGGATTTCTCCTATAATCCCAGAAGAGGATACTCTTACTGTCCCGCCAATTCCTCCCATTGCAGTTATTGTCCCACGAAAACCCCAGGAGAAAAACCAGCCGTTGCATATATGCTCCCCCATTTATCAATTATGCAAGCGATGCTTGTAAATTTGATAAATTCTCCTGTTGAAAGGACAGCGACGACAGAGTCGCTCGGCACTTCGCTAAATATTCGATGTCCCTATATATCCCTATACCTATCACAAAGTAATTTAATGATAACATAATCGATAAGGCTCTACAAGAATATTGCTCCCGAAAATGAAGGATGTGATTCTTGTTGGTGCTGGGATTGCCCTTTTCGAGGGAATATGGCGATGGTCTTTGGTGTCTGACATTGCAAAGAAGGTATGTCCGATCTTCAGTTTTCCGTGTCCAGTTTTGCTGCTAGGGGTGTGCAAAATCTCGACCTGGAAGGTGCATCGTTAGAATCAGGGGGAAGACGGATGTTCTTTTATCCATAGATTTCCTAAGAGGAAATTCATTTGCCATGGGAAAGCGTCGCTCGTATAATAAAAGGGGATAGAACGGCGTTGCTTTGCTTCTTTTTTGTTATGGTGCGGCTGGATCTGGGATGTGATCGGACGGTTGGATGTTTCGGGAGAATCCTGGAGGGCAGAGCGTTTCGCCGAGAGGGAGAAAGAGCATGGAAATCAAGGATATGCGCGCTTTTTATGCGATCGTGGAGGAAGGGAACATCAGTCATGCGGCGAGCCGGCTCGATGTGGCGCAGCCGGCGCTTTCAAGGCAGATGAAGCGACTGGAGGGGGCGCTGGGCGTAAAGCTCTTCGAACGCGGCAGCCGCCGCATACGCCTGACCGAAGCGGGGCGTATTCTCAAGGGACGCGTGGAGCATATCCTGGGGCTTGTGGACGGCACGGTGCGCGAGATCCAGGATGTCGGCGAGGGTTCGGCGGGCGAGGTGCGCATCGGCACGATCACGAGCTCGGGCGCGAATCTCGTGCCCGGGCTTCTGGCGGCGTTCCACGAGCGTTACAAGGGCGTGACGTTCCGCGTTTTTGAGGCGGAGGGGGCCCGTGTCCTTGAGCTTCTGGACAACCGCATCATCGAGATCGCCATTACGCGCACGGAGGTGGAAAACGAGGGCTACGCTTCGCTCGTTCTTGCCAACGAGCCGCTGGCCGTGCTTCTGCAGAAGGAGGCGCCATGCGGTGAGGCGGCGGACGTAGTGCGCCTGGAAGAGCTCGAGGATATGCCCGTCATCATACCGCTGCGCTGGCAGGCGGTGTTCCTTGCAGCCTGCCGCAAGGCGGGGTTTGAGCCGGATATCATCTGTTTGAGCGACAGCATCGTGCAGGATGTCTTGTCGGCGAAGGCGGGGCTGGGCGTGGCGATTCTGCCGCTTTCGGCGCGCAGTCTTTTGACGGATGAGAAGATGGTCTGCAAGAGGCTCGTTGAGCCGGAGATTTTGACGCATACGGTAATCGCCTGGAAGAAGGACAGGCCGCTTTCCGCGGCTGCCGGAAATTTTCTGGCGATGATGCAGGAGCAGCTGGGGGATACTGGGATCGCATAGGCATGGAGCAGATGCTTCCCGAGGCATAGATGACAGGAGGAAATGGCATGACGGATCAACTGGCGAAGGCGGATGAGCCGCAGAAGATTTTTATTGTGGAGGACGAGAGGCGCATTGCGCGCTTCCTGCAGATGGAGCTTGAGCACGAGGGCTTCCTGACTGAGGCGGAGGATAATGGCCGCCGCGCCTATGAGCGCATTGTGCAGGATCATTACGATCTCGTGCTTCTCGATATCATGCTGCCGGAGATGGACGGACTCGAGGTCTGCCGCCGTGTGCGCGAGATCAGCGATGTGCCGATCATCATGCTGACGGCGAAGGATGATGTGGAGGACAAGGTCAGCGGGCTTGATATCGGCGCTGACGATTACATTACGAAGCCGTTCGCCATTCAGGAACTTTTTGCGCGCATTCGCGCGGCGCTGCGCGTGCATCGGGCAAACGAGGAGGGCAACCGCGAGGAGCGCGTGCTGGCAGTGAAGGATCTCGTGCTTTATCCGGGGCGCTATGAGGTGCGCGTGAAGGGCGAGCTTGTGGAGCTGACGAAGAAGGAGTATTCGCTGCTCGAATACATGCTGCGCAACAAGCCGAATGTCCTGACGCGCGACCAGATTCTCCAGGAGGTCTGGGGCTATGACTATGTGGGCGACACGAATGTGGTCGATGTATACATCCGCTACCTGAGGGCAAAGATTGACGAACGCTTCGACGACAAGTACATCTACACGGTACGGGGCGTCGGCTATGCGGTCAAGAGCTAGGCGTATTTGGCGCAGCCTCTTGCGTCTGCGCAGTGCCCGGCACATGCGGGTGTCGACGTGGCTTACGCTGATTTATGCGTCGGTGCTTGTTTTTGTGCTCGTTTTCACGAGCCTTGTGACGGCCATCGGCATTTATTTTTCTCTTTACCATCAGGCAGAGATTGAGCTGATGCGCTCCGAGGAGCATGTGCTCGGCGCCATCACGCGCGGTGTGGAGATTTTCAATGAAAAAGAGGGGGATGTGCGGCGGCGCCATCCCCTGGCCTTTTCCATTTACCAGGAGGACCTGCTGACGCCGGGCGTCGTCCTGCGCGTTACGGAGGGCGAGGACGGCAAGATCGTCTATGAGTCGGATACGCATTACCCGTCGATCCGCATGGTCGAGGAGCATATCGATTGGCATCCGCCGCTCTGGGCCAACGATTCGATGTTCGTTTCGACGATCGGCAATATGCATCTTTACTATCATAAAGTGATTGTCAACCAGAACGGGCATACGTATGTGCTGCATTTCTTCCGCACGATTACGGGGGAACGTCACTTCCTGACGACGCTGCAGAAGATCCTGACGATCACGAATCTCGCCGGCATCATACTGGCTCTTTGCGCAGGCTATTTCATCAGTTGCCGCATCTTGAGCCCGATCCGCACGATGATGCAGACAGCGCGCGATCTTGAGGTCACGGATTTGAGCCGCCGCATTGAGGTGCCGCCGGTGAAGGACGAGCTGACGGAGCTGGCGCAGACGTTCAACCACATGCTCGATCGCATACAGGAGGGATTCGAGCAGCAGAGACGCTTCGTTTCGGATGCTTCGCATGAGCTGAGGACGCCGGTGACGGTCATCCGCGGCTATTCCGATATGCTGAACCGCTGGGGCGCGAATGAGCCGGAGACTTTGGAAGAGGGGCTCAGTGCGATCCGCTCGGAAGCAGAGGATATGCAGGGGCTGATCGAGAAGCTGCTGTTCCTTGCGCGCGCCGACCAGAAGCGGCTTGCCATGCACAAGGAGCGCATCAATCTCGCCACGGTCGTCGATGACGTCGTCAAGAAGATGGCGCTGATCGCAAAGAAGCATGAGGTGCGCCTGCTGGAAAATGAGCCGGGGCTGGTCTATGCCGATCCGATTCTGATGAAGCATATGATGCGCATCATCCTGGAGAACAGCATGAAGTACACGCCGCGGGGCGGCCATATCACGGCGTCCCTGCTCGCGGGCGATGACGAGATGATCCTCGCTCTCGCCGATGACGGCATCGGCATCGCGCCGGAGAACCAGGAGAAGATTTTCGAGCGTTTTTACCGCGTGGACAGCTCGCGCACGAAGGACAAGAATGCGCCGGGCGGCACGGGGCTCGGTCTCTCCATCGCGCGTTGGATTGCTGACCAGCATGGGATCCGCATTGAGCTGGACAGCGATCTCGGACGGGGAACGAAGTTCATCCTTCATGTGCCGCGCGTCTGGTGATTTCTTCTGCTGTGGCAGGAATTGCGCTTTGCATGGAGAATTTCATATAAGGAAAGGGTGCCGGAAGCTGGGGCTTCCGGCACTTGCCATAAGAAGGGGCTGGGGCAGGCCGGCAGAATGGATGGAGGAACGATGATGGGGATACTGGTTACGGGCGCGACGGGACAGCTGGGCTTCGATGTGATGCGGGAACTTCAGGCGCGGGGCATGGAGGCCAAGGGTGTGGGGTTGGAGGATTTTTCCCTGACGGACTATCCCGCCATGCGCCGTTTTGTCGAAGCATACCGTCCGGAGGCCATCGTGCATTGTGCGGCTTATACCGCGGTGGACAAGGCCGAGGAAGAAGAGGAGCTGTGCCTCTCTGTGAATGCGGCGGCGACGGGCGAGCTTGCGCGCGCGGCGAAGGAGGTCGGCGCCAAGTTCCTCTACATCAGCACGGATTATGTGTTTCCGGGGACCGGCGAGGGATTTTACGAGCCCGATGACAAGAAGGGGCCGCTGAATATCTACGGGCGCTCGAAACTTCTCGGGGAGCAGGCGGCGGAGCGCGCTCTTGCCGAGCTTTTCATCGTGCGCATTTCGTGGGTTTTTGGCAAGAACGGCAAGAATTTCATCAAGACGATGCTGAGCCTCGCAGAGACGCACGAGGAACTTTCCGTTGTCGGTGACCAGATCGGCTCGCCGACGTATACGAAGGATTTGGCGCGGCTCCTCGTCGATTTGCTCGGGACGGAAAAGTACGGCGTCTACCATGCGACGAACGAGGGGGTCTGCTCGTGGGCCGAGCTGGCGGCTGAGGCGCTTCGTCTTGCGGGGAAAAAGACGCGTGTCAAGGCCATACGGACGGAGGAGTACCCGACGCCTGCCGTGCGCCCGAGGAATTCCAGGCTTTCGAAGGACTGCCTGGATGCGGCGGGGTTTTCGCGTCTGCCGCCCTGGCAGGATGCCGTGCGGCGCTATCTTGACGAGCTGGCTTGAGGGCACTTCGTGCCTCTCTGCCATGGGAAATGCGCCGCGGCAGGAGCGGGGCATATACGATGCGGCGCTGCGCGCGATTGACGCGTTTCGTTGATTGGTCTATAATAAAGCAGTTAAGGAGGTGCAGCAGTTGAATATTCTTGTGACAGGAGGAGCAGGCTTTATCGGCTCGCATCTCGTGCGCTTGCTGCTCGCAAAAGGGGAACGCGTGACGGCGCTGGACAATTTGTCGACGGGCCTTGCCCAGAACCTGCCGCCTGAGGTGAAGTTCATCGAGATGGATATCCTCGATGCGAAGCTGCCCGAGGTCGCTGCAGCGGGTTCTTTTGACGCGATTGTGCACCTTGCGGCGCAGACGATGGTCGATACGTCCATCAAGGATCCGCTGCTCGATGCGCGGGAGAATCTTCTCGGCACGGTGCATGTGCTTGAGGCTGCGCGCGCCGCGAATATCGGCCGGGTGGTTTTCGCTTCGACGGCGGCCGTCTACGGCGATGTGAAGGAGGACGATCTTCCCGTGCGCGAGGCGCAGCCGACGGCGCCGATGTCTTTTTACGGTCTGTCGAAGCTGGCAGTGGAGAAGTATCTCGAGATGTACCGCCGGCTTTACGGCCTCGACTACATCGTGCTGCGCTTTGCCAACGTCTACGGCGAGCGACAGGGAGACGGCGGCGAGGGCGGCGTCATCAGCATCTTTGCCAAGGCTGTGGCCGAGGGCAGGGATATCACGATTTATGGCGACGGGGAGCAGACGCGCGATTTCATCTATGCGGGCGATGTCGCGCAGGGCATTTATGCCGCGCTGCAGACGGAGGAAACAAATGCCGCCTACAACCTTTCGACGCAGACGGAGACGAGCCTCCGGGAGTTGGTATCGCTTCTCGCATCGATCCGCGGCAGGGAAATCATCCCGAAGTATGGCCCGGAAAGGGAAGGCGACATCTACAAGTCGATGCTTGCAAACAGCCGCGCCCGGCGCGGATTGGCCTGGCAGCCTGCCACGCCTCTCGCCGACGGACTGAAGCGAACGTATCAATATTTCTGCGGCAAGTAAAAAAGGGGAAAGTGCAGATCTCGCGCTGATGCCATGCCCAACGCGAACACGGGATGCCGCAGGCGAAAGCCCTCCCGTTCCCCCGGGATGCCGACCGAGATTCAAACGCGCTTCGCGCGGATGAAAATTTTGGCCGCGGGGGAACGGGAGGGCTTTTTTACGCTTGCCGGAAAGGATTCGTTTATGGGGGCTGCCTCAGAGGCGTGGGATTATGCAGCGCAGCCCGTTTGGCCCGTCCAAGGGGTTCAGCTGTTGATGATCAGCGCCATGAAGACGAGATCCTCGCTGCCGTTTTCGTTTGAGAGGCCGTGGTATTCGCCGTCCGGACAGAAGGTGATCGTGCCGGGGCCGATCTCGACTTCCGTGCCGTTGTCGTTGTAGATTCCGTGGCCGGAGAGGATGAAATACGTCTCGCTGTTGCCCTTGTGCTGGTGGTAGCCGAGCGATGAGCCGGGCTTGATAGTGATGCGCGCAAAGGTCGAGCATTTGTCGTTCATCTCATCTTTGGAGAGCAGGTGCTCGAGGTTGACCTCGCCCTTGCCCCCGGCGGCGTTCCTGCGGATTTCAGCGCTGCTTTTCAAAATAGCCATCGTTGTTCGCTCCTTTGTGGATGTGTTTGTTCTTTTCTCTTGTCTTATTCGAGGATTCTTGCCAGAATCCTCTTTTAGGAAAGTCCAAGAGGCCAAGCCGAAGGCGCAGAGCGCTTTTCAAGCGGCGTACAATGGCCGCGAAATGGACGTTTGTGCGTGCAGCTTGCCGTTTGCTGTGAAAAAGGAAAGGGGAGCCGAGGGTGATTCAATTCTTGAAGTTCGGCGCGAGCTTCGTGCTGCCGCCCGGCATATTTTTCCTGCTCTTTTTCCTGCTCGCCTATGCTGCATGGAAAAGGGGGGAGCGCTTCGCAGCGAAGGGCATTGTGCTCCTGACGCTCGTTTTCTATATTCTTTCCACGGGCTTTGTCGCGGAGCGATTGGCGGAATCCCTGGAGGGCGTATATTCGCCGCCGGAGACGCCGCAGGGAGATGTCGTCGTCATGCTCGGCGGCGGCGCCTTTTCCGATGCGCCCGATGTGGACGGCGAGGGCGCGCTGACGGCCAGTCCCTCGGCGCGGCTTCTGACGGCTGTACGCCTTTCCCGGAAGCTGGATCTGCCGATTCTTGTTTCAGGCGGGCAGGTTTTCCAGGAAAGCGGCAAGGAGGCTCTTTTGGCAAAGCGCATTCTGATGAGCCTCGGCGTGCCGGAGGAAAACATCATCGTGGAAAGCGAGAGCCAGAATACGACGCAGAACGCGGCTTTTTCCGTGCCGCTGCTGAGGGAACGGGGCCTGACGCATCCGATTCTTGTCACGAGCGCCTTTCATATGCGCCGCGCCGTTTTGAACTACGAGAAGCTGGGCATGGAGGTCGTACCGTATCCGACGGATTACCTGGCGAGCCGCCACCCGATTTTGCATTATATGAAGTTCGCGCCCTCTTCCGGGGCGCTTGCAGTCTCGGTCACCGTGCTGCAGGAATCCCTGCGCACGGCTGTGACGCGCTATTTGGAGTAACGTATGGCAAAAGATATGACGGAGGGCAGCCCGGCGCGGCTCATCCTCTTTTTTACACTGCCGCTCATTGCGGGCAATATCATGCAGCAGCTTTATGCGTTCATCGACACGCTTCTGGTCGGGCGTTTCCTCGGGATCGAGGCTTTGGCGGCGGTGGGGTCGACGGGGAGCCTGATGTTTTTGCTGCTGGGCTTCGTCATCGGCCTGACCTCGGGGTTTTCCATCTGCACGGGGCAGCGCTACGGCGCGCGCGATGCAGACGGCGTCCGAAGGAGTGCGGCGGCGTGTGCCGTTCTCTCCCTTTCGACAGCTCTTGTGCTCAGTGTTGTCGGCTTTTTTTTCTGTCGTCCGCTGCTCGAGGTCATGAACACGCCGCGCGAACTCTTGGACAACGCGACGGCATTCTTTTCGATCATCTGCGGCGGCACGATCTTCGCCACGGGTGCGCTCATGGCGGCGAACATCCTGCGAGCTCTTGGCGACAGCAAGATGCCGACGCTCATCATCGGCATCGGCATCGCCGTCAATATTGCGCTTGAGGTGCTCTTTTTGCTCGTGTTCGGCTGGGGCATCCCGGGCGCGGCGTTTGCGACGGTCGTTTCGTGGGCCTTTGCCACGGGGATTTTCCTCGTCTACATCGCGCGGCGCGTCCCCGAACTCCATGTGCGGCGAGATGATTGGCGCCTTTCGTGGAGTTTTTTGCGCGAGCATCTGGAAATCGGCCTGCCCATGGGCTTTCAGGCCTCGATCATCGCGTTCGGCGCCGTCATCCTGCAGGTCGCGCTGAACGGCCTCGGCCCTGTTTCTGTCGCGGCTTACGCGGCGGCGCAGAAGGTGGACACGATCGCCATGATGCCGATGATGTCGTTCGGCGCGGCGATGGCAGCCTATACGGCGCAGAACTATGGCGCGGGAAAGTTCAGCCGCATCCGCGACGGCGTGCGAAAGTGCAGCTGGATGTCCGTGGGATTCAGCATCGTCGGCGGGGCTTTGATCATCGTCGCAGGGCCGTCGGTCATGGAGCTGTTCGTCGGCGCGGAGGAGCAGGAGGCGATCCGTCTCGGCCAGCTTTACCTCACCGTGAACGGTCTGACGTATTGGATTCTGGCCTTTTTGTTCATCTTCCGCTATACGCTGCAAGGCCTCGGTCAATCCATCGTGCCGACGGTCGCCGGCGTCATGGAGCTCATCATGCGTGCGACAGCCGGTATCTTTCTCGTCGATGTCCTCGGCTTTCTCGGCGCCTCCCTGGGCAATCCGATGGCCTGGCTCGGCTCCTGCGTGCCGCTTGCTGCCGCCTATGTCATGACGGTGCGCCGCCTGCCGAAGGAAGGCCGCTGAAAGAAGCGGCCGGGCATTGGCATGTGCGGCGCTTTTTGCAGGGAAGAGACCACGGGGCATATGGGGGTGCAGATCTGCGCCGGATCTTGTGCAGGGTGGAAAATCCCGCATGGCTGTTTGGGCGATGCGGTATTTTTCTGCCGTTTTTTCGCGCTTGGCACGCTTTTTTGTCTGTTCAGTCGCTGATGTGGAAGAAACTCTTGATGATATTTCGTTTTTCGTTGGAGGCGAATTCGTGTGCTGCGCTGCTGTCCGAATTGTTGTAGAAGGTGCGCAGGCCTGTGGAACCTGTTGTCAGCCACTCCTCTGAGAAAATGGGCTGATTCATGACGAGCGTTGCAACCTGGCTGCGTGTGGCCTCGAGCTCCGAGTCGGACAGTTTGTCTTTCAGCGCCTTTGCAAGGAGCTGTCCGATGCTTGCCATATCTTTTCTCTTGAGGGAGCGGGTGGTCGGGTTTAGGCTCGAGAGGCGAAGGGCAGGGAAGAATTCTTCCGCCTGCATCGTGGGGATGTTATCGGACTTGACCTGGAAGCCTGCCTGCGCCATGTAGGCCGTGATGTCGATTTCCTGCATTTTTGGGCTGAGCGCGGGGAGCACGAGGTGTGTTTCCGTACCGCCGCAAAGCAGGGGAATGCCTTCTTTTTCAAACGTGTGCTCAAGCTCCTTGCTGTTGATGAGAACTTGCTTGCCGTAACGGCGGAACGTCTCTGTGCCGGCTTCGCGCAGGGCGACGGTCAGAGCAGCCAGGTGATTGATGTGCAGAGCGGTATGTCCTGTATTGATGACCGTATCGTCTAAGGCACGGGCGATTTCCTGCGTGGAGAGCACGATAGCGCCGTCGGGGCCGTGCAGGGAATCGTTCGTTGGGAAGGTCACGACGTCGGCAAAGGGGACGGGGGACGGCAGCAGGCCGGCCGCGACGAGGCCGACGCTCTGGCCGATGTCTACCCAGAGGTAGGCGCCTGCATCGTGGGCGATTTCGGAGAGGCGGCGATAATCTGCATTCCGTGGGTAGCTGACGGGGGAAAAGATGATGAGGCGCGGCTTTGTTCTTTCGGCAATGTGCGCGACTTCATCCCAGTGAATGGATTGCGTCTTCGGGTCGAGGCCGAAATTTTCAAAACCGAAGTTCAGCCCGCTGCAGTGTTCTTTTTTGCGCAGATTAAAGGAGAGAATGCGATCGCCTTCTTTTAGGAGCGCCAGGCAGACGACGCGCGAAGCGGTGGCTATGCTGCCCAGACGGACGATAGCGTGACGGCTGCCGAAAAGTTTTTGCGCACGTTTGATGGCGAGTTCTTCAAGCCTTGAGCCGGAAGCCGCGGAGCTGTGCGTCTCGAAAGTGCTGTTTGCCAGGATGCTTCCCTCCAGATAAGAGGCAAAGGGGGACATGGCGTTGCTGTTCGGCACGAGAGAGAGCGTATAGCGCTGGCGCTGGATCTCCTCTTGCAGCAAGGTGAAAATCTCGGGATCAAAAGTTTTTAAATGGTTCAGCAAGGTTTCTTTTTTCATAGAAGAAACTCCTTTCAGGCGCTATGCCCACATGGCTCTATCGATGAAAATCCGACGGGTGTACAGTTAGAATGGCCATACAACCGGAATGATCACGGCACATACGATGAGGGAGAGGATGGCGAGGGGGACGCCGATTTTCACGAAGTCCATGAAGCGGAATTTGCCCGGCCCGAGCACGAGGGTATTTGGCGGCGTTGCCACAGGGGTCGTGAAGGCGCACGATGCGGCGATGCCGATGGCCATGAGCACGGGATACGGTGAAACGCCGATGGATTGGGCAATGGAAAGCCCGATGGGCGCGAGCAGCGCCGAGGAGGCTGTATTGGACATGAATTGCGTAAGACCGCAGGAGAGGAGGAACATGGAGACGACGATCACCATGGGAGCCGGATGCGTCCCGATCAGATCGAGCACGCCGTGCGCGATGAGCTTTCCGGCGCCGCTTGTATCCATGGCTTTTGCGAGGGGGAGCATCCCGGAAAAAAGGAAGATCGTGGTCCAGTCGATGCCCTGATATGCCTGCTTTTCGGAAATGCACCCTGTGAGCACGCAGGCAAGCGCGCCGATGATGGCCGATGTCTGCATGGGCACATGGATCTGCTTTTCAAGAACCATGGCGATGACGACGGCAATCAGGATAAAGGCGCAGATGAACATCTTGCGTGTGTCCTTCGGGGCGGCGGAACTCTTGTCGTCCATCGCGCTTTCCGACATCGTGTGGGGGCAGAGGCGATCCCCGATGAAGATCATGTAAACGATGCCGAGAATGGAGAGCGGGATTCCGATCCAGGCAAATTCGAAGAAGCCGAAAGGCTCCAGTCCGTTTGCTCCCAAGGTTGCGCTCATCAAAATATTCGGCGGCGTGCCGATCATGGTGATCGTGCCGCCGACATTTGCCGCGATGGCAAGCGCCATGAGCTGCGGGGCGGCGGGCAGGCGCGCGGCGGCGCAAATCTGCATGACCACGGGGATGAGGCAGGCCACGGTCGCCGTGTTGGAAGATACGGACGAGAGGACGATCGTAATGACCATGAGCGCGACCATCAGCCGTTTTTCATCGGTCCCTGATTTCTTTACGACCTCGACGCCAATTTTTTGGGCAAGCCCCGTCTGGAACATGGCGCCTCCGATCACGAACATACCCGCGAACAACACAACGGTGGAATTGGAAAGTCCGGAAAATACCTCGGCAGGCGTCAGCACGCCGAGAAGACCCAGGGCGACTGCAGCCCCCATCGCCGTCACAGCCAAAGGGATCATCTCCGTGGCGAAGAAAAAGGCAGCGATCGCAAGAACGATCAACGTCAATGTTGCTGCATCCATTTTTTTCATCATCTCCTGTTATTCAGATTTTTGCACGTTGCGCCAGCCACTTGGATATATTATAATCTTCTGTTTTTTCTCACAAGTTCCTCTCATATTTCCCTACGGAACTCTATGAAATATCTTCATAGCATCATAGACAAAAGTTATCCATAACGAGCGTCTTGTTTTATGCAGAAAAATAACGCACATTCCTCGCAGCTTGGAATGTGCGTTTTCCTTATTTCGCAGAAGGGGCGTATGCCTAGATGTATAGGCGTTGACGGGAAGCGTGGAAGGAGCCGCCTATCCATGCCATCCTATGGCATGGGAAACGGCGTTCTGCCAGCCGTCATAGAGGCGGTCGCGTTCGGCGGCGGAGAGGTGGGGCATGAAGCAGGCGTCTTCGCGCCAAAGGCCGGAAAGCTCCTCCGTGTCCTGCCAGAGACCGGCGGCTAGGCCGGCCATGTAGGCGGCGCCGAGCGCCGTTGTTTCGCCTTCGATGGGACGGCGCACGGGGATGCCGAGAATGCCGGCCTGAAGCTGCATCAGGAGATTGTTGCGGCTTGCGCCGCCCGAGACGCGCAGCTCCTCGATCGTCATGGCGGCGTCGGAAAGGATGGCTTCGTAAACGTCGCGCACTTGGTAGGCCATGGCGGCGAGCGCTGCCCGCACGATGTGGGCGCGCTTCGTATCCTCGGAAAGCCCGATGAGCATGCCGCGCGTCTCGCTGTCCCAGTAGGGGGCGGACAGGCCGCGGAAGGCGGGCACGAAGTAGACGCCGGCCGTGTCCGTGACGCGCTTGGCAATCCATTCGGAGTCCTCGAGAGAATCGAGAATCTTGAGCCCGCGCCGCAGCCATTCGAGTGCGACGCCGGCGACGAAGATGCTGCCTTCGAGCGCATAGGTGACTTTGCCGTCGAGCGCCCAGGCAATGGTCGCATTGAGCCCGTTTCGGGAAGGCAGGCAGCGGCTGCCGGTATTCAGCAGGAAGAAAGAGCCGCCGCCGTAAGTGTTTTTTGCCGTGCCGGGGGTGAAGCAGCATTGGCCGAAGAGGTCGGCCTGCTGGTTGCCGATGATGCCGCTGATGGGGATCTCCCTGCCGAAGACAGGCGCTGCCGTCGTGCCGTAAGGATGCGAGGACGGCAGCACCTCGGGCATGAGGGAGGCGGGGATGCCGACATGGGCGAGCAGTGTCTCGTCCCATTCGCAGCGCGTCAAATGGTAGAGCATTGTGCGCGAGGCGTTCGAGGCGTCGGTCGCATGAACCTTGCCGCCCGTGAGTTTCCAGAGGAGCCAGCTGTCGACTGTGCCGAAAGCGAGCTCGCCTGCTTCGGCAAGCTCCCTCGCCCCGGGGACGTTTTCGAGGAGCCAGCATATTTTGCTGACAGAAAAGTAGGGGGAGAGAACCATGGCGGTGTTCTGGCGAAACTCTTCCAAAAGCCCTTCCTGTGCGCGGAAACGCTCCGTGATTTCCTTCGTCTGCATGGACTGCCAACCGATGGCGTGATGGATGGGGCGCCCCGTGCGGCGGTTCCAGATGACCGTCGTCTCGCGTTGATTCGTGATGCCGATGGCGGCGATTTCCGATTTCTTGATGCCCGCCTCCTGGATGGCCTGCTCCGCTGTAAAGAGCTGCACGCCCCAGATTTCGTCCGCATCCTGCTCCACCCAGCCCGGCTGCGGACGGTAAATGCTGAGATCTTTCTTGACGAGCGCGACGAGATTCGCCTCCTCGTCAAAAATAGCCGCGCGGCTCTTCACCGTACCCGAATCGAGTGCGAGGATATATTTTCTGCGCATAAAAAAGCCCCCTTCCAATGCGATGCCGTCAAGGACATTATAGCATAGGAAAGGGGACTTTTCGCGTATCAACTGCACGCATGGAGAGCCGCTTTGCAAATATTGTGCCGCGCCTTTACCTGAAAGCGGCCATCGAGCCGCATCTTTTGGCCTGCGTGCTGGGGCTTTGGAAATCGTCGCTGCATCCTTTTTGCCGCACGCAGTACAGCGTTATTCCCCGGCTTGTCTGCAAGCCGTATCGCGGGCACTTATTGATCCACGGCAATCAGACGCATGGCCATGACTTTGGTGTCGTTTTTTCCTTGGTGGAGCTTGTATTCCAGAATAACCCGTCGGTTGATTTTCGCAACCCAAACATCGGCATAGGGCTTGTTCGAGGCGCGTTCTTCCATCAGGACATTCATCTCGCTGCCGGACAGCCCCATGGAAATCAATAGGGCGGCAAGGGCGAAACCGGCGTTTCTGATGGCGGCGAGATTTTTGCCGTTTGCCATAATCAGGATTTTGGAAACGAAACCGGTGTTGTTGCAGAAGAATGAGATGGCCGCTCCGTCTTTAGGCGCCCCTGCCGTAGCTATATATATATCATAAGGGGCGTCCTCAGACACTTTCCCAAGGTGCGTAAAGTCCGTAAGACGAATGGGGTTGTTCACTTTGGAAAAAACGAGATTGCTTTTTTCAACGAGTGCGCCTGCGCCCATATCACAGACTTGTACGATCTGCGCATTGGCGCAGACGGCAGATGCGATGATGGAGCAGAATGCGAATATAACAGAGATTCTACGCAGAATTTTCACCTTGCAGCGCCTCCTTTTGCTGGTGTTTTTGAAGCGGCAGGAAAATAGATGACGGGATTCGGAGGTTCTGTATGATAGAGCAATGCTTTACAGCAATGCCAGATACTTTGACTGCTCGTCTTTGGCGATGCCCAGTGCATCCATGGCAGCCTCGGCAGTGATTCCCATGCGCTGTACGAGACTTTTGATATTCTTTAAACGCTCTGTTTCTGCGCCGCGCAGTATGCCGCGCGTTTCGCCGCGAGCCTCGCCGCGAGCTTCGCCGCGAGCTTCGCCGCGAGCTTCGCCAATCGCGATGCCGTCCTTGTAAATTTCATCCATGATCTTGCACATGGCCGTAACCCCCTTTTTATCTTCTTTGAAAAAGCGCACGCGTTCGGCGAGTATGCTGCTGTACATATCGTCCGGCTCGGTACAGAAAAAGTCATGCATCAATCGGCCTAACGGGCTTTCGTTTTGGGCTTCTCCGTTGACATAGAGAATATGCGTGCCGTCCTCGAATACGTTCTGTGTATCCATAAATGTTCGGCGCACGGTGTAGAGCGGCCTGCCACGCTTCCAGATGTCATGTTCGGTGATGAATATGACATAGGCTTCCGGCAGAGCGCGAAACGGCGTCCCTTTGCTGACTTCGCGGGCATCGACCATGCTGCTGTTGTAGCGTGCCCGGCGCGGGAGTGCACCCTCGTCATTGCGTTGTATCTCCACATCGTAAATTGTTTTGCCGTCGGTTGCGAGTGCATCAAAACGCACAGAACGCCCGTAGAGATTTGGTGCATTTTGTTGGGTAATGACCTCTGTGACACGCAGCCGGTCATTGCCCATCACTGCGCGAAGCAGCACTTCCATACAGGGAATGCTGCCGTCGAAACAGCTGTTGAAGAATGTGTCGTCGATGAGGCGCAGCTGCTTGATTTTCTCAAGGTAAAGCGTTCGCTTTTGTTCGTGTGATATGATAATCACCTCGATTTATATACTCTAAGTATATTTTATAGGGATTCCGTCGCTTTGGCAAGGTGGTCACTCTCCAGCATTTGAAAAACAGAGCAGCCCGCTGCACACATTGGATGAGGCAGCGGGCTGCTTTGTTTTGCTTGGAAAATGATTTTTTTATCTTACAGCATGCCGATGCCGTGCGCTACGAAGTAGGCGGCTGCAGCACCGACGAGGGGGGCGACGACGGGAATCCAGCCGTAAGAGAAGTCGCTGTCGCCCTTGCCTGCGATGGGCAGGAGGAAGTGGGCGAGGCGAGGACCGAGGTCGCGCGCGGGATTCATCGCGTAGCCCGTGGGGCCGCCAAGGCTGAGGCCGAGGCCGACGATGAGGATGCCGACGATGTACGGGCCGTAGCCGGGCACGAAGGGGCCGCAGAGCTTGGAGAAGATCGCCCAGATCATGAAGAGCAGGAAGAAGGTTGCGATGAACTCGCAGAGGAAGTTCTTCCAAGCGCTGCGGATGGCAGGCGCCGTGCAGAAGACGCCGCGCTTCGCCGCCGGGTCGGGCGTCTTTTCCCAATGGGGCAGATAGGCGAGCCAGACGATGGCGGCGCCTACGATGCCGCCGAGAATCTGGACGGCAGAAGTCGCGAGGAACTGCTGGAAGGTGTAGACGCCGGCGAGCATCTTGCCCAAGGTCACGGCGGGATTGATGTCACCCTGCGGTGCGCCGAGCGAGATGGAGGTGAACACGCCGAAGGTCACGGCGAAACCCCAGCCGAATGCAATGCAGATCCAGCCGCCGCCCTTTCCTTTGGAGTCTTCGAGGGAGCATGTGGCGCAAACGCCGCAGCCGAAGACGATAAGGATCAGTGTGCCGAAAAATTCACCGAGAAGATTGTCATACATGTCCGTACCTCCTTATTCTTCGTCGTCCAGCCAGTGCATGGCGTGCTTGACGGCTTTTCTCCAGCCCTTGTAGAGTTTGTCCGCTTCTTCCTTGGCAAGGGCGGGAGCGAAGCGTGTGTCGAGCTGCCAGCTCTTCTTGAGATCTTCCTTCGAGTTCCATACGCCTGCTGCAAGACCTGCGAGGTAGGCGGCGCCGAGTGCTGTCGTCTCCGTGATCTGCGGGCGGTCGACGGAGACGCCGAGAAGGTCGGCCTGGAACTGCATGAGGAGGTTGTTGGCTACAGCGCCGCCGTCAACTTTGAGCGTGGCGAGGCGGTTGCCCGAGTCGGCTTCCATCGCGCCGAGGACGTCGCGCGTCTGATAGGCGAGGGAGTCGAGCGTGGCGCGTACGATGTGCGCCTTTGTCGTGCCGCGTGTGAGACCGATGATCATGCCGCGGGCGTTCATATCCCAATACGGTGCGCCGAGACCGACGAAGGCGGGGACCATGTAGACGCCGCCGGCATCGGGAACCTTCTTCGCGACCCATTCGGAATCGGGTGCGGAGTCGACGAGGCGCAGTCCGTCGCGCAGCCATTGGATGGCGGAGCCGCCGACGAAGATGGAGCCTTCCAGCGCGTATTCGACCTTGCCGTCGAGCCCCCAGGCAATCGTCGTGACGAGCCCGTTCTTTGACATGCAGATGTCCGTGCCGGTGTTCATCAGGAGGAAGCAGCCTGTGCCGTAGGTGTTTTTCGCTTCGCCGGGGTTGAAGCAGTTCTGCCCGAAGAGCGCGGCCTGCTGGTCGCCTGCCATGCCCGCGACGGGAACGGAGGCGCCGATGATGGAAGGAATCGTGTGCCCGTAAATCTCACTTGAGGGATGTACCTCGGGCAGCATGTTTTTCGGCACATCCAGATGGGCGAGCAGGGCGTCGTCCCATTCGAGGGTGCGGATGTTGAACATCAGGGTGCGCGAGGCGTTCGAGTAGTCCGTCATATGGACCTTGCCGCCCGTGAGTTTCCAGAGGAGCCAGGTGTCGATCGTGCCGAAGGCGAGCTCGCCCTTTTCGGCTTTTTCCCTCGCGCCCTCCACATGGTCGAGGATCCATTTGACCTTCGTGCCGGAGAAGTAGGCGTCGATGACGAGGCCGGTCTTTTCCTTGAATTCATCGCCGAAGCCCTGACGCTTGAGGTCTTCGCAAATATCCGCCGTCTGGCGCGACTGCCAGACGATGGCATTGTAGACGGGGCGCCCCGTTGCCCTGTCCCAGACGACGGCCGTTTCACGCTGATTCGTGATGCCGATGGCCGCGATGTCGCTGGCGACGATGCCCGACTGCTCGACGGCTTCCCGCATGACTTCGTGCATGGAGCTCCAGATTTCTTCCGCGTCGTGCTCGACCCAGCCGGGCTGCGGGAAGTGCTGCGTGAATTCCTTTTGTGAAACGCCGATGATTTTTGAGTCCGAATCAAAGATGATAGCGCGGTTGCTTGTCGTACCGGCATCGAGCGCCATGACGTACTTCTTTCCCATAATACCACTCCTTTTTCTTGTACCCAATTCCCTTTTTGAGGTCGTCCCTGCATTGGCGCAGGGAGATGCATAGGCGTATTGGTTTCACTGCGGCTTAGTAGTCGCCGGCTGCTTTCTGCGCGAGGTCGAGGATTGCCGGTGCATCCATCTCTCCGTAGAGTTTTTCCGGAATGACGTCGAAATGGACTTTGGGATAGCGCACCTTGAGCTCCCCGAGCTGGTGCTTCGCCTGCGGCGCAAGCATCAGGACATCGGCAAGCTGCACGGCGCTCCCTGCTTCAGCGATGGGGAAGAAGCTGACGGAGCAGTCGTAGCCCTGGCGGGCGGCTTCTTCCTCCATCTTGCGCACGAGAAGGCTCGTCGAGACCCCCGCTGAGCATAGGAGAACGATTCTTCGCATAAATTTCAGCCTCCTTTCTTTTTAGGAATGTCCCCGTTGTGCCTGCAGCGTTTCAAACTTCCGGGAAATGCTGCAGCGGCGGGAAAATTTTTTATGAAAACCCGGGCAATCATAGAGCTGCCCGGGTTCAGCAAGCTTATGCGTTGTATGCCTGCGCGAGGATTTCGATCGGATGGCAGGTTTTCTTGCCTGAACCGTGACGGATCTGGAGCCGGCATGTGCCGCAGTCGGAAACGACGGTGTCGGCGCCGATCTCGGCGATGCGCTGGAAGACCTTTTCCCCGATTTTCATCGAGACATCGTACTTGTCCGCCTTGAAGCCGAAGTTGCCCGACATACCGCAGCAGCCGGCTGCGAGCTCCTCGATGGAAAGGCCGGGAATCCTCTTGAGGAAGTTGTACGACGGCAGGCCGATGCCGGATGCGCGCAAATGGCATGGCGCATGGTAGGAGTAAAGGTGGTCGATGGACTTGAAATTCTCGTTGAGCTCCCCACGCTCCTCGATCAGTTCGAGGAATTCAAAGGCATCGTAGACGCCGCTGGCAATCTCGTGCATCTCAGGATCCTCGAAGAGTTCGTGATACTCGTGCTTGAGCATCAAGGAACAGCTCGTGCAGCAGGCGACGATGGGGAGGCCCTTTGCTTTCCATGAGAGGATGCGCGCAGCATTTTTCTTCGCATGCTCGTGCGCTTCGTCCAGGTAGCCTGTAGCGACCATCGGTGAGCCGCAGCAGATGAATTCACGGTCCGTGATGACCTCGTAGCCGTTCTGCTGCATGACCTTGATGAAGGCAATGCCGATCTGAGGCTCGTACTCGTTGATGTAGCAGCCGGGGTAGAAGAGCACCTTTTTCTCATAGGGCTTCTGCGGCAGCTTCTTGAAGAGGCTGTAAAAAGACTCGGAGGCAAAGGCGGGCAAACTGCGCTCGCCGGCCATGCCGACGGCGGAAAAGACGCCGAGCGCCTTGCCGATCTTCATGCCGAGGTTTGCGAATGTCGCGCCGAGCGGCAGAGCGCGCACGAGCTTCGACATGCGCTCGCCGTGCGCGAGCATGTCGTCCCTCTGCGAATGCTTGTGCGTGCGGTAGTATTCGCCGCGCTGGAGCATGTTGAGCGTAGCGACGCGCACGCCGGAGGGACAGGTGATCTCGCAGTTTTTGCAGTTTGAGCAGTAATCGAGGCTGCGCTCGATGTCTTCCTGGGAAAATTTCATGCGGCTGTGTGCAGGCCCGACGAGCTTCGGCCCTGCGAATTCGCGTGCCGCCTCTGTTACCGGGCAGTTGGCGACGCAGCAGCTGCAGGCTATGCAATGGTCGGCCGTATCCGGCGTAGTCTCTTCTCTTTCAAATTCTTTTTCCATGGGTCGCCCTCCTCTCACGCCATTGCAGCCTTGTAGGCGGAGGCTTGTGCCACCCCGTTGCCTGAGTGCTCACGGCAGAAGTCGTAGCCGGCCAGCTGCCGGCCGATGATGTGGACATTATCGAAAAGGATGCTGCCGCTCCCGTCGATGGGGCGCAGCGCTTCGTCTGTTTTGATGCCGGCCTTCATGAACGGCTGCTCGGCGAAGACGTCCAGCGAAGTCCATTTGTCCGGATCTTTTTCACCTGCCACGGGCAGGCCGAAGATCGGCTCATATGGTTCGCCGAGGTTTTTCATCACGAGGCCGCCGCTGTAAAAACCGCCGGTTGCCAAAATGAATTTTTCGGCGCGGTAGTCCTTGGGGCGAACGCCTGCGACGCGGATGGAAATGCAGCGCTTCCCTTCGGCTTTATGGCCGACGACGTTGGCGTTTTCGATGAATTCGACGCCGAGCTTGCGCGCGGCTTTCATCAGGGCGTCGCGCAGGCGCATGCCGTTGGCCGAGGGCGGCATGGCCGTCGTTTCGATGACGTCGCCCTTCAGTGCCGCCTGCAGCTTCTTGTAGACCCTCTGCCCGTTGACGCCGAGAATCTGTGGGAAGATGAATACGCGTCCCGGGCCGTCCTCGGCCGCGAGCTGACGGATGGCTTCGCCTGCGCCGTCTCCCTCCATCCAGCGCGCAACGCCGAGAATCAGGAGGTCGCGCTCCTTGGAGAGCTTCGTGTCGATCATCGCCGTGCGCACCTTGACGCTTTCACCGAGCGTTTCTCTGAGGTTGGCGGCCTGCATTTCGGGATAGCAGTCCTTGAGCCCTTTGATGCCGACAACGACGATGTCCTTGCCGGCGAGGTCCGGCGCCTGCATGGAAGGCGGCACCAGACAGGAAGGCTTCAGGGTGCCGACCGGCGTCACGACTTGCTGCTGCTCATGGAGGGAGCCGACGTAGGGAAAGCCCTGCTCTTCCATGATCTTCTGGAAAAAGGCAGCGCCTTTGGCGACGGCCTCCGTACCGATGCGGCGATAAGGGTGCTCTTCGGGCAGCTGTTCGAGAGCAGCGAGGGGATCCTGGACGGGGCGGTGCGCCGCATCGTAGCCAAGGATGTCGATCAGCCCGCTGTTCAAGGGGAAAGAGCCCGATCCGTACAGGATGACGGTTGTATTTTTGTCGTTTTTCGCGCTGGCGATGGCTGCCATCAGGCCGGCAAAGCCGCCGCCGATCACTATGGTATCTCTTTGCCTCATGCCTTCTTGCCTCCGTTGACGTTAAAGGAAAGCTCGTAAAGAGCACGCGTCATTTCCGTTTCACGCACGTTGCGTCCCATGAGGACGGGGCGCACGCCTTTCCAACGCTCCTGCAGGAAGCCGCGGAGCTGGCCGAGCGAGTCCTTCGAGGACTCTTTGACGCCTACGCGGTGGAAGATGCCGGCGGCCCTGAGGGAGCAGAAATTCCCCTGGCAGGTGCCCATGCCGAGGCGCGTGCGGCGGCGGATATCGTTGATTACATGGCTGTCGTCGCGCTGGGCGATCTCCTCGATTTCGGCAAGCGTGATGTTCTCACATTCGCAGACGAGGAGACGCGAATCGGGGTCGGTCTCGAGCTTATTTACGACGCGATCGAAGGCCTCCGGGCCGAGACGCGTCGCCGCGAGGCTCGTGCCGAAGGACGGGAAGTACTTCGCGGCTTTTTTCTTCGCCTCTTCGCTGACTTCCGGCACGAGCGGCTCTTCCGCCGTGCGGCACGGCGTCTTGACGTTGAGCTTTTCGGCGATCTGATCCGAAATGCGCTCCGCCATCAGGCGGTATGTCGTAAACTTGCCGCCGACGATCGTCATCATGCCCTTGAGCCCGTCGTTTTCATGATCGAGGATGACGAAGCCTCTGGAGGCGCCGCGTCCCGAGGCGCCCGGCTGCTTGTAAAGCGGGCGCGAGCCGGCGAAGGCGCGCAGAATGCGGTAGTGGCGCAGATCTTCGAAGGTCTGCTCGCCGATCTTCATCAAGGCCTCGATTTCTTCGTGCGAGGAGCTTGTGTCCTCGGGATCGTCGATGCTCATCGAGGTCGTGCCGAGGATCGTGATCGAGCCGTGCGGCACGAAGATGTCACCGTCCGACGGCTTGTGCAGGCGATTGACGACGTGGTTCGCGAGGCGCTGGTTGAAGGCGATGAGCGTGCCCTTGTCCGGCTGCACGGGGACGTTGAGCCCCGCGCGCTCGGCAACCTTTTCGCACCAGCCGCCCGCTGCGTTGACGAGGATGTCGCAGGCGATGTCGTATTCCTCTCCTGTGAGGGTGTTCCGCACACGCACGCCCTCGAGCTCGCCGTTTTTCTGCAGGATGCCGACGACTTCGGCGTACGTCTTGTAGCGGCCGCCGTAGCGGGCGGCGGAGAGGACGTTCTGACAGGACATGCGGAAACCGTCGATGGCCGCATCCGGCACAGCGTAGGCGGATACGATATGACGCGAGAGACGCGGCTCCATGCGGAACGCTTCGTCAAGCGTCAAAGGGCGCGCCTCGATGCCACTCACCTTACAGCCCTCGACCCAGCTGGCCTCGAAGTCGGCATCGTCCGAGTCGAGACGCACGAACATGCCGCCGATGGATTCGACGCAGGATTTGCCGATTTTGCGCAGGATGGTGTTTTCCTCGATGCATTCGCGTGCCGCCTCCTGATCCTTGACAGCATAGCGTCCGCCGCTGTGCAGGAGCCCGTGATAGCGCGAGCTCGCGCCGTTGACGAGGTCGGCTTTTTCGAGGAGCATGACGTCGATGCCGCGCATCGCGAGATCGCGCAGGATGCCGACGCCTGTGGCGCCGCCGCCGATCACGATGACCGTTGCTTTCTCCATGAAATTCTCCTTTCCCCCGGGACGCGCCCGGGTGGGAAGCTCTCCGTGCAGATGGAACGAAATTCTATATTTCACCTAAGAGCAATACGATTTTTCGTTTCCTGAAAAGGGAAAGCATTTCCATTCTTCTACCTGCGCTTATCGTACCATAAATTTTCAGATTTATCAATACAAGATGAGGGGATTTTGTATCGACCGTTTTCTTTTTTGCTGTTTGCCTGTATAATACCTAGATATATGGCATCTATTTCGAACAGGAGGAAAGGGGGGGAGAGGCGTGACGCGTGAGGATTATGTGAAATCCCTGATCAAATCGAACGGCTACAATCTGAAGGAGTTCGCGGCGAAGATCCGGATGCCTTACACGACGCTGCTCTCCATCCTCAACGGCTCAATCGGCGGCGCGGCGATGGACAATGTGCTGAAAATCTGCCGCGCCCTCGATCTGACCGTCGAGGAGCTCAACAGCGTTGTCGGGAAGGCCGCCTCGAAGCAGACGAAGCCGGAGGCCGGCATTGATCCGCATCTTCTGACGCTGATCTGCGAACTGTCGAATGAAAAGCAGCTCGCGTTGAAACTCTTGCTGTCGCAGCACTGAATTCACGTGCGGTGCTTAGGGGAAGCTGCACGCATAAACATCCACTTCGTGGACATTGTGCGCCGCCCTTACCTGAAACCGACCAATCGGCCTGCGCCTTCGGCTTGCCCTCTTGGGGTTTCACGTAAACTACACGCACAAACATCCACTTCGTGGACATTGTGCGCCGCCCTTACCTGAAACCGACCAATCACTCTGCGCCCTTCGGGCTTGAGTTCTTGGGGTTTCAGTGTAAAAAAAAGACGCCGCTTCCGCGGCGTTCGATTGCGTGGCTGGGGTAGCTGGACTCGAACCAACGCATGCGGGATTCAGAATCCCGTGCCTTACCAACTTGGCTATACCCCATTGAGATATTGTGTTGTCAACAAAAGCTATTATAGGCCAAGTGCTGCTGTATGTCAATCCTTTTTTGCAAAAAAATTCGGGCTGGTAAGGATTGTGAAATGTTTTGGCAAGGGAAGTGTGGGCCGGGATGCAGCCGGGGATATGCGTGTGTGATTGGGCAAGGGATAGGGGAGGAATTTTCTGATGGATCGAAAGAATCGTGTTCGGACGAAGCCTGTGGATCGCGGGATGCTCAAGGCGTTGTGCCGCTATATCGATAAATTTTGGCGGCCGGAAAGTGAGCCTCTGGAAGAGGCGCCGCGTGCGGAAGCTGCGCTGACGTTGGAACTGCCGCAGATTCAGGAGAGCCTGCAGGAGTCGGAGAAAGCGCGTGCAAAGAGCCGCGCGGATTCTGAGCCGCAGGGAAAAGAAAAGCCGATCGTTTTTGGCCTTGTGGGAGCGGGGCTTTTTTCAAGCATGGCAGAACGGCTGCTAAAACCGGAGGAAACATGCTCGCAAAGGCTTCTGCGCATGATTCGTGAACGCGGGCTGGAGGAGGTCGCGGTGTATACGAAGGCGGGCGTTGACCGCAAGCTTTTTTCCAAGATGCGCCGCAAGGATTACCGCCCGAAGGCCAAGACGCTCTACGCCTTCATCATCGTACTGCAGCTCAATCTCGATGATGCGGCGGATCTGCTGGCAAGCGCGGGATATGCGTTCTCGCCGGCGAATAAGTTCGATCTCGCTGTGCGCTACTTTGTCGAGCATGGCGCCAGCGATCTCGACGAAGTCAACGATGCACTGTACGAATTAGGAATGGAAACGCTGCCGTAAGGTTGCGGCAAGCTTGTCGGACAATGTCCCCTGCAAAAGGGGTTGGCCGTACCTCTCTTGCATGAAAGCGGACAACCATTCCGCGCCTTCGGCTTGGCTTCTTGCACGTTTATGATAAATGTCGCTTTTCGTGCGACCAAGGCTCGCCTTTTTCTTGCTACAATATCCCTGCAGAAGAAAATTGCAGAGAAAAGCAGTACAAGAAAAAAGGAGATGCTTATCATGACAGAAGAAAAGAAAGCAAAGCAGGGCAAGACGGAGCTGGTATTCATCCTCGACCGCAGCGGTTCGATGTCGGGTTTGGAATCGGACACCATCGGCGGCTTCAATGGGATGCTGCGCCGCCAGCAGGAGGAAAGCGCGGATGTTCTCGTTTCTACCGTGCTCTTCGACGACGGGGTGGAAATCGTCCACGACCGCGTTCCCATTGGAAAAGTGCCGCAGCTGACGGAGAAGGAATACTTCACGCGCGGCTGCACGGCGCTCCTCGATGCTGTCGGCGGCTCAATCCACCACATCCGCAACATCCACAAGTATGCGCGCGAAGAGGACCGTCCCGTGCGCACGATGTTCGTCATCACGACCGACGGCCTTGAAAATTCGAGCGTGCGCTACACGGCGAAGAAGGTCAAGAAGCTCATCGAGCATCAGGAGAAAAAGCATGGTTGGGAATTCATATTCCTCGGCGCCAACATGGACGCTGTCGCTGTCGCCGGCGATCTCGGCATCCGCAGGGAAAATTCCGTGGAGTTCGCCTGTGACCGCGGCGGTGTGCGGACGAATTTCGTCGCCCTCGGTGCGCTGGCGGACAACTTCGTCAAAACCGGAGCGGTGACGCCGGGATGGAATCTTGAGATCGCCGAGTATTGTGCAAAAGCGCAGGAGAAGAAGTAAGGTATTCGCTGCAAATTAAGGAAGCCTGGATAAATTCAGTACCCATCTTCGCACATCTGCACTGTTCTCTCGTCATCGACAAATCCTCGACGTAGCGCTGTTACGCCTGCGGTTTACCTTGAACCCCCAAGAGGTCAAGCCGAAGTCGCAGACCGATTGGTTGGTTTCATGTAAGGGCAGCGCACAATGTCCACAAAGTGGACGTTTGTACGTTCAGCTTGTCTCCTCGATAGATACAGCGCATCTGTGCAAATCCGGGCGACTTCATTTTATCCGCGCTTCCTTAAGAAAAATGCTTTTGGGAAACCGCCTAACCCTGTTGGGAAGGCGGTTTTCTCATACGATTAAGGATATGATGAGACTTCGTAGCAAGAATTTTTATTGACTAGTTCCGCAGATTTTTCTATAATATGAGAAAGAAGATTGACATAGGGAGTGTTTGGAAGGTGGTATGCTTTTATGTGTTTTACAGAGGCGCTATTGATGCGGCAAAATGCTATTGCAGAAAATAAGGCGGAGCCATTATCGTTGCCGAAATTTCCTACATATTGTATCTGCAATCTTCGCGGTGGAATAGGAAAGACCTCGTTGGCATTCAATCTGTCTTATTTGGTAGAAAATCTGCTCGCCGTCGATACATGTCCTCAGGGAAATCTTTCTTATTTTTATAATGATACATACTATCAATCCGTGCAAGTGTCGGCATATGATATGCTGCTGCCATATTTCATGCCCGGCTTGGGGAACGCCAGTCGTGTTGCGCAATATGTGGGTGCTACGAATCTTTATTTTCGAGAGCGAAGTGTGTACTTCATTCCATCGGCGGATGCGCTGTATAATTTTCCTTCACAAATGGCTGTTGCTATGGGGCAGGCGATGAGTGTAGCCGGACAGCAGCAACAGGATCTGCTCGATCGTATGCTGTTTTCTCTGCGGGCAGAGATTCGGCGTGAAATGGAAGAAACCGAAACGGATAAATGCCTCATTGATACATCACCGTTTTTCGCGGGGGCGACGCATTTGGCATGGCATGCTACAGATGCTTTGATCGTGCCGGTCAGAACAGATCAGCAGTCCATCAACTCGTTCAAACTTCTGTTGCAGACATTATCTGATCCGTCGAGTCCTTTTCGCAGGATTATGCCGCATGATTCGCATTCTCCGAAAATTCAATTGGTCGTTTTGACACACTGTGGCTGGTCCACGCGTGCCGGAGCGCGCAATGAGCCGAATCGTCAAACACGGCTGTATCTTGAGCAGATCAGAGATCTTGTAGCTAGAAATATTCTCCATTTCACTACAAGGAATCCGGAAAATCATATCGTTCTGCTTGATGATTTCCTTGGCAGCGGACGAATATCAAGTGCGCAGTCCAAGCCGATCGAGTTGTTGAATCCGGGAGAAAGCGTGACCATCCAACGAGTCAGAGTCGAGGTCAATGAGTCAGTGAATAAGATCAAGAATCAGCTGCACTTTATCAGCAACAGTATTTGGTGATACGAAGTACGATTTCTGCAGCAAGAGGCTTGAAAAATATTTTGAGGCATGGACAAAAGCTGTCCATGCCTTTTGCTATGCTGGAAGAAAGAACAGGAAATGTCGCGCGGCGAGCGACCCGAATAGGAGGTCGGGTTGCTATACTGTGAACAGAAAAGGAAAATGCCGCAGAGGACGGTGAAGCGTTTTTATGGGAGGTATTTTTGATGGGTGTTTTGCAGAGGCTGCGTCATCGCGTGTTCCCGCCGTGCGCGGACTGTTTGTATCACCTGGGCGTCGTGCGCTGTGTGGTGAGCCCGTGCCCGGACTGCCGCAGGACAGGCCGCCGCCCGCCCTTCTGCGAGCCGCATTTCGGGGGCGTCCGTCCGCAGAGGGAAGAGCCTGAAGGCAAGGGATTGAAGATTATGAAGGAGACGAAGGAGTAACCAAAGGATGTAGGGGGAGATCGAATGGAACGGTTGGAAATCAAGGGCAGGGCTGCGACGGCAATCGCCTATGCGAAGGTCATTGAGGATGAAGCCGTCGAACAGATTCGGCGCATGTGCGACTATGCGTTCGCCGAAGGCGCGCGGATTCGCATCATGCCTGACGTCCATTGGGGCAAAGGCTGCACGATCGGCACGACGATGACGGTGACGGACAAGGTTGTGCCGAACCTTGTCGGCGTGGATATCGGCTGCGGCATGTATACGGTCAACCTTGGCAAGGCGGAACTCGACTTCGTCGAAGTGGATGAGGCGGCCCGCCGCATTCCTTCCGGCAGGATGCTCTGGGACGGCAGGCAGGCGAAGTTCGACTTCACAGCGCTTCGCTGCTACCGTGATCTCAAGAATGTAAAGCGCATTGCGAAAAGTCTCGGTACGCTCGGCGGCGGCAATCACTTCATTGAGATCGACCGTGCGGCGGACGGTACGAATTATCTCGTCATCCATACGGGCAGCCGCAGCCTTGGTACGCAGGTCGCCGGGATCTACCAGTCGCTTGCCGTTGATTTGTCGCATGGCAAGGCGGCGCTCTTTGAAATGCGTGATGAAATGATCCGCCGCTACAAAGCGGAGGGACGGCGTGCCGAGCTGCAGGCGGCGATCAAGGAGCTGCACCGGAACTTTCGTCCGACGAAGCCGGAAGTCCCTGCCGATCTCGCGTTCCTTTTCGGCAAGTACCTTGACGACTACCTGCACGACATTGCAATCTGCCAGCATTTTGCCGAGCTGAACCGCGAGAAGATCGCAGAAATCATGCTCGCGCATCTCGGCATCACGCCCGGGGCGGCGTTTCATACGGTGCATAATTACATCGATACGGAAGAGGGGATTTTGCGGAAGGGCGCGATCGCCGCGCACAAGGGCGAGCTCGTCCTCATCCCCATCAACATGCGCGATGGCAGCATACTCGCCGTAGGCAGGGGCGAGCCTGAATGGAATTACTCCGGCCCGCACGGCGCAGGCCGCCTGATGTCAAGGGCGACGGCGCGCGAGAGATTCACGATCGAAGAGTTCCAAAAAGAAATGGAAGGAGTCTATTCGACGAGCATAGGAGAAGGCACTTTGGATGAGGCCCCGATGGCATACAAATCGCTCGCCGACATCATCGATGTCATCCGTGATTCCGTCGATGTCATTGAGGTGCTGAAGCCGGGTTACAACTTCAAAGCAAGCGGCCCCAGGGGCGCAGTGGAGGAAAATGAAGACGGGAAAGTGCAGGGAGAAATGACGGAAGACACCGCCACGGATTGAGGGGAATGGACTTTGGCGTGCGGTGCGGCTCGTCGTTTCAGGGGCTGTTATCGCTGTTTGCTTACAGCAGGGAATGTTCCTTTGCCAAAGCCCGGATATCGTCCGCCGACAGATTTGTGATGCGTGCGATCATTTCGATGGGGAGCTTTTCCTTGAGCATGGAAAGAGCAGTTTCTTTGCGTGTGTTCTCCATGCGGCAGGCGACCGTGGAAAGAAAGAGATTTGGCACAATGAAAATACAAGAAAGCAAAGGAGATGAGAGAAGTGTCTTTTATAACGGGATTTGAGATGATTGAGATGTTTAAGACGATGCAGCGTTTGGGGATGCCGCCGGTGCGATCTTTTCATATTCGCAGCAGGATGGATGCTGCGGATATTGTCGGCATTGGTGATAACGGAGTGGAGGCTGTTCGTCGATTGATGGAGTCAGGCTGCGAGAATGCGACATATCTCGTGCTGCATCGCGATGAGAAAAAGCTCCGGCAGACGAAGGCGGATACGATCGCGATGAAAGATGATTTGTGGAAAGTCGTGGAGAATGTGATGACGGCGCCGTTCGAGAGTTTGCCGATCAGTTATCAGAAATTCTGCTTCTATTACCACACGATATGGCGGTTTTGCTATCCGTCCCTTGTGTTGGCGGACTTTTCGGAGGAGATTGGAAGGGATGCCGCGCCTGCTGCAGCGAAGAACTCGACATATGGTTCTACGCAGAAAATCGCTGTGGTGCATGTACCGCAGCTAGAAAAACTCATGGACAAGAATGAGGCGGAGACGCGAGGGACGGAAATGTATCAGCGATTTCAAAGTCTTTGCGAACATGCGGAAGCTGTTATCGCGATGGGCGATGATTCTTCTGCATCGTCGGGAGCTGTAGCGGCAAGGGCAATAGCGAAGCGGCAGAGCGATTTCGTCGGCGATTTGCTGTGCGCTTTGCAAGGCGGAGAAGAGGCCGCGATCTCATGGCAGGAAGTCAGTAAGTTCCTGTCTGCTGAGTGGCGGGGAAACATCTGGCAGGCATGGAGCAGCGAAGGCGCGGATGTACGCACAGCGATGGCGGACGTACGGCGCGTGCTCTCGCGAGGCGGCGCATTGCAGGCGGCGAAACGGGTGTTCGTGATGGTCGCGGGGAAGGATGAAGATCTTGCCTTACCGGATGCGCAGGCCGCGCTGGGCGAGCTGAAAACATCGCTTGGGGAAAAGGCAGACGTGATGCTCCACGTCAACAGAGAGAAAAAGTTTGATGACGGCGTGCGCGTCAATATGGCGGTGCGGGTGGCGATGGAGTATTGAGACTGCTGTTAAGAAAGATCAATGTTTGTAATGTCGCATGTTGGGCGACCTGAATGGCAATCGGCGTTGCTATAATGGTGATAGTAAACTACACGCATAAACGTCTACTTCGTGGACATTGTGCGCCGCCATTAATGAAAGTTTGCCAATCAGTCTGCACCCTTTGGGCTTGACTTCTTGGACTTTCAAGTAGGGAATGATTTGAGGGAAGCATGCCGGAAAGAGCTGTTGCAGCAGAGGTGAAAGGAGAGATAGTATCCAAACGATAATAAGTAAGAGAAGTTCGTGGCAAATGAGAAAGAAGTTGGGAGAAGGTTGGGACACAAGTGTATTGCGAGGACGGGACACCCATGATAAAGTTTTGATTAAGAGAAGAAAATTGGAGCGAGAATATTGAATCCGAACGATTATATGAAAAGGAGTGGATTGATTATGAAACGCGTACTTACGAAAGATGAGGTACTCTCATCTCTAGGGATATGGAGTTTTGAAAATGTGACGCAAGATAAGATCATGGATTTTATAAAGCAGGCAAGAAGGATGGCTCCTGCAGATCAGGATGATGCATTGCGGCAGATTCATGGTTTTGTGAAATCGGTGCGTAGGGCTTTAAAAAATTATATGAAGATGGGAAAAGAAGCTATTAAAGGCAATGACGAAAACATGAAGCGTCTCAATGATCAATATGAGGCAATGCAGAGATTCTTGGAGGGATGGGAGAAAGATGAACTGAATTTTGAGGAAAAGAAATGTATTTATGAAGAAATGAAGAAGCTGGTAGAGAGAGCAGAACGCAAAGATAACGAAAATAAAAACTTTTATCTTAAGGTGCTTGGAGGAATGGGAGCACTTGCTGTTGCGATCGGAGGAATTGTTCTCTGGAAGTCTGGAGAAAATAGATCGTGAGACGGATTTTTCAACAAAGAATCTCAGTTTGATTTTGTCGTTCAGTAGGATGAGCGGGGAGCGTGAAGCGCATAGAGAATTGTGCGGCTATCGTTTGCTTGCTTTTTAAGCACGAGACTTAAGAAAATATTTTGAGGCATGGACAAAAACTGTCCATGCCTTGTTTTATACTGTGAAGAGAACAGGGAGATCTTATGGGGAGGGGATGTATTTATGGAGATCAGGATGGAGAAGCGCTGTGCATGATTAGGCGAGGCTCATAAATATCTTGCGGGGAGGGAGCTGCAGTGTTAAAATTTTATTAAGGTTAAAAGAGTCGATAAGGATGTTGTTTCTCATCCATATTGAAGAAGTGCGGCTGTAGAGGCGGGGGAATTTTCATGACGCTGGTCAACATCAAGGATCATCGCATCAATAAGTGTGCATTTTGCAGGCATTGGTACGATCCCAGGAACGAGGCGCTTATTCCGAAAAGTCCGGCGGCTGGTTTTTGGGAGTTCGATCCCCAACGGCGCGCACCGTGTACGTTGAAGAATATGACGACTGCGGGTTGCCAGTCGTGCAGCAGGTTTGAGGAAAAGATGCTTTAAGGAAGGGGCAGAGATTTTATGGATAAGGCAAATTATGGTGACGTGATTTATGTCGACCGCGGCGTGTACAAGCATTTTGGGATATATTCCGGAGAGGGGCGGAAGAGGAGCGTCATCCATTATGTCAAGCAGGAGGGCGGCGATGTGTTTGACTGCTGCAGCGGCAGGGTGGCGGAAACGTCGCTGAAGGAGTTCCTTGACGGGGATTCGGAGTACTGCGTTTTTGCGTTTGAGGATCCTGATGTGCTGGATAAGCTCAGGGATCTTTTCTGCGCGTCGTTTAATCCGTTTTCCAGGCGCAGTCCTGCCGACATTGGTGCGGAAATCATCAGCGATGCGGTGTCTTTTCTCTTTGATATCGAGCCGGAAGAAGAGGAACGGGATTTTTATTCGCCGCAGGAGACGGTCGAACGCGCGCGCAGCTGCATCGGGCAGGGAGAATACGATTTACTGACGCAGAACTGCGAGCATTTTGCCATGTGGTGCAAGACGGGGGCGAAGGAATCGGCTCAGGTTGAGCGCCTGGAGGAAATCCTGCAGGGGAATGTGGTGCGTCTCCTCGGGTGAGGCGGATTGGCGGATCGCTGCGCTTCCCTAGGGAAATGAACGTTGCTTTGAGGATTATAGAAGGAGGCAGGATGATGCAGGAAGGGCGCGCGGACAATCGCAGTTATCGCTTGCTCGATCTTTACAAGCGTCTGCAGCAGGGGGAGGCGCTGTCGAAGCGGGAGCTTGCCGATCAGTATCGCGTGAGCGAGAAGACGGTGCAGCGTGATATCGAGGGGCTGCGCGAGTATCTTGCGGGGGAGCAGTCGTATCTTGAAATCGTCTACGACAAGGCGTCGGGCGGATATCGCATTTCCCGCGAGAGCGCCGAGGGGCTGCAGCCGGAGGAAGTGTTTGCTGTCTGCAAGATTCTTTTGGAGAGCCGTCCTTTTCCCAAGGCGATGATGCAGCGGCTCTTGGGGAAGCTTTTGTCGCAGGTGTCGAGGGAGAAGCGCGAGGTCGTGGAAAAGCTGATTTCGCAGGAGGCGCATTACTATACGGAGCTGCAGCATGGGAAGAACGTGGTGCCGACGCTCTGGAAGCTTGCCGCCGCCATACGTGAGCAGCGCATTACGGAGTTTTGCTATACGCGGCTCGACGGCATGTGCCATGAACGCGTGGTAAAACCTGCGGCGATTCTTTTTTCGGAGTTTTACTTTTACCTGATCGCTTACTATGCGGATGATTCGGCGGATTATCCAATCGTTTTCCGTGTCGACCGCATGGAGAAGATCAGCGTGAAGAAGGAGCGCTTTTCGGTGCCGTATCGCGAGCGGTTCCAGGAAGGCGAGTTCCGCAAGCGCATCCAGTTCATGTACGCGGGCGAGCTGCGGCGCATCACGTTCACTTACAGCGGCTGCTCATTGGAGGCAATCCGCGACCGCCTGCCGACTTTGCGCGTCATAAAGGAAGAAGCGGGCGTCTATACGCTGTCGGCGGAGAGTTACGGCAAGGGCATCGAGATGTGGCTCCGGACGCAGGGCGAGGAAGTGCAGGTGCTTGATGTGAGGAAGGGATAGAGCGGAACCGCCTGTGCGCGGAATTGCAAGAGTTCGCGAAAACCCATCATCTTTTCTTGGCTGGAGAGCAACTGCCATGTTAAATAAAGGCAAAGAAGGTGACCCCATGCAGCCAATAGAGACCCGCTTGCCGGAAGGCTCTGCGCCGCTTTATCAAAACCCAGTCTACGACCAGCATGCGAAGTGGCTGCTTTCCCAAAGAGCCATCATGGCGCGCCTCCTCAAGAGAACCGTGCCGGAATTTGCAGAAGCCTCTGTCGCCGATATTGCCGAAAAATATATCGAGGGCACGCCGCAGATCAGCGAAATTCCTGTTGACAGGGATAAGACGAATGCCGCAAGAAATGCCGCGCGTTCCCCGAAGGAAATCTTCGGCGATGCCACCGAAAATGTCGGTATCACAGAAGGATGGATACGTTTCGACATCCTGTTTCACGCGCGAGCTCCCCAATCGGGCGAGCGCCTCACTTTGATCATCAATGTCGAAGCGCAGCGGACGCAGCGCCGCTCGAAGCTGGGCTACGCGCTTCTGCGGCGGGCGGTCTACTACGCGAGCCGCTTGCTTTCCTCGCAGAAGGAGACCGAATTCACCGGCTCGTCCTACGATGAGATCAAGGCGGTCAATGTCAGCCAATCATGCTACGCCTTCGGCTTGCATTCTTGGGACATTTTCACATACGAGCCGTTACCCGCTTAACTGCGCCCTTAGGGCTTGTTTCACGGACGGCTCAGTAAAAGGTCTATACCATTTGGCTCTGCATGGACTCTCCCGATGGCAGAAGCGCCATCAATCGCTACGACCTCAAGGAGCACCATATCCTGCATTGCCATGAGGAAAATCGTGCCGACTACGATTTGCTGAGCATCGTCACAATCTATCTTGGAGAGGAACCGCAGGCGGAAGATTGGCTCATTCGTTTCCTGCGGCTCTTATTCAAGGACACAGCAACACCGCCGGCAGAGAAAAAGAAGGTTTTAGAAGACGAATTCGGCATGAGCACAACCGCCGACATGGAGGAGGAGCTGAGAACCATGTGTAATTTGAGCACAGGCATCTATGAACAGGGCATGGAGCGCGGCATCGCCCAGGGCATGGAGCGCGGAATCGCCCAGGGCATGGAGCGCGGTATCGCTCAGGGCATGGAGCGCGGCATGGAAAATACGCGCAAAGAGACGGCTCTTTCCATGCTGAAAGAAAAACTCCCCATCGAGATGATCGCGCGTATCACGAGTTTGTCTGCGGATAAGATCCGCGCTTTGGCAAAAGAGCAACCGTTGCCTTGATGCCATATTGCCGCCGGCCGTTTCCCTATGCAGATCATGCTGCGTAGGGGAATTCTTTTTTGCATGGGGCGGATGGTATGGTATGGAGCCGGCGATGGTCGGCTTGAAATTTCTTAAAATTTTTTCTCGGCACGAAGCAGGGAAATCGCCTGCTTTTCCCGAAAGAATAAAACAATTCAGTGAAAACGGAAAATTTGATTTAAGAAGAGGTGGCAATTATGAAAATCAGCAACAAGGGTTTCGGGGCATATGATATTCGCGGCATTTATCCGGAGGAGGTAAATGAGGAGCTGGCCTACCGCATTGGACGCGTTTTCGTCGATCTCTTCCAGGCGAAGAAGGTGGCCGTCGGCCATGATATCCGTCTTTCGGGTCCGTCGATTCGCGACGCCCTGGCCAAGGGGCTGACGGAGGCCGGAGCCGATGTCATGGATATCGGGCAGTGCGGCACGGAGATGATTTATTTCACGACGGCGCACTATGGGCTGGACGGCGGCATTATGATCACGGCGAGCCATAACCCGAAGGAGTACAACGGCATGAAGTTCGTGCGCAAGGAATCGCGCCCGATTTCGAGCGATACGGGGCTCAAGGATATCGAGAAGGCCGTGATGGAGGGGGATTTCAAGCCGCTTGACCGCCCAAAGGGGAAGGTCGAGCAGGTCGATGTACTCGACGAGTACATCAAGCACATCCTGACGTATGTCGATCTCAAGGCTTTGAAGCCGTGCAAGATCGTGGTCAATACGGGCAACGGCGCGGCCGGTCCGATCATCAATGCGTTGGAGAAGCACCTGCCGTTTGAGATGGTCAAGGTGTTCAATGAGCCGGACGGCAATTTCCCGAACGGCGTGCCGAACCCGATCCTGCAGGAGAACCGCGAGGCTACGGCAAAGGTCGTCCGGGAGTCCGGCGCTGCCATCGGCATTGCCTGGGACGGCGATTTCGACCGCTGCTTCCTCTTCGATGAGAAGGGCGGCTTCATCGAGGGCTACTACATGGTCGGCTTCCTCGCGCAGGCGTTCCTCAAGAAGAACAAGGGCGCGAAGATCATTTACGACCCGCGCCTGATCTGGAATACGATTGAGATTTGCCAGGAGCTCGGCGGCGAGGCTGTGATGTGCAAGAGCGGCCATGCGTTCATCAAGGACAAGATGCGTCAGGTCAACGCGGTCTATGGCGGTGAGATGAGCGCACATCACTATTTCCGTGATTTTTCTTACTGCGACAGTGGCATGATTCCGTGGCTCCTTGTGCTCGAGCTGATGAGTGCGGCGGGCAAGCCGCTTTCGGAGCTGATGGCTGAGCGCATGGCGCGCTATCCGATCTCGGGCGAGATCAACAGCAAGGTGTCGGACGCCCATGCTGTGATGCAGAAGGTCGAGGAGATTTACGGCCCGAAGGGCAAGGTGGAGAAGGTGGACGGGCTTTCGGTCGAGTTCGATAACTGGCGCTTCAATCTCAGGATGTCGAATACGGAGCCTGTGATTCGCCTGAATGTCGAGTCGCGTCAGGACGAGGCTTTGATGAAGGAAAAGACGGATGAGCTTTTGGCCGTCATTCGGGGCTGAGCTGTGATGCGGCAGAAGATCCGCAAGGCGATCATTCCGGCAGCCGGTCTCGGCACGCGTTTTTTGCCCGCGACGAAGGCGCAGCCGAAGGAAATGCTGCCGATCGTCGACAAGCCCGCGATTCAGTTTATCGTGGAGGAGGCAATGGCTTCGGGCATTGAGGAGATCCTGATCATCACGGGGCGCAGCAAGCGCTCGATCGAGGATCACTTCGACCGCTCCCTGGAGCTCGAGATGCAGCTCAAAGAGCAGGGCAAGTACGATATGCTGAAGATGATTGAAGAGATCTCGGATATCCAGATCCACTTCATCCGCCAAAAGGAGGCGCGCGGGCTTGGCCATGCCGTGCTCTGCGCGCGTCAGTTCGTCGGGGAGGAGCCTTTTGCGGTGCTTTTGGGCGACGACCTCGTCGACGCCAAGGTGCCGTGCCTCGCGCAGCTCATCGATGTTTACGACGACTACGGCGGCAGTGTGCTCGGCGTGCAGCCGGTACCACGGAGCCAGGTTTCGCGCTATGGCATTGTCGAGCCGCGCGAGATCAAGCCCAATGTCTGGCAGGCCGTCGGCCTTGTCGAGAAGCCGTCGGTGGAGTGTGCGCCTTCGCGGCTCGCGGTTCTCGGCCGCTATGTGCTGACGCCGGTGGTCTTCGAGATCTTGGCGCATACAGCGCCGGGCGCGGGGCAGGAGATCCAGCTGACGGACGCCATCGGAGAATTGGCGCGGCGGGAAAAAGTCTATGCCTACCTGTTTGAGGGCCGCCGCTACGACATCGGCGACAAGGAGGGCTTTTTGGAGGCCACGGTGGAGCAGGCGCTGAAGCGACCCGAGATCCGGGAGGAGTTTATGACGTACCTCGTTCATACGATCGGTCCCTTGCTGCGCCCGAAGATGGATGGGGATGAGGGCTGAACGCACGCTTTGCTGCGCGGCTCGAGGCATTTCGTTTTGAAGGCGCAGGCAGCCCGGCGAAAGACGCCGGCTGCCTGCTGCTTTCCCATAAAGCGGCCGGGACAGATTGTCCGGCCTGTTTCCAAGGGTTTTTCGTTAGGAAGGTGTTGTTATGAGTTTGAAATTGAAGTCCGGCTTTGCCTTTGACTATGACAATCTTTATGGTGAGGGAAAGGTGACGGAGGCCGATATCAAGACGCTGGCGGACGATCTCAAGAAGGCGCATGAGGCGATGAAGGTCATGCGTGAGACGGGCGTTATTCGGGAACATCTTTCCAAGGACGGCACGCCGGAGAAGGTGCTCTTTTCCCAGCTTCCGTATGTGGAGGAGGGGCATCTCAATTCCCCGGCCTCGCTCGCGCGTCTGAAGGAGCTTACGGAGCATGTCAAGGGGCATACGGATGCCGTCGTTTCGCTCGGCATCGGCGGTTCCTTCCTCGGCAACAAAGTGCTTTTCGATGTCGAGTGCGGCGCGTATTGGAATGAGAAGACCGAGGAGGAGCGTCAGGGCTTCCCGAAGGTCTATTTCAGCGGCAACAATATCGATCCGCGTGCGACGAGCGATCTCATCCGCACGCTGGGAAACCAGGCGAAGACTGCGCAGAGCCATAAGAAGCGCAAGCTGCGCGTCCTGCTCCTCGTGATTTCGAAGTCGGGCGGCACGCTTGATACGATGTCCAATTTTATGGTAGTCTACAAGGCGCTGCGGGAGGATGCGAATATCGAGGTCGAGGTCGTCGCCGTGACGGATCCGAACGAGGCCCAGCCGACGCTTCTCAAGAAGCTCGCGCAGGAGAAGGGCTGGAAGACGTTTGCCGTGCCGGACGGCGTGGGCGGACGCTTCTCGATTTTCTCCGAGGTCGGGCTTTCGCTTGCAGCCTGCATCGGCTTTGACATCCAGGCGTTCCTCGACGGCGCGAAGGCGATGGACGAGGCCTGCCAAACGGACGATGTCCGGCAGAACCCGGCGATGCTCAATGCGGCTCTGAAGTTTATCGCTGCGGAGAAGTACGGACGCGATATCGAGGTTATGATGCCTTACGGCGATTACCTGAAGTCGGTTTCCGAGTGGTACATCCAGCTCCTTGCGGAATCGCTGGGCAAGCAGTTCAACAAGGAGGGCGCCGAGGTCTGCTACGGGCGCACGCCTGTGGTCGCCGTCGGTACGACGGACATGCATGCGCAGACGCAGCAGCACCAGGAAGGAAAGCTCAACAAGATCGTGCAGTTCATCCGCATCGAGAAGTGGGCGGACGACTGCGTGATTCCGAACGAATTCCCCGAGGTGAAGAAGCTCGCCGATATTTCGGGACTGACGATGGGCGAAGCACTTGAGGTCGCGCGCCGCTCGAACGCCGATGCGCTCGCATCGAACCAGCGCTTCAACGCGCTGTTCTCGCTGCCGGAGCTCAACGCTTACCATCTGGGAGAACTCCTCTATCTTCTGGCGCTGAGCGTCGCCTACGAGGGCGAGCTTGCCGATGTCGATGCGTTCAACCAGCCGGGCGTCGAATCGTACAAGCGCATCATGGGGCCGATGCTCCAGGAGCTCAAGGCGAAGAAGTGAGGGAGAAAATCCCTTGACAAGAACTCGACAATCCCTATAATAGAAGGAAGAACTGATAAATGAAGGTCGACAGGTCGATGCTGAATTTATCCGTGCTGCTAGAATTTGCCGGACGCGGCGGCAGCCGGCCGCTTGAAAGGAACAGCTGCGCTTTCGGTTTGATCCGCAGGGCGTCCTCGAAATGAATATAGCTCGCAAGAGGCGAGAACAACAGCTCTGCGGATTCCAGGAAGAAGCAGGGCTGTTTTATTTATTCTTATGTTTGTGCTGAAAGGGGGGGATCTGGATTGATTCATAGAGAATGGGAAGGAAAATTTCTGTCGGCAGAGCTTCCGGCAGCGGGAGAAGCCGCCGGCATGGCGTCGATGCCGGAAGCCGGTGAAACGGCGCACGGAGGGAAGCGGAGCGGCCTTGCGGCTCTTCGCGAAGGCGTGTGTCGTGCCGGAAACTTTCTCTTTTCCGGCGGGAGCCGCAGAGCGGTTCTGCTGCTGACGCTTTTGCTCGGTCTGCTCGTTTGGCTTTTTGCGGATCTTTCGGAAAGGGAGGCGACGGAACGGGCGGCCGTGACAAGCGCGGAGAGCGTCCCGTCGTCCGGGGCGGCACAGGGGCCGGAGGAAACGCACCGGGTTTCGGCGCTGGGCGATCCGTTTTGCCTGCTGCATACGAGAGATGCTGACGATCTGGCGGCTCTTGCGGCGCTGGGCGGCGTAAGGGAGCAGCAGGGAAATACGCCGGCGGCGGGCGATTCGGCCCGCCGGGGTATAGGGCAGACCGGAAAGGTGGATATTTCCCAGGCACAGGGCGGGACAGGCGGAGCCGGCAATGGCGTGGAGGCCAAGCCGGGCAGCGTTGTTGACCCGTCGAATGCCATGGTGGCGCGGGGCGTCATTACGAGCAATGCAGGACGTGTGCTGCTCATGAGCTTCGAAGGCCAGGATTTTTTCCTGGCCGAGGGCGAGGAGAAGCACGGCGTGCTGCTCCATTCACTGGACGAGGGAACGGCCGTCGTCCTTGTCAACGGCAGACTGTATACGCTGCCGCTGCCGCGGTGAGCGGCGCTCTGCCTGCCGGGGCTTGAACGGACCCAAAACGGCGGCAGAAGTGGGCGCAGGGATATGCCTGAAAAGCGATTTCAAGGAGGATTCTTTCGGATGAAAAAATGGCTGATGCTCTTGCTGCTTTTTGTCTTTATGCCTCTGCGTGCAGGAGCCGAGCCGATGACGCTCGAGATCGTCGACGGCGATGTGCGCAGCGTGCTTGCCTCGATCGCCCGGCTTTCGGGACTGGGGCTTGTGCTCGACGATTCTGTAGGGGGACGCATCAGCTTGAGCCTCAAGGACATTGAGCCGGAGGAGGCGCTTCTTCTCGTCGCTCGGACAAAGGGCCTGCTCGTGGAGCACGATGGCTCCGTTTTGCTCGTCGGGGCGCCGAAGGATGCAAGCGCCTTCTATCGTATGCATCGATTGCCCATCCTCTATGCCGATCTCGATACGGCGCTTGCTGCTGTAAAATTATCTTTAGGAGAAGCAGGAATTTTCGAGATAGAAGAGAATAAGAAAAATGGGAAGGAAGATACAAGCGAAGGGGGACTATATAGGACCGGCCAGAGACTTATGGTCGATAGTGCCACAAATTCCCTGCTTTTGTACGGTACGGAGCAGGAAGCGGAGCAGGCAAGGAAGACGCTTGCCGCGCTCGATGTGCCTACGGAACAGGTTTCGCTGGAGGCTCATGTCGTCGCTGTAGAGAAGAATGCGGCGAAGGAGCTTGGTGTGGATTGGAGCTGGTCACAGCTGCCTGTCTACCCGTATGCCGCCAAAGCCGATGGAAAGACGGAGGCGGCGCGGCGGGGGATCAACGGGGAAACGCCCGGCATCATCCGCTTTGGCCGCGGCCCGGCAGGGCTCCCTTTTGAATTTTATTACAGTGCGAAGATTTCGGCGCTTGTCAGCGAGGGCAAGGCGACGGTTCTTGCCCGCCCCAATATCGCAACGCTTCAGGGGCGCGAGGCCGTGATCAATATCGGCGGCTCTGTGCCGGTGCCCGAGACGCAGACGACGAATTCGACGATTACGACCTCGATCGTCTATAAGCCCACGGGCATTATTTTGCGCTGTACGCCGCGCATCCATGCGGATGGGCAGATCACGGCCGCCGTGCATACAGAGGTCAGTTCGCCCGTCTATGTGGACGAGCTCAAGGCATACAAGTTCCAGGAACGTTCGGCTGATACGACGGTGCGCCTCCGGGACGGCGAAACCATGGTGATCGGGGGACTGATTGGCAGCGAGGAGACGCGGAATCTCGCCAAGGTGCCGCTCCTCGGCGATTTGCCGATTCTTGGCTCTTTTTTTCGCAGTGTGCGGCGAGGCAAGACGGATTCGGAAATCATGATATTTTTAACAGCGCATATTCTGCGCGCCTTGCCATCCCCGGCAGAAGGAACCGTGGGGCAAGAGTACGGAAAGGATGTTGGGCAATGACGATAAAGATCTTGATCGCGGACGATCATGCGCTGCTTCGCCAGGGGGTGAAACGCGTACTGAATTTCGAGGACGATCTGGAGGTTGTCGGCGAGGCGGAAGATGGACAGGAGACCCTCGCCCGCACGCTTGTGCTGCAGCCTGACGTTCTGCTGCTCGATCTCAATATGCCGGGCCTTTCCGGGCTCGAGGTCGCATGTCAGCTCCAAGCCGCGAAATCAAAGACGAAGATTGTTGTGCTGACCATCCATGACAGCGACAATTATGTGCTGGAGCTGCTGAAAAATGGCGTTCTCGGCTATCTCCTGAAGGATGTCGAGCCGTCGATGCTCATCAAGGCAATCCACGTCGTGAACGAGGGCAATGCTTTTGTCTATCCGTCGCTGGCCGAGCGTCTTTTCGGCGGCGTCGCCGAGGACGAGAACATCAACGAGAAGGCGCGCACGATGTGGCGTGAAAGCCGCTCGGAGCGATTGACCTCGCGTGAGATGGACGTGCTTTCGTGTATCGCCAAGGGCTTCAGCAACCAGGATATTGCGCAGGCGCTCTTCGTCAGCGAGAAGACGGTCAAGAATCACTTGACGAATATTTTCCGCAAGCTCAATGTCAACGACCGTACGCAGGCTCTGATCTATGTCCTGAAGCATAAGATCATGACGCTTGACTGAGAGGGCTGCTTTATGCGCCGGCGGACCGTTTCCCGGCGGGACGGCAAGGATCCGCGGTTTGCACTTCTGTCGGGACATGCGGGATGTGAAGGCGGAAGGAGATGCGGCATGAAAAGCCTCAAACGATTTTTTGCGGTGCTCGTCGCCGCTTTTTGTCTCAGTGCGCTGCTTTTTGCTCTGCCGCAGACGATCGGCCGTGCGGCGGCGAAGTCTGCGCCTGCCATGAAGAAGGAAGAGGCGGCGGCAGAGCTTCTGGCGCACGGCATGATGTGCGATGTGCTGGCGGCCGTTTACGACGGGGACTGCCGGGCAGGGCTCGCTCTTGCTGTGAACCGGGCCGACTCCCGCCGCTGGCTTTTTTACTTCAATCAGAATGAAATCCTCCTGTTCGGCGCACCGCTCTCGGGAAGGCTCTATTATTTCCAGGACAATGATCTTACGGGGCGCCTTTCCCCCGCGATTTTCGAGGCGTGCTTCTTCAACGATGTGCGGGGGCAGGAAGACGACCGGCTTGGTATATGGCAGGGGACGAATCATCTCCTGACGGTCTATGCCAATTTCGAGATCGAGAACGGAAAGGTCGTTGTGGAGATGGAGCCGACTTCGGCGGCAGGGGTTCTCAAAGCGTCTCATTATCAGGGACGCATTCGGGGCGAGGCGCATGTGCGCGCTGTCCGTGAGTTTCTGTCCTTGATGCCTGCTCTGCATCGGGCGGTGAAACAGGCGGGCATCAAGATCGCAAAGGATTATCGGCAATGATGTGCGGCAGGCGGCCGCGTCTTCCTTTTGACAACAGGATACTCGCGCAAGGGGTTGTGGCACGCGAAGAGCGTGAAGCGGCTCCTTGTTCTTCTTTCTGTCGCCTTTGAGATTGATAATCATAAAATATGAATCTCATTCATTTTTAGGATTGACATTTATAATAAAAGCAAATACAATGAAAGCAGAGAATCCCGAGTGAAATACCATGAAACCCGGTACGGCGGTTTTTTCCCATTGCAAGGGGAAGAAAGAGTGGAAGATTTCCGAAAAAACGCTGGGGTGCAGGAAGTTTCTCTCGTTTTTTGAAATGAAGGATCGCCGGCTTTTGGGTGCGGCGGACATAGATTTTATGCTGTGCAGAGGCGCAGGTGCGCGGTGAACTGCAGAAAGGTTCCGCGCGAAGAAAGGAGCAGTATCATGTCGGAGGCATTGTTGGAAATCAAGAACCTCTCAGCAGGTGTGGAGGGCAAAGAAATATTGAAAGGTCTCGATCTGACGATCAACAAGGGCGAGGTGCATGTCATACTGGGGCCGAACGGATCGGGCAAGTCCACCTTGATGAACGTCATCATGGGGCATCCGAAGTATGAGGTGACGGCCGGGGAAATTTTCTTTGAGGGGCAGAGCCTTCTGGAGAAGAAGACGTTTGAGCGCGCACGTGCGGGCCTGTTCCTCTCTTTCCAGACGCCGGAGGAGATTCCCGGCATCACGGTCGAGAACATGCTCCGGACGGCGAAGCAGGCGATGACGGGCGAGAAGGTCAAGATCATGGCCTTCAAGAAGGAGCTCAAAAAGATGATGGAAGAGCTCAAGATCGATCCGGCCTATGCCGAGCGTTATATGAACGTGGGCTTTTCCGGCGGCGAGAAGAAGCGCAACGAGATCCTGCAGCTCCTGATGCTCGCGCCGAAGCTCGCGCTTCTCGATGAGACGGATTCGGGGCTTGACGTCGACGCCGTGCAGATCGTGTCGTCCGGCATTGAGAAGTACCATACGGCGGACAACAGCTGCCTGATCATCACGCACAACTCCAAGATCCTCAAGCGGCTCAAGGTCGACCGCGTGCATGTCATCATCGGCGGCCGCATTGCCGAGGAAGGAGGCCCCGAGCTCATCGATGAGGTGAACCGCCGCGGCTTCACGCATATCCTCGATGACGCCGTGGCAAAGTGAGGTGGGCGAGATGGCAAAGAAAAAGACTTTTGTCGAGGACATCGAGCGCACCCTTTACGACATCAAGAACTACGATGTGCCCGTCTACAAGGCGCAGCAGGGGCTGACGGAGGACATCATCCGCGATATTGCGGAGCAGAAGCACGATCCCGGCTGGATGCTTGATTTCCGGCTGAAGTCGCTCGACATTTACAACAAGATGTCCCTGCCGTCCTGGGGCCCCGATCTTTCCGAGCTCAACATGGATGAGATTGTGACGTATGTGCGCCCCGACGCAAAGATGACGGGCAACTGGCAGGAAGTGCCCGAGGATATCAAGGATACGTTTGACCGTCTCGGCATTCCGGAGGCGGAGAAGACCTCGCTGGCGGGCGTCGGTGCGCAGTACGATTCGGAGGTCGTCTACCACAGCATACAGCAGAGCCTCGTGGAGCAGGGCGTCGTCTACACCGATATGGAAACGGCGCTTGTGGAGCATGAGGATATCGTGAAGCGGTACTTCATGAAGCTCGTGCCGCCGAAGGATCATAAGTTTGCGGCGCTGCACGGTGCGGTCTGGTCGGGCGGCTCTTTTGTCTATGTGCCGGAGGGCGTCCAAGTGGAGATCCCCCTGCAATCGTATTTCCGGCTCAATGCGCCGGGGGCAGGTCAGTTCGAGCACACGCTGATCATCGTGGAAAAGGGTGCAAGCCTGCACTTCATCGAGGGCTGCTCGGCGCCGAAGTACAATGTGACGAACCTCCATGCGGGCTGCGTGGAGCTTTTCGTCAAGGAGGGGGCGCGGCTCCGCTACTCGACCATCGAGAACTGGTCGCGCAACATGATGAACCTCAATACGAAGCGGGCGCTTGTCGAAAAGGACGGGCTGATCGAATGGGTCTCGGGCTCCTTCGGCTCGCATGTTTCCATGCTCTATCCGTGCAGCATCCTGCACGGGGAGCGGGCGCGCTGCGAGTTCACGGGCGTCACCTTCGCCTCGAAGGGGCAGACGCTCGATACGGGCGCAACGGTCGTTCACACGGCGCCGCACACGTCCGCCTCGATCAATACGCGTTCGATCTCGAAGGCCGGCGGCAAGGCGATTTACCGCAGCGCCGTCAAGGTCACCAAGAATGCGCCGTTTGCGAAATGCTCGGTCAACTGCGAGTCCTTGATGCTCGACAGCATTTCGCGCTCCGATACCCTGCCGACGATGGACATCGAGGCGGACGAGGTCGATGTCGGGCATGAGGCGAAGATCGGCCGCATCAGTGACGAGGCGATTTTTTACCTGACGAGCCGCGGCATTGACGAGGAAGAGGCGCGTGCGATGATCGTGCGCGGCTTTGTCGAGCCGATCGCCAAGGAACTGCCATTGGAGTATGCAGTCGAGATGAACAATCTCGTAACGATCGAGCTTGAAGGCACGATGGGTTAAGGAGAGGGGAGAGGAACATCATGCAGAATCAAGAACTTTTCAGCTCCATCCCCATGCGTACCTGGCGCTGGCTCGGTGTGAACGGCGCCGCGCTGCCCGAAGGGCTTGATGGGACAATCGGCCGGACGCAGGAGATCCGCGTCGGAGCGGGCGAGAAAAAGCAGGCTGTCGTCGTCTACCGTGAGGCGGGGCAGGCGGAAGTCAAGGCGCACGTCGAAGCCGGCGGCGCTCTCGATCTCGTGCGCGTGCAGCTCGTGACGGAGACGGCGCCCCATGCGGACGAGGTCACGGTTCATGTCGAGGCGGGCGGCCATTTTCGCTATACGGCTTTTGATGCGGGCGCGAAAAGCGCCGTCTCGAAGCTTTCGGTAAGCCTCGAGGCAGACGAGGCTCAGGCCGATATTGCGGCGTTCTATTTCGTGGACCGGGAGCGCAGGCTCGACCTCAACTATATCGTGCGCCAGAAGGGCGCGCACACGAATGCGGACATGCAGGTCAAGGGCGCGCTGATGGACAAGGCGGAAAAGATTTTCCGCGGCACGCTTGACTTTGCGGCAGGCTCGACGGGATCTGTCGGGCGCGAGAATGAAGCGGTCATCCTGCTTTCGCCCGGCGTGCGCAACCGCTCCGTGCCGCTGATGCTCTCAGGCGAGGGCGATGTCGACGGGCATCATGCCGTGAGCATCGGCAAGATGGACGAGGCGAAGCTCTTTTACCTCATGAGCCGCGGCCTCGATCTCGCTGAAGCGCGCCGCCTCGTCGTGGAGGCCGACCTTTTCCCTGTGCTCGCACGCATTCCCGACGAAGCTCTGCGGGAGGAGATTGCAGCCGCCATCGAAGGGAGGATCGAAGATGCCGACTGAGGAAGACATCCGCAAGGATTTTCCCTTGCTCACGCATAAGATGAACAACCAGCCGCTCGTCTACCTCGACAACGGCGCGACGACGCAGAAGCCGAACGCGGTCATTCAGGCCATTTGCGGCTACTACGGCGGCTGCAACGCGAATCCTCATCGAGGCGCCTACGCGCTTTCCATCAAGGCGACGGACATCTACGAGTATACGCGTGCCGCGACGCGCAGTTTCATCCATGCGCGACTGCCGCAGGAAATCATCTTCACGAAGAACGCGACGGAGGCGCTGAACCTTGTCGCCTACAGCTACGGCCTTGCGAACGTCCATGCGGGGGACGAGATCGTCATCTCGATCGCCGAGCATCACTCGAACCTCGTGCCGTGGCAGATGGTGGCGCAGGCGAAGGGCGCTGTCCTGAAATACATGTATCTCGAAAAGGACGGCACGCTCTCCGTCGAGGAAGCGAAGCGGAAGATCACGGCGAAGACGAAGATCGTCGCCGTGACGGAAGTCTCCAATGTCCTGGGGCTGATCAATCCCGTGAAGGAAATCGCCGCCGTCGCGCATGAGAACGGCGCGGTCATCCTCGTTGATGGTTCGCAGAGTGCGGCGCATATGGCCGTAGATGTACAGGAAATGGACTGCGACTTCTTCGCGTTTTCCGGGCACAAGCTGCTTTCGCCCATGGGCATCGGCGTGCTCTACGGGAAGCAGGAACTCCTCGAAGCCATGCCGCCGTTTCTGCGCGGCGGCGATATGATCGAGTACGTTTCGGAACAGGAGACGACGTTCGCGGAGCTGCCGCAGAAATTTGAGGCCGGCACGCAGAACGTCGGCGGTGCGGCAGGGCTTCGCGCGGCGATCGAGTATCTCGAAAAAACGGGCTTTGATACCGTGCGCCGCATCGAGCAGGAGCTCGTCTCCTATGCCCTGGCCAAGCTGCGCGATGTCCCCGACGTCGAACTTTACGGCTGCGATGCCGACCCGGCGCTCAAGACGGGAATCATCACCTTCAACGTCAAGGATGTGCATCCGCATGATGTCGCGACGATTCTCGACTCCTTCGGCGTCGCCGTGCGCGCCGGGCATCACTGCGCTCAGCCCCTGATGAAATATCTCGGGCAGAACGCTACCTGTCGTGCGAGTTTCTATCTTTACAACACGAAGGATGATGTCGACCGCTGGCTTGAGGCATTGAAAGAAGTCAGAAAGGTGATGCGTCTATGAGCTTATCCGATATTTATACAGAGCTGATTGCCGAGCACAGCCGCTCGATGGAGCATAAGCATCCGCTGCAGGAAGCGACGATCAAGGAGCGCGGCCACAACCCGTCCTGCGGCGACGAGATCACGCTGGAGCTCCAGGTCGAAGACGGCAGGATCAAGGACGCCGCCTTCACGGGCGTCGGCTGTGCCATATCGCAGGCCTCGACCTCGATGATGATCGACCTCGTAAAAGGAAAGCCTGTCGACGAGGCGCGCCGTCTCGCGGAGCTGTTCATCTCGATGATCAAGGGCAGGGAGCTGACGGAAGAAGAGCTCGACGAGCTCGACGAGGCCGCGGCGCTCCGGAACATCTCGCGGATGCCCGCGCGCGTCAAATGCGCCGTCCTCTCGTGGCATACGCTCGATATGGCATTGGCAAAGGAAAATGAGCAGGCGGATTGAACAAGAAAGAAAGGGCAGCTTTTTCAGCTGCCTTTTTTGTGTGAAAAAAAGATGAAAACAGAACGAAAGTAAGCGAAATATGACGAAATCGATTTAATAAAAAACAGGGAAATGACGAAATAATTGATGAAGTGGTTTATATCAAATGCTATGTTTTCAGGAAGTTTTTCTGTACAACATATGAAGCCGAGGATATGCTCCGCGTGTCGTTTGGGTTGGTAAGGTTTGTCATGAGGGGGTATAGGCAATGTGGCAGTATCAGTCGGATATTCCCGGGGAGGACTATCAGAATCAATGCGTCAGGCTGCTTTTGCAGCGGCTCGGCGCCATCGTTTTCAACTACGATTTGCAGACGGACACGATGTTGTTCAATATGGCGCGCGACGATATGGAGCTGCGCAGGATTGAGAATTTCCGCAAGACATTGAATACCGAGCTCAAGAAAATGGTGCACCCGGATTTCATGGAGCCGCTGATCGCGTTCTTCTCGGGACAGAACACCGAGAGGGACCGCTTCCTGCTCGACATGGGCAAGCGCCCGGTGGGCAAGTACTCGTGGTATAAATTCGTTATCGAACGCGAGACCGACGAGCAGGGGCATCTCGCCAAGGTGAAGGGCGCCCTCTGGAACACGGATATCCTGCGCGTCAAGGCCAACAAGACCGTGTCGCGTTTCCGCTCCGACCTCGACTCCGTCACCGGCGTGGCCAACGAGCTCGGCCTCGCCAAAGAAGTGGACGCCTATCTTGCAGGCGAGGGAAAACAGGATGTGAATGCGTTGGTTTTCATGCGTATCGAGCGCTATGAGGCGCTGGAGAAGCGCATGGGAAAGCGCGGGATGGAAACGATGCTCGTGGGACTTTGCAAGGCCATCGGCAGCAAGTTCCGCTCGGGCGATGTGCTCGCGCATCTCGGCAGCGGAGCTTTTGCCGTCTTCGTGCGCGATGTGACGAACAAGGACTTTTTGGAGATGAACGTCAAGGGCCTCAAGGACATCTTCCGCACGGGCAGCGCCGGATACGGCAAATTCGGCATTACGAGCAAACTGGCCGTCGCCTATTATCCCGAACACGGCACGCGCTGCCGCAAGCTGCTCGATGCCGCGAGGAAAATGGCCGGCGATGCGTGAGCCGCTCGGAGCCCGTTTGAGGGCGAAGCTTCTCTATAGAGCATAGGAAAAGCCTGCCCTCTTCCGGGGGCAGGCTTTTGTTTTCGTGGTGCGATCGGCGCGATTCGAACGCGCGACCCCCTGCTTAGGAGGCAGATGCTCTATCCAGCTGAGCTACGACCGCGTGCAACGTATTCATTTTAACAAAAGAAGCGTATATATGCAAGCCCGAAATGACGGCAGCTCACAGCAGCCGCCGGGCGGACTGTGTTCGGAGAGGAAGTGGAACGATGGCGAACTCGTTTATGGAGCAAATGGCATTTCCCAAGGGTTGGCTCGGATCATTCATTCTCAAGGGGATGAATATCGGGCATCGAAAGCTCTGGGAAGGAACCCTGCAGGGACTTGCCCTGCCCGAGGAAGGCCGTATCCTGGACATCGGCTGCGGAGGCGGCGGCATGCTTCATCGTCTGCTGCGCGAATATCCGCGCCTGGCTGCCGACGGCCTCGATGTCTCGGAAACGAGCGTGAAGGAGAGCCGCAGGAAGAACCGCTGCTACGGCTCTCGCTGCACCATAGCGCAGGGCGAGGCGACGGCGCTTCCCTATGAGGAGGGGCGCTTTGATCTGGCGGTGACGACGGACTCCCTTTACTGGTGGGAGGATCTGGCGCGCGCATTTTCCGAAGTGCATCGCGTGCTGAAGCCGGACGGGCGCTTCGTCATAGGCCTGGAAGCGATCGACCCGACGGATACGACGTGGAGCAGCAAATTCGAGCGCATGATCATCCATGCGCCGGAAGAGATCGTCGCCTATTTGGAAGGCGCCGGCTTTTCGGACGTCAGGACGGATATGTTCCCTAAGACGAGATGGGTGAACGGCGCAAGATTCATTGCGCGAAAGGCGGGGAGAATGGAAGCGGCGTCTTCTTGATATGGACGGGGGATCTGTGTGAAACATGTGATCTTGAGCGCGGACGGCGACTGCGTGGTGTACCATACAGGGGATGCCCCTGCTTTCATTTTTGACAGAGCCCGGGGCGGGGGATGAAATCGTCTTCCCGCCATATTTTATAGGAGCGGTCAGCCATTTCTTTGAAAGACATGAGCGACATCTTCCTGTCTGCCGGCGACGAGAACGGCGGCATCCGGCGCGAAGATCGTCTGGGCAGAGATATTGAGGTCGATGCGGTCGCCTGCTTTTATGCCGAGGATGTTCAGGTGATGCCGGCGGCGGATATCAAGCTCGATGATGCTTTTCCCTTCCCATGCTTTGGGTACGGGTACTTCGTAGATGGCGTATTCGTCGCTGAGCGGGAAGTAGTCGAGGATATGATTGGAACCGCAGCGGATGGCCGTCCAAAGCGCGAATTGGCGCTCCGGGTAGACGGTTTCGTCCGCGCCGTTCCGCAGCAGGAATTTTTCGTGAATGTCGCGCGAGGCGCGCGCTACGACATAGCGTGCGCCAAATTCTTTGAGGAGCGAGGTTGTTTCGAGGGAGCTTTGGAAGTCATCGCCGATGGCGACGATGCAGACATCGAAGTTGGGGATGTCGAGAGAGCGCAGAAAGTCGGCATTGGTGCTGTCGGCGATGAGTGCGTTCGTCACGAACGGCAGAATGCTGTTCACGCGGTCTTCGTCGTGGTCGACGGCGAGGACGTCGTGCTGCATGTCGTGCAGCTTTTCTGCAATGTAGCGGCCGAAGCGGCCAAGTCCGATGAGCAGGATGGATTTCATGATGTTCCTCCTATCCGATGGTGATTCGTTCTTCCGGGCTGCGTCCGGATTCTTGTCTGCTGTGTGCATGGGCAGCAAAGATGACAGTGAGACCTCCGATGCGCCCGAAGAACATCAAAAGCATCATGACGTATTTGGAAAGCGGCCCCAGATCGTTGGTGACGCCGATGGAAAGACCGACGGTTCCCAGCGCAGAAGCCGTTTCAAAAGCGCTGTCGATCAGGCGTATGCCGTCAATGAGGTTGAGCAGTACGCTGCCGGAAGCGAAAAGCAGGAGATACATCATGAGGATGGTGACGGCGTGCCGCTGTGTTTCGGAGGAAAGACGCCGCGAGAAGCAAGTCGGATCCTTCTTGAGGCGGAAGGTGGCGATCATGATGGCAAGCAAGGTGAAAGCTGTTGTTGTCTTGATGCCGCCTGCGGTGGAGCCGGGCGAGCCGCCGATGAGCATCAAGGTGATGAGGGCGGCTCGTCCCGTTTCGCTGAAGTCCTTGATGTCGATCGTGTTGTAGCCTGCGGTGCGGGTCGTAACGGATTGAAAGAAGGAGATCAGGAAGTGTTCGCTGAGAGAAGTGCCGGGATCGAGCTCGAAGAAAAAGAAGAAAAGCCCCGGAATCAGGATGAGAGCTGCCGTCATTGTCAGGGCGATCTTGCTTTGCAGGGTGTACGCATGGAAATTTCCGCGGTTCAGACGGATGTCCGCCCAGGTGGTGAAGCCAAGTCCGCCGGCGATGATGAGGAGCATGACCGTGACGTTTACGATAGGATCGCCGACGAAATCCATCAGGGAATTGCCGAAGAGATCGAAGCCTGCATTGCAAAAGGATGAGATGGAATGAAAGACCGCGAAGTAAATGCCGCGTAAAAGGCCGACTTTTTGGCAAAAAGAGGGGGCGAGAAGAAGAGCGCCGAGAAATTCGATCAAGAAAGTCAAGCGCAAAATGAAGTAGAGGAGCGGTACGATGCCGCCAAGCTGCGGCGCGGAGACAGCCTCTTTAGAAAGGCTGCGCTGCATGAGACCGATGCGCTGGCCCGAAAGCGCGGCGAGAGAGACGGCGACAGTAATGACGCCGAAGCCGCCGACCTGAATCATGGCCAGGATGACGAGCTGACCGAAAATCGTCCAGTATGCAGCGGTGTCGACAGTGGTAAGGCCCGTCACGCAGCTGGCAGAAACGGCAGTGAAGAGCGCATCGGAAAAGGAGGCGCCTTCGCCGTTTGTTGTGGCCCAAGGCAGCATCAAAAGCCCGGTGCCGCAGAGAATCAAGCCGAGAAAACTTAAAATAATGATACGAAAAGGCGAGAGCCTTCGCAAGCGTCCAATGATTTTCATAAAACAGCCTCGTTTTAAAATGGGAGCTTGCTTTGAGAACAAGCTTCTTCTACCGATCTCTTTTCATTATAACTTTCTTTTCGTGTTCGTGCAAGAAGAGACTTATGCCATAGGCTTCCCGTGTTTGCGGGGTCTTTCCTTTAGGGGATTCAGCTAGGCAAGGGTGTGTCGCACCTTTGTTTTCCGTCCGGTTTATGCTGCCGCGACAGCGGCGGAAGGGAGTTTTTGCTATGAATCAATCGCTGATAAGAATTACCTGCGCTTTGGGATTGGCGCTCTGCCTCGGCGGCTGCGGTGCGCCGGCGGCTTCGTCGGATATGCCCCGGGGCATTGTGCAGGCAAACCATGCGGAAAACGGGCAGGCGGAGATCTGGCTTGCGGGCGGCTGCTTCTGGGGCACAGAGCATTACTTGAGCCTTGCGCCCGGCATCATATCGACGGAAAGCGGCTATGCGAACGGGCGCACGGAGAATCCGTCGTACCGTGAGGTCTGCTCCGGCAGCGGCCATGCGGAAGCCGTGCATGTCGTCTACGACCCAAAGATCCTGCCGCTCGAAAATCTTCTGGAACTTTTCTATGAGTCCATCGACCCGACGGCGAAGAACCGCCAGGGCAACGATGTCGGCGAGCAGTACCGCTCGGGCATTTACTATGCGGCGGACGAAGACGGAAACAGCTCCGATGCCGCTGTCATCCGCGCTTCCCTGCGGCGCTTGGAGGAGCGGCTGGGAAAGCCCGTCGCCATTGAAACGGGGCCGCTTCTGAACTTCTGGCGTGCGGAGGAGGAACACCAGAAGTATCTCGAAAAGCATCCGAACGGCTACTGCCATATCCCGCCCTCCTTGCTGGCTTCGATGCGCGAAAAGGGCGAGGCGGCGAAGAAGGCGGCGCAGGAGAAGCCGGAGAAGCCCGCATATGCGAGGCCGTCGGATGCGGAGCTTAGGAAGCGCCTCACGGATCTGCAGTACAAGGTGACGCAGGAAAAGGCGACGGAACCGCCTTTCCGGAACGAGTACGATCACGAATTCCGCGCCGGCATCTATTGCGATGTGACGACGGGCGAGCCGCTTTTCGTCTCGACGCATAAGTACGATTCGGGCTGCGGCTGGCCGGCTTTTTCGCGTCCGATCGATGCGGCGCTCATCGCCGAGCACCGCGACACTTCGCACGGCATGGTGCGCACCGAGGTTACGGCGGCGAAGAGCGGCGCACATCTCGGCCATGTATTCAACGACGGCCCGCGGGAAACGGGCGGCTTGCGCTATTGCATCAACAGCGCTTCTTTGCGCTTTGTTCCCAAGGAGGAAATGCAGGCTGCGGGCTATGGGGCGTATCTTTCCCTGCTGGATGAGTGAAGGAACGGCCCGGCGCACTTTTTGAGCGCCGGGCCGTTTTTCGTCCGTGGGAGGGGTGAGCGGCTTCGCTTACGTATTTTGCAGGAGCTCCTCGTGATGCAGGCGGGCGTAGTCGACGACGGTGTTGAAGACGGTTTCGCCCCAGGAGCCGGGGATGATGTTGGAAACGCGTTCGGACAAGTCACGCAGGAGGATGTTTCCTGCGCGGTCGTAGCGGATCTCCTCGCGGATGGTGATGGTTCTGTCGTGCAGGGAAGCGGTCTCCAGGAGAAGGACGTAATCCAAGCGGAGGTAACGCGGATCGTCCAGCTCTTCCGCCATGGCCTCGGCTTCTTCCAGAGCGATCGTGATTTTTTCCCAATAGGTGATGCGGGAAGTGTCCGGACGGGAGTTGCCGAAAAACGGCAGATAAAATCGTTCATAGCGTATGCTGTCCCTGTCGAAGAAGTGGGCGCATTTGTCATTTGCCCCAATCCGCTGCCAGTCGGCTGCAAAGGCGGTGCTGCTGACGGCGAGGAGAAAAAGAAGAAGGAGGAGAGAAATCTGCCGGAATGTTTTCATAGAAACGCCTCTTTTCTGCGGAATCTGCGCTGTATCTGTCATATATTATGATACAGGAAGCCGCTCTCGGGGGCAAGGAAAGAATCTCACCGGAAAGCGCCGGGCAAAAAGGAAGCTGCTGCAGCCATATCTGTGACAGCTTCTTTTTATTGTCCATGGATAACCCTTATTCTCGTGCAGGAGAAAAATCCTATTTTTTATTTATATATCAAAAAGTAAGGCAATTAGGCTAGGAAAAAAGACGGAAGTATGATAATATGTAGCATACGCAATAATTTATAAACAGAAAGTTTGCCTGCAGACAGCGATGCGGCTTTGAAAGGTCCAGCTGTGCAGTACGGCTTTAGGAGGAACAACACGGATGAAACAGCACGATGCACGGATGACGGAGTGCAGAATTTTGGGCACAAGGAAGTGCCGGGCATGGCCTTTTGCCGTCGGCTTTGCCTTACTGGGAGCGGCGCTCACTCCTTTGGACGCGGAAGCGGGAACGAGCTCGCATGCGACCGGGGAGGAGCAGGCGGCCATGCTGCGCGCGGCGGCCGGTGAAGCGCCGATGATGGGAACGAGCACTGCCGATGTACCCGCGACAGAGGGGGCGGAAGAAGCCTCCAAGCCGCAGCCGGCAGGGAAGGCGGGAAAAACCGCCGCATCACAGGCGACGCAGCAGGATACGGCGGAGAGCGCGATCCTCGTGCGCCGCTATACGTTTTCAGGCGAGAACCCCGTGACGGATCAGGAACTTCGCACGCTGCTTCAACCGCACAAGCTCAAGTACGCGCGGCTCGCCGATCTTGAGGCGCAGGCAGCGGAAATCACGAAGTACCTGCGCGCCAAGGGTTACTTTGTTGCCTTCGCCTATTTGGCGCCGCAGACCTTTGCGGACGGTACGGTCAACTTCACCATCGTGCCCGGGCGCTATGATAAGGTCATCATCAATAACAACTCTTATTTGACAGAAACTGCCATTCGACGCGAGATGGGGATTTACTCGGGCAATCTCGTGAAGAAGGAAATCCTGAACCGCGGCGTCTGGCTGACGAACGACCTCTCGCGCGTCGAAGCGCGCACGCAGATCAAGGCGGGCAGCCGCCAGGGCACGTCGGACATCGTCATCGATGTGAAGAACAAGGGCAACCGCATGTGGGGCTACGTCGGCGTCGACAACGGCGGCTACCGCTACACGGGACGCTACCAGTACAGCGCCTTCGTCAACTATGCGAGCCCCTTTCGCGAGGGCGACCTCTTCTCCGTCGGCGGCATCGTGTCGAATGGCGGCATGTGGTCGGGATCGGCTTCCTATTCGACGCCAATCGCCAAGCAGGGCGAACGCGTCGGCATCAGCTACGCACGCTCGCACTACACCTTGGGCGGCGCTTTCTCGACGCTCGATTATACGGGCACGTCGGAGACCTTGAGCCTCTGGTGGCAGCACAACTTCCGGCGCAGCCGCGACTTCAACCTCTACGGTACGATTCGCTTCGACTGGAAGGATCTCAATGACGAGGCGGAGGGCATGGCGTACAAGAACCCCAAGGGTGCGAAGAACTGGGTCGTCGGCATAAACGGCGACAATCTCGATCGCTTCTGGGGAGGCGGACGCAACACCTTTTCGCTCAACTACACGCACGGAAACCTCTCGATCAATGAAGAGGTGCAGCGCCAATACGACGCCATGACCGCGCGGACGGCGGGAAGCTTCGGCAAGTGGAATCTCAATCTGACGCGCCTGCAGCATGTGAGCGAGCGGCTTTCGCTCTACATTTCCTACAGCCGCCAGTGGGCGACGAAGAACCTCGACCCCTCGGAGAAGTTTTCCCTCGGCGGTCCTTACGGCGTACGCGCCTATCCCGTCGGCGAAGCTTCAGGCGACGACGGCTGGCGCTGGACGACGGAGCTGCGCTGGAATCTCGCGACGCGCGAGGGCGACGAGAATATATGGCAGCTCATCGCTTTCGTCGACGGCGGCCACGTGAAGCTGAGCCACGACGCTTGGCAGGGCTATGCGGGCCAGCAGGGACGCAGCCTCTACGGCGCGGGCGTCGGTGTGAACTGGAGCAATCAGGCAAACTGGGTCGCACACCTGCATTACGCGTGGAAGATCGGCAGCGAAAAGGCGGTTTCCGACACGGACCGCAGGGGCAGGTTCTGGTTCCAACTTTATAAATTCTTCTAATAATAAAGAGCTGAGAAGTCTGCATGTTTTGTTTTGACCTCTTGGATATTCGGATATCATTCAGATTAGAAAAGGAGAAATACGATGCGCTTTACGAAAAAACAGCGCCGTGCGAGGAAAGAGCACGGCTTGTCGGATCCCTTCCTGCTGCGGCTGCAGGAGAATGTGCGCCGCGCCCTTTTGAGCGGCGCGGGCGTCATAGCGGCGGGCGCCGTGCTCGTCGGCACGGGCAGCTCAGCCTACGCATTGCCGCAGGGCGGCGAGGTCGCGGCGGGCGCTGCTGAAATCGCACAGAGCCAGGCGGAGATGGCGATTCATCAGACGACGCAAAACGCCGTCATCAACTGGCAGAGCTTCGGCATTGCGGCGGGTGAGCGCGTCAATATCTTCCAGCCGAATGCACAGGCGGCGCTCCTCAATCGCGTGCTCGGCAACAATCCATCGGAAATCTTCGGCACGCTCTCGGCGAACGGGCGGGTATTCCTCGTCAATCCTGCGGGCGTCCTTTTTGCGCCCGGCGCACAGGTCGATGCGGGCGCGATCGTCGCCTCGACGATGAACGTCACGAACGCCGACTTTATGGCGGGCAGGTATGTTTTTGTCGGCACGCCGAATGACGGCAAGGTCATCAACCGCGGCACGCTGCGTGCGGCGGATGCAGGCGTCGTCGCGCTCCTCGGCAAGGACGTCGCCAACGAGGGTGTGATCGTCGCCAAGAAGGGCGCGGCGGTGCTCACGGCGGCGCAGGACGTCACGCTTGACTTCACGGGCGACGGCAAGGTCTCGGTCGTGCCGACGAAAGCGGCGCTGGAGCAGGCGGTCACGAACAAAGGCCTCGTCGAAGCTGACGGCGGCCTCGTCTTCATGTCGGCGGCGACGGGCGACGCTTTGACGGCTTCCGCCGTCAACCAGGAGGGCATTGTGCGCGCTTCGAGCCTTGACGGCAAGCAGGGCGCAATCCGCATGACGGCGAACGACGTGCGCCTGGCGGCAGGAAGCGTGACGGATGCGAGCGGCGCTGCCGGCGGCACGGTCGAGATTGGCGGCGGCTGGCAGGGCGCGGGCGATCTCGCGCACGCCGAGAACGTCACGATCGAGCGCGGCGCGGCTGTGCGTGCGGACGCGACGCAGGCAGGCGGCGCGGGCGGCACGGTCGCCGTCTGGTCGGACGGCAGGACGAAGTTCGCGGGCGAGATCACGGCACGCGGAAAAGGGACAGGCAAGGGCGGCGCGGTTGAGACATCTGGCGCGAAGGTGCAGATCACGGGAAGTGTCGATGCTTCGTCCGAAGCGGGCAAGGGCGGCGAATGGCTGATCGATCCCGGTGATATCGAGGTCAAGACCCGTGCAGCCGGCGATCCTGAAGCCGGCTCGATGGCGGATGTGCAGACCGTCACCAACTCGCTGAACGGCGGCACGTCCGTCAATATCCAGACGGCAAATCTTACCGGAAATGATGACAACTCCATCACCGTGACGGACGCCATCACGAAGACGGCGGGCGGCGATGCTACCCTTTCCTTGAAAGCAACGGGTAGCATCAATATCAACGCCGATATCACTTCAACGGCGGGTAAGCTGAATGTGGACATCACCTCCGATACGAACCACCGTGCGGGCGGCAGTGTCAGCGTTGCGAACGGGAAGCAGATCACGACGCTCGGCGGCGATGTCAAGATCGGCGGCGGTCTCATGGACAGCGGCGTCGGCTTTGCCAACTCGCAGAGTGCGGGCGAGGCGGGCATCACGCTCGACCATGCCGTGATCAATACCACGGACGCAGGCGGTACGGCGGGCGGCAATGTCGAACTCGCGGGCAGCACGACGGCGGATGCGGCGGGCGTATCGCTCGCGGGTACGACGATTACGGCGGGCACGGGCAAGGTCACGCTGATCGGCAAGTCCACGGGAACCAATGCGGCGCTTGCCAAGGGAATCTCCATCGACAGCGGCTCAGGCATTACGACGCGCACGGTCGAGCTGCGCACGGATTCCATCGACCTTGCCGGCACGATCACGGGCGACAATGACCCGGCAGGCTCTGCAAAGGTCTGGACGCTCTCGGACGGCAAGACCATCAATTTCGGCACGGGTTCGGGCGGGCTTGATCTCGCAGGCGATACGTTCACGAGCACGGGAAAGATTCGGAACTTCTATAAGAATACAGTCGGCGACGCGAGCAAGGCGGCAAACATCAACGCCGGCGGCGTGACGGCGGGCAGTGATCTCGCCATCGATTCGGGTGCAGGTACGCTGACCGTCGGAGGCGCGGTAAATGTCGCCGCAGGTCATGCGCTGACGCTTGGTTCGAAGAATGCCATCACAGGTGCGGGCGTCATCACTTCGGATGCGCTCGTGCTCGATGCGGCGGCTGCGACGGTGAACCTCACAGGAACGCATGCCGTCGGAAAGCTCGACGGCGCGGCGAAGGGACTGGCCTTCAAGAACGGCACGAATCTCAAGATCGGTGAAGATACGGGATTGACGACGGCAGCGGACGGTGCGGACATCGACGTCACGGGCGACCTCACGGTCGGTGCGCATGGCATCACGAACGGCGCGGGCGCGATGAAGCTCAAGGCGAGCGGCACGCTCAAGCTCGATGCGAATGCTGAGGTCAAGTCGACGGGCGCGGCGGCGACATCGCTCGAAGCGGCGGCGGTCAATTTTGACACGGCGAGCAAGGTGTCAACGGCCGGCGGCACGATCCATCTCAAGACGGATGCGCTGACGCTCCCCGCAGGAGCGCAGGGCACTCTTTCGAGTGCAAACGGTGCGGTCACGGTTGAGACTAGACAAGCGGGCAAGACGATCGCCGTCGGCTCTTCGAGTGCTGCCGATCTCGAACTGCCGAACCTTGATTTCATCAGTTCGGGCACGGGCGAAATTCAGATCGGCAGCGCGAATACGGGCAATGTCGAGATCGGTACAGCCGATGTCAAAGCGCCGCTGACGGTCGAGTCGGCGGCAACGGTAAAGTTCTCGGGAACGCTCTCGAATACGGGCAACAAGAACACGACGTTCAAGGCGAACGCCGTGGACTTTGCTGCGGGCGCAAACCTCGCTGCGGGCGCGGGCACGATGACGATGGTGACGGATGCCGTCACGAACTGGAATAACGCAACCTTTGCCGATACGGCGGGCGCGGGTACGTTTGCGCTGAAACCGAAGACAGCGGGCAACTTCACGGTCGGCGGCACGACGGGTCTTGTGACGGATGATGGCTTTGGCAAGCTCAAGGCGGGCAATTTCCATAATGTGAGCATTGGCTCGAAGGACAATGCCGGCACGGCGACGATCGCGGGCATTTCGGCGGGCAATATGCCGAAGTATACGAGCATTTTGACGAAGGGCAAGATCGACATCACGGGCGCGGTCGTCGGCGCAGACGGCGATACGCTCGCGCTCCATGCCGATACGTCGGGCACGACGCTCGGCGACGGACTGTCGCAGAGTGCGCCGATCACGGTCGGCAATCTGCTTCTGCTCGGCAAAGGCTCGATAGATCTCAGCACGCAGCCGAATGAGATTAAAAATATCGCCGCCGATATGGCGGACGGCGATCTCAAGCTCAAGAATCGGACGCACATGAAGGTCGCCGTCGTCGAGGATCGCACGGTTGCTCCTGCGAAGAACGTCGACGGTCTTAAGACGAAGACAACGGACATCAAGATGGATGCCGGACAGAAGCTCACGGTCGAGGGCAAGCTGAATTCTACAGGCGATACGAAGATCGAAGCCGACGATCTCGATCTCGGCAACAATAAGGTCAACGTCGGCAATCAGCTCACACTCGAAAAGGCGACGAAGGCGCAGGCCATCAACGTCGGCAAGGGCGCGAACGACTGGAACATCAACAACGCGAACTACGGCAAGATCAAGATCGGCGGCGCATCGCAGACGGGCGATGTCAACATCAAGGACGCGACGTTCAAGACCCCCTCGGACATCGAGACGCAGGGCAACGTCAAGCTTGAGGGAACGAACAAGGCGGGCGCGGACGGCAAGTCCGACATGAAGATCAAGGCGAGTACCGCCACTCTGCCGAACACAGGCGATACGCTCGCCGTCAAGAATCTGGAGCTCGACCTCTCGGGCGGGCTTGACCTCGGGAATGGTAAGATCCTCGGTCAGAAAGATGGCAAGGTCAAGACCAGCGGTGTTCCCTCGGGAAAGGATATCTATATCAAGGACGATGCCGTTGGTGTGCCGGCGAATGGCTACCGCATTTCTTACCGCACGATCAATGACGTGCTCGACGGATTCGGCGGCTTCGATGTCGCGGGCGATCAGCACCTTTACTTCTACGGCGGTACGGTCAACAAGTCCATCAATGCTTCGGGCAAGCTCGGCGTCGAGGTGCGCGACAATCTCACCATCGCGGGGAAGGGAACGAAGCTCACGATTGGTACGGAACCTTCGATACCGGGGCATGATCCCGCATCGGTCATTACGGGCGGCTTTACCGTCAAGCAGGGCAAGACCGTCCACGTCAAGGGGGAAGGTGCGACACAGAAGAGCGAAGGCGCAGAAATCAATATCAATACGGGCGGCAACATCCATCTCGAACAGGGCGCTGCACTGAAGGTCGAGGGCAATTATGCACAGGCGACGCTCAATGCCCGCGGCGGCGATGTCGTACTGAACGAGGACGCCAAGGTGCAGGTCGCTCCCGGCTCCACGCCCGTCTGGGTCGATGTGGCGGGCAACAAGGTGCAGCTCGATGCGCGCGCCCAGCTCGACTCCGGCACAGATACGCAGGGCGCTCTGCGCGTGCATACGGATGAGATCGTCACCCCGACGGCGGACGACAATACGACGAACATCGTCGGCAAGAGCGGTCTCGTCATCACGCGCAAGACGGCGGGCGATCTGACGCTCAACAACTCTGCCTCAGGCGCAGGGCTTCATGTCACGAGCGACCAGCTCAACGGCAAGCTCTTTGGCAATCAGTTCAGTGAGCTCGTTCTCGGCGACAATCGCAGCCAGACCGTCACGATCGACGGCCTTGAGGCAAACAACCGCGTCGTCGTCAAGACGGCGGAAACGGGCAAGGTCACAATCGGTGCGGGCGGTCTCAAAGTCGGCACGGACGGATCGGGCAAGCCCTATAACGTGACGCTGACGACGGGCGAGATTGAGAACTCGGGCGGCGCCGGCGTCATGAATATCGGCGCGGGCAGCGCACTGAACCTCTATACGAACAACATCACGAACCTCGTCGCGAACGGCAGCAGTCCGTCCGTCACGGGCACGGGAACGCTCGGCATCAGCACCTTCAATGGCACGAAGACCATCGGTCTCGGCGACGGGGCGGCGGGCGACCTGCAGCTGACGAACAACAAGTTCACGCAGGTATTCGGCCCGAACTTCTCGCATTACAGCATCGGCCGGCTCGATAAGGACAAGCAGAGCACGATCAATGTGGCAAATTCTTCGCTCACGCAGGACGTGACGCTGCAGGCGAATACGATCAACTTCGCGGGCGATATGACGCTTGCGCAGGATAAGACGCTGACGGTCAACGCCCAGACGGCGGCGAACCAGACGGCGGGTAAGATCACGGCGACGAAGCTCGCTGCGCTCGGGGGCAATATCGCACTCGAACAGGCGAACGAAATCGGCACGCTTGCCGCCGACGCTCTCTCCGTCAAGGTCAAGTCCAATGCCTTGACCATCGGCGAGATCACGACGCCGGCGGGCGCATCCATCCCCTCGCGCACGATCACGGGCGTCAAGGCGGGTGAATCCGGCGGCACGGCGGGCGATGTCGTGCTCTCTGCCGACGCCATGACCTTCGACAAGACGGTTGAGGGCAAGGGAAATTTGACCGTGCAGCAGGCGAATGCCGCTACGAACCTCAACGTCGGCACGGCGGGCACGGGGCTGACCCTGCCCGAAAATCTCTTTGGCGGGAACAAGATCAAGGACGGCTTCAAGCATGTCTATCTCGGGCGCGAAGATGCGACGGGCGCGACAAAGGTCGGCGGCAATCTGAACTTCGTCGATCCGACGACGATTCGCTCCGGCAAGACGGCAGGCTCGATGAATCTCGACGGCTCGGCGAATATCCAGACGAACGGCAACGCGCTTGCGCTTGAGGCGAAGAATCTGACGACGGCGGCGGGAAGCTCCGTCGATACGGGTACGGGCAATCTCACGCTCAAGACCGATGCGATGGACTTGAATGGCAAGATGAAGGGCAAGAAGGAACTCAATATCCTGCCGATGTCGCCCGATCGGGATGTCAAGCTCGGCGGCGAAGTGAACGATCCGGCGAAGCTCTCGCTGCTCGATAAGTATTTTAATGGCAACAACCGCCAGTTCTGGGAGTATGAGGTCATCAACATCGGCGACCGCGGAGGTACCGGACGTCTCTATCAGAGCGGCGTGATCGACATGCCGTTCCACGTGAACATCCAGCAGGCGGTTTCGAGCGGAGCGGGTGGCGTCAACCTCTCGGGCACGATCAATACGCACGGCAGGGACTATACCGTCGCCAGCCGTGAGGTCAACCTCGACGATGCGCATATCAATGCGGACGGCGCCGACCGCGATCATGACGGCAATGTCGCCATTCAGACGGATAAGCTCAACACGACGAACGGCAGTACGATCACGGGCCACGGCGACGTGTCCTTTGACACCTATACGCCGGGCAAGACGCTCAACTTCGGCACGCCGGGATCAGGCGGTTCGGCTTCGGATTCTACACTGCCGTCCGACATTTTCAGCGGCACGGGGCTTCTGCGGAAGAACCCCGACGGCAAGGGCTTTAAGAAGATCCGCATCGGCGGCACGAATGCGGGAGATATCAAGGTCGGCAACGTCAACCTGCCCGAAGGGCTTGCCGATGCCGTCGCCATCAAGACGAACGGCGCGGTCACCTCGACGGGCGTATTGCAGTCCGTGCCGACGCTCGAAGTCGAGGCTGGCTCCGTCAACCTCACGGGACCGAACGAGATCAAGAATCTCGGTAATATTACGTCCGCCGCAGGCGTTTCCGTCGAGACGAAGGGCGGCACGAACGTCACGGGCAAGATCACGGGCAATAACGCGCCGATCAACATCACGAACAAGAACGGCGGCAACGTCACGATTGCGCCCGGCGGGCAGATCGTCGGCACGGGCACGTCCGATGTCGTCATCGAGGCGCAGGGCGGCGCGTTCAAGAACAAGGGCGGCGCCAATGCCATCAAGACCGACCCCGGCCAGCGCTACATCGTGCATACGGAGGATTCGGTTGAGAACGAGATCGACGGTCTCGTCTTCGAGTTCCGCAAATACGGCGTGGACTACAACAACCGCAGCGCCTTCCCTGTTCCGCCCGGCAAGAACGCCATGTTCTACAAGTATCAGCCGGAGCTGAAGTTCTACTCGACGCGCACCTACGGTGACGATAATTCTGCGTTCTTCAACTCGACGGCGGGCTTCCAGATCGTTGACGACGGCAACCTCAAGCGCCGTGCGCTCGACAAGGATGAGGTTGACTATATTCGCGCCCATGTGATTGACTCGGGCACGCATAACTTCGGCACGACGAAGCTGACGAACGTCAATGCCGACATCAATACGGCGGACGGCACGGTCACGAACGCGGCGACCGATTCGACTGTGCGCGCAGGTGCGCGTACGTACGGGTCAAATTCGACCGTTGCCAGTGAGAAGATCACCTATCAGGGACACAACGATCTCAACTACAAGATCACGGTCGACTACCGCATTGTGCCGCGTGAAGTAACAGTTACGGGCAAGACGGAGACAGTCGACTATAACGGCAATCCGCACAATTACACCGGAATGAACGGCGTTACGTTCACAAACTTCGCGAACAGCCAGACCGCGGCAACAGCGGGCATTTCGGGGGCTGTTTCCTATACCCCGATTGCCGACGCGAGCCAGACATCGGGCTTTGCGCAGGGCGCGATTCATGCGGGCGAGTACACGGTTGGCCTGGCAGGCAGCACGCTTGCGGCAAACAACTACAACTTCAAGTATGTGCCGGGCAAGCTCACGATCAAGCCGCGCGACATCCACTTTACCGCGCCGAATGGTACGCGCATCTATGGCGCTGCAAACAATACGGTGGCAATTCCGTCTCCGACTCATACGGGGACGCTTGCAACAGGCGACAGCTTTGCAAATTATACGGTCAGAGCTGTCGATGGCGGCGGTAATGCCGTTACGGAGCGTACGGGTGTCGGAAGCTATACGATGCGGGTCGAGAATGCAGCGCTTGCGCCGGGCAGCCGCGGCTACGCCTCGGACTATAACATCACATCGGCAAGCGGTACGCTGACCATTACGCCGCGTGCCTTGACCATCACGGCGGGCGATAAGCAGCGCGCCTACGGTGCGGACAACAGCACAGCAGGCTATGTGGGCGGCACGGCGAAGGTCAACGTCGCTGCGGCAACTGCAACGACGGGGCTTGTCAACGGCGACGCCATCGACGATGTGACGGAAGCGATCGACCCGACGGCGGCCGTCACGACGAATGCGGGTACGGCAGGCCTTTGGACAAAGGCAAGCGCCGCACACTTCTCGTCCGGCTCGGCTGCAAACTATACCATCACTTATGTCGATGGGCATTTCAGCATTGTGCCGCGCGATGTCCTCATCACGGCGGGCAGCGCTTCCCGTGACTACGGTGCGCCGAACCCTGTGGTGACGGCATATACCGTGGAGCGCGGTGACCATACGACGGGGCGCGGGCTTCTCGCAGGTGACACGATCAACGGCGTGCAGATGCACTATGCGCCGAACATCAATGCCTCGACGCCCGGCGGCATCTACGCATCGGCAATCCACGTCGATCCCGCCAGTGTCGTCTATGCGGGCGGGACAAGTCTCAGCAACTATCGCTTCCTTTATGCGCCCGGAACGCTGCGCATCAATATGCGCGGCTTCGACATGAGCACGCCTGCAGGCAGTGCCGTGACGACGAGCAGCGTCGCCGCTGCGCAGATCATGGCGGGCTTGAGCGGCCGTACCGGCGGCTTTGGCGGCCCGACAGGCGGCATCGGCGGCGGTATGAGCGGTGGAAGCGCAGGCGGTATCGGCGGCTCGACGGGCGGCAGCATCGGCGGCTCGACAGGCGGTATCGGCGGCGGTATGAGCGGCGGAAGCACAGGCGGCATCGGCGGCGGTATGAGCGGCGGAAGCGCAGGCGGCATCGGCGGCTCGACGGGCGGTATCGGCGGCAGCACAGGCGGCTCGAATGCGGGCGGCTCAGGCGCGAACAGCGGCGGTGCAGGCAGCAGCACAGGCACGGGCTCCGGCAATGCCGGCAGCGGCAGTGCGGGCAGAGCTGCCGGTACGAGCGGCGGCACGGGCTTTGCAGCCTCCGAGCCGCGGCGCGACGCGTCGTTTGCCGATGGTGTGACCATCGATATGCCGCAGGATCCCGCCGCTACGAGGTGGCAGAGCCGCGTTGTCCTCGCGACGGACGGTGGCTCCCCTGAAGCGCATGATTACGTCGAAGGCGCGGACGGCTCCTTCGGCTTCGACCTCGGCAAGACGCGCGGCAACTACGGCGTCTATGACGAAATCCCCGGCAGCACAGCCGAAGCCATTCCCGTCCTCTTCACGGACGGCAAATCGCGTGACCTTGACGGCATCTACTCCGTCAACTACGGTCCCGGCAAGCTCGCCATAAAGCCTTCCTCGAAGAAGGTCGAGATTCCCGATCCCAAGGAAATCCGCAAGTCGGCCGAGCAGACGCTGAGCTTCCTCTACCAGACGAAGAACGGCTCCTTTGAGGTCACCTTCGGCAACGGCATCGTGACGCTCTATCCGAAAGATGCGGCGGCACTCGCCATTGTTGTCAGCAAGGATAAAAAAGCAGAACGCGCCGTCCTCGCCTCCGGTCTTCTGACCGCGATCGAAGATCTCGGCGTAACTCCCGTAGAGATCCGTGCCGTCTATATCTTCAAGGAAATGAAAGAAGAAGACGAAGAATAAACTGTGCATAAAAGTCCATGAAAAAGGGGCTGCCGGATAAGTCAGATCAGACTTGTCCGGCAGCCCCTTTTTATTATGCCGATTCACCCGAAAAAATTGAGGTGCCGTTTTGACACCTCAATTTTTTATTGACGTATTTGCAATGGTTCAAACCTCATCCTACAGCGTACAGCGAATGGAATCGCTCTTGTGTGAGTTTTACGGAAGCAATGAAGTACACCCAGATGGCAATACTGCATTTGTCAGTGAAACCTTTATTGGGGAACGAACTCCTTGACCTCCGCAGCAATCGCATCCGCTGTCAGACCAAACTGTTTCAGCAGCTCCGCCGCAGGACCCGAGTGCCCGAACTCGTCCCGCACGCCCATGCGGTGGACGGGGACGGGGGCGTGCTCTGCCGTGACACCTGCAACCGCCTCGCCGAGCCCGCCGATGATATTGTGTTCCTCGACGGTGACGATCCTGCCGCATTCTTTCGCCGCACGGATCACAAGCTCTTCATCCATCGGCTTGATCGTTGCCATGTTGATGACGCGTGCCTTGATTCCCTCGGCAGCAAGACGTTTTCCTGCCTCCATTGCCTCCGGCACAAGAATGCCCGCAGCTATGACGGCAACATCCGTCCCATCCTGCAAGACTTCTCCCTTGCCAATGGTGAATGAGAAGGACTCGTCATGGTAGATCGGCGTCGCCGCACGACCGAAGCGGATGTATACAGGTCCCTCCATCTCATAGGCAGCATACACCATCTTGCGTGCCTCTACATCATCCGAAGGGCACATGACCGTCATGCCGGGAATCGTACGCATGAGGGCAAAATCCTCGCAGCACTGATGCGACGCGCCATCCTCTCCGACGGAGATGCCGCCGTGCGTCGCACAGATCTTGACGTTCAGGTGCGGATAGCCAATGGTATTGCGCACCTGCTCATAGGCGCGTCCCGCTGCAAACATGGCAAAGGTTGAGACAAAGGGAACCAGCCCCATCGTCGATAGCCCCGCGCCGACACCGACCATATTGGACTCCGCAATACCACAGTTGAAATGGCGTTCCGGGAACGCTTTCTTAAAGGTGCCGCTCTTCGTAGCTCCCGCGAGATCCGCGTCCAGAACAACGATGTTCGCGTGCGCTTTCCCCAGCTCTGCCAGTGCGTTTCCATAGCTGTCGCGCGTTGCAATTTTCTTCACATCCGCCATGCTCATGCCTCCTCAATCGCCTTGCGAATCGCGGCAAGCTCCGAAAGTCCCTGCGCGAGTTCGTCATCATTGGGCGCCTTGCCATGCCAGCCGGCATTGTTTTCCATAAAGGAAATGTCCTTGCCCTTCACGGTCTTCATCAAAATCACCGTCGGCTTACCCGTGCCCTTGTTCGCATGGAACGCCTTGAATGCTTCCTCGATGGCATTGTAGTCATGACCGTCGATTGTGATAACTGCGCAGCCGAACGCCTCGAATTTCGCGTCAAGTGGCGCCGTATTCATGACGTCTACAGTCGCGCCGTCAATTTGAAGACCGTTGACATCGACTGCAATGCAGAGATTGTCCAGTTTATAATGGGCGGCAAACATCGTTGCTTCCCATACCTGTCCCTCGGCAAGCTCGCCGTCCCCGAGAAGGGTGTAGACATGGATGTCCTTCCCGAGATGCTTGGCGCCTTTTGCCATACCCGCCGCCGTTGATATTCCCTGACCGAGCGAGCCGGTGGACATATCTACGCCTGGTGTGAGGTTCATATTCGGATGCCCCTGCAGGCGTGCGCCGATGTGACGAAGCGTCAGAAGTTCATCCACAGGGAAGAAGCCGCGATTGGCAAGCGTCGCATAGAGGCCGGGCGCGACGTGCCCCTTGGAAAGGACGAAGCGGTCGCGGATTGGCTCGTGCGGGTTCTTCGGATCTACGCGCATTTCCTTGTTGTAGAGATAGGTAAAATACTCCGTCGACGAAAGAGAGCCGCCCGGATGTCCGCTCTTTGCCGCATGTGTACCGCGCAAAATGCCTTCGCGCACCTTTACTGCGAAAAGCCGAAGTTTCTTCTGTTCAGCCGGTGTCATAAAACTCCTCCTTGCCAATCCATACATCATACACGGAATATGCATTTTAGGAATCACTGATAAATTCAGCCCCCATCTTCACACATCGGCGCTGTCTTCATGCCTTGTTCAGCACCGCCGTTTTGACGCCCGTACTTCATCGAAAAACCGGACGCATGGCAAAGGCCATATCAGCAGATTTCGACGAGATCGATGCCGAGCATGACGGCGAGGTCGCGGATCTGCTCCTCCGTCAGACGGAAGGAGAGAACGGTGTGATGTCCGCCGCCTGCCTTGATCCAGGCAATCGATCCTTTCTTCAGCCCGATCTTAGGCGTCCAGAGCTGCTTGGCAACGGGCAGATGCGGCGTTTCCTCCTCCGCCTTGCGGCAGTCGACGGGATAGCTGATGAGACGGAAGCCGTCGCGGAAGTCTGCAATCGTTACATTGATTCCTTCGCCGTCCGAACCGGTGAAGACGAGGCGTGCAGGATCGTCCTTGCCGCCGATATCGAGCGGGTGGACCTCGACGCGCGGCTTGTCGCTCGCAATCGTCGGGTCGACTTCGAGCATATGCGCACCGAGAATCGCTTCATGTCCCCTGCGCAGGTCGAGCGTATAGTCCTCCATGAAGACCGTTCGGTCATTGTGCGCCATGATCTTGAGGAGGCGCGAGAGTGCTGCGTGCTTCCAGTCGCCCTCCGCGCCGAATCCGTAACCCTCACGCATGAGGAGCTGGACGGCGAGCCCGGGGAGCTGTTTCATCCCTTTGAGATCTTGGAAGTTCGTGCAGAACGCATGGTAGCCCTTGTCCTCGAGGAAGGCCTTCAGTCCGAGGTAGCAGTGCAGCTGATAGCGCACGGATTCTTCGAATTTCTCGGGGGAATTCGACTGCGGCGTGAGTTCATAGTCCTCCTTCAGTTTCGCATACGCCGCATCAATCGCTTTTTCATCGACTGCGTCGATGACCTCGACCAGCTCGCCGACCGGCCAGTAATCCACCGTCCAGCCAAGGCGGATCTGCGCCTCCACCTTGTCGCCCTCCGTAACGGCAACGTCGCGCATCGTGTCGCCGAAGCGGCAGACGCGGATGTGGAAGCTCTCGTTGTAGGCTACGGCGACATCCTGCCAGTCTGCGATCTCCTTCTGCACATCCTCATCGCCCCACCAGCCGTAGACGATCTTGTTGTCAATGCCGAGTCGGGCATTCAAATAGCCGTACTCGCGATCGCCGTGTGCGCTCTGATTCAGATTCATGTAGTCGAAGTCGATCGTTGCATACGGAATCTCGTTGAGATACTGCGTCGCGAGATGGAGGAGCGGCTTTTGCAGCAGGACGGTGCCGCGGATCCAGTTCTTGGCGGGCGAGAACGTGTGCATCCAGGTAATGACGCCTGCAACCTCATCGTGATAGTTCACGTCCTTCATGAACTGTGTGATCCCGTCCGCCGTCGTCATAATGCCCTTGCAGACGACTTTGTACGGCAGCTTTCCGCTTGCGTTCAGCTTGTCGACAACATCCTGCGCGTTGCGCGCCACGTTCGCCAGCTGCTCTTCACCGTAGAGGGACTGACTGCCAGCAACGAACCAAAACTCATAATCTTTTACCTGCAACATGATACTCTCTCCTTTTCTTATATCCATCAAAGCCTGTGATCAGGCATTCTGTCCATAATAGGCGTTTGCGCCGTGCTTCCTCAGATAGTGCTTGTCCAACAAATACTGCGGAACGCGTGTGTTCCCGCGTTGGAGCGTCATCGTACGGTAATTCATCTCGGCAACGAGGTCGAGCACTTTTGCATTTTCGACCGCTTTCTTCGTCGTCGCCCCCCATGTAAAGGGACCGTGCTGCTTGACGAGCACCGCGGGCACTGCCGCGGGATCGATTCCTCGACTGCGGAAGGTGCGAACGATGACCTGCCCGGTATTTTCTTCGTAGGCGCTCTCTATCTCTGCTTGCGTCAAAGCTTCTGTGACGGGAATCGTGCCGTAGAAATTATCCGCGTGGGTCGTCCCCATCGCCTCGATTTCGACGCCTGCCTGTGCAAAGGAGACCGCCCACGAAGAATGCGTGTGGACAATGGCGTTGATTCCTGAAAACTCCCGATAGAGAACCCTGTGGGTCTGTGTGTCGCTCGATGGGTTCATCGTGCCCTCGACGACATTGCCGTCCAGATCGACGACGACCATGTCCTCGGGACGGAGTTTCTCGTATTCCACCCCCGAGGGCTTGATGACGAAAAGTCCCTTGTCACGATCCAGGCCCGAGACATTCCCCCATGTGAATGTGACGATCCCGAGCTTCGGCAGCATCATATTCGCCTCATAGACCTCCTGCTTGAGTTCTTCCAGCATGAAAATCCCCCCTTATTCGTCCGCCAAAACGCCTGCCGACTGCTCGACGGAGAGCGCCGCCTTGTAACGCTCGATGAACTTCTCACAGCCTTCGACGCCCATGGGTTCAGGCATCAGCGTCGTGCTTTCGGCACTCCGAAACACCTGCTCATCGAGGAAATCCGCCAGTGCCGGTTTTTCCTCACGCGCTGCGAAGGAGGCGAGAACCGCCATGCCCCAAGCGCCTCCTTCGCTCGCCGTATTCATCACCGTGATCGGCAAATTGAGCGCGTTCGCCAGAACCTGCTGCGCGATGATCGGCGTCTTGAAAAGTCCGCCGTGTGCGATCATGACCTCTGTGCGGATGCCCTCTTCGCGCACGAGGATGTCCATCCCGATCTTCAGAGGTGCAAACGCCGAATACAGCTGAGAGAGCATGAAGTTCGGCAGATTCATACGACTGTGCGGCGTCCGCAGGAAGAGAGGGCGTCCGTTCTCCACCTCCGTGATGTTTTCACCGGAGAGGCAATTATAGTTGAGGAGCCCGCCCGCATCCGGCTCCGCCTTCGCCGTGTGGACAAAGAGCAGATGATAGAGCTGATCCGGTGCCACCTGTTGTCCAAGGTACTGGGCGAAATCTCGAAAGAGTCCGATCCATGCGTTGATGTCTGACGAGCAGTTGTTCGTGTGCACCATCGCAACAGGCGCACCCTCGGGCGTCGTCACAATATCGATGTCGCGATGCACTTGGCGCAGCGGTTTCTCAAGCACGTTCATCGAGAACGCCGACGTGCCCACCGAGATGTTGCCTGTCCGTTTGCGTACGGCGTTCGTGCTCACCATGCCTGTTCCTGCATCGCCCTCCGGCGGCGCCATCTGCGCTCCTGCCGAGAGCCTGCCGCTCGGATCGAGAAGGTGCGCTCCCTCCGGCGTGAGTCTGCCCGCGCTCTCGCCTGCCCGCAGGACGTGCGGCAGGATGTTTTCAATCTGCCACGAGCACGCTTTGACCTCGGGGAGCACGGAGAAGGCGGCGAGCATATCCGTGTCATACGACCCTGTTTTCTCATCGATGGGGAACATCCCCGAGGCGTCGCCTATGCCGAGCACCTTCTCGCCCGAAAGCTGCCAGTGCACATAGCCTGCGAGTGTTGTGAAGAAATCGAGCTCCTTTACATGTTCCTCTCCGTTCAGAAGAGCCTGATAGAGATGTGCGATGCTCCAGCGCTGCGGAATGTTGAACTGCAGCTTATCCGTGAGGATGGCTGCCGCCGCGCTTGTCATATTGTTCCGCCATGTGCGGAATTCTGCGAGCTGCTTGCCCTCCCGATCAAAGGGGAGATATCCGTGCATCATTGCGCTGATGCCAATCGCGCCGATCTTTTCGATCGGCACATGATAACGGCTCTGCACATCGGCGGCAAGATGCGCGTAGCATGTTTGGACTCCTGTCCAAACCGAAGGGAGCGCGTACGTCCAGATCCCGTTTTTCAAGTCGTTTTCCCACGTATAGCTGCCGGAGGCTATTGTCTGAAAGTCCGCGTTGATGAGCACCGCTTTGATCCGCGTCGAGCCGAACTCGATTCCGAGAACGGTAGCGCCGCTTTCGACAGCAGCGATATTCTGTTTGAAATCCATATCGAAAACCTCCTAACACAAGATGTAATTATCGAACTCCCTGCGACTCAATCTCCTCGAGTGTGCGTCCCCGCGTTTCCGGCACGAACTTCGTGACGAAAAGAACGCCGATGAGGCAGATAACGCCGAAGATGGCAAAGACGGCAGCTTGTGAAAACGCGGCGGTCATGATCGGAAACATGAGCCCGACAAGGAACGAACCGATCCAGTTGAAGGACGATGCCAGTCCCGACGCACGTCCGCGAATAGCAAGCGGAAAAATCTCGCCGACGAGAACCCATGTGAGCGGCGCCCATGTAAATGCATAGAACAGAACATAAATGGACAGGAATACGACGATCATGATCGGATCCATATCCGGGAAAATCATCTCGAGAATCGTCGGGAGGATGAACGACAGCCCCATGATGAGACCGCCCGTGCGCAGCAGCGTGCGGCGATTAAACCGATCGGCAATGACGAGGAAGATCAGCGAGCCGAGAACGAGGAGAATTCCCTGAATGATCGGCCACATGAGCTGTGAACTGGCAGTCTGGCCGGTCGCTTTTTCCACAATCAGCGGAATGTAGTAGAAAATCGCATTTGCACCCTGGAATTGCTGGAACGCGGCGACGCCGACGCCCGCTGTTACGAGATAGCGGTATTTCGACTGAAGGAATACGCCCCACGAGTTTTCTGCACGTGCTGCAGATTCTTCCTTTGCCGTCTCGCAAATCTGATGAAGCTCTGTCTCGACCTCATCGTCCGGCCGTATGAAGCCGAGCACCCGCCGCGCGTCATCAATTTTGCCGCCGCGTACGAGGAAACGCGGCGACTCCGGCAGGCGCAGAACCCCGAGGAAGAGGATGATTGCAGGAACGGCTGCCAATCCGAGCATGAGACGCCATGCAAAGGTTTCCGGCAGATCCTTGAGCATATAGTCTACAATGTACGAGAGGAGCATGCCCGAGACGATCATCGTCTGGTTGATGCCGGACAGGCGGCCGCGCAGCTTTGCAGGCGCCATTTCCGACATATAGGCGGGGACGAGCGCCGATGCTGCACCGACTGCTAGGCCGAGCAGGACGCGGACGCCGATGAGATAATAGGAACCGTTATGCGGTGCAATTCCCGAAAGAATTGATCCGACTACAAAGATCAGTGCGGACAGCAGGATCATCTTGCGCCGACCAAGGCGATCCGAGAGCTGGCCCGCAAACGCTCCGCCAAAGATTGCGCCAAGCATGACCGACGAGGTGATCCAGCCGATGATGCTCGCATCCCCGTGGAGATCCCAGTCGTTTTGGAGAAACGGCAGAGCTCCTGTCATAACCCCGATGTCATAGCCGAACAGAATCCCGCCGAAGGATCCAAAAAAGTAGATAAACGAACTGGGAATTTTCTTTTCAGTGACAGCATTGTTTTCCATGAATGCCCCTCCTATTCATAGTCGCTCTTACCTCTCTATGTGCTCGAGCACGCTTTTAAATATAAAGTATCATAAAAAAGTCGACTAGTCAATAGTAAAATAAATGTTTTTTTCTTTTAAAATAATATTGTGCTCGAGCAAAAAAGAACATAATTGATACAATAAAGGAATTGTAAAACTTCGAAAAAATCGATATAATAAACCCATACAAAAGGAGTGCATTATGATTACTATCAAACAGATTGCAGAGATTTGCGGCGTGTCGCGCGGCACGGTCGACCGCGTCATCAACGGGCGCGGCAAAGTCAAGGAGGAGAAGCGTGCCCTCATCCTCAAAACGATGGAGGAATTCGGCTATCGGCCGAATCCGGCGGCGCGTGCTCTCGTCTCCCAAAGACAAAGCCCCATCGTCGGCATCATTATCTCAGCCAGTGAGATCCAGTTCTTTGTGCCCGTCATTCGCGCGCTGCGCAAGGCCGCCTCCTATTATGAACGCTTTGGGCTGCGAGCGGAGTGGCACCTCCTCACTGGATACAGCTCCGTCGACCAGTGCGCCGCCATCGCTGCTTTGCGGGAGAAGGGCGCAGAGGCAGTCATCATCAACCCGATCAGCGAGCCGGAGGTCATACAGGCACTCGAGGACTGCATTCAAAGCGACATCTTTGTGATCGCTCTCAACAACGATTTTGAGTCCGACATCCCCCATGTCTATGTCGGCAGCGACTATGCTGCAGGAGGGCGTACGGCAGCGGCGCTCCTGCGCAAGCTCCGCACGGGTTCGATTCATGCGGGAGTGATCTACAGCGGCGTACGTATGCTCGGCCACATGCACCGTATCGAAGGCTTCCGTGAGCGCCTCACAGCGGAGAAAGGCTGCACACTCTCTGCGATGGCGACGAGTTTTGACGATGATATAAAGGCGTATGAGAGCACTCTTGGAATGCTTGAAGAGCACCCCGAAATCAACGCCGTCTTCATTGCATCATCGGGTGGAGCGCACGGCGTTTGTCAGGCGCTTGTCAAAAAAGGACGCACCGCGGACATCACCGTCGTCACTTTCGACGTCATTCCCGCCATCCGCAGCGCCATGCACAGCGGCATCATCGACGCCGCCATTTATCAACATCCACGTCGTCAGGGACAGGTCGCCATGCAGATCGCCTATGACCGCCTCATCAGCTGTATCAAACCTACACGCAGCAAACATCTTATGCAGAACGAGATTCGAATTCTTGAGAATCTATAAAGGATAAAGGCAGTTGTGTGCCATGCACCTAAAAGCGTATCATGGCATTTCTGCAGCACCATAAGAAAACAGCCCATCCGGGCGGATGGGCTGTAAAATGTTGGCGTTATGTTTTTTGTTTTATTGAAAGGGGCTGCCGGATAAGTCAGATTCGACTTGTCCGGCAGCCCTTTTTGGCTATGCTGTGAAAAATGGCGGCGCTTTCCGTCGAGGCAGGTCATTCAGCTTCGACGGGATGCTCGGCCTTGCCTGTGACGAGCTCGACGGCGCAGTGCTTGACGACGAGGAGGGCGAGTGTCATCAGCGCCAGGGCGAGGATGAGCTGCAGGCCGTCGACCATGAAGACGAAGCCGCCGTTCAGGATCTTGCCGTAGATGCCGTAGACGCTCATGACGAGCGCCGTCATTGTGACGAGGAACATGAAGGTCATCGGCACGTAGAGCATCCAGCCCTTGCGCTCCGTTGTGCGCAGGAAGACCGCGATGCAGATGAGGACGAGTGAGGCAAGAAGCTGGTTTGCTGCGCCGAAGAGCGGCCAGATGCTCATGTAGCCGGCGAGGCAGAGCATGTAGCCGAGTGCGAGCGTGATGGCCGTCGCGATGTACTTGCTGCGCAGGATGTGGACGACGGCGCTTTCCGTTTCGTCGGCGGCGGGCGCCAGAAGCTCCTGGAAGGACATGCGGCCGATGCGTGCGACCGAGTCGATGGTCGTCATGGCGAGAGCCGAGACGCACATCGTCATGATGCAGGCGGCGACATGCTGGGGCAGGCCGAACTGGACGAAGAAGCCGGAGACAGCGCCGGCAAAGATCTGGAACGGGGTGCCGTCCGGCAGCTTGCCGCCCGTTGCCGCCGAGCAGACGATGACGAGGGCGACGACGCCGAGGAGCGATTCGACGAGCATTGAGCCGTAGCCGACGGGCAGCATGTCGCGCTCGTTCTCAATGGATTTGGAGCTTGTGCCGGAGGAGACGAGGCTGTGGAAGCCCGAGACGGCGCCGCAGGCGATGGTGATGAAGAGAATCGGGAAAAGCGACTGCCCCTTGACCTCGAAGGCGACGAAGGCAGGCATTTCGATGACGGGATTGGCGACGAGAACGCCGAGGACGGCGCCCGCGACCATGCCGAGAAGCAAGAAAACGCTCAGGTAGTCGCGCGGCTGCATGAGAAACCACATGGGCAGCACGGCGGCGATGAAGCAGTAGGCGAAGACGACGTAGCGCCAGACCTGTGCATCGAAATAAAGCGGATAGGAGATGCCGACGGCGAGCATGGCGATGATGAGAGCGACGGCGACGGCGAGCTTGACCGCGCCCGATGGCCTTACGCGGCGGATGAAGAGGCCGAAGCCCATCGCCACGAAGATGTAGAGCATGGAGATGGAGGCTGCCGCCGCATTCGGCACGGCGAGGCTGCCGTCCTTGGCAAAGCCGTTGAAGGTGTTCGCGACGATGTCGGCGAAGGCGGCGATGACGAGGAGCGTGAAGAGCCAGCAGAAGAGCAGGAAGAGGCGTCGCCCCGTCTTGCCGATGTACTGCTCGATCAACATGCCCATCGAGCGCCCTTCGTTGCGCACGGAGGCATAGAGTGCGCTGAAATCCTGCACCGCGCCGAAGAAGATGCCGCCGAGGAGCAGCCAGAGGAACGCGGGCAGCCAGCCGAACATGGCGGCGATGATCGGCCCCGTAATCGGGCCGGCTCCTGTGATGGAGGAAAACTGGTGCGCAAAAACGGTAAAGCGCGAAGCGGGGGCGTAGTCCTGCCCGTCCTCGAACTTTTTCGCCGGCGTCAGGGCGTTTTCGTCGATGCCCCAGGTCTTTACGAGCCAGCGTCCGTAAAGCATGTAGGAGACGAGGAAAACAGCGATTGCACACCCGACAAGCATAAGTGCATTCATGAAAAAATCCTTCTTTCCTTGGATGTAAATGATAGATACGAAAGTTAATATAGCACTTATAGAGTCGAGTGTCAACTTGTAAAGTTCGATAAAGTTGTAAAGATGTAAGCTTTAAGGACATATCTCCTTAAAGCCTTTACAGTAAGCTAGGCCATCGGTTTTTTTCGGTGCAGCACGCAGCGTGTGCCCGGGTGCATTCGGGGCAGCACGAAGCAGCGGTTGCAGGAGAGACAGCGGGAATTTTCCCCGGCGAGCGCTTTGGTGAAAAAGCTGCTGTCAGAGATCAGGGGACGGCCGAGGGATACCATGTCGAGACCGGCGGTGAGGACGGCTTCCATATCGGCGAGTGAGCGGACGCCGCCGACGAGGCTCAGCGGGAGATCGACGGCGGCGCGCATCTTTTTGGCGCGTTCGAGGTAGTAGAGGCGCGCTGTTTTCGGCAGGTTGATGAAGTCCGCGCCCGAGAGCTCGACAAGGGCGACGCCGAGCGCCTTACATCGTTCGAGGTAGAAGCGCAGGTCGGCTTCGTAGGCGGTATCCGCCCCTTTTGTATCGCTGTTGATCTTGACGAGTATGGGGAAGTCCTTGCCGCATCTTTCCTGGATGGCTTCGATGATCTCAGCGAGAAGGCGGAAGCGTCCCGAGGCGTCGCCGCCGTACTCGTCCGTACGCGCATTGAAGAAGGGGTCGAGGAAGCGCGAGACGAGGTAGGAGTGGGCGGCATGAATCTGCACGCCGTCCGCGCCGCCTTTTTGTGCGCGGACGGCGGCTGTTGCGAAGGCTTTGCTGAGAGAGGCGATCTCTTCCTGCGTCATGGCGCGTGCTGCGCGGTCTTTTTTCAGGGGACGTGCCGAGACGTCGGCGAGGTCTTCCGTATCAATGGCGCGCGGCCCTGCATGGCTCAGCTGCACGACGAAACGTGCCCCCGCTTCATGCGTGAGGGCAGCGGCGCGCCGGATGTCCTCGACGGCGGCATCGTCGAAGAGGTTCAGCTGCTCTTCGTTCGCGCGTCCGCCGCGAGCGACGCAGGCGTGTCCTGTGATGATGAGGCCGACGCCGTTTTGCGCCAGTTCCTCATACATTTGGAAATCGCCTTCGCCCATGCGGCCGTCTGCCGTACCGAGAAAGCTGTGTACGGCGGAGCGGATGATGCGGTTTTTGCATTTGAGGCCGGCAAGGGCAATCGGTTCTTCGACGGGGCTTTTCATAAGCGATTCCTCCCAAATAAAGGCATCTCGGATGCACTCAGCCGCTCGTCTTCTCACATCTGTGCGAATCGGGGCGGCTTCCTTTTATCAGCGATTCCTAAAATTTTGCGCCTGCTCCGGAAGTTGTTTCCCGGGGCAGGCGCAAAGCAGAACATACAGGGGCGGCAGCCGGCATCAGTCTTTTTTAGCCGGACGCCAATAGAGGCTGGCTCCTGAGCCGTCCTCGGGCGAGGCCGCCACGAGCTGCCATTCGCTCTCGTCGAGTGCGGCAGGGAAGCGCGGCTGGCGCTTCTTTTTTTTCACGAGCATGTAGATGTCGCGGTCATAGGACAGGTCTTCGATGGCGAAGTACGGCATGACGTTCGTGGTCGTCCAGCTCATGCTTTTCGGCTTTGCGTCCTCGATCTGATCGCGCGGCAGCAGGCGGAACATCTCGTGTCCCGTGTAGTAGACTGTGGAGGTGCTGTAGTCACCGAAGGCCGTGAGCATGTCGCCCTCCTGCAGGCGCTCCTTCAGGATGGGCGCGAAGGGCTTGCCGGAGACGCCGCCGCTGTTCGTGCGGGGGATGGCAAGACCGAAAGTCAGCGCGATGAAGACGGCGAACATCACCAGCAAGATGCGCTGCATGAGTTTTTCGTGACGGATGAGGAGCCGCGCCGTGAGGATGGCGATGGGCAAAAGCCCCGGCAGCGTGTAGGTCGAGTACTTCGTCGCCATGAGCTGGTAGAAGACGTTGATGACGATCGCCCAGAGGAGCAGGAAGCGCTCCCGATCGTCCAGGACCGGCAGACGCCGTTCCTTCCAATAGCGGCGGAGCGCCATGGGAAGCGAGAAGCTCCAGGGCAGGAAGCCGAGGAAGAAAATCGCGATGTAGTAGTACCAGACGTCCCACATCGGATGCTCGGAGACCGTCGCGCGCAGGACGTTGTGCACGCCGAGGAAGGTGTCCAGGAAGGCGCTGCCGTGGATGCGGTACATCGCATAGTACCAGGTGCTGGAGACGAGGAAGAAGAGGATCATGCCGCCGATGGGCTTCATGCGCAGCACTTCGGCGAAGTTTCGTTTCCAGCAGATGAAGAGCGTCACGATGAGGCCGGGCAGAAGGATGCCGATGGGGCCCTTCGTGAGCACGGCGAGCGCGGCGAAGAGATACGAAAGCCAATAGAAGCGCTTGTTCCCTTGCCAGCCGAGGAAAAAGAAAACGAGCACGGCGTTGAAAAAAACGAAGAGCGTCATATCCGTGATGATGGCCTTCGACAGAATCCAGTATTCGAACGAACTGCCGAGGATGGCGGCTGCCCAGAAACCTGTGCGCCCGTCGTATATGCGGCGGGCAAAGAAGTAGGTGAGAAAAAGCCCGAGAAGCCCGAAGACGGCAGGGAAGAATCGCGCTGCGAAGTCCGTCTGCCCGAAGAGGGAAAAGGCTGCGATCAGCTCCCAGTAAAAGAAAGCAGGCTTGTCGTACCAATAATTGCCGTAGATGCGCGGCGAGAAGAAATCGCCGCTGGCGAGCATTTCTGCCGCCGTTTCCGTGTAGTTCGACTCGACGGGATCCGTTACGGCGATGGAAGAATTGCCGAGGAAGTAGAGGAGACCGAGGCAGAGGAGCAGGATGATGTGCTTTCGTCTTTCTGTCATGTGCCGTTCTCCGTGCGGCGGATATCTGCGCCGAGGCCGACCAGTTTTGCCACGAGGTTGTCATAGCCGCGGTCGATGTGATGGATGTAGCCGACCTGCGTCTCGCCCTCTGCGACAAGCCCGGCGAGCACCATGGCGGCGCCTGCGCGGAGATCGGTCGCCTTGACCTGGCAGCCTGTGAGGTGGCCGACGCCCTCGACGACGGACGTGCGCCCGTCGATCTTGATGGCGGCGCCCATGCGCTTGAGCTCGTCGACGTGCATGAAGCGGTTCTCAAAGACCGTTTCCGTCACAAGACCGGAGCCTTCCGCCACAGCGAGAAGCGCCATGAACTGCGCCTGCATGTCCGTCGGAAAGCCGGGATAGGGCATGGTCTTGATGTCGACGGCCTTCGGGCGGCGGCCACAGACGACGCGGATGCCCTCGACATGCTCCTCGATGGTCACGCCCGCTTCCTTGAGCTTGGCGATGACCGGCTTCAAATGTTCCGAAATGGCGTTTTCGATGTAGACGTCGCCCTGGGTCATGGCGGCGGCGACCATGTAGGTGCCTGCCTCGATGCGGTCCGGAATGATCGTATAGTTGTGTCCCGTGAGCTTTTCGACGCCCTCGATCTTGATGACGTTCGTGCCTGCGCCGCGCACCTTTGCGCCCATGACATTGAGGAAGTTTGCGAGGTCGACGATTTCAGGCTCCTGCGCGGGGTTCTCGAGAATGGTTTGCCCCTTGGCCATCGAGGCCGCCATCAGGATGTTCTCCGTCGCGCCGACGCTGGGAAAGTCGAGGTAGATGCGCGCTCCCTGCAGCCCGTTTTCAGCGCGTGCCTCGATGTAGCCGTGGCCGATATCGATCGTTGCGCCGAGAGCCTCGAAACCCTTGAGATGGAGGTCGATGGGACGCGTGCCGATGGCGCAGCCGCCCGGCAGGGAAATTTTCGCATGGCCGAGGCGTGCGAGCAGAGGCCCCATGATGAGAAAAGAGGCGCGCATCTTGCGCACGAGCTCATAAGGGGCCTCCGTGCGGACGATTTCGCTGCTGTCCACGGTCAGCGTGTTGGCCGCTTTGTCGAACGATGCCCGCACGCCGAGCGCCTGCAGCACGTCTGTGATCGTATGCACATCGTCGAGCGCCGGGACTTCTTCCAGTCGGCTCGGCGTGTCCTGCCCCAGAAGTGTCGCGGCGATGATCGGCAGCACCGCATTCTTCGCGCCGCTGATTTTCACGCGCCCCTTGAGGCGGCAGCCGCCTTGTATGATCAACTTTTCCATTGAAGTTCTGTTTCCTCCCCAATACACCCAATACAGCACTTTTTAGTTTACCATGAAACCCCAAGAAGTCAAGCCAAAGGCGCAGACTGATTGGCTAGGTTTCTGTAAGGGCGGGGCACAATGTCCACGAAGTGGACGTTTGTGCGTGTAGTTTACCATGAAACCCCAAGAAGTCAAGCCAAAGGCGCAGACTGATTGGCAGGGAAGCGCTGATAAAATGAAGTCCGTCAGATGGGTGCAGATTTTTCGTTCGATCAAGGAGACAAACCGGACGCATAGCGGGGCTATGCGGAGGATTTGTCGACGCGGAGCGAGCGGAAAAGATGCGCTGAGATGGCGGGCTGAATTTATCAGCGATTCCCCGGGTTTCTGTAAGGGCGGGGCACAATGTCCACGAAGTGGACGTTTGTGCGTGTAGCTTACCATGAAACCCCAAGAAGTCAAGCCAAAGGCGCAGTTCCCCTTCGGATATAAGAAAACCCCGCAGGAATTTGCGGGGTTTCTGCATTCAGATGCCGAGAAGCGCGTCGAGTTTGGCCTTGTCGAAGCTCACGACGAAGTCCTTGCCGTTGACGGTCGTGACGGGAACGATGAGGTCGCCGGAGATTTCCTGGCAGGCCTTCTTGTCCTCCTCGCTGTTTTCGATGTTGTGCTCCTCGTAGGGGATGTTCTTCGACTTCAGGTACTTCTTGACCTTGTCGCACCAAGGGCATTGGGTGATGGAATAAACTTTTACCATGATGTTTTACCTCCTGTGATGTACTTCTCGGCGAGCAGGGCGGCGGTTGTGCCGTCGGAAGCTGCCGTTGTCAGCTGGTGGATCTCCTTTTCGCGGATGTCGCCTGCGGCGAAAACGCCGGGAATCTTCGTGCGGCAGTCCTCGCCTGCGAGGATGTGACCGCGCTCGCTGAGCTCGATCTGCCCCTCGAAGAGGCGCGTGTTCGGCTGCACGCCGATGTTGACAAAGATGGCGTCGACGGCGACTTCGCGCGTCCGGCCGCTCTCCTTGTCGAAAAGCTCCATGGCGGCCAGTTTGCCGTCGCCCTTCAAAGCGCGGATTTCCGTTCCCAGCAGGATCTCGGCCTTGGGATTTTCGCGCAGGCGCTTCTGGGACACCTCGTCAGCGCGCAGCGTTGAGCGATGGACGAGGTAGAGCTTCTTTGCGTAGCGAGAGAGGAAGTTGGCCGCATCGACGGCTGCGTTGCCGCCGCCCATGACGGCGATGATCTTGTCCTGGTACATATGGCCGTCGCACAGCTCGCAGTAATGCACGCCGCGGTCGGCATATTTTGCCTCCTCGGGCAGCGGCAGTTTGCGGCGGCTCATGCCCGAGGCGATGATGACGACGGGGGTTTCGTAGATCGCGCCCTCTGTCTCGATTCGTTTCGGATCGCTTGTGAGATCGACTTTTTCGATGGCGTCGAATTCGTCCACGACAGCACCGAAGCTCTCCGCCTGTTGCTGGACGACCGCCATGAGGTCGCCGCCGGACACGCGCAGGAAGCCGGGATAGTTCTCAATGCCGGCGGCGTTCGCAATTTGGCCGCCGATGAGCGCGTTTTCGAGGACGAGCGTCCGGAAGTTCATGCGTCCTGCATAGAGTGCCGCCGTCAGGCCGGCCATGCCTGCGCCGATGATGATGACGTCTTTCTGTATCGTTTCTTTTGCCATAGGAATCACTCCTGACGTTTATGCGTGTAATTATATGTTGCTTCTTATAGAAAGAAAGTTCTTTGCGGAAGGCGAAAATCCTGCCGCAGGGAAGCAGGCATTCTTCCGGTTGACAGGTTCCTCCCGATCTGTTACTATAATAACAGAGTTACCGACATATGTCGATAACAATTGCGTAAAAATTTTTTATTTGTTTCCAGGAGGCGAAACGAATGCCAAGGCCGCGCAGGGGACGGCGCATCTGTGTGCATCCCGCTTATGAACGCTTTTCCCCCGAGGGATGTCCCGGCGGGGAGGCGGTGGTGCTGCTGCTTGAGGAGTACGAGTGCATCCGCAGCATCGACCATGACGGGCTCAAGCAGGAGGAATGCGCACGGCGCATGGATATCTCGCGCACGACCGTCGCCGAGATTTATGCCGCCGCACGGTATAAGCTGGCTGAGAGCCTTGTGCACGGCAGGCCGCTTGTAATCGAGGGCGGCTGCTATCGGCTTTGCGATTTTTCTGCGCCTTGCGGCAAATGCTGTCCGCGCGCCGAAGGTCGTCCCGGCTATTGCGTTTCGCTTCCCGTTGAGAAAGGAGAAGGAAAAATGAGAATTGCAGTCCCTTATGAAAACGGCCAGGTGTTTCAGCATTTCGGCCATGCACAGGAATTCAAGCTTTATGACATCGGGCAGGATGCCGTTGAGAAGGCGGAGGTCATCAGCGCGGCGGGCAGCGGTCATGGTGCGCTTGCCACACTTCTTGCGGACAATGGCGTTGACGCCCTGATTTGCGGCGGCATCGGCGCGGGCGCCATCCAGGCGCTCGGCGAGGCGGGCATCCGCGTTCATGCCGGCGTCAAGGGCGCAGCCGACGAGGCTGTTGAAGCGTATCTCGCGGGCACGCTCGTCTATACGGAAGAGGCGAACTGCGACCACCACGGGAAAGGTCATCATCACCATGGCGATGGGCAAGGTGAAGGCCACAGTGCGCACCATAGGCACGGCGAGAGCCATGAGCATGGTCAGGGCGAGGGCCGCTGTCCGCATCGCGGTCAGGGCGGCCACGGCCACGGCGGACCTAGCGGCCACGGCGGTCACGGTGGCCCCGGCGGACAGGGCGGTCCCGGCGGCCACGGCCGGCACGGGCAAGGCGGCCAGGGCGAAGGCGCGGCGCAGGGCGAGGGCCGCTGTCCGCATCGCGGCCAAGGCAAGGGCGGACATCACGGGCATGGACGCGGCCAGGGCTGAAGAAATCGGCGAAGGGGATGCCATACAGGCATCCCCTCTTTTCGTGCCAGGCGGCTGGACAGGTGTTTCGTGCGTTTGATATAATGAAGGAACATTGGCGAGAGAGGGGCTGTGCGCATGGACAGGAAGGCCGTTGTTTTGCAGGAGATGAAGAAAAGACCGGGGGAGAGGGTCTTTTCCTTTCTCCTTGCGGGAAAGCGCATCTGGGTCAAGCAGGCCGAGCATGTCTATCATGAGGCTTGGCTGCGCTTTGCCCGCCGTGCCTCGCTCCTGCTCGGCCTGGGGCTGTTGCAGCCGGGCGCTGATCCGAACGGTGCGCGCGCCGTCCGCTTTGAGGCGGGACGTCTCCGGCGTCTGCGGCGGCTTTCTCTGCCCGTGCCCGAGGTCTTTGCCTCGGGTGTGGACTGGCTGGCGCTTGTTGACTGCGGCAAGCCGCTCTCGAATGTTGTGCGCGATGCAGGACCGGCAGAGCGCGAGGAGGCTCTGCGCCAGGCGGCGGAAGCCCTTGCCGCTCTCCATGCGCATGGCCTGCACCATGGGCGTCCTGCGCTCAAGGACATGATGTGGGACGGCAGGCGCTCCTGGCTGCTCGACTTCGAGGACGGCGTGATCGTAGGGCTGCCGCGCGAAAAGCGCATAGCACGCGATGTGCTCCTCTTTCTGCAGAGCATCATGAAGGAGGCGGGGAAGGACGGACCGTCGCTGGCGCGTCCCGCCTTTGCCGCTTACAGGCAAAAAGCGCCTGCCAGCGCACGTGCCGCCGTCCTTTACTTTGGCGCGATGGACGGGCTGTTCACCTTCTTCCGCGTGTTCCTGCGCCATACGGGCAGCGACCTCGCAAGCGTCTATGAGGCTTTGCGTCTCCTGCGCGAGGAGCGCCAGGCCTTCCTGGGGCAATGACGTTCTATAGGATGTGATGCCGCCGCGCTGGCTGCTCCCTGATTTTCTGCGGGCAGCCTTGCGGCGGCTATCCTTTTGCGATGCGGCTGTAAAAGACGAAAAGGCCGAGCGCGTAGCCCGTCGTCATGATGATGGCCATGGGAAGCGCCGTATGGTCGCCGGCGATGCCGACGAGCGGCATCATGACGCCGCCGAGCACCATGGAGAAGAAGCCGATGAGCGCCGATGCCGCGCCGGCGTTCTTGCCCTGGCGGGAGAGTGCGAGGGAGAAGCTCGCCGTGCCCGTGACGGAAAGCGGCACGATTGTAAAAAAGAGGAGGAAGATGACGAGGGGGAGCGGCGGCCGCCCGAGGGAAAAGGCGGCGAGGAGCAGCGAGCTGCCTAGGAACGGCAGGATCAGGGAATACTTGAGCATGACGGTATCCTTCACGCGGCCGGCCAGCCTTGCGGGCAGGAGCCCCGAGAGGAAGAGCCCCGCGCCGATGCCGCCGAAGATCAGGCTGTAGGTCTGCGCGGAAACGCCGTAAATGTTCTGGAAAACGAAGGAGGAGCCGGAGATATAGGAGAAGAAGGCTGCAAAGACGAAGCACTGCAAGAGGCAGTGACCGAAGAAATAGCGGTCGTGCAGGAGCTTTGGGAAGGTCCGGAAGCTCTGCGCCATACCCGCTGCACGCTGTTCCTTGGGCAGGGTCTCGCGCGTCCCGAGCGTCCAGAGAGCCATGGTGACGCCGATGGCCGAGAGGACGGCAAAGATGATGTGCCAGGAGGAGAGGCGCAGGAGCTGGCCGCCGACGACAGGCGCGAGTATCGGCGCGAGGCCGTTTACGAGCATGAGGATGGCGAGGAAGCGCGTGAGCTCCACTCCTTCTGCGACATCGCGTGCAATGGCGCGTGCAATGACGATGCCGCTGGCTCCGGCGAAGCCCTGCAGGAAGCGCAGGGCCAGGAAAGGCTCGATGGAGTCGGAGAAGCAGCAGCCAAGGGAGACCGCGGCAAAGACGGCCATGCCGCAAAAAAGCGGCAGCCTGCGCCCGTGCATGTCGCTCAGGGGGCCGAGAAAAATCTGGCCGATTGCCATGCCGAGCATGGTCATCGTCAAGGTCATCTGTGCGAGCGAGGCCGTGGCGGAAAAGTCGGCAGCAAGTTCCGGCAGAGCCGGCAGGTACATATCGGTTGCCAAGGGAGCCATAGCAGACATTATGCCTAAAAAGGCAATCAAAGCAACGCGGCTTGTTTTTGACATTTGCATAAAGAGTACTTCTTTCCATAAAGTCTTCCATTTAAATACAGGAGAAAACAGGCTTTCCGGCGGAAAAATGTTTTACAGTCATAAAATATGATAAATCTCTATATATAGGGGTTGACTAAACCATCGTCCTATTATATAATGTAAACAAGAACATAAGGCTTCGCCGGACTCTCGGAGATGGGATATGGTGGATGCCGCCTAGGAACATCCTTCCCGGCTGGGGACAATAATTTGGGTGGATCTGAGGTTCGGAACTGACCTGTTGGAGAGTGCAGTACAGTTCGTACAAGTCGATGGCTTTCAGCAGCCCGCATCATTCCTTACAGTGATGCACGATGCACACGAAGCGGATCAAGCCGTTCTTGGTACCCGTTGGGAGGATGTTCCGTCCAGACCTTATTCTGTCATTCGCGCCGCCGTTCGCGGCGCATTTTTTTTGTTTGGATTGGCAGGAGAAGGGGCGTGGAGCCGAGAGGATTTGCGCCGCTTTCGGGAAAGCGTCAAGAAACGGGTCCATCCCATATCGGAATGGACCCGTTTTGTTTTGAACTTGCCGCATCCGTGCAGGCGGCGCAGTACAGCGAGGCATCTCCGCTGTCGTACGTTCCTCAGCCTTCCGCGCGGTATAGGCGGAGGATCTCGCGCTTGGCGATCTTGCCCGTCGAGGTGCGCGGCATCTCGGGAATCTGGCAGAACTCGCGCGGCACTTTATAGACGGCAAGATTTTTCTGCAGGAATTTCTTCAAGGTGCGCATGTCGACTTCCTCGTTCGCCTTGACCGTGTAATAACAGGCGCCGGCCTGGCCGCGCAGGGGATCGGGGATGCCGATGACGGCGGCGTCTTCGATGCCGGGGAAGGAGTAGACAAGCTCCTCGATCTCACGCGGGTAGACGTTCTCGCCCATGCTGATGATCATGTCCTTGAGGCGGTCGACGATGTAGACGAAGCCGTCCTCGTCCATGCGCGCGATATCGCCCGTATGGAGCCAGCCGTCTTTCAGCGCCTTTTCCGTGGCTTCCTGCTGGTTCCAGTAGCCTTTCATGACGGTTGGCCCTTTGACGAGCAGCTCACCCGCCATGCCGCGCGGCAGTTCCTTGCCGTCGGTGTTGGCGATGATGACCTTGATGCCGTCGAGGGCAGGCCCGATGGAGCCGGGACGGTAGTGGCGCGGTGCGTCCATCGTGACGATGGGCGAGGCCTCGGAGAGACCGTAGCCTTCGTATATGAGCAGCTTGAATTTCTCCATGTAAGCCGTGGCGATTTCCTGCGGCAGCGCCGTACCGCCGACGACGGTCAGGCGCAGGCTCTGCAGATCCTCCTTGGCGGCCTGGCGCGTCAGGATGGCACAGACGGACGGCACGACGTACATGGTCGTGACCTTCTCCTCGCGGATGGCGCGGATCGTCTCCTTGGGCATGAAGCCGTTGACGATGACGATGGTGCCGCCGGCGCAGAGCGTCGAGAGAATGGAGCACGTCCAGGCGAAGCAGTGGTACATCGGCAGCACGCATAGGACGTTGTCGTCCCGTGTGATGCCCAGATGATCGACGACCTGGCGCGCGTTCACGCATTGGTTCTTGTGGCTCAGGACGGCGCCCTTCGGTGCGCCCGTCGTGCCCGAGGTGTAGATGATGACACAGGGATTTTCCGGTGAAAAGATGCGCGGCAGTTCCGGCGCCGGCATGGCGTTTGCGGGTTTCAGCGCATCGAGCAGGGGGAGCTGGCGGAGCTCGCCGCCGTAGCCCTGCTGTCCAAGGTGGGACTCCAGCGGCAGCTCCTTCTCCGTCACGAGATAGCGGACGCCGGCGTCCTTGATGATGTAAGCGACCTCGCGCACGCTGAGCTGGTAGTTGAGCGGAACGGCGACGGCGCCGAGCGAGTTCACCGCCAGGTAGGAGATGAGAAGCTCGGTACGGTTATGGGAAAAAAGTGCGACATGATCATGTGCGCGCACGCCGGCTTCATAAAGGCGGTCGCGCGAGGCGCGCAGGCTCTCGCGAAGCTCGTCGTAAGTGATGCGGCGGCCGCGGTCAACGACAGCGATATCCTCGCCGCGCCCGTATTGCAGGATTTCGTGGAGTAGCATGAAACACATCCTTTGTCTTTGTCTGGGAAGGCCTTGCGGCAGTTTCCCGCTAACATTGCTCATAGGTGAATTTTAAGGCCAAAAGACGCATAAGTCAATCAAAATTGCATTGCGGCAATTGACAAAAAGAGGGTTCAATGCTAAATTTAAGATAGTATTAAGTTATGCCTTGAATAGTATGCGTTTATGCTTTCGGGGGAAACGTCAGATTCTGGCAAGGTATGGGAAAAGGGGCGGACAATTATGAAGAAAATCTTTGCCCTGCTGCTCGCGGCGCTCTTTGCGCTTGCAGCGGCGGGATGCGCCACGGGAGAACAGGATACGAGCAAGGTCGGCAGTGCGGAGCCCGGCTCCGGCAACCGGAAGATCACGATGGGCTTTGCGCAGATCGGCGAGCAGTCCACCTGGCGCGCAGCACATTCGGCATCGATCAAGCAGGCGGCTGAGGATGCAGGCATCGAGCTGCAGTTTTCCAATGCGGAGCTCAAGCAGGAAAACCAGATACGGGCAATCCGTTCTTTCATTGCCCAGAAGGTCGATATCATCGCCTTTTCCCCCATTGTGTCGACGGGCTGGGATGAGGTGCTGAAAGAGGCCAAGGAGGCCAAGATTCCTGTCATCGTCGTCGACCGCGACGTCCAGACGAACGACGAGAGCCTTTACGTGATGCGCATCGGCACGGATTCCGTGCGCGAGGGGCGCGAGGCTTTCCGCTGGCTTGACGGCTATGTGGAGAGGACGGGCAGGAAGCCGCGCGACGGCGGCGCAAAGCTCAATATCGCCGAGATCGAGGGCCCGACGGGATCGTCTGTCGTTGTCCGCCGTGATACGGGCTTCCGCGATGAGATGACAAACTCCCCCAACAAGGAGAAGTACGAGATCCTTGTGACGCAGAATTCGACCTTCACGAAGGAGGGCGGCCGCCAGGTCATGGAAGCCATCCTCAAGAATCACAAGGACAAGATTGATATCCTTTTCGCGCAGAACGACGATATGGCTCTGGGAGCGATCGAGGCCATCGAAGCCGTCGGACTGAAGCCCGGGCAGGACATCGTAATTGTTTCCTGCGACGGCACGCGCGCCATTTTCCAAGCCATGATCGAAGGCAAGAGCAACTGCACGGTTGAGGGCAATCCGCTGCAGGGCCCGCTGGTGATGGAAATGGCGAAGAAGGTTCTGGCCGGAGAAAAGGTCGAGCGTTCCGTGTTCGTCGGGGATAACGTCTACCCGGCGGAAATCGCGCCGATGGCAATCCAGGAAAGAAAGTATTGAGGACAGGGGGAAGGTTTTGACGGCCTTCCCTTTTTGCCGTTTGGAAAAGGCGGGGCGGGATGCCCCCTTTGGACTTGTCGCGCTTGGGATTTAGTAGTACAATATTAAGCAGTAAGGAAGGGGTTGCTTCCTGCCTGCGCTTTTGCCGCAGGCAGGAACTTCGTCTGGACATCTGGACAGATGGTATGGAGGATGAATTATGTTCAAAAAAACAAAGATTATCTGCACACAAGGTCCTTCGACGGACGCGCCGGGAATGGTGGAGAAGCTGATCGAGAACGGCATGAATGTCGCGCGCTTCAATTTTTCCCATGGCACGCATGAGGAACATCTGACGCGCATCAATCGTGTGCGCGAGGCGGCGAAGAAGACGGGGCAGGTGGTATCGCTGCTGCTCGACACGAAGGGGCCGGAGATGCGCCTGGGCGAGTTCAAGGACGGCTCTGTCATGCTGGAGGCGGGCAAGCCTTTCCTGCTGACCTATGACGATGCGCCGGGCGATGAAACGAAGTGCTCGGTCAATCACAAGAAGCTTTATACCGAAGTCAAGCCGGGCGACAAGCTGCTTCTCTCCGACGGGCTTGTCGAGCTCAAGGTCGAGAAGATCCAGGGCAAGGACATCGTGACGACGATCCTGAACTCGGGCAAGATGAGCACGAGGAAGCGCGTCGCGGCGCCGGGCGTCCCGCTCGGGTTGCCGCCGATCTCGGAGCAGGACAAGAACGACATCCTCTTCGGCATCGAGCAGGACATGGACTTCATTGCCGCCTCTTTCATCCAGCGCGCGGACGACGTCAAGGAGATCCGCAAGCTGCTCGATGAGCACGGCGGCAGGATGGAGATTTACCCGAAGATCGAGAACTTGGAAGGTGTGAAGAATTTCGACTCCATCCTCGAGGTTTCGGATGGCATCATGGTCGCGCGCGGCGATCTCGGCGTCGAGATTCCGGCAGAGGACGTGCCGCTGATCCAGAAGGAGATCATCGCGAAATGCAACAAGGTCGGCAAGCCGGTCATCGTTGCGACGCAGATGCTCGAGTCGATGACGACGAATCCGCGCCCGACGCGTGCCGAGGCTTCGGATGTCGCAAACGCCATCCTGGACGGCACGGACGCCATCATGCTTTCGGGCGAGACGGCAAGCGGCGATTATCCGGCGGAGGCTGTCGAGACGATGGCGACGATCGCGCAGCGCATCGAATCCTCGCTGCACTACAAGAAGATGTATCAGGGCACGGGTCTGCAGGAGCTCAGATCCCGCACGCGTGCCGTGGCGCATGCGACGGTGCAGATGGCCATGGAGCTCAATGCCGATGCGATCATCACGCCGACGGTCAGCGGCTACACGGCGCGCATCATCTCGCACTACCGCCCGAAATCCCTGATCGTCGCCTATACGCCCGATGAGAAGGCGATGCGTCAGCTGAACCTGCGCTGGGGCGTCTACCCGATCAAAGCGGCGGGAATCTGGCCCGACGAGGGTGAGATGCTTGCGAATGCGACGGCGTCGGCGGTCGAAAAGGGCTGTGTCAAGCGCGGCGACCTGACGATCATCACTTCGGGCATCAAATCTGAAGAAGGAAATACGAACGCGATTCGCGTCTATACGATTTGACGGTTTGAAGAAAAAAAGACTGGCGCATGAGTCTGATTTGGCTCATGCGCCGTTTTTTCGTCGGCAGGAGGCAAACGGCGCATATCTTTATGTTTTTGCAGAGTCGGTGCGGATCGTGCCGGCAGGGGCAGCAGGATTTATACATCTTTAATCGAAATAGTACGGAGTATTGCAAAAACCGCTTGAAAGCGCTGAAGAAGCAGCTGCCGTGCTGAACGCAGCGGCATTTTTACAGGGATTTTTTTTGTGATGATGCGAGGGGAAGCACCATGTCAGTGAAGACGAATTTTTTGGCCGAGGCAAAAATCGGGAAGACCGTAGAGATCATGATCGGGACAAAGGAGATCCGGGGCACTGTGGTTGCCGTGGATCTCGATTCCGTGCAGGTGCAAAGGGAAAATGGTCAAAACGCAACGGTCGCGCTGGATATGATTTCGTTCTACGAGTTCGGCAATCCGGAGGAATCTGCGGGGATGGAGCAGGCGCAAAGCCCGGAAGGGGCAGAGAAGCCGCCGACGGGAGAGGCGGAAGCAGCAAAAGATCGTGTGGCGGTCTCTGCAGCGGCAGGAGAAAAGGCGCGGCCGCAGCTCGTATCTGCAAACGATAGCCTGTTGGAGAAACTGGCGGCGCGAGGCGTGAAATATTTTTCCAAAATGTCTGTGCCGTCCGTGCGAGGCTACAGAGAATTTGCCATGGAAAGGGAAGGGCATGTGGGAGCCTCTGAACTGCTTGCCGTTGCCGACAGTCTGGATTATGCTATGTTGAAGCTGCATGAAACCTCGCCGGCGGACTACAAGATTCAGGAAAATATTACAAAGCTGAAAAGGCTTATGCGATTGTCCGCGCGCAAAGAAAATGCAAAGGCGGCGGCCAATATGCTGGCCGCTCTTTATGGGCAGTGCAAGTGTGAAAAACTTGCGTTGGATGTCTACAGCAAGGAAAATGGCGACAACGTATCCGCGTTCGCCGTTGCCGAGAGCATTCGGCAGGAAGAGGCGATGCTGCTTTTCGCTTGCAGGCACTTCATGAATGATTCCAGGCTTCGGCCCTATATCGTATATTATTTGCTCCGCAGCATGATAGCGAATGCAGATTATTCCCTGCTGACCAAGCTCAACGTCCGCGAAGCGACGGGTGGGAATGTGCATGGCTGGCTTGCGCTGCTGAAGGGTGTTTTGCTGTCCTGCGGCCTTGCGTACCCGGAGGAAACGGATGGGACGGCATCTCCGGAAGCGTTGCAGCAGCTGCTCCGGTTGTTTTATGCGCAAAACATCAAGACAAATACGGGCATGCTCGGCTATCTGCCTGCCGTGCATAAGCAGGAAAAACCGACGGTGGAATGCCCGACTTATATGAAAGCCAGGGAAGCGAGGGAAGAGAAACGCTTCCAGGCGGCGGAAGATCTCTTCATTGAAGCCATCCGCAGGAAAGAGCGCCCCGGCGGCGCCGCTGCCGATCTGGTCAGCCTGATGATGCAGCGGCATTTATGGGATCGCGCTGCAAAGTACCTGGAGCAGTACGGTGCGCTGTATATGCGGGAAGAGGCCTACGAAAACATGAAGAAGCAGATCGCCGTCGTCCTGCCGCGGTATCCGAAAAGCGTTTCCCGCAATGAGACGAAAGGGGAGATCGATTATTTTCTGCTGGCGCAAAAAACAGATATCGAGGACAAGGATCCGCAGAGAGCCATTACCTTTTATAAAGAGGCGATAAAGCAGCGGCAAAGATTGGCGAGCAGCGTGCCCAATCTGGCTTCCCTATATGCGCGCCTGCAAATGTATGCGGAGGCATTGGCATTGTTGGACGAGCATGGCGAACGGGCCATGGAAAGAAAAGCGTATTTGAATCTGCGGATTTCCATACTGTTCAAGGCAAAAAAGCCAGCCTACAAGCAGGATATCCTAGATACCTATGCGGCTCTTTTGGGGATGACGGCTTCCGGGGAAAAAAAGGCGGAGCTGTATTTTTCTGAGGCTTATCTTTTCAGCCAGATCGGCGAATACCGAGAGACGATCCGATTTTTTACGCAATGCCTGCAAAGGATAGAAGGCGGTTTCTATCAGGACGAGGAAAGGCGGCAGAGGCAAAAACTCAACGCCTTGATGGGCATATGCAAGGCCTGGTTCAAATTGGGGGATGTGGAGCAGTCCAAGGAGTATGCAAATCAAATCCTGCGGCTGCAGCCGCAGAATGAATTGGCGCAGTCCGTCATCAAGGGAGAATTCAAGGAAAATGAGGATCTCTCCAATGTGGATTTGGTGGAAGAAGCGATCGGCATCGCGAAAATATCCGGCTATATTTTACAAAAAATCGAAGGGCTGAGCCTTGAAAACGAATTGAAGAAACAGAAAGTGATAAAAGAAGGCGTTTTCGTAGGAAAGGAGGCTGAAGGCCGCAGGATTATTGAAGCGATAATCCTTATACAAGTGGAAGCGAGTGTAAATGAAGGGATTCGAAGCAATAACTATTTTGTCGTGGCCAAACTCATGCGCCAGATCCTGGATTCGGGGGAGGAAATCAAAGAGGCGACGTTCTTTAATGAAGAAGAGTATCAGGCTTATGTTGCGATAGGAACGTATTTTTACGGCAATTACAGGCTCCTTCGCAACGATCTTGCGGATAATTTTGATACGGCGAGGTATTGCTTTTTCGAAGCGTATTCCATGGCGCAGGATATAAAGAACGCTTATAGATGCTGGGCGCTCTCGACCATTTGTTACATCCAGACCTATTTTTATCCCAAGACGAAAATTCGGAAAAAAAGTGGCAGTCTGTATTATATGTATTATAACTTGGAAGATCGCAAAGAGTTCGACAAAGCGTTCCAGATGAGCATTGAGGAAGCCTTCCAAGCCGATATTCGTACATCGATCGAAGAGTTTACGGCGGGCATGCTGGAGCTGACAACGTATAATTCCCGGGCAAAGAATTTTATCCTGGAGAAAATCCAAAACCATGCGCAGTTCGGCCGCGTTCTGGATGTCGTATCGGGAATCGTTGCGGAAACGATTCCCGATACGATCCATGCCGAAGCGTTCGCGCAGCTGTGGAACAAGGCGGCAAAGGTCTATTACGAGATGCGCAGGACGTTTTCGCACATGCTGGAAAATATGATGGACGATGTGTTTTCGATCGGACAGCTGCAGGAATGGTATGAAAAGTTTAACGACAATAGGTACTTGTCTTATCTGGGGTATACGGATTCCGCCTATATCGCGGATTTGCGGAAGATCTTCGCCGCCTTGCTGCGTTACAATGAGATATCCGATTTCGATTACAAGGCGGAGATGCTCGGCAAAGCGGACGAGGCCCGCAGGCATCTTGAGGAGAAAATCCGTGAGTATCCCACGGCGCTCGGTTATGAAGCGCTCCTGCCAAGACTGGCGCAGCTGCAGGGAAAGATCATCACGGAATCCGAACAGCTCTACGGCAATGCCGAGCCGGATATTTCCGTGGGCCTGTCGGGAGACTGCTCCGTCGATGAAGAGAATCTTTTGGTGAGCGTGCCCATCGCCTTTACGAACAAGAACAATGTCCAGACGGCGGACAATGTATCCGTCAGGATTTGGAGCGATAACGCCGATATCGTGCAGGACGAGCAGTTGTCCAAATGGCTGCTGCCGGGCAACGGCAAGGCGGAGGAAAAGATCTTTGAATTCAAAGTGACGCCGGAGGTCATACGGAACAAGACGTTTTCCGTCCAGGTGGCGATTCAGTACCAATACAAGAAGAATATGACGGAGTTTCAGGACGGCGCACTGGAAACGGTGCTCTCGATCCCGCTTTACAGCGAAGCGGTATTCCAGCCCATCGAAAACGCGTTTGAGCCGTATCGGAACGGCTCGGAAGTAAAAGATCCTGCGATGTTTTACGGCAGGGAAAAGGATATCGAGGATATCATCCGCCAGATCAGCGATGCGTCCGGCGCTGTCCTGCAGGGACGCTGCCTGGCGCTTTACGGGCAGACAAGGACGGGGAAATCGTCCCTCCTCTACCATCTGGAGAAGCGCTTGCGGGAGCTGGATCCGCAAAGGAATATCATCATCAATATCGGGAGCATCGGCGAAGAAGATCTGACGGGGGATGACATTACGGAATTCCTCTATACGATTTTGGATGGCCTGCGGCATGAAGTCGGCAGCCGGCATCCTCGCCTGAAGGAGATGCTGGAAGCTGCCGGCGTGGAAATAGATCCGGATCGGCTCCTGGAATCGCAGGAGCGCGCGCAGCTGTACTTCAACAATGCGTTCAAAGGCATCCGCCGCGTTTTGGAAACGGCGCAGGAGAAGTATAACATCATCGTGATGATCGATGAGTTTACCTATATTTACGATTGGATACGCCGGGGAACCATGACGGATCGCATCATGAAATTTTGGAAGGCATTCATCCAGAACAACGGCATCTTTGCGGTCATCATCGGGCAGGATCATATGATGCGGTTTATTGAGGAAAAGCAATTCACCAATGATTTCGGCTCGACCGATTTGTGGAAGGTTACCTATCTGACGGAAGAATACGCGAAAAAACTCATGGACGAGCCCATCCAGCTGCTCGATGAAAACGGCGAGGCAATGAGCCGATACAAGCCGGAGGCGCTCGATCGCCTGTATGAACTGACCGCCGGCAGCGCGTTCTTGATCATGAATCTTTGCGCGGGGCTCGTGGATTATCTGAATCAAACGCATACCGTATTTGTTACGCGGGCGCATGTCGAAGATTATTTGAAAAAGAACCTGTCCGCGTTTGAGGAAGCACGCTTTTTTGAGCCGCAGTATGACGATAAGAGCAGAGTCGATTCGGATGCGGCCAACCGGGAGAACAAGCGTATCCTCCACAGGATTGCCCAGCTTTCCGGCAAAAAGGAGTGGACGCCGCTCAAAAGCGTGATCGAGCGGGAAGGGGATTTCGAGCTTCTGGAGGCTTTGGAACAGAGGGATGTCGTCATCATCCAGGGACGGGAACGGTGCAAGATCAAGGTGGCTTTGTACAAGGAATGGATCATTGAAAAATATGGCTTGGAGGTAGCACATGGATAATATATTCCAAATCGGAGGGCAGGCCGCCGGCAGCTCGTTTATTGGGCGCAAAACCTTCGTCGGGAATTTGCGGAAGAACTTCCTGGACGGACAGGTGCGCATGGCGAAATCGTTCGTTGGACTCACGCGGATCGGCAAGACGTCCGCTGTTGCGAAAGCCTTTGAGGATGTACCGAAGGATGTTCTTTACATCTACGAGAATCTCAATGAATGGGGCAGCTATATCGAGATCTGGCAGGATATCTGCTGCGAGATCCGGAGATACTTGCTGCAGCGCGGGGAACTGGATGCCGAGGTTGGAACGTATCTCTCCTCCATGGAGGACGAGGCGCTGAAATGGATTGTCTTTTCGCGCAATATCAAGAGAATCTTTGAATACCTTGCTGGGCAGGAAATAAAAACCATCCTGGTCTTGGACGAATTTGACAATGCGGCCACTCTTTTCGAAAAGGAGACGAAATACTTCGAGCTGTTTCGCACGCTATTTTCCTCAAGCAAGTTCCATGTGTTCGCCATTACGATTTCACGCCGCAATCTCTATACGATCGAGGAAGCTACTTACCAAAGCTCCACGTTCCACGGGGTTTTGGACATCGTTCCCTTCAAGGGATTCGATGCGGCGGATATGGCGGAGTACTTTGCTGTTTTCGAGCGGCAGGGCATTGGTTTGAATGAGGAACAAAAAGAAAAAATCATTTATTATGCAGGAAACCTGCCGTATCTTCTCTCCGTCATGGGGCATTACATCATGGAAGCGGCGGAGGCGGGGGAAGCGATCGATATTGACAGTATTTTCCTGAACCGCTGCAAGACGATCAATGATTACTATCGAGACTGCCTCAAACATCTGGAACGCGACGGCGACCTGAAGCGGATTGTGCCGTTTATTGTCGGCCCGAATATCGGCGTGACGCAGAACGATAAGGATGAGCTGTTCAACCTGGGCTATTTTCGGGAAGAGAACGGTGAGCTTATTGCCATTGCGAAATATTTCGCTGATTTTCTCTCCGCCAATATGGTCTCCTTGAGCATTTGGGATAATATTATCGGTTTGGAGAAGAAACTGAAGCTGCTCATTGAGAAGGAACTTCCCGCACTGGTAAGACGGTATCAGGCGGGAGGGGACAATGCCCTCGATATCCAGTGCGCTATTCTGAGAGGGACGGAGGAAATCAGCCGGGGCGATCTTATGCGTTATGATGCTTTCATTGCGAACAACAAGAAGGTATTCAATATCGACAGCACTTACCTTGACGTCATGTCCATGGCGGATGCCGTGAAAATCCTCAAGGCGAATTGGCAGGAGATTTTCTCCAAATACTTTGGCAATGCGCTTTTTTCTGCCCTGGAACATAAATTTGCTAAGTGCGTCATGGCGCGCAATCCGGTTGCCCATGGACACGAGGAGTATCTGACAGAGCTGGACAAAAGGGAAGTGGATGTGTTCTGTAAACAGTTTTTTGACCTGCTTTCCGGCGCTGGCTGTGAGATGGGAGAACCGGAGGAGTCCTATGTGGAGGTGGCGAAAAACTTCCCTGCCGATACGATTGAGACAGCGAAGCTGGAGCCTTTTGAAAAACCGCCGCAGAGCTTGTTGAATCAAAAGGTCAGGATCTATGTGTTTGAGAAGGGGAGCCGTAAAAACCTTCGCTGCCGTGTGGAAGGAAAATACCTTGGGACAATCTCCCAAACCTATTTGGCAGGAAGAAACCTCGACGACTTCATCGGCAAGACGTTTGAAGGAACCGTGGAGAGGGTGGATGAGGAAAGGGTAGGGATTGTCTTGGGGCAGCCGGCACCTACGGCTTGACTTCTTGGGCTTTCATGGTAAACTACACGCACAAACGTCCACTTTTTGGACATTGTGCGCCGCCCTTACATGAAATACGGGGAAGCGCTGATAAATTCAGCCCGCCATCTCAGTGCATCTTTTCCGCTCGCTCCGCGTCGACAAATCCTCCGCATAGCCCCGCTATGCGTCCGGTTTGTCTCCTTGCTTGAACGAAAAATCTGCCCCGATCTGACGGACTTCATTTTATCAGCGCTTCCCCTCCAATCAGTCAGCGCCCTTCGGGCTTGACTTCTTGGGCTTTCATGGTAAACTACACGCACAAACGTCCACCTTGTGGACATTGTGCGCCGCCCTTACATGAAATATGGGGAAGTGCTGATAAATTCAGCCCGCCATCTCAGTGCATCTTTTCCGCTCGCTCCGCGTCGACAAATCCTCCGCATAGCCACGCTATGCGTCCGGTTTGTCTCCTTGATCGAACGAAAAATCTGCCCCGATCTGACGGACTTCATTTTATCAGCGCTTCCCCTCCAATCAGTCAGCGCCCTTCGGGCTTGACTTCTTGGGCTTTCATGGTACAATAAACAAAGAATGGATGGGCTTTTGCGGCGGAGGAGGTTCGCTTTTTGCTTACGTTTTTGATGGTGCTTGATGCGGTCGTTGCCATACTTTTGATCGTTTCCGTATTGGCGCAGGAGCCGAAGTCGGCTGGTATGGGCGGCTTTGACGGCGGCGGTGGAGATACGGTTTTCAGCGCCAAGGCGCGCGGCATGGATGCGCTTTTGGCGCGTGTCACGGTTGTTTTGGCGGTGCTTTTCGGCACGATAACGGTTGTGATTGCCAAGATGACGATGTGATGCGGCGGCTTTCCGGCGAAATGGCGCGTATTCCGCTTCGCATGGTTTGTTGGCTGCTCGACGGACGCCCGGCAGAGAAAGCCGGGCGTTTCTTTCTATAGGACGGCGGTTTTCGCGGACGGTGCGTATGGAAAGGAGGAGGGCGATGATCATCGAAGGAGCGGAGCCGTTCCTCCTCCCCGGAGGGCCGTATGGCGTACTGCTGCTGCACGGTTTTACGGGGATGCCGCCGGAGATGGCGCTTCTGGGCGAGGCGCTGCACCGTGCGGGGCATACCGTGCTCTGCCCGCGCCTGGCCGGGCATGGCACCACGCCTGAGGATATGGAGCATACGGACGCCGAGGACTGGTACGATTCAGCGATGGACGGCTATGCGCTTTTGACGGGGCTGACGAAGCGCATAGCCGTCATCGGGCATTCTATGGGAGCTTTGCTCGCCCTGCGCCTGGCGGCGGAAAAGCCGGTGGAGCGTGTCGTGACGCTTGCCGCGCCGATCTTCGTCGCCGAGGGACGCGGCTTGAGATACTTGCCGCCGCGTACGGAATCCATCGGCAGGTTCCATCCGAAATTGCGCCATTACTTGCGCGATGTGCCGGCTCTTTGCAATCTCACTTACAAGAAGATGCCGCTCGTCGCCGTGCATGAACTCGTCGGCCTTATCGAGCGGGTGAAGGCGCTTTTGCCCGCTGTCCGCGTGCCGCTCCTGTTGGTTCATTCGCTGCATGACCGTACGGCGCGCAGGGACAGCCTGCATTATATCTATGACCGCGTGGGTTCACAGCACAAGGAGGTCCTCTGGCTCGTGCGTTCGGGGCATCGCGTGATGCTCGATGCCGAGCGCGGGACGGTGTTTCGGCAGGTGACGGCATTTTTACGGAATCACGGATGAAGAGCGGGCGGGAAAGATGCGCCAAGATGGAGGCGCCGGATGGATCCGTGCTTTTTTGCGCCGCCGGCACGAAATTGGAATAGGGAAGGAAAAGAATTTATGGAACAGGGAAAAAGCGTCAGAGGCGAGGAATACTGCTTCGCCTGCGGTCCGGAGAATCCCATCGGGCTTCATCTGGATTTTCATATGGAAGGGAAACGGTTTACGACGCGCAAAACGCTGCCGTCCGAATACCAGGGATACAGCGGTATTGTACACGGCGGCATCGTCACGACGATGCTCGATGAGGCTATGGGCGGCTATCTCTACCATGAGCTGGGGGAGAGAGCCGTGACGGCGCGTCTTGATGTTCGCTACAGGAATCCGGCGCCTGTCGGCGAGGAACTCGTGATTGCAGGCTGGGAAGAGAGCCGCCGCGGCGGCTTCGTGAGCATGAAAGCGGAGCTGGCCCTGACGGACGGCACGGTGCTGGCGGAAGCTGCGGCGAAGATGGCGCTCGTAGGAGAAAAAGATGGAATGGAATGAATTGCAGGAGCGCATTGTAAACTATATGCGCAAGGCGGCGTATAAGCCGTTGACGGATGCGGAACTTGCCGAGGAAATGCATCTGACGGACGAGGATCTCGTCCTCTTTTGGCCGGCGCTTGAAGAACTGGAGCAGACGGCGGCCATCATCAAGACGCGCAACGACCGCTTTGGCGTTCCCGAGCGCATGAACCTCGTCGTCGGGCGTCTTTCGATGTCGGGCAAGGGGTTCGGCTTCATCATCCCGGAGACCAAGGAAAAGGACGAGGACGGCGATATCTTCGTGCCGGGCGTCAGCCTCGGCGGCGCGATGAACGGCGACCGCGTTGTGGCGCGCCTCTCGCCTTCCGAGGTGCCGGGGCGCTCGCGAGAGGGCGAGATCATCCGCATCGTGGAACGTGCGAACGAGCGCATTGTCGGCACGTTTGAGGCGAATCGCAATTTTGGCTTCGTGACGCCCGATGACAAGAAGATCGGGCAGGACATTTTCGTTCCCAAGGGCGCCGTGCATGGTGCAAAATCGGGCATGAAGGTCGTCGTTAAGATCACGAAATGGCCGGCGGGAAGGCGGAGCGCGGAGGGCGAAGTGGAAGAGCTCCTCGGACGCACGGGCGAACCCGGCGTCGACGTGCTTTCTGTCATGCGCCAGTACGACCTTTCGGAGGAGTTCCCGGAAGAGGCGGCAGCGGAGGCCGAGGCGATCGAGGATGAGGTCGCTCCTGAGGAGTATCGCGGACGGCGCGACCGCAGAAATCTCCGCATCGTGACGATCGACGGGGAGGATGCAAAGGATCTCGACGACGGCGTCTATGCTGAGCGCAGGGAGGACGGCAGCTTTTTCCTCGGGGTCTATATCGCCGATGTCAGCTGGTATGTGCGCGAGAATATGCCGCTGGATCGGGAGGCGTACGCGCGCGGCACGAGTGTCTATCTCGTCGACCGCGTGATTCCCATGCTGCCGAAAAAGCTTTCGAACGGCATTTGCAGCCTGAATGCGGGGAAAGATCGCCTGGCGATGGCCTGCGAGATGGAGATCGGCGCGGACGGCCTCGTCAAGAGCTACGAGATTTTCCCGGCGGTCATCCATGTTTACCGCCGCTTGACCTATACCCTTGTAAACCGGCTGCTCGTCGACGGGGAGGCGGCTGCTTTGGCAGAGAACGCCGACCTGCTGCCGCTGCTCGAACCCCTGCGGGATGTGCGCGCAGTGATGGAGCGGGCGCGTCATGGGCGCGGTTCGATCGGCTTCGAGATCCCCGAGATCAAGGTAAAGCTCGACGAGGCGGGGCATCCCGTGGAACTTGTCAAGCGGACAGGCTCTTTGGCCGAGTCCATGATCGAACAATGCATGCTCGCAGCGAACGAGACAGTCGCCGAGCATATGGAAAAGAAGGAATTGCCCTTTATCTACCGCGTGCACGAGCAGCCGTCGGACGAAAAGATCGAGCGGCTCAACACGCTGCTCGCGACGTTCTCGCTCCATCTCCATGCCGATGAGGCGGGCAAGGTTGCGCCGAAGGATGTGCAGCAGGTGCTGGAAAAGGTCAAGGGGGAGCCGGAAGAGCGCATCGTCAGCGCGGTCGCTCTGCGCTCCATGCAGCAGGCGCGCTATGCGGATGCGCCGCTTGGGCACTATGGCCTTGCCGCGCGTCATTACACGCATTTCACCTCGCCGATCCGCCGCTACCCCGACCTCATCGTGCATCGGCTCCTGCGCGAGACTTTTGCGACGGGGACGATTACGCCGGAACGTCAGGAGCGCCTGCGCGTCCTCCTGCCGGAAATTGCCGAGCATACTTCGGTGCGCGAGCGCGTCGCCATCGAGGCGGAGCGCGAGACGCAGGACATGAAGAAGATCGAGTACATGTCCCAGTTCGTCGGCGAGACGTATGAAGCCGTCATCAGCGGCGTCACGGCTTTCGGCATCTTCTGCGAGCTGGAAAATGGCGTAGAAGGCCTCGTGCATGTATCGAGCATGGTCAACGACTATTACGAATACCGCGAGGAGCTCTACGCGCTCGTCGGCGAATCGACGCATGTTTCCTATCGGCTCGGCGATCCCGTGACCGTCGTGCTCGTGCGCGCCAATATTGCGGAACGCAACCTCGACTTCATCCTCAAGGACAACGGTGTTTTTGTGCCGGTCAAGAAGGACGATGACAAGAAGGCCGGGGAAAAGAAGGATGGACGGCGTGCGAAGCCGAAGAAGGGGACGAAAGACGCAGCGCGGAAAGAGCGCGGCCGCAGGCGCGACACAGACAGCGCCGTGCCCTGCATCGCAGCCGTTGCGCCGTCGCCTCATGGCGAAGGCATGGACAAGAGCCATGACGAGGGACGCGCGAAGAAGGCGGCGAGGCGGTCGGGCGAAAAAAGCGGCAAGGCCCGGACAAAAAACGCTGGTCTCGACACCAAGGCAAAGGAGAGGCCGCGCAAGGGAAAGCGGGGCGCACTGCCCGTGGACGAGGAGCCGAAGAGCCGCAAGCCCAAGGCATTTTGGATGCCGCCGCCTAAGGATCTCAGGAAGCGCTCGAAAAAGACGACGTCGTCCGGGGCGAAGCGCCGGCCGCACAACAAGACAGAGCGCGCCACGGCCAACAGCGAGTGATTCAAAAGCACTGCAGGAAACGGTGCTGCCGGCATAAAGAACAGGGGGGAAGCGATGGGACGCAAGAACGACGGCATGAAGATTGTCGCGGAAAACCGCAAGGCGCGCCACGATTATTTCATACACGAAACCTTTGAAACGGGGCTCGTGCTGCAAGGCACCGAGGTCAAGTCCCTGCGCGCAGGCCGCGTGAACCTCAAGGACAGCTTCGCCTCCATCAAGAACGGCGAAATCTTCGTGGAGAACATGCACATCAGCCCCTACGAACAGGGAAATATCTTCAACCACGAGCCGCTTAGGAAGAGGAAGCTCCTCATGCATAAGGCGGAGATCGTCAAGCTTTTTTCCAAAACCCGGGAAAAGGGCTTCACGCTTGTGCCGCTGAAGCTCTACTTCTCGCGCGGGCGAGCAAAGCTTGAAATCGCCCTTGCCAGCGGCAAGCACAACTACGACAAGCGCCGCGACCTCGCGGCGAAAGCCGCAAAGCGCGATATCGAGCGCGCCTTGAAGGATCACGGCAAGGGAAGATGAACAGCAAAAAGAGATGGCGCTGCCGTCTCTTTTTTGTTTGTATATCTTTTGGAAGGGTTCAGTGATACAATAAATCTGATGGAAGATTTTTGGCAGACGGCATCTCGCCGCGTCTATGGCAGCAAGGCATGAAGTCGTGCGCTTTTTGCCGGTGGATGCCTGAGAACTACGGTTTTTTAGGAACGATAGGATTTTTTATACAGGAAGTTCGAGGTATTCAAATAGGCGGCAGCCGCCGCTTGTCCGGAAAGGGGGATTGGGCATGACGTACCGGAGAATTTTGGCGGTAGGGGATATCCACGGGCATTTTTCCAAGCTGCTCTCCGTCTATCGGAAAGTGCGCTTTGATGCGTCCAAGGATCTTCTCATATTTCTCGGCGATTACATTGATCGCGGGCCTCAGGTGCGCGAATGCTTGGCGTTTCTCATGGAGCTGGCGGAGAAGAAGAATGTTGTGCTCCTGCGCGGCAACCACGAGCAGATGATGCTGGACCACTTCCGCAAGGGGGAGGGGGGCGGCATCTGGATGCCCAATGGCGGCAAGCAGACCGAGGCGGCGCTCCGGGCATGGGACAAAGAAGAGCCGGGCGCGTCGGCACGCGTGCTGCGCTTTGCCGAGGAGCTGCCGCTTTCCTATTCGATCGAGCAGGATGGAGCGCGTTATGTTTTCGCCCATGCGGGCATCCGTCCCGGCGTGCCGCCTGAGGAGCAGGAGCCGTGCGACCTCTTGTGGATCCGTGAGGAGTTTTACCGGGAATATGAAGGGGAGGAAGTTGTTGTCGCCGGACACACGCCGACGTGCTATATCGTGCCGAGGGCGAAAAAACCGCTGTTTCTCAACCGGAGTATGATTCTTGTCGACACGGGCTCCTATCTTCCCGATGGACGCATCTCCATCGTGGATGTTTTGCATCGCCGCTTCTGGCAGAGCGATGACGGAGGCCGGGAGCGCTGAGCCGTTCCGTGCCTCTGCTGTCGTTTCGCATGGCGGCTGAAGATATGTCCTGAAAAATGCTGACAAAATCATAGGAAGAGGTTATAATATAACCGAGAGTAATGGAATGGCTCTTTTGTCGGAAAGGGGAAATCCGCTATGCAGACGATTGAGAATTTTTACCATGAGGCGCTGAAAAGGGCGACGGGCCAAGAGGAATTCGAGTACGATCCGGAACAGCTCAACTGTCTGTTCCATCCCTCCATCCATGAACCGGTATGGGGAGAAGAGGAGCTTTCAGATGAGGGGAAGGAGAAACCGCTTTCCAAGGATTCGCGGGCTGTTCTCGAGGATGTGCTTGCAGGCAAGAAGGCAGGCCGCAAAGCCTATGTGCTGATCGCACCGGCTTTTTTGGGACAGTATAAGGACGTCAAGACAGGGCAGATTCGCAATGCGTTCCGCAAGATGGGCTTTGACGGGCTTGTGGAAGTCGCTCTTTTCGCCGACATCCTGACGCTCAAGGAAGCGCTGGAGTTCGACCGCCATATCCAGTCGGAGTCGGACTATGTGCTGACGAGCTGCTGCTGTCCCATGTGGGTCGCCATGATCAAGAAAACTTTCCAGCAGCTCATGCCCCATGTGCCGCCGTCGGTTTCGCCGATGATCGCCGCCGGACGCACGGTGAAGAAGCTCTATCCCGATGCTCTGACGGTCTTCTTGGGGCCGTGCGTCGCCAAGAAGACCGAGGCGAAGGATCCCGACCTCATCGGCGCGATCGATCATGTATTGACGTTCCAGGAATGCAAGGATATTTTTGATCGGCTCGGGATTCTGCCGCAGGATCAGTCGGACAAGAAGCGCGTCTATTCTTCCGAGGCTGGACGCATCTATGCCTATGCGGGCGGCGTCTCGAAAGCTGTGCAGATGACGTTGGAACAGCTGAATCCCGAGAGAGCCATCAAAGTGCGTGCGCTCCATGCGAACGGTGTGGCCGAGTGCAGGCAAATGCTCAACGAGATCATGAAGGGCGAGATCAAGGCCAACTTCTTCGAGGGCATGGGCTGTGCCGGCGGCTGCGTAGGCGGCCCGAAAAAACTCATCCCGCAGGAAGCGGCGAAAGAGCATGTCAAGGCATACGGCAAGCGTTCCCCGTACCGCACGCCGCTCGACAATCCGTATGTCCTGGAGCTTTTGACGCGCCTCGGCTTCTATACGCTCGAGGGGCTTTTGTACGACGAGACGTTTTTCTCAAGAAAGAGGTTTTCCTAAAAAGGAAAGGGGCTGCTCTGCATAAGCCGCAGCCGCTATGATGCGATGCCCGTGAGCCGTTTTGGCAAGCGGAACTCCGTGTCTGCACGGGGCGCTGCATCTTGGCGGGAAAATGCAGGGCAGCCGTTTTCTTTTGCCTGCGCTGCCTCTTGCCAAAAATATGAAAGACATGTTATACTATTTTTGCCGAACATATGTTCTGTAAAAATATAAGAAGTCAAGTCGAAGGCGCAGATGGATTGGCCGGGTTTCTGTAAGGTGTGAAAGTTTAGGATTCGATGGGAGGATGAAGGAATGAAGGGGCTTGTTTTGCCGGAGGATTGGGAAATCGAGGCGGCCGTGCCGGAATATGTGGACGGCCAGGGCGACTGCACGCGCCTGATGCTGGCGGACGGCACGGAGCGGCTTTTGCCCGTGCGGCTGCGCACTTTGCTGGAACGTCTGGCGCGCCGTCATTGCCAGTCGCTGCCGCTTCTGCGCGCCTGGGCGAAGGAGCGCACGGCGCTTCGCCAGGCGGCGCCGCTGGCGATGGGCGCGGAGCTCGTGCTCGTACCGTTTCAGGCGCGGCGGCCGCGCTTCAGGGGGGACGGGGCGATGGGCGTCGTCAATGCCGCGCATGTGCGCCTGCGGCAGGAGAAGGGACGGACCGCGCTGGAGCTTTCCTCGGGACGCTTTTTGTGCGCACTCTGGGGGGAGGCGACGCTGGCCGCCCATCTGCGTGCAGCTCACCTCCTGCGCCGGGAGCTCGAGGCTGGGATCGATGCCGCTGTATTGCGCCGCCTTTTCTGGCGCAAGGTATGGGAAAGCGGCGGCACGGGCGGCGGCAAGGCCGTTTTGGGAAGGAAATAAATACAATGAAACAGTATGTTTGAAGCACCGCAGCGGGATGGGCTGCGGTGCTTTTGTTTTTGCCGTTGACGAGGCGGGCAAGCCGCTTTGGGTGAATCAGGCGGGCTTGCCGGGCGGACGCTGCGGCTTCCGCCGTGTTCGTCTTTGAGCCTTTGCGCCCACAGTATGCGCCGATCCGGTATCCAGTCGTCTTTTGCGGTGCGCCCGCCCCGCAGCTACAATGGATCCAGCGCTGAATTATGAGGAACCGGTTCCTCGCCGAAAGGTGAGGGAATAAAAATGACGATGAATGAGATGGTATTGCAGGCACAGCAGGGCGACGGGGCGATTTTGGAAGAACTTTTCGAGCGGTTTCAGGGGCTCTTCTTCCGTGCGGCGCGTCAGCGTCATCTGCGCACGGTGTTCGAGGATGCTTTGCAGGCGGCGCGCGAGAGCTTCCTGCGTGCGGTGCGGGATTTTGACGCCGCGCTTGGCGTTCCGTTCGAGGGCTTCCTCAAGCGGCGGGTCTACGGCGATCTCCATACGTTTTTCCGGCGTGAGCGCGCCTACTGGCAGCGCGAGGTGCATCCGGGCGACGGGGAAGAGGGCGACGGCTTTTGGGACATGGCGGAGGATGCGTCGGCGGGCAGGGCGGAAAACTGCCTGCTTCTCCGCGATGCGCTCGCACGGGCAATCCGGACGCTCTCCCCGAGGGAGAAGGAGCTGCTGTCGCTCGTTTACCTGGCGGATACGACGCTCCGGGAGGCCGCCTGCCGTCTGGGATTGACACCGGCTTACGCCGCGGTCGTCAAGCGGCGGGCGCTTTTGAAGCTGCGCCGTCGGCTCGAAAAATTTTGAGTTTGCCGGTTGGATATATCTTCTTTGCCGGCTGCATGTATGGGGGCGAAAGGGGGTGAGAGATATGGCAGTCAAGAAGACGGGAGCGGCGACGAAGCTGATTCTTCGGGTGCAGACGGGCACGGACAAGAAGGGCGCGCCGACTTACAGCCAGCGCACGATTCAGCATGTGAACCCGGCACTCGGCGATGAGGATTTCCTCACGCTCGGCAAGAACATCGGCGCCCTGCAGGCGCACACCGTGCATGACGTCATGCGCCAGGACGCAGCCGCACTGACGGAAGAGTAAGCGAGGGGCGGCGCGGCCGGCAGGCTGAGCTGGCGAAGCGCCGCTTTTGGCTAGAAGAAAGGAGGTGAAAGATATGGCGAAGTCGCTGAAGATGGTCTTCAAGCTTTCGGAGGCGCAGACCGTGACGCTGAGTCTCGCGGATCCCAAGGCGGGTCTGACGAAGGCGGAGGTGGAGGGCGTGATGAACGACGTGATCGCAAAGCACGCGCTCGTCGTCCGCGGCGTCAGCCCGACGGCCATCAAGGAGTCGTATATCCGCTCGAGCGAGGATCAGGAACTCGCCTAAGGGCAAAAGAAAACGGCAGAGCAGAAAGCTTTGCCGTTTTCTTTGCTTGTTCGGTGTGCGGGAGGATGCGTTCCCCTGACACATACACCGGTTCGACAAAAAATGCCTCTGTCGCGTCGTCTTATGGTATAATAAAAGAAAGATTCTCATAGATAGGGTGGTGCAGGTATGGGCGATGGAAAGAAAGGGCGGCGGTATCAAGACACGGTATTTCGCATGTATTTCAATAACACGGTACGCCTGAGAGAAGTCGCGAGCGCCCTGCACGGAAGAACGTATGCGTCAGCAGAGCATGTAAAAATCGTGACGCTGGACGGGACGTTCTTGTCGCAAGTGAAGAACGATATTTCTTTTCTTTTGGCAGGCCATCATTTGGTTTTTATAGAGCATCAGAGTACAATGAATCAGAATATGCCGTTACGTTGCCTGTATTACATCTGCGAACAGCTGCGCCGATATATTCCTGCCAAAAATTTGTATCAAAACAAGCAGATTCCACTCCCACGGCCGGAGTTTCATGTATTCTATACAGGCGATAAAGATACGCCGGAAACCGAGCAGATGAAGCTGTCCGATGCATATATGGAAGATGAAGGGGAAATCCGGTTGGAGCTTAAGGTTATTTTTCACAATATTGCCTATGGAAGCGGGAAGATGTTGCTGCGGATGAGTCGTTCGCTTCACGACTACAGCTTTTTTATGAATCGAATTAAAATCAATATCGCAGAGGGGATGGAGCGTGTGCAGGCAATCCGAGAAGCCATGCGGTATTGTATGGAACATGATGTTATGAAAGAATTTTTGCAAGAACACGAGGGGGAGGTTGTCGATATGGTAAATTTTGAATGGAACCAAAAGGATTTTGAAGAAGCCATCCGTGAAGATGGAATCGAGCAAGGGATGGCTCGCGGCCTTGCTCGCGGTCGCGAAGAGGGACGCGAAGAGGGACGTGAAGAGGGACGTGAAGAGGGAAAAGCGGCGGTTGTTTTGGGGTTGCTGAAAGAAAAACTTCCCCTTGAAACCATTGCGAGAGTATCGAAAATCCCGCCGGAAAAGATTCGCGAGCTTGGCAGACAACACAGCCTGCTTTAAACGGCAAACGGTTTCTTTGATTGCCCGAACATCATGCGATTCGCGTGCATGACGTGCGGGCAATTTTTTTGTTCTTTAAGAGAAATAAAGCGTCATTTGCTGCATGCGTTTTGCAGTGAATGACGCTTTATAGATTCTGATGTTGTTTGCGGGATTATTTCCAAATCATTTTGAGGTGTTCATGGGAGAAATCCCCGTTTTTTGCGGCCATTGCCCAGCCTGTTGTCCCGTCGCTTTTGCGAAGGCAGTACCATGCCTCGATGGAAAGTTTTCTTGATGTCGGTTCGCCGACATATTCGCCCCATGGCTGCTGGGCTGCGTCGGCAAAGTTTTTGATGTTGTAGCCTGCCAGCCACCACGCCTCTTCGCCGTTGTACCAGCCGAGGTAGGTTCCTTCTCCCGTGTACATCAAAAGATAGATATAGGAGCCGGGCTGCAGAACCGGTCCGTCGGGGGTTTGGCTGTGCTTTTTGTAGGTTTGCAGCGTCTGCAGCACCCGTACGGGATGCTTCTGTGGATGCGTGTAGACGACGCAGGAAATCCGCTGGACAACCTCCCCGGAGGATACGGAACCGACGAGTGCGGTTCCCCTGGGGGCGTTGTACAGGCTGATGGGGGCTGTCGCCTCCAATTTTGCCTCGACGGCTGCTTCAAACGGCATCCTGTCCCAAACCGCATATTCTGCCGGAGGCTCGGCGGCATGGCAATCGTGTGCATGGAAACAAAAAAGTGACAAAAGCATACAAAACGCACCTAGATAGAGCCTGCAATTCATTTTCATGCAAAGTCCCTCCCTGAAAGCTTATAGGAATATATCCTGTACAGTATGAAAAATTATAAAGCAAATTTGATGTCTGCGCAAGGAGCGGAAGCTCAAACAACTCAATGAGACGCAAAGTGCAGGCAGGCAATTTTGTCGTTGCAGTTTTTGTTCCACCAAGGGATCAGGGAGAGGACGCCGAATAAGCCCCAACGGCGGCGGAAGCCTTCGTAGAAGGTCTGTTCCTTGAGGAAAGTGATGGCGGGATGGAGTTTTTCAATCTCCTTGCCGCTCTTTACACCCCATTGAAAGGGCGCCTTTTTTGTATCTACGGAATCGTGGCGTTTTTGCTGGCTGATGATAAAGGGCGTCATGATCTCGATGAACATGGAGGCATCTGCAAAGGCCTCGGTAAGCATGGAAAACAGGCTGCGCATTTGATCTTCCGTAAAGTACATGGCGGAGCCTTCCATGATTATGAGGACGGGACGTCCTGCCCGCTCGACTTGATGGGGCCAGGCGGGATCGAAAACCGAAGCGATGAGATCGTGCGTGCGCGTATTTTTTTCCTGCAACAGGCTTTGGCGCAGCTTCATGACATCGGGCAAGTCGAGGTTGTACCAGTCGATCTGTCCGTTGTCAATGCGATAGAACCGAGTGTCAAGGCCACAGGCGAGATTGATGCAGACCGCATCGGGGTGTTTCTCGATGAAGCCGCTCGTTTCATGGTCAAGAATATAGCTGCGCACGGCGACGCCTGCCTGTGAGTGCCTGGCGCGGGCAAACTTGGAGAAATCGTAGTCAATCTGTTCGACGAGCCGAACGGCGAAATCATCTCGGATCAGGCCGTCCGGCCGCTTCGTTTCCTCCGCCCGTGCCCAAAGGGGAATGAGCAGGGTTTCCTCCACGCCGCTGAGTTTTGTTTTCATGAGAGAGGCCTCCTAATTGATATGGAATTTCATCCTTTATAGAATCTTATTCCGTTTGTCCGGGATGTGTCAAGGGGCGACGAAAGAAAAAACGGCGAAGGGAGTAAAACCGATATAGTGAAACAAAAAGAGCTGCCATTTCTGACAGCTCTGTTTTTTCGTATGGAGCGGGCAATGGGAATCGAACCCACCTCCCGAGCTTGGGAAGCTCGTATTCTACCGATGAACTATGCCCGCGAAGATTACGAGTGATATTGTACCATGGATTTTGCACCGTGGCAAGAGGCGTTTTCCCCTTAGGAATGAGGCGGCAGGCCGCCGGAGCTTTTGATGGCGTCGCGCAGGGAGAAGCCGGAAGGGGAGACGCCCGGTTCGTTGCTTTTGGGGATGCTGCTGAAGCCGCTCGTCCCTGCCGCAGGGGGAATGCCGCTGAAGCCTGTGCTGCGAGCCGGCGTGCCGGCAGCAGGGGCGCTTCCGGAGGCTGGGGCGGGGCTGCCGGAGATGTCTGCGCTCGGTGTGCCGGAGCCGAGGCCTGTCGTGCCGCCTGCAGCAGTGCCTGCATTGCCGGCGGGGGCTGCTGCGGGCGGGGCGGGCAGCGGCTTGATGATGATGTCGAGGCGGTCACCGTTCTTGACGGGGTCGGTGAAGATGACGGGGCGGCGGTTGACAAGGATGGAGACGCTGACGCGGCTCGTGGGCGGCGGCGGCTCGAAGCCGACGGCGAGGAGCGCCTCGTTGACGGTCGTGGCTTTTTTCTCGGAGAGCCTGTAGTAGACGACGCTGCCGTCCTCAAGGTAGGTGCCGGGCGACGCCTTGTGTCCGTTGACTTCAAGCTCCAGCGCGGCGGAGGGGATCTCGTATTCCTGGTCGTTGTAGGTGATGGTGATGGCGGCCTGCAGGCGCGAGATGTCGAGCACGTCGCTGAGTTTCGGCTCTGCCGTCATCTGGTATTCGATGCGGTCGCCCTCGTGGATGGGCATGGAGATGGTCGCCGGTTCATCGTTGAGGTAGATTTCGGGTGAGATGACGTACTGCGCGTTGTTGTCGTTCAGCGTGTAGTGGATCTTGCGGCCCGTCGGCGGATAGCCGGCGGCTTTCAGCGCCTCGCCCAGGGTGCGCGGTTCCTTGCTCTCGACGATGTCGTTGTCGGCGAGCAGGCGTTCCGGCTTGGAAGGCTCGCCGTTGACGAGCGCAGCCTGCTGGATGCGCGTTTCGCGTCCGTTGATGATGAGGGGGAAGTCCGGCTCCACCTTCAGGACTTCGGAGAGGCGCACTTCAGGTGTTTCTCCGTCCTTGCCGTGCGCGACGGTGATATGGCAGCCTGCCTTGACGAGCGTGTCGAGCGTCGTGTCTTCGCCGTCGAGTTTCAAGATGGCCATGGACGGGAGGGAGCCGGGGAAGAATTTCTTTTCGCCGTTGACCGTGACCATGAGACCGAGGCCGGGGCGGCCATTGAATTTCTTGAGCTGGATGCCGGCATTCAGAAGAGCGTCGGATACGGTGAGATCGCGGAAGTTGAAGAGGTTGATTTCCTGCTCGTTGACGTAAACGGAAAGGAAGTGCAGGAGGTTGATGGAGGCAATCTTCAAGATGCCCAGCGGCGTTACGGCGTCGGGGCGCTGCAGCTCGGCGGGGATGCTCTCGACGCCGATGATGTTCTCGGGATGGCGCACGGCGACGCGATTCTCGGGCACGGAGAGCGCTTTTGCCACGAGGGCAGGAAGCCCCGGCGTCTGTGCGCCGCCGCCGACGAGCATGACGGCCTGCGGCGAGTCGCCGTTGAGCTCGAGCACCTGGCGTGCGATGGAATCGGCGAGGTTCTGGATGTTCGGCATGATGGGGCCGATGACATCGGAGGGGCCGAGGTCGTATTCCGTGCCGAGGATGTCGGTGAATTTGGATTTGCGTCCGGCCGAGGCGTTGCGCTTGACGTTTTCCGCGACGTTGAAGTCGAGGAGGTAGCGCTGGCTGATGGCCTCGGTGATTTCGTCGCCGGCCAAGGGGACCATGCCGTAGGCGATGATGGAGCCGTTCTTCGTGATGGCGACGTCGGAGGTACCCGCGCCGATATCGACGAGGACGAGGTTCAGATGGCGCATGGTCGGCGGTATGAGCACGTTAATGGCCGCGATGGGCTCGAGGGTCAGGGCGCGCATCTCAAGGCCGACGTCGCGCAGCGCCGACTGCATGGAGTCGATGACCTGACGCGGCAGGAAGGTGGCGATGACTGTAGCCTTGGCGAGTTTGCCGCGCTGGCCGACGAGGCTCTTCAGAGGAATGTCGTCGAGCGTGTACTGGATGGTGCTGTAGCCGACGCAGTAATAGCGGCCGGGATCCTCGATGTCCTTCGATGTGGCGATCTTGGCCTGTGCCGCCTGCACGCCGGCGAAGTCGAGCGCGCGCTGCTGCTCGTCGCTGATGACGCCGTTGATCTCGGTCGTGGCGTCGGCGGTCATTGTGTAGAGGGCGCGTCCCGCGGCTGCGACGGAAGCGGCTTTCAGGGAGCCGACGGAGGCTTCGAGTTCCTTCTTGACCTCGTGGATGAGGTCGGCCACTTGCGGCACATCGTGGATCTGTCCGTCGAGCATGGCGCGGGTCTTGTGCTCGCGGTGCACGGTGGTGAGGATGCGCATTTGGTCGTTCTCACTTTTTTCGGCGACGATGCCGATGATGCTGCGCGTGCCGATGTCGAGCGCGAAGATGGGCTCGCCCTTCGGTCTTTGCGGCGTCTTTGCGGCGGCGTTTGCGTTCGGGCGGATGACGGCCGTTTCTTTTTCAGCGGCAGCTGCAGGCGCCTTGCTTGCCGGGGCCGCGCTCTGCCCGGGAGCGGCGATTTTTTCGGCGCTTTTGGCCGTCGCTTTCTTCGCAGTCGTTGTCTTTTTTGCTGTTGAGGCCGCTGCTTTTTTTACGGTTGAGGCTGTTGTTGTCTTTTTGGCGGTTGTTTTTTTCGCCGCCGTTTTCTTTGCAGGCGCTTTTTTTGCCGGCGTTTTTTTTGCTGTTGTCGTCTTGGCGGCTGTTTTTTTCGCGCCGGTTTTTGCTGCCGGCTTGGCTTTTTTTGCCGTGTCTGCAGGCGGTTCCTGCGCGGCGGGGGAGGCGCTCATCTCAGCCGCCTGGGCGGTGAGCTGCTCGGCGGCGGTTGTTTCATTTTCTGACGCAGTCTTTTTTATTCTGGGCATCGAAAGGCTCCTTTGCTTTTTGTCGCTCCTGCATGGCGCAGAGGGTTTTCCTGCTTTTGTCATGCCCTATCCCGTAAGGCTGTTCCGATTTCATGAGAAATTAAAATTGCGGGAACAAGGAGATAGAAGGTTAATTCTTTTATTTCGCGAATACTATAGAAGAATCCTGTTTTTGCAGGAGAATTTCTGTAAACTTTGTAAACTTTCAGGGCAGACTTGCCGGACGGAGGAAGAGACGACAGGGAAGAAGGGATCAGTATGACAGGCAATAGGGAAATCATCACCGGCAGCGATTTCAAGAGGATGCTCAGCGGCGCTTATGGTGAACTCCTGCTGGAATACGAGAGTATAGACGAGCTTTCGCGGCAGAAGCTGGGGGAGCGTTCGGCGCTGCCGGGCACGCATGTGCTGCGCACGATGGGGGCGGCCGTGATGCCGCTGGTCGATGTGAAGGACGAGAGCATCGGGGGGCTGGCGCGCCGCGTCGCGAGCGCGGCGGTACTCGGCGCAAGGGGGACGACGGGAGTTGTGCTCGGACAGCTCCTCCGAGGTCTGGCGAAAGGTCTTTCGGGCAAGTCGGATGCAACGTCGTCCGAGTTCGGCAAGGCCTTCCAGTACGGGATCCTCTATGCGCAGCGCGTGCTGCCGCCCGGCACAGAGGCTGTGATCGTTTCCGCGGCCAAGGCGGTGGCGAAGGGGGCGCACCATGCCGTGCGCGCCAATCTGCCGATTTCAGAGATCCTCCAGGCGGCAATCGCGGAGGGGACGAGGGCGCTGGCCGAGGAAAAGCGCGAAGAACCCGGAGCGCGGGTCATGCAGCTGTTTTTGCAGGGGTGCATGAAGGGGCTGGACGGCCATTTCGTTTCTCCGGCGGTAAGCCTTTCTCTCGGCATGGGGGCGGACAAGCTCGCGATTCCTGATCCGCGCAAGGATCTCGTGCGGCCGTACTGCGTTTCCTTCAGCATCGTGGGAAGCAAGGCGCGGGTGCGCGAGGTCGAGCACCGTCTGCAGGAATCATGCCGTTTCGTTGTCGTCGAGCCGGGCGAGGGTGCCCTGCACGTCCATGTGCATACGGACCATCCGGGATCTGTCGTCGAGCAGGCCATTGGCTGGGGCAGGCTGCATGCCTTCCGCCTCATCAATATGTCGGAGGCGCATTCCCTGACGGCGGTTTACGAGTCGCTGATGCCGGTCGCGCTGCTGGCTGTCGCGTCCAGCCAGGAACGCGGGCTTCGCCTGACGGAGCTGGGCGCGAATGTCATCGTGCCGGGCAGCCGCACGGCCTGCCCTTCCGTGGCGGATCTCCTGCACGCGGCGCACAGCGATCTCGCGCGGACGTATGTGCTTGTCTCGGCTGACGAGACGATGGCGCTCGTCCTGCGCCAGGCCAAGCGGATCCTCGGCGAACGGGTGGAGCTCGTGCTGGCAAGGGACGAGGCGGAGCAGGAGAAGGCTGTCGCGGCCTATGACAAAAAGCGCACCGCCAGGGAAAATGCCAAGGCGATGCGCAAGCTTCTGGTATGAACGTATGGGGCGGCGCTACTTGACGAGAGCGAAGAGCTTCATCAGTGCGTAGGTCAGGCCGCCTGCGATCAGGGGGCCGACGGCGACGCCTTTGAAGAAGCAGACGCCGATGATCGTGCCGATGATGAGCGCCGCGACGATGTGCGGGTCGTCTTTTAAGAGTTCCACGCCGCCGCCGCCGGCCATGGCCGCGAGCACGCCGCAGATGATGGCGATGATGCCGAGAGGGCTCTTGAAAGCGTCGATCATGTTCGTCATGGTCACCTCGCCCGTTGCGATGGGAATGAGGATGGCGACCATGAGGAGCACGATGCCCCAGTTCAGCCCGTTGGCAGAGAGGATGTTGAGCGCCGTTGTGAGGCCGAGGAGCTTCAGCACGAGCACGATGAGCACGGCATAGGCCACGGTCGAGTTGTGCCCGATGATGCTCAGGGCGAGGATCACGAGCAGGACAAGATATTCTGAATACATGGGATTCGCCTTCTTTTGATGAATTTTGGCGGGCGTGCCGCAGCGAGCGGCGCTGCCCAGGAGGGTTGTTCTTCCATATCATAGTATAGCGGAAAAAGAGGCATAAGGAAAGGTGATAAAAAGATGGCAGAGGCCTACAGCGTAGCAATTCAGTACAAGAATGAGCTCGGCTATGTCGAGTACGACGCCGAAAAGAAGACGATCGCCGTTGTTTTGGACGAGGCGGAGGCGCGTGCGGCTGTCGAGGCGTATTTGGGAAAGACGCACGAGATCGCCATACCGCACGAGACGCTGCGCGATTTCCAAAAAACACAGATCGATCCCAAGGCCGATGTCGAAAGCTTCAAGATCGCTCTGACGCGTCTTTGGGAGGCGACGGACGTTCACGTCGATTGGAGCCGTCCCGTCGACTATGTGAAAGAGCATCGCCGCTATTGAGAGGAGGAGGATGGGGCGTTTCCGCGCATTTGGCGCGCGGAAACGCCCCATCTTTTTTCTTGCTTATCCAAATTTATTGTATTATAATCTTTGGTATATTGGTCGGAGTTTTTGAAACCCTGCGCAGGAGGGGATGGGGAATCTCGGTATTCCGGCCAAAGACTCAGTGGTTTTGGAAAGGAAGTTTTTCTATGGAATTATTTCTCGGCTTTCTTGTCATGCTCGCCTGCCTTATCTTCGGCGTGCATCACGGCGGCATAGGGCTTGCGGTCATCAGCGGCATCGGCCTCGTCGTCTACACCTTCGTCTTCGGCTATCAGCCGGGCGTGCCGCCGATTTCCGTCATGCTGACGATTTTGGCGGTCGTCACCTGCGCAGGGTTTTTGCAGACTTCGGGCGGCCTCACGGTCATGCTCAAGTACGCGGAGAAGTTCCTGCGCAACAACCCGAAGCAGGTCACGATCTTTGCACCGATCACGACGTGGTTTTTGACCGTGCTCTGCGGCACGGGGCATGTCGTCTACACGATGTTTCCGATTATCTACGATGTCGCCATCAAGCAGGGCATCCGCCCCGAGCGTCCGATGGCCGTGTCGTCCGTCGCCGCCCAGATGGGCATTTGCGGCTCGCCTGTTTCTGTAGCCGTCGTCTCCATCATCGCTTTTATGGCGCAGGCGGGCCATCAGGTGTCCGTTCTGCAGATCCTCGGCGTGACGATTCCCGCGACCTTGACGGGCGTGATCTGCGCGGCGCTCTGGAGCTACCGCCGCGGCAAGGATCTCGACAAGGATGCGGAATTCCAGGAGTTCATCAAGAACCCGAAGAATCGTGAATACGTCTACGGCGAGGCGGAGAGCCTGCAGGGCGAGACGCTGCCGCGCTCCTATTACCATGCGATGTTCATTTTCTTTTTCGGCATCCTCGTCATCGCCGTTCTCGGCAACGACCCGGAGCTTTTGCCGCATTTTGCCGATAAGGCGGGTGTGCTGCAGCCGCTCGACATGACGGAGGTCATCCAGATGATCATGCTCCTGATCGCTGCGTCTATTCTGATTTTCTGTAAGGTGAAGGCGAAAGAAGTCGGCAACAGCCAGGTTTTCCGCTCCGGCATGGTCGCGCTCCTTTCCGTTTACGGCGTTGCCTGGATGGCGAACACGTTTTTCAGCGCGCACATGGCGTTCCTCAAGGAAGTTCTCGGCGAGGCCGTCACGGCATATCCCTGGGCCTATGCCATCATCGCTTTCTTCACGTCGAAGCTCGTCAACTCGCAGGCGGCGGCCATCGCTATCGTTGTGCCGATGGCCTTGAATGTCGGCGTCGATCCCGTGCTCATCATGTCGTTCATCTCTGCCTGCTACGGTTACTTCTTCCTGCCGACGTATCCGTCCGATCTCGCCTGTATCGGTTTTGACCGTTCGGGCACGACGCGCATCGGCAAGTATCTTTTGAACCACAGCTTCATGATCCCGGGGCTGATCGGCGTCACTTCCGGCTGCTGCATGGGCTATGTGGTCGCGCACCTCATCTTCTGAGCAGGGAACCCGTTTCCTGAAACCTGCACGCATAAACGTCCGCAGGTGGAACTTGTGCACCGCATTTGCATGAACTGCGGAAAAAGGAAAAACTCCCGCGGCACTGCCGAGAGGCTGCCGCGGGAGTTTTTTCTTTTTCCAGGATGAATTTTCAGGAGTGCTTGATCTTGGAGTGGCGCGATACCTGATCGAGGTACTTCTTCGTTTCGTTGGCGATGACGCCCGAGAGCAGCAGGAGGGCGATGAGGTTCGGGATGGCCATGAGGCCGTTGACGATGTCAGCGATGATCCAGATGGCTTCGAGCTTCAGGAAGGCGCCGGAGGCGACGAGCGCGATGAAGATCAGGCGATAGGGCAGGAGCCCCTTGCGTTCGAAGAGGTAGATCGTGGCGCGTTCGCCGTAGTAGTTCCAGCCGAGGATCGTCGTGAAGGCGAAGAGCACGAGCGCGATGGTGAGGAGCTGGCTGCCGATATGGCCGTAACTCGCAGCGAAGGCGGCGCTCGTCATGGCGGCGCCTGCCGCATCGCCCGACCAGGTGCCTGTGAGGACGAGCGCAAGGCCTGTCATCGTGCAGATGATGATGGTGTCGATGAATGTGCCCGTCATGGAGATGAGCCCTTGTTCAGCCGGGCGCTTCGTCTTGGAGGCGGCAGAGGCGATCGGTGCGGATCCGAGCCCCGATTCGTTCGAGAAAACTCCGCGCGCGATGCCGTTCTGCATGGCCATCATGATGGTGGACCCGGCAAAACCGCCGACAGCGGCCTCGCCCGTAAAGGCGCTCTGCAGGATGAGCCCGATGGCATGGGGCAGAGCCTCGATGTTGAGGCAGATCAGGACGACGGAGAGCGCGATATAGGTCAGCGCCATGAAGGGAACGATGGCCGCTGCGACGCGCGCGATGCTCTTGAGGCCGCCGAGCGTGATGGCGGCGATGAGCGCCGTGAGGGCGAGGTCCGTCGCCAGGCGCGGCACGCCGAAGGAAATCTCGACGCTGTCGACGATGGCGTTGACCTGCGGGAAGGTGCCGATGCCGAAGAAGGCGACGAGCACGCAGGCGCAGGCGAAAAAAATCGCCAGGGGACGCCACTTGCGGCCCAGACCGTTTTCGATATAGAACATCGGGCCGCCCGCAATCTCACCGCGGCTGTCCGTCGTGCGGTACTTGATGGCGAGCAGCCCTTCGGCGTATTTCGTCGCCATACCGAAGAAGGCCGCCATCCACATCCAGAAGATGGCGCCGGGGCCGCCCGCCTTGACGGCTGTCGCGACGCCGACGATGTTGCCCGTGCCGACAGTCGCGGCGAGCGCGACACAGAGCGCCTTGAAGCTTGAGACGTCGCCCTCGCCGCGGTTTCTCGCGCGGAAGATGAGGGAGAGCGCGAGCGGCAGATGCACGACCTGTAGCAGGCGCAGGCGGATGGTCAGGAAGATGCCCGTGCCCACGAGCAGTGTGATGAGCGGCGGCCCCCAGAGTACGGAGTCGATTGAATTGAGCAGCGGAATTAGATTTTCCATAAGTCCCCCCAAGGTTTTCTGAGCCGTCGGCAGGAGTCTCAAAAAGCAAGGCGGTGCCGGCGGCCCGCAGGCAGAACATCCCGCGAGAAAGTCCGCAGGACGGCGGGCGGCTGATGTTGCCGCGTCCATTGTATGAATACAATGATGCGTCATAATGACCATATTATGTTATCATAAACGAAGCCTTCTTGTAAAGGCGGCCAAAAGGCGGCAAATTAGCGTTATTTAAGGAAGGAGTTTAGGGGTCTTTGCAGAATAAGGCTAAAAGGTGAAGTCAGAAACAGAAGGTATGCGCCCTGTCGGGAGCATATATGCAGAAATAGGAAAAGGGGGACGAACCATGTTCTGGAAAAAAATAATGAGTACGGCGCTTTGCGCAGCACTTTTGGTGACGCATGCCGGCATGGCGAGGGCTGCCGTGGAGGAAACGGTGCAGGGCAAGCTCGCGGCGGTTGAAGAGGAGACTTGGGGCGGCACGCAGACGGGGGCGCTCGTCGACCGCATCAATCGTCTTGAGAAGGACTATCTTGGCATACACAACAATGGCTCCATGCTCGACCGCATCAACATCGTTTACGATGATATCTACGAAAATGCGGGAGGCCCGGGACTCCTGACGCAGCTCAACGCCGTTGAGTGGGGGCTGACGCATGAGGTCAATCCGCTGCCCATCGACAAGCGTGTGACGGATATGGAGATGTTCGTCGAGGGAAAGACGAACGGCGGCACCTACAAGAATCGCATACAGTCTCTCGGCACGGCTGCCTTCGGCGGCTACAGCGTCCCCCTGCAGGAGGTGACGGTGCCGCAGAACACGATCATCAAGATCGCCCTGACCGATAACGTCAATGCGAAAAAAATCAAGGTGGGCGACACCATCCACTATAAGGTGGCGGAGGATGTCGTGCAGAACGGCATGCTCGTTTTCGCCAAGGGACAGCCGGGCGTGGGCACGGTGAAGAAGGTTCGGCAGGCGCGCAATTTCGGGCGCGATGCGGAGATCGAAACCGACTTCCACACGACCAAGGCAATGGACGGCACGGATGTGACGACCTTCGTCGGGGAAGAAGCGAAGAAGGAATTGAAGAGCTATGCCCTGGCTGCCGGCGCGAGCGTCGCGGGCATGCTGCTTCTCGGGCCGATCGGCATCATCGGCGGGGCTTTTGTCAAGGGCAAGAATATCGAACTGCCGGCGGGGACGGAGCTCTTCATCCAGACGAAGAATGATACCGTGCTGTATGCCGTGCCGACAACGGAAGGATGAGAGAAAGCCTCATGAAGATATTGCACCATCTTTTGCTTTGCAAGGAAAAGGCGGCGCTTGGCGTCCTGCTGGCCGCATCCCTTCTGCCGGGGACGGCGTCCGCGGCTTACAGCGCTTCCACGGATACGGCGGCGGACATCCTTGACTATATCGAAAACGAAAGGCGCGCGGCGAAGGAGAACCGGCTGACGGAAGCGCAGCAGGAGCTCCTGAAGGATACGGAGGATATGCGCCAGCATCTGCGCCAGCCCATAGATCCGGCGGCGAAAAATCTGCCGGCCTCCTTCGAGGGCGACGATCTTCTCTACGACCAGGTCACGGGCGAGTTTTTGGCGCGCGGCAACGTGAAGATCACCGAGATCGACAATCGCCGCGTGACCTCGGATGAGATCAAGGGCAATATGATCTCCCAGGATGTCAGGGTCGAGAACAAGGCGCATCTCATCCAGCTGACACCGGGACAGACCTCTGCCGAAATCGACGGCTGGAAGCTGGCCTACAACTACGGCACGGGCATCGGCACGATCGAGGATGCGCAGGGTAGGGTGGCGCATCAGTACATTTCGGGCAAGAAGATTGAGATCTATCCGGACAAGATCGTCATTCACGACGGCACGGCGACGAAGTGTTCGGCGAAGCAGCCGGACTACCATACGAGCGCCAAGCTCATCGAGATCTATCCGAACGACAAGGCGATCTTCCACGACTGTGACTTCTGGGTCAAAAAGATGCGCGTTGCCCACAGGAATCGCTATGAAGCGGATCTCAGCCCCAACAAGAAGGAGTCGTCTCCCTTTCCTCGCGTTTCTTACGACAAGGACAGCGGCCTTATCATTCGGCAGGAATTCGGCATTTCCCTTGCGGATCATCTTGAGTTCGTGCCGCTTTTGCAAATCGCGACAAACGAGGGCGTCCGCAGCAATGCGGAGCTGCGCTACGATGCGGGGTTCGGCCGTTTCCGCCTCGGCTACGGCTATTGGCAGGATGACAACGATAACTGGCTCAAACGGGAACCGAGCCTGCGCTATAACTACAGCTGGCGCGTGAGGGATCTGCCCGTGAGCTGGGGGATCGAGGCCGAGCGCGGCCGCTGGCACAACAATGATTTCAAGAGCACGCATACCCATTGGAAGTTCAGCCTGACACCGGACGCGATTCCCCTCGGAGAGAATTTCAATCTCTACCTGAACACAAGCTATTCGGTCACGAAGGAGTCGTACAACGATTCGAAGGTTGCCGGCGTGAACTGGACGGCCACGCTGCTGAAGAAGTTCGACGACCGCTTTACGGCTTATGCGAAATACGATTACGCGCAGAACTCCTCGCAAAACTCTCTCTTTGACTACGATGTTGCGGATTACAACAAGGCCGTCTATTCCGGGTTCAGCTACCAGCTTACGGACAACGACCGCTTCGTCTGCGGCATTGCCTACGACGTCGACAGCCATTCGCTGCGCGATGTCGATTACTATTGGTATCACGATATGCACTGCGTCCAGCTGATCGCACGCTACCGCGAGAAACGCGACCGCTGGACGGTCAAGCTGAACTTCACTCCATGGTGAGAGAAAGGCATGGTATATGGCAGTAGCTTTTGAATCCGCCGGGGCGATGGATGCCGTCGCACGCATGAAGGGGACGCGCGTCCTCATTCTCGGCGATATGGTGGCCGATATCTATCTTGACGGGCGCATTTCACGCATTTCGCGCGAGGCGCCCGTGCTCGTCCTGGAAGAGATGGGAGAACGTGTCGTCGCGGGTGGTGCGGCCAACGTCGCGCACAATGCCGCGACGTTGGGCGGTCGGGTCAAGGCTTTCGGCGTGCTCGGACGGGATGCGGGCGGCGACGGGATCCGCGCGGTCCTGGACAAGGTCGGCGTCGATACGGCGGGGCTTGTCGGGACGGCGGAGCGGCCGACCATTTCCAAGACGCGCGTCATCGCGGGCGGCCGTGCGACGGTCAGCCAACAGATCGTGCGCATAGATAAGGAAAGCCGCGATCCTCTGCCGACTTTGCTGGCAAAGGAGCTGGAGACGGCTCTTCTCAAGGCGCTTTCTTCTGTCGATGCCGTCGTTTTGAGCGACTATGGCTCGGGGACGGTCACAGAGGAGATCCGGGCGGAGCTTTTGGCGGCGTGCCGCCAAAAGGGAATGCCGACGATTGTCGATTCGCGCTACGGCGTGCGCTCTTTCCGCGGCGTCGACTATGTGAAGCAGAACGACGCCGAGCTGGCGGCCGCTTTCGATCGCCGCCTTGAGACGGAAGAGGATATCGAGCGGACGGCGCGTGAGCTCATCGGCGAGCTCGACGCGAAGGGGGCGCTGATCACGCGCGGCGAAAAGGGCATGCTGCTCTTCTTGTCCGACGGCGCACGGTATGAGATCCCCGTGTCGGATAAGAGCGAGGTTTATGACGTGTCGGGCGCCGGCGATACCTGCGTTGCGGCCTTCATCCTCGCGCTGGCGGGAGGCACGTCACCGCAGGAGGCCGCCTATGTCTCCAACATTGCTTCCGGCATTGCCGTACGGAAATTAGGCACGGCGACGGTCAGCGACGGGGAGCTGCATAAAAAAGTAAGGGAGCTTTCGTCATGCTGATACCGAGAGAAAATATCGCATCCTTTTGCGACACGCTGCGCGCAGCAGAGCAGCGTGTCGTTTTTACAAACGGCTGCTTCGACATCCTGCACGCCGGACACGTGCGCTACTTAGCGCAGGCGCGCGCCTTGGGCGACTGTCTTGTGCTCGGCCTCAACAGCGACGCTTCTGTGCGGCGGCTCAAGGGAGAGAGCCGCCCCGTCAATGCGGAGCTTGACCGAGCGGCGGTTCTCAGCGCCCTGCGCTCTGTTGATTTCGTCGTGCTCTTCGACGAGCCGACTGCGGAGGACCTGATCGAAAAAGTGCGTCCGGCCGTCTACGCGAAGGGCGGCGACTACACGCGCGAAACGCTGCCCGAGGCAAAGATCGTCGAGAAATACGGCGGAGAGGTGCGGTTTATCGATCTCGTGCCGGGACGCTCTACGACGAAGATCATAGAGAAGATCGGGCAGAAGTGAACGGCATGCACCAACGTCCGGAAAGTGGACATCGTGCGTCGCCCTTGTCTTGAAAAAGCCGATTGGCCTGCGTCTTTGGCTTGGCCTTTTGGGCGTTCCTGGGAAGATGTATGGAAGAAGGAAAGTTCGGGGGATTTTATGAAAAACATCCTGGTCGTCAAACTCAGCGCCATCGGGGACGTCATTCATGCTCTGCCCGTTTCCTATGCGATCAAGGAGACGTTTCCCGAGTCCCATCTGACATGGGTCGTCGAGCCGACGGCCTACGATATTCTCGAGGGCAATCCCTATATCGACGACATCATCCTCTTTGAGAAAAAAAGGTTCCGCACCCTGCGGGGATTCCTCTCCGAGATTCGCCCCTTCCGCCGTGAGCTCAGGCAGCGGCGCTACGATGCGGCGCTCGACCTGCAGGGGCTGTTCAAGTCGGCGGCCATCGTGGCGCAGGCGGGAGCGCGGCTGCGCCTCGGCATGGCGAACATGCGCGAGGGATCGGCTCGTGTGAGCCGCCCCGTCAGGGGGGCGCACGCGAAGGGGCACATCGTCGAGCGCTACCTCGATGTCGCGCGCGCCCTTGGCTGCCGCGTCGATGAGGTGCGCTTCCCCGTTGCTTTGACGGCGAGGGAGGCAGCCTCCGCGGATGAGCTGCTCGCCTCGGAGGGCGTACAGGAGGGAAGCCGCTTCGTCGCGCTCGCCATCGGCGCGAATTGGCCGAACAAGCGCTGGCCGATGAAGTACTTCACCATCCTTGCGGATTGGCTCTACGGCGAAAAGCTGATTCCCGTTCTGGTGGGCGGCGGACGTCTCGATGAAAGCCTGGCGCAGGGAATCAATGCAGCTTCCGAGATTCCGCCCGTGAACCTCGTCGGGCGCACGAGCCTGAAGCAGCTCGCGCATATCCTCAGGCGTGCCGTTCTCGTCATCGGCGGCGATACGGGTCCCGTGCATCTTGCGGCCGGCCTCGGCACGCGCACGGTCATGCTCATGGGGCCGACGGATGCGAACCGCAACGGTCCCTATGGCCAGCAGGAAAATGCGCTGGAGATACCACGCTCCTGCCGCGCCTGCTGGAAACGCTCCTGCAGCAAGGGAATCGACTGTCTGGCAATCCTTTCCGTACAGGAAGTGCAGGAAAAGATCCGGCAGGTTCTGGGGGATCTGCATGAATTCCGCCCGCCTTTGGGAGTGGGAGGCCTGTAGCCCGCCTTGCCGCCGCAGGCCGGCATTCGTCTTTGTTCACATGGTTTCCGTCAAGGGAGTCTTTTATGCAGCCTCAGGAATACAAGAACATTCTCGTCATCAACCTCATGCACATCGGCGATCTCATGCTCGTGACGCCCGTGCTCAGGACGCTTCGGACGAATTATCCGAAAGCGCGCCTGACGCTTCTCGCGGACAAGAAGCTCGCCGATCTCGTCGTATACAACAAGCATCTCGACAACTGTCTCCTGCTCGACAAAAAAGGCGAGGACAACCATCCGCTCGCCTTTTTGCGCTTTATGCGTCGCGTGCGGCGCGAGCGGTTCGACCTCGTGATCAACCTGCACCGCAATGAGCGGGCATCGGCGCTGGCGGCCTTTTCGGGCGCAAAGCGCATCGTGGGTTATGCGAAGCCGCTTTTTTCGATCTTTTTCGACAAAGTCATGGAGAACAAGAAGGCGGTCAAGCACCAGATTCACTCGCACTTCGATGTCCTGCGCGATGCGGTCGGCATCCGGCGCATCGACGACGGCGGACTCGAGATGTGGCTGCCCGAGGAGGCGGAACGGAGTGCCGCAGCGCTCTGGCAGAAATCTTTTGCCGAAGACAGGAAGGTCATCGCTTTCAATATCGGCGCGAGCTGGAAGACGAAGCGCTGGCTTGACGGTTTCTTCGCCGAGACGGCCGATCACTTCATCGAAAGGGGATACGGCATCGCCTTTTTCGGCGGTCCCATGGACGAAGAACTCGTCACAGCCTGCCGCGCCAAGATGCGCCACGGCGCAAGCGCGGAGCTGCAGGTCTTTACAGGGCGCGTGCGCCTTGCCGAGCTGGCGGCGCTTCTCAAGCGATGTGCGCTCTTCATCACGACGGATTCCGGCCCTATGCATGTCGGCGTTGCGATGAACGTGCCGATCGTGACGATGTTCGGCTCAAGCCCTGTGCCCGGCTTCTATCCCTACGATGCCAAGGACGTCCTGATCAAGACACCGGAGGAATGCCATCCGTGCGGCAAGCACGAGTGTCCCAAGACGGGCGAGGATCACATGGGCTGCATGAAGCATATCCCCGTCAGCGTCGTGCTGCACTATGCCGAGGAGCTCCTGCGCCTCTACGGGGACAAGATCGGCCGGATTCCGCCGCATGAAGGGCAGTATGAATGCCGCGTTGTGGATCTGGCGGATGCGTCCGCCCACCCTGCGCCTACGGCTTGACCTCTTGGGCTTTCACGCTAAACTACACGCATAAACGTCCACTTCGTGGACATAGTGCGCCGCCCTTACATGAAAGCGACCAATCAGGCTGCGCCCTTAGGGCTTGCCTTCTTGGGCTTTCATGGTAAACTCGCTGGACATATGTTCAGCCGGGAAGCCTTGATGCTGTACAAGTGGGAGATACTTGCCGTGCTTTGGTGAAGTGATGTGCTTTGGGGGCTTGCTGTACATATGTCCAGCCTCCTTACATGAAAGCGACCAATCAGGCTGCGCCCTTAGGGCTTGCCTTCTTGGGCTTTCATGGTAAACTACACGCACAAACGTCCACTTTGTGGACATTGTGCGCCGCCCTTACATGAAAGCGACCAATCGGTCAGCGCCTACGGCTTGACCTCTTGGGCTTTCATGGTACAATTAAAATAGACTGTAGAAGGTGTTCGGTTTTCACATGATTTTCGACCACGGAAAGGAGCCGTCCATGGATATTGAAAAGCTTCTCGCCCTTGTTGAGGAACGTCTGCCGCGCTGCAAGATCCTCGTCACGGGCGATGTCATGCTTGACAAGTATTATTATGGCGAGGTCACGCGCATCTCGCCTGAGGCGCCCGTGCCGATCAACCATGTCACGCGCCAGAAGGAGACGCTGGGCGGCGCGGCCAATGTCGCGCACAACCTCGCGCTTCTCGGCTGTGAGACATTGCTCGCGGGCTTTGTCGGTGAGGACTACCATTGCCGCTCCCTGAAGGAAAAGCTCGTGGCCAACGGCATCGACCATGCGGGGCTTGTCCATACGAAGCGGCCGACGACGACGAAGATGCGCATCATCGGCGGCCATCAGCAGATGATGCGGCTGGACTTCGAGAGCACGGAGCCGCTGGAGGAGATCTATATCCAGAAGTTTCTTGCTTTCGTGCGGCGTCAGCTCTCCGAAAGCATCGACGCCATCATCGTTTCGGATTATGCGAAGGGAACGTGCAGCGAGCCCACGACGACGGCTGTCATCGAGGCGGCTCATGCGCATGGCGTACCGGTCATCGTCGATCCCAAGGGGCCGAATTGGACGAAGTACCGCGGGGCGGACTATATCACACCCAATATCAAGGAAATCAACGAGCTTCTATTGGAGCCCATACAAAACAAGGATAAAGAAGTCGTCAAGGCAGCGCGCTATATCTCGCGCAAGTATAAGATCAAGAACGTGCTCGCGACGCGCTCGGAGCACGGCGTAAGCCTCGTCCGTGCGGAAGAGGAGACGCATATCCCGACGCGCTCGCAGGAAGTCTTTGATGTATCGGGTGCGGGCGACACGGTGATCGCTGTTCTGGCGGCCGGCCTTGCCGGAGGGCTCAAGGGTGCGGAAGCCGCCTTCCTCGCGAACCTTGCGGCCAGTGTCGTCGTGCAAAAGCTCGGCACCTACGCTGTGAGCCGTGACGAACTCAAGCAGGCGCTGCGGGAGGTCGCGCGCGAGGAGAATAGATAGCGGATCTTTTACGCCGCCAGACTGCGCGGACGAATGTCTATAAGGAGGGGGAACCCGTCATGATCATTGTTACCGGCGGCGCCGGATTTATCGGCAGCAATATCGTCAAGGCGCTGAACCGCAAGGGCAGGCAGGACATTCTCATCATCGATGATCTCAAGGATGGCGAGAACTACAAGAACCTGCGCGGGCTGCAGTTCATCGACTATCAGCACAAGGACGACTTCCTGCAGAGCATCGAGGAAGACGATTTCGGCGGCAGCGATATCGACGCCGTATTCCATGAGGGCGCTTGCTCCGATACGATGGAGTACGATGTCAACTACATGATGAAGACCAATTATGAGTACTCGAAGACGCTGCTGCATTTCTGCATGCAGCACCGGGTTCCGTTCCTTTACGCCTCTTCCGCTTCGACCTATGGCATGGGGCGCCACGGCTTCACCGAGGGCGATGCGGCGGAGGATGCGCTGAATCCCTATGCCTTCAGCAAGCTCGCTTTCGACCGCTATGTGCGCCAGGTCAAAGGAGAGAGCCGCAGTCCCATCGTCGGCCTGCGCTATTTCAATGTCTTTGGCCCGCAGGAACAGCACAAGGGAAAGATGGCCTCGATTTTTTATCAGCTTTACCGACAGCTCAAGGAAACGGGCGAGGCGAGGCTCTTCCGCGGTACGGACGGCTTCGGCGACGGGGAGCAGCGCCGCGATTTCATCTATGTGAAGGACGTTGTCCGGATCAACCTCTGGTTCTGGGAGAAGAAAGGCCCTTCGGGCATTTATAACTGCGGTACGGGCGAGGCGCATACTTACAATGAAGCCGCTGACGCTGTGATCGCTGCCATGGGCGAGGGTCATATCGGCTACCGCGACTTTCCGGAAGTCCTGCGCGGCAAGTACCAGAGCTTCACTGAGGCTGACCCCAAGAACCTCCTGAAAGCCGGCTATGACGGAGGGTTCACGGACTTCAGGGAGGCCGTCCGAGAATACGTGGCTTTCCTCGATGCAGGCGGTTACTTTCGCTATGGGGAGTGAGCCGAAGGCGAAGCGGCAGGCCGTCTTTTTTGACCGCGACGGCACGCTGAATGTCGATACCGACTATTTGCATCGTCCCGAGGATTTCCGCTGGATGCCGGACGCGATTCCTGCCATCCGCTGCCTGAACGAGCGCGGCATCCTCGTCGTCGTCGTCACGAACCAGTCGGGCGTGGCGCGCGGTTATTACCCGGAGGAAGATATCATGCGGCTGCACGCATGGATGAATGAGGAACTCGAAAAAGAAGGCGCCCATATCGACGCCTTCTTCTACTGTCCGCACCATCCGGAGGCAAAACTGGCGCAGTACCGCAAGAACTGCGCCTGCCGCAAGCCGGATACCGGCATGGTCGACGAGGCCTGCGAGAAGTTCGGCATCGAGAGGAACCGCTCCTGCCTCATCGGCGACGCCGCGCGGGATATGGAGTGTGCGCAGCGCGCAGGTCTGCAGGGCGTCCTCTATACGGGCGGCAGCCTGCTTGCAGCGGTGCAGGCTGCTTTGGAAAAGCTGCCCGACTAAAGGTTTGGGAAGGGAGAAGGTTCGGCACGATGTTTTCCTTGTTTTTTTCCGGGCTGCAGCAGGACATCAAAATCGCTCTGCTGCCGCCCTTGCTCTGCGCGCTCTTCCGGCTCGCCTTCATCCTCGTCTATCGCCCGAAGAAGACGCCTGCAGGGGAATGGCGGCGCTGGTACCATTGCTTCCGTTACGGTTTCTGGTGGGGCATGGATTTCAATGCCTATGTCTATATCGTCGCGCTCGTTTTTATCAGCCTGCCGGGCGCATTCTTTTCCTCCTATCACGCATGGGGCGATGCCGCCCGTCTTGTCGTGGTGACAGCGTACGCGCTCGTCCTCTATACGGCTTTTATCGCCAAGTTGATTTTTTATTACCACTTTCATGATATTTTCAACCATCTGGTCTTTCTCGGGCGCAATGCGGACAAGGACAACTTCCGCGACATCTTCTTCAACCAGAACCACGGCATGGCCGTGATCTTCAGCTATATTCCGTATACGGCGCTTTGCATAGCGGCGGCTCTTTGTCTTCTGGCCCTGCCGCAGATTCCGTATCCGCCGCTGCCGGAAGGCTGGCTGCAGTACGCGTTCAATACGGCTGTTTTTCTGGCTTCCATCGCTGGTTACTATTGGTTTCATTACGGCGGCACGTTCCTGCACAGGAAGAAGCCGGAGTGGGATGAGGTTCCGGCGATCGTCAAGGACGATGTGTTCATGGGAAAGGCTGTGCGCGACGATCTGCCCGTTCTCGCGGCGCTCTGGAAGCAAAAGGTGCATCCGGCGCTCACGCGCAGCGACGATGAGGCGGCCGCCCTCATGGCGCCCGTTCTGCCGCAGAAGATGGAGGCAGGAAAATCGCCGCTGGAAAGTTTTCGGCGTGAGGCGAAGGGGGCGCGGATCGAAAAGCCGTCCCATATCTTCCTGCTCTTTCTCGAAAGTCACGCGCAGAGCCTCTTTGATCCGCTTTACGACAAGCTCCATCTCATGGAGGCGAGCAAGGAATGGCGCGCCGAGCCGCATACGGTATCGTTCCCGAACTTCCTGCCCGGCGGCATGATCTCGCAGCCGTCCCTTGTGAGCCTGCTCACGGGCATCTTTGATGCGGATATGGAGCTCAACGAGAACCAGTCGTTTTGGAACGGTACGGTGCAGACGTCCCTGCCGCTGCAGCTGAAGAAGCTCGGCTACCGCACGAGCTTCTGGTACGGCGGCAGCCTGACGTGGAGCAGCCTTGACCACTTCGTGCCGGGCGTCGGCTTCGACAGGGCTTTCGGCGGCACGGATATCTGCCCCAAGGATGCGCCGCGCACATGGCTCGGCATTTACGACCATATCTTTCTGGAGGAAGCTGCGAGGCGGATTGAGGCGGATGGGGAAGACGGCTTTGAGTTTCACTTTCTCTACACTACCTCGCATCATGGTCCTTATCGCATGCCGTTTGCTGAATACGGCTTCGATATCGAGGCGCTCATGCCCGAGATGCCGAAGGCCCTGCGGCAGGATCCCGCCACCTGGCGGCGCTTGGGAAGCGCCTGGTACGCTGATCAGGCTGCGCTGCGCTTCCTCAAGACGATGCGGAAACGGTATCCCGACAGTCTCTTTATTGTGACAGGCGACCATTCGACGGGAGTCCTGCCGCTGGACTTTGATATTGTGCCGCGCCGCGAGCCGAATTTGCGCGAGCAGCTTCTGACTTCGTTCGCCCTGTCGCATCCGGCGCTCGGGCAGGAGATGTTCGCAGGCAATGCAATCGGCAGCCATATGAATGTTCCGGCGACCTTGTTCGAGCTGATCGCACCGCAGGGATTCTCTTATTATGCTCTGCAGAAATCGCTTCTGGAGCCTGTCGGGCATGTCGTCACGCCTTACTGCTGGATGACGCGGGAGCGGCTGGGCAGCTATGTCAACAGCGTCGAGCAGGATCTCGGCGTCTCAGCGGAGCTTTTGCCCATGGCACAGGACGTGCGCCGCTTCGACGATGAGCAGCAGGCCTGGTGCGAGCTTACGGGCTGGCTCGTGCGCCACCCGGAGCATCTGGTCAGGCAGGGGGGGACTGGCGCTTGACTTTCGCCGCCTTCCCTGCAAATTTCAGGACATATGTTCAGCCGCCAAGTGAAGCGGCATAGCTTGCTTTTGTGTCCGGTTTCAGCGACGGCACATCATGGAATCGTGCTGTACATATGTCCTCACCCCCTTACCCTGAAAGCCGCCGATCAGGCTTCGCCCTTAGGGCTTGCCTTCTGGGGCTTTCACGCTAAACTACACGCACAAACGTCCACGTTGTGGACATTGTGCGCCGCCCTTACAGAAACCTAGCCAATCGGTCTGCGCCTGCGGCTTGACCTCTTGGGGTTTCATGGTACACTATAAAGAGGAGGTGTATCATGCGGATTGGCATATTGGAAAATATCATGACGCCGGGCGGGCACGAGGTGGACTTCGACCGCATCCTTGTCGAGGAACTGCAGGCCATGGGGCATGAAGTCTCTTTTTATGTGCCGCGGGGCTTTCGCTTCGCCATGGACTATCAGGTGCCGGTGCATGAACTCGGAGCTGAGGTCGTTTCCTATACGGGCGTCACAGGGATCCGGAAGCTCGTTCGCACCGTGCGGCGCGAACTCCATCGGCTGCATTGGTATCGGGAGCTTCACGAGGCCGCACGGCGCGGCGAGATCGATGCGATCGTCGTGCCGACCTCAACCTATCGCTATCTGCGCGCTCTGCGGCGCAGCATCCTTCGAAAATCCCCGGTGCCCGTCGTATTCATCCTGCACGGCATCAATCCCGGCGAAGCGCCGAAATTCCTGCGTGCCGTGGATGCGCTTTCCGCCTGCCCCAAGATCCGGCCGGCCGTGCTCTGCTTCACGGACAGCATCTTCGGCGAGCGGCGCAGGAATATCCGCCTGCTTTATCCGCCGACGTATGTGCCGCGTGATATCGACTGGCAGCCGGGCGAGCCGTCCCTGCCCGTTGTTTGGGGGCGAGACAATGCACGCGAGGAAGGGCGGACGCTCCCGCAGGGCGAGCGCCAAGAGGCGGGGGAGCGTCCGCTCGTCCTCGGCTTTTTCGGACAATATCGCCGCGAAAAACGTCTGGAGGATTTTTTGGAAGCCTATCTGGGCGGACGTTATACGCGCCCCGTGGAACTTTTCGTGCAGGGCGCGACCATGCATCCGGAAGATGCAGCGGCGTTTGAACGCATCATCGCCAAGTATGAAAAGCATGACGGCGTCCGCTTCCTGCACAAGGGATTGATCGGCGCCGACTGGCAGAAGGCCATTGCCTCCGTCGATGCGCTCCTCCTGCCATATTCTGCGCCGCGCTACCGCTACCATTGGGGCGGCATGCTCTTCACCGCCGTCGGCTTCCAAAAGCCCGTCGTCACGAGCGACGACATGAACCCCGAAGTATTTGCGGCCTTCGATATCGGCAAACGTTTCCCCAGCGGAAATCTGGCAGCCTTGCGGCAGACGCTCGAGGATTTCGTCAACACTTACGACGAAAAAGCGCCGCACTATGGGGCGGAGCTCGAAAAAGCAGCGGCGGAATACAGCCCCGCCGCCTTCGCCCGCCGGCTTACAGGAATTCTGGAGGAAAAGTAAGGCGCCAAAGAGAAAGGCGCATTTATGGAAGCAGGTCTTTGTGGGGGATGGCAGCCGCATAGGGGAGAGTGAAACGGCCATGCAAAAGATTGCAATCCGGCATCTGGGTCCCGTCAAAGAATTCACATCCGATCTGCTGCGGATGAATCTTTTGATTGGGGAGCAGGCGACAGGAAAGAGTACGATATGCAAGAGCGTCTATTTCTTTCGCCTGATCAAGGAAGAAATTATCGCCTATTTATATGATATTGCAACCGACCGGAGCATGGAGCCGGACAATCGTCTTCCGCGGGTTTTGAACAGGAAGCTCAAGGAGGTTTTCCTCGAATTGTTCGGTGTCAGCTGGTATCTGGATGACAAGCTGCATATGCGTTACGATTATGCGGAAGAAATTTATATCCAGGTATCGTTGTCCGGCGAAAAAAAATATCTTGACGTACGGTACAGCCCGGAATTAAACAGCCGTTTGCTGGCGCTGGAAGATGAGCTTGCGGCAAGGCGGCAGGATGCAGGACGCATGGACTTCTCCTTTGTCGTGCAGGAGCGCGAACGCATACACAAGGAAATTCGGAACCGGGTCAACGACATCTTCCGGGATTTCTTGTCGACGTATTATATTCCGGCAGGACGGCAATTGTTGGCGCTTCTTTCTCGTCAAAAAACGAAGATTGATTACGACAGCATTGATTTGGTCAACCGTCGCTTCATGCAGTTCAACGAAAGCATACAAGCTCATTTTGATCGTGGGATAGGGAAGGTTCACGAGCATTTCCCCCTGCCCGAACGCGATTTTGCAGCGGCGGAAATGGCGCAGGAACTTATTCGGGGCTTGAAGGGGGATTACCGCAGCACGAAAGCCGGGGAGTACTTCATTGTGGATAAGACGCAGAGGGTGCCGATCAACTACGCTTCCTCCGGGCAGCAGGAGCTGCTGTGGCTGCTCAACCAGCTCTATATATTGCTGCTGCGGCAGGAGTGCGCCTTCGTCATCATCGAGGAGCCGGAAGCGCATATTTATCCCACACTGCAAAAGATGGTGCTGGAGTTCATCACGGAATTTACGAATATCAACAAGAGCAAGGCACTGGTCACGACGCATAGCCCGTATACATTGACGGTGGCCAATGTGCTTCACTACAGCGGACGTCTGGCCCGCATCATTCCGGGTGCAGCCGGGGACAAAGCTTTTCAGGAAATCCTCCCCGCAGGGAAATGGATCGATCCTGAGCAGTTCACAGCGTGGAAATTGGAACAGGATGGAAGCGTGCAGCCTCTTGTCGATGTGGAATATGAGGATTTGCGCTCGTCTTTGATCGACGACGTTTCCGACGAGGTTGAAAGATTGTACTCGAAGCTCTATTATTATGAGGTGGGGCATGAAGAAAACCGGCGGCAGGAATGAGGCTAAGGATGCGGAGCGGCATGTAGCAGTTTTAAAGGCAGGGCAGCGGCATACGCTGTCGGATGAGAAAACAAAACTTTTTCTTCGTGCAAAGCAAGAGATGAAAGTTGTCAAGGTGGATAAAGGCATTGTCAAGGATGAAGGAATCGCGGGAGAAAATCAGCTGCGCAAATGCGATTATCTCTGCAGAATTGAGCAGCGGAGATGGATTCATCTCATAGAACTCAAAGGCGAGGTTGTCAAGGATGCCTTTCTGCAATTGGAAAACACGCCGAAGGCGATTGAGGAGAAGTCGGCGTATGGTTCATGGCTGAAGGGGCTTTCTCGTCTGGATGCCTATGTTGTCAGTCCGCAGCGGCAAAAAATTCCGGACGATATTGATGAAACCAAGAGGCGTTTGTGCAGGAGGCTGGCTCTTTATTGTGGGGAAAGGCCGGAAAATATCTTTGATTTGCTTAAATTTGTCAAGGTTTGTTCCAAGGCGCAAGAACTTGTGGAAAAAGACGGAACCATACAGTGCTCCAATGCTCACCCACTGGAACTTTGAGGAACGGCGTTTTCAGAAAAGCGCTGATAGAAGCCCGTCGGATGGATGCGGATTTTTCGCTTGGCCAAGGCTCTGGCGATGCAGAACGGGCGAAAAGGATGCACCAAGATGACGAGATGGAATTTATCAGGGATTCCGCAGCAGGCAGGGAAAGGATTTTTATGGCGAAGCTTTCCGTTTTGATACTCGCGAAGAATGAGGAAAAGAATATTGCCGACTGCATTCGGAGCGTTTCTTTTGCCGATGAGGTTGTCGTCCTTGACGATTTCAGTACGGACAGGACGGCGGCGATTGCGGAAGGGCTCGGTGCGCGCGTCGTGCAGCGTGCGCTTGACGGTAACTGGGGGGCGCAGCAGACGTTCGGCATCGGGCAGACGCGCTACGAGTGGCTTTTTATGATCGACGCCGACGAGCGCGCTTCGAAGCGCCTCGCCGCGAAAGTGCGCGAGATCGTTGCGGCGGACGACCGGCGCTATGCTTATCTCAACGCCCGCCTCAATTACTTCTGGGAGCATCCCCTGCGCCATGGCGGCTGGTTTCCCGATTATGTCGTGCGCCTTCTGCCGCGGGAAGGCACGCATGTCGAAGGGCTTGTGCACCAGGCGATTCGCCACACGTACGAGGAGGTGCGCCTGCCCAAGGACTGCTATATGATCCACTATCCCTATCGCAGCTGGGAGCATTACTTCAGCAAGTTCAACGTCTATACGACGCTTGCCGCCGAAAAGCTCAGAGAAAAGGGGAAGCGTGCGAGCCTTTCCGATATCCTGCTGCATCCGGCATGGGCCTCCTTTCGCATGTATATCCTGCGCGGCGGCTGGCGCGATGGGCGCATCGGACTTTTTCTGGCAGGTTTCCATTTTTTCTACACGATGGCGAAGTACGTCAAGCTCTATTACCTTGACAAGAAGAACGAGCATGTGGGGGATGAATCATGGTGAGGCAGCTCATCCGCCTGGGGCGGCGCATATACGATACGGGAAACTGGCGTGAGGCACGTCGGCTCGTCGTCTTTTTGGGGCGCGGCGTCGTGCACCATGGGGCGCTTGAGGGACTGTACGACTGGTTCGAGGCGGACGAGGAACGGAAAAAGATCCTCGTGCGAAATCCCTTCCCCATCGAGCAGATGACGCGCGCCTTTTTCTATGCAGGCTCGACGACGGCGGAGCGCGCGCAGCTCATCCGCAGCCACTTCAGCCTGCTCTTCGAGCTTTTTCCGGCGGAGTGGGCCGTGCGCCTGGGCTGCCTGGACGCGCATTATGAGATTTGGCGCGAGACTGAGCCGGACAGCGATTGGTTCGCCGAGCTGACCTTCGGCCCGGGACAGCGCAAGGAAGGCCTGCTGAGCCTGCGCATGATGCTCGGAACCTCGGAGCTTTATCAGATCATGTTCTGGCTGGCGCGCGACAAGAAGGGCGAACCGTCGCTTTTCCTCGGCGCGATGCAGGGCCCGAATATGAAAAACGCCAAAGAGATCGTCAAGGAAACGACGAAGCGCGCCCACCGCTACCGCACGAAGAATCTCATCCTATACATGATGCAGGCTGTGGCACGCTCCATGGGGCTCAAGCATATCTATGCCGTATCGAACGCAGGCTATTATGCGAACAACCACATGCGCCGCGACCGCAAACTCAAGACCGATTTCGGCGCTTTCTGGGAAGAGGCCGGCGGCCATGTCACGGAAGATGCGCGATTCTATGAGCTGCCGCTTAGGGAAACGCGCAAGACGATGGAAGAAGTCCCGACAAGAAAGCGCGCCGTCTACCGCAAGCGCTTCGCCTTCCAGGACGATGTCGACGCACAGATCGAGGGAAAGATGAGGAGCATATTGAAATGAAGCCGCAGCGACGAGAGGAGGGGAGCCATGAACGGGCAGCAGCTGACGCACCTTGAGATCCATGGATTCAAGTCCATCCGAAAAAGTGAGATGGAATTCGGCAGGATCAATATCTTGATTGGAAGCAACGGTTCGGGCAAGACAAATCTCATTTCGTTGTTTTCCCTGCTGCAAGCCATGATCGAGGGACGTATGCAGCGCTATATCGCCCAAAAGGGCGGCCCTGACGCCTTCCTGCATTGGGGCAGGAAGCGAACGGAGCAAATGGAGGCGAATTTCTATTTCGGAAATCATGGGTATGGCTTTATCCTTGAGCCTACGCTGGATAATCGCCTGATGATTGCAGCGGAACGCTTTTTTGAGAATATGAGAGGCTGGTCCCCCATAGGCGGGGGCAATATGGAATCCGCCTGGCAAGAGGGAACACATACGGGCATCGATTCGTATGTGAAGCCGCTTTTGGAAAAACAGAGGTGGCGCGTCTATCATTTTCATGATACGAGCGATACGGCGCTCGTCAAGCAGATGCATGGAATCAATGATAATATCGAGCTTGCCGTTGATGCGAGAAACTTGGCGGCATTTCTCTATCGCCTGCAGCAGACGGCCGCATCCGCTTATCACCGCATTGTGCGGACCGTGCAGATGGCGGCGCCGTATTTTGAGGATTTTATCCTGCGGGCCAATCCGTTGCAGCCGGATACAATCGCCTTGGAATGGCGGGCGAAAGGAAGCGATATTCCTTTCCGGGCGTCACAGCTGTCGGATGGTACGCTGCGGTTCATCTGTCTGGCTGTTTTGTTCCTTCAGCCGAAGGAACTTCAGCCGGAAACCATTTTGCTCGATGAGCCTGAACTGGGCCTGCACCCCTATGCCGTTCAACTGCTGGCTTCTTTGATAAAAAAAGCTTCTCTTGAAAAACAGATCATTGTTTCCACACAGTCGGTGGAACTGCTGAATGAATTTCAGGCAGAGGATGTCATTGTCGCCGAATATGAGGATACGGCCTCTGTCTTTCGCAGGCTGGACAGTGAGAAGCTGAAAGATTGGCTGGCGGAGGATTATACATTGGGCGATTTGTGGAAACGCAATATCCTCGGGGGGCGTCCTTGATATGGTACGCATCCATATTTATTGCGAAGGTCCGTCCGAAGAAAAATTCATCAATGAATTGCTGCTGCCTGTTTTTGCGGAAAAGCAAATAATCCTTGCCGCAATCCCGTGCTATGGCGTTTCGAAATACAGCCGCATCCGGAGGGATATATGCAGCCTTTGTCGAAATGATAGAGGCGCGTTTGTCACAACGATGCTGGACTATTATGGACTCCCGTCCGATACCCCGGGATATCGGACAGCGCTGCAAAACGATGTCTATCAAAGAGTTTCCCATGAGGAAGAGCATATGCGGGTGGATATGGGAGAAGAGCGCTTCTATCCCAATCTGCTGCTGCACGAATATGAGGCGTTGCTGTTTTCAAAAACTGAGGCGTTTTCGTATTGCGATTTGAGTGAACGGAAGCTCCGTGCACTGCGCAGGATCGAAGAACAGTTCCCCACGCCGGAACATATCAACAATAATCCCAATACGTCTCCTTCCAAACGTATTCAGGCCATCTATCCGGCATATGATAAGGTTCTCGACGGCTACAATATCGCGAAGGATATTGGCCTTCCACTGCTGCGGGAGAAATGTCGCCACTTTGACGCATGGCTTGCCCGTCTGGAGACGCTTTAGACTTGTGGGATTTTTTCGTCGCATATTGGGCGATGTTCGGGAGGAGCATATTGAAATGAAGCCGTATAAGAACATCCTCGTCAACGCGCTTGTCAATCTCGGCGATGTCGTTCTGACGACGGGCGCCGTCGCGCTTTTGAAAAAGGCGTATCCCGATGCACGCATCACGATGCTCGTCAAGCCTGTTGTGCGCGAGGCGGTGGAGGATAATCCCGTCATCGACGAGGTGCTCGTTTTCGGCTACAAAGCGAAGCAGAACTCCCTGGGCAAGATGCTGGGCATGGTGCGGGAAATCAAGGCGCGTCGCTTTGACCTCTCCATTTCCTTCGACAGGAAGCTGAGGCCTGCTCTCGTGGCTTTTCTGGCGGGCATTCCCGTGCGCGTCGGCCCGAGCCGCGTCTTCGATGCGAAACCGAGCCGCGTCACATGGCTTTATACAAAGACCGTTCCCATCACACACGATTTGGAAAAGACGTTGCAGGTCAAGACGTACCAGGCGATCGTGCGCGGCGTCACGGGGCTGCCCGATGAGGGGCTTGAGAAACCGGTGTTTTCACGAATCCGGCCGGAGCATGAGGCAAAGGCGGCGCAGCTTCTGGCTCGGCTGCCGCAGGCGGAAAAGCGAATCGCCCTTTGCGTCAAGGGAACGTTTCCGCTCAAGACGTGGCCGCAGGAATACTTCGCCGAAGTGGTCGAAGGGCTCGAGAGGAAATACGATGCGGCTTTCTTCGTCGTTGGCGCACCGGGCGACAGGGAATACGCGGCGGAAGTCATCGCAGGGATGAAGACGAAAAAAACGGCGGAGAACTTCTGCGGCGATACGGGGCTTCGCGACCTTGCGGCGCTGATCCAGGCGGCGGACCTTTTCCTCACCGTCGATACGGGCGCGACGCATATCGCCGCGACGACGGGAACGCCGCTGGTCACGGTCTACGGCTGCACCAGCCCCGACCGCTGGCATCCGATCAGCGAAAACGTGCGCGTATTTACAGCCAAGGAGCCGTGCTGTCCCTGCAGCTATCCGGCCGAAGGCTGCCCCTCCTGGCCGCAGCCGTCCTGCCTATGGAACGTGCGGCCCCAGGAGGTGCTGGAGGCATGCATTGAAATGCTGGGAGGATGAAGGGCGTGAAACGGCGTTGCAAAAGCAGGAAACAGGCAAGTGGAAAGCCTTGTTGGGGATAGGGAAAGGCGGGCGGAAAGATGCATATCGCACTTCTGGTCAAGGATTTTGCCGTCGGCGAGAAGTTTTCCAAAGATGGGCTGCCGACGAAGAGCGGAGCCGAGTTCCATGCGGAAAACCATGCGAAAGAATTGATCAAGAGAGGACATACGGTTACCATTTTTACGCGGAAGCGTCATTTTTATACGAAGTCGCGCGAAGCTATGGACGGCATCGATCTCGTGCGTCTGCACGAACCCTCGCGCGGCACGGAGCTTCTTGTGCGCCTCATGACGACGCATAAAACCGTGGACGCCTTTTACATCATCGGCACGCCGAAATTTGCCGTGTGGGCGATTCGCTTCGCTCATGCACGCGGTTTTCCGGTGACGCTCGCCTTGACGGGAAAGGCCGAGATCTTTGATGCGGGGAAAAATTGGCGCAGCCGTGTTTTTTCAACCTGTACGAATTATATTGCAACGACACATGAAATTCGTGACGGCTATATCCAGCGCGGCGGGATTGCTCCCGAAAAGATTTCCGTTCTGGCGCATGGCATCGATACAGAGCGCTATGTCGTGCCGGCCGTCGAGGAAAAGAAGCGTCTGCGTGAAGAGCAAGGCATTTCGCCGGATGCGCGCGTGCTCGTCTTTTGTGCGCGCATTGTGCGTGACAAGGGCGTCGACACCTTGCTGAAGCTTTGGCCGATGGTGCATGCGGCGGATGCAGGAGCACGCCTTCTTGTCGTCGGCGGCGGCAAGCATGAACTCATGCGCCGACTGCACGAAATGGCAAAGGAAACCAATGGCAGTGCACGGATTCTTGGCGAAGTGGATTGGCCGCTGCCGTATTATCAAATGGGGGATGTCTATGTATTTCCCTCACGCCACGAGGCTCTGCCGACCTCCCTTCTCGAGGCGATGGCAAGCGGCCTGCCGGCTGTTGTCTCCGATATCGGGGGATGCAATGATCTCATCTTTGACGGCAGGACCGGGTACCGCGTTCCGACAGAGGACGCGGCGGCTTTTGCGGAAAAAGCGCTGCAGCTTCTCGGCGACGATGCAGCCCGCAGGCGGATGGGAGATGCCTCCAGAGAATTGGTGGAGCGCATGTGCGCCTATTCCGTCGTCAGCGACAAGCTGGCGGACATCATACAGAGCAAGGAACCGTGCGGCAAGGACTTCCTGCTTGCAGGGATGGAAGATTGAGGGCGGGGGCAAAAGGAGAAAGAGTCGGGATGAAAGCAGATGTATATGAAAAATGGATGTTTCGCATCCTGGTCGCGCTGGCCTTGACGGCGAACGTGTCGACAGGGGGCACGGTGACGATGATCGTGATCGGTCTTCTGCTGATGCTCGTGCAGGCTGTCTGGACGCGCAGCCTGCCTGCCGTTGACAAGGGCATGGCCGTTGCCGTCCTCGTCTACCTGGGCGCCTGGGCGGCATGCTGTCTTGGCTCGAGGGAAATCCTCTTCTCGCTCAAGGCATTGGTGGGGGCTTCCTACCGATTTCTGCCGCTTTTTTTCGCGCTTCTATACGTGCGGAGGAAAGAACAGGTGCGTTTCATCGTCCTGGCTTTGGCGGCTTCTATTTTCATCAATGATTGTGCGGCCGTTTGGCAACTGCTTACGCATCCATGGGGTTTTCATCCTCATGGGCGCGTTCATTCGGCAACGTTTCTTGGCAGCCACATGTTGATGGCTGTTCCGGCGATGTTTTTCTTTTCCCAGAAAATGTATTTTCGCCCGATTGAGCGAAAGCTGCTGCTTTTCATGACGATGTTTTCCCTTGCGATTCTTGTTCTGACGCAGACGCGAGGGGCGTGGCTGGCTTTTGCCGGTGTCGTGGCTGTGTACCTCCTTCTGGAGCAGCGCTGCCGCCGACAGATTCTTGCAGGGATTCTTGTGGGTGTCGTTTGTGTTGGCATAGGGCTCCTTGCTTCGCCGACCTACAGCCAGCGCTTTTCGACCATCGCAGATCCCAAGGCCTCCGTCAATGTGGAGCGCGTCTATATGTGGAATGCTGCTGTTGAGATTTGGCGTGATCATCCCTTGCTCGGCGTCGGCCTTGATGAGTACGGCTGGTATTACAACACGACATATATTCCCGCCGAGGCGAAAGAAGTCCCCGTGGTGGAGGGCGATCCCGATACAGGCCATGGCCATCCGCACAATAATATCCTGAAGCATCTTTCGGAGGGCGGTATTGTGGGCATCCTGGCCTTTTTCTTTCTGCACGGCTATATCCTTTGGCGGCTTCTGCAGCGGTACCGGATTGAGCATAGCAGGACGGCGTTTTCCTGTGCGCTTATGGGCATTTTGATTTTTGCCGGCACGCATTTTGAAGGGCTGACGGATACGAACATCAACCAGCTCTCCATCTTGACGGAATATTGTCTGCTCATGGGCCTGTCCCTTGCAGCAGGCATGATCGAGGAGCGGGAAAAAGTATAGTTTCATAGGGGGGGAGGGAACCGCTTCTCCCGTCTTGCCATTCATGGTATAATGATAGAAGGTTTATATGCCGATGGGAGCTGATTTAGATTGTTTAACGGGAAAAGTATCCTCGTCACCGGTGGAACCGGATCCTTTGGCAAGAAGTTTATAGAAATTCTGCTGAGTCGTTTTTCTCCCAAGAAGGTTATTGTATTTTCTCGCGATGAACTTAAGCAGTTTGAGATGCAGCAGGTGTTTAATGCGCCTTGCATGCGTTATTTTATCGGAGATGTGCGTGATGGGGATCGCTTGAAGCAGGCGATGTATAAGGTTGATTATGTTGTGCATGCCGCTGCACTCAAACAGGTTCCGGCGGCAGAGTACAATCCGATGGAGTGCATCAAGACGAACATCGATGGAGCGCAGAATGTCATCCATGCGGCAATCGCTGCGGAGGTCAAGCGGGTGATAGCGCTTTCGACAGACAAGGCGGCGAATCCGATCAATCTGTACGGTGCAACGAAATTGGCGTCGGACAAACTTTTTACGGCGGCGAACAATCTTGTCGGTGATCGAAAGACGCGTTTTGCTGTTGTCCGCTATGGCAATGTTGTAGGCTCTCGTGGTTCGGTCGTTCCGTTCTTCAAAAAGTTGATTGCGCAGGGGGCGAAAGAACTGCCGGTTACAGATCCCCGCATGACGCGCTTTTGGCTGCGGCTTGAAGATGGTGTTGATTTCGTACTGAAAAATTTCGAGCGCATGCAGGGAGGGGAGATCTTTATCCCAAAGATTCCGTCCATGCGGATTATGGATTTAGTGGAAGCGATTGCCCCGAACATACCGACAAAAGTGATTGGCATTCGTCCGGGCGAGAAACTGCATGAGGTCATGTGCCCGGCGGATCTCTATTACGATACCCTTGAGTTTTTGGATCACTTCGTCATTTGTCCTTCCACGCCGATCTTTGGTGTCAATTATGCGAAGAATGGACTGGGAGAAGAAGGGCATCCTGTTCCCGATGATTTTTCCTATGACTCTGGCTCAAATCCGCATTTCTTGACCGTTGAGGAACTTAGGGAGATGAACCCATGATCTATTACGGGAAACAGAGCATCAATGGGGCAGATATTCAGGCAGTAGAAGAAGTTCTGCGCTCCGATTTTCTGACGCAGGGGCCTGATGTCGAGCGTTTTGAGCGTGCTGTTGCGGATTATTGTGGAGCGAGGTATGCGGTTGCAGTCTGCAATGCGACTTCGGCGCTCCATATCGCGTGTCTCGCTGCTGGGATGGGAAAGGACGATGTTTTGTGGACGAGTCCGATCACTTTCGTGGCTTCGGCGAATTGCGCCCGTTATTGCGGCTCGGATGTGGATTTCGTCGATATTGATGAAAAGACGTACAATATGAGTGCCGATTGCCTGGAAGAAAAGCTTCGCAAGGCAAAGTCGGAAGGAAAGCTTCCGAAGATGGTCATTCCTGTTCACCTTGCTGGGCAGTCTTGTGATATGCAGCGCATTCATGCACTTGCTGAGGAGTATGGCTTTGCCGTCACGGAAGATGCGTCTCATGCTGTCGGAGCAGACTATCTCAATACGAAGGTTGGAAGCTGCGCATTCTCGGATATGACGGTGTTCAGCTTTCACCCGGTCAAGATCATCACGACGGGAGAGGGCGGCATGGTGCTGACGAACCGCGAAGATCTCTACGAGAAATTGCTGCTCTATCGTAGTCATGGGATTACGCGCAATGCGGCGGATATGACGCATGAGCCGGATGGGCCTTGGTACTATCAGCAGATCGATCTGGGATTCAACTATCGCATGACAGACCTCCAAGCTGCACTGGGCTGCAGTCAGATGGATCGTCTCGATACGTTCGTAACGCGAAGGCGGGAACTTGTCGCGCGATATGATGCGGCGTTGCAAGATCTTCCTGTCAAAACACCGTATGTCATGGAAGGGGCGGATCCCTCATGGCATCTCTATGTCATTCGCGTGGATTTTACCAAAGTCTGCAAGAGCAAGCGAGAAGTGTTTGCTCAGATGGCGGAAAGGGGCGTCGCACTCAATCTTCATTATATCCCCGTTCATACGCAGCCGTATTACGAAGCGCTCGGACATCGTCCCGAGGAGTGCCCGAACGCAATGGAATATTACCGCGAAGCGCTGACCCTGCCATTGTACTATGGCCTGAGCGATGAGGAGCAGGATGGAGTTGTGGAGAACTTGGCCTCAGTGCTGACGGAAAAATGTTGATCGGTTTTTGCATAGACGGGTGAGAAATCGTGGCAAGGAAAGCAGTGGAAAAGCTGGCGCTCGGTACCGTTCAGTTTGGTATGAAATATGGCGTAAAGAATACGCTTGGCCGACAGCCAACGGAGGCGGAGGCGGAGGCGGTCTTGGACGCAGCAATCGCCTTTGGAATCCGCGAATACGACACGGCGAGTGCATATGGCACGGCGGAAGAGGTGCTGGGGCGTTATGGATTAGCGCAAAAAAGTGTAAATGGTGCGCCCGTATGCATTACGTCGAAACTTGATCCCGATGCTGTCGATGACGAGGAAGGCGTCCTTAGGGAAATTCACAAAAGTCTAAGACGCTTACGCACCGACTGCATACATTGCTATATGCTTCATCGCGCAGATGATATGGAGCGGCCGGCAGTCATGGCGGGGCTTGTTCGTGCCAAGAACGAAGGACTGATCAGGATGGCCGGCATCTCGATCTATGATCCTGAAGAAGCTCTTCGGGCGCTGGAAAATCCGTGCATCAAGATTATCCAAGTGCCGTATAATGCCCTCGATCAACGGCTTGATGCGGTAGGATTCTTTGAAAAGGCGCGTGCGTGTGGTAAGCGTATCTATGCAAGAAGCGCCTTTTTGCAAGGACTCTTGCTCATGCCTCCGAAGGAAGCTGAATTGCGGGTAAGGGGCAGCGGCACATACGTCGCACGATTTCGGACGCTTACGGAGGGAGTCGGATTTTCAGTCGGTGAGGTAGCGATGCTGTATGTGCTGTCGCATCCGGGAATCGATGTTGTCGTTTTCGGCGTCGATACGGTGGGGCAATTGGAAGAAAACATGCGTGTTGCAGATAAGCTCGATGCGTTTCAATCTTATTGTGGGAAAATCCGTGGTGCATTTGCTGATGTGCCGAGGGAAGTCGTTATACCGAGCTTATGGTGAGGGACTTATGAGAAGTATCAGAGATATGTTCGACATGACTGGAAAAACGGTCGTTGTAACAGGCGGGGCAGGACATCTTGGATCAGGAATCAGTGAGGCGCTGGCTGCATTTGGCGCAGATCTGTACCTGTTGGGACATGATGCTGGGAAAGCTCAACGGGGGTGCGTGCGCCTGCGGGAGAAATATGGTGGGTTGACCTGTGAATCTGTTGCGTTTGATCTCCATGACAAAGATTCCGTGCGTAGCGCGGTCGATGCGGTGATGCAGATGACGCGAAAAATCGATGTTCTGATCAACAATGCGGCGTATGGCTGTACGAAGCCTCTTCATGAATACGAGGAAGAAGACTGGCTGGAAGGAATCGATGGAACGATTAACGGCGTCTTTCGTATGACCCGAGAAATTTTGCCGATTATGATGGAGCAAGGGCGAGGAAATATCATCAATATCGCTTCCATGTACGGAATGGTTGCGCCGAATATGGAGATATATGGTGACAGCGGTCAGAACAATCCTGCAAACTACGGTGCGGGAAAGGCGGCGATCATTCAGTTTACGAAATACATCGCTTGTGTGTATGCGGGAAAAGGGATTCGCGCCAATGCAGTTTCTCCAGGACCGTTTCCTGAGCCGAAGGTACAGAAAGATGTTCGGTTTATTCACGCACTGGAAAATAAGACACCGATGCACAGAATTGGAACTCCGGAGGATTTGCATGGCATCATGGTTTATCTTGCTTCGGATGCGAGCCGATATACGAATGGCCAGAATATTGCCGTGGATGGAGGGTGGACAGTGTGGTGAGAAAGATTGGCATCATCGTGCAGGCACATATGGGGTCGTCACGCCTGCCAAATAAGATGCTCAAGGACCTTTGTGGAAAGACGGTCTTGGGACATGTCATCTCCAGATTGCAACGAGTCCGAAATGCGGATGCGCTGATTATCGCAACGAGCACTCTGCCTGCGGATGACGCCATTGTCGAGGAATGCCGGAAGTACCATGTGGATGCTTTTCGAGGCAGCAACGAGGATGTTCTATCCCGCTTTTATCATGCGGCAGTGGAGTACGAGCTTACGGATATTGCACGCGTATGTGCTGACAATACACTGATTGATTGGAACGTGATCGATGATGAGATTGCAGCGTATCGAACAGGGAAGTACGAGCGCATCGATTCGAGTGAGAATGTTCCGCTGGGGCTTGGCTGTGAGATTTTTTCTTTCGATATGCTGAAAGAAGCGTATGAAAATGCGAATGAACATTATCAGCATGAGCATGTCACGCCGTACTTGGATGAGAATTATGCGCCCCCTTATCGTCCGCCCTATCCGAACGACTATAGCAAATATCGATTCACCTTGGATACAGAGCAGGATTGGAAACTGATACAGAATATCTATCATGCTCTGTACCGAGAAGGTGAGGACATGACACTCGATCGTGTGGTGACATTGATGGAAGAAAATCCCCATTGGTTTGATATCAACAAAGACGTGCATCAGAAATTAGTTAAGGAATAAGCCTTTTCCTCGCGTATGGAGCGTATATTATACGTGGTGTGCTTTAGGTATCGTGGTAGAGGAATGCAGATAATCGATGTCTTGTGCATCGGTTTGGTGAGGATATGAGATATGAGTATAGTTCTTGTTTCGGAAAAACCGTGGGATGTTGCCTGTGCTGATGAGTTGGATGCGATGATGGACGATGATGTCATATTCATCTCAGAAAAGGAGTTGGTAACGGAAGAGAATCTGAAGAATATCCAGCCGCACTATGTTTTTTTTCTTCATTGGTCTCATTATATCCCTGCCAGTGTTTATGAGAATTTTGTTTGTGTCGTATTCCATATGACTGATTTACCGTTCGGACGAGGTGGGAGTCCCTTGCAAAATTTGATTGAACGCGGTATCTACAAGACCCAATTATCTGCTTTGCGGTGCGTAAAAGAACTGGATGCGGGAGATATCTTTTTGAAGCGGGAACTTTCTCTTTTTGGATCTGCAGAAGAAATATATATACGGTCCACTAAGCTGGCAAAAGATATGATTGTTGAAATCATAGAAACACGGCCGATTCCCCAGAAACAAGAGGGAATGCCAGTGGTGTTCCGCCGCAGGAGTCCTGAGCAAAGTGATATCCAGGAGTTGCAGTCTCTTGAAAAGGTGTTTGATTGGATTCGTATGTTGGATGCGGAGGGGTATCCCCATGCGTTTCTTGAAACGCCCTACTTGCGTCTATCCTTTAGAAGAGCTGCATTGCGTGATGGTTATATAGAAGCCGATGTGAAAATTTCATTAAAAAAGGAGAGCCATGAATCCGAATAATGTATTAGTGGTAGCGGCGCATCCAGACGATGAGTACCTGGGCTGCGGGGGAACGTTGCTGCGACACGTCGAAAATGGAGATCGTGTACATATCTTGATCTTGGCTGAAGGTCTCACCAGTCGAGATCAGCACCGAGACCTTGATCGGCGGAGGGGAGAACTTCATGCCTTGCATGAGTCCTCGCAAATGGCAGCGGATCTTCTAGGGGCGGAATCGCTGAAGATCTGCGCATTTCCTGATAACCGTATGGACGGTGTGGATTTGCTTGATGTGGTAAAGTGCGTTGAGGAACAGATAGAATTGCTTGCCCCCAACATTATTTATACGCATCATGCAGGAGATGTAAATATAGATCATCTGATCACACATAAGGCTGTGGTCACAGCCGCGCGTTCTCTGCCGGCATCCCGAGTAGATCGTCTTATCTTTTTTGAGACGGTTTCAAGTACGGAATGGCAGATGCCATATGCGAAAGATGCTTTTTTGCCAAACTGGTTTGTTCAGATCGATGAATTTATCGATAAGAAGATTGCCCTACTGCGCTGCTACGCTGGCGAGATGAAGGAATATCCGCATCCACGCTCGTATGAAGGGATTGAGCACTTGGCTAGATATCGAGGACAAACAATTGGTGTAAAGTATGCCGAGGCGTTTTCTCTTGGCCGAAATATTCTTGGGGAAGGGAGTTCGAATCTATGAAGTTCTGCAAATGTTGCGTTATGCCGGATACGAGACCTGGACTGAATTTGAACTCGGAAGGCGTCTGCGAGGCGTGCGCTTCCTATGAAAATCGCCAGAATATCGATTGGAAAGAACGGCGCAGAGCCTTGGAACGGATCTTAGAGCGTTTTCGTTCTAAGGATGGGAAGAATTACGATTGCATTGTTCCCGTAAGCGGTGGCAAGGACAGTACCTATCAGGTCGTTAAAATGTTGCAGATGGGCATGCATCCTTTGTGCATTACGTTCATGGCATCAGATCTGTCGGATATAGGTTATCAGAACATCCTTAATTTACAGCATTTAGGAGTCGATTATATTACCTTCACTGCAAATCCGCGCATAAAGAACAAGATGGCGCGCCTGAGTCTTGAACGTGTAGGGGATATTTGCTGGCTGGAAGAAGTAGGAGCGAATTCCTTTATCTATCGTTCTGCCGTGCAGTATAACGTCCCATTGATCATATGGGGTGAAAATCCGGATACGGAGTACGGAGGTCCTGCGGCAGACGGTGCGTACCTTGACCGTGCGTGGCTGGAGCGCTGGGCGCATCTGCTTGGACTGTCGGTATGGGATTTGGTTGGCGTCAATGGGATTCGTGAGATCGATCTGATTCCCTATCAGGTGCCTACGGATGAAGAACTCTCCTGCGTAGGGGTGACGGGCCTCTATCTTGGCTATTATCTCCCTTGGGACGGAGTCATGAATAATATTGTTTCACGCGGGCATGGGATGCGTTCCTATGACCGTGTGATTGAGGGCTCTGTTGAAGACGCTGGTAATACAGATGATTATCGCATGGGCATCCATCATTATTTCAAGTATTTGAAATATGGATATAGCCGTGCCAGTGATATTGTATCGCAGCATATTCGAGCTGGTCGTCTGACTCGTGAAGATGGGGTCGAACTTGTACGACTCAATGACGGGAAATTCCCGTGGACGTATCTGGGCAAGCCGTTGGCGGAGATCTTGGAGCCGCTGGAACTCACGGTGGATGAGTTTATTACAATCTGTGACCGATATACGAACCGTGATTATTTCAAGGTAGATGAGCATGGAAATCTGCTTAAGGACCGTCGCGGGAATTTGGTCAAGAAAGATGAATATCTGATTCGCTGATCGATAAATGTGCAGAGGGGCGATGGACATATGCTGCATGTTATCATTCGTGTTGATGCGTCCACGATCATTGGCAGCGGACACTTGATGCGCTGTCTGACGCTTGCGCAGCGCCTGCGACGGATGGGGCATGATGTGTGCTTCTTTATGCGCGCACATGAAGGCAGTATGGAAGCGGTCGTTGTGAGGCAGGGATTTTCCTATAGAATGCTTCCGACACCAACGCATTATGCGGGCGCGGGGTATGCTTCTTGGCTCGGTGTCAAACAGTTTGAGGATGCTGCTGATACGATTGCCGTTATGGGAGAAAAAGGCTGTGATTTGCTCGTTGTGGATCACTATGCTTTGGATCATACTTGGGAAGAGGCGCTGCGCCCTCATGTAAAGCGCATCTTTGTCATCGATGATCTGGCCGATCGAGTGCATCATTGTGATTTCCTGCTTGATGCGAACCTAGGGGCGGAGAGAGATGGCAAGTATGCCGGTCTGCTGCCAGCGGATTGTCGTGCTTTCCTTGGAATTTCCTATTTGTTGCTGCGACAGGAGTTTTATGATGCGAGGCATGTTGTTGAGGTAGAAAGTGAATCTAGTTCAAGCGATATGACCGTCTTTGTTTGTTTCGGCGGCAGTGATCCGACGAATGAGACCTTGCGCGCATTGCGCATTTTAGCGAGTCTCCCGCAAAGATTTAATGTGCATGTCGTTGTGGGGGCGTCCAATCCGCATCGCGGAGAGGTGGAGGCTTTTTGTAAGATGCATCGCTGGCATGTGTATTGTCAGATCGATTATGTTGCTCGTTTGATGTGTGCTTCGGATTGTGCGATCGGGGCAGGAGGGACGATGACATGGGAGCGCTGCTATCTGGGGCTGCCGTCTCTTGTCGTAGCTGTCGCTGAGAATCAGCGCGAGGATGCTGTCTTGCATGATTCGATGGGGATCATCGTTTATGCAGGATATTTTGAAGATATCACGGATGAAGAATATGCGAAGAAAATCGTTTCTTTTTTGCTGGATGAGCCAAGACGCATGGCTGTGCGTACGGCAGGAAAATCCATTTTTGGGAAAGAGCAGGTGGAAATGATGTTGAGGGAGGTGACGGCAAGTGCTGAAACATGGAAAATATAGTCTGCATCCCATTCGGCAGGAAGATTTGTCGACGCTCTTGGAGTGGAGAAATTCAGAGCGCATTGCCTCGGAGATGCTGACTTCTCATGAAATTACATGGGAAGAGCATGAGGCTTGGTTTCAGAGGCTTCGACGGCATGATCCGTTGCGTCATTTTGTGTTCTGTTATGAAGATCGGGCGATCGGCTACATGGGATTTTCCGATTGGGATGAGGAGAATAAGAGGTGCTCGTCCAGTTCGTATATAGGCGCAGTAACCGATGTGCCAATTGATGCAGGGCTGTTTGTGGATTATTTGGGGTTGGAGTATATCTTTTCTCGGACGGAAATCAATAAGGTGTGGTCTTATGTCTTTGCACATAATAAACGCGCCTACAAGCTCAATCTCTTATTGGGTTACAAGGAGGAAGGCTACCTGCGACAGCATTTCTTGCAGCATGGGGAGTTTCAGGATGTTCATGTGATTGGAATCTTGCGCTCGGAGTGGCAGCGGGAGAAGGAGCGTCTTGATCATCTATATGGAGGGGCGGAAGTATGACGGAAGCGGAATTTTTAGAGGAAATGCAGACGATTCTTGATGTCGAGGATGCGGTCTGCTTGGATGCATCTTTAGAGGATTTCGATACATGGGATTCCCTTAGCTTCGTGAGCTTCCTTGCAGCGATGAGCGGGCATAGTGCGCACCGTATCGAGCCGAGCAAGGTGCGTGAGGCGAAAACGGTCAAGGATCTTTTTGCATTGACACAGGAGTAGTCCGATGGATGTCGTATATGATTTTTCTTCAAAGAATTTCATGGTCATCGGGGCGAGTTCTGGTATGGGACGCCAAATCGCTGAGGAGTTGGCAGAAGCTGGCGCTCGAGTTCTGGCGGTAGCGCGCAGGGAGGCGCCGCTGCTCCAATTGCAAGAGAAGTACCCAAAGCTGATTTTCGTTGCAACGGCGGATATGACGGCGGATAGGCCTCTGGATGGCGTACTTGCACCCTTTGTTGCTCAGTTTGGAAAGCTTCATGGTGCGGTCTATACGGCGGGCGTGGAAGGGCTTACGCCTTTGCGGGCTTTTTCGGAAGAGATGGCGCGTACTATTATGGAAACGAGTTTCTGGGGCGCTATCAAGGCGATGCAGCTCGTCAATCAGCGGAAATTTTCCGTGGATGGCTGCAGCAGCGTTTTGTTTTCTTCGATCTCAGCGTATACGGGCGCTTCTTCCATGTTTGCCTATTCGGCGGCAAAAGCTGCGGTGCAGGCGGCGGTTCGCTCGATTGCGAAAGAGATTTGCCGAAATAGGAAGCGGATCAATACGATTAGCCCGGGATGGGTCAGTTCAGAGATGACCGAAAGGGAGCAGGAGATACTAGGAGAAGAGGCTATTGCCGCGCTGAAAAAAAGGCATCTTTTAGGCTTTGGAGAGGCATCGGATGTGAGTGGTTTCGTACTCTTTCTTCTCAGTGAAAGGGCACGATGGATCACAGGGAATGATTTCCTTGTTGATGGTGGGTATCTATGGGGGGGTGGATGATGGACAGGATTTTTACCAAGCCCCGTGTCGCAGCAGTTTCTGCCTGCGTATCCAAGAATCGTTTGGATCTGTCGGAACTTGCTGACCTCTATGGAGAAGCGACTGTCGCCAAGATCACGAAGGTGACGGGCATACGGCGCGTCAGTGTGGCGTCGAAGGGAACGACGACGGCGGATTACTGTGCGGCAGCGGCAAAACGACTCATGCAGGAGCGGCATATCGATTCACAGAGCATTGACGGTCTTGTCTTTGTGACGGAAACGCCCGATTATATTATCCCACATACTTCGGCGATTCTGCAGGAGCGCCTCGGCTTGCCCAATCATGCACTTACTTTCGATATCAACTATGGTTGTGCAGGATATGTCTATGGAATCTTCCAGGCATCCCTGCTCATTGAAAGCGGCTACTGCAAACGGGTGCTTGTCTGCGCGGGAGATACGCTTTCGCATTATGTGAATCCTGCGGACAAGGCCGCTCGCATGGTGCTTGGAGATGGCGGTTCGGCCACGCTTGTGGAAGCGGATGAAAAGATGCGTCGCAGTGCGTTTTCTTTTTATACGGACGGCAGTCGCGCTGAACATCTGATGATTCGGGCTGGAGCGAATCGTATGCCGCACGAGCAGGGCGTGACGGATGTACTGCATAAGGATGCCGATGGTAATGCTCGTACGGATGAGGATTTTTATATGAACGGCTTGGAAGTCATGGGCTTTGCTCTTAATGAGACGCTCTCTTCTATCCGAGAAACTGCTGAATGTATTGGTTGGGAGCTTTCCGATGTTGATCTGTTTGCACTTCATCAGGCGAATGCACTGATTGTTCAATATATCGCGAAGCAGCTGAAATTGCCGAAGGATCGTGTGCCGATTTTCGTGGGAGAAACAGGAAATGCCAGCAGCGCTTCCATTCCGATCATGTTGACAGGAACATTTGGCGGTCAGGTTCTGACGTTTGAAAAGGTTTTGGCTTGCGGATTCGGCACGGGACTTGCGTGTGCCGGCGGCGCGCTTGACCTATGCGGGACGCAGGTATTTGAGTTGATGGAAGACTAGTTTCTGCAGCGATGGGGGATGTAGTATGCGATTAGTTACGGACTATTTGGACGATATCGTGCGGCGATACCCGGAGAAAATTGCCTTTGCCAACGAACAGGACTCGATGACGTTTGCTCAAGTGCAGGAGAGTGCGCGAAAAGTGGCGGTTGGTTTGAGAATGGCGAATCTCTTTAAGCAGCCGATCATCGTTTTTATGGAAAAGTCCCCCGTTTGCATAGCCTCTTTTCTAGGCGCTGCATATAGTGGGAATTTTTATACACCGATCGATACGAAGATGCCGGCTTCGCGTATTTGTAAGATTATAAAAACCTTGCACCCCGCAGCTGTTATTACGAATCATAGTTTATCATCCTCTGCAAAAGAGATCTTTTCTGGGTGCAAGGTTCTTCTCTATGAAGATCTTCAAAAGAATCAAGATGATATTAAATTGCTTGAAAAAGTTAGGTGCAGACAGCTGGATACAGATGTTTTGTATGTCTTGTTCACTTCGGGCTCTACAGGAGAGCCAAAAGGTGTTACTATTTCGCATCAGGCGGTCGTCGATTATATCGATTGGGTGACGGATGCTTTTGATCTGACAGACAAGACGACTCTGGGAAACCAAGCGGCATTATATTTTGATTTATCCATACAGGATGTCTATGCTCCGTTGAAGACTGGTGCTACGACATGGTTGTTGGAACAAGATAAGTTTTCCTTTCCGATCCGTCTGCTTGCATATCTGAATGAGAAAGAAATTAATACGATCTTTTGGGTGCCCTCTGCTTTGGTGTTAGTGGCGAATTTGAAAGCCTTGGGACGCGTCGCATTGCCGTATCTGCGTAAAGTTCTGTTTTGTGGGGAGGTCATGCCCAATAAACAGCTGAATATGTGGCGTAAGGCTCTCCCCAATGCTGAGTTCGTTAATCTATATGGACCGACTGAGATTACGGAGGTTTGTACCTACTATCGCGTAAATCGTGATTTCAAGGATGAGGATTCCCTGCCGATTGGAAAGGCCTGTGAAAATATGGAGGTTTTCATTCTTGATGAAGATGACAGATTGATCACGAATGATGGGACTGGTGAGCTTTGCGTGCGTGGGTGTGGGCTTTCCTATGGATATTATAATAACCCGCAGAAAACAGCAGAATCTTTTGTTCAGAATCCCTTGCAGCCCAACTACCATGAGATGATCTATCGTACAGGCGACTTGGTTCGCTATAACGAATTCGGTGAATTGATGTATGTCGGAAGGAAAGACTTCCAAATCAAGCATATGGGGCATCGTATCGAACTCGGGGAGATCGAAATGGCTGCACTTGCTGTGGAAGGAATCAGACAGGCGTGCTGCCTCTACGATTCGGCACGTTCTAGGATCGTGCTTTTCTATGCAGGTTCGAAAAATGATGATGAATTGAAAGAGGCGCTTTCGGCATACGTTCCGCATTATATGATTCCGAATCGGTTTGTAAAAATGGATGCGATCCCACTCAACATGAACGGAAAGATGGATCGCGTTTTTTTGAAAATGCAGTTCTAGGAGGCAATATGGATACGAGAGAGAAAGTGACTGAGGTATTGAAAACGGTCAATCCTGATATTAAGAATGATGATGCAGACTTGTTAGCTACAGGCCTTTTGGATTCCTTCGACATTGTAAATCTCGTTTCACAGTTGGAAGAATCATTCGGTGCGGAGATTGATCCAATTGACATCGTCCCAGAGAATTTTCAAACGGTATCTGCCATTGCGGCTCTGATGGAGCGCAGCGCTTCTATGGAGGAATGATGATGAAGTTGAAAGACTATATTGGCAAAGATAAGAAGCCGTTCATTATTGCTGAGATGTCAGGGAATCACAATCATTCGCTGGAGCGTGCTCTGGAGATTGTGGAATTGGCGGCGAAGAATGGAGCGGCGGCACTGAAGCTGCAAACTTATACCGCAGATACAATGACACTTGACATTGACGAAGGTGAATTCTTCATCGATGATCCGGATGATTTGTGGAAGGGGACTTCGCTTTATAAACTCTATCAAGAAGCATATACTCCATGGGAGTGGCACGAGGCGATATTCAAACGTTGTACTGAACAGGGGGTGCTTGGCTTCAGTACGCCGTTTGATGCGTCTGCTGTGGATTTTCTGGAAGAGTTGGATGTTCCGTTCTATAAGATTGCTTCTTTTGAAAATATCGATATTCCGCTTATCAAGAAAGTTGCGGCGACGGGAAAACCGATCATCATGTCGACGGGCATGGCGACGCTTGCAGAACTTGATGAGGCTGTGCGAACGGCGAGAGAGAATGGCTGCAGCGAGCTGGCGCTTCTAAAATGCACGAGCGCCTATCCTGCAACTCCTGCGGGAGCGAACCTGCGAACACTGCCTCATCTGAAAGAGCTTTTTGACTGCGAGGTCGGCATTTCGGATCATACGATGGGTATCGGGGTTTCTCTTGCTGCTGTCGCACTTGGAGCTACGGTGATTGAAAAGCATTTCACAACGGCACGAGCAGATGGCGGGGTGGACTCTGCTTTCTCAATGGAGCCTCATGAGCTTAAGGAATTGGCGGAAGAAAGCGAGAAGGCTTGGCTGTCCCTTGGAAAAATCGCTTATGGTCCAACGCCAGAAGAACGGTGCTCCCTCAAGGATCGGCGCAGTCTCTACATCGCAGAGGATCTTTCCGCAGAAGATGTCCTTACGAAGGAAAATGTGAGAAGTATTCGTCCCGGACGAGGACTCTTGCCGAAATACTATGATGTCGTATTGGGCAAGAAGGTCAATCGGGATGTGAAGCGGGGAACACCGCTTGCGTGGGATTTGCTGGGCTAAAGAAGGCGCTTCAAATATTTTTCATGTTAAGAAGTATTGTGATGAAGGTTTGGTTGTTGCGTTATAAGCAGCTATAATCAATGTTGTGCCGGTAAGAAGTATGGCATGGTTATGTCTAACCGAGAGGTAGATAGTAAAATGAGGATGGAATTGACTACGAAGAATAAAAGAATATTTCTACCGCTGACCATACATAGAAAGCTTTGGGATACCGATGCAACAATGGTTTTCCTTAATCAAGTATATTGTGAGCAGTTGGATGAAGCGGAGCGATTGAGCTTGCATTATAGTAACTGCAATGCCTCGTTGCCGGTCAAGGATCAAGATTTCCAAAAGAATATCAGGGAGATTGCTGCGTGTATAGGGGGAGTAGTTAATACACATTGCAATATTTGTGAGGATAGAGGATATTGGGAAAAGCTGTTCTTTCGATGGCTTCTGTATATCGTATATGATATACAGGTGAAATTGCTGCAATTTGAGGAGTTGAAGAAGAACTATCCTGATCAAATATTTTATACCTATACTAAAAAAGAATTTGCAGATAAAGATTTTTTTGAGGGGGGAATAGAATCTCTGTGGGAGGATGACTATCACCTTTGGCTTTATACTTATCTGGCGAAAAACTATTTTGGTGTTCAAGTGATTCCTGTTAAAGTTGAAGAACAGATTGCTGCATCTGTCGAGAACAAGAAAAGAAATAACGCATTTTTACAAACCATATGCCGGAGAATAAAGAAGGTTTTTACAGAATCTCCACGACGCACATTGCGAAAGACGATATATTACTATCACCGTACTTTTGACTATAATAACGCAGAAGTGCTATATTATTGTTTGAATGCTTCTAGTGATACGTATATCGATTGGGCAGTGGGAACTTCTGGGAGAATACAGCAGCTTCGCTATCCCTACAACCCGATCCATGTGCCGACGTCTCTCAAATTAAGGGGAGAGTTGACATCGGCATTAAGGACACTTAACACGGTATCTCCTATCGTTGCAGATGTTATCGGGCGGATATTTCCGAAGCTCTATCTTGAAGAATATAGCTATCATCATGCCAATAGCATGTCTCTTTTGAAAAAGTATCGAAGATTAAAGGCCATTTTTTCACTTACAGGGATATTGTCGTCTTGCCCGGAAACAATTTTTTCCTTATTGGCACAAAATCGAGGTGTAAAAATCATTGGCCTCCAACATGGGGGAAACCATGAATTTATTGAAGGGGTGCTCGACCAAGAAGAATACTTAAACGATGTTTTTTATTCATGGGCAGGAGATGCGGTACGGCCTTGTTCTTCTATATGTGAAATCCTTAGTGCACCCTCCTATAAATTTGAATGCTATCGAAACACACGATACGCGGAACGATATGTTCTTTTTGTAGGTTCTGCCTTGTTTATGTATCCTAGGTGTGATGAATATGCAGGTGAGGATGTTCACCGGAAAAGATATATCGAGAGACAGATTGAATTCTTTTCCTCCCTAGACGAAAAGGCCAAGGAAGATCTGTATGTAAAAGAATATTATGTAGATTCCGGGTGGCATATCGTTTCTCGAGTAGCAAAGGCATTTCCCATGCTGAAATTTTTAGGGACTAAACAGATTGCAATAACTTACGGAACAGTGGATATAGTAGATCGGAATATGTCTTTTGTTGAAGCTATAGCAGCCTGTAAACTGATGATATGCGATCATCTTTCAACGACATGGAGAGAGGCGCTGTATCTTGATAAACCGTTTATTATGCTTTTAGATAGAGAAATATGTCCTTTCAGAGAAGAGGCTCTTGAAAGTGTGCATCTGATGGAGTCAGTTGGTATCATCCTTTATGATTGCGAAGAAGCGGCATCCTTGCTGAGCCGTATACATGATGATGTTCTGGGATGGTGGAATGAGCCTGAGAGGCAAGCGGTTATAAAAAAGATACGGGAAAATTACTTATTTGAAGTTGAGGATATTGATGGTTGGTGGATGCGTGAGTTGTTGCGCCAGGCGAGGAGCTGACAAAGCATGATTTCGGAAGAACAGTATCTCAAACGATTGGATTTGACAAAATATGGAGGACAGGACATCTATAGCGATGGCGATGTGGAAGATGATCTTTTACATCTTGTGCGCAGTGAAAAGCCCATAGAGGAGATTTTGGCGTGTGATGATCGTTGGGCTATCTTTTATCATCTGACCCGGATGCGCAGGAATCTTTTGGAGTGGTATCCTTTCGATCAAAATGCGGCTCTTTTGGAAATCGGCTCCGGCTGTGGAGGTATGACGGGCGTTTTTCTGGATAAAGTAAAGACGGTACAATGCGTAGAGCTATCGAAGCGCCGCGCGTCTATTGCGGCATGCCGTTATCATACATGTGAGAATCTCAACATAAAGGTTGGCAATCTGAATGATATGCAGTTCTCCGAGCGGTTTGAGTATGTTACCTTGATCGGCGTCTTGGAATATGCAGGGAAGTTCACAAATGGGGAAACCCCCTATGTAGACTTTTTGAAGCAGTGTAAAAGCTATCTGAAAGAGAATGGAACGCTTATCATAGCGATAGAGAATCGCTATGGGTTAAAGTATTGGTCCGGAGCAGTTGAGGATCATACGGGAAGGCTGTTTGATGGAATCGAGGGGTACAAAGATAATCCAGGTGTGAGAACTTTCGGCAAGGTAGAGCTTGAGGGAATGCTGCATGGGATTGGCTTTGAGCGTTTGGAGTGGTACTACCCCCTGCCGGATTACAAAATACCGGAAGTGGTTTTTTCCGATCAGTATTTACCAACACCTGCTGACATTGCCTCTATCTCTCCTTCATATTCGAGTGAACGCTTCTCCTTCTTCGATGAAAGCGCTGCCGCGCAAGGCTTGTTGGAAAATGATTGCTTCGATTTTTTTGCGAACTCCTTTTTAGTATTTTGCCATTTATAAGGAGATAGATATGCAAATCATATATAGCAAGTATTCTCGAGCGAGAAAACCGGAATATCAGATCGTGACACTAATCGAGCGTGACGGAGGGAATACGGTCGTTTGGAAAAAGGCGTTGACGCTGGCTGCGCGGCCTCATATAGAGAAGATATTTTTGAATTATAAGATGCTCTGTGACGTCTATGGTAAAGATCATGTTGCAAAAGTCGAGATCATGGGCGAAGATACGGTACGATTTGATTATATCGAAGGAATGTCATGGGGTGCTAGAATTGCAGAGGTAGGATATAATCAGGGGAAAGAAAAATTTTTTTCAGAGCTGAGGCGATATTATGATTTTTTGCAAGAGGGGAAGAGCGTACAGGAAAATCCTGATGTAGATTTCGCTGTGCAACCCTCTGATGGCAAAATGATCAATATCGATCTCCATCCGGATAATGTTCTATATACAGCACAAGGGCCTGTTATTATCGATTATGAATGGCTCTATGCAGACGCGCCTATTTCGTTCGTCTTTCAAAGGTCAATGTTCAATTTTTACTATAATTTCCATCATTCATTGCTGGAAAATGTGACCACGATGGAAGAAATATGGGAGCATTTTGATGTTACAGAAGATGACAAACGCTGTTATATGAGGTTGGAAAAAGCCTTTTCGGATGCAGTTGGCGTCGATAGTTTTATGAAAAGATATCAGAAGGAAAATGTTTGTCTGGATGATGTTTTATCATTGAAGAAACAGGCGAAAAAACGTATATTGAAATATATATCTAGCTTGCGAGGGAGATAAAAGACAGGTATTTCTCTGAGGACTGGAGTGATGGGATCGATGCCTTTTTTTTCTGTAATAATTCCGACGAAGGCAAGACCTGCTATGGTCGATATAGCGTTGCACTCTTTGCATCACCAGACGTTTTCAGATTTTGAGGTCATCGTCACGGACGACTATGATGAGGAAGCACTCTCCTGCAAGCCGATCGTCGAAAAGTACCAAGACGAGCGCTTTATTTATGTACATCCGCCCGATGAACCGGTACTAGGGATGTGCGGCAATTGGGAATATGGTTTGCAATTTGCAAAAGGTCGATATATTGGCTTCATGCAGGACAAGATGTATATGTATACTGAGTCGCTTCAGTGTCTGTACACGTGCATTGTGCAAGAAAAATTCCCAGATATGATGAATTGGGGGTGGGATTTTTATGATTTGAACGCAAAGGACAATAATTCTTTTGAAGGTGTTTTGTATCGACAGGATTGGTCTAATTCTTGGGAACGGCGTGATCCGGAAGGTGAGATCCAAAAAAAACTGGAATTCTCACAAGGAAATTATCAGTTTCCGGGTGGCATACCGGGTTCTGGCAGCTTGTTAGGAGGAATCATCAAAGAGGAACTCCTGCAGCGAGTGAAACATCAATATGGGAGTGTATTCAATTTTTTCAATCCAGACTATGGACCGCCATTATTGCTTTTGAGTGAAGTTGAGTCATTAATTTTTCATCATAACCATTTATTTGTAGCGATTCCGCTGCAAAGCTCAGAAGGCTTTCGACATTCTACTTCATATGAAGCTGCCTGTCAGTTTCAGGAGTTGAGTCCGTGCGGAGTGGATCGTTTGCAGTATGCCGCAGTTCCATATTTACGGATCACCAATACGAATATGATCTCTGCGGATTATAATTATACAATGTTTTTGCTTGGAAGAGAGGATCGATGTCAAGAAGAGAATGTCCTCTGCGGAATATTGCAGGACGCTGCCTGTGTACGATATGAGCAGCAGGAATATTATGAACAAGAAAATGCAGTGTTAAAGAAATTTTGTCAGGATAGAGGGATTCCCTTCGTCTCTCTTCCGCTGTATAGCGAGGAAATACATTCACAATGTTCAACTGAATCTAGTTTGAAGGAATACTTGAAAAAGTTTTTTTTCAAGTATATTCCCAGAAGGTTTCAGCCGCGCCTAAGGAATTGTTTCACATCACATGATCGTTGGTTGTATTGCCATTCTCCTAAGGAGAGCATTGTTCGAGATAAAGAAGGGAGATACGTCTCCCGTTGGCTGGCTTGGTGAACGTAGAATAGGAAGTCTGTGCTTATGAATTTAAAAAAACGATTGCTTAGTCGGATGCTTGGTGCTTTATATCGTATTCCTGAAAAAGGATTATCGAAACGCTATTCGATCATTATCATGTTCCATAGTGTTTCGCCATACGAGACATCGGACGCACCTTCCTGCTATTGTTCGCTTGACGAGTTCCAGCAAATTCTGGATTATATAAAAGTACAAGGCTATCAATTTGTTTCCATGGATGAATGTTTGATATCCTTGACAAATGGAAATTATACGGGACAGTGCGTGATTTCCTTTGATGATGCAATGGACAATTTTTACCAATATGCCTATCCTGTATTGAAGATGCGAAATATCCCGTTTATCCTTTATGTGCCAAGTGCGCAGTTGGGAAGCCATAGGATCATGAGTCGGCTGGAAATTGTGGACTTATCGGCAGATGCGTTATGCACGATTGGATCGCATACCCGGAATCATGTGAATTGCGCACAGTGTGCAGATCTTGAAGCAGAAATTTATGGATCCAAGCAAGATTTAGAGGATTTAACAGGCATGGAAATCAAGCATTTTTCGTATCCATGGGGAACGATAGATGATATATCGTGGTGCACGATTCAAATATTGAAGCGAGCAGGCTATGTTTCTGCCGCCGGGACGCTATCGGCCTCGCTGCATTTTTTTTCGACAATGAGCAGATACTATTTGCCACGGATTAATGCCGGAGCCTATCTTCCCTTGTTGAATATAGGGACTGAATAAACGAGCAGGGAATACTTCTGGTGGAAAGGAGCAGCTGTTGATGTTGCTGTATGATGATATTGTACAAAGGAAAAAGAAGATAGCCGTCATCGGCCTTGGGTATGTCGGAATGCCTCTGGCTGTTGCCTTTGCCAAGCACGCTGAAGTTATCGGATTTGATATAAGTGCCGATAAGATAGAAAAGTATAGGTCAGGGAAAGATCCTACATCTGAGGTTGGGGACGATGCCGTTTCCTCTACGACAGTTCGTTTTACATCCGATGAGAATGAGCTGAATGGTGCCAGTTTTTTCATCATTGCGGTGCCCACTCCGATCAACGCGGATAAGACGCCGGATCTTTCGCCTGTGATTTGTGCGAGTGAAGTGGTTGGACGTCATTTATCCCTCGGTTCGATTGTTGTCTATGAATCAACGGTTTATCCGGGGGTGACAGAGGATGTTTGCCGCCCCATCCTCGAGAAGGTTTCCGGGCTTGTTTGTGGTAAGGATTTTCACATAGGCTACTCGCCTGAGCGAATCAATCCCGGCGATAAGGTGCATCGTCTTGAAAACATAAAGAAGATTGTTTCGGGGATGGATGATGATACGCTGGAGGAGATTGCCAATATTTATGGTCTGATCATCGAAGCAGGTGTGCATAAAGCTCCAAGTATCAAAGTGGCGGAGGCTGCGAAGGTCGTAGAGAATAGCCAGCGTGATATCAATATTGCCTTCATGAACGAACTGGCCATGGTTTTTGATCGTATGCAGATTTCAACGGCGGACGTTTTGGAGGCTATGCAGACGAAATGGAATGCACTTCCTTTTCGGCCGGGGCTGGTCGGTGGTCATTGCATTGGCGTTGATCCGTATTATTTTGTTTATCAGGCGGAAAAGCTTGGCTATCATAGTACGGTGATTGCATCGGGGAGAAAAATCAATGATGGGATGGGAACTTTTGTTGCCGACGCTGCAATCCGTCAGATGGTTTTGGCAGATAAACAGGTGCGGCAGGCTCGTGTTGGTATCTTGGGGCTGACTTTTAAGGAGAATTGCCCAGATATACGCAATACCAAGGTGGTTGATATTGTATACCGCTTGAGGGAGTATGGTATAGAGCCGCTTTTGCATGATCCATATGCTGATGCAGAGGAGGCGGAACGGTTGTATCATATCAGACTTTCCACGTGGGAAGAAATGGTGGATTTGGATTGCCTTATTTTGGCGGTGGCACACAATCAGTATCTTGATGTGGGAGACGATAAACTTATTGCGCTGTTTCGTAAAGAGATGCCTGTTTTGGCGCGCATTTTTCTCGATGTCAAAAGCGTATGCCTTTCTTTGCGGGATAAAGGGATTTGCGGATACTGGAGTCTTTGACAATGAAAATATTCTGGGTGGGCAATACGCATGCAGACGCTTTAGCAAAGCTTTTTGCCGAGGAAACAAGCAACGACCCAAAAGGCTTATCCTATAGGGAGCTTAAAGCAAGGGTCGATGCAAGTTATACGAATTATTTTGCGACGGGATGGTGCAAGGCACTGCAGGAAATCGGCTATGAAACTGAAAATGTTGTGGTGAATGCCGACTTCCTGCAAAAGTTATGGCTGGCAGAGAATTCTGTCCACAGGAATGATTTGTCGTTGGAGGAAATCCTGCTGCTGCAAATCAAGGCGTATTGTCCGGACATCTTATTTGCGGATGATTGCTGTAGCGCGTCCTTTGTGCAGCAGGTAAAAAAAGAAGTTGCTTCTGTACGATTGATTATTGGCTGGGCGGGTAGTGCCGTTGCAAAAGAACGTGCTAGGCAAGACTTGTGGGGGCTGGTGGATATTATCCTTTGCTGCGCCCCGGAAAGCGTTTCTTACTTGCGGCAAAAAGGTGCAAACGCCGTTCATATGAATCATGCATTTCCGCCGGACATTCTTTCTGTATTGCACAAAGATGATAGAACATGCTCGGAAATATCTTTTGTCGGTAACATTGTTAGAGGAAAAGAATACCATTTGTTCCGGGAAAAATTGTTGCTTGGGCTTTTGGATGTATTACCGTTGGATATTTACTCGCCAAGCGCTACATACAAGAAGAAGGATTTTTTGCGGGGTGTTTTGGCGGGGGAGCTTTATGATGCCATCCATTTTTTCTCTCAATGGTCGAGAGATACTATTTTTTCGCGAATACCAGTTTTAAATAAAGCTTGTGCTTGGGAAGAGCGGCCGAGACTCCCTGTAAATTATAAATTGTATAAGCAGATGAGGTCACCGGTGTATGGGATTGAGATGTTTAATGCGCTTCTTTGCTCAAATGTTGTATTGAATATTCATGCAGATTCCTCCCCGGAATTTGCTTCCAATATGAGACTTTATGAGGCGACAGGTGTTGGCGCCTGCCTGCTGACAGATAATAAAAAAAATATGAAGGAGCTTTTTATGCCAGACAAGGAAGTTGTGGTTTATGATTCTCTTGAGGATTGTGTCGAAAAGGCAACATGGTTGAATGAGCATCCAAAAGAGAGGCAGAGGATTGCTGAAGCTGGGACAAGGCGCTGCCTCAGGGAACATACATACAAGAATCGTGCGATTGAATTTGATAGAATCGTGAAAAAATCTCTAAAGGATAGAGCATAAGGCATGTTTCGATAAATATGAAAGGGGTTGCCATGAATCGTTATTGCACCTTGTTTGATTCCGGCTATTTGACACGCGGATTGGCATTGTATGAGTCATTGGAAAAAACGGGTGAGGCATTTCTTCTTTATATTTTTGCTTTTGACGATTTGGCGGAAGAGATTCTGGAGAAATTGGCATTGCCTCATGTGCAGGTTGTATCCATGAAAGAGTTTGAAAATGAGCGTCTGCTCTCGATAAAAAAGACACGGACTAGAGGGGAATATTGCTGGACGTGCTCATCTTTTTCCATCCTTTATGTGTTGCAGCATTTTGCTGTGCCGGAAGTTACATATCTTGATGCGGATTTATATTTTTTCCAGTCACCGCAGGTTTTATTGGATGAGTTTCATGCATCGGAAAAGGATGTCATGATTACAAGGCATCGCTATACGCCGGAGTATGATCAAAGTGAGACTTCGGGCATTTATTGCGTGCAGTTTATGACGTTCCGCAATACACAGAATGGATTGCATGTTTTGAACTGGTGGTGTGACCGCTGCGAAGAATGGTGCTATGATCGGTTTGAGGATGGCAAATTTGGTGATCAGAAGTATTTGGACGATTGGATGATACGATTTTCGGGCATGGTGCATGAGTTGGAACATATTGGTGGCGGGGTTGCTCCATGGAATGTGCAGCAGTATTGCTGCACGGAAGGACCGAAAGTAGATGGCGTCCCCATCGTCTTTTATCATTTTCATGGTTTGAGATGGCTGCGCTTGCATATGTTTGATCTGAGTACGTATAGGCTTCCTGAAGAAACTGTACCGAATATCTATTTTCCATATCTTGATTCTCTGCAAGCAGCCTTGAAATTGGTGCAGAATGGTTATGATGCTGCTTTTGCAAAAGGAATTGTCGGTATACCGAGGGGCTTTTGGCATACGATTCAGCGTTATAAGGAGCGATTGGGCAGGTGGAAAAGGGGTTGCTATAATGTCATTTGCAGGTAAAAATATTTTGGTAACAGGCGGCGTCGGTTTTATCGGCAGCAATTTGGCGATTCGCCTCGTCAAGGAAGGTGCAAATGTTACTTTGCTTGACTCCATGCTGGATGAATATGGGGCGAATCTTTTTAATATCAAAGATATAAAAGATGATGTGTGTTTGAACTTTTCTGATATGCGCGATGAGCACAGCTTGAGATATTTGGTGCGAGACAAGGAATATATCTTCAATCTTGCAGGACAGGTGAGCCATCAGGACAGCATGCGGGAGCCTTTCATGGATATGGAAGTCAACACGAGGGCGCAGCTCACATTGTTGGAAACCTGCCGACATTATGCGCCGGATGTTGTAGTGGTGTTCTCCAGCACACGGCAGATTTACGGCCATCCGCAGTATTTGCCCGTGGATGAGAAACATCCTCTTTCACCGCCGGACGTGAATGGCATCAATAAGCTGGCGGCAGAGCACTATCATCAGCTTTATACGAAGGTATATGGTGTGCGGACGGTATCCCTTCGCCTGACGAATACTTATGGCTCTCGGCAGCTGATCAAGAATGCCCGTCAAGGTTTTATCGGTTGGTTTGCCAACCGTGCTGTGACGGGGGAACAAATTCAGCTTTTTGGCACCGGGGAGCAGGTGCGTGACTTCAATTATGTGGATGATGTCGTAGAGGCCATGTGTCTGGCAGCTGTTTGTGAAGAAACCTATGGGGATGTATTTAATTTGTCGGGGGAGAAGGCTTCCTTGAAAGAGGTGGCTGAGATGATGCTCCGTTTTTCCGGCAAAGGCAGTCTGAAAATCGTGCCATTCCCGGAAGAACGTAAAAAAATCGATATTGGAGATTTTTATGGTACGAGCGAAAAATTGGCAAAGGTTGTAGGTTGGAAGCCCAAGGTAGCCTTAAAGGATGGATTGGAACGCATGATAGATTATTATATGCAGTATATGGATGAGTATCTGGATTCGTGACGGGGGATTGAAACACCATGATTATGGCAAATAACCTTTTGCGCCAGTTTTCTCTGCATGCGGCAGAGTATGAGGAAAAGGCGGTTGAGGTGCTTCGTTCCGGCTGGTATATCCTGGGCAAGGAAGTTGAGGCATTCGAGAGCGAATGGGCAAAATATATCGGCGCGAAATACTGCGTGGGCTTGGCAAGTGGTCTCGATGCCTTGTGGATGGCGTTTCGCCTGCTGGGCATCAAGGAGGGCGATGAAGTCATTGTTGCGTCCAATGCTTATATCGCTTGCGTCATGGGGATTACGATAAATGGAGCACGTCCCGTTTTTGTTGAGCCGGACGTTTATGACAACATTGATGCCGAAAAGGTAGAAGCAGCTGTTACGCCCCGTACGAAGGCGATTCTGGCTGTGCATCTTTATGGGCAGTCATGTGACATGACAAAAATTATGGATATTGCACAAAGGTATAATTTGAAGGTTGTCGAAGATTGTGCACAAAGCCACGGAAATCATTGGCAAGGGAAAACGGTGGGCACCTTTGGGCATGTTGGCTGCTTTAGTTTTTACCCGACGAAGGGGTGTGGAGCTTTTGGTGATGCCGGCTGCATTGTGACGGATGATGCTGCATTGGCGCGGAAGTTCCGCGTTTTTCGCAACTATGGAAGCGAAAAGAAATATCACAATGAGGTTGTGGGATGCAACAGCAGGCTGGATGAATTGCAAGCGGGGCTGCTGCGTGTGAAGTTGAAGTATATGGACGAATTTAATTCGGAGCGTTGTCGGCTTGCCGGCAGATACATGGAGGCGATCAACAACCCGCACGTCCGATTGCCTCGGATACGTCCGGGGGCAGATTCGACGTGGCATCAATTCGTTGTTCATACATCGGTGCGTGATTCTTTGGCAGAACATCTGAAAAAACAAGGGATCGGCACGATGATTCACTATCCTATACCGCCGCATCTGGCTGAGGCATATCGTTATTTAGGTTATCGAGAAGGAGCTTTTCCGATTGCAGAGAAGTATGCGGCAGAGGTTTTGAGCCTTCCTATGTATAATGGAATGACAGAGGAAGAACAACAGACTGTCATTTGCGCGATCAATGATTTCCATGTCGATTGAACGGAGGTTTTCGTTGTTAAAAAAATCATAAAGGCGATGATTCCGCCGATTCTTTTGCGTTTGAAATATATAGGTGAGCCTTTTTACGGCATCAAGGGCGAATTTTCCTCATGGCAAGAAGCTGAGGATACGCTTCAACGCGATGGACTGCAGGATTATGCAGCCGACATGCCGGTCAAAGATAGCTTCTTTCGGCAAAGGACATTGATTTCCAAAGGTTTTTTACTGGAACGGCGATGACGGTACTTTGCGAAGAGTGCTGATGGATAGATTTTTGCAGAGGTATGGCAATTGATTCATATGGTCATGCCGCATCCTTTCTTGGGATGCGGCATGGTGGTATACTGGAAACTGGAGAGATATTGATCCGGCTTCTGTGGAAGACCGTGTTGCTTAAACATAATGATGTGGCGGAGTGAAAATATCGACGGTGGGTGCAAGGTGAAGATTCTCTTTTGCGGTACATATATGCCGCCGACTTTGATCGCACGTTTTCGGTATGCTTCGGAGGCGGCGAATAATTTTTGTGGGAAATTGCTAGAGGAGCTTCGGCATGGCAATGAGGTGCAGGTGCTTTCTTTTTATGGGTTTCCCAAGGAAGACCATTGGTCGAATGCGGTGGAGGAAGAAATTTCGGCGCAGGGCATCGACTTTGTGGCACGGACGGGATCGATTTCGCGTATAACGGGCTTTTTTCGCTATCAGTGGAAGGTTTTTCGCTTGATGCGGAACATGGATTACGTACTGCTCTATAATTATTATTGGATTTATTATGGTATACTGTTTTTGGCACGGCTTTTAGGTGTGCGTACTGCCTTGATCGTTGCCGACCATTCAGGCGTGGAGTCTCATGCGTCACCCCTGCGGCGCTTTTTAGTGAGATGGACGGAACGGGATTATGGCCGCTTTGATCGCCTGGTGTTTCTTTCACGCCACCTTTACGAAACATTTCCTCACCGCAATAAGCTTTTTTTCCCCGGGGCGGTACGCATGGCGGACTATGCAGGGTTTCGCTATGAAGTCAAGGAGAAATGCCGCTTTCTTTATGCGGGGCTTTTGAATGAAGTGACGGGTGTTGATTTATACCTAGAGGCCATTCGTTTGCTGGATGTGCCGGAGGCGGAGTTCCACTTTACGGGACGCGGTCCTTTGGAAGAGGCTGTCCGGGAGGCGGCGCGACGGGACGCACGCATTGTTTACCACGGCTTTGTTTCACGTGAGGAATACTATGCGCTTCTTGCCGGTGCCGATATCGTTGTCAATCCTCGCAATATGGGACTGCCGGAGAATAAAAACAACTTCCCTTCCAAGATCATGGAGTATCTGGCATCCGGGCGCATCGTTGTCTCGACGCGTTTTGCAGGCTGGGAGGACTTTGCCCAGCATATATTTTTCGTTGAGACGAGTGCAGCAGGGCTTCGGGAGGGGCTGCTTAAAGCTTGTGCGGCGAGAAGGGAAGGGGCGCAATATTTCGAGCAAAACCGCGTGTTTGTTTCGCAATATGACTGGTCCCGGCAGGTGGAGCGCCTTAGTGCCTTTTTGAGGAGTTGATCTCTTGCGTACGGTACTGTTCCACAATATCATATCCCCGTATAAGACGCTGCTTTTCAATGCACTGGCAAAGAAATGGCGTGGCGAACTTACGGTTTGTTATTTTGCACGCACCTCGGTTTTGCGGGATTGGCGGGTGGAAGAAGAGCGTATTCTCTATCCGTATACGGTTTTGAACCGACGCCGGAAATGGGAGGAAGTTCCGTCATGGAAGCTTTCCCTGCAGGTTTTATGGTGCGCCATGCGTTCAAGGGCGGAATGTTTTATCATCGGGGAATATAGCGCGCTTCCCTATTGGTTTCTTTGGCTCTATGGCATAGTGTGTGGGAAAAAACTGGCGGCCATTGTTGAATCGCAGGAAGCGGATCATGTGCGGACGGCATGGAAGGAATGGATCAAGAGGCTCTTCTTGTCCAGGTGTTTTCGCGTTGTTGTCGCGGGGGAAAAGCACAAGGCGTATGTCCGAAAGCTTGGTGTTCCTGAAGGCCGCATTGTCGTTATGGGCGGGGTCGGTGGAGTGGATCATGCGATTTATGATTCCTGCCGCAAGCGATATGATGTGGAGGAGAAGCGCGGGGAGCTTTGTTCTATGCTGGGAATTCCGCTGCGTCAATACTTCATTTATGTCGGACGTTTTTCGCCGGAAAAGAATCTTTTGTCTCTTTTGCGTGCCTATGAAAAGGCCGCATGTGAAGAAAAAGGCTGGGGCTTGCTCTTGGTCGGATCGGGGCCGCAGAAAACGGAATTGGAAACCTACGTCAGGGAGCATGGTCTGGCGCATGTGATATTTTCCGGTTTTGTCCAACAGGAGCAGCTGCCTCTTTATTATCTTGCAAGCAGGGTGTTTGTTTTGCCGAGCTTGTCAGAGCCTTGGGGTCTTGTTGTTGATGAAGCTTTGGCCCTGGGTCTTCCTGCTGTCGTTTCGGAGAAATGCGGCTGCGTGCCGGATATCGTGCATGATGGGGAGAATGGTCTGTTGTTTCCTCCGGAGGATGAAGGGGCGTTTGTGCGGTGCATGAAGTTCATGATGGAGGATGCGGATCTGCAGAAAATGGGAAGGATTTCTCTGGCGATCGCCCAAAGACACAGTCCGGAGGAATCTGCCCGGCGTATTGCGGATGGTTTTTGGAAGCAGGAAGGATAGATCGGAGGATGGTTTGAAAAAGATCGTGGTGTCCGGTGTGAACATCGTGGCGGGCGGAATGCTCTCGGTATATAAGGATTGCCTGCGTGAAATGCTGCACTGCTGCAAAGGCATTGAGATTATCGCGCTGGTTCATGATGTGCGCCTTTTTGATGATGTCGCCGATGAGAGGCTTACCTATATGGCTTTTCCTGCCGCAAAGAGTTCCTGGCTGCAGCGCTGTTATCATGAATATGTTCTGTTTCATCGCCTGTCGAAGGAAATCCGTCCGGATCTGTGGCTTTCTATGCATGATATGACGCCGCGTGTTGTGGCGGGACGGCAATTTGTTTATTGTCATAATCCGTCACCTTTTTATTTGCTGCGCTGGCAAGAGGTTTTTGCCGATTGGAAATTTACGCTGTTTGTTTTGTTTTACCGCTACCTTTACCGCATCAATTTGCTTAGGAACCGCTATGTGATTGTCCAACAGGACTGGATGCGTCAAAAATTTCAGCGTCTTTTCGGCATTTCGAATGTTGTGGTGGCAAGGCCGCAAATGGCTTTTCAGCAGCCCATTGTGTCAATTGCGGCAAGAAAAGAAATGTTTTTCTATCCGGTTACGGTGCATACGTATAAGAACGTCGAGGTGCTCTGCGAGGCGGCAAAAATGCTGCAGGATTTGCCGTCATTGCAAATCGTTCTGACGATGGACGGCTCGGAGGGAAAATATGCAGAAAAGATCATTCGGCAGTATCGGGATGTTCCGGGACTTCGCTTCATTGGCCGCCAATCGCGCGAGCGCGTTTTTGCACTCTATGCGGAATGTGGTGCGATGCTTTTCCCGTCGCGCCTGGAATCCTGGGGAATGCCTCTTTCGGAATTTATGGTTACGGGAAAGCCGATCCTAACGGCGAATCTGCCGTATGCACATGAGGTGCTGGACGGGTATGCACGTGTAAAGTTCTTGGAGCCGTTGGAGGCGAGCGCTTGGGCAAAGGCAATCCGGGAGGTGTTTATGGGAACGGTGCAGTATGACGTGCTGCCGCAGCAAGAGCCGGCACCGCCATATGCGAAAAATTGGCAGGAATTGTTCGCCCTTTTGCAAATATGAGAATGGAGAACGGAGGATCGTATTGCAGAGTGAAAGAGTATGGAGCTTGGATTTTTTGAAGGCCGTTGCCATATTGGCTGTGGTTCTGGGCCATATAGCTTCGCCGTTGAGCCGGTTTATTTTTGCATGGCATATGCCGGCGTTTTTCTTTGCGTCCGGCGTTTTGTTGTGGGCGAAGCGGGAGAAGGGCGGACGTTTATCTGTTTTTGATAAGCATGATTTTTTTCGACTGGGCAGGTACTATTTATTTTTCGGGCTATTGGGCATTGCGGCTGAGAACATAAAGATATGGGCATTGGGGCGCCCTGCTATGGATTTATGGGAAACAGCCGTAGGGTTCCTCTATTTTATGGATATGCCTCATTTGCATCATTATGGATTCATTCTCTGGTTTCTGCCGGCGCTTTTTTGGGGCAAGATGTTTGCAAGAGCTTTGTTGTGCTATGGCAAAGAGCAAGACAATATTTTACTTGGGGCAGGATTCTTGTTCCTCGTTGGTTGGATGAGGCCGTTGGAATTTCCTGTCGGGTTTGGCATACATGAAGGCTTGCTTGCAGTTCTTTGGTGTGTTCTGGGGTGTTTGTTTGCTGCCGTATGGAACAGATACAGGATGCTTTCCGTATTTGGGGCTTTGGCTTTTGCTGCAGCTTTGGGCGCAATCGTATTCTTGCCGATCCCACGCCTGGATCTGGCATCGTATATGATTCCGGATCCATTGTATAATGTATGTTATAGCGTGCTTGTCATATACTTGTTGCTGTTTTTGGGGCAGCTTCTGGAGAAGCGAGTGCGGGTTTTTGACAGAGGAATAGAATTGATTTCGCGCTATAGCATTTATATCATGGGATTTCATGTATATACGAATAATGCGGCGGTGGTTTTTCTTCAACATTTTCATCAGGAAGCCTGGTGGATGGTGTTTTTGACATCGTGCGCTCTTCTTGTGCCTCTGCTTCTGGCTGTGGGATTTTTGCAGTCTTTGCGGAAAACTTAGGAAAGGGGGAAAAGGATGTGAAACGCATTTTGCTTTTGAGTCAGTTCTTTTTTCCTGATCGCACCGGGACGGGACGTGTTATGGGAGAGCTGTTTTCGTCTTTGTCCGAAAACGGTTTTTCTGTTGATGTCATCGCCAGCCGCCAGGAGTACGGCGATGTTTCTGGGCGTGTCCTGCCGGCTTTTGAAACATATGGGGATGTGCGCGTTTTTCGCTGTTTTCGGTGGTTTCGCTCGAAAGAGAACGCATTCGGCCGAGTTTTCAACTATGTCATGGTAGTTCTCTGTTCCCTTTGGACAGCGATTCATCACGGATTGACCGGGAAAAAGGACATCCTCGTTTCCGTATCCAATCCGCCGCTTATGCCGTTTTTGGGGCTGCTTCTGCGCCGCAAGAGACAGCGTTTTATTTATATCTTACATGATCTATATCCTGATATCGCCATTGCCATGCATGTGGTAGGGGAAAAGCATCTTTTTTCCCGCGTGATGTTTGCTGTAAACCGCTATGTTTTTCGCCATGCAGACAAGGTCGTTGTCCTGGGGCGCGATATGGAAAAATATTTGATGACGGCTTATCATGTGCCGGAAACACACTTGGCTGTCATAGAAAACTGGGCGAGTGACGGGGTGGTTTTTCGACGTAAGGAACAAGAAGGAAGATTCAAAATCCTTTATACAGGCAATATGGGGCGATTCCACAATTTGGAATTGTCCGTAGAAGCTTTGCGTGAACTGCCGGAAGCAACGCTTGTCTTTGTGGGCGAGGGAGCTTCTAAGGCAGGCCTTATGGAGCAGGCACGAGAAATGGAAAATGTCGAATTTCGTTCGTTTCTTCCCGAGGCAGAGTATCAGGAAGCTTTGGCAGAGGCGGACGCATTTCTTGTTTCTTTGGAGGAGGATCTTTCAGGTCTTGCCGTGCCGAGCAAGTTCTATACTTATCTGGCTGCCGGCCGGCCCGTGTTGGCGATCTCGGACCCAATGACGGAGATGGCGATGACAATACGGGAAAACCGTCTCGGTTTTGTTTTGCCTCATGGAGATGTCGGGGCGTTTTGTGCGGCGGTGGACTTCTTGCAGGCGCATCCGCAGGAGGCCTGCGAAATGGGGGAACGAGCCCGAAAGCTTTATTTAGAGAAGTATCGAAAAGAAACGATTGTACGAAAGTATGCGGAGCTTTTTATGAATATGTAGTCGCTTGTAGAGGATATGAGCATTGAGATGAAGTGTTTCTGGAAATCAAATTTGATTTCAGTAAACTTGTTGTTTGATTTGATAAAATCTCCTGCTGTTTTATAAAATAGAATGGGGTTTTACAAATATTTTACTTAAATCAATAAAATTTCATTGAACGGATTTGCTTTGTTGTGTTTTTTTTGTTTAAATAGGAGAAAATGATAACAGAAGATCTTGTTGCATTGACAAAATGGATTTGAGAGCGGGGAGCTCCCGGGAAAACCGAAGAGCCGCAAGCAACGATATTATGCCGGTGATGAGGCGGATGCCGTGAAGTAAAGAGTTTTCATGATTTGGAAATGGAGATCGGATATGAAGAAAGCGTTGATTACGGGAATTACGGGGCAGGATGGTTCGTACCTGGCGGAGCTTCTGCTCGAAAAAGGTTATGAGGTGCATGGCGTCTTGCGTCGTCACAGCACAAGCTGTACAGAACGCATCGATCATTTGCTGGCGGACAGTTCGCTGGCGGGACGGATTTTTTTGCACTATGGGGATTTGACGGATTCGTGCAATTTGATGCTGCTGATTGCGAAGATTCGACCGGATGAAGTGTACAACCTCGCGGCGCAGTCGCATGTGGCAGTGTCTTTCGAAGTGCCGGAGTATACGGCGGAGGCTACGGGCGTCGCGGCGCTCAAGATGCTGGAGGCGATCCGCCAGAGCGGTGTTCCCTGCCGCTTTTATCAGGCGTCGACATCGGAGCTTTTCGGCGGCTTGCCGGAGACAGCGCCGCAGAGCGAGGCGACGCCTTTTTATCCGAAGTCTCCTTATGGGGCGGCGAAGCTTTATTCGTATTGGATTACAGTCAATTATCGTGAGGCTTACGGGATGTTTGCGGCGAACGGCATTCTGTTCAACCATGAGTCGCCGCGCCGGGGTGAGACGTTTGTGACGCGTAAGATTACGATTGCTGTGGCGAAGATTTTAGCGGGCAAGGAAGAGAAGCTGTCGCTCGGCAATCTCGATGCGAAGCGCGACTGGGGCTTTGCGGGCGACTACGTCGAGGGCATGTGGCGCATCCTGCAGCAGGAGAAGGCGAGCGACTATGTGCTGGCGACGAACGAGACGCATACGGTGCGTGAGTTCGTGGAGTGCGCTTTCCGTGAAGCGGCAGGCATCGAGATCGAATGGCGCGGCGAGGGTGTTGAGGAGAAGGGGTATTGCAGGAAGACGGGACGGCTTCTCGTCGATGTGGATGCGCGTTTTTTCCGTCCGGCGGAGGTCGAGCTTCTCTGGGGCGATTCCTCGAAGGCGGAAAAGGAGCTTGGTTGGCGGCGCAAGGTCGATTTTCCGGCGCTTGTGCGCCTGATGGTCAAGGCGGATCTGGAAAAGTACGGACGCTGATCCGGTTTGAAAAGAGGCCGACCGGAGCTGCTGCCGGATAATCGGGAAACGTGGCTGAGGTTTCCGTAAGGCATGAGGACATATGTACAGCATGATGCTGGGATGATGCTATCGCAGGAGATGGCAACGACAGCAAAGTAGGCCGTTTCGCGTGAAGGATGAACATATGTCCTGAAAGTTTGCCATAAAAATGAAGGGGAGCGAGGTAGGGCTGTGCATATTGTTTTGCTTTCCGGCGGCTCAGGCAAACGCCTTTGGCCGCTTTCCAACGATATACGTTCGAAGCAGTTTATCCCGATTTTTCGTCAGGCGGACGGGACCTGCCTGTCCATGGCGCAGCGCGTCTATGGGCAGATCCGAAGAGCCGATCCCGATGCGGATGTGACGATTGCAACGTCGAAGGCGCAGGTCGCGACGCTTCTGCATCAGCTGGGGGATGATGCGGCACTTTCCGTGGAGCCGTGCCGCAGGGATACGTTTCCGGCGATTGCGCTTGTATGCGCTTATCTGCACGATGTGAAGGGCGTGCCCTTGGATGAGGCTGCAGCAATATGCCCTGTCGATCCCTATGTGGAGGACAGTTATTTCTCCGCTGTCCGAAGATTGACATCTCTTGCATCGAAAAACCGGGCCTCGCTTATGCTCATGGGAATCGAGCCGACGTACCCGAGTGCGAAATACGGCTATATCCTGCCGGAGGACAAGGCGGAAATCAGCCCGGTGGCGACCTTCAAGGAGAAGCCCTCGGAGGAAGAAGCGGCGCAGTATATACGAAAAGGCGCGCTTTGGAACAGCGGCGTTTTTGCTTTTCGCCTTGCTTATGTACTGGAAAAGGCACAGAAGCTTCTGGGCTTCTCGAGCTATGAGGCGCTTTTCCAAAACTATGGGAAGCTTGAAAAAATCAGTTTCGACTATGCTGTTGTCGAGCGGGAGAAGAGCATCGCCGTCCTGCGCTATGCGGGTGAGTGGAAGGATCTCGGCACGTGGAATACGCTGACGGAAATCATGCAGTCGCCGAGCATCGGCGATGTGACGATGGACGATGCCTGCCAAAGGACGCAGGTCGTCAACGAGATGGATGTGCCGATTCTTTGCATGGGGCTCAAGGATGCCGTGGTGGCAGCCAGTCCCGAGGGCATCCTTGTCGCCGACAAGAGCGCATCGAGCTATATCAAGCCTTATGTGGAGAAGTTTACGCAGCAGGCCATGTTTGCGGAAAAATCGTGGGGCAGGTTCCAGATCATCGACGTGGAGGAGCGAAGCCTCGTCATAAAGGTGACGCTAAATCCCGGGCATGGCATGAATTACCATAGCCACCGGCATCGCGATGAGGTCTGGAATGTGGTGCAGGGCCGCGGCTTCGTTCTGCTCGACGGCGTCCGAAAAGAGGTGGCTCCGGGCGCTGTAGTGCATATCCCGCAAGGGATGAAGCACAAGGTGGAGGCGCGCGAGAAGATGACGATCATCGAGCTGCAGATGGGAAAGGATATCTCGAAAGAGGACAAGATCAAGTGGCAGGAGACGGAATAAAGAAAAATGCTTGTATTTTTCTTTACTTTTGCGTATTATGGTTGCATAAGGGGGGGCTGTATATGACACAGTCTGCAAATGTTGTAAATGTAAACTTTCGACTGGATGCGTCGGTGAAAAAAAACATGGAGCAGGTATGCGCGGAACTGGGACTTTCCATGAGTGCAGCTTTTACAATCTTTGCCAAGAAGGTGGGGAGAGAAAAGCGCATCCCGTTTGATCTTGCCATTGATCCGTTTTATTCGGAATCCAATGTACGCTATTTGGAAAAAAAGATGGAAGAATATAAGGCGGGGCATCTTGATTTTGTTGAGCATGAAGTATAATTGGCCATGATCATTGAATAGGATTTAAGGCGGGACTTTTATGATGGAAAAGGATGCGAAGATTTATGTGGCGGGGCACCGCGGCATGGTCGGCTCGGCTATCGTAAGGGAACTTCGGAAGCAGGGCTATACGAATATTGTGACGCGCACGCATGAGGACGTCGATCTCTGTCGGCAGAAGGCTGTGGAAGCATTTTTTGCGGAGGAGAAGCCCGCATATGTTTTCCTTGCGGCGGCGAAGGTCGGCGGCATCGGGGCGAACAGCGAGGCGCCGGCGGATTTTATGTATTTCAATATGATGCTGGAGATGAACGTGATCCATGCCGCATGGAAAAACGGCTGCAGGAAGCTCGAATTCCTCGGCTCGTCATGCATCTATCCGCGTCTTGCGCCGCAGCCGATGAAGGAGGACTGCCTGCTGACCTCGTCGCTTGAGGAGACAAACGAGGCGTATGCGCTCGCGAAGATTTCAGGCCTGAAATACTGCGAATACCTGAACCGCCAGTACGGTACGGATTATATTTCGGTCATGCCGACGAATCTCTATGGGCCGAACGATAATTATCATGCGACGCGCAGCCATGTGCTGCCGGCTCTGATTCGCCGCTTCCACGAGGCGAAGGAGAAAGGTGCGCCTTCGGTGACGTGCTGGGGCGACGGTTCGCCTTTGCGCGAGTTTCTCTATGTGGATGATCTGGCAAATCTCTGTGTGTTTTTGATGAATCGCTACAGCGGCAATGAAACAGTCAATGCAGGAACGGGCAAGGAATTGACGATCAAGAATCTGGCTGAAATGGTCGCTCGTGTTGTCGGCTACGAGGGGGAGATTCTCTGGGATACGACGAAGCCGAACGGCACGCCGCGCAAATTGCTCGATGTTTCCAAAGCGGAAGCTCTTGGATGGACGTACAGGACGGAGCTTGAGGACGGATTGCGCCTAGCTTATGAGGATTTCTGCAAGAATGTTTTGCCGACTTTGGAATAGGGCTTGATGGGGAATGGAAGCTTTTGGGCGCGGCCTGCCGGCAGAGGCGTGTGGTGGAAAAAGCCTGCAAACAATGGTATACTAAGATATCCGTGTTTATTTGGATATAAGGAAGTATCGTGCAGGAAAGCCGCGCTGTGGCATAAAAGGATGTTGTTCATGCTGGAAAAGTTTCCTACGTTCCGAAAGGTCATGCTCCTCGGCGGGGTCTTGTCCCTGACGGCGCTGGCCGTTTATCTCGCTTTGCAGACGGTGCTGGCCGTTTATCCGGCGGCATTTTCCACCGAGGTATATTTTCAGATGATGCCGATGAATTTGATTCTGATCGGCATCCTTTTTGGTGTTTATGGACTGTTTTCCCTTGCGCGCAAACGCTTCGGCGAGATTTTTATCGGGGTAGCGCTTTCTGTCTTTTATACGCTCGTCATCATGATGGCGGTGAATTTCTTTTTCCGTGCGTTCAGCTATTCGAGAAGCGTGCTGCTCATGACGGCTGTTTATGAGTTCATCCTGCTCGGTCTTTGGCTCTGGACGATGTGGCGCTTGGAGCGCTTCATCATGGTGCCGCGGGAGGCGCTTGTCATCGGCAGTGAGAAGGCTTGTGCGAGGGTGTTGATGCGGCTTTCGAGCACGCCGGAGCTTGGCATCCGCGTGCGCCATATCGCGACGGATGGGGCGGAGAACGAGGCATGGCGGGAGGCTGTGCTGCTCGTGAATCTTGTCATCCTCTGTGATGATGTGGAGATTACGAAAAAATCCGAGATTGTCGGCTGCTGTCAGGAGCAGCAGAAAGAGGTTCTGCTCGCGCCGTCCGTCTATGAGCTTTACTGCAGCGGACTGACGATCGATAAGATCGACGACATCCCGTTTTTTCGGCCGCAGTATCTGAACCCGTCTTTGGAGCGCCGCTCCCTGAAACGGATTTTAGATATTTTTTTCTCCTTGGCCGCGCTTGTTTTGACGGCTTTGCCGATGCTTGCCGTTGCACTGGCCATCAAGCTGGACAGCAAGGGGCCGGTTTTTTACAAACAGGTGCGTACCGGACGGTATGGCAAGGAGTTCAAGGTTTATAAATTTCGCAGCATGCGCCAGGATGCGGAGAAGGCGAGCGGCCCGGTGATGGCGGGGGAGAACGATCCGCGTATCACGAAGGTGGGACGCTTTCTGCGCGCGGTGCGCCTGGATGAGCTGCCGCAGTTTATCAATGTCCTGAAAGGGGAAATGAGCGTTGTCGGCCCGCGCCCCGAACGCCCCTTCTTCGTAAAGCAATTCCAAGAGGACACGCCGGAATATGCCTACCGCCATAATGTGAAGCCGGGAATCACCGGCTTGGCCCAGGTCTATGGCAAGTACAATACAACGGCGTATGACAAGCTCGTCTATGACCTCATGTATGTGCAGCACTGCGATCTTTTTACGGATCTCGTGATCATCATTCAGACGGTTCGCGTGCTCTTCCAGAAGGGCAGTACAGAGGGCGTGGACGAGGATAAAGCGGCAGAGGCTCTCGCCGCCTATGGGATCCGCAGGGAAGAGGAAGATGATTGAGATGGGAAGAGGGATATGAAATCATTCTTTAAGGTCTTTACAATCTTTACACCGGCGCAGCTCAGGCAGTGCGCGCTCATCGTCTTTGCGATGGTCGTGGGCGCCATGCTCGAGGCCGTGGGAATTGGTGCCATTCTGCCGCTGATTTCTGTGATGGGACAGCCGGATTTCCTCGACCGCCATGCAGAACTGCAGTGGGGGACATCTCTTCTGGGCATAGAGGATCATACGGACTTGATCATCGCGGGCGCTGTCGGGCTTATCCTTGTGTACATCGTGAAGAATCTCTATATGGCATGGCAGGCGAAGCTGCAGATTGATTTTTCGCTGAAATACCAAATTTATTTTTCAGGGCAGTTGCTGGCGAATTATTTGTCCAAGCCGTATTTTTTTCATTTAAGCCATAATACGGCCACGTTGCTTCGCAATGTGAGTGCGGGAGGGCAGGTTGTATTCTCTGCAATTCTCATCCCGACGTTTATGCTTTTGACAGAATTCATCACGGCGGGAACGATTTGGCTGATGCTTGTTTTTTTGGATGCGTTTACGGCTGTTGTCGTTGCAGGGCTTATGGCTGCACTGATCTATGCGCTGCTGAAATCTTTCCGCCGCAAAATTGCCGAGGTGGGGCGCATCCAAAATGATTATGCGGCGATCTATCTTAAATGGCTCAACCAGGGTCTGGGGGCGATTAAAGAAACGAAGGTCATGCGTCGGGAACGGTTCTTTTTGCATGAGTTTCTGCGCAGTTATGAATTATACGGGAATGCCAATCGCAAATTTCTCTTTTTGTCACAGTTGCCGCGCATGATCATCGAGACGCTTGTCGTCTGTGCTTTGCTCGTCATGATTGTCGTAAAGCTGGCCATGGGAACGGCGCCGATGGATATCGTGCCGCTGCTGGGCGTTTTGGCTCTCGCGGCCTTTCGCCTGATGCCGAGCGCGAACCGCATCGTGAACCTCGCCAACGGCATCAAGTTCCAGATGCCGCTTTTCGACGAGCTTTACCGCGAATTCCTTGCGATCAAAAGCCGCGCTGTGCATCAGCGGGAATTGCAGCTTGCGCTCGATTCGGGCAAGATGGGGTTTCGGCAGGAGCTTTCCGTGGAGCATCTGGAGTTCAGCTATCCCGGCACGGGACAGCTCGTCCTGCAGGATGTGAGCTTTCGTGTGCCGAAAGGCGCTTTTGTCGGCATTGTCGGGCCGTCCGGGGCGGGAAAGACGACCTTTGTCGACATCCTGCTGGGGCTGCTGAAGCCGGTGCGCGGCAGCATCAAGGTCGATGGGGTGGATATTCAGCAGGATATCCGCGCCTGGCAGGCGAACCTTGCCTATGTGCCGCAGACGATTTATCTCATCGATGGGACGATTCGCGAGAATATTGCGCTGGGCATGCGGACGGAGAATATTGACGACGAAAAGGTGGAGCGCGTCCTCAAGATGGCGGAGCTGCATGAGTTCGTATCGGCGCAGCCTGCAGGAGCCAATACGATGGTCGGCGAGCGCGGCGTGCGTCTCTCCGGCGGGCAGCGCCAGCGCATCGGCATTGCGCGTGCGCTTTACCAGGAACCGGAGGTTCTGATCCTGGACGAGGCGACTTCGGCGCTTGACAACGAGACGGAGGAAAGCATCACGCATACCATCCTGAAGCTCAAGGGGCAGATTACGATCCTTTCGATTGCCCATCGCGTGAGCACCTTGGCGGAGTGCGATTTCAAGGTGAAGTTTGCCGAAGGGCGGGCGGAGCTTCTGGAAAAGGCATGATATGCGCGCAGCTTGCTGAGAGAAAAGGACAGAATCAGGGGGAATGAACATGGCATTCAGGGAAATTCAACCGACGGAGCTCAAGGACAATGTTTTTCGGATGATCGGCGGGGATTGGCTTCTCCTTTCCGGCGAAGCGGAGGGAAAGGCCAACGCGATGACGGCTTCGTGGGGCGGCATGGGCGTGCTCTGGGGGAAGCCCGTGGTCTTTATCTTCATCCGTCCGCAGCGCTATACGAAGGAATTCGTCGACAAGGCCGAGGGCTTTGCACTCTCCGTACTCGACGGTTCTTATCGTCAGACCTTGAATTATTTCGGCACGGTATCGGGGCGCACGGAGGACAAGATCAAGAAGGCGGGGCTTACGCCGCTTTCGGAAAACGGCCGCACCTATTTCACTGAGGCGCGTTTGGCGCTTCTCTGCCGCAAGCTCTATGCGCAGCCGCTCGATCCCGCCTGCTTTATCGATAAGCTGCCGGATGAGAAGTGGTATCCTGAGAAGGATTACCATACGATGTATGTGGCGGAAATTGAGAAGGTGCTTGTCCGCGAGTGAGAGCAGGGGCGGAATCTCTGTATGGAGAGTGTGGCGGTATGCCGGAAAATAGTATGTTCTTTGGAAGCTACGATGAAGCATAATGTGTTGGCATAAGGCAGGAGGGACAGGGCGATGCGCCGGGAAATTGCGGAACAGCTCAAGGGGACAAGCATAGCGCGCGGCATGACGGATGAGGATATCGCGGCGCTTCTGGAGTCGAGCCAGGTGCGCCTCGTGCGCTACAAGAAGGGTGAAATTATCTTCCACGAAGGCGATGTGCCGGAAAAGCTTTTCCTGCTCGTTTCGGGTGCGGTACGCATCCTCAAGGATACGTATTCGGGGCGGCAGATCTTTCTCGGGGAAATCCGGAAGCCCGGCGTGATGTTCGGCGAGGTCTATCTTTTCATCGAGCGCCATGCCTACGATATGTTTACCCAGGCGCTTGTGCCAACGGAGCTTCTGGAAATTTCAAGTCGGATGCTGACACAGGGCGGCGCGGAGATGGGGGAGGAAGAGCTGGCAGGTACGGGCAAAACGGCAAAGGCCTCGCAGGAGCGTCTGATACGGCTCCGAAATATTTTGCAGCGCAACCTTCTGCGGGATTTTGCGAGCAAGGCCTATCAGATGAACAATATGCTGAAGGTCCTGGCCAGCGGCTCCCTGCGCGGCAAGATCGCCCGCTATCTGATGCTGCAGCCCAGGCGGCAGGATGATGTGATCTGCTTGCCCGAAAGCCGTGAGTCCACGGCGATTTATCTCGCTGTCTCCCGTCCGGCACTCTCGCGCGAGCTCAGTGCGATGCAGAAGGAAGGCATACTTGCCGTGGAAGCGCGCACGATACGGATTCTCGACAGGGAACGGCTGGAAGAATATCTGTAAACCATACAGCAATGGCAGTGACGCAAGGCCAGGAAAAAAGCGTGCAGACCGCTGAAAAGAGCAGTCTGCACGCTTTTTATATGGGACTTGTCTTGCTGTCTTACTGGTCCTTAGGCCTCCATGATGATCGGCAGGATCATCGGGCGACGGCGGGTAGCATCGAAGATGAAGCGCCCGAGGGTGTCGCGGATGGTCGTCTTGATGGCGGACCATTCAGTGACATGGTCGTCCTCGCACTTCTTGAGTGCGTTGAAAACGCGTTTTCTGGCGCTTTCCATAAGCTCTTCCGACTCGCGGACATAGACGAAGCCGCGCGATACGAAGTCCGGCCCCGAAACCATGCGCCCGGAGGAGCGGTTGATCGTCACGACGACGATGATCACGCCTTCACGCGAGAGCTGTTGGCGGTCCCGCAGGACGATGTTTCCGACATCGCCGACGCCGAGACCGTCGATGAGCACGATGCCGGACTGCACCTTGCCGTTGAGTTTTGCCGTGTTGCGCGTGAGCTCAAGGATGCCGCCGTTTTCGTTGAGGAAAATGTTTTCGGCGGGCATGCCGAGGCTCTGCGCGAGCTTGGAATGGCAGACGAGCATGCGGTATTCGCCGTGCACAGGCATGAAATAGCGCGGGCGGATCAAATTGTGCATGAGTTTCAGCGCGTCCTGGCTCGCATGGCCTGAGACGTGGATGCCCTCGCTCTTGCCGTAGACGACATCAGCGCCGAGCTTCAGAAGCAAATCGATCGTCTTGCCGACATAGCGCTCGTTGCCCGGAATCGGCGTGGCCGAGATGACCACGGTATCCATCGGCGTGATGTTGACCTTGCGGTGCGAGCTCATCGCCATGCGTGTCAGGGCGGACATCGGCTCGCCCTGGCTGCCCGTCGTCGCTATGACGATCTGGTTGTCGTTGTAGCGATTGATTTCATCAATATCGACGATCGTGCCCTCCGGCGCTGTCAGATAGCCGAGTTCCATGGCGATATTCGTGACGTTGACCATGCTGCGGCCAAGGATGGCGACCTTGCGGCGGTAGCGCACGGCAGAATCGATGATCTGCTGGATGCGCGAGACGTTTGAAGAGAATGTCGCGACAATGATGCGGCCGCGTGCGCGCCGAAAGACACGGTCAAAGGCGAGCCCGACGGTCGCCTCGCTCGGCACAGGGTCGGTGCGCTCGGCATTCGTCGAGTCGGCAAGCATTAGCAGGACGCTCTTGTTGCCGATTTCAGACAGTGCCTTGAAGTCCGTCAGCTTGCCGTCGACTGGCGTATAATCCATCTTGAAGTCGCCCGTGTGGAAAATCGTGCCGAGCGGTGTGCGGATTGCAAGGGCGACAGCATCGGGAATGCTGTGGTTCACACGCACGAACTTGATCGAGAAACAGCCGAGGCGGAGTTGATCTCCCGCCATAACGGGGTGCAGGCTCTGCGTAGAGACACTGCGCTCCTCGAGCCGCCCCTTGAGGATGCCCAAAGTCAACGGCGTGCCGTAAACAGGCACGTCAATCTGGCTAAGCACATAGGGCAGGGCGCCGATGTGATCCTCGTGTCCATGCGTCAATACGATGCCCTTGATACACTCGCGGTTCTCTAAAAGGTATGTGATATCCGGAATGACGAGGTCGATGCCGAGCATGTCCTCCGTCGGGAACATGAGCCCCGCATCGATGACGAGAATATCGTCGCCAAAGCGCAGCACCGTCATGTTCTTCCCAATCTCGCCAAGGCCGCCCAAGGGGATAACCTGTAATTTTTTTGTGTTTGAAGCCAAAAAATATACACCTCCGAAAATAAGATTTTATAGCCGATCAACACACATCTCTCAATATTATATAACAGGTAAACCGTTTTTGCAAAGAAAAAGACATAGCAAAGAAAGGGGGGGAAGATTGCAAGTTTAATTGTCGCATCGTTCTGTCAAACTTTGGTGTTCCGTGATGCTGTAGGATTCTCTGCCAGCAATTCTTTGCGTCTTTCGAAAGACGACGTCCATTCGAGAAGCCAGGAGGGGACGCTGGAAGTGCATCCGGGGGCAGGCGGAACTCTGCCGGAATACGGTGCGGACGCAAGCGGGAAGATGGTGGGAACAGCGATGATGCGACGCTTGTATGTATTTCTCGCACGGAGGATGCGGCTGACTTGATGCCAGTGGAAAACGCCGTGCATTTTCTTGAGAGCAGTTCCTGGGGCGGGGGGTTGTGATATACTGATCACAGTATGGGCTTTAGATTTTCGGCGGACTGCTTTATATGGATTCAGTATGTGACAAGAGTGCCTGAAATTCAGTGGGAGTTTAGACATAGAGCTGCAGAAATACTGCGATCGCGCCTGCGAGGCGGTGCCCCAGGGAAAACCTTATGCTTTAAGGCGATAATGGGCTTGTTAAGAGGAGAGGCTGCATGGCAATACCGGACGATGATGCTATTATATATGATGAAAAACGCTGTTCGGATTGCGATGTAAAGATATCTACTCAAACTTCCCACACCAAGATTTATGAAACTCTGATCACATCAGAAGCCAGTCGCGGGCATTGATGCGCCGTATTCCGTCATATTGCGCTTCCGGATCTTCATCCATGGTCAAAAGGATCTTTGGATAATGATCGCGAATCAAGCGGAGCGGGCGCAGTTCGCGCTCCAGTGTGGACTCGTCGCGAACTGTCAAAGCGACTTGATAATATACCGTTCCCGCTCTGTCCTGTGCCACGAAATCCACTTCAAAAGAATTCACCTTGCCGATATAGACGTCATATCCACGACGCAGGAGTTCCAGATAAACGACATTTTCCAAGATATGACCGGCGTCCACGTCGCGCGTGCCTAGGAGAAGATACCGCAAGCCGATGTCTGCTGCATAATACTTTTCCAGAGTCCTCAGATATTGCCTGCCCTTTACATCGTATCGTTTCGCCTGATAAATGACATAGCTTTCCATGAATGACATCAAATATTTTTCGACCGTCTTGGAATCAATCTTCCTGCCATCCGAGGTCATCGTATCTGCAATCTTTTTTGAGGAAAGCGGGCTGCCTATGCTTGAAAATATAAAGCGCAGGACGCTCTTCAGCATCATGACATCCGTGATTCTTTTGCGGTTCACAATATCCTTGACGACGATGGTGCTATATATTCCTTCCAAATAGTCGCGAATTGCATTTGGATCGTCTTTCAGCGTCAGTGCGTAGGGAAACGAGCTGTTTTGTAGATACTCCGTATAGAGAATCCCTTTCTCCGCTGGTCTTCCTGCGCCCACCCAATACTCTTTGAAAGAAAGGGGAAGCATTTCGACCAGGACATACCGTCCGGCAATCAGGCTGGCGATCTCGCTCGATAGCATGTAGGCATTCGATCCTGTAATATACAAGTCGATATTCTTTTTGATATAGAGGCTGTCAACCACCCTGGGGAATTCATGGACGTGATGCACTTCATCCAAGAAGATGTACGTCATCCTGTTCGAAGCAAGCCGGCTTTTCAGATATTGATACAGTGCCTTGCGATCCGTGAGATCCTCATAGTCCATATCCTCGAAGTTGATGGCGATGATCTGCTCTTCCTGCACGCCCTGCTTGTGCAGCCAATCTTGATACATCTCTAAAAGAGTGGATTTGCCGCATCGCCGGATTCCTGTCACGACCTTGATGACTTGTTTGTCCTTGAAAGCAATCAACCGCTTCATATATTCTTGACGCTCGATCACGATATCTTCGCCTCCGCTCTTGCTGTTTGTATTATTATACCATAAAGTTTCAAAAACAGATAGTTTTAGGATTGCGATACAAAAACTATCTGTTTTTCCGTTAACTGGTAACCGTGTTTTCTGGTGGAGTGATGAGTTACGGAAGACCATTGGGCTTAGAAGTTTGAGATGGCACGGCCTATTCAGGAAAATGAAGGCGCGCGAGATTGAACCCGAGCATGTGGATGCGGCGCTGGCGGAAATCGAGATGACGGCCAAGAATCCGTACGAGGAGGAGATGCTTCTTTGTGAATTGCAGCAAAAGGCTGAGAAACAGCTGCGTGAGCAAGGGGATTTCTGCAAGGAGACCGTTGGCGATTTTTGGCTCATTGTCGAAACGCGCCCGTATATGCGGGTTTGTCATGCGTATGTGGAAACCTTGCTGGTGAATCGCAAGATGCGCCTTGCCGCTAAGGAGTGCGAGTCGATGCTTCGTCTTTGTTCGAGGGACAATCTCGGTATTCGCTATACGCTCATCCATATTTATGCGTATCTTGAGGAGGAAAAAGCGGCTCAGAAGATTTTCAAAAAGTATCATGGGGCGGAGGAGACGCGTCTTTCTCTTGCCATGGCGCTTCTTTCTTACAAGCTGGGGAAAGAGGAGGCGGCGCGGAAGTATCTGCAGATGCTGCTTGATAATACCAAGGATGTGAAGAAGTTCTTTTCCGCTTATGGTACGAAAAAGATGGAAACATATACAGAGACCTTGAGTCCGTATAGTTATCGGCCGCATACGATGGAGGAGCTTTTCTTGGCCTTTACCGATCATGCCTATGCTTATGGTGACGCGCATGCGTTCTTCTTTTGGGCGAAGGAGTCGCTTCGCGGCATGAAGCGGGTGTCGGCAAAAAGGTGAAGTCTTTATCGCATATTTCTCGTGCTCTCCAAGAGCTTAGAGATCACTTTGAAGAGCCGTTCGGATTCTTCTTGGCTGAACCGCGCATAGATGAGTTTGTTCATACGGTTTTCAAGGACCTCTGCGGATTTCTCACATGCGAAGTTTGAGTAACTGTATATAGATAAGAAGGACAGGCAGGATGCTTCCAACGACGATGGTGGGAACCGGGGGTGGGGAAGGATGTGATTTGGGACGCTTTGGTGTCCCTTATTTTTTGTGCCTGTGCTATAATAAGTATAATAAGGTGAATAAAAGTTCAATGTATATACGCAAGGAGTTTTTGCTTTGAATGTGAACCGTAAGGCGGAACGGGTCGAGAAGCGTCGGCGGCGGGTGCGGGATAATGTGCAGATGACGGTACTCTTGGTGCTCGTCGGTTTTTTCGTAGTCCTTTGCCGCTATGGCTGGGTGCAGATCGTCAAGGGCGCGGAAATGGCGGAGCGCGTGCGCCTGCAGTCGGGGGAGGAGAGGCTCCTGCAGTCGCCGCGCGGCAGAATTCTCGACGCGAACGGCAAGGAATTGGCTGTATCGATGATGACGAAGTCGCTTTTCGTCGATCCGAGCCATGTGAAGGATGAGGAAGCCTTGGCGGCTGATCTTGCGCCTATCGTGCAGCTTCCTGTGGAGGAGATTCTTGAGGATATCGACCAGGGCGGCGGTTTTGTCTGGGTGAAGCGCCGCATGGAGCCGGAGCAGTCGGATGCCGTAAAGCAGCTGATGCGTGAGAAGTCGTATGGAGACTGTCTTGGTTTCCGTGACGAGGCGAAGCGCTATTATCCGAACGATGTGCTTGCAGCGAATGTCCTGGGCTTTGTCGGTACGGACGACAAGGGGCTTGACGGCATAGAGCAGCAGTTTGATGCTGTGATCAAGGGGGTGGCGGAGGAGAGCTTCGTCCTGACGGATATGAAGAGCCGCCCGATCCTGGATTCGCTTTTCCGGCACGATGCGTATACAGGAGACCGCTGCAAGACGGTGACGCTGACGATCGACAGCAGCATACAGTTTATCGTGGAGCAGGAGCTGGATCGGGCGATGGCGATGAATGCGCCGCAGCATGCGACAGCCATTGTCATGGATCCGAAGACGGGCAATATCCTGGCGCTTGCGATGCGTCCTTCGTACAATCCGAATGAGTTTGGCAAGTATGGCAGCGATACGTGGAAAAATCTGGCCGTATCTTCGATTTACGAGCCGGGTTCGACGTTTAAGTCAGTTGTGGCGGGGGCGGCGCTTGAAGAGAAAATCGTCACGCCGAACCAGCTTTTTGTCGATCCGGGTTATGTCATGGTTTCAGGCCGCCGCATTCAGAATTGGAACGGTGAAAGCTTCGGCACGGTGACGTTTACGGATGTCGTGAAGAATTCCCTGAATACGGGCTTTGCACTTGTCGGGCTCGATCTAGGCGCACAAAGGCTCACGAAGTATGCGAAGCTTTTCGGCTTTGGCTCGCCGACGGGGGTGGAGCTGCCGGCGGAGGAAAGTGGCATTCTGTTTGCTCCGGAAGATATGCGTGATTCGGATATGGCAACGATGGCGATCGGCCAGAGCATCGCTGTGACGCCGCTGCAGCTTGCTGCAGCGATGGCGGCGATTGCAAACGACGGCGTCCTGCTGAAGCCGCATATCGTGAAATCCATTGAGAATGCGGACGGCTCGCTGTACCTTGAGACAAAGCGCGATGAGGTGCGCCGTGTGCTGCAGTCGGCGACGGCCAAGACGCTCGTCGGACTCTTGGAGCAGGTTGTCGCCTCAGGCGGCGGGCAGAAGGCGCAGGTCAAGGGTTACCGCATCGGCGGCAAGACGGGTACGGCGCAGAAGATACGTCCGAACGGCGCGGGCTATATGGACGGGCATTACATCGCATCGTTCTGCGGCTTTGCTCCTGTCGACGATCCGCGCATCGTCGTGCTCGTCATCTTGGACGATCCGGCGGGCGGCAATTTCTATGGCGGGCAGATTGCGGCGCCTGTTGCGGGCTCCATCTTTGCACAGATTTTCCGCTATATGCATATCGAGCCTTCGAGCGATCCGTTCCTTGAGATGGATGAAAAGCGCGCACAGAAACCGCAGCCGCCGAAAAAACAGCCGAAGATGCCGAAGAATGTGCCGAGCGGCAAGGTTGTTGTGCCTGACCTTGAAGGCATGACGATTCGTGAGGTGGCGGAAAAGCTCGCCGAGATCGGTGTGACGCTCGAGGCGGAGGGGTCGGGGCGTGCGACGTACCAGAGTGCGCCTCCTTACAGCGTCGTTGATCCGGGTGCAGTGGTGACGGTGGTGTTTTCTCCATAAGTTATGGTAAACGATTCTAAGGGGAAACACAGTTCAGATCGTGTAATAGGAGAAAGGGATTCCATGGAAAAGAAACCTGTCATGCTCGTGGCCGATGATGTGGAGATCAATCGAGCGATCCTCACGCAGTTTTTTAAAAATGATTATTTTATCCTCGAGGCAGCAAGCGGCGAGGAGACGCTGGCGACTGTTGCAGCCCATGCCGTGGATGTCATTCTGCTCGATCTTGTGATGCCCGGTATGGACAGCTTCGATGTGCTCGCGTCGCTGAAGCGCAATGGGCAGTATGCAGATATTCCCGTCATCGTGACGACGGCCCGCAACGAGCGCGAGGTGGAAGTGCGCGCCATGGAGATGGGGGCGGCGGATTTTATCACGAAGCCTTACGACCCGACGATCGTGCGATGCCGTGTGAAAAATGTCATGGCGCGCATGGAGAACGAATGGCGAAAGCTCGAACAGGCGGCGCGCGAGAGGCAGATCCTCGAGATGCGCCATTACATTGAGATTGACGCACTGACAGGCATATACAACCGCGAGGCGTTTTACGAAAAGACCGTGGCGCTCCTGCAGGAGAATCCGCAGAGGCAGTATGATATTCTTTATTTCGATATCAACTGCTTCAAGATTATCAACGATTTGTTCCATGTCGAGACGGGCAATCTGATTCTCAAGACGGCGGGGACGTATTTCAAGACCATTACGGAAGGCATCGGCACCTGCGGACGCATGGAGGCGGACCATTTCGCCGTCTGTATGCCGGAGGATACGCTGGATCTCGATGTCTTTCTTGAGGGCATAGACAATGCGATTTTCTCGCTCGGAATAAAGAACAACATCCTTTTCTATGTAGGCATATATCCGGTGGATAACGTTTTCCTGCCTGTCGACCAGATGTGCGACCGCGCCCGTATGGCGCTGAATACGGTCAAGGGGCATTATAAGAAGCGCTATGCCTATTATGATGCGAAGATGCGTGAAAAGTTCCTAGAGGAGCAGATGATGCTGCGGGAGATGGAATTGGCTCTTGCCGAAGGACAGTTCTGCGTCTACTATCAGCCGATCTATAGTGCGAAGGAAAATCGTGCTGTGAGCGCCGAGGCTCTTGTGCGCTGGAAGCATCCGACCGCCGGCGTTATCTCGCCGGGACGCTTCGTGCCGCTGTTTGAGCGCAACGGCTTTGTCGTGCGTCTCGATCGCTTTGCTTGGGAACAGGTTTGCCGGATGCTTTCGGAGCGCCGCAGCAAGGGACGTCCTCTTATACCTGTTTCGGTCAATGTCTCGCGGCTGAATTTCTATGATACGGATTTTTGCGATACCATCGTGGGGCTTCTGGACAAGTATGATCTGCCGCCGTCCCTCCTGCGTCTTGAGATCACGGAATCGGCCTATACGGACAATCCCGTGCAGCTCCTCGGCGCTTTGCGGAAATTGCAGGATGTCGGGCTCAAGGTGCTGATGGACGATTTCGGCAGCGGCTATAGTTCGCTCAATCTGCTGAAGAATGTGACGGTCGATATTCTGAAAATAGACATGGTCTTCGTGCAGGATCTCGAGGGTTCGCAGCGCGCGCCTGTCATTCTGCGCCGCGTCGTCGAGATGGCGCACGATCTCCGCATGGGTGTCGTGGTCGAGGGGGTCGAGACGAAGGCGCAGGTCGATTTTCTCGTGGGCATCGGCTGCGATACGATACAGGGGTATTATTTTTCAAAACCGCTGTCCGGGAAGGATTTTTTGGCACTGGTGGAGAAAGAAACAGGGAAGCAGTAACGCTTGGCAATCGGGCGGTGTTTTTGTGCCCGTGTGCCGCAGAGGTATTGGGGGAATGCCGCAGGGGCGGCGCTTTCCCGTGTGATTCGAGAGACGGGTGTGGCAGATGGCGAAGATAACGAAAGAAGCATTTGGTGAGCTCAAGGACGGCAGGAAGATCACGCTGTACACGCTTGAAAACAGCCGGGGGGCAAGGCTCTCCGTCATGGATTACGGCGCGCGCCTGCAGTCACTTGTTGTGCCGGACAGGGACGGCAAGGGCATTGATGTGGCGCTCGGGTATGACAATATCGCAAGTTATGAGGCGGATGACAAGTACCTTGGCGCTGTTCTGGGCCGTTCGGCGGGGCGCATCGCTTTCGGCGATTTGCAGCTGGAGAGCGGGACGTATGTGCTCGAGTGCAACGAGGGAAGGAACCATTTGCATGGTGGTGATTTCGGCGGCTATGCCAAAAAGACATGGACGGCGGAGGAAAAGGGCGGCGAGCTGACGCTGCACTATATGAGTCCCGCCGGCGAGGGCGGCTATCCGGGCGATCTGAAGGTTGCTGTGACATATGGGCTTTCGGAAAAAAACGAGCTTGTGATTCGTTACGAGGCCGTCGCGAACGGCGACACGATCTGCAATCTTTCGCAGCATACGTATTTCAATCTGGAAGGTTTCAGTTCGGGTTCGGTGCTTGACCAGAAGATACGGATTTTCGCCGCGAAGTATACGCCGACGGACAATGAGTCGATTCCCGATGGGCGCATCCTGCTCGTTGAGGGAACGCCGCTTGATTTCAGCGAGCCGACGGAGATCGGGGCGCGCATTGATGCGCCGTTCAGCCAGATGCGTTGGGCGGGCGGCTACGACCACAATTTTGCGCTCGACAAGACGCCGGCAGCCGAGGAGGCGAAGGCGCTCGGTCTTGGCACGGACTCCGGCTGCCCGGTTGATTACAGCAGGCTGCATAAGATGGCGTATGCCGTTTCGGACAAGACGGGCATCGAGCTGCACTCTTATACGACGCAGCCGGGGGTGCAGTTCTACACGGGAAATTATCTCGACGGCGTCCTGCGCGGCAAGGCCGGGACGGTATTCGGCCCGCGGGCGGGCTTTACGCTGGAGGCGCAGTATTATCCCGATGCGGTGCATCATATGAATTTTGAGCAGCCGCTCCTGCGCTCAGGAGATACGTGGACTGCTGAGACGGTCTATGCTTTTGGCGTGAAGGAATAGGGATGTTGAGCCGTGCGGCCTCTTGCTGGGCCGCGCGGCTTTTTTATCGGAAGCTTTTTATGGGGAGAGAGTCTTTATGAATTGGGACGCGGCGGGGAGCCATGCAGGAGGGCAGGGAGCCGGCCGGCGCGAGGCGTTGGATGTGTCCGCCTATCTCGTTGTGGGGCCGGACGATACGCGGGGGCGGTCTGCTGCATCGGTTGTCGCTGCGGCCGTGCGCGCAGGCTTCACGGCTGTGCAGCTGCGTGCAAAGCGGCAGGAGGCGCGCGAGCAGCTGGCGCTTTTGGCGGCAATGGCGCGTGCGATCGGGGAGGCGGGAGGTGCAGGGCGCGTGGCGCTTCTGGTCGACGACCGGCTCGATGTGGCTCTCGCGGCGCGCGCTATGGGTCTGCCCGTTGCAGGCGTTCATGTGGGACAAAAGGATGTACCTGCGCATATCTGCCGGCAGTTTCTCGGCAGGGAAGCCGTTGTCGGACTTTCAGCGCATCCAGCGGATCTGCCGCATCTCGCAGCGGAGGATATCGAAGCCGCCGATTACATCGGCACGGGGCCGCTTTATCGGACGGCGTCGAAACCCGATGCAGGTTTCGATGCCGACGGCCGCTTTGAAGCGCGCAGTCTCGGGGAGATTGCGGCGTTTACGAAGGCGGCGCCGCGCCCCGTGATCGTCGGCGGCGGGCTCCGAGCCGCGGATCTTCCTGCCGTGCGGCGGACGGGGGCGGCGGGCTTTTTCACGATCTCGGCCGTGGCGGGCGCAGAGGAGCCGGAAAAGGCAGCGCGCGCGATGCTGGCGGCGTGGAATGAGGCGGAGGGAGCCGGAATATAGGCGCCGCTTCATTCACCAACCTCTTTGCAGGAAGGGCTTATGCCCTGGTTTTGCTTGTTGTGACAGTATTTTTTCTCACTTGACAGTGAAAAGCAAAAAAATTATACTAATAATTATCACGACTTATCGAATCATAACTATAAGCTATCATATAACAAGGGGGAGTTTCTATGGGAGAATACGGCGGACTCGGGCTTTTTCTCGTCGTGGCGATCGCTTTTCCGTTTATGGTGCTCGTGCCGGCACGCATCCTGCAGCCGCGTCAGCCGACGCCGGAGAAGCAGAAGCCGTATGAGTGCGGCGTCGATACGGTCGGATCGAGCGATGTGCAGTACCATGTCGGCTACTTCCGCTACGCGCTCGCCTTCCTCCTCTTCGACGTCGAGGCGGTGTTTCTCTATCCTTGGGCGGTTTCTTTTGAGCGCCTCGGCCTTTTTGCGTTTTTGGAAATGTTTGTCTTTATGGGAATACTGGCGCTTGGTCTTTGGTATGCGTGGAAGAAGGGGGATCTCGCATGGAAGTAGTGGATCTCGTCCCTGCATCGCTCAGGGAGAATGTGATCGTGACCTCGGTCGATGCGGTGTTCAAATGGGCGCGCTCGCGCTCGATCTGGCCGCTCGCCTCGGGCCTTGCTTGCTGTTCCATCGAGATGATGGCGACGGCGGCATCGCGCTTTGATCTCGCACGTTTCGGTTACGAAGTCTTTCGCGCGTGTCCGAGGCAGTCGGATCTCTTGATCGTTGCGGGAACCTTGACTTGGAAAATGACGCCGCCCCTCATCCGTCTCTACGAGGAGATGCCTGAGCCGAAGTTCGTCATTGCGATGGGCAACTGCAACATCCACGGCGGCCCTTTCACGGATTCCTACGCGACGGTCAAGTGCCTTGACGAGGTGCTGCCCGTCGATCTATACCTGCCGGGCTGCCCGCCGCGTCCCGAGGCTCTGATCGATGCGATGATCAAGCTGCGCGATAAGATTCAGCACCCGGAACGTGCGAAGCGAGCGGGGGGTGAGGCGCGATGAGGACGACGGCATATTTTTCCAAGGAACGTCTTGAAAAGCTTGTCGCCGTTTTTCCTAAGGCGACTTTCGACGCAGAGGCCGAAGAGCCTGCGTTTGTCGTCGCGGCGGCGGATTTTCCCGCCGTGCTGCGCACGCTGAAGGAAAAGGAAGGCTTCGATCGTCTCGGCAACCTCACGGCAGTCGATTGGAAGGACCATATCGAGATGGTCTACCATCTATATAATATGGAAGAGAATGTAAAACTCGAGGTGAAAGTCGCGCTTGAAAGTGTAGCGCCCGTCATCGAGTCGGCGACGGCGCTCTATCCCGGTGCGGAGTTCGAGGAGCGCGAGGTCTACGATCTCATGGGCGTGGAGTTCCTCCACCATCCCGATCTGCGGCGCATTCTGATGCCGGACAACTATCCGGCGCATCCTTTGCGCAAGGATTTCATCGCACCGGAGCCGAAGCTGGAGGGAGGTAAGCTTGTATGGCTGAAAAAAGCACCTACGTCTTAAACATGGGGCCGCAGCACCCGAGTACGCACGGCGTGCTGCAGGTCGAGCTGGAGCTTTCGGGCGAGCGCATTGAGCGCGCGAAGCCGATCCTCGGCTACCTTCACCGCGGCATTGAAAAGCTCATGGAGTCGCGCACGTATGCGCAGTGTCTGCCTTATACGGACAAGCTCGATTACGTTTCTTCGATGAACAACAACCTCGCCTGGTGTACGGCGGTGGAGAAGCTCGCGGGCATTCGCCCGCCGCTTCGCGCCGAATATCTGCGCGTCATCGCGGCAGAGCTCAACCGCATTGCGAGCCATCTCATCTTTATCGGTACGCTCCTCAACGATCTCGGGGCGGCGACGGCTTTCGTCTATGCTTTCCGCGACCGCGAGAAGGTGCTCGATCTCTTCGACCTTATTTGCGGCGCCCGCATGTCGACGAGTTACATCCGCCTGGGCGGCGTTGCTTACGATGCGACGCCGGAGTTCATCGAAAAGACGCAGGAGTTCCTCGACTATGTACCGGCGATGCTCGACGAGTACGATCGCCTGATCACAGGCAACGAAATCTTTTATGCGCGTATGAAGGGCGTTTCGCCCATGACGGCGGAGGAAGCGAAGACGCTCTCTCTTTCGGGTGCGAACCTGCGTGCGACGGGCGTCGCCTACGATATCCGGCGCGTCGAGCCGTACAGCGTCTACGACCGCCTCGACTTCGAGATTCCCGTCGGCACGCTTGGTGACGATTGGGATCGCTACGAGGTGCGTCTCAAGGAGATCGGCGAGAGTGCGAAGATCATCCGCCAAGCCTTGAAGGAGATGCCTGAAGGTTCGTGCCGCAAGGTCGTTTCGCCGAACCTTCGCCCGCCGAAGGGATCGGTTTACCATCGCGTGGAGAACACGCGCGGCGAGCTCGGTTTCTACATCGTGAGCGACGGGACGGCGAAGCCCTATCGCGTTCACATCCGGCGCCCCTCCTTCATCAATTTGCAGGCGCTCGATCCCTTGTGCCGCGGAGCGCTGATCGCCGATTCCGTTGTCGTCTATTCGACGCTCGACCCGCTGATGGGCGAGGTCGACTGCTGAGGGAGGTGGAACGATGGAAACGGGTATCGTCTATGCTTATATCAATGAACTGCGCCTGTTTTTGACGGGGGCGCTTGGCGATGCTTTTCTCGCCGAGGTCGTCATGACGCTTCTCGGCATCGCCGTTCTCTTGATGGTCGTCATGAATGCGGCGCTCATCTTTACCTTCGGCGAGCGCAAGGTCTGCGCTTTCATCCAGGTGCGTCTGGGGCCGAACCGCGTGGGACCGGGCGGTCTTCTGCAGCCGGTGGCGGACGCCTTGAAGCTCCTGGGCAAGGAGGACATCATGCCGAACGGCGCCGACCGCATCCTCTGGAGTTTGTCACCGATTTTCGTCTTTGTGCCGGCGGCTCTGCTCTACGCCTTTTATCCCTTTGATGCGGGCGTGGTTTTCGCCGATGTGAACATCGGTCTTTTTCTCCTGCTCGCCATTTCGGCGCAGGCGGTTCTGCCGTTCTTCATGGGCGGTTTCGCTTCGAACAGCAAGTACGGCCTTATCGGCTCGATGCGTGCCGTCGCGCAGCTTCTGACGTATGAACTGCCGCTCGGCTTCGCGCTCATGGGCGTCGTCATGCTGGCCGGCTCCTTGGATATGAGCCGCATCGTCGAGGCGCAGGCGGACTGCTGGTATATCTTCAAGCAGCCGCTCGCTTTTCTCGTCGTATTCATCTGCATGATTGCCGAGAGCAACCGCCCGCCGTTCAACCTCCTCGAGGGTGAGTCGGAGATCATCGCCGGCCCCTTCACGGAGTACAGCGGCATGCGCTGGGCGCTCTTCTTCCTTGCTGAGTTCGCGAACCTCCTTTCCATCGCGATTCTCGTGACGACGCTCTTCTTGGGCGGCTGGCAGGGTCCTGCGTTCTTGCCGGGAATCTTCTGGTTCTTCCTCAAGGCATTCATCATGATCGTCGTCTTCCAATGGGTCGGCTGGACCTTTCCGCGCTTTCGCATCGATCACCAGATCGCTTTCGGCTGGAAGCTTCTCCTGCCTGCGGCGATGCTGAACGTCCTTCTGACAGGCATCGGCATGATGCTCTGGCAGATGTTTTAGAGCGGAAGCAATTCGGCGAAAGGAGTGAGGAACTTTGTGGGGCAAAGGATTGGGTAAAGGCCTGGGTGTGACATGGGGTCACCTCTGGGGGAAGAAGGAAACCGTTTCCTATCCCGAGGAAAAGATTCCGATGACCGAACGCTTCCGCGGCGGGCATCTGGTGATGGAAACGGAGAAGTGCATCTCGTGCCGTCTCTGTGCGATGAGCTGTCCGAATGCGGCGCTCGATTTGCACATCGTGACGGACGAGGCGAAGAAACGCCATATGGCGGAGTATTGGCACGATATCGGACGCTGCATCTACTGCGGCATCTGCGTCGAGGTCTGCCCGACGAAAGCGATTTCTTGGGACAGAGATTTTGCGATTGCGTCGTATTTCAAGGAAGATATGAGATACGATGCAGTAGCGGAGGAAAAGGAGAAAGGGGGCGAGCCGCATGAGTGAATTTCTGGACGCGGGGGTGTTCTACCTCCTGGCAGCGGTCACGGTCGCAGGGGCTTTTGGCGTCGTTCTGGCGAGAAAGCTTGTGCATGCGGCGCTTCTCCTGACGGTCACGTTCATCGGCGTTGCGTGTCTTTATTTCAAGCTCGGTGCGGACTTTCTCGGCGCGGCGCAGCTCATGATTTATGCGGGCGGCGTCGCCGTGCTCATCGTGCTCGGCGTGATGCTCACGCGTCATGCGCCCGGTGAGGAGACGAGCCCGGACAACGCGCGCTGGTTTGCCGCGCCCGTTGCGGCCGCACTGTTTTTCTCCGTCGTTTTTTCCGCCGTCTACCTGACGCCGTTTGCAGAGGTGGCGCAAAGCTCCGCCGGCAGCACGATCGAGGCAATCGCGGACCTCATGCTCGGCGAATATGTGATGACCTTCGAGCTGGCGGCGACGCTTCTTCTGGCGGCGCTTGTCGGAGCGATTGTTTTGGCAAAGGAGGAAGGACAATGAGCGTAGGTCTCCTTCATTATCTCGTATTGGCGGCAATCCTCTTTTCCATCGGTCTTTTCGGACTCATACAAAAGAGAAATCTCATCGTCGTCCTCATGAGCGTCGAGCTCATGCTGAACGCGGCGAATTTGAATCTCGTCGCCTTCAATCGCTTTCTCCCGGTGGAGGCTCTTGAGGGACAGCTTCTCGCTGTCTTTTCCATGATGGTCGGCGCGGCGGAAATTGCCGTAGGGTTAGCGCTCGCTTTCCGCATCTACCATGACAGCCATACGATTTCGCTCGATGCGCTGCAGCGCATGAAAGGCTAGGGGGTGGCATGATGTTTTCCTCTTTCGCCTTGAGTCACGCTTGGCTTATTCCGCTCCTGCCGGGGCTTGCCTTCATCGCCGCAGGCTTTTTGCGCGCCCTGCCGCGCCTTGCGGCGGCGATTGCAGTCGCGGCCATCGCTGCCAGCTTCGCGCTTTCGGGCGGTGTCATCGCTGCGGTACTGACGACGCCGATCACGGTTGAGGCGCCGCATGTTGCGAAGCTTACATGGGTGATGGTCGGCAATCTCGTCTTGGAGATGGGCATCCTCGTCGATCCCATCACGGCGATGATGCTCTTCGTCGTCACGACGGTTTCCCTCTTCGTCGAGATTTATTCCGTCGGCTATATGAAGGGCGATCCCGGAATGGGACGATTCTTCTCGTTCATCTCGCTCTTCGTCGCGTCGATGCTTGGGCTCGTACTGGCCTCGAACTTCCTGCAGCTCTACGTATTCTGGGAAGGCGTCGGGCTCTGCTCGTATCTCTTGATTGGCTTCTACTACCAGCGCGTGTCGGCGCGCGAGGCGGCGAAGAAGGCGTTCATCACGACGCGCGTCGGTGACTTCGGCCTGCTCTTGGGCATCCTGCTGCTGCAGATTCATTTCGGCACGCTCGATTTTCTGGCGCTTCGGACGCTCGTGCCTCTTGAGGCACTGACGCTGGGCACGGTGTTTCTGACCGTTGCGGGGTTCCTCGTATTCATCGGCCCGATCGGAAAATCCGGCCAATTCCCGCTGCACGTCTGGCTGCCCGATGCGATGGAAGGCCCGACGCCCGTTTCCGCCTTGATTCATGCGGCGACGATGGTCGTCGCGGGCGTCTATCTCGTCGCGCGCGCCTATTTCATCTTTGCGGCTTCGCCGTTTCTCATGGATCTCATCGCCTGGGTCGGCGGCTTCACGGCGATTTTTGCCGCGAGCATCGCTTTGACGCAGCGTGAGATCAAGCGTATCCTCGCTTACTCTACGGTCAGCCAGCTCGGCTACATGATGCTCGCGCTCGGCGTCGGTTCGCTGACGGCCTCGATGTTCCATCTCATGACGCACGCCTTCTTCAAGGCGCTCTTGTTCCTGTCAGCGGGCGCTGTCATGCATGCGCTTTCCGACGAGGCCGATATCTTCCGCATGGGCGGTCTTTGGAAGAAGATGCCTTGGACCTTTGCGGCGATGGCCATAGGCGTGCTCGCTATTACGGGGCTGCCGCCTTTCGCGGGTTTCTTCTCGAAGGATGAGATCCTCTTTGCGGCTGCCGAGGTGTCAACGCCGCTCTACATCCTCGCGACCGTCACCGCCTTTATGACAGCGCTTTACATGGCGCGTCTGCTCTTCGTCGCCTTTATGGGCAAGTGCCGTACGGGCACGGCGTACCATGCGCACGAAGCAGGCTGGTGGATGCGCCTGCCGCTCGTCGTTCTTTCGGCTCTTGCCGTTACGAGCGGTGCGCTCGGGCATCACTGGGGCTTTGGCGCCTGGGTTTACTTTGGAAAACCGGAAGCAGGCGCCATCGACATGCAGGTGGCGGTGCTTTCCACCGTGCTGACGCTTCTGGCCTTTGCGCTTGCCTGGCTCATCTATGTGCGGCAGACGGTTTCATCGGATGTGCTGGCGGAAAAGTTCGGCCTTCTGTATACCTTGAGCTACCATAAGTTCTATATCGATGAGATCTATGCGGGATTCCGCAGGGTCTTTGTCGATGGTTTCGGCAAGCTCTGCTATTGGATTGATATCTATATCGTCGATGGTGTTGTGAATACGCTCGGTCTTCTCGTACGCTTTATGAGCGGCGTCCTGTCCTTCTTTGAATCGGGGCAGACGCAGTTTTATGCGACGGTGCTGATTCTCGGCGCGGTTCTGCTCGCGCTTCTGGGCGTTTATTATGCAGGCGGCATCGCCTTCGTGGGAGGTGGCTTCTGATGGACTTTCCCGTGTTGTCGGTCATCCTGCTCACGCCTTTGGCAGCGGCGCTTTTGCTGTGTCTCCTGAACCGCGGGGCGCGCTCGGCCATACGCATCGTAGCGGCGGCCGCTATGGCGTTTTCTTTCGGGCTCTCTGTTTGGGCGTATTTCGGCTACGACCTTGCGGCGGGCGGCATGCAGTATACGGAGCGCGTGCCGTGGATCACCGATCTCGGCGTTTCCTACGCGCTCGGCGTCGACGGCATCTCGCTGCCGCTGCTCCTCTTGACGGAGCTCATCGGCATCTCGGCTGTCTTTTCCTCGTGGCATGTAAAGGAACGCTCGAAGGAATTCTTCATCCTGCTGCTCGTGCTGATTGCGGGCGTTACAGGAACCTTCGTCGCCAACGACCTCTTCATCTTCCTCTTGTGCTACGAGGTCGTCGTCATCCCGATCTATATCCTCGTCATTCTTTTCGGTTCGACGAAGCGCGTGACGAAGGAATATGCGGGCATGAAGCTCACGATCTATCTGCTGATCGGTTCGGCGTTCCTGCTCGTCGGCGTCGTCTGCCTCTACCTTATGGCATTCCCCGCAGGCAGCCGAACTTTCGATATGCAGATACTGGCTCTCGCTGCGCAGGCGGGGCACTTCAGCCCGATCTTCCAGATCGGTGCGTTCCTCTTGCTCCTGATCGGCTTCGGCTCTCTGCTCTCGATGTTCCCGTTCCACAGCTGGTCGCCCGACGGCTACGCCGGCGCACCGACGGCTGTGTCGATGATTCATGCGGGCGTTCTGAAGAAGATCGGCGGCTACGGTCTCATTCGCATCGGGTTGCTCGTGCTGCCCGTGGGTGCAAAGTTCTGGGCGCCGTTGATCGCGTTCCTCGCGATGTGCAACGTGCTCTATGCCGCCTACATCGCGCTTGTGCAGAAGGATTTGAAGTACGTCGTCGGTTACTCGTCCGTGTCGCACATGGGCTATGTGCTCCTGGGCTTTGCGGCGCTGAATGTCGTCAGCGTCTCGGGCGCGGTCGCCAACATGGTGGCGCACGGCGTGATGAGCGCGCTCTTCTTCGCGATGATCGGCTTCATCTATGAAAAGACGCATCTTCGCACGGTCGACGATCTCAAGGGGCTGGCCTACCAGATGCCTCGCCTGGCGACGGGCTTCATGCTCGCGGGCATGGCGTCCCTGGGTCTGCCGGGGCTCATCGGCTTCGTGCCCGAGTTCACGATCTTCGTCGGCGTCTTTGCCGCGTTCCCGCTTCTCGCGGTGCTCGCGATTGCCGGCATCATCTTCACGGCGCTCTATGTGCTGCGCCTGCTTGCCAAAGTGCTCTTCGGCCCGGCGGACAAGAAGTTCGACGCCTATCGCGATATGCATGGCGCGGAGCTTATGCCGCTCGTCCTCTTGGGCACGGCGCTCGTGGGCTTCGGCGTGTTCCCGCAGCTCCTCATGGGGCTGATTTCGACGGGGACGGAGCCGCTGCAGCCAATGCTTGACCAGTTGAGCCAGATCGAGATCCGTTTCTTTTTAGGGGGGAACTGAGCATGGATTTTTCAGCAATCGGCATCGAACTCGGTCTCCTCGCGCTTGCTCTGCTCTTCTTGGCGATGGGCGTGCTGCTGCCGAAGGAGGAGCCGCGCACGAGCCTTACCGCGATCGCGGTCGTCGCGCTTTTGGCGCTCTTCGGCTACGGCTTTTCCTTCTACCACAGCGGCGAGGACGCTGCGTTCTATGCGGGGCTTTACCTCGTGGACAATTACGCCGTGTTCTTCAAACAGCTTTTCCTCTTGAGCTCGGCACTCGTCGTGCTGTTTTCGGGCGATTACGTCGAAAAGCTTCTGCGTTCGCGCGCGGAGTTTTACGCGATCCTCGTCTTCGCTGTGCTCGGCATGTGCGTCATGGCGTCGGCGAACGACTTCCTCACGATGTACGTCGGGCTTGAGCTCATGACGATTTCTTTCTATGTGTTCGTAGGTCTCAGGCAGCGCGATGCGCTTTCGAGCGAAGCGGCGATCAAGTACCTCGTTCTGGGTGCGGCGGCGTCCGGCATCCTTTTCTTCGGCGTCAGTCTCGTCTACGGCGCGGCGGGCAGTCTGCGCTTTGCCCTGGTCGCCGACAGCCTGCGGCTCTTTACGCCGCTCGGCATCGTGGGCATGGCGCTCGTCTTTGCAGGATTGTTCTTCAAGCTGTCGATGATTCCGTTCCACATGTGGGCGCCTGATGTCTACGAGGGCGCACCTGCGCCTGTGGCGGCGCTTCTCGCCATGGGATCGAAGGCGGCGGCGTTCGCCGTGCTCCTGCGGCTCGTCTTGGCCGTATTTCCGCCCTTGGGCGGCGCATGGCTCTCGCTTCTGGCGGTTCTCGCCGCCGTCTCGATGATCGGCGGCAACATCATGGCTGTCGTGCAGGACGACGTGAAGCGTATGCTCGCTTACTCTTCCATCGCACAGGTCGGTTACATGCTCGTCGGCGTTGTCGCAGCGGATGCGGCAGGCATGAAAGCGCTGCTCTTTTATACGGCGCTTTACGCTTTTGCCAATATCGGCGCTTTTGCCGTTCTGACCGCTGTCGAGGCGCAGCGCGGCAAACCGGATATGGCAAATGTCGCGGGACTTGCCAAGGCGGCGCCTGTGCTTGCCGCCGTCATGACCATCTCTCTCCTGTCGATGGCGGGCATACCGCCGACAGCGGGTTTCGCGGGCAAGCTCTACCTCTTCACGGCTGTCGTCGATCAGGGAGAACTCTGGCTCGCTTTTGTCGGCTTCATCATGTCGATGATTTCCGTCTACTATTACCTGCTCGTCGTCAAGGCGATGTACCTCGGCGAAGGCCCGAAACAGCCCGTGAAGGTCTCCGGCGCGCTGCGCGCCTGCGTGCTCGTGAGCGTCGCGCTGACGCTCGTCTTCGGCGTTTATCCCGAGCCGCTGGCGAATCTCACAAATTTCGTGGCGGCGACATTCTTCTAAGGGCTCGGACGACATACGAAAAGGAACCGCCCCTGCGGCATAGCCGCAGGGGCGGTTCCTTTTCGTATGTCCGGAGTTTGTTACTGCACGTTCATGGAAAGCTCGATGATCTTGTTCGCGAGCTTTGCTTTTTGCAGCACTTCTTCGGTGATGTCGGCACCGGCTTCGACGATGACTACGCCGGTGTCGGTTGAGATCGTGCGCGATGCTTTCTTGCCAAGGAGGAAGCGGCGATGCCTATCCTCGGTCGCCTTTGCTGCGGCCTTTTCAGCGGCATCCTCAGGGTCAGCCGCAGGCTCCGGAATCGGTTCGGGTTCTGCCTCGATGGCAGGCTCTTGAACCGGCGGTTCCTCGACGGCAGGCGCAGGCTCGGGCTCGGGCGTCGGCTCAAAGTCTGCGGTCTCGTGGGCAGTCTCCGGTTCGACAGGGGCGGACGGCTCCTCGTACGCCGGCTCCGCAGCAGGTTCGGCTGCAGCGGGCATCACGTCAGATGTTTTTTTTTCTAGGCTGCCGCCGTCGATGACAGTGACTTGCTTGCCGAAGATGGAAATCTCGTCGGCTGCGATATCGTTCGTCGTGCCGTCCGGCGTCGTAATCTCACACTGGACGACCTTGCCGTCGTCTCCAACGTAGATTTCGGTGACAGAGCCCTGGATCGTGCCGGCTTTCGTGATGGCCTTTGTGCCGATGATGCGGACGTTCTCGTCGAGAAGGTTTTCGAAATCGACGGCATCCTCGAGCGTCAGGATGTTTTCACTGTTCGTGATGGTGACGGCATCCTCGCCGACGGCGATGACGGAATCGTAGGGCAGGAGCTTTACGCCGCGATACCAGTCGTCATCTTCAATCGTGATGGCGGCAACCGCGCCGTTCTTTGCGTCGATGAGCAAGGTCTTGCTCATGCCGAGCTCACGCCCTTCGGTGATGCTGATGACCGGCAAGCCAAGAATCTGTGTACTTTTCTTCATAGATCGTTCCCCCTGTGATGTAAATGTAAATGATTACCCTTCAAGATACCTTTTATGTTTCATGGGCCTTCTGGAAAGCACTCTCAATTTCACTTAAGATTTCGGGAGGTATTTCGGCAAAAGGCGTTCCGGCAATATCGTGTTTGTGCAAAATATGGTCAACGGTGTGCAGGTAGTCGGCATTGCGTTGGAATTCCTCCTGCATGGCCTCGCTTCTTGCCGCCGCCGGCAGGTCGCGCGCTGTTTTGTACGTCTCGCTCGCGTTGCCGTAATCGCCGGTCTCTTTGTAGGTGTTGCCGAGATTGATGGCGATGAAAGGCGCGTAGTCGTCGTCCCAGTAGAGGCCGAGCGCCTGTTTGTAGGCGAAGATGGCGCGTCTGTGCTGTCGGTTTCTTGCCTGCTCTTCGGCATAGTCGAGATAGTCGTCCATGGTATGGAGGCGGCTGACAGCCTGTGTGAGCTCCTTGAGTTCTTCACGGGCGCGTTGGCGTTCCTCTTCCGAGGGCGGTGCGGCGGGCTCGAGGTCGAGGTCCTCGCCGCTGTCTGCATCCGGGGCATCGGCTTCGGATATTTCAGGCGTTTCGACAGGCAGCTCTTCCCTTTCATCCGGGCTGGCTTCTGTCTCTTCTGCGGCGGGAAGGTCCGGCTCTTCCTCGGCGAAGCCGCCGGTTTCTTCCGGCAGGACTTCGTCCTCTTCGGCAGGCGTTTCCCACAAGGGTTCTTCCGATGCGTCCGCCTCGGAAGCATCAAGCTCTGCGGCGGCGTATTCCTCTTCCTCTGCCGTTTCGTCCGGGACGGCTTCGTCTGCGAAGTACGAGGCCTCTTCCGGCTCGGTTTCTTCGACCGAATCTGCCGTTTCGTTGGATTCGCCTTCTTCGGCGGCGTATGCCGCTTCGTCTGGCTCGGGTTCTTCGGCAAGGTATGCCGCTTCGTCCGATTCGGTTTCGGCGGGAGCAGGTTCTGTTCCGTATTCGTCTGCTGCAGCGGCCTCATCGAAGAATTCCTCTTCAGGTTCGTCCGCTTCCGGAGATGCTTCGTCAAAGCCGTCTGCCGTATCCTCGAGCGCATACGCCTCGTCAGTTTCGGCAGGGGGAGCGGCTGTGTCCGCCCCTTCCGGCGAGAGATTTTCGTCGGCGCCGTCCGCTGCAGCAGACGCTTCGCTGAACGATGCTTCGTCTTCTGCTGCAGGGAATTCCTCTTCCGGCTCGTATGGCTCCGGAGGGGCTGCCTCATATTCTTCGAGGGCTTCTTCCGGCGCTTCTTCAAAGACCGTGCCTTCCGTTTCCTCTGCTTCTGCAGCCGGCTCTGCAAGATCGATTTCTTCGCCGGAAGGATCTTCCGCTGTGGATTCCTCCCAGACCGCCTCGGGCTCCGCGTATTCTTCATCAAAGGAAGCGGGAGCGTCTTCGGTCTCTGCCGCTTCGGCGGGGAGATCGGCTGTCGGCTCAGGCGGCGCTTCTTCCTCTGCCGTCTCGTCAAAGGGCGGTGGTGGTTGTTCTTCTTCCGTGTCGACCGCTCCGAACAGCGGGTTTACCGTGTCGGTGAAGGTGACGCCCGGGAGCTCGGCGGTGATTTTCTGCATGATGGCCGTGGTCGACGCATCGTCGGAATCTTGGCGCTGCGCTGCATAGGCCTCTTCCCAGTAAGCTTCTTCGGGTTCGGCGGCGGAAATCGCCTCTTCGTCTGCCGTTTCCTCTGCCAAGCCGTCGGGAGTGAAATCTGCTTCTTCCGTCGGGAGCGCTGACTGCGCCGCTTCCTGTTCCGCGTCTTCGGGAATTTCTTCCGGAGGTGCGGCGTCTTCTTCCTCTTTTTCGGCTTCGAGCGTCTCTTTGGCGGACGTTTCTTTTGTGTCTGCTGCAGGCGGAGCCTCCCCGGCTTCCCCAGGCGGTGCTTCCTCGCCGTGGATGGCGGCCATGGCGGCCGCGAGACGGCGCTCACGATGGAGGAGATAGGCGTTGTAGAACGTGACCAAAAGCGATGTCGCGAGTACGAAAATGAGGATCAGCCAGTAGTGCATCGGCGTCAGGAACGATGAGATATTGAGCGCCGCGAAGTTCACGAGAAAGGCCATGGCTGCACAGAGCAACAAAGACTTATACTTGATTTTGCAGCCAAAAAAATTTGCGGCTTTATGAAGCACAAGAATGCTCACGGCCATGATAGCTGCAGCGAGCAGGAAAAACGTCAATACCTATCACCACGCTTTTTTATCAGTGTCTTTCCGCGCGCGGCCTTGCAGGCCGGCGCAGGGTGCAGGGATGCTTGCAGAACCCCTGACATTAGCTATTTCGACGTATTTGCCTGAAATCCTTCCTTTTTCTTAAAAAAACTGATGTGGCAGAAAATCCTTCGCGGCGCAGCGATGCGTCTTCTTTGCTGCAGGGATTTTCCAGCAAAAAGTGCAGGGGTGTTTCCCGGAGAAGAAAAATCAAGTATAATTAGGAAGAAAGCAGCGGATGCTGCAAAAAAAGTTTTGCGCCCAAAAGGGGAAATCCCCGCCGACGGCGAATAACTTAGAGGAACAATGTCTGGAGAAATGCAACCTGAAGGAGAGATTCAAATGACAGAAGCAACATTGACCATCGAGAACAAGACAGGAATCCATGCGCGCCCGGCTTCCGTTTTTGTGCAGACCGCAGCGAAGTTCAAGTCCAAGGTGCAGGTGCAGGCCAAGGGGAAGACGGCCGATGCGAAGAGCATCCTCATGCTGATGAGCCTCGGCCTTTCCAAGGGTACGGAGATCACGATTTCGGCGGACGGCCCGGACGAGGCCGAGGCCGTAGCGGCGCTCAAGGAACTCATCGAGACGAAGTTCGGCGAGGAGTAAGAAGAGCACGTTCCGGGAGTGCAGATTCGGCTGACGGGCCGATGTTTTCCGGAAACTGGTCCGGGGCGCGGCTTTTTGCGCCCCGGACTGCCTTTTTTCGGTGCGGACGCCGGAGGGGGACGCATCGCTGGAATGGATGAAATGTTTGCAAAGCGATGGAATGGGGGATGAAAGGTATGGCAGAAGGTTTGCGCGGCAAGGGGGTCATTGCCGGTATCGCGGTGGGCAGGATCATGATGGCTGGACAGAATATCGACGGCTATCTCAAGGGTTACCAGCCCGGCAACAAGGATATCGAAAACCAGAAGATCAAGGATGCCGTCAAGGCTGTTGTCGCTGTGCTGCAGGAAAATATCAAGACGCTGCAGGCAAAGAATATGGTGGAGCAGGCGGCTATTCTTGAAGCGCATCGCATGCTCGCCCAGGATCCGATGATGGAAGAGACGATGCATACGAAGGTCGAGGAATTGGCCAATGCCCCGTTGGCTGTCCTGGACACGGCCAAGGAGCAGGCGGCGATCTTCGAGCAGATGGATGACGCTTATTTCCGTGAGCGCGCGACGGATATCCGCGATGTCGGCAAGCGCATCGCCAAGTACATCCTCGGCGTCAAGGAGCCGGAAATCGGCGATGATCCCGTCATTCTCTGCGGTCATGAGATCGAGCCGTCCGTCATCGCCAACATCCCGACGGACAAGATCGCGGGCGTGGTTTTGGGGCAGGGCAGTACGACGTGCCATGCTGTCATCATTGCCAAGGCGCGCGCGATTCCGACGGTCGTCGGCATCGGCGAGCGGCTCGGGGAGATTCCCGACAGCGCCCTCGTCATCATCGACGGCGAGCGCGGCGACATCCTCGTGCGCCCCGATGAGATGACGTTGACGGACTACCGCGAGAAGATCAAGCAGCAGGAGGAGCGCAAGGCGTACTACGCCGAGCTTGCGCCTCTGCCTGCCGTCACGAGGGACGGCGTACGCGTCGAGCTCTGCGCCAACATCGGCAACCATATGGACGTCGATGCGGCGCTCACTTACGGTGCGGAGGGCGTCGGACTCTTCCGCTCCGAATTCGTATTCATGGGACGTCAGGATATTCCGACGGAAGAAGATCAGTTCAAGGCATACAAGGAAGCGGTAGAGAAATGCGACGGCAAGATCTGCGTGATCCGCACGATGGACATCGGCGGCGACAAGCCTTTGCCCTATCTCAACATCCCGCCGGAGGACAACCCGTTCCTCGGCTACCGCGCGCTTCGCATCAGCCTGCAGAGAAGGGATCTCTTCCTGCCGCAGCTCAAGGCGATCCTGCGTGCCGGCGTCTACGGCAAGGCGGCCATCATGGCGCCGATGGTCATCAACGTCGCCGAGTTCAAGAAAGTCCTCGATTTCGTCGAGGAGGCGAAGCTCGAGCTTTCGCATGAGGGCAAGGCCTTCTCCGAGAACGTGCAGGTCGGCATCATGGTCGAGACTCCGGCAGCCGCCATCATGACGCCCGAACTTGCGAAATATGTCGACTTCTTCAGCATCGGCACGAACGACCTCGTGCAGTACACGCTCGCTGTCGATCGGGGAAATTCGAGCATTTCCTATCTCTACAATCATTTCAATCCGGCTGTTCTGCGCCTCATCCAGCGCACGGCGCAGGCCGCGAAAGACAACGGGATATGGTGCGGCATGTGCGGCGAGATGGCTTCCGATCCTTTGGCGGCTGTCCTTTTGCTGGCGATGGGGCTGTCTGAGCTCAGCATGAGCGCCCCGTCGATTCCGCGCGTCAAGGAAAAGATCCGTTCCGTTTCTTCCGTGCAGGCCAAGGAGCTTTTGGCCGATGTGATGAAGATGGAGGACGGCGAGGAGATCAAGGCGTATCTCCAGAAGGTTCTTGCCTGAGACGCCGCTGCATCTGTGCAAGGCATGGCCTGTCGCTGCGCTTGGCGCAGCGGCAGGCTCTTCGTTTTGAAGAAAAGGAGGCGACGTCATGCGCTTGCCGCTCGTATCGCACTTGCCGCGGCCGCAGGGCAGACGGCAAAAAGTTTTGTACGGCCTAGCGATTTTTGCCGTTCTCGCAGTGCTCTTTCTTTTTGCCGACCTCTTTTTTCTGAGCCGCAGCGCCGCATTGATCTTCAACCATGCGATGGCGGATCAGACGATGCTGCGCGGTACGGTGACGGTGGAGCGCCTCCATGCGAACGTGCTGGGACAGGTGCGCTTCGAAAATCTTGAGTGGCGAGATCCTGAGGGCGGCCTCATCCTCGCCGTGCCGCGCGGCAGTTTCCGCGCACGCGCCTACGATGTCCTGACGGGCAATTTGAAATCGACGACGATCCAGGAGCTGACGCTCGACGGTGCTGTGCTCTCCCTGGCTTTCGACGATGATATGAAGCTCGATTTCCTGCGCCATTCTCCTGCGCTTGACGCCGCAGAAGAAGCGGCGCTCGAAAAAAAGGAGCGGGAAGAAAAAGAGCGCTCGACGATGGGCAGCGCGGAGCGCGAGAACATGAGCGAGGCAGAGCTCAAGGTTCGCGGCGAAGCCGCGCGCGAAGAGCGTGCTGAGGTGCTGCGCCGCCGCCTGCGCAATTTCGACCGCGAGGGGAAGAAACTGCGGCTGAAGCTTACGCTCAAAAATTGCCGCGGGGAGCTTTTTTACCGCCGCCGTCATTACCTCCTGCAGGGCATGGAGGTTCACGCGGACATCAATACGTCGAAGGATGTCGGGGTCAAGGGTTCTGTCGTGGGACTCGGCGGTACGATGGCGGGAAACGGCGTCACGCTCAACGGCAGTGTGAATATGCGCGAGGCGGTGCCGACGGCAGATCTTTCGGTTCTCGTCAGCGAGGTCGATCCGGGTTCCTTGGATATCGGCATGAAGATGCGCGACAAGATGACGCTTGCCGTCCGCTTCACGGGCCCGCTGGATAATCTCGAGGGGGACGGCGTCGTGCGCATAAAGAGCCTCAATCTGCCGGGCATTCCCTTCAAGAACGTCGTGGGCAACGTCCGCTGGCAGGGGGCGCGGCTTGACTTCACGAATGTTACGGCCGATGTCTTCGGCGGCAAGTTCGCGGCGCACGGCGATTACGATCTCGACACGCGCTATTGGCATCTCTACGGCCACGGCGAAGGTCTCGAGGCGACCAAAGGATTTCCGCACGCGATGCTAGACTGCAAGGTGGCGCTCGATATCACGATAAGTTCCACGGGCAATTCACGCCGCACGGAGTATAAGGGATCCTTTTATTCCGGACCCGGCACATATCGCTACATCGTTCCCTTCCAGAGCCTTTCGGGCAGTTTTGACAGCGCCTGGCGCGACCTCAAATTCGGCGATGCGGTCATTGATTTCGGCGATGGTTATATCGTCCGCACCGATGCTATACGGAAGAAAGACGGAGAGCTGACGATCGCCCCGATTGAATTTTATGATGCGCAGGGACCGCGCGCGTCCTTTGTCTGGGAGAAAAAGAAAAAATAGCTGCAGGAAGCGGCCCGTATTGTGCGGGCCGCTTTTTTGCCGCTTTTTATTTAAGGGATAAAAAGAGCTGTGGGAAAATCATTTCTTTTTCAGAAGGGTTTTAGAAAACGCCGGCGAATACTGTATACACTGAGAAAGGCCCCAAGGCCTGTTGCTGTCTTTAGGCAAGAGAGAACGCGAATAAAAGAGAGGCTTTCCGAAAAAATCCGAAAAATTTTTATTGCCTATTGTACGGGTTTATAGTATCATAAACAGGTAGGGCTTTTTAACGATAGAATCATAAACGGAGGGGTAATTGTGGAAATTCTTGTATGTATCAAACAAGTCCCGGGCTCGAACAAAGTTGAAGTCGATCCGGTGACGGGCGTCTTGAAGCGTGACGGCGCAGATTCCAAGATGAACCCGTACGACCTGTTTGCCCTCGAATGCGGTCTGCGGCTCAAGGAACAGTACGGCGGACGCGTCAGCGTGATCACGATGGGACCGCCGCAGGCAAAGGCTGTCATCTATGAAGCATTTGCCATGGGCGCGGACGAAGGCGCGATCATCTCCGACCGCTCGTTCGGCGGTGCGGATGTTCTCGCGACGAGCTACACGCTTTCGCAGGGCATCAAGAAGCTCGGCAAGTTCGACCTGATCATCTGCGGCCTGCAGACGACGGACGGCGATACGGCGCAGGTGGGGCCAGAGGTTTCCGAAGCGCTCGATCTGCCGAGCGTCTGCAACGTCAAGGAGATCAAGGGCGTCGAGGACGGCGGGCTCGTGGTCGATATGGAAATGGCACAGGATATCGAGCATCTGAAGGTTCAGTTCCCCTGCCTCATCACGGTGCAGAAGGATATCGTGCAGCCGCGTCTGCCGTCGTACCTCAAGAAGAAGGCGACGGAAGATAAGGAAATCCCGATGTTCACGCTCCAGGATATGGACGATAAGGACAAGAAACACTATGGTTTGAACGGTTCGCCGACGCAGGTCAGCCGCATCTTCCCGCCGACGTCCGACAAGGAACAGGTTTCGTGGACAGGCACGGCGGAAGAGGTTTCGGACAAGATCATCGGCATGCTGAAGAAGAAGAAGTTCATCGCGTAAACTGCACGCACAGGCGTCCGCTTTTCGGACATTGTGCGCCGCCCTGATGTAAAACCGCCCCGTCGGCCCGTGTCTTTCAGACCGGATGACCTTGGTGGTCAGGGCAATCTTCTGTAAAGGAAAGCCGAACACTGCTCATGAAGTGCAGAAGCGTGCTTTGTGAGAGTCGAAGAAAAAGAACTGGAGGAAATGCAAATGGGGAAACTCGTTGTCCATCAAGACAAAATCACCAGTGCGCAGATTATGGAAGAGGTCATTGCCGTCTGCCCGTTCAACGCTCTTGAGAACGTCGACGGCAAGCTGGAAATCAATGCGGGCTGCAAACTCTGTAAGCTGTGTGTGAAGAAGGGGCCTGCGGGCGTCATGGAGTTCGTCGAGGACGAGGTGAAACCCTCGGTCAATAAGGACGACTGGAAGGGAATTGCCGTCTACGTCGAGCACGAGGAAGGCGTGATCCATCCGGTCACGTTCGAACTCATCGGCAAGGCGAAGGAGCTCGCGGTAAAAATCAACCATCCCGTGTATGCAGTATTCATTGGCAGCGACATCAAGGACCGCGTCGATGAACTCAGGCACTACGGTGTGGACAAAGTTTTCTGTTGTGACAACCCTGAGCTCAAGTATTTCAAGATCGAGACGTACACGTCGGCATTTGAAGCGTTCATCAACAAGGTGAAGCCGACGGCGATCCTCGTCGGCGCGACCTCGGTCGGCCGTCAGCTCGCACCGCGCATCGCCGCCCGCTTCAAGACGGGTCTCACGGCGGACTGCACGATTCTCGATATGCAGGAAAACACGGATCTCGTCCAGATCCGCCCGGCATTCGGCGGCAACATCATGGCGGAGATTCATACGCCGAACCATCGTCCGCAGATGTGTACGGTGCGCTATAAGATCATGAACGCTCCCGAGAGGAGCGAGGAGCTCTCCGGCGAGGTCGAGGAGTTCACGGTGGCGCCGGAGAAGCTCAAGAACCGCGTCGACGTGCTCGGCACGACGAAGAAGCCGAAGGAGCAGAGCATCGAGAACGCCGAAGTCCTCGTCGTCGCAGGCCGCGGCGTCAAGAAGAAGGAAGACCTCGCGATGATCGAGGAGCTTGCAGAGCTTCTGGGCGGTCAGGTCGCCTGCACGCGTCCGATGATGGAGGGCGGCTGGTTCGATGCGAAGCATCAGATCGGTCTTTCGGGCCGTACGGTTCGCCCGAAGCTCATCATCACCTGCGGCGTATCGGGCGCGATTCAGTTTGTCGCCGGCATGAACAATTCGGAAAACATCATCGCCATCAATTCGGATCCGAAGGCTACGATTTTCGATGTGGCGAACTATGCCATTGTCGGGGACATCTATGAGATCGTCCCGCAGCTGATTGAAAAGATCAAGAAAGGGGAGGCCGTTGTAGCATGAGTAACTACAAGACTTTCGAGGAAAAAGACTTAGAGGCGCTTGCCCAGATCGTTGACCGCGAGCGCCTTCTTTGGAAGGACGAGATCAAGGAAGAGTACAGCCATGACGAGCTCAGTGCCGAGGCACACTACCCGGATGTCGTCGTGCGCGTGCTCTCGACGGAAGAAGTTTCCAAGGTCATGAAGTACTGCTACGACAACAATCTGCCGGTGACGCCGCGCGGCGCCGGAACGGGCCTTGTCGGTGCAGCCGTTGCCGTGCACAAGGGCGTCATGATCGATACGACGCTCATGAACCACTTCCTTGAGCTCGATGACAAGAACCTCACGCTGACGGTTGAGCCGGGCGTGCTCATCATGGAAATCTATGCCTATGTCGAGCCGCATGGACTTTTCTATCCGCCGGATCCGGGCGAGAAATCCGCGACGATCGGCGGCAACATTGCGACGAACGCCGGCGGCATGCGCGCTGTCAAGTACGGCGTCACGCGCGACTATATCCGTGCCTTGGAAGTCGTCATGGCGGACGGCACGGTCATGAATCTCGGCGGCAAGGTCGTCAAGAATTCGACGGGCTACGATATCAAGGACATGATCATCGGCTCGGAAGGCACGCTCGGCATCGTCACGAAGGCGACGCTGAAGCTGATCCCGCTGCCGAAGAAGACGGTCACGCTGCTCGTGCCGTTCCCGACATTGAAGCACGCGATCGACACGGTGCCCGTCATCATGCGTTCGAAGGTCATTCCGACGGCCGTCGAGTTCATGGAGCGCGAGGTCATCATGGACGCCGAAGAGTACCTGGGCATGAAGTTCCCGGACAAGACGGCGGACGCCTATCTGCTGTTGAAGTTCGACGGCAATTCGACGGAGGAGATTTCGGGCACCTACGACGATGTCGCGAAGATCTGCCTCGACCAGGGTGCGATCGACCTCTTCATCGCGGATACGGAAGAGCGCGAGACGCCGATCTGGAAGACGCGCGGTGCGTTCCTCGAGGCGATCAAGGGTTCGACGACGGAGATGGACGAGGTCGACTGCGTTGTGCCGCGTGACCGCGTCAACACGTTCGTTGAATACGTGCATCAGGTGCGCGAGGACATGGGCATCCGTATCAAGAGCTTCGGCCATGCGGGTGACGGCAACCTCCATATCTACATCCTGCGTGACGATATGAACGACGAGGAGTGGAAGAAGAACCTCGAAGAGGCCATGGACCGCATGTACAAGAAGTCCCGTGAGCTCAACGGTCTCGTTTCCGGTGAGCACGGCGTCGGCTTCGCGAAGATGTCCTACATGGGCGAGAACTATGCACCCGAGAAGATCGAGCTCATGCGCGGCATCAAGAGGGCGTTCGACCCGAAGGGCATCTTGAATCCGACGAAGCTGTTCTGAGAAAACTGCACGTACAAACATGAAAACGGCCAAGAGGTCTGCGCCTTCGGGCTTGACCGCTTGGGGTTTCATGGGGAACCGGGCTGAAAGGATCGGATGTGCCCCGGCGCTTTGCTGGGGCTGCCGGTCAATATGTGCCTAGCTAACCATGCCAAGAATCACCTTTCCCGCCATTGCCGATGTGAGCGCCGTGCGGGCCGCCTCCTGCACGGCGCTTGCGTCGTCTGTGGGGGAAGGGAACTTCTTAGGAAATAATATATATCATCTATTTCTGAACCGATTCAGGATATCCAAGGAGGATGGAACATGCTCAAAGTCTGTCAGAACTGGCCCAAGGAAGCCTTTGATGACGAACTCATCAATGCGAAGTATTGGGACGATTTTGAAAAGAATGCCACACTGGCCGCTGCAGAAGTCTTTCGCGTGAAAGACTATGCCGAGGCCAAGGCGAAGACGGCGGAGCTCATCAAGGAGTTCAACTGTAAGAAGGTCATTGCAACAGGCGGTGCGGATGACCCTGAGATCCAGAAGATCTATGACGAGCTTTCTACGCCGGAAGTACCGATCTATACGGAGAAGTTCGAGCTTGCTGAAAACGCTCCGACGGCGGATCTCGGCCTTTCGGTCGCAGAGTTCGGCGTCGGTGAGACGGGCGGCGTCTGCGTCGATACGTATTCCTACGAGGCGCGTGTCACAGGGATGCTGCCGCCGGTTCATGCAGTCTATGTCAATGCGAATTACATGACGGAAAACCTCACGACGGCGCTCAAGATCATCGCACGCGTCTATAAGCGCGGCTACGTCGGATTCATCACAGGACCGTCGCGCACGGCGGACATCGAGCGCGTGCTGACGCTCGGCGTGCATGGCCCGAGCCGTTTCTTCGTCATCGCGATCGAGAACATGAAAGGGAGTGAGGGCTGATGGCACGTAATCTGCGCAAAGAGATTGACGAGAAACTGCATGATCCGATTCTTCGCGGCGCTCTCGGCAAATTCGCCGAGCAGTATCCGGGTGCTCGCCTGAAGTCGTACGAGGGTTATGACATCGAGGCTCTGCGCGAGGATCTGCGCGCGATGAAGCACGATGCTGTGCAGCACATCGACCAGCTCGCCGACCAGTTCGAGGCTTCTGTTCGCGAGCGCGGCGGCGTGGTCTACCGTGCGAAGGACGGGCAGGCGGTCAAGGATTACCTCCTCAAGATCTGCAAGGAGAACAACGTCAAGCGCATCGTCAAGTCGAAGTCCATGGCGAGTGAGGAGATCCGCCTCAACGAAGACATCGAGGCACACGGCATCCACATTCGCGAGACGGACTTGGGCGAATGGATGCTCTCCGTCGCGGGACAGCACCCGTCGCACATGGTCATGCCGGCGATTCACTTGAATCGCGAGCAGTGCGCGGGCTTCTTCTCCAAGGAGCTGAAGAAGGACATTCCGAGCGACATCCCCTTCATGGTTCAGACGGCGCGTCAAGTGCTGCGCGAAGAGTTCATGCAGGCGGATCTCGGCTTCACGGGCGCGAACTTCGGCGTCGCCGAGAACGGTGCGACCGGACTCGTGACGAACGAAGGAAATGCACGCATCGCGACGACTTTGCCGCGCATCAACGTCGTTCTCATCGGCTATGAGAAGCTCATCCCGAAGGTTGAAGATATTTCTAAGATCCTGCGCCTCCTGCCGCGAAACGGCACGTGCCAGAAAGCGACGAGCTACGAGACGTTCATCTCGGGTCCGACGCCTGTCATCTACAAGAAAGACGGCAAGTGGGTCGAGGAGGATCGCAAGCTCTACGTCATTCTCTTGGACAACGGCCGTTTGGAAGCTGCGCGTGACCCGAAGCTCAATGAGGTCTATCAGTGCGTGCGCTGCGCCTCCTGCCTCAACGTCTGTCCGATCTGGACACTCGTCGGCGGCAACGTCTACGGGCATATTTACTCCGGCGGTATCGGGGCGATTCTCACGGGTCTTTTGGACAACGGTCTTAAGGATTTCTCGAAGTTCAGCGATCTCTGCATAGGCTGCCGCAAGTGCGTGCAGATCTGCCCGGGCAAGATCCCCATCCCGGACATCATCGACGAGCTGCGCTCGAGGAACGTGAAGGAACACGGCATGCCGTTTGCAGAAAAGACGGTGTTCCAAAACATCCTCACGAACCGCAAGATCTTCCACACGCTTCTGAGGATTGGCGCGAAGGCGCAGAAGCCGATGCAGAGCGGCAAGTTTATCCGCCATCTGCCGCTCTTCTTCGCGAAGATGACGGACAACCGCAGTCTGCCGGCTATCGCCGACAAGCCGTTCCGCGATCGCGCCAAGGAGCTTGAGAAGGCGAATCCGCAGAACCCGAAGATGAGAGCCGTATTCTTCTCGGGCTGTAACATGGACTTCGTCTTCCCCGATTCGGCGGAAAATGCCGTGCGCGTGCTGCAGGATGCCGGCGTCGCTGTCTTCTTCCCGCAGGATCAGAGCTGCTGCGGCAAGCCGGCGATGGGCATGGGTGACCGCGACACGGGAAGGAAGCTCGCGAAGAAGAACATCGAGGCGATCTTGGCGCTGAACCCCGATGTGATCTTCTCGGCTTGCCCGACCTGCACGGAAACCTTGGAGAAGACGTACGTCGAGATCTTCGAGGGCGATTCTTCCATGCTCGCAAAGGTCAAGACGTTCGCAAGCAAGGTTCGCGAGTTCACGAGCCTCGTCGCGGAGATCTACGAGAAAGAAGGCCGTCTGATGCCGGCAGCCGCCGGCGGGCAGAAGGTCACGTACCACGATTCGTGCCACATCCGCCGCGGTCTTGGCATCTACAAGGAGCCGCGTGCCCTTCTTGAGGCGACGCCGGGCGTCGACTTTGTGGAGATGAAGGACGCCGACCACTGCTGCGGCATGGCGGGCGCCTTCGGCATGAAGTACGTCGAGATCTCGATGCCGCTGCTTGAGAAGAAAGTCAACAACATCAAGGACACGGGCGCACAGGTTTGTGCGGTTGCGTGCCCGGCCTGCATGATGCAGATCGGCGGCGGTCTCGACAAGCAGGCGCCGAACATCAAGGTCAAGCACGTCGCGGATATTCTCGCCGAGAATATCGCAGCAAGGGGAAGCCGTGCCTGATGCAGTCCAATTGCAGGGAAATGCCGGTACTGCCGGCATTTCCCACACCTTTTAAAACTGGATAGGAGTTGAAAATTCATGTTAGCTTTGCTCGCAGCAGTACCTATTCTGCTGACCATTGTGCTGACCGTTGTCTTCAACATGTCAGCGAAGAAGGTTCTGCCGATCGCTTGGGCAGTCATTGTCGTTATCGGTTATTTTGCATGGGAAATGAAGGTTTTGGACATCGCTGCATATTCTGTGGCGGGTTTTCTCGGCTCTATTGATACGCTCCTCATCATCTTCGGCGCGATCCTGCTGATGAACATGCTGGACAAGGCGGGCGCTATGCACCGCATCCAGGGCATGTTCAATGGCATCACCGAGGATGCACGCATCCAGCTCATCATCGTTGGCTTTGCGTTCAGCGCCTTCATCGAGGGTGCGGCGGGCTTCGGCACGCCGGCGGCGATTGCGGCGCCTCTTCTGATCGGCTTGGGCTTTCCTCCGATGGCAGCTGCGATCTCCTGCCTGATTCTGAACTCGACGCCGGTTCCCTTCGGTGCAGCCGGTACGCCGACGAATGCGGCAGCTGACATCGTCAAGGAGATGCTGCCCACGATCGGTGTCACCGACTTCGAGGCATGGAAGCTCAGCCTTTCCTTCATCTCGGCGCTCGGCATGGCCGTCGGTGCGCTCCTCATCATCTTCGTCGTCGTCGGCATCATCACGCGCATGTTCGGCAAGAACAAGTCCTTCATGGACGCTCTGCCTGTGCTGCCCTTCTGCCTCTTTGCCGCTGTCGTCTTTGACATCTTCTTCCTCCTCCTTGCCAAGTTCATCGGCTCGGAGATTACGTCGCTGACGGCTGCCGCCATCACGATCTTCGTGCTCATCGGCGCTGCGAAAGCCGGCTTCCTCATGCCGAAGACGATCTGGCGCTTTGAGAGTGACGAGAAGAAGGATAAGAGGACGGAAGATATTCCGCACATGTCGCTCTTCAAGGCTTGGATTCCGTACCTCTTCGTTTCGCTGTGGCTGATCCTCACGCGCATCCCGCAGCTCGGTCTCAAGGGACCCATCAAGAGCGTCGTCATCTCCGTCAAGGGCATCCTCGGCGTTCCGGAAGCTGCATGGAACTTCGCGATCCTCAACAACCCGGGCGTCGCGCCGTTCATCCTCATCGTTCTTCTCTCGATTCCTCTCTACGGTCTCACGGGCACGCAGGTCAAGGAAATCTTCTCGAAGTCCGCAAACCAGGTCTATGGTGCGACCATCGCCCTGATCTTCGGTTTCGGTCTCGTCTACATGTACCGCTATTCGAGCATCAACGGCCTCGGCCTTGACTCCATGCTGCTGACGATGGCGAAGGGCGTTGCAGAGCTTGCGGGCGGCAACTATTTCTACTTCGCAACCTTCATCGGCTCGGTCGGCGCGTTCATGTTCGGTTCGAACACGGTGTCGAACATCATGTTCTCCCCGCTGCAGTTCCAGACGGCGCAGCTCCTCAATATCCCGCCGACGGTCATCCTCGCCTTGCAGAATCAGGGCGGCGCGATCGGCAACATGATTTGCATCAACAACATCGTTGCTGCTGCCGCCACGACGGGCGTCATCACGATCAAGGGCATCGAGGGCAAGCTGATCCGAACGGATATCATCCCTTGGGCAATTTACTACATAATCTGCATCATTACCATGCTGGTGGCAATTCAGCTTGGTATTGCCCCAACGGTTTAAAAGAAGATCGAATCACCAAAAATCCCCGAGGCTGCGGCCGCGGGGATTTTTTTGTCCCGGGGCAAGAGAAGATGGGGCGGTGAAAGCAGCTGGAAAAGCGCGTTCCCTGCCGCATGGCTTCCTTTTATGGGAGGATTCTGCTAAAAAGTATGACATACGGGCATCTTTCTGATATAATAGGGTATTGCAATGATATAATATGGGGAAGCAGTCGGATTCTTTGGCTTGATTTGGAGGAGGTTTGACGATGCGGGATATGACGCAGGGACAGGAGCGGGGTGCGCTTCTTGTGCTCGCTCTGCTTCTGGCACTGGCGGCGCCTTTCGTGCCTTTCTTCGGCGTCCTCTGCCTCTTCGTCTGGCCGGCGCCGCTTGTCGTACTCGCTGTGCGCCATGGGTACGTCTGGGCCTTTCTCGGCGGGGCGCTTGCTTCTGCCGTGTTCTTTGTTGTGCTTGGGCTTGCGGGTGCGCTTCATGCCGTTTTCCTCGTACTGCCGATGGCGTTTTTTTGGGGCTTCGGCCTGCGCCGCAAGTGGTCGGCAGAGCGCCTCGTCCGCCTTGGGTTCATCGTTTCCCTCGGCGGTACGGGACTTTCCCTTGCTGCCGTGGCGCTTTCTTTTGGCGTGGATCCGCTGATGCCGTTCCTCGATGCCGTGCGGGAGTCGTATCTTTCTGTTGCATCGGCCATCGAGGCGCAGGGAAACCTTCCTCCGGCGAAGGTGCAGGCCATGGAAAGCCAGGTGTCCGCTATGTTGGAAACGGTGGCTCTGATCGCGCCGGTGATCTTTATTGCCGAATCCGCTATGGCGGCGCTGCTGAATTTTTCTGCGGTGACATTCCTGCTGGGCCGTCTCAGGACGGAGACGCCGCAGCTGCCGTCGTTTTCCGAGTGGCGCTTTTCCGTGTATTTCCTCTACCTTTTCGGTTTTTCTTTGGTCGGGCTTTATTGGGGCGGCACGCGCCATATCGATCTCCTTTATGCGGCCTCGCTGAACGGCAATATCATTGCCGCTTTTGCCGGTCTGATCCAGGGGTTCTCCCTTTTTTGGTATGTGGCGGATCGCTGGCGCATCGGTACGTTCTGGCGTTGGGCAATCGTTGCTTTTGCCGTGCTGAGCACATTCCTGATGCAGCTCATCGCTTTTACCGGCCTTTTTGATATGTACTTTGACTATCGCCGACGCTTCATGAATCGGCGTTAAATGTTTTCTCAGGAGGTGGGCTGATTGCCTCGTAATCTATCGGCGTGGATGGATGCCTGCATCTATCTTGCCGCCTTGCTGGCTCTTGTGCTGGTGCTTTCTTGGTACAATCCTTATGTTGCTTCCATCGCTTTCGTGGTCTGGCTCTTTGTCGCGCTTTTCTCGCGCGAGCGCTGCCGTGACCGCCAGCGCACTTTTGACTCCTATTGCTGCGATGTTGTGCGCAATGTGAGCGAGGTGATGAATTTCGCGATCGAGCGGCTGCCGCAGGGAATCCTGATCGTGGATCCCGTGGGACGCATCAAATGGATGAACGGGAGCATTGCGGAATATCTGGGCGGTAACCTGGAAGTGGGGCTTGCCCTGCAGGATTTTTGGCCGGAGGTGAAACTCGATTCCTTTTGGGGGACGTCGGGCGAAACCATCGTGTCTTATGAGGATCGCTCCTTCAAGGTGCGGTATCGTCCCATCGTCATTTCCGACAATCTCAAGGGCCTGATGGCTCTCTATGTCGAGGATTACACGGATTTTCAGGATATGCGCCAGGCATTCAAGGACAGCCGTACGGTGCTTTCCTACATCCAGATCGATAATTTCGATGAGGTCGTGCAGGGTTTGACGGAGTCGGAGCAGACGGGACTGCTCTTCGAGGCAAACCGTCGTCTGGACGAGTGGATGAAGGGACTCGGGGGGTTTATGCGCCGCGTCAGCGACGATCTCTATGTCGGCGTGCTGGAACGGAAGGCACTTGATCGTGCGCAGGAGGAACACTTCGACGTTCTCGACCGCATGCGTGTGCTCCAGGGCTCGAATCGGCTGCCGCTGACGCTCTCCATGGGCATGGCAGTGGCCGAGGGACAGGCGATGGAGGCGCTGGGACGCGAGGCGCAGGCGGGGCTCGATCTCGCTTTGGGACGTGGCGGCGACCAGGTGGTCGTGCGCATGGGCGGCAAAAACCAGTTCTTCGGCGGCAAGGCGAAGGCGGTCGAGAAGCATACGCGCGTCAAGGCGCGGGTCGTTGCTCATGCCGTGCGGGAGATCATCGAGAATTCGGACGAGGTCTTCGTCATGGGACATCACAACGAGGATTTCGACTGCTTCGGCGCTGCCATCGGCATCATGAAAATGGCGCGCGACCTTGAAAAACCCGTCCATATCGTCCTGAGTGATATGAACGCGGGCATCGACAAGATTGTTGACTTGCTGGAGGGTGCACCCGAGTACGAGGGGCTTATCGTGCACGCATCGGAGCTGGAGAGCATCGATTCGCTCAATCCGGCGCTCTTTGTTGTCGATACGCATATTCCGCATCTCGTTGCCGCACCGCTGCTCTTGGAGCGCATTGCCCACCAGGTTGTCGTCATCGACCACCATCGGCGCTCGGGCGAAAGCTTCATCAAAACGCCGCTTTTGGTTTACATCGAGCCGGCTGCAAGCTCGGCGAGCGAGCTTGTCACGGAGCTCTTGATGTATTTCAGCGAGGAGGTTCGTCTCTCGCGCTTCGAGGCGACGGCGCTTTACTCGGGCATCATTGTGGATACGAAGAATTTCACCGTGCAGACGGGCATACGTACCTTTGACGCGGCAGCATATCTCAGGCGCGGCGGCGCCGATCCCGTTGTCGTGCGGCATTTGTTCCGCACGGATTACGAGACGGAAATGGCGATTTCCAAGGCGAAAGCCGAGGCGAAGCTTTATCCGGGCGGCCTTATCACGGCTCGCTGCCCGCAGGTCATTCCGAACGTGTCGGCGATTGCGGCACAGGTGGCCGATGCGCTGCTGCGCATCGAGGGCGTTCGCATGAGCCTCGTGTTTTTCCAGATCAAGGACGACGAGGTCGGCATCAGCGCCCGTTCGTCCGGCGAACTCAATATGCAGGTCATCATGGAGCAATTCGGCGGCGGCGGACATCAGAATGTTGCAGGTGCGCAGGTGGCGGGCGGGGTGCTCGCCGATATCGAGAAACGCGCCGTAGAGCTCAGTTTGAAACAGATAGAGGAGATTGATCAAGATGAAAGTGATATTGCAGCAGGACATCAAGAAGGTCGGAAGTAAGGGCGACATCGTTGAGGTCTCGGAGGGCTACGGCAGGAACTTCCTGCTTCCGAAGAAGTTTGCCGTTGAAGCGACGGCGGCAAATCTCGAGACGGCGAAGCAGAAGGCGAATTCCGCGCAGCGGAAGAAGCAGCAGGCGGCGGACGAGGCGCGTCTTTTGGCCGCGCAGCTGGAAAAGGTCAGCGTGACGGTCGCCGTGCGCATGGGTGAGGGCGGCAAGCTCTTCGGCTCTGTCACGGGGAAGGATGTCGCAGATGTGCTCAAGAAAGCGAACGGCATCGAGATCGACCGCCGCAAGATCTCCCTTCGGACGGATGTGACAGGTCCGGGCGAGTATGAGGCTGTGATCAAGGTGCATCCGGAAATCACGAGCACCATCAAGGTGCAGGTCGTCGCGGAGTGAGCTGGGAAGAAGTATTATGCTGAAATTTTTAAAACGGTTTTTTGCAGGCTCGCGGACGTCTGCTGAACTGCCTGCCTCGGGCAGTGAGCCGGGGGACCGCCTCGACCGTGAGATCGATGCGCTCTATTCCATACTTTCGGATGAGGCCGGTTCGGATCGTCTCGTCATCAAGGCCGGCAAGATGGACGCCATGCGCCTGATGCGTTCGCCTGTGCGCGGCGAGCGCGTTCTTGCCTTGGAGCGCATCGTCTACGAGAACCCGACGATCGAGCGCGTGCCGACGGACGAGGAGATTCCCGGCGTCCTGATCGAGCTTTCGGAGCGCATTGCCGATATTATGGCGCGGCGCAATCTGGAAGACAAGATCGAACAGAAGATACAGGAAAAGCTTGAGGAGAACCACCAGGACTATGTGCAGGACATCCGGATGCAGGTGCTGAAGGAGGAGAAGCGCGAGATCGAATCGCCGCAGGCGGCAAAGAAGCGCGAGGAACTGGAGGAACTCGAGAAGGTTCATCTTACCCAGTCGGTGATGGAGCTTTTGCGGCCGCAGACGCTCGTGGAAATCGTGGGGCAGGAGCGCGCGGTGAAGGCGCTTGAGTCGAAACTGTCCTCGCCCTATCCGCAGCATCTTCTGCTCTACGGGCCGCCGGGCGTCGGCAAGACGACGGCGGCGCGGCTTGTCCTTGAGGCCGTGAAGAAGAAGGCGCATGCGCCGTTTGGGGAAAAGGCGCCCTTTGTCGAGACGGACGGTACGACGCTGCGCTGGGATCCGCGCGATATGACGAATCCGCTTCTAGGCTCGGTGCACGATCCCATCTACCAGGGGGCGCGGCGCGACCTCGCGGACGGCGGCATACCCGAGCCGAAGCCGGGTCTTGTGACGGAGGCGCACGGCGGCATTCTCTTCATCGACGAGATCGGCGAGATGGACGAGATGCTGCAGAACAAGCTCCTGAAAGTGCTCGAGGACAAGCGGGCGTTCTTTGAGTCGGCTTATTACGACCATACGGATGAAAAGGTGCCGCCTTATATAAGGAAGCTTTTCGAAGAAGGGGCGCCGGCCGATTTCGTACTCATCGGTGCGACGACGCGCGACGCTTCGCATATCAATCCAGCGCTGCGTTCGCGCTGTGCCGAAATCTACTTTGAGCCTTTGACGCCGAAACACATCGAGGAAATCGTGGAAAATGCGGCGAAGAAGCTCAAGGTCGAGGTGGCGGAGGAAGTCGTGCGCCTGATCAGCGAATATACGACAGAGGGGCGCAAGGCCATCAACATCCTAGCCGACGCTTACAGCCTCGCGCTTGCCCGCACGGAGGACGGCGCACCCGTGGAGATCTGCCGTGCGGATATCTACGAGGTAGCGCAAGTCAGCCGTCTCTACCAGTTCGTGACGAAGAAGGCTTCCAAGAAGCCGGAGGCGGGACATGTATTCGGCCTGGGCGTTTCGGGCTTTTTGGGCTCCGTCATCGAGATCGAGGCGGTTGTTTTCCCGGCAGAGGAAAAAGGCAAGGGGCAGGTGCGCTTCAACGAAACGGCGGGCAGCATGGCGAAGGACTCGGTCTTCAACGCCGCCTCGGTGCTGCGCCGCCTGACGGGAAAGAGCATCCACGACTATGACGTGCATATCAACGTCATCGGCGGCGGCAATATCGACGGCCCGAGCGCCGGGACGGCGATCCTCGCAGCCCTTGCGAGTGCCGTGACGGGGCGGAGGATCCGCCAGGATGTCGCCGTGACGGGAGAAATCTCGCTCGCCGGACGTGTGCGCCCTGTCGGCGGCGTTTTTGAAAAGGCCTACGGCGCGAAGCAGGCGGGCATCAAGACGCTCGTCATACCGAAGGAGAACGACAAGGATATCCCCGAGGGACACCTGGGGCTGGACATCCATGCTGTGGAAACAGCGGAGGAGGCCTTCGCCGTCCTGTTCGAACCGGGCGAACCCGGGGAGGCCGACTGGCTGCAAAAGCCGCAGGAAACCGTGACGCTGAAAAAAGAAACGGCGGAAGAAAAGGCGGACAGCGCTGCAGTGCAGGAGGATACGACGAAGGAAAAGGAGGCCGTCTGAATGGAACGCATGCCGCCTGCGAGCGTAGAAGCCGAACAGGCTGTCCTGGGCGCCATGCTCCTGAAGGAGGACGCCGTTACGATTGTTGCGGAAATGCTCTCTCCCGAGGATTTTTACCGCGAGACGCATCGCCTGGTTTATGAAGCGATGCTGGAAATCAAGGAGCGCAGCGAACCCGTCGATATCGTGACGCTGACGGAACAGCTGCGAAAGAGCGGCGATTTGGCGAAGATCGGCGGCATACCGGCGATCACCCTCATTGCAAACTCCGTGCCGACGGCAGCAAATGTCCAGTATCATGCGCAGATTGTGTGGGAAAAGGCGCAGCTCCGAAAGCTCATCCATACAGCGACGGAAATCGTGGGTACGGCCTATGAAGAGGCGGATCCCGTCGATACGATCATGGACAATGCCGAGCGGCGGATTCTCGGCCTTTCCGGCGGCAAGGGCGGCAAGGATTTTACCGGCATAAAGGACATCCTGCTGGAAACCCTGATCCAGCTGGAAAAGCGCTATGAGAACAAAGGCTCCATCACAGGACTGCCGACAGGGTTCCGCGATCTCGATCAGCTTACGGCAGGCCTGCAGAAATCCGACCTTATTCTCGTTGCAGCGCGCCCCTCGATGGGTAAGACGGCATTCACACTGAACATCGCGGCGCATGTCGTGCTGCGGGCGAAAGAACCGGTCGCCTTCTTTTCTTTGGAAATGAGCAAGGAACAGCTTGTGCAGCGCATGCTCTGCGCTGAAGGACGGATCGATTCCCAGCGCCTGCGCGTCGGCGACCTTGACGAAGAGGATTGGGGGCATCTCATTGAGACGGCGAGCCGCCTTTCCGCAGCGCCGCTCTATATCGACGACACGCCGGGCATCACCGCCATGGATCTTCGTTCCAAGGCGCGGCGCCTCAAGGCGGAGAAGGGGCTTTCCCTCATCGTCATAGACTATCTGCAGCTCATGCAGGGACGCACGAGCAAGAGCGGCGACAACCGCCAGCAGGAGATCTCCGAGATTTCGCGCTCCCTGAAAGCACTCGCGCGTGAGCTCGATGTTCCTGTCATCGCGCTTTCTCAGCTTTCACGCAGCGTGGAGGCGCGTCAGGTGAAGCGGCCGATGCTTTCCGATTTGCGTGAGTCCGGCTCTCTTGAGCAGGATGCCGATATCGTCATGTTTCTCTATCGCGAGGATTACTACGATCCCGAGACGGAGAACAAGAATATAACCGAAGTCATCATCGCCAAGCACCGGAACGGTCCCGTTGATACGGTGGACCTCACATTCCTCAAGCAGTTCACGAAGTTTGGCGACCTTTCGCGTATACAATGACCCTAGGAGGACAAGATGGAGGAAGACAAGAAGGATCTGGAAAAGCAGGAGATTGACAAGGAAGTGCCTGAAAAACAGGAGTACAACAAGAAGGAACTCGACGCCCGCTTGAAAGAGGCTGTCCATCGTGCCGGCCATCGTTGGCGCAACCGCTTCCACTTGGAGCTTCCCTTTGGCTTTACGGGCAGTGTGAAGGGGCTTGTTTTTTTTGAGGGTGAGTACCATCTCTTTTGCCAATGGAATCCTTTTTCAACGGAGGACAAAAACAAAGGCTGGGTGGAATTTAAGACGCGCGATTTCGTCTACTGGAGCGAGCCGAGGCTCATCCTTTGGCCGACGGGCGATGACGACCGCGACGGCTGCGGCTCGGGTTCGGCCTTTATCAACGGCGGCAGGCTGCGCATACTCTACACGGGACGGCGTGAGGAAGAGGGGCGGCGTGCGAATCACCAGATTCTCGGCACGCTTACGAAGGAAGGCGTCATCCACAAGGATATGGTGCTTTTGAAGGAGCCGCCCGAAGGCTATACGGATCTCTTCCAGGGACCGCATTTCTTTGTGCGCAACAACCATGCCTACATGGTTCTCGGGGCGCAGGCGAAACCGGAGGATGACGCGCGCGGCTGCGCCCTCCTCTATCGTGAGGAGAAAGGCGTATTCAAGCTTCTGGGCGAGCTCAAGACGCAGCTCGGCTTCTTTGGCCGTGTTTGGGAATGCCCGGCGATGCTGCGTTTCGGCAATCACGATGTATTCCTCTTTTCGCCGCGCGGTGTGCCCGATCGTGAATTTTCCTATCAGAATCTCTTCCAGTCGGGCTATGTCGCAGGTCATCTTTCACTGGCAGCTCAGGAAATGCTGCACGGATCCTTCCACGAGCTTGATCGAGGCTTCGATTTCTTCGCGCCGCATGTGGGGACGCACGAGGGCCGCAACATCCTCTTCGGCTGGATGAGTATGCCGCATAACGACGAGGAATATCCCACGGGTGCGGAGGGCTGGATGCACACGCTGACCTTGCCGCGTGTCATGTCGTTCCGGCAGGGAAAGCTCTTCTCGAAGCCTGTGCCGGAGCTCAAAGCCCTGCGCATCGAACGCAGCGCACGGGAGCTCTCGGGCAGGGATGTGCCGTCCCTCAAGACGGAAATTGACTATTGTACGGAAATCCTGCTCAACATCGTCTTTGGTGCGGCCGAGCGCGTGAAGACGGAACTGCGCTATGCCCGTGAAAAGGTGACGATCACCTATGACCGCGGAACCGATGTCGTCGAAATCAGCCGCGAGGGCATGAAGCTCGGCGGGCGCGGTGTGCGCCGCTTCAAGCTGTATACGTATCACGCGCTCGTCATGCACATCTTCATCGATAAGACGGCCATCGAAATCTTCTTCCAGAACGGAGAAGAAGTCGCCTCCTTCCTTGTATTCCCCGAGAAGGATGTCCAGCCTGTTTTTGCGCTTGAAGCTGACGCCCCTATGGAAAAGGTCATGGGCACGATCTGGGAACTCGACCGCCTGCGCTACGGGCAGTCGAAGCCGCAGAAGAGGAAGTATATCATCTGAGAAGCGTTTTTTGGAGGAGGTGTCCGCCATGCAGGCCGTTGTCGTTCGGCAGCCCGGTGCGCCCGGCGTCCTGGAACTTATGGAGGTTCCGCGGCCGCGCGTGAAGCCGGGGTGGTCGCTCGTCAAGGTCAAGGGCTTCGGAATCAATCGTTCCGAAATCTTTACCCGCCGCGGTGATTCGCCGAGCGTTTCCTTTCCACGGATCCTGGGCATTGAATGTGTCGGTGAAATATACGAAACGACTGAGCCGCAAAGGCTTCCGGCAGGTCAGCGCGTCATTTCCCTGATGGGCGAGATGGGACGCGCTTTTGACGGCTCTTATGCAGAATTTGTGCTGCTTCCCAACGAGCAGATTTATCCTGTGCAGACGAACCGATCCTGGGTAGAGCTGGCAACGATGACGGAAACCTACTACACGGCTTTCGGCTCCTTGAAAAATCTGCATCTGCAGGCTTCGGACAAAGTGCTGGTGCGCGCGGCATCAAGCGGCGTCGGCGCTGCCTTTGCCAAACTCGTGCGAGCCTGCTGGCCCAAGCTTCGCCTTGTCGGTTCGACGCGGAATATGGCGAAGGCGGACGCCTTGCGGCAAGTCGGTTACAGCGATATCATCGAGGATGCGCAGGGTCGCCTGCAGACAGAAGAAAAATTTGACAAGGCCTTGGAACTCGTCGGTCCCAAGACGCTCAAGGATACGATTCGCTGCCTGAACGAGGAAGCTGTCGTTTGCCTGACCGGGCTGCTCGGTGATCAATGGTATCTGGAAGAATTCGATCCGATCATGGATCTGCCTGCTAATGGCTGCCTGACGAGCTTTTATTCGGGCAATGTCGACCAGAAGCGTTTGGACGAGCTTCTCGCCTTTGTGGAGCAATACCATGTGGATTTAACGCCGAGCAGAATTTTCAAGCTGGACGAAGTCCAAAAAGCGCATAAGCTTTTGGAGAGCGGCAAAAACATCGGCAAGCTCATCGTTTTGCTCGATGAATGATTTCTTGAAGTTCTTAGGCGAGGGCAGGCTGCACGCACAAGTTCACACTGCAGACGTTTGTGCGCCGCCCTTGCAGGAAAAAGGCCGCAGCCGGCATAAATCTTTGCCGGCTGCGGCCTTTTTGCTCTTTGTCAATGTTTCAGAAGGATGTGCTTCCTGTCCTTATCGTGTCTGCTGCAGCAGCGCCTTATAGCGTCTTTTCTCCGATGGCGGGACGGAGAGAGCGTCCATCGCTTTTTCTGCCGTAATATCAAGATTCTTCATCAAGGCGCGAATCGAGAATATGCGCTCGGTTTCTATGCCGCGTTCGATGCCGCGCTCGATGCCGCGTTCGATTCCCTCTTGAAGTCCTTGCGATCTCGCTTCGTTTGTAAGTTCTTCTATCGCCCTGCTCATGGGTTCTGCTCCTTTCTCCGTCTGTTTAAAGTAACGCACGCGATTCGCCAGCACCTCGTGATACATATCTTCCGGACGTGTACAGCGGAAATCATGCATCAGTCTGCCCAGCGGCGTATCTTGTTCAACAATGGAAGTGTTGATATAGATGATGTGAGAGCCGTCGCGAAAAGTTTTGCCGCTTTCTTTTATGGTTCGTTCGATCGTATAAATCGGCCGCCCATCGCCTAATACATCGGTTTCTGTAATGAAAATTACATAAGATTCCGGCAGTGACGCATAGTCGTCGCCTGGGTGCAAGATGTTTGCATCCATAAGGCTGCTATGGTATCTTGCCCGATATTCTGCCGCACCTTTTTCTGCGCGTTGAATTTCGATGTTGAATTCTCGTCCGTCGGAAAAAGCATGAATGTCGAGGCGCAGGCTGCGCCCCTGCAGATTCTTTATTGTATCCTGCGTAATCACTCGTGTCGCCTTGAGATTTGGCTTATTTAAGATGATTTGCAAAGCAAGATCGACACAAGCCAAACTGTCTTGAAAAACGACGGTCATGAACTCATCATCGAGTAAGCGAAAACCTTTCAGCACCTCTGAGAATTTCCGCCGCCATTCTTCTTTGGCGTTTACGTCCATAGCGTAGTCTCCCGTGAAAATTTTGCTGTACTTATTATACTACAAAATTCTTTTCTGTCGCAACAACAACAAATAGGAAGGGGCTGCCGTATAAGTCCGATCGGACTTAACAGTAGCCCCTTCCTGTTTGCCCGGCCATTTATATGTCGCATATCGGCCGGCGGTCTGCTTGCTTATTTGCATTGCAGAAAGGATTCATCGTTTTTTCAAGCAGCGGAGGTTATCGTTTACGCCTTTTCCAGCAAGTCGAGGAGCTGCGCGATGTTCTTCTTGCCGAAATGGAGCGCGTTGTCGTCGTCGATGAAGAAGCACGGCACGCTCATGATGTTGTACTTTTCCTTGATTTCGGGGAAGAGTCCCAGATCGTAGACATCCGTCCTCACATGCGGGTTGAGCGTCGCAATGCGCTGGGCGCTTGTGACGAGCTCGGGGCACATCGTGCAGGAGAGGCTCACGAGCAGAGTGATATGGTGCTCCTTCGTGATGGCCTCGATGCGTGCGCGATCCTCGTCGGAGACTTTCTGTCCGGCGCTTGAGGCATTGTAAATGGCGAGAACGAAGCTGGTGAATTCATGCCCGCCGGGCACACCGTGGAAGGTGAGCCCGGCCCAGCTGCCGTCATCGTTGAGGACGCGCACGTTCGGCACGCCGATGCCGCCGGTGATTTCGACGGAAAGCTTGTCCGTCATTGCCGCGAGCTGCGTCATGAAGTCCAGAAGCTCGGTTGAATGGGGATCTTCACTCAGAGCGATTTCCAGGTGCAAAGGGCGTTCCATGCGTGCAAACACGGTCTTGAGCTGTTCTTTCATCTCAGCGGTGAAGGGACCGCTGGTGGAAGGTCCTTCTTTCTTGTCCCCCGTGTCCTTCGCCGTATGCTGCGGCGCGCGGCGCACCTGAAGGTGCGCCTTTCTGCCTGTTTTCTGCTCCATTTTGGCGGCATACTTTTCGATTTCGGTGGCGGCGAGAGCGCCGTCGCCCGTAGCCGTCACGACTTGGCGCAGCGGCTTGATGCAGACGTCGCCTGCCGCGTAAAGCCCTTCCATCGTCGTCTGCTGCTGACGATCGGTGACGACGTAGCCCTGCGGGTCGAGATCAGCGAGGCCGCGGACGAGGTCAGTCGAAGGCTGGTAGCCGGCGAATACGAAAACACCGAAGGAATCGCCGCCTTCGGGTGTAAAGACATTGCGTTCGCCTGTCGCGAGATTTTTCCATGTGAGACGTCGCGGCAGGGTATCGCCCTCGATGGATTCCACTTCCGCCTGAAAATGAATCGTGATCTTGTCATTTTCGCGTGCCGGCTGCGCCGTTGCAGGGGCGCAGGTGAAATCCTCCTCACGCACGAGAAGCGTCACATGCTTCGCGTACTTCGTGAGGAAAACGCTTTCTTCTGCTGCTGCAAAGCCGCCGCCGATGACGAAGACGTCCTTGCCCGTGAAGAACTCGCCGTCGCATGTAGCGCAGTAGGCAACACCGTGGCCGCGGAACTCCTCTTCACCTTTGAAACCGATTTGGCGCGGGTGTGCGCCCGTGGCGAGCAGCACGGCAAACGCCTCGTATTCACCCCGGCTCGTCTTGATCCGCCAGGTATCGCCCTTCTTTTCAAGAGAAGTGACCTCGGCCAGCAGGAACTCTGCGCCGAAGCCTTCCGCTTGGCGGTGCATCTTCGCCGTGAGGTCAGCGCCGCTTGTGGGGTCGCTGCCCGGATAGTTTACGACTTCCGCCGTCAGCGTGATTTGTCCGCCGAAGGTTTCCTTTTCCACGACGAGCACGCGGCAGCAGGCACGCGCCAAATAGATGGCGGCGGTCAGCCCCGCAGGGCCGCCGCCGATCACTACAGCATCATAGAGTTCGTTCTTTTCCTCTGCCATCTCAGAGCGCCCCCACGAGGTCGAGGGTCGGCTTCAGCGTCTCAGCGCCGGGCTGCCACTTCGCCGGGCAAACCTCATCGCCATGCTCGGCGACAAACTTGCAGGCCTGGAGCTTCCGCAGGAGCTCGTCGGCGTTGCGCCCGACATTGCCCGCGTTCACCTCGTAGGCGACGATCTTGCCCTCGGGGTTCACGATGAACGTGCCGCGCTCGGAAAGGCCGGCGTCTTCGATGAGCACTTCGAAGTCGCGCGAGAGGACATGCGTCGGGTCGGCGAGCATCGGGTAGGTGATCTTCTGGATGCGCTCGGAATGGTCGTGCCATGCTTTGTGCACGAAGTGCGTGTCGCAGGAAACGGAATAGACCTCGCAGCCGGTTTCCTTGAACTTCGCGTAATTGTTTTCGAGATCTTCCAGCTCCGTCGGGCAGACAAAGGTGAAGTCCGCCGGATAGAAGAAGAACACGCTCCACTTGCCGAGCACATCCGCCTTTGTTACCGTGCGGAACTCTTCGTTCTGGTAAGCCTGTACAGAAAAGTCGCCGATTTCTTTGTTGATTAATGACATAGTCAATCACTCCTATTGAATAATTATTATTGTTTACTTGATGAATATAGGATAACATACTCTCGGAATGTTGTCAAGGGGGTTTCCAGAATCTCTTCCGGGCGAGGAATGCGATTAACTGCAATTTGCCGCGGGACATCCTTGTTTGAGAAAGAGCGGATGAACGCAAGAAGCCGATGTCCCGGTATGCGGGAACATCGGCTTCTTGCGGACGCAGGGTATTGTCGCGCTGTTCTTTGGCGGAGCAGCTTAGACAGCCTTGCGCTCCGTGGTCGTCTCATGCGAGATGCGGCGGATGCGCTCAAAGGGGATGCCTTCAAACGCATAGCGTAAATCCAAATACCCATCAGTCATCCTAAATGAAACACGCTTGAGCGTGCGACCTTTCGAGTGCCTTTGGATTTTACGGATGTAGCGCTCTGCCTCTTTGACAGAAAGGGCGCCGCTCTCGATGACAACCGTAACGTTATCAATCATCATAAAAATCCCTCCAGCGGTGTTGCAACCGTGCTAACAAAAAGCTGTGGAATGAAATATCATTCTTCACGAGCCATGGTTTATTATACCGCAATCTTTTTAAAATGCAAGGTTTTTTTGCGCACCTGCCCAAAAGACCCTGAAAAGAATCTAAATATCGAGAAGAAAAACAAGGAAAAAGCAGAGAATATCAGGGGATTCAGGCGCTGCAGAAGGGTTTAGATAAAATACATCAAATTTTCTTCAGACTTTTGTCGGTTTGTTTCTTCGAGAAGGTCCCGAAGTGTTGTCTTTTGCAGCGCGGTGCGGATGGATTCGTCGAGAGGCTCATAGACGGCACTCTGCAGAGCGCGTTCCAGCTCCGGCCGCTTTTCTTCCACGGAGGCGGCTGTCTTCTCTGTCAGCGGCAGTTCGATGGACGAGAGGACATCCCAGGAGCTGATCTCCTGCGGCTGCTTTGCAAGCTGGTAGCCGCCCTGCGAGCCCTTGCTCGAAGTTACAAGGTGTGCGTGCTTGAGGAGGGAGAATACCTGCTCGAGATAAATTTTCGAGATGCCGAGGTTTTCGGAAATCGTCAATATGGTTGTCGGATTGTCCGATTGGCAGGCTTTTGCAAGAAAGACCATGGCGGCGAGACCATAGCGCCCCTTGGCAGAAATCTTCATATTATATGCCTCTTTTCATACGGTTTATCTATGCATTTATCTTAGCGGGGAAAAAGGAATTTGTCAATAACATAGCAATTAAATAGGCTTTTTCTGCCGGATGCTGCGGCGCTTTTATTAAGGAAGGAAAGGGGGGAGGGGAGAGAAAAAAATAAAGCCTATTGACATGCTAGGAAAAATATTGTAGACTATAACATATCAAACAGATATGAAAAATGTATGTTGTTTTGACATGGAGGAGGAAACAGCATGGCGAAAGTATATGACAGCGTGACGGAACTCGTTGGCGGAACGCCTCTTCTGCGCGCGGGAAATTTCAGCAAGAGAAATGGCAGCGGGGCGGATATTCTGGTGAAGCTTGAATATTTCAATCCGGCGGGCAGCGTAAAGGACCGCATCGCCCTGGCCATGATTGAGGAAGCAGAACGGGAGGGCGCCTTGAAGCCCGGCTCCGTCATCATCGAGCCGACGAGCGGCAATACGGGCATCGGCCTTGCGAGTGTGGCGGCAGCGCGCGGTTATCGCGCGATCCTGACCATGCCGGAGACGATGAGCGTCGAGCGGCGCAACCTCTTGAAGGCCTATGGCGCAGAGATCGTGCTGACGGACGGCTCGAAGGGCATGAAGGGGGCGATTGCCAAGGCGGAGGAACTGGCGAAAGAGACGCCGGATTCTTACATCCCGTCGCAGTTCACGAACCCTGCCAATCCTGAGATGCATAGGAGGACGACAGGCCCGGAGATCTGGGAGGCGACGGGCGGCAAGGTCGACTACTTCATCGCGGGCGTCGGCACGGGCGGTACGGTGACGGGCGTCGGCTCTTATCTGAAGAGCCGGAACCCTGCCGTGCGGGTCGTGGCGGTGGAGCCGCAGGATTCGGCTGTCCTGCGTCAGGGAAAGGCCGGCCCGCACAAGATTCAGGGCATCGGCGCGGGGTTTGTGCCGGAGACGCTGGATGTGCAGGTATACGATGAGGTCATTGCCGTCTCGAATGACGATGCGTTCCGCTGCGGCCGTGAGTTCGCGCGCACGGAGGGCGCTCTCGTCGGCATCTCCTCGGGGGCGGCTCTCGCTGCTGCGCTCGAGATTGCCCGCCGTCCCGAGGCGAAGGGCAAGACGATCGTTGCCCTGCTGCCGGATACGGGCGAGCGGTACCTTTCCACGGAGCTCTTCAACGATTGAGTTTTGGCGCGTGAGCCTTGCGAAGAATTGTGTTATGTGATAAGATAACACTGTTTTTAGCAAGGCAGCCCCTTTGGCGTTTTTGCTGAAGGGGCTTTTGTGTTGGGAGGGAAGACGATGAAACGCATGGGTTTTTTGGGCCCTTTGGGGACGCACAGCGAGGCGGCGGCTCTTTACTTGAACGGCCTCCTCGATGAGCCGCGCGAGATCCGTGCTTTTCCAGCGATTTTCCAGGCGCTTTCCGCCGTTGAGGAGGGGCAGGCGGAAAGCGCCCTCGTACCCGTCGAGAATTCTCTGGAAGGCTCGGTGAACATCACGCTCGATACACTGGCGCACAGCGATGTCTTCTCCCTGACACTGGAACTTATCTGGGGCGTAAGGAACGAGCTGATGGCGAAGTACCCGAAGGCGCGGATTCGGCGCGTCATTTCCCATGCGCAGCCGCTTTCGCAGTGCCGCAGCTATCTGAAAGCGCATTGTCCCGAGGCGCAGCTCGTCGCCGTTTCCTCGACGGCGGAGGCTGCGAGGCAGGTTGCCAAGAGCCGTCCGGAGGACGGGGCGGCGGCAATCTGCACCGCGCGTGCCGGGGAGATTTACGGGCTTTTGACGGTGGACGAGGACATACAGGATACGCTGACAAACTGCACGCGTTTTTTCCTCGTCGAGCGCGAGGGGGAGTGTCCTCCGCAGTTGCGCTTCCTTGAGGCGCATGCGCCTGTGCCGCAGAAGATTCTGGTCATCTGCCAGATTGACGGCAAGCGCGCGGGCAGCCTCTGCGAGGTGCTGCAGGAGTTTGCCTCGCGTTCCGTCAATATGGTGCGCATCGAGTCGCGCCCCGCACGCACGGAGCTCGGCGTCTATATCTTCTTCTTCGAGATCGAGGCTGTGGAGCGTGCGTCTCTTGCGGCTGCTATCGAAGCGGTGCGTGAAAAGAGCATCTGGCTGCGCACCCTCGGCCCCTTTCCGGTGCTGACGGCGGCGAATGTGCGTGCGCCGGGGGCGGCCGTCAGGGACGCTCCTGCGGGTTGATCCGTTGGGTGCGGTTAGGGCAGTCATTTATTTAAGCGTGTGATTCCCTCGTTTGAAAGGAGTTTGTTATGGTCATCATCATGAACCCGGATGCGACAGCAGAGAATATCAAAGAGGTCATTGCGGCCATCAACGGTGTGGGTCTTGAGGCCAAGATCATGGAAGGCGCCCAGCAGAAGATCGTCGGCGTCATCGGCGACAAGATGCGCATGGGCTCTTTGGCCATCGATGCGATGGACGGCGTTGAGCAGAGCGTCTCCATTTCTAAGAGCTATAAGCTTGCAAGCAGGGAGTTTCATCCGATGCCGACCGTCATCGATGTCGGCGGCATCAAGATCGGCGAGGGATTGCCCGTCGTCATGGCCGGCCCCTGCGCCGTTGAGTCCCGTGAACAGCTTATGGAAGCCGCCGAGATCGTCAAGAAGGGCGGCGCTCAATTCCTGCGGGGCGGCGCCTACAAGCCGCGCACCTCGCCGTATTCCTTCCAGGGCCTTGAAGAGGAAGGCCTGAAGCTTCTCGCCGAGGCGCGCGAAAAGACAGGGCTCAAGATCGTGACCGAGGTCACGGAGGTGGAAAACGTCGGACTTGTTTCTGAGTATGCCGACGTCCTGCAGATCGGTGCGCGCAATATGCAGAACTTCCGCCTGCTGAAGGAAGTCGGCCGCGGGAGCAAGCCTGTGATGCTCAAGCGCGGGTTGGCGGCGACGATCGACGAGTGGCTGAATGCGGCCGAGTACATCATGAACGAGGGCAACCCGAACGTGATTTTCTGTGAGCGGGGCATCCGCACCTACGAGACGTATACGCGCAATACGCTCGACCTCAGTGCTGTTGCTGCCATCAAGCATCTATCGCATCTGCCGATCATCTCCGATCCGAGCCATGGCACGGGAAAGTGGCGTTTCGTGCGCCCCATGGCGTTCGCTTCCATAGCGGCCGGTGCGGACGGTCTCATCATGGAGATGCACCCGAATCCGGCCAAGGCGCTGTCCGACGGCCCGCAGTCCCTGACGCCTGAGAGCTACTACGAGGTCATGCGCGGCGTGAAGAAGATCGCGCAGTTCATGCGGGATGAGAAGATCGAGCCGATGGATATTTAAGATCGGTTTCCGGCACGCGCTGCTCCCGTCTTAGGGGAAGGCTGCCGCGGCGAGCGGCGAAAGAAGCTGTTCGCCTCTTCGCCTATATGGTTTGCCCCCGCTCGGAGCTGTTCGAGCGGGGCTTTTTCATGACGTTTTGCCGCAGGACTGCAAGGGATGGCTATCGGAAGCGCCGATCAAATGAAGTCGCCCGGATGTGTGAAGATGGGTGGCTGAATTTGTCAGGGATTCCTACAGGAGATTTTGCTTTGGAGCGGAGGCAGACAAAGCAATATTCGGGTATTTCCGAAGCGACGGGATGGATGCTTTATACGCTTGTTTTCGGGGCGCTTTCTCGGGAGCGCATACAGAATGAGGGATGGGCAGACGGCGGAGGAATCGTGGCTGGAAGCTGCGTTTTGGAGAAAATGTAAACTTTTACCTCCAAGGAATTGACAGGCGGGAGCAAATGAGGTAAACTTAAGTTGATGAGAGTTCTTTCTAACGACAAATGATTGTTAGAAAAATATTGCAATAGTACGGCTTGGACAAAGGTGCAGCCGACAGGCAAGGAGGGAAAAACATGGTGATGCAGGAAGTGACGACGCTGCTGCGCGAAAAAGGATTCAAGGTAACGCCGCAGAGGCTTGCCGTCTACGACGTGCTCTGCCATACGACGGCGCATCCGACAGCGGATATGATTTACAGCGAGCTGCAGCCGACTTATCCGACGATGAGTTTGGCGACGGTTTACAAGACGCTGGACATTCTTGGCAAAGTCGGTCTTGTGCAGGCGCTGAATGTCGGCGAGGAGAGTTTCCGCTACGATGCGAATACGACGAGCCATCCGCATATTTGCTGCGTGGGCTGCGGCCGCGTAGACGATGTGTTCAAGGCCGATACGGGCGATCTTGTGGAGCAGGTGGAAACAGAAACGGGCTATGCCATTTCGGGCAAGCAGCTCTATTTCTACGGGCAGTGCCCGGCCTGCCAGAAGGCGGCGCATTGACGGAAGAGCGAGGCAAATAAAGTACAAACGCCCTTGGGCGGGAAGCGTGGCTTCTCTCCCAAGGGCGTTTTTTTGAAAAGGTTTTGCCGGGGCAGGTGCGGCATTTTGCGGTCGATGCTCTGCAAAGGCCGTTCAGAGCCTTTCGATCACGGCCTTTGTATATGCCTCGGTCGTCGCTGTGCCGCCGATGTCCGGGGTGAGCGTCTTGCCTGCGGCAAGCGTTTCATCCACGGCACGGCGAATGTTTTTCGCTGTTTCGTTCTGCCCGATATGCTCGAGCATCATGCAGGCGGACCAGAGGAAGGCGGTCGGATTTGCGATGTTCTTGCCCGCGATGTCGGGAGCGCTGCCGTGCACGGCCTCGAACATCGCCATGGTATCGCCGAGGTTGCTCGAGGGGAGGAGGCCGAGGCCACCGATGAGGCCGCTGGTGAGGTCGGATACGATATCTCCGTAGAGGTTCGGCATGACCATGATGTCGAAGACTTCGGGGTGCATGACGAGCATCATGCAGGCGGCGTCGACCATCTTGTCGTCGGCCTCGATGGAGGGGAATTCCTTGGCGACTTCGTAGAATACGGAGCGGAAGAGGCCGTCGGAGAGCTTCATGATGTTGGCTTTGTGTACGCAGGTGACCTTTTTGCGCCCGTGGGCGGCTGCATAACGGAAGGCGGCGCGGCAGATGCGCTCGCTCTTTTCCCGCGTGATGATCTTAATGGCGTGAACCGTGTCGGCATCGATTTCTTTTTCCACGCCGACATAGAGATCTTCCGTGTTTTCACGGAAGGTGACTAAATCGACATGGGGGAAGGGCGTCTTGACGGCCTGATTCGATTTGGCGGGACGGATGTTCGCGTAGAGGTCGTATTTCGTCCGCAGCGTGACATTGAGGGAGCGGAAGCCTTTGCCGACGGGCGTCGTGATGGGGGATTTGAGAAGGACGCGCGTGTTTTCAAAGGAGGCGAGGCCGGCTTCCGGAATCAGGGCGCCGTTCCTTTCGTATTCCGCTTCGCCGACGGGGAAGATTTCACAGGAGAGCCCTGCGCCTGCCTTGTCGAGGATTTCCAGAACGGCGTCCGTGATTTCAGGACCGATGCCGTCGCCTTTGAATACTGTGATTTTCGTTGCCATTCAGCGTGCCTCCCTTGGTACATAATCCGCCATGCTGCCGACGTACTTGGCAGCCGGGCGGATGATGCGGCTGTCGTAGAGCTTGTGCTCGACGTTGTGCGCGATCCAGCCGACGGTGCGTGCGAGAACGAAGAGCGGTGTGAAGAGGTCGCGCGGTATGCCCAGCAGCTCATAGGCGAGCCCGCTGTAAAAGTCGATGTTGCTCGACATGCTCACGCCCTTTTTCTCGCTCAGGTAACGCTTGGCGACGGCTTCGAAGCGAACGAAGAAGTCGAATTTTTTCCCGAGACCCTTCCTTGCTGCAAGTTTGCCGACATACTGGCGGATGATTTCGGCACGCGGGTCGGAGAGCGTGTAGACGGCATGGCCGATGCCGTAGACAAGCCCCGAGGGGTTGTCGAGTTCCCCTGCCATCAGGCGCTCGATGACGCGTTCGATGGCCGCTGTATCCGCATCCAGGCCGATGGCTTCGATGACCTTGTCCATCATGTTGGCGACGCGTACATTGGCGCCGCCGTGGCGCGGCCCCTTCAGGGAGCCGATGGAGCTGGCGATGGCTGAGTAGAGGTCGGTGTCCGTCGAGGCGACGACGACATTGGTGAAGGTGGAGTTCGTGCCGCCGCCGTGATCGGCGTGCAGCAGGAGCAGGATGTCGAGCAGCTGCGCTTCGGTTCGCGTGAATTTGCCGTCGAGGCGCAGCATGGAGAGGATGTTCTCGGCCGTGGAATAGCCTTGCTGCGGGTAGTGGAGCACGAGGCTTTCGCGGCCGAAATAGTGGGTCTTGGCGTTGTAGGTGTAACAGGCGATGGAGGGCAGCTTGGCCATGATGTCGATGCCCTTGATGAGCGTCTTGTAGACATCGGTGGCATCGGGGTCCCGGTCGTAGTTGTAGAGTGCGAGAATGGACTGCTGCAGCTGGTTCATGAGGTTCTTTCCCGGATGGTGCAGGAGGTGCGTTTCCAGAAAGCCTTCGGGCAGCTCGTAGCCTTCCTTGAGTCCCTGGCAGTAGCGCCGGAGATCTTCCTCGGTCGGCAGGTAGCCGAAGAGCAGCAGGAAACAGGCTTCCTCGTAAAGATAGGAGGAGTGCTCCGCCGTCTTCACCATATCCATGACGTTGATGCCGCGGTAGAAGAGCTCGCCGTCCGCGTCGATCTTGTGGCCGTTCTCGTCGAGCTTGTAGCCGACGACATCGGCGATGCGCGTAAGGCCGATGAGGACGCCTGTCTTGTCCTCGTTTCTGAGGCCGCGCTTCACGTTGTATTTTTTGAAGAGTTCCTTGGGGATATCCGTATAGTTTTGCGATTTGCCGTAAAATTGCGCGAGGTGGATTGCTTTGTCCATGACGTTAGCCCCTTTCCAAATGAGCGAATAAGCACAAATGCATTATAGCACTTTGCTTAGATATATAAAATAGGTTATTGCTCCTATAATAAAATAGCATAGAAGTATTGACGCTCGCTCCTCTTTGTGATAAGTTCTTTATGTGAAAAGCAACATCGATAAAGGGAGTGTACTGCATGACGGTAAAGGCATGGACATTGACGGAGAAGATTCTCGCGGAGCATCTCGTGACGGGGACGATGGAGAAGGGTGCGCCCATCGGCATCCGCATCGACCAGACGCTCACGCAGGACGCGACGGGTACGATGGCGTATCTTCAGCTCGAGGCGATGGGCGTCGGCCAGGTGAAGACGGAGCTTTCCGTCAGCTATGTCGACCACAACACGCTGCAGAGCGGCTTTGAGAATGCCGACGATCACAAATACTTGCAGACGGTTGCCAAGAAGCACGGCATCCTCTTCTCGCGCCCCGGCAACGGCATCTGTCATCAGGTGCATCTCGAGCGTTTCGGCAGGCCGGGCGCGACGCTTCTGGGCAGCGATTCGCACACGCCGACGGGCGGCGGCATCGGCATGCTCGCCATCGGTGCGGGCGGCCTCGACGTGGCTTGCGCCATGGCGGGTGAACCCTTTATGCTGAACATGCCGCGTGTCGTCGAGGTCCGCCTGCTGGGCGCCCTGCAAAAGGGCGTGAGCGCGAAGGACATCATCCTGAAAGTTCTTTCGCTTCTTACGGTCAAGGGCGGCGTCGGCAAGGTCATCGAGTATACGGGGCCGGGCGTCGCGACGCTTTCCGTGCCGGAGCGCGCGACGATCACCAATATGGGCGCAGAGCTCGGAGCTACGACATCGGTCTTCCCGAGTGACGAAACGACGCGCAGCTTCCTGCGCCGCGAAGGGCGTGAGGATGTTTTCCGGCCGCTGGCGGCGGACGAGGGTGCCTGCTACGACGAGAGCCATACCATCGATCTCGCGGAGCTTGAGCCGCTCATTGCCATGCCGCATATGCCCGATGTGGTCAAGACGGTGCGTGAGGTCGCGGGGCAGAGCATCGACCAGGTGGCTATCGGCAGCTGCACGAACTCTTCCTATCGCGATATCATGACGGTAGCCTCGATCCTCGAGGGGCAGCATGTCGCGCCGCATGTCTCGCTGGTGCTTTCGCCCGGCTCGCGTCAGGTGCTTCAAATGGTGACGGAGGCGGGCGGCCTGCAGAAGATTCTTTCCGCCGGTGCAAGGCTCTTGGAGTGTACCTGCGGCCCGTGCATCGGCATGGGGCAGTCGCCCGTGACAAATGCCTGGTCGCTGCGCACGTTCAACCGCAATTTCAAGGGACGGAGCGGCACGCTTTCCGCCAATGTCTGTCTTGTTTCGCCGGAGACGGCGGCCGTGAGCGCCATCAAGGGCGTCATCGCCGATCCCAGGGAGGCGAGCTTCGAACTGCCGGAAGAGCCGGCGGTCTTCCTCGTGGACGACTCGATGATTTACGCGCCGGAAAAGGAGCATCCCGAGCGCGTCGAGGTCGTACAGGGCCCGAACATCAAGCCGCTGCCGGAAAATACGCCGCTCGCCGCATCCGTGGAAAAGGAAGTCGTCATCAAGGTGGGCGACAATATCACGACCGACCATATCATGCCGGCAGGAGCTAAGGTGCTGCCTTACCGCTCGAATATCGGGAAGATTTCCGAATTCGTCTTCCGTGATGTGCAGGAGGGCTTCAAAGAGCACTGCCAAAAGGTGGGAGGCGGCATCATCGTCGCAGGCGAAAACTACGGGCAGGGATCGAGCCGTGAACACGCGGCGCTTGCGCCAATGTATCTCGGCATCAAGGCCGTGTTGGCGAAGAGCTTCGCACGCATCCATGCTGCAAATCTCGTCAACTTCGGCATCGTTCCCCTGCTGTTCGAGACGGCAGAGGACTACGACGGCATCGAGGAGGGCGACGTACTCTTCCTCGACTTTGCATCGCTCGCACCGGGAAAGTCCGTCAGGGTCGAGAACCGTACGAAGAAGAAAAGCTTCCATGCCCGCCACAACCTTTCGCCGCTCGATATCGAGCTTCTGCAGGCGGGCGGCAAGCTCAATTATATTAAGAATAAGCAGAAGGCATAAAGGAAGCACTGATAAATTCAGCCACCCATCTTCACACATCTGCACTGTCCTCTCGTCGTCGACAAATCCTCGACGTAGCACCGCTACGCCTGTGGTTTGTCTCCTCGATAGATACAGCGCATCTGTGCAAATCTGGGCGACCTCATTTTATCAGCGCTTCCTAAAGGTTCGAGCCGCGAATCTTGCCTGTGCCTCCTTCCGCCGCAGTGCGGCCGGGAGCCGAAGCCACCTGTTTTCCGAAAGGGCAGGGGGCTTCGGCTTTTTCTTTTTCTCCGGATGCTCCGGATCCCCACTGCTTCTTTTATAAGTCGAAAGTATCATGTATACAAATAAAATTAAGAGCAAGGTTTCACTTAAGAGTAGATTTTTCCAGAATGGCATAGTATAATATAGAAAAACAAGAAGGATTCTATATGTTTGCGGGCGATTCCTATATATTGGAAGCCTGGTTATCTAGTCCCAGAGGAGGGGATATTTTGCGAGGAAGCGACATGGGGATGCATATCTCCCTGCTCTATCGGTACAGCCAGAGTTATTTCAATGCGGCCTTGAAGAAGTATGGGCTCGGCAGCGGCCAATATATTTTCCTGCTGCATCTTTTGGATAATGAGGGCATCAACCAGGAGCGGCTGGCGCAGATGGTGAAGATCGACAAGACGACGGCGGCGCGCGCCGTTGCGAAGCTTGTCGAGGCGGGCTATATAAGCCGTACGGTCAGCGAGAACGATCGCCGCGCCTATGTGCTTCGGACGACGAAAAAAGCGCAGGGCATCAAAAAGGAGCTGAGGAAGGCCAGCGACCGTTGGCAGAAGCTCCTGACGCGGGGCTTCTCGGAAGAGGAATGCCGTCAGATGGGCGGGCTTTTGGAGCAGGCGATGAAAAATGCTGTCGAAGACGAGCGCATGGAGAGAGCGCGGTATTCTGTCTGAAACGTCCTGCTGTGATCCGTTTGCACGCCGTCTGTTCCGGTGCAGCGTGCAGAGTCGCCGTTCCTGCACCGCGCCGTCCCGCTCGCTGCGGTCATTTGGATAAAGAAGCGAAAAAGGCAGCCCTGCATCATCCGATATACGGTATGATGCAGGGCTGCCTTTTTTGTACCGTTCCTCTGTCCCTTAGAATTTTCCGCCGCCGCCGCCGTGGCTTTCGTCGCGGCTGGAGGAGGTTTCTTTTTTCTTGGGTTTTTCACGTCGGGTGACGTTCATATAGAGGAAGGTATCGCGGTTTTCTGTCAGGCTGAAGCTCTCCTGATTGAGGTAGGCGTCGGCTTCGGTCGCCGCCGTCACATTGCTCATCGAGCCCATGAGGCTGCTGCGCACGAGCCAGAACACGCCGCCCGCAAGCAAGACGGCAATGCCGAGTGCGAGCAGGCTGAAACCTGCCTTGGGGTCGAAGGGCTTGCCCTCTTTTTCGTAGTAGGTGAGCATTTCGTCCGCCGTGGCGGCATAGGCGCCGAATGCCTCAGCATAACGGTTCTGGGAGAGAGCGGGGAGGAATTTGTCGGAAAGGTGGCCCTGGCCGACCTTGTCGGTGATGCGCTCACGCATCTTTGTGTCCGTTGCGATGTACCAATCGCGCTCCTTCATGTCGAGGACAAGAGCCATGGCGCCGTTTTCCGCGCCTGGGGCGATCTTGTCGACGAGTTTGTTGGCAGCGTCGCCGGCCTTCTGTCCCTTGAGATCCTTCGAGGTATAGACGGCGATATGAACCTTATGCTTCTTCTCTAGGTCCACCAGGGTGTTTTCAAGGGAGTTCTTTTCTTGTGCGGAGAGGAGATCGGCCTCGTCCATGACGCGCATCTGCACCTGTTCGGCTCCCTTGGCTGTCTTGGCTGCCGCTTCGGCCGCAGCAGGGGAGATGACGAGCGCGAGGAGGAAGAAGGAGAGAAGGACGGCGCTGAAGAAGCTTCTTTTCTTGTTGTTCATGTGCAGCCCTCCTTATATGCTTCCCAAAACGAATTTTGCGATGAAGTAGAGGATCGGCACGCTGACGAGGGAAGCGACGAGCGGGTAGAGCATGGCCTTCCGCTTGTCGATGGGCAAAGAGCCGACGACCTTTCCCGTCTGACCGTTCATCATGAAGGTGTACGGCTTATTTTCGTACTTCGTCGTGAGAATCCAGACGGGCACCATGGCGTAACTGACCGTGCCGTCCTCCTTGATGATGCATGGCTCGCCTTCAAGCGTGCGGCGCGTGTAGCCTTCGACGGTGCTTTCGAGGACGCCGAGGGCGCTTTCTGTGACGCGCTTGTCGGCGCGCGGGGCGGAAGCCTCGGCATCGACGTCGTACTTGTCGGCTAGAAAGCCTGTGAAGTAGGCGGCGGAGAAGGGGACAAGATCCCCGTAATCGAAGGGTTCGATGCTCTCCATATAGGTGTCGTCCATGCGTTCGCTGCCGTCGACGGGGATGCGCTCGAACTTCATTGAGCCGCTGCGCTCGCAGCTGTAGACGCTTGTTTCCGTAATGACTTCGTCCGCCGTTTCGTAAACCCTGTCGTTTTCCGCACGGAAGGACGCGCTGGCTGTGACGGCGGAGTCAAAGAGCCAGAACGGCACGTACATCGCCTGAATTTCCTTGATGCGGTTATTGGACTTGAAAGCGTCGGGCAAGAGGTAGCGTTTCTCGTAGAATTTCTTGAGAGCCGCAATGGCCTCTTCCTTCGTCTTTTTGAAGGGGATGACATAGTCGGGCTTGAGCATGCCGTGGAACTGCTGCGGCATCATGTTCGGGCTGCCGCAGTAGGCGCATTCGGTCGCCATCGTGTTGCCGTCGGAAACGAGCTCGGCGCCGCAGGAGGAGCAGGTCTGCAGCCGCATGGCGCCCGCTTCCTGCTCGTCCCATTCGCTGCCCGCGCCTTCGGTGTTCCAGCGCGAATCCCGGGCTTCTGCGGCAAGGCGTGCCTTTTCCTGCTCACGCTCGAACAGTGACTCGACTGTTTCGACAGCAAGCTCCGTCGAGCAATACTCGCATGTCACATGGTCGTGTCCCGGCAGGAAGGAGAGCGGCGCACCGCAGTTGGGGCATTTATAGCTTACGGATGTATCGGGCATTTACTTCACCTTGCTTTTCACTGGGGGCAGCAGCGAGCCGGTCTCGGACGCCGGTTCGCTGCTGCTTGTTTTATTTTTTCAGGTCACATCGTTTTCATCGAAGGGATCGCCGCACTGCGGGCAGAACTTCGGCGGATGCGTCGGATCTGCCGGCTGCCAGCCGCATTTGTCGCAGCGGTAGAGAGGCGCTCCGGCCGGCTTCGGCTTGCCGCAGTTGGCGCAGAACTTGCCTTGGTTCGTCGAGCCGCAGGCGCATGTCCAGCCGTCCGCCGCCGGCTGCGGTTTGCCGCAGTTGGCGCAGAATTTGCCCGTGTTGCCGCCGTGTCCGCAGGCACAGTTCCAGGATCCGGCAGGAGCCGGCTGTGGCTTGCCGCAGCCCGCGCAGAACTTGCCCGTGTTGCCCGTCTGGCCGCAGGCGCAGTTCCAGCCGCCGGCGGCGCCTTGCTGCTGCGGCTGCTGCTGCGGGGCGAGCGGATTGCCCTGCGGCGCCTGTCCGCCTGCAGGGCCGAAAGCGCCCATGGCTCCCATGCCGGCATTTCCGGCCATGCCCATGCCCATGAAGCCGAAGGCGCCGCCCATGCCGGCCTCGTTGCCGGCTGCCGTGCGCATGGCGTCCGCCGTCGCCGTCGCTAGGCGGCCGGCGCGCAGGTTCGGATCGCTCATAATGGCGCTGTCCTGGATCTCCTTGATGCGCTTCTCATCCTCTTCATCCGCCTTGACGCTCGATACACCGAAGGAAACGATCTCGATGCCGCGCTTCTTGCCCCAGTCCTCGGACAATTCCTCGGACAGCTCGTTCTTGATGTCCCGCGTGTAGTTGATGAGCTGCGTGTAGCGGATGCCCTTGGCCGATATGCGCCCGAAGGCAGGCTGCAGTGCAGTCAGAAGCTCGCTCTTGAGCTGGGAGTCGATCTCGCTTCTCGAATAGACGCCCTCGACATTGCCGCAGACATTCGTATAGAACAGAATCGGGTTCGTGATGCGGTAGCTGTACTCGCCGAAGCAGCGAATGTTTACGTTCATCATGTACTGCCCGATCATCGTTTCAAATTGGATGGACTGAGGCGTGCCGTATTTATTGCCCATGATTTCCTTCGTATTGAAGTAGTAGACGCGCTGATCTTTTGGCGCGTCGCCGCCGAAGGTGAAGCGTTTGCCGATGTTCTGGAAGACGGCTTTGAGATCGTTGGCGAGGTCACCGCCAAAGATGGTCGGCTCCGTTGAGCTGTCGTAGGTGAACTCGCCCGGCTGGGCGCAGATTTCGACGACTTTGCCCTGTTCCACAATGATCATGCACTGGCCTTCGTTTACGGCAACGATCGAGCCGCTCGTGATGATATTTTCCTCGCCCGAGGTGTTGGAACTGCGCCCGCGCGAACTCGTGCGCTTCTGCCCCTTGGCGACAAGGGAATCCTTGTCGAGGCTGTCGCAGTAGAAGAATTCTTTCCATTGGTCGGACATGACGCCGCCTGCGGCGCCCATTGCTGCTTGGATCAAGCCCATGGTGTTTGCCTCCTTCTTGCTGGGAGATGATTTTACAGAGTTCCTTTTCTAAATATTATAGCATATAAATGAAAAAAGTGTGCTGTAGCGAATGACAGGTTGGCAAAGAAAATTGCCGCTGCACCGTCAGAGCTGTATGCTCGCATAGCCCTTTTCCGCCGCCTCGACGGCAAGACCGATGATGCTCTTGTGGCCGGTCTTGACGAGCATGTTGCTGATGTGGAAGCTCACGGTGCGCTTCTTGATGCCCAGCTCCTCCGCGATCTCGCTGTAGCTCATGTTGCGGCAGACGAGCTGCAGGATCTCGATCTCGCGCTCTGTCAGCTGCGTGTCCGTGTAGCCGAAGGAAGAGCCGCCCCGCGCATCGGGGTAGATATGGCCGCCCGCCATCGTTTCGCGAATGCAGTCGGCAAAGGCCTCGCTGGAGGATTCCTTGTAGATGAAACTGTCCGCGCCGGCATCCTTGGCCCAGTCGAGAAAAGCGATTTCCTGCATGCCCGTCATGAGGATGATGCGGATCTTGGGAAAACGGGCTTTCAGGCGCTCGCAGATCTGTATGCCGCTGGTGCGTCCTTCCATGCAGATGTCCATGAGCACGAGGTCGGGGCGGAAGCGGCAGCAGGACTCTTCCGCCAGTTCGGAAAGGGTACAGGTTCCGATGACTTCGATGTCGGGCAGGGGGTCGAAAATCTTGGCGAGCCCCTCGAGCAGGATCTTTTGGTCGTCAACGAGAAGGATTTTTATCATGCTTTTTTTCACCTACCTTTGCGGCAATTTCAAAGTATGGCTCTGTCGTGACGGCGAGCTGGCCGCCGATTTCGTCCAGGTGCTGCATCATGCCCTTGAGGCCGCCGCCCGGGGAGAGGCCGTGCGGGCAGCCGAGGCCGTTGTCGCGCACGCGCAGGCATCTTTCAGAGATTTCGATGAAGATTTCGTTGGCACGCCCGTGGCAGACGGCGTTACTCAAGGCCTCGCGAATGATGGCGGCAAAGGCCTGGGCGCGGCGCATATTGCGCGGCAGGCTGCCCGAGAGACTGAGCTTCACGCCGAGGCTCCTGTAGGTGTCGAGCATATCGGCGAGAAGCGTTTCGGGGGGCGGCTCCTGGCCGAGCGGCACGGCCTCGAGAAGGGCGTCGATATGCACGATGGTATCGAGGATGTCCTTCGGGGCAGGACTGGCGAGGAGCTGCTGCAGCATGCTGATGCGCTGCCCGAGGATGTCGTGCACGCGCGTGGTGATTTCCAACAGGGCGCGGTGACGCTCCGTTTTTTCGAGGGTTTTCAGAAGCTTTTTCTGCTCGTCGGCGCGGGTCTCCAGCAGCGCGTTCTTTGCCTCAAGCTCCTGCGTCACGGCATCGAGCTCCGTGACACAGGAGGCTGTCATCTGCCAGCCTTCCAGGCCTTCTGTCAGCTGCATGCGCTGCACGAGCCAGGAATCCCCGGAGCTGAAACGGAAGAGGAAGGCATCTTTCTGCACCTTCTTTTCCGCCAGAGAAGGGTGGTCGAATTCCTGCAGCGCTTCCCAGAAGGCGTTGAAGCTGCGGAACTGTTGTTGGAAAAGCCTCTCCATGAAGCGCAGCATCGCGATGTTTACAAGCACGACAGCGCCCTGCCTGCGGGCGAAGAGCACGCCCTCGGGCAGGAGGTCGAGCCCCTCTCGGATGGAGGCTGCCGTGACTTCATAATGGAGCAGGGTTCGCTCGCGAAAGGCTAGAAAGATGAGCCGCAGAGCGAGAAGCAGCGTGGCCAGGAAAGCGCTCCAGGGAAGGGCGCTGTCCGCAAGCGGCAGGATGAGGAGCCCGGCGGCAGCGAGGGGCAGGGAGAGGAGGACGCTGCTCTGCCAGGAAAAGGCGCCTGCGAGCAGCGCGAAGCTGCCGATGAAGAAACGTTCCGTCTCAAGCCAGGTGCTGTGTGCAAAGCCGAGGCGCAGGGAGTTCCAGAAACCGCCGAAGAGAAGAGCGACGGAAAGCAGTACGGCGAGTGCCGCCAGCTCCGGCAGGGTGCGGCGGCCGCCTTGACGCCCCTGGAGGAACGGCCCCCAGAAGAGGGCGAAGCTTTCACCGATGAGGGTGAAGCAGGCGAGGAGGATGAAGAAAAGATTGGCCCAATAGCCATAAGAGGTCAGGGCTTCCATGGGTTGTGTTCCTCCTCTTCCGTCTTGCCTTCGGCAGTGGCTGCGCTTTCCTTTCCAGTGGGCGCGGCGCCCCGCACGAGGAGCGAATTTGCGTGGCCGAGGTCGCGCAGCACGATTTTTGCCTTGTAATGGCAGCGGTTTTTCTCCAGCCACGGGATGAGCCAGACCGTTTTCTCGAAAAGGAAGGAGGCCTGTGGCTGTTCTTCGAGGGAAAAGCGGCAAAAGGCATCGGGCAGTCCCCGGTCGGCGGCTTCGGCGAGAAATTCGGCGAAGAAGTCGAAAAGGGTCAGGGCGTTCTCGGCACAAAGCGGGTGATCCAGCCGCCATTCCACGCCGACATGGAGCCCGAGGGGGCGCAGGTAGGAGCAGGTTTCCGAGACGGCCATCGAAAGCTCGTCCGGGCGTATACTCCCGTTTTCCTGCCCCTTGAGAAAGAGTACGCAGCGTTTCTTGAGGTAGGAGGAAAGCACATTGATTTGTCGGATGAGGCGTGTGGCATCCTCCGTGTCCGTGCTCTCCATAAGGCGCGCTCGGAAGTCGCGCAGCAGTGGGCGTTTGCTTTCGAGTATGGTTTCAAGTTCCTCGGCGAGCTGCTTCTTGAGCGTGAGCGCCAGGTGCTTCTTGCCTATGCGGCGCTTCTCATGTAAAAGGGCGTTGAAGCGCTGCAGGGCGTCGCGCAGAAGAGCGAGCTGGCGTTGGCGGCGATGCAGGCGGCGCATGTCCTCGTGCCAGACGATGGCGCCGCCGTGGATCGCCATGCGCGAGATGCGGCTCTCGTTCTCGTTGGCGCATCCGGGCGCGGCGGAAGCGAAGATGATGTTTCCCGCCGTATCGACGAGTTGCATGTTGAGGCGCGAGTGGGAAAAAAACTTCTGGTGGCTGCTGTTCGAAGGCATCAGTCCCGTCCGCAGGCAGAGTTCCATGAGGAGCAGGAAGAAAAGCGCCGTTACGCAGGTGATCTCCAACAGCTGAATCCACGGATGATATTGATAGGCTATGGAGTAATAGATGAAGAGGGCGAAGAGGAGGAAGGGCAGACTCATCGAGAGACGCAGGATCTTCTGCTGCTCCGCTTTTTCGAGCAGCAACAGGAGCGCCGCGAGAATTTCGCTGAACCAAAGCGTCCAATAGGCATAGGCGCCCCAGGCGAGTTTTTCCTGCCACTGCAGATTTGCAGCGTCCCAGGTGAAAATGAAGAACTGCTCGTGGAAGTCGTTGCAGAGAATCAAAAAAGAGAGAAAGAGGTTCAGGCCGAAGACGGACTTGAGCCAGCGCGGCATCTTCCGGTCGAGCACGTCTTCGTCCGACGCCCAGGCAATCCAGAGGAGGGAGACGGGCAGCGCCGCGCGGAAGATGTAGAAGAGATACCACTGTATATGGTGCAGTGCGATATCGTCCGTGAGAGCGAGAATTTTCGCGATGCGGACCATCTCCCAGAGGAGGAGCATGATGACGAGCAGCACGACGGCACGCCGCGTGCCGCGGTGCAGCACGCGCTGCCAGAGGCTCGCGCCCCAGAGAACGGTGAGGACGAGGGAGAGGACGAGAAGCGTGAAGCGTTCGTGCGGCTCCCGCGGCACAAGGACGGGGCGGGCCAGGATTTCCCTGTGGTAAAGCCTGTTCGCCAGAGCGGCGTCGCGCAGGAAGGCGTCCGCGTCCGCAATGCGCACGGCGCCGGCAGGGATTTTGATAGGGCAGCCGGCCGCAGCGAGTTCGGCGGACAGGCTGTCGTCGAAAACGAGGGGCTGGTGCGAGAGCAAGCCTTTGGAAAAGGCGAGCGTCCCCTCCTGGGGCAGGCAGATCCGCAGAGGTGCGCCGCGGCGGATCAGCTGCTCCGCCTGATGCGCAAAAAGCACATAGACGTCGCCGCCGCCGTCTGCCTGCGCCATGCTGTACTGGTTGGCGCGCTGCACGGGGTAGAACTTGAGCCGGCGCTCTTCTTTCAAGCGGACGAGAAGGGAGAATGCCCCTTCCAGATGCGGCTCGTTGGAAAGCCCGCGTGCAAGTGCCAGGGAAAAGATTTCGCGTTCCGGTGCGTCGCCGGGCAGCACGATCGTGACGCCTTCGGCGAGATCCGCCCAGCCTTCCACGGGAACAGGGCATCTTTCGTCCACGGCGAGCACGACGACGGCAGAAAAGTGCGGGTACCAGTAAATCTCTTCGGGATCGCTGGCAAGGAAACGCTGCGCCTGAAAGCCGTAGGCCTCAACGGCGTCGAAGCGCCTGTCCTGGAAGAGCTCGAGCAGGCTGCCCGGCCGCCCCTGTGCTTCTTTGATCTCGGGGCAGGCGCGGCGCAGCGCATCGATATAGACCGGGCCGAAGGTTTTCTCGTAGGCGAGCGAGGCAGATGACGCCGTGCCCGGAAAGAGGAGGAGCGAGACGGCAAGTCCCGTGAGAAATGCGGCGAGAAGAGCCTGGGTGGCAAGGACGGGCAGAGGCCGCAGGGAGCGGGCAGGACGGGCAAAGACAAAGCGCTTGATCCGGAGGCGTGTCAGAAGCAAAAAAAGAGCCGCAGGAAAAACGCCTGTGCAAGCCTCGCCGTCTCGTTCAAGCCTTTTCATCGCCGCCCTCCAAATTCACCGTGCGCGTCTTTGTGTGCATTGTGTACATACTTTATTTCTCTTGTAACATTGAAAAATCCTTGTGGAAAAAGAAGTTTTGCCCTAGGAGTTTTGTCTAAACTTTTTTTAACATATACCCATTCGCCTTACATGGAGGAGGCCAATCGTGATACAATATGCAATGCAAATGTTGGAACGGCAGAGGGAGGTTTTTTTGTGCGACGGATTGGATGCGGCTTGCTTTGGCTGCTGTCCCTTTTTTGCATGTTTTTGCCTTGCGTCGAGGCGGCGCAGGAGAAAGCGGAGGCGCCTCGGCTGCGGGCAAGAGGGGCGGCAGTTGAGGACGGGACCTCCCCGTATGCCGCTTATGAGGGACGGTCAGCCGGCAGGGAGGAAGCGTCTGAGGAAAAGGAGCCGTCCGCCCTGCAAACGGCAGCTTCGGCGCAGGAGGCGGCTGCTCCGGAGCCGGATGAAGCCGCGTCCTCAGAAAGCGGGCGGACAGAGGCAAAGGAGCGTTATCCGAAGTTTGAGCTTTCCGGCGAGTATCGCTGGCTCTTTGGTGAAGGGCGTATGGAACTGCCCGAGGCGCACCGGAAAGAAAAGACGCTGCTCGCTACGCGGCGACTGCGTCTTTTTCCGCTGCTTCATTTGGACAAGGAGTGGAGCCTGCGGACGCAGCTCGAGGACATCCGTTACGACAAGGATCCCGCCGGAACGCCGCATAAGAGCGACCGACGGCTCTATCTTTCGCGGTTTTACATCGAGCATACGACACGGCACGCGACGAAGCTCAGCGTTGGCAGGTTCAATTTTATGGCGCTCGACGGCAATGCCTTTGACCGGCGCGTTGAAGGTGTGCGCTATCGCTTCGGCGACGGGGTGAAGGTGGGGCGAGCCTCTGTTTTTTATGGGCGCACGGTGGCACGGGAAGCGGGAAAGAGAAAGCGCGGCCTAATCCTTTCCTATGAGCAAAGGCGGCAGAAGTGGCAGGGCGGCGTCTATTATTTCGACTTGAAAAGCGAAGCCGCGCCGCTGACCCTGCAGGAGGCGCGGAAAAAACCGCTCTCCCTGGGCAATGCCTTTGATCGCCAGCGCGCCTTGGAGATGTATGCTTCCTATCGTTTTGACAAGCACCGAAGCTTCTCACTGGAATGGCTGCACGGCTGGGCGCGGACGGAGCTCGACGGCTGGACGGGACGGGGCGACGGCTTTGTCGCCACGCTGCATCTGCGACAGCCGCCCGACCTGGAGCGTCCCGGCGACTACGGCCTCTGGATCAGCTACTATCATCAGCCGCGTGCGACGTTCATCGCGCATACGATGGATGCCGACCCTACATTCTTTGGCCGCGCGGGCTTTTGCGGCTGGGGTGCGCGCGCCGATATCGTCCTGGCGCGCGGCCTTGTCCTGGCGATCGAGGGCTTCGACTTGAAGCCGGCGCAGCCGGAAACGCCCCTTTTCGGCCCGATTTCCTACCGGGGGGCGCGGCAGCGCGTGCTGGGCATGAGCGCCACAGCGTATTTTTGAGGAAGCGAGGATAAAATGAAGCGCGTCAGGTTGGTGCACATTTTTCCTCCGCTCAAGGAGCTGCACTGGCTGCGCAGCGGGGCTATGTGGAGGATTTGCCGATGCAAAGAAGGCAGAAAAGGCGTGCCGGGATGGAAGCGCTGAATTTATCCACGCTTCCTTAACAGGATATGTTTTTCTGGCAATGCACTTGCAAAGCAAATGAATATTTCATATAATAAGCTTATTGAATTGGTCGACTAGAGTTCTTCCATGTTGTGCAAACGGGAACAGAAAGGGGTATACGCTATGGCAAACAAGGGAAATATGACGCTTCGCATGGAGCCGGAACTCAAGCTGCAAGCTGCGGAGCTCTTTAAGGCATTGGGGATGGATTTAAGCACGGCTACAGGTATTTTCTATCGTCAGGCTCTGCGCTGCCATGGCCTTCCTTTCGTGGTGAAGCTGGATGAGCCGAATGAAGTTACCTACAGGGCGATGGCTGCTGCGGAAAAGGGTGAGGATATGCACGGGCCTTTCGACAGTGTTTCCGAAATGATGGAGGCACTTGATGCTTAGGCTGGCGTTCTCAGGTCAATTTAAACGTGATTACAAGTTGGCCGTCAAACGCGGCTGCGAGATGAAGAAACTGGAAACTGCCGTCGAGTTTTTGCGCAGAGAGCAGTCTTTGCCGGAAGAATATCGCGATCATGTACTGGTGAATTCAAGGAACTACAAGGGTATGAGGGAATGCCATATTGAACCGGACTGGCTCCTGGTGTATAAGATTGTGCAGACTGCGCGCACTTTGCAGCTGGTTCGGACGGGGACGCACAGCGATTTGTTTTAAGGAAGCGCTGATAAAATGAAGTTCGTCAGATTGGTGCAGATTTTTCGACTTGCCAAGGAGGAAAACCGGACGCATAGCGGGGCTATGCGGAGGATTTGCCGACGCAGGCAGGGCGGAAAAGATGCAACAAGATGCCGGTGCTGAATTTATCAGCGCTTCCTTAAGCATGCTTCACCGGTACAAGAAAAATTTTGTGTCCTGTAACTTATTACAGGACAGCAATGCCGCTTTTCGTGTATAATTATAGAAAATGAACCGCGCAGGGTCATTTTGGCAGTTCAATGGATTTTCAAAAGAGAAGGAGATGAAAGGTTATGAAAAAAGCAGTAAGGGTAATGGGATTGGTTTTCGCGATGATGATGGTGATGTCGAGCATGAGTTTCGCCATGTGGAAGGGAAATGTCAGCCAGAGTGACTTCCAGAACTATGTGAAGTCCGCGAAGTTTGCCATCTTTGTCAAGAGCGGCAGCACGATCACGATGTACGAGGCAAGCTCCCCGTCTTCAGCGGCAAGCGAGTTCAAGAGTGCGCTGCCGAGCGGCAGGCTCGATGTCTACACGGGCAACATTGCCGTGCGCGACTTCCTTGAGGAATATGGCTACTATGACGTGTACCGCGACGGTGAGGATATCGGCGGCGGCGTCCGTTCCTACCACTTCACGGAATGGGAAAAGATGTAATATAAGGCGGCCGCAGTTTGTTTTTGCCGCTGAAGCATGGATCTGCAGAAGCGGGAAAGCGAGCGCGTCATAAATTTCACATGAAAACGGGGCGTTGTCCGGAGCGGGCAATGCCCCGTTTGGCATAAGGAGGCAGGGGATTCCTTAAATTTTGCCAATCCGAGACATTCGCAGTATCGAAGGAGGCATAGGTTCGGTATAATAGAGCTGATAGAGAAATTGTTTAAAAGGAGGTATTCATCATGTGGAAAAAGATTGTTTCGTCTTTTCTTGTACTCACGCTCTGTATTTTCCTGGGGAATGCGCTTTTGGCAGAAGCAGCGCAGAAGGAGAAACCGGAGCGCGTGGAGCTCGTGATGGTGCTCGACAAGAGCGGCTCGATGTCGGGGCTGGAGTCGGATACGATCGGCGGCTTCAATGCGATGATCGAGAAGGAGAAAAAGCTCGACGCGAAGGTCAATGTCACGACGGTTCTCTTCAGCGACAAGATCGATACGATCTATGACCGAGAGGACATTCGGCGCATCAAACCGCTGACGGATAAGGAGTATGAGGTCGGCGGTACGACGGCGCTCCTCGATGCCGTAGGCTCGACGATCCTCAAGGTCGCGCGCACGGAAGGCATTGAGAAGAAGGGTACGAAGGTCGTCTTCGTCATCATCACGGACGGCATGGAGAACGCCAGTGAAGAGTTCACGCAGGAGAAGGTCAAGAAGATGATTTCTGACAAGCAGGAAAAGGCGGGCTGGGATTTCATCTACCTCGGCGCGAACATCGATGCGGCGAAGGAAGCGGACCGCATCGGCGTCAATAAGAAGAACGCCGTGACCTACAAGAATACAGGCTCGGGCGTACGCAGGAACTTCGAGGCGGTCAGCGCCTATGTGGCGGAAGCCGTGGAAAATCCAGATGCCGAGAGCGACAGCTGGAAGGATCATGTAGAAACGGACGAGACGCAGGACTGAGAGACGTTTCGCCGCATAGAAAAGCCCCGAAGCCATCGCGCGATGGTTTCGGGGCTTTTCTATGCGGCAAAAATTTCATCTTTTCGGTATAATAAAATAAAGGAAATTATTCTGAACGGAGGCGAGAAGAAATGATTCTGACGAGGGCGGAAATCGAAGAGAAGATTCGTCCGATTTGTGAAAAATATGGCGTGAAGAAACTGTTCCTTTTCGGTTCCTATGCGAGAGGAGATGCGACGGAAAAGAGCGACGTGGATTTCCGCCTGATTTCCGGAAGAGATCTGGATTTGTTCAAAATGATCGGACTACGTATGGATTTGGAAGAAGCCTTGGGCAAAGAAGTCGATCTCATATCGCAAATATCCAAAGACAGTGAGATTTTTAAAAAATATTACGAAAGAGATGCGATGCTGCTTTATGAAGCTAAACGAAAGAGACGCACAAATTCTCCAGAGCATTCATATGTATTGCAGGGAAATTGAAGATACCATACAATTTCGAGAAGTATTGCAGAAAAATGACTTCGCTATAGGAAAAATCCGATCCGTCGCCAAAAAGCACAAAAATACATAGTTGCTGCCGTCATGAAAAAGGCTGTGCAATCGTCGATACCGACGATTGCACAGCCTTTTCATGTAAACTTTCAGGACATATGTTCAGCCGCCATACGAAGTGGCATAGCTCGTTTTTAGTCCCGATTTCGGCGATGGCACATCATAGAATCATGCTGTACATATGTCCTCACGCCCTTACCTGAAAGCGGCCAATCAGGCTGCGCCCTTTGGGCTTGCCTTCTTGGGCTTTCATGTAAACTTTCAGGACATATGTCCTCACGCCTTGCAGAAACCTCGCCAATCAGTCTGCGCCTTCGGGCTTGCCTTCTTGGGCTTTCAGGTAAATCAGATTTCCCCATCAGGGCAATCTTACATCAATTTCTCGTGCAGCCAGATCGAGCGGATGCCGGGGCTGTGCTCGCGGCAGATGTAGAAGGCGATTTCCGCGTCCTCGCTGTCGTAGAAATAGCCGCAGACGGGCGGCGCGGTGTGTCCGCATTTCGGCTTTGGGATATAGCCATAGGCGGCTTCCAGATCCTCAAGCGTGCTGTCCAGGTGGATGCCGCTTGGCGTCTCGATCATGCGCGCCTCTTCGGACGGCTGCAGATTGTACTCGTTGACGTCGTTCACGCCGAGATGCACGCTGATGACGCGATGGACGCCGTCTTCATCGCGGTACGACACGCGAAGGGAGTCGCCGTAATCATTGGCGAAGATGTGGACGGTCGTACCGCCCCATTCATCGACGCCGTCGGCGACGCGCTCGCCTTCGCCGTAAATCTCCTCAACCTCCTGCATCGTATCGCCGAGGCGGATGCCGCCGAGCGACATCTCCGCGTCGGGAAGCCCTGCGGCTCCGCCGACGGCGGCGGGAAGCAGGAAGAGCGCGAAGAGCAGCGCGAATACGGCTCTGATTTTCATGGGGAAGCCTCCTTCCTTGATCGGCAAAAGGGAAATGGCGCCGGCATCCGATAGGCAGTCGCCATAGACGTTACAGGTCGATGCGGTAGATCCTGTTCTTTGTATACTCGTCGATGAAGTAGATGTGATTTGCGCCGTCGGTTGTAACCATCATGGGAGAGAGCGCCTTCTTGTCGACGCTCAGATTGATGTCGGCGACGTATTTGCCGTCCTTCTTGTTGAAGACGCGCATGACGCCTCTGGCGTAGAATACGATGTAATCCCTCGTCGCAATGGCATGGCGCTCACGGATGGGAATCTTTTGCGCCTCCTTTGGGATTCCTTCGTTGCACTCGAAGGTGCGGATCTTCTTGCCGGTCGGCCCATACATATGCAGCGGCATCGTCCAGTCTTCGCGGTTTTTCGAGCCGTGACCGGCGAGCGTCGAGATGTAGAAGCCGTCCTTGTCGGCACACATGAGCACATCATTCGTTTCATTTTTTTCGTCGTTTCTGGAGCTGAGTTTTTTGAACTCGTCCGCAGGCAGGACGGATTTCACATCCTTGACGCCTTCCTTGGAGATTTCGCCGAACAGGACGCCGGAAAACGAGACGAAATCACTGCTCATATAGGCGTTCTTACTGCCGAGGACGGGGCGCACGGCCTTCACATCCTGCACAGTGAAGCGCGACACGCTTTTTTTGTCAAAGCAGGCGATCTCAAATTTCATGACATCCGAGACGTAGTAAATGTTCGTTCCGTCCGAGGCGAGCGGCCTGTTCTCAGCCAGGGCAACATCCTCGACTGCGGTGACGGCGCCGTCCCTGACGGCGATTCTCTTGAGGTAGTACGCATCCTCCTTTTGGCTCAGACCGTAGATCGCGTCCTTCGTTACGGCGAGATTGGAATTTATGCCCTCGAATGCAGGGAGCGGTACGCCTTTGTATTCGTAAAGCAGCGCCTCCTTGTCGCCGAACTTGAGCTGTGCGACGGCCTCCTTCGGCGCCTCGGGGCCGATGCCCTTGTCGTCGACGGGCGCACCGTCCGCGCCGCCTCCGCCGCCGAGGCAGCCCGTGAGGAGCGCGCCGCAGAGAAGGGCTGCGCCTGCCGTCGTAAGAAGCTTCTTCCAGGATGTTTTCATTTTTGCTCTCCTTTCCTTGTCCCGTATACGAATCTCTTTTCTGCGCACCCGTATCCTCTTTTGCAAGAGGAAAACGACGCCGGCATGAGTCATGCAGGCGCCGTGAAGCCTTGAGCCTTAGAGGTCGATGCGGTAAATATGGTTCGGATCCTTGCCGGATTGGCTGACGAAGTAGATATGGTTCTCTTCATCAACTGTGATGCCTTCGGGGCGCAATGTCTGCTCCCCCAGTTTCAACTCAATGTCGCCGACGTATTTGCCGTCCTTCTTGTCAAAGATGCGCATATAGCCCCTGTTGCAGAAGATCACATAGTCCTTCGACGCCATGGTCTGGTTCAATCCTACATCTCGCTTTTTGGCATCGGCAGGAATCCCCTCGTTGCATTCGAACGTGCGCAGTTTCTTGCCGTCCGGCCCATACATATGAAGGGGGAGAGTCGTCTCCTTGTCCCCGTGCCGAGCCTCGGTCAAGAGGTAGAAGCCGTCCTTGTCCGCAAATCGGATTCTTGGATTGCTCTCCCCATCCCTATTGTCGGGCGATGAACTGTACTTTTTGAAATCCTCCGGAGGCAGGACGACTTTCGTATCCTTGACGCCTTCCTTGGAGATCTCGCCGAACAAAATGCCGGAACGATCGAAATGGTCAGCCGCCAGATAGGCGTTCTTGCCGCCGAAGATGGTGCGCACCTCAGACGGCGATACGCCCACCACTTTGAAGACAGTGGCGGCTTTGCCGTCGTAGCAGCCGATCGTCCCAGGCTCCTTCTCGCCGATGTAGTAGATGTTCGTTGCGTCCGAAGAGATCCGGTTCATGGCTACAGGACCGAGATCTTCCACCGAGACGATCGCGCCGTCCTTGAGGTTCATCTTCTTGAGATGGTACTTGTTATCCGCAGCATCTCTGCTGATGCCGTAGATGGCGTCCTTCGTCAAAGCGAGATTGGAATGGAAGGTCTCAAAATCCGGGAGTTCCGCGCCCTTATATTCGTAGAGCGGCACTTCCTTGTCGCCGAGCTTGAACTTCGCGATGGGTTCCTTCGGCGCGTCGGGACCGAGACCGTTGCTGCCGAGGCAGCCCGTAAGCAGCGCAGCGCAGAAGATTGCTGCGCTTGCAGCCGTGAGGAGTTTTTTCCAGGATGTTTTCATTTGCTGTTCTCCTTTCCTTGAGGACATTGCAGTTAAATGTTTATGCCTGCATTGCAGGCGGGATACCCTTTTTCAGAAGCCGCTGAAGAGAGGCGCATGGCGCCTGTCAGGAAAGCAGAGACGCTTCCCGTTCGCCGGTGGGGACAGAGCGCGGAGCGGAGTTCCTGCGCATTTCCCGCTTTACTTGTCGGAGGCCGCGGGCGAGATGGAATCCTGCGCCGTGAGTGTGGGCGGCTGCAGCGCCGCGTAGGCGGAAAAAGCGCCGATGGCAAGGGCGATGACAAGGAAAAGCGCGGCCAGGAGCTGATTCCTGCGCTTTCCGGATTCCTCTTCTTGCCGCATCGCAAGCATGACGACGGCAAGGGCGAGGAAGGCGAGGATGAGGACGGCGGTCAGGGCGATGTGCATCTTGTTCCAGAGGCGGTATTCGGCCTTGATATGCTTTTCCTGCTGGGACGCCAGCGTGGGCGAGAGATCCCAGTGGAGCGTTTTGCCTTCCGCCTCCACCGTCTCCGCATTGTGGCTTTCGGGGATGACGGGAAGATCGAGGCGGAATTCGTACTGGATCTGAGAAAGGAAGCCCTGCATCATCGCCTGAGCCTGCGGGTCAACCTCGGCGGTCGGCTCCTCCTGGGAAGAGCCGACCCAGAGGTCGAAGCTGTAAGCGTCGTAGAACCAGGTCTTTTTTTCCATTATTCCGAGGCATTTGCCGTCCTGGCGTGCAAAGAGCTTGCCGCCTTTTTCGGCGAGCGTCTTCATATCGGGAAACTCCGAGATGACTTCAAAGCCTTTTTTGTCGCCTTCCGTGATCTCCCGGATCTTGGCGTTCGGATCGTTTTTCAGGAGTTCATCCTTGTTCTCGTCAATGGCCTGCCGAATGAAATCGGCGCCGAGCAGGGTGCTCTTGAAGGTGCACGAGCCGTCCTCATGGACGGCAAGGTTTGCCTGCCCCTTGAAGCAGCCCGCCGAGAGAAGCGCGGCGAGGAGGAGGCAGAGTGCGGCGAAGATGACAGTTTTTGATGATTTCATAGAAAATCCTCCTTATATTGCCCAAGTTTTCCTTAATCATAGCATAAAAAAAACAAGGGGTGTCCTGTAGCAAATGACAGGTTCAAAAGGCTTGCGCGTACCGTTTGGGTTCGGAAGGCGAAAAATTGAAAAATCGCTTTCACCTGTCATTTAGGACAGGACGCTTCCCGCTTGTTCGATGATATACTACAAACAAGGCCTGTGTTCGAGTAGATTTGAAACATGGATGATCGGTTTTTCAAAAAAGGAGGAAAACACCATGAAACTCAAAAAAGTTCTTTCTGCCGCATTTGCAACTCTGCTGCTCTCCTCAAGCCTCTGTTTTGCCTCAGTGAGTGTGCAGACGGTCAGGACAGACCATTCGGGTCTCAGCAATCGGACGATGAACGCCATTTATGTGCCGAAGAGCAGCAGCGAGTATACGCAGTATTATTCCAATGCCAGCAGTACGGAAGCCGCTGCGAAAGAACTCGCTGCGTATATTGGGAATAGAGGGGGTCTATATACGCCGAACACTGTGCTTCTCGAGAAATTGAAAACGTTTAAAACGATCACAATGAATGGCTCATCGACTGTGCACGGCAACACCCTCTATGGATTTAGCATGAGTGATAAAACCTAATGCCCGACATGCTGTGAACGCAGGTTTCTTTAAGCGCCCCGTAAAGGGGCGCGTTGTTTTTATCAAAATGGTCTTTTGTGCTAGACCGTCCCCATACGCCCGCAGATCTTTCGCAAGATAAAGGAGGCTGCCACAATGAAACTTTCCGGCAAAAAGATGATACGTCGCTTGCTGCTCGCCGCCGCACCTCTCGTTCTTTTCACCATCGGCTGCTCCTTTCAAAATTCGGCGTTCGGCACTGAAATCCGGCAGGAGGATCTGCCCGGCGGACGCAGATCGCATACAAGAACCGATGTGCCTCATACGGTGGAATCCACGGAAATCTCCTCTTTTTTCATCTATTTCGGTTTCCGTGATCCCTATATGCCGGAGCGGTCCGGTCCCTACAGCTATGCCCTCGATAAGGAAAACGGCACATGGAAGCTGAAATCAAAGAAGGAGACGATTGATGTGACGCAGGAGAATGTCGACGCCATCGAACGGATGATCCGCCGCTTCGACATCGCTTCTCTCAACGGAATCAGTGAGCATACAAACGGTCTGCCGTTCCTGGGAAATGAATTTTCCTTCCTCATCTCCTATGCTTCGGGTGAAAGTATTTCTGCATCCAGCAATTGCATGTATCCCATAAAATGGGCAATGTTCAGGATGCCGTTCAAGCGATATATGGATGAGCTTTTCATCGCTGCCGGTCACACGGAATATGCCTATCCTCCGGAAGTTTTCCGCATCAGTCGCTTCTCTCTTGATATCCGACAACCCGAGGAAACCGGCGTTCTCAAGCGCACCATCTCCCTTTCAAACAAGCAAATCGGCGGCAACTATACGCTGCAGGAAATTGCCGAAGAGCGCATCGACCCGAACGATTTCAGCCCCTATCTTTTCGACGTGGCCTATCTGTGGCATGAGGACGGCACGGATGAGACGGTTCATGAGCGCTCGATTCCATGGAGCCCGGAGATTGCCGCCAGCCTGCAAGAACTCCTGGCCCGATACAGCCTGGATTTCGAAGACGGTTCGCGGGTCACAGAAGAGGATGAGAGAACCGCAGCTTACTGCGTGAGAATCTATTACGAAAGCGGCCGCTCGTCTTGGCACGCAGCAAAGGGAAAGACGCCCACCCCGCAGGAGATCGATCTGGAAAATGCGTTCATCGAATGGACGGAGCGTATTTTTGCTGAACATCGCGACGAGATAGAAACAGAATAGGTGCAGGCTTCCCAAAAAGAGATTCCACATGCCGGATCTGACGTATGGAATCTCTTTTTTGCACCTGCTCAAGGCAGTGAAATGATATTCCCTGCGAGGTCGATCGCTTGCTGCCCGACACTTTTTGGAAAACGGCAATGGTCTGTGCAGCGGCGTACGCTCCTTCTGCTGTTCGATGGAATCTTGCGGTTTAGGCAAGAGGTGGTAACAAATGCGACAACACGTGAGAAAAATTTCTGCTATAATGGCTGCAATGAGAAATGAAATCACGATGTTTGAATAGGAGCGGACAATATGAAAAAGGAACTCGATTTGACGAAAACGGTGGCGGAGCTGGTGGAGGAATTTCCGGAATTCCAGCAGGCGATGGCGGATATCGGCTTTGAGGAGATCAAGAACCCGGTGGTGTTGAACCTCATGGGACGCGTGATGACGCTGCCCAAGGGCGTGGCGGTCAAGGGCATGAAGCTCGACGATGTTGTGCGGCAGCTTGAGGAGCGCGGCTTCACGGTCAAGGACAGCAAGGCAGAGCCTTCTGCTTGCGCCTGCAGCGGCGACGCCCACGGGGCGGCGCACGCTCATGCGTCCGGCGGCTGTGGCTGCCATGGTGCGGCCGGTGCGTCAGCGACAGGAGCGGACGGCGAGTCGGGGGAGCGTGCGGCTGTTTTGAAGGGCCTGCTGCGGCGTCTTTCGGACGGCGAATCGCTCGATACGGTGCGCGCCGACTTTGTGAAGGATTTTGCGAGTGTTTCGGCGGAGGAGATTTCTGCTGCCGAACAGGAGCTGATCGACGGCGGCATGGCCATTCATGAGGTGCAGAAGCTCTGTGACGTCCACTCGGCTCTTTTCCATGGCCATATCGGCGGCGCACTGCCGGCGGAGGGGACGCCGCCTGAAGTGAAGGATCTGCCGGAAGGCCATCCGCTCCGGGTCCTCGTCGCGGAGAACGAGGGGCTTGCCGCGCTTTTGGAAGAGATGAAGACGGCCCTCGCACAGGGGGACGCGACAGCTTTCGGGGCGGGCTTGGGACAGCTCAACGGTCTTTATGCGCATTACGGCAAGAAGGAGTCGCTCCTGATGCCGCTTCTCTACCGCAATGGGGTGACGGGTCCCTCGGGCGTCATGTGGGGCGTGGACGATGAGATCAAGCAGGAGATGCGCTCGCTCGCCAAGGAGACGGCGGACGGGCTGGCGGGGCAGGAGGAACGCATCGCGGCGTTCCTGCAGCGCATCAGCGACATGATCTATAAGGAGGAGCAAATCCTCTTCCCCCTGACGCTGCGTTTCTTCACGGAGAGGGACTGGCTCATGGTCTACCGCGATATGGAGGAAATCGGCTTCGCCTTCCTTCGCGAGGTGCCGAGATGGTCGGCAGGCGAGGCTTATGTCGTCGAGGCGAAGGAAAAGGAACGGGCGGCGCTCGCAGGCGGTAGCGTGCGTCTTTCGACGGGGGAGCTGAGTTTCAAGGCGCTTGAGGCGATCCTGAACCTGCTGCCCGTCGATCTTACCTTCATCGACAAAGACGATATCCTGCGCTTTTTCTCGAACCCGGGGCAGGTATTTGTGCGTCCGCGACTGGCGCTCGGCGGCAATGTGCAGGACTGCCATCCGGCCAGCGTCCTGCCCGTCATAGAGCAGCTCATCGCGGATTTCAAGGCGAAGCGCCGCGACCATATGGAAATCTACCGCTACATCAAGGGCAAACCCGTCGGTGTGCGCTATCTCGCGGTTTACGATGATGCGGGTGAATACATCGGCACGGTGGAGGTCGTCGAGGACTTCGAGCGCGCTTTGGAGGCGTTTTCCGGCAAGCAGTAGGCTGGAGGAGCGATGCCGCAGGGATAAAGGAACTGCGAGCAAAGGGAACTTGAGGCAGGCGGGTGCAAAAATTCGAAAAACAATGAGATTGAAGCCGCTGCGGACTTAACAAAGAGCAGAAGACGAATCTTTGAAATAAGACGATAGAAAAATCCGCTGCATAAGCTTTGCCTGTGCAGCGGATTTTTTGAATCGTTTCCGAGCCGTGCCGGTTGGTGTGACGACTGAACCATGTTCGGAGAATTTCTGTCGTGGAGCGATCCGCAGCTTTACACGTCGGGCAGCTGCCAGTCGATGGGCGTTTGCCCCGTGCTTTTGAGGAAATCGTTGGCTCTGGAGAAGGGGCGGCTGCCGAAGAAGCCGCGGAAGGCGGAGAGCGGGCTTGGATGCGGCGACTCGATGATGAGGTGCGGCGGGGCTGCGATCATGGGCTTTTTGCGGCGGGCGGGGCTGCCCCAGAGGATGAAGACGAGGGGCTTTTCGCGTGCGGCGAGGAGTGAGATGATCCGATCGGTGAAGGTCTCCCAGCCATGCCCGTGGTGCGAGGCGGCTGCGTGCGCACGCACGGTCAGCACAGTGTTGAGGAGCAGGACGCCCTGCTCGGCCCAGGGGGTGAGACAGCCGTTGTTCGGCATGCGGCAGCCGAGATCCGTCCGGAGCTCCTGGAAGATGTTGAGCAGTGAGGGCGGCGGCGCGACGCCGGGCTGCACGGAGAAGGAGAGACCGTGCGCCTGCCCCGGCCCGTGATAGGGATCTTGCCCGAGGATGACGACCTTGGCGTCGGCATAGGCGGTGCAGTGCAGCGCGTTGAAGATGGAATACATGTCGGGATAGATGCGGCGCGTGCGGTATTCTTCGATGAGGAAGCGGCGCAGCTCGCGGTAGTAGGGTTTCTGCATCTCGTCCGCGAGGAGATCGCCCCAGTCGTTTTGGAAAATTTTCATGATGCGGTCCTGCCTTTTCTTGTTTGTCATTCCTTACTGCAGTGTTTTCTTCTCTTATGGCGCAAGTTCCTTCTTTTTATGAGGGATCTTTCAGGACACGGGTTCAGCCGCTGCGTGAAGCGGCATGGCTGGCTTTCGACGCCGCTTCCGGCGATCGTGCCGTCAGAGCATCGTGCTGTACGGTGTCCTCACGCCTTACAGAAAGGCGCCCGATCGTTCGGCCCCTTCGGACTTGATTTCTTGGGGTCTCATGAAAAAAGAGAGCCCTGACAGGTCAATTGGACCGACTTTATTTTATCAGTGCTTCTCAAGGAAAAATCTGTTATACTAATAGTCAGGAAAAGATCGTTTTTTGGGCGGTTTGACCAAGGATGGCGGCAGGATGCCGTGAAAGCGCGTGGTTGGCTGCAATATGCATGGAGCAGAAGAGGTGTTTGGGAATGAATCGGGTATTGCGGCTCGGCATGGTTTTGGGGCTCGTCTTTTTGACGATCTTCGTGCCGGGAAGGGCTCTTTTTGCTATGGGGACGACGGCGGTGCTGCGCGTCGGCTGCCCGGATCTCACGCCCTTTCCGGATGATTCGCCTGAGCGGCTTCTCTTCACCTATACGAAGACGTATCTCGACGAAATTGCACGTAGTACCGGCTGGCAGTACGAATATGTGCCGATGGAAGAGCGGACGGCCCGCGAGATGCTGCAGGCAGGGAAGATCGATCTCTATTTCCCGGAGGAGACAATCCATGACGCTGAGGGCTTTGTTTACAGCAGAGGCAAGGCAACGTTCACCGTGCTTGCCTTCTATGTGCGCGGCGACCGGGATGTTGTGCAGAATGAGCCGGCTGCGCTTGAGGGGATGCGCGTCGGCATTCTGACGGCCGGATCCCATGCGGCAGCGTTGGAGCCTTTTGTGCGCGACCAGGGAATCCAGATCCAGACGCAGGCGTATGAGAGCACGGAGGAGATGCACGAGGCGCTGGCTCGTGGGGAGGTCGATGCGATCGTCGACACCGTAGGCCACAAGAGGCAGGAGGAGAAAATGCTGCTGCGCTTGGCACTCCTTCCCGCAAGCTTCGTGACGGCGGACAAGCGCGCAGGGCTTTTGCGGAATCTCAGCGAGGCCATTTACCGCACGGAGACGATCAACCCGAGCTTTGAGACGCATTTGGGCCAACTGTTTCTCGACAGGGCGCAGGGCCAGCTCGTGCGCTTTACGCCGGAGGAAAATGCCTATCGGGAGCAGGAGCCGACCTTGCGCATCGTCTATGTCCGCAGCCATGCGCCTTTTTTTGGCGAGCATATAGAGGAGGGGGTGCCGGACGGCATCTATCCGAATGTGCTGAAGGCGATGGGCGAGACGATCGGCCTTTCCTTTCAGTTCGTGCGCGCCGCGGATAATGAGCAGGCGCTGAAGATGCTGCGGGAGGGGCAGGCAGATCTCCTCTTCTGTGTCTACAACAACCTGCCGTCCATGCAGGATATGCGTTTTACGTCTACCTTTGTCAGTGAGCCGTTTTCCTATGTCGTACGCCGCGGCATGAGCGATTTGCCGGAGGGCGAGGTGCGCGTGGCTGTGCCGCGCTGGTTTTTCGGCACGCGCGTCTATCTGGGTGCGCAGCACCCGAATTGGACGATCGTGCCGGTGGACAATCCGTCGGACGGCCTGCGCCTTGTTGAGGAGGAGGACTGCGATTTTGCTTTGATGCCGCTGCTCTTTTTGCAGCGCAGCGGCCTGCTCTCACTGCACCCGGGCCTTGTCGTCCTGGCGGGACGTTCGGCGGAGATTCCGGTGAGCCTTGCCATTTCCAACGCGCAGCCGCATATTCTGCAGTCTGTGCTGACGAAGGGCATCCTGAAGCTCGATCCGCGCCGCGTGCAGGAGATCGTCAACGCGCATATGACGAGCCGCATGACGCTGACGTCGATCGTCGCGCTCTATCCGGTGCAGACGGTCGTGCTCGTGAGCATCGTCCTGCTTGCTCTCTTCGGGGCGGCGGCGTTCTTCTACCGCTCGCGCCTGCAGAGCCGTCAGTCGGAGATCCTGCTGGCGAAGAACGTGGAGCTTGAGGCGGCGATTGCCGAGCAAAAGACATTGATGCGCGCGCGCGATGTCTACAAGCAAGAGGCTGAGGTCGACGCCCTGACGGGGCTGCTGAACAAGCGCTCCATCGGTGCGGCGTGTACGGAGACGCTCAAACTGCCGCTGAAGGAAGGGGCGTTCCATGCCTTCTTCATCATGGATCTCGATCACTTCAAGGAAGTCAACGATACGCTCGGCCATCAGTACGGTGACGATGTGCTGCGCCGCTTCGCACAGGAGGCGCGGGGAATCTTCCGCGATTCCGACTACGTCGGACGTTTCGGCGGCGATGAGTTCACGGTGCTGATGACGAACGTCACGAGCTTCCGCGTCGTGCAGCGCCGGGCGCGTCAGCTTCTGACGGCGGCGCGCGAGCTGGAAATCCGGGATGACCGCTCATTTCTTTCGGTGAGCATTGGCATCGCCTTTGCACCCCAGCACGGCACGACGTACGATGAGCTTTTCCATGCGGCGGACAACGCGCTCTATGAGGTGAAGCGCGCCGGGCGGAACGGCTGGAAAATATACGGCGAGGATCAGGAAGACGGAGGGGAAAAGACGTGAGGGACGGCAGGAACAGGAAAACGACGCTGCGGCGTCTGGGCCTCGGCGCCGCCCTTTGGCTGACGGTATTCGCTGCGGCGGGAACGGCGTTTTCGCTTCCTGCGGCGAGCGAGGCGGCCGCGGCAGGAGGCGCGGGCATCGCTGCGTCTGCTGCATCTGCGGACGGGGCGGCGGAGGCTGCCGCTGCAGCGATGGTGCGCCCCTCCTTTGCGCGGGAGCTGCCGGGCGAGGTCAACGGGAAGGCTATGGACGAGGTGCGCTTCGCGCTTGCTCCGGCGCTTTCCGCGCCGCTCCTCGAAGAGGAGGTGCCGCCTGAAAGCTTTGCTATCCTGGGCGAGGCCGAGGCTGCGCAGGAGCAGATGGCAGCTTTTATCGAACGGCGCAATCCAAGACCGAAGCTTGGCTGCAGCGTTCGGGACATCGTGCGCTTTTACTACGAGGAGGCAGGCGCGGAGGGCATACGCGCCGACATCGCGCTCTGTCAGGCACTGAAGGAGACGGGCTTCTTTGCCTACGGCGGCGATGTCCTGCCGGAGCAGAACAACTACTGCGGCCTCGGCGCGACGGGCAACAAGGTGAGGGGCGCGAGCTTTGCGACGCCGCGTCTCGGCGTGCGCGCCCACATCCAGCACTTGCTGGCGTATACGACGACGGAGCGCCCCAAGGAAGCGCTCGTCGATCCGCGCTATGAGCTGGTGCGCCAATACCGCACGGATGTTTACGGCAAGGTCAAGACATGGACGGGTCTCAACGGCGTATGGGCTGTGCCCGGCACGTCGTATGGACAGGACATCCTGCTCCTCTGGCGCGAGGCGAAGGCGCCGGATGCGTCCGACGCCTCGCTCGCCTTTGCGGAAAGGAAGCTCGCGGAAGAGCCGTCGGCCGCCCGTTACATTTACCGCGCCATCGTGCGCCAAAAGCGCGGCGAGGCGCAGGGTGCAGCGCAGGATATCGAGGCCGCGCTGCGCCTTGCGCCGCAGAGCGCAGCGGCGCGCTACGACAGCGCCCTCTTCCGCGTGGCGGGGGGCGAGAGGCAGAAGGCGCTGAAGGACTATGAAACACTCGTCCGCGAGCACCCTGACTTTGCCTACGGCTGGTACAATCTCGGCGTGCTGGAGCTGGAAGAAGGCAGGGAAGCGGCCGCCATACGAAGCTTCGAGCGCGTGCTGGAACTCGTGCCGCAGTCGGCCAACGCCCAGAACAATATCGGCATCGCTCTGGTGCGGCAAAAAAAATATCGGGAAGCATGGAAGGCTTTTTTCCGCGCTTCCGAGATCAACACGACGAACCCGACGGTGCTGAAAAACCAGATTATTTTTGAAGCCTGCCTGAAGTGAGGCGAAAGAAAGGATTCTGCCGGGAAAGATAGAATCACCAAGAAATGGAAGCTTGCTGGAGGTGCTTGCGATGAAACGATTTTTTGCCCTGCTGATCGGACTTTTTGTGTTTGCGCTCTCGCATACGGCGCTTGCAAACTACCCGACGTACCTGAACGGCGATCACAATCTCGTTCTTTGCGACGGGCATATGGGGGTGGCCTGGTACGTCGACCGCACATCGCTCGTTGTGCAGAAGTACGAGCCGCCGCAGTACATCATCGCGGTGAACGTCATCACGGCGAAAAGCGCCATCGGTAATGAGAATGATTTTTACAGCGGTGGGAGAGGCGAGATCACGCAGGTGCGCACGATGCGCTTCTTCTATAATTGGGATTTGCGGCAGATGTATGCCGGAAAAGTGGGAGCGGATGACTGGCGGTTCATTCCGCCGACCGGCTCGTGGGCGGAAAGGGGCATTTCCATGCCGGCGGGTGAGATCGCGTTCTATCTCGCCTATCGTATGCGATTTTATGGGAGCAAACGGTTCTACGATGCGGTCCTGAAACGCGATGTGGATGTGTTCTCGGATGATTTTTACGCGCCGCTTCTCTGACGTTGCGCCGTGCGGCTCGGGATTGAGGGAGAGAGGCAGATGGGAAAAAGGCTGCTGCGGATTTTTCTGGTGCTTTGGCTGGTGCTCCTGCCGCTTCTGGCGGCGGGGACGGGCGATATCCGCGCACGCATCTCGCAGGATGTGGAGCAGGGACCGAAGGTGCGCATCCTGAATTATCATATGGTCGACAACAGGGAGCTGTCGCTCGCCGTGACGCCGAAGGATTTCGAGCGGCAGATGGTATGGCTCAAGAACAACGGCTTTGAGACCATTACGCCGGCCGAGCTTCATGCCGCCCTGACAGAGGGCGCGGAGCTGCCGGCGAAGCCGGTGCTCATCACGTTTGACGACGGCTATGTGGACAATTACGAAAAGGCGTACCCGATTCTGAAAAAGTATGGCTTGAAGGCGACGGTTCTCGTCGTGGCAGGCTTTATCAGCAAGAAGAAGGGCTATCTCACCTGGGATCAGCTGCGTGAGATGGAAGCGAACGGCATTTCCGTCGAGGGACATACGATGACGCACCGCGCCCTGACCGACCTTTCCGACGATGAGGCCAAGGAGGAATTGGCCGCCTCGAAGCGTTTGATTGAGGAAAAGCTCGGCAAGACGGTCACCTGCTTCGCCTACCCGACGGGCGCCTATAATCTCCATATCGCAAGCCTCGTGCAGGAGGCGGGCTACAAGATGGCGTTCACCGTGCGCTACGGCAACACGGACCGCGCGAGCAACCTCTACGCGCTCGACCGCATCCCGATCTTTCATACGGAGAACACGGAGCGCTCGTTCCAGGAGCGCATGAGGTACCTCCCCGCCTTCGAGCGTTTCGGCTGGGTGAAGCGCTGACGGGAGGCGGCTCTCCCGCAGGAAGATAAAATTGAATCGATGAAAGAAGCAGCCTTGTGCCATCGGCGCGGGGCTGCTTCTTTATGCCTAGGATGCGATTGCCTTGGGATTGGGGCAACGCATGGCTGCCCGCTGCGGCGGATCCGCGCAAAGCCCTTGTGTTTTCCGGCGCGAAAGCTGTTTTTTGCATTTGCTTTTGAAAAAATCTCAAAGAGAAGCAGGAAAATGACGAGAAAGGAAGAATTAAAACTAGGCAAAAAAGTGGCGAAAAGTGGGGAAATGTGGTTTAATATAGACAGGAGGTGGCAAACGAAATGTTGATGGGCGAGTACATGCATACGATCGACGCGAAAGGGCGCGTGATCCTGCCGGTTGATTTTCGTCCGGAATTCGGCGCGTCGTTTGTCATCACGAAGGGTCTTGACAACTGCCTTTTCCTCTATGGTGAGGAAGAATGGGAACGCCTTGCGGCGAAACTCAAGGAGCTTCCGATGTCAAAGCCGGAGGCACGCGCTTTCGCCCGCTTTTTCTTCGCGGGGGCGCGAAAGCTTGAGCTTGACAAGCAGGGGCGCTTCCTCGTGCCGAGCAATCTGCGCGCCTACGCGGAGCTCAAGAAGGACGTCGTCCTGAACGGCGTCATGACGCGTGCTGAAATCTGGAGCCGCGCGGCTTGGGATTCCTACAACGACGAGGTGAACCCAATGGTCACGAAGATTGCGGAGACGCTGACGGATCTCGGGATTTGAGGTGACGCATGGGGTTTGAGCACACGAGCGTATTGCCCGCGGAGACGATTGCGGCGCTGGATGTGAAGCCGGACGGCATCTATCTCGACTGCACGCTTGGCGGCGCAGGCCATGCGCGGCGCATCGCCGAGAGGCTTTCCGCAAGGGGCCGGCTCATCGGCCTCGATCAAGATGAGGCGGCGCTTGCGGCGGCAAGGGAGCGGCTGGCCGGCGTTTCCTGCCGCGTCGATATCGTGAAGTCGAATTTCAGTGCGCTTGCGGGGGTGCTGGAAAGCCTGGGCGTAGACCATGTCGACGGTGCACTCTTCGATCTCGGCGTTTCGTCGCATCAGATCGATACGGCGGAGCGGGGGTTTTCCTACATGCAGGATGCGCCGCTCGATATGCGCATGGATCGCACGCGCTGCCTTTCCGCACGCGAGGTTGTCAATGACTACAGCGAAGCCGAGCTTTGCCGCATCTTCCGCGACTACGGGGAAGAACGCTGGGCGAAGCGCATCGCCGCATTCATCGCTGCGGCCCGCACGGAGCGGCCCATCGAGACGACGGGCGATCTTGTCGACGTCATCTGCCGCGCCGTGCCGAAGAGCGTGCGCCGCGCCGCCGTCGGACATCCGGCGAAACGCGTTTTCCAGGCCGTGCGCATCGAGGTAAACGACGAGCTCGGCATACTGGGCGACAGCCTGCGGGCGGCGGTGAAGGCGCTGGCGCCCGGTGGGCGCATCGCCGTCATCACGTTCCACTCCCTGGAGGACCGCATCGCCAAGACGACTTTGCGGGAGCTCGCGCGCGGCTGCATCTGTCCGCCGGGTCTGCCCGTCTGCGTCTGCGGGCACGAGCCGGAGCTGAGGCTCCTGGGCAGGGCGCACAAGCCGGAGGCAGCGGAAGTCGAGGTGAATCCCAGGGCCAAGAGCGCGAAGCTGCGCGCGGCGGAGAAACTGCCGCGCACATGACGGCGCAGGAAGAAGTTTGTTTGCAGAAATGGAGTTTCAGGAAGGGAGGAGAAGCAGATGCTTGCAAGGCAGGAGGAATACGAGTACTACGAGGAGCTGCCCAAGCCGCAGCCGAGGGAGGAGAAGCCGCCCCTGATAAAAAGGCGGTCGACGCTCAACACGCATCTGCGCTCCCGCTGCTTCCTGCTGCTCGCGCTGATCTGCGTGATGGCGATGGCGATCACGATACGGAGCGGCATCACGGCGAGCCGCGGCTACGATCTCGTGCAGATTCAGCAGCAGGCGCAGGCGCTTGAGAAGGAGAATGAGCATCTGAAGATCGAGATCGCGCAGATGAAATCGCCCGAACGCATCCGCCGCATCGCGACGGACAAGCTCGGCATGAGCACGCCGAAAAACGTCTATTTCGCGACGGACGGACGTCCGTAGAGAAAGCCGGAGCAGGCGGCAAAACGCTGCGGCAGAGGTGAGAAGGGATGCCGTCAGGGCATGGATGCAAAAATGGCTGCAGAACGGGGAGGCAGAGAATGAAGAAACTGGCCGATTTGGCGGCGCTTGTTGCGGGCGCCGAGATCAAGGGGGATGGCACGACGGAAATCGCGGATATCGTGCAGGATTCGCGCGAGGTGGGCAAAGATACGCTGTTTGTCGCCATCGAAGGGCTCCATGTCGACGGCCATTCCTTTATCGGCCGAGCCGTAGCGCAGGGTGCGCGGGCGGTTCTGACAGAGCGCGATATCGCCGTGCCCGAGGGAGCGGCGGCTGTTCTGCGCGTACCGCGTCTGCAGGAGGCGCTGGAAAAGATCGTGCCCTTTTTCCACGATTATCCGGCGCGCAGGATGCGCATCATCGGCATCACGGGCACGAACGGAAAGACGACGACGAGCTACATGACGCGCGCCATCCTGCGCGAGGCTGGTCTCAAGGTCGGCTTGATCGGCACGATTCAGATCCTCATCGAGGACGAGGCCCTGCCGGTTCACAACACGACGCCTGACGTCGTGTCGCTGGAGCGTACGCTCGCCCGGATGGCGCGGTGCGGCATGGACGTCGTCGTGATGGAGGTGTCGTCCCATGCGCTGGCGGAAAACCGTGTGGCGGGCATCGAATTTGACACGGCGGTTTTCACGAATCTCACGCAGGACCATCTCGATTACCACAAGACCTTGGAAAATTACCGGGCGGCAAAGGCGCGGCTTTTTGAGCATGTGAGCGAGCCGGGCGTGAAAGAAGGGAAGACGGCTGTCGTCAACATCGACGATGCGGCGGGCGCTGTGATGCTCGAGCACGCGAAATGCCGCCCTATGACGTATGCCATCGAACAGGAGGCGGATCTTCGCGCCGAGAATATACATGTCCATGCGCGAGGCATGGATTTTGTGCTGTCCGGGGCTTTTGGCAGAATGGAGCTTTCACTCGGCGTCACGGGCATCTTCAATGTCTACAACGTCATGGCCGCTGTCGGCGCATCGCTGGCTGAAAACATTGCGCCTGCGGTGATCCAGCGGGCGCTCGGGGCGTTTCAGGGCGTGCCGGGGCGCTTCGAGCTTGTCGATGCGGGGCAGGATTTTTCCGTCATCGTCGACTATGCCCACACACCCGACGGCTTGGAAAACATCCTCAAAACGGCGCGCCGCATTGCTCGGCGGCGCATCATCACCGTCTTTGGCTGCGGCGGCGACCGCGACCGCACGAAGCGTCCCATCATGGGGCGCATAGCGGCGCAGCTCTCCGATATCGTCATCGCAACTTCGGACAACCCGCGCACGGAAGATCCCGAGGCAATTCTTGCCGAGGTGGAGAGGGGCGTGCGGGAAAAGATCGGCAGCAAGCGGCACGAGAAGATCACGGAACGGCGCGAGGCCATTTTCCGCGCCGTCGCGCTGGCGGAGAAGGACGATATCGTCGTCATCGCGGGCAAGGGTCACGAGGATTACCAGATCCTGCGGGATCGCACCATCCATTTTGACGATAGGGAAACGGCGCGCGAGGCTGTTGCCGAAAAGCGCAGGCGCCTTGCTATGCGCTTTTCGCTCGGCGATATGCTGCAGGATACGGGCATTTCCCTTGTGCGCGGCGCGAAGGATGCCGTATTCTCCGATGTCGTGACGGATACGCGTCGGATCGTGCCGGGGGCGCTTTTCGTGGCGCTCAAGGGAGAGCGTTTCGACGGAGCGGATTTCGCTGCGGAGGCTGCGGCAAAGGGCGCGGCGGGCGTGCTCGTGGCGGAGGATACAGCGAAAAAGAAGCTGCCGCCGAAGGGCGTCGTCCTCAAGGCGAAGGATACGCTTGCGGCCTACCAGCAGCTTGCGGCTGTCTGGCGCAGGAAGTTCGCGATTCCCGTCGTCGCCATCACGGGGTCGAACGGCAAGACGACGACGAAGGAGCTTGTATCCGCCGTGCTCGGAGCACGCTTCCATGTGCAGAAGACGGCGGCGAATTACAACAACGAGGTCGGCTTGCCGCTGACGCTTCTCGGCTTGCGCGAAGAACATGAAGCCGCCGTCGTCGAGATCGGTATGCGGGGGCTCGGGCAGATCGCGGCGCTGGCGCCGTTGGCGAAGCCCGATATCGCCATTGTGACGAATGTCGGCGAGGTTCATATGGAGCTTCTCGGCTCCATCGAAAATATTGCGAAGGCGAAGGCGGAGCTCGTCGAGGCCGTCGCACCGGGCGGCACGGTCATCCTGAATGCGGACGATGCACGCGTCGCGGCCATGCGCGAGAAGGCGGGCGAGGGAGTCCGCGTCGTGACGTTCGGCCTTGCCGCGGGCGCCGATGTGCGCGGCGTGGCCGTCGGCCATGCGGAAGGCGGCATGCGCTTTATGCTCGAGTTCAGGAACGAGCGCGGCAAAAAGGAGCGTCACGAGCTCTTCCTGCCGATGCTCGGCCGCCATAATGTGTCAAACGCGCTTGCGGCCATTGCGGTGGCGCGCGTGCTCGGCCTGTCGCTGGCGGAAATCCGCCGCGGCCTTGTTTCGCCGTTGGAGAGCCGGATGCGCTTCGCCGTCGAGAAGGTCGGTCCGTACATCTTCATCAACGATGCTTACAACGCGAGCCCGAGCTCGACGCGCGCCGCCGTCAAGACGCTGGCGGAGATGCATGCGGGACGCAAGATCGCTGTTTTGGGCGACATGCTTGAGCTGGGAAAGGCGGCGCAAAGCGGGCACGAGAGTGTCGGCGAGGAGACGGCGCGGCGCGGTTTCGCCGCTGTCCTGACGCGCGGTGCAGAGAGCCGCTTTATCGCGGAAGCTGCCGAAAGGGGCGGCGTGCCGTTCGTGCGGCGCACCGCCTCGCACGAGGAGGCGGCGCGCCTGCTGCGGGAGCTTCTGCATCCCGGCGATGCGGTGCTTTTCAAGGGATCGCGCGGCATGAAGATGGATGAGATTATCGGGCTTTTGAAAAAGGAGCTCGGGGAGGAAGCAGAGCGTAAATGATCGAAGTGAATGTGTCCACGCTTTATATTGTGACGGCGGCAGCGATTGCCGCCTTCCTTGTGCTTTTGACAGGTCCTTTCGTGATACCGGAGCTGCACAAGCTCAAGTTCGGGCAGAGCATACGCGAAGAGGGGCCGAAGAGCCATCAGGCGAAGAGCGGCACGCCGACGATGGGCGGCATCATGATCATAGGTGCAGCGACGCTGGCGACGCTCTTCGCCGCGCCCTTGACGCTCGAAGTGCTGCTCGCGCTCTTCGTGATGCTCGGCCACTTCGCGCTCGGCTTTCTCGACGACTATATCAAGGTCGTCAAAAAGAGGAATCTCGGGCTCAAGGCGCGTCAAAAGCTCCTCGGCCAGATCGTCATCGCCGTCGTCGTCGCGTTTTTCGCGCGGCAGGGACTGGGCATCGACACCACGGTCTGGCTGCCCGTCCTGCAGACGGAACTGGATATCGGCGTCCTCTACTATCCGCTCGTCCTCTTCGTGCTCGTCGGCACGAGCAACGCGGTGAATCTCACGGACGGCCTCGATGGTCTAGCGGCCGGTACGGTGACGGCGGCGGCTGTCGCCTACATCTTTGCGGCGCTCGCGTTTTCTTCGCCGGGACTTGCTGCTTTCGCGGCGGCCGTTGCGGGGGCTTCCTGTGCCTTTTTGCGCTTCAACCATCATCCGGCGCGCGTCTTCATGGGCGATACGGGATCGCTCGCGCTCGGCGGCGCGATTGCCGCGCTCGGCATTCTCACGCATACGGAGCTGCTGCTCGTCGTCATCGGCGCAGTCTTCGTCATCGAGGCGCTCTCCGTCATCATTCAGGTCATTTCCTTCAAGACAACGGGCAAGCGCGTCTTTCTCATGAGCCCGATCCATCACCACTTTGAGCTCAAGGGTTGGAAGGAAGAACGCGTCGTGCATGTTTTCTGGCTTGCAGGCGCGCTCTGTGCGGTTCTCGGCATTTCTTTGCTGCGTTAGGAGGCTTCAAATTGCGGCTCGATATGAATTTTGCAGGAAAAAAGGCGCTCGTCATCGGGGCGGGCGTCAGCGGTTTTGCAGCGGCGAGGATTCTGAAAAGGCTCGGTGCTGTCGTCACCCTTTCGGATGCGAAGCCGGAGGAGGCTCTCAAGTACGATTTCGGGGGACTGCGCGAGGCGGGCATTGCACTGGCCTTCGGTCCGCAGGAAGCGGCGCTTCTCGACGGAACGGATCTCGTCGTGCTCTCGCCCGCCGTGCCCCTTCGCATACCGCTTGCCCAGGAGGCCGTGAAGCGGGGCATACGCGTGACGAGCGAAGTGGAGCTTGCGGCGAGCCTCGCAAAGTCGCCGATTTATGCGGTGACGGGAACGAACGGCAAGACGACGACCGTGACGCTCCTGGGACTGCTGCTCGCGGAAAAATTTGGCAAAGAAAAGACGCGCGTCGGCGGAAACATCGGCTACCCGCTTTCCGAGGCCGCCTGCGAGATCGGCACGGGCGGCGCGCTGGCCGCCGAGATCTCGAGTTATCAGATGGAAGCGACGGAGCATTTCCGCCCGAAGATTGCCGCCGTCCTCAATGTGACGCCCGATCATCTGGCGCGCCATGGCTCGATGGAGACTTATCAAGCGATGAAGGAGCGTCTTTTCCGAGAGATGGCGGAGGGAGACTGGCTCGTCCTGAACCATGACGACGAGAGGACGCGCTCGATGAAGGAACGCGCCGCCTGCCCCGTTTTTTTCTTCAGTCGGCAAGAAGCGCTGGAAGAGGGCGCGGTGCTCTTGGGCGATATGCTCACACTGCGTCATGGGGGCGCGGAGATCGCTCTCGTCACGACGGCGGAGCTCGGCATCAAGGGAGCGCACAATGTGGAAAACGCGCTTGCAGCGGCGGCGATGGCGTATCTCGCGGGCGTCGCTCCCGAGGCGATTCGCCGCGTGCTTCGCTCCTTCAAGGGAGTTGAGCATCGCATCGAGTATGTTGTGGACATCGCGGGCGTCCCTTGGTACAATGATTCCAAGGCTACGAACACGGACTCCGCGATCAAGGCTTTGGAGACTTTCCCGGCGCATATCATCCTCATCGCCGGCGGCGACGACAAGATGACGGATCTCGGGGCGTTCATGCACCTCGTGAAAGAGCGCTGCGACGAACTCATCCTCGTCGGCGATGCGGCGCTGCGCTTTCACAAGGAAGCATGCGCCGCAGGTTTCCCGACGGAACATATTCACGATGCGGCCTATTCGATGAAGACGGCGGTCGACATCGCCTATCGCCTGGCAAAGCCGCCGGCCGTCGTGCTGCTCTCGCCGGCTTGTGCGAGCTTCGACATGTTCGACAGCTACGAGGAGCGGGGAGAGGTGTTCAAAAAACTGGTGCATGGACTTGTATGAGCCGTCGGTTTTGTGCGACAGGAAAGAGGCGCACAAAAGCGGCAGAAAAAGGCATGGAGGGGACAGTCAGGCATGAAGATCATCGTATCGGGCGGCGGCACGGGCGGCCATATATATCCCGCGCTGACGCTGGTGCGCGCGATAGCGGAGAAGGAAAAGGGGGCGGAATTCCTCTACGTCGGCACGAAGAAGGGACTGGAGGCCGACATCATCCCGAAGGAGGGCATCCCTTTCGAAACGGTGGACATCGAGGGGCTCAAGCGCGGCTTTTCGCCGTCGAACATCGTGCGCCTCGGACGCGCTGTGCACGGCCTCGCGGAAGCGGCGGCAATCGTGCGCCGATTCCGTCCGGATGCGGTCATCGGCACGGGCGGATATGTCTGCGGGCCGATCCTCATGGCCGCGAGCTTCGCGCATGTGCCGACGCTGATCCAGGAGCAGAATGTCGTGCCCGGCGTCACGAACAAGATCCTTGCGAAGTTTGTGACGCGAATCGCGGTCGGCATGGAAGAAGCCTTGGCACATTTTCCGCGGGAAAAGACGGTGTTCACGGGCAACCCGATCCGCCGCGAGGTCATGACGGCGAACCGTGAGAAGGCGTTTGAAAAGTTCGGTTTCGATTCCGCGCGGCGCATGGTGCTCGTCTCAGGCGGCAGCCGCGGGGCGAGGAGCATCGATCGCGCCATGGTCGGCGTGCTGAAACAGGCGCAGGAATATCCGCAGGTGCAGTACCTGCTCGTCACGGGCAAGGGGGAGTACGAGGACGTCATGCGGCGGCTGCGGGAAGCGGGCGCCGATCTCGAGCGTTTTCCGCATCTGCGGGTGGAACCGTACCTCTACGATATGCCGGAAGCCTTGGCCATGGCGGATCTCGCCATTTTCCGTGCAGGCGCGACGGGGCTTGCCGAGCTGACGGCGCGCGGCGTGCCGGCGATTCTCGTGCCGTATCCGTTTGCAGCGGAAAACCACCAGGAGCATAATGCGCGCGCCCTCGAAAAAGCGGGCGCGGCACGCGTCATATTGAACCGCGATCTCACAGCGGAAACGCTTGCGGCGCTGCTCGGAGAACTTCTGAAGGAAGAGGATGTACTCCGCCGCATGGCGCAAAGCAGCCGTTCCCTCGGACGTCCTCAGGCGGCCGACGATATTGCGGACATGGTGCTGGGGCTCGCGAAGCGATAGAAGGACACGGGACGCAGGAAGCGGACCGGAAAGTAGCAGGAGGGGAATTTGTTGCTGAAAGACATCCATAAGATACATTTTGTCGGCATCGGCGGGGCGGGCATGAGCGCATTGGCGCATATCCTGCTCGCAAAGGGCTGCAGGGTGACCGGCTCGGATCTCGGCTCGTCGCCTTTGACCGAGCAGCTTCGGGAACTTGGCGCGACCATATACAAGGGGCACCGCGCGGAGAACATCCGGGGCGCCGAGGCTATCGTTGTCTCCAGCGCCATTCCCGAAGACAACCCCGAAATTGTCGAGGCCGCGCGCCTTGGCATCCGCCGTTTTCATCGCTCCGACATCAATGCGGCGCTCCTCAATGCGGCGAAAGGCATTGCCGTCGCCGGGGCGCACGGCAAGACGACGACGACTTCCATGCTGGGGGTCGCGCTCGATCATGCGGGCATATCGCCGACGATCATCATCGGCGGCGAGGTCGATGTCCTCGGCGGCAATGCGAAGCTTGGCAAGGGCGATTACCTCGTTTCCGAGGCGGACGAGAGCGACGGCTCCTTCCTGAAGCTTCGCCCGCATATCGCCGTCGTCACGAACATCGAGGACGATCATCTCGATCACTACGGCACGCTCGACAACATCTGCAAGGCGTTCCGCGAGTTCGTCGGCAGCATCAAGCCGGGCGGCCATGCCATCCTTTGTTTCGACAACGAAAATGTGCGTGAAATGGCTGAGAAACTCGATGTGAAATATATTTCCTACGCCATCGATCATCCGGCTGACTACCGTGCGGGCAAGCTCGAGATGCACGGCGCGGGTGTGGATTTTTCCGTGCTGCATGGAGCGGATGACCTCGGCCGCGTGCGGCTCAATCTTCCCGGCCGCCACAACGTGCTCGACGCGCTGGCCACCATCGTCACGGGACTTTCCATCGGCCTTACGGTGCCGCAAATGGCGCAGGGACTGGCTCTCTTCCATGGGGCTAAACGCCGCTTCCAGACGAAAGGGCGCATCCGGGATATCTGGGTCGTAGACGATTACGCGCATCATCCGACGGAAATCGAGACGACGCTCGTTGCGGCGCGCCAGACAAAACCGCGCCGCATCATCTGTGCTTTCCAGCCGCACCGTTATTCGCGGACGAAGCTGCTCGCCAATGAATTCGGCGGCGCTTTCCGTGAGGCGGACATCCTCGTCTTGACGGATGTTTATGCGGCGGGAGAGACGCCGCTGCCCGGCATTTCGGGGCGTACGATACTCGATGCGGTTCGCGCCGCGACAGGGCAGGACGTCACCTATATCCCTGCGCGGGAAGCGGTCGCAGCTCATCTCGCCGCATTGGCGCAGCCGGGCGACATCATCCTCACGATGGGGGCGGGCGATATCTGGAAGACGGGCGAGGAGCTCGTGGCGCTTTTGGAAGAGAGGGAAACGAAGCAATGAGGCAGGAAAAGATCGTCGTCGTCATGGGCGGCCCCTCGACGGAGGCGGAAGTCTCGCGCCGCACGGGCAGGGCCATTGTCGATGCGCTGCAGGAAAAGGGATATGCGGCTGAGCCCATGGAGCTTGATCCGCCGCATTTTCCCGAGGCCATTCAAAAGAGCGGCTGCAGCATTGTGTTCAACGCTCTGCATGGCAAGTATGGGGAGGATGGGGTCTTACAGGGAACGCTCGATATGCTCGGCATACCCTATACGGGATCGGGCGTTCTCGCGGCTGCCGTCACGATGGACAAGGTGCTGTCCAAGCGTGTCTTTTTAGGCGCAGGAATTTCGACGCCGCGTTCGGCGACGTTTCATCGCTTCGAGCGCGAGGCAGGACTGGAAGCGCGGATCCTCGCCGACTTCTCCCTGCCCGTCGTCGTCAAGGCTTCGTCGCAGGGATCGAGCATCGGCGTCGTCATCGTGGAGAAAGAGGCGGAGCTGGCTGCGGCTCTTTCCGATGCGTTTCGCTACGATGACACGATTCTTGTAGAGGAATTTATCCGGGGACGGGAGCTGACCGTCGCCGTTTGGGGCAATGAGGAAAAGGCGGAGGCGTTCCCCGTCATCGAGATCACGACGGTTTCGGGACGCTACGACTATGCGAGTAAGTACACGAAAGGCGCCTCGACACATATCGTTCCCGCTGAAATTCCGCCGGAAGTGACAAAGCGCGTGCAGGAACTCGCCGTCGCAGCCTTCCGCGCCTGCGGCTGCCGCGGCGTCGCCCGTGCCGATATGATGCTGGCGGAGGATATGACGCCGTATGTCATCGAAATCAATTCCATGCCGGGCATGACGGAGACTTCGCTCGTGCCGGACGCCGGCCGTGCCATGGGAGTTGCCTTTCCCGAGCTCTGTGAGCGTCTGCTGGAAATGGCGGGATATAGGAATCACTGATAAATTCAGGCACCCATCTTCACACATCTGCGCTGTCCTCTCGTCGTCGACAAATCCTCGACGTAGCATTGCTGCGCCCCCGGTTTGTCTCCTTGATAGGTACAGCGCATCTGTGCAAATCTGGGCGGCTTCATTTTATCAGCGCTTCCTATAAAAAAGACGGAAAAGCGCGCGGCGGGGAAAAAACGTGGTATAATAAGGCACAGGGCGAAAGGAGGCGACAGCGATGGGAGCAGACAGGCCGACAGAGCCGGAGACGTATGAATCGCAGGTCGTCGTGCGCCGCAGAAGTCCGCGCCGTGTTCTAAAGGGCTTCCTTTTCCTGGTGTGCTCCGGCATCGTCCTCGGCGTCGTTGTCTACTCGCCGCTTTTTTCTGTGCGTGAGGTTCGCGTCCTGGGCAACCACTATATGCCGAAGGAAGATATTTGCCGCGTTGCCGGCGTCTATCCCGGCGTGCCGCTCTTTCAGGTGCGTACGGCGGAGATGGCACAGCTTTTGATGAAAGATCTGCGCGTGGAGCAGGCCGTCGTGCGTCGTTCCCTGCCCTCGACGCTGGAAATCCAGGTGACGGAGCGCCGTCCTGTGGCGACAGTCGACTGCGATTTCGGCTACGTAGACCTCGACCGTGAGGGCACGGTCATCGACGCCTATAAGACGCTGAAGAAAATGTCCATCCCTATGATTACAGGCATCAAGCTCACGGATATCTACATCGGGGATACGACCACCGACGAAAATCTCAAGGCAGCGCTCGTCTATCTCTACGCCATGAAGCCCGAAACGAACGGGCAGATTTCGGAAGTGTCGCTGAAGAACCCGAACGACGTCATGGCCTATACGACAGGCGGCGTGCAGATCCGTCTCGGCCGCCTCGAGAGACTTGAGGAAAAAGCGCATCTGACCGACAGCTTCATCGTCGACCTCGAAGTGACGAAACGCCCCGTCGAGTATGTCGATTTCAAGTTCACCGCACCCTTTATCAAAATCAAGCAATAATTTATCGCAAGAGGTGTTCATCTTTATGATCAATTTCAAGCAGGGACGCTGGTCGATCGCTTGTGTCTGCATGGTGCTCGGCTTCATGCTGGCCGTGCAGTTCCGCGCGACGGAGGACATGCGCCAGTCCGTCTCGCAGCAGCGCGTCGAGGAGCTTGCCGCCCGTCTCATCGAGACGGAGAAGGAGCGCGACCGACTGCAGGAAGAGCTCAAGGGCGCGAAAGAACAGCCGGATGGTCCGAGCAACGATTATCTGCGCATGAAGGGCGGCTTCACGCCGCTGGCCGGTCCGGGGGTCACGGTGACGCTCGACGACAGCAAGGCGACATCGAAGGCCGGTGAGAATCCGAACCTCTACCTCATCCATGACGACGATTTGCTGCGCGTCATCAACGAACTGCGCGCCGCAGGCGCGGAAGCCATCTCCATCAACGGGCAGCGCCTTACGGGCACCTCTGAGATCCGCTGTGCGGGTCCGACGCTTTCCGTCAATAATGTGCGCTCGGCGCCGCCGTATAAGATTCGGGCGATCGGCGATCCCGAGAGCCTCGAAAAATCGATCAAGATGCGCGGCGGCGTCGAGGATACACTGAAGGTCTGGGGCATACAGATCGATGTGAAGAAAGAGGAGCGCGTCGAGGTTCCCAGTTACAAGGGGGCGGCCTCGTTCAAGTACGCGCAGGCAATCGAATCTCTTTCGGAAGAAAAGGGGGATGCATCATGATCCTGCCGGTTCTCGGTCTCGTTCTCGGCATTGCCGTCGGTATGCTCTCGCCGCTGACAGTGCCGTTTGCCTATGCAAAGCTCTCCTCTGTTGCATTGCTGGCCTCGCTCGACTCCGTGTTCGGCGGCCTTCGGGCAGCTTCGGAAAATCATTTTGACAACGCCGTATTCATCTCGGGCTTTTTCATGAACGCGCTCATGGCCGCTTTCCTCGTCTACATCGGCGATCGCCTCGGCATCGACCTCTACTATGTGGCGCTCCTGGCCTTCGGCCTGCGCATTTTCCAGAACCTGGCGATTCTGCGCCGCCATTTTTTTGCAAAGAAGGGCTGAATGGCTCCTGGGAAAGAAAAAAGATAGGAAAAGCGACTATTTTCATAATTTTTTTATGGCGCAACAATTAAAATAATGATAAAATATCTGAGAACCTTGGTTTATGCGCCGCTTGGGCGGTCATGAATCGCGGTTTTGGCGATATGGCTTTTGCGAATACCAGTCTCTCTGCCGCAAAGGGTGGTCGGGATGACGGACCATACTGTAATATGGGGGTTGCTATAGTGATAGAATTGGATGATATGGGTTACGACCAATTTGCCAAGATCAAGGTCATTGGCGTGGGCGGCGGCGGCAGCAATGCCGTGAACCGCATGATTTCAGCGGGGCTCCAGGGGGTGGAGTTCATCGCTGTCAATACGGATGCACAGGCGCTTTTGCACGCGATGGCGCCGAAGCGCATACAGATCGGCGAGAAGCTTACGCGCGGCCTAGGCGCGGGCGCACGCCCCGAGATTGGCGAGCAGGCGGCTGAGGAGAGCCGCGACGACATTATCCAGTCCCTCCAGGGCGCGGATATGGTCTTTGTCACCGCCGGCATGGGCGGCGGCACAGGCACGGGCGCTGCCCCCGTCGTTGCCGAGTGCGCGAGGGAAATCGGCGCCTTGACCGTTGGCGTTGTGACGCGTCCCTTCGGCTTTGAGGGGCGTCTGCGCCAAAAGAAAGCCGAGGCGGGCATTTCGAAGCTCCAGCAGCATGTCGATACGATCATCACGATTCCGAACGACCGGCTTCTGCAGGTCGTCGACAAGAAGACTTCCATCATGGACGCCTTCAGCTTTGCCGACGATATCCTGCGCCAAGGCGTCAAGGGCATCTCTGATCTCATCGCCGTGCCGGGACTCATCAACCTCGATTTTGCTGATGTGAAGTCCATCATGAGCAACGCCGGTTCGGCTCTCATGGGCATCGGCGAGGCTACAGGAGAGAATGCCGCTGTGGCTGCGGCCAAGTTTGCCATCGAGTCGCCGCTCCTTGAGACGAGCATCGAGGGGGCACACGGCGTGCTCCTCAACATCTCGAGTTCGGCGGAAAACCTCAGCATGTACGAGGTTAACGAAGCCTCCTCCACGATCCAGGAGGCTGTCAACGTCGACGCGAACATCATCTTCGGCGCCTCGCTGGACGATACCCTCGGGGAAACGGTGCGCGTCACCGTCATAGCGACAGGCTTCGATACCGATGCCATTGGTATCCAACGCCCCGCCGCTGCGGCTCCAGCCAAGCCCGGTCAGCCCGGCGCAGGCCCCGTCGCCCCCCAGCCCGACACCCCGATGCCGAAAGCCCCGAGCTTCAGCAACTTCGACATCCCCGTCTGGATGAACAAGAAGCGCGACTGAGGGAAATAACGAATATTGCAAACAGGCGTCCTCCCCTTTTCGGTGAAGGCGCCTGTTTTTTTGTTTGACTGCATGATCATGCTGTGTACGCCGCACAGCTTTTGCCAAGCGTTCCGGGCTTGCTTGTAAAGAGGAAGGGCTTCATAGTATAATGGAGGAAATAAGACGGGGGAAAGCTTATGGATTGGGATGAGAAAGAAGAGTGGCGGCAAAAGTTTCTGACGGTGCTGGCAGGATTTCGATTGCTGGATGATGATTTCATGACGGTGGTTTTTCAAGACAGCTTGGAATGTGTGGATTTGGTTCTGCAAATTATTCTGAACAAGCCGAATATTAAGGCGACAAAGGCGATTACGCAGGATACGCTGAAAAATCTTCAGGGACGCAGTGTGCGCTTGGATATTCATGCGTTTGCTGATGGAAAGGAATTCAATATCGAGATCCAGCGTGCAGAAAAGGGTGCGGCAGAGCGTAGAGCGAGGTATCATAGCAGCATTATGGATGCCAATGTACTTTTGGCGGGTGAAGACTATGAAAATCTGCCGGAGTCTTATGTAATCTTTATCACAGAGACGGATGTGCTTGGTGATGGGCAGCCGATGTATATGGTTCGGCGCATGATTGAAGGCAGCAATAAAACTTTTTGCGATGGATCGCATATCATTTATATCAATAGTTCGATGGCAGGACAAGATACGCCGTTGGGAAAACTGATGCACGATTTTCGCTGTACGCAAGCAGCGGATATGTATTATGCTGTATTGGCAGAACGTGTGCGCTACTTTAAGGAAAATGAGAAAGGGGTGGCGGTGATGTGCAGGGCGATGGAAATGCTTACAAATGAGGCTGAGAGGCGTGGTATGGAGCGCGGCATGGAGCGTGGCATGGAGCGTGGCAAGGAAACGGAGCGTATTTTTTCTATTCGCAGCCTTATGGCTAACTTGCAGTTGACGGCGGAAAAAGCGATGGATGCACTGGCGATTCCGAAAGCGGAGCAGGAACGGTATAAGGCGATGCTTTGAAGGTGTAAAGCGGGGAAGCTGCAAGGAGACGGTGTGTGACCGGAAAGCGGTGTCGAGGTGGCCGTCCCGATGATGGAAATGAAACGGTTGGACGAGGCGAAGAGCCACTGTACGGCAGTTGCTGTGCAGTGGCTCTTCGCTCTATATGCAGCCGTCTGGTCTGTAGGTAAAATGGTGGGGGTGAAGCGTCCGGGAGCGACGAGGGCGAGGCGGGTCTTGGGTGCGCGACTTCGGAGCGCTCTTCTGGCGGCGTGCTGAAGCTTTCAAGGCCGGTTCGATGTTTCTTCCGGGTAATATAACATAGCGGCGTATGCGTCAAAGGCGTGGGAAAACTCTTTTCGATAGATAGTAAGCGAAAGTTCTTTCTAATCTATTGACAATAATTCTTGTACGGGGTAAGATAAGAATGGAGTTATGAGACCGATTTCACAGGAAACACTGATAAAATGAAGCTCTCCGGCTTGGCAGCAGGCGTTTCATGCTTTTTGTGTCGAGACGGCGGGGCTGAAATTATCAATGCTTCGCAGAGAAAGGGGAATGGGAATGGCGGAATTATTGTTGGAAAGCCCCTTGGAGGGCGAGCTCATCGCTCTCAAGGAGGTCAACGATCCTGCGTTCGCCAGCGAGGCCATGGGACGCGGCGCAGCGGTGAAAAATCCGCAGGGCAAGGTTCGCGCTCCGTTCGACGGCGAGGTCACGGTGCTCTTTCCGACGAAGCACGCAATCGGGCTTCACTCGTCGGACGGCGTCGATCTGCTCGTTCATGTCGGTCTTGACACGGTGAATCTTGAAGGAAAGCACTTCACGGCGCATGTGGAACAGGGGGCGCAGATCAAGAAGGGCGATCTCCTCATCGAGTTTGACGAGGCGGCAATCCGCGCGGCCGGTTACGATACGACGACGCCCGTCGTCGTGACGAATGCGGCGGACTACGGCACGATTACGCTCTCGCTCGGTGAGCAGAAAGTCGCCTCGCCGGGCGAAGGCGCGGAAGAGGCAAGTGAGGCGGCAGCGCCTGCGCCGGCTGCGGCAGGACCGAATCCTGCTTACGCCTCGATGAGCGCTGAGGAGCGTGTGGCGCGAGAGATTCTCGACCACATCGGCGGCATGGCGAACATCCGCTCCGCCGAGCACTGTGCGACGCGTCTGCGGCTGATCTTGAACGACAAGGATAAGATCGAGGACAAGGCGGTCGAGAACATCGACGGCGTCAAGGGGCAGTTCTTCGCGGCTGCACAGTACCAGATCATTCTCGGCACGGGCTTCGTCAACAAGGTCTACGATGTGCTCGTCGGCATGAATCCCGCGCTCGCGGGCGGCTCCAACAAGGAAGCTGCATACGAGCAGATGACGACGGCGCAGAAAATCTCGCGCACGTTCGGCGACGTCTTCGTGCCGATCATTCCTGTGCTCGTTGCTACCGGTCTTTTCATGGGGCTGCGCGGCATGCTCCAGAACCTCGGCGTCGAGATGAGTGACAACCTCGTGCTCATGAGCCAGATCCTGACGGATACGGCGTTTGCTTTCCTGCCGGCGCTCGTCTGCTGGTCGACGATGAAGAAATTCGGCGGCACGCCTGTCATCGGTATTGTCCTGGGGCTCATGCTCGTTGCGCCGCAGCTGCCGAATGCCTATGCGATTGCGGGCGGTACGGCGGAACCGATTCGGCTCGAACTCCTCGGGCTTGCGATTCCCGTCGTCGGCTACCAAGGCTCGGTTCTGCCGGCGCTCGTTCTCGGCATTCTTGCCGCGAAGGTTGAGGCATGGCTCAAGAGGTTCATTCCCGATGTCGTTGACCTCATCTTCACGCCGTTCCTCACGCTCTTTTCCTGCATGCTCGTGGGCCTTCTCGTCGTCGGTCCCATCATGCACACGCTGGAACTTGCTGTGTTCGGCGCTGTGCGCGCGTTCCTTGAACTGCCGTTCGGTACCGGCGGCTTCATCGTCGGCGGACTGCATCAGGTCATCGTCGTCAGCGGCATACACCATGTGTTCAATGCGCTCGAGATCCAACTGCTGGCTTCAACGGGGCGCGACGCCTTCAATGCGATCATCACGGGCGCGATCATCGCGCAGGGCGGCGCTGCCGTTGCCGTGGCGGCACGCACGAAGAACAAGAAGAAGCGCGCTCTCTACATCTCTTCGGCAATTCCGGCATTTTTGGGCATTACGGAGCCGGCCATCTTTGGTATCAACCTGCGCTTTATGAAACCGTTCCTCTATGCTCTTGTGGGCGGTGCCTGCGCTGGCGCGGCATCGGGCATCATGCACCTCGCGGGCACGGGCATGGGCGTGACGGTCTTGCCGGGCACGCTGCTCTACATGGATCGCCTCGTCGAATACCTGATTGTCAATGCCATTGGTTTCGGCATCGCTTTCGGTCTGACCTACACGCTCTTTGACCCGAAGGAGTGAAGCGCATGTCGGAGGAAAGGTTCGCGGGGAAATTCGATAAAAGGGAAATTGATACCAAAGTGCGTGAAGGCATTCCCTTTCGCCATCGCTGGCACAATGCGTTTCATTTTGAGATGCCGTTTGGGCTCGTCAACGATCCCAATGGGCTTTCTTGGTACGCGGGCAAGTATCAAATCTTCTTTCAGTGGAATCCCTTGGGCGTTGAGCACAAGCATAAATGCTGGGGTCATGTGGAAACCGAGGATTTCGTGCATTACAGCCTGCCTGAATTGGCGCTTTGGCCGAGCGATGTGCACGATAAGGATGGCTGCTACTCGGGCGCGGGTTTCGTCGAAGGAGATGTGCTGCGTCTCGTATATACCTGCAACCGCAAGGAGGACGGACGGCGCATCCCGGCACAAAGGCTGGCCTCGTGGCAGCCGGAAAAAGGAATCGCCGCAAAGGATGAAATCATCATCGAGCACGAGCCGCGCGGGGTTACGGCGCATTTTCGCGACCCGAGCCGCTTCGTAAAGGATGGGCGCGAATTCCTCGTGCTTGGCGCACAGACAGAGGCGAAGAAGGGGTGCGCCGTGCTCTATGAAAAAAAGGAAGGCGCGTGGCAGTTCACAGGCGAGCTCAAGACGGAGCTTTCCGACTTTGGCTACATGTGGGAATGCCCGACGCTTTTGCCGCTTGCGGAAGGTGATGTGCTGCTCTTCTCGCCGCAGGGGCTTCCTGCGGGGGACTATCGCTGGCAGAATCTCTACCAGTCGGGGTATGTCGTCGGACGGCTTGACGTCGATGCGCTGGAGTTTCAGCATGGCGCATTCCATGAGCTTGACCGGGGTTTTGACTTCTATGCGCCGCAGGCGTTTTTGCACGAGGGGCGTGCGATCCTCTTCGGCTGGATGGGCATGCCTGAGCGCGAGAAAGAGTATCCGACGGCGGAAGAAGGCTGGCTCTTCTCGCTGACGATGCCGCGTGAGCTGCGTCTTCAGGACGGTAGGCTCCTTTCTGCGCCGCTCGAGGAAATGAAGGCGCTTCGAAAAGGTGCGCCACAGAAGTTCGGCGCCGTCCATGCGGAGGAAATCGGGCAGCTGCTTGCGGAAAAAGCGGAGATTGAGCTTTCGCTCGTGCTCGGAGATGCGCAGGAAGCGCACATCGACATTGTTTATGCGGAGGCGGGTGAATACCTGCGTTTTTCCTATGATCGACGCTGTGCGGTCATGACGCTCGACCGCACGGCGATGAAACTCGGCGGGCGCGGTATGCGCCGCTTCCGTCTCGCTGTGCGTGATACGCTCAAACTGCATATCTACCGGGATAAGACAGCGATTGAAGTGTTTTTCCAGGACGGGGAAGAGGCGGCGTCGTTCTTCGTCTTTCCGACAAAGGAGACGGCGTCGCAGCTCGTGGTTTCAGCGGACAGGAAGCTTGAAAAAATCGAAGGCAAGGCATGGGAATTGGGGGGATTTGAATGGAAAGAAAGGTAACGATACAAGATATCGCGGCATTGGCTGAGGTTTCCAAGAGTACGGTCTCGCGCTATTTGAACAAGGGCTATGTAAGCGTTGAGAAAGCCGACCGCATACAGAAGGCCATTGATGCGACCGGTTTTAGCTCCAATGCTTTTGCGCGCCGCCTCAAGGCAAAGAAGAGCGGCATGATCGGCATCGTCATGCCGCGCGTCGACTCGCCGACAGGCGGCAAGCTGCTGCGGGGCATGTCGTTTGCTCTTGAGGAAGTCGGCTGCCGCGCTCTCTTTGAATCGTCGTGCCTCGATGGAAATCGCGAGCTGCAGAATATGGAGAATCTGGCTCAGTGCGGCGCCGATGGAATCATCATCGTTTCCGTCGGGATTACCGAGGCGCATATTGCTCTTGCCGAGGATTTGAGGAAACGCGAGATTCCCGTAGTTTTTGTCGGCCAGAAGCATCCGAAGGTGACGTACATCAAGGTGGATGACTTCGGCGCAGGCCGTATGCTCGGCGACTATATGCGGCGCATGGGGCATGAGCGTGTTGCCTTCGTCGGCGTGACGGAAAAGGATCAGGCGGTCGGCGTCGACCGCAAGGATGGTTTTATCGAGCTCTTCACGCGCGGCAGCCGCGGTGCAGTCGTTGATTTTATCGAGACGGGGTTTGGCTTGGAAGCTTCTTACGAAAAGGGCAGCGAAATTCTGGCGCATCGTCCTACGGCTGTCGTCTGCGCAACGGATGGGCTTGCCTTCGGCATCCTGCGGGCTCTGCACGAGCGCGGGATTGATGTGCCGGAGGAAGTTTCTGTGGCTGGTTTCGGCGGCTATGAAATGGGCGCGGTCACCTATCCGCCGTTGACAACGGTTGCCTTTGATTATGAGAAAGTCGGCGCCCAGGCGGCTAAAATGCTGCTGAAGCTTCTTTCTGAGGAACCGGTGGCTTCCGTCGCTGATTTTCCGCCGCATCTTATCGAACGGTCCAGCGTGATCAAGATCGAGAAAGAATGAATTCAGCAGCGTATGACGGGCGACCTGCAGGAAGATGCCCGGGGGTTCCGTCTATAGGTGCAGCTCCTTGAATTTTTGGGGCGTGGAAGAATAAAGCGAAAAATAATCCGAGTCTTTGGCTGTGCCAGGATTCGGATTATTTGTGTTTAAGGGGAAAATATCTTTGCGTGCGAGAAATAGGAGAAGAAGCGAAGAAATAAAATGTAATACTTGATATTACAATAAAGATATGCTAAGATGAAGCTGTATGAAAAATTTTGTCAAAGGAAGCGGATGCAGATGGAAACGCAGGAATACCTGGAAATCCTGCGCAGTATAAGGGACTGCGCTTTTGCTACGATGGATCGGAACGGTTTGCCCGCCGTGCGCATCATCGATGTGATGCTTTCTGTCCGCAGCAGTGCATCGCGGAAGGTGAGCCGTACAAGATCGGCGCTGCGCACTGCCTGCACTGCGGACTTTGTTTTGAAAGCTGCCCCGCAGAACCGATTGAAAGGCTGAGCGGCGAGGCGCAGTGACGGAAGCGGCACTATTTTTGCAGAAGAGTCACTTGTAGGTTGATAACAACTATGTTATAGTTTAAATGGGATGTATCTATGTTTAATGTGGAATTTTACCGAGATAAAAAAGGCGAGGAGCCTGTAAAAGACTTCCTGATGGAGTTGCAGCGACGGCGGGATTCCGATAAACGTATGCGTGTTTTGTCGGATAAGATTCTCGTATATTTGCGTGTTTTACAGGAATATGGCACAAGGGCAGGTATGCCGTATATGAAACACTTGGAGGGTGATTTGTGGGAAATGCGTCCTTTGCATGAACGCATTTTATTTTTTGCTTATATCGATGGTCGTTTTGTTTTGCTGCACCATTTTCGCAAGAAAACACAGAAGACCCCTAAGAAAGAGATTGAATGTGCGAAACGTAGGATGGAGGACTATTTGGAAAGGCAGGGAAAGTAATGGGGACGAATTTCAATGAACTTTGGAATGATGAGGCCTTTATTGGCGAAGAGCAAAAAGCTCGTATTGATTTTGAAGTGGCTTTGATTGGTAAGCTCATTGAAGCCAGGGAAACAAGAGGGCTGTCCCAAAAACAATTAGCAGATATGTGCGGATTGAAACAATCTGCTATTGCGCGGTTGGAAAAGATGGGGGCCACACCTAAGATCAATACATTGATTCGCGTATTGCAGCCCTTGGGCTATAAATTGGATATTGTTCCGAGCGACTGAGGAGATGCCTTATGCTTGCAGAAATGATACGGATTTTTCAGGAGCGCAGTGATTTTTTTCTGCAGCTCACGTTGGAACATATCGCTATATCGTTAGTGGCGATCGTCCTTGCCATCGTGATCGGCGGCGCGATGGGGATTTTGATTGCCGAAATCGATCGCGCGGCACAGCCGACGCTGCTTGTCGTCAATTTTCTTTACACGATACCGTCGATTGCGATGTTCGGCTTTCTTCTGCCTTTTTCGGGCATCGGCAATACGACGGCGATCATCGCATTGACGCTCTACGCGCTGCTGCCCATGGTGAAAAACACGCATACGGGCTTGAAAAACGTCGATCCGCTCCTGATCGAGGCGGCAGTCGGCATGGGGTCGACGCGTTTCCAAGTCCTGCGCTGTATTTCCCTGCCGCTGGCCATACCGGTGATTCTTGCGGGCATACGCAATATGACGACGATGACAATCGCGCTTGCCGGCATCGCCTCCTTCATCGGTGCGGGCGGGCTCGGCATCGCGATTTACCGCGGCATCACGACGAACAATGCAGCGCTCGCCTTCGACGGATCACTCCTCATCGCTTTTTTGGCGCTCCTTGCTGATACCGTTCTCTCGCGCGTGGAGAAGCGCGCCTTTCGTCGTCGTAGCAGCGCGAAGAGCCGCTCGTGGCGCAAACTGGCAGCGGTTTCTCTCGTACTCGTCATGGCGGGCGGCGCCTATGCGTTCTTCCAGAGCACGAAATCCTCGGTGATCCGCATTGCGACGAAGCCGATGACGGAGCAGCTGATTCTCGGCGAAATGCTCAAGCTCATCATCGAACAGGGCAGTCGCCTGCAGGTCTCCTTGACACCGGGCGTGGGCGGCGGCACATCAAACATTATGCCCGCCATGGAGAACGGCGATTTCGACATCTATCCCGAGTATACGGGTACAGGCTGGCTGCAGGTTTTGAAGCGTACGGATGCTTATGATGAATCGCGCTTCGGGGAACTGCAGGAAGAGTACCGCAATCGGTATCATATGGAATGGCTCGGCATGACGGGTTTCAACGATACGTTTGGTATCGCTGTGCGGCGAGAGATTGCTGAACGGTATCAGCTCAAGACGTATTCCGATCTTGCGCGCTGCGCCTCGCAGATGAACTTTGGCGCTGAGTACGACTTCTTCGAGCGTGAGGACGGTTTCCCCGCCCTGTGCCGCGCCTATGGCATGAACTTTGGTTCGACTGTTGACATGGATATCGGGCTCAAGTATCAGGCTCTCGACGAAGGAAAGCTCGATTCGATGATTGTTTTTACGACGGACGGGAGGCTTTCCAAGGTTAATGGTATCGTGTTGGAGGATGACAAAAAGTTTTTTACATCCTACGAGTGCGGCATGGTCGTGCGCGAGGCGGTGCTCTCCGAGCATCCTGAACTTCGCAGCCTTCTCGCACACTTCGACGGATTGATTTCGGAGGCGGAGATGGCGCGCATGAACGACGAGGTCGAGTCGGGCGGGGAGGAGCCGCGCACGGTTGCACGTCGTTTCCTGCAGGAGAAGGGGGTGCTCGAATGAGTGAGGTCATCACGTTCTGCAATGTATGCAAATCTTATGCGGACGCGGAAGCTATCCGCGACTTAAACCTTTCGATCGAAGCGGGGGAGTTCATCACAGTGCTCGGTGCGTCGGGCGGCGGTAAGACGACGTTCCTCAAGATGATCAACGGTCTTGTCGAGCCGACTTCAGGCGAGATCACAGTGCTCGGCGAAAGTCTCAAAACGGCGGATCTCGTGCAGCTGCGCCGCAAGATCGGTTATGCCATTCAAGGCAGCGTGCTCTTCCCGCATCTGACGGTCGAGGAAAACATCGCCTATGTGCCGAACCTTTGGAACAAGAGCGACAAGGAGCGCACGAAGAAGGCCGTGGTGAAGTGGATGGAGATCGTCGGCCTCGACGCGAGTCTCGGCGGGCGCTATCCTGGCGAGCTTTCGGGCGGACAGCAGCAGCGCGTCGGCATCGCGCGCGCCTTGGCGGCATCACCCGAGCTTTTGCTGATGGACGAGCCGTTCGGCGCGGTCGACGCGCTGCTGCGCCGCCAGCTGCAGGACGAGATACGCGCCATCCACGCGCGCGGCGGCCTCACGATCGTCTTCGTCACGCACGATGTCGAAGAAGCCCTGCGCCTCGGCACGCGCGTCCTCATTCTGAAGGATGGACGCATCGAGCAGTTTGCCGCGCCCGAGGAGATCGAGGCGCATCCTGCGACGGACTTTGTGCGCCAGCTTGTGGAAAAGGTGTAGGAGAGAATCAACAGGGTGTATTTATGAGGGCGCTATGTACAGATTGAATGCAGAAGATTTCTCATTGGAATTGACGCCGCGAGTCTCACAGGGAAATTTTTCCTATCCTGAGGTAAACAGTCTGCGGGTGCAGGTATCGAGCCGAGGCTTCTCGGCAGACTCCTTCATGGATGTCGACGATCTTCAGTTTGCCGCGTTTGCCGTACAGCTGAATGAATTGTGCGAAACACTGAAAGGTTCGGTGCGATTGGAAGAGCCGTACAGCATGCATTGTTTCTTTGAATTCATAGCTGCGGCAGGCGGTCATATCCATGTGAAAGGCAACCTTCACAACAAGATGGGGACAGGTCATGCGCATGAGCTGACATTTGAAAACGAATTCGACCAGACATATTTGCAGACTTTTGCAAAGGCTCTGTTTGCTGACTATGGGAGATATGCGGAGGAAATCCCGGATTTGCTAAAGGGATGAAGCGAAATGGCCGTCGTTCGATTTTTTAACTATGGGGCGGTCAAATGGACATAGAAAAGGAAATGGGCATCGACGCAGAAATTGATGAGTTTCTAGATATTCTAGTAGAAAATGATAAAATCACGGGACAGGGAGAGGAGCGATTTGCATGTATGGAGCGATTTTAGGCGATATGATCGGTGCGCCGTATGAATTTGATCGCGGCGGCAAGACGAAGGATTTTCCTCTGTTCAGTCAAGGCTCGCGCTTTACGGATGATACGGTGATGACGATCGCCGTGGCGGACGCCTTGTTGGAAGTGGGAGAAGAGGCGGACGAAGCGGCGGTTTGTGCGGCGGTCGTTCACGCGATGCAGCGCTGGGGCAGGCGATATTCTCGTGCAGGCTACGGCGGACTTTTCCGTCACTGGCTGGCAAGCGATGAGCCGGAGCCTTACGGCAGCTTTGGCAACGGCTCGGCGATGCGCGTCGCCGCTGCGGGCTGGCTCTACGATACGCTCGAAAAGACGCGCGAGGCTGCACGCCGGACGGCCATTGTCACGCACAATCATCCGGAAGGCGTCAAGGGTGCAGAGGCGACGGCGAGTGCCATCTTCCTCGCACGCGAGGGCAGTTCGAAGGAGGAGATCAAGAGCTATATCGTGCAGGAGTTCGGCTACGATTTGTCGCGCACGCTCGATGAGATTCGCCCGGGGTATTCCATGGATGCGACATGCCAAGGCTCCGTGCCCGAGGCGATCCTTTCGTTTTTGGAAAGCACGGACTTCGAGGATGCCGTGAGAGGAGCCGTATCTCTCGGCGGCGACACGGACACAATCGCCTGCATTGCGGGCAGTATTGCCGAAGCCTTTTACGGTGTTCCTGAAACGCTGCAGGAAGAGTGCCGCAGCCGCTTGCCGCAGGATATGCTCACTGTACTCGGGGCATTTGATAAAACGCGCCGGGAGGCAAAGCGCTGGCTGGAACCGGAAAACGCCTGAGCCGGCAGCCCTGTTTCGTCGGAAAAAAACGGGCGTGCGGGGGATGTCGCAGGTTTTTTGACGCAGGGAAGGGAACCTTCTCCGTATAATAATAGAAAAGGCAGCTTGCCGGAGCCGGTGAGAGCCGTGCGAAGCTGCCGATGGGCTTTTGGAATCTCAGAAATGGAGTGTGGTAATTATGCGCAGGTGGTTTTCCACGATGGTTTTTCTTGCTGTTTTTTCGACGATGACTGCGGCCGCCGCTTCCGTACCCGATGAGGAGGTATCGCTCGGTGGCGTCTATTACGGGGCGTCCATCGATTATGTGCGCGGCATATACGGGGCGCCGTCGAAGGTATCGACGACAAATCAGCATCCGCTTTGGAGGGGATGGATTGATACGTATCATTACGGCGGAACCATAGACCTTACGTTCTGTAATGCCCTCATGATCCATGCCGACTGCAAAGGGAACAATGGTTGGGTTACGCCGGCAGGAATCACGGTCGGCATGGACAGGGGAACAGTACTGCGGCTTTATGGCGAGCCGGACAGGAAGGAAAAGGGAAACTTCTTTTATCAGAGCGAATCCAATGACCATATTGGTATCAAATTCGTGTTCAATGATGCAGGAAAGATTGCAAGCATCCATATCGGTCTTTTTGATTGAACGTGTTTTGAACCGTTTCTGCAATGAATGTGCCCCCGATGGATTTGTTTCTATCGGGGGTTTTCCTATGTGGCTTTTAGGATGAATTTCGTTGGGACGACGCTGGTTTCTTCCGCGCCGCAGGATCGGTCAGCCCCTCTACCGCGCCGCCGGCAATCGCCCAGAGATAGAGGCTGGCGGTGCTTGCGTAGGGGGAGTAACGCTTCCGGTAGCGCGCGAACTTTTGGCGGTCGATTTCCTTGTGCCGGTAGAGCATCCGCAAGCCGCGCTGTATCCCGAGGTCGCCGAAGCTCAGGACGTCGGGGCGCCTGAATGTGAAGATCAGGAGCATCTCCGCCGTCCAGGCGCCGACGCCTTTGAGCGAGGAAAGCGAGGCGATGACCTCGGCATCGGACATCGTCTCCAAGGCGGTGATGTCGAATGCGCCGTTCGCCGCCTTTTCAGCAAAGTCCATGATGTAGTCTGCCTTGCGAAAACTTGTGCCGACGGTCTGCAGTTCTTCGCGACCGAGGGTCAGCAGATGTGCCGCATCCACGGTACCGACTTTTTCGAGAAGCCTTGCCCAGACGGCGTCCTGTGCTTTCATCGAGATCTGCTGTCCGATGATGTGATGCACGACGGCAGCGAAAACGTCGTCAAAAGTCGGACGTTTCAGCACACCGAGGCTCTCGATGACGGCACCGAGCCTCTTGTCCTTGGCTTTTAAAAAGGCGAGTTCTTTTTCGCCGCAGGGCACAAACATGACGTTCCTCCTCACCTCGGAAAGAGCCGCTCGGATTCAGGAGAACGGCTCGCTTCATCCTTCCAGCACCTTCACATAAAGCTTGCGCGGACGCGGTCCGTCGTATTCGCAGAGGTAGATGCCCTGCCATGTGCCGAGGAGCAGCTTGCCGTTTTCGATCAGCACGGTTTCGGAAAAGCCCATCATGCTGGCCTTCAAGTGAGCGGCGGAGTTGCCTTCCATATGGCGGTAGCCGTCCTGCCAGGGGACGATCTTGGCGAGCGCCCCGGTGAAATCATGTACGACATCGGGATCGGCATTCTCGTTGATGGTGACCGCCGCTGTCGTATGCGGTACGAAGACAACGGCAATGCCGCTCTTGCAGCCGCTTTCTTCAACGGCGGTGCGTACTTTGTCCGTGATGTCCAGCATTTCCGTATGTGCGTGCGTCGGCACGTTTAAAATCTTTGTCTGCGTCATGGAGACGCTCCTTTCTAAAAGATGGCGAGCATCAGGCTGCCGAGGGCGATGAGAAAAATGCCGATGCCATGCGCGAGGCTGACTTCTTCATGGAAAATGAGCATGGCAAGGAGGACGGCGAAAACGACGCTGAGTTTGTCCACGGGGGCGACGCGCGAAACATCGCCGGTTTTGAGTGCCATGAAGTAAAAGAGCCAGGAAGTGGCTCCGGCGATGCCGCTCAGGGCGACGAATGCCAGCGCCTTGCGGTCGGCGAAGATTTCGGGCAGTTGAGCGGCATGGCCTTGTACGAGCATGACGGCAATGAGAAAAATCGCCATGATAACGCCGCGCACGGCGGTAGCGGCGCTGCTGTCAAGCCCCGCGAGCCCCATTTTGGCGAAGATGGAAACAAAGGCGGCGGAAAGCGCGGAGAGGAGTGCGTAAATCAGCCAGGATGACATGAAAAAGCCTTCTTTCGTAAGCGGCAAAGGCTTCTGTAAGAAACCTTCCTTGGAAGTGCGCCTCGTTTCGTCCCGAAGCCTCCGTAGAACATGATGAAGATGAGCGCGACCGAGCAAACCCCGTTTGCGAGGTTGTAGTTGTCGAATTTGATCTGGAAGATCCCGTTTGCTCCGAACACCATTTCCCCGGGAACGATGTCGAGTATTTTGCGATGGCGGTGTTCATTCCACGCTCCTTGCTGGTTTGCATACTTTGTCGCATGCGGCATGCGAATATCGCTGATCCTGGAAATTGTCCAGTTCATGTTATATCGCCATGTCGTCATAAGCGTAGCTGTTCTCGTAGACAAATTCAGGGGCGATGTCGATTTCTCCTTGCTGCCATGTGATCGCGCCGTGAAATAATACGGGACGGCGGAATACTTCATCATCTGCAAGCGCCCTGAATGTTTCTCCAGAGAGAATCGTTGTGTCGAATAATCGCCTTTCTCCCGTGGAGAAGGTGATCAGCATCATGCCGCCGCGCAGCGGCTTGGCTTCCGTCACCTTTATGCCGTCCTGCATTTCTCCTGCATAGCAAATATCGTTCTTTATGTACATCACGTTCACCTCAATTCATGGGGGGGATCTTGTCGAAGTGTTTGCCCTGAACGGCGAGGTTCCAAGCCTTATAGGCTTCTTCTTCATGAAAGGCAAGCCAGCCTGTAAGGATTCTTAACTGTTTTCGTGGCAGGGATCCCGCTAATAATTCACCATCGATACCGATGACGGCTTCGTGTTCCCCGTAGTACACATGTACATGCGGCTTATGGTGCTGACCGATGTCGTGAAACAGCATATAGATAATCATACCTCCGAAACGGCTTAATTCTGGCACATTGACGGCCTCCTTCCATATCAAGGATAGCATACCAGGCGAACTTTCTCAACATAAACTATGCGTCTGAATGCCGTGTATTCCTTGTTCGCGCTGCTTTTTCTATGTTACAATGAAAGCATCATGGTGCGGCAGAGTGGATGGAGGAGATGGCGATGGCCTTTTATGTCACGGGTGATATACACGGGGATATTACACGCTTTTTGCCGGAGAATTGGCAGGGGCACTATGGCTTGCCGCCGCTGGCGAAGGAGGATGTCGTCCTCATCTGCGGTGATTTCGGCATCCCGTGGGGCTTTGGCAAGGGAAGCTTGGGAACTCCTCGTGAAGGAAAGGCGACGGAGCGTGACGAGGCGAAGCTCGACGCCTTGGCAGAGCTTGGTGCGGAGATCCTGTTTATCGACGGAAACCACGAGAACTTTCCCCTCCTGTTCGCTTTTCCCGAGAAGGAGAAGTACGGCGGGCGCGTGCACGAACTGCGCCCGAACATCCTGCACTTGGAGCGCGGCGAAACATACGAGGTGCAGGGCATCTCGCTCTTTGCCTTCGGCGGCGCACTGAGTATCGACCGCGCCTGGCGCACGCCGGGTGAAAGCTGGTGGCAGGAAGAGACGTACAATGAAGATGAGTATGAAAATGCTGTGCGCCATCTCGAGGCGCTGGACTGGCACGCCGACCTCGTCGTCACGCATACCGCTCCGTTTGAGTTCATCCGCCAAAGCGGCGTACAAGGCGAGCCGCCCGTCATCCTGCACCGCCGCTTCGGCATCGACCGAACGGCGGAAATGTTTGAGGAACTCTACAAGAAAATGAATTGGAACCTCTGGTACTTCGGCCATTTTCACAGCAGCATGATCAACAAAAAAATGAAATTCCGCGGCATCTACAAGGAGATCGACCGGATTCGGTGATCGGGAAAATGCTGGGGCGAGAAGTCATGCATAGCTGAGACGTTCACTTTCGGCCTGCCGATGCATTGGCAGATAAAACATGAGGTGATTCTTCCTGCGGAGGGCAATATGAATCCATGGCTTATAGAGGAAATCGAGCGATATCTGCAAGAGAACTTTCTCGATATAGTCGCTCTGCGTGAGTTGGGTGTGAAGTTTTCTTACGGAACCAGGTATACGGAGCGAAGCGGTCAGATGCGCGAGAAACTGGACAAGATCTTTGCGCATTTTGAGGATTCGTTTGCACAGCGGCTCATGAAATTGATTCATAAAAAGGGGAAGAGTGAGGTAGAAGTCTATAAGAAGGCGCAGCTTGACAGGCGGCTCTTTTCCAAGCTTCGAACAGACGCGCGCTATACGCCGAGCAAGCGGAATATCATGGCACTCGTGATTTCTCTTGAGTTGAATATGAAGGAGGCAGACGATCTTTTGCGGCGCGCTGGTTATGCGCTCTCGTCGACCCGCAAGGAGGATGTGATCTTGCGATATTTCATTGAGCAGGGGGAATACGATCTCTTTCTGATCAATGATGTGCTTGACTACTATGGTCTTCCGATACTCGGCGACAGTGCTGCGCATTGATCGCATTGTCTCTCTGATAGCGACCGCAAGACGCAGCCTGCATGCTAGACTGGACTCGTAAACAAGATTTGCGGGAAAGGCGGTGTGGAGGATGCTGAATATGGCGTTTCGCTTTGATGAAGATAAATATAGGTGGGTGCCATGCACGGATGAGCATGAGATCAATGCGCCGATTGAGGAATTGCCCTATGTGCTTTCATTCTACTACGGAGGAACAGATGAGCTCATTGGCAGTGAAAACGGCTATGTGCTTTGCCCCTATCATTGGAGGCTGGAAGAGGTCGAGCAGCGCCTTTCGCATGGCGTCCGTTCCGTATGCGGTTGCGAGATTTGCGGACTTTCCAATCACGGCACTTTCGACATGTCGCAGGGGCGTCCGAGGCCGCTCTATATTCCGTTTCGTTGGCGGCTGTTTCAGCGCACGCCGGATGGCCCGCTGAATGTTGCGGCGGATGTGGCAGAGGTACGGTACGAAACGAAAGGTGTAAGCCTGCAATGGCATAATTTCGCCCTTTCAGTATGGGCGGTGCGGCGGCGTTGGGAGTGCACGCGGATCCGTGTCGATGGGAAACTGCAGCCGTGGACGGCGTGCACGGCTGTTTACGTTCCTCCGGTGATTACTGAATTGGCTCTTGACGCGTTGGCGAGAGGGATCGAGCGCAGCTGCGGCATTCGTCCGAGCAGTCTCAGTCGAATGTATGGAGCATCGATGATTACAGCGTACATCGAGCGCCCCTTCGATCCGCACATCGTCTACCTCAAGAAGTTCCTTGCGCATGCTGTGGAAGATTTTGATGAGACGTTTCCTTACGAGGAAACGAATCCCTACCGTATTCTCTGCGAATGCCTGGAAATTCATCCGTCGAAGAGCGTGCGCAGGGCGTATACTTACACTCCGTATGCCATTACATGGTACCTGCTCTTGCGTCAGATGGGGATGCGGGAAGTTGCGCTCATGCAGCCGTTTTTGGAATTGGAGCCGGAATGTGATATCGGAGAGCAAAGAATCAGCGAATTTTATTTCGAGCCGAAGACGCGACGCGTGGAGTTGTGCAATAGCGGCAATCGCCTTTTGTGGGCGGCACTGGAAGAACATGCCGCTTGGCTGTGCAGACAAAAGGGGGAGAAGGCTCTTGCCGATTTCCTTGGGGAGAACTATGTATGGAAAAGAATGACGCAGTGCCGCAAGGATATCCTCTTAAATTTCCGGCGATATGGTGCACAGCTCACGCCGGAGGTCAAGCGACTCCTCCTGCGTGAAGGGCTGACGCAGTATGTGCGTGACGCGATTGCTTGGGAAGTCGAGGCGATTACGTCGGAAGATGAACCTCGGCGAATCCTCTACAAGCCGGAAACTTTGTGCTATCAATGTTGTGTCAATGACTATGATTTTCGCCTCGTCCATCATACGGACGAACTTGCGCCGCTCGGTATCGCCTTGCATAACTGCCTTGCAAGCTATCGCAGCTACGTGATCGAGAAGAGTTCCATCATCGTTGCCGTCTGCAAGGGTGAGCGTTATGTCGCGTGCATCGAATTGGATCGCAGATGTCATATCATGCAGGCGCGTGTCCTGGGGCTGCTCTACCAACGCGGGCGTCTGATGCGCTGTGATGTGCAGCGAGCGCTCTATTGGCTCTCATGGGCGGCGGATCACGGGGACGGCGAGGCGGCGCTGGCTGCAGAACGATTGCAGCGCGCGATATCGTCGGGCAGTATGGAGCGCGACCTTGCAATTCTCAGGGGAATACAGGAACTTCGCCGGCGTTTTCCGATGAAAGGAGGAGCGGCATGATGGATAAGATCGAATTTCGCTATACGAAATTCTCCTACGGGATGGATGACTATGCTGTGCCGGTGGTGGAAGTCTTCATTTGCGCCTGCTCGTCCGTATGCCGCGTGAAGCGAATGTACCGCTCGAAACGGAAAAGAAGAATATGTCGTAAGGTATCGAAGGATGTTGGCGGAATGTGTCATTTCCGAGGGGTGGCATGCATCTGAGCCGAACGAGAGAAAGACTGTGAGGATGGCCTTGTGTGCATCGTGGCAGAGATCGAAGGCGAATGGGATGAAATGAATAAGTGATTTTGGTTCAGGTTGTTGGAAAGCGGTCGGCAGAGGCTGCGTTCTCTAGAGAATAGGAGGTTTCGTATGGCGGCATTCAATTTTGAGAAGCTGAAAGATCCACTGTATTTCGCGGAGAACCGTTTGCCTGCACATAGCGACCATATCTTTTATCGCGACGAGATGGAGCTTGCACGCGGCATATCCTCGTTTTATCGTACGCTTGGCGGTGTTTGGCATTTCGCTTATGCTCGGAATGCGAGGCACATCCCGCAGGGATTTGAGACGGCGGACTATGACTGCTACGACTGGGAGACGATCCATGTGCCGGCGCACATCCAGATGGAAGGGAATGGTGTACCGCACTATACGAGTACGGCCTGCCCGTGGGACGGGCGCGAAAACATCGTGCCGGGTGAGATTCCTGTGCGGGACAATCCCGTTGGCTGCTATGTAAAGTATTTCACGGTGCCTGAGGGATGGGATGATGTCTATATTTCCTTTGGCGGAGTGGACGCAGCGCTCGCACTCTTCCTCAATGGTCATTTCGTCGGCTACAGCGAGGACAGCTGCACACCTGCGGACTTTGATCTGACGCCGTATCTCGCAGCGGGGGAGAACAAGCTGGCGGCGATGGTCTTTCACTATACGAGTGGAAGTTGGCTCGAGAATCATGACATGCGGCGGTTTTCGGGAATTTGCCGCGATGTCCTCCTCTACACGAAGCCGCGGCAGCACATCGAAGATATTGCCGTTCGGGCCGTTCCGGTTGAGCGGGATGGATGTACTTACGGGCAGATGGATGTGCGTCTTGCATTCAATGATGCGTCAGAAAAGCATGTCGAGATCCTGCTCTGCGATTCGGATGGAGATTGCATATGGGGAGATGAGGCGGTCATCCGGGCAAAGACCCATGCGTTCTCGGGAGAGGCTGTCTGCGTGCTACTGTGGAGCGCGGAGCGTCCATGGCTCTACAATCTTATGTTTTATGTGTGTGATGCGGCGGATGCTTTGCAGGAGGTCGTGCGCGTGTGCGTCGGTTTCCGCGAGTTCTGCATCCGAGACGGAGCCATGCAGATCAACGGCGAGCGCATTGTGTTCAAGGGAGTGAATTGGCACGAGTTCGACTGTGACCACAGGCGGGCGATGGAACCTGCGCTCGTCGAGCAGGAGTTTATCGCGCTGAAGCGCGCGAATGTCAATGCGATCCGCACGGCACACTATCCGAACAGCAATCGCTTCTATGAGTTGGCAGATCTTTATGGATTTTATGTGATCGATGAGACAAATTGCAAGACGCACGGATCGTGGATGAAAGATGGCACATGTGTGCAGGAGACGCACAATCTGCCGGGTGATCGCGAGGCGTGGCTGCCCGCTGTGCTCGACCGCGCAAAGTCGATGTACGAGCGCGACAAGAACCACCCGTGCATCCTCATCTGGTCGTGCGGCAATGGGGCTTGCCGCAGTATCTATGAGATGAGCGAGTACTTTCACCGCGTCGATCCCACGCGCCTCGTGCATTGCGAGAGGATTTTTGGAGCAAGCAGCGTTCCGGCGAGGAGTGATGTGGTGAGCCGAATGTATGCGAAGGCAGAGGAGATCGAGGCGTTTCTCAAGGAACATCGCGACAAACCTTTCATTTGCTGCGAATATACGCATGCGATGGGCGCCATGCACAAGTATACGGAACTATCGGAGCGCGACCCTCTGTACCAGGGCACCTTCATCGGGGATTTTGGCGATCAGGCGATTCGTCGGCACGGTCGCTATGGGGAGTCTGCACTCTTCTGCGGCAGCTACTTTGGCGACCGTCTGCCGGCAAAGCTGCAGGAGGTGAAGTACCATTACCAGGACTTTGTTCTGCGGCCTGTGTGGAACGGCGTAGAGATCGAGAACAAGAGCCGCTTTTTCTATGCGGAGAATTATAAGCTGCACCTTATGCTTCATCTCGATGGGCGTGAGATTTGGGAAACCTGGCAAGAGGGGCATCATGTGGCGCCGGGAGAAACAAAGCACATCGGCAGTGTGATCTACCAAATGCCCTACATGGGCGAGGGGGAGTATGTGTTGACGGCATCGCTTCAGCTGAAACATGCGGAGCTGTGGGCACCAGTGGAATATGATATCGCCTTTGGACAGGCCGTTGTTGTACCGCCTGCAGATGCACAGACGCGCCTTTTTGATATTCTTGGCCGATGTGATGCTGCGCCCGTCTATACGCCGCTTGTTGCCTATGGGGATCTGCGTGTGGTGCAGGGAGACATCAACTTCGGTGTGCAGGGGGAGGGATTTTCCCTCCGGTTCTCGAGTGCGCAGTGCAATCTCGTCTCTTATTGCTATGGTGGGCGTGAACTGATCGAGGAACTGCCGCAGCCGAGTTTCTGGCGTGCGCCGATCGACAATGACTGCGACAGCGGGCGCGTGGCGGACACGGCACAGTGGAAACTCGCGAGTTTCTATCGCCGCTGCACGCGCATCGAGTACAGTGTGGACGGCGAGGATTTCGAGATGGTGAACGGTTTCTTCGGCAGACGCGATGAACGGCGTGCCAAGCGCGTCACCGTACGCTTTACCTATGCGCTTGCCACGGAACCTGCTTCCGCGTGCAGGGTCACCTATACGGTGGTGGCGAGCGGGGAAATCGGTGTCACGATGGATTATGAGGCGGTAAAGGGGATGCCCGAGATGCCGGACTTTGCTATGATCTTTACGCTGAATGCAGACTATGATCGCATTCGCTTTTATGGCTATGGACCGAAGGAGAATTACATCGACTGTGCGGGGGGAGCACGCCTTGGCATCTATGAGAGTACGGCGGCGGATGAGGTCGAACCGTATCTGCGTCCGCAGGAAATGGGAAATCATTGCGGTGTGCGGTGGATTGAGGTCACGGATCGCAGCGGGCACGGTCTGCGTCTCGCAGGCGATGTTCCGTTTGAGGCATCGGCACTCCCGCACAGCCCGCATGAGCTGGAGAGAGCACGCCATGCGTACGATCTGCCACACTCCAAGCATATGTATCTGCGCGCGTCAGCAGGCGGGTGCGGCGTAAGCGGAGGCGACCGCGGGGATGCGCCCGTACGCACAGGGATTGGGTCGAATGAAAAGAGACATTTCCGGTTCATGATGAAAGGGATTTAAAACAGCTGCGACTGTTCGGCTGCACGGCGGCAATTCATGGGGCGGTGGACACGGAACATCGTTCGAGTCGTTGGATGCCGGCATGGATCCGTCTCCACGGAATTTGCGAGGTGACTCGGGAGGAGTGCAGGATGGAGGCATGCCTCTTTCGTTTTCGTGTTTTGGGTATGAAAAATCCCGCTTGTTGAGAGTGTATTCAACAACAGGCGGGATTTTATCATTCCCCTATATTTCTCGAGCAATTCGTGCGTTTGCTGGATATGAAATCTCAATAGTACCAGTATTCCTTGATGTAATAGGACCAGCCCAGGGAATCCATGCAAAACTCAAAGAGCTGATCCTTGGGGATGACTACAGTCGTATGATCTCCCCGCATGGTGTTTGTTTTATATCGCCACATATCCGATTTGTACTTGCTGAAATTCCAATGGACGATACGCACCAACTCTCCGTTTCGTACTTCTTTGGCGGACACCTTGAAATATCTTCCGCTGTCGGAGGTGCCGCTCGTAAGCGTATCATCCATAACGTAGATATCGACATTCTCAGAATTCCAATGATCGACCCATACATCCTTTGCTTCGCAGACGTATGTTGGCAGTAAAATTGCTGCAGATACGATCAGAGCCATGAGACAAATCCGTTTTTTCATTTTGCAATCCTCCATTTCAAGTGACAGCATGGCTGATGCTGCGATTCTTTGCCAAACTCTTTCGCCGACCGGGCTGTTTATTTTCACGGCTCGCACTATCTTTGAGATGGCACTTTCATATTTCGCGAAACGTTGGGGATCTACCTTCTTTTTGATGATTTTATGCATAAACTTTTTGAGGATGGTTATGAAAAAATTCGGTTTATTATGCTTATCATAATATGTACCTTCCGCTTGCGTTGCCAACGTCTTACTTTTTATGGACGGAGAATTCTTTTTCCAGCAGTTCTTTGGATTTCTGTGAATCCTCGTAGTTCTTTCTGGCACGGGCTACAAATTTCTTAAAGATACCGTCCTGCAATTCAAAACCCATCGTCCCGTCATCATTGATTGTCGGACGCAGTCCTTCGAGAAAATCGGAGTAGTCGTAACTCGGATGGAACTGTACAAACTCCATCAGCTTTTCTGCTCGTCCGTGAGGCTCGTATAACCATCAGCATGGCCGTTGCTGATGATGTCCGCGGCGATTTCCTTGGCCAGATAGGACTTGCCGGTACCGCGGGTGCGCCTCTGATGCTATTTATTTGTGGAGCACGGACGATGCTTTTATCAGGAAAGCAGGACAAAGACAGGCTTGACGCGAATTTAAGAATATCCTGACTATGGAGGCGAGACGATGGACAACAAGAAGGAAATGGAGCGGGCGGAGCTGCATCGGGCGATCTGGCAGATTGCGAACGATCTGCGCGGCTCGGTGGATGGCTGGGATTTCAAGCAGTATGTTTTGGGCACGCTCTTTTATCGCTATATCTCGGAGAAGCTGACGAATTACCTCAACCGTGAGGCGCATGAGGCGGGCGATACGGCGTTTGATTATGCCGCACTGTCCGATGAAGAGGCGGAGACGGAGCGCGAGAATCTTGTGGAGGAGCAGGGGTACTTCATCCTGCCGAGCGAGCTTTTTGCCAATGTGCGAAAAAGTGCGCCGACGAATGAAAACCTCAATGAAACGCTGGAAAAGGTATTTCACAACATTGAAGCCTCGGCGACCGGCACGGCGAGTGAAAACGATCTTGCGGGGCTTTTTGAAGATCTCGACGTCAACAGCAACAAGCTCGGCGCTACGGTGAAGGAGCGCAATGCAAAGCTCGTGAAACTCCTCGACGGCATCGGCGAAATGCAGCTTGGGCACTATCGAGACAATACGATCGACGCTTTTGGCGACGCCTATGAATATCTCATGGGCATGTACGCTTCGAATGCCGGCAAGAGCGGCGGCGAATACTATACGCCGCAGGAAGTCTCTGAGCTTCTGACACGCCTCGCGGTCATCGGCAAGGCGCGGGTGAACAAAGTATACGACAAAAGCACTTCGAAAATGATACAACTGCAGGGGCGCGGAAATGCCTTGATGTCGGGGGGATTCAGCGGTTTTTAGGCTGCTCGGGCAAGGCGGTATAGCTGGAATCTAGAGCGAGAGATGAAAAACAGTTATTTCGATAGCATACCCTGAAACGATAGAAAAAGCTATCGTTTCAGGGTATGCTATCGTTAAAATGTAGAACCAACATGATGATTATGAAACAATGGATGCTTTGATATATTCGCTGTGCTGGACGTGTTGAGTTCTTGAATGATATGAGAAAGTTATCGTTCAAAAATAGACCTATCGTATAAGAATAGAAGAAATGATGCGTTAGATATCTCGTAATTTTTGAAAGGTGAGATAGGAATTTACGAAGAGCTTGGAGAAATAGTTACAAGGTTAACAGGGAAGTAAAGATGCTGTCATGAGGAGTAGAATTAAACATGAAAAAGTTTTTATCTATTGCACTGGTAGTTGCTTCGATGCTTATCTTTGCGCCGAATTGCGAAGCAACGGATGTATGGGTTGAGCATTGGAACAACGAAAATATCGATGTTTTTATCATGGATGATACGATTGTGAGTTATAGAGGCGCAAGAAGTATTGGGTTTACGGTTTCTACTAAATTGGTGAAAAATGGAACATTACAAAGGGTGATAAGCTGGACATTTGATAGTCTCAAAGGATGGAAATATTCAACTAACGATGGGCAACACTTTAACTCACCTGCGCTCTTCAAAAATAACATTTTTGAATTCTGCATGAATCAATTAGGCTGGATTTATAGCATACGAGATGATGACTCCTATTACTGAAATATTTTGCGTACGATATAAGGTTGAATTGTTCTAAGATGTGACTTTGCTGCATGAACTAACTGTAGGATTCTTTTTTTGTGTAACCTGTTGTTCGTCTAGAGATATGCTTAAAAAAGCATATGGTAAATAAGTCGTTATTGAGGATACTACATCATACGAATCTGAAACAGCGTTGCTCTATTTGAAAGTTACATGCGAGGAGTGATACTATATGGGAATGGATCGAATCGAAATGAAATTAGTAAAATGGCTCAACCCGAGGATAGAAGATGGGAGTCCTTATTTCTCTGCGGATGACGGAGATACTGTTGTTAAAGTAAATCCATTTCAAAATTTGCTTGAGATGATTACGTTTTATTATGGTGTAGCGGAGCGTAATAATCTTGATGAATTGGACGCTTTCCTTGACAATGCATATTCTTTGAAGAAGGATCAATACCCCAAACTCGTTGACGCAGAGGACATAAATTATTTTATTCTGCGATCCGTTGAGGACAGTATGCTTCAGAATAATAGTCAAAGTAAAAATGAGGCATGGATGGATTTCGATGAAAATGATCTGAAAGAACTCCTAAAGAACAAATTTTTTAAAGAATATAATAAAAAGGTTTTACATAGAGCCATCGATTTTAAAAAAGGAGAATTACTTTATGAAAAAGATGGACGTAAGGTGTATGAGTGGACGGGAGATTTTACACCTGATTTAGGTGGCATGACATCCTATGCCCGAGACTATGGGATGTTAGAACTCTATACCTTTACAAAGCTGCAGGCTCAGGCCGCGAAACAGCTTTCAGAGAATCGAACCACGATGTTGTGGTGGTTTTGGTGCTATGATGATGTAATACAGAACTTATATGAATGTAAATTTTATGAGTGCATTGCGACGGTGTATCAAAAATATGGGAAAACATGGTTTTCGAATTCGAAGATGGTGAACACAAGACTCGACCCCATATTATATAAGTGGGCGACTTATGGTGTTTTTGCTGCACAGCAAGTGGGGAATATTGAAGAACGAGTCTTGAAAAATGATTTGGTCGATTTGCTAAGCGAATTCATATTGTCTTCCGCGATGGCAGATAGAGTCAAAGAAAATCAAGATATTATCGACTATTTAAAAGAATGCATAACAAATTTTTCGATAAAAAGTGATGAAATATTACAAGAAAAATTATTGGGGTTACGTCATGAGAATGTCCAGTTGAAAAAAGATAATGAAACTTTACAGAAAAACTATAACTTGCTTCGCGAACAAATTGATAGCTTGCAGTTAGATCAAGAAAGAACCGATGAGGAAAAGATTGATGCGATACTGAGCCGTATTTATACTTTCATGCCGGAAGACATCAATTTTGATCAGAGTAAATATAAGTTGACGGATATTTGGGAAAAGTTTGCGCCGATTACACAAAAAGATATAAAGACATCTTTAGCTATTTACGAAAAATTAAAGACACCGGATATTGCCTCGTTTTTGTTCGTTAGCAGCCTTGAACGGGAGATGAATTTGAACTTTTTTGAACCGTTCAAAAAAAGTCCTAGCTATAAAAAAATCAAAAATACATTTTGTCGTGATAATAAATTGTTGGATGTGCACAAGGCATTGTTTGATAAATCGCGTCATCCAACCTTGGGAAATATACCGTTTGTAAGAAAGGCAATTTCATCCCAGAAAAATCAACAAGGTAGTGAAGTTGTAGCCGCTTTCAAGAAGTTCCTTGGAAGTGAACGGGAGAATTTTTGTCGAATTTGTGATGCCATAGAAAAGTACCATCTAGGTATTAAAAAATATACTTTGGTAAAATTGCGTAACGGATTAGCGCACGGAGATGTTTCTGTAAAAGAAGGCTGTGATGAAAGTTGTTATAATGATCTAGTGAAAATGTTCTATGAGCCGCCTATACAGATTATGTTTTCTGTTATTGCCCATTCGAAAAAATGATTGCGAAGCTTAGTATCGAGATGTTAGTCTACATTAGTTAGTCGTACTTGTGCATATGGCACGCGATTTTGTGCAAATCAGCATGAAGGAGTAGGATTAAATCTGATGAATGGCGAAAAAGAAACATGGTCTTAGGAAGTTTTCGTCTCGCCGGGCAACGACAGTGAGGCATTGCTCGTTGACAGAATCAGTGTGTATGTACCGAAGAATTTGCGCTAGCTGTGTGAGAGTTCCTTCGGGCAGGGAGGCGCTGTTGGATGCCTTTGCCGATGTGCAGGGACAGTTCTTCGCCAAGCGTGCGTTGGAGATCGCGGCGGCAGGCGAGCACAATCTGTTGATGGTCGGCGTGCCCGGCTCGGGTAAGACGATGCTCGCGCGGCGCCTGCCGCCGATGACGCGGCAGGCGCCGCTTAAGGTGAGAGGAAGACTTACAGTATCTTCTTTTTCGTATGCGCGATGAACGAAGTAACGTCGATAACGATATGATGTAATGCTTGTATTGATACGGAAAGAATACCGATTTTCAAGGATTTTATGGCATTGACAGCATAGGGGGTATACCCAAGCGGTAGGATAAAAATAAGAGTCAATACGGAAAATGGTATTCAAAGTGCATAGCATATAGTATAATTGCAATGAAATGGGAGGGAATGTGATGCAGAATCCTATTTGTACTGCAATTTGTGAAATCCGTGGCTATGAATCTTGTGATTTTATGTATTTACTATTTCTAGCGATTCTTTGAAAATGGAACGAGGGAAAGCAAGTGGAGCATTCAGAAGCATATATAAGTTTTAAAAACAAGATGATGCATTTTCAAGATGATATAGAAATTATTGATATGTTCTATGCGTTGATAAAAAGAGATAATTGGGAAAATAAAGAAAAATTATTTGATATGTTTGACAGAGAAAAACATAAAAGTATAGCACGGTATAAGATTTGCGATGCTAATAGGGAAATTGTAGTAACTCATTTGCGTGCAACAATGTATGCTGCATATGTAAAAGAATTATATGAAGAATTAACAATTTATTTAAAAGGAGTCATTTTAGAATCGTATAAAAATGCTACCAATACACCGGAACGTATTGTTGGGAATCATTCTTTTAATATGTCTGCCACAGAAGTTTTGAAGCGTATACGTGATGGCAATATAGAGAAAACTGTTATAGATAATATATTTCAATCTTTAGAAAGCGAACGCAGTACACGTTCGCTTATAGAAAAAGCATGTAAGAAGCTCGGTATTGAAGTAGAAAAAGAATTGATAAATAGTGCAGTATCCTATTTGGATATACGTCATAAACTTGTACATGCGGATGGATATGCGGATGAAGCTTTTAGAAAGAAACATCCACATTTAGAATATACAAATGGATTTTACATAAAATTAACATATAGAATATTATCAGATATGCGACAAACTATTTTTGATCTGGTTGAGGCCATTGATAGAGACGGATTGCGAAAAGAGCTTCTAAAAGATCACATTAAAAGATGATGTTGTGGTCAAGCAGTTTTGTAACATGAATGTCCAATAAATCTACGACGAATACGGGCTGTGAAGAAAAGTCTGTAAATCAGATTTTCTATGATTTATGGGGATATTAATAAGGCAATCTGTTTGGATACATAATTGCCAGTCCTCCTCGGGTCTTTCTCGAGTTCCTTATCGACATCGTCCATTTCTTTGTGGCTTCAAATGTCGCCAAATAAAGAATTTTTAATAATGCTTGAGCACTTGGAAATACGCTTCGTTGCCAGTTTAAGCTACGGTAGTATGATGCGTTAGACTTTCAATGATATTAGTGGTATAAAACGAGGTGCGATCACCCACAGAAAACTTGAATATCAGTGTTATGACATCCCAATAATCATACCATCTGCGCATGGCTGGTGGATAATGAGGACTCCATTTTTTATCCACCTCTTCCAGTCATTTGAAGGCGGTCTTTTCATCGGGAGCTGTGTATATGTTGCGAAGATCCTTGGCAAAGAGCTTCATATCCTTATGCGCCACGTATTTCAGGGTATTGCGTACCATGTGTACGATACAGCGCTGATGTTCCGTTTCCGGAAAGACCGTAGCGACTGCTTCCTTGAGGCTACTAAGCCCGTCCGAGCAAAGAATCAGGATATCCTGAACACCTCGATTTTTTAGGCGGTTAAGAACACCAAGCCAGTATTTGCTGCTCTCATTTTCCCTGATTTCAACGGTTAAGACTTCCTTTCGCCCAGCGTCGTTAATTCCTACAACGACATAGGCAGCCAGTTTGCTGACCATACTGTCATGGCGCACGGAAAAATGGACGGCATCGATGAAAACGATTGGACAAACGCCGACAAGAGAGCGGTTCTGCCATTCCTCAATGTGGGGGAGAATCTTATCGTTTACCACCTGTGGTTAAAAAGAAGACTGTCGGTCTTGGGGGACTTCGATCCGAAATCTCCCATAGCTGCTATTTAATGTTTTGGTTTTGTACCCATTGCGTGCGTTCTCATTGTCGGAGCTTTGGGATTTCTCGTAGCCCAAATGCCATCTCCATCATTTCCTTGATGGTTCCGCCTAGCAGGTCTTTTAGTGCATCTTGGATGTCGGATGTGCTCTCAATGTCATACTCTTGAAAGAGTTGCTGAATGAACGCTATTTTCCCATCGGTCATTTTGACTTTGTGAACTTCTTTTTGATGTGCTGCCATAATTAAAGACTTCCTGTGATTAGATTTTATCATAGAAGACCTGTTTCTTCGAGTGTGAAGTTTTTTACAGAGTTTCTTTCACACACTCGATGGCGGCTCAATGATTCGCAACCACATGGCTCACTTTTTCATGGACATTCACATATTCAATTAAGACTTATTCCAAAAACTCGTAGCATAATCCTTAAATTTATATCCATAATTGTTTCTAAAAACAATTATATCTAAGCCTAAACTCACTAATTCAGACAAAATAAGTCTAAGCATCTGAATAGATATATAGTTAAATTCATATTCAGAAATAGCTAGCTGAGAATTATATTTAATCTTTTTTGAATTCATTTCTTTATACAAATGTTTTATAGGTGATAAGACAAATTCATATTCAGGTATAATATTGGCAACACCTTTATCAGAAAACTCTGTGATAATTGTAAATTCACCTTGTTGTTCTATGTCTTGGTTTATATTTGCAACTCTATCTTGAAGTGCCTCTAGATACCTACTATATTGTACGAATTTGCTCCCTTTTCCTTTGGCTCTAAAAATTCGTTTATCACCGTAATATAGTTCATATGAAATTAATTGACCATATGGTTCAAATTGAATTCCCATACCTTTAGCGTGATTTGTTGAATATACACTTCTTATTTTTACTTGTCTTTGGAACATATATGAACAAGTTGCAAGCTCAATATCTAACCAAGAAATTGCCTTTTCTCCCCTAAAATCATCAAGCGTTAATTTACCTTTTTTGCAAGTAAAGTTTCAACAGTAAAAAGACCCCAAAGACCTTTTAAAGAAATAGCAAATTTCAGTGGTAAATTATATCTATCTGCAAATTTTTTTCTCTTTTGCAAATTCCCCTGTGATATTTTAAATATTTCATTATCTGTATGTTTTACCTCAAGTAACATCTCATAGCCGTCGCACATTTCTATTTTAAAATCTGGAGTATATTCTCCTGTAATATGGGATAATCCTTCGTCATAGGCTTCAAAATGTTTTAATACTTCAAGTGATTTTAAAATAATAATAAAATCGGCTTCTTTTTCTTTACCGACAATTCTTTTTTTATATTCTTCATAATCAATATTTAATAACCGTGCTAAACTCTTTTTTTCATCCTCGGTTCTATCAATTGCGAGTTGACTAAATGCTAATATTTTATTTAAATCCATTAATGGCTACCTCTTAAACTCTAATTTTTACACTTAATATCTTTAATATCGTACCATATTTCATCTTAGTTTTATAGGGCAAGATCTTGCTTCTTATCTGTGTTGAGTCGGTGAATTCCTTCGATGTGTACGGGCTGCCCTGATCGCTATGAAGAATCAGACCTTTGCTTCTCTTTCGTTGACTGCTGAGTGCTTTGCCAAGCGTTCGGATTGCCAAATCACTCGTCATGCGCCGATCCGTCAGGCTTGCAACAACGCTGCGGTCATGCAGGTCAATAATCGTACAGTTATATCGGACATCGCCTCCATGGAGAAATAAATAGCTGAAATCTGTCGCCCATTTTTGATTGATTTGTGGTGCTGTAAAATCTTGTTTGAGCAGATTCTCAAACTTCTTATGCTGCGTACCGCCTTGATATCTCGGAGCTTTTCGCCGCACAATGGAGCGCAGCCCCAGTTCCGTATTCATATACTTATGAACCGTGAAGGCGGAAAGTTCGATGCCATTGCGCGCCAAATAAATCCGCATCCTGCGATATCCGGCAATGCCGTTGGTTTCATGATATATGGTTTGGATTTGATGCAGGATATCTCGTTTTCGGGTAGCTTCTTTTGCCCGTCTGTGCTTTCGGTGGTTGTAATAAGCATTCGGATAAATTTCCAAACGTCGCAGCAGCCACCGAACACCAAACAGATCCCAATATTCGTCTATGAACCGATAGGCCTCTAGTCGATTCCTTTTGCGAAGAATGCCGCCGCTTTTTTTAGGAAAAGATTTTCTTTTTTCGCTTCTGCAAGTTCTTCGCGCAAGCGGCGATTCTCCTTCATGAGTTCCAGATCATTCTGGGCGGTTGGGTTTTTTGAGGCGTTTTTCCGGCATTCTTCGCTGAATTCTTTGCACCATTTGCAGATGCTTGCTTTTGAGACTCCTAATGTTGTTGTGACAAGAATCAAATCTCCTTTCACTAGAGGGTTTTTCTTTCGACAATCCTGTTACAACTTTAGTTTACCACAACACAAGATAACAACTACACGGCAGATACTGTCTTGGTTTCCGCTGATTGGAAAGACATGATTTCCCTCTCGAATGTTGGCGAGGGCAACGTTATCTTCTGGGTCAAGGCGACGAGTACGTCGGATGAAAGCCCAAAGAACGACACCACGGTTGACGTGCAGGCGGAAGGGCTGATCGTAGAAGTCTGAGGAGGCGATGGCATGGCGTTCAAGTACATCAATCCGGGATATGCCAACCTGCTCGATACCGACACAGGAAAGACGGTGGAGGGCGAAAAGTACAGCAGGAGCGGCATATCTTTCTGGCAGCCTAAGAAGGAGCGCGGCATTGTGCTCGCCGAAGCGGTGACGGAGCTTTACGGCAAATTTGACGTGTACTTGCACCGTGAAAGCGATTCCAGCGAGGATAATTTTGAGGTCAAGGTTGCGCTTGCAGGGTGGCATGGCGCAAGGATTTCAAAAAGATATGACGATTGGTACGTCAGCGGAACCTTGCATGCGAGCTCTGTAATCAGCGTGACAGGGAGTACGGATTATCAAAACTTCAAGGAAAGATCGCACCTCAAACTGGACGACGTCAATACGCTGTATTTCCACGTCAAATATAAACCGGGCACTCGCGAAGGTTCTGTAACCCTCATAGTGAATGGTGCAGAACTCAGTACAAAGTCATACGAGGGGGATGGCGTCTTCCAAGAAAGCAAGGTGCTGGAAATTGTGAGCACTGCCAGACATGGGCTGATCTCCAACATTATTCTGTCGGACAGGGAAATCGATCCGAGGGAACAGGTCGTCATGCTGCCGGGCACGATTACCGAAACGACGATGACGAACTCCGGCGACGGTATTTATACGGCGACGGCTGCAGGGCAGATTCTTCTGCAGACAGCGGATACGACGGCATTGGCTGCAGCATATGGCGAAGAATCTCAGGTGACGGGAATCGCGCTCGTCGGCAATCCCGCCTATCGAACGGCGGAAGGGCTTTGCGCCCTTACGGCACTTGAGAAAAACGGCGAGACCGTTACGGAATACGGCAGGCACATTCTGAAAGGTCAGCCGACAGGCGCCATCGTGGACAGCCGCGCCGTAGCCATGCGTTTGACGGAGCTTGCAGGGAGAAAGTTCGGCTGGAAAGCGGGGGAATGAGATGAACGCCTTGCTGAAACCGCAGATTTTCATTTCGTGGATTCCCTACGGCAAGGAAAATCTCTGTCCTCAAATTTGGGTTACAATCATCCCCGCGCCCAAGCACAGGGAAACGGTGCGCGTAGATACCATACGCCAAGTTACTGAAACTGCAGCAGCAAGAGCAGACAGTCAAAGGCAGGTTTGCAGCACCAGCCGCATTGCCGCAGATACAAGGCGCACGGTCACTTCTTCCGCCATCGATTGGACGAGCGCCAGATTCCTGCGGCGCGTGGCAAAAAGCAATATCGTTTCTGCCGCCACGCGAAGATGCGTCGGCGGCATTTATGTCTGCGTCCGCTGTGACACCTATCGCACGCTGTCTCCGAATTATTGCATTTCTCGCGGGGCGACGGGGCGCGAAGTCGTCAAGAGTGAGACGGTTCGTGGTGACACCAAGCGCACACCAGGGGTGGGGAATCAAGCGGGTGCGAGGACGCAGCGCAGGCTCGGCAGGGGCAATCTCGCTAAAGCCGCACTGCGCCGTACCGTCGTGGCGCAGGTGTGCGTCCGTTTTGACACCTTGATTCGCGTGCCGCATGTGCTCGAATACGTCAAAACATCCCGAGGAAGAAGAAGCAAGCGTGCCGTATCACAGATCGTCGACAACTTCCGTGCCCATGGCATCCGCTCCTTTGCCGTCACGCTCGGCGAGATGACGCTTTCCGACAGCTTTCAGATGGAGACGGTGCAGCCGTTTGCCATCGGCGATGCCGTGCGCGGTCAGCTACTCGACTATCGCTTCTCCTTCCTCGTGGAAGAAACCCTCCAACGGGACTTGCTTCAAACGGTGAAAGGCGCGTACAGCAAGGACGCGACGCTCTACTCTGCCATTCGCATCTTCGTGAAAGAAGCGCAGGCTTCCGGTTACGCGCAGTCCATCGCCGCCGCGCTCGGCTTGCATCTCCGTTGGGCGTGTGACGATTTCACGCCGTCGCAGAATTTCGAGGACAGCGGCATGACGTACCAAGACTTCATCTCCGCGCTTTTCGGTTGGACGGCGAAGCTGCCGCAGCGGCAGGTCAATGTGTTCATCCGCGAAGATACGCTGCATATCGTCCAACGGGGCAGAGAAGCGTCCGTCCTCGACATCACGGACTGGCCGCATGGCAGGCCGACGGTGGAGCGTTGCCTCGTGCGCTCCCTATGGCACAGCGGTCACGCTTCCGAGACGGCAGGAAATGCCTACAATGAAGAAGATACCGAGCCGATTCCCTTTACGGGTACGATCTCTTGGGAAGAGATGAGCCGCACCTATCACAACGGCTTTCTGACAAGCGAAACGAATGAGAAAGGCATGACGCGATACACCTATCACGGCGAATATTTGACGAGCAAGCAGACGCACAACAAGGACGGCTCCACGAGCCGCACGGAATATACCTACGCCGAAACCAAGCGCGACGTGTATCTCGTCAAAGAATGGGAGCGTACCACCGAGCCAATCAACGACGGGAAGAAGCACACGGAATACGACTGGACGGACTGGAACAACGAGCACGGAACGGAGCGCCTTACCTACCACGCACCACTGGGCTACGGTTGGTATGTGACGATCGTCTACGTCGACGGCAGTTTGGAAGGCAGCACGCTCTCGCAGGGAAAGCCCGGCGGCAAGGCAAGCCGCTTCACGGTTGAGCAGTCCAATCTCAGTCTCGGCTCCAGCTATTCGCGTGACGACGATGATGCCCCCTTCACCTCGCTGATTGATACGGAATTTCCCGTCAAGGGCGAAGCGTACTTGAAGGAACTGACACAGGCAATTCTGTGGCTCAACCGCAAGACGCAGGAAACCGTCACGCTGGAAGTTTTTGCGAATATTCAAGACGGTGTGCCGGATGTCGGGCATATCGTCGATTTTACGGAGCGCATAAGATTCGAGGGCAACGAATATTTCCTGCAGTCGAATGCCGTCGAACTTACGCCGCGCTCTCTCAAGCAAACCATAAAGATGACGAGGTGGTACTGACTATGAACGGCGTGCAAGGGTTGATGGATGCTCTGCGTAAGGGTGTCAAAGACACGAAGGAACGGCAGGAAGGCAAGGCGCAGAGGGGCGTGATTCAAGGCGGCAGGGTGCGCATCGGATCGCGCTCCTATTCGTTTAAAGCCGTCGTAGACTGCAGCACGGAAGAAGGCGCTCTCGTCTGGGTGCAGATTTCCAAAGGCGGCACGGCAATCATTCTGGGAGCGTGAGAATATGCACAGGGCAAGAGTGAGCACTGTGGAGGGCAAGAAGGCACTCTCCGAAGGGAAGTGGCTCACCGTCATCGGCAATCGAAGCGTCCACAGCGGCGACTGGGTGTGGACGGACGGGCGCTGCATCTACGGGCATGAATCCGCAGGCGGCAGTGCGCCTGTGCTCGCCAAGCGTGGGGAAAGCGGCGTTCCCATCTACGTTGGCGGATGGCACTGCATTTACCAACGAGGAGAACTGCGACGGCTGTCGGGACTCCCAGCGGTCAGTTACAGAGGACTTCTTTATCTGGGGGCGCACGCCGCACATCTTCTGCCGCATCCGTATCCGCGAGGCAAGAGACAGCTCCTCGATGCGGATATGGATGCCTATGGGAACATTTTTACACTCACGGGCGTTTACTGGGTGGAGGATGATTTAGGGATATGGCCGGGCGCTCTGGGCGCTGTCCGCGCAGAAAAGAACGGGGAAGAGATCGCCTCGCATGATCTCAGACCGTATTATGAGATGTTCAAACTGCCGCACTACACAAGCATCATTACCGGAGGCGGGCATATAGACTGCGAAGGGAACTGGGGCTTCTATTTGGAAATCGATGCCTCCACAGACGGCGGATATAACGGCAGGAAACCCGGCAGGGAAATGACCAATACCGTGTATTATGTGAATGCCGCAAGTGCGCATCCGTTGTTCTATGAATATGCACGCCTTAACGAAAACGGATTTCTGCGGAAGATAGAAAAGTTTACGGGCGCGAGGGGCAAGAAGTTCCCGATCCACGATGGTTACTATTATATGTGGAACCGCTATGCGCCAGTGTCCGCCAATGTACTCAGCCGTCCTGAGCGCATCATCCTGACTATTTTTACGCCGGCAGGAAACAAGGTCGTCACCGGATGCTTCCGCCTTGGCACGCGCTTTACGATTCTCCGCATCGGAGATGGGCAGTATCTGCTTGGCGTGCATTCCGTAACCACGCAGACGCTTTCCATGTCCACCACAGGAGAGGATCAAGTTCCGGAGGTATATCCTCCCGAGTGGGGATGGGACGTCGTTCATCCCTTCGAGAACGGGCTGTACCTATGCAAAGACGGCGTGCTGCAAAAGCTGGCGGAGGGCGATTGCGACACGTTCCGCTTCCGTCGTGTGCGGGACGTACAGACATGGGAAAAGACGTTGAAAAATGCAATTCAAGGGGGAAAAACGTAATGGAAAACCTTATGCACCTTCGCTGGTGGTCGGCGTGCATCGGCGTGCTTGTCGGCGAGTTTCTCGGCGACTTCGACCATCTGCTCTATGCGCTGATCGTATTCATTGCCGTAGATTACATCACGGGCGTCCTCTGCGCCGTGCTGGACAAGAACCTGTCGAGCGAGATCGGCTTTCAGGGCATCGTGCGGAAAGTCGCCATCTTCCTGCTCGTCGGCGTGGCAAACGTGCTCGACGTCCACATCATCGGCAGCGGCTGCGTCCTGCGCTCGGCCGTGATTTTCTTCTACTTATCAAATGAAGGCATCTCCATCGTAGGACATGCAGCGAGAATGGGACTTCCCGTACCGAAGAAGCTGCAGGAAGCCATGAAGGAGATACGGGAAAAGCAGATGCTCGGATAAAGGAACGAAGCCCGGCGGGGGAAATCCTGCCGGGCTTATTTTTTTGAGCAAAACCCATGAAGTTTCACCTTTGCCGTGGCTCTCTTGTAGAGGTGATTTTATGAAAACATCCGCTGAAAATCTTGGTTTCTGTCCTTTCAATTGTAGAGAGGGGAGAACACCATGACAGAAGAGCAAAAGAAGCAAATCAAAGACCTTCGCGGGAAGGGCGAGGGCTACAAGAAAATCGCACAGGAACTTGGTCTATCCGAAAACACCGTGAAATCTTTTTGCCGCAGGATGAATGCAGCAAAGCCGGAGGCAGTCAAGCCGCAGGCTGCGGATGTTGGCTTGAGTTGCGAATGCTGCGGCAAGCCGATGGAGCAGATTCCCGGCAGGAAGAAACGGCGGTTCTGCTCGGATGCCTGCCGCCAGAAGTGGTGGAACAGCCATCTGCATCTCGTGCAGCGAAAAGCCGTCTATCCATTGGTGTGCCGTCATTGCGGCAGAGATTTCGAGGTTTACGGCAACAGCCGCAGAAAATACTGCTCTCATGCGTGCTACATCGCCGAGCGGTTTGGCGGCTGCAAGAGCGCAGGAACTCGGAGGTGATTTCTCGTGACGAAGGAACAGTTTCAGCGCGAGAAAATGTACCAAGCCACGATGGGCATGGTGCGCCGGATGCTTTCCGAGGGGCTGATCTCCCAAGCCGAGTATGGACAAATGGAGCAAATCTTCCTCGAAAAATATAAGCCGCTGATCGGCTCAATCTATGCGGAAATACCGTTGACTCCTCGCCCGAGTTGAGGGATATATGGTGAGGGGTGATACAATTGAAGATTACACGCATAGAGCCGACCGTGGCGACACTTACGCCTAAAAAGAAAGTGGCAGCTTATGCCCGTGTTTCCGTGGAATCGGACAGATTGAACCATTTGCTCTCGGCACAGGTCAGTTACTACAGCAAGCTCATCCAGAACAATCCCGAATGGATCTATGTCGGGGTGTACGCCGACAGCGGTATCTCCGGCGGTGGGATAAGTCGCCGGGCAGAATTCAAGCGACTGCTTGCCGATTGCGATGTCGGACGCATCGACATCGTTCTCTGCAAGAGCATTTCAAGATTTGCCAGAAACACGGTAGACCTGTTGGAAACCGTGCGGCACTTAAAATCTCTCGGCATCGACGTGTGGTTCGAGAAGGAGAACATCCAGTCGCTCTCGGCGGACGGAGAATTGATGCTCGGAATCTTGGCGGGGTTTGCGGAAGAGGAGAGCCGCAGCCAATCCGACAATGCCAAGTGGTCGATTCAGAAGAAATTTGAGCGAGGGGAGCAATGGCACGCTGCCGCCTATGGCTACCGCTGGGACGGCAAGTCCTTCGTCATCTGCGAGGAAGAAGCAGATGCCATCCGGGTGATTTACGACAATTTCCTCAAGGATATTCCGCTCAGTCAGACATCCCGCTGGCTGCAGAAACACGGACATGCTTCATCCGTGCCGTTCATTCGCTACGCCTTGCGGAACATGGTCTATGCCGGCGATGTCCTTCTGCAGCGCTACATCACGGAAAACCCTCGGACGCACAGAATCATTGAGAACAAGGGACAGCTGCCGCGCTACTACATCACGGACAATCACCCTGCCATCATTGACCGAGAGACGTTCGATAAGGTACAAAAGAAAATTCAGGACAGCTACGACTTCAATCCGGCAGCACATCGCATCGTAAAGCCCAGCTGCTTCTCGGCAAAAATTATCTGCGGCAGATGCGGAGCGCACTTTGTCAAAGGTGTGTGCAAAACCAATGGACACGACGGTTTGCAGGAGCATTGGCACTGCTACGACAAAATCCGCAAGCGAACGTGCGACGCGAGGAACATCCGTGGCTATCGGCTTCGGGAGGCTTCCTGCGAGGTACTGGGATTGACGGAATTTGACGAAACTGCATTTGCTCGGACAGTGGAGAAAATCCTCACCACCGATACGGACGTGTTGGAATTCCACTTCTACGATGGTACGGTCAAGACGGCGAGGATTCACTATTTCAATCAAGCGGAGAAGAAGCGTACCGACCCGCATAAGAAGCCCTTCGGCTACCAATGGAGCAAAAACGGCTATGTGCTTGTTCCCAAAGAAGCCGAGGCGGTTCGGCTGATTTTCCAATACTACCTCGACGGCTGGCAAATTACGGACATCTCACGGAAGCTGGAAGCCGACGGCTATGGCAGCTTTCGTGGGAAAATATCCCGCAAGCTGATTGCCTACACGCTGGCAAGCGACTTCTACCTTGGCGTTCGGAGAATCAAGGCACAGTTCTCAAAGAGTGGACAGGAAGAAATCATCGAAAACGACCACGAGCCGCTTGTGACACAGGAGATGTTCGATGCCGCACAAGCACGGCGGCAAGCGGAATACAAACGATGGAAAGGACGTGAACGCGATGCGGAATGTGACGGTCATCCCCGCTAGCATCCATAGATTTTCGGAAGTGCCGCTGGCGAGCGCAGAGAAACGCAAAGTTGCGGCGTATGCACGAGTCTCCACGGACAACGAAGACCAGAAAACCTCCTACGCCGCCCAAGTGGATTATTACACCAACTACATCCAGAGCCGCTCGGACTGGGAGTTTGCCGGAATGTATTCGGATGAAGGCGTGACGGGAACCTCCATGAAAAAGCGCGAGGGATTCACCCGCATGGTGCAGGATGCCTTGGACGGCAAGATTCAGCTGATTGTCACGAAATCTGTATCGAGGTTCGCGAGAAACACGGTGGACAGCCTCACCACCATACGAAACCTTAAGGAACATGGCGTTGAGGTCTACTTTGAGAAGGAGTCTATCTGGACATTTCAGGCTCGCGGCGAAATTCTCTTGACAATTCTTTCCAGCCTATCGCAAGAGGAAGCGAGGAGCATTTCCGAGAACGTCACATGGGGCTTGCGGAAGAGGTTCGCAGACGGCAAGTTCTCCGTCGGCTACTCGCGCTTTCTCGGCTACGACAAGGGCGAGGACGGCAATCTCGCCATCAACGAGGAGCAAGCCAAAACCGTGCGGCTCATCTTCCAGCTTTTCCTTGAAGGCATGACGGCGTGTAAGATTGCCAAGGAGTTGACATCACGGCACATTCTGACAGTCACGGGCAAGGAGAGATGGAACGCAAAGACCATTCGGGGTGTCCTCACGAACGAGAAGTACACGGGATGCGCGAGAATCCAGAAGACCTTCACGCCGGACTTCCTCACCAAGAAAGCCGTCAAGAACTGCGGGCAAGTGCCAAGCTACTTCGTGGAACAGAGCCATCCCGCCATCATCGACCCTGCCGTGTTCGAGATGGTGCAGAGGGAGATGGAGCGACGCACACGGGAGGGCGGGAGATACAGCGGTGTGAGCATTTTCTCGGGGAAAATCCGGTGCGGCGAATGCGGCGGTTCTTTCGGTGCTAAAGTTTGGCACTCTACGGATAAGTACAGACGCACCATCTACCGCTGCAACAACAAGTATGACGGGCAGAAATGCCAGACGCCCCATGTGACGGAAGAGGAAATCAAGACGGCTTTCGTAAAGGCATTCAATCGTCTGGTGACGGAGCGGGATGAGATCATCGCGAATGCTCGGCTCATCAAGCAGACGCTTTGCGACACGACGGTTCTCACGGAGGAGAAAGTCAAGCTGCAGCAGGAGTTGGCGGTATTGGTGGAGATGACGGAGAACTGCGTTAGGCAGAACGCTCGCATTGCACAGAATCAGGAGGAGTATCAGCGGCACTACGAGGGGCTTGTGGCGAGATATGATGCCGCCAAGGCTCGGTTTGACGAGGCGACGGAAGCTATCTCTGCCAAGGAAGCACAGTCGGAGCGATTGGCAGAGTTTATCAAGAGGCTCAAAGCGCAGCCTGAGCCAGTGGCAGTGTTCGACAGCCAGCTTTGGGCGAGCATGGTAGAGTGCGTGACCGTGAGTAAGGGCATGACGGTGGTGTTTCGGGATGGGACAGAGATACGGATTTAGAAATTTGGCGCAGCGAAGAAATTTTTCAAAGCTGTGTGAAATTCCTGTCGGAGGATAACTTTTCCTAGAACTTCAACCCGAGGGAGAACCCATACGTCACATCCGGCGTATGGAATCCCTCGGGTTTTATGATGGGCGCAGCGGCGAATACGTCATAGGAAGCGTCGGCGAGTGTACCGCGCAGACCGATTGCTGCGCCCGCGATTGCATGTCCGTTGTAGACCTCCGTGCCGTAGCCGTAGACGGCGCCGACGTCAAGCCCGAAGTAGAGTTCCGCCTTCTGTTTCGGGAAGAGTGTCGAAAGCTCATTCCGAAGATACCAGCCGTTCGTTCCCATCAGCGTTGTTTCACCGTCGAAGCCGCGCACCGTATAGCGATTGCCCATGCTGATCATATCCACCCCGTAGAGCCGCATATTATCCATCGTCCACTGCCCGTGAAAGGATGTTGTAAGTGTTGCGGGACGATGACAGAACTCAAACGGATGCACAAAGTCTACATCGAGCAGCCACATTCGATAGAGCGTCTTGGGCGCATCGGCATAGGGCTTTTCCTTCTGTGCGCCCAGCCAGCCGAGACCAAAGCGGTGTGCCAGACGAAAATAGAGCGTATCTCGATCAATATAGAGACGCTCGGAAAAGCCGACCTCCATGGATGTCTGGTGCATCGCCTGGATGGGGATCTCCACATCGTTGATAAAACTATGGGAATTGCGCTTCTTCAGACGAATATCCATGCTCGTCTTCGTGCTTGACGAACGGTGCAGCACATAATCCCAGGAAAACGTCGAGATATTCGTATCGCCCGCGCTGATGAAATCGTAGGGGCGGCTCTCCACCGTCTGATGGTATTTCGAGCGTTGGTAAGAGAGCGTAAACGTATGCGCCCCATACGGAATCGTGTAGCTGACATTATGCCCGCGCGTACCTTTCGCATAGCCGTCCTGTGCGCCGTCTAGATTCATGCCGACGCGAAGGATATCATTGCGCTGAAATATTTGATCGACGCCGACACTGCCGTAAAGCTGGAGCTTTCCCGTATCCTCAAGCCCCGAATTGTCCACCGAGATCGTGCCGTAGACATTCTTGCCGCGTGTCACCGTGAGCAGGATATCCGTCATCTGCGGCTCCTGTGCCGGCAATAGCTTCACGGTAATATCCTGTGAAGGCAGGCGCTTCGCCTGCTCAAGCCCCTGCTCGATATCGCGTACATTCAAGACATCACCCGCACGAAACGGGAAGAGGTTGTAGGTATAGAGTGTATCACTGTCCTCGGCAAAGCGCACGGCATGAATGCGTCCGATCTGCAAAACGAGGTGCAGCTCTCCCAAGGAAAGATTTTGCTCGGGGATAACGACACGACTCGTGGAAAAGCCACGCTCCATAAGCTCTCGATTCATCTTGCTGACGGCTTCGTTGATATCTTTGAGAGAAAGCTCGCGTCCTTCGTAGTCACGGGAGATGTGGCGCAGGAAATAAAACTTCCCGGATGCATTCTCAAGGATGATTTTGGAGATGGGGAATCGGACGTTCGCATCGGCAGACAGAGGTGAAGAAGGAAGAGCGGGCGTATCAACCTCCGTGCGTTCTTGATGCATCCTCTCTTGTCGTGCCGCCTCTTGTTCTCGTGACTGGTCAAGCTGCTCTTGCTGTGAAAGTGGAGCAGCATTGGCGGGAGAGACGGATAAGGGGAGGATGGCTGCTGCGAGTAGGAGGGCAGATGGGAGTTTGTCTGGGATCAAATAGTTTCACCACATTTCTTAGGCCGTAACTTTACGCATCGAAGTTGTCGTCATCATTATGCACAAAGCCTGTATTAAGGAACCACTGATAAATTCAGCCACCCATCTTCACACATCTGCACTGTCCTCTCGTCGTCGACAAATCCTCGACGTAGCACCGCTACGCCTCCGGTTTGTCTCCTCGATAGATACAGCGCATCTGTGCAAATCTGGGCGACTTCATTTTATCAGCGTTTCCTTAAAAATGCGAAAATGTGCATAACGAATGGATTATCTAAATAGATACTCAAATGGCTGGAATAAAGATCCATAGACCATAGGAGACGTGTTTTCATAACCTGGAGACCTTAATCTTTGATATATTTCTTGTTCTTCATAAGTTAAATCGGAATATTGGGTAAGTATTTTCATCTGGTCCTTATATACTTTTTTGTGAGCTACTATTTTAGAGAGTCCTAGAAATGGTCGTTTATCATCTCTGAGTTCTGTATCGCTGTGTGTGTCAACATAGCTATTGATAACATCCACATCCTCTTTTGTTAAATCTTTGTCAAATAAAGTAATGTTGCCATGTACATAATCAATGATCCAAAAGCCATGTGCACCCCTCACATACAATTTCTCCTTGTTCTTTTCGTAGGTGTAAACCCAGTCTTCTATCTCGTGGTAATCTGAATGGACGGATGTTACTCTGTAATCTCTTAACTGTTTCCAATACGATATTTCGAAATCCCGAGGAAGTTGATCTATGATGAATAGATCATAAATACTGAGCATAAGGAGTATAAGAGTAATCCGTAAGAAAACGGAAACTAGAGCGCCACATACTAGCAGTAGAGAGATACATAAGGAAATAAAAAAATTATATTTTTTCATCTTATTCACCGCTTAAATCTATATCCGTGTTAATATCAGAATACCATTCATATGGGGTCAGTATCCCTGCCTTTTGCAATTCATGAGCACCATCATTGATCAAGCCTTTAAGAGTTGGTTTACCCCAATGGTCAAAATTGTAGTAGTCCTGGAACACTCCTTCTACATGGACTGAATTTTCACTAGTTCTGGTTATTCTTAGATTTAGTGAACCTTTTCCAGGTCCCATATGAAAATCATATGGATCGCCCGCCTTTGGACCTATACTTATCGCACGAAATTGTGTTTCCCCTACCGGAATTGCACCTCCTATTTTTGTTACTTGTTCCTGAAAGGATTTTCCGTTTATTATCAATGAACTCATTTCAGAATCAGCGTCAAAGTGTAGAGGTTCTCCTTCTCCTTCGTATGCGTGCCTGTATAGTTCCCGTGAAAGAGGGGTGACTTCTTGTGCTACGAATGAATTAGAAGCAAGGGCATAACCCCCGCCTAATATCCTGGCTGCAGTATTGGAAGCAAGGTTAGAAAACCTGCCTAGCATCTCGGAGGCAAGGTCAGACAGCTCACCTGGTATTTCACCTATATCATCAGAAAAAATGTCAGACAGTCTGCCGGGTATTTCACTTATACCATTAGAAAAAATGTCAGACAGTCTGCCGGGTATTTCACTTATACCATTAGAAGAATTGGTATTGAATAAGGTGTCTGCTTTTTGTTTGGCCATTACACCATCCAATATATATTGAGCTTTTGAAGAAGAGAGGTAGTCTTCCGTCTTAAGTTCGCCAGTCTCTATAAGCGTACGATATTCATTCGCTTTTTTATACGTTCGTTCATCCATACAAACAATTGCATTTAGCGTATAGTTTAATCCCTTGCTTAACCATTCTTCTCTATACTCTTCAGGAATCAAATCTCTCAATAACGGATATAGTGAAGCTGTAATTCGCTCATCATCGCCATCTCCTGTTAGACCGTGTTGTGCTTTGAAATTGCTTAATGCTGCATATCTCGCAATAATATCAATGAGTTCGCTCTCATCATCCGCTTCCAATGACCTTAGTTCGTCAACAAAAACATATTGTTCTTCTCCTAACCAGTTCCACTTCGTCCCGCTTGCTGCAGCAGATGCTCCTGCTTGGGCGGTTCCGCCGATTGCTTTTGCTGCGGCGGCACCGACAATGGCACTGACGATCTGCGCCGTACCAGGATCTATCCCCTTTAGGTTCTTGATCAGGGCCTCGTTTACGCCTGCACCGATCGCACCAGAAGCAAAGCCAGCTCCTGTGATCTGGCTCATGATGCCGCTGCTATTTTCTTGCAGTGACTATCAGCATATATCGGATTTTCTTTTGTTGTATTTCTATGCAATAATTCTTTTTTTCGGCAGATAGAGAGTTTGCGGTTGTTTTTATATTTCTCCAGCCATTCTCCGCCATTTTATCGGCAGATAAAGCATCTTTAAAGTCTCCTTGCACCTCGATGGCAAGAGAGCGTCCTCCTCCTAGATAAGTTGACTTCTGTATGTTGATAATATCACACTGTTGAATTTCTGTTAAATCGTGCAGAGCATAAGCTAGTGTAGCCTCATCTTGATCCGTATGCCCACCATAGTGCAGCGGATGATAGAAATAGCCCCATAGCCAAAAGAGCAAGAATCCCGTCCCTGCAACACAGATTGAATATTTTATGACAGATCTATTCATTTTTACCAACTTCCGTTTGAAAGCCTGAGAATATATTTAGTATCTCGCCTCTTAAATGAAAAGTGTATAATTTTTCTCTTATCTGTGCATTCATATTGATCTTCCTTTTGCATGATTTCTATCATTTGATATTTTTCGAGCAATGGCAAATATTGTTCCAGTTCATCCTCATAGCTTTTGGCACTTGTATATTTTATGGTGATATTGAATGGTACACTTGCTTTATCGAAAATCTTGAATTCAATAATTTGTGATGCCTCCGGTAAAGGAATGGCTTGATAAAGGGAAATATATTCATTCCAACCATCTTCCTTAACAGAATTTTCTTCGTAAACCGACAATATAGCGGAAGTAGTCAATGCAATCGCACATGCAATAAACAGAAACAAACCACTATACAAACAAATATAGGGATAAAATTCTCTTTTCAAAAATCATCTTTACTCCCTTCATAGAATGTCCATCCTGCACTTAAACTTGCTCCTGGGGTGCTTCCAATACCATAACAAATTAGTTGATATCCATTTAAGTTTGTTGATATTCCTCCTTCAGCTAGAATATTCAAAGTCCATCCGTCCGAAAAACCGGCCATTTCTTCTATTATTTTCTCTGGATCTGTAACTAGTTCCCTCTTTGAATTCATGAAGAAACCTTGGCCAAAAGAACCGCCAATCGGAAGAGTTGGTATTCCTGCGCCTAGAGCATACGAGGAAAAAACTGGCATTCCATCCACGTTAAATATAATGGTCATAATCGTAGTTGGCCCCACAGAATATAGACTGTAGACACAATGCCCTTCAGGAAGTTCATAAACCCAATTATTATTACGTATGCCATCTCTTATAAAATCGAATTGGGTGATCAAGCTATTATTCTTCGTCCCGCTCGCCGCCGCACTTGCACCAGAACCCGCATTCCCACTGACCGCCGTAGCTGCTGCAGCTCCGACAATCGCACTGACGATCTGCGCTGTGCCGGGATCCTTGATCTTCTTGATCTCGCCGATCACAGCCTCATTGATGCCTGCACCGACAGCACCCGAGGCAAAGCCTGCTCCTGTGATCTGGCTCATGATGCCGCCGATGATGGCGTGGACGGCGATTTTTCTGCCGCTGCCGTCGTCGGGGAGGTTGTGGGCAAGACGGAAGGCTTCTTCGCCGAAGGCGGCGGCGAGTTCCTGCTGTTCTTCGATCTTCTGCTTGTCAAAGATACGTCCAAGTTCGTTCAGCGAGTTCGCCGTATCGCGGCTCAAGGCAGAGATGTCCTGCGTGGGATTCTCGCGGATGTCGATGGTTCCGGGGGCAATGGCAGATTTTGTGGTGTCAGTACATTGTATTTAGAGAATTATCATTGTATCTTTAACGTTCCTTTCCTCCACTCCTGCAATGTAATTTCTGAAATAAAGCCCAATGTTCCTCTCTCTTTTGAAAGTTCCTCTAAGCACTTTTCTGCTTCTCTGGGAACTATGTTCAATAATGTCGAAGCTGCATTCAACCGAACATATCCATCAGAGTGGGATAAAATAGATATAAGTTGTTGTGTCCCCTCTTCCGTTTCTTTTAGTTTTCTTTCAGTTGACCTTATCTTATCATATATTTTATTTGCTTTACCTGCGGTCTCACTGTATCCCCACTGCATACATATATCTATATAGTAGGAAATTAAATCCAAAGGTTTTTTCATAAGTATACCTCTTTCGTTTATCTGGAAGTCAGTTAAATGGTTTAAAAACCCAATGTCCATGGTCCAGTGTTACTGTACCGAATTTTTCAAGTTGTTGTATTCCAAACTTGAATTGCTCTTCAAAACTTTGGGTTGCTAACCAGTCTCGAACTGTTTTATCTCCTGTGAAGAGATATTTACTAGAATATATCTTACTTATCTCCGAATGTATGCTTCCTTTTCCGCTCGGTAAAGCGATAACATTACCTACGTTATGAATCTGTTCAGGAGCAAATCCGGCTCTATAGGATTTGATTTGTGATTGCTCAACAATGTGATGCCACTGCAGGCCCTTCCCTGGATCACCTAATTGCCTTTTCAGTCTATAAAAGTTATCAAACCCTTTTTCTATCTCTACTATTGACGATATCTTTGTTCCTTTAGTTAAATACTTTAACTTTGATATTTTCGCTTCAGGAACAGCAAGTTCGGCAATCTCTTCGAGTACTGCACCTACTATAAAGCCTTTGTCATAAGCATCTCCATCCTCTAGGATATTTAACTGTTCATACAGTGTATCTTTTAATGAATTCCCTAATTCTCCTGAGGAAAACAGTTCTCCAAGAGTTTCTGTGACATCTTTTATAACTTTAAACGGATCATCTGCAATTGCACGAAAACCCTCAATAGTTCCTACACCATGCATGATTAACCCGTCTTTTAATCCGTCGGCTAGGTAAAAAGGGAAAAAACGTGTTTGTTCTGTATTGTAGTTTATAGGATTGTTTCTTCTTAGTTCAAAACCATCTCCTTTTACAACTTCTACGATATCGGCATATTTTCTATTAACTTCTTTTAGGATCCCATAGTCACTAAGCAAAGTATTATCCGCTAAATACTTTGCGTAGGCATTGCGTTCTTGCTCATTTTCTTGGTAAATTTTTTCATAACGTTCAATAATCGTTTGACGCTCTTCTTCTGTTTTTGCTTTGGATAGTTCTTCCTGCATTTGTCGCTCTTGCCAGCGATACAAGAAGTTCCACTTCGTCCCTGCTGCTGCAGCACTTGCACCAGCGCCAGCATTCCCGCCGACAGCTTTGGCTGCTGCAGCACCTACAATCGCGCTGACGATCTGTGCGGTGCCGGGATCCTTGATCTTCTTGATCTCGCCGATTACAGCCTCATTTACGCCTGCACCAATCGCACCAGAAGCAAAGCCAGCACCTGTGATCTGGCTCATGATGCCGCCGATGATGGCGTGGACGGCGATCTTCCGGCCGCTGCCGTCGTCGGGGAGGTTATGGGCGAGGCGGAAGGCTTCTTCGCCGAAGACCTTGGCAAGCTCTTGCTGCTCTTCGATCTTCTGCTTGTCAAAGATACGCCCCAGTTCATTCAGTGCGTTCTCCGTATCGCGGCTGAGGGCAGAGAGATCCTGCGTGGGATTGTCGCGCACATTGATCGTGCCCTGTGCGACGGCGGCTCTTGTCGTGCTCTTCGCATCGCCCTTCGCGGGCATGGAGATGTTGGGGGTGAGGCCTATGGTGTTATAGACCTTGTCCTTCTCCTTCTGGCTCATCTTGTCGTAGTTGCCGTAGTGATGGTAGGCCGCCCCGATGCTCTTCGAGCTGTAGTCCGCTTCGTTTTTAAGGTCGCTGAAAGAGAATGTCCCTGTGCTGAGGCGGTTCTTTCCCGCTTCCGCTTCGCTTGCGATGACCGCGCCTTTGAGGTCGGTGTTCTTCTCGACGTAGATGTCGAAGCCGTCTTTCCCTGCGAAGAGGCCTGCCTGCTCATGTGCGCTGCGGTAGTGGGATTCCAGGCTTCCCTTGCTGACCGATGCACCGACCGTGGGCTTGGAGAAGGAGCGGAGGATTTTGCCGGAGCCGGCCGGGTCGAGCATCTGGTTCATGCTCCAAGAGAGGTTGAAGCCCGCCGATGTGTTCTTCTCCTCGTAGGTTTCTTTTTCCTGCAAGGTTTCGATCGTGAGATTGCCTCCGACGTTCGCCTCGATCTTTTCGCCCTTGGCCTTGCTTCCGAGGATGTTCGTATCCTTGCCACTTTCCAGCTTGAGCGTTCCCGCAGCTTTCGCTTCCGTGGGGGTGTAGGACGTGCGGCTTTCCTTGCTCTTTCCTTTTGCGCTGCTCGCGCTTAGGCTGAGGCCGGAAAGGCCTTGCGGGGAGAAGGAGGCTCCGATGCTTGCGGCGCTCGTCTTGTTCTCGCTCGTCGTGACGCTGGTGTTTTCTCCGGCTTCGAGGCGCACGTCTCCCTTAGCCTTGAGGGAGACGTCCTTTCCTGCAACTTGGGAGCCTTTGACAGAAAGGTCATGCTCTGCCGCCGTGAGGCTTGCTGTGCGGCCGGCGCGGATCGCGCTGCCCACGTATTCCTTGCTTGTGCTCTCGGTGCGGCTGTAGGTCTTGCTCGTGCCGAGGCTGAGATTCAAGGAGAAGCCCGAGGCATCCTTCAGTGGGTTTTGTCCCTTGCCAAAGTTTTCATGGATGAGGCGGCCGGCCTTCCAGGCGTAGACGGCCTTCAAGCGGTCGTCCTTCACTTCGCCGAGGCGCTGCAAAGGCGCGGCAATCTCCTGCCCGAGGCTCAGGAGGCCATGGCTGAGACTGACGGTAAGCCCCGTCGTCCGGCTCTCCTGCGTGAAGCTCTCGCGGTAGATGTTGTCCTTGCCGTCGAGGATGGTTTCCTTCGCTGCGATAGTCGCATTTTTGGCCGCAAGGATATTGCTCGATGAGATATGCGCGTTCTCTCCTGCAGCGATGGAGACGCTGCCACCGAGTGCCGCGATGTTCGTCCCCTGCTGGGTGATGGCATCGCTGTCGTGCGTGGTCTTCGTCTTCTGCGTGCCGATGGTGAAGCCGAGCCCGCCGGAGGAGAAGACGCCGGATTTCTTGACCTCTTTGAAATTCTCCGCATGTGCAACGTTCTCCGCCGAGGCAGCAGAGATGTTCCGTCCTGCGGCAATCTTCACGTCGTGATCTGCCGCGATATCTGCCGCCGTAAAGGAAGCATCCCGTTTGGCCGCGATGCTGACGTTCGCACCCGTGACCTTGCTCGTGATCGCGGTATCGGTCTCGTTGTCCGTGCGGATGGCGGTGGTTTTGGCGGAGAGCAGTCCGCCCGACTTGTACCGGATGCCGTAGTGATCTTCCGCCGTTTCCCGTCCGGCGGTGAGGGAGATGTCGTTTCCGGCGGAAAGGGAAACCGTGCCGTTTTTGCTTTCGATGGTGGCGGCTCTTGCTTTCAGATCGTTTCCGGCAGCGAGAGAGATATTGCCGTCGGCACGAATCTCTGTGCCGAGTTCCGTGCCGCGCTTGATACGAAGATAATTCTCCGCATTCGCCGTCATATCCTTCTCGCTTTGGAGTTTCTTGGTGTCAAGGGAGATGTTTTCTCCCGCCGAGAGGAGCACGCTGCCGTTTTTGCCGAGCGCTGAAAGTGTTGCTCCCGCAAGAGCGATGTTCTTTCCTGCGCTCACAACAAGAACGCCCTCATCGCCCTTCACAGCGATTCCGGCGGTCGTATTCAGAACATCCTGATGGGCGAGCTTCTCCGTCGTGCTTTCCGCCGTAATATTGTTCCCGGCTTCAAGGGCAACGGCTTTGTCCCCGATGACAGAACCCTGCACGTGGATATCCCGCTCAGACTTCAGCCCGATCTTCTGTCCGCGCATCCGTCCCGTGTTTTCGATCTCTCCCGCCTGCACGATGATGTTTTCCCCGTAGAGCGTGCCGGCGTTCTTCAGCGCATCTTTCGTCTCGACGATGATGTTCCGCGCCGAGATGAGACTGCCGCCCTCGGTGAGGCGAAGTCCTTGAGTGTTCTTCGTGTAGAGAACAGGGTATACGGCGCGCTCCTTTTTGCCATTGACTTCGACCTCACGCTCCTCCAGCCAGATCATATCCGAGGTGAGGGCGGCAATCTGCTCCTTGGAAAGCGCGATGCCGGGAGCGAGATTCATTTTTTGGGCATAGGAAATGCCCGCATCCATAAGAGCCTTGAATGCGGTTTCATCATCGGTATAGCCGTCAAGGTGGCGCTTTCCCGTCTGCCGAAGAATCTGGTCGGCAAGGAGCTGCTGCTCGTAGAAGCCGTCGCCGATGCGCTTGGGGATTCGGTCGGGATCCCACCGAAGCCGCTGATACATATAGTCCGAGGAGAGGAACTTCTTCCGGTCGGTGAAGGCAGGATCGGTCTCGACGAGATACTTTGCCGTGCTCTCGGGATGCACGCGATAGAGCGCGCTGAGGGAGAGATGCTCTGCGCCGCCTGTGCTTGTTCCTGCCGTTTGCGGATGCGAAGAGAGCCCGAAGGGGGAGAGCGTCCGGGCAACGCGATCGCGCTGCGCGTCCTCGATGGACTCTGCAGCAGCATTCTCCTCGATTACATGGACGCCGATGGGCGTGGGATTCGTACGTACGACTTCGGGCGTCATACAGGCTTTTCCATGGTACTTCCGTACTTTCCCTTTATGAAGCCAGCTTCTTCTTTCCGTATAGCTTCCCTGCGTCGTCCCGAGGGTGACGGTCTGCTCCTGCTGCATATGGGCGTTTTCGGTGAGAGCGCCATCCGCGCGAAGTGTTCCGCCCGCACTGATGGTGCTGTCCGTGTTTTCCGTGTCGCCGTGCAGCGTGATGCTGTTTCCTGCCCGAATTGCGGCGGGCAGGGAGGACGTGACCGTCTCGGCAGAATGCACGTCTGCCGTCTCGATGAACGTCAGCAGGTTGATCTTCTGCCCGGCCGCCTGCGCCGTCGTGCGGTTGTATTCCTCGGCCTCGCGGTTATACGCGTCGATTTTTTCGTTGAGCGCCGCAAGGATGCTGCGGTACTGTGCATCCCATGCCGCTTGCGCCGGGTCTCCGTGCGCAGGACGCGGGGAGGCCATGGACGTGACGCCGAGCTCGGCGAAGATCGGGTCGTCATAGTCGTAGTTCGGGGCGAGCGTTCCGACGATTTCTGCGGGAACCGGCGTCTCCCCTGCGGCAATTTCGGCAGGAGTAAGCTGCGCCACAGGCTCATAGGCGGCACGTTCATAGATGGGCTTTTTCGCCATGTAGCTGTGATACGCGCCATAGCCGCTGCCGACTTCCCGGAACTCCCCCGCAGGGAACGCCTTGCCCTGCTCGCTGTGTCCCGGCTCGTCGATGCGGATCTTGGTGGGGTTCATGCTGGCCTTCGTGATGCTGCGTTTTGCGGCAAAGGCGGCGTTTTCGTTCTCGATATGGGGCGCTGTGATGACGATGCTGCCCTGCGCCTCGATGCGTGCACCGCGGTTTTTGACTGTTTCGTTTGCCGTAATGGAAAGATCTTTGCCGGAGTAGAGCAGGGCGTTTCCGCTATTTTGAACCGTATCGGCATGGATCTTGAGCTGGTCGTGTGCGGCGATGACACCTGCGGGATGGGATGCGAGTTCATCGCGGAGGGCATCGACTCTGCGCTGCTGTGCATCGTAAGATGCTTCTGCCTGCCCGATCCTCTCCCGATAAGAGGAGAGAAGCGAAGGAAGGGAGGCGCCGTTTCGCGCCGCGAGATCCATGTGAGCGGCTTCGACCTGCGCCGCGTGGTGCGAGAGCGTATGCACCTCGGAGGCAAGACGATCTTCAAGAGCACGGTCGGTCTCATTCGTGACATTCCCTGCCTGGATCGTCACCGTGCCGCCGTAGATTCGGCCGCCGCTCTTGTTTGTCAGCTGCCGGGCGTCGATGGAGGTGTTCTTTCCGCCATAGATGAGATTCGTGTTTTCGATCTGCCCGGCGCGCAGGGAAACGTCACCGTCACTGTAGACGTTGCCTGTGGTCTTGAGGTTGCCGTTCACATCAAGGGAGACGGCCTGTGTGGCGGAAAGCTGTCCCGTGAGATTGACGCCGAGCCCCTTTTCCGTGCCGATCAGGGTGATGCGGTTGGCGTACATGCCGCCGATGTCCGCGAGGTCGATGGCATAGTGCGGGGCAGGGACAGCCGTTTCGGAGGCGATGGGGGTGATGCTGCCGTCTCTTCCGATTTCGTTTCTTCCGGCGACGATCTTTGCATGATTCGCCCAAAGGCCTGCGTTCACCTCAACGGCACGGGCATAGATCTCGGCGCTTTCCGCGCCGCGCGCGTCAAGCCCCTTGCCCCGGATGTCGATCCTGCCGTCATCCGTGCGAAGCCCTGTATAGCCGCCCGACGGATCGTGCAGGACGTGTCCCGCCGCGAGGATGGCGCGGGAGGCATTCAAAAAGCCGGCGCCATCGGCGTAAATCCCGTTCGGGTTTGCGATGATGACATCGGCTTTCGTGCCCGCCACTTCGAGAAATCCGCGCAGCTCCGAAGGCCGGTCGCTCATCACCTCGTTCACGATGATGCGTGCAGGACCTCCGCTGAGATTTGGATTGCCCTCGATATATCCGGCGAGCTGTGTATTCGAGAAGAGAAAGGCGTTGTTGAGGATGGCGCCGCGTTCCGGGACACTGAACGCCTCGTAGCGGTTCACGGAGACGTCGCCGCCGTCGGGGCGGGCGATCTGCACGAGCGGGACGCCGCTCGCCGTCTCCGTCACATAGGGACGCTGCGCTTCGGGCGCCGAAGCGTCGGCAACGATGTCCGTAGCAAAAGCAAGAGACGGCTGCAACGAAAAGACGCCCAAGGTGAGCCAGCTTGTAATCTTTCGTGCAAGGTCGTTTCTTCTCATATTCGGCATCCTCCTCATATATCCCTATACCTATCGCAAAGTGATTTAATGATAACATAATCAATAAGGAATAGCAAGAGGTTGTTTCCAAAAATTAAGGACGTGGTTCTTGCCGATGCTGGACTGTGCCTTTCGAGGAATATGGCGCTGGTCTTTGGCGTCGGACTTTGCCATGAAGCCCTGACCGATTTTTAGATTTCCGTGTCCAGTTTTTCTGGCTAGGGTGTGCAAAATCTCGACCTAGGGTGTGCAAATGCACCCCCTTTCACTATGCCGCGAAGCCTTGATTTATGCGGCTTCACGGCGTATACTCTCTTAACGATAAGCAGGGGGGTGCAAGGGGGTGCATCGTTAATCGGGTATAGGGGGTGCATCGTTAGATTGTATCAAAATTGGCGGTAAGACGGAGCTTTTGATCACGATCATGTCGAGCTTGGCTCAGGAAGAAAGCCGCAGCATCTTGGAAACACCACATGGGGGCAGAGACGGCGTTTTGCCGACGGCAAGGCAAGTGTCGCCTACAAGCGATTCCTCGGTTATGATCGAGGTTTCGTGGTGAACGAGGAACAGGCAAAGGTCGTGCGGCTCATCTACAAACGATTCCTTGACGGACTGAGCTGCTATGCGATTGCGAAGGAGCTTACAAAAAGGAAGCTGAGGACACCGGGCGGCAAGATAAAATGGAATCAGAGCACCGTGCGGAGCATTCTCACAAACGAGAAATACAAGGGCGATGCGCTATTGCAGAAGGAATTTACGGTAGATTTTCTGCAGAAGAAGACAAAGAAGAACGAGGGTGAAATCCCTCAGTATTATGTAGAAGGAAACCACGAAGCGATCATTGATCCACAGACCTTCGACTGCGTGCAGGCAGAGATGGCAAGACGAAAGGCAGAGCCGCGCCACAGTGGTGTGAGTATCTTTTCCTCCAAAATTCGATGCGGCGAGTGCAAAAGCTGGTACGGTGCAAAAGTATGGCATTCGACAGATGCCTATCGCCGTACGATCTATCGATGCAATCACAAATATGGGAATGGGAAAATCTGCAGTACACCGCACCTTACGGAAGAAGAAATCAAGGACGTATTCGTTCGGTCGGTCAATATCCTGCTCGCGGAGAAGGATGAACTCATAGCCAACCTTCGGACGGTCATCCATATGCTTTGCGAGAATACAGCCTTGGAGAAGAAGCAGACGGAACTTCGGGAAGAAGTGGAAGAGACGGCCGCATTGGCAGAACAATACGTGAGTGAAAATGCACGCATTGCACTCGATCAGAACGAATACGCCGAGAGGTACGAGAGATTGGTGCAGCGTTATGAAAAAGCGAGGTCAGAACTGGATGCGGTGATGCAGGAGCTCTCGGGAAAAGAGATGCGAAAGAAGCAGATGGAGGATTTCATTCGGATGCTTGCGGCGCAGGAGCCGATTACGAGATTCGAGACGGAATTGTGGGCAAGCCTCGTGAATTTCATGACAGTTTACAGCAAGACGGACATTCGCGTGACGTTCAAGGACGGCACAGAAATATAAAATATAATGAAAAAAGGCACTCGGCTTAGGTCGGGTGCCTTTTTCTTTTGGGATTGAAAAACTCCCTGTCCTGTGTCAGAATTAGAACAGAGAACGAAAACGCAGGGAGGAGCTCAGCCATGGCGAATTTGGGCAAGTTGGAGGAAATAAAGGATTTGCGTACGGTGTGGCCGCACGAAGCTGCGGATTTCACGCCGTGGCTTTCGGAGGATGACAACATCGCGCTTCTCGCCGATGCCGTGGGGATTGATATTACGGTGGATGAAACGGAATCGTCGGTAGGGGATTTCCATGTGGATCTTTTTGCCTCGGAGACAGGGACGGAGCGGAAAATCATCATCGAGAACCAACTGGGAGATACGGATCACGATCACCTCGGCAAACTCATTACATATGCATCCGGCAAATCGGCGGATGTCATTATCTGGGTCGTGAAGTATGCGCGTGAAGAACACAAGGCCGCAATCGAATGGCTGAACAATCATACGGATGAAAGAATCGGGTTCTTCCTCTGCGAGATCAAACTGTACCGCATCGGTAATTCTGCGCCCGCCGTCAAGTTCGAGGTCGTTGAAAAACCGAATGATTGGACGAAAGAGGTCAGGAAAACCGAAATGACCAGTGCAACGCAGCAGCAGAGGTACGAGTATTGGGTGGCTTTTCAGGACTACGCTTTCCAGAACGTACAATTTGCAAAGAACTTTAAGCGCAGAAAGCCCTCCACAGATCACTGGATGGACTTCAGCATCGGATCGTCTGCCTGCCATTTTGTTGTGTCTCAAATACAGAAAAGAGACGAATTGGACATGGAACTTTATATTAATGAAGACAAGGATATGTTCTGTTCCCTGCTACAGAACAAGGACGCAATCGAGCGGGAATGCGGCTTTTCTTTTGATTGGCGAGAACTGCCGGAGCGCAAGGCGAGCCGCATCGTCCTTGAAAAAAGTGTGTCTCTTGCAGACCGAAGCGAGTGGACATCGCAGTTTGAATGGCTGATTGATGTCATGCTCAAAATGAAAGCAGTGTTCAAGAAATACATATGACAGCAGCTTGTTCTGATTTGTCAGGGGAATTGGTGGTCAGCATGGAGCAATATCAATACGGCGATCTGACGCATCGAAATTTTTTGTAGGTTCTGGGAAGGAGCGTGCCATGCGGATGAATACTCGTCTGGATGCACCTGTGCATAATCGTTACAGGGTGGCGTGTTCATCGTTCAAGGGGTATCTGGGTGCATCGTTCACTTGTATCAAAGACGACGTGCCAATGGATCCCGCCTGCGGCAGTGGATCTCTATTGCTGAAGTTTGCCAAAATTCTCGGCAAGGAGAATGTGCGAAACGGCTTCTACGGGCAGGAGATCAACATCACGACGTACAATCTTTGCCGCATCAATATGTTCCTGCATGACATCAATTTCGATGACTTCGACATTGCGCGCGGCGACACGCTGACTGATCCGCAGCATGATGCGTTTGAGCCGTTTGAGGCGATCGTTTCCAATCCGCCGTATTCGATTCGATGGGTGGGCAAGGAAAATCCTCTGCTCATCAACGATCCGCGTTTTGCGCCTGCGGGCGTGCTTGCGCCGCCGTCGAAAGCCGACTTCGCCTTCATCCTGCACGCGCTCGCTTGGCTGGCGGCGAACGGTACGGCAGCGATCGTCTGCTTCCCCGGCATCATGTATCGCGGCGGCGCGGAGAAGAAGATTCGCCAATATCTCATCGACAGCAATTTCGTCGATGCTGTGATCCAACTGCCGGACAATCTCTTCTTCGGCACGAGTATTGCGACCTGTATTATGGTGCTGAAGAAGTCGAAAGCGGATACGACTACGCTCTTCATCGACGCTTCGAAGGAATGCATCAAGGTCACGAACAACAACAAGCTCACGCAGGAAAATATCGAGCGTATCCTGCAGATGTATACTGACCGCGCAGATGTTGCCTACACGGTGCGCCTCGTTCAAGGCAAGGAAATCGCCGCCGAGGACTACAACCTCTCCGTCAGCACTTACGTCGAGCCAGAAGACACGCGCGAAGTCATCGACATCGCGGCGCTCAACGCAGAGATTTGCGAGATCGTCGCAAGGGAAGAAGTGCTGCGGCGTGAAATCGACAAGATCATCGCCGAGATCGAGGGCGAGGAGGGAATTGCGCTATGAGCAGGCTGAGGGATTTGATGGAAGAGCTTTGCCCGAATGGGGTGGAATATAAGAAGTTGGGGGAAATTTGCGTTATATTAGATAGTCATAGGCGACCTGTAACAAAAAAAGATAGAGTTACAGGGCAATATCCATATTATGGTGCTAATGGAATTCAAGATTACGTCGATGATTTTATTTTTGACGGTACATTTTTGTTGATTGGCGAGGATGGGAGTGTATTGACTGAGCAAGAAACTCCTGTTGTGCATTGGGCTACCGGAAAGATATGGGTTAATAATCATGCACATATCTTGAAAGAAAAGGGAGAAATTTTGTTAAGGTTTTTATTCCACTATATGCAGACCGTCAAAATTCATCATCTTGTGAAAGGCGTTCCACCTAAGCTGAATCAGAAAGACCTCCGTGAAATACCAATCCCCGTCCCGCCATTGGAAATTCAAAATGAAATCGTAAAATTGCTAGACAATTTTACGGAACTTACAGCGGAGTTGACAGAGCAACTAATGACAGAGCTTACATTGCGGAAAAAGCAGTATGATTTTTACCGCGACAGCCTTTTGAATTTTGTCCGTGCGGATGATACAATCGTTCAGACAGACAGACAGACAGACAGACAGACAGACAGACAGACAGACAGACAGACAGACAGACAGACAGACAGACAGACAGACAGACAGACAGACAGACAGACAGACAGACAGACAGACAAGCACAAAGAATAAGTAAATTCGGGTTGTTGTGGAAAACGTTTGATGTTGAATGGAAAACGCTAGGGGAGGTTTGTGGGTTAAAAGCTGGAACAGCAATATCTGCTAGCTGTATTCGTGAGCAGAAAAACGACGTTTATAAAACTCCTTGTTATGGTGGTAATGGACTTCGTGGGTATGTTCAAGAAGTGAATCATTACAGTGATGCACCTCTGATTGGGCGACAAGGCGCACTTTGCGGTAATATATGCTTTGCCAAGGCACCGTATTATGCGACTGAACACGCTGTGATTGTTGACGGGAAGAAGAATTTTAATAATCGCTTTTTATTTCATGTTTTGGTGAATATGAATCTTGGTCAATACAAAACAGCAGGTGCACAACCAGGGTTGTCCGTGAAACGATTGAACAAAGTGAAAATAGCAATACCAAAACTTGAAATTCAAAATAGTATTGCGAATATCCTCGACCGCTTCGACGCCTTATGTAACGATCTCACCAGCGGACTCCCTGCTGAGATCGTCGCACGCAAGAAGCAATACGAATACTACCGCGATAAACTGCTGACCTTTCCAAGAAGCAAGCTCGAAGAGCGCATCTGATTGGCGAAAAGGTCGTTTCTATGAGTATTGTTATAAGAACATATATTTGGTATAATAGGCTTATAGAAAATGGCAGGAGGTTCTTATGAGTTATAAAACCACGGATGGTTTGATGCGTCATCTTCGCGACAAGGGCATAGCGGTTTCTGGGAGTACGCAAAAACGCCAACTGATCAATACAGGATATTTTCATGGCTACAAAGGGTATCGGTTTTTTCATCGTGCAGGAAATAGTTTGCCTTTTACTTCGTATGGCGAGGTATATGCGACGATTCGATACGATGCGGCTCTGAAATCTTTGCTGTATGGAAAGGTGATGTTTATCGAAACTGCAGTCAAGAATATTGCGGTGGAGGCGATTCTTACAAAGGTAAGGTCGGAGAGCATCCAAGTGATGTGTGATCGTGCGGTCAGTGGATATCATAATTCGCCAGTTGGAGCGAATGTGGAAAAGAAGAGAAAACTACAGCAAGCAAAGCTTAATTTGCAAAATGCGATTCAGTCGAGTCTTGCAAAAGAATATCGAAGGGGAAATCCTAAAATAACTCATTTCTATGACAATGCGAATTATTCGGGTGTTCCTATTTGGGCGCTTTTTGAAATCATGACAATGGGGGATTTTGGATTTCTTTTGTCATGTTTGACGTATGATGTGCGTGATGATATTTCCCGCAGAATCGGATTGAATTTGGCATATGATACGGATCGGCAGCTTGTCTACAAGTATATTTACATGTTAAAAGATTTAAGGAATGCAATCGCACATAACGCAGTTGTTTTTGATACACGTTTTCGAAGTGTTGATCCCAATAGAGCTGTGAAGCAGTGTTTGCTGCAAGAAATCGGTCTGTCCTATGTGAATTTCAAGACGATTGGCGACTATATCATTCTCGTGTGCTACTATCTAAAAATCTTGCATGTGCCTAAGATGGAGATTAAAGCATTCGTTAGAGCGTTTGAGAAAATTAGGGATGACTACGTCAAATCAGTGAATCCCGCAGTTGCAGCAATCGTTATCCATAGGGACTTATCTGCACGAATGACTGCACTTAAAGCGTATATTTAAGCTTGCATATTTTCCTGGTCGGTAGTATAATGAGAACACAAATTGGGGTATGTGTTTGCGGACGCATACTTGAGAGAGTCGGAGAGATCTGGCTCTCTTTTTTTTGTAGGGGCGAAACGATGGGAGTGCAGGACAAAAGCAGCCCTTTCACGAAATACGAGATAGAATATTGGAATAACAGAGGGATTAGGAGAATAACAAGAAGGAAACCTACGAAAAAAACGAGGGATACCATGTACTATAACCTGATTGCAAGCGCGGAAGAGAGCACGGTGCTCTCCCAGTATGTTCGCGAGGAGCGGGCGCCGTATGCGGCGTATCAGCCGGAGGCGGCGCTTGAGCGGGCATTGATCGGGCTGCTGAAAGAGGAAGGCTATACGTATCTTCGGATTCATGACGAGGCGGAGCTGGTCGCGAATCTTCGGGAGCAGCTTTCGGCGCTCAATGATTATGCGTTCAGCGATGCGGAGTGGGGGCGGTTCTTCAAGGCGTCAATCGCGCCTGCGGGCGACGGTATTGCAGAGAAGACGCGGCGCATTCAGACGGATTACATTCAGAATCTTCGGCGCGATGACGGAACGACGAAGAACATCAAGCTGATCGACAAGGAGAACATTTACAACAATCGTTTGCAGGTCATCAACCAATATGCGGTGAAAGGCGGCGCGGGCGCTCAAGCAGAGACGGCGGCTCATGCGAACCGCTACGATGTGACAATTCTCGTCAACGGCTTGCCGCTCGTGCATTTGGAGCTGAAGCGGCGCGGCGTGGAGATTCGCCAGGCGTTCAATCAGATCAACCGCTATCAGCGCGACAGCTTCTGGGCAGGTGCGGGGCTGTATGAGTATGTGCAGGTGTTCATTATTTCGAACGGGACGAATACGAAGTATTATTCGAATACGACGCGTGCGAGCCATATCCGTGAGATGGATGCGGCGGGGCGCAGGGCGAGCAGGAAGACGAGCAACAGTTTTGAGTTCACGTCGTTTTGGGCGGATGCGAGCAATCGCCTCATCACGGACCTCATGGATTTCGGACGCACATTCCTCGCGAAGCATACGTTGCTTGCCGTCTTGACGCGCTATTCGATCTTTACGACGGAAGAGGTGCTGATGCTCATGCGTCCGTACCAGATTGCGGCGACGGAGCGCATTTTGTCGCGCATCAAGATCGCGTCGAATTACAAGACTTGGGGCAAGATCGAGGGCGGCGGCTATATCTGGCACACGACGGGCTCGGGCAAGACGCTGACTTCGTTCAAGACGGCGCAGCTTGCCGCAGGACTGCCGGATATTGACAAGGTGCTCTTCGTGGTTGACCGCAAGGATCTTGACTATCAGACGATGAAGGAGTACGACCGCTTCGAAAAGGGAGCGGCGAACGGCAATACGTCGACGCGCGTGCTCGCGGGGCAGCTCGCGAATGATGCGGCGCGCATCGTCGTCACAACGATTCAGAAGCTCGCTATGTTCATCAAGCAGAACAAGACGCACGCGATCTACGGCAAGCATGTCGTGCTGATTTTCGATGAGTGCCATCGCTCGCAGTTCGGCGATATGCACACGGCGATTGCGAAGGCGTTCAAGAAGTATCATATCTTCGGCTTTACGGGAACGCCGATTTTCGCGCCGAATGCGTCGGGCGCGGGCAAGCCTTCGGCGCGGACGACGCCGCAGCTTTTCGGCGACAAGCTCCACACCTATACGATTGTGAACGCCATCAACGACGGCAATGTGCTGCCGTTTCGCATTGATTACATCAACACGATGAAGAGCAAGGCGGAGATCGAGGACAAGGAAGTGCGTGCCATTGACCGCGAGAAGGCGCTCGCTGCGCCCGAACGCATCCGTGCCGTGACGGAATATATCCTCGCGCATTTCGATCAGAAGACGATGCGCGGCAAGGCGTATTCGCTCAAGGGACAGCGCGTCTTGGGGTTCAATTCGATGTTCGCGGTCGCGTCGATTCCTGTCTGCATGAAGTATTACGAGGAGTTCAAGCGTCAGCTGGCAGCGGCGGGGCGCGACCTTGCGGTTGCGACGATTTTCAGCTATGCGGCGAACGAGGACGATCCCGAGGACGCTTTGCCCGATGAGGATTTTGATACGGCGGGGCTTGACCGCACGAGCCGCGACTTCCTTTCGGACGCGATTGCGGACTATAATGCGCGTTTTTCTACGAATTTTTCGACGGACGGGGATTCCTTCCAGAATTATTACAAGGATCTTTCTCAGCGCATGAAGAAGCGCGAGATCGATTTGCTCATCGTCGTCAATATGTTCCTCACGGGCTTTGACGCGACGACGCTCAACACGCTTTGGGTGGACAAGAACCTCAAGTACCATGGGCTGATTCAGGCGTTTTCACGCACGAACCGCATTTTGAATTCGGTCAAGACGTTTGGCAATATCGTCGCTTTTCGCAATCTGGCGAAAGCGACGGACGATGCGATCTCGCTTTTCGGTGATGAGAATGCCGAGAGCGTCGTACTGCTGAGAGGTTTCCGCGACTACTACGACGGCTATGACGATGCGAGCGGCCGTCACCACAAGGGCTATGCGGAGCTTATCCTGGAGCTGCGCGAGAAGTTCGCTGTCGGTGAGCCGATCTTGGGCGAGCAGGCGCAGAAGGATTTCGTGCGCGTCTTCGGCAGTATCTTGCGGCTCAGGAACATTCTCACGGCGTTTGATGATTTTGAGGAAAATGATCCTCTTCTGCCGCCGCGCGATTTGCAGGATTACCAGAGCATGTACTTGGACATTCATCGCGAGATGACGGGTGCAGGAAATGCGGAGAAGGAGAACATCAACGACGATGTTGTGTTCGAGCTGGAATTGATCCGGCAGGTGGACATCAATATCGACTACATTCTTCTGCTCGTGGAGAAGTATCATGCATCGAACGGCCTGGATCAGAGCATCATCGGCGCGATTGACCGCGCGGTCGGCGCAAGTCCCGAGCTTCGGAGCAAGAAGGAGCTGATCGACGGCTTCATTGCGACGGTCAACACGAGTACGAAGGTGATGGAGGACTGGCGCACCTATGTCGATGAGGAGAAGGAAAAGGCGCTTGAGAAAATCGTGCAGGAGGAGAAGCTGAAGCCCGAGGAGACGGAGAAGTTCGTCCGAAGTGCGCTGCGCGACGGCAGGTTCAAGACGACGGGCACGGCGATTGATACGATCCTGCCGCCCGTTCGCCGCTTCGGCGGCGCTCGCGCCGAGAAGAAGGCGGGCGTCATCGAAAAGCTCAAGACGTTCTTTGCGACTTTCATGGGGCTGGTGGAGGAGTGAGGGGGAACCTATGCATTTGAATCAAATGAGAGGAGACAGGTGCTATGAATGAGAAGAAAATGCCCTTATGGATGCAAATACAACGAGTGTCCTCTTATGATAAAAAGACAGCACTAGGGTTATGCCTTCTGGGATTCATTGGTGTTGCAGGACTGCATAGGTTTTATGTTCGACAGTATGTTACAGGTCTGCTGTATCTGCTGACTGCCGGGATTTTTGGAATAGGGACATGTGTGGATGTTGTCCGTCTTTTGACAAATTGTTTTAAAGATGGCGATGGGTTATGTTTGGAATCGGCGGCGCGAAAAAGATGGGATGATAAATATGCAAAATGGCGATATGTTTATTGGTCTATGGCATGTGGACGGTATTTTGTAGATGTGACATCCATTATCAAGGAAGAGAATTTGATTCATTGTTCCTATCTAGTTGAGTTGAATTTTTCCGGCAAGAATATGATGCCGATAAAAAATATAACATATGCAATTTCACATGTTACATTTCAGACAAGCAAGTCCGAAATTTTGGTTATGACGCATAAAGGAGAGTTTTTGGATCAGGCAGGAAATGTAATGGTTGAAGCAGAAGGAGCGCCATGGGAATCTGTACGAAAGGATTCTATGGATGAATGTATTTATTTGTTTGCTATGAATTTTCAACGAGGAAGGTGAGTGTCATTGCGAAGCTCAAGGCGTTTTTCGCGATGTTTATGGGGCTGGTGGAGGAGTGACGGGGGCAGCTTGCTTGAACGCACCGACAAAATGAAGTTTGCAGATGTACTCCGTCGGTTGAAGATGGATAGACTTTTCCACGGTATTCGCTGTGGGCATATCGCTTTCCAAGAGCTTGCGTTTCAAGCGGTTCTTTTCTTGCAGCTAATTTATGATATAATAGTATAAGCCTATCGGTTCATTTTAAAGTACCATGTATATTGGGATGTATATGAAAGAACCGCAGCGAAACGGATTTTGGTATGGTATGCGATATGGGGAGAGAGAAACATTGAAAAAGAAGGCAACGGGAAAGGTGATTCTTTCACTGACGGCTGCAATCCTGCTGGCTGTCGCGCCCTGTGGGGCGGCGGATATGGAAGCGGGAGCAGGAAGCGGCGCGGCGGCAGAGGAACTGACGCCGGATTCAAAGGGTGCGACGGAATTTACCCGGCAAAAGAACGAGTCTGTTTACAGCCAGTTGGATTTTGCTGACAGACAGGAAGCGGAATTTGCCCAAAGAGGGCGGATTGCCTCGCCTGAAAAGCTGGAGATCAAGGATGCCTACGGCAATATCGTATGGAGCCAGAAGGCGTATGGTTTTCTGGAAGACGCAGCGGAGAGTCCCGATACCGTCAATCCGAGCCTTTGGGAAAATGCCAAAAATAACCATGCCTATGGCCTTTTCGAGGTGGAAAAGGGAATCTACCAAGTGCGCGGGTACGACATGGCGAATCTCACCCTTGTGACAGGCGATACCGGCTGGATCGTACTCGATACGACGATGGGCATCGAATGTGCAGGGGCAGCTCTCGATCTTGTCAAACAACATCTCGGGGAAAAACCGATCAAAGCAGTCATTATCTCGCATCCTCATATTGACCATTTCGGTGGTGTCGGAGCTTTCGTGAACGATAAAACGGTTGCGGACGCCTCCCTTCCTATCGAGAAGCAGCTTGCAGGCGGCAAGATTCCGCTCATCGTTCCGGAGGGATTTACCACCCATGCGGTGGAAGAGAATCTTTATGCGGGCAAGGCCATGGGGAGGCGTGCAAACTATCAGTACGGTACGCTTATCGACAAATCCCCGACGGGCGCGCTGTCAATCGGCATCGGCATGGGGCAGTCCAAGGGGACGGTATCCTTTGTCGTGCCGTCGTACGAGGTAAAGAAGACCGGCGAAAAAATCACGATTGACGGCGTGGAGATGGAATTCCAGCTGACGCCCGGAACGGAAGCTCCTGCCGAGATGAACATATACTTCCCGCGCTACAAGGCGCTCTGGGCTGCGGAGAACTGCACGGCAACGCTCCATAACCTGTACACTCTGCGCGGTGCTGAGGTGCGCGACGGAAATGCATGGGCGAAATATATCATGGAAGCGATGTCGCGGTACGCCGATCGATCGGAGGTTGTCTTCCAGTCGCACAACTGGCCGCATTGGGGCAAAGAGGTCATCCGCGATTATATGCTGAATACCGCTGCGGTATACAAGTACATCAATGATCAGTCATTGACCTATATCAACCAGGGGTATAACGGCGTGGAAATCGAAAATATGCTGCAGCTGCCGGAGCGGCTTTCTAAAAATTGGTATACAAGGCCGTATTATGGGACGCCGGCGCACAATGCCATGGCGGTCTATCAGAAATATATGGGTTACTATGACGCCAACCCGGTGAACCTTTGCAGGCTTCCTGCCGAGCAAAGCGCGAAGAAGATGGCACAATATCTGGAGCTTGGCAGCATGGACGCCTGCCTTGCGCAGGCGAGGCGGGATTTCGCCAAGGGGGAATACCAGTGGGTTGCCGAATTCACCAATCAGCTCGTATTCGCAGATCCTTCCAATCGGGAGGCAAGACTTCTCTGTGCAGACGCGCTCGAACAGCTGGGCTATCAGGCAGAATCCGGCACATGGCGCAACTGCTATCTGACCGGTGCGCTTGAACTGAGGAAGGGCAATAGGACAAAACGGCCCAGGAGCGGCGGTGAATTTGGTCGTGCTCTCATGCGCCAGCTTACACCGGAGATGGCATTCGACTACATGGATATCCTGCTGGATAAGAAGGCTATGGCAAACCGGGATGCCGAGATTCTTTTCCATATCGAAGATCTCGGCAAATATTACAGAGCCTATCTTGTGGACGGCGTCCTTCTCCATGCGGAGGATGCGGGAAAAGCTCCTGCGGACACGACGGTTGAATGCAGCTCCAAGACGATGCTCCTGCTGCTCATGGATTATAATGCATTTGCCCGGAAGGCAAAAATCAAGGGAGATGCAGCTTTGCTGCAAAGACTGGCGGCCAATCTGACTGAGCTCGGTCGGAAATCCGGCATGTTCAATATTGTGGAGCCGTGACAGCAGCAACGGTTGGCTCACTGCCCAGTTGCTGCTAAATAAAGGAAAACCTCAAATGGGAGTATGTCGATATTGCCATGAGAATCTAAGAAGTCAAGCCATGGACGCAGACGGATTGGCCAGGTTTCTGTAAGGCGTGAGGACATATGTACAGGATGACGTTGTGATGTGCCATCACTGAAATCGGGTGCGAAAACAAAACATGCCGTTTCGCGTGATGGCTGAACATATGTCCTGAAAGTTTATTCGGCATACACCGTGTGAAGAGCTGCGATTGCGGTGATGGATGCCCGCGTGCAAAAAAACAGCAGGCGCGGTCTGTAGCCAAACTACAGATCGCGCCTCCTTTGTCATTTTAACGGATAAGCGTCGGTGAAAAGCTCGGGGGCGTCCGCGCGCTCGATGGTCAGCGTGAAGTCGCCGGAGGAGTAGGGGCCGAGGGCGTAGGGGGCATAGAGGAAGACGAGTTCGCCGCGCGTGCCCATGTACCAGGAGAAGTTGTCGAATCCCTTTTCGGGTCTGTGGAATCGTTCGAGCTGCTCTTCGATGTCGTAGGCGAAGAGATCCTCCTCGCGGCCCGGGTATTGGGTGCGGAAGGCGGTGGCGAGCGCTCGGAGCAAAGCTTCGCGGCTCGTGACGATGGCGGCGAGATCGATTTCTTTCCCCGTCCGCGTGTCGAAGGTCGTGCCGCCCTCGCCATGCATCGGGTGAATGCCGCCGGTGAACTCGGCGCCGAAGCTGCAGAAGCTGATCATGCTCTCGTCGACGCGCCCCCACTTCGTGATGACGGAGTAATCGAAGTAGGCGATTTCTTCGAGAAAGCCGCCTTGGCGGTCGCCGTTTTTGCATTTATAGGCGAAATCGAAGCCCTTTTTCGCAGCTTGCGCCTCGTGCTTGTTCCAGGCGTCGAGGGCGCGCGAGAGCGCTTCGCGCCCTTCGCCTTTGACGTGGAGCACGGAATGGCTGCTGTAGGTCACGCATTTGCCGTTGGCATTCAAGGCCTCGATGCGATGATCTTCGACGAGGAGCCACGGCACGGGGGCTTTGAGGGAGCGGGCGGCCTCAAGGCTGTAGGCGTCCGACGCCATGCTCGTGACTTCCCGGATCGTGTCCTGCTGCGCAGCCTGGGCGGTTGGCGCGAGCGGGAAGCTGGCCGGGAGCGGCGCGAGAGGTGCGAGCACCAGGGCGGCTGCAAGGGAGAGGGAACGGAGCTTTTTCATGGGGATTCCTCCTTATATGATCGTCTGGGTATGTGAGCAGAGGCTTTTGCGGCTGCGATACTATTTCAGCGGCTCGGCGACGTTGAAGAAATGCCTCCCTGGCCTACAGCGAAAATGAACATACTTATTTAATATATAGCATGAATTCAGGCGGAAGTGTACTGTGCCAAATGACAGGCTGTATGAAAAATTTGCACTTTTATATGCATTTCGACAGAACACGAATAAAGAGAATAAAGCGATTAAAAAAACATATCGGTTATGTTATACTATGAGGGAAAGGACTGCCTTTGGTGCAGGAAGCGCATATATGAGCATGCGCTTTTGGATGCAGGGAGGAGGGATGCGTTGGAGACGGAGGCGGTGAAAAGGAAATGAACACACATCCGGAAGCGGGGATGCATGGCACGATTGTGAGCTTTCGTCAAAGTGATTCGGAGGTTTCTGTAAGGGCGTGAGGACCTATGTACAACGTGATGAAACGACATGCGATGTTCCTCTTATGCGCGTTTGTGCTGCTCGTTTCGGGGCAGAGCGCGGCGGAGCCGCGCGATGAGATCGATACGGTTTTGGAGCGCATGGCGGGCACTTGGTACGATGAAGACGGCGGCGCGGTGCTCACAATCGAAGGGCGCATGATCAACGGCTGCGAGGCCGTCGCCATGGAGCATGGGGCAGGCAGCCCTAAGGCCGGTGATGCGGAGTTTCACATCAAAGAAGCGGGCGGGGAGCGTACGCTTCACATCGGCTGGAGGCTTTTCGGCGGCGCGGGAGACTATATCACGCTCGCGGACGGTGAGGCATTGCAGCGCACGCCGGATCCCGTCGGCTTCGAGTCCGTCAGCGGCATCCATTTCGGCATGCGCCTGCGCATCGTGCAGGAAATCCTCGGAAAAGGTGAGGAATTGCGCGCCTACGATGATTACCCCGCAGACTATCCCCGCTGGATTTGCAGCTGGTATTATCAAGACAAGGGGCTCATGGTGCTTAATGAAGACGGAATTGTGACGGGATTGGCGCTGCTCAAGGGAAGCAAGCTGCATTTTGACCGCTCCGGCCTCGGGGTAAACGATTCGCGCGAAGCATACGACCGCATTTACGGTCTGCCGGAGATTTACGAGGATTCATCGAGAGACCGGGCTGCAGTTTATCGCATCGCTCCCGGTGAGGCTCTTATTTTCGGGCTTGATGGGAGCTATGTCCTGCTCGCTGTTTACGATTGAAGACAGGCATTTTCGGAATCAAAGGCAGGGTATTATGCTGTGGATGCTATATGGAGGAGCTTTTCTAAAACAGGAGGTGCGAGATGAAACGCGTTGTTTTGCTTGTCCTATGTACGCTCATGCTGTTCGTTGCGGGGCAGGGTGAGGCGGAGACGATGATGTCGCCGGATTCGTTCCGGGGAACCATGGGAAAGCTGGCAGGTACATGGTACGATGAAGATGGGAATGCGGTGCTGACGATCGAGGGCAATACGATCAACGGCTGCGAGGTTATCGGCGGCGATCGACTGGCAAACGGACCCGGCAGCGGCTCTCTGGACTTCATCATTCGAGAGGCGGCCGGCACGCGCACGCTGCGCATTGGTTGGCTGCTTTTCGGCGGGCCGGGGGACTACATCCGACTGAACGATGGGGAAGCGCTGCAGCGCACGCTGAATCCTGCTTGTTCCGAATCCGTCGAGGGCGTTCGTCTCGGTATGCGCACGCGCGCCGTGCGGGAAAGGCTCGGTGCGGGGCAGGAATTGAACAGGGAAAATGCTTGCCGTGCAGGCGATGATACCTTTGCTTACGGCTGGCATTATCCGGGCAAGGGGCTTATCGTTCTCCATAAAGACGGCATCGTGACAGGCCTTGTTCTGCTGCCGGGGAGCAAACTGTATTTTGACCGCTCCGGCCTCGGGGCAAACGACGGGCGGGCGGCATACGCGCGCGCCTATAAGATGTCCGAGATCCCCGAGGAAAGGACGTACAACAATCCGCTGGCGTTCTATGAGATCGCTCCCGGGGAGTTCTTCTCGTTCGGAAAGAATGGGAGCTATGTCAGGTTCAGCGCTGTGGCGCATTGATTTTTGGTGATAGTGGAATCTTTGCAGGATCGGGAGGTGCGAGATGAAAGGATTGGCGATGTTCGCCTTATGTGCGTTCGTGCTGCTCGCTTTGGGACAGAGTGCGGCGGCGGAGCCGCGCGACGCTCTCGATGTGATTTTGGAGCGCATGGCGGGCACTTGGTACGATGGAGACGGAGGCGCGGCGCTCACGATTGGGGAGCGCACGATCAACGGCTGTGAAGTCGTCGGCTGGGGACAATGGGTAGGCGGTATTGAATCCGGCGGCGCAGAGTTCCGCGTCAAAGAAGCGGGCGGAGAGCGCACGCTTCATATCGGCTGGAAACTTTTTGGCGGTGCGGGGGATTATATCACGCTGGCGGGCGGCGATGCATTGCAGCGCACGCTGACTCCGGACTACTTTGAGTCTGTCGGCGGCATTCATTTCGGTATGCGCATGAGCGCCGTGCAGGAGATTCTCGGAGAGGGGAAGGAATTGCGTCGGGAGGAGCCCTGTCATGTAGGCGACATGAGCTTTTCCCAGGGCTTGTATTATCCGGATAAGAGGCTCATCATTTTCCGCGAAAACGGAATCGTGACAGGACTCGTGCTTCTCCGGGGGAGCAAGCTGCACTTTGACCGCTCCGGCCTCGGGGTAAACGATTCGCGGGAGGCGTACGCCCGCGCCTACCGTCTGCCGCAAATTCCTGAAGAGTCGTCGAGAAGCATGACGGCAGTCTACAGCATCGCTCCCGGCGAGAATCTTTCCTTCGGACTGGATGGAAGCTATGTCGTGCTCAGCATTTACGAGAATTAAGGTACAAAGAACCGCGTCATATCTACGCCTTCGAGCGTCAAGAGCTGCACCTTCTTGTCGATGCCGTCGGCATAGCCCGTGAGGCTGCCGTTTGTGCCGACGACGCGGTGGCAGGGGACGATGATGGAGATCGGGTTGTGCCCGACAGCGCCGCCGACGGCTTGGGCGGACATGCGGGAAGACTGCTCGCGGGCGATCGTTTTGGCGATCTCGCCGTATGTCATCGTTTGCCCGTAGGGGATCGAGAGAAGGATATCCCAGACCTTTTTGCGGAACGGCGTGGCTTTCGGTGCGAGCGGCGGCAAAAAGCTGGGCTCCTTGCCGCTGAAGTAGAGGTCGAGCCAGCGACGAGCCTCCTCGAATACGGGGAGGCTTTTTTGCCTGTGCGCATCTTCAAGCGTGTCGGCGAAATACTTCTGCCCGTCGAACCAAAGCCCGACGAGGGATGTGCCGTCGCTGGCGAGCGTGATGGGACCGAACGGCGAAGCGTAATGCGCTGTGTACTGCATGGGGATGCTTCCTTTCGTATGGTGAAATTAAATTTCCGGTATCTTTCGTTGCCATAAGGAGTTTCTCTTTTCTATGTTTGTATCAAAAGCGTTGCTGCACGCCGAGTGCATCATACCGCCGCTGTGCGAGGGAAGAAAAGGATTCGGCCTTTGCAGGCGAGCGGGGCGAATCATGAGGTCGCTCTTTTTTTCCATGCGTTCCTGTATTATATCATTGTATCACGAAAGTCTGCGAGGAGGAATGAAGGATCGGAGAGTATTTGCTGGAGAGCATTGCGCTGAGTCGCCAGGCTTCATGCGGCAGTTTTGATGTGATATAATAGAATGGATTCAATAGATGCGGGAGTGCAGATCGCAGATCCTGACACGATTTGAACTGATGGTGGATGACGATGTGACGCAGGAGGCGGACGCTCTTTTTGCCAGCCTTGGACTCGATACGGCGGCGATTCGGAGCTTCTTGCAGGCATCTATTGCCAACACCGGGATACCGTTTGCCCGTGCAGCATCGTGGCATACCTGACGATATGATGGAGGCGGTGAATGACAGTCGCATGGGGTGATCTGCATGAACCGTGCGCCTTCGCAGAGGAAACCGTCGCGTCCATGTTGGAGGATTGACGTGGTATATACGAACCGTATGAAGCGCGATGTGAAGCGAGCGAAAAAACGTGACAAAAATATGAAAAAACTCATCGACGTATTGACTCTCCTGCAAAACGGAAAAAGGGTATTGCGGCTTATATAGGATAGGCTCATGTCGTCGGAATGCCAAAAAAAAGCAAAGAAGGTACTGGTCGAATTGAAATGAGTGGAGGCATCTTTTATGAAATGGAAAAAGCTTTTGGTAGCCGTAGCAGTTCTTCTTTTTCAGCAAGTGACCGTCAACGCGTATGCCTTATCCGATCCTAGCGGCGTAAAAGAGCAGGCTCTGGAGCAGTGGTGTGATGCTCTGTTGGCTGAGCCACTGCCTGCCGTATCACTTCCGATGAAGACTCTCTCAGGCCGCCTTCGCACGGAAGAGGATGTGGCAGAAAGCCTGAAAGGGGCTGCCTCAGATAAATTGAGAGAGGCGGTGATGGATAAGATTTATGCGCTTGATGAAACCGGTACAGAACTCACGCCTAAGAATTATTATATTTCTTGGCAGGACGTAATTGTACTCAAAGAGATGGAGCGCAAAAAAACCATAGATGAGCAGGGGATTCCCGTTCTGACGATGCAATTCCGCCCCTTGCGTTGGGAGTATGCGCGCTTTTCCCCATTTTTGGAGCCAGGGGATTTGAAATCCGGCAAGGTGCGTGTTGTGATCAAAAAAGGTGAGGGGGATGTGCTGTTTTTACAGGCTGAGAGGGAAACTTTTTACTCCGGGCCGGAGTCGATTGATGAGAAATGGAGAATCGTGGGAAGAGATAATAGGGAAGCGATATGCCAAACGATTACGGATGTATTGCATGGGGAGGGATGGCTGACACCGCAAGGAGAGAAAGAGATTTCTCATAATCTGCATCGGCTTGGAGGGTGGACTGGCATCATTGGATCTTATGGATTCGGTGTCTTACTGCAGTCCAAGGGACGCATTGTTGTCACGAAAGATGGGCAGGCATTTTGGTCGTATGAGTGGGAAAAGCAGCATGGATCCGATTGCGTCGTATGGTAAACAACGTCAATTCCGATTGGCGGTTTTGTCTGCGGCTGCATAACTACCAAAGTTTGGCAGAACGATGCGACAATTAAACTTGCAATCTTCCCTATCGTCTGAATATTGGAAAAATCTATTGTGTAATGCTGCATATCATGGTATCATATACAGGAGACGCGTACAGCTATTCTTGGAGATCGCGCATGTGTACCCCGTTGCGGGCACCCTCGGAAAGGCGTCTCGCAAAAAGATGCCAACAGCAGTGAATCTGCCTGTCACGCAGTAGTGTGGCACGACCTCACAGGACGGAGCGGCTTGCCGTTCCGTCCGTGGCATCTTGTTTTTGTATACGTTCCCGGCGTATGCTGCGGAGAATGAATTTGTCCGGCACATTTGCATCTGCACTTTGCGCCGGGCTTTTTGCGCGAAGGAGGAAGCACGATGCTCGACTTGCTCAAAGAGGAAAGCAATAAGACGTACACGCGGACGGAGAACGATGCCGCGACCTACGCCGGCTCGGGCTCGGACGTGCTCGACTTCTTTGCGACGGTCGGCGCCTTGCGCTCTGCGAAGGAGGCAGAGATCGTCGTGCGCTTTACGCGCGCCTTTGCCGAGGATCCTGTGCGCGCGCTGCGCACGCTCTTCTATGCGCGTGATGTTCGCGGCGGGCTGGGCGAGCGCCGCGTCTTCCGCGTGCTTCTGCGCCATCTTGCCGTCTATGCGCCTGCGTGCGTGGAGAAGAATCTGCCGCTCATCCCCGAGTACGGGCGCTGGGATGATGTGCTCGCGCTTCTCGGCACACCGTTGGAGTCTGCCGCCGTTCGCTTGATTCGTAAGCAGCTGGAAAGCGATCTCGGCGCGTCGCAAAAAGGGGAGGACGTCTCGCTTCTCGCGAAGTGGCTGCCGTCCGTCAATACTTCGTCGCGTGAGACGCGTGCTAAGGCGCGTCATCTGGCGGCGTCGTTCGGGATGCAGGAGGCGGAATATCGAAAGATGCTCGTCCGTCTGCGCCGCTGCATCCGGATCATCGAAGACCATTTGCGCACGAAGGACTACAGCTTTGATTATGCGAAGCAGCCGTCCAAGGCGATGTTCAAGTACCGCGAGGCTTTTCGGCGCAACGATGCGAAGCGCTACGAGGCTTTCTTGGAGCGCGTGGCGCGCGGGACTGAGACTCTTCATACGGGGACGCTCTATCCCTACGAAGTCATTCGCCCGCTTTGCAAATGGGAGAGTGGAAGAGGTCTTTCGGCGGAGGCGTCGCGTACCCTCGACATCACATGGAAGGCGCTTCCCGACTATACGCATGGGGAGAACGCGCTCGTCGTGCTCGATGGTTCCGCTTCCATGTATGGGGGCGGAGAGCCTTTGCCGGCCTGCGTCGCGCTCTCGCTCGCCGTCTATTTTGCAGAGCGCAATGAGGGCGCGTTCCGCGATCACTTCATCACGTTTTCTCGTAAGCCGCGCATCCTTCAGATCAAGGGCGCGACGATTGCGGATAAGATCAGTTATTGCAGGACGTTTAATGAGGTGGCAAATACGAATCTCGAAGGCGTCTTCCGCCTCCTGCTGCGTGCGGCGGTTTCGGGCGGCGTGCCGCAGCAGGAGATGCCCGAGGTGCTTTACATCATCACGGACATGGAGTTTGACGCCTGTACGGAAAATGCCTCTGTGACGAATTTCGAGCAGGCGAAGAAGATGTTTGCCGAGGCGGGCTATCGCTTGCCGCGCATCGTGTTCTGGAACGTGCAGAGCCGCCGTCAGCAGCAGCCCGTCAAGATGAACGAGCAAGGCGTCATGCTCGTTTCCGGCTGCAGCCCGGGCGTATTCTCCATGGTCGTGGAGGATCGCATCACGCCGTATGAATATATGGAAAAGGTGCTGGCAAGCGAGCGATATGCGGCGATTCAGGCGTAAGGACAGGAGAGCGGGAAAAGAAAAAGCATGGCGGTGCGCGTCATGCTTTTTCTCTATGATTTTGCATTTGTTAACAAAAACTGGACATAAAAATTCCCAAAATAGTCATGGAAACCTGAATACTAGACAAACCCGATTGAAGAGTTAGACAATCGGGTTTGTCTAGTATTTTTATGATAGTTCGGATATCTATGGAATCCATTTACAATGAACCGTTTTTATCAAGGCTCAGATCTTCCTTGCTTGGGCGTGAAACGTTCCCGATATTGCGTTGGAGTAAGATATCCCAAGGCGTATGCGGGACGCTCTTCGTTGAAGAATCGAATATATACTGTTGTCGCAAAAACTACGAAAATGTGCATGTAAGGAAGTATTTTCATTGGCATAAAGTCAATGCTTTCAAGGTCTGTAGAATGTTTTTGATATGCGAAGTTTGAGAATCTAACAAATTATACGAGATATAGTGTAATAACAAAAAAGCTTGATATTAAGGGGATTTTACTACTTTCTTTGCTTTATGCCATTATTAAGTGGTCTGGATTAAGTACAGTATATACGATTTATATTATCAGAAGATGCTGTATATTGTGTGTTCCAGTTTTCTTAAAAACGTATATCCTGTATGTTGACATTTCTAGAAAAAGGTCATAATATTATAGATAGAAAATTTAGAGAAGGGGGGGGGATTTTCGTGATTCAAATTTATTTTGGCGCCTATGAGGCTCTTCTGGGAAATATCAGTGAGGGAGCGCTTTCTTATGCGGCATCATGCATCGGCCAGTGCACAGGCTGTATGTGCAATTGCCGTTGCTCTTGTTCTGGTGGCGTTGTTTCTGATTTTGAATGGGAGGCAATCTAATATGAGCGCAAATAATATACAATATATGCAGCTTTTTGGTGCAATCTGCAATAATGCGGTTGTAATGGCTCGTTGTGCATGCGTAGCTTGTAACTCTTGCACCTGTGCCTGCTCCTGCCGTGCGATTCCTGAGATGGAGGAAATTGGATGGTAAATATATCTCGGTTTACGCATTCTTATGACTTGGGAGATGCCGTAGCTCTTTACCATTCATTGAGAATGAAGCCGGTGTATTTATCTAAAAAGGCACTTGAGAGCTTGCAGGCATGGCTTGCAAGCTCCTTTTGTGATAAAGTAGAAAATGCACCCGAAGAAATTAGTGCAGAAGTACAGGAACTCGCAAGATTTAAGATTCTAACACAAACAGAAGATGAGGATGATAGAGTTCTCCAATTTGTAAAATCTAAGATTCCTAATCCTGCCGTCAATGTTTGCTATATGATTATGAGTGAACAGTGTAATTTGGCATGTAAGTACTGTTTCCTCGGAAATAATGACTGTGGGAAACGGAGCAATTTCCTTTTAGAAAATATGTCAGTTGAAACTGCAGAAAAAGCCATCAAATTTTTCATTCGTCAAATAAAAGAATCTGGTTTGGATATGGAAGAGAATAGGCCGGTTTTAATTTTTTATGGTGGAGAACCGTTGGTGAATTTCAATGTGCTTGAATATGTGGCAAGGAGAATTAATGAACTACGTAGTGAAGAAAGATGCATACGTAACATTGAAATGTCTATGGTTACAAACGGTTTGCTTTTGAATGAAACACGAATTCGAAAACTTCGTGAACTCGGGGTGGCCATTGCTATTTCTATTGATGGTTTTACTGAAAAAGCCAATAGTATGCGAGTAGATGTAGACGGAAAAGCTGTGTTTTCTCGAATTTTAGATAAACTCGATCTTTGTAAGAAGATGGGGGTGGATGTGTCTCTTTCGGTCACATTAAGTGAAGAAACGATAAGAAGTACAAAAGACATTTTGAAGTTGATTGATGCATATGGTGTAAAAGCATTTGGTTTCAATATTATGATGTCCAGCGATACTTTTGTACTACCCCATAGCTATAACGAAGAAGCGGCGCAGTTTATCATTGATGAGTTTATTGAGTTACGTGAGCGTGGAATTTATGAAGATCGCATAATGAGAAAATTGAAATCTTTTTCAAAAGCGCAGGTTTATTTCTCAGATTGCGCCGCAACTACGGGTGGTCAGATTGTAATTGCTCCGAATGGGCAGGTAGGTATTTGTCATGGTTGTCTCCACGATAAGCAATACTTTGTGGCTCACATCAATGACGATGACTTTATTGCCGTAAAAGATGCCGATTTCATCGAATGGTCGCAATTAACTCCTATAAACCATGAAGAATGTTTTGCCTGTCCAGCTCTTGGTATTTGTGGCGGGGGCTGTCCGGTTAATGCAATGCATCTTAAACCTGGAAATACGATTCATTCCATTGATGAGAGGTTTTGTGTCCATTCAAAGAAGACGTTGGAGTTTTTTATCAAAGATTTGTACCGCATTATTGTTAGTGGACAAGTCTAGAAAATATTTACATAGTATCAATAGTACCTAATTTGTTGGCGAAAGCCGCTTGACTAGTGGCTGACATCATGAATGTCAGCCACTAGTACTTGTGCAGAATTGAAAGTTTTATAAAATTTATTTGAGCAGTATTTTGTAAAGTGTAGGGAAGAAAGAGGTTGAGCATGAGTGAAATCATCAATATTTGGGGAATTGAAACGAATAATTTAAAAAACATCGAGATTGAGATTGAACAGAATGCAATCAATCTTATTGTTGGCCCCTCTGGTAGTGGAAAGTCTTCACTTGCGTATGATACGATTGCCCAAATTGGTCAACATGAATTTTTATCAATGTTCGCTGATGATATTTCTGAACCTACTTACCACATTAAAGGTTACAAAAATATGATTGCTGCTGTACCAATCAGACAATCCAACTTTAACAATAATCTGAGATCGACAATAGGAACGTACTTTGGAATTAGCAGAAGCGTTATCTTAATTTATTCATCTGTTTTAGAATTGAGTGAGAGTTTCTTTGTATTAAATAGAGAAGAAAATTTGTGTGATGAGTGCCACGGCTTAGGATATATTCGAACACTGGATAAAAATAGACTTATCAATTATGATGTACCTTTAGAAAAAAATCCTATTCAGTGTTGGAATCGATATAAAGATTTTTATTCGCAAATAATCCAGCAGTTCTGTTTAGACAATGGGATTGATTCGCAGAAGACTTTTCGTCAACTTACGAATAAGGAAAAAACAATGATCCTCTATGGAGAAAGTGCGAAAAAGTATTCTGTTCGATATAAAAAGAATTCGAGTTTTTCACGCAGGACTACAAAATATTACGGCATTATGACTGGAAAACCGATGATGGTAAACTTTGTTCCTGCAACACAATTTTTCTCAGAAGAAACTTGCAGATGTTGTCGAGGAAAAAAGTATTCTCTACAGCACGAACGATACAACGTTGTTGGTTTATCTATCGGTGACTTTATGACAATGCCATTTGAGCAGCTTCAACATCATATAAAGAAGATGCTTTCTGAAACAACAGATAGCAGTTTGCTCTTTGTGCTTAATAATATTCAGAAGTTCGTGTCAAAAGCTATAGATCTTCATCTTGGTTATTTGTTCTTTCATAGAGCAATCCCTACACTTTCAGGTGGAGAATTGCAGAGGCTTAGGATGGTACAGGTTTTAAGTACCCAGTTGTCAAATTTACTTTTGGTTTTGGATGAACCTTTAGCTGGGCTGTCTGGTGAAGAAAAAAGATCTGTATTTGAATGCGTTGTAGATTTAGCGAAAAGACATACTGTTGTCATTGTTGATCATAGCGATATTTTTGTGAGTGTTTCAAAAAAAATAATTGCATTAGGAGAAAGCGGCGGAGTACATGGCGGTTTTATTATTGATGCCAAAAAATATTTGGCAAAACAAAGTATCAGGAACACAATAAACATCTTGCCTGTCCAAAGTATGGAGCGTGTTAGTATTCATAACCCGGTTTATTCTTATGTAGGTGTCGATATTGAGATTGGGAAAGGGTGTATGAATCTAATTACAGGGCATTCCGGCATTGGAAAATCCACTTTATTGAGAGAGTATTTCCCTCAATACTTTGATCATTACCTATATATCAACCCCAAACCTCTATTGGGGAATAAAAATTCGTCTGTAGCTACAGCGTTGGATGTTTCTATTGATATTTCTAATTTATTTGCAGTAAAACATAAAAAGGATCGTCGCTTCTTTTCGAACCAAACTGGTTGTACAGGTATGTGTCCGGTTTGCATGGGAGCTGGTTATATAGAATATGGAAATGGGTACGACTCGAAAATAAGATTTCTATGTAAAGATTGTGCTGGGACTGGATTTAATAAAATTCTCCAAAAGTATAGAGTTGCTGGAAAAAATATTTTTGATGTTTGGAACATGACCATTGATGAGACGATAGAGTATTTTTCTGGAATGAATAATAAAATAATACACTACTTAGAAGAAGCAAATTCTCTTTTGTTAGGGCATTTGAGAATGGGGCAGCCAGTAGCGACACTTTCTGGTGGAGAGAATATCCGAGTTAAAGTTTTGAAAGCTATGAAATCTAAAGCAAAAGTATTTGGTGTTGACGAGCCGTTCAAAGGACTGAGCAATACGGAAATTTTTTGCGTTGTTCAATATTTAAATAGACTTTGTCAAAAAGATAGAACGGTTATCGTTGTTGATCATTCGGAGGCAATTGAACAATACTTTGCAAAACATATTGAATTAACTTGTGATAACAGTATTCTAAGGGACTCTAATAAATACGTTTGAGAATCTGCTCAAGCAAGATTTTACAGCACCACAAATCAATCAAAAATGGGCAACAGGTTTCACCTATTTATTTCTCCATGGAGGCGATGTCCGATATAACTGTACGATTATTGACCTGCATGACCGCAGTGTTGTCGCAACCCTGACGGATCGGTGTATGACGAGTGACTTGGCAATCCGAACGCTTGGCAAAGCACTCAGCAGTCAACGAAAGAGAATCAAAGGTCTGATTCTTCAGAGCGATCAAGGCAGCCCGTACACATCGAAGGTGTTTACCGACTTTTGCGAAGAACATGACCTGACTCAAAGCATGAGCAAGGCCGGATGCCCGTATGATAACGCCCCTATGGAGCGCTATTTCAATACGCTGAAGAACGAAGAAATTTATCTTCACGAGTATCAAGATGAGGAGTTTCTCTACCGTGCTGTGGAACATTTTGCTTATACTACATACAACCATGTACGACCGCATTCTTATAACGGATATCGTACGCCATTCGAAGCGAGATATTCGACATAAGTTGATTGGACATTCGTGTTACCAAAACGCTTGACCACAACATATTCGGGTACCGCACTCCAGAAGAGCTGTTTTAAGAACAACTCAACCACATTGCTTCTGCTGCTTGAAAAATTTTTGGGAAACTGTCCAATTTGCTATTGCAATTAACCTTGAGTAAAAAGCATAGAAAAATAATGGGATAAAGTGCTTGACAGAGTGGCGGCTCTATTTTATAATGGCAACATCGATTTTCGAATCGTCAATGTATATAGGTAAATCGTAGAGCAGGAAATAGTAGCCTTGTAAACTTTCTTTCAGCGAGCCGATGACCCTTCGGGGAGGTGTGATGATCGGCGGGAAGCGCATGGTGAATGGTCCTGTGAGAGTCCACCGAAAGGCTGTGCCGAGTAGGCTGGAACGGCTGCCACCGTTAGAGGGCTAGGGTATCGGTTTTTCCTGTACCTGAAACGAGAGGTCAATTTCAGGGTGGCTGCGAATCCATTTCGTCCCGAGGCGGCGAAGTGGCTTTTTTGTTTTCTGAACTTGACTTGAAAAGGGTGGCACCGCGAAATATTTCGCCCCTTGCAGGATTGTGATTCCTGCAGGGGGCGATTTTTTTTGTAAGGAGTGAGTGGTATGAAGGTCAAGATTTGCGGCTTGCGCACAGAAGAGGCGGTGTTGGCGGCGGAGGACGCAGGGGCGGACTTTTTGGGTTTTATCTTTTACGGGAAGAGCCATCGCCATGTTTTGCCGGAAGAGGTGCGCGGCCTGACGAAGCATGTGCAGCGCGCCAAGAAGGTCGGGGTGTTCGTCGATGCACCGCTCGACGAGGTCAATGCCGCCGCAGATTTCTGCAGTCTTGACTTCGTGCAGCTCCACGGGCATGAGAGCACTGCCTATGCGCGTGCGGTCCATCGCCCCGTCATCAAGGCGTTTCGCTGGGGCGACGACTTTTCGGCGGAGGAAGCGAACGACTATCCGGCGGAGATCATCCTGCTCGACAGCTTTTCCAAAGATGCTGTCGGCGGTACGGGGCAGCGCTTCCGCTGGCGCGAGGCTGCGGAGGAAACGGTGCGTCTCGAAAAGCCCCTGTTGGTCGCGGGCGGCATTGCGAGCGGCAATGTGCGGGAGGCAGAAGAGGTTTTCCGCCCCTACGGCGTCGATGTTTCGGGCAGTCTTGAGATCGAGAAGCGGAAATCCGTCGAGAGGATACGAGAATTTATGGCAGTTGTGCAGAAACGGAGGATTCCGGAATGAAAGATATTTTAGCGGAAATCGTGGAAAAGAAGCGTGACTTGGTAGCGGAGGCGAAGCGACGGCTGCCGTTTGCCGAGCTCAAGGCGAGGGCGAGGGAGCGCTGCGGCGGCTTTTATATGACGAAGCACTTTCAGGCGCGCGACTGGAATCTCATTGCCGAGTGCAAGCTGCAGTCGCCTGCCAAAGGAAGGCTGTGCCGCACGCATACGGTGGATGAACTCGCGCGCATCTACGCGGAGAACGGCGCTTCGATGCTGTCGGTTCACACCGATCCGCATTTCCTCGGCTCGAACGAGGACTTGGTGCGCGTGCGTTCTCTCGTCGATCTGCCGCTCCTGCGCAAGGATTTCATCATCGACGAGTACCAGATCTTCGAAGCGCGTATGCTCGGCGCGGACGCCGTGCTGCTGATTGCGCGTATCCTCTCACCCGCACAGCTTCGGGAGTATGTGTTCCGAGCATGGGAGATCGGCCTCGATGTGCTCGTCGAGGTGCACGATGAGGCGGACATGAAGGCCGCCCTGGCGACGCCGGCCGAGTTCATCGGCATCAACAACCGCAATTTGCAGACGTTCACGACCTCGATCGAGAACACCTTGGAGCTTTTGCCGAAGGTGGAGGAAAGCCGTACATTTATCAGCGAGAGCGGCATTTTCAGCGCTGCGGATGCGCGCCGCCTGCAGGAGGCGGGCTGCGGCGGCATCCTCGTGGGCGAGGGGCTCGTGCGTGCCGATGATGTTGCGGAGATGACGCGGCGTTTGGCGGAGCCGTGCGCGCTCGCCAAGGAGAGCGCATGAGCAGGGCGAAAGAAATAGATTTTTGTTTTGATAGTAGAAGAAAGTTGAGGGAAATATATGGCTAAGAAGGGAAGATTCGGGGCATACGGCGGACAGTATGTGCCGGAAATCGTCATGCCGGCGCTGCAGGAATTGGAAGCCGCCTATGCGAGATGCAGGGAGGACGAGGAGTTTCAAGCGGAGTTTCGGCGCTATCTGCAAGAGTACGCAGGCCGTCCGACGCGATTGTACTTTGCCGAGAAGCTTACCGAGCATTACGGCAAGGCGCGCATCTTCCTCAAGCGCGAGGATCTTCTGCATACGGGCGCACACAAGATCAACAATGCGCTCGGGCAGGCGCTGCTTGCAAAACGCATGGGCAAGAAGCGCATCGTCGCCGAGACGGGTGCAGGGCAGCACGGCGTCGCCTCGGCGACGGTCGCGGCGCTCTTCGGCATGGAGTGCCATGTTTTCATGGGGGAGGAGGACGTCAAGCGCCAGAGACTCAACGTCTTCCGCATGGAACTTCTGGGCGCGAAGGTCATTCCCGTCGCGAGCGGCACGGGCACGCTCAAGGACGCGACGAGCGAGGCGATCCGCTATTGGGCGACGAATATCACGGACACCTACTACATCATCGGCTCGGCGGTCGGGCCGCACCCGTACCCGAGCATGGTGCGTGACTTCCAGAAGATGATCGGCGAGGAGATCCGCGCACAGGTCAAGGCGGCGTGCGGACAGCTGCCCGATGCGCTCGTCGCCTGCGTCGGCGGCGGCAGCAACGCCATCGGCACGTTCTATGATTTCAAGGACGAGGCTTCCGTCAAGAAGTACGGCGTCGAGGCCGGCGGGCGCGGCGAGGCTCCCGTCGACAACGCGCGCACCTTGAGCGGCGCCGGTGAGCCGGGCGTCCTGCACGGCGCTTACAGCTACCTGCTGCAGGACGCGGACGGACAGGTCGTCGAGGCGTATTCCATTTCCGCAGGGCTCGATTATCCGGGCGTCGGCCCCGAGCATTCTTACTTCAAGGATCAAGGCATCGTGGAGTACGTTTCGGTCACGGACGAGGAAGCGCTCGCGGCGTTTCAGCGGCTTTGCCGCATGGAAGGCATCGTGCCCGCCATGGAAAGCTCCCATGCGCTCGCGTATCTTGAGAAACTGATGCCCGGGACGAAGGAGAATGAGGTCGTCGTTGTTTGCCTCTCGGGGCGCGGTGACAAAGATGTGCAGATGGTGGCGAACTACACGCACAAACGTCCACTTTGTGGACATTGTGCGCCGCCCTTGCCTGAAACCAGCCAGTCAGTCAGTGCCTCCGGCGTGACATCCTGTGGTTTCATGGCAAAAGCATTGGGGAGGGAAAGCGAATGAGCACGCGTTTGGAACATGTATTGAACGGTCTGAAAGAAAAGGGTAGGAAAGGGCTCATCATTTATCTGACGGCGGGCATGCCCGATGCGGAAGGCACGATCGATGCGGTGCGCCGTGCAGAAGAGGCGGGCGCCGACGTCATAGAGCTCGGGCTGCCGTTTTCCGACCCGATGGCGGACGGTCCCGTCATCCAGACGGCTTCCGTCGCCGCCTTGAAGGGCGGCATGACGCTCGCGAAAGTGCGCGAAATCGTGCAAGAGATTCGTCGTTTCTCCGAGATGCCGCTCGTGGGCATGGGCTATGTCAACAATATGCTGCACTACGGCTTCCCCCGTTTCGTCGAGGACTTCAAGGCGGCGGGCATGGATGGCGTCATCATCCCCGATGTGCCGCACGAGGAGTCGGGTGAGATGCGCGAAATTTGCGCGGCGCACGATTTTCCCTTGATGGAGTTCATCACGCCGGGCACGACGCCCGAGCGCATGAAGGAGACGTGCGCGAGCGCTGCAGGCTTCATCTACTGCGTGTCGAACAACGGCGTCACGGGCGTCAAGAAGGTCGACTACAGCCGGATCGGCAAGATCGTCAAGGGTGCGCGCGCCTATACGAAGACGCCGCTGGCGGTCGGCTTCGGCATCGGCTCGCCCGAGGCGGCTGTCGAAGCGGCGGCGGAAGCCGACGCCGTCATCGTGGGCAGCGCCGTCGTCAAGCTCCTGCTCGCGGACAGGCGGGACGAGGCGGCGGAGCTGATCGCGGCGATGCGCAAAGCTCTCGATGCGGCATATCATGGCTGAGGGAGGTGCAGAAAATGATGACTTTGCAGCCATCGTTGGCGCGTTTTAAGGAATTGGCAAAGGCGGCGAATCTTATCGCCGTCACGGCGGAGCTCTCCATGGATCTCGATACGCCCGTCTCCGTCTTTTGCAAGCTCGTCGGTGAGGCGGAGGGCTTCATCCTCGAATCCGTCGACACGACGCATCAGCAGTTCGGGCGCTATTCGTTCATCGGCGCCGAGCCGTTCATTCGCCTGCAGGTTTTCAAGAATCGCCTGATGATTCGCGAAAACGATTTGATGAAATGCTTCGACGGCACGCCGCAGGAAACGCTCAAAAAATATATGGAAGGCTTCCGCCCTGCGGTGGAGGACGAGGAGCTGCCGCTGGCGAACGGCGGTATGGTCGGCTATCTGAACTACGAAATCGCCGCGACCTTCGACCGCGTGCGCACAATGACGCTCGACGAAGACGAGCTTCTCGGCCAGTTCATGGTCTGCCGTCACATGGTGGTCTTCGACGCCTTGAAAAATACGGCGCGGCTCATCCATCTCGCGCGCGTCACGGAGGAAACGGCGGACGCTGTGTACGAAGAGGCGGAGCGGAAGATGGAAACGATTGCAGAACGGCTGCGCGCGCCCGTCGCGCCTGCCGCCAAAACGGCTGCGAAGCGAAGGAAGCCGCTCGACTTCCTCGCGAAGTATGAAAGCGATTCCGGTGATTTTATTGCCGCCGTCGAAAAGGCGAAGGAGCATATCTTTGCCGGCGACATCTTCCAAGTCGTGCCGTCGCGCCAGTTCCGCGAGAAGATCACGAAGCCGAGCTTCCACTTCTATCGCCGCCTGCGACAGGTCAATCCGTCGCCCTACATGTTCTATCTGAACTTCGGCAGCGTCAAGCTCGTCGGCGCTTCGCCCGAGATGCTCGTGAAGGTGGCGGGCGACAAGATTTTCACCTACCCGATTGCGGGCACGCGCCGGCGCGGCAGGAACGACGAGGAGGACGCGGCGCTCGCCGCCGAGCTCAAGGCGGACGCGAAGGAGTGTGCTGAGCACGCAATGCTCGTCGACCTTGCGCGCAACGACATCGGGCGCATCAGCGAGGCGGGCAGCGTGCGCGTGACGAAGTTCAAGGAGATCGAGAAGTTCAGCCATGTGCTCCACATGGTCTCCGAGGTCGTCGGGCGGCTCAAGAAAGAATGCCGCCCTCTGGACGTCTTGGCGGCGGCATTTCCCGCAGGCACGGTCAGCGGTGCGCCGAAGCTGCGCGCCATGGAGATCATCCGCGAGCTTGAGCCTGTAAAGCGCGGCACGTATGCGGGCACGGTCGGCTATATGGACTTCTACGGCAATATGGACATGTGCATCACCTTGCGCACGATGCGCATCGAAAACGACGAAACCGCCGTGATCCAAGCGGGGGCGGGCATCGTCGCGGATTCCGTGCCCGAAAACGAATATCGGGAGATTCTGCAGAAGGCGCGGGCGCTGTTTGAAGTTGTCGAGGAGGTGGAAAACGATGTTGTTGCTTTTTGACAACTACGATTCATTTACATACAATATCTATCAACTGCTCGCTTCCCTCGGCGCAGAGGTTGAGGTCGTGCGAAACGATGCCGTGACGCCCGAGGACGTGTTGGCGGCGCACTACGAGGCCGTAATCCTCTCGCCGGGGCCGGGGCTGCCGAAGGATGCGGGCAATCTTGAGATGCTGATCGAAGCGGCGAAGGGCAAGGTGCCGCTCCTCGGCATCTGCCTCGGCCATCAGGCGATCGGCGAAGTCTTCGGCGGTCGCATCGTGCGTGCCAAGGAGATTGTGCACGGCAAGCCTTCGCTGATCCGCCACGACGGGCAAGGTCTTTACGCAGGGCTGCCCGAGAAAGCGGCCGTCGGCCGCTACCACTCGCTCATCATCGAGCGCGAATCTCTGCCCGACTGCCTCGCCGTCACCGCCGAGCTGGAAGACGGCACGATCATGGGCGTGCGCCACAAGGAGTACGCCATCGAGGGAATCCAGTTCCATCCCGAGTCCATCCTGACGCCCGACGGCGAGAAGATCATGCGGAACTTCCTGCAAGGATTGGCTTGAGGCATAGGGTTGAGAAGAAACAGCGATTTGCCGTATCCATGCAAATCGCTGTTTTGAGCGGCTCGTTTTTGCGTTTTTTCGGCCTTAGCACAAAGGTTCCTTGGGAAACTTGACCGATGTATCCCTGTAGCGATATACTAATAGTGAAGAAGGGGGGGCGGTTTATGCTTGTTTACCATGGTTCAGAACATGTTGTCGAGCGTCCCGTTTTTCATGGAGGAAAAAAGAGCAACGACTATGGCTATGGCTTTTATACTACGGAAAGCAAGGAACTGGCCAAGGAATGGGCTTGTGCCAAGAATACGGACGGTTATGCGAATTGTTATGAATTGGATATGGAGGGCCTCTCGGTACTGAACCTTAATTTGCCGCCATGCAACATCTTGAATTGGCTGGCGCTTCTTGCCCGTTACAGAAGTTATTGGCAGAATGGCAGCATCGCAGAAGAGGCCAAAGATTACCTGCAGGAACATTTCTTTATCGATCCCGAGCCATACGATGTCATTATTGGCTACCGTGCGGATGATTCCTATTTCAGCTTTGCGCAGGATTTTATAATGGGCGCGGTATCGTTGCAGAAGCTTTCGGAAGCTATGCGATTGGGAAAGCTCGGAGAACAGATCGTGCTGAAAAGCGAAAAATCTTATCAACACATCCGTTTCGTGGATGCGGAAGTTGCAGAAGCTGGAAAATGGTATGAAAAAAAGGCGATTCGGGACAGGGATGCACGTCGGGAGTATCGAAGGAAGAAATCTGTAGCAGAAGGACTGGAAGAGCTTTATATGTTGGATATCATGAGAGAAGGGATTTCAAATGGGGATCCACGCTTACGATGAAATCTATTTATCCAGTGCTCAGAATATTTTGGGGCATGCCGTCGACTTTGCAGTGATGTCCTTGTCTATAGAACCGGATGTTTTTGGAAAAGCTTTGGCCGTTTCGAAAAGCGCCAAGCAGTTTGCTCAAGGCAATCCTCGTTATGTGGCGGGGGTGAATGGACCGGAGCTGGTCAGGGAGATTCTGGATGACACCGGGATTTCATATCCTGCCGTTCCCGATGCGATGTACTTGGATAAATCGCCGGAGTATTGGGCAGGATGGGCATTGGCATTCTATCAATGGCTGGAAGACATCTCTTTCATGGAAATCCTGCAGACAGTTTCTCTGGATCAAATCATCGCGATGTATCCTGTCTATCATGAGATGGATGTCATGAAGTTTGCTGAACAGCTGAATCAGCAACGGAAAGCGGCTCATCCGCATACACGGCTGCGGGAGTACCGGGGAAATGCCGGACTTTCCCAGGCAGAGCTGGCAGCCGAGGCCGGAGTGCCGCTGCGGCAAATCCAGCTTTTCGAGCAGGGGCAAAGAGATATCAACAAGACGGCTTCGGCTACGGTGTACAGACTCTCCAAGGCGCTTCATTGCCGAATGGAGGACTTGTTGGCCTAAGGACGTGGATGGAGGAAATCAGATGTCAAAAATAGAAGTACCCAAGTATCAAGAGTACATGCAGCCTATATGGCAGGCACTCATTGAGCTTGGTGGATCGGGAACCATTGAGGAAATTGAAGATGCCGTTATCAAAAAGATGGGACTCTCCAATGAGGCTATAGATATGCCGCATGGGACAAACGGAAGTACGACTGAACTTTCGTATCGCATGAGTTGGACGCGCTCTTACCTCAAGAAGCGCGGCTATATCACAAATAGCTCACGCGGTGTTTGGACTATTGCTTCCACATACCAAAATCATCCAGAAACGGTCGTTATCCATCCAGATGAAATTGTTCGCTATGTACATAGCCTTGATAAAAATGCAAAGAAGCCGAAGAAAAGATTTGAAGATAAAAGACTCCGAGAAAAGGCAGAGCAGATGCAATTACAGGAGCAAGGAGATATCACAGAAATTTCTACAGAACTTTCGTGGCGTGACCATCTTTCTGCAGTCTTATTGCATATGGATCCGTATGGTTTTGAGCGTCTCTCTCAACGGCTCCTGCGAGAGTGTGGCTTTTCAAATGTGAAGGTAACAAAGAAATCCGGAGATGGTGGTATCGATGGCACAGGCAAGCTTAAAATCAACGGCATTTTGAGTTTCAATGTGGCTTTTCAATGCAAAAGGTATGCAGGAAGTGTCGGTGCACCGGAAATTCGTGATTTTCGTGGTTCCCTCACAACGGATATCGAGAAAGGCGTATTCATCACGACGGGAACATTTTCGCAGGCGGCGAAAGCCGAGGCACTCAGCCCAGGCAAGCAGCAGATCGATCTCATTGATGGCGAAGAATTCATCTCGAAATTAGCAGAGTATAGTATTGGCGTGAGAGAAGTCAAGACATATGAGGTCGATGATACGTATTTCCAGAACGTGTAGTTTATACGTTTGAGAATCTTTGCTTGGAAAACAAAGATTTAAGGCTGAAGGATGGCGCGACAAAAATTTTCCTCAACACGAAAGGCGTGATCGGCGATGTGGATGCCGAGCTCATAGCATTCCTGCAATATGTCGATGGGGTGGTTTCGGACAATAGCTTGGTCCAGGAGATTGAGCAGGAGATACAAAAAGTTAAGAGTGAAGAACAGGAGAGGGTGAGTTATATGACTTTCGCTATAAAAATGATGGAAGAACGCAAAGAAGGATTTCGTGAGGGAAAACTTGAAGGAAAACTTGAAGGAAGACTTGAAGGCAGACTTGAAGGCAGACTTGAAGGGAAGGCGGAAACGCAGCAGATGATGCTGCAGATTTTCCCTCTCCTGCGCGCGAACGTGCCGCTGCCGGAAATCTCCAAGCGGACGGGCTGCACGATGGAATATTTGCTGCAGCTGCAGGCGGTGATACAGTAAGACGTATGTGTGCAGGAACGAGAGGCAAGGTGCGGTGATGGAAAAGCAGCCAGCGGCGATCGAAGTCCGAGGGGCGCGCGTGCATAATTTGAAGAATATATCCGTTGACATTCCGCTGCATAAGATCGTCGGCGTTGCGGGCGTTTCGGGTTCGGGGAAGTCCTCGCTTGCGCTCGGCGTGCTCTACGCCGAAGGGTCGCGGCGGTATCTGGAAGCGTTGTCGACGTACACGAGGCGGCGCATGACACAGGCGGAGAAGGCGCGTGTCGACGAGGTGCGCTATATTCCGGCGGCGCTCGCGCTGCATCAGCGCCCGGGCGTGCCCGGGATGCGCAGCACGTTCGGCACTGCGACGGAGCTGCTGAACGTCGTGCGGCTGATGTTCTCGCGTCTGGCGAGCCATCGCTGCCCGAACGGTCACTATGTGCCGCCGACACGCAGGGTCGCAGCGGAGCAGGAGATCACTTGCCCGACGTGCGGCGTGCATTTCTACGCGCCGGGTGCGGAGGAGCTGGCGTTCAACAGCGGCGGCGCCTGCGAGGCGTGCGGCGGCACGGGAATCGTGCGCGTCGTCGATGAGTCGACGCTCGTGCCCGACGAATCTCTCTCGATCGACGAGGGCGCGGTGCTGCCGTGGCAGACGCTCATGTGGTCGCTGATGAAGGAGATTGCGCAGAAGTTGGGCGTGCGGACGGACGTGCCGTTCCGCGAGCTTACCGCGAAAGAGAGGGACATCGTCTTTCACGGGCCGCCCGACAAAGTGCATATGGTCTATCAGCTCAAAAAGACTGGTGCGGCGGGAGAGATGGAATTCACCTATTTCAACGCGATTTATACCGTAGAAAATGCGCTCGCGAAGGTCAAGGATGAAAAGGGCATGAAGCGCGTGGAAAAATTCCTGCGCCAGGAGATCTGCCCGTCGTGTCACGGCACGCGCCTCTCGGATGCAGCGCGTGCGCCGCGCCTTGCGGGACTTTCCCTGCCGGATGTCTGCCGCATGACGCTGACGGAGCTTGCGGCGTGGGTCGCGGATGTTTCCCGGGCGATGCCGCAGGATATGGTTCCGATGGCGCAAAGCATCTGCGAGACGTTCCGGCATACGGCGGCGCGCCTCATGGAACTCGGTCTCGGCTACCTCGCGCTCGATCGCGCGGCATCGACGCTCTCGACGGGAGAAAGGCAGCGCATGCAGATTGCGCGCGCCGTGCGCAATCGGACGACGGGCGTGCTCTACGTTCTCGATGAACCGTCCATAGGACTTCATCCGTCGAACATCGAAGGCCTGCTGCATGTCATGCAGGAACTCATGGCTGACGGGAATTCCATCATTCTCGTCGATCATGACGTGCAGGTCTTGAAGAGCGCCGATCACTTCATTGAGATGGGGCCGGAGGCGGGAGCGGGCGGCGGCACGATCATCGCGCAGGGGACGCTCGCGGAGCTGGAAAAGAACGAGAACTCGCGCATCGGCGCCTTTCTGTCCGGCAGAAAAAAGGTGCGCGTCCATACGCCTGCGCCGGCTGAGGGTATGTTCCGGCATGGCAGGATCGAGCTCAAAACGGAGCAGATCCATACGGTGAAGCCTCTTCACGCCGTGTTTCCACTGGGACGACTGAGCGTCGTGACCGGCGTTTCCGGCTCGGGCAAGACGACGCTGATCCTCGAAAGCCTCATTCCGGCGCTCGAAGCACAGGCGAGCGGCACGGCGCTTCCCGCGCACGTTCGAGAAATCGCCGCTGACGGCGTGCGGCAGGTGCGGCTGATCGACGCTGTGCCGATCGGCGCCAACGTGCGTTCTACCGTCGCCACCTATGCGAACGTGCACGACGAGCTGCGAAAGATTTATGCGCGTACAGAGGCGGCGAAGGCGCATGGCTATAAGGCGGGGGATTTTTCCTACAACACGGGGAAGCTTCGCTGTCCGACGTGCGACGGAACAGGCTCGATCAGCCTCGATGTCCAATTCCTGCCCGATGTCACGATTGACTGCCCCGACTGCGGCGGCTCGCGCTACCGCAAGGAAGCCGCCGATCTTCTTCGCGTGCAGCGCAAGGGGAAGCAGGTCTGTTCTCTGCCCGAGCTGATGTCGCTGAGCGTCGATGAGGCGCTGGAACTTTGCGGCGATTTGAAGGCGGTGCAGCGGCGGCTTCAGATTCTGCACGATCTCGGCCTCGGCTATCTGACGCTCGGCGAGGCGACGCCGGGGCTGTCGGGCGGCGAGGCGCAGCGATTGAAGCTCTCGAGCGATATGGGAAGGGGGCAGGAGGGCTCCGTGTTCGTCTTCGACGAGCCGACGATCGGTCTGCATCCGCTCGATGTAGAGACGCTGCTCGGCGTATTCCAGACCCTCATGGCGAGCGGTGCGACCGTCATCGTCATCGAGCATGACCTCGATGTCATACGGAACGCCGACTACATCCTCGACATGGGGCCGGGTGGCGGAGAAGCAGGAGGTGAGATCGTCGCCTGCGGCACGCACGAGGTGATACGGAAAAGTCCGCAAAGCGTCACGGGGCGGTATCTTGATTATAGGAAACGCTGATAAATTCAGCCACCCATCTTCACACATCTGTGCAAATCTGGGCGACTTCATCTTATCAGCGCTTCCTTTGGAAAACAATAGACTTGCATTTCGAGAAGCAGTATAATATAGGAAAGTGATGAAGGAGGGAAGCGGTATGTCTGCTGTCATGGATGTGAATGTCTGCGTGGATCGTGATGTGAAGGAGCGGAGTGAGGCTCTGTATGGTGAACTCGGCATCGACCTGACAACGGCAATCAACGTGTTCCTGCGGCAGTCCCTCCGTGTGGGGGGGTTCCCGTTCGATGTTCGTGTAGATCGACCCAATCGGGAGACTGTTGCAGCCTTGATGGAAGCCGAACATATATTGAGCGATCCTTTTGCCAAGCGCTATTCAGATCTGGAAGAAGCCCTGCAGGCACTGAAGGCATGAAAGCGCTGGAGATTGTTTGGACAAGTCAGTTCAAGAAAGATTATAAGCTGGCGATGAAGCGGCGGCTTGATATTAAGTTGCTTGATGAAATCATCCGTGCATTGGCACGCAGGAAATCTCTGCCGAGCAAAAATAAAGATCATGCGTTGCTTGGACGCTGGCGCGGCTATCGCGAGTGTCACATTCAGCGGGAGTGGCTGCTCATCTATCGAATTGAAAATGATGTGCTTGTGTTAACATTGGCAAGGACGGGAACACATAGCGAATTGTTTGGAAACTGAGATGATGGAAATGCCCCACAAGGTCGTTTGACCCTGCGGGGTATTTTGCTTTTAGATAGCATTTCAATAGCGCGGATTTTCCTTGCCGACACGCTGCCGGCGAGGCAGTTGTCGGGGATGTCCTTCGTCACGACGGCGCCGGCAGCGATGATGACGTTATTGCCAATCGTGACGCCGGGAAGGATTGTGACGTTGCCGCCGATCCAGATGTCGCTGCCGATGGCGACGGACTTGCCGATATCGAGGTGCGCGCGCCGGTCTCGCTGTGATATCAGGTGGTTGACCGTGGAGATCAATGTGTTCGGGCTGATCATCACATAGTCGCCGATGGTGACGGGCATGATGTCGAGGAGGTCACATTGTAGTTCGCCAGGAATTGCTTGCCGACGCGGATGTGCAGACCGTAATCGCAGTTGAATCCCGTCAGAACGGAGGTGTTTTCGCCCGCTTCCGCGAAGAGTTCGCGAATCACTGGCGCACGCGCCGCCTCGTCCGTCATCGGGATGACGTTCAGCTTTGCGCATAGAGCGATGGCGCGAAGCTTGCGCCCGTTCACGCCTTCATTCCAAAAGTCGTAGGTGAGTCCGGCATCGAGTTTTTCCGGTTCCGTCATGTTGTTTTCCTTCGGTCTTTTGGTTTTCGGATAATGCTTACGGCTTCTATCCTAGCATTGTTTTTGAATAATTGAAATGAAGAGAATATATTCAGCGTTCGGCACACTTGACCTCGCGGGCGTTCATGATACAATAAAGAAAAGAAGTCAGATCGGGAGGTGAAGGGATGGAAAGATATGCCATCAAGCCGTGGGAAGAACTGACGATTCGCGATGATTATATGTTCAAACTTATCATGCGCCGCAAGCGCATTTGCAAAAAATTACTAGAGCGCACACTTCGTATGAAAATTAGAAAGATTCGCTATCTTGAGACTGAAAAATCCATGAAGACGCAGTACAGCAGCAAGGGCATCCGCTTGGATGTTTATGTGCGTGATGAGAAAGAGACGGTATATAATATCGAGATGCAGGTGCGGCGATTGGAAGGAGACGCACTCTTTAAACGGACGCGTTATTACCAGTCGATGATGGATGCGGATCTTCTTGCAGCGGGAGCCGATTACGATGATTTGAACAAGACGATCATCATCTTCATCTGTCCGTTTGATCCTTTTGATGAAGGTCGCTATATCTATACGTTTGAGAATCTTTGCTTGGAAAACAAAGATTTAAGGCTGAAGGATGGCGCGACAAAAATTTTCCTCAACACGAAAGGCGTGATCGGCGATGTGGATTCCGAGATCATAGCATTCCTGCAATATGTCGATGGGGTGGTTTCGGACAATAGCTTGGTTCAGGAGATTGAGCAGGAGATACAAAAAGTTAAGAGTGAAGAACAGGAGAGGGTGAGTTATATGACTTTCGCTATGAAAATGATGGAAGAACGCAAAGAAGGATTTCGTGAGGGAAAACTTGAAGGAAAACTTGAAGGAAAACTTGAAGGAAAACTTGAAGGCAGACTTGAAGGCAGACTTGAAGGGAAGGCGGAAACGCAGCAGATGATGCTGCAGATTTTCCCTCTTCTGCGCGCGAATGTGCCGCTGCCGGAAATCTCCAAGCGGACGGGCTGCACGATGGAATATTTGCTGCAGCTGCAGGCGGTGATGCAGTAAGACGTATGTGTGCAGGAGGCTGTTTTGTCGGCTGATCTTTGGTCAATTCTTTACGAAATAAGGAAAACGGACGGGCATACGCAGTGGAGCGCATATCCGTCCGTTTTTGTGAGGAAGAAACGAGCGTTAAGGTTATCGGCATGTGGACGCAGTACGAGTTTTAAGAAACGCGGCTTAGACGAAGCAAAATAAGGAAAAGGCAGTCGAACGGGATTTCCGAACGACTGTCTTTTTGTCTTACAGTGCGCGGGAAACGAGGGTTTTATTCAAAATTGTAAATGCTAACGAAGATTTGAGCCGGCTTTCTTTGCATGGTGTTGAGTCTTTCCTCCGTTACCCTTCCACCGTCATGGCGGCAGCGAGGGCGGCGCCGAGGGCGGAGCCGGTATTTTCAAGGATAATGTGGATCTTTTCGGCCTCGTTGCCGAGGAGATCCACGAGTGCTTTCTTGAGGTTTTCGGCGACGAGGGGCATCTTCTCGTAGACGGAACCGTCGATGGCGATGTGCTGCTCCTTGATCGCCCCACCATGTGCGCAGTGGCGCACGATGCCTGCGAAGGTCGCGGCGACGAGGCGGGCGGAGCGGGCGATGATGACGCCCGCGAGATCCTGCAGCAGGTTCAGCTCAAGCGCGTTGAACTTCTCTCCTGTCTTTTCTTCGAGGATGGCGGCAGCTTCGTGGCGGTCGAGGTAGGCATCGGCGACGATCGTGGAAAGGTCGATGCTCGTGAAGGAGAACGGATCGTCCCTGCCGAGGAGGTCGGCGAGCGCGTGCCCGTAAATCTCGCCGAGGTAGCGTCCCGACACCATCTTTTCCAGGTGCTGTGCGCCTGGCTTTTCGGAGATTTCGTCGATGCGCATGTCATACTTCGTCGGGCGCAGCTTGCCGAAGCCCCCCGACTCCATGTTGATGACGGTGGGCGTCTCGGAGCCGTCTGCGAACTCCTCGAAGTAGCAGGTGTTCTGTCCCGTGGCGTAAATCGAGCCGATGTAGGCGTTTGGTTTCTTGTAGGCGGCGGCGAGGAGCGTGGCGACAGTGTCGTTGATGACGGCGACGGGGATGACGTTTCGTGCACCGCGCCGTGCGAGGGCTTCCTTCAGCAGGTCGTTGACGACCTTGCCTTCGACGCCCTGCGTCGCGAACTCCTTCGTCCAAGTGATGAGCTTGGCATTGTAGAGGTTGGTCTGCACTGACGGGAAGGAGAAGGTGTGGCCGAGCAGGTACGTCGTCGAGCGATTGCTCTCGATGGCCTCGTCGATGAGTTCGGCGAGGAAGTCGAACATCTCCTCGGCAGTGGCGCTTTCTGCCACATAGTCGTAGACACCCGGCGCGGTCAGGGGCTTCGCCGCCTTCTTGATGACCTGGTACCTGCCGCCTCCGTGCAGGAGGATGTGCAGGGCGCGTACGTTCGTGCCGCCGAAGTCGAGCGCAAGGAAATCGCCGATTTCCTTCCCCGTCGGCAGGGCGACGTAGGAGCGCAGCATGCGCAGCGTGGAAGCTTCGCCATTGAGCCCCGCCTGCATCTCCGACTCGAAGTCGGTAGAGACTTTCTGCAGTTCCTCGTCGCTGATGCTGAAGGCGGCGAGCACCTCGTCGTATTTCTTCTTGTCCATGGTCATGGTCATGGCTGCTCCTCCTTTAATAATGAGGGTTTCGCCGCTGAGCGAACCCCTGAGTGGTCAACGTCAGCCAATCGCGCTTCGCCTTTGGCTCGCGTTCTTGGGACGTTTTCACATGCGACCTGTTTCCTGTGCGGCTGCGCCCTTCGGGCTTGCCTTACAGACAGGTCAGCAGCATCGCGCCGACGCTTGGGAAAGCCTCTTTTGCCTGCTTTTGGATTTCTTCTCGTGCTGTCGTCAGCGTATAACCGTCGAAGGCTTTGAGCATCGGCAAATCGTTCGTCTCATCGCCGATGGCAAAAACTTCTGCGCCGTCCCAGCCCATGGTGGACAGCAGCGTGCGTATGCCTTGATCCTTGCCGATGCCTGTGGGCGTGATGTCAAGGCTGCAGGCGTTGGGGTAGGCGTGGATCTTCGCGCCAAGCCTTGCGTTGAGTACCGCAGCGCAGGCGTCGGATTCGGCGGGCAGCGGGAAGCCCATGGAGAACTGCTGGATCTTCGTGAGCGTGCCGATCTCAGATTCCTCAATGTAGATGATGGGGAAGTCCCATTCCTTTGCCTCGCGCTCGATCCATGAGCCTTCCGAATGGTGGCAGAGGTATGTGACATCTGCCGCGGAAAAGGCGAAGTGGAAGGACTTCTGCGCCAATGGTTCCTCGGCGATGGCGACGAGGGCGGCGGGGTCGATCTCGGCTTGGAAGCGCACCGTCTCTTCTGCGTCGCGGATGATGCCGCCGTTGTTGCAGACCGTGTAGTCGAATTCCAGTCCGAAAGCGCGGAGCTGCGGCACGAGCATGCCGTAGTCGCGCCCCGAGATGACGCCGAACTTGTTGCCGGCCGCACGCCACTTCCGGACGCCTTGCAGTGTTTCTTCGTCGATTTTTCCCTTCCGAAAGAGCGTCCCGTCGTAATCGCTCGCAGCTACCTTCATCATATTTCCTCCTCGTAAATCACAGCTTCCAATGGGCGAAGCGAAGTCGTCGGTGCGTCCGCATAGCTTCCGGCAAGGCGCGTGCCGCGGAGGAAGCCTGCAGGAAGCGCCGCGTCTTCCGTGCTGAAGTTGACTGCCGTCTTGATGCGCGTCTTTTCCAGTGTGCGCGAGAACGCATAGATTTGCTCGTTTTCCGCAAGAAGCTCTTCATATACGCCATCCAAAAGCGTTGGAATTGTCTCGCGCAGCTTGGCGAGATGGCGGTAGAAGTGCAGCACGGAGTCCGCCGCCTCTTCCTCGGCAGCGGCGTTGAGCGTGCGATAGTTCTCGTTGACGGGAAGCCACGGCGTGCCGCTCGTGAAGCCCGCATGTTTTTCTGCCGTCCACTGCATCGGCGTGCGTGCGTTGTCGCGGCTGTTGAAGTGGACAAAGCCCAGCGCTTCCTCCTTGGAGAAACCATCTTCCAAAGCGAGCGCGTACTGGCCGTGCGATGAAATGTCGTCGTAGGCGTCAATGGAATCCCAAGCCACGTTCGTCATGCCGAGTTCTTCGCCCTCGTAGATGAAGGGCGTGCCGCGCAGCGTGAAGAGGACGGCGGCGAGCGCCTTTGCCGCGAGCTTCTTGTCCGCACCCTTCGGGAAGAAGTAATCGACGGAGCGTGCGCGGTCGTGGTTCTCGAAGTAGATGGGAAACCATCCTTCCTTGGCGGTGGCGTGCTGGCTCGCCGTGAGCGCGCGCTTGAGCTTCGTTAGAGGCCACGGCTGCGCTTTGTGCCAGCATTCGCCGCCCTCGTAGGGCACGAGGACGTGGCTGAACTCGAAGAGCATGGAGAAGACGCCGTTTTCGCCGACCCACAGAGGCAGTTCCTCGGGCGTGACGCCGTTCGCTTCGCCGACGGTGAAGATGTCGTGCCCGTCGAAGACGCGTGCGCGGAACTCGTGCAGGAAGTCGAGGATGCCCGGCGTGTTCGCCGTCATATCGTGGACGCTCGTCATGCCGTCCGCCGCGTCCGGCTCGCCGTCTGTGAAGACGGCGGGCTTTTTGATGTAAGTGATGGCGTCGATGCGGAAGCCGCCGACGCCCTTTGCGAGCCAGAAGTTTGCGGCGGCGAAGAGCGCTTCTCTGACCTCGGGGGTTTCCCAGTTGAGGTCGGGCTGCGCCTCGGCGAAGGTGTGCAGATAGTATTGGCCGCGCTCCTCGCTGTACGTCCAGGCGGAGCCGCCGAAGATGCCGCGCCAGTTCGTAGGCGCGCTGCCGTCCTCCTTCGCGTCGCGCCAGATGTACCAGTCGCTCTTCGCGTTCGTGCGGCTCTTCTTCGACTCCAAGAACCACGGGTGTTGATCAGAGGTGTGGTTGTAGACGAGATCCATGACGATGCGCATGTCGCGCTTTTTGGCCTCGGCGATCAGCTCCTCCATATCGGCGAGCGTGCCGAAGGACGGGTCGATATCGCAGTAGTCGCTGATGTCGTAGCCGTTGTCGACCATGGGCGACGGATAGACGGGCGTGAGCCAGAGCGCGCCTGCGCCGAGCGACTTCAGATAGTCGAGCTTTTCCGTGATGCCGCGAATATCACCCGTGCCCTTGCCGCGCGTGTCGTTGAAGCTCTTCGGATAAATCTGGTAGACGGCGGTGTTCTGCCACCAATGCGTTGCTTTCATGCGTTTTTCCTTTCCATTCAGCCCCCTGCCGTGCGGGCAGGGGGCTGCGAGATTTGCCGTGCGTCAGAAGGTCAGGACGTCCGTCTTGCCGGCTTCGGCCGTCATGCCCGTATGCTTCTTCATCAGCGGGTATTCGCCCGAATTCGTCACCGCCATGATGACCGTGTCCTGATAGCCTGCTTCCTTGATCGTGGCGCGGTCAAACTTCACGAGCGGCGCGCCTTGGCCGACATGGTCGCCTGCTTTGACAAGGAGCTCGAAGCCCTTGCCGCCGAGTTTCACCGTGTCGACGCCGATGTGGATGAGCATTTCCGCGCCGTTCGCGAGACGCAGTCCGACGGCGTGCAGCGAATCCTCCATGACCATCGTGACCTCGGCGTCGGCGGGCGCGACGACGAGATTTCCCGTCGGCTCGACGGCGACGCCGTCGCCCATCATCTTCTGCGAGAACATCTCGTCCTTGACTTCGCTCATGTCGATGACCTTGCCGTCCGCAACCGCCGCGAAGGAGAGGGATTTTTCCGTGCCGACGGCGACTTCCGTCTTGTCGGAGGCCGGGGCGGAAAGCAGCGCCTCGAAGCGCTCGCGCACCTGCGGCACGGAGAGGCCGACGATGACCTGGAACGCATGTCCGTTTCGTACGAGGCCGTGTGCGCCCGCTCGGGTGAATACGGCGACTGACTGTACGAGGTCGGGATTCTCCACCGTCACGCGCAGGCGCGTCGCGCAGTTTGTGACATCCTTGATATTTGCTGCGCCGCCGAGCCCTTCGAGGAAGACCCTCGCCTTCACATCGCGCTCGTCCAGCTTCATGCCGGGAGCGGCTTCATCGCCGGCGGTATCGCCGGTCTGCTTCGCCTTGTAGTCGGCTTTCGTGAAGAGCTTGTCCTCGACGTCGTCGTCCGTCCTGCCCGGCGTCTTGTAATCCTTGAAGCGGATGACAGCGCGGAAGACGAAGAAGTAGATGGCGGTGAAGCACAGGCCGACGCCGATCTGCGTGAGGTATGTCGCATAGTGGTAGGAGAAAAGAGGAATCCAGTTCTGCACGAAGCAGTCGATGAGACCGCCGCCGAAGTTGCCCGAAAGCCCGATGGCGTAGAGCGTTGCCGAAAGCGTCGCCGAGAGAATGGCGTGCAGCAGATAAAGCAGAGGCGCGACAAAAAGGAAGGTGAATTCCAGAGGCTCCGTGATGCCGCAGAGCATCGCCGTGATCGTCGCGGGTATCAGGAGAGCTGCCGTCTTCTTGCGCTTTTCAGGCTTGGCGCAGGCGTAGATGGCGAGCGCTGCGCCCGGCAGGCCGAAGACCTTGCCGCTGCCGTGCAGCGCGAAGCCGCCCTCGGGGAAGAGGTCGCGGAGTGACTGCGCGTTCGTCATGAAGTCGTTGATGTGGCCGAGCCAGTAGGCTTGGATGCCGCCGTCGACGACGGCAGGGCCGAACATGAACGGCAGGTAGATGAAGTGATGGAGGCCGGCGGGCAGCAGGATCTTCTCCGAGAACGTGTACGCCCAGACGCCGACGATGCCGCTCGTCTTGAGGAAGAACTGGAACTGCTCGATTGCGTGCTGTACCATCGGCCAGACGCAGCAGAAGATGAGAGCCATCGGGATCATGACGGCGAAGCCGACGGCGACGACGAAGGCAGGGCCTTTGAAAATGCCGAGCCAATCGGGGATGTTCGTGTCGTAGAAGTGGTTGTGCAGATACGCCGTGCAGCACGCGATGAAGATCGCGCCGAGCATGCCCATGTCGAGCGTCTTGACGTTCGCGATCATGGCAAGTCCCGTGCCGGCGCCCGCCGCCTGGCTGTAATCAACGCCGAATGCGCTGCCGTGCAGCGTGAGGATGGCCGAGATGAAGTAGTTGAAGAGCATGTAGATGACGAAGGATTCCATGGCGCAGCGCGCGGGCTCCTTCTTCGCGAAGCCGATGGGCACGGCGATGGCGAAGAGAATCGGCATCTGCGCGAACACCGTCCACGCGCCCTGCTCGACGATGTACCAGAAATCGTACCATAGCGTGCCTTCGGCGGCGATTGCGCCGAGAAGCCCCGTGTTCTTGCAGACAATGGACACCGCCACCGTCAGACCGAAGAACGCGAACAGGATGACGGGCGTATACATCGCGCCGCCAAACCGCTGCATGTTCTGCATAAAGACATCTTTGCTGATTGACATGAGCCTGCCTCCTTGAATGTTTTGATATAAGGTAAAACCGTTATCTATACCATAATAAAAAAACGCCGCAAAAGCAAGTGTTTTGTGGCATTTGGGTGCTATGTACGAAAAATGGAAGGAAGTACAGCGGATGAAACTTGTTACAAGAAGCCCCAAGAGGTCAAGCCGAAGGCGCAGACCGATTGGCCAGGCTTCTGTAAGGGCGTGAGGACATATGTACAGCACGATGTTGTGATGTGCCGGAGCAGGAGACGGAATCAAAAGCCCCCGAGCCGTTTCACGTGGCGGCTGAACATATGTCCTGAAAGCTTACAAGAAGCCCCAAGAGGTCAAGCCGAAGGCGCAGACCGATTGGCCAGGCTTCTGTAAGGGCGTGAGGACAATGTCCACGAAGTGTACGTTTGTGCGTGTAACTTACGTTGAAATCTCCTCCTGCTTCCCACGGTACAGGCGGTAATGGACGTACCAGATCTCAAGCAGCAGGAAGTAGGCGAGCATCGACTTGAACTGAAGCCGCGCCTCGTTCTCGGGCAGGTTAAACTGGGCGGGCATGATGTAGAGGTTTTCCGTCGAGCGGCTTGCGAGCGTGTTGTGCTGCATCTGCGTGATGGCGAGCAGCGGCACACCCTTGAGATTCAGCTGTTCGGAAAACTCCTTGACACGCTCGGATTCTCCCGAAAGCGAGATGAAGACGAAGAGATCGTCCGGCCCTGCCGTCTGATAGACAGAATAGAACTCCTCGCGTCCCGCGATCTCGCAGACAAAGATATTGTCATAAAGAAAAAGGCGTTTGAACTCCTGCATGACATTGTTCTGCACATAGCCCGAGGCGTAGGCAAAGACCCGGTGCGCCTCATGCATCAGACGGCTCGCGCGGCTGTAGTCGCGCCCCATGAGCTCGCGCCACGTCTGGTCGTAGAAGCGGCCGAGCGCCTTCGTGACATCGCGCTCCGGCACAGCGCCTGCCTCCAGTTCCATCTTGAGCAGTGCCTTCATCTCGCCGAATCCCTCGAAGCCGAGCTTCTGCGCGAAGCGCACGACCGAGGCGCTCGAAACGGCGCACGCACGGGAAAGCTCGTGAATCGAGGTGTGGCAGGCGGTTTCCTTGTGGTTGTCAATAAAGCGCCAGATGCTCCTGTCCGCCTCGCCGAGCTCCTGCAAATGCATATTGATGCGTTCTGCCAGACGCATAAAAACACTCCTTTCCCGTACAGCGATAGAGATAGTTTCAATAAAATTATAAGATACTGCAAAGGGTTCGTCAATTTTGGAGCATACATTATAGGGGATAGGGCTCTTTCTTTTTCTGCAGCCTCCACCGAGAAATATTTTACATGAAGAAAACCTGCGCATTTCCTTAAGGTTTACGTCCCTGCGTTTTTGAAATGTATGAAAAAAGGACTGAACAATAACCCTCGTTAAGTGGTATGATTTGCTTTATGAAATTGAATTTCATTGCCTGCAAAAGGTGATGAAAACGGCCAAAGCATGGAGCTGCCGAGGCCGGAGAGGAGAGGGGCAAGTGGGACGGCGCTCCTCTGGTGCACAAGGAGGAATCATATTTTATGTTTAGTGAGAAGAAAGCGCAGAAAAGGCTTTCGCTTTTAGTGACGTTGGCTTTATCGACGGGCGGAGCCTGCCTGACGATGGGGGTCGACTCGCCGTGGGGAGAATCCGTGGCGCATGCGGCGGATGTGACGGTCGGAGTGTCGGATGATCGTCCCGGTGACGTTATCGGCGGTACGACGGACAACAATACGGTCACAATCGGTGCAGAGGGGGGTGGTGATCATCCCGTCATCGGCGGCAATGTTGCTGGCGGCACGTCGGCGAATGCATCGGGCAATACCGTCACGATCAACAGCATCCAGGCGACGGCAGCAGGAAACGGCACAATCTTTGGCGGTCGTGCTACGGGAACGGCATCGAATAATACGGTCATCTTCAAAGGCGGCAGTGCAACTTCGCTGATTGGCGGAGCGACTACAGGTGCGTCCGGCGGTGCTCAGGGCAATACGGTCACTGTTTCGGGTGGCAATCTGAGCTATGTATGGGGCGGATTGGCACGGACTGCCGGTACGGGCAGCGCCACAGGCAATACGGTCAATATCAATGGCGGCACGTTTTCCTCGGGCGGTGTCATCATCGGCGGCGGCGGTATGAACGGCGTAACAGGAAATATGTCGGGCAATACCGTCACTATCACGGGCGGCGCACTGAACAACAACAACAAGATCTATGCGGGTGATTCGCGCAATCTTTCGAGTACGTCGAATGGCAATATTGTCAATCTCGGTGATGAAAATGGCAATTTCAGTGCCAATCTCAATCGTGCGGAAATCTGGGGAACGAGCTACGGCGGGCAGGTACAGGATAATGACAGCGATAAGATCAAGGGCAATACGCTGAATGTCAATGCCTCGGGCATTCGTCTGGACAAAGTTCGTAACTTCGAGAAGATTAACTTTAACCTGACGAAATCGGTCACAGCAGGTTCTACCATGCTGACGATGGATACGGGCAACTTCGGGTTGGGCTACGGCAAAGCGTTTGATTGGAAGAACTTCTCCCTGACGGGTAAGGAAAACGATACGGACAAGACAAAATACGGACGTATCGGGAATATCAACCTGCTCCATGCATATTCCGGCTCAGATATGAAGATCGGCAACTATACGACCGGCGGCAAAAAGGGTACGACGGGCGACTATGAATACCACATGGAGTCGAATGGTCATACATTCTTTGGAGAACACATTGCCTCGCTCATCAAGGCAAGCGTCGATCGCTTCCAGAACGCCGACGCGACGTATAACGGCACGGCGCTTACGGGCAATGAGCTCTACGGCGGCTATTCGAGTCTCGGCAATACGACGAACAACAATAAGCTGACGATCAAGGCGCTTCCTTCCGGCGGATTGGGCGCTGCTTATGGTGCAGAGACGGCAGGAACAGCGGGTAATTCGACGAATAATACGCTGACCGTGGAGAGTACAGGAACGACTGGCATCGGGCTTGCCTATGGCGGCGCGATTACAAACGATCAAAATGCGGGAGAGGTTTCCGATAATAAGGTCATCGTCGAGAACGGCGGCATGCAAAAAGTGTATGCCGGTTACACACTGGGCGGCGGTGCGGTCAAGAAGAATATCACGACCATTCGCGGCGGCGAATTCGAAGCTGTCGAAGGCGGATATGTCGACTATAATGCCAACAATGCTGATGTAACGGAAAACGAAGTGCATTTCCATGGCGGCAAGGCCGATGTTGTGCGCGCGGGCTTTACCAACGGCACGGGGGCTGCCAGGAAAAACAAGACGTTCTTCCACGGCGGCGAGGCAAAGGTTGTCGAAGGTGCACTGGCAAGCGGTGAGTCGTCAGAGAACGAGGTCACGATCACGGGCGGCAAGATTACCCAGGCCGTCTATGGTAGTCTGACGAACGCCGGAGGCAATCAGAACAACAACATTGTCAACTTTGGTGATGATACGCATCATGATTTATCGGCAGCGGATCTCACGAATGCCAATATTTATGGCGGTGATGCGACGAGTGGCCCTGTTTCGGGCAATACGCTCAATGTGCAGGCGAAGAATGTTGCGGTGAAGTCCGTCAACAACTTTGACAAGTATAACTTCAAGCTGAACAATAGCCTCGCGAGCGGCGATACGATGCTGACATTGCGTAACGGCGGCTTCGGCAGGGAGATCGACTGGAACAACAACTTCGGCGTGGATACGACAGGGCTGACCGGGCGGCCGAATGGCACAATCACGCTTATCAGGAGCGAGGATGCGAATGCGCTGACGTTCAAGGATGGCTATGCGCCGCGCGATCTCGGCAGCACCGAGAATACCGAATATTTCATGGGCACGGATACGGGGACGCGCACGGCTACATCCGTCATCATGAATTACAATATCTTCAGAAACAACGAGTGGACGTATGACGGTACGAATCCGGCAACGGCAACCGAAGTTGCCGGCGGTATCTCCTATAGGGACGGGAATACGACCTATAACAACAAGATTACGGTGACGGGCGTTCCGTCGACGAATCTCAATTTCGTTTACGGCGGCAAGACCAACGGTGCGGCTGACTCAAAGGAGAACCAGGTCACGATCGAGAGCACGGGCGCAGGCTCGATTGCCAACATCAACGGCGGCTATACTGGCAAGACGGACGGAGTTGCATCGAAGAATCGCGTCTTCATCAAAGGCGGCACGGTCACGAATGCCATGGGCGGCGCTGTATCCGGTGCGAACGGCTCGGCGACGGGCAACGAGGTCACTGTTGAGGGCGGCGAGGTCGCGAACGTCATCGGCGGCGGCGGAACTCCCGCTGCGGCAGGCGATATGTCGGAGAACACCGTCACGATTACGGGCGGCACGGTCACGGGACAAATTGTCGGCGGCGATTCGCGCGTCACGACGAGCACGTCGAACAACAATACCGTCACGCCTGGCGGCGGTACGCTCACGGGATCAGAGGTCTGGGGCACAAGCTATAACGGCACTGTCTATGCCAATGACGATGAAAAGATCAAGGGCAATACGCTGAACGTGCAGGCAGCGGGTTTGACGGTGAAGAAGATCCGCAACTTCGAGAAGCTGAACTTCAAGATGACGGACGCACTCCAGAACGGTGCTACCATGCTCGAGCTGTCCGAACCGGGCGGCTTTGGACAGCTGTCATCGGATACTACGGATGTTCGCGTAAAATGGACAAATGTCACGACTAATGTGCCTGAAAACCTCGACACCTTGCAGGGCAAGAATAAGATTACCCTCCTCAAGGCGCTGGCTTCTGGTAAACTCAAATTCTCGGAATATGCCCTGGATTCAAAAATTCAGGGAAATTATGAGACTGTCACGCATCTTGACGCTAATGCGACGGTTAATCCCGACAAGACGGCAGACGCCACATCTGTGGAACTCTCGCTCAACCGTTTCAAGAACGGCAATCGTACGCTTAACGCGGCAAGCACCTTCGACAACAACGAATTTTATGCCGGCATTTCCGCGTATGGCGCGGGCACGGAGTACAACCATCTTGAGATTGACGCCATACCTGCTGCGGCGGGCCTTGACGCTGCCTACGGCGGCAAGACGGAAGGCACATCAGGCGTTTCAAACACGCACGGCGGCTCCCATCATAACGAGCTTGTCGTAAAGGGCGGGGCGCCGATTCAGATCCCGGTAATCGCCGCCGGCTATATCAGCAATGCAGACAACACGGCAGATGCCGCGGACAATACGACGACGCTCACGGAGACTGATGCAGCGAATACGTTCACAGGCAAAGTCTTTGGCGGCAAGACGGTCGGCGCAGGAAATGCGCTGCGCAATATGGTCAACGTCCTGCGCAATGTCACGGGCGATATCGTCGGCGGCTATGCGGCCAAGGGCGCAGCCTCGTACAATACCGTGAACCTCGGTGCCGTCGAGGTTCACGGCAATGTCTACGGCGGCCAGATTGGTGTAGACGGTTCGGGTGCACCGCTTTCTGCTGATGCGCAAACACGAAACAACACGATCAATCTCTTCGGGACGAAGGTGAGGGACGTTGTTTACGGCGGCAACAAGGAGGCTGCGGGCAATACGCTCGCCGTTCATGCGTCGGGCACGGAGATTAAAGATTTTGCCAACATCGAAAAGCTCAATTTCTACCTGCCGGAAGGCGCGAGTGCGGCCATGCCTACGATGCTCAAGCTGGGCACGGACACGAAGGATATCCGGGGGCTGAAGCTTGGCGTCGGCCTCGCCGGCGGGGCGCGGACACTGAAGGCGAATGATACGCTCAGCCTCATGAAAGTCGCGGAAAAGCCCGACCACACGAGCGGCACGCTGACGACGGACGATACGCTGACGAATGCGCTCGAAGGACAGCAGGGTGTATCGATGCGCTACAAGTTCGCGCTTGCCAAGCGCGGCACGGATGAGCTTGTCGCCACCGTTTCCGAGGCGAAATTGAACGAAGCAACCAAGTCGTTGGTTGAAACGAGGGCTGCCGCCATGGACTTCTACAACAGCGGCGTCAACAGCCTCGTGGGCAGCGGTCTCTCGGCAGCTGCATCGGCTGTGGCGGCGGAAGCGGCAGAGAGCGGCAAGGCAGCCGGGTCTGCATCCTCCGGTGCAGATACCGATTATGCGTCCTGGGTAGCACAGAGCGGCACGAGCATGAGAGTGGAGACCGGTTCTTATGCGGATGTCCGCGGCTACAATCTCAATGTCGGCTTTGCACGCAAAATCGCGCAGAAGGACGGCGCACTGCTCTTTGGCCCCTTTGTCGAATACGGTCGCGGCAACTACGATTCCTACCTCGATGACGGTACGCACGGCGACGGTAAGACGCGCTATATCGGTGCAGGCTTGCTGGCGAGAAAGGATGGGCAGGAGACGGAACCTACTTCGAAGGCAGCATCCGTGCCGGACGCATGAAGAGCGATTACACGGGCAATATTGCGGGCGTCGATACGAGCTACGACATCTCGCATCCCTACTACGGCTTCCATCTCGGCCTTGGTCGTGTGACGAAGCTCAAGGGCGGCGCTTCCGTTGACACCTACCTCAAGTACTTCTACGCGCACCAGAACGATGCGGACGCCACGCTCGCAACGGGTGAAACGTATAAGTTCGACGATGTCGATTCGAGCCGTCTGCGCCTCGGTGTGCGCTATACGAAGGGCGACAGCCCTGAGAGCCAGGTCTACGCAGGCATTGCCTGGGAGTATGAATTCGACGGCGATGCAAGGGCAAGCTACCAGGGCATGGACACGCCCAGCCCGAGCCTCAAAGGCTCCAGCGGCGTTCTCGAACTCGGTGCGCGCTTCGCACCGAAGGACAGCAACGTCAGCTATGAGCTCAACCTCAACGGTTGGGCCGGCAAGCGCCGCGGTGTTTCCGGCGGTGTTAGCGTCAACTGGACGTTCTGATGCGAGATCGGGACGGAAAAGCATACAAGAAGAGAACCGGGAAGAACATTGCCCGGTTCTCTTCTTGTCTTAGCGCCGTGCAAGGAGAGGATTTTATCGCAGACTCGCTTGAGAGAAGGTTTTGCCTTTTGTTAAGAGTCATGTCCTTGCCCGTCCAAAATATATGAGAAAAGAACTAGACAAACAGCTCTATAAGATGGTATGATTTATCTTATGATATCGGATTTTTATGGTTAAATGCCAGCTCTTCGTTATGAACAGAAGACAGGGGCTATGGCTAGAGCATGGACTTGCCAAAGCCGGAGGAGCGATGGGGAGGATGCTCCTCAAGTGTACAAGGAGGAATCATATCGTATGCTTAGTGAGAAGAACGCGCAGAAAAAACTTTCGCTTTTAGTGACGTTGGCCTTATCGACGAACGGCGCCTGTTTAGTGCCGGGGGTCAGTTCTTTGTTGGGAGAATCCGTGGCGTATGCGGCGGATGTGACGATTCCGTCGTCGGATACGGCGCATAGTGCCGGTGTCGACGGAACGACGGAAACAGGAAGCAAGGACGGGAATAATGTCACAATCGGCGAGAGCGGCGCTGCAGGTCCTGCTATCAACGGGGATGTTGTCGGCGGCTCTGCCACTGCGGACGATGTGGCGAATAATTCCGTTGCCATCAACAGCATTACGCTTGGCTCCGGGCAAAGCGTGTATGGCGGCAAAAGCGCTTCGGGGGCAGCGACGGGCAATAACGTCACGATTGAGGGCGGCATACTGAACAACAGCAGCATCTACGGCGGTTATACGGCAGGCATGAGCAACTCGTCAAACAATACGGTCACGATTACGGCGACGGGCAGGGGCTGGCGGGTCTATGGCGGCTATGCAGCGGGCAGTGTCATCCATAATATTGTGAATATTGAAGGACACGCAGATGAGACGGTCTTTGGCGGTCGTCTGGCGGGCAGCGGGACGGCTGAGCGCAACGAGATTCATTTGAAAAACGCAGCCGTATCGGGGATGGTGATCGGCGCTCAAGGGAACGATGATGCGAGCGTTACGAAGAATATTGTGACGCTTGAAAATAGCACGGTTGGTACGGGCGGAAATAAACGTCATGTCTTTGGCGGATTTTCCAGAGGAGCGAACGGCAAGGCAGATGGAAACGAAGTCACTGTGACAGATACGTCCGTTACCGGGGAGATCAATGCCGGCCTCGTCCTGGGCGATGGATCAGCAAGCTCGAACAAAGTCACGATTGCGGGCACATCGACGATCGGCGGCGCCGTCTATGGCGGCCATGCAAATGCGCAAGGCGCCTATGCTACGACGAATGGAATCCTAGAAAAGAATGAAGTCACCATTCAGGACGGTACGGTGGAAAAGATAGTGTGTGGCGCACTATCCGCCAAGGACGGCACGGTCAGGGAGAACAAGGTCACCATTTCGGGCGGCACCCTGAAGGGACGTATCTATGGCGGCGTGTCCAATGGCAACGGCACGGTGAAGAATAATCATGTCGTCATTTCGGGAGGGATCATCCAGGGGGTCGTTATCGGTGGTTCATCGGATGGCACGAATGCGGTTACGGGGAATACCGTTACCATTTCGGGCGGAATATTCAGCGGTGATGTTAAAGGCGGTGAGTCGTGGGGCAAGACGACGGGCAACACGGTCACGCTTGGCGCAGACGACGGCACATATACGGCGATGCTGACGAACAGCGATATTTATGGCGGCAATGATGCAAGTGATGTCACAGACAATACGCTGAACGTCAATGCAAAGAATGTTGCGGTGAAATCTGTTAACAATTTTGAAAACTATAACTTCAAACTGAACAGCTCGATCGGCGACGGCGATACCATGCTGACACTGGGAACGGGCGGCTTTGGGCGCACGACGGAATGGAATAAGTTCAAGGTCAATATAGAGGGACTGCCCGGCGGTCAGGGACAGCCGAATCGGACGATTGCAGTCCTCAAGACTGGTACGGCAAATGCGCTGCAGTTCTCGAACTATGCTGCACGTACCCTCATCACCGATCCGAACTCTGACTTCGAGTCAGCTCTGCGCACGGATACGGGAACGGATACGGCAACGTCCGTCCTTCTCGACTACAATCGGTTCCGCAATAATACATGGACCTACGACGGCACGACCCCGGCAACGGGGGATAAAGTCTATGGCGGCTATTCGAGTCTCGGCCATACGACCACGAACAACAAGCTCACGGTTACGAATACAAATAATACGAGCCTGAATGTCTACGGCGGCTATACAGCGGGCGCAGGCGATTCGACGAACAATACGGTCACGATCGCAGGTACAAGCAGGGTCAAGCAAGCCTATGGCGGCTATGCGACGGCGGCGAACGGCAGGGCAGAGGGCAATACCGTCAACATTGAGACGGGTGGCTATGCCGATAATACAATCTTTGGCGGCTGGGCAAAGGGCAGCGTCGTCCGTAACATTGTCAATATCGAAGGACACGCTGACTGGTCCGTTTTCGGCGGTTTTCTTGCAGGCAGCGGGACGGCCGAGGGCAATGAGGTTCGTGGGAATGGCGCAGAAGTATTAGGGTATGTGATTGGCGCCCAAGGTGACGTCGATGCGAGTGTCACGAAGAACATTGTGACGCTTGAAAACAGCACAGTCGGTACGAGCGGCAATGTCCGTCATGTCACCGGAGGATTTTCCAGAGGAGCAAACGGCAAGGCGGACGGGAACGAAGTCACCGTGACGAATACAGCCGTTACGGGGGAAATCACTGGCGGCCTTGTTCTGGGCGACGGGTCGGCAAGTTCGAATAAAGTCACGATTGCGGGCACATCGACGATCAAAGGCGCTGTATATGGCGGCCATGCAAATGCGCAGCCCGGCTACACTACGACAAATGGAACCCTGGAAAAGAATGAAGTCATTATTTCGGGCGGTACGATGGAAAAGGAGGTGTACGGCGCTCTATCCTTTGGGAAGGGTACGGCCAGGGAGAACCGAGTCACCATTTCGGGCGGCACCCTGCAGAAAGCCGTCTATGGCGGTATGGCCTATGATGCCGGTACGGCAAAGGATAATCATATCGTTATTTCGGGAGGAACTTTTCAGGGGAACGTGATCGGCGGTGCATCGGACGGCACGAATGCGGTTACGGGAAATACCATTACCATTTCGGGAGGAACGTTCAGCGGCGACATCAAAGGCGGTCTGTCGTGGGGAGGCGGCGCGACGACGGGCAACACGGTCACGCTCGGTGCAGATGACGGCACATATACGGCAACGCTGACGAACAGCGATATTTATGGCGGCAATGATACAAGTGATGTCACGGACAATACGCTGAATGTCAATGCAAAGAATGTTGCGGTGAAATCTGTCAACAACTTTGAAAACTATAACTTCAAACTGAACAGCTCGATCGGCGACGGCGATACTATGCTGACGCTGGGCTCGGGCGGCTTCGGGCGCACGATTGACTGGAATAAGTTCAATATCGTGCTGCCGACCGCCGGCGGGGCGCCGACCGGGCAGATTACGCTTATCAAGACCAATACGGCAAATGCCCTGCAGTTCTCGAACTATGCGGTTCGTGACCTCGCCAACAATCCGAACTCCGACTTCGAGTCAATCCTGCGCACGGATACGGGAACGGCTGCGGCGACATCCGTCCTTCTCAACTACAACCGTTTCCGCAATAATGAGTGGACCTACAACGGAACGAATCCGGCAACGGCAAATGAAGTCTATGGCGGCATCTCGTATAAGGACGGCAATACGACGGAAAAGAATAAAATCACGGTGACGGGAACGCCTGCGGCGGGACTGAACTTCGTCTACGGCGGCAAGACCAACGGCGCGGCAGACTCGAAAGAAAACACGGTAACGATCGAGAGCGGCACGGTCACGAACGTCTATGGCGGATTTGTCTCCGTTGGAAGCGGCTCTGCGACGGGGAACAAGGTTACCGTTGCGGGCGGTACGGTCACGAACGTGTTCGGCGGCGGCGGTCTGGACAATACGGTCACGGGCAGTATGTCGAACAACCGCGTTACCATCACGGGCGGCACGGTCACGGGACAGATTGTCGGCGGCGATTCGCGCGTCACGACGAGCACGTCGAACAACAATACCGTCACGCTTGGCGGCGGTACGCTCGATGGATCAGAGGTCTGGGGCACGAGCTATAACGGCACTGTCTATGCCAATACCGATGACGAGATCAAGGGCAATACGCTGAACGTGCAGGCAGCGGGTTTGACAGTGAAGAAGATCCGCAACTTCGAGAAGCTGAACTTCAAGATGACGGACGCACTCCAGAACGGTGCTACCATGCTCGAGCTGTCCGATCCGGGCGGCTTTGGAAAGCTGTCATCGGATAATACGGATATTCGCGTAAAATGGACAAATGTCACGACTAATGTGCCTGAAAACCTCGACACCTTGCAGGGCAAGAATAAGATTACCCTTCTCAAGGCGCTGGCTTCCGGTAAACTCAAATTCTCGGATTATGCCCTGGATTCGAAAATTCAGGGAAATTATGAGACTGTCACGCATCTTGACGCTAATGCGACGGTTAATCCCGACAAGACGGCAGACGCCACATCTGTGGAACTCTCGCTCAACCGTTTCAAGAATGGCAATCGCACGCTTAACGCGGCAAGCACGCTCGACAACAATGAATTCTATGCCGGTATTTCCGAGTATGGCGCCGGCACGGAGTACAACCACCTCGAGATTGACGCCGCGCCTGCGGGTCTTGACGCTGCCTACGCCGGCAAGACGGAAGGCGAGGCCGGTGGTTCGCACCATAATGAGCTTGTCGTAAAAGGCAATGCAGGAATTACTGCTCGGTCGTTTATCGCCGCAGGCTATATCCACAATGTGGACAATACGGCGAATGCCGCAGATAATGTGACGACGCTCACGGAGACTGATGCAGCGAATATGTTTACGGGCAAGGTCTTTGGCGGCAAGACGGAAGGCACAGGAAATGCTCTGCGCAATACGGTCAACGTCCTGCGCAAGGTCACGGGCGATATCGTCGGCGGCTATGCGGCCAAGGGCGCGGCTTCGTACAACACCGTGAATCTCGGTGCCGTCGATGTCACAGGTGATGTCTACGGCGGCCAGGTGGAGCCAGTTCAGCCGAACGTGCAGACGCGAAACAACACGATCAATCTCTTCGGCACAAAGGTGACAGGAAAGGTGTTCGGCGGCAATAAGGAGGCTGCGGGCAACACGCTTGCCGTCCATGCGCCGGGCACGGAGATCAATGACTTCGAGAACATCGAAAATCTGAACTTCTACCTGCCTGAAGGCGCGAGCGCTTCCATGCCTACGATGCTCAAGCTTGGCACGGACACGAAGAATATCCGGGGGCTGAAGCTTGGCGTCGGCCTTGCCGGCGGGGCGCGGACACTGAAGGCGAATGATACGCTCAGCCTCATGAAAGTCGCGGAAAAGCCCGACCACACGAGCGGCACGCTGACGACGGACGATACGCTGACGAATGCGCTCGAAGGACAGCAGGGTGTATCGATGCGCTACAAGTTCGCGCTTGCCAAGCGCGGCACGGATGAGCTTGTCGCCACCGTTTCCGAGGCGAAATTGAACGAAGCAACCAAGTCGTTGGTTGAAACGAGGGCTGCCGCCATGGACTTCTACAACAGCGGCGTCAACAGCCTCGTGGGCAGCGGTCTCTCGGCAGCTGCATCGGCTGTGGCTGCGGAAGCGGCAGAGAGCGGCAAGGCAGGCGGGCCTGCGTCCTCTGGTGCAGCTACCGACTATGCGGCATGGGTGGCGCAGAGCGGCACGAGCATGAAGGTGAAGACTGGTTCTTATGCGGATGTCCGCGGCTACAACCTCAATGTCGGCTTTGCGCGCAAAATCGCGCAGAAGGACGGCACGCTGCTCTTCGGCCCCTTTGTTGAATACGGCCGCGGCAACTACGATTCCTACCTCGACGACGGTACGCACGGCGACGGTAAGACGCGCTACATCGGTGCAGGCTTGCTGGCGAGAAAGGATGGGCAGGACGGAACCTACTTCGAAGGCAGCATCCGTGCCGGACGCATGAAGAGCGATTACACGGGCAATATTGCGGGCGTCGATACGAGCTACGACATCTCGCATCCCTACTACGGCTTCCATCTCGGCCTTGGTCGTGTGACGAAGCTCAAGGGCGGCGCTTCCGTTGACACCTACCTCAAGTACTTCTATGCGCACCAGAACGATGCGGATGCCACGCTCGCAACAGGTGAAACGTATAAGTTCGACGATGTCAATTCGAGCCGCCTGCGCCTCGGCGTGCGCTATACGAAGGGCGACAACCCCGAGAACCAGGTCTATGCAGGCATTGCTTGGGAGTATGAGTTCGACGGCGATGCAAGGGCAAGCTACCAGGGCATGGATACGCCCAGCCCGAGCCTCAAAGGCTCCAGCGGCGTTCTCGAACTCGGTGCGCGTTTCGCACCGAAGGACAGCAACGTCAGCTATGAGCTCAACCTCAACGGCTGGGCCGGCAAGCGCCGCGGTGTTTCCGGCGGGGGCAGCGTCAATTGGGCGTTCTGATTTACAGGATCAAGACGAATTAAGGAATAAAAAGGAACCGGATACGAAGCCACAGGGCTTTGTATCCGGTTCCTTTGCGTCCGCCGAGGTTATTCGTGTTCTTTCCTGCCAAAGATCTCCTTTGTCGTGTTGCGGAGCCACTTCCAGTTCCAGGCGAGGTGAAAGATGACGCCGATGGTCAGGAGATATGAGACATAGATATGGATGTTCTTGTTGACGACTTTGGCGGGGCCGGCCGCGAAGACATGGAGATACATGAAGGTGCCCGTCACAAGGCAGATGATCATGCCGACAGCCAAGCCAAGAATCAGATAATAATTTCTTTTCATTGTCATTGCCTCCCAATGCAGATTGCTTCCTTAAGAGAAGGATTATCAAACTCATTTTAGCACAAAATCTTTTTTGTGTCATAAAAATACGGCAGTTTCTTCCAATTTGCCGGAATGTGATTTGCCGGCGCAGCGTGAGCGGAAATTTGCACCGCTGACCTGAGGTCAGCTGCTCAGTATTCCTGATAAGCTGCACGAACAAACGTCGCTTTGTGAACCGTGTGCGTCGCCCTTACATGAAATAGAAAAAACGCATGGTATAAAAGGCTCATTCGAGAATAACATTCTTGTTATGCTGCACAGAGAATTTTTTCCGGGATAAAGCAGAAATGGTGAAATCCTTGTTCGTTTAGGTAAAATGGGCAGGTTTCAAGTGCTGTTTTGGGCTGTTAATCCTTGAGATTTTCCGAAAAAACCCAATACTCTTTTCAGAAAACCTAGAAAATCTATAGACAAAAAAGTGGGAAAATGGTAACATAGCGATAATGATATCGAAACTCATTAGCTATAATAAGGATGTTTCTGGTCAGGAGGGGAAGGAGCAGGAGGGATACTGCTTCTTTTAGGCATGAGGAGGAATCTTATGTTCACGGGGAAGAAAGCGCGCAAGCAGCTGTCGTTTTGGGTGACGCTGGCCTTATCTGCTGGAGGGGCATATTTGCCGACGGGAACGGAGGGAGCACTGTGGGAAATGCCCACGGCGTATGCTGCAAATGATGTGACCATCGCTCCGAATGATACTACGGTATCTTCCGGCATCAGCGGGACAAGCAAGACGGGCAGCGTGACGGACAACCATGTCACGGTCGGCACTGCAGGCACGGCGAATCGTCCGATTGTGAACCATGGCGGCGCGACTGCCGGCGGCAGCAGCACGACGAGCGCGACGGTCAGCGGCAATGTGCTGACCATTAACAATATCTGGGTCGGCAATGGGTATATCCATGCCGGTCTGAGCGGGACGGGAGCGGTCACGGGCAACAGCGCCGAGTTCAAGGCGGGCACGGCGGCGAATTCGTTCCTCTACGGCGGCTATCTGTCGAGAACGTCGGGGACAAATGCCGTGGAAGAAAATTCCGTCACGCTTGCGGGCGGCACGGTGGATGCCGTCGTGGGCGGTTCGAATGCGGGCCGCGGCGCGATCACGAAAAACAGCGCAACGGTCACGGGCGGCACGGTGAACAAGACGGTTTTCGGCGGCGGGACGCTCAATACATCGAGCACAGGTGCGCTCACGGAGAACAAGGTCACGATCTCGGGCGGCACGATTGGCAACAATGCGATCGGCGCATACAATCACGGAAACGGGCTTGTATCGAAGAATGCAGTCACGGTGACGAACGGCACAGTGAACGGAAACTTCACGGCGGGCGGCTACGCACATGCGGGTACGACAGGAGCGGTTAAGGAAAATACGGCGACGATGAGCGGCGGGCAGGTGAAGAACCTCTTCGGCGGCATGTCGTTCGGCACGGGTGCTCTTGAGAAGAATAAGGTAACGTTCTCAGGCGGCACGGCGAATTTGCTGGTCGGCGGATATGCGACGGGAGGAAATGCGGCGGGCAATACAGTCGAGGTCTCGGGCGGTACGGTGACGGGTGCGGCGTACGGCGCGAATGTTGCGGGAGCGGGCACAGCGACGGGCAATAAGGTCAGGCTCACGTCAGGCACGACGGGCGGGCTGGTCGGCGGCTTTACCGCAGGTACGGGGAATGCGGCAGGCAATACAGTCGAGATTGCGGGCGGCACGACGGGCGATGTCGCGGCGGGCGGCACATCGGGCGCGGGCAGTGCGACGGGTAATATGGTGACGATCACGGGCGGCACGGTGACAGGCACGATTCACGGCGGCAATGCCACGGGCACGGGCAAGACGACGGGCAATACGGTGAACCTTGGCGATGGCTCGACCGATGAGCTTGCTGCAGGCACGGATCTCACGGCGGCGACGCTTGCGGGCGGCAGCGATGCGGGTGATGTGACGGGCAACATGCTGAATGTCAAGGCGAGGAATGTCGCAGTCGACAAGGTGAAGAATTTCGAGACGTACAAGTTCTTCCTCCATGCGAACACGCCGCAGGAAGCCACGATGCTGACGATCGCGCAGGACGGCTTCGGCGGCAGCACCGCCCGCATCGACCAGGACATCGCGTTGGACGGCCTTGCGGAATGGAGCGAGGCGAACAAGAACCGCATCTTTTCGCGCGTGGAGCTCATCAAGAGCGGTGTGGCAGGCGCGCTCAAGCTGTCTGACCGCGATGCGTACATCGGCGCGGCGGACGGCCTCGAGCGCAGCGTGACGGTGGACGACGAGGCGACGGAGAACGGCGGCACGGTGGAAGCGACCTCGGTCTATCTGCGCATGAACCGCTTCAAGGACGGCAGGCAGGACTATAACGGTGCAGAAGCACCCGTCATGGCGGATGGGGAGAGCGAGGTCTACGGCGGCGTTTCCTACCACGGGAACAAGACGGAGGACAACGAGCTGACTGTGACGGGAACACCGGGCGGCGGCGAGCTGTACGCCGTCTACGGCGGAAAGACTGCGGGTGCGGCGGGCGGCTCGGAAAACAATACAGTGAACGTCGAGCTGGAAAGCGGCAAGATCAAAAACGTCTACGGCGGATTCATCGGGGATGAGGCAAATGCAGCCGATGTCGTCGGCAACAAGGTCAACCTGAAGAAAGGCGAGGTCGGCATCCCTTTCAGCGCTGCGCTTTACGGCGGTTACACGGAAGGCGCGGGTACGGCGAAAGACAATATCGTCACGATCACCGGCGGCGAGGCCAAGGGCTTTGTGACTGGCGGCTGGGCGAAGGTTGCCGGAAATGCGACGGGCAATCATGTCGTGCTGGAAAACGGCAAGGTCAGACAAATTTTTGGCGGATGGGCAGCGAAAAAAGCGGCGGATAATATCGTTTCGGTCAAAAATGCCACGGTCACCGTCGGCGTTCGCGGCGCCTATGGCAAGGAGGACACGAGCAACAATGTTGTGACCGTTGAAAACAGCACGGTTCGGGACAGTGTAATCGCCGCCTACCTTGAAAGCGGCGACGTGGCAACGGGGAACAAGGTTCGTATCGACGGGGGGCAGGTCAACAAGGACGTCTGGGGGGCTTACGGCAAGTCGGGCGCGACCGTAACGGAAAACGAAGTGACGATCAAGGATGCGGCGATTGGCGATACGGTCTTTGGGGGTCATTCCATCAATGCCGGCAAGGCGTCCGGCAATACGGTCACGATCGAGGGCAGCGCTTCGGTGGGCGGCCCTGTCTATGCCGGCTATATCCAGGGCAATGGGGAAGCGTCGAACAATAAGCTCAGAATCAAGAGCGGCACTTTCGCGAAAAATGTCTACGGGGGATATTCCCTTTTCAATGGGAAAGTGGAGAACAACGAAGTCACGATTACGGGCGGCGCTTTCTCGGGGGATGTTTACGGCGGGCGTGCAGATGGTTCTTTGGGACAGGCAACGGGCAACATCGTCAACCTCGGCGACGGCACGGCGGCGACGCTCGCGGCGGGCACGAATCTCGCGAACACGACGGTTTATGGCGGCAGCCGAGGGGGCAATGGCAATACGCTGAATGTCAAGGCGAAGGATGTCACGATCAAGACAGCGAAGAACTTTGCTGCGTACAAGTTCCATCTGACGGACGACATCGCGCAAAACGGCACGGGCAGCGGCGCGATGCTCACGCTCACGGCGGCGGACGGCTTCGGCGGGACGGAAGGATGGTCGAAGATCGATGTCGATATGTCCGGGCTGTCGAGTGGGCAGGAGATCATCGGCAGGACGACGCTCCTCAGGAGCACGACGGCGAATGCGCTCAGCTTCTCGGCCTATGATGGCAAGGATCGTACGCATGGCGTGGTGAACGGCGACTACGAGACGGCGCTGCGCACGGACACGAATACGGGCACGGCGACCTCAGTCATCCTCGACTACAACCGCTTCCAGAACAATACGGACGCCGTGTACGACGGAACCAAAGATGCGTACACGATGCCGCACAGCGACGGCAGCACGACGAGCGAACTGTTCGCCGGTATTTCCTATGCCGGAAATACGACGAAGAACAACCATCTGAAGATCACGAATCTGAAGGGCGATGTCGACGCTGCCTACGGCGGCAAGACGGCGAGCCGGCAGGGCGCGTCCACGGGCAACAGCGTGACGGTCACGGGCACGGGCGCGCACGCGCTGAAAAATGTTTATGGCGGTTACACAGGGCATGCCTTAAGCAGAGGCTCCGTTACGGGCAACACGGTGACGTTCGTCAGCGGCAGGATCACGGGAGACATCTACGGCGGCTACTCGGCAGGCTTGGGCATAACGACGGGCAACACGGTGAACCTTGGCGACGGCGAGAGCGACTGGGACGCCGCGTCAGAGATCGCAGGCACGGTGTTCGGCGGCAGCGATGCAGCGAGGATTACCGGCAATACGCTTGCGGTCAAGACAAAGAACGCCGCCGTCAACAAGGTGAAGAACTTTGAAAAATATGAGTTCCATCTGAAAGAGAATGTTGCGGACGGCGATACGATGCTGACGATCGCGCAGGATGGCTTCGGCGGCAGGACGGCGCGGCTCGATACGGACATCACGCTCGACGCGGACAAGCTGGCGGCATGGAGCGAGGCGAACAAGAGCAATATCTTTACACGCGTGGCGCTCATCAAGAGCGGTGTGACGGGTGCGCTCAAGCTGTCCGGCCGCGAGGTATACAACGGCGCCTCGGACGGCCTCGAACGCGCTCTGCTTGCGGATGACAGCGCGGTACTGAACAATGGCACGGTGGAAGCGACCTCGCTCTACCTGCGCATGAACCGCTTCAAGGACGGACGTCATGCCTATGACGGATCGAAGGCGCCCGTGACCGAGGGCAGCGCGAAGGAAGTCTACGGCGGCATTTCCTATTACGGCAACAAGACGGAGAACAATGAGCTGACCGTGACGGGAACGCAGGGCGGCGGAACGCTTGACGCCGTTTACGCCGGAAAGACGGCGGGCACGGCAGGCGGCTCGGAAAACAATATGGTGAACGTCGAGCTGGAAAACGGCAAGATCACAGACGTCTACGGCGGCTTCATCGGAGATGCGGCGAACGGCGCTGTCGTTACGGGCAACCACGTCAATATGAAAAAGGGCGAGGCGAAGAATCTCTCCGGAGGCTATACAAGCGGCACGGGCGATGTGACGAAAAACGACGTCACTGTTACAGACGGCACGGTGACGGGCGATGTCCGCGGCGGCCATACGGCGGGCGCGGGCAATGTGTCGGAGAATGAGATCAGAATCACGGGCGGCTCGGTGACGGGCGATGTCCGCGGCGGCCATACGACGGGTGCGGGCAAGGTGTCGGAGAATGCCGCCCGGATCACGGGCGGCACGGTGACAGGCGATGTCTCCGGCGGCTATACGGCGGGCACGGGCGACGTGACGAAAAATGACGCCCGGATTACGGGCGGCTCGGTGACGGGCGATGTCCGCGGCGGCTATACGACGGGCGCGGGCAATGTGTCGGAAAACGATGTCGCTGTCACAGGCGGCACGGTGACGGGCAATGTCTACGGCGGCTACACGACGGGCACGGGCGATGTGACCGGGGGCTCGGTCACGATCACGGGCGGCACGATCACGGGCGACGTCTACGGCGGCTGCACGACGGGCACGGGCGCGACGACGGGCAACACGGTCAACCTCGGCAACGACGGCAGAGCACGCATGCGCCGCGATACGACGAGCCTGACGCCGTCGATGGCGGACGGGACGAATCTCTCGGCTGTTACGATCTACGGCGGCAGCAATGCGGGCGACGTCACGGGCAATACGCTGAATGTCTATGCAAAGGACGTCACGGTGAAGTCTGCGCGCAACTTCGACAAGTATGTGTTCCATGTGAAGGACGATACGGCGACGAACGATCCCGCCGTCACCATGCTGACGTTCGCGGGAACGGACGGCTTCGGCTCTGCGGTTGACTGGTCGCGTATCCGGGTCGCGACGGACAAGCTTGGCAGCGGCACGGTCATCGGCAATGTGACGCTTCTGAAGAGCGCGACGGCGAACGCGCTCAGCTTCTCGAACTACGCGGGACAGAACAAGACGACGGCCGCGACGAACGGCGACTACGAGACGGCGCTGCGCACGGATACGAATGCGGGCACGGCGACCTCGGTCATTCTCGACTACAACCGCTTCCGGAACCATACGGACGCCGTGCATGACGGGTCAAACGATGCGTACACAATGCCGCACAGCGACGGCAGCACGACGAGCGAGCTGTTCGCCGGTATTTCGTATGCCGGAAATACGACGCAGAACAATCATCTGAAGATCAAGAGCCTGAAGGACGATGTCGACGCCGCTTACGGCGGCAAGACGGCCGGCACTGCGGGTGCATCCGCAGGCAACAGCGTAACGGTCGAAGGCACGGGTGCGCACGCGCTGAAGAACGTCTACGGCGGCTATGTGGAGAACGCCGCCAATACAGGCGATGCCACGGACAACACGGTGACATTCCTCGGCGGCAGGATCACGGGCGACATCTACGGCAGCTACACGGCAGGCACAGGCGCTACGACGGGCAACACGGTGAACCTCGGCGACGGCGCGGCGGCGCTGGCGGCAGGCACGGATCTCTCGGGCGTGACGCTCTACGGCGGCAGCAATGCAGGCGACGTCACGGGCAACACGCTGAATGTCAAGGCGAAGGATATTAACGTCAAGGCGCTGCGCAATTTCGATGCGCTCCACTTCCATCTGGGCGACAAGATCGGCATGGGCTCCACCATGCTGACGCTCACGGATAATGACGGTCTGGGACGCGCTATGGACTGGTCGAAGATCCGGGTCGACGCTTCGGCGCTTTCCACGGATCAGACCGAAGGCAAGCTGACGCTCCTGAAGGGCGCGAGCGTGATGAATTTCACGGGCTATACCGGTCCGGCAGATCATACGCCTGCGGGGAATAGCGGCGACTATGAGCTTTCCCTGCACACCGATACGGGAACCGGCGCGGCGCAGGAAGTGCTGCTGGACTACAACCGCTTCCGCAACGCCAAGAAGAAGTATGACGGCTCCACCCCTGCGACGAACGGCGAAGTATACGGCGGCATATCCTATTTCGGGCGCACGACGGCGAACAATGAGCTGGAAGTGACCGGCACGCCGACGGGCGGGCTGGAAACCGTCTACGGCGGCAAGACGACAGGGACGCCGAGAACGCCCGCCGATTATCCGACGAAGGATTCCAAAGAAAACAAAGTGACGGTGGAGAAGGAAGTCACCGGTGAGATCACAAATGTCATCGGCGGCGCGACCTTTGTCGCGGACGGCACGGCCGAGGGAAATGCGGCGACCGTCAGGGGCGGCAAGATCGGCTCGGTTCATGGCGGCCTTGCTGTGGGAGCCGGCGGCAGTGCGAAGGGGAACAAGGTCTTTATCGAAGGAGGAGAATTCAAGGCGAATGGAGCCGTTATCGGCGGCGGCGGCCGGGACGCTTCCGTGACGGGGGATATGTCGGGAAACGAGATCACCGTGACGGGCGGCAGGATGAACTCGAACAACTGGCTTGTCGGCGGCAATGCCTGGGGCACGACGAGCCAATCGAACAACAACGTCATCAACCTTGGCGACGAGGCGGGCAATTTCAACGCCGATCTCGAAGGCCTGTCCATTTGGGGATCGAGCTACCGTGTGCCGACGCAGCAGGGCGGCACACAGTACGACAGCTTTGTTTATGACGGCGGCGATGAAAAGATCGCGGGAAATACGCTCAATGTCAATGCGAAAATCGGCAAAATCCGCAAAATCCGCAATATCGACAAGCTCAATTTCCGTCTCAACAACGGCGTTGAAAACGGCGAAACACTGCTGGAACTCATGGAAGCCGGAGGATTCGACAAGGTCACGGATCCGGTTACGATGAACCCCAGCGGGCAGGACGCCAGCATCAAGTGGGATAATGTCACGGCCACGGTTGACGATGAGAAGCTCGAAACGCTGCAGGGCGCGAACACGCTGACGCTTCTGAAGAGTCCGGCACAGGATCTCCATTTCACGGGTGCGGCCGGCCATGCCAGGACGCACTTCACCGAAAAATACGAGACGGCGCTTTACACCGAGGGGAACAGCGATGTGACGCGTGCGCTGCTCTTCGATGTGAACCGCTTTAAGGACGGTCAGGTCGCCTATGACGGCACGAAGCCTCTCGATGAGGTTGTCGGCGGCATTTCCCGCTTCGGCAAGACGACGGAAGAAAACAACCTTGTGGTCAAGGGCGTGCAGGCACGCGGCATCCTTGCCGCTTACGGCGGCAAGACCGAGGGTGCAGAGGGCGGCTCCCTGAACAACCGGCTGCTGCTTGAAAGCGAGAGCGAAAACAGCATCCGGGATCTCTACGGCGGCTATGTCGGCAATGCCCGCAATAACGGCGCCGTCAAGAACAACAAGGTCACGCTCAGTAAGGGCAAGGTGACGAGGGACGTTTATGGCGGTTTTGCCGCAGGCGCAGGCGAGGCCTCGAATAATGCGGTGGATGTGCAGATCGATGTTGAAGGCAGCGTTGTCGGCGGCCATTCCGCCGGAGGCGAGGCGAACGAGAACAATCTCGAGATCAGCGCTGTCCGCATAGGCGGCGACGTCATCGGCGGACGAGGCGGCCAGGACAAGCAGACAAGGGGAAACACCATCCGGCTTGCAGGCACGCAGATTGCGGGCGAAATCAAGGGCGGCACAGGAGGAAGTGAAGGCAATACGCTGGAGATTCTTGCGCCCGGCACAACGGCGAATGATTTCAGCGGCATAGAAAATCTGAACTTCTACCTGTCCGAAACCGCCGATCCCGCCACGCCGACACTTTTGCGGCTCAACGCGCAGCAAAAGGACATCCGCGGACTGAAGGTGGGCGTGGGCTTCTCAGGCGCAGCGCCTGTGCTTGCGCCGAACGATGCCGTCAGCCTCATGAAAATTGCGGAAAACGGCACGCTGACGACGGACGAAAATATCAAGAATGAACTTGAAGGCAAGCAGGGCGTCTCCATGACGTACAAACTCCTCCTGGAAAGAAGGGGGACGGACGAACTGATTGCAAGGGTCGCCGGGGCGAAGTTCAACGAAGGGACGAAGTCGCTGGCCGAAACAAGGGTCGCTTCGCATGACTTCTACAACAGCGGCACGAATATGCTGTCCCATGCGGGTGTAAGCTCCGCCGCTAAAGCTGCCGGCGCTGCCGACGTCTCCCAGGAAGGCAAAAACGACCAGTACGCGCTCTGGGCGGTGCAGGGCGGCACGAACATACGCGCCAAGACCGGCTCCTATGTCGAGACGCGCGGCTGCAACCTCAGCCTCGGTTTTGCCCGCCAGGATGCGGTGCAGGACGGCAAGTTCACCTTCAGTCCCTTTGTTGAATACGGCAGGGGAAATTACGATTCCTATCTCGACGACGGCACGCACGGCGAGGGCAAGACGAGCTACATCGGCGGCGGCCTGCTGGGGAGACAGGACATGGAGAACGGTTCCTACATCGAGGGCAGCCTGCGTGCGGGCCGCATAAAGAGCGACTACACGGGCAATATCGCGGGCACCGATACGAGCTATGATATTTCAAGCTCCTATTTCGGCTTCCATCTGGGCATTGGACGCGAGATAAAACTCAAGGGCGGATCCTCGCTCGACACCTATCTCAAGTATTTCTATTCGCGTCAGAACGATGCGAGCGCCACGCTCATGACAGGCGAGCGGTATCTCTTCGATGCCGTGACTTCGAGCCGCCTGCGCCTCGGCCTGCGCTATACGAAGGGCGACAGCCCCGAGAGCCAGGTCTATGCAGGCATTGCTTGGGAGCATGAATTTGACGGCGAGGCGAGAGCGACTTATCAGGGCATGAGCACGCCCAGCCCCAGTCTCAAGGGGTCGAGCGCCGTCTTCGAACTCGGCGCACGTTTCGCACCGAAGGACAGCAACGTCAGCTACGAACTCAACCTCAATGGCTGGGCCGGCAAACGCCGCGGCATTTCCGGCGGCGTGCAGGTCAACTGGGCGTTCTGAGCGACGGGATCAAGACGAATGTAAAACGACAAAGAAGCAAAAAGAAGGGGCTGCTGCAGAAAAATTATTTTGTGCAGCAGCCCCTTTTGCTGTCCGGCGCGACCGCTTTATTGGCGTCGTTTCCATTCTTGTCGCCTCTGTGAGCGTATAGTATAATATAAGCGAGAGGTGGCGGCTGTATGAGGACGACGAAGTACAATTATAAAGACTCGCTTTTTCGCGATATTTTCAACAACGCAGAACGCTTGCCGGAAATTTATGAGGCTCTCCTCGATAGTAAGGCAGCGCCCGACGATATAACGCTTGCTACGATTGATGAAACGCTTTTCACGGGCGTGAAGAACGATGTCAGCTTCATCGTCAAAAATCAGCATGTGCTCCTCACCGAGCACCAAAGTACCATCAACCAGAATATGCCTTTGCGGCTCTTTATGTACCTCGCTGAAATCTATCGCCGCTATGTAGATGAAGAAGCTGTCTATAAGAAGAATCTGATCTCTCTGCCTGCACCGAAATTTTATGTATTCTATAACGGCATCGAGGAAATGCCCGATGCCTGGACGCTGCGCCTATCCGACGCCTTTGGCGCACATCAAGGCGCGATGGAGCTTGTCGTCGAAGTTCTCAACATCAACTATATGGACGATAAGCCGAATCGCCCGATTTTGGAAAAATGCCATGCGCTTAAAAGTTACAGCGTCTTTGTCGCCAAGGTGCGAGAGTGCGTCAAGAACGGCAGCACCCTCGAAGCGGCTGTAGGCGATGCCGTGCGTTATTGCGTGGTTCATGACTATCTAGAGGAATACTTTCGTCAAAAGCATAAAGAGGAGGTCTTCGATATGCTGAATTTTGCTTGGGATCAGGAACGTGCCTTAGAGGTCCGTGCCAAAGAAGCAAGGGAGGACGGCCGTCAAGAGGGCCTGTCACAAGGTTTGTCGCAGGGTTTGTCGCAAGGCATACTCGAAACGACGCTCACTTCCATCCGCAATGTGATGAAAAGCATGAACTTCTCTGTGGAGAAGGCGATGGAAGTGCTGCAGATTCCAGCCGAGGAGCGTGCGAAGTATGCGGCATTGGTCAGCGGCGGTCAACGTTAGCCAATCGCGCTTCACCTTCGGTTCGCGTTCTTGGAACGTTTTCGCATTCGGCGCAGTGAAGCAAAAGGCTTGACAGTGCAGGAAAAAGCCGCTATAATAACAATGCTTCGAGATGAGGCATTCATGGGTAGGTGCCCGAGTGGTTAAAGGGAACAGACTGTAAATCTGTCATCTTCGGATTACGATGGTTCGAATCCATCCCTGCCCACCATTGGCGGCATAGCTCAGTTGGCTAGAGCATGCGGTTCATACCCGCAGTGTCCGGAGTTCGAATCTCTGTGCCGCCACCATGAAATGCAAAGCCCCCGCGCCGAAAGGCGCGGGGGCTTTTGTGCGTGCACTCTGATGTGATATAATAAAAAATGGGAGGGATCGCGATGCAGAAGCCTGTATTTGCCATGAAACCACAAGAAGTCAAGTCAAAGGCGCAGACGGATGGGCCAGACTTCCGTAAGGATGGCGCACAATATCCACGAAGTGGACGTTCATGCGTACGGCTTGCTATGGAGCAGATCGTTGCGACGGTAAAACCGCTTGCTGATAAATATCGCGTGAAAGAGATTTACTTATTTGGCTCGTATGCGAGAGGAGAAGCGGACGAAAACAGTGATTTGGATTTTCTCGTTTTCGGCGGAGAAATGTTTAAGCGAACGATGATTTTCGCTTTGGCGGAAGATTTGCGAGAGGCGCTGAAGAAAAAGGTGGATGTTTTTGAAATAGGGGAAGTCAACCCGGACAGCGAATTCTATAAGAGGATTATGAAAGAAAAGGTTCTTGTGGCATGAAGTATTCAGACCGGCAAAGGGTTCAGAAGATTTATGATTATGCCGTTCGTCTGCAGGAATATATCTTGGAAAATCATATTGAAAAAGAAGCATTGCTGATGCAGCTGCCGTTGCAGTGGCTTGTTGCAACGCCGTTATACAATATGGGTGAGCATAGTTATAATTTGTCTGCAGAGTACAAAATGGAGCATGATGAAATTCCATGGGCGATGATTGCTGGCTTGCGACACCGTCTTGTGCATGAGTATGATGGAACGAATTGGAATATCATTGCAGAAGTCGTTTTTGAAGAGTTGCCGCTCCTGATAACGCAGTTAAGAGGATTGCTGCTCAGATAACGCTGCTGCAAGGTTGTCGCCAATTGCACAAAAGCCCCCGCGCCGAAAGGCGCGGGGGCTTTTGTGCAGGAAAGCTTTTTGCTGAGTTCATCCCTCCACGGCATCATGGTGAAGCCAGAGAAACCATGATTGGTTGAGCGTTGCGCGGGGATCTTCGAGGAGTTGGCCGCAGCTCATCATGTGCAGCTGGCCGGATGTGTCATATGTTCGATGGAAGTCACGATAAAAATTCGTCCGCTCGAAATCCTCGGGGCGCATCTCTCTGTGAGCGGGGTCGCCGTCGAAAATACTGGCGGAGGTTGGAACTTCCTCGACTCGATCCCAGTCAAAGACGTTGTAGTGGCCGCTTTTTTCAGCGAGATTTTTAACTTTTACTTTGCCGTTGACGATAGCAATCTGCTGATAGGAGTCGATATAGGAAAAGTAACCGTAGACGGATTCGATGTGCGTCCGTGTGCAGATGTTGTACCAGCGTGTGCCGTCTTTTCGGACTGCATGGAGCACGTCCAAATTCTTGAGATCGGGACAGCCATAGCCGTTTTCCTCCTCAGGAAGCCGCTGGAGGCGCCCGTCCGCATCGATTTCGTAGACAGCCATGCCGACTGCCGTGGGAATGTAGTGGAAGGGGCGAGGGATGGCGCCCTTATCCCCCGTCGGCACGGCAGCGTGGCGGAAGAGCAGCTCAAGCCGCCCGTTGCCGTCGAGGTCGGTGACGGCAAAGCGCGTTTGTTCAGGGGTCATATTCAGCAGATAGGGCTGCGGTAGTTGTCCCTTGTCCCGGAGGGCGACGAATTCGTCCTTCCAGAGATTTTGAGCATCGGCAATCGCTTGGATCTGTGCCTCCTCAGAAGCGGGCATCGCAGAGACAACAGCTGATGCGAGTGCAAAAGCGGCAAGCGCCGCTGACGCGATTTTCATGGCAAGCTTTGAGGACATATGTTCAGCCGCCACGCGAAGCGGCATGAGTTGCTTCGCGCCCGTTTTCTGCGCCATCTTCATCAAGGAGGCGCGCTGTACATATGTCCTCACGCCCTTACAGAAGCCTAGCCAATCGGCCTGCGCCTTCGGCTTGACCTCTTGGGACTTCATGGCAGGCTTTTGCAGCATCATCTTCATCCTTTCATTTAAATGGACGCCGATTAGAACTTCACTTCAGGGACGGTATCTGCGCCTTCTTTCGCTTGGAATTGGGGCTTCTTCGTCATCCCCATGAAGCCGGCGAAGAATACGCCTGGGAAGGTTGAGATGCTCATGTTGTACTGGCGCACTGCCTCGTTGTAGTCGCGGCGTGCGACGGCGATGCGATTTTCCGAGCCGGAAAGCTCGCGCATGAGTTCGAGGTACTGCGTGTTTGCCTTGAGGTCGGGATAGGCCTCGGCGATGGCGAAGAGGCGGCCGAGCGCGCCTGTGAGTTCGGCGTTCGCCGCATCCATCTGCTCGACGCCCTGCGCGCCTGCGAGTTTGGCGCGTGCATTGACAACCTCCTCAATGACGGTCTTTTCATGTACGTCATATCCCTTGACCGTGTTCACGAGGTTCGGGATGAGGTCGCTGCGCCGCTGCATTTGGTTCTCGACCTGTCCGTACGATGCGTCGACGCTGATCTCCGCCTCTTTCAGTCCGTTGTAGAGGGAGATGGCTCCGCCGAGGATGAAGATAATGACGACGATGATGGCGCCGAGCGCGATCAGTCCTTTGTTCATGTTGAAAACTCCTTTCTGTTTCTGCCGATCGAATGATTGAGCAAATATAGAATGGTTTAGCGTGAAGCCCCAAGAGGTCAAGCCGAAGGTGCAGACCGATTGGGTAGGCTTCTGTAAGGGCGGCGCACAATGTCCACGAAGTGGACGTTTGTGCGTGTAGTTTACCATGAAGCCCCAAGAGGTCAAGCCGAAGGCGCAGACTGATTGGGTAGGCTTCTGTAAGGGCGGCGCACAATGTCCACAAAGTGGACGTTTGTGCGTGTAGTTTACCATGAAGCCCCAAGAGGTCAAGCCGAAGGCGCAGACTGATTGGGTAGGCTTCTGTAAGGGCGGCGCACAATGTCCACAAAGTGGACGTTTGTGCGTGTAGTTTACCATGAAGCCCCAAGAGGTCAAGCCGAAGGTGCAGACCGATTGGGTAGGCTTCTGTAAGGGCGGCGCACAATGTCCACAAAGTGGACGTTTGTGCGTGTAGTTTACCAGCCGCCCGATGCGCCGCCGCCGCCGGAAGAGCCGCCGCCGTAGCCGCCGCGGGAGGAACCGCCGCCGCTGCTTCTGCTGCTGCTGTTTCTTCTGTCGTTGGAAAAATCTCTGTTTCTGCGCGAGGAGCCGCCGCTGTCAGGGCCGAGCGCTTGGTTGAGGATGCCGAGAAGCCAGTTCAGGATGACGCCGAGCAGGATCATGCCGACGATGGCGAGGAAGAAGATGAGGACATTCATCAGGATGCTCGGCTCCTCTTCTTCATTCGTGGACGCTTCTTCAAGCGTCTCGCTCACATCAGCGCCCGGTGCGACTCCTGCGGCGCGGTAGGTGTAGGCGGCGAGTTTTTGATAGGCATTGAGCACGCCTTCGGAGTACTTTTCATCGCGGAAGTACGGCTTCATCTTGTCGAGGATTTCGCCTGACCTGCCGTCTGTGATTTCGCCTTCAAGTCCGTAGCCGACTTCGATGCGGAACTTGCGGTCGTCCTTGGCGATGAGCAGGAGGACGCCGTTGCTTTGCTTCGCGTCGCCGATGCCCCAGCTGCGGAAGAGTTTGTTCGCATACGATTCGATGTCTGCATCGCCCAAGGTGGCGACGGTCACGACGACGATTTCCGCCTTCGTCTTTTCGCGCAGTTCTTCGCCGATCTTCTCGATCTGTGCGCGATCCTCTGCTGAGACGATGCCTGCTGTGTCGACAACATATTCCCTCTGCGCAGGCTTGGGCAGCAGCTCGCTTGCGGCATCCGCAGCCGGACTGCCGCAAGCGAAGATTGCCGCGATCGCAAGGAGAAGCGCAAAGAGCGCACGCAGTTGTTTGGCGTAGTTCATTTTTTTACATCCTCTCTGCATTCTACCAGCCGCCCGATGCGCCGCCGCCGCCGGAAGAGCCGCCGCCGTAGCCGCCGCCTCCGCTGCCGGAAGCGCCGCCGGGACCTCCTCCGTAGCGATCGTCATCGTCGTCATCATAGCGTCCGCCGGCGGGCGCTATGTTTTTCAAGTAATCATGTCCCGGCAGGTTGATTTTGCCGAGGGTAAGGAGACTTACGAGAGCCGCAAACGCATACCAAGGAAGCAAGACTATGCCGAGTCCGCAATAGAAGACTCTGATGAGCAGTCCGATGAGCAGAATCGCGACGAGGCCTCCGAGTATATAGACGTAGAAGGGCTCGCTGCCGCCCTCTTCAATTGATTTCGGAACCGTGGCTCCGTTTGCTTTGCACAGATCTTCTCCGAGCAGAGCATAACCCTTGACGATTGCCTCGGAAAGATCCTCTTTGCCATAGGGGAAAGAGGAAGTTATGCGATTGATGACGTACTGCCCTCCGTCGCCTTTCTCCGCGTCCGATACGGCGGGACCGAAGACGAAGAGGACGTCTCTTTCCTCCTTGGCGATAAAGAGCAGGATGCTTTTTCCTCCGGCCGCATCCTTGAGCTGCCAATCAGCAAAAAGCTGCTCGGCATATTGCTTCGCCTGCACCTTTTTGAGCGTCGGTACAGTAACGATGATGGCCTGCACTCCCGTCACATCGCTGAGATCGCCGCCCATCCGCTCAATCTGTGCTGTATCCTCGGATGTAAGGAGTTCCGCCAGGTCGACCACATAGCCTAGGTTGGCGGGCCTTGCCGGTATGCCGAGCGCGGCTCCGAGGCTCTGCAGACCCACGCCGTATTCCTCGCAGGCCCTTTGTGCGAGATTTATATACGCACCGAGAATAGCGGGGGAGTAGTTTTCCTTTCGAAACTCGTCCTTCATCGCGTCGAGCACGCTGCCCGCATAGCCGTCCGTGATCTTTCCCTCAAGGCCGTAGCCGACCTCGATGCGGAACTGGCGGTCCTCCTTGGCGATGAGCAGAAGGACGCCATTGTTTTGCTTCGCGTCGCCGATGCCCCAGCTGCGGAAGAGTTCGTTTGCGTACGATTCGATGTCCGTGCCGTCCAAGGTGTCAACGGTCACGACGACGAGCTCCGCTTTCGTTTTTTCGCGCAGCTCCGTGCCGATTTGCCGGATCCGTTCGGCATCTCCCGGACGGACCATGCCCGCCGCATCGACGACGTATTCGCGCTGCGCAGGTCTAGGCGGCACAGCGGCGTCGGCGGATGGGCCGATAAGTGCGAGGAGGCTGACGATGATGAATAGGAGGGCGCACAGCTGTTGGCGCGCGCGGGGTGTGTTCATTCGCTTCACATCCTTTTGTGGCGGCTGCTTCCCAGGAGGAAGCAGTATGGCAAAGAAGTCAAGAAACAATGGCCAATGGAAATAAATAACTCGCATGTATTTTATCATAAAGCAAAAAAGCCAGTAAATCAGACAGAGTTCTTAATGTTAGATCACTGTCTGGGATAGATTGACGGATCTTGCATTATGACATAAGAACTGCACATTCTTTCAAAAATCTCTGCTACTGATTCGGTGCATAATAAAAGAGACCCTTGGGGAAAGGGCCTCTTTTGGGGGAAGTTTGTCAGGGAAGCTTTCCCTGACGTGTTGGGAGAAGGGGATGGGGAATCCTCCGCTCCCGTTAGAAATTAGTGGTTATGGGGTTTGAGAAGGTTATATGGGGAAGTTTTCTCGGGACGGTTCAAGATCCCCGCCCCGAGGGAAAGAATCGATTACTTGCTGCCGAAGTAGCGGTCGAAGAGACCCTTGAAGCCGCGGCCATGACGCGCCTCGTCCTTGCACATCTCGTGCACGGTGTCGTGGATGGCGTCGAGGTTCAGCTGCTTCGCGAGCGTAGCGAGCTCCTTCTTGCCTGCACATGCGCCGTGCTCGGCGTCAACGCGCATCTTGAGGTTCTCCTTCGTGCTGGTCGTCAGGACTTCACCGAGAAGCTCCGCGAACTTCGCTGCATGCTCGGCTTCCTCGAAAGCGTAGCGCTTGAAAGCCTCGGCGATTTCCGGATAGCCTTCGCGGTCTGCCTGGCGGCTCATCGCGAGATACATGCCGACCTCCGAGCACTCGCCCGTGAAGTTCATGCGCAGACCCTCGATGACCCTTTCATCCGCGCCTTTGGCGACGCCGACATGGTGCTCGTCGGCATACTGCATATCGCCCGTCTGCTCGATGAACTTCGAGGCAGGTGCATGACAGATCGGACACTCTGCCGGAGCCTGGTCGCCCTCGTGAACATAACCGCAAACCGTGCAAACAAACTTTTTCATGATACATTCCTCCTGTATGGTGATGATGGATTATTCTCTGTCAGGCAAGCTTGCAGTGGAGATGTTTTCGCCTCTTGGCGTTTCTCGCTTGTCGCTTGCTATGGCTTTATTATAGGCGGGTCGTCCCAAAATGAAAACAGGCAAAAATGAGGAAATTCAGAGGTTATCATCGATTATATCAATATATCTCATTTTCTCTCCGCTTTACATACTTTTTTAAAATAAATACTAATGGATAATTATTATTGAAATTGGAAATCAATAACTGTGCCCGTGCAAAAAGAATGGGGGTTGTGGTATGATAGGCTGAGGAGAAAATCCGACGGAGGTGTATCGTATGTTTACAGTAGAATCCTCCTCGCCCGGGGAGACATCGCGCTTGGCGGAACGTATGGCGGCGGCCTGCCGGCCGGGCACGGTGCTGGCCCTTGTGGGCGACCTCGGAGCGGGCAAGACGCTTTTTGTGCAGGGCCTGGCAAGAGGGCTTGGCTTTCGGGGCGAGGTCACGAGCCCGACGTTCAATTTGATGAATTATTATGAAGGAAAATTGCCCATCACGCATTTTGACCTCTATCGCCTTGGACGCGCGGAGGAGCTTTATGACATCGGATTTTATGAGTATGCCGAGGATGACCGCGGGGTCGTTCTCATCGAGTGGCCGGACAGGTTTCCGGAGGAAATGCCGGAGGATTATGTGCGTCTGGCGATCGAGCGGGCGGATGCCGCGGGAGAGGATCTGCGGGAAGAGCAGAGGCGCCTCCTGCGCTTTTCTCTTGTGGGTGAAGGTCTGCGGGATGTTTATGAGGAGATGAAGAACGTTGTCGATTCTGGCGATTGATACGGCAAGCTCCGTTTCGAGCGTTGCCGTGGCGCGTGAGGGCTGCCTGGAGGCGGAGGTTACGGTCGAGGCGGGGCATACGCATTCGGAGACGCTGCTCTCGCATATCGAGGGGGCGATTTCCTTTGCAGGTGTCGCAAAGGAGGCATTGGAGGGCATTGCCGTGAGCATTGGCCCGGGCTCCTTCACGGGGCTGCGCATCGGATTGGCGACGGCGAAGGCGATGGCTTACGGGTTGGGCATTCCGCTCGTGGGCGTTCCGACGCTTCAGGCGCTGGCGCTCTCTTTTCCTGTGCCGGGAGCCTATACGCTCGCACTGATGGATGCGCAGAAAGGCAATGCCTATGCGGCTCTTTATGAATGGAAGGAAGGGGCGCTTGAGGAAGTCGAGGCGGTTCATGTCGCACCGCTCAAGGAGGCGGTCGCGAAAGCGGCGTCGAGGGGGCGGCCCGTCCTTTTGGCAGGCGAGCTTGCAGCGAAGAAGCGCGCGCGGCTCGGCGATCTGCCGCCGCATGTCCTGCTGGCGCCGGCGCATCTGCTGACGGCTCGCGCGTCGCATGTCGCATGGCTCGGTCTGGCGCGGCTTGCGGCAGGCGAGGCCGATGAGCTGATGACGCTCGAGCCGTTTTACATTCGCCGTTCGGAAGCGGAAGTGCTCTGGGAAAAACGCCATGGCATGGAGGAAGGAAAGGCGGGTGCGCCATGCTGACATTTCGCCGCATGGTGCCTTCGGATGCTGCCGCCGTGGAAGAGGTGGAGCGTGCGTGCTTCTCCATGCCGTGGTCGCGCGAGTCCTTCTGGGAAGAGGCGTCGCAGGAAGCGGCGTACTATTTGCTGGCGCTCGATGACGGAGAGGTCATCGGCTACGTCGGCGTTTGGCTCCTTGGCGGGGAGGGGCACATCACGAACGTTGCCGTCGCGCCCGAGAGGCGTCGGCGCGGCATCGCCCGGGCGCTTCTCCTTGGGCTCATGAAGATTTCTCACGGACGCGGCGTGCGAAGCATGACGCTTGAGGTGCGGCCGTCGAACGAGGCGGCGCTTGCGCTCTACAAGAAGTTTGGCTTTCGGAGCGTCGGCAGGCGGCCGCATTACTATACGGACAACGACGAGGATGCGGAAATTCTTTGGAACACGGACATCGAAGCGACGCTTGCTGCGCTCGGCGGGACGGACGGAAAAGGAGATGAGGCGCATGGATAAGGAGATCTTGACGCTTGCTGTCGAGACGAGCTGCGACGAGACGTCGGCTGCCGTTCTGCGCGGCGGGCGCGAGGTTTTGTCGAACATCATAGCGACGCAGATTCCTGTGCATCAAAAATACGGCGGCGTCGTGCCCGAGATCGCCTCGCGCTGCCATATCGTGCAGATCCTGCCCGTCATCGAGGAAGCCCTGCAGACGGCGGGGGTGACAAAAGCGGAGATTGGGCAGGTCGCCGTCACCTATGGGCCGGGGCTTGTCGGCGCTCTTCTCGTCGGCGTCGCGGCGGCGAAGGGGCTGGCTTTTTCCCTGGGCGTGCCGCTCATCGGCGTGAACCATTTGGAAGGGCATATTTTTGCAAATTTTTTAAGCTCGCCCAAGCTTGAGCCGCCTTTTATGGCGCTCGTCGCTTCGGGCGGCCATACGGCGCTCGTCCATGTCAAAGGATACAATCATTTCAAGCTGATGGGGCAGACGCGCGATGACGCGGCAGGCGAGGCCTTCGACAAGGTGGCGCGCGTGCTCGGCCTGCCGTATCCGGGCGGCCCCGAGATCGACCGCCTGGCGGCGCAGGGAAATCCGGAAGCGATTGATTTCCCGCGGGCGCTGGAGGAAAAAGGCAATTACGAATTCAGTTTCAGCGGGCTGAAATCTGCAGTCTTGAATTACTTGAATTCGATGAAGCTCAAGAAGATCGAGATCGATAAAGCGGATGTTGCGGCCTCCTTCCAAAGCGCCGTCGTGGAAACGCTCGTGCAGAAATCGCTTGCGGCCATGCAGGAAACAGGTCTCAAGACGCTTGTTCTGGCAGGCGGCGTCGCAGCGAACAGCTCGCTCGAGGGACGGCTGCGCGAGGCGGCGCAGAAAAATGGCATTGAATTCCACTATCCGGGACTGCGTCTCTGCACGGACAATGCGGCGATGATCGGCTGCCGCGCCTACTATCAGGCGAAAGCCGGCGGCTATGCCGATCGTTCCCTGAACGCTGTGCCGGGGCTTTCCCTCGTGGATGTGGCAGGGGCATGAAGGATGCGTATACCGCTGCAAAACTCGCAGCCACGGCGAGGGAGCATTCGCCTTTGACGGCGATGCAGGCGGAGCTCCTGCGCCGCGTTGGCCGTGCACTCCCCTTCTGCGCCGACATTCTCGGTGCGCAGCTGACGCTCTACTTGCCCGCGCTGGAGAAGGGGCGCTTCTTCATCGCCGCGAGCCTCCTGCCGCAGACCGCCGCTTTTCCGAATGCGGCGGAGTTTCCTCGCGCGGGGACATCCGTCGCGTGCGCCGAAGAGCCTCTCGTGCGTGCGGCTCTGCAAAAGGGCGGCCTGCAAAGGGGCAGGCGCGAAATCGGCTTCGGCGAGAGCCTTGAAATGTTCGCCTTCGCCGTCACGGACGGTGCGGCCGCCGTCGCTGCGGTCGCGCTCGTGATCGACAGCGAAGGGCGGACGGAAACGGCGCTCGTCCATCTCATCGAAACGGCACAGGATGTCGTACGGCAGGCGAAGAAAGCACAGACCGAGGGCTTTTTTCCGCCGCTCGCGCCCGGCACGGCGATTCTCATCGCCGACCGCTTCAATCGCATCGTCTTTGCCAATGCGGCGGCGCTTCATCTCTATCGCGTGCTCGGCGTCGGCAGCCTCGTCGGCGTGCAGCTCTTCGACCGCCGTCTCTGCGCCCAGATCACGCGCGAAAGCGTGCGCGCAGGCGAGCCGCAGGAGAAGGAGCTCGAGGCGGGCGGGCGCACGCTCCTCGTGCGCGATGTGACGCTCACAGAGGGGGGCGCGCAGCTGCGGCGCATCCGCCTCCTGCAGGATGTGACGGAGCTGCGCGAGAAGGAGCGCGAGCTTCGCGTGCAGTCGGCCGTCATCCAGGAAATCCACCATCGTGTGAAGAACAATCTTCAGACCATCGCGAGCCTCCTGCGCATGCAGGCGAGAAGGAGCGCATCGGACGAAGTGCGCGCCGCCCTGCAGGAGAGCGTAGGGCGGATCCTCGCGATGGCAGGGGCGCACGAGTTTCTCTCGAAAAGTGCGGTACAGGAAGTCGACGTGCATGCGACGGCGAAAAGAGTGCTCGCCTTCCTTGCCGCAAATATGCTGCCGGCAGGCTTTTCCCTGAACCGGGAGATTCAGGGAGCCGGGCTGATCCTTCCCGCCTCGCGTGCCGCGAACCTCGCGCTCGTGATGAACGAGATTTTTTCAAACTCCCTGACGCATGGTTTTGCCGGGCGGGAGCGCGGCCGCATCGGCCTTCGGACGAGCGCGGCGGAGCGGTGTGCGCGGCTTGTCTTTTTTGATGACGGCTGCGGCCTGCCCACAGATTTTTCCCTTGAAAAAAGCCGCACGCTGGGGCTGGCCATCGTCAGGACCATCGTCGAGGGTGAGCTTGGCGGCATCGTGCGCATCAGGGGAGGGCAGGCCGAGGGTGCGGCGGACGATGCCGCAATGGCGGGTCTGCCGCCGCAGGGCACGCAGATTGCTCTGGACATCCCATGGGAGGGTGCATGATGAGAAAAGAGAAGCTGAGCTTCGTCATTGCCGATGATGAGCCGCTGATCCGCATGGACTTGCGCGAGATGCTTGAGGAGGCGGGGCACGAGGTCGCGGGGGAAGCGTCCGACGGACGCGAAGCCATCGCCCTTGCGCGCCGCCTGCATCCCGCCTGCGTGCTGCTCGACGTGAAGATGCCGGAGATCGATGGTATTGCGGCGGCGCGCATCATCACGCGCGAGAAGCTCGCGCCCGTCATCCTGCTGACCGCCTTTTCCGACGACCGCACAGTGGAGCGTGCGAACGCGGCGGGGGTCAGCGCCTACCTCGTGAAACCCGTCGAGGAAGAGCAGCTCTTTCCGGCCATCGAGATTGCCTGCGCCCGCACCAGGGAGCGCAGGCAGATGGAGGCGGAGCTTGCAGAGCTCAAAACCGCCCTGGAGAACCGCAAACTTCTTGACCGCGCCAAGGGCGTGCTCATGGACCGCTGCCGGCTCAAGGAGGCGGAAGCCTTTCGCCGCATACAGCGCCGCAGCATGGAGGAGCGGCTGCCGCTGGAAGAAGTGGCTCGAGCCATCTTGCGCGGCGAAGAAAAACGAGAGAATGATTATGAATAACGGCAAAATAATAGCTTCTAGGAAATGGAAGAATAATTTCAGTTGCACTTTTGCCGACAAGCTGATAGAATAGGATGGCAAGCGCAGGTTTCAGAAATCGTCGGCGCAGGCAGCCTCATAGGTGAGGCTCAACTATAATACCCAGAAGGAGATATTTATTCATGGAGTTTGAAGACAGGACATTGGTTTGCAAGGATTGCGGCAAGGAGTTCACGTTCACCGCAGGAGAGCAGGAGTTTTACAAGGAAAAGGGGTTCGAGAATGATCCGGTTCGCTGCCGTGACTGCCGCGGCAAGAGACGCCGCAGCCATGACGGCGACAGCGGCGACCGCCCGATGTTCAAAGTGATTTGCGCCGAGTGCGGCAAGGAGACGGAAGTTCCGTTTGAGCCGAAGGATGATCGTCCGGTATACTGCCGCGACTGCTTTAGCGCCAGAAGGGGCCGCTGAAAAAACTTTGCGCGATGTTCCCTCTGCCGGCTGAAGGCTCTTTCCCCCTGCGGGGAAGTGTGAAAGGCGAGGGATTTGTGTAGCATTTGTTACAGCCTCCTCCCGTTTTTTGTGGTATAGTCCTTTGCGACTGGGCAAAAAACAGGAGGGGGTCTTTTTTTATGGAAAAATGGTGCGTGATCTATTCGTCCGTGACAGGAAACACGAAAATGGTGGCGGAAGCCATGGCGGAGGAAGCCGGAGCGGATATCTTTGCCTTGAAGGATGCGCCGGCAGATCTTTCGGGCTATGAGGTCGTAGCGCTCGGCTACTGGCTGCGCCTCGGTGCGCCGGACGCGCAGATGCTTGCCTTTTTGCCGAAGGTCACGGGCAAGGCGGTTCTGTTTTTTGAGACGCACGGTACGGAACCGGGCAGCGAGCACGCCGTCACGGCCTTCGCCCGCGCGGGATATGCGCTCGGTGAAGGCTGCCGCATTGTCGGCACCTTTGGCTGCCAGGGCAAGATCAACCCGGCGCTCATCGAAAAACGCATGAAGGAAACGGGCGTCGCCGACGACGATCCCCATGCGGGAAAGAAAGCGCAGGAGCGCTGGAAGCGGGCTGCGCAGCATCCCAATGAAGAGGATCTCGAAAACGCGCGCGCCTTCATCCGTGACATGAAGAAAAAGCAGGAAATGCGAAAAGCCTATCTCGCCGCGAAAGCCACCGGCAAGGGGCGACCGCATTGAGAGGGGAAGCGGACTGTGCGTGCCCCGGCCGGGAACCGTTTGAAAAAGACTGCCATGTCGGCGGTCTTTTTCTTTTTTTTTCCTTATGATATACTGAACAGAGTATTTTTTTATGGAGGGATTGGACGATGAAGAGAAATATTCTCTTGAATCCGGGGCCGGCGACGACGACGGATTCTGTAAAGATGGCGCAGGTTGTGCCGGATATCTGCCCGCGCGAGGAAGAATTCGGCGACGTCATGCGTGAGGTCGCGCAGGGACTCTTGCAGATTGTCCATGCCGATGAGAAGGAGTTTTCGTGCGTGCTCTTCTGCGGTTCAGGCACGCTCAATATGGACGTGTGCCTGAACTCGCTCCTGCCCGAGGATAAAAAGGTGCTTGTCGTCAATAATGGTGCATACTCGACACGCGCCGTCGATATTTGCTGTGCATACGGACTCCCTGCGATTGATCTTCAGGCATGGGTTGACGATGTCCCCGATCTTAAGAGGATTGAACGCGAACTCGCGGACGATCCCGACATTGCGCTCGTCTATGCGACGCACCATGAGACGGGCACGGGCGTCCTGAATCCCATCCGCGAAATCGGCGCGCTTGCCCATGCGCACGGCGCGATTTTCGTTGTCGACACGACGTCGACGTACGCGATGTTGCCCTTTTCTATGGAAGAGGAGAACATTGACTTCTGCATGGCGTCGGCACAGAAAGGACTGCAGGCGATGACGGGGCTTTCGTTCGTCATTGGCCGCACCTCGCTCATCGAGGCGTCGATGCGCAATCCCGTACGCTCCTACTACTGCAATCTTTATCAGCAGTACATCGACTTCAAAAAGACGGGGCAGATGCGGTTCACGCCGCCCGTGCAGACGATCTATGCGGCAAAGCAGGCCCTCGCCGAATACTTTGCCGAGGGCGAGGCGGCGAAGGCGGCGCGTCATGCGCGGGTGGCGCAGGCGATTCATCGCGGGCTTGCGGCTCTGGGGTTGAAGGAAGCGATTCGTCGGGAGATTCAATCGGGGCTTGTCGTTTCCGTGCTGTATCCGGAAGATGAACATTGGGACTTTGACCGCGTGCACGATTATTGCTATGCGCGGGGCTTCACGATCTACCCGGGCAAGATGCAGGCGAAGGGGACGTTCCGTCTCTGTGCGCTCGGTGCAATCGACGAGACGGATATCGAGGCGTTTTTTCGCGTGCTGGGAGAGGCTCTGCAGGCGACGGGCATAGTGCTGTCGGGAAAATAGAAGAAGCGGCTGAGAAAGATTGGAAAGATATGAATTCTTGGAAAAAAATTTGGAACAAGAGGGGTTCGCGGCTCGCGGGCATCGACCGCGCGGACAAGCGGTCAATGCTCTTGGAACTCAAACGCATCAACGGCTTTGATGTGACGGGGGGCGGCATACCGTATGCGTCGCTTTTGAAGCAATACGAGGAAACGAAGGCGGCGCTTCGACTGCCTGCAGGCGGCAGTGTCTTCGAGGTCGGCTGCGGTGCAGGTGCAAATCTCTGGCTGTTTCGCCTGGATGGCTTTTCTGTCGGCGGCATCGACTATTCGGAAAAGATGGTTTCTATTTTGCATGACATATTCACCGAAGGAGAATTGCGGGAGAGTGCTTGTGTCGAGGCAAAGGATATGCCGCTGGAAGAAAAATACGACGGCGTATTTGCAAACAGTGTCTTTTCGTATTTTTCCGATGAGGCCTATGCGGAGATCGTTCTGGAAAGGATGCTTGAAAAGACACGCGGCAGCATCGTCTTGCTCGACGTGCATGATGCAGAAAAGAAGGAAGCATTTTTGCGGTATCGCAGAGAGATCGAGCCGGATTATGATGAGCACTACGAAGGGTTGGGCAAAATCTTTTTCGAGAAAGCCTTTTTCGAGCGTTTCGCGGCAAAGCATGGGTTGGATATCTTTTTCCACACCTTTGATCTGGAGGGCTACTGGAATGCACCGTTTGTCTACCATGTTTTTTTCTATCGCCGCAAGTGAAGGCGGCCGGAAACGGAGGGCTTTTGATGGATGCGGAAGTTTTTCTGCGCAAGACGGGAGCGGATTTCTTTGTCGGCGTGCCCGATTCACAGCTTCGCGCCTTGTGCGACTGCTTGATGGAGCGTTATGGCATAGATGGCCGGCATCATGTCATAGCAGCGAATGAGGGAACGGCGGCGGGAGCAGCAGCTGGCTATCATCTTGCGACAGGACGCGTGCCGCTCGTCTACTTGCAGAACAGCGGCGAGGGCAATATCGTCAATGCGCTCGCTTCGCTCCTGCATGAAAAGGCGTATGGCATTCCGCTGATCTTCGTCATCGGCTGGCGCGGCGAGCCGGGAGTGAAGGACGAACCGCAGCACGCCCGGCAGGGCGAGGTGACGCTCCCACTGCTCGATCTCATGCAGGTCGAGCATTTTGTGCTTTCGAAAGAGACGACGAGCGAAGAAATGGAAGCGGCGATGGCGCGTTTTCGCCCCGTGCTGCAGGCGGGGCGCTCGGTCGCCTTTGTCGTAAGGAAGGGCGCACTTCTCCACGATACGAAGATTGCATACAAGAACGGCTATGAGCTGCGCCGCGAGGATGCGATTCGTACGCTTCTCGAAACGTCGGAGGAGAGTGATGCTTTCATCTCGACGACGGGCAAGGTGAGCCGCGAACTTTTTGAGCTTCGGGAAGAGCGGGGCGAGGGACACGAACGCGATTTCCTGACCATTGGCTCGATGGGGCATAGTTCTTCCATTGCGCTTGGCATTGCCTGTCAGCAAAGCAAGCGGCGCATTTGGTGCCTGGACGGGGATGGCGCCTTTCTCATGCACATGGGGGCGGCTGCTGTTGTCGCCTCGCTGGGGGCAGAAAATTTCATGCATATCTTGCTGAACAACGAGGCTCATGAAAGTGTCGGCGGTATGCCGACAGCGGCCGGAGGGATTGATTTTCCGGCATTGGCGTCTGCTCTTGGCTATGGGAGTGCGGTGTGCGTCACCGATCGGGAAGGCTTGGCTGCGGCTCTTGCCGTTCCTCGGGGAGGGACGAAACCGCACTTTATCGAAGTGCGCTGCGCCATTGGTTCTCGTGCCGATCTTGGCCGGCCGACCACGTCGCCGCAGGACAATAAGCAGGCATTTATGCGCTTCTTGTCCTTTAATTGAGAAAGGTTCGCTGCCTGAATAATCTTGACAAAAAATAGGATAATCGCGTATGATAATAAAAGAAGTTGAGATTGAGGAAGGATTGATGATTCAATAACTTTTCTCAACAATATCTTCATGAAAATTTAGGAGGATGAATATCATGGGTACGATTTTCTCTAAGAGCGATTTCTGGATTGGTCTTGCTGTCGGTGCTGTCGCGGGCGTTTTTGGCTACCGCTTCATGCAGGAGCGCGAGCAGCAGATGATGGCGATCCAGCAGGGTGCTCCTGCGGCGCAGGTGCCGCTTGCTGAGCTTCAGCGCCAGAAGGAAGAGCTTGAGGATCTCATCGCTGCGCAGGAAGCCGGCGCGAACCAGTAAGGGAAACATAAGAGGGGCTGCGACAGGCAAATGCTCGTATCGTCATGGCATATTGCGTGCGCAGCCCTTTTGCTGTTTTGATGTTGATAATGAATTGCATGAAGGGAGGACGCTATGGCGAAGATTTCCTTGGGCCTGCCGCTGGCGGTGGCTGCCGCAGGCACGGTCGTGACGCTCTTTGTTCCGGCAAAGCGCCTGCATATCGTCTGCGGCACGGCGTGGGCGGCGCTCTCGCTTGTCCACGCTTGGCAGTATCGCAAGAAGCTCGCGAAAGATCTTGCGGCGGCGCCGCTCGGCAGTTGTCTCAAGCAAGGTGTAATAAAGAAGGTCGGAGAGGGGCTTCAGAAGCTGCCGCTGCCGCCGACGAAGCTCGGCGCGCTCATCGGCTCGATGCGCCCCGCCGCTTATATGCCGGGCAGGATGCGCCTTTACAGCCGCTCACTCGTCGAAAACGAGGAGCTGAAAGAGCAGATCGAGACGTATTTCGCCGCTTGTCCTGAGGTGGATAAGGTGGCGTGCAGTACGTTCACCGGCTCCGTGCTCATCACTTACGAGCCGGAACTTTTTGCTGAGAACGAAGAGCTTTCACAGATTGAAACGTATGTGAAGCATCATGTGCAGATGGCACAGGGGAGGAGTTAAATCTTTATGTCTTATATGTCTGGTTTGATGATCGGCACGGCCCTTATCCAAGGCCTCGGCAGCATGCTTTCGGGCGGTGCTTCTGCAGGCATGGGCGGCGGCATGGGCATGGGCAGGAGCGCGGGTATGAGCGGTCTTTTTGGCATGGCGGCCGGCATGGGGCGGGGCGGCATGGGCAGAAGTTCCGGCATGAGCGGACTCTTTGGCATGATGCCGACGGGCATGGGAAGCGGCCTCGGCAGCATGTTTGGTCAAGGCGCGGGCAGGGGGCGCGGCAAAGGCATGGAGCAGGGCGCATCCGGCTCTGTGGCTGTGTCTGCACCGGCGCTGCCGGCTTTCGCGCTGAAGAGTGCCGTGCCCGGGCGCAGGCGCTACTACGCAGCGGCTTTGCAGGGAAATGAGGAGCTGGCAAAGCTTCTGGAGAAGAACCTCGGCCGCATCGCCTTCGTCGATTCCGTCAAGGCATCGAGCGTCACGGGCAGCCTGCTTGTCTGCTATACGGGCGCTGAGGAAGCTGTCGACCGCCTGATGGCGGATCTCGGCAAGCGCGTCTTTGGTGCGGCGGAGCATGTGGGTTTTAATCTGCCGCAGGGGCTTTCCACTTTGCTTCCTGCGGCAGGCTTCACGCAGCCGCTCGCTGAACTCGGTGTAAGCATCCGCCGCACAGCAGGTGCGGCGAATGCATGGCTGCGCGAGAAGACGCGCGGCTGGCTCGATTTCCCGTCGGTTTTTGCCCTCGGCTTCATCGTGCGCGGTTTGCGCAAGATCCTGCTCTATGAGCAGCGGCCGTCGGGTCCGCAGATGCTTTGGTGGGCATTCTCGATCTTGAAAGGATGGAAGATGATATGACGTATGGGACGTGCTCGCTCCGCCTATCGGTGGATCTTGCTCAGGATAAGCGTGCCATTTTGGGTGCACAGCTTCGAAGCATAAAGGGCGTCGTCGCCGCTTCGGTCGGTGACAAGACGCTGACGGTCTGGTACAAGGAAGACTTGCCGCTCGCACTCGTGCGTCGGCTCGTCAAGCGCATGGAAGAAGAGTGCACACCGAGCGATCCCGAGCTTGATATGGCGGGCTATCGGCGTGAGGCGATCTTCTCGCTCGTGAGCTTCGCGGGCATGAAGGCGCTCGAAAAGCTTGCACCTGAAGCCTTTGCTGGAATGAAGGTGTTCCGCAGCCTCCTCGTCTTGGCCATCGCGCGCAACTTTCTCAAGAACGGCGTCGTGGGCATGGTGAAAGAGCGCCGCCCGAACGCCGACACGCTGACGAGTACGGCGGTCATCGCCTCTGTGCTCGCCGGCAAGCCCGAATCGAGCCTCACGCTTCTGACGCTGTCGAACGGCGCCGAGATGCTGACCGCCTACGCTGCGGAGCGTGCGAAGAAGCAGATTTCCGGCCTTCTGAACATGAACCAGCGCTTTGTTTGGCTCATTGACGGCGGTGTGGAGCGCAAGGTCGCGGTCGAGTCCGTGCAGGTCGGCGACCGTATCGCGGCACATTCGGGTGAGATGATCTGCGTCGACGGCCGCGTCGTCAGCGGCAAGGCGTCTGTGAACCAGGCTTCGATCACGGGCGAGTCGAATCCTGCGATGAAGCGCAAGAAGTCGCCTGTCTACGCAGGCTCTGTCATCGAGGTCGGTGAGATCGTCATCGAGGTCGAGAAGACGGGCAAGGACACGTCGCTTGCGCACATCGTCCACCTCGTCGAAGAGGCGCAGTCGAGACGTGCCCCCGTGCAGAATTTCGCCGACGACATGGCGAACATGCTCGTGCCGATCTCCTTCCTCGGCGCAGCGATTGTCTACGGCGCGACGCGCGATTGGCAGAGGGTGCTGAACCTCCTGTTTATCGACTTCTCGTGCGGCTTGAAGCTCTCGACAGCGACGGCGATTTCCGCCTCGATTGCGGCGGCGGCGAAGAAGGGCATCCTCGTCAAGGGCGGCAACTATATGGAAGCGCTCGCCAATACCGATACCGTCGTCCTCGACAAGACGGGCACGATCACGGTCGGCATCCCGCAGATCTCCTCCATCAAGACGGCGGAGGGCGTGACGGAAAAAGAGATGATCCTTCTGGCGGCATCGGCGGAGATGCACTCCGTGCATCCGTTGGCTGTCGCCATTCAGAAGTACGTCAAGGACAACAACTGGGAAGTGCCGCAGCACCGCTCGTCGAAGACGATTGTCGCACGCGGCATGCAGGCGGTTGTGCCTGATTTCGACGGCTTCAAGGGCGGCGACGTGATCGTCGGCAGCTACAAGTTCATGAAGGAGCGCGGCGTACAGGGCGCGGGCGAGCTCGTCGTCGAGGACACGACGGAAAACCTCCTCTACATCGCGCGGAACGGCTTGCTCATGGGCATCATCGGCATTACCGATCCCGTGCGTCCGAAGATGAAGAAGACGCTGAACCAGATGCGCCGTTACGGCGTCGACGAGATCGTGATGCTCACGGGCGACTCGGAAAAGGTCGCCGATCATGTGGCGCGTCAGATGGACATCGACTCCTACCATGCCGAAGTCTTGCCTGAAGACAAGGCGAACTACGTCATGAAGCTCAAGGAGCGCGGCGGCAGGGTCATGATGGTCGGCGACGGCATCAACGACGCGCCGGCGCTTGCTTTTGCCGACGTCGGTGTGACGCTCGGCGGCCGCCAGACGGACATCGCCGCCGAGTCGTCGGCAGTGACGATTCGCTCGGAAGATCCCGAAGGCCTCGTCGACGCTCTGCGTCTCGGCAAGCGCACGATGGGACTGATCCATCAGAATTTCCGCGCCACGATCCTCGTCAACTCGGGAGCCATGCTCATGGGCGCCTTGGGCATGATCAGCCCGCTCTGGGCGGCTGTCATACACAACACGGCGACGCTCGCCGTCGTCCTGAACAGCGCACGCATCCTCTCAGGCGGCAAGAAACGCCCGATAAAGCAGGCCGGCTGAACGGTGAATGAACGGTGAATAAACTTTCGGGACATCTGTGCAGCACGATGCTGTATATGTCCTGACGTCTTGCAGAAACCTAGCCAATCGGTCTGCGCCCTTCGGGCTTGACCTCTTGGGGGTTCATGGTAACAACAGGGATACCGCAGATGAATGGGCGGTATCCCTGTTGTTGTTCCTTGGTTTGCTGTAAGGATCTTTATATTCGGCCGGGCAAAAAGCATGGTACGCAAATTGCAAATGTAAGGCAAGACAAAAGTTAGCGGCGTGCTTTTTTATAGACTTGACAACTATTCTCAATTCGTGTATGATAAGCACATCAATGATAGTGGTTTTCAAAATGGAAAGGGGAATGGTTATGAGCAGCGTGGTGATTCTCGGAGGGAACGAATGCATGGAGTGCCGTTATCGGGAGGCGTGCAAGAGCTGCGGGTTCAAGGCGAAAGTGTTCCCGAAGATGTGCCGCGATCTCAGGCGGAAGATCGGCTCGCCCGATCTCATCATCCTCTTTACGAGCACGGCGTCACACCAGCTTGCCATGCACGCACAGGAAGAAGCGAAAAAGTGCAACGCGAAGATCGCCTTCTGTCACTCGGCCAGCATGGCGGCTCTGCAGAATGTACTCGCCGAACATTCAGCGTAATGGGGAATCTGCCGGGGCGCTTGGGGAAGTTCCGCAACAGAAACTTCAGGGAAAAGACAGGAGAGGACGGTGGTGCGCCGCTCCTGCAGAAACCCGGACAAGTGGTCGATGCCCTTCGGGCTTGACCTCTTGGGGTTTCATGGTGATTGATATAAATCGTCAGGGAGAGTTTTGCCCGCTTGACATCTGTCAGGAGATAGGTTATCATTATCCTGCTGGTAACGGGGTTCATTTTCACTCCGTTCTTGGCAGGATTTTTTATTTTTTATAAACGGAGGTATGGAAAATGACTTTGAAAGACGGAAAGACAGGCATGTCTCTTCGCGTCGACAAGGTGGGAGACTCGGAACTCAAGCAGCGCCTGATGACGATGGGCCTGATTCCGGGCACGCGCATCAAGGTGCTGCGTTCCGCACCTATGGGAGATCCCATGGCCATCGGTCTTCGCTCTTATAATCTTGCACTTCGCCGTGCTGATGCGGAGAAGATCCAGGTGACACAGATCGGGGAGGGAGCAAACGCTTAATCATGAGTACAATGAGTGTAGCCTTGACGGGCAATCCGAATACAGGCAAATCTACAATTTTTAATGAATTGACCGGTATGCGCCAGAAGATCGGCAACTGGCCGGGCGTTACGGTTGACAAGAAGATGGGCGTCGTCAACTACAAGGATCGCGTGATCACGGTCGTCGACCTGCCCGGCACCTACAGCATCAATGCGCGCTCGGCAGAGGAGCAGGTCGTCATCGACTACTTCAAGACGACGATGCCCGATCTCGCCGTCGATGTCATCGACTCGTCGAACATCGAGCGCAACCTCTTCCTCACGGTGCAGCTCCTCGAAGAGGGCATCCCGCTTCTCATCGACCTCAACATGCAGGACGAGGCGGAGAGGAAGGGCATCCGCATCAACATCCAGAAGCTTGAGGAAGCCCTCGGCATGCCCGTCGTGCAGACGGTCGGCCGCAGCAAGAAGAGCATCCAGAAGCTCATCGAAATCTTCACGACGACCGTCATGTCGAATTATCGTCCGAGTGCGATGGTCGAAGAGCACAAGGCGAAGGCGACGGAACTCAAGAAGAGCGGCCTTTCCGCCGAAGAGCTCGACGAAAAGCTCATCGAGCTGCGTTATGATCTCATCGACAAAATCATGAAGATGGCCGTCGTCGTCGAGAACGTCGGCATGTCGACTTCGGAGAAGATCGACAAGGTGCTTGCGAACGGCGTCCTCGCACTGCCGATTCTGCTCGGCATCCTCTACTTGATGTTCTGTATCGCGTTCACCTGGATTGGGCAGCCGCTGGCCGATGCCGTCGGCGACTGGATCGGCGGACCTTTCACGGACTGGATCAAGGAAGCTATGGAGGATGCGGGCGTTGCCGAATGGCTTGAATCCCTGATTGCTGACGGCATCGTTGCCGGCGTCGGCAACGTCATCAACTTCGTGCCGCTCATTTTCACGCTCTTCTTCATGCTGTCCTTCCTCGACGGCACGGGCTACATGGCACGCGTCGCCTTCATCATGGATCCGATCATGCGCCGCGTCGGCCTCACGGGCAAGGGCATCATGCCGCTGATGGTCGGCTTCGGCTGCGGCGTGCCGGCCATCATGGGTGCGCGTGCGCTCGACTCGGAAAAGGACAGGCTCACGTCGATTCTCATCACGCCTTTTTTGACATGCTCGGCGAAGCTGCCGATCATGGCGCTCTTCGCTGCGATGTTCTTCCCTGAACATGCCGCGAATCTCGTATTCTCGATGTACATCATCGGCATCGTCGTCGCCATCATCATGGCGAAGGTCTTGGGCGTCACGGCGTTCAAGGATCAGGGATCGACGTTCCTCCTCGAACTGCCGCCGTACCGTATGCCGGATATGAAGACCGTGCTCCTCGAAACGTGGGATAAGGGCAAGGGTTACCTGATCAAGGCAGGTACGATTATCTTCGCGATGAGCGTGGCCATCTGGTTCTTGTCGAACTACAATGCGGACGGCGCTACGGATGAGATGAGCGAGTCCTTCCTCGCCTCGATCGGCGGCGGCATGAGCCATCTCTTCGCTTTGCAGGGCTTTGAGACATGGGAGTCCGGTGCGGCTGTCGTCACGGGCATCATGGCGAAGGAATCCGTTGTCTCGACGCTCGGCATTCTCTACGGTGTCGGCGATGTTTCCACCGAGGCGGAGGATGCTGCCGAGACGGCCACGCAGTTTGCAGGTACGATGGGCACGGCCTTCACGGCGGCTTCTGCACTCGCCTTCATGGTGTTCTCGCAGCTCTACACGCCGTGCATGACTTCGCTCGGCACGATCAAGAAGGAGACGGGCAAGTGGAGCTGGATGGCTTTCGCCGCCTTCTACACCTTCGCTGTCGCCTGGGTTGTCTCGCTTCTCGTCTATTGGGGTGCGCGCGCCTTTGGCATGAGCTGATGGTTCCTCGCAGGGAAGGAGGCGTTTCGCCATGGCCAGCCTCATTGTTGGCGCTGCTGTCGTCGCTGCACTTTTCTTTGCTTTGCGCCACGTCTACCATAACGTGAAGGAAGGCAAGGAGGACTGCTGCAGCGGAGGCTGCGGCGGAGGATGCGGCGGCTGCCACGGAGGCAGCTGCCATCCGACAGATGCTCCGAAGCCGCGGTAAGGGATACGGCTCGTCTGCAAAAAAATCAACCCGGCATATGCTTCGGCGTACGCCGGGTTTTCCCTTTGAGAAAACGAATCATAAAAATTTCCTTGCTGCACTTAAGGAAAAGAGGTCAAGCGACGATATAAAGACTGTAAAGCAGAGGGAGGCCGGCGGAGGTCTCTTGGACATCATATCAGGGAAGGCGGCTGCGGCGCAGGGAAGCAGGAATTTGAGAATTTCTCAAGCCGAGCCGGCACATGATCAGGGAGGTTTTTACCGTGCCATTGGTAGTAAAGAACAACATGCAGGCAGCGAATACGCTGAACACACTGAACAAGAACGAGAAGGACCGCATGAAGAGCCTGAAGGAAGTTTCCTCGGGCATGAAGATCAACAGCGCCGGGGACGATCCGTCCGGCATGTCGATTTCCGAGCGCATGCGCGTTCAGATCCGCGCGCTCGACCAGGACAATCAGAACACGCAGAACGGCAACAGCATGATGAAGGTTGCCGAAGGGGCGGTGAGCTCTACGGTCGATATCCTCCGCACGCTGAAGGAAAAGTGCATCAACGCGGCGAACGACACGAACACCGACGATGACCGTGCGACCATCCAGAAAGAAATGGATGAGATGGTCGACCAGATCAACGACAATGCCAATGCACAGTACAACGGCAAGATTCTGATGAGCGGCATGTACAACAATAAAGTTGCGGATACGAATAAGGGAACGAGTTCGACTTATGCCAATACGGCATTTGACTTCGGCGCACCGACGACGAATCCTGCGACTGTCAAACTTACGGATTTGAAGGATCGAAACGGCGGTGCTGTGGGTGTTCTGCCGACGGACTGGATGACGGTTTCCTATGTCAAGGACGGTAAGACTTATCAGAATACGATGCGGGTAGGGGATAATCGATTCCAAGATATCTTTAACTGGGTGCCTGCCAATACGGATATGGAAGTTTATACTGGGGTTGATCCGCTTCCAGGCACCACCGATCCCGATTGGTCTGATGTCGGTGTCGACCAGTACGGGCACAAGGTGCATACGCCTGACGGGCAGACGGCCATGACAATCCGTGCCAGAGAAGGCGGCACAAATGGACAAGTCAGCGGTGTGACTTTCTGCCTGACAGATTCGCGCGGCAACATCAAGAAGTCGCAGAACAATATGTTCGATAAGTTTAACATGACGGTGCGCGCCCAGGATCCGACGCCGGACAATGCGATGGTTTTCCAGATCGGCACGCGTTCGAACCAGGCGGTCAAAGTCGGCTTTACCGATATGCACGCCAAGGCGCTTGGCATGATGGGCAATGATTCGAAGGCCATCCAGGTCACGACGCGCGACCGTGCCAATGCGGCGATCAATGTCATCGAGAATGCGCTCACCATGTGTCTCGATCAGCAGACGGTGCTCGGCGCGGCGCAGGCTCGCCTGCAGTTCACCTCAGCCAATATCATCACGGCGAGCGAGAATACGCAGAATGCCGAGTCGACAATCCGTGACGCCGATATGGCGAAGTCGATGACGGACTACACGAAGAGCAATATCCTCACGCAGTCGGCACAGGCCATGCTCGCACAGGCGAATCAGTCGTCGAGCGGCGTTCTGAGTCTGCTGCAGTAAACTATGAGTGAAAGCCCTTTGGAAAAAGAGGCAATGCCGGGAAGGAAGAGCCACCACAATTCTGTGGTGGCCTTTCTTGCGATAGAGGAAGCGCAGAACGGAGGACGCTTCCCCATGAGAAAGGAAGAAATGCAATGAGGAGAATAGGAAAAAAGGACGCCTTGGCCTGTCAAGTCAGTCTCGGGATCTTGGCTGGCCTCCTCGGCGTGGCCTCGACGGCGCACGGCGCGCCGATTGCCGACGGTGGCGGCCCAAATCATGACGGTGTGCGCGCAGGCGGCGCAGCGATCAGCCAGTCCGGTATGACGACAAATATTACGAGCGGCAACCCGAACAATGTTATCGGCTGGAAGGATTTTTCCGTCAAAAACGGTGAATCTGTAGTGTTTGACGGCGGCGCAAAGACAAACAATTACCTCAATGTCGTCACGGGCAAGGTCACGTCGCGCATCGACGGCTCGATTACAGGCGGCAACAATGTCTATATCGCGAATACGAACGGCGTTGTCTTTGGCGAAACGGCCAATGTCAATGTCGGCAACCTCTATGTGACGACGCGCGCGGTCGATGTCGATGCCATCGGTACGGCTGTGGCAGGCGGCGCGACGCTGGCCTCGCAGGAAAGCTCCATCATCAATACGACGGCGGCTGCCGCACCGAATACGGCAAAGGCGGAGGTCGTCAGCCTTGTCGACGGTGCAGGTCACAGCGTGGCAGCGAATAAGATCGTGATCGAGGGGCAGAGCGTCCGCATCCTGAACTCGGCAAATATCACGGCGACGGACGTCCAGATCAGCGCGAGCACGGACACGAAGAAGTTTGGCAATTCTCCCCAAAATCCCCCACCTGGATTTGTTGAAGCTGCACGGTCTAAAGGCTATATCCATATCGGCAGCACGGCGGGCGGCGCTGCTCCGGCACATTATCACGGCAATCTTGCCGTGGATGGCTTTAAGCTCGTCAGTACGCCGCAAGAGCTCGAGGATATGAAGAATGATCTCGCGGGCAATTATATGCTGAAGAATGATATTGACCTTTCGGCTACGGCGCATACGCCGATTGGTAATGGGGCTACACCTTTTACCGGCAAATTCGACGGCATGTTCCATGAAGTGAAGAATATGACGCTCGGAGCAGGTACGGCTGCAGACCATGCCGGGCTTTTCGGCAATATCAACGGTGCAGTCATCATGAATGTCGGCATCAAGAATGCGAATCTTTCCTCGCTTAATTATGGAGGCGCGGTTGTCGGTAAGGCGGAGAACAGCCATATTTTCAATGTTTACAACGAAAGCACGAGCATGATTGGCAGCACGGGATCAAGTGCTGCGAAAGCCGGCGGTGTTGTAGGCTGGCTTAAAAATTCTACGCTGGATACTGTATATAATACATCCAACATAGGAAAGCAGGCGGGCGGACTGGTCGGTGACTTGGATTATTCACAGATCATGGATGCTTATAATACGGGTGCGGTTCAGGTTAATACGGGCACTAACATCAATGAATCATGGGGCGGTTATGCGACCGGTCAGGGAACCACATCTATTCTCCGCAATGTCTATTTGAAAAACAATGGAGCTGCAGCAGCAGGCGGCAACGACCTGAGCATGTCGGTGCAGGAATCGTATCAGATCAATGGTGCAAATAACAAGAATAAACTCTTGAAGGGCACGGATGAAAAGGACGCTTTTTCTGCCACTTCCTACCGTACTTGGGATATCGCTGCTGACGGCGGTGAGAATAAGACCTGGCGCATTTTCGACGGTCATTCCCTGCCGCTTCTGACCGCCTTTATGCAGGGCACGGTGCAGGCGGAGTATGCCTATGCCGATTTCCAGCAGGCGGGTCATGCGCACAGCGGCGATACCGCTTCCACCTATACGGTGCAGGCAGCGGACAAGCAGACGGACGGCAGCTATGTCACGCGTGCGGGCAAGAAAAGCAACGACGGCAAGAGCATCAGCCGTGTCTACAATGCCGACTATTTGAAGATTGCGAAGAAAAATGGCGATGGTTCGTACTCTGCCATCACGAATGTTAATGATGCGGATCTTAAACTCTATGGCGCAGATGATCGCTCACTCGTACATCTTTCCCAAGATACGGCCGGCGGCGGCCGCCGCAATGCGGGATCCAATGCAGCCTATGATGGAGTCGACGGCAAGGGTGGCCGCGAGGCTATGCTCTATGGCGGACAGCACGGCTATGATATCGCGGGCGCGAACGTCACGATCGGCAAGCGCAAGGTTATCGGATCGGTCAATAATATGGGCAAGATCGAGCGTGAGTACGACGGCACGGCCGATGCCTCGGCGCAGTTTGCCAACGCCATCAAGACGGGCAATGTTTCCCTGCGCACGGATGGTCTTGTGGACGGCGACGGTGCGGCGGTCAATTTCGCCAACAACAATGCCGTCACCTTCCGTCAGGCATGGACGGCCGCCTCAGCGGAAAGTCCGGATGTCGGATATGACAAGCCCGTCTATGTCGACGGTACCTTGGTGCGGTTTACGGGCGGCGAGGAAAACTATGAGTTTGATGCGAGCGCTATCAACGCCCTGAACCTTAAGGGCAACATCACCCAGCGCACGATTACGGCGACGTTGAACCCGGCGACGGGCATCAACAAGGTTTATGACGGTGATGTGGATGTCAAGGGCGCTGCTTATATTCCGACGGCGACAAACAATGTGCTGACGCTTACGAATACCGTCGGCAGTGATACGGCGGCAAATCTTCTTGACTATACGGATATCAAGGGGAAGTACAGGACAGGCGACAGCAATGCCAACCCCGGCACGGAAACGAAGCAGGCGGGGGCACATGGTGTTGCCTACAGCGGCATCAAACTTACGGGTGCCAATAAGCACAACTACAAGCTTGTTGATGGAGACGGCAATATCCTTTACCGTGAGGCTGTTACGGGCGAGCCGGCTGCGATGGCAGGCGATGTCGTGACCTCGGGCACCATTTGGGGCACGGGCACGATTGCGAAACGCAAGATCGATCCCACGAAGTTCAGCGTCACGGGCGGTGCGGACAAGGTCTATGACGGCACGGACTACACCGTCGTCGACGGCGTGACGAAAAAGATCACGGGGCCTGCCGCCGGAGCGAGCACAGATACGAACATCATTGCAGCGGATGCGAACAAAATTTCGTTTTCTATCAGCGCTGCGGACAAGAAGGCGTACTATGTGCGGGGAGACCGCACGACGCGCACGAAGAACGTCTATGACGCCGCAAATGCGGCGGACGGCGCCCAGTACCTCTCTTACACGCTCAAGGCGCATAACGAGACTACGGAGGACATTCTTTCCAACTACGAATTTGATATGGGCGGCGGCAGCGTGCAGGCTTTGGCCGAGGGCAGCGTCCATACGGTCACGGGCGACGGCAAGATCACGCCGCGCACGGTCTATGTCGACCTGCTGAAAAAGACGGGCATCGACAAGGAGTATGACAAGGATGTCAATGTCCTCGCTGCCGACAAGCAGTTCGGCACGAACTTCGGCTACCTTGCGACGGCGGCGAATGCGAACAAGCTCGTCAAGGAGGACGGCGCAGCGGATGACGGTGCGCAGATCACCGCGACGGCTGCCGTCTACAAGAAGCGGGGCAGCCACACGGAGCAGGATCACGAAGTCTACCGCACGGGCAATGCTCTGACAGGCGCTGTGGAAAATGACGGCAAGGACGTCGAGTATAAGATCGGCCTTACGGGCGACCATGCCGCGACGAACTATATCCTCTCCTATACGCCGTCGGGCGGCGGCGCGACGCAAGTGACGAACGGCGGTGCAAACGATACCGTCACGATGACGGGCACGGGCAAGATCACGCCGAAGAAGCTGACGCTTGCCGCGCCCGGTGATGTGACGCGCTCCTACGATACGACGTCGAACGTCTACGCCAAGCAGCTCAGGGCTGCGGGCTATGAAACGGTGACGAACGGTGTCCTCGGCGGCGATGTGGTGAAACTCGCCCTCGGGGCAGACAACGCCGTCGTCGGCAAGTACTACACGGATAATACGAAGGCGACGGAGGCGGAAAACGCTAATGCGCGTCCGGACGGCTCGTTCCTGCCTGGGCAGACGCACTATACGGTCAATTATACCTTTACGCCGACGCTCGACAATGGCAACTATGAAGTCGCCAATACCGTGGCGGACGGCAGGGGCAAGATCACGCAGTACAAGCCGACGAGCGCGAACTTCAACATGGACTTCGACGATGTTACGAAGACATTCGACGGAACGACTGCCGTTTCGCAGTCGGCAGGATTGTCCGCCCTGAACATCACGCTGGAAAACGGGCAGGTCGTGAACTTCTTGGCTACGCCGAATTCTTACACGATGGCGGGCAAGGAATACGCGGACAAACATGCCAATACCGACCGCAGCGGTGCGCTCCTCACCGGCAAGCAGAAGATTGATGTCACCTACAAGGTCAAGTTGCCGGGCGGCGGCGCGGGCAATTATGACCTCAGCGGCATCGGCGGCGGCGACTACACGCTCACGGGCGATATGTACAGCGGCTACACCGTCGCGCGCAAGAAGGCGGCCGGCTATATCAAGCCGAAGGAGATTTTGGCGACCGTCTCGAAGCCGAATGTCACGAAGACGTACAACCGTGCCACGGATGTGCTCGATGAGCACGGACAGGCCAGCGGCGGCGGCGCGATCATCAACATGCCGGATCTCGTCCTCGGCAACGGCTCCAATATGTCTGAAGGCGCCTACGATAACGTGCACGCGGGCACGGGCAAAACCGTGACGTATACGCTGAAGGTCTCTTCCGGTTATGAAAACGACTACTACTTCGTCTCGACGTCGGGTGGGGCGTCCATCACGACCTTGACGGGGCAGGGGACGATCACCCCGCGTGAGATCGACGTGGAGTTCAAGCCGGCAGTCAAGAACTACGACAGCACGTCCGACGTGAAGTTCACGGGAACCACACCTGCTTGGGGCTATAAGCTCAAGGCGCTCAACGGCGATGCGGACAAGGCGAATACGGAGGCGTTCCTTGCGGCGGACAACCCGACGCTCAATACGGCTGCGGGCACGACGCTCAAGGGTCACTATGTGGACGCGCACGGCGCTCATCAGAGCGACGCCGGCGACTACACGAACCTCGTGCAGTATTCGGGCATCAAGGCAGCGCTTTCGAGCGGCGACTACACGATTGCCGACAGCAAGAAAGGCTCGGGCACGATCAATAAGCGCCAGGTCAATGCCGGCGACTTCAACCTCGCCTTCGCCGGCGTCACGAAGGTTTACGACGCCACGAAGGATGTCAAGAAAAATGGCGATGCGGCACAGGCGGACGGATACATTGATGAGGTTTCTGTCGATCTCGGCGGCACGGTCGGCAAAAAGCAATTCACGCCAGGCAACGGCTACACCCTGGTCAAGGCTGAGTATGCCGATCCGAATGTGACGGCAAATCAGGGCACGGGCAATGTCACCTATACGCTCAAGCTTGCCAGCGGCCTTCTGAAGAACTACAGCTTCGCCGACCTCAACAATGCGGCGGGACAGGCTGCAGGCTACAGCTACGACAGTGCGAACAACACCGTCACGCGCACGCTCGGCGTCGGCACGATCACGAAGCGTCCTGTCTATGCGCTTACGAACGGCAATGTGTCGAAGACGTACGATGCGGCGACGACTGTCCTCGGTGCGGATAAGTCCGTGCTGACGGGAGACGGCCTGCTGAAACTGGGGAACAAGCGCTCAGACGGTACGATCGTACAGGACGCAGGCCTGGTCGAGATCAATGGCACGAAGTACGGCACGAACGTCTCAACAGCGAAGTACGCCGATAAGAACTACGGCGAAGGCACGAAGACGGTCAACTACACGCTGAAGATCGATCCGACCTATGCTTCGAACTATGAATTCTTCGATGCACGTACAGGGGCTGCCGTCAATCCCGACGCTTCGAACAACTATATCATCTCGACGAATACGAACACGATCAAGAAAGCGGCGCTCACCGTGCGCCAGGATCCCGGCTCTCCCGTTTCGAAGAGCTATGACGGCGGAGTGACGGTCGAGGACGGCGACGGCAGGCTGCTCTTGGACAACGGCCTGACGGATGAGAACGGGCAGCAGGACGATGTTTCGCTGAACCCCTATCCGGCAGGAGCCATCCCGCCTGCGAACGCCTACACGCTCACGTACAATTCGCCGAACGTCACGAATGCGGCGACAGCGAAGAACAACGTCACCTACAAGCATCTCCAGCTCACGGGCGCGGATGCAGGCAACTATTACCTCACTGACGCCAGCGGTGCGGCGCTTGCCTCCGATGTGGCGGCAGGCTACTTCACGATGACGGGCGACGGTGCGATCACGCCGCTCAGGGTCACGAACCAGAACCTTGTTTTTGCGTTCAATTCGATTACGAAGGAATATGACAGAAACGCCAATGTCGGCGGCACGGACAATGAGGCGACGTGGCGCACCTATATCAACGATATTTATATCAAGAAGGCGGACGGCTCAAGGCTGATCGACCTCAACAATGATATCGACAAGGTGACGAAGGCGGAATACCAGGCAGGCGGTGGCAGCCGCGCGAAGGATGCGGCAACGGGCAAGAAGGTTCTCTTCAACGTCAAGTTCAAGGATGAGATGCTGCAGAACCTCGAGTTCGACAATTCGATTTATACGCCGGACGCGCAGGGCAACCACATGCTCGCGGACAAGACGTACGACCGCTACACGACGGGCGACATCACGAAGAAGCTTCTGACGGCGACGCTCGATCAGCCGACGAATCTGCGCAAGGTCTACGACGGCACGAAGGATGCGGACAAGGAAAATCTCAAGATCGCGGGTAAGCTCGACGGTGACAGCCTTGAGTACGGCAAGACCGCCCTTTATGACGATGCGAATGCGAGCGTCAATCCGGGAGCTGCCGCTACGAACAGCCGCGTGATCACCTATACGTCGACACTTTCCGGCACGGATGCGGTCAACTATGCCTTCGATGCTGCCGGAGCGAACACGAAGACGCTGACGGCGACGGGCGACATCGAAAAGCGCAAGGTCTATGCCAGGGTCAACCAGGATGTGCGGAAGAAGTACGACGGGACGCGGGATGTAAAGATCAACGGCGCAGTGCCGGCGACGGGCGATGCCTACGTCACCTTCGGCAAGAGCAGCAATGCAGCGGAAGCGGCGACGACGGGCATGGTCACGGGCTACGGCACCAACGACACCACGGCGGCTTATTTGACGTCGGACGCCGGAACGAACAAGCAGGTGGATTACACGCTCGCCATCGGCGGCGATGATGGAAACGGCCATAACTTCAGGGACAACTATGTCATCTACGATGCGAATCGCCCGACGGTCGAGGTCACGACGCTCTCGACGTATACGAACATCATCGACAAGGCCGCCCTCATGCTCAATGCAGCCTATGCCGACAAGCAGTATGACGGCACGCGGACGGTCAAGAATCTGGGCACATTGCTCACTCTTACGGGAGCGCCCACGGGCATCGGCATTCAGACGGGCTATGCGGGCACGTACCTCGATGAAAATGTCAACGACAAGGGCGTTGACTACAGCAATGTCCGCCTTTCGGGTACGGGGGCGAGCAACTATACGCTTTCCTATGACGGAAACGACCTCACGCCGGATGCGAACGGCAATTACAGCTTCCATGGCGACGGCAGGATCACGAAGCGCGTGATCGACGGCGATGCCAATCTCAAGGTTGGCTTCACTGGAGCGCCGATCTCCAAGGTCTATGACGGCACGGCGAAGGTCAACGGCGACGCCGCTCGATTTGTGAACTCCGTCTATGTAGAGTATACGGAAGGCGGCACGACGAAGCGGGTCGCGATGACGCAGAAGGTCGACAGCGCGAGCTACAAGGATACGGTCGGACGCCCTGGCAGCGGCAAGAACGCAGCCGGTGAGAAGGACGTGACCTTCAAGTTCACGCTTGATGACAAGAACTTCAACCTCGCGAATTTGACCGGCGTCACGACGGAAACGGCTGCCGACGGCACGACGACGCGCCACTATACGCGCGACTATGACAGGGATCCGTCCGGCAAGGCGCTAGGCGAGATCAAGAAGCGCAATGTCCTCTTGACGGTCAACCATGTGGAGAAGATCTACGATGGTACAAACGCCGTGCGCGATGGTCATTACGATGCGGATGGTACGGAACATGCCAACGTCTTTGCTGATGTGACCAAGACGCTCGTCTTGGAAAAGGCCGCGCGCAATGATAACGGCGAACTTCTGATGGAGCATGGCCTCGTTGAAAGCGACGGTGCTGTGCTCGATGTGGCGAACGTCAACGCGCACTACGAGGATACCAATCCGGGCGACGCGGCCGATGCGAACCGCAGCCTCACGGGCCGCGATGCCTCGGGCTACAAGAAGGTCGCCTACACCGTGCGCCTCAAAGGCGATACGACGGTCACCGACCCAAATGAGAACTATACGTTTGTCAATAGCAGCGGAACGGACATCACCGAGTTGGATGCGGGTACCGGCAAGAAGGATCGCGTAGTCGGCACGGGCGACATCTGGCGCAAGAAGCTGACTGCCGTAGTGACGCCGGGGGCAAACAAGGTCTACGACCAAAATGCCAATGTCACGGACGCGACGGCGCAGAGCCATCTCTACCTCGTCGGTCAGACGAACGGCGAGAACGTCCAGTTTGACAACACGTCCTTTGATACGGCGCACAACAATAATGCCGTTCGCGCCTATTACGGCACGAAAAATGAAAACGGCTCCTTCACGCAGAATCCTCATGTAAACCGTGATGCTGACGGCACGGTCCTTGACCGCGACGTGCAGTACAGGAATCTGCAGCCGGCCTTCAATGATTTGAAGACCAGAAACAATGCAGCGAAGAACTATTTCGTTCAGGAGCAGGAAGTCTTCGGCACCGGAAAGATCACGCCGCTTGCCGTCACGGCAAACGATGTGCGCAGAATCTGGAGAGGGTCTTCCTTCAGCAAGACCTACGACGGCACGACGGAGGCGATGATTGGCGGAAAGACCATGAACGCCGAAAACAAGGACGATTTCAAGCGCAAGCTCGATCTCATACTCGGCCTCAGCACCGGAGAGCAAATCACGCTCGACTACACGATGTACGGCGAGGACAAGGCAGATGCCAAAGAGCTCCGCCCGCACTATGACGACAAGAACGTCAAGAACAGCGACGGCGTGACGACGGACAAAGATATGATCTACACGCTCAAGGGCCTGAAGTCCCTCAAAGAGCTTGTGAAAAACAATCAGAATGTCGACTATGACTACTCCGCGCTTGCCACCGCCTTCGGCGACGGCACGCAAGTTCACCTGAAGGACCCGGGCTCGGAGACGCCGAACAATACGGCGGCGATGATCACGCCGAAGAAGGTCGAGGTGGCGGCACCGTATATTTCCAAGACGTACGACGCCACGGTGAATATTCCCGCAGGGGCTGTCGCCGGCTGGACGCAGGCCGATCTCGTCGCGGACGAAGAGACGCGTACGATGATGGCAAAGGACAAGGTGACGGTCGAAGTCGACGCTACGGGATCGAAGTTCCTCGCGGCGGACGGCGTTACGGAGAATGCCGATGCTTCGGCAGATCCGGGCGAGACGGTAAACGGCAAGCGAGTCAAGTATCAGATCAACCTGCAGAGCACGGCTGTGAATCCGGCGGTCGAGACGGGGAACTACGAGTTCTCGACGGGAGGAAATACGGTCGTCGGCAAGGGCGACATCATGCGCCGCATGGTTCATGTGGTGGCGGACGATACGAAAGAGCCTGTCGATAAGATGTTCGACGGTGACGATTATGTGCGCAACGCTGACGGCACGCTGTTTAAGCGCAAGTTTAAGCTGGAAGATGCGGTCTCGGGCGATACCGGCATACTCGCACCGGATGCGGGAAGAGTTAATCTCGCAAACGACGAAGCTGAGGGGCACTTCGCTTCACCGACGGGCAAGTACGGCTCGAAGGATGTAGAGCGAGACGCAAGCGGCAATGTCATCAACAAGGATGTCGTCTACAAAGGATTCACCCTCGGCGGTACGGCGAGCAACAACTACATCGTAGCCGAGGCGAAGGATGGTTACAAGGATCCGAAGCAGGCAAAGATCACGCCGCGTGAGATCGATCTCAGCCTCAAGAATCCCAATGTCACGAAGGAATACGACGGCACGACAGTGGTCAAGGACAACGCTGCAGGCAACTTCTTCACGGACAATATCGACAAAACAGACCACAACCCCGTATACAATACGTTGACTCTGCCGACCTTGAATCAGGAGAGTGCAAAGTATATGGATGATGAGAACGCCGGGCCGAACAAGAGAGTGGAGTATAAGCTCAACTGGACGGACGGAAACTATACGTTCAAGGGGGATCATGTGACGGCCTCGTCTCTGCCCGATGCGAACGGCGTCTACAAGGTGAGCATCACGACGGATACGGCCGCGATCACGAAACGCAAGGTCGACGTCACTGCGGCAAAAGCCCGGAAGACATACGACGCTACGACAAAGGTCAACGACGCATGGAACAAGCTGACATTCAACCATTATGATGGAGTTGGGCCGGCTCTTATTGATAAGGATAAGAAAGCGCTCGAAGGCGCCCTGACGGGAAGCTATAATGATAAGGATGCCGGCACCGGCAAGAATGTGACATATACCTTTAAGTCGGATGCTGATGTCATGAAAAACTACGAGTTCGCGAACAGCGGTACATCCACCTATGGCAACACGGTCACGGGCGAGGGCACGATCGACCGCCGCCATCTGCAAGTTGTTTCTGACTCCAAGCTCGTCACGGCGGGCCGCGGTGCGGCAAACTTCACGGGTCGCATCAAAGACGGCGTCAACCCTGGCGCTGCGCGGCCTGATGAACTCGACGACGAGATTAACCGTCTCAACGACGGAAGATTCTCCTACGGACCTGCAGGCGATGTGGATTACATGGTTCCGGGTCGCTATGATATTCATGGCTGGTACATGAATGCCGGCAGCCGCACATTGGCAGCAGGAAACTACGGGGATAACTTCATCCTCGATGAGGTTCCCGGTACTCTCGCTGTCGCTCCGATGGGAGATGACGGTGTCGACCGCAGGTTCCGCCCCGACGATATTGCCTATACGCGTGCGTCCTATGACGACGATGAGGATATGAAGTACTACCGCGAAGCCGACGCTTCTGTTGAATACAGCGGCAAGGGCATCAACCTTGCAGGCGTTGGAAACTTCACCGGCATGGGCTTCAATCCGACCATCGATGCGGATGATATCCGCGGCCTAGCATAACCTGCAAACGGTGAAATAAGAATACAGAGAAAGCTAAAAAAAGGCTCCCGCCGATCAAAGCGGGAGCCTTTTTGCCGTTTGTTTCGGCAGGCCGTTTGACAGCCCTCGCCGATTTTTGTCGCAAGGGTGTTTTTTTGTTGTATAATATAGGTGAAAAGAAGGGCAAGGATATGGGAGCGGACGTTATGAAAGAGAACGGGAAAGAGGAACGAAGAAAGAAATTTTTGACCGTATTGGAAAATCTCTGTTTATTGGATGATATCTTTATGACGGTTGTCTTTCAGGATAGTCTTGCGTGTGTTGATTTAGTTTTGCAAATTATCTTGAATAATCCTCGTCTTAAGGCAGAAAAGGTTGTCACGCAGGATACGATGAAGAATTTACAGGGGAGGGGGGTTCGGTTGGATATTCATGCTTTTGCCGACGGACAAGAGTTCGACGTGGAAATCCAACGTGCGGAAAAAGGCGCCTCGGCACGGCGTGCGAGATATAACAGCAGCCTTATGGACGCCAATGCCTTGCCTGCCGGTGATTCCTATGAGGATCTGCCGGAGTCGTATGTCATCTTCATTACAGAAACGGATGTCCTTGGCGACGGAAAACCGCTCTATGAGATTGAGCGGACAATAAAAGGAAGCAATAGGGCTTTTGGGGATGGCACGCATATTCTTTATGTCAACAGCTCGATCATAGAGGAAGATACGCCGCTGGGGAAGCTGATGCATGATTTCCGCTGCAGTGATCCGGAGGCTATGTACTATGACATATTGGCGGAGCGAACAAGATATTTTAAGCAGGAGGAGAAAGGAGTTGCGAGTATGGGTATGACCATGGAAGCTCTTACGAGTGAGGCAAAGGCAATCGGCAGAGAAGAAGGCAGAGAAGAAGGCAGGGAAGAAGGCAGGGAAAGCGAACGCCTCTTTTCCATACGCAATCTCATGAAGAATCTGGAATGGACGGCTGAGAAGGCGATGGATGCATTGGCCATCCCGAAGTCGGAGCAGGGACGGTACAAGGCACTGCTTTGATTTTTGCAGTAGTTCTGAAATTCATCATGCGGACAAATAAAAGGCTCCCGCCGATCAAAGCGGGAGCCTTTTTGCCTTGGAAGATGTAGAAAAAATTTTGAAAAAGCCGCGTTTTTTTGCACGCTTGTAACTTTTCTTATAGGCGCTGGTGAATTTGATGCGATAAGTCATTCTTCCAAGGCCCTCTTTAGCTCATCCATATTGTCGTAGCTGGGGACGTTCGGGTCGCGGGATATTTTTCTTGCTTCTCCCATAGCGGCCAAAGTGCTTTGCTTATAATGGGGCATTTCGACAGAAAAAGGGATGCCTCCACGAAGAACGCACTGATGCAGAAACATGTTAACGGCACCGGACATATCCAAGCCCAACCCGGAAAACAAAACCCCGGCCTGTTCCTTTATATCTCGGTCAATTCTTATTTGAGTAGGGACAGTTGACATGGTGATCACACTCCTTTCTTTTAGAAATAGTATAGCTTGTTTGGTTTACGATGTAAAGCAAAATTCTTGCTCATGACTGGGAAGGGGCGGTAAAATCTCCAAAAGCGCGCCATTGCTGGACTGGCGATGGGTCACGCGCAAAAAAAGAACGGTTCAAACGGGGTATTAAAGGAAGCGCTGATAAAATGAGGTCGCCCAGATTTGCACAGATGCGCTGTTCCTATCTAGGAGACAAACCGCAGGCGTAGCGGTGCTACGTCGAGGATTTGTCGACGACGAGAGGGCGGTGCAGATGTGTGAAGATGGGTGGCTAAATTTATCAGTGATTCCTAAAGAAACGAGGTGAAACGATGGCGAAGGACGGCACGCATCGCGGAGGCAGACGCATCCGTGCGGGAGACAAGCCCGACGCATTGGCAGACAAGATCGCAGGCGGCAGGGCGGTGAACATCATGGAGTTCCCCATGACGGAATTGGACGGCGCAGACCTTGCAGATGCCGCAGAGCTTTTCGGTGCAGATATGTCGAATCCGAGTGAGTACCTTTCGGCACGCCAACGTAACGGCAAGCCGCTCGGTGCAGATGAGATTTTCCGCGAAACGTGGCTGTGGCTCAAGGAGCGCGGCTGTGAGCGTCTGGTGAATCCACGACTCCTCGAAAGTTACGCGCAGGCCTTCGCCCGTTTCATCCAATGCGAGGAAGCTGTGAGCCAATATGGGCTCATCGGCAAGCATCCGACGGCAGGCGGTGCGATTGCAAGCCCCTTCGTTCAGATGGGGCAGGCATTCCAGAAACAGTCCAACTTGCTCTGGTACGAGATTTTCGACATCGTGAAGCAGAACTGCACGACGACGTTCAGCGGCTCGCCGCAGGAAGACCGAATGGAGCAGTTGCTCCGATCGAGGAAAAATGTGAGGTGAAAAATTTGGACAAAACCACAAGCGAAATGAAGCTCGTCCCCATAGATAAGCTCGTGCCTTATGCTAATAACGCACGGACGCATTCGCAGGAGCAGATCAACAAGCTGCGCGGCAGTCTGCGCGAGTTCGGCTTCATCAATCCCGTTATTATTGACAAGGACTACGGCATCCTTGCAGGTCACGGGTGCGTCGCCGCTGCCAAGGCGGAGGGCATGGAGAGCGTGCCTTGCGTCTTTGCCGAGCATCTGACGGAAGCGCAGAAGAAAGCGTACATCCTCGCGGACAACCGCTTCGCGCTCGATGCGGGTTGGGATGAGGAAATGAGCTGGCGATGCACAATGGTCTGGTCTGCCTATATGGGTTTGCCGCTCTCGCTTGCCGCCGTCGGCAGTGTGTTGGGTTTGGAAGAACAGAAAATGACCGAGGGCAAGACGCTCATTCGCCATTTTTCCGTGCGGCCGTTTCATGAACCTGTGGGCGACAAGTGGGAACTGTTCAAATTCTACAATCGCCGTGACGTGGAAGTGGAAATGGCAATCCAACAGCGACTATCCAAATACCCTGTGCCGCAGTCAATATGGGATGAATATGTGCTCGACCAGAAAATCAATGACCGTGGGATACGGCTCGACATGTCTCTAGTGGAGAACGCCGTCAAGATGGATGAGATGGCCAAGGCGCAGCTGACAGATCGGCTGAAAGCTCTGACCGGGCTTGAAAATCCGAACAGCGTGGCGCAGATGAAGGCATGGCTCAAAGAGCGTGGCGCAGAGATGGATTCGCTCGACAAAAAGTCTGTGGTTTCGCTTATGGAGACGGTTTCCGAGCCGCTGAAGGAAGTCTTGAGCCTTCGGAGACAGCTGGCGAAATCCTCCGTGAAGAAATATCAGGCGATGAGAAATGCCGCCTGTGCGGACAGTCGCGCACGGGGCATGTTCCAGTTCTACGGCGCGAATCGTACAGGAAGATTTGCAGGACGCATCGTCCAGTTGCAAAACCTGCCGCAGAATCACCTCACAGACTTGGAGTATGCCCGTGCCCTCGTGCAGCAAGGCAATTATCCGGCATTGGAAATGCTCTACGACTCTGTTCCCGATGTTTTGTCGCAGCTGATCCGTACTGCCTTTATCCCCAAGGCGGGCAGGAAATTCATCGTCGTGGACTTCTCTGCCATTGAAGCAAGGGTGCTGTCATGGCTTGCGAAGGAACGATGGCGCATGGACGTATTTGCAAATGATGGTGATATCTACTGTGCCACGGCGGGCAGAATGTTCCATTGTAATGTGGTGAAGCGCGGTGAGAACGGGCATCTACGGCAGAAGGGGAAGCAGGCAGAATTGGCCTCCGGTTATGGCGGCTCCGTCGGTGCGCTCAAGGCATTCGGCGCATTGGAATCCGGCATGAAGGAAGATGAGCTGAAGCCTCTCGTGGATGCTTGGCGTGCGGCAAATCCGCACATCGTGGATTTCTGGTGGGCGGTCGATCGCGCCGCAAAAGACTGCATCAAGGAGCGAAACACAAAGGTCACACATGGTATCCGATTCATCTGCCAAAGCGGCATGATGTTCATCGAACTTCCGAGCGGCAGACGGCTTGCCTATGCAAAGCCGCGCATCGGCGAGAACAAGTTCGGCGGCGAATCCATCACTTACATGGGATTGAACACGGCAAAGAAGTGGGTACGGATAGAATCGTACGGACCGAAGCTCGTGGAAAATATCACACAGGCCATCAGCCGTGACATCCTTTGCTATGCCATGCAGACGTTGAAGCACATGGATATTGTCGCTCACATCCACGATGAACTCGTCATCGAATGCGACGAATGCGCCTCGCTCTCTGCTGTGTGCGAGCAGATGGCGACAACCCCGCCTTGGGCGAAAGGACTGCTGCTTCGCGCCGACGGTTTTGAGTGTTCGTTCTATCAGAAAGAATAAAACGTCCTTTTTCGCCTCCTGCCAAGGCTACCTTGCAGGAGGTGTTTTCTATGACGGAAGAACAAAAACAACGAATTCATGCGCTCCGCAGAGGTGGACTGGGTTACAAGAAAATAGCCTTGGCGGTTGGCATATCCGTAAACACGGTGAAGTCCTTTTGTCGCAACAACGAGTTGACAGGCAATTTCTCATCTGCCGTGTGCCTTGCTTGCGGCAAGCCTCTGGTGCAGATGCCGAGGAGAAAACAGCGGAAGTTCTGCTTGGCAGAATGTCGGGAGAAGTGGTGGAACCAGAATCGTGCCAAAGGCAATAAGCCTACGGGCGAAACCATCCGCTACATCCATTGTGGCAAAGCATTTTCTGCTTACGAGCGCGAGCAGCGGAAATATTGCTCACACGGCTGTTATGTGGCAGAGCGTTTTCAAGGCGGTAATGCAAATGCGTAAAGAGCAGTATCGTGCGGACATGCTCTACCAAGTATCGCTCTCCGTGGCAAAGACCATGCGGGAGCAGGGTCTCATCACGGCAGATGAATATGACGAAATGGATGCCATGCTCCTTGAAAAATACCAGCCGTATCTTGGGCGGCTTATCTCGGAAAATGCTTGATAAATCTACCTCACAGAGCAATATATAGGATGGAAAGGAGGTGGGTAGAGTGGCGGATGCAAGAAAAATAGAACCCGTCGTTACGGCTCTAAAGCTGAGGAAACGCGTGGCGGCGTATGCCCGCATCTCGATGGAATCGGACAGGCTGAACCACTCGCTTTCGGCGCAGGTCAACTACTTCAGTGAACGTATCCAAAAGAATCCCGAATGGATCTATGCCGGGGTGTACGCCGACAGCGGCATCTCCGGCGGCGACATCCGGCGCAGGGCAGAATTTCAGCGTCTGCTCGATGACTGCGATGCCGGGAAAATCGAACTCCTTATTACGATAATGTCTAGCCTAGCGCAGGAGGAGAGCCGCAGTATTTCGGAAAATACCACATGGGGCAAGCGGAAGCAGTTCGCCGAGGGCAAGACCAGTGTGGGCTACAGTGCCTTTCTCGGCTATGACAAGGACTTCAAAATCAACGAGGAACAGGCAAAAGTGGTGAAGCTCATCTACAAACTCTTCCTTGGCGGGCGATCCTTCTATGCGATTACCAAGGAACTGGAGAAGCGGTGCATCAAATCCCCGTCGGGAAAGGACAAGTGGTACATTTCCACGGTGCGCTCCATCCTCACCAACGAGAAGTATCGTGGCGATGCGCTGATCCAGAAAGAGTATATGGCAGACTTCCTCGATAAGACGCGACGAAAGAATACGGGCGAGATTCCGCAGTATTATGTGGAGGAGCACCACGAGGCAATTATCCCGCCGGATTTGTTTGACTTTGTACAGACAGAAATCAAGGCACGAGAAAACGCCGGCAAGCACAGCGGCGTGAGTATCTTTGCGAACAAAATCAAATGCGGATGCTGTGGAGGTTGGTACGGGGCGAAGGTTGGCATTCCACGGACAAGTACCGCAGAGTCATCTACCGCTGCAACAAGAAATATGCCCACAAGGGCAAGCCGTGCAGCACAAGGCATCTGACGGAGGAGGAAATCAAACAGATTTTCGTCAAAGCACTGAACTCCTTGGTGGAAGTCAAAGAAAACGTGATTGCGGAACTCCGAGCCCTGATTGACGGCGTTTGGCAAACGGGGGAGCTGACGGAGGAACGGGATAAAGCAGAGCAGGAAATCAGCGTTTTGGTAGAACGCCTTGAAACACTGATTCGTGAGAATGCACGGGTGGCGCAGGATCAGACAGCGTATCTAAAACAGGAAAACGAGATTCGCGCACGCTATCTGGAAAAGCAGGGACATTTGGAGCAGTTGGACGAGCAAATTGCAGAGAAGGAGCGCAAGAGAAATACCTTGGAGGGCATGATCCAAGTGGTATGCGGTATCAACGGGGAGCAGTTTGAGTTTGATGAGGAGCTATGGGGCGGGCTGCTTGATCACATTGTGGTCAAGGGAGATGGGCAGGTGATTGTTGTTTTCAAGGGTGGGATTGAAATTGGTGTTGGAGGATAACTTATTTTTATGGTATGTTTATTTTTGTGAGAAAATTTTGATTTATGAATAGGACAGATTTCAGAGCGAATTTAGTATGGGCTCAATAGTGTATTTTACAAAAATCCCCAAAAAGTTAGCTTTCTTCTGTCTAACTTTTTGGGGATTGTCACCATGGTTTTTTGATTATGTGCAGAAACGGGGGAAGAAGTACAAACTACAGAGAAGTTGCAACGTGAAAGTAGATTAATATATCGTAGTATCTGCACTCATTTCCTATATATTTTATTTTAATGGTGAGGCGTGTCTAAGACCTTTTAAAAAGGTAATAGAGTAATAGTAATTTTCAAGAGGAACAAATATACCGTTACTTTTTGCGAATTCTTTGAGTTTTCGATTGCATGTTTTTTCCCATGCATATACTTCAATTTTCCATCCGAGTTTATTATGTATTCGTTCTAAATCAGATAAAAAACCCTTGCCTAAGGCAGAACCAGCTCCATCTCCTGTTAACAAAGCCATTGTATCTGGAATATTATTATCCAGTGCAACGCGAAACATATTAGTTTGAAGTGACATATCGACACTATCTTGTTCTTTTCCATCGGCAGTTTTATCCAATAGTGTCATATCAATTCCTAGGTTTTGTAGGCATCCCCACAGTTCGTCGGATGGAGGTGGGACACTCCCTGCTGCGTATGCACCATCAACAATACGACCATTTCGAACCAGTTCAAATAAATTTTTAAAATAAGTTCGATATAGTTCTCGCGGTTTATCAGGTTCAAAAAGTGGTCGGATAGTTTCTAAACCAGAATAATGGATATTTGAATTGTCCCAGAATATATACATGAATATCGCCCCTTTTTATAAAAAAATACATTACTTTTATAAATAATTCAAGACATGAAATTTGGATCTTTGATATTGTCAAGAACAGTTGACAATATCAAAAAGAGCAGTTCGATCATGGAGGTGCTGCACTCCATTCGAGAATCGTTCGGCGCATTGTTCGAAGTACTTTTTGAGACGATTACGACGGATAAGTGGACAGAGTTTTCACGGCTTCCCGAACTCGAAGAAGCTTGTGGTCTGAGCATATACTATGCGCACCCTATTGTCCGAGTGACAAAGAGATGCTCGGGAACTGATCTGGCCCCCAAAAGTTAGATATAAGAAAACTAACTTTTGGGGTCACTACACATATTCTTGCAATCTACCCTCTTTTTTGTTGCAAAGAATCATTAGCCATCGTTGCCTATCCTGTGTTATAATTTTCTTATATTTGAAACGTGGGAGGGAAGATCGTTGTTTGCAAAGACTTATGGTGCGACGACCCTCGGGATAGATGGACGGATTATCGACGTTGAGGTGGATGTGTCGCCCGGGCTGCCGGGCTTTGAGCTGGTGGGGCTTCCCGATACGTCGGTGAAGGAGTCGAAGGAGCGGGTGACAGTCCATCTCGCTTAATCATATTGCGCGGTCGAAGTGCAGAATACAGAAGTGGGATTTTGGTATTCGCCGCAATTTTCCATCAGCAAGCAGGATTAAATCTCATAAATGGAGAAAAATAACAAACAAAAGAAACGCCATTCCAATCAAAAGAGGTGCAGCTTTGTGTTTGCTAAATCGTATGGTGCGGTGACGTTCGGGGTCGATGGGAAGATCATCGACGTCGAGGTCGATGTTTCTTATGGATTTCCTGCTTTTGACATCGTCGGGCTTCTTGATACGGCGGTGAAGGAGTCGCGCGAGCGCGTGCGCACGGCGATCAAAAATACGGGCGTGAAGCTCAAGCCTGCGCGAGTGACGATCAATCTTGCGCCTGCGGACATACGGAAGGACAGCTCAGGACTTGATCTGCCGATTGCTGTCGGGCTTTTGGCGGCGTACGGGCTGATTCCGGCAGAGCGCATCGAGCACGCCTTGTTTGCAGCGGAGCTTTCTTTGGAGGGGGAGCTTAGGAGTGTGCGCGGTGTGCTCTCCATGACGGTCGGGGCGAAGGAGCATGGCTTCAAGGAAATCTTCGTTGCGCCGGGCAACGGCAGTGAGGCATTGCTCGTCGACGGCATCCGCGTGTATGCGCCGAAAAACTTGCGTGATCTGTACGATTTTCTCTTGGGCAAGGCGGAATTGCTTCCGTTGGAGGTGAATCCCAGTGCACCAAGCGATATGGAAGTGCCTTCGGATGACTTTGCCGATGTGCAGGGGCAGTTCTTCGCCAAGCGTGCGTTGGAGATTGCGGCGGCAGGCGGGCACAATGTTCTGATGGTCGGTGTGCCCGGCTCGGGCAAGACGATGCTCGCGCGACGCCTGCCGTCGATTCTGCTGCCGATGACGCGGCAGGAGGCGCTTGAGGTGACGAAGATCTACAGCATCGCGGGGCTATTGAAGGACGGCAGCGGCCTCGTCGAGACGCGTCCCTTTCGCAGTCCGCATCATACGACGTCGACGGTGGCGATGATCGGCGGCGGCAGCATCCCGCGTCCGGGCGAGGTGACGCTCTCACATCATGGTGTGCTGTTTCTCGACGAGCTGCCGGAGTTTGGCAAGTCGACGCTGGAAGTTCTGTGCCAGCCGTTGGAGGACGGCGCTGTGACGGTGGCACGTGTCAATGCGACGCTGACATTTCCCGCTCGTATCATTTTGGTCGTGGCAATGAACGAAGTAACGTCGATAACGATACAATGTAATTAAATGAGAGAAACGCCGTTATGTGGTGTTGTTGAAGTTTTTGAGGAGACATACCGTATATGTTCAAAAAATATGACACTGATATATTTAAAAAAATGAATAACCAACACAATATATTTGTTTTGGTTGGTAATGGTTTTGATATATCGGTTTTGAAAAAATTCAAACAAGGGAAAATGAATGGAAAGACGACAAGTTATGCAGATTTTTATGACTACATAACTTACTTTAATTTGTCCAATGATAAGAATGTGTTATATAAAAAAATGAAAGAAGATAGAAACTGTGGAAAAGAAAATTGGAGTGACTTCGAAAATACTATTTGTTACTTGCTAGATGAATGTGTTTCTATTAATGAATTAGAGAAGTGTATAGATGAATTCCAGGGACATTTTACAAGATTTCTTAATGAGTTAGTTGATGCGGACACTTTGTTGAACTTGAGCAGATTTGTAAGCAAGAATTCTTTATCGAGACAATCTATGGCTAGGTTTTTGAATGATTTAGATAAACTTAAATTTACAAATAACACAGATCACTATAATTTATTCTATTATGTATTTGCCAATTTTAACTATACTTCATTATTGGACAACTACTTGTATTTAGATAAAACCCAATTTGACCCTCATTGCCATAAAACGGTTGATACACATTTTTCTTTTGACATAAATATCGAAAGATGTGGCTCCAATACCAGGTGGTCATCGTATCTTGTTTATGAGATTATACATCCCCATGGAACACAAGATATACCTAGATCAATTCTTTTTGGGATTGATCTTCCTGAATATGATAGGGCGAAATCAGAGGAAAAAAGATTGGTCAAATCATATTGGAGTCAATATGATACAAAATACAAATCATATATAGAAGAAGCCGAGCTGTTTATAATATATGGAATGTCATTAGGAAGGACAGATGCTTGGTGGATGGATGGGATATTCCAAGCAATTTTAGATAGAGATGTAGAGCTTATAATTTATAAGTATGGAAATGAAAATAAAGATTCTATAATAAAAATGTTTATGGATTGTTGCATAAGGCATATTGATTGTAGTGAAAAAGACAAGAAAAAGGTTATGGATAATATACATGTGGTCACATTTTATAATAATGATACGTATTTTCTTGGATTTAAAGTTAAGGAATAAGGCGCGTTGGGGGGAAAAACTGTAGGGTCGAGCGCATGGGAGTTTCTTATGCCTCGACCCTACAATATTTAATCGTTGATTTTCCAGTGTCCGAATCGTTTACTGCCAATGCGCTCTACGCGACCGATTTCACGAAGCTGTTTTACTTCACGTTCAATTGTCCTTTTTGCTACGTTTAGTTTTTCTGCCATTTCAGCCATTGTTATTTTGGGATTATCTATGAGCAACTCCAGAATCCTACCCGCTATACCGACATCCAAACCGACATTATGTCGGTTTGGGGATTTAGAATGAGCAACAAGTGCACTCTTGAGTGCTTTAAAATGAACTCGAAGACCATTTCCTCGTAATTCATAAAATGGAAGGTTTGCCCCCAGTTCCTTACAGGCTTCACAGATTTTTTCGATACCGCGTCCCCAATGTTCAATGTATCCGGCACGATAGAATACGTTTGCAATATCTGGATTATACGGTACGGAGTCATGAGGCTCCATCAATGTCTCTATCGTCCATCCATCTGGAAGAATGCACTGATTGCTTATGATAAACGCCTCATCCTCAATGCGAATCTGAACGGGAGTCCCAAACATATAACAGGTGTGGGCAATCGCGTTATATACTGCCTCACGGATGGCATCTCTTGCATAAGGGTATGTTTCCACCCGGCGATCATGTATATATGACACGTTAGCTTTTAGATACTTCAGATAAATCAGGTCGATTACTTGATCTGCATTCTTTATCAACGAATTTTCAAGATCGTCATGATATTGCAGATCCGCTCCATCTCCGAACTTAGCAATTTTTATATAACTACCATTTTGTACGACGCTGGGATCGTGGTAAAAGAGTAACACGGCTGATCTTTTGAGCTTGCCGTTGGACATCAGATGCAACTTGCTTAAAAGCTCTGCGTTAGAAAGATCAAGATCCTCCTGAACCATTCGTTTGCTTCTTAGGGCCTCTCTACGGAAGATTTTGAAGCTCTCCTCGTCGAGATCATCTACTGTAATGTCCTCGACCGTTACATCCTCCCAACGCACTCCCGTCTTTCGCATAATAAACTGCGATAGCGCAATTCCGGTTAGTTGTTGTTTCGTGGCTCCGCTGCGATAATGGAATTCTCCATGATAGCTGATAGGGAAGGTGCTAGGCTCTATTTTGATTTCGAGATACTCCACACCATCTTTGGTATGTTTGTTGACATCCGCAACGATTCCAAGACCGGATTGGATTTTATTCGGAATATCCTCCATCAGTCTTTGGATATTCTTTACACCGACAATCTTTCCGGAGTTATTCACCCCGATGTACATCGTGCCGCCCTGTGCATTGGCAAACCCACAGAGCCATTTCAGATACTCGTCCCGCCAAGACTCTTTATATTCTACATTTTGACTCTCGGACATATGTCATTTCCTCCACAGTATATTTTTTCTCTCTGATCTCGTGTAGCTTGCTAATGATAAGGGGGATCGCGTCAGATGTAAGGGGCATAAAGACGCTGTTTATGGAGACATCAATCTAGTATCTCCCTTTTACTCTATATAATACAATATATTATACCATAGAATCCTTGCCCTATTAAGAAAGTAGCTATGTCCAAGGTGAAGGGGTAAACTAAAACTGGACACAGAGGGGGTATAAATCAGACACCGTTTGTAGTATTCTGTACACAGGATAACAAGCGGTGGACAATTTAGCTCTCTGATGCGACAGGAGGTTGCCACATGAAGTACACGAAAGCGCAAAGGTTGGACATAGGCTGTCGGATTTACGACGGCGAATTCACAAGGTATGAAGCAGTAGAAGAATATGAGATCAGCGACGAAACGGCGCGGAATTACATGCGGCAGTATCGAAATGCCAACCGACTCCCTCCGAAAAGAGGAACGCAGAGCAACTGCGGTCTTGCCAAGATGAAATTCAAGCCGACGCCCGCGGGACTGGAAGACCTCCAATCCATGACGAAAGAAGAGCTGATCGACGCCCTTGTGATGGCTAGGATTACGGAAGCGCGCTTAAAAAAAGGCTATCTGGTGGAAGGAGTTGGAGCGGAAAAGAAGTTCATTCCTATCGGCAAGAAGAGTACCAAGTAATCGTGGAGCTTTCCGGGGAGTTCCCTATCCAGCTGCTCTGCGAAAAGATCGGCATTCCACGCAGCAGTTTCTACAATTGGAAGAAGAGCGTTGAAAGTCCATCGGAACAGAAGAAACGGCTTGCACAGAGCATCGAGTTATTTCAGCAATACCATAGCCGTTTTCCTTCTCACGGTTATCGTTGGTTGAATGCCAAGATCAGGCTGGACAAGGGAATCGTCTTTTCCGATCCCTATGCACATAAATGCTGCAAGATTGCTGGAATCAAGAGCGTTTCCAAGCATTACAAGTACAAGAAGCCAGGGGATTCGTTCAAGATGTACCCGAATCTGTTGCTCGCAGGAATCAATGTCTCTGGTCCGATGGAATGCGTGGTGAGTGACATGACTGCCTTTTATGTGAAGGGCACCTATTATGAGCTTACGTTGTATATGGATTTATGGAATGATGAGCTGATTGCACATTCGCTTTCGTCCAAGTGTGGCGATCGTATGACCTATCTCAATGGTTTGCAGGATGTCATCGATTTCAAGAAGCAATATCCGAATCAGGAGCTTGTCCTTCATAGTGATCGAGGTGGACTGCTCCCTGTTAAGTGGACAAGAAAATAATCCCCTGTCGTAGAATTACGCTGATTTAAGGGGCTGCCGCACATGATTTATGTGCGACAGCCCCTTATTTTTTGGTGCAGCGGTGACCACGACGGCCATCTCCATCTTATATGAAGGGAACGTGAAATCGTATGAGCAAGGAAGCTGGGAAACACGAAATCATCTATCAGATATCCATGCGCACGGCTGGAAAAATGTTTCAGAAGAATCTTTTGACGAGAGATGAGTGCTTGCAGTTTGAGGCAAAAATGCGTGAGAAATACCGCCCTGTCATCGGTATCTTATTTTCCGATATAGACTTGCTATTGTGCGGATAGTACGGGAATATGAGCATGGAAAGGAGCGGATGAGATGAAAATACGAAGAATTGAACGAAGCGTTCCTGTCATGCGCCCGAAAATGCGTGTAGCCGCATATGCCCGCGTTTCTGTGGATACGCTTCACCACTCTCTTGCGGCGCAGGTCAGTTACTACAGCACCCTCATCCAGAAGAATCCTGAATGGGAGTACGCAGGTGTGTACGCAGATGAAGGAATCACAGGCACAAGTACCGCGCATCGGACGGAGTTCAAGCGGCTGATCGCGGACTGCAACACCGGGAAGATTGATTTGGTGCTCGTCAAAAGCATCAGCCGCTTTGCCCGTGACACTGTAGATTGCCTTCATACCGTCCGACGCTTGAAAGAGAAGGGGATCGCCGTCCGTTTCGAGCGCGAGAACATTGATTCCACGTCGGAGGATGGGGAACTCCTCTTGACGCTGCTCGCATCCTTTGCGCAGGAAGAGAGCAGAAGCATTGGCGACAACATCCGATGGGGCATACGGAGACGATTCGCAGAAGGAATTCCGAACGGACATAAAGCACCTTACGGTTACACTTGGGAGGGCGAGATGTTCCGCATTATCCCTGCCGAGGGTGAGGTCGTAAAGGAGATTTTCTGTAGATACCTTGCCGGGGAATCTGCCTATGCCATCGCAAAGAGTCTCGCAGGGCACGGAATCACAGGACGGCAGGGGAGATCCATCGAGCAGACCACGGTAAAGGATATTCTCTCCAACATCTCCTACACGGGCACGATGGCACTGCAGAAGAACTACATCAGTGAGGGGCACAGTCGAAAACGGAATAAAGGCGAGTTACCTACCTATTTGGTGGATGGGATGTTCGAGCCGCTCATAAGCAGAGATGACTTCGATAAGGCGCAGAAGATACGGAAATGGAGAGCCGAACGGTCTGCGAATCGGAATCCTGTTCTTCGTCCGTTTTCCGGAATGGTGAAATGCGGATGCTGCGGAGGTGGTTTCAGCAGAAGAACCGCCGGGAAGTACAGACGGTGGGGATGCAACACGCGTGAGAAAAAAGGGGGCGCAGCTTGCGACAGTCGTCCAATCAAGGAAGAGGAGCTTGTGGCTGCGGTCAGAACTGTCATGGAGAAGGATGATTTTGATACTGCAGAACTCAGACGCAAAGTCTCAAAAATCGTGATTCACGGCGATTGCGTAGAGTTTGAACTAACCAATGGTCGCATAAAAAAGACTGCCCGAATCTACAGCGGGCAGCGCGGCAGCAATCCCTTCACGAACAAAGTCTACTGTGACTCCTGCGGCAGCAAGTGTGAGCGTGATACTTGGACGAAGGGGACAAAAAAGGTGTGGTCTTGCAGTCAGCCGAGAACAAAGTGCCGATTGAAGCGCCTGCCCGAATCCGAACTAAAGCAAGCGGCAGAATCCTTGTTCGGTGATGGCTACGAGGGCAAGATTGTGCAGAATGTCGAGCGGATTGTCATATCCGATGATGAAGTTGTTTTCCATTTGAAAGAGGGAGGTGCCTACCGATGGCAAAGACAGTGAGAGTCATCCCTGCAAGCCCTAAAATCTTTCGGTCAGAAGTTATGGCAGAACCAAGGCGACGCAGAACGGCAGGGTATGCCAGAGTTTCGACCGATCATGAAGAACAGGCTTCCAGTTACGAAATGCAGATGGCGCATTACAAGAACTACATCGAGAGCCGTGCAGACTGGGATTTCGTCGGCATGTATTCGGACGAAGGGATTAGCGGCACCAACACCAAGAAGCGCGACGGTTTCAACCAGATGATCGAAGATGCCCTTGCAGGAAAGATTGAGCTCCTTATCACGATTATGTCCAGCCTAGCGCAGGAGGAGAGCCGCAGCATCTCGGAGAACACCACATGGGGCAAACGCAAGCAGTTCGCCGAGGGTAAGACCAGTGTGGGCTACAGTGCCTTTCTCGGCTATGACAAGGACTTCAAAATCAACGAGGAGCAGACGAAAGTGGTGAAGCTCATCTACAAACTATTCGTTGGAGGTCGATCCTTCTATGCCATCACCAAGGAATTGGAGAAGCGCGGTATCAAATCCCCGTCGGGAAAGGACAAGTGGTACATTTCTACGGTACGTTCCATTCTTACCAACGAGAAGTACCGTGGCGATGCACTGATCCAGAAAGAGTATACGGCAGACTTCCTCGATAAGACGCGGCGGAAGAATACGGGTGAGATTCCGCAGTATTATGTGGAGGAGCACCACGAGCCAATTATCCCGCCGGACTTATTCGACTTTGTGCAGACAGAAATTAAGGCGCGGGAAAACGGCAGTAAGCACAGCGGTGTGAGTATCTTCGCGAACAAAATCAAATGCGGATGTTGCGACGGTTGGTACGGGGCGAAGGTGTGGCACTCGACGGACAAGTACCGCAGAGTCATCTACCGCTGCAACAAGAAATATGCCCACAAAGGAAAACCGTGCAGTACAAGGCATCTGACGGAAGAGGAAATCAAAGAGATTTTCGTCAAGGCTCTGGGCTCCTTGGTGGAAGTCAAAGAGAACGTGATTGCGGAACTCACGGAGCTGATTGACAGTGTTTGCCAGACAGAGGAGCTGATGGAGAAACACGGTAGAGTAGAGCAGGAGCTTGTTGTTTTGGCAGAACGGCTTGAAACGCTGATTCGTGAGAACGCACGGGTGGCACAGGATCAGACGGTATATCTGAAACAGGAAAATGAGATTCGCGCACGCTATCTGGACAAGCAGGGACATTTGGAGCAGTTGGACGAGCAAATTGCCGCGAGGGAGAGCAAGAGAAAAACCTTGGAGGCCATGATTCAAGTGGTATGTGGTATCAACGAGGAACAGATTGAGTTTGACGAAGAGCTATGGGGAGGTCTGCTTGATTACATTGTGGTCAAAGGGGATGGGCAGGTGGTCGTTGTTTTCAAGGGCGGGATTGAGATTGGTGTGAAGTAGTAGTTTGAAAATTTTGTGCAAAAATATTATTTCCATGCTATACTAAAGAAAAGATAAAATGTGTAGAGAGAGGGAGAGATGTTCTTTCGGGAGTGAAAACAATGAAAAAATGTATTATTTGTCGTAAAATGTTTGAAAAAATGTCAGATGAGCATGTAATTCCAGAAAGTATGGGTGGTTATTACCATATATATACTATTTGCAATGACTGTAATAAGCATTTGGGAGAAACTGTAGATTGTAATTTGATTTCACATAAAATTGTTGAATTATGTCGATTTCTGAATGGATTGAAAGGAAAAAAAGGATATTTACCAAACCCTTTTAGGGATATAGGAGAAATAAAAGACTCTGATGGGATGAAGGTACGTACGTTCTTTGATAAAGACGGAGCGTTGGATTTCCATTTAATCCCATATGGTCCTAAAAAGACGGACGAGAATAAATATACTCTCATTATAGATAAAAAAGATGATAAAAACCTAGAAAAAATTATAGAGCGATTTTCTCGTGATAATAAAGTACAAAAGAAAGATATAAAAATATCTCAAAAAACGCAAGAATATTCCCCTTATATTGAGTATAAGTGGAAAATTGATACAAAAAAATTTAAGCTGGGTATACTTAAAATTGCTTATGAATTTGCAACAGATGTATTGCCGGAATATGTCAATGACACAGATGCCAAAATGATATCGAAAATTCTTCAGTGCGGAAAAATTAATATCATCGAAGAATGCACTAGATTTATTGGATCTGGTTTGAATAGGGATTCTATACGATGTATGGACTTTCTTAATAATTTCAATGAAAAAAATCACTATTTAATGTTAATCAGTGTAGAAAATGTGGGGCTACAATGTTATGTAAATCTATTCAATTCGCTCTATATAGGTGTGTGGTTATCAAATACAACGTATGATATAAATGGTGATATTATAATCGGAATCAATGATACAGAAAATAGAAAATTTTATAAAACTACAATTGCTGATTATGTGAAAGATAGCTATTCAAGCCCTGAGATTAAATTATACACAAGAAAGATGGAAGAAATTTTGGATTATAGCAGATACTTTAATGGCGCTATCCCACTTTTCTATAAAAGTGGAAATAAAGCCGTATGCGATATTTCAAAGCTATCAGGTAAACATATTAAGGTTAGAGATTTAGGAAATATGAGGAATATCATAAAAACAAAAATTACCTTGAAAAAAGATTTATATTATATAAAGACAAATGGTGGGGATTTAGTTCTCTTAAAAGGTTATACGATTACTCAATTGGCGAATAACTGACATATAATTAGCGCAACAGATTGATGTAGCACTTTTATTCTGTTAAGAAATGATATTGGATACAGGATGTTGTTCTTAGAAGAGGGGGCATTTGTAGTGCAAAAAAGATTGAGTTTATAGCAGAGAATCGGTATCAGTGATTCCTAAAAATCTACACAAAAGAGATTCCACTCGCCCTACCCAGCGTTTGGAATCTCTTTTCTTTCACAAAGAATCATTAGCCATCTTCCCGTCTCTTGTGTTATAACTTTCTTATATTTGAAACGTAGGAGGGAAGACCGTTGCTTGCAAAGATCTATGGTGCGACGACCCTCGGGATTGACGGACGGATTATCGACGTTGAGGTGGATGTGTCGCCGGGGCTGCCGGGCTTTGAGCTGGTGGGGCTTCCCGATACGTCGCTGAAGGAGTCGAAGGAGCGGGGGACAGTCCATCTCGCTTAGCCATATTTGCAGAATCAGAAGTGGGATTTTGGTATTCGCCGCAATTTTCCATCAAAAGCAGGAATACATTTCATAAATGGAGAAAAATAGCAAATAAGAAAGACCATTCCAATAAAAGAGGTGTGGCAATGTGTTTGCTAAATCGTATGGTGCGGTGACTTTTGGGGTCGATGGGAGGATCATCGACGTCGAGGTCGATGTTTCTTATGGATTTCCTGCGTTCGACATCGTTGGGCTTCTCGATACGGCGGTGAAGGAGTCGCGTGAGCGCGTGCGCACGGCGATCAAGAATACGGGCGTGAAGCTTAAGCCTGCGCGGGTGACGATCAATCTTGCACCTGCGGACATACGAAAGGACAGTTCGGGGCTTGATTTGCCCATCGCCGTCGGGCTTTTGGCGGCGTATGGGCTGATTCCGACAGAGCGCATCGAGCACGCCTTGTTTGCAGCAGAGCTTTCTTTGGAGGGGGAGCTTCGGAGTGTGCGCGGCGTATTGTCCATGACGGTCGGGGCGAAAGAGCATGGTTTCAAGGAAATCTTCGTTGCGCCGGGCAACGGCAGTGAGGCATTGCTCGTCGATGGCATCCGCGTGTATGCGCCGAAAAGCTTGCGCGAGCTGTATGATTTTCTCTTGGGCAAGGCGGAGCTGCTGCCGTTGGAAGTGATGCCTGCTGCGTCGTGTGATACAGAAGTGTCTTCGGATGACTTTGCCGATGTGCAGGGGCAGTTCTTCGCCAAGCGTGCGCTTGAGATCGCGGCGGCAGGCGGGCATAACCTGTTGATGGTCGGCGTGCCGGGCTCGGGCAAGACGATGCTCGCGCGCCGTTTGCCGTCGATTCTGCCGCCGATGACGCGGCAGGAGGCGCTTGAGGTGACGAAGATTTACAGCATCGCGGGGCTTTTGAAGGACGGCAGCGGTCTTGTGGAGGCGCGCCCGTTTCGCAGTCCGCATCATACGACGTCGACGGTGGCGATGATCGGCGGCGGCAGCATCCCGCGTCCGGGCGAGGTGACGCTCTCGCATCACGGTGTGCTGTTTCTCGACGAGCTGCCGGAGTTTGGCAAGTCGACGCTCGAAGTCCTGCGCCAGCCGCTGGAAGACGGCGCTGTGACCGTCGCGCGTGTCAATGCCACGCTGACGTTTCCTTCTTGTATCATTTTGGTCGTGGCAATGAAAGCATGCCGCTGCTCATGTTTTGGTATGCGGCACGCCTGTATAAGAATCTTGTCCATAAGGATGTGCCTTATCGCCGGCGACGTATTGCCCTGCCGGCGCCGGAGTTCTATGTGCTCTACAACGGCCTCGATCCTGCGCCTGATGAATGGGAAATGCGTCTGTCGGACGCCTTCGGGGAGGAAGCAGGAAATCTCGAGCTTAGGGTCAAAGCATACAATATCAACGACGCGCCGGGACGGGGTTTGCTCGAGCGATGCCGCTCACTCAAGGGCTACAGCGTTTTTGTAGCGCAGGTAAGGAAGCTGATGGAGCAGGGGGAATGCCTGGAACAGGCGGTTATGTCCGCGATTCGTTACTGCATCGAGCAGGATTATCTGACAGATTATTTCAGAGAACGTGAACACGAGGAGGTTTTCGATATGGTGAGTTTCAAATGGGATCCCGAACGCGCCCATCGCGTGCAGCTGGAGGAAGAACGTGAAATTGCCATGGAGCAAGGCTTGGAGCGTGGCTTGGAACAAGGCTTGGAGCGTGGCTTGGAACAAGGCTTGGAGCGCGGTGCAGAGAATGCGAGACAGGAGTTTGTCTTATCGATGCTGAAGGAAAAGATGCCTACGGAAACCATAGCAAGACTGTCAAAGGTTCCCATGGAGAAGGTTCTTTCGCTTGGCAAGATGCATCGTTTGCTTTGAAATTAAAATCGATACAGAGAAAACCGATATTGGCGGAGCGAACAAGATATTTTAAGCAGGAGGAGAAAGGAATTGCGAGTATGGGCATGACCATGGAAGCTCTTACGAGCGAGGCGAAGGCAATCGGCAGAGAAGAAGGTAGAGAAGAAGGCAGGGAAAGCGAACGCCTCTTTTCCATACGCAATCTCATGAAGAATTTGGAATGGACGGCTGAGAAGGCGATGGATGCATTGGCCATCCCGAAGTCGGAGCAGGGACGGTACAAGGCACTGCTTTGATTTTTGCAGTAGTTCTGAAATTCATCATGCGGACAAATAAAAGGCTCCCGTCGATTAAAGCGGGAGCCTTTTGCTTGTCCGTATATTTCCGTGGACTCTTACCGCAGGAGTGCCAGTGCGGAATAGTGGGAGGCCATGGTGCCCATCTGGGCTTTTTGTGCGAAGAGAAAGAGGCGCTGCTGGAGTTCGTTCTGCTTGAATTCAGTGGCAGCTTTGGCCATGTCCGTGCCGTTGTTCGTCGCGGAGGCGGCCATGAGGTTTTCTTCCTGTGTGACGTAGTTGGCGGACTGATAGTTGAGACGCTGCTGTGCCGCTCCGATGGTCGTGGCCTGGTCGAGCGTCTTGTTGAGCGCTGTTGTGACTTTGTCAAGAGCATCGGCAATGCCTGCGTCCGTGCCGAGGTTCAGCGTGGATTTGCCGCTTGCATCGGTCAGACCGAGCGCCGTCGAACGCATGTCGCTGAGGTTCGTGATGTTGTCGGAGCCGTCGAGCGAGGCGACGTTGACGGACTTGGAGCCGTCGAGGAGGTTCATGCCGTTGTACTGGATGCCGGCGTTGTCGTTCAGGGTAGCGATGGCCGCATCCACCATCTTGCCGAGGTCGCGGCGGTCGGAGTCGCTGTTGGTACCGTTTGCGGCATTGAGCAGCATCTGCTGGAGGTTGCCGAGCACTTCGACGGAGGAGCTGACGCCGCCTTCTGCCGTCCGGAGCATGGCGTTCGTCTGCTGCGTGTTGGCATTGGACTGGCTGATGGCTCCGATGTTGGAATTCATGCGGATATCAATCGAATAGGCGGAAGGATCGAATACGGCAGAAGGATTTTTCGTGCCGGTCGAAAGCTGACGCGAGAGATGGTTCGATACATGGTTGATGCGGTTCATTGTCGAATACGAGATGGGGTTGTTTCCAATAGAAATGCCCATAAAATGCACATCCTTTCGATCAGGCAGATGCCATAGAAGTATGGCCGATGTTTTCATCTTTATGTCCTTATTATAGCAAAAGAAAATAAAAGAATCAAGGACTTTTTATCCATGAATGGCGGTGGTTTTAGCTGTAAAATCCTGCCGTTTTCTTGTGCAGGAGGCAGGGGAGGGGATGAAACTTTTTCAGCGCGGGACTGGACGAAGTATGGTATACTATACGGAAGGATGAAAGCATATCTGAGGCACGGGGAGGAAAACCATGGATAAGCCAATGACGAGTGCAAGACCAGAGGAAGATGTTGTGACGAGCCGGACGAGCCAAGAGGCGGCGGAAAAAATCCGACAGGCTTCAATAGAGCTGATGAAAAGAAATGCGAAGCTCTACAAGGAGTTGGAAGATAAATGAGCAAGATTCAGTTGGTTGTGGAGGATGTGCTTTATTTCCATGAGGAAATGGAGCGCTCTTCCTGTATGGAAAAGGGCGTGCGCGACATGGGGCTCTTAGCCTCGGCGGTCAACGCTCCGTTCCAGAGCTTCGGCGGCGTGGAGCTTTATCCGACATTGGAGGAGAAGGCGGCGCGTCTCTGCTATGGGTTGGCGAAGAACCACCCGTTTTTTGACGGCAACAAGCGGACGGCGCTCCATTCGATGATGGTATTTCTTGAAGTCAATGGCTGTACGCTGCCGGAGGAGGACAAGGTGCTCGAGGAGGTCATCGTCAATGTGGCGGCAGGTGAGATGTCGCTCGAAAACCTCGAACTTTGGCTCACCCAGAAGGTGCGCTACACGGAATCGGAAGGGATGTGGAACGGATGAAGGCATTGCGGCTCTACGGGGCGCAGGATTTGCGGCTTGAGGAGGTGGAGAAACCGGAGCGCACGAAGGATGAGGTGCTCCTGGAGGTGAAGGCTTCGGGCATCAGTCGTTCGGATGTCAAGAGTGTCTATGAGACGGGCGCGGAGGTTTCTCCGATGATTCTCGGGCATGAATTCGCGGGGCGTATCGTGGAGGCCGATGATATGGCTCTCATCGGCAGGGGCGCTGCGGCTTATCCGATGCTTTTTTGCGGGCGATGCATGTCCTGCCTCGATGGGCGGCCGCGTGACTGCAGCGAGATGCAGCTCTATGGTACGGAGCGGGCGGGCGGCATGGCCGAGTTCGTGACGGTGAAGAAGCAAAATCTGATTTTTTTGCCGCCGGAGGTAAGCTTTAAGGCGGCGGCGCTGACGGGACCGACGGCTGTGGCGCTCCATGCATTCCGCAAGACGGGGGTGGGGCCCGGGTCGACGCTTGTCGTATTCGGCCTTGGCTCGATTGGCTTGGCTCTTGCGAGCTGGGCGCGTGAGGCCGATGTGCGCAACATTGTCCTTGTGGCGCGCACGAAGGATAAGGCTTCTTTTGCACGTTCCCTGGGGTTCCTGCAATCGGTAGACATTGAGAGTACGGACGTCTACAATTATGTGATGCGCCTTTCCGGCGGACGGGGCGCGGACGCCTGCATCGAGGGCATGGGGCAAGGCGGGGCGCTGGAGACGGCGCTTTTGGCCGTGAAGCGCGGCGGCCGCGTGATCCTTATGGGGCGTCCGGAAAAGAGCATCGAGATGACCGGCCTGATGTATGATCTGCTGCTGCAGAAGGAGATCGAGTTGCATGGCGCATGGAAGAGCAGTCTCAACACGCGTCCGGCGGAATGGCTTGATGCGATGAACGCGATGCGCAGCCGTTCGGTGGATGCCGAAGCGCTTGTGACGCAGACGTTTTCTTTTGAAGAGCATGAAAAGGCGTTCCGTCTGCTGCATGACAGATCCGAGATGTATTGCAAGGTGATGTTCGTGAATGGGGAAGAAGGCAATGAGCCGGGAGCGTAAGAAGGCACGAGGGAAGCGCAGTGCGGCAGCGAGGACGTCGAGAGCGGCGCTGGAACGTGCGCTTTCGGCGGCGGCTTCTCCGGTATGGAGCGGGGAAGCCGCCATGGCTGCGGCCGCTGAGGGCGGCTCGCCTGCCGATATACTCGGCGAGGCGGGCCGCCTTTTTGCTGCGGGGCAGTATGAAAGGACGGCAGGTTTGCTGGCGCAGGCGCTGGCACAGACGCCTCTGTCGAAGGAGGCCGTGGAGATGCGCTATGTACGCGCGGCTTCCCTCATGCAGCTCGGCGCCTACGGGGAGGCGCGCAGCGAGATCCGCCGCATACGCGATGCGGAACCGGAGCATCCGGGGGCTGCGCTGCAGGAAATCTACATCGAGAAGGGCGAGGGAAGCACTTGCTCGGAAATCGCTCATCTGCGGCAGCTCATCGCCTGGCTGGAGGAGCGACTGGCGGCTTTGGCCGAAGCGGGCGGCGGGCAGCAGACCTCGCTGGCCGTCTATTATCGAAAATTCCTGGCGGAGGCGCAGAGCCTTCTGGGATCGGCCTTGACGCTGGCGGGTGAAGCTGCGGCAGGCGTGCGAGCTTTTCTCGCCTCAAGCAGGCTAGAGGCGGATCGCGCGCAAGGGATTGCGGAGTACAGCAATGCGGTTTTTGCTCTGAACTATGTTCCGCAGGAAGAGCGCGTTGAATTTGCGGGCCTTGTCGAGGACTTTGATGCTTTCTTCCCCGCTGCCGTGCGCTTGCCGTCCGTGTCTCGCGAGCGGGTGCATGAACGGCTTCGCATCGGCTACATCTCGCCGGATTTGCGCTGGCACCCTGTGGCGTTTTTTTTGCTGCCGCTTTTGCGTGCGTTCGACCGAGGGCGCTTCGCGGTTTTTTGCTACGCGAACAATGCGGAGGACGCCGTTTCGCGCACGATGGCGCAGCAGGAGGGCGTCGCCTGGCGCAATATCCTTGGGCTTTCGCCGGAGGAAGCGGCTCGGCTCATCCGAGAGGATGAAATCGATATCCTCGTCGACCTTTCGGGCCATACGAAGGACAACTGCCTGCCGGTCATGGCTCTGAAACCGGCGCCTGTGCAGGTCACGGGCATCGGCTATATGGGACGCACGGGGCTTTCGGCGATGGATTATCTGCTCGGGGATGAGACGCTCGATCCGCCGGAGGAAGAAGCGGGCGAATATGAGCGCCCCCTGCGTCTTTCGCACAGCCATTTCTGCTATCTTCCCTTTGCCGCTGCTCCCGTGCCGGCTGCACCGCCGTGCCTGGCACGAGGCTTCGTGACCTTCGGCTGTTTCAATAATTACAGCAAGGTTACAGATGCGGTGCTGCGGCTTTGGCGCGTCCTTATGGAGCAGGTGCCGGAGTCGCGGCTGCTCTTGAAAAGCCGCTTGTTTGGCAGCGAAGAGGGGAAGGCGCTCGCTGAAAAGCGCTTCCTGCGCCTCGGAATCGATGCGGCGCGCATCGAACTGCGCGGCTTTTCGCAGGAATATCTCGCCGAGTATGCCGATCTGGATATCGCTCTCGACACGTTTCCCTATACGGGCGGGCTGACGACATGTGAGGCGCTTTACATGGGAGCGCCGGTCATCACGCTTGCGGGAGACAGCCATGGCGCGCGCTTTGGTGCAAGTCTTCTGAAGAATGCGGGGCTTCCGGAGCTCATCGCCGCGAGCGAAGCGGAATATGTGGAAATCGCAAAGCTGCTGGCAGGTTCGCCTGAAACGCTGGCTGTTCTCCGGGAAAGGCAGCGCGACTTGCTGCTCGCATCGCCCCTGATGAATTTTCGCCAATATGCAAGGGAGGTCGAAGCGGCTTACGAGCGTATCTGGCGTCACTGGAAAAAAAACGCGCAGCGCCTCGGCTGATGCCGGGACACTGCGCGTTCTTCATTTTTGGAAGGCTGAATTTATCAGCGCTTCCTTTATTCTCCGCGAAAGCGGCGGGCATCCGATGCTTGTACACCAAGGCAGGCTTTTAACGATTCTTGCAAAAGATGGGAGTAATCGATCTTTTCCTTTCGTGCAAGAAGATCGAGCCAGCAAGGAATGGTGACGGTTTTGTTCGTGGATTTGTTGAGCATCTTTTCTCGAAAAGGCGGCATCCATGCGTCAATCATCGCAAGGCTTTCACCTTTTCCACAAGGGACAGAGGCAATGCGGGAAGGTGCGGGAATAGGCTCTTTGTCCTCTTCCATGCCGTAGAGATGAAGCTGCAGCGCTTCTTTGGCGTGGAGGAATGCTTCTTCCATTGTTGCGGCGCAGGGGAGACAGCCGGGCAGGTCGGGAAAGTGGATGGAAATGCCGTCTTCAGCCTCGTGGAAGACGGCGGGAAATGCATAAAGATCTTTCATAGGGTGCGCCCTCCTAGGATGGGATTGGTTCAGGGCAGGTCGATTCCGGCTTGATTGGCAATGCTTTTCAATGTGTCGAGAGGAAAATCCTTTCGCGGGTGTGTGATCGTGATACGCCCTTTCTTCGTGGGGGGCTTGAACTGATGGTGGTCGCCGACGCAATGGACTTCATACCAACCGTCCTTTTTTAGGATTTTGATAATTTCCCGCGATGTATAGCTTTTCATGACTGCCCCCTATTGGTTGCAGTCTAACATATATGAAGACAGGTGTAAACCTGTCGTCTATAGCGTTCTCTCATTTGACACTGGCGCATTTTCTATGCTAAACTGAACCAATTAGGCGGCTTTCCTGTATGGCGGGTTTGTCGCCGTGAAGGTGATGGAAAAGGGAGAGAGGCTTTTTTATGCCGATCAAGATACCGAATAATTTGCCGGCGTCCCAAGTGCTGGAGGAAGAGAATATCTTCGTTATGGACGCCGATCGTGCTTATGGCCAGGACATCCGCCCGCTCAGGCTGCTGATACTGAACCTCATGCCGAACAAATCCGTGACGGAGACACAGCTCCTGCGACTTTTGGGAAATACGCCGCTGCAGGTCGAGGTGGACTTCATCTATACGGAGTCGTATGTGCCGCAGCATACGTCGCAGGATTATCTGACGGAGTTCTACGGCACGTTCGCTGAGGTGCGCCACAAAAAGTACGATGGTTTCCTCATCACAGGCGCACCCGTGGAGCATATGGCTTTCGAGGAAGTGGCCTATTGGGATGAGGTGGCCGAGATCATGGAGTGGAGCAAGAAGCACTGCTATTCGACCTTCCACATTTGTTGGGGCGCTCAGGCGGGGCTTTACTACCACTATGGCATCCGCAAACATCCGACGGGCACGAAGGTTTTCGGCGTTTACCGCCACCATCTGTGCGTCGAGCATGAGCGCCTTTTCCGCGGCTTTGACGATGAATTTTATGTGCCGCATTCCCGCCATACGGAAGTGCACAGGGAAGAGATTGAAGGTGTGCCGGAGCTGACGCTGCTGGCTGAAGCCGAGGGGCGTGCCGGTGTATATGCGATAGCGAATCTTGCGAAACGGCAGTTTTTCATCACGGGACATGCGGAGTACGACCCGCTCTCACTGAAGCAGGAATATGACCGCGATGTGGCGGCAGGTCTGCCCATCGAGATTCCGCAGAATTATTACCCGGACGACGATCCGAGCCGGATGCCTGTGGTGCGCTGGCGCTCGGTGGCGAATCTGCTTTTCGCGAATTGGCTGAATTACTATGTGTACCAGGAGACGCCTTATGAGCTCGACGGGCTTTACCGTGTGGGCGATGATTGAAGTTGGATGTTCAAGGGCGGGGCTGCAAAGGCGCCTGCCCGGAAAGAAAAGGAGCGAAAGAAAAGAAAAATGAAGATGAAACGATGGCTGGCGGCATTCCTTCCCTTCGTTTTCCTCACGGCCCCTATGGCAGAGGCGGCGCCGCAGGTGCCGGAGCATATCTATGAGTGGGTGCAGTCCTCGGCGCGGGCCAATTATTTTTTCAATAAGCGCGCCATGTGTTACGATGTGGCGCAGGACGGAACCATCAATCTCGATGTTCTCATCGTGCCGACGCTGCAGACGTATGACGATGTAGCGATCTCGGATGTTGTTTCCAAACGCCGCTGGCGCGGTGAGTCGCTTGCAGGTTATGACGACCTTGTGGGGGAAGCGGAGTATCTGCGCATAGACCTCGCAGCGGGCACAACGACGCTGGAGCGGACGGACGACCTCAACAGCACTTGGTCGACCATACGCACGACGCGTCCCGGGAGCGTGACGACGATTGCGGAGCTGCCTGAAAAGAGCCTGGAGCGAAAATTCCTTGAGGCGATACTGGCCTACGAGAAGAGCCATCGTGAGGAGATTGCGAGCCAGACGAAAGGCGTGCTGCGTCCCGAGGATATGAAACGCCTCAAGGAAGACGGTCAGGAAGCGTCTTTGGAGAAGCCGTCAGAAGAACAGGTGAAGAAGGATGCGGAAAAGCCGAAGAGGAAGCTCAAGGCAAGACCTGCTAGAAAAGGCAGCAGATGAGCATCAGCTGAACGAGGAGGAGCTCGCAGCGATGCTTTCTTCGCCTGAAGCAGAGGAGGATTTGGCGGCTGCCGCTAACCGCGTGCGTGCCGCTCATGTCGGCGACGGCGTACATCTGCGGGGACTCATCGAGTTTTCGAATATCTGCCGGCAAAATTGTTTTTACTGCGGCCTGCGGCGCGATAATGCCCGCGTTGAACGCTACCGGCTCACGCCGGAGGAGATCCTCCGGCTGGCAGAAAAGGCGCGCGGCTATGGCTATAGAACCGTCGTGCTGCAAGGCGGCGAGGATCCTTTTTTCACTGTGGATGTGCTCGCGCCTATCTTGCGTGAGATCCGTGCACTCGGACTTGTCGTCACGCTTTCGATTGGCGAACGGGACGAGGCGGAGTACCTCGCCTTGCGGGAGGCCGGCGCCAGCCGTTTCCTCCTGCGCATTGAGACGACGGATCAGGAGCTTTACAGGCGCCTCGATCCGGGCATGAGCTGGGAGGCGAGGCGGAACTGCCTCGCCTCTTTGCGCCGTCTGGGCTATGAGGTGGGAACGGGATCTCTCGTGGGGCTGCCGGGGCAGACGATGGAATCGCTTGCACGGGATATCCTGTTTTTTCAGGCGCTGGATGCGGATATGGTCGGCATCGGTCCCTTTGTTCCGAACGGCGATACGCCGCTTGGCGGGGCTGCGCCGGGAGATATTCATCTGGTGCGGCGCATGGTTTCCTTGATACGGCTTCTCCTGCCTGAGGCAAATATTCCGGCGACGACGGCGATGGAGACCGTCGAACGCGGGGCACGAAAGCTTATGCTGGCCTCGGGCGCGAATGTTGTGATGCCGAATGTGACAGAGGGCGATTACCGCCGCCGGTACGCACTCTACCCGGGAAAGTCCTGTGTTGCGGATACGCCCGAGGGCTGCCGCTCCTGTCTCGGCGAGATGCTCGAGGGCATGGGACGGTTTGTGGCAAGGGATGCAGGTTTTCGTCGGCGCGGCGATGGGGTGGAAGCTGCCGCGCCTTTTTTGCGATAAAGACTTGAGGTGTTTGCTTTGAAGATGAATGGGGCGCAGGCCGTTTTGGAGAGCCTGCGGAAAGAGGGCACGCGCGTTGTTTTCGGTTATCCGGGAGGCGCGGTGCTCGATCTTTACGATGCGATCTACCAGGAGAAGTTCCCGCATATTCTTGTTCGCCATGAGCAGGGCGCGGCACATGCGGCGGATGGCTACGCGCGTGCGACGGGCGAGGTCGGCGTCGTCATCGCGACTTCGGGGCCGGGCGGCACGAATCTCGTGACGGGCATTGCGACGGCGTATATGGATTCGATTCCCCTCGTCTGTATCACGGGTCAGGTCGGCAATCCCTACATTGGCAAGGATTCCTTCCAAGAGGCGGATATCTGCGGCATTACGACGCCCATTACGAAGCATAATTATCTGGTGAAGGACGCTAAAGATCTGCCGCACGTCCTGCGCGAAGCCTTTTTTATCGCGCGCACGGGAAGACCCGGTCCTGTCACGGTCGATATCGCGAAGGACGTCTTTACGCAGGAAGTGGATTATGCCTACCCGGAAAAGGTGCATCTGAAGGGATACAACGGCGATTTTACGGGCGAAGCGGCGGAGGTCGAGGCGGCGGCAAGGGCTGTCGCCGAAGCGAAGCGGCCGCTCTTCATCTTTGGCGGCGGCGTGACTCTCGCAGGCGTTGCGGGGGAGGTGCGCGCTCTGCTCGATCTGACGGGCATCCCTTCGGTGACGACCTTGATGGGCATCGGCTGCGTGCCGAGCGCAAGGGAGAATTTCCTTGGCATGGCGGGGATGCACGGAACGTATGCCGCGAATATGGCCGTCCAGGAGTGCGACTTGCTCATTGCCGTCGGCATGCGTTTCGACGATCGTGTGACGAGCCGCGTGGAGGGTTTTGCACCGCGCGCGAAAATCGTGCATTTCGAGATCGATCCCGTCGAGGTCAACAAGAATGTGCTCGTGGACTGCCGCGTGCTCGGCGATCTCCGCTGGTCGCTGCCGCTTTTCACGGAAAAACTCAAGGCAGCGGGCATTGACTACCGCGCACGCTTCTCCAAGTGGGACAGCTATATCATCGAAATGAACAATGAGAAGCCGCTCACCTACAAAAAGATCGAGGGGCAGATCATGCCGCAGGCACTCGTCGAGATGGTCAGTGAGCTTGCGGCAGATGATGCGATCATCGTGACGGATGTCGGCCAGCATCAGATGTGGGCCGCGCAGTATTACAATGCGAAGGAACCGCGTCGCTTCTTGACCTCGGGCGGTCTCGGCACGATGGGCTACGGTCTGCCCGCCGCCATCGGCGCAAAAATTGCGTGTCCCGGGCAGCAGGTTGTTCTTCTGACGGGCGATGGAAGCATCATGATGAACTGCCAGGAAATGGCGACGGCGGCAGATAACCGGATTGATGTGAAGATCGTCGTCGTGCACAACCGCGTGCTCGGCATGGTCACGCAGTGGCAGCGCATGTTCTACAACAAGCATTATTCGGAAACGCTGCTCCCCGGGGGAACGGATTTCGTGAAGCTTGCCGAGGCGATGGGCGTTGCGGCAAGCCGCGTCAAGGAGCCGGAGCGGCTCAGGGAAGAGCTGGCAGCGGCGTTTGCTGCAGACGGCCCGCACCTCCTCGACGTGATGGTGCCGGGCAACGTCGATGTCCTGCCGATGGTGCCCGGTGGCAAGAGCCTGGATGAGATGGTTCTGGAGAGCGAGTGAGCGGGGGAAAGCCAAGATGAAGGAGAAGGTTCCGGCACTGCTTGGACAATTGCGTAAATCAGATGGAAGACAAGAAGCGTCCGATTATCAAAAGGCAGTGTTCGCGCTTATGGAGATATACAACACTGCGCCTGACGAAGAATTGTTTTCCCTGCTGTATGAACTGCTCTATGTGCCGAATGCTTCTGCCATGTGTGATAGTTATGAACGCACCCGTACCACGCTTGTCGAAGCAGCTGCGCAGGCGGCAGGCGTACCGTTTGTGCCGGGGATTTTTCCGGAATATGACGAACTGCCGTGCATGCTCTTTCCCATTGCCGGGGATCTTTCCGTCATCTTCCTGAAAGAAGAAGGACGCTTCCGGCTTCATGGAGGCGGTACTCGCTTCTTGGATGCCGTGCGGCACATGCTCCTCGATGTGCCGAAGGATGAGTGCCTTTCCACTATGGCAGCGGCTTTACGAGAGCAGCGCGAATCTGCTCTCCGGCAGCAGATCTTTCAGTGGTGCGAGGAACGGACTTTCCCAGAGGGAGCGGAAACCGCTGCAGCAGAGTTTTCCGCATTGAGCCATGACGAGGCGGCGCCTTTGTATCTCAAAGCGCTTCTCCGTTTTGCTGCAAGTGATTTGACGGGGGCACGTGAGCTGGCGGAACAGGCCTATGCGCTTCGTCCGATCAACGTGGATATATGGCATATACTCATTGCCATATACGATGCGCAAGGAGAGGAAGTGCTTGCTGCATGCTTCAAGGGACTTTGTCATAAACATACGGCAGGGGTTCCCGGCATGCCGCTTCGCTTGGAAAAGACGGCGGTACGAAAGGCTTTTTGCATAGGGCGGCTTTCACCGACATGGGCGCCTTTTTACGAAGCGGTCAGGAAAGCTCCGGACGGCGGCCTGCAAGTGCAGCTTCGCACTACAGTCGGCGACTTTCTCCTGCAGCCGAAAAAGCAGGATAGGGAATTGTGGTGCGGCATCTACAATACCGACATCTTTTTTAATGCCCGTGCTGCACGCTTGGCATGCTTGGAAGAAGCGTCTTACCAGGATATTAATTTTTATTCGAATATCACCTTCGATTTGCGCAAGGCGCTTATCGCCCGCTCCCTGACAATCCATGCGACACCGGAATTCCCTGCCGTGGCTGCTGTAACGCCGCTTGCAGAACAGGGGCAGCCTGTCACGCTCAGCGGCGCGGGGAAACAAGGTGATTTCTATACGGGGAAAGCAGAGTTCGGGCTTTTGCGACTGGAATGCGATACACGGCTTGCCGTTCCGAAGGGACAATTTGCCGCGGCAGATCCTGTGCATCTCGGACATAGTTCCAAACGAAAACGCCTCGTGCTGAATCTTTTGCTCGATGGCTTATCTTGGCCGGTGATGCGTAAAGCGGATTTTCGCAGCATACCGAATGTTATGGATTTTTTTCCCAAGGGCGTGATTTTTAATCAGGCGTTTTCCGTTGCTGAGTATACCTTTTCCTCGCTCGGTACGGTGGAAACGGGGCTGCATATGCACAGGAGCCAGATTTTTCACGACAGCGCATGGATGGAACTTTCCCCGGAGAAAAAAACGCTTGCCGAGCGCATGAAGGCACTCGGCTACTATTGTGTACAGACCATGGGAGATTCTGCAGGCATCTACAATGGATACAAGCGCGGCTATGACCGCATCATCACAGCTCCATACATTACGTTTCAGGCTTATGAGGGCGTCAAGCGTACGATCGATCACCTCGAAGCGTTTGATGAGTGCGACAACTATGTATTTCTTCATGTGGCGGATTCGCATCCCGTTGTGCCCTATGTCGTGCCGCCGCAGCCAAGGACGCAGGCGAAACTTCCGTGGCAGGAACGAGTTTATGAAGGGACGCCGAGGGAAAGGGCGTTCGACCTTGAAGGCCAGCCGAGAAATATTTATGATAATATCGCTGCCATTGAGCGTATGGATCGGTCTCTCGGGGAGCTCTTCCGTTATATTGAAGAGCATTATGCAGAAGACGAGTACATCGTCAATCTTTATTCTGACCACGGCATTTCCATCTACAGCAGCGATCCGTTCTTTTTTAGTGACGAGCGCTGTGGCGTCGCTTTGATGATGCGCGGTGCGGGCATCCCTGTGCTTGGTATGACGGATGAGCTCATGAGTCTCATCGACCTCCATGCTATCGTCATGCATGAGGCGGGGCTTTTGCCGGATGAGAAACTTGATGCGAACCTGCCAGAGGTGTTTGGCGGCAAACAAAGAGAATATGTGATTTCAAATTCAATTTTTCCCGGGCAGACATACAAGCTTTGCATTCGCACGAAAGAATATGAATTTCGTTTAGAAACAAAAGCGTTGACGCGCATGGACGGTACGATTGACATGAGTGCCTACACCTGCCATATTTACGAACGCGAAGGGCGTGGGGCGGTATGGAGTGATGCGCTGCGCGATAAATTTCTCGCCATTGCATGGCAGCATGTGGCATCTTTCGCCCATACGTGATATGCAGGGATGAAGTGAAAATGAGCTGGGGAGAGAAAATGATGGCTGAAGAACAAAAACCGACATCTGTCCTGCCGTTCCGCGGTGTTATGGCAGACGGAGGCGCGGACGGAGCGGGGCTTCAAGGTGAGGTGGAGGAAGCAAGCTTCGCTTTCTATCATGAACTGCGCGAACTCATTTCTAATCTGAACGCATGGGGAGAGCAAGGCGATTATGGCACGGCTTATCAGGAGAGTCTGCAGAAGCTTGTTGCTCTTGCTCCCGACCAAGTGGATACGAGTCTTGTCTTTGCAGCGTTTTGCGCGGTTCATGGGGAATGGCGGGAGGCTTTGGATTTTGCAAAGAGCGCCTACCGGCGCAGGAAATTGAATCCTGCCATCTGGCGGCTGCTCCTTCGTTGTCATCAGGCACTCGGGGAGGAAAGCGAGGCGTTGAAATATCGCATCCGTCTTTCCAAGGAAGGAATGGATTATGCCAAGGTTTTTTCTGCCGATGATTTGAAAGTAAGACGGGAACTCTTTCTATGTCGTTTTATTCCAGCTTTTGCGCCGCCCTTTGTATCGAAACCCCGCATGGTGGACGGGGTGCTCACCTTTCGTGGGGAACCGCTTTTAGGCGAACCGCTTCCCTATGGGCAGGAAACAGGGGAAGAACAGGACTTTCCCTATTATGCGGGTCTGTTGAATGAGGAAGAAAACTTCGGACTCCATGGAAAAATTATTTCTTGGATCATGGAAAAGGACCTGCAGGATCATATTGGTTTTTTCAACAGCTTTTGGTTTGATTTTCTGCGTGCGGTCGAGGTGGATGAGGTAGAAATTTCCGCGGAGGATGTGCCTTGCATCCTGCCTGTCATGGGCAAGGACATGGGACAGACCATACGGATGGAAATGGCAGGAAAGAAGCTTGGCATCGGCATCATACCGCTGGAGACGCGATTGCTGCGCATCGAGAAGCCATGCCGCATGAAGGCGAAGGACACCTTTCTTATGGGGCGTCCCGTAAAGCTTGGCCATAGCCCGAAGCGAAAGAAGGTCGTGCTGAATATTTTTGCGGACGGCCTTTCGTGGGCGGAGCAGAAAATTGAGGGGTACAGGAATGTACCGAACATCCTGCGATTTTTTTCGCAGGGTGTTATCTTCGACAATTGCTGGTCTGTTGCGGAATATACGTATCCATCTTTGCCAACCATTGAAACGGGGCTTCATATCCATAAGTCGCAAATTTTCCATCGTGATTTCGCTGTACGGCTTGAATCCGATTACCGCACGCTTTCGGAAGAGATGCGCGATCTTGGCTATTACTCGGTAAGCCTTATGGGCGACGGTGAGGGTGTGGTGAACGGTGCGACGCGTGGCTTTGAACGGATGCTTGTGAACCTGGGGGTGAAGCATCAGGCCTCGCAGGGGGTTGTGCGCGTAATGAAGCATCTCGCAGCCTTCCGTGAGACAGACAATTTCATCGAACTCCATTTGATTGACTCGCATCCCTGTGGGGACAGTGCAGCTTTGCCTGAGAACATCCAGGCGCAGTTCCCGCCGGAGGCGTTCTGCGGCCAGGAGGGGAAGGCATCCGTTTTTCTTGCCGCCACACCGGCGATGCGTGCGACAAACCAGTGGAAGATCCGCATGCTCGACAGGGAGCTCGGCCTGCTCTTTGCTTATTTGGAGGAGAACTATGCTCCCGAGGAGTATATCGTACATCTCTACTCTGACCACGGGGCGAGTGTTTACGATGACGACTGGCTTCTGGCTGATACGCATGTCGGTGCGGCCCTGATGGTCCGAGGCGACGGGGTGCCGCATCTTGGTCGTGTGACAGAGCTTGCTTCCGTACTCGATCTTTATAAGATCATGGGGAAAACGTGCGGTTTCCGCGCGGATGCGCTGCATCTCGACGGCAATCTGCCGGAAGCTTTTGGCGGAAAAAAGCGAGAGTATGTGATTTCAAACTCGATCTATCCGGGGCAGACTTACAAACTAGCCATTCGCACAGAGGCGCATGAGTTCCGCATGGAGACAGCAGCGCATACGGCGTTCGATGGCACGGTGGATATGTCACAATTCCGCTATCAGATATTCTTACGGGGGGATGATCCCCGACAGGTTTTCTCGGCAGATTTGGCGCAGTATTTCCTAAGGATTGCCGAACAGCACACGAGGCCTTTTTGGCATTTGTAGGATTTTATGTTTGCGACCGCCCTGCGGGGCAGAAAGGCGGACAGATATAATGCAGAAGTTTTTTCTCGCGGCGCTTCTTGACAACAAGCCGGGCGTCCTCACGCATATTTCGGGGCTGATCAGCCGCCGTGCTTTCAATATTGAGAGCATTTCGGCGGGATATACGGAAGAGCCGGATGTCACGCGCATCAACATCGTCGTCTCGGTGGAGAATGAGCGCGAGCTTGCACAGGTGACGACACAGCTTGCGAAGCTTATCGACGTCATAAAGATCGTGAACCTCAGCGAGGTGGATTCCATCAAGCGTGAGCTCGTCCTGATCAAGGTGCGCGCGACAAAGGAGACGCGCGCCGACATCATCAATGTCGTCAATATCTTCCGCGCGCGCATCGTCGATGTGAGCAAAGAGAATGTCGTCATCGAACTGACGGGAGAAGCGGACAAGATCGACGCGCTTTCGGAAGTGCTTTCGGAGTACGGCATCATAGAGATTGCGCGCACGGGCGCCATAGCCCTTTCGCGCGGTCCGGTGCCGGTCAAGGAGATGTAAGGAGGCAGGATGTTGAAGGGGTTCAGAAAATTTTTTGGCAGGGAAGATGCGGCGGCTCTTCAGGAGCAGGAACGACGTGGTGCATGGCGGCGCAATTTCTCACGGGGCTTGCTGGCGCTTGCCGTTTCCGGCTCGCTGCTTGCCAGTCCTCTGACGGCGCTTGCTTCGCATGGTCCGGTGGCCGTTTCGCATACGGCGCCTGCGGTGCATCATGCAGGGGTGTCGGAGGCTGCACCGGCTCGTGTGCACGAGGCGGGCGTGACACATGTGTCGACGACGGGTCGCCATGGACAAGCGGCGCCTGCTCCGAGCCAGGAAGAGATGCCGGATGCGCTGACCGGGACGAGTGCTGCAGGCATAATTTTGCCGGGCGAGCCTTTGCCGCTTGGCGTCATGACGGCGGGGACGAAGGCGCCGCTGCCGGACAGCGTGCGTTCGATTACGGCGGATGCCGCCATTTTGATGAATGCAAAGACGGGCGAGGTGCTTTACTCGAAGAACGGGGACAAGCGTGAGTATCCCGCGAGCATGACGAAGATGATGACGTGCATCCTTTCCGTGGAGAGCGGACGGCCCGACCTGCCTGTGACAATCACGCCGATGGCGGCCGATGTCGAGTCGACACGCGTGCGCCCGGGAGAGCAGGCAAAGCTTACGGATCTCACGCAGCAGATGATGCTCATATCGGACAATGGCGCGGCCCGCGCGATTGCGGAAGTGCTCGGCGGTTCCCAGGTGCGGTTCGCCAGGATGATGAATGAGAAGGCGCGTGCGATCGGCGCCCTGCGTACGAATTTTGTCAATCCGAATGGCATGCCCAGCGAGAACCACTATTCGACGGCGCACGATATCGCCCTGATTGCGGCCTATGGCCTCAAAAACCCGGAGTTTCGCCGCATCGTCGGCACGAAGGAGAGCATGATTCATTATATGCGTCCTGCAGGTTACAAGACATACTGCGAGAACACGAATGCGCTGCTCTACTATTATCCCGGCTGCACCGGCCTCAAGACGGGCTGGACGCGTGCAGCCCGCGGCTGCCTTGCGGCATCGGCCGAGCGCGGGGGCACCGAGCTCATCGCCGTTGTCATGCATTCCAATGACGAGAATACGCGTGCTGCGGAGGCTGCGGCGCTGCTCGACTACGGTTTCAGCTATTTTAAGGACGGTTCGGCAAAGGAATAAGGATCTGAGGGGGATTACGATATGGGGACGGAAACATTACGGCAGCAGCCTACGATTTCGATTGTTTTGCCCGTTTATAACGGCGAGAAATATTTGCGTGAATCCTTGGACAGTATTCTTGGGCAAACCTTTGCTGACTGGGAACTCATTGCCGTGGATGACTGCTCGACGGACAGTACGCCCGAAATTCTCGCATCTTATGCGGCAAGGGATTCCCGAATCCGTGTGCTTCGCAATAAAGAAAACCAGCGGCTGCCGCGTTCGCTGAATATCGGGTTTGCCGAGGCGCGGGGCGGGTTCCTGACGTGGACGAGTGATGACAATGCTTATTACCCGGAAGCATTGGATAAGATGCTGGCTTATTTGCGCCGGTTTCCGGAATACGCTATGGTAAATGCGGACATGGAATTGCTGCAGGAGGAAGCGGATGGAACACAGAAGCGTGGAATCAGCGAATACTTCGATGCTGACCCGCTGCGTATGTTCGTGCGCAACTATGTTGGGGCATGCTTCCTCTATCGCCGCAAGGTGTTGGAGGAGATTGGCGGATATGATCCCGAGATGTTCCTGTTGGAGGATTATGACTACTGGCTGCGCATTATGATCCGCTATGGGCGTATCGCGCATATCAAGGAAGTTCTTTATTGCTATCGGCTCCATGCGGCGAGTCTTTCCACAAAAAAAGAAAAGGAACGCGATGTACAGGCGGTTCGTCTTGTGCATAAATATTTGCCGGATATGGTCTATCGTTTGCGTCACCATCCGGAGCTTTTTCACGAATATTTTTTTGTGGGTGTACAACAAGGGGAATGGAGCGAAGAGGAACTGGCGCTCTTTCGCCGCTATATGCCGTCACTCGTCGAAGAGGCAGGACTGTAGAAACTGCAAAGCGCTTCGGCGCAGCAGAGATACCTGCTTCGCCTGTCCGATTTCTGAGGGGGCATGAGCATGACAAATTACGATCCGAAGTCCGCACAGGCCGAGGTGTTCATCCATCACGAGGAAATTCTTGCCTCGCTCGCTTGGGCGGAGGAGAACAAGGATAATCGCGCGCTCGTAGAGGAGCTTTTACTGCGTGCACGCGACTGCAAGGGGCTGAGTCACCGCGAGGCGGCGCTGCTGCTCGCCGTCGATGAGCCGGATCTCATCGAGAGGATGCTTGCGCTTGCCAAGGAGATCAAGGAGGAGCTTTACGGCAAGCGCGTGGTGCTTTTTGCGCCGCTTTATCTCTCGAATTACTGTGTGAACGGCTGCACATACTGTCCTTACCATGCAAAAAACAAACAGATCCGGCGCAAGAAGCTCACGCAGGAGGAGATCCGACGCGAGGTCATCGCGCTCCAGGACATGGGGCATAAAAGGCTTGCGCTGGAAGCGGGAGAGGATCCCCTGCACAATCCCCTCGAATATGTGCTGGAGAGCATCCGCACGATTTATTCCATCAAACATAAGAACGGTGCGATCCGCCGCGTGAACGTGAACATCGCCGCGACGACGGTCGAGGACTATAGGAAGCTCAAGGAAGCGGGCATCGGCACCTACATCCTATTTCAAGAAACGTATCATAAGGAGAGCTACGAAAAGCTCCATCCGACGGGGCCGAAGCATGACTACGCCTGGCATACGGAGGCGATGGACCGCGCGATGGAGGGCGGCATCGACGATGTGGGCTGCGGCGTGCTCTTCGGGCTCAATATGTACCGCTATGACTTCGTCGGCCTCTTGATGCATGCCGAGCATCTGGAGGCGCGTTTCGGCGTCGGTCCGCATACGATCAGCGTGCCGCGCATCCGTCCTGCGGACGATATCGATCCCGACGCTTTTGCCAACGCGATCGATGATGAGACCTTTGCAAAAATCGTCGCGGTTCTCCGCATTGCCGTACCGTATACGGGCATGATCGTTTCGACGCGCGAATCCGAGGAGAGCCGCAGGCGCGTCCTCGACCTAGGTATCTCGCAGATTTCGGGGGCGTCCTCGACGAGCGTCGGCGGCTACAGCAGGAAGGAAAGACCGGAGGAAAATTCGGCGCAGTTCGATGTCAGCGACACGCGAACGCTCGACGAGGTCATCGAATGGCTCTTGGATCTCGGCTATGTGCCGAGCTTCTGCACGGCATGTTATCGTGCGGGGCGTACGGGCGACCGCTTCATGAGCCTCTGCAAGAGCGGCCAGATCAAGAACTGCTGCTTGCCGAACGCCTTGATGACCTTGAAGGAATACCTCGAGGACTATGCGGCAGAAACGACGCAGGAAAAGGGTGAGCGCGTGATCCGGAAGCAATGGGAGGATATCCCGAATCCGGCCGTCAAGAAGAAGGCGGCGCTCTATCTCAAAAAACTCGGCGATGGAATGCGTGATTTTCGCTTCTAAGGAAGAGGCGCCGCCTGCAGCTCGTGTCAGAGAGCGAACTGCAGGCGGCGCTTTTGCATTCTGGCGCGCGCGGGGGCTTGGGATATCTTGCAGGTGTTCGGCACGCTCCTCGTTTACATCGCGCTCTGCTATGGTTTTCCCGCATTCTTGTTCCGGAAGGAGCGGAAGAATTTGTCGGCAGAGATGCGGGAAAAAGAGGAGTTTTCCACCTCGTTGGCGAAGTAGAAAATATTCATGGGAAATGCCAGGAGGGACGCAAGATGATGGATTTCAAGGACAGTGCGGTCAAGAAGATTCTCGTGCCCTATGACGGCTCGGAGCAGGCGCAGCAGGCCGTCAAGCGGGCGGCGCATATCGCGCGCCTGCAGGGGGCAACGCTCATGCTGCTGATGGTTGTAGACCTCAATGCGGAGGTGGCTGCTTTCGAGCGCGTGAGCATGGACGGCTATGTGCCTGCCGAGCTCAAGGAGGGCGCCTATAAGGAGATCGCAAAGATCCAGCGCGAAATGCCGGAGGATATTCATGTGAACAGTACGGTGGAGCTTGGCTCGCCTGCCGAAACGATTGTGGAGACGGCGGAGGATGAGGGGTACGACCTCATCGTCATGGGCAGCCGCGGCCTCGGGCGTTTCGAAGGTTTTTTGATGGGCAGCGTCAGCCAGTATGTGCTGCAGCATGTGCATTGCCCGGTGCTGGTGGTTCGCTGATATGAAGGAGCGCATAGAGAAAAGATTCCCCGCATTGTCCTTTCTTTTTCGTGCCGAGGATGACGCAGCGCGGCTGAAGCGCGGCGTCGTCCTTTTTGTGTCCTTTTTTCTCGTCGCTTTTCTCGCTTCCGGCTATTATGTCTACGATAGTGCAAAAACCTCCTGCACGACGGCATGGAAGGAGAAGGCGGAGGCGGATATGCGCGAGGTGTCCGTTCTCCTGGACATCATGTATCCGGGCGATTGGGCGGCGCAGGAGGGAATCCTCTACAAGGGCGGACGCATGATCAATGGCAATGATGTGCTCTGCAGCCGGATCAAGGAACTTTCGGGGGCGGAAGTCGTGCTCTTTGCCGGAGACAGCGCGGCGGCGGCAACTTACGATAAAGGCGGGAAAAAAATAGTCGGGCAGCGCGCGGCAGATCCTGTCCGAGAGATGGTCCTGCAAGGCGGTGCGCCGTATCTCGGCCGCTCGGAGCTGGCGGACGGCGAACCGCTCGGCGCGTACAAGCCGCTCCGCGGTGCGCGCGGCGAGACGGTCGGCATGATTTTTCTCGGCGTGCCCGAGGAATCCGAGGCGCGTGCTATGGGAAGCCTGATGCGCGCCCTGGTGCTGGCGGGACTTTTCCTGCTCTTGCTCGTCGGCACGGGGGCGGGGCTTTTGCTCGCCTATACGGGGCGAATCGCTCTGCATCTGAAAGGCAAGGCGAGGGAGGAAAGCGTTGGGGACGCTTTGCAGCATGGAACGGCCGGTGCGGAGTTTGTTGACGATGCGCCCGAGGCGTTGGCGGCTCCAATGGGCACGGCTTTCGAGGCCGTGCCGGCCGAGTCGCTTTCCCGCCTTGTGACGTTCTGCAGCACGCTCCTGACGGGCGTGGAGGCGCAGTCCAAGGCGATGGAAGAGGCCGCATCCCATGCCGCCTCCCTGCAGGATCAGGCCGCCGAGGCGGCAAGGCTTCTGGCCGAGGCGGAAAAAGCGGCGGAAACGCCCGGCGCTGCAGAGACGAGGCAAAAACAGGCGGAAGAGGAGCGAAAGCAGCTCGGCCGTGGGCGTGAAGAGGCTGCAGCCGCCGCGTCGCGTACGGAGGCTTTGACGAAGGAGCTGCGGATTGCGGAAGGGCTGGCACGCGGCCTCGGACAGCGTGCGGCCGAGATCGGCGAAACGATCGGCCAGGTGTCCGATCTCGCGAGCCAGACAAATCTTTTGGCGTTCAATGCGGCTGTTGAGGCGGCGCGTGCCGGTGATTCCGGACGCCGCTTTGCCTCTGTCGCCGAGCAGGTGCGCCGCCTCTCGGAGGATGCGGGAAAACTCTCCGGCAAGGCCAACGAACTTCTCGTTGCGCTTGGTGAGGAGGCAGGGCGTGCCGCTGCCGCTCTGGAGGCGGGCGGTACGGGTGCGGAAGAGAGCCGTGCCGCGCTTTTGGCGCTTGCTGAGACGGCGGCTCGTTTGGAGGCGGCGGCAAAGCAGGCAGGGGAATACGAGGAACGGGGGGCGAAGCTTCTGCCCGCTCTCGCTGAGGCACGCGCCCTGCAGGAAAAGATGGCCGTGGATGCTGCGGGGCTCTGCTCCCTGCAAGGCGGGGAAGAGGGGAACGCTGCGGAGATGCGCGCTGCCGCCGACGGTCTCAAAGGACTTTTGCAGATGGTGGCGGGCAATGCGGCAGAAGCGAAGGGGGAGCCGACGTGATCATTTCCTGGGATGAATACTTTATGGGCATTGCCCTTTTTTCCATGTATCGCAGCAAGGATCCGCACACACAGGTCGGCGCCTGCATCGTGAACGGGGACAGGCATATCGTCGGCGTCGGCTACAACGGCATGCCGAACGGCTGCTCCGACCAGGAATTTCCCTGGGGCAGCACGGGCGAATTCGGCGAAAAGAAGTACGCCTATGTCGTGCATGCCGAGCTCAACGCCATCTTGAACGCGAGCACATCTTTAAAAGGCTGCCGCATTTATACATCGCTCTTTCCCTGCAACGAATGCTGCAAGGCGATCATCCAGTGCGGCATCAAGGAGGTCGTCTACCTCTCGGACAAGTACGCGGCAACGGAGAGCACACGCGCTTCGAAGCGCATGTTCGCCGCCGCCGGCGTCCATTATCGCCGCCTTGAGACGGATTTGCAGGAGGTTCCTGTGAATTTTGTGCCGCAGGAGGAATAGGCTGATTCCGGAGAATGGGGGAGGAGTATGAAGCGCTTCGCAGGGCTGGAGAAAAGACTTGCTGCGCATCATTATCTCGCTTCCTTGGCGGACATTGTGCGGCGGCAAAAGCGCTGCGGCTTTTTTTATGCGGGAAAGAATGAGCGGGAAGCTCTTGGTTATCTGAAACTCCTGCAAAGCGCCGGTCTTGCAGCGGAAGTCCTTGTTCTGCTCGAGCCGCTGGAACTTTCCCTGCCTGCGGGCAGCGAGGCGGTGCTGCTTTCGGACATGCAGCGGGAAAAGCCTGCTGTGGATGTGATCCTGGCGGAGCGCGGCTCGTGGACGATGGCTTTTGCACAATTTTTTGCACGTCTGGACATACGGACGCTGTACTTTATGGACGGTTATGCGGCAAAAGCGCGTTATGAGGCGGTTGCGGCACATTTGCCCGAACTTCGCCGCGTGTACGGGGCGCTTGCCGACGAGGAGGCGAGGGTTTCCTTCTGCGCCGCTCTCGAAGGCTATGTTTCGGCGGAGGTTTCACGCTATCGGTATGCTGCGGGAACGCAGTATATGTTGGCGGGGTTTCGGCCGGAAGCGGGGGAGACGGTGATTGACGGGGGCGCTTACGACGGCGCAGACGCGAAGATGTTTGCTTCGCTTGGTGCGGACGTCCATGCCTTCGAACTGGATGCGGCGAATTATGTTCTTTGTGCGGCGGCAGCCCGGCAATATGGCTTTCGGGCAAGCAGCTGCGGTTTATGGTCAAAGGAGGCAAACGCCCGCTATATCGAGGGTGGGGCGGCGAGCCATATCCATGCGCGGGGAACGGCGTCGGCCGGGCTTACGACGCTTGACGCATACGCGCATGGACAGGGGCTTTTGCGCATTGGCTGCATCAAGCTCAATATCGAAGGGGCGGAGCTTGCAGCGCTCGAAGGTGCGGCAGGCGTCATCCGGCGCGACAAACCGAAGCTTGCGCTCGCCGTGAGCCATCGGACGGAGCATCTCTGGCAGCTCGCCTCTTATGTCAAATCGCTCTATCCCGACTATGCGTTTTCTTTCCGTCATTACCGCACCGATGTGCGCGAACGCCTGGGGGAAAGGGAAACGGAGCTGCTGCGTCGTCTCGGAATCGAGCCGCTCGTTCCCGGGGACTGGGGCATGGTGCTCTATTGCCGCTGATTTTGGAGCGGCAAGTCCCGCGGGAAAGATGATATTTTCCTTGGATTTTCCGTCGGACGCTTCCCAGCCTTGCGCAAGACGGTGATTTTATGTACAATAAAGAGACGTTAGCAAACTGCTGCTGTATCGTCCGGGCGTCTGTCGGGGCGGTACGCATTTCATGCAAGGCGGCCGGACGCAGTCCGGTGCGTTTACCCTGAGGGGGATTTATTTTGCCATTTCAGACAACGATTGCCGGGGCGGTTCATCATGCGGGCATCGGGCTTCATTCGGGGCGCGAGGTGCATTTGACAATCCTTCCGGCGCCGGCGGATACGGGCATCGTCTTTGTGCGCAAGGATCTTGCGGACAAGCCGAGGATCCGCGCGATTGCGCCCCATGTCACATCGACGGTGCGCGCGACGACATTGGAGGAGAACGGCGTGCGCGTCTTTACGGTCGAGCATATGATGAGCGCGCTGGCAGCTTTCGGCATCGACAACTGCTTTGTCGAGATGGATGCGGAAGAGCCTCCGGTCGCGGACGGCAGTTCCTTGGTATTCTTCCGCCTGCTGCAGCAGGCGGGGAAAAGGGCGCTCGAAAAGGAGCGGCGGGAGCTTGTCATCGACCGTACCTACCGCATCGATGACGGCGAGCGCTTTCTCGTGGCCGTGCCTTATGAGACGGGGTTCCGCGTGAGCTTTACATCGCTCAACGAGCACGCGCTCGTCGGCACGCAGTACAGGGATTTCCTGCTTGAGGAAACGGCCTATGAAAAGGAAATCGCTCCGGCGCGAACGATCGCCTATGAGGCCGAGGTCGAGACGCTCCGAAAGATGGGGCTGGGGCTCGGCGGTACGTTGGAGAACGTCATCGTCTATAACGATGAGCGCTGGCTCAACGATTTGCGCTATCCCGATGAGCTGGTGCGCCACAAGGTGCTCGATCTGATCGGCGACCTGCGGTTGGCGGGCTTTGTGCGCGGGCATATTCTTGCCGTGAAGTCGGGCCATGAGCTGAATGCGAGACTGGCGAAGGAGATTTACGCAGCTTTGGCGTGATTCAGGAAGGACGGGGCGTGGGAATTCTCCAGCCCTTGATGATAGAGAAAGAGGGAAATGAACATGATATTGGACATAAACGAAATCAAGAAAATCCTGCCGCACAGACCTCCTATGCTGCTCGTTGACCGCATCATCGAGCTCGTTCCCTTTGAGTCGGCGACGGGCATCAAGAACGTCACGATGATGGAGGATTTTTTTCGCGGGCATTTCCCTGGCTCGCCCATCATGCCCGGCGTCCTGATTTTGGAGGCGATGGCGCAGGTAGGCGGCATCACGATGCTCTATCCTGAGGAGAACCGTGGCAAGCTCGCGCTCTTCGGCGGCATGGAGGGCGTGAAGTTCAAGAAGCCTGTAGTGCCGGGCGACCAGCTTGTCACGAAGGCCAAGATTACGAAAATACATGGTGATTTCGGCAGGCTTCATGCCGACGGCTATGTCGATGATGTGCTCGTCGCCAAGGCTGATTTCACCTTTGCCCTGCAAAGAGCCGAAAATACTTTATAAGAGGTTATGTTGAGGCGAAAACAAGGGCTAGTCTTTTGTCAACCCGGAAATTGACGTTTTTTGGCGAAATATGAAAGGCAGAAAAAGACGGGGATTGCAGGACTATATGGTATATGGTGGTTTATATCCACGATTCTGCAATTATGATGACGAGAAAATTCAGGAATTATTTCATTGTCAGTCCTGTCAACTCTTTCCGGGAGAAACAAGGGGTGGGAAAAATGATAGACAACAAGGTTGTAGCTTATATACACGAGACGGCGGTCGTAAGCCCCAAGGCGCATGTGGCCAAGGGTGTGGAAATCGGACCGTATGCCGTCATCGGCGATCATGTGACATTGGCCGAGGATGTAAAGATCGGCGCGCATGCCGTGATTGATTCGAATGTTGAGATCGGTGCGAGGACGCGCATCGAGGCGCATGCCGTGATCAACAGCTGGACGAGTATCGGCAAGGACAGCCGTGTATTCCAGTTCGCTTCGGTCGGTGCGGAGCCGCAGGATTTGAAGTTCAAAGGTGAGAAGAGCTACACGATCATCGGCGACCGCACGACGATTCGCGAGTATTCGAGCATCCATCGCGCGACAGGCGCGGGAGAGGAAACGCGCGTCGGCAGCGACAGCCTGCTGATGGCCTGCACGCATGTTGCGCACAACTGCGTCGTGGGCAACCATGTGATCATGTCGAATGCAGCCATGATTGCCGGACATGCCGTAGTGGAGGATCGCGCGGTTTTGGGCGGCATGTGCGGCATCCATCAGTTCGTGAAGATCGGCCGCAATGTGATGATCGGCGGTATGTCGAAAGTCGTGCAGGACTGCGTGCCTTATACGATCGTGGACGGACATCCGGCGCGCGTTGTGGGGCTCAACAGCGTAGGCATCTCGCGTGCGGGCATTCCGCTGGAATCGCGCCGCAATATCAAACGTGCCTACAAGATTCTCTTCCGTTCGGGATTGAGCCTGGCGCAGGCGATTGCCGTCATCGAGCAGGAGGTCGACTCGTCGGAGGAGGTCGAGCATTTCCTGCGCTTCTTGCGCAATGTGGACCGCGGCATTTGCCGCGAGCGGCGCGAGAACGAGCAGGGCTGAGAACGCCGGCGCCGCTGCGGCGTTTTCCGGCAGGTGAGGAAGCGGAGGGAAGGTTTTGGAGAAGATTGGGCTTTTGGCCGGCGTCGGGCGTTTGCCCGTCCTCTGCGCGAGAGCGGCGCAGGCGCTCGGCATTGAGGTCAGCGCGGTTGCGTTGCTTCCGGGTGTGGACGAGGAGCTGGCGGCTGCTGCTGCAGACTGCCGTGCAATCAATATCGCGCAGCTCGGCAAGATCATCGACTACTTGAAAGAGCGCGGCGTGACGAAGGTGACGCTCCTCGGCAAGGTCACGAAAGAGCTGCTTTTTGCGGGTACGCACGAGCAGCCTGATCTGCGTATGATGCAGCTCTTGATGACGCTGCCGGACAAAAAGGACGATACGATCATGCTGGCCTTTGTCCGGGAGCTGGCGAAGGAGGGCATGGAAGCCTTTGACCAGACAGTGCTGTTGAAGACTCTGATGCCGCCTGCCGGCACTTTGACGAAGCGCGAGCCTACGGAAGCGGAACGTGCCGATATGGAAATGGCGCTTGCCATGGCGAAGGAAATCGGCCGCCTCGATGTGGGGCAGACGGCTGTCGTGAAGAACAAGGCTGTCATGGCGCTCGAGGCCATCGAGGGAACGGATGCCTGCATACGGCGCGGCGGAGAGCTTTCGGGCGGCGGCGCCGTCATCGGCAAAGCCGCGAAACCGCAGCAGGATATGCGCTTCGATGTCCCGACTGTCGGGCCGGATACCATCGATTCGATGCTTGCCGCTGGAGCGAAAGCCTTGGCGCTTGAAGCGGGCAGGGTGCTCGTCGTCGACAGGGAACGTGTCGTGGCGATGGCGGAGGAAAACGGCATTACAATAGCAGCGATTTGACAATGACTTACTGGCGCGGGGGACGCAGGGAAACTGTGTCCTCGCGCTTTTTCGGCGTATGGGCGGGAGGAAGAAGATGAAGATCATGATGTCGGCCGGCGAAGCCTCGGGCGATTTGCACGGCGCCAGTTTGGCGAAAGAGATGCTCGCGATGGAGCCTTCTGTCGAGCTCATGGGATTCGGCGGCGGAAAGATGGCCGAGGCCGGCGTGCGCCTTGTGCGCGACTGCCGCGACTACAGCATCATGGGGTTTTGGGAGGTCGTGCTCGGCCTGCCGCGCCTTTTGGCTCTGGAGAAGGCGCTCGTCGATGCCATGCGCGAGGAGAAGCCGGACCTTTTACTGATCATCGACTATCCGGATTTCAACTGGCGCCTTGCGGCGAAGGCGAAGGCTTTGGGTATCCCGGTCTTTTCGTATATCCCGCCTTCCGTCTGGGCGTGGCGCAAGGGGCGTGCGAAAAAATGCGCATCTTTGGCCAAGGAAATCGTGGCCATTTTTCACCATGAAATCGGCCCTTATCTCGATGCGGGCGCGAACATTTCGTTCCTGGGCAATCCGCTTGTCGATACGGTTCGTGCCGACATGGAGCCGGAAGCGGCGAGGGCATTCTTCCGCCTCTCGGAGGGAGAGCCTACGGCGCTTCTTCTGCCGGGAAGCCGCCGCCAGGAAATCGCGCTTCTTTTGCCCGACATGATCGAGGCGGCGAAGCTTCTCAAGGAGCGCCGCCCTGAAACGCGGTTCTTCCTGCCGCTTGCACCGGGCGCGGACCGTGCGGCGGTCGAGAGTCTCGTCAAGAAGGCGTCGGCTCCGGTGGAGATTACGCAGGAGCATACATACTCGCTGATGGGGCTGGCGGATTTTGCCGTCGCCGCATCGGGCACAGTCGTCATGGAGGCAGCCTTGATGGATCTGCCGGCTGTTGTCTGCTACCGCATGGGGCGGCTCAACTACGCTGTCGGCAAGCGGCTGGTAAAGGTTGAGCGCTTCAGCCTGCCGAACATCATCCTTGGCGAAACGGTTGAGGCGGAGCTTCTGCAGGACGAGGTGACCCCCGAACGCATTGCCGAGGAAGCGGAAAAGCTCTATCGGGGAGAGGCGCATCGGGCATCGGTCATGGCGCGTCTCAAGGTTTCCGTGCTGCAGCTCGGTCCTCCGGGCGCCGCCGTACGTGTCGCCGCGCATGTGCTGGCCGCGGCAGGCGGGCAGAGGAACGGGAGTGAAGCATGAAGAACTACATTCGTCTGTTGAAATATATCAAGCCCTATCTGAAGCGTCTCGTCATGGCCATCTTCTGCATCATCATGGCTGCGGCGGCGAACCTCTATGTGCCGTGGATCATCAAGGATATGATCGACAAGGTGCTGACGGAGGGCGAGCTCGGCATGCTGAACCTCATCGCCGGCGGCATCATCGTCGTCTTTTTCTTTCGCGGCATCTTCTATTATGGGCAGAGCTATCTTGTTTCTTATGTCGGGCAGCGCGTTGTCATTGATCTGCGCGAGGCGCTTTTCCGGAAGTTCCAGCGCATGCCACTGGCCTATTTCGATAAAATGCAGACGGGCGAGATCATGAGCTATGCGACGAATGATGTGCAGGCTCTGCAGAGCGCCTTGGTCGACAAGCTCATCGAATTTGTGACGGAAGGATCGGTTCTCGTCGGTTCCATCGTCCTGATGTTCTATCTCGATTGGAAACTCACGCTGATCACGCTGATCACTGTGCCGCTCGTGGGACAGGCGATGAACATCTTCGGCAAGAAGCTCAAGCAGTCGGGCACGGTCATACAGCAGCGTCTTGCCGATATCAATGCGCTCCTGCAGGAGAGCATCTCGGCGATTCGCGTCGTCAAGTCCTTTGTGCGCGAGGAGCATGAGATTGCTCGGTTCCATCACCAGAACGAGCTGAATTTTCGCGCTGAAATGAAGAATGTGCAGATATCGAGCCTGTTGACGCCGACGGTGGAATTCCTCGCGGCGATTACGGTCACGTTCATTCTCTGGATCGGCGGCTATGAAGTCATCAACGGGGAAATGACGGCAGGCTCGCTCGTCGCCTTCCTGACGTATGCCGTCAACCTTGCGAATCCCGTCAAGCGCATCGGCCGTCTTTACGGCGTGATGCAGAAGGCCATGGCAGGCGCCGACCGCGTCTTTGATGTGCTCGATATGGAGGAGCCGATTCACGACAAGGAAGATGCAGTCACTCTGCCGGATATCGAGGGACATGTCGTGCTCAAGGATGTGTCCTTTTCGTACAAGAAGGGCGTGCCTGCCCTGACGGGCGTTTCGCTTGAGGCGAAGCCCGGTCAGATGGTCGCCTTTGTCGGGCCTTCGGGTGCGGGCAAATCGACGATCACGAACCTTATCCCGCGCTTTTACGATGTGACGGACGGGGGCATCGAGATCGACGGGCACGATGTGCGCGATGTAACGCTCGCGTCCCTGCGCAGCCAGATCGGCATCGTGCCGCAGGAAACCGTGCTCTTTTCCTGTTCCGTGCGGGAAAACATCCGCTACGGCCGCCTCGAGGCCACGGATGAGGAAGTGGAGGCAGCGGCCAGGGCTGCCAATGCGGAGGAGTTCATCCGCCAGCTGCCCGACGGCTACGATACGGATATCGGCGAGCGTGGCCTGAATCTTTCGGGCGGGCAGCGCCAGCGCATCTCGATTGCGCGCGCCATCTTGAAAAATCCGCGCGTCCTCATCCTCGATGAGGCAACGTCGGCGCTCGACACAGAGAGTGAGAAAATCGTGCAGGCCGCGCTCGACAAGCTGATGGTCGGGCGCACTTCGTTCGCCATTGCGCACCGCCTTTCGACGATCCTCGATGCCGACCGCATCTATGTCGTCGACGGCGGTCATATCGTGCAGGAAGGCACGCATGAGGAGCTTCTGGCTGCAGGCGGCCTCTACAAGACGCTCTACGACATCCAGTTCAAGGGCGAAGGGGAAAAGGAAAGAGGAAGGGAACATGCGCCCTCGTCCATAGCGGCCGGGGCTGAGGCTTAGAGGGGGAAGATATGCGGTTACTTTATAATCTGGCGGTTATTCTGGCCGTCGTCCTCATCGTCCCTGTATTCATGGTGCGGGCGGTTCGTGAACGCGGCTTTGGCGAGCGCATCCGGCAGAGCCTCGGCTTTTTTCCCGAGCATGCTTTGGACAAGGTGGCGAAGAAGAACTGCATCTGGGTTCATGCAGCGTCTGTCGGTGAGATCGTCGCCGCGAGCCCTTTGATCCGTGAGTTCCGCAGGGAATTCCCCAAGAGCCCGATCCTTGTTTCTGTCGTCACGACCTCGGGGTATGAGATGGCGAACCGCATCATCAAGGATGCGGACAGCATCATCTATTTTCCGCTCGATCTGCCCTGGCGCGCCGGCAGCATCCTGCGGCGCATCCATCCGCGTGTTTTTATGCCGGTGGAAACGGAGCTTTGGCCGAACTTCCTGAAAAAGGCGAAGAAGCTCAAGATTCCTGTCATGATGGTGAACGGGCGCATCAGCGACAAGAGTGTGAAGCGCTACAAACATCTGCACAGCGTCCTCGATGACATGATCAGCACGGTGCGGAAGTTCGCCATGCAGTCGCCGATCGATGCCGAGTACATCATGCGTTTGGGGGCGCCGCCCGAGCTCGTGACGGTCACGGGCAATACGAAGTTTGACCAGACGTATACGAATGTGAGCGCGGAGGAGAAGCAGGGCCTGCTGCAGGAGATGGGGCTTTCCGGGAGCGAAGGCATCTTCCTTGCGGGCAGTACGCACCGCGGCGAGGAGGAACCCGTGCTCGCGGCCTTTGCCGCCCTGCGTGAAAAAATGCCGGGAGCAAGGCTTGTCATAGCGCCGCGCGAGCTTTTGCGGACGGGAGAAGTCGCTTCCCTTTGCTCACGCAGGGGCTTCCGTACGGCACGCCGCACGGAACTTCTGAAGAAGCCGGCAGAGGGACATGACGTCGTGCTGCTCGATACGATCGGCGAGCTCGGCAAGATCTACAGCATCGGCGATGTCATCTATGTAGGAGGCAGCCTGATTCCGCACGGCGGACACAATATCCTTGAGCCGGCGGCGCATGGCAAGGCGATCATTGTCGGGCACAATATGTTCAATTTCAAGGATACGCATCTGCTCTTCACGAAGCGCAGCGCCTGTCTTACGGTGCATGATGAAGGAGAACTTGCTGCAGCTGTATGCCGCCTCTTCGAGGATGGAGAGGAGCGCGGCCGGATGGAGCGCGAGACGCTGGCCATCGTCGGTGAAAACAAGGGCGCTTCCAGGAAAACCGCCGTCATGCTGCGGGAATTTCTCGTGGAGTTCGAGCAGGGAGAAAGTGCGGGCAAGGTGCGTACGACGGAACGTGTGGAAAATTTCCGCACCTACATCACCGACCTCATGCGCCGCCGCCATGCCGATGGTTTTTGCCTGCGCGTCGTCATGGGGATCCTCTACACGTTCTCTGTTATTTACCGCCAGCTCGTGAACTTGAAGCTTTGGGGCTACAAGGCCGGCGTCTTTCATCACAAAAGGCTCGGCTGCTATGTGATCAGCCTCGGCAACATCACGGTGGGCGGCACGGGCAAGACGCCGACGGCTCAGAGGCTTGCGGGAGCGATTCGCGATATGGGCTACCGCGTCGTTATTTTGAACCGCGGCTACCGTGCGAAGTGGCGCGGCGATGTCGGCATTGTTTCCGACGGCAACAAGCTCTACATGGATGCCACGGAGGCGGGGGACGAGGCTTTCATGCTCGCCAAGCATCTGCCCGAGGTGCCCGTGCTCATCGGCGCGGAGCGCGCCCTGACGGGGCGCTACGCGATCGACCACTTTGGCGCGGAGGTAGCCATCCTGGATGACGGCTACCAGCATTGGCAGCTCGAACGCGATATGGATATTCTGCTCGTCGATGCGGTCAATGTCTTCGGCAACGGTTATATGCTGCCGCGCGGTACGCTGCGCGAGCCTGTTTCGCATATCGAGCGTGCAGACGTCTGTCTCCTGACGAAGGTGGATCAGGCGGTCGGCGTGTCGCGCGAGCATATCAAGAATACGATAAGGAAGTACAACGAAAAGGCGCTGATCATGGAGAGCATCCATCAGCCGCGGCGCTTTGTCGAACTCAAGGATTGGCACCGCGATATTGCGGGCGAGGGCGTCGACATCAAGATGCTTGAGAATAAATCGGTCATGGCCGTTTCAGCGATCGGCAACCCGATGTCGTTCGAGCAGACGCTTTCCGATATTGGCGCGAAGATCATCGAGAGCCTGCGCTTCCCGGACCATCACGATTATACGACGAAGGAGCTGCAGGACGTCTTTGACCAAGCCGTCGATCTCGGGGCGGAAGCCATCGTCATCACGGAGAAGGATGCCGTGAAGATTCCGTTGACCATCATCGAATCGAAGGCGCCGATTCCCGTCTTTGTCATCTGCGTCGAGGTCACGTTCCGGGAAGGTGCTGCGGCGTTCGAGAAAATGCTCGATGAGAGCCTGAAGGAAAGAGTCGGAAAGAAGGGAAGGGAATGAAGGACCTGCAAACGCTTTGCGTCATACCGGCACGCTATGCGTCGACGCGCCTGCCGGGAAAACCACTGGCCGATATCTGCGGCAAGCCGATGATCTGCCGTGTGCTGGAACGCGCCTCGCGGGCAGCAAAACCGGCAAAGACGCTTGTCGCAACGGATGATGCACGGATTTATGAAGCGGTGACGGCGGACGGCGGCGAGGCGATGATGACGCGCGCCGATCATCCTACGGGCACCGACCGCCTGGCCGAGGTTGCGGCGGCTTACCCTGCGATGGATGTGATCGTCAATGTGCAGGGCGATGAGCCTTTGATCGAGCCGTCGCTGATCGACGATCTGGCGGCGCTCTTCGAGGAAGATCCGGAGCTTCCCATGGCGACGGTCATGACGCGCATCGAGTCGGAGGAGGAACAAAAGAATCCGAACAATGTGAAGGTCGTCGTGGATCGGCAGGGATATGCGCTTTACTTTTCGCGCTCGCTTCTGCCCTATCCGCGCAAGAAGACGGGGAATCCCGTGTTCAAGCATATCGGCATCTACGCCTACCGCAGGGATTTTCTGCTCGCCTACGCGCGCCTTGCGCCGACGCCGCTGGAGCAAGCCGAGTCTCTGGAGCAGCTGCGGGCGCTCGAAAACGGCTGCCGGATCCGTGTTCTGGAGACGCAGAGCCGCTTTGTCGGCGTTGATACGCCGGAAGATCTGGCGCTTGTAAACGAGCTTTATCGCAAGATGGGACGATGAGGCGGTGGACGAGAACCGTACAAGACGGCCGGACGGCTGCCCGATGAATTCGGACAGCATTTTATTATGCGATCTTAAGAGAAAGGCGGTACAATGATGATGAACAAGGTAAAAGTCGGAGATTTTACGATTGGCGGAGGCAGCCCGCTCGTACTCATGGCCGGACCCTGCGTCCTCGAGGCGATGGAACGCTGCCTCCTCATCGGGCGCACGATCAAGGAAATCACGGGACGGCTCGGCATACCGTACATCTTCAAGGCCTCGTTCGACAAGGCGAACCGCTCCGCCTTCAACAGTTTCCGCGGGCCGGGGCTCAAGAAGGGGTTGGAGATGCTGCAGACCATCAAGGATGAGCTCGGCGTGCCTGTCGTCACGGATGTGCACAAGGAATCGCAGATCGCTCCTGCGGCGAAGGTCGTCGATGTGCTGCAGATTCCGGCCTTTCTCTGCCGACAGACGGATCTTCTCTACGCGGCGGCAAAATCCGGCTGCGTTGTGAACGTGAAGAAGGGGCAGTTCCTTGCGCCGCGCGATATGGGCAATGTCGTCGACAAGCTGCATGAGGGCGGCTGCTCCGATATCCTTTTGACGGAACGCGGCGCCTCCTTCGGTTACAACAACCTTGTCGTCGACATGCGCAGCTTTCCGATCATGCGCTCCTTCGGCGCGCCCGTTATCTTCGATGCGACGCACAGTGTGCAGTTGCCGGGTGGCGCGGGGACAAGCTCCGGCGGCAACCGTGAGTACGTCGAGTACCTGGCGCGTGCCGCTGTCGCAGCCGGTGTCGACGGTCTCTTCATGGAAGTGCATGACAATCCCGAGGAGGCGCTCTGCGACGGTCCGAACAGCCTTTATCTTGACAGGCTCGAAGAGCTTCTCAAAGAAGTCCTCGCTATTTATGACGTTGTGAAAGGGAAGCTGGCCTGAGTCTTCCGGCGGTTTCTTTCCCCGAAAAAAAGCGGAAGGAGAATTTTCTTGTATTTTGCACCTGATGCAAGGGAACGCGCACGGCGCGTGCGCTTCCTCATTTTCGATGTCGACGGCGTACTGACGGATGGCGGCATCTATACGGGCGAGAAAGGCGAATTCATGAAGCCTTTCCATGTGCGCGACGGTCTCGGCATACGCATCTGGCAGAACGAGGGCGGCGGCACAGCCATCATTACAGGGCGCGATTCCGCTATTGTTTCGTTTCGCGCGGAGGAGCTGAAGATTCGGGACGTCTTCCTCGGCCATATCGACAAGCGTGCAGCGTATGCGGCGCTCAAGGAGAAGCATGGGCTTGCGGATGAGGAAATCGCTTATATCGGCGACGATCTCGTGGATCTTCCCGTCATGGCGCAGGCAGGCTTTCCGGCGGCTCCGGCGGACGCAGTGGCCGAGGTCCGGCAATATGCGGCTCTTGTGACAGAGGCCGAGGGCGGCAGGGGCGCTGTGCGCGAAATGGTGGAATTTCTTCTCAAGGCGCAGGGGCGCTGGGAAGATGTCGTCGCGCGCTTCCTTTCTCCGGAGCGATTGGAAAATATTTCGCAATGACATGGGTGATATACACATGCTCTATCAATTTTTGATGCTGCTGAGCCGTATGCTTCGTTTCCTGCCGCATAGGGCGCTGCTCTTTCTCGGCTGGGTTCTGGGACGCCTTTACTATTGCCTCATCAAGAAGCAGCGAAATCTCGCGCTGCGCCAGATCATGGCCGGGCTCGGGGTTTCAGAGACGGAAGCCAGGAAGCTCGTCAAGGATTCCTTTGTGAATCTCGCGCGTAATATGCTCGAGATCTTGTATATGCCGAACCTCAACGAAAAAAACATGCATGAATACATCGAGATCGAACACATGGACTACATGAAGGCAGCGCTTGCCGAAGGCCATGGCGTTGTCGTGCTCACGGGGCATATCGGCACATGGGAGTGGCTGTCGGCCGCTTTCACGCTTTCGGGGCTGCCCGTGACGGCCATCGCGAAGCCGCAGCCGAACGAACAGTACACGCACGCGCTCGACGACTTGCGTGCAACGATCGGCGTCGAGATCTTCTCGCGCGGCACGAGCGAGCTTTTGGCCGCGGGACGTGCCTTGAAAAAAGGCAAGATTCTCGGCTTCCTGGCCGACCAGGACGCCGGACCGGGCGGCGCCTTCTTGGACTTTCTCGGACGCACGGCCTCGACGCCGCTGGGACCGGCTGTTTTTTCGCGCAAGTTTCATGCGCCTGTCGTGCCAGCCTTCATCCTGCGCCAGCCGAACGGCCGCCACAAAGTCGTCATTTACGAGCCGATGGAGCTTCGCGACACGGGCGACGTGGAGAAGGATCTTTACGATTTCACGGTGCGCATGACAAAGATCATGGAGGAAATCATACGCGCCAATCCGACGCAGTGGCTCTGGTTCCAGAAACGCTGGAACACGCCGCCTGAAATGAGGAAGGAAAAGCATCGCGGCGCTATTTTGCAGGGAGGAAGCAAATGAGAAAGAAGGGAATCATCCTGCTCGCGGCGTTCGCCGTGCTTGCCGTCATCGGCACCATAGCCTGGGCCATCCTGAGCGTGCCTGAGGCGCCCCGAGGCGATGAGCCGGTACATGTCATGCGTTATGAGGGCAACAGCCTGAGCGTGGAGAAGGATGGACGCACCATCTGGAAGATGACGGCGGAGTCGCTGGCGGCGAATGCGGACAACAATACGGCGGAGGCGACGAATATCGACGGAACATTCTACCAGCCGGACGGGCGTGAACTCAATCTCAAGGCGCCGCATGCCGTTTATCGCATGGATACGAAGGACTTGTCGATGGACGGCGGCATCAAGGTTCAGACGACAGACGGCATCGAGCTCACGAGCAGGGAGCTTGCCTGGTCGGATGCGAAGAGCACACTGACTGCCATAGGCGATGCGAGGCTGACGAAGGAGGCCGATGCCGTCCTCGTGACGGCCGAGAGCATCGAGAGCTCGGATGGTTTCCAGAAGCTTGCGGCCAGGGGGAAGGATGGCAAGAAGGCGCATATCCAGAAAGGGAGTGCAGCGAAATGAAAATGAAGAAATGGCAGCTGGCCTTGGCAGCCGCAGCTTTTAGCATTGCAGCGGGCATGGGAACCTTGCAGGCGGCGGACGAGGCCTCCTCACTGGACGGCGATACCGTCACCTATGATATGGGGACGGGCGTCATCACGGCGGAGGGAGACGTCCTGATGAAGCGCGGCTCGACGAGCGTCGCGGGCAAATCGGCCAGCTACAACACGAAGACGCAGCAGGGCGAGGTCACGGGCAATGTCATCGCCGTGCGCGATACGATGCGCCTGACGGCGGCGAAGATCGTGCTCGACTCACTCGATTCGATACGCGCACTGGGCGGGGTTTCCCTGACGAAGGAAGACCTTTCGCTCCAGGCGGCGTCCCTTTCTCTTATCGGACAGGATCAGTACATTGCTGAAGGGGATGTCCATGGGAAAAAAGGCGACAAGACCTTCACCGGCCCGCGCGCCGAGTACTATCAGGCGCAGGAATACATGCTGATTCCGCAGGGCGGCACGATAACGACAGCCGACGGAACCTTCACGGCAAACCATATGGAAGGCTGGCTCAAGGAAGAGCGTTACAAGGGCGTGGGCAGCGCGCATATCGTGAGCCCTCCGAAGAGCTTTGAGGGAGGCGGCGATGTCGTCGATTATATTGCGAAGGATGAAAGCGGCAAGGGAAAATGCATCCTTGACGGCAATGCTTGGGCCTATCAGGGCAATAATGCGCTCAAGAGCAATCATCTGACGGTTTATCTTGCCAATACGGGGGACGTTGCGGTAGAATGATAGGACAGCATTGGCCGAAGATGACGCGCAGAGAGAACGGGGCGGGGTGAAGAGGCTTGTATTTGGAAGCGAGGAATCTCGTCAAGAGGTTCAAGCAGCGTTATGTCGTCGACCACGTTTCCCTGCGCGTGGGCAAAGGGGAGATCGTTGGCCTTCTGGGCCCGAACGGCGCGGGAAAGACGACGACCTTCTATATGATCATCGGCCTCGAACAACCGACTGCGGGCGATGTGCTCATCTCCGACGTGCGCATCGGCGACCTGCCGATGTATGAGCGCGCGCGCCTCGGCATCAGCTATCTCGCGCAGGAAGCCTCGATCTTCCGCAAGATGACGGTGGAGGAGAACCTTCTTTCCATTCTTGAGACGACGACGCTTTCGCCGCGCGAATGCCGCATGAAGATAGGACAGCTCCTGGAAGAGTTTCATGTGAGCCATGTCAAAAAACGCCTCGGCACAGAACTGTCGGGCGGCGAGCGGCGCCGCGTTGAGATTGCGCGCTGTTTGGCCATCGAACCGCAGTTCATCCTGCTCGACGAGCCGTTTGCTGGCGTCGATCCCATTGCGGTCGCCGATATCCAGGACATCATCTCCTATCTTAGACAGCGCGGCATCGGCATACTCATCACCGACCACAACGTGCGCGAGACACTTCATATCGTCGACCGCGCCTATATCCTCAACGCGGGGAAGATTCTCATCGAGGGGGACAGCCGGACCATTGCGTCGAGCGACCTTGCGCGCAAGTTCTATCTCGGCGACAACTTCACGCTATAGGGAGCGTATTTATGCAAAAACGAAGATTACGACGAATACGGATCCCCATGCCGCAGCGGATACAGATACGGCTTTTGGACAAATACATTTTTCGTGAAGTCTGCACGACGTTCCTTTTCGGCATCTGCGCTTTTTCCGCCGTCTTTATCGGTTCGGGCACGCTTTACCGCATCGCGCAGTACGTCACGGAATACGGCGCTTCCTTTTCGGCGGTCGTCAAGATGTTCATCTTCAGCCTGCCGAGCATCATCATCTATACCTTTCCGATGTCCATGCTCCTTGCGGCGCTGCTGACCTTCGGGCGCCTTTCGGCATCGAGCGAGATCACGGCCATGAAGTCCTGCGGCGTGAGCTTCCAGCGCATTGCCGCACCGGCCATCGCCTTGGGCTTTTTCGTCAGCGTGGTCGCCATACTCTTCAATGAGCATGTCGTGCCGCGTGCGAACAGCGCCTACAGCAACGTCATCGCCTATGAGATCCAAAGCGGTACAAATCCGAGATCGCAGGATCATATCATCATCAAGGAAATCAAGGACGGGCAGATGCAGCGCCTGATGTATGCGCGTCGTTATGACGCCGACTCCCAGATCATGGAGGGCGTGACGCTCCAGTCTTTCGAGAACGGCGAGACGAGCTATGTGGAAAATGCTGCCTACGCCAAGTGGGAAGGCAATCAGTGGACGATGTACCAGGGTGTCATCTATGAAATCTCGAACGGCAAGTCCGAGCATACGATGCGCTTTGATAAGCAGACGCTGCCGATCAATGCCGGTCCGGCGCGCATCGTGCGCGAGCAGAAAAAGCCGGAGGAGCTGACAATGCGTGAGCTCAGACAGCAGATCGAGATCATGCACGGGCAGTTCGTCGACACGAAAAAGTTGGAAACGGAGCTTTACCAACGCATCACCATACCGATGGCGAGCCTTGTATTCGCGCTGATCGGCGTGCCTCTTGGCCTGCAGCCGAACCGCAGCAGCTCCTCGAAGGGCTTCGGCATCAGCCTTGTGATCATTTTTATTTACTATGTGCTGATGACGGTGGCCGGAGCAATCGCCCAATCGGGAGCGCTGAACCCGGCTTATGCCGTATGGATACCGAATGTTGTCGGCATCCTTGTAGGCGTTTACCTCCTGCGGCAGGCTGCGCGCTGAGGGGAAGGCTGCTGCAAAGGCTATGAGGAAAGATTACGAACCATGCGCACAATTTTTCCGGGATGGAGAAAGGAGTAGCTGCGATGTATGGCATCATGCTGATACTCGTACTGGTTATTACAGGCGGCGTCATCGCTGTCCTCGGCGACCGTGTGGGAACGAAGGTCGGAAAGAAGAGGCTCTCGCTCTTCGGCCTGCGGCCGCGTCACACATCGACCATCGTCACGATCATCACGGGCATCGTCATCACGACGCTGACTTTCGGCATCCTCGCGGCTGCATCGGAAAACGTGCGTACGGCGCTCTTCGGCATGGAAAAGCTCAACCGCTCCATGCAGGAGACGCGGGAAAAACTTGTCCTGGCCTCATCCGAGCTTGAAGCAGCGCGTGCGGAGCAGCAGAAAACGGACGCCGCTTTAGACGAGGCGAAGGCAAATGTCAAGACGCTTGAGGATGAGGCGGAAAGGCTTTCTGCGGGCAACCGGGCGCTCGAAGCGCAAAAAGACGCGCTGGCACGCGACAATGCTGCGCTCGATGCGACGAACCGGGCTCTGATTGAAGAGAAGGCGGGGCTTGACGCCGTGAATGCCGACCTTACGGCAAGCAATGAGCAGCTGAAGGGAGACAACAAGACGCTTGAACAGCGGACTAAGGATCTCAAGAAGGGTCTTGCGATCATCCGCGAGGGAGACATCGTCTTCCGGGCGGGCGAGGTCATCGCAGCAGGCGTGGTGCGCGGCAGCCGCCCGGAAGGGGAGGTGCGTGCGGACATCAATTCGCTGGCTCAGCTTGCAAGCCGCAATGTTTCCAGCCGCCTCGGCAAGGATGTGTCGGACGGTGAGCTCTGGGTCTACGCGCCCGAGGTCGATGAGGCGGTGACGCGCATCGCTGCAAGCCAAGGCGATATGGTCGTGCGCATGATGGCGGCAGGCAATCTCGTGCGCGGCGAACCTGTGCGCGTGGAACTCGATCTGCACCCGAACAGCATCATCTACAAAAAGGATGAGTTCATCATCGCTCAGCCGTATCGCTTCGCAGGCGCAGGAGAAAAGGCCGCCGAGGAGATGATCCGGGACTTCCTGCAGCGGGTGAATGCGGCGGCGACGGAGCGCGGCATCCTGCCCGATCCGATTCGGGGCACGGTCGGCTCCGTTGAGGGACAGGAAATCTACGCGCTTGTGCAGACCATCGCGCCGCGTACGGGCAACTTCCTGTTTTCGGCCTATGCGCGTGACAACACCGACGCCTTGGGTCCGCTGCGTCTCAACATCAAGCTCGAACAGGAGCGCTGATTCGATGGGGAGCGTAGCCGCCCTCGACCCGGGGCGTGACAAATGCGGTTTTGCCGTGCTCGATGCGGCGGGAAGCGTGCGCCTGCAAAAAGTCATTCAGACGCTTAACCTCGAGCAGGAAATTACCGATACATACACGAGTTATGGCTTTCGTTTCCTCGTACTCGGCAACGGAACGACGAGTGCAGCAGCGATGGCGCGCGTCAAGGCGGCTTTGCCGGATCTTGACGTCGTGCTCGTTGACGAGTACAGGACGACGGAGATGGCAAAGAAAGCCTATTGGCAGGCACATCCCCCGCAGGGCTGGCGCAGGCTTTTGCCGTGCTCGATGCTCGTGCCGCCCGAACCGGTGGACGATTTCGTAGCCGTCATCCTCGCACGACGCTTTTTGACGGACAAGGAAGCGGAAGAAGGCAAAAGATAAGATTTCATGATGAAGGGGAAGAGATCATGACGGAAAAAACGGACAACATGGAAGCGACAACCAAAGAGGCAAAGCCTGCAGCAGCGGCAGCAAAACCAGCAGCGCCTGCTCCGGCAGCAAAGCCTGCGGCTCCGGCGGCAGCGGCAGCAAAGCCTGTGGCAGCGGCAGCAAAGCCCGCAGCAGCTCCGGCGGCAAAGCCCGCAGCGACAGCAGCAAAGCCCGCAGCAGCTCCGACGGCAAAGCCCGCAGCGACAGCAGCAAAGCCTGCAGCAGCGGCAGCAAAGCCCGCAGCGACAGCAGCAAAGCCTGCGGCTCCGGCAGCAAAACCTGTAGCAGCAGCGGCAAAGCCTGCGGCTCCGGCAGCAAAGCCCGCAGCAGCAGCGGCAAAGCCTGCGGTCAAGCCCGCAGCGGCGAAACCGGCAGCTGCAAAACCTGCGCCTGCCCCGGCGGAGGAGGAGATCGAGACCAAGGCTGCGCAGTTTGACGCCATGCTCAAGGAACTCGGCATTCAGGCCTTCGAGAAGCGGGAAATCGGCGATGAGTACGGCACGGTTGTCTACGAGTCCAAGGTGGAGGCCAAAGGGCAGGTTCTGCCGATTTTCGTCATTCTCGATGACAGCCTCTATGGCATAGTGCGCGTCGTCGTCGGCAGCCAGGTCGTCAACGACAAGAACGAGATGGATCTCGCCGCCTATATCAATGAGCTGAACCGTCATTACAAACTCTTCAAGTACTACATGACGGAAGACGGCAGCCTCATCCTCGACGCAGGCCTTCCTTCTTCGGACAGGGGATTCGAACCGCAGATCATCCGCGTGATCCTCGATGTCATCATCCATCATCTCGATGAGACATTCCCGGAGACGATGAAAAAAATCTGGGCCTACGATTGAATCAGCAGATAAAAACGGCTTTCCCAAATGCGGGGAAGCCGTTTTTGCGCTTAGCGCAGCGTCGGCGTCATGGGGGTGACGACGCCGAAGGAGAAGCCTTGCTCCTTGAGAAGATGGATGATCTCGGGCAGAGCCTCGACGGTTGTCTCATGGCCCGCGGCACAGTGCAGCAGGATGATGGCGGTTTGCTGTGTGTGTTCCTGCATGAGCTGCCCCGCCGCATTGGCAACGAGGTCGGCGGCCGGTACGGCGGAGCCGGCGCTATCGCCCGGATCGACGTTCCAGTCATGTTCGGCATAGCCCGACGCGGCCAGAGGCGCCCAATAGGCATCCGTGAACTGCCCGGAAGCGGTGCCGCCCGGTGCGCGGACGATCAGCGGCCTCATGCCGATCTGTTGGAAGATGATTTCATCCGTCTGCTCCATTTCGGCGAGAAATGCTTCGGGAGATGCGTAGACAGCCGCGTTGTCATGGCTGTAACTGTGGTTGCCGATGGCATGGTTTTCGTCGTGGATGCGTTTCAGGATATCGGGATGAGCCTCGACGTTCCTTCCGACGACATAGAAGGTGGCGGGAACGCCTTCGGCCTTGAGAATATCGAGGATGGCAGGCGTGTTCACGTCATCGGGGCCGTCATCGAATGTGAGGTAGGCGATGCGCCCCGATGCATAGGGCCGGATTTCCGGCAGGCTTGTCGTGAGTCCCCGGCTGCGCCGCTCGGCCAATGTATGCCGGTCATAGACGGGAAGCGTCGGATTTTCGAGCTGCAGGTTTGTAAATCCTGCGTCCGCGAGGACATAGAGGGCGCGCGGGGAAGGAGCGCCTGTTTCTTGTGGTGCAGGCGGAACACGTTCCGTTTTCGGTATGTCTGTGCCGCAGCCGGCGGCGATCATGATCGCCGCGAAAAGCAGCAGGAAAATCGTTTTGCTTGATTCGTGCATACAAAGGCCTCCGTTTCTTCGTGTTTTCTTTATTTTAGCAGACAGCGCCGGGAGGGGGAAGCTGTAAAATTTTTATTTGACAGACAGCGTATCCTATGCTAGAATAACGAATGTTGATTGTGAAAGCAGTCAGCCTGTGACTCAGTAGCTCAGTTGGATCAGAGTATTTGACTACGAATCAAAGGGTCGGGGGTTCGAGTCCCTCCTGGGTCACCATCTTGCGTTTTTGCGTCGGCAGAGGCCGACGCTTTCTTTTTGCAAAAAAAGATGAATCGCTTTCATAAATTCTTTTAAAATATCGTTCTTTCGGTTATAATGAAAGAACAGGAATGGGCAGCAGGAGGGATTCGTATGGGAGAAAAACTCAGCCGGCGCGAGCAGAAGAAACTCTATTCGCGCCAGGCTATTCTCGATGCGGCGACGCGGCTTTTTCAGAGCCGCGGCCTTGAAGATGTTTCGATCGCGGACATCATGAACGAAGCCAATCTTGGAATCGGTACGTTCTATAATTATTTCGGCTCCAAGGAAGATGTCCTCATGGAACTTCTCAGCCGCATCATGCAGGAAATCGCGGAGAAGGCGCGGGCGCTTTCTGCGGGAAAGAGGCCGGTGCCCGATGTTTTGCGTGAGCTTTTCCTCGCGGCAGCTTCGCTTCTCGCAGAGAACCGCTTCGTCCTGCCGCTCTTCCTCCATGCGGCTCAACAGGCTGCAATGCCTGAGGGTGTGCAGGCGGAGAGCTCTGCGCCGCCGTTTACCTCGCTTTTTGTGCGCCTCGTCGAGGCGGGCCAGAAGAGCGGCGAAATTCGCAGTGATATCCCTGCAACCGTCATCACGGAGCTTTTCCATTCGCTTTTCCAGGCGGCGGCATTCAGCCGTCTGGGAATTTCCTTCGAGGAAAATGTGCGGATGAAGCTGGATTTGATTTTGGATGGGGCGCAAGCCCATAAGGACAGGAAGGGAAAGCAGCCATGATCAGCGTTACAAAACTTCTTTTTGCGCGCGAATACTTCGGCGATTCGCTGCGCTATACGAAAAATGCGCACCGCATGAGAAACGGTGCGGCGGAGGGCATGGGCCCCGTCGTTGTATGGAACTCGACGAAGACCTGCAACCTCAAGTGCCGTCATTGTTACATGAGCTCGGATGCGAAGAAGTATAAGGACGAGATGACGACGGAGGAGGCGAAGCGTTTTATTGACGATCTCGCCGACTTCCGCGTGCCCGTCCTGCTGTTTTCGGGCGGTGAGCCGTTGATCCGCCCGGACTTTTTCGAGCTTGCGGCATACGCGGCGGAAAAGGGCGTGCGGCCGACGCTTTCCACAAACGGCACCTTGATCGATCGCGCGACGGCGCAGCGCATCAAGGATATCGGCGTGGGCTACGTCGGTATCTCTCTGGACGGCCTCAAGGATGTCAACGATAAGTTCCGCGGCGTGGACGGCGCCTATGCGGCGGCGATGCGCGGCATTGAAAACTGTACGGCAGTCGGCCAGCGCGTGGGACTCCGCTTTACGATCAACCATCACAATATCATGGAGCTGGAGAATATTTTTGACTTTATCGAGGAGAAGGGCATCAACCGCGTCTGTTTCTACCACCTTGTCTATTCCGGCCGCGGCAATGCGATGATGGATGAGGATGTGACAGCTGAGGAGTCGCGCCGCGCCATGGATATCATCATTCGCCGCACGCGCGATTTCGAGGAGCGCGGACTGGAAAAAGAGATCCTGACGGTGGACAACCATTGCGACGGCATCTACATCTATCTCAAGACGCTGGCCGAACAGGGCGAGGATGCGGCAGAGAAAGTCTGGAAATATGTCTCGATGAATGGCGGCAACCGTTCGGGCATCGCCTTCGGCGAGGTCGATCCGTTGGGCTATGTGCATCCAGACCAGTTCACGCAGCACCATACCTTCGGCAATGTGCGCGAGAGGAAGTTCGGTGAAATATGGACGGATACGGAAAACAACGATATTTTGGCGGGGCTCAAGGACAGGAAGCCGCTTTTGAAAGGTCGATGTGCCGTCTGTCAATACCTCCCGTGCTGTAATGGCAACTTCCGCACACGGGCGGAGGCACGCACGGGAGACTTCTGGGCAAGCGACCCATCCTGTTATCTGACAGATGAGGAGATCGGCTTTGTGCGGGAGGAGGCGGCGATTTGATTATTTCCTGGAACACGACGAACGCCTGCAATATGTACTGTAAGCACTGCTATCGCGATGCGGGCTGCAAGGCGGAGGAAGAGCTTTCGACGGCAGAAGCGAAGAAGCTTCTGGACGAGATTGCGCGCGCGGGATTCAAGATCATGATTTTTTCGGGCGGGGAGCCTTTGATGCGCCCCGATATTTTGGAGCTTGTGGCTCATGCGACGAAACTCGGCCTGCGCTCGGTATTCGGCACGAACGGTACGCTGATCACGCCTGAGATGGCGCGTGATTTGAAGGCGGCGGGTGCCATGGGCATGGGCATTTCGCTCGATTCCATGCATCCCGGGAAGCACGATACCTTCCGCAGCTTCCCGGGCGGCTGGGCGGGGGCTGTCGAGGGCATGAAGAATTGCCGTGCGGCGGGCTTGGCCTTCCAGATTCATACGACGGTCATGGACTGGAACGAGAAGGAACTGGAGGCGATCACGGATTTTGCCGTCGAGCTCGGCGCTGTGGCGCACCATTTCTTTTTTCTCGTGCCGACGGGACGCGCCGAAAGCATCGAGGAGGAATCCCTGCGCGCCGAGGCTTATGAGAGTGTCCTGACGCGCATCATGAAGAAGTCGGAAGAGGTCGATATCGAGCTCAAGCCGACATGTGCGCCGCAGTTCCTGCGCATCGCGGGGCAGATGGGCATAAAGACGCGCTTTAGGCGCGGCTGTCTCGCGGGACTCAGCTACTGCATCATCAGTCCGCGCGGCAAGGTGCAGCCTTGCGCCTATCTCAACATGGAGCTTGGCGATGTAAGGAAGACGCCGTTCGATGAAATCTGGAAGAACAGCGAAGTGCTGAACAAACTGCGCACCCTCGAGTATTCGGGAGGCTGCGGCACCTGCGATTACAAGCGAGCCTGCGGCGGCTGCCGCGCACGCGCCGCCTACTACAACGACGGGGACTACATGGCGGAAGAGCCGTGGTGTCTCTACCATGGACGCCGCGGTTAGGGTGGAATTGCAGGGAAGAAGGATGAAAAACAGCGGCGGGAAAGGCTGATGGTATGATAAAGCTGATATTTTGCGATATGGACGGCACCCTGCTCGATGAGGCGGGCGACCTCCCGCAGGAGCTGGGCGGCGTCTTGGCGGAGCTCAAGGAACGCGGCGTGATTTTTGCGCCTGCAAGCGGCCGTCAGTATGCAGCGCTTTTGCGCCATTTTCGTCCATGGGCGGACGATTTGCTCTTTTGTGCAGAAAATGGCGCCTATGTCGTGCGGCAAGGCAAGGAGATTTCGTCCGATACCATAGCGCCTGCTTTTTGCAGGGAGATTTTGCGCCGTGCGGCGGCGATTCCGGAAGCTTATGCCGTTTGGTGCGGCAAGGAATGCGCTTATGTGACGAGCCGCAACGAGGAATTTTTCCGCCAGATGACGTATTACTACACGGAATACCGCATCGTAGCGGATTTTTCCGAGGTGCGGGATGAGGCGATCAAGTTCTCCTTCTGCGACCCCCTGCATGCCGATGCCGAGCATACGATTTATCCCGGTCTGCGCACGCTTGGGGAGGATGTCAAGGTCGTCGTGTCCTCGGAGTATTGGATCGACATCATGAACAAGAGGACGAACAAGGGGGCGGCCGTGCGCCGCGTGCAGGAGCTCCTCGATGTGAAGCCTGAGGAGTGCATGGCGTTCGGCGATTATCTCAACGATATCGAAATGCTCGGGGCCGTGGGAGAGAGCTATGCGATGGAGAATGCGCATCCGGAGGCCAAGGCTGCGGCAAAGCATATCGCACCTTCCAATCGTGAGCATGGCGTGATGCGCGTCCTGCGCCGCCTGTTGGATGAAGGAAGGATTTAGTGCGGGCCGGCCGTCATGCAGGGAAGCGTCAGGACGAAAGAGCCGAGACGCTGCTTTCGGCAGGGAAGAAAAAAGAAAGGCAAGCGAAGCAAATGAAACTCGATTATCACATGCATCTGGAATACGGCTCCTATGATGAAAACTGGGCGGAGGGTTTTTTTCGTGCGGCAGGGGAGCGCGGCGTGGCGGAAATCGGTTTTTCCGAGCACAGCCATACCTTTCCCGAATTTGAGGCGCTCTACTACGAGGATCTCGTGCTGGACGATTCCTTTATCGGCAGTTTCCAGCAGAAATGGCTGAAAAAGAACAAGTTCAAGTACACGCTTGACGAGTATTTTTCCTTTATGGAAAAGCTTAGAAAGAACCATGCGGTCAAGACGGGCATCGAGGTCTGCAACTTCCAAGATCAGAAAAAAGTGGCGGAAATCCTCGGTCGCTGGGACTTCGACTATGTCATCGGTTCGGTTCATTTCATCCGGGGCTGGGCGTACGATTCTTCGGAGATCAAATCGCATTGGGAGGAGCTTTCGCTGCGGGACATTTACGAATGGTATACGGAAGAAATCGAGAAACTCTGTGCCTCGGGGCTTTACGATGTGCTTGGGCATCCGTTCAACATCCGCCTCTTTTGCCATTTCCCCGATTTCGATGCCGTGCCGTTCTTGGAGCGTGCCGTAAATGCTATGGAAAAGGCATCCATGGCTGTCGATATCAATACGGGGACGCTCTATCGCTACCCCGTCAAGGAAATCTCACCTTATGAGGACTTCATGCGCTTGGCGGCAGCGCATCATCTGCCCGTCATCACCACTTCGGATGCACATAAGCCGGAGGATGCCGGCGCATACAACGACGAGGCCGTCGCCTATGCGCGCCGTTTCGGCTACGAAACGACGCTTCGCTTCAGCCGCAGGGAGCGTGAAGTCGTACCGCTGGGGTAAACCCGCGATGCGAAATCGGCTGTTTTTCTTCCCCCGTTCGCGGGGGAAGTTCTGCTTTCCGGCTATGGGCACGGTAAGGGACTTTTAAAAAGCTACACGCACAAACGTCCACGTTGTGGACATTGTCCGCCGCCCTTACAGAAACCCGGGGAAGCGCTGATAAATTCAGCCCGCCATCTCAGCGCATCTTTTCCGCTCGCTCGGCGTCGACAAACCGGACGCATAGCCCCGCTATGCGTCCGGTTTGTCTTCTTGATCGAACGAAAAATCTGCCCCGATCTGACGGACTTCATTTTATCAGCACTTCCCCGCCAATCAGTCTGCGCCCTTGGGAGCTTGCCTTCTTGGGCTTTCACGCTAAGCTACACGCACAAACGTCCACGTTGTGGACATTGTGCGCCGCCCTTACAGAAACCTAGCCAATCGGTCTGCGCCTTCAGCTTGACCTCTTGGGGTTTCATGGTAAAATAGAATATGTGGAGTTATTGAGGAGTTCTTAAGGAAAGAAGGGAAAAGGAGGAAATTATTTTGGGAAAGATGCTCCGGAATTTTATCGGCATCGTCTGTTCCGTGCTTTTTTTTGCTGCACTGTCGTCTGCTGCGATGGCGGCGCCCCCTACGGATGAAGGTTGGTATTGGCTCAATTCCGATGCAAAATACAGCAAATTCTTTGCGCCGCAGGAAGTTCGTGTCATCAAGAGCCTGAATATTGCAGGGATGGAAAATCCCATCCCGACCGTCATACAGGGCTGGGTCAAGACGGGGTTCAGCTACGGCGGAGCGCAGGAGACTATCGCCAATTACGGCATCCAGGACATTGTGCCGGATCCTGCGGCTCTCGCCTGCAGCCTTGCACTCGTCGAGGTCAATCCGCAGAACCGCACCTTGCGCTATCTGGAAGAGGATTTCTATGACGGCGCGGGCAATATCATCTGGTCGAACCATACGGCGCGTTCGGAAAAGGAAATGAATTCCCAGCAATACGACGAGACTTTTTACGCAGCGATTGTCGACAACGTTTTTGGCATGGGCGAACTTGATCGGCTGACGGCTGATGATCGCTGGCTCGATCTCTGGAAGGTGAAGACGAACGAAGGCGCCGAAGAGAGCGCTATTGCCGATACGTCGACGATGCGCATCAAGGGCGAACATCTGATTTTTTGGGAATGGATTTCCAAAAAGGATGCGGCCGGTACCGTAACGGAAGTGCAGTTCCTGAAAAAAGCGCTGAATGTGCCGATGGGAACGGTCAGCATCAAGTCCGGCAGAGTCTGGACGCCTGCAGGCGGCTGGCAGGGACTGGAGGAAACCGACCTCACGTTCCGCGGCATCCCGCAGGGAAGCAAGGAATATGCGGGCCTTATGCGTCTCAGGACATATACGGCGAGCCATATGGCTTGGCTTTATCGCTACAGTCTCGAGCCGGGAGCGCAGCGGCGGATTCTGCGCGACGAGGATTAAGGCGCGTGCAGGCTGTGCGCCGCAAGGAAGGATTTTTTGATGCAGAACAAGTATATTCGCAATTTCTCGATCATTGCCCATATCGATCATGGAAAATCAACGCTGGCCGATCGCTTGATCGAAAGCACGGGGACGTTGACAGAACGTGAAATGGAAGCACAGGTTCTTGACAATATGGAGCTCGAGCGCGAACGCGGCATTACGATCAAGGCGCAGACGGTTCGACTGCATTACAAGGGCAAGGACGGTGAGGTTTACGAGCTGAATCTCATCGACACTCCGGGACATGTCGATTTCACCTATGAGGTGTCGAGAAGCCTTGCGGCCTGCGAAGGGGCGCTGCTCGTCGTCGATGCTGCGCAGGGCGTCGAGGCGCAGACGCTTGCCAATGTCTACATGGCTCTGGAACATGATCTCGAGATCATTCCTGTGATCAATAAGATTGATTTGCCCAGCGCCGAGCCTGACCGCGTCAAAGAAGAGATCGAGGAGGCCATCGGCCTTGACGCCTCGGATGCGATCCTTACGTCGGCCAAGACGGGCGAGGGCATCGAGGCGATCCTTGATGCAATCGTTGAGCGCGTGCCGCCCCCCTCCGGTGAGGACGAGGCGCCGCTGCGCGCACTGATTTTTGACTCTTATTTCGATTCCTACAAGGGCGCCATCGCCCATATTCGGCTGATGGACGGATATATAAAGAAGGGCATGGAGCTCAAGATGATGGCGACGGGCAAGACCTTCGAGGTGACGGACGTTGGCTGCTTCCGCCCGGCGCCCGTTGATGTAGGTGAACTCTCCGCAGGGGAGGTCGGTTTCGTTGCGGGCAGCTTGAAGAATGTGCGCGACGTGCTCGTCGGCGATACGATAACGAGTGCAAAGAAACCTGCGCCCGAGCCTTTGCCCGGCTATCGCGGCGTGACGCCGATGGTCTACTGCGGCCTCTATCCCGTGGACAGTGCCGATTATGACAACCTCAAGGATGCGCTCGAGAAGCTGCAGCTTAACGATGCGGCGCTTATTTTCGAGCCGGAGACCTCGATTGCGCTCGGCTTCGGCTATCGCTGCGGTTTTTTGGGGCTTCTCCATATGGATGTCATACAGGAACGCCTGGAGCGCGAGTACGGCATGAAGCTCATCACGACGGCGCCCTCCGTCATCTACCACGTTCACAAGACGAACGGCTCGATGCTGAAGGTTGACAATCCCTCGAAGCTGCCGCCGGCAACGGAAATCGATTTCATCGAGGAGCCGTTTGTCAAGGCGACGGTCATCGTGCCCAAGGATTATGTCGGGCCGGTCATGGAGATCTCACAGGAAAAGCGCGGTACTTTCGAGAGCATGGACTATCTCGATACGAACCGCGTCATGATCATCTATCACATTCCGCTGAGTGAAATCATCTACGATTATTTCGATCGCCTGAAATCCGCGACGCGCGGCTATGCCTCGCTTGACTACGAGCTTGCCGACTATCGCCAGTCGCGTCTGGTAAAGCTCGACATCCTGCTGAACGGCGACCCTGTCGATGCGCTCTCGACCATCGTTCATGCCGACCGGGCCGCGACACGCGGCCGTCAGCTGGCGCAGAAGCTCAAGGAGATCATTCCGCAGCAGATGTTCGAAATCCCGATCCAGGCGGCTGTCGGCAACAAGATCATCGCTCGCGAGAACGTGCGCGCCATGCGCAAGGACGTGCTCGCCAAGTGCTACGGCGGCGATATATCGAGAAAGCGCAAGCTGCTCGAAAAGCAGAAGGAAGGCAAGAAACGCATGAAGGCGGTCGGCAGCGTCGAGGTGCCGCAGGAAGCTTTCATGGCAATCTTGAAGATCGACTGATTCTCGCGGCATCCTGCACGCCCGTTTCGCTGCGGGAGAGCGCAAAGCATCTGCAGGAGCTGCGCGGAGGATGCGGAAAGCAAAGAGGCGACAGGATGGAGCATTTTGGCGTTTATATCCACATTCCCTTTTGCCGCCGCAAGTGCTTTTATTGCGACTTTCCTTCCTATGCGGGGGAAGAGGCGCTGATGGGGCGTTACCGAGAAGCCCTGTGCCGCGAGATTGCGGCGCAGGGCTCTCGCTGTCTGCAGGAGGGGGCGGCGCGCACCGTTTACATCGGCGGCGGCACGCCGACGGCGCTTTTCGCCTCCGACCTCCTCGCTGTTGTCGCCGCCGTGCGCTCTGCCTTTCGTCTGACGGGCGAGGAGGAGTTCACGGTTGAGGCGAATCCCGGTACGGTCGATGCAGCTCTTCTCACGCATCTGCGAAAAGCGGGCGTCAACCGCTTGAGCTTCGGTGTGCAGTCGTTTTCCCAACCGCTTCTGCGTGCAATCGGGCGCATCCATACGGCAGGGGAGGCCGAGGAGGCCGTGCGCATGGCGCAGGGAGAAGGCTTTCGCGTGAGCCTCGACCTCATGTATGGGCTGCCGCAGCAGACGCTTGACGATCTCAAGGCGAGCGTCGAACGTGCGGCTGCTCTCGCTGTCGGCCATATCTCTGTCTACGGCCTTGCCGTCGAGGAGGGGACGCCCTTTGCACGAATGGAAGCGGAAGGCAGGCTCGCACTGCCGACAGACGATGCGGCAGGCGATATGTACGATTACATCACAGAGCAGCTGCCGCACCTAGGGTATCGCCGCTATGAAATCTCGAACTACGCGAAGGCGGGGGAGGAGAGCCGCCATAATCTTGCCTACTGGCAGGATGTGCCTTACATCGGCCTCGGCGCGGCGGCGCACTCGTATTGGCAGGGGCGGCGCACGGAGAACGAGGAGGACATACGCCGTTATATCGCGTGCATCGAGGAAGGGCGTGCACCCGCAAGAGAAGAAGAGCCCGCTTCGCGTGAAAACCATATTGAAGAATTCGCCTTCCTCGCGCTTCGCACAGCTGAAGGCATCGACAAGCATCGCTTCAGGAAAAAGTTTGAGACGGATATCGGAGAAATCTACGGGGAGGCGATCCGGCGTTTAAAAAAAGCGGGACTGCTGGAGGAAACAGCCTCAGCGATCCGCCTGACAAAACAAGGCATGAAATTCGGCAACCGCGTTTTTGAGGAGTTCTTATTAGAGAGGAATGGGATTTATGGGGAAGAATAATTACGATACGCCGTTGGATGCAGAGGGCTGGGGCGGACTTTACAATGAATCTATGTTGGAGCAGGTTGTTCATACGGTGAAAAATAATTTGCTCGTATCGTGGAGCCGCAAGATGCTTGAAATGACGCAGCCCGGGGATCGCGTACTGGAGATTGGCTGCGGCAGCGGCGAAACATCCCTGGCGCTCGCTTTGGCGGGGCGGCGTGCTACGGCGATTGATTATTCGGAGTCAAGCGTTGCTTTGGCACGACGTGCGGCCGAGGTGCTCGGCGTTTCCCTTGATGTGCGGCTCGTCGATGCGACAAAGAAGCTGCCGTTTCCCGATGATAGCTTTGATTTTGCCTTTCAGGCAGGGCTCTTGGAACATTTTCAAAAAGAGGAGCGCATCCGTTTGCTTGCTCTCTGGCGTCCCGTTTGCCGTACGATGGTTTCCATGATACCGAATGCGCACTCTCTTGCCTATCATGCAGGAAAATATCTGCTGGAAAAAGCGGGGGCTTGGCCGTGGGGCTTGGAGATGCCGCAGGACTCGCTGCTCGATGAATTTCTTTTGGCCGGCTATGGAAATGTGCGCGAAAGCACTTTGGACGCAATGCATGCGGTGCGTGCTTTTTTGCCGGAAGGGCATTATCTTCGCACGGCATTGGAACGATGGTTCACGGAAGAGCCGGAGGCAGGCATCATGGGACAAGGCTACCTGCTTCTGACTGTGGGCGATCATACAAGAGGCGATCAAGGGCATCCTGAGAATGAGGCAGCGCCGAAGATTTCTGTCGTCCTTCCTGTCTATAACGGCGAACGATATCTTCGCGAATCTCTTGACAGTGTGTTGGCACAGACCATGGAAGACTTTGAGCTCATCGTCGTGGACGACTGCTCTACGGATACGACGCCGGCGATTCTTGCAGAATATGCTGCACGCGACCCGCGCATCCACATCATCCGCAACAGAGAAAACCAGAGGCTGCCGCGATCTCTCAATATTGGCTTTGCCGAGGCGCGGGGAAAATATTTGACATGGACGTCGGATGATAATGTGTATCTACCGGAAGCTTTTATGCGTATGGCGGACTATCTCGACCGTTTTCCCGAAACGATGATGGTGAACGCTTCTCTGGATATGATGGATGAAGCAGGCAATGTGACGCATGATGAAAGCGATCGATTTGATGCGGATCCCGTGATGTCGTTTTACGACAATCGTATCGGAGCGTGCTTTCTCTATCGCAGAGAGGTTCCGGAAGAGATTGGCGGCTATGATCCGGAGATGTTTCTTATCGAGGATTACGAATACTGGATGCGCATCATGCTGCGTTATGGACGCATAGGGCATATCAAGGAGGTTCTCTATCATTACCGCGAACATGCGGGGAGTCTGACGACAACACGCAAAAACGAGGTCGCCAAACAGTCTTTCAAAGCGCGTTGCAAGCATTTGCGGGAGATTGTGCCGCGAATCATAGAAGATCGTGCTTTGACAGTGCTTTTTTTCTGCCATGGTTTTGTCGCACATGAATGGCAGGAAGAGCAAAAAGAGATCTTTTATGAATATCTGCCGGAACTTCGCAGGATTGCTTTTCTTGAGAGCCGGAAGCCGTTGATCATTTACGCCTATGACGAGCAGTATGCTCGTTTTGCCGTGCAGCAGAATGGGGGCAATGCAGCTTTTATCGCTGTGAAAGACATAGACGGCAAGGGCGAACAATGGGAGGGCGTTCCGTTGATCGCAGGCGAAGAATTGCGGCAGAAAAAGGAAACGTATGAAATTTTAGTGGCTTCCCATGTGGCGGATCTTTATGAAGCTTTGGAAGATCTGGGGAACTGGGGCGTGGAGAAGTGCGGCATCGTACTCGCATGAAGAAATCACGGATGATATGTGCGCACTGCAAGGTGTGGAAGATCGGGGTGAAACTTAAGCGTTTCGCCGAAGATCACGATAAAAGAAACAAAGGAAGGGGGCATGGGTATGGATATGAGCATTGCGGCGATGTCGGTTGATATGAGCCAGGCGCGCTACACGCAGCAGCTCGGCATTTCGGTCATGAAGATGGCGATGGATACGACCGAGGAGGCTGTCGGCGAGCTTCTTGAAGAATTGGGCGGAAGCCTTGACCCCACGCTGGGAAACAATATTGATATTGCGGTATAAGAAGGGGAGGCGCAGAGCCTCCTCTCTTTTCTTTTTCATAGAGCAAAACTTTTTTGCAAAGGTCAAAAAAACATGTTGACTTTTTGACCTTTGTCGTGTATATTTTAGTCATGGGTTAGCACTCAAGCGGATTGAGTGCTAACAGCATGGCTATGAATCTTGTTGGGGGGTGTGAAAATGCTTGATGAAAGGAAGCGGCGCATCCTGCAGGCGGTCATCGATGACTATATCTCGTCGGCAGAGCCGGTCGGCTCGCGTGCGGTTGCACGGCGGCACGACCTCGGCGTCAGTCCGGCGACAATCCGCAACGAGATGGCGGATCTTGAAGAGATGGGCTATCTGGAGCATTTGCACACGTCCTCCGGGCGCATCCCTTCCTCGAAGGGCTATCGTCTTTATGTGGACAATCTTCTTTCTCCTGCGCCGATCGGCGAGAGAGAAAAGGTGCTGATCGATCGCTGGTACAAGGCAAGGGTGAGGCGCATCGAGAGTGTGTTTCAGGAGACGGCGAAAGTTATTTCACGCGTCACGAGGAATCTCGCGCTTGTGCTTGCGCCGCAGCTTGCGCAGGTGTCCTTTCGCACACTGCAGTTTCTGCCCCTTGATGCCGAGCGGGTCATTGCCGTTCTCATGACGGATGCAGGCTTTGTGGAAAACCGTGTCTTAAAGATGCCGTCCGGTTCTGACTTTCATGATTTCCAGCGTATGGCGGAGATCATCAACCGATGTTTGACGGGCGAACGCCTGGCTTCGATCGGTTCTGCGGTCTTGAAGCGCATCCGCGCGGAAGTGATGGACGAATCGCTTTATCAGGCAGCGCTGGAACTGATTCATGAGGCGCTGGATGAGGAGAAAAAGGAGCAGCGGCTCTACCTCGGCGGTACGACGGAGATGCTGGAGCAGCCGGAATTCCACGACGTGGGGCGTGTGCGCTCGCTCCTCTCCCTACTGGAAGAGGAAGAGCTTGTGAAAGGAATCCTGCAAAAACAGGCGCGGGAGGGACTTGCCGTCACGATTGGACGTGAGAATGAGTACAGCGGCATACAGGACTGCAGCGTCATTACGGCGACGTATCATCTGGACGGCGAGCGTCTCGGCACGATTGCCGTTCTCGGCCCCACGCGCATGGAGTACGGCAAGGCTATGGCGCTTTTGGAGTATCTGAACTGCCATATAGCCAGGGTCGTCGAGCCTTTCCGCTGGTAGCGGCGCAATACAGGACGTGCTTTTCCGCCGGCAGCGGACGGGCATGGAATAAGAGGTGAAGGAAATGCCATCATTCATGAAGGATGAGATGAAGAAGAAGGACGAGGAAAAGCTCGAGGAAATGAAGCGGGAGATTGACGAGGCGGAAGCGGCGGAAGCTGGCGGAGAAAGCGATGATGAACCGGCTTTCGAGCCTGGAGAGGCAGAAACGGCCGAAGGGAATCCCGAGGATGCCGAGGCGGCCGAAGAGGCTGAAGGCGGGGAACTCAGCGGACGGGTTCAGCAGCTCGAAAATGAGCTGCAGGAGAAGGATGCCCAGATGCTCCGCCTGCGCGCGGATTTCGATAATTTCCGGCGCCGCTCCCAAAAGGAGCGTGAGGAGCTTGGCGATGTCGTCATACAAGGCATTATCACGGATCTTCTGCCGCTTCTGGACAATTTCGAGCGAGCTCTTTCCGCAGAAGTTCCCGATTTGGACAGCTTCCGCACAGGCGTTTCCATGATCTATAAGCAGATGCAGGAGCTGCTGGCAAAAAATGGGCTTGAGCCCATCGAGACGGAAGGGAGGAAATTCGATCCGAACTTTCATCAGGCCGTCATGCGCGTTCAGGATCCTGAAAAGGAGGACGACATGATTGAGCAGGAATTGCAAAGGGGCTATATGGTCAAGGGGCGTGTCGTGCGCCCGAGCATGGTGCAGGTCGTTTCGAATTAAGACAACAGAGGATTTATCCTTAGCATAGATTTTCAGGGAAGCATTGGATTTTTGGTGCTTTCCGCAAACAATAGGAGGAGTTTCATCATGGCAAAAGCAATCGGTATTGATCTGGGAACAACTAATTCCGTCGTTTCCGTTATGGAGGGCGGCAAGCCGGTCGTCATTACGAATCCGGAAGGCAGCCGCTTGACGCCGTCCGTCGTCGGTTTCACGAAGACGGGCGAGCGCCTCGTCGGCCAGCTGGCAAAACGCCAGGCCGTTTCGAATCCCGACCGCACGATCGCGTCGATTAAGCGCCACATGGGCGAGAAAGACTACAAGGTTTCGATCGACGGCAAGGATTATACGCCGCCGGAGATTTCGGCGATGGTGCTGCAGAAGCTCAAGGCGGATGCGGAAGCCTACCTCGGCGAGACGGTGACACAGGCGGTCATCACGGTGCCGGCGTACTTCAACGACAGCCAACGTCAGGCGACGAAGGACGCGGGAAAGATCGCGGGCCTCGATGTGCTGCGCATCGTCAACGAGCCGACGGCGGCATCTTTGGCATACGGCGTCGACAAGGGCGGTGAGCATACGGTTCTCGTCTTTGACCTCGGCGGCGGTACGTTCGACGTTTCGATTCTCGAGCTCAGTGAGGGCATGGTCGAGGTCAAGGCGACGAGCGGCGACACGCACCTCGGCGGCGATGATTTTGACCACGCCGTCATGAACTGGATGGTCGCGGAGTTCAAGAAGGAAAACGGCATCGATCTCTCTGCCGACAAGATGAGCGCACAGCGCCTCCTCGAAGCGGCGGAAAAGGCAAAGATCGAGCTTTCGAGCATGATGGAAACGCCGATCAACCTGCCGTTCATCACGGCGGATGCTACGGGGCCGAAGCATCTCGATCTGAAGCTCACGCGCGCCAAGTTCGACGAGCTCACGCATGACCTCGTCGAGCGCACGATGGGACCGACGCGTCAGGCTATGTCGGATGCGGGTCTTTCGCCTTCGGACATCGACAAGGTGCTGCTTGTCGGCGGATCCTCGCGCATTCCTGCCGTGCAGGAAGCCATCAAGGGCTATTTCGGCAAGGAGCCGGACCGCAGCGTGAATCCGGATGAGTGCGTTTCCATCGGTGCGGCGATCCAGGCAGGCATCATCGTCGGCGAGGTCAAGGACATGCTGCTCCTCGACGTCACGCCGCTCTCCCTGGGCATCGAGACCTTGGGCGGCGTTTCGACGAAGCTCATCGAGCGCAACACGACGATTCCTGTCAGGAAGAGCCAGGTCTTCTCGACGGCAGCGGACAACCAGCCGTCTGTCGACATCCACGTCCTGCAGGGCGAGCGTGAGATGGCTGCGGGCAACAAGACGCTCGGCCGTTTCGAGCTTTCCGATATTCCTCCTGCGCCGCGCGGCGTTCCGCGCATCGAGGTCGCCTTTGACATCGACGCGAACGGCATCGTGCATGTTTCCGCGAAGGATCTCGGTACGGGCAAGGAGCAGAAGATCACGATTCAGTCCGACAGCGGCATGAGCAAGGACGACATCGACCGCATGGTCAAGGAAGCCCAGGCGCATGAGGCTGAGGACAAGAAGCAGAAGGAAGCCGTAGAGATCAGAAACCGCGCCGATTCGACCGTCTATCAGGCGGAGAAGGCGATCAAGGATCTTGGCGACAAGGTCGACAAGGCGAAGGCGGACGAAGTGCAGGCCGCTGCCGACAAGGTCAAGGAGGCTTTGAAGGGCACGGACAACGACGCCATCAAGAAGGCGACCGAGGAGCTTGAAAAGCCGCTCTACGAGATGAGCGCGGCGGCATACCAGCAGGCGGGCGGCCCGGAAGCCGCAGCCGGTGCGGGTCCGCAGCCGGGCGCTGACTCTTCTTCCGGTGCGAAGGCCGATGATGAGAATGTCGTCGATGCTGAGTACACGGAAGTCAAGGACGAGAAATAAGCGTATGAACGACGGAGGGTGTGGAGCGTGGGGTTCATGCTCCACACCTTTGTTGCTATAGATGTTATGGGCGCCATGGGCGCTATGAGGTGTTTGTTGTGAGTGAGAAACGCGATTACTATGAGGTGCTCGGCCTCCAGAAAGGCGCTTCGGAGGCGGATATAAAGAAAGCCTTTAAAAAAATGGCGCGCAAGTACCATCCGGATTTGAACCGCGACAAGCCGCAGGAAGCCGCCGAAAAGTTCAAGGAAGTCAATGAGGCGTATCAGGTGCTCTCCGACCCGCAGAAGAAAGCGACGTACGACCAGTTCGGACACGCGGCTTTTGAAGGCGGCGGCGCAGGCGCAGGCGGCGGTGGTTTCGGCGGCTTCGGTGGTTTCGGCGGCGGTGGTTTCAGCGGTTTCGGCGGCGGGGACATGGGCGACATCTTTGACATGTTCTTCGGCGGCGGGCGCGGTGGCGGGCGGCGTCCGGCCGGCCCGGAGACCGGCGACGATCTGCGCTATGACCTTGAGCTTACGTTCGAGGAGGCGGCTTTCGGAAAGGAAGTCGAGCTTAGCATCCCGCGTACGGAGAACTGCGATGCCTGTCACGGCACGGGCGCGGCGGAGGGAACGAAGCCGGAGACCTGCCCCGAGTGCCATGGCACGGGGCAGGTGCAGCAGGCACAGCGCACGCCGCTGGGGAATTTCATGACTTCACGCCCCTGCAGCCGCTGCGGCGGTACGGGACAGGTCGTGAAGAATCCTTGTAAAAAGTGCGGCGGTTCGGGGCACAGACGCACGAACAGCAAGGTCAAGGTCAAGATTCCGGCCGGCATAGATCAGGGACAGCGCGTGCGAATTCCCGGCGCAGGCGAGGCCGGCCGGCGCGGCGGCGCGAGCGGCGATCTTTACGTCTACATCTATGTGCGGGAGCATAAGCTTTTCCGGAGAAGCGGCGCCGATGTCATCAGCGAGGTGCCGATTTCCTTTGTGCAGGCGGCGCTCGGCGATACCGTGGCCGTACCGACCATCGACGGCAAAGCCGATCTCAAGGTTCCGGCAGGCATCCAGTCCGGCACGGTGCTCAGAATGCGCGGCAAGGGCATCCCGCATCTTCGCGGCTCGGGACGCGGCGACCAGCATGTGCGCATCAAGGTTTTGACTCCGCAGCGCCTTACGGCGAAGCAGAAGGAAGCCCTGAAGGCGTTCGGCGATCTCTGCGGCGAAAGTGTCAATCCCGAGCAGCAGACGTTTACGGATACGCTGAAAAAATTTTTTAAAGGATGATAGCATAAAAGGAGCTGCTGCAGCAGCTCCTTTTTGCGCGCTTGGATATTTTTCCTCCGTATGGTTGACGGGCGGCGTTCTCTGTAGTAATCTACTAAAAATAAAGAGGAAAATGGGAGAAATCTGGGGGGCAGAATCTTGATTCGCGTAGAAAATCTTGTAAAGGAATTCCCTCATACGGACACGGCGGGGAAAAAAACCGCGAAGCGGGCCGTTGATGGAATTTCTTTTGCTGTCGAGCCGGGAGAGATCTTTGGGCTTCTGGGTCCGAACGGTGCGGGAAAAACGACGACGATCCGCATGCTGACCATGCTCACACAGCCGACGGAAGGCCGGATTTTCTACGGAGGGGAACCGCTTGCGGGCCATGAGGCGCGAATCAAGAAGTTGATCGGAGTCGTGCCGCAGCAGGTGAATTTCGATCAGGATTTGACGGCGGGCGAGAACCTCGAGCTTCATGCCCGTCTGCACCATATAGGGGCGAGGGAGCGCCGTGAGCGCATTGCCGAGCTTCTGCATTTTGTCGAATTGGAAGACGTGGGGCGCGATCCCGTGCGCCGCCTTTCGGGCGGCATGAAGCGACGGCTGCTGATTGCGCGCGCCCTCATACATCGGCCTCGGATTCTCTTCCTCGATGAACCGACGGTTGCGCTCGATCCGCAGGTGCGGCGGCGCATTTGGGAGGTCATCCGCCGTATGGCGCATGACGGCGTGACGGTGCTTCTGACGACGCATTACATCGAGGAGGCGGAGAGCCTCTGCGCGCGTGTTGCCATCATGAACCGCGGCCGTCTCTGTGCGTTGGATGCGCCTCACACCCTGACGGAAAGGCTCGGGCGCTTCGTCGTTGAGTGGGACGGCGCGGAGGGACGCGAGTATCGCTATTTTCCGCTGCGCGAGGAGGCTGCCGCCTTTGCGGCGGGGCTCGAAGCTGCGGCAGGCATCCGCCGCTCCAGCCTGGAGGATGCGTTTATCGAAATCACGGGGCGAAAGGAGGGGCTGTAGTGCTTTATGATATATGGACGGTTTTCTGGCGCGACTGGATTGTTCTGAAGCGTCGCCTTGCGAAGTTCATTCTGAGCCGCATGGTTGCGCCTCTCCTCTATCTCGTTGCTTTCGGCTGGGGGCTTGGGCGAAGCATCACGGTATCCTCGGGTACATATCTCGATTTTCTCGTACCGGGCATCTTGGCGCTGAACTCGATGAATATCAGCTTCAACAGCGTGATACCGGTGCATGCCGAAAGGATTTACCACAAGAGCCTGGAGGAATATCTTGTGGCGCCGCTTCAGCCCGAGGCCTTCGTCATCGGCAAGGTGCTCGCGGCCGTGCTGCGCGGCCTTATATCGTCCGCCATCATCTTGGTGCTGGCATTTTTTTTCGGAGCGCATATTGAAATCACACCGTTCTTTCTGCTCGTACTCGTCCTGAACTGCGTGATCTTTGCTGAAATCGGCTTTTTTGCGGCGATGAAGATCGAGACGTATGAGGAGATGGGACAGGTCAACACCTATGTCCTGCTGCCGATGTCGTTTCTTTGCGGCACGTTTTTCTCCACGCAGGCTCTGCCCGATGCGGTGCGGCTTCTCATCGAGCTTTTGCCGCTCACGCATGCGAGTTATCTCTTGCGCGGTTTGGGCGCCGGTACGGAGGTGGCCTGGGGATCCGCTGCCGTACTCGCCTTTTATGCGCTCTTTTGCTTCGTTCTCTCGAGCCGTGCCTTTCGCGCTCTGACGCGCTGACCTTTCGGAAAGGGGAATTCCTTTGTTCAAAACCATTCTGCATCATCGTGCCCGTTCAGCCGATGACTGTGGCCATCTCTGCTGCACGAAAATCGAGGATTTTTCGGTTTCTTTCGGACGTGTGGAGATTTTTTCCCATGTGAATCTGCATGTGCACTGCGGTCAGCTCACGGCGCTGATCGGGCCCAACGGTGCCGGGAAGTCGACGCTTCTGCGGGCCATCCTTGGCGAGATACCGCACGGCGGTACGCTGCATTACACCGATGCTGAGGGAAAGCGCACAGGTCATCCTGTCATCGGTTATGTGCCGCAGTACCTGCACTTTGACGTGAGCTCGCCGACGAGTGTCATGGATATCTTCATGGCTTGTCTTTCCCGGCGTCCTGTCTGGCTCTGCTCAGCCGGAAAGCTGCGTCCGCGCGTCATGAAGAGCTTGGCTCGCGTTCGCGCCGAGCATCTCGTCGACCGTCGCCTCGGCGCGCTTTCGGGCGGGGAGCTGCAGCGCGTGCTTCTGGCGCTGGCGCTTGATCCCGTGCCGGATTTGCTGCTTCTCGACGAACCTGTTTCGGGCGTCGACCAAAACGGTCTCGAGCTTTTTTATAATATTGTGGCTGAACTGCGCGCGCAGGAGGACATGGCCATCATTCTGATTTCGCATGATTTGAACCTCGTCGCCAAGTACGCCGATCAAGTCGTGCTTCTCGACCATGAAGTCGTGACAAGCGGCACGCCGTCCGAGGTTTTTTCCGATGCTCGTACAAAGAAGATTTTCGGTATGCTCGCCGGTGCGGAAATTGCGGACGGCTCCTTGGAGACGGGGGCGCTGGATGAGGCGGGAACCGCAGGGGCCGATGCCTTGCCTGAAAGCGGGAGAGGGGAGGAAGGCGGATGGAAATGATCTATACGCTTCTCGGCTCATTGCCGGCTGCCTGGCTGCAGCACGGCTTCATGCAGAACGCCTTTCTCGCCGTCCTCCTCGTGACGCCGCTCTTCGGGCTTTTGAGTACGATGGTTGTTTCCAACCGCATGGCTTTTTTCTCGGACTCTTTGGGCCACGGAGCCTTTACGGGACTTGCCCTCGGCGTGCTGCTCGGCTGGTTTTCGCCGCGCTTCTCTCTCGTCATTTTCTCCGTCGTTTTTGCGTTTCTCATCACCTATATCAAAAGCCGGAGCAGCGCCTCGACGGATACGATCATCGGCGTTTTCTCCTCGACGGGCATCGCCCTCGGCCTCATGCTTATGAGCTATGGCGGAGGGTTCAATAAATTTTCCTCGTATTTGATCGGGGATTTGCTTTCGATCTCGCCGGAAGAAATCCAGGCGCTCTTTTTCGTGTTTCTTGCTGTCGTTCTCGTTTGGGCCGTGGTATTCAATTCGCTTCTCGTGCTCTCCATCAACCCGTCCTTTGCGAGAAGCCGAGGGATACCGGCCTTCTTCGTTGAGGCGCTTTTCGCTTCCGTGCTTGCCGTCGTCGTCGCCGTCAGCATCCAGTGGGTCGGGCTCCTCATCATCAATTCACTTCTCGTGCTGCCCGCTGCCGCTGCCCGCAATATCGCGCAGGATGTCAAGGGCTACCATCTGCTCTCCGTCGCCATCGCACTCTTTTCCGGCGTCACGGGCCTCGTCGCCGCCTATTACTGCAATATGGCGGCAGGGGCGACCATCGTCGTTGTTTCCGCCGTCGTTTTTTTTCTGACCTTAGCGCTGAAACCGTACTTCGTGCGCTGATTTTTGCCGGCGGGGGTTCCCGCAAGATTGCCGGCAATGCCTGTTTCCTCTAGAGGAGGTGCTTTTTTGCAGTTTTATACGTATGCGTATATCGTTGCTCACAGTCAGCTCAACAATCTTGTGGAGTATATTCTCTCGTTCCTGGCACTTGCAGCGCTGCTCTTCATGATTCTCAAGTATTTCAGGAACCGCCTCGTCACGCGCTACCGCGATCTCATCGTCATTTTGTTTCTCGCCGTCGCATTTCTTGGCGGCAATCAGTGGAACAACTACAGCAAAACAAGGGATGATACAGAGCAGACCTCGCGCATGGCCTCTTTTTTGAATAATTTGGCCGAGGAGATGCAGCTTTCTCCCGAGGAGATCCGCACGAATTCCACGCATTTGAAACAGGGAATGCTCGTTGAGACCGGGGGCGATTACTACGAGGTGACTTTCAATGCGGACTATACCTCTTTCAAATATGAGAAAACACATCTGATGACACGCGATGTAAAAATTGTCGACAAGGATATGTAAGGGGGCAATCCATATGCTGATATATTCTGCAGTGCTCTTGAAGCTGGCGCTTGGACTTTTGTGCCTTGTTCTGCAGATCAATCTTCTCGGGAAGGGAAATCTTGCGCCGAGTTCCGCGACCGACCAAGTGCAGAACTATGTCCTCGGCGGCATCATCGGCGGCGTCATTTACAATGACGCCATTTCTGTGCTGGAATTCATACTCGTGCTCATCGCCTGGACGATGCTTGTCCTGATCCTGAAATACTTGAAGGCGACGAACGGTTCCGTCAAATCATTCATCGACGGCAATCCCTCTGTGCTCATCGAACGCGGTAAGCTCGATGTGGAGGAGTGTATGAGGCATGGGCTTCTGGCGCATGACATCCACTTGAAGCTGCGCATGGCGGGCGTCTATTTCATCAAGGACGTGAAACGCGCCGTGCTTGAGCCGAACGGACAGATCACGGTCATCCAGTACGGTGAGCAGAATGCGCGTTACCCGATTGTTCTCGACGGGCAGATTGACGACGACGCTCTCGACCTTATTGACAAGAACCGCATCTGGCTCGATGCAGCTCTCAGGGAAATGGGCTATAACCTCAAGGATGTGTTCATCGGTGAATACAGGGACGGGGCGCTGGCGGTCTATCCGTATGAAGTTCTCAAATGAGAGGTGGCAAGGAAACGGATAAATTCAGCCCCCATTTTCACACATCGGCGCGGCCCTCACGTCTTACAGAAATCTATTATTAGCGTGGCCTTAACCCAGCAATCTTCCCCGGCGACGGCGAGATGCAAATAAGAATTGACATTTCCCATGAAAAGATGATATATTGTCCTTAATGCGCTCGTAGTCCAGTGGATAGGACGTTAGCCTCCGGAGCTGAAAGCGTGGGTTCGACTCCCGCCGAGCGCACCATTTTGAAAGGATTTTACGAGGGCGCGGATTTCGCGCCCTTATTTTCATATCGTTTGCAGGAAGGCAGGGGATTCGGTGAACGAAAAGGCAAGCGCGGCGATGCGTCAATTTCTTGCAGCTATGGGACTTGATCTTGCGGCAGAGGGCATGGAGCGTACGCCGGAACGGGTGACGGAAATGTTCGAGTGGCTTTTCGGCGGCTGTGGGAAGACGGCGGATGCGGCCTGGGGAGAACTTTTTGAGACAGAAACGCGGGGGCTTACAGCTGTGCAGCATATTCCGTTTTATTCGCTTTGTGAGCATCATCTCGTGCCGTTTTTCGGCGAGGTGCATATTGCCTATCTGCCGGGAGACGGGAAGATTGCAGGCTTCAGCAAATTCGTGCGCGTCGTCGATATCCTGGCGCGGCGGCCGCAGCTGCAGGAGCGCCTCACGCGCGAAATCGCGGAGGCCGTTTCCCGGGGTTTGGGCGCCGAGGGGGTGCTCGTCGTTGTTGAGGCGCAGCAGCTTTGCATGATGATGCGCAGCGAGGCCGCGCCGGGGACGCGGACGCTGACTTCTGAGGCAGACGGCTGCATTGCCGACGACGCTGGGCTTAGGCGCGAAGCATGGGAGCTGCTGCGGAGGGGGTGATGATATGGAAAGAAGAGCGACGGACGGGGCGTGCACGGACACGGCTTTGCGGCAGGAAGGCGGATTTGCCCTGCCCTCGGCGCGTCCTAGGCGCATCTATCGCCTGCCCTCGGGCAAGGAGCTGACGATTGGTGCAAAATCGCTTGTCATGGGCATACTGAATGTGACGCCCGATTCCTTTTCGGACGGCGGCAAATGGAATACATTGGACAAGGCGCTCGCTCACGCCTTGCAGATGGTGGAGGACGGCGCCGACATCATCGACATCGGCGCGGAGTCCTCGCGCCCCGGTTTTGTTCCCGTAGGCGCGGAAGAAGAGCTTTCGCGTCTGGCGCCGTTTCTTGAGCGCATTGCGCCCGAGATTCCCGTGCCGCTGTCCATCGACACCTTCAAGGCCGAGACGGCGCGGGAGGCGCTTCGTCTCGGTGCGGATATCCTCAACGATATATGGGGGCTGCAGTATGCGCAAGAGACGCGCGGGGCGATGGCGCGCATTGCGGCGGAAAAGGGTGCGCCGGTCGTCGTCATGCACAACCGGAAGGACACGCATTACGCGAAGGATATCATCGCCACAATGAAGGATTTTTTCCGCGAAAGTATTTCTATTGCCGATGCGGCAGGGCTTTCCAGAGAGTTGCTGCTGCTCGATCCCGGCATTGGCTTCGGCAAGGAACCGGCGGCGAATCTCATCGTACTGCATCGCCTCGCAGAGCTTGCGGAGCTTGACGGCGAGCGTTATCCTCTGCTTCTTGGCGCGAGCCGCAAGAGCTTTATCGGATATGCGCTGGGGCTTCCTGTCGAGGAGCGTCTGGAGGCGACAGGGGCGGCCTGCGTGCTCGGCATGGCGGCAGGATGCTCCGTTCTGCGCGTGCATGATGTGAAACCGGTCGTGCGCATGTGCCGCATGGCGGATGCCATATTGGAGGGAAGGAAGTATGCAGGACAGGATTGAACTTTTGGGGATGGCCTTTTTCGGCTTTCATGGCTGCCTGCCGGAGGAGCGGGGAGAAGGACAGAAATTTCTCGTCGATGCCGTGCTTTATCTCGATATGCAGAAAGCCGGGAAGACGGATGATCTGAGCCATACGGTGAACTATGCAGCTGTTTTTGACTCGATCCGCAGCATTGTCGAGGGGACGCCGCGAAACCTCATAGAAAGGGTGGCGGAGGAAATCGCTTCCCGCATTCTCGCTGAGTATCCCCTGCAGCGCATCGAAGTCGCCGTGCACAAGCCCATGGCGCCTATAGGCGGCGATTTTCAAGATGTTTGCGTGCGTATCGAGAGGAGCCGCACATGAGCCGCAGGACGTGCTCTCGTATACTGAAGACGGGAGAGGAAATGCGTCCCGGACTTGCGTCCGCTCCCTATCTCATCTATATCGGTCTTGGCGCAAACATGGGCGACCGGCGCGCTTCCTTGCGGCGGGCCCTGCGCCTGCTCGCGCATCTGGAGGATACCCGGCTTGTTCGTGTATCCTCTTTTTATGGTACGCCGCCTTGGGGCGATACGGAACAGGACGATTTCATCAATGCCGTCGCCGTATTCAGGACGCGTCTTCTGCCGCTCGTTCTGCTGCGTCGGGCACAGGCCGTCGAGCGCGCCCTGGGGCGTGTTCGACGCACGCATTGGGGGCCGCGCACGATCGATATCGATTTACTCTGTGCGGACGACGGCACGGGGGACGGAAACCTTGTGCTGCAGCTGCCCGATCTCTGCCTGCCGCATCCCTATCTTGAGAAACGCGCTTTCGTGCTTCTGCCCCTTCTGGAGATTGCGCCCGGGATGCTCGTCGGAGGAAAATCCCTGTCTTCCTGCATGGAATGCCTGCCCGAAGCGGCTGCCTGCCGTCGCCTCTGCGCGCCGCCGTCCTTTGCTGTACGTCATGTGTTGTAATGCCGGAAAAGCATTTAGATGACGGCTTTGCCCGCTTTTACGGCAGAGGTCTTATTTCATGGAGAGGATATCAGAATGAAGAATAATAAAAAGAAGGATTTCCGCCTCGCTGAGCGAGAATGAGCCGGTCATGATATAATGATGAGAATAGATGCTGCGAGGTCGAATGATCCACTTTATGGATATTGTGCACCGCCCGTATACATGGTAAAATAGACGGAGAAAATAATGAGATTTAAGAGAAAAGACCCGGGGTGATGGTCGTACTATCTATACCGCGGTACAAGGGGGAAGACGCATGGCGAGATTCACTGTGGAAGAGGTGCGCCGTCTAAAGGAAAACCTTGCGCCGATCTACGACATCGTGCGTTTCGTGGATGTGGCGGCATGCGCTGAGATCTACTTCGAGGACGATGGGAGCATCCAGCTTGAAGGGCATTGTTTCAGCACATGGGGGCGTTCACGCCGCTGCCGCCACTGCACGAGCTTCTGTGCGAGCAAGACGCAGTCGAAATTGGAAAAGGACGAGATCATGGGCGATCAGGTTTTCCATGTGCTTTCGGCGCCTGTCGAGGTCGTGCTTGCCGGAGGAGATGTCGTCTCCTGCGCGATGGAGCTTGTGACGAAGTACCCAAGGAACGAAGCGCTGCGTGAGATGCGCGACCGCGACCTGCTGCAGCTTCTCTCGCGCAGCATCAAGCGGGCGAACGCCGGGGCAATTTGTTTCAATGTGGAAGATGAATGCATCTATGCCAATCTCGAGGCGTACCGCCTTTTCCAGGTGCCGCCTGGGGAACTGCTTTTGCTGCAGCGTTTTTTCAATGCGTGGGTCAAGGACGAGAGCGCGGAAGATCCTGAGAAAAATAGCGCTTCATGGGAGCAGGATTTTTTTATCGCGGGGGAGAAGTTTACTTATGTCGTGACGGGTGAAAAGCTCTTCGATGTGGACAGCCGCTACAAGGGCTACTATTATTCCGTCTACGATAAAAATCAGGAGGAACCGGGGCAGCAGGATACGCGCTGGGCACTTGATAAGCTCACGGGGCTCTACAATGACGAGGGCTTCTATGAGGCTGTGCGCGAGGAGCTGGATTACGGTCTCAAGGGAGAGCGCTGCATCGTCTGCTCCAATATCAAGGATTTCAAGCTTGTCAACGAGCTTTTTGGACAGGAAAAGGGCAATGAGATCCTCAAGGGACTGGCGGACTTTTTTGTGGAAATCGCCATGGATTCCGGCGTCTGCGGACGGCTGCACGGGGATCATTTCGCCGCCTATGTCGAAAAGGGGCGCTTCAGCGAGAAAAATCTTCTCACACGCCTGGAGCTGATTGCAAAATGTATCGACAGCAAAGCCTACAAGCTCAATATCCATCTCGGCATTTACGAGATCCAAGAGCCCGGGATGCCTGTTTCTGTCATGTGCGATCGGGCGCATCTCGCGCTCACTCTGCTGCGGAATGAGAACAGCTGCAGGATTGCCTACTATGACGATGCCCTGATGGAACGTACCCTGCGTGAAAAAGAGATTTTGGGCGGTTTTGATGCGGGATTGGCGAAAAAAGAGTTCGCCGTCTATTTGCAGCCGCAGGTATCGGTGGAGGGTGCGCTTCTGGGGGCTGAGGCGCTTGTGCGTTGGAAGCATCCGGAAAAAGGCCTTCTCACGCCGGGACAGTTCATCGGCATCTTGGAAAATGCAGGACTTGTGCATCTCCTGGACCATTACGTCTGGGAAGAGGCGGCAGCGCTTCTGGGGCGTTGGCAGGGCACGGAAAAGGAGAGGCTGCATCTCTCCGTTAATATTTCCGTGCGCGATTTGCTCCATATTGATATCTACCAGACAATGCTCGATATTGTCAAAAGGCATGGGATTGAGCCGCGAAAGCTCAAGCTCGAAATCACGGAGACAGCGCTTATGAGCGATATCGAACGATACCGCTCTTTGATCGGTCAGCTGCAGGACGCGGGTTTCGAGGTTGAGATTGACGACTTCGGCAGCGGTTATTCCTCGCTTTCCATGCTCAAGGATATAGAGGCCGATATATTGAAGATCGATATGGGCTTTTTGCGCCAGACGGGAAATCCCCGGCGCAGCGCAGTCATTCTCGATTCCGTCATCGCCATGTCCAAAAGCCTTGGCATGCGCGTCATTACGGAAGGCGTGGAAACGCAGGAGCAGGTCGACTGTCTCAGGGAGCTCGGCAGTGACATGTTTCAGGGATATTTCTTTGCGAAGCCCATGCCTGTCGAGGAGTTTGAGGCAAAATACTTCGGATGAGATCAGTGGTGCGGCAGGGCACTGGCCTGCCGGGATGAGAGGGTGCTGGAAATGGCAAAGAGGCTGGGGAGCCGTGCAGGCGTGCGTATCGCCGCTCTGACAGCGGCTGCTTTTGCGGCAGCAGGGGAATGCGTCCTTGCCGCACGCGTCGATCCGCAGGAACTTGAACAGATTCGCGGCAATGTGGGGAATCTTCTCGAAACGGTCGAGAACTTCTATCATCTGACGATTATGATAGAAGCCTTCCTGATCTTTATGCTTGTTGCTTTGATCGTTGTCGGGCTCGTTGGTTACATGAAACTGAAAAATGAACTCGGGGATCTGCGTTGGAAGCTGGAAAACAGCGATGCATCGAAAAAAAAGCGGCCCGAGCCTGTCATGCCCGAGCCGCTGCCTGAGCCTGAGCCGGAACCCGAACCGGAGCCGGAACCTGAGCCGGAGCCGGAGCCGGCGCCGGCTCCGGAGGTGCCGCTGCTCGACCGTTTTGTAGACGAGTATGGCAAAGTCAATGCCATTGAGGATAAAAGTTTGCGCGAGATGCGTACGAGCAATCTCCTGCAGGAGTACCAGGTGGAAACCTTTTCCTGCACCAATCCGGAGGTACGCAAGGAAAACCCGAACACTCCTCCGACCTTCCAGACGATGGAGGGCGGTGATTTTTGGGGTATACAGCAGGAAGGTTCCGACGATTACCATGTTGTACCGAATCCTGCCCTCATATATAATGAGGAACGCCATCGCTTCAGGGGAATGAAGGAAGCCTTTGCCTCGAATTACGAGGAAGGCAAGGAATATACGCATCTGGAGCTCGATGCTCCCGCCCGCTTTAACCGCATGGGTGAGATATGGGCGCCGCTGCGCCCGGGAAAGATCACGCTCTCGGGCGAACGCGAACCCTGATGAGCGCGGCGGAAGTTTCTAGGAGGGCTTTTGCCCGGCAAATACAAAGACGCGCTCGCCCGTGGGGAAGGCGCGTCTTTGTATTTGTGAAAAATTTGTGAAATACAGGAGAACGGAGGAAGCCATTCGATGAGAAAAGCAAACGATCCGGCAGATGAGCTGCTGGCTTTTATCGGCAGGTGCACATCGCCTTTCCATGTTGTGACGGAGATCGCAGCGAGGCTGCGGCGGGCGGGATTCCAGGAGCTCAGGCGAGAGGAGAGCTGGGAGAAGAAGCTGGCGTGCGGCGGACGTTATTTCGTCGACGTCTACGGTTCGTCATTGATCGCTTTTTCTGTGGGCGCTCTGCCGGGCGCGCTGCGCATGGCGGCGGCTCATACGGACTTTCCGTGCTTTCGTGTGAAGCCGCTGGCGGCGATGGTGCAGGATGGTTATGGCAGTCTGAATGTCGAGCCGTATGGCGGGCTCATCCTCCGGACATGGCTTGATCGTCCGTTGGGGCTGGCAGGCAAGGTCGTTCTGCGCGGTGCGAGCCCGTTTCAGCCGGAAGTACGACTTGTGGACTTTCGTAAACCGCTGTTGGTGATACCGAGCCTCGCCATCCATATGGACCGCGAAGTCAATGAGGCAGGTGCACTCAATGCACAGAAGGACATGCTGCCTCTGGCAGCCTTGCTCGATGGAGCGGAAGGAAAAGAGAGGTGCGAAACGAAGGAAGAAGAGATGCGGCATACGGAAGAGGAGCAGGGCTTCTTCCTCACGTGGCTGGCGAAAGCCTGCGGCGCAGAGACACAGGACGTCCTTTCCTATGAGCTTGGCGCATACCCTGTGGAAGAAGGCTGTGCGCTGGGTCTTTCCGGAGAATTTGTTTCCGCGCCGCGTCTTGACAATCTAACTTCCGTGCTTGCCTGCCTCAAGGGAATGGAGAAGGCAAGGGCTTCGGAGGGGGTCCGCCTCGCCGCGTTTTTTGACAACGAGGAGGTCGGCAGCCGCACGAAGCAGGGGGCGGGCTCGACTGTCCTGCACGAGGTGCTGCGGCGTATATATTGCGCCTGCGGTTTGACGGAAGAGGTGCTTTCGCAGGATCTGGCGAAAGGTTTTCTGCTTTCCGTTGATGTGGCGCATGGGCTTCATCCTTCGCATCGTGACAAGAGCGATCCGAGTGCGCATCCTGTGCTTGGCGGCGGCATCGTATTGAAGCAGGCTGCTTCGCAGGCTTATGCGGGCGATGCGGAGGCAGTGGCTGTCATCCGTGCCTTGGCCGAGGCGGCGGCGATCCCGTGCCAGATGTTCGTGAACCGCTCGGACAGCCGCGGCGGCTCGACGCTGGGCGCGATTGCCTCATCGTTCGTTCCTGTGCGCACGATGGACATCGGCCTCCCTGTGCTCGCCATGCATTCGGCATGCGAGACCATGGGCATTGGCGACCAGGCCGCGCTCGAAAAGCTGCTGCAGGCATTTTTTGCCTGAAAAAGTGGTGGGTGCGGTGTTCGTCTTGCGGGAAGCGCCTTTTCACCGTGCGTCGTAAAACTGTAATAAAAATCCCCCGGGTACAGTCATGGACTGCTTCCGGGGGATTTTTTTGTGCAGAAGAGGTAAAAGCCCGCGGTCTTATATGGGATATTCTTTTTGGAGCGAGTGGACATGATGCAAGAGCTCCTCCTGTTCCTGTCGGGAAAGGGGCTGCTCCAGAAGCGCCCCGATATGGTGGATGGGACCTGCAAGGCTGTTGAGTGCAGCGGAGCGCCGGACGACAGCCTGCTTGCTCTCCCAGGGCAGGGCGGGAATCTCGATGGAAAGGCGCATGCCCTCAGGGAATGGAATAGGCGAGACAAAGCAGAGGCCGTGCCCGCCGATATCGACGAGCGTCGCCTTTTGCGGCAGCACCGGGAAAGCTTCCTGTTCTTTCGGCTGCAGGTTTATGGGCAGAGTTACAGGAACCCGCCAAGAACGACGCTGTTGGCAAACAATCGTCGTGGGCTTCTCGACGTACCAGATGCGTCCGTCAAGCGGCGCATTGCCGCAAAAGGCAGCAGAGAAGCGGTAGGTGCAGTTCTCCAGAGGGGCGGAGCAGCGCAGGCGCGTCCGAGGAGAAATGTCGTGGGACGAGGAATCGGAAGCGGGACAGATGCTGACGAGGAGTTTATCCTCCGTGATTTCAAGAAGCCGCCCTTCCCATAGATGCGGGCGATTCTCTTCCTGAAAATAAAGCATCTGTCCCGCTTCCAGCGCCGCCTCCGGCACAATGGTGCAAATCATGTGACATTTCCTCCAAAAAGCAGTTCAAGTTCCGGGAATTTTAAAAAGGGAACCGTTTTTCATATCCGTTCATCTGAACCTATAGTACCATAGATAAAAAGTCCTGTCAATATCATTAAAAATGTCTTTGTCCTATTTAACGTAGAAACGATTTTCTGGAAGCTTAAAAGGCCAAGCCTCAAGGGCACAAATCAATTGCCCTCTGTTATGTAAAGAAACGGCAGGGTGTGGTTTATATCGAGAAGGGGGAAGCTGCCATCCTGTCCTATTATATGGTTTATTGATGTTCTTTTACGAAACAGAGATTCTGATATTGTTTATTGATGATTTTTTGGGAGATTTTTCATACAGGATGGTAATTCCATAGGAATTAAGCAAACTTTTTCTGCTGATTTAGGACAATATGATGAATTGTAAGATTTTTCAAAAGATATATTGCTTTAAAGAATATCAAATGATATAATACGATATATAAAAGTTCTATCTAATCATAAACAACAGGGGGGATGTTGATGAAATTTTTTATTGACACGGCGAAAGTCGAGGATATTCGCAAGGCGAATGATATGGGGGTCATTGCGGGTGTGACGACGAATCCGTCGCTGATCGCCAAGGAAGGGAGGGATTTCAAGGAGGTCATCGCAGAGATTGCTTCGATCGTCGACGGCCCGATCAGCGGCGAGGTCAAGGCGACGACGACGGATGCTGCGGGCATGATTGCTGAAGGAAGGGAGATTGCTGCCATCCATAAGAACATGGTTGTGAAGATCCCTATGACCGTCGAAGGTCTGAAAGCTGTGAAGGTGCTCTCGGCGGAAGGAATCCGGACGAACGTGACCTTGATTTTCAATGCGGCGCAGGCGCTTTTGGCTGCGCGGGCCGGCGCCTCGTATGTATCTCCCTTCCTGGGACGTCTTGATGATATATCCGTGCCGGGAATCGATCTCGTGCGCACCATATCGGAGATCTTTCATACGCATGGAATCGAGACGGAAATCATCTCGGCCAGCGTGCGCCACCCGGTCCATGTCATTGACTGCGCTTTGGCGGGGGCGGATATTGCGACGGTTCCCTACAAGGTCATTGAGCAGATGACGCTGCATCCGCTAACGGAACAGGGGATTGAAAAATTCCGCAAAGACTATGAAGCCGTTTTCGGCGCATGAAAAGGACGGGATGGAAGTGGAAATCCAGGAACTGAAGCAGGCGGCAAACCGCGTGCGCAAAAACATCATCGAAGCCGTCCATGCCGCGAAGTCTGGTCATCCAGGCGGGTCTCTGTCGGCGGCGGACGTTCTTACCTATCTGTATTTTGCGGAAATGAAAATCGATCCGAAAAATCCGGATATGGAGGAGCGCGACCGCTTTGTTCTTTCCAAAGGCCATGTGTCTCCCGGCTATTACGGCGTTCTCGCGGAACGCGGGTTCTTCCCGGTGGAAGATCTCAAGACGTTTCGCCATACGGGTTCTTATTTGCAGGGGCATCCGGACAGAAAGCACATTCCCGGCGTCGACATGAGCTCCGGTTCGCTAGGGCAAGGCTTCTCTGTGGCTGTCGGCATGGCGCTGTCGGCCAAGCTTTCCGGGCGCAGCTATCGCACTTATGCGCTTTTGGGCGACGGCGAGATTCAAGAAGGGCAGATCTGGGAAGCAGCGATGTTTGCCGGGGCGCGCAATCTTGAAAATCTTGTGGCCATCGTGGACAACAACGGGCTTCAGATTGACGGCTTCGTTGAAGATGTTTGCTCGCCGTATCCGATCGGCGATAAATTCAAAGCGTTTAACTTCCATGTTATTAAGGCTCCAGCGCATGATTTCGAAGCCTTGGGCAAGGCCTTCGACGAGGCGCGCAGGACGGAAGGGATGCCGACGGCCATCATCCTGCAAAGCGTCAAGGGAAAGGGTGTTTCCTTTATGGAAAACAAGGCGGCGTGGCATGGAAGTGCGCCGAACGATGAGCAGTATCGTGTGGCCATGGAAGAGCTGGAAGAGGAGGGCAGGGCACTATGCCGGAACTGAAAAAAGTCGCGACGCGTGAAAGCTACGGCCATGCTCTTGTGGAGCTCGGCAGGAAGCATGATGATCTCATTGTTCTCGATGCGGATCTTGCAGAAGCGACAAAGACGAGTCTTTTTCGCAAGGAGTTTCCTCAGCGGCATATCGACTGCGGCATTGCTGAGGCTAATATGATGGGTATAGCGGCGGGGCTTTCTCTGACGGGCAGGATCCCTTTTGCAAGCACGTTTGCGATGTTTGCGGCGGGGCGCGCTTATGAGCAGGTCAGAAACACGATCGGCTATCCGCATCTGAACGTCAAGATTGCGGCGACCCATGCGGGCATTTCCGTCGGCGAGGACGGCGCTTCTCACCAATGCTTGGAAGATCTTGCACTCATGCGCTTGATTCCGGGCATGACGGTCATGTGCCCGGCAGACGATGTGGAAGCGAGAGCAATGGTAGAGGCCGCCTACGCCCACGAAGGTCCTGTCTACATGCGTTTTGGCCGTCTTGCCGTGCCTGCGGTCAATGATCCCGCCTCCTATCGCTTCGAATGGGGCAAAGGCAAGACGCTCCGTGAAGGCGGCGATATCACTGTTTTTGCTACAGGCCTTATGGTCGCCCCGGCGCTTGCTGCGGCTGAAAAACTTGCGGCAGAGCAGCATGTTGAGGCAAGTGTCGTCAACATCCATACCATTAAGCCGCTGGATGAGGAGCTTGTCTTGGCGAAGGCAAAGGATGCGAAGCTCGTTGTGACAGCTGAGGAACATTCCATCTTGGGAGGACTCGGCGGTGCGGTGGCAGAACTCTTGTCCGAAAAAGCGCCAAAACGCATCCTGCGCATCGGCGTTCGCGACGTATTCGGCGAATCGGGTCCGGCCGTGGAGCTGCTGAAAAAATACAGGCTGGATGATGTCGGGGTCTATGAGCAGATACGGGAAGGCTTGAAAATGTGAAGAAAAATTGACGGGGGGTATATCTATGGAGAAAATTGCTGTTGGATGTGATGAAGCGGCGTATAATTTAAAGGTCGAGATTATAAAGTATTTGAACGAGAAAGGGATTGAGTGCGACGATTTCGGCGCCGCCGCAGGCGAAGTCATTCTCTACCCGGATGTTGCCTTCAAGGTAGCGGATGCGGTGGCCGAGGGAAAGTACAAACGAGCCATTCTTTTCTGCGGTACGGGTCTCGGTATGTGCATATGTGCAAATAAGGTTCCCGGCGTGCGTGCGGCAGTATGCCACGATCCATTCTCGGCAGAGAGGGCAAGAATGAGCAACAATGCTCAGATTCTTTGCCTGGGAGAACGCGTCATCGGCGTTGAACTGGCCAAAAAAATTGTCGATGTTTGGCTCGAGGCGGAATTCTCGGAGAAGTCACGCTCCCAACCTAAGGTTCAGCGCATCATTGAATTGGAGCAAGAACATTTGAGAAAGTAAATGCAATTCTCTCGGGCGCACCTGATTTTTGTCAATGCTTTTCGTGGTGATTGGAGGCCAAAAGCATGGATTTATCAATGGAAAATGTGGATCAGCTAGGCTTAAATGATCTTTTGGGTGTATCACTGAAATGCTCTTGTGGCAAGGAACATTGCATGGATGTTGACTCAGTCGTTGTTGCCAAGGGTGCCTTAAAACGCGTTGTTGAGGTTGTAAAACAGCGCGGCTACAAGAAACCTCTTGTCATTAGTGACGCGAATACTTTCGCTGCAGCAGGGGAACAGGTTCTCAAGATTCTTGAAGAAGCAGGCGTCGGCTACACGGCCTATTGTTATAAAACAAAAGCTAGTTTGGTGCCGGATGAAGCGGCATTGGGAACGCTTTTGGCTCAGATTGAGGATTCAACAGATCTCCTTTTGGCAGTGGGATCGGGCGTTATCAATGATGTAACGAAATTCGTTGCGCGTAAGACGAAGTTGCCGGAAATTCTTGTGGCTACAGCACCTTCGATGGATGGTTTTGTTTCTGATACGTCAGCGTTGACGCTGAACAATCTGAAATCGAGTGTCAGATGTGATTTGCCTAAGGTTATTATAGGTGATATCGATATTCTGAAAAAAGCTCCTAAGAGGATGATTCTTGCTGGTCTTGGTGATATGATTGGCAAGTATTCGGCATTGACGGATTGGAATCTGAGCAAATTCATCAATGGTGAATACTTCTGCGAACCGTCAGCACATCTTTCTGTTAAGGCTATTGAGAAATGTGTTGACAGTGTCAATCGCTTACCCGCTGATGGAAATTTTGATGATGAGGGTATCGAGGATATCATGGATGGCCTTATTCGTACGGGGATTGCCATGAGCTATGTCGGTAATTCGCGTCCGGCATCTGGTTCAGAACATCACATGTCCCACTATTGGGAAACAATGTTTCTTTTCCAAGGGAAAGAGGCTTTGCTGCATGGCACGAAGGTTGGGTTGACGAGCATCATTATTGCAAAGATATACGAGTGGCTGTCCAAAGAGAAAGACTTTGATTTTGCACATGCTGAAAAGGAAATTCGAGCCTTCGATCAGGTAGCATGGGAAGATAAGATGAGATGCTTTTATCAACAGGCTGCGCCGGGCATTATTGCGAATGCAGCGAAGGATAAGCGCAATGATGTGGATTTACGCTTGAAAAGATTGTCCTTCATTAAGGAGAATATAGCAAAAATTCAAGAGATTGCTGCATCGGCACAACCATATACGGTCGTGGAAAATATCATGAAGAAAGCTGGAGCACCGCTTCGTCCCATTGAAGTAGGGATTTCGGATGAGATTGTTCACAATAGTGTGCTTGTAGCACACGAAGTTCGCCAGCGGTATACGATCTTGAATCTCCTCCATGATTTAGGAATGCTCGAAAAGTATGCGGAAAAAGTTGATGCGTTCTTGCATGAAGAGAAATAAGAGTCGTTTTGAAATCAGGAGCTGACGTTTATGTGGAAATATGTTGCTATTCTTGTTGCTTTTTACATCTTGCAGTCTTTTATGGCTTATCGACAGATGAACCACTTCAAACGAACGATTCTCGAAGTTAAAGACAAGGGGATTCCTGGTCTTGGCGTCAAAAAAAGCAAGCTTGGCCCAGGCAAGGTCGTTGTGCTTGTCAGTGATGAGACGGGTAAGATTATCATCGCACGCATGATGTCGGGTATCAGTGTATTCGCTCGATTCCGAGAAAAAAAAGAATTTTGTGGCTATGAGATTGAAGAGCTTTACAATAGAGACTTCAAGAGCAAAAATGAGAGACAAGCAATACAGCAAGCATTGACACAAATACGTGAAAAACTCCAGAAGAAAGATATTGCGGGTAATACATCGGTTCCTTTGGAGGTGATGTGAATTCACGATCGAGTGTTTCTTATGATATGCAACAAGATCCTCGGGCATGTTTCATGCCCACCTGTCTTATTATGAAAACAGGAAATGTTTTCATAAAAATCTAAAAAAGAAGGGGTTGTTATCAAATGGAAATGTTAGGGAATTGGGCGGCAGGATTTATTTCTTTGTTCCAGAGAGGCGGTGAAAGCTTCACTGGCATGGTGACAGGAATGTTACCGATGATTATCGTGTTGATTACAGCTGTCAACGCTTTGATCAATATCATTGGACAAGAACGGATCAACATTATTGCGAAATTTACTGCCCGCAATATTTTGCTTCGCTATACGGTTCTTCCTGTATTGGCGATGTTCTTCTTGGGAAATCCGATGGCCTATACCTTGGGGCGCTTTCTTCCGGAACGCTACAAGCCGGCCTATATGGACTCTGCTATTAGTTTTTGTCATCCGATTACAGGTTTATTCCCACATGCGAATCCAGCAGAACTTTTTGTTTGGCTGGGAATTGCACAGGGTGTGGCTGCGCTGGGGCTGCCAACGGCAGAACTTGCAGTTCGCTATTTCTTGGCAGGTGTCATAGCCATCTTTATCCGTGGGCTTCTCACTGAACGTATCACACTTTATATGCTGAAGAAAAATAATAGCAAACTTCTGACCGATGATACGATTCATGGATAATTTTCATCTCAACCATGCAGCGGAAAACTAAGAAAGAGGTGCGAAAATGGCAAATTTGGTAAAAATAGAAAAGGGACCAAATGGATGGGGCGGCCCGCTTACAGTAAAGGTTGAAGGAAAGAGAACGAAGGTTGTTTGCATTACAGGCGGCGGATTGAGTCCGGTTGCTGTGAAACTGGGGCAACTTCTGGGCGCAGAGGTCGTTGACGGTTTCAAGACAGGTGTTCCTGATGATGAAGTTGCCGTAGCTGTTATCGATTGTGGCGGTACGCTTCGCTGCGGCATTTATCCAAAGAAGGGAATACCAACGGTCAATCTTACACCTGTTGGTAAATCTGGACCTATGGCGAAATTTATCCACGAGGATATTTATGTTTCTGATGTGAAAGAAAATACAATGTTCTTACTGGAAGGCGAGGCTGCAGAGGCTGCAGTAACTTCTGCTGCATCAGCTGCTTCTGTACAAAGCGAAACGGAATCGAGTGTTCCGGAGCAAGCACCACAGTCTACAAGTTTTTTGGCGAAGTTTGGTAAGGCTGCTGGCGGTGTCATCAACATCTTTTTCCAGGCAGGCAGGGATACCATCGATATGTGCATTAAGACGATTCTGCCGTTTATGGCATTCGTCAGCATGATTGTTGGGATCATCCTTCAGACTGGATTGGGCGACTTCATTGCTCAGACTATTTCTCCTTATGCGGGAAGTCTCGTTGGACTCGTCGTAATCTCGATTATTTGCGGATTACCAGTGCTTTCTCCACTTCTGGGGCCTGGTGCTGTTATTGCACAGGTTATCGGTGTGCTTCTTGGAACACAGATTGCGGCAGGTGCTATTCCACCGAGCTTTGCACTGCCGGCATTCTTTGCGATTGATACGCAAGTTGGCTGCGATTTCCTCCCAGTTGGTTTGAGCCTGATGGAGGCAGAATCGGAAACGGTAGAGATTGGTGTGCCCGCCATTCTGATTTCCCGTGCGATTGCTGGTCCTGTCGCTGTGGTTATTGCCTACTTTGTTGGTATTGGACTCTTCGCCTAAGAGGTGGAAGCCATGAAATTTGAAGTTGAAGTTATTCGTGTTGGTGAGATGGCCGCTGATTTGCTTGCGGGCGGCCATCTGATCATCTTTGGTGATACCCCAAATGAGGTTTTGGCAGAAGTTTGCTTTATGCATACGCATGGAGAGATTTGCGGGGACATTGAAGTTGGCGATACAGTTGTTCTCGGACAGAAAAATTTTGTGATTACAGCTATTGGAGAAGAGGCTTTGCAGACACTCGCAGAACTCGGTCATTGCACCTTTTGCTTTCATGGCGGAACAGATGTCGAATTGCCTGGACAAATCTCTCTCAAGGGCGAAGAAGCCCCAGAAGCTCTTACCATAGGGGACAAGATTGTTATTTTCTAGAAAGGAGGTTCGGTATGAGGAAAATGGGAGAAATCCGTTGTTTCTTGTTGGATATGGATGGGACAATTAATCTCGGGCAGGTGCTCTTGCCTGGGGCGAAAGAGTTCATGGATTACATCATTGAAAGCGGTAGGGAGTATCTTTTTCTGACAAATAATTCCTCTAAAGATGGTTCTCATTATGTAAAGAAGATGACGAACTTGGGGATTCCATGTGATGCGGATCATGTGCTCACATCAGGGGATGCAACGGTCATTTACCTCAACCAACAAAAAGAACATGCGCGCGTTTATCTTATGGGGACACCGGAACTTGAAGCGACGTTTCGTAAGGCTGGCATTACGTTGACAGATCAAAATCCTGATTTTGTTGTTTTGGGATTTGATATGACATTGACGTATGAAAAGCTTCGTAAAGGATGTGATTTTGTACGTGATGGAGTGACATATATCGCGACACATCCGGATTTCAACTGTCCGGTAGAGAATGGATTCATTCCTGACACTGGCTCGATGATTGAGCTCATCAAAGCCTCGACGGGAAAAGTTCCTAAAGTCATTGGCAAACCAAATGCCGAGATTATCGCCTGCGCTTTCAAGAGACGTGAAAAATTTAAACAGAAGGATTTTGCTATGGTTGGCGATCGTGTTTACACAGATATTCGCACAGGTGTTAATGCAGGGATTACATCCATTCTGGTTCTCTCAGGAGAATCGACAGTGGATGATTTGAAAAGCAATGGTATCGAAGCAACTTTTGTTGTTGATGGAGTGGGAGATATCTACAAGGCGCTGGTTGAATATGATAAGACACATGTCTAAATATCAAAAGTTGAAAGCCCCACGCTTTTTGCCTGGGGCTTTCAACTTTTGATGTTTTGATAGATTATGGAGAGAACTGATATTTTGTCTAAATATCGGCTTGCCAAGAAGCTAACCAAGAACGAGTTTTTTCATCTAATTCTGTAATAACTTTATCATTTCCCCCTGGATACTTAAAGAAAATCAGACTGGTATGAGGCAGAGATTTTTGTGCATAACGAATATTTTTTCGTATAACAAAGAAATCTCCCTGCGTAAAATGATGTTCCTCGCCTGTTTCCAAATTAAGGTACTTTGTTTCACCCTCAAGCATATACATATATTCGGTATTTCGTGTGTGAAAATGTGTTGGTTCAATCGCCCATTCCTGATATGAAGTAATACCGACTTCAATTTCTGTATCTGAAATATGATTAAGATCTTGTGGGTTTTGGAGAGTTCCTACAAGGTACTGTCTATGATGATTTCGAAGGGCATTCATGATTTCGCTGTTTTGCAAGATGGAAAATGATTTCATGAAGAGTGTAATCCTTTCTGACGAAGATGTTGTGTATTGTAAGTTGCACATCGTTGAAGCAATAAGGTATATATTCAATAAGTATATTATACCGTGAATGTCAATAAAAATGCGTCAGATGCTCAATGACAAGGGATATGATGTAGATGTGGTAGAGTGTAATGCTTTGGATGTCCCTGCAAAGCTGGATACTTTTCTGCCGCATGTTGTGGTGCCGACGACAACGATTTCTGATTCCGTGCTTCGGGGAATACAGCGTTTCCCAGGACTGCCGTTTATCACGGGCGTTGGGATGGACAAAGTAATCGAAGATATCGCTGCGTATTTCGACACGATCAAGGAATAAAAAATTATAGTTGAAAAGCGTCGTTTATTCATGTTGGAAACAGCAGGATATACGGCGCTTTTTGTTTTTGGATACTGAAGTGACCTTATGTGGAAATGAAGCGCAGCGGAGAAAGAATCTGCTGCGGTTTTTCTTGCTTTGCACGGGAAAAGACCGTAAAATAAAAGCAAAGAGGTGGGGCGCATGAAGGAGTATCGAATCAAACCGTGGGAAGAGCTGACCATTCGAGATGACTACATGTTCAAGCTCATCATGAGCCGCAAGCCCATCTGCAAGAGCATGCTGGAATGCACGCTCGGCATGAAAATTCAGGATATCATCTATCTTGAAGCGGAAAAAACGATGACAGCGCGATACCAAGGGAAAGGAATCCGTCTGGACATCTACGTGAAGGATGAGAAAGACACCGTCTATAACATTGAGATGCAGGTCAGGCAGCTGGAAGGGGACGGGCTGAGCAAGAGGACGCGGTACTACCAGTCGATGATGGACGCGGATCTTCTGGCGGCGGGAGCAGACTATGACAACCTGAACAAGAGCATCATCATCTTCATCTGCCCGTTCGATCCGTTTGGAGAAGGGCGGTATATCTATACCTTTGAAAATATTTGCCTGGAAGATAAGGAAGTGAAACTGGAGGACGGCACGACAAAGATATTTCTCAACACCAAGGGCAGCGTGGGGGAGATCGACCGTTCTGTTAAGGCATTCCTGCAATACGTCAACGGAGTGAGCAGCGAGGACAGGCTGGTGCAGGAAATCGAGCAGGAGATTGAGAAAGTCAGGCGCGAGGAAGGAGAGAAGGTGAACTACATGACCTTTGCCATGAAAATGATGGAAGAACGCAAGGAAGGCTTTCGGGAAGGAAAACTGGAGGGAATTGCCGAGGGCGAACGCAAAGGCCGTGCCGAGGGCGAACATAAAGGCCGGACGGAAACCCAGCAGATGATGCTGGAAATCTTCCCTTTGCTCCGGAATCGTGTTCCCCTGGAAGAAATCAGCAGGCGGACGGGCTGCACGCTGGAGTACCTGCAGCAGCTGCAGGCGGTGCTGCAGTAAAAGCAAAGAGGTGGGGCGCATGAAGGAGTATCGAATCAAACCGTGGGAAGAGCTGACCATTCGAGATGACTACATGTTCAAGCTCATCATGAGCCGCAAGCCCATCTGCAAGAGCATGCTGGAATGTACGCTCGGCATGAAAATTCGGGATATCGTCTATCTTGAAGCGGAAAAAACGATGACAGCGCGATACCAAGGGAAAGGAATCCGTCTGGACATCTACGTGAAGGATGAGAAAGACACCGTCTATAACATTGAGATGCAGGTCAGGCAGCTGGAAGGGGACGGGCTGAGCAAGAGGACGCGATACTACCAGTCGATGATGGACGCGGATCTTCTGGCGGCGGGAGCGGACTATGACAACCTGAACAAGAGCATCATCATCTTCATCTGCCCGTTCGATCCGTTTGGAGAAGGCCGGTATATCTATACCTTTGAAAATATTTGCCTGGAAGATAAGGAAGTGAAACTGGAGGACGGTACGACAAAGATATTTCTCAACACCAAGGGCAGCGTGGGGGAGGTAGACCGTTCCGTTAAGGCATTCCTGCAATACGTCAACGGAGTGAGCAGCGAGGACAGGCTGGTGCAGGAAATCGAGCAGGAGATTGAGAAAGTCAGACGCGAGGAAGGAGAGAAGGTGAACTACATGACCTTTGCTATGAAAATGATGGAAGAACGCAAGGAAGGCTTTCGGGAAGGAAAACTTGAGGGAATTGCCGAGGGCGAGCGTAAGGGCCGTGCCGAGGGCGAACGCAAAGGACGTGCCGAGGGCGAACATAAAGGACGGACGGAAACCCAGCAGATGATGCTGGAAATCTTCCCTTTGCTCCGGAATCGTGTTCCCCTGGAAGAAATCAGCAGGCGGACGGGCTGCACGCTGGAGTACCTGCAGCAGCTGCAGGCGGTGCTGCGATAGCAGAAAAGCTGTGAATTCCTTGACAGCGCGAAAGCCGCAAGAGTATAATAGGAATGCACGCTTGGCGGATGCGAATTTGCCGGGCACAGAAGGAAAGGCGCTATGGGGGCTTTTCTACAAGTATATTTAAGGAGGAAATAATTTGTCCATTGAAGTAGGCAGTATTGTTGAAGGTGTTGTGACGGGGATTACGCCTTTTGGGGCGTTCGTCGAACTGCCTGAGGGGAAGGTCGGTCTCGTCCATATTTCTGAGGTTGCGGACGAGTACGTGAGGGACGTGCATGATTTCCTCAAAGAAAAAGATAAGGTGAAGGTCAAGGTGCTGACGGTTGATGATCGCGGCAAGATTGGCCTTTCCATCAAACAGCTGCAGGAAAAGAAGCCGCAGGAAGCAAGGCCGGCGGAAGCGCCGCGCCGTCCGATGCCGCCGCGCCGGGGCGGCGATTTCAGACGCCAGGGGCGCTTCAGCCCGGGCAGCGCCTCTTTTGAGGACAAGCTCTCGCGCTTCCTCAAGGACAGCGATGAGCGTTTGACGGATTTGCGCCGCAAGACGGATTCGAAACGCGGCGGACGCGGTTCGCGCAGGGACTGATTGATAAAAGCACTCTTTCATCGGAGTGCTTTTCCTTTGTTCATGGGAAAAAGGAGAGCGGGATGCTGGACAGAGTCTTGCGTTTTTGCACGGAAAACGGCATAGGGCTTTCGGATGCGTTTCTCGTTGTCGCCGTTTCAGGCGGGGCGGACTCGATGGCTCTGCTCGACATCCTGTTGCGCCTGCGGGAGAGACTGCGCCTTTCGCTTCATGCGGCGCATTTTGAGCATGGTATTCGGGGCGAGGCCTCGCGCGAGGATGCTCGCTATGTTGCTGCCTTCTGCGAGGCGCGCGGCGTTCCCTGCACCGTGGAGGCGGCGGATGTGCCTGCCTATGCGCGGGCAGCGAAGCTTTCGCTCGAGACGGCGGCGCGCGATATGCGCTACCGTTTTTTGCGCCGCCTGAAGGCGACGCTCGGCGCTTCGGCCATCGCTGCGGCGCATCATGCGGACGACCAGGCGGAAACGGTGCTCCTGCATATTTTGCGGGGGGCGGGACTGCATGGCGCGGCGGGCATGCGGCCGTGTGCAGGCGATATCGTGCGTCCGCTTCTCGGCCTGCGGAAGGCAGAGCTTGTTGCTTATTGTGCGGCGCGTGACATCGAAGTGCGCCACGATGCAACGAATGATGCGGCGGATGGACGGCGCAATTACTTGCGCCTTGAGATCGTGCCGCGCCTTGAGGCGCAGGTCAACAGTGCCGTGGGGAACGCGCTTGTGCGTTTTGCGGAGACGAGCCGTGCCGACGATGAGGCGCTCGAGGAATGGACGGCAGGAGCTTTTGCGCGGATGACGAGGCGCGAGGGGAATCGGCTCAGCATTTGCCGCAGCGGTTTTCGTGAACAGCCTGTGGCCGTGCAGAGGCGCATGGTGCAAAGGGCGGGCCGATTTTTTACCAATCCGGCGCACACTTGGGACTATGGACAGGTGGAAACGGTGCGCCGTATGCTGATCGGCGAGAAAAGCGGGCTTTCCCGGGATTTGCCGGGACGGATTCATCTGGAGATCGATTGGGAAAGGGCGCATTTTTTTCCTGCGTCTTCTGCACGGAGTCTTTCCGTGAAAGATGAGAGGCAGGGCGCCCCTGGAGCGGAGGATTGCCCCGTGCTGCTTGCTGTCCCCGGGAGGACGCTTTTGCCGCAGTTCGGCCTTGTGATCGAGGCGGAGTTTGTTGAGGAGCGCCGCATCACAGACGGAATCACGGAGGTTTATGCGGATGCGGCGTCTCTCGGCACGCCTGTCGTGCGCACGCGAAAGCCGGGTGACCGCATAGGAGCCGCACAGGACGGCAAGAAGCTCAAGGATTTTTTTATCGCCGCTCATGTGCCGCGCAGGGAACGCGACCAGGTGCCGCTCGTCTGTACGGAAGCGGGGGCTGTCCTTTGGGCTGTCGGCCTGCGCCGCTTCGCTGCTGCCCGGGTGGAAAGCGCCTCGGGGCGCATTGTGCGGCTGCGCGCTGATCCTCTGCCGGATGACGAAAAAACGACAACTTCGATATAAAGGAGCAGGTACCATGCATAAAGATTTGGAAACAATCCTCTTCAACGAGGAGCAGCTGGCGGAGATGGTGACCCGCCTGGGTCGCGAAATCACACGCGATTACGCGGGCGAAGAGATCTATGCCGTCGGCATCCTGAAGGGCGCGGTGCTTTTCTATGCCGATCTCGTGCGTGCCATCGATCTTCCCGTGACGCTTGATTTCATGCAGCTTTCAAGCTACGGGAGCGGTACGGATTCGTCGGGCGATGTGCAGATCCTCCTCGACCTGGCGAAGAGTGTTGCGGGACGCAACATCCTTCTCGTAGAGGACATCGTGGATTCGGGGCTTTCCATGCACTATTTGATGGAAAATTTCCGGCATCGCAAGGCGAAGAGTGTGAAGCTCTGTTCGCTTTTAAGCAAGCCGTCGCGCCGCAAGGTTGCTGTGCAGCTCGATTACTGCGGCGCCGAGGTGCCGGACGCTTTCCTTGTCGGCTATGGTCTCGACTACGATCAAAAGTATCGGAACCTCCCTTATCTGGGCGTTTTGAAACCCGAGGTTTACGAGAAATAACCGCCCCTGTACAGCAAAGCGCTGCCGGCTGCGGAAATGATTCACAAATGCCTGCAAATGATTTGTCTAACGCCCGGAATGATGTTATAATGAAACGCTGTAGAGGTTTTTTTGTTGGCAGGAAAAGGGAAGTTTTTTGCCGACACAGCTATGGGGAAACCAGGAAAACGCCGCCGCATGGGCGGACGGCGTTTCTTTAGGGCATCGTTTTGGAACAGGAGGATGACCGATTGAATAAACTTTTTCGCAGCGTGGTGTTCTATCTGCTGATCATCTTGATCGCTATTTCCGCGATTGATTATTTCCAGACGCGGGAAACGACGAGCCAGGAGGTCAACTATACGGAATTCCTGCAGCAGGTTCAAAAGGGCGAGGTCGCGAAGGTCACGCTGGAGAATAATATTGTGAAGGGCACGTTGGCGGACGGCACGGAATTCCTGACGATCACGCCCGACGCGCCGAACCAGGATACGAATCTCCTCAAGACGCTGCAGGACAAGAATGTGGAAATCAAAGCGGAGCGTCCGCCGGAGACGCCGTGGTGGTCGACGATGTTTTCGTCCATCCTGCCCATTCTGCTCCTGATCGGCGTCTGGTTCTTCATCATGCAGCAGACGCAGGGCGGCGGAGGCCGAGTGATGTCGTTCGGCAAGAGCCGGGCACGCATGACGGCGAGCGACAAGATGAAGGTCACGTTTACGGATGTGGCGGGTGCGGATGAAGCGAAACAGGAGCTTGAGGAGGTCGTTGAGTTCCTCAAGCATCCGAAGAAGTTCAACGATCTCGGCGCACGCATTCCCAAGGGTGTTCTGCTCTACGGGCCGCCGGGTACGGGCAAGACGCTGCTCGCGCGCGCTGTCGCAGGGGAGGCGGGTGTGCCGTTCTTTACGATCAGCGGCTCGGACTTCGTCGAGATGTTCGTCGGCGTCGGTGCATCGCGTGTGCGCGACCTCTTTGAGCAGGCCAAGAAGAATGCGCCGTGCATCGTCTTCATCGACGAGATCGATGCCGTGGGACGTCAGCGCGGTGCAGGCGTCGGGGGCGGACACGACGAGCGCGAGCAGACGCTCAATCAGCTGCTCGTCGAGATGGACGGTTTCGCGGCGAACGAGGGCATCATCATCATGGCGGCGACGAACCGTCCCGATATTCTCGATCCGGCGCTTTTGCGCCCCGGCCGCTTCGACAGGCAGATCGTCGTCGACAAACCGGATGTGCGGGGGCGTCTGGCGATTTTGCAGGTTCATTCTAAGGGCAAGCCGATGACGGGCGATGTCGATCTCGACATTCTTGCCCGGCGCACGCCGGGATTCACGGGCGCAGATCTTTCCAATCTTGTGAATGAAGCGGCGCTTTTGACGGCGCGGCGTGACAAGAAGCGCATAGGCATGAATGAGCTTGAAGAATCGATTGAGCGCGTCATGGCAGGCCCCGAGCGCCGTTCCAAGGTCATGACGGACAAGGAAAAGGAGCTCACGGCTTACCACGAGGGCGGGCATACGCTCGTCGGCATGCTCCTGCCGAACGCCGATCCCGTGCACAAGGTCACGATCATTCCCCGCGGCAGGGCGGGCGGCTATACGCTGATGCTGCCCAAAGAAGATCGTTCCTATGCGACGCGTTCGGAACTGATGGATAAGCTCAAGGTCGCTATGGGCGGACGCGTTGCGGAGGAAGTCGTCCTCAAGGAGATTTCGACGGGTGCCTCGCAGGATATACAGCATGCCTCGCGCATTGTGCGCAGCATGATCACGCAGTATGGCATGAGCGAGGTGCTCGGACCGATTTCTTACGGTGAGGGAGCCGAGCACCAAGTGTTCCTCGGTCGTGACTTGAATCACCAGCGCAACTATTCGGAGGAAGTCGCGAGCGAGATTGACAAGGAAGTTCGCCGCTATATCGACGAGGCCTATGAGGCCTGCCGCAAGATCATCATAGACAACCGCGATAAGCTCGATCTTATCGCCGCGGCCTTGATGGAACGCGAGACCCTTGACGCCTCCGAGCTTGAGGAGCTTGTCGAGACGGGCAAGATTACGGAGAAGCCTGCGAAGGATGAGGCGGATGAGGACGACCCGGACGATCGGGACGGAGTGATTCTTGAGCCGCTGCACACGCCGGTTTTGACGAACCTCACAAAACCGGAGGAAGAGCCGGCGGAAGAAGAGGCGGAAGAGAAGGAAATCGCGCCCAAGCTCAATGTGACGCGGCATGACGGATAAGGGAAAGCTGCCTCCGGTCAGCGATTCCAAAGAAAAGGGCTGTTTCACGGAAACAGCCCTTTTCGTCAGGAGGGATGATTTTGCGCTCCACGATTCTGAAAATCCTGCGCAAGGCGGGAGCCTCGTATATTTCCGGCGAGGAGATTGCCAAGCGGCTTGGCGTCTCACGCACGGCGGTCTGGAAGCATATAAGGGAACTGCGTGAGGCGGGCTACGACATCGTCAGTCAATCGAGGAACGGCTATGCCCTGAAGGTTGCGCCCGACCGTCTGCTGCCCGAAGAAATCAAGAACGGCCTCCGGACGAAACGGATCGGTCGGGACATCGTTTTTCTCGAGGAAATCGATTCGACGAACAATGTTGCCAAACAGCTTGCGGCGCAGGGCGCTGCTGAGGGAACCGTCGTCGTGGCCGAGGAACAGGGGAAAGGACGCGGCCGCCTGGAACGTCCCTATTTCTGCCCCAAGGGCAAGGGCATCTGGTTTTCCGTAATCCTGCGGCCGCAATTCTTGCCGCGGGAAGCGCCGAAGTGCACGTTTCTTGCGGCTGTGGCCGTTGCCATGGCCATGGAGCGCTTCGGCCTCAGGGCGGAAATCAAGTGGCCGAACGATATCCTGCACGAGGGCAGGAAGCTTACGGGCATCCTGACGGAGATGAGCGCCGAACTCGACGGCATCAACTATATCGTGATTGGGACGGGCATCAATGTCAATATCGCTGCGGAGGAATTTCCGGAGGATATCCGGGACAAGGCGACCTCGCTTTCCCAGATGAAGGGGGAGCCTTTGCCGCGCATCGCGGTTTTCCAAGCTGTACTCGAGGCGATGGATGAGCTTTGGGCACTTTTGGAGCGCGAGGGATTCGCACCCATCGTCGAGCGCTGGCGAAAGTATGCTGTGACGCTTGGACAGGAGGTTCATGTAATCGGCGCCGCGAAGAAGGAGACCTTCGATGGGCGTGCCGTTGACATCGACGAGGAGGGCGCCCTGCTCGTCGAGACGGAGGAAGGGATGCGCCGGGTGCTTGCCGGCGATGTATCGATCAGGCCAAAACAAGGGTGAGGCGCCGCCGGCTGCAGCTGGGCGGAGAAGACCTGGGAGGATGGAGCATGTTACTGGTTTTTGACATTGGCAACAGCAATATCGTTATGGGCACTTATGAAGGAAAAAAGCTGCTGCGGCATTGGCGTATTTCCACGGACAGGCAGAAGACGGGCGACGAATACGGTATGCTCATCAACAATCTCTTTGCCTATCAGAACATCCGCATGGACGAGGTGGAGGCCATCATTATTTCATCCGTTGTACCGCCTTTGATGGTGCCGATGATCAAGATGTGTGAGCGCTACTTCCGCATCCGTCCGCTTGTCGTCGGGCCCGGCATCCGAACGGGGTTCCGCATTTCTTATGAAAATCCGCGCGAGATTGGCGCCGACCGCATCGTGAATGTTGCGGGTGCTTTTGAGCAGTACGGCGGTCCCTTGATTGTCATAGATATCGGTACGGCGACGACTTTCGATGCCGTCACGCCGGACGGCGATTTCATGGGCGGCGTCATTGCGCCGGGGCTTTCAAGCTCGGCGGACGCCCTTTTCCAGCGTGCCGCAAAGCTGCCGCGCATCGAGCTCGTGACGCCGAAGCGCATCATCAGCCGCAATACGGTCAGCGGTATGCAGGCGGGCATCATTTATGGCTATGTCGGACAGATTGACGAGATTGTGCGGCGCATGAAGAAGGAAATGGGCTGGGATGAAACCAAGGTCGTCGCGACGGGCGGTTATGCGCGCATGGTGGCGCGTGAATCAAAGACCATCGACAAGATCGATCACTTTCTGACGCTCACGGGGCTGCGCGTGCTCTACGAAAGGAATTCGGAATGAGGCTCGGCGCATTTGATTTTCCCGTGCCCGTCTTTCTCGCGCCGATGGCGGGGGTGACGGACATGGCTTACCGCATCCTCGCGCATGAGCTTGGCTGCCCGCTTGTCTATACGGAAATGGTCAGTGTGAACGGCATCAATTACCGCAATGAGAGGACGCTCCGTATGCTTCGGACGGACGCGCGCGAAAGGCCTCTGGCGCTGCAGCTTTTCGGCAATGCGCCGGAGGCCGTCGCGCGTGCGGCGGCTTATGTCGAGAGCCTTGGCGTGGCGGATGTTATTGATTTCAATATGGGCTGTCCTGCGCCGAAGATTGTGAAAAACGGCGAAGGCTCGGCCTTGATGCGCGAACCAAAGCGCGCACGGGAAATTCTCCGGGCGCTGCGGCGAGCCGTACGCCTTCCCGTGACGCTGAAGATTCGCAAGGGCTGGGACGAGGCGCATGTGAACGCCGTGGAAATCGCACGCCTGGCGGAGGATGCCGGCGTCGATGCCGTTGCCGTGCATGGCAGGACGCGCGAGCAGTTCTACAGCGGACAGGCGGACTGGGATATTATCCGCGCTGTGAAGCAGGGCGTCCGCATCCCGGTCATAGCGAACGGTGATGTGCGGAATGCCGGAGACCTTTCGCGCATCCTGGCGGCAACGGGGGCAGACGGCGTGATGATCGGCCGCGCCGCACAGGGGAATCCCTGGCTCTTCAGAGAATTGGCGACATTCGTCAAGACGGGTGAGACGCCTGCGCCGCCGACCGTGGAGGAGAAGCGGGCGCTCATCCTGCGTCATCTCGATATGCTCATTGAGACGAAGGGGAGCCATATTGGGCCGCGCGAGATGCGCAAACATGCGACTTGGTACACGCGGGGCATGAAAAACAGCGCACGGCTGCGGGAACTCTTCAACCGTGCGGAGACAAGGGAAGATTTTTCCTCGATCCTGGAAAAGTTGGCATAGGAAAATCGCCGGGAAGTGAGCGGCGGTTTTAGGGCGGGGATGCGAAAAAAATTCGTCATCCCGGAAAATAGGTGATAAAAAATGGCAAAAGAAAAAGACAAGAAGAAATTGCCTTGGACTACCTACTCTGCAGCCGAGAAAGCGGAGCTGGAGAAGCTTTCCCAAGGCTATATCCGGTTCCTGTCGGAATGCAAGACGGAACGCGAAAGCGTCAGGGAGATCGTGCGCCGGGCTGAGGCTGCAGGCTATGAGAACCTCGACACCGTCATCCAGTCGGGCAGGCAGCTCGCGCCGGGAGCAAAGGTCTATGCCGTCTATATGAAGAAGGCGCTTGCACTCTTCAATGTCGGTACGGAACCCATCGAAAACGGCATGGCGATTCTCGGTGCGCATATTGACACCTGCCGTCTTGATGTGAAGCAGAACCCGCTTTATGAGGACAGCGGTCTTGCCTACCTCGACACGCATTACTATGGAGGCATCAAGAAGTACCAGTGGGTTACGGTGCCTTTGGCGCTGCACGGCGTTGTCGTGAAGAAGGACGGCACGGTGCTTGATGTGACGATCGGTGAGGATGCGTCGGAGCCGGCTTTTTGCGTGACGGATCTCCTCGTGCATCTTTCGCAGGAACAGCTCAAGAAGCCGGCGGCGAAAGTGATCGAGGGCGAAAAGCTCGACGTGCTCGTCGGCACGCTGCCGCTGCAGGGCGAGGAGAAGGAGGCGGCGCAGAAAAATGTGCTGCATCTCCTGAAGGAGAAGTACGGCATGGAGGAAGAGGATTTTCTGTCGGCGGAGCTCTCCTTCGTACCGGCAGGGCCGGCGCGGGAAATGGGGCTCGATCGCAGCATGATCCTTGGCTACGGGCAGGATGACCGCGTTTGCTCCTACACCTCGCTTGCCGCCATGCTCGAAACGGGAAGGCTCAAGCGCACGGCCTGCTGCCTGCTCGTCGACAAGGAGGAAATCGGCAGTGTCGGTGCGACGGGGATGCAGTCGCACTTCTTCGAGAATATGTTGGCCGAACTGATGAACACGCTCGGGCAGTATTCCGAGCTTGCCGTGCGCCGTGCGCTTGCGAACTCCAAGATGCTTTCCTCCGATGTTTCCTCGGGCTACGATGCGCTCTATGCAGAGGCCTTTGATAAGCGGAATGTAGCGCATCTCGGGCATGGCATGGTGTTCAACAAGTTCACGGGCGCACGCGGCAAGTCGGGCTCGAACGATGCAAACGCCGAATACCTCGGCGAGCTGCGTGCCATGCTGGATAAACACGGCGTGCATTACCAATCCGCCGAGCTTGGCAAGGTCGATCTCGGCGGCGGCGGTACGATCGCCTATATCATGGCGCTCTATGGCATGCAGGTCATCGACAGCGGCGTGGCCGTCCTTTCGATGCATGCCCCGTGGGAAGTCACGAGCAAGGTCGACGTCTATGAAGTGAAGAAAGGCTATACGGCGTTTTTGACGGAGGCGTAAAGACGGGATGTATGAATTTCTTTTCCGTCGTTTTATTCGAGATTATGAAAAAACGACGCTGCCCGAAGTGCGCTATGCCTACGGCAGCCTCAGCGGACGCGTCGGCATCGCAGTAAATCTCATCCTCAGCGGTGTAAAACTCCTCTTAGGGCTTATGAGCGGTGCCGTTTCCGTCGTTGCCGACGCCATTCATAACCTCGCGGATGCGGCAGCGTCGATTGCGACGCTGCTGGGCTTCCGCCTTGCGGCAAAGCCGGCGGATGCCGAGCATCCTTACGGGCACGGGCGCGTTGAGTATGTGGCCGGCTTCTGCATCGCAGGCCTGATTCTTCTGATTGGCTTCAAGCTTCTGGAAGCATCCGTTGAAAAAATCATAGAGCCGAGTCCACCCGAAGTCGATTTGCCCATGCTTGTCATCCTCGCGGCATCCATCGGCCTGCAGCTCTGGCTCGGACGCTTCAACAAGACGATCGGTGCGCGCATTGATTCGGCCGCCATCCGTGCTGCTGCCGCAGACAGCCTGAACGACTGCGTTGCGACGATTGTCGTCGTCGTGAGCCTTGCCCTCTACTACTTGAGCGGCATTGATATCGACGGCTGGGCAGGAATCCTCGTAGCCCTTTTCATCCTGCACAGCGGCTGGGAGTCGGCACGCGATACGCTGCAGCCGCTCCTCGGCAAGCCGCCCGATAAGGCGCTTGTCCAAGGCATCGGGAAGACAGTCCTTCGGCATCGCTGTATCACGGGCGTCCATGACATCATTATCCATGACTATGGACCGGGACGTATCTTTGCCTCGGTTCATGCCGAGGTGCCGGCTTCGATGGATTTCCTCAAGGCGCACGAGATCGTGGATGGGCTCGAGGAGCTCCTGCGCAGGAAATATCGCATCATCGTTACCGTGCATATGGATCCCGTTGTTGTCGACGACCCGGAGACAAACCGCGTGCGCGAGGAAATCGAGGCGCTGGTGCAGCGGGAGAAGCTGGGCAGCTCCATTCACGATTTCCGCATGACGACGGCAAAGGGAGGCGGCAGGAAGCTCATCTTTGATGTACAGGTTGCGCCCGACTGCAAGATGACGGATGAGGCTCTTCGCTTCTTCCTCCAACGCGAGATCAAGAAGCTGAACGCACGCTATTATCCCGTTATCCAAATCGACCGGTTTTATTGTTAAGGAAATTAGGTCTTAAAAGCAGGAGTTTAAGCCCAGACGAAGAATATAGACATGCAATGTTATTTAAGGAGGCAGAAAAAATGAAGAAATTCCTGGCCGTGGCTCTTTTTGCTTGTTCCCTGTTCCTTGCGGCACCGCAGGCAGAGGCATATTCGGAGCTTGATTATCTCGAGGGCAGCTGGTACGACGAGAACGGCACGCTGTTCGCCATCGTTCGCAACGGCAATCTCAACACGTATGAAATGGAAATGATCACGATGACGGGCACGCCCGGCAACTTCGCAGCGGCTGTGCAGGTGCAGGAGCCCGGCGGCTTCCGCAACATTCCCGTCGAGTACTCGAACGAAGCGAAAAATGACAAGGAAAAGAACAATCCGTTCTTTCGCCCGTCCGTCCGCCTGAACGGCGTTGCCGTGCATAAGGAACGTTTTATTGTACCCGACAGCGCCTATGATTACCTCGACGGACATTGGTACGATTCCGACAACAACCTGGTGGCGTTTTTCCGCAACGGAACGTTCAATACCTATCCGATGACGTTTTTGAGCTTCTACGGCAGGGGCAACCATTTCGACAGCATTTTCAAGATCAACGACCACGGCACGGAGAAATTCTTCGCACTGTCCATGAACAGGACGGACGCCGGGCTTCGCATCTCCATGCGCAAGCTGAACTCCGACTGGGTCTACGACGCCCTGCATCAGTAAGCGGTATGCTGAAAATGAAAAACTTGCGGTGATTCGCATAAAACAACCCTGCGGTAATGGTTCCGCAGGGTTGTTTTCGTATGTGCGATGGGGGCCTCAGCCAACGAGGGCTGCGGATCATTCTTCCGCGATGATGGTTTCGAGTGAGAGGGTGATCATATCGTTGAACGATGTCTCGCGTTCCTCCGGCGTTGAAGGTTTTTCCTTGCAGGTGATGTGGTCGCTGACGGTGAAAATGCCGAGCGCCTGCACGCCGAATTTGGCGGCGAGCAGGTAGAGCGCCGCTGTTTCCATTTCGGCGGCGAGAACGCCGTAGGAAAGGAGCTTCTGGAAATCGATTTCATCATCGTAGAAGCGATCCTGCGAGAGCACATTGCCGACGCGTACGGGAAGTTCCTTTTCACGCGCCCGGCTGACGGCACGCTCGAGCAGGGAAAAGTCAGCGAGCGGCGCGAAGTTGACGGAAGCGCCGAAGATATTGCGCGGCATGGAAGAATCCGTTGTCGTGCCCTGGGCGATGACGATGTCGCGGATGTGGATGTCCTTTGCCAGTGCGCCGCAGCTGCCGACGCGCAGGAGTTTTTTGACGCCGTAGACATGGATGAGCTCGTGGGCATAAATGGCGATCGACGGCATGCCCATGCCCGTGCCCTGGACGGAAACGGGCACGCCCTTGTATTTGCCCGTATAGCCGAGCACATTGCGCACGCGCGTGTATTCCCGGCTGTCCTCCAGGAAGTTTTCAGCGATGTATTTTGCGCGCAGCGGGTCGCCGGGCAGCAGGATGCGCTCGGCAATATCGCCGGGCTGGGCGGAATTATGTGGTGTTGGCATGATCTTTTCCTCCTTGCGTGTTTTTGGATGAAATGTCTCTTTGTATTATACGGGGTTCAAGGAAGTTTGCAAAGGGCGGCGCGCATTCTTTTCGACTTTTCCGGTTTGCCGAAAATGCGCTATAATGGTAATATATAAATATATCATATAGGAATGATATAATGGTATACGGAAAAATTTTAACCAAGCGGGGGAAAATATATGAAGATTTCAACGAGGGGAAGATATGCGCTGCGTCTCATGATGGATATTGCGCTGCAAGGGCAGGATGAGCCGGTGCGCATCAAGGACATCGCACGCAGGCAGGAGATTTCGGAGAAGTATCTCGAGCAGATTGTTTCTGTGCTCAACAAGGCCGGCTTTGTCAAGAGCAGCCGTGGGCCGCAGGGCGGCTACCGGCTGATGCGGGATCCGTCGGAATATACGGTCGGCAGCATCCTGTGTCTTATCGAAGGGAGCCTTGCGCCTGTTGCCTGCATGGATATGGAGATCAACGACTGTTCGCGCCACGAGCGATGTGCGACGCTTCTGCTCTGGCAGAAGCTGCATGAGGCGCTCAAGGACGTCATCGATCATGTGCGGCTCTCGGATCTTGTTGCCTGGCAGGAAGAACTCGACAAGAAGCTTCTTTGAGCATGATTTTTTGTGCGGAGAAAAGGGCGGCGGTCAAAGAAAGTTCATGACAAAAGAGCATGAATGGTGTATTATGAAAGCATTATGAAATCGTAAACGTGTAGGTGATGGAATGTTCATCAATTCGATGTTTCATGTGATAAAGAAAGATCTTGCGCTTCTGGAGGAAGAGCTTTTGCAGGCGGTTGTCTCGCCGGTGGGACGCATTACGGAAATCGGCACGCATCTCGTGAAATCCGGCGGCAAGAGGCTGCGGCCGGCGCTCTTTTTCCTGGCGGCGCGGAGCGGAAAGGATTTCGACATACGCCGCTTGATGCCGTTGGCTGTGGCGCTTGAGCTCATCCATATGGCTTCGCTCGTGCATGACGACGTGCTCGATCATGCGGATACGCGGCGCGGGGCGGCTACGGCAAATTCTATGTGGGGCAACCAGCAGGCGATTCTCTCGGGTGACTACCTGTTTGCCCGCGCGTTTCTGCTCATCGTGGAAAATGGCTACGGCGACCGCGTGTCAGGCCGCGTCGCGCGGCTCATCATGGATCTGAGCGCGGGTGAGCTCATCCAGAACAAGGAACTTTATCACGCCTCATGCGATCTTGACGAGTATTACGAGCGCATCGCGAAGAAAACGGCAAATTTCCTTGCGACGTGCTGTGAGCTCGGTGCGATTGTCGCAGACTTGGGCGAGGAGGCCGAGCGAGGTCTCCATACCTATGGAAAGTATTTGGGCATGGCATTTCAGATTACGGACGATCTGCTCGATCTGACCTCGGACAAGAAGAAGATCGGCAAACCGGCGGGCAACGATATCCACGAGGGAATCGTGACACTGCCGGTGATTCGTGCCCTTGAGGTAAGCACCTGCAAGGAGGAGCTTCTTTCCATCGTGACGAATGAGAAGATGACGCGCACCGATGTCGAGCGTGCTCTGGAAATCGTACGGACATCGGACGGCATCGATTATGCACAGGGGAAGGTGCAGGAGTTTTTGGGCGAGTCCAAGAAGGCGCTGCCTGCCGGGCTGCCGAAGAAGGTGCGCGAAACCTTCTGTCAGGCGGCTGACTATATCGCCAAGCGCGAATCCTAGAGGGTCCTTTCTGCTTGGGTTGAAGCAGACTTTCCGTAAGGGGGAAAAGCTATGTTTAATCTGGGCTTTCCGGAGCTCATTCTGATATTTGTCATTGCCCTTGTTGTTTTCGGGCCGGGCAAGCTGCCCGAGATCGGCCGCGCTGTCGGCAAGGGGCTCAGCGAGTTCAAAAAAGCGACGAACAGTTTGATGTCCGATGTGAACAAACCGCTGGAGAACAGCGCTCCTCCGCAGTCCGTGCAGCCGCCGCCGGCACAGCCGCCTGCAGGCCAGCAGCCGCTCGCTTCCGAGCCGGCGCCGCCGCAGCCGATGGAAGAAGGGGCCGCAAAGACGGCCGAGGCGCAGCAGAATACGGCCGTGAAGTCTGAAGACGGGCAAGGGAGGTAGCGGATGATAGGCATATATGAACTCGGAGCGATCCTTCTTGTCGCGCTCATCATCTTTGGCCCGCGCAAGTTGCCGGAAATCGGCAAGGCGCTCGGCAGGAGCGTGAAGGAATTCAAGGAGGGCAAGGCCGAGGTGGAGAACAATACCGTGGATGTCACACCGGAGCTGCCGGCCATGGGAAAAAAAGATGAGACGGGCGAAAAATGACATATGAAAAGAACGAGCAGCCGCTGAATGAAAGTGCTGCTGCACTGGAGCCCGGCACGGCGGAAGAAGCCGCTTTTTTGGCGCGTGCAGGCGCTGCGGCTCAGGAAAATGCCGCAGCAGAAGGCGCCGGCTCCGGGGCGGAAACAACAGCCGCGGGTTTGCAGCGGACGGCGGGAGCGGGGGCGGCGCTCCCGGACGCCGCTCCTTTGACGGCGTCCCCGCAGGAGGAGCGCAAGGATGGCAGCATGTCCATCATTGCACATCTCGAGGAACTCAGAAAGCGGCTCATCTATTCCATGATCGCCGTTGCTGTCGGCAGCGGCGTCGCCTATTTCTACATCGACGATATCATGCGCTGTTTGACGGCCCCGGCGGGCAAACTCTATTACATGCAGCCCGCCGAGGCGTTTTTCACGTATTTGAAAATCGCTGTGTTCGGCGGTTTTTTGCTTGCTGTGCCCATCGTTTTTTACCAGATCTGGCGCTTTATTCTGCCGGCGCTGACCATGCGCGAACGAAAGGCGCTGCTCCTCATCGTGCCGACATCCGTCGTGCTCTTTTTTGCGGGGCTGCTTTTTTCCTTTTTCATCGTGCTGCCCGCCGCCATTCGGTTTTTTGTCGGCTTCGGCACGGACTCCCTAGAGCCGCTGTTTTCCCTCGGCAAATACCTCGACTTCGTGCTTGCCTTCATCCTGCCTTTTGGCTGTGTCTTCGAGCTGCCGCTCATCATCGTCGTTCTCGCCAAGCTCGGCTTCGTGGGTTCGGCCTTTCTCTGGCGGCAGCAGCGCGTCGTGGTGTTCCTGTCTTTCGTCATCGGAGCCGTCATCTCGCCGACGCCCGATGTTTTTTCTCAGACGATGATCGCCGTTCCCATGATCTTGCTCTATGAGGCAAGCTATCTCATCGTTCGTTTTGTCTTGCGCAAATAAGGAGGAATCATTTTGGCTTTCAAGGATTTACGTGAGTTCATCGCCGAGCTTGAGGCACGCGGCCTTTTGCACCGTATTCGTACGGAGGTCGATGCCGAGCTCGAGATCACGGAGATCACGGACCGCGTCTCGAAGATGGAGGGCGAAAAGAACGTCGCGCTGCTCTTTGAGAACGTCAAGGGCTATAACATGCCCGTGCTCATGAACGCTTTCGGCAGCATGGAACGCATGTGCATCGCCCTCGGCGTGGAGAAGCTCGACGATATCGCCGAGGACCTGCGCGCTTTCATGCGCCTGCCGAAGATTTCGCTCGCGAACAAGATGGATCTCGTGACGCTCATACCAAAGATGCGCAAGGCGATAAATTTCCCCAAATATGTGAAGAAAGCACCGTGCCAGGAAGTCGTGGAGATGGAGAACCCGTCGCTCGACATCCTGCCGATCCTCAAGTGCTGGCCTGACGACGGGGGGCCGTTCATCACGCTGCCGCTCGTCTTTACGAAGAACCCGGAGACGGGCAAGCGCAACGTCGGCATGTACCGCCTGCAAAAGTACGACAAGAATACGACGGGTATGCACTGGCACATTCACAAGAACGGTGCGGAGAATTTCCGCGAGGCAAAGGCGCAGGGCAAGGACCGCATCGAAGTCGCCGTTGCCATCGGGACCGATCCCGTGCTGACCTATGCGGCAACGGCGCCGCTGCCGCGCGATATTGACGAGATGGTCTTTGCGGGCTTCCTGCGCCATAAATCGGTGGAGATGGTCAAGTGCAAGACGGTCGATATCGAGGTGCCGGCGACGAGCGAGATCGTTCTCGAGGGATATGTGCTTGAGAGCGAGCGCAGGCGCGAGGGGCCTTTCGGCGATCACACAGGATATTATTCGCTTGCGGACGATTATCCGGTTTTCCATATCACCTGCATCACGCACCGCAAGGATCCGATCTATCCCGCGACGGTGGTGGGCAAGCCGCCGATGGAGGATTGTTTCCTCGCGAAGGCGACGGAGCGCATCTTCCTGCCGCTGCTGCAGCAGATGGTGCCCGAAATCGTCGATATCAACATGCCGCTGGAGGGCGTTTTCCACGATTGCTGCGTAGTATCCATCAAGAAGACGTATCCGATGCAGGCGCGCCGTGTCATGCATGCCATTTGGGGCATGGGGCAGATGATGTTCTGCAAGATGATCATCGTCGTCGATGCGCATGTCAACGTGCAGGACATGAAAGAAGTCTGGTGGCGTGTCTTCAACAACATCGATGCGAAGTATGACCTTGAGATGGTGGAGGGGCCCCTGGATGTGCTCGATCATTCCTCGCCGATGGCGAAGTGGGGCACGAAACTTGGAATTGACGCGACGAAGTCGTGGCCGGAGGAAGGGCATACGCGCGAATGGCCGGATGAGATCGTGATGTCGGACGATATCAAGGCGCGTGTCGATGCGAAGTGGGAGGAGCTCGGACTTGGCTAAGATCGGCGCGCATATCAACAATATTGCCTTGCACCACATGGTGTTTGCGCTGCCGTTTGCCTATATGAGCGCTTTTCTTGCGGCAGGCGGCATGCCGCCGCTGGCCGAGCTTTTTTGGATCACGGTGGCTATTGCAGGCGCGCGGAGTGCGGCGCTCGCGCTCGACAACCTCGCCGACCTCAAGTACGACAGACAGCAGCCGCGTCTGGCCTCGCGCGCCATGGTGCGCGGCGATCTGAAGCCGCGTGAGGCGAAGCTGTCGATCGTGATCTATCTCATCGTCTGTCTGGCGGCCGTGGCGCAGCTTAGGCCGATCTGTCTGATGCTGCTGCCCGTGGCTGTCGTGCCGTTTCTCATCTATCCCTACACAAAGCGCTTCACCTTTCTCTGCCATCTCGTGCTGGGGATTGCCATTTCCATGGCGCCGGCAGGCAGCTGGGTGGCGGTGACGGGCGAGATCTCGCTGCCGACCGTTGTCCTCTGTCTTGCCGTTGCGCTTTGGATTGGCGCCTTTGATGCTGTCTACGGCTCGCAGGATGAGGCGTTCGACCGCTCGCAGGGGCTTCATTCGCTGGCGACGCAGTTCACGGCGAAGGGAGCGCTTCTCATCTGTCGTTTCGTACATGCTGTGAGCATTGCCTGCTTCTTCTGGCTCGGGCATCTGCTCGCCCTGCATTGGATCTACTATATCGGCGTCGGCGTCGCTGCGGGCACGCTCGTTTATCAGCACAGCATTGTCCGGGCGGATGATTACAGCCGCGTCACACAGGTCTATTTCATGCGCAACGGCATCGTTTCGATCGCCATGCTGCTGTTTACCGTTGTAAGCCTTTATTTATGATTGTGCCAAGGAAGTGAAAGTATGACAGCCCGATTGCTCGAAGGCAAACTCTTTGCCCGAATGATCAAGGATGAAGCGAAGCAGGCGGCGGAGGCGCTGAAGCCTTCTCTCGGACGTATGCCGGGTCTTGCCGTCGTCATCGTGGGCGAGGATCCCGCCTCGCAGGTTTATGTGCGCAACAAGGAACGCGCCTGTGAGGAGCTCGGCTTCTTCTCCGCTTTGATCGCCCTGCCCAAAGAGACGTGCAAGGAGGAGCTTCTCGCCGAAATTGACAGGCTCAATGCCAACCGGCGCATTGACGGCATCCTCGTGCAGCTGCCGCTGCCGCGGCATCTTGCGGAGGCGGAGGCGGAAATCATCGAACGCATCGATCCGTGGAAGGACGTCGACGGTTTTCACCCCGTCAATATCGGGCGGCTCGTCGCAGGCGAACGCTCGCTTGTGCCCTGTACGCCTGCAGGCTGCATGAAGATGCTCGCCCTTGCGGGCATTCCCGTCGAAGGAAAACGTGCCGTCGTCATCGGACGCAGCAATATCGTGGGCAAGCCCATCAGCCATTTGCTGCTTGCGGAAAACGCGACCGTGACGATCTGCCATTCGCGCACGGAAAATCTTCCCGCAATTGCGCGTGAGGCGGATATCCTTGTCGCTGCCGTCGGCAGGCCGAACTTCGTGACGGCTGATATGGTGAAGCCCGGTGCGACGGTCATTGATGTCGGCATCAACCGCATCGCGCCGAAAAAGCTCGTCGGCGATGTGGATTTCGAGGCTGTCCGGGAAATTGCGGGAGCCATCACGCCCGTTCCGGGAGGCGTCGGGCTTTTGACCATCGCCACGCTGATGGCGAATACGGTGGAAGCCGCAAGGCTGCAGCTGGAAGGAAAACGGGAAAGAACGAAATGAACGGCAGTCGCAGGAAACGGCCGAAGAGAGGAAAGGGGTCAGAAAATGAAATCCGATGTGGAAATCGCGCAGGCGGCAGAAATGCACCCGATTGGAGAGATTGCCGCAAAGCTCGCTATTGCAGATGATGAACTCGAGCTTTACGGCAAGTACAAGGCGAAGGTCACGCTCGACGCCTGGCAGCGCGTCAAGGATAAAGCGAACGGCAAGCTCATCCTCTGTACGGCGATCAATCCGACACCGGCAGGCGAAGGCAAGACGACGACGAGCGTCGGTCTTGCCGATGCGCTCTCAAGGCGCGGGCGCAAGACGGCTGCCGCACTTCGCGAGCCTTCGATGGGGCCGTGCTTCGGCATGAAGGGCGGTGCAGCCGGCGGCGGCTATGCACAGGTCGTGCCGATGGAGGATATCAACCTCCATTTCACAGGCGATTTCCATGCCATCACGACGGCGCATAATCTCTTGGCCGCCCTCATCGACAACCACATCCAGCAGGGTAATGCGCTTGACCTCGATGTGCGTCGCATCACATGGAAACGCGTGCTCGACCTCAACGACCGCGCCCTGCGCCATGTCGTTGTCGGCATGGGGGGCAGGGCGCATGGCGTGCCGCGCGAGACGGGCTTTGACATCACGGTGGCGTCGGAGATGATGGCGATTCTCTGTCTTTCGCGTGATCTCATGGACATGAAGGAGCATCTTGGCCGCATCGTCATCGGCTATACGCGGGACGGCAGGGCTGTGCGCGCCGAAGAGATCGGCGCAACGGGAGCTCTGACGCTGCTGTTCAAGGATGCCGTCAAACCGAACCTTGTACAGACGCTGGAGGGGACGCCCGTCTTTATTCACGGCGGTCCCTTTGCCAATATCGCGCATGGCTGCAACAGCGTCATAGCAACGAAATTCGCGCTGAAATTTGCAGACTATGTCGTGACGGAAGCGGGCTTCGGCGCCGATCTCGGCGCGGAGAAATTCCTCGACATCAAGTGCCGCTTCGCGAATCTTTCCCCCGATGCCGTCGTCATCGTCGCGACGGTGCGCGCCTTGAAAATGCACGGCGGGCTTTCGAAAAAGGAGCTGGACAAGGTCGATATGGCGGCCTTGAAGAAAGGCATGGAAAACCTTGTCAAGCATATCGAAAACGTGAAGAAATTCGGTCTGCCCGCCGTCGTTGCCGTCAATGCCTTTCCGTCGGATACGCAGGAGGAACTCGCCTTTGTCCGTGAGGCCTGCGAGGCGCTCGGCGCCAAAGCGGCGCTTTCCGAGGTCTGGGCGAAGGGCGGCGAGGGCGGACTGGAACTTGCCGAAAAGGTGGAGGAAGCCCTGGCGGAAAAAGCGGATTTCCGCTGTCTTTACGACGAAAAGGACGCGATTCCGCAGAAGATCGATACGATTGCACGCGAGATTTACGGTGCGGACGGCGTGGATTTCACGAAGGAAGCTGAAAAGCAGCTTGCGGAGCTTGAGGCACTGGGCTTTGATAAATTGCCCATCTGCATGGCGAAGACGCAGTATTCGCTTTCGGATGATGCGGCGCTTCTGGGCAGGCCCGAGGGCTTCCGCATTACCGTGCGCGAGCTCCGCCTCTCGGCGGGCGCAGGCTTCATCGTCGCCTTGACGGGCAGCATCCTGACCATGCCGGGGCTGCCGAAGCAGCCGGCGGCAATGGCGATGGATATCACGGAGGACGGAAAAATCACGGGACTGTTCTGATTTGGCCGGAAATGTTTTAGTACGCCGCACTGCCCTAGGCAGCTGCGGCATAAGGGAGGAAAACTTTATGGGCAAGGTGTCGCTTGAACTCGTGCCGCGTGAGGCGGCCGAGCTGCGTGAGGAGTTGGCCGTCGCCGGAAAATATGCGGGAAAACTGGAGCGTATCAACATACCCGATCTCCTGCGTCTGCCCATGCGCAGCTGGGAAGGCGCAGCCATTGCCGGCGAAAGCTTTCCCGCTGTGCCGCATATTCGAGCCATGGATATCGACATCACAAAACCGCTGCCCATGGCGGATTATCTGCGCAGACACGACATAAAGGAAGTGCTCGTTATCGAGGGCGACGCGCCGCAGGATATGGCGCATACGGTCTATCCGACGGAAAGCACGGATATCATAAGGAAATTCCGCGAGGAACTGCCCGAGATTAAAGTGTACGCAGGCATCGACCAGTACAGGGGAAGCATGCGCCAGGAAGAGTACCGCATCCGCCGCAAGCTCCAGGCGGGAGCTGTCGGTTTCTTCACGCAGCCGTTTTTCGACCTGCGGTTTTTGGGGATGTACGCCGACATGCTCGCGGGCATTGAAATCTACTGGGGCCTTTCCCCTGTGTTGTCGCAGCGCTCGCAGAGCTACTGGGAGACGAAGAATCAGGTGGTGTTCCCCAAGGGATTTGAGCCTACATTGGAATGGAGCATCGGCTTCGCACGCGAAGTCCTGCACGAGGTGCAGGGAGATGGGGGCAATGTCTACCTCATGCCGATTCGTGCCGGGTTGGAGGAATACCTTGGCGGAATCTTTTGCTGACGTCCCTTTCGTCGTTTCAGGGACAGATGGGGAAATACAGAATGAACCGACATTTTCTCAATGGTGGCCGGTTCGGCTCAGTTTTAGGAGGGAAACCGAAATGTATAAAATCCTGAGGAAAGTCGAGCTGTCGCCCGGCATCCTTGAACTTGACATTGAAGCGCCGCGCGTGGCGAAGAAAGCCCTGCCCGGGCAGTTCATCGTCCTGCGCGTCAACGATGAGGGAGAACGTGTACCGCTGACCATTGCCGACTTCGACAGGGAAAAGGGGACGGTCACCATTCTTTTCCAGGTCGTCGGCGCCTCGACAGAACTTCTCGCTTCTCTCGAGGAAGGGGACGCCATCCTCGACTTCGTAGGCCCGTTGGGGCAGCCCTCCGAAATCTCGGAGCACATGGGCACCGTCGTCTTTGTCGGCGGCGGCATCGGCGTTGCGCCGGTCTATCCGATCGCCCGTGCCGTGCATGAACTCGGCAACAAGGTCATTTCGATTCTCGGTGCGAAGACAAAGGATATCCTGATCTTCGAGGATCGGATGCGCGCGATCTCCGATGAAGTCCTCGTTACGACCGATGACGGCTCCTATGGCATCAAAGGCTTTGTCACAAACGCCATGGAAGAACTCATCAAGCGCGGCGAGAAAATCGACCAGGTCACGGCCATCGGCCCCGGCATCATGATGAAGAGCGTCGCAGAAGCCACGCGGCCGCATGGCATCAAGACCATCGTGAGCCTCAACCCCATCATGGTCGACGGCACCGGCATGTGCGGCGGCTGTCGCGTGCAGGTCGGCGAAGAAACGAAATTCGCCTGCGTCGACGGCCCGGAATTCGACGGGCATCTCGTCGACTTCCGGGGTCTCATGGAGCGCGGCCGCATGTACCGCCGGCAGGAAGCGGCAGAGAAGGACCACATCTGCAACATCGGTTTGGGGAGGGATTGATATGGCGCTTTCACTCGAAAAACATAAAATGCCTGAGCAGGATCCCAAGATCCGGGCGCACAATTTTGAGGAAGTGGCGCTGGGCTACGATGAGAAAACGGCCATAGCTGAAGCCGAGCGCTGCCTGAACTGCAAGGTGCCGCAATGCCGCAAAGGCTGTCCCGTATCCGTGCGCATCCCAGAATTCATCCAGAAAATCAAGGCGCGTGACTTTGCTGCGGCCATCGAAATCATCAAAAGCGACAATGCTCTGCCCGCAGTCTGCGGCCGTGTCTGCCCCCAGGAAAACCAGTGCGAAAAACTCTGCATCTTGGCGAAGAAAGGAGAGGCCGTCGGCATCGGCAGACTGGAGCGCTTCGCGGCCGATTGGCAGCTCGCGCAGGGCGAGGAAATCAACCCCATCGAGTTTGCGCCTGACGCACAGAAAGTCGCCGTCATCGGTGCCGGTCCTGCCGGCCTCTCGTGCGCGGGAGACCTGGCGAAAAAAGGCTACCGTGTGACGATCTTTGAGGCGCTCCATGTCGCGGGCGGCGTGCTCTCCTACGGCATCCCGGAATTTCGTCTGCCGAAGGACGGCGTCGTGCGAAAAGAAGTCGAAAACCTTGAGAAACTCGGCGTGAAGATCGAGCTCAATTCCGTTGTGGGCAGGCTCTACACCGTCGATGAACTCATGCAGGAAGAGGGCTTCGACGCCGTGTTTGTCGGCACGGGCGCAGGACTGCCGCACTTCATGAACATCCCGGGAGAAAATCTCAACGGCGTCTATTCCGCCAATGAATTCCTGACCCGCTGCAACCTGATGAAAGCCTATCGCTTTCCCGATTTTGCGACGCCCATCCACGTCGGCAAGAATGTCGCCGTCGTCGGCGGCGGCAATGTCGCCATGGATGCGGCGCGGACAGCGCTGCGGCTCGGCGCGGAGCATGTCTACATCGTCTATCGCCGCAGCGAGAAGGAATTGCCCGCGAGGCGCGAGGAAGTGCATCACGCAAAGGAAGAGGGAATCGATTTCCGCTTGCTGAACAATCCCGTGGAAGTCCTCGGGAACGAGGAAGGCTGGGTCTGCGGGCTTCGCTGCATTAAGATGGAGCTGGGTGAGCCTGATGATTCAGGGCGTCGGCGCCCCGTGCCCGTTGCGGGGTCGGAATTCGAGCTTGCTGTCGATACGGTCATCATGTCCATCGGCACGGGTCCGAATCCCATCGTTGCGACGACGACGCCGGGCATGGATACGACGAAACGCGGCAATATTGTCGCCGACGAGGAAACAGGTGCGACGACGAAAGAAGGCGTGTTTGCAGGCGGCGACATCGTGACGGGTGCGGCCACTGTCATTCTGGCCATGGGGGCAGGCAAGAAAGCGGCCGCCGCCATCGACGAGTATCTGAAGAAGAAACGGGACGCTTGAGCCCGTCGCGGGATCGTGCCGGCAGGTGCTTCCAAACGCAGAAACTGCGTCTGGAAGCGAGGCTAAGATCGGACGCGGAGCGTGTTTTGCGAGGTATATGGCTATGATGAATTATATCGCGATTGATTTTGAAACGGCGACGGGCAGCATGAACTCCGCCTGCAGCGTGGCAACCGTCGAGGTGAGGGACGGACAGCTCAAAACGGGTTGGACAAAACTGATCCGGCCGCCTGGACTTGCCTTTGACGATTTCAATATCGGTATTCATGGCATACGCCCCGAAGATGTGGAGGATGCGCCGACGTTTGCTGAAATCTGGCCGGAGCTCAGGGAGCATTTGGCGGGAAAAATTGTTGTCGCACATAACGCGCCGTTCGATATGGGCGTCCTGAAGGCGTCGCTTCTCGCGAACCGTTTGGAAGCGCCGGCTTTTTCCGCCTGCTGCACCGTGCGCATTGCGCGGAAGATCTGGCCCGACCTTGCCGACCACAAGCTGAACACGGTCGGCGCACATCTGAAGATCAACTTCCGCCACCACCGCGCCTTGGATGACGCCCGCACCTGCGCTGCCATTCCTCTTTTCGCAGGCGTGGAGATGGGCGTCGAGGATATCGAGGAACTCGCTCGGAAAATCGGTGTGAAGATCAGTCCCTTCGAGATGTGAGAGAAAATAAAATCAGGACGCGGCCCGGCAGAGGGGGGATGCTCCTTCCGCTGCCGGATGATCGCCGGTTGTGAAAAAAGAGGACGGGGACATTTCTTTTGCTTTTGCCACTGCCGGAGAAGTGTGCTATAATATAACTCAAATGCATTGAGAGGAGAAAATATATGGAAAACAATGATATGGATCAGAACCAGGAGGTTTCTCACGTAGCTGAGGATAAGGCGAAGGCGTTCCAGGAATATCTCGACAAGGCCGAGATCGGCGGAATCCAGATGTTTGAGGCAGGGGAGAACGGCGAGGCAAAGGTGTTCCGCAGCAATCTTCCGGTGCGCGGCCACAAGCTGCCGTTCATGATCCTTGTCGACGGCACGGTCTATACGCTTGTCCAGATCGCGCTGGCGGAGAATATTGTGACGGAGGCGAACAAGGCTTCCATTATGGAATACCTGAACGACCTCAACACAGAGTACCGCATGCTGAAGTATAACTGCGACGGGGCGGGCAACCTGCTGATGACGCTGGTCATCACTTCCGGCGTGGAGACGTTCGATCCGGGCATGATCATCAATTTGCTGAATGAGATCCAGACGCATTTGGATACGGTGTATCCGGACATCATGAAAAAATTGTGGAAAGACGGCGGAGAAGAAAAGAGCGAATCGTAAGCCGCATGGGTCGGGGATTTTCCCGGACAGACAGAAGAGGGGAGGCAGCCGCATAGGCAGAGAAGCCTATGTGCTTGCCTCTCTTTTTTGTTTTGCCGCTTCTTGGGGCAAGCGTAGATTTTCGGCGCGGAGAAATCACGTGTTTTTTTGACTTATAGCCGATTGTCTGCTAGAATCATAAGATAGATTGCCAAAATAGGATTTACATTTGTCCGCATCGTTGAAAAGACGTTTGCGGGGACAAGGAGTGATATGGATTGCTCGGCTTCATCAAGCGATTCTTAGGAGATAACAACGAACAGGAAATCAAGCGTATGCGCGGCATCGTTGAGACGATCAACGGGCGGGAAAAGGAGCTCGAAAATCTCAGTGATGACGCGCTTGCAGGCCATACAGGAAAATTCAAGGAGCGCATTGCAAACGGCGAGAGCCTTGACGATATGCTGCCGGAGGCTTTTGCCGTCGTGCGCGAGGCGTCCAGGCGTGTGCTTGGCATGCGCCATTTTGATGTGCAGATGATTGGCGGCATCTGCCTCCACGAGGGGAAAATCGCCGAGATGCGCACGGGTGAAGGCAAGACGCTGGTCGCGACGCTGCCCGTCTATCTCAATGCGCTCGAGGGCAAGGGCGTGCACATGATCACGGTGAATGATTACCTGGCGCGGCGCGACAGCGAGTGGATGGGGCGCGTCTATCGCTTCCTTGGCCTCTCGGTCGGACTGATTGCGCACGATATGGATTTTCCGGAAAGAAAGATGGCCTATGCCTCGGATATCACTTTCGGCACGAATAATGAATTCGGCTTTGACTATCTGAGAGACAACATGGTCATACACCCGCAGCAGATGGTGCAGCGCGATCTTCACTATGCCATCGTCGACGAGGTGGATTCGATTCTCGTCGATGAGGCGAGGACGCCTCTGATCATCTCAGGCCCGGGGCAGAAATCGACGGAGATGTATGCCGTGATGGCGCGCGCTGTGGCAAAGCTCAAAGAAGGCGAGGACTACAAGCTGGACGAGAAGCAGAAGACGGTCGCGCCGTCGGATGAGGCCGTCCTGAAAGTGGAAAAGATGGTCGGCATCAAGAACCTTTATGCGCCGGAAAACCTCGAGCTTTCGCATTGCTTTACGGCGGCTTTGCGCGCGAAGGCCTTGATGAAGCGCGATCGTGACTATGTCGTGCGCGACGACGAGATCATCATCGTCGATGAGTTCACGGGACGTCTCATGGTCGGCCGCCGTTATTCGGATGGGCTGCATCAGGCCATCGAGGCGAAGGAGGGCGTGAAGATCCAGCGCGAGAGCCAGACGCTCGCGTCGATCACCTTCCAGAATTATTTCCGCATGTACGGCAAGCTCGCGGGCATGACGGGTACGGCGAAGACGGAAGAGGATGAATTCCTCAAGATCTACAAGCTGCCTGTCGTCGTTGTTCCGACGAACAAGCCCGTCCAGCGCGTCGATGAAGCGGACGCCATTTACAAGACCAAGCGTGCGAAGTACCGTGCCGTCGGACAGGCTGTCGAGGACATCCACAAGACGGGGCAGCCGATCCTCATCGGTACGACATCCATCACCCAGTCGGAAGAACTCAGCGCCATTTTGAAGAAGCACGGCGTAGAGCACAATGTACTCAATGCGAAGTTCCATGAGAAGGAAGCCGAGATCATCAAGGACGCGGGGCAGAAGGGCGCCGTGACCATTGCCACGAACATGGCGGGCCGCGGTACGGACATTCAGCTCGGCGACGGCGTGCAGGAGCTCGGCGGGCTTTATATCCTCGGCACGGAGCGCCACGAGTCGCGGCGCATCGATAACCAGCTGCGCGGACGCGCAGGCCGCCAGGGCGATCCCGGCCGCTCGAAATTCTATCTTTCCCTGGAGGATGACCTCCTGCGCCTCTTCGCTTCGGACAATATCGCTGCCATCATGGACAAGCTCGGCATGGACGAAAACGATCCGATCGAGCACAAGCTGATCACGCGCTCCATCGAGCGCGCCCAGAAGAAGGTCGAGGCGAGGAACTTCGACATAAGAAAACATGTCCTCGAATATGACGACGTCATGAACCAGCAGCGCGAGGTCATCTACAAGGAACGCCGCAAGATCCTGCGCGGCGAAGATCTCAAGGAGAACATCTTCTTCATGCTCGACAAGATCATCGAGAGCGAAATGGATCAGTATGCAAACGCGAAGCTCTATCCCGAAGAGTGGACCCTCGACGGCCTTGTCGAAGATGCTGAGAAGATTTATGCGCCGCAGGGCAAGCTCAAGAAGGAAGAGCTCGAGGCCATGAGCCGTGACGAGCTGGAAGAGACGCTCAAGAAGACGGCGCGCGATGCCTATGGAGCACGCGAGCTGCTTTTTGGTGAGGAGAATATGCGCGAGCTCGAGAAGGTTGTCATGCTGCGCGTCGTCGACAATCATTGGATGGAGCATCTCGACCGCATGGATATGCTTCGCGAGGGCATCAACCTGCGCGCCTATGGTCAGCGAAATCCGCTTGTCGAATATAAGATCGAGGCGCTCGACATGTTCGAGGCCATGGAAGCGGCCATCCAGAACGACATCGCCAAGCTCATGTACCGCGTGAGCATTGTGACGCAGGAGCAGCAGCAGCTCCAGGATCGCCTGCAGAACGCCCGCGCCTCGCATGGCGAAGAGTCGGAGGCCGCCGAGACGAAAAGGCAGCCGCAGCGCAAGAAGAGCGATATCGGACGCAATGAACCGTGCCCGTGCGGCAGCGGCAAGAAGTATAAGAACTGCTGCGGCAGGAACAAATAAAAGGATGTGAAATGATGCTGGAAGACTGGAAGCCGGAGATCCTGGCGATGCAAGCGAAGCTCAAGGAAATGGGGGATTCACTTTGACGTCGCTGGGAAGGAAGAAAAAATAGCCGAACTGGAATACAAGATGGGCGAGCCGACCTTTTGGGACAATGCGGAAGAAGCGCAGAAGCTCAACCAGGAGCTTGCCGATATCAAGGGAAGCGTCGACAAGTACAAGGCCATCGTTTCCAGGACGGATGATGTGCAGGCGCTTCTTGAAATGGCCATGGAGGAAAACGACACGAGCCTTGAGCCTGAAATTGAGAGTGAGTTCACTGCCATCAAGGACGCCGTGCGCGGGCTTGAGCTGGAGGTGCTTCTCTCGGGGCCTTACGATGCGAACAATGCCATCCTGACGCTCCATGCGGGCGCGGGCGGTACGGAAGCGCAGGACTGGACGCAGATGCTTCTGCGCATGTACGGGCGCTGGGCGGAGCGTCACGGCTTCAGCGTCGTCACGGCCGACCTCCTGCCGGGCGATGAGGCCGGTGTGAAGAGCGCGACGCTTTTTATCAACGGGCACAACGCCTATGGCTATTTGAAATCGGAGAAGGGCGTGCACCGCCTCGTGCGCATTTCGCCCTTTGACGCGAATGCACGCCGTCATACATCGTTTTCCGCCTGCGACATCATGCCGGAGATTGACGATGCCGTAGAAGTCGACATCAATATGGCCGATGTGCGCGTTGATACGTACCGCGCCTCGGGAGCGGGCGGACAGCATATCAATAAGACGTCATCCGCCGTCCGCATGACGCATATGCCGACGGGCATTGTCGTGCAGTGCCAGAACGAGCGCTCCCAGCTCCAGAACCGTGAGCAGTGCCTGAAGATGCTGCGCGCCAAGCTCTTTGAGCTTGAGCAGGAAAAGAAGGAAGCGGAGATCCAGAAGCTTGAGGGCGATCAGCAGAAGATCGAATGGGGCAGCCAGATTCGGTCGTATGTCTTTCAGCCGTATACCATGGTCAAGGATATGCGCACCGGCATGGAAACGGGCAATGTGCAGGCCGTCATGGACGGCGATCTCGATCCCTTTATCGAAGCGTTTCTTGCCGCCAAGGCAAATCATGAGATTTAAGGTGATACTTTGCGAAAGCTCTTGATTTTTCTGGCGGGTTTGGCCGTTGTCATCGCCGTCGCAGGCGAGACGATCCTGCCGCGCTGGGCGCATGATACGGCGGAAACGCTTCTGCATGAAGCGGGCGCCGAGGAAGCGGAGACGATGCTTCATACGAGCCCGGGCGTGCTGCTGCTCTTTGGGCAGATCGACGACATATCGGCCAGTGCGAAGGGACTGCGCCTCGGCCAGCTGCGGCTCGACCGGGCAGAACTTCGGGGCGCGGATGTGCGGCTGGATGCGCCGGCGCTCTTCCTCGACAGAAAGGTCCATGTGAAATCTGCCGAGGAATTGAAGCTTACGGGCACGGTTTCGGCAGAGAGCCTGCGCGACCTCTTGGCGCGGCGTGTCGACAAGCTCGACAACATCGAAGTCGCGCTCGATGAAGAGGGCGTCCACGCGACGGCGCAGGCGAAGATTTTTGGACGCAAAGCGGATATTCTGCTCGAGGGAAAGATCGTCGAGGAACCGGATGCGCTTTTCTTTCATATGACACGGTTCGACATCAAGAACGCGGCTTTCGGCAAGGCCAATATCGGTGATTTCTTCGGCGACATCTTGATCACGAAGCTCTCGGCCCTGCCGCTGAAAGCTCAAATCGACAGCGTGGAGCACAGGGACGGGGCGATCGTCGTGCGCCTGAGCTGCCGCAATCCCCGGTGAACAGACGTTGCTTTCGGGGCATAGATGGTGCGCCGCCGGACGCTGGAAAAGAGGCAAAATGAATGAAGTTGTTTCAATACAATAAGGTGCTCGTTGCCTTCATCTTTTTGGGGCTGCTCGCCGCCATCCTCATCGATGTTTCGCGTTGGCGCGAAGAAGAGGCGAACAAGCAGGTCGATATGGCCATCAATTACGAGGATCTCGTGCAGCTTGCCGAACAGGAAGGAAAGCCTGTTCCCGAGGTTTTGCAGGACGCGAAGGAAGCGGGCATCACCTCGCTCGCCGTTTACGAGACGACGTTCAAAAAGCTCAACGCCAACGGCAAGGCGATGGCTATTGCGGGCAGTGAATTGCTGGCAAATTACCATTCGGGGGCATTGACGGATCCTGCGTGGCGTGCGCTCATTGAGAACGGCACGATCAAAGGCACCGATGTCTGCGTTGTCGGCCATGATGCGCGAACCTATAAGGAAGTCCGGGAAGACCTTCTGCGCCGCCTCGGCGCGGAGCGCGTCAAGCCCGTGACCGTTGGCGCGTCGGAAATTCTCGTCGTCAAGGCGAATTACGAAACCTTCCTCAAGATGGATCTCGGCATGCCGACGGATGAGATGCAGGCCGTCAACGATGCAGGGCTTTTCGTGCTGGCACGCCCGACCAACTATGTGCACTGCACGCCGGAAGATGTCGACGCTGTGTTCCGCCGGCTTGAGAACTTCCGCATTTCGGAGGTCGTGTTCTCCGGCTCGCAGATGCTCGGCTCCCCCGAATCCCTGCAGACGACGATCGATCGCTTCAAGGAGCGCAACTTCGTGCTCGGGCTCATTGAGGACACGACGCAGCTGCAGTTTTACAAGCAGGACGGCATGGAGGAAATCCCCAAAGGCATAGGCTATGACCATGTTGCACGGCTTTATGCGATTCCCAAAGATGAGCAGCCGAAACTCAAGATCGCTACGGCGGTCGAGCGCTGGGCCAATACCGACATGGAGCGCAACATCCGCATCAATCTTTTGCGCACCTATGAAAAGCCTGCGCCGGGCATGACGCTTTACGAGACGAACATGCACTATATCGCAGAGACGAGCGAGGCCGTGCGCGCGCATGGCTTCACGCTCGGCCCTGCCGGGACGTTCGAGAGCTGGTACGCGCCGCGCTTTCTGCGCGCCGTCCTCATGGTCGGGGTGGCAGCGGCCGTTGTGCTCTACATCTCCTTGCTCACGCACCGCCTGAAGCCGAAGCATCTCTACGCAATCTTTGCGGCTGCGGCATTCTGCGCCGCGGTGCCCATCCTTATGGGCAGCGGTGCAAAGGTCCGCCTTCTCGCGGCGTTTTTGAGCGCTAATATTTTCCCGGCGCTTGCCGTGATCTGGCAGCTCGACCGCATACGGGAGATGAAGCCGGATGACAGCGCGTCGCTTTGGCGCATCATCAGCACGGCGGCTGTGGCCCTTTTCGTGACGGGGGCGCTCTCCTATATCGGCGCGGCCTATCTCTCCGGTGCCTTGGCGGATGTCGAGTATTTCCTGGAATTCAGCATCTTCCGCGGCATCAAGCTTACGTTCGTCCTGCCCATCGTGCTCGTCGCCGTCGCCTTCCTGGCGCGCTACGACATCTTCGACGGCAAGGTGGACAACACGGCGGGCGCCATGGGGCAGCTGCGGGAAATCCTCAATATGCCCGTGCGCGTGAAATCCCTGCTCATATTCTTCCTCGTGGGGTTGGCTGGCATCGTTTTCGTCGCGCGTTCGGGCCATACCTTGGGAATGCCCGTTTCCGGCCTTGAGCTAAAATTTCGGGCTATTCTTGAACAGAGCTTCTATGCGCGGCCGCGCTCGAAGGAGCTTTTGATCGGGCATCCGGCCTTCATGCTCGCTGCCTTTGCCTGGTGGCGCAAGTGGCCGACCATGGTTCTCTTCGCGCTCGTGCTGGTCGCGACCATTGGCCAGGGATCGATGGTGGAGACTTTTGCGCATATGCGTACGCCAATCTACATGTCCTTTGTGCGCGGCATCGGCGGCATCGTGCTCGGCTGCGGCATCGGCGCCGCGCTCATGGTGCTTGTGCACATCTGGCAAATGGTACTATCTTTGGCAAAGGAGCGTTTCTCAAGGGAATGAGCAAGATCGTAGTATCAGGGTATTACGGCTCGAAAAACGCTGGTGACGAGGCAATGCTCGCCGCGATGATCGAGGTTCTATCCGAATTGGATCCGCAAACGAATATCACGGTAATCTCGGCGAACCCTCCGGATACAAAGCGCCGCCATGGCGTCGAGGCTGTTTCCTGGCTCTCTTTTTCCGCAATCTGGAAGGCGATGCGCTCCTCTGATCTTCTGATTTCCGGCGGCGGTAGCCTGCTGCAGAATGTCACGAGCCGCCGCAGTCTTTACTATTACATGGCGATCATCGTCATGGCGCTTCTCGCGGGGCGTCCTGTCATGCTTTATGCGCAGGGCATCGGACCGATCGAGGGCTTTGCTGCGCGCACCCTGATGCGTTGGATCGGCAACCGCGTGAAACTCATTACCGTGCGGGATCATGGCTCCCTGGAAGAGCTTGCGAGCCTCGGCATTTCAAAACCTCGGATCGCTGCCACGGCGGATCCCGTGCTTGCCATCAATCCGGTCGCAAAGGATACGGGCCGGCAGGTGCTGCAGTGGAACGGCATCGTTGACGACCGTCCGCTCGTCGGTATTTCCGTGCGCGAATGGAAGGGCTGGACACGTTATAAGGACGTGATTGCCGAAACGGCGAGCCGCATTGCCGCAGAGTTTGGCGCACACGTCGTCTTTCTGCCCATGCAGTATCCCGAGGACGTGAAGACGGCGGAAAAAATCGCGGCGATGACCGACGGCGATCCCGTCGTGCTCGACGGCGAATTCTCCACGGCGGAGCTTCTGTCCCTCGTCGGCAATATGGATCTCCTGATCGCCATACGCCTGCACGCCCTGATCTTTGCCGGCGTCATGGGAGTGCCGATGGTCGGCGTCTCCTACGATCCGAAGATCGACCGCTTCCTCGATTCCATCGGCGAGGCATCGGCAGCCGACTTGGAGAACATCACGGTCGCCCGCATGATGGAAGAGGTGCGCCGCAAATGGCAGGCGCGTGAGGAATTCCGCAAAAAAAATGCCGTCCTGCTGCTGGACCTTCGGCGGCTTGCTTTCCGAAATGCCGAGCTGGCGTTGGAGATTCTCGGCCGGAAGCCTGTCGGAAATTCGACGGATGGGGCATCGGATTGATCGATGCGAGAAAAGAAAATTTTTTCAGAAAAATAGCAAGAAGGAAAAGGAATTCTGCCTTCGGCATAGAAATAAAAAATAGAGGAAAAAACGATTCGCTTGGAGGTGTTTTATATGGGCAGCATCAACAAGATTCTCGTGCCGGTCGATGGCTCGGTCAATGGCTGCAAGGCTGTGGATGAGGCAATCGCGTTCGCGGGGAAGTGCAATGCAAGTCTCGATTTCGTCTATGTGGCGAACGACATCAACAAGAACGTCCCAAGCCATGTCGTATTCGACCGGATTTGGGAAAAGCTTCCGGAGGATATGAAGGCAGTAAGGCATGTGGAAACGGGCAATATCCCGAAAGCTATCCTCAAGATTGCCGATTCGGAAAAAAGCGACATGATCATCATGGGAAGCCGCGGCTTGGGCTTCTTCAAGGGCGCGCTGATCGGCAGCGTCAGCCAGAAGGTCGTGGAGGAATCGAAGATTCCCGTCATGGTCGTCAAGTAGGGAATCAAGGTTTGTGATAAAAAGGCAGCCTTTCGGGGCTGCTTTTTTATATGGGGCGGCGAAGACGTGCCCCGTTCTTTTGCATGCGTTTTGTGCAATCTATGTTATAATGGGGAAAACATGACGGCGGAGGAGGGCTCGCATGGTTGTAAGGAAACATTGGGGGCTTACTGCGGCCTTGGCTGCGGCGCTCCATATACCTGCGGTCGGCCTCATGGGGCTGCTTTTGCCGGAGGAGATGCCGCAAGGGACGGGAGAACTCGCCTGGATCGATGTTGCCGCTGAGGATGGAGAGGCATCGGCCGGCGCGAAATCGGAGCAGGAAAAGACGGCGGAACCGCCGCCGGAAGAGCCGCCTGTGATCGTGGAAGAGATTCCTGCGGCGGAGGAGATTCCTGCGTCCCCTATCGAGCAGGAATCTCCTCCGCCGCAGAAAACAGAGAAGGAGAAAAACGGCAGGGAGGACGCGCCCAAGCCCAAGCCGAACAAACCGCGCCATTACCCGCCGATCCGCAAACCGAACAAGCCGGCCGTGCTCGATGAAAAGACGAAGCATGGTCTGGGGGCGAAGGAAACGTCGTACCGCGGCACGGCGCATTTCTTTGTCGATATTTCAGAAGAAGGGCGCGTGGTGCGCATCCAAGCCTGGCGCTTTGAGCCGGAGCCGGCCGATGAAAAACAGCGCCGGGTGCTTGCGGAGCGTCTGGAAGAGCGGATCAAGGAAACCTGGCGCTACAAGCCGAGCCTTACCCCCGAGGGACGGCCGACGACGCAGACGAAGCCGGAGGAGCTGATCCTTCCCGAACAGGAAGAAAAAAAATAACCGCTGCCCTGGAATCGTCAGGATTCGGGCAAGCGGTCGATCTCATGAAGCAAAAAATGAATCTTGGTGTGCAGCTCTGCCGTCAGTGGCAGGCGACTGTCTCAATGGCGCCGAAGCGGATGTACTGGCTGGCCTCTGCCGGGTTGCTCTCGAGAATGGCCGTGCGGACATCTTCCATGTCGCTCTCGGCAATCTGGATGCGCTCGGCATCCTGCTCGGTCTGCACCTTCTTCCACAATGCCTTGCGCGAGGCCTGTGTGTCGCGATAAATCTCGTGGTTATAGAAGATGTTCATTGAGTCGCGGGATTTGTCGGCATCGCAGTTGAAGAAGATATACGCGACATTCGACGCTTTCCGTGTGCGCGGCGCGGCGCTTTTCTTCGGCGCTGCGGCTTTTGCTGCGATAGATGATTTCGTTGCTGTTGGCATAAAAAGAACTCCTTTCTTGCGGGATAAATAAAATATAAAGTCCATGCGGGCTTGCCGCATGAGCCTTATTATAGCACAACTTCTTCGTCGGCGCAAAAAACAGGCGTCAAAGCGAATGCTTCGACGCCTGCCCTTTTCGTTTGGCCTTGCAGCCGCGAGCCTCAGAAGACTCGCTTATATTGCCACCAGGAGGAACCATACGCGATGATTCCTTCTGGTGGTTAGTAAGGTACGGCACTTAAGGCGGGATGACGCTTAGTCCACCTGCCGCACTTTTATTATACCATATTGAAAGGGGGATGCAAGGGGAAAACCAAAAATATTTGCAATATTTAGCTTTTGTTAATATTTGGATGCTGTGGCTCAGGAAGCGGATGGACAGCGGCAGCCGCTCCGCCGGCACGCGGAATTGTTTTTGCAGCGCTGCACCGTGCGGCTTTCCGTGCGGTGCCGTGGAGGTTCCGCGGGCAAGTCGGCATTGTTTCCTTGCAGTTAGTTTGCTATACTAAGGAAGCACTGATAAATTCAGCCGCCGATCTTCACACGGCTGCTCTCGTCGTTGACAAATCCCCGACGCAGCGCTGCTGCGCCTGCGGCTTGCCCTGAAACCCCAAGAGGCCGGGCCGGAGGCGGGACCGATCGGTCGCTTTCACGTAAGGGCGGCGCACAATGTCCCAAAGCCGGACGTCTGTGCGTGCAGCTTGTTCCCGGATAGATGCAGCGGATCCGTGCAGATCCGGACTTCCTTTTATCAGCAATTCCCAAGAAACATGGTATGAGAATGGGGTGAAGCGATGTTTTCTTTCATGGACAGAAAAAAAGGCGAATGGCGTGCGCCGCTAAACGACAGCGGGGAACTTGTCGGCATCAATGATCTGGCACGCGTTTCCTTCGGCATACGGACGATCCATTATCTCGTTCGCGAGACCGTACAGAATTCGCTCGATGCGAGGCGCGAGGATGCGGAGGGGCCGGTCATCGTGGCCTTCCATGCCTTTGACATCCCGCAGGAGAAGTTCCCGGGGCGCGAGCAGTTCCGGGAGATTCTCAAACGCTGTCAGGAGAGCAATGAGGATGACAGGACGAGCCGCGAGGTCTTTCAGCGGGCGCGCGACCTGATGAAGGAGGAGCGGATTTCGGTGCTGCGCATCAGCGATTTCCGTACGCGCGGCCTCGAGGGGGCAATGGCGGGAGAGAAGGGATCGCTTTGGAGCGGCCTCGTCAAGGAGCAGGGATTTTCGGTGCAGAAGGAGGCGAATGCGGGCGGCAGCTTCGGCATCGGCAAGGCTGTGGTCTACAGCTGCTCGGAGCTGCGCACGGCTTTTTTTGCTTCGCTTGCTGCGGATGGGGTGAAGTCGTATACCGGCGTCGCCAAGCTTGTTTCGTATAAGGACGAGGAAGATCGCTGGACGACGGGAACGGTCTATTACAGCGATGAGAACAAGAAGGCGCTTCTGGACATCTTCGAGCTCGACCCGGATTTCTGGCGGCGCACGAGCGGCACGGATATCTTTGTCATGGGCCTCGTGCCGCTGGAGGATATGCAGCAGGAGATGATCCGTGCCGTGCTCGACAATTTCCTGCTCTCCATCTGGCTCGGACATCTTGAGGTGGAAATCGGCAAGCAGCGCATCGCCAGGAACAATATCGGTCTTTATGCGGACAGCCTGCCGGTGGAAAAGCTGCCGGGAAGTCCGCATCATAAGGAATATTATGAGGAAAACCGCATGATGCAGCGCTATGCGCGGATCCTCCTCGCTGAGGACGAAGCGGCGCAGCGCATCGAGCTCAAGGCTTCGGAATATGGCGGGAAATATGGCTTTCCTGACGGCGCGGCGACGCTCTTTCTCACCAAAGGGGATGGATTGAACCGGAGGATCCTGATGTCGCGCCATATCGGCATGAAGCTCTTTGAGCAAAAGGGTTTCCCGAGCGGCATTGATTTCACGGGGATCTTCCTGATTCATGACAACGAAATGGGACGGGCTTTCCGTCAGATCGAGGTTCCTTCGCATGATGCATGGGAGCCCGGCATATTGCAGGATGCGGCGCAGGAAAAGCGTGCGAAGGAAATGTATGCGGGGCTCAGGAAGTATCTCAAGGAAAAGGTGCGAAGCTGCCTGGCGTCCGAGGATGAACTGGGCATCGACGCCTTTGGCGCAGGAGCGTTCCTGCCCGACATGGAGAATGCGGCGGTGCGCGGGATGCTGGCGAAGCGCGGGGAAAAAGACAGGGAGACGCTCGGCAACAAGATCGCAAAGGTGCGAAAGAAGAAGGATCTGCCTGTCGTGGGAAAACGGCTGCGCGATACGCCGCTGCATATGCGCACCCTCTGCCTCGACCGCGAAAAGGGGCGCCAGCGCCTGAGCTTCATGGCGCCGCGTCGGACAGAACGGGCCAGGCTCGAGCTTTTTCTTGCGGGCGAGCAGGCCGATGTGCCGGTGCGCCTGCTGGAGGCCGAGCTCATGGGACGGGCGCGCGCCAGAATCGAGAGCTTTGGGGGAAACGCCATCGTCCTGCAAAACGTCGCGAAGGGCGCGAAAATCATTGTGGAATATACGATGGCTTATACCGATTACTGCATGATGGAGGCGAAATATATTGAAGATTCGAGGGCGGCTCACGCCGTACCCGCTGCTCGCGAAGACGAATGACAATTATCGGACCGCATCCTTTGACGGCATTGCCGAACTCAAGGCGGAGGGAGGGAAGCTCCGCCTTGAGTTTCGTGCCGTACTGCGCTGCCCGGCGCTGAAGAAGCTCCTGCAGGCGGGGCTCGTCGGCTACGCCCTGCATCTTGAATCGCCGATCACGTCGTATCGCCGTCTCTTTGAGCTGAACGACGAGAGCTTTCGCCTGGAGCTTTCTGCAGACGAGGTCTGCGGCGTGCTGCAAGTCACGCCGTTTATCGTGGCAAAGACGGAAATCCGGGGCTATACGAGCGACGATTTCCACGAAATCTATGAAGGGATGAGCTTCTCCTTTGCACGCGGTCATATCCTGGCGCTTGACGAGACGACGGAATTCATTCTTGCAGCGCCGGAGGAAGCGGAGACCTTGCCGTCAATCATCCGTCTTGAGCCTTTTGAGCGGGAAGCCGGATATGCAGCGCTGCGCATCGACTGCAGTTCGGATTACATCGTCGTGCGCCTGCCGCGCGGCCTCTACGATATATACCGCCGCTACGCGAAGAACACCTATGCGGCGACGTTTCTTGCAGGTACGATCCTGCCCGCGCTTGTCGCTGCTTTGGAACGGCTGCGCGGGGATCTGCGGGCGGGAGTGGAGCTCGGAAAGCGCTGGGAGCGGGTGCTTTTGGAAATTCTGGAGAAGCAGCAGCTTGCCATTGAGGATGATGGCGCCGATGTTCTCGAGATTGCACAGAAGCTCTTCCGGGATCCTGTAAACCGCTCCTTCCAGGAGCTTGAGGATTTGGCGGAACAGGAGGCGGGACAATGGAAATAAGCTTCTTGCGGCAGGCTGGCATCGATGATATGAAGACGCATGTGGAGGAGCATCGGGCGCTTTATTGCCAGGAGGACAGCGGAGCCATGCTGGAGCATCTGGAGAAAATGGGCTATTTGGAGAAGGCGGAACTCGCGGGACTGTCCCCTGTGGAGCTTTTGGCAGAAGGCAGCTTTTCGGTCACGGATATCGAAAATGTGCGCCGCCTCTACGGTGCATGGCGCGGCCTTTCTCCCTGTGTGGCGGCGGATGAGCGGTTCTGGGCGGGACTTGCCCATACTCTGTTTTGGCATTATATCCGCTATCGGAAGGAAAGCGATTTTCGGGAAGGCAAAATACAGGGCATCCGCAGCGCGTTCTTTTTCTCGCAGGGGCGGCGACGCTCCCTCTTTGTGCATCCGCTCGCGCGGCTTTGGTGGGCCGGCTTCATGGTCTGTGATGAAAGCCGCCGGGATGCGTTCGACCTCCTGCCCGTGCTCGCACAGACCGCGTTCCCCTCGCAAATCGTGCTGTTTGCTTCCAGCAGCCTCATGAGCCGCAGGGAAACGCGTCTCGCTGTCCTCTCGGTGCTGCAGCGCTTCGAAAAAGCGGGACACAAGCTCAAGCGCGAGCATTTCCAAGCATTGCTGCGTCATCTGAACGCGATGTCCTCCCTGACGCTCGTCGACATGCTGGAGCAGGAGGAGATCGAAGCCCGCCTGGAAGCCTATCTGAAAAAAGAGAAATCGCTGTGGACGGCGATGTGATATTTCGGCGTCGGGATCTTTGCTGCTGCCGGGTCATGCGGAAGCATCGGCTGTGAGGGCTGGCCGATGCTTTCTGCGTTTTCGGGGCTTTGGCAGGATAGCCGTTGACAAGGGAAGAAAAGGCTTGTATAATATAAATCATACTATATTTATATGAATTATATCCGCCGCTCCTTCGGAAAGCGGCGGATGATTTGACGGCGTCTGGCGGAGTCTTTCTCCAAGGCGCAGAAAGAAGGGGTATTATGCCGGAAGAAAAGAACAATGCGGCCGTCGAGGAGACGGCGCAGGCGGCCATAGAAAAAAGCCGCCGAAACGGGCAGGGAAAACAGTTCGTCCTGTGGTTTCTCGCGCTCATCGTCGGCGCCGGCCTAGGCTGGCTGAACATCGGTCCTTTGAATGAACTCTTCAACTTCATCGCGACGGTGTTCACGCGCCTGTTCCAGTTTATCGCCGTGCCGACCATCGCGCTCGCTGTCATCACGACGCTTGCCGCGCTCGGAGCGAAGAAGGATACGGGCCGCATCTTCGCCCATGCCGTCACCTATACGCTCTTGACAACGATCTCGGCGGCGGCTGTCGGCCTCGCCCTTTATCTCTGGATTGCGCCGGGCAATCTGCCTGCCGAGGTCATCGGCGCGGGCATGGCCGATGTGCCGCAGAAGCTGGGGACGCTTTCCTACTACGACCACATCCTTTCGGTCATCCCGAACAACCTGCTGCAGCCCTTCCTTTCGGGCAATGTGCTCTCGGTCATGCTCATTGCTGCGTCTGTCGGCCTTGCGCTCGCCTTCATGCCCAAGACGGAGAACCGTGAGGCGCTTTTGAAGGCGCTCCATGGCGCACAGGAGCTTCTCTTCACGCTGATCCGCGCGTTGCTCTTCATCCTGCCCGTCGGCATCCTCGCTTTTGCCGCCCAGCTTTCGGCGCAGATCGAGGCCGGCGTCATCGTCGGTGCGCTCGGCAAGTACACGGCTGTCGTCATCGGCGGCAATCTGATTCAGTTCTTCATCATCCTGCCGCTTTTCCTGCTGGTGCGCGGTCTCAATCCGCTCCGCGTCTTCCGCAAGATGGCGCCGGCCGTCGCCGTGGCGCTCTTTACGAAAAGCTCGGCGGGCACCTTGCCCGTGACCTTGGCTTCGGCGGAAAAGAACCTCAAGGTGAATCCGACGGTTTCGCGCTTCGTGCTGCCGATCTGTACGACGATCAACATGAACGGCTGTGCGGCCTTCATCCTCGTGACTTCGCTCTTCGTCATGCAGAATGCGGGCTTTGAGCTTACGCTCGGAACGATGGTCACCTGGCTCTTCGTCGCAGTCCTCGCCGCCATCGGCAATGCCGGCGTACCCATGGGCTGCTACTTCCTGACGCTTTCCCTGATGTCGTCGCTTGGAGCACCGCTGGGTCTTATGGGCGTGATTCTTCCCATTTACACGATCATCGACATGATCGAGACGGCGGAAAATGTCTGGTCCGATTCCGCCGTCTGCGCCATGACGGATCACGACCTCGAAGGAACGCTCGACAGAGAGGAAGCCCGTCCGGCAGAAATTTGACGGCAAATGAAAAAAAGCAGGCTCGACGGCCTGCTTTTTTCATTTGCCGCTCCTTTTCGTGCCTGTCTGCACGAAAGCAGCGGGATCCCCTTTGTATCACCGCCTTCTTGTGCTATAATGTAACATGTATTTTGAAATGGTGACTTGGGGAAAGTCTTTGGGGAGGCGTCATTTGACTTTGTGGCATAAATTTTTGCGCGGCATTCTGATCGCCGGAGTTTTCTTGGTGACAGGACCGGGCGTTTGTCTGGCGAACCATGCCGTGCGCGTTTCGGATTTGGATGCGGCAGGTTTTGTCCGGCGCTACAATGAGCTTGCCGAGCAGGCGGCGGCGCCCGTGCGGCTTTCATCGCCGCTGGCGTCGGGGCATAGACAGCTGCAGAATTATCTCGTATATGAGACGAAACTCATCGGGATGGATGAAAAAGAGCGCATATTCCTGCATGTCAACCGGTCGGGGGCGCTTTCGAGCATTGTTATCAAGAATGAGGGAGATCTCGGCAAGAAGTCGCTGGAAATGCGGCGTGTGTTTGTGCTCTTTCTGGAGAGCCTCGGCCTCACGGCAGAAGAGTGCGGACACTTTTTTTCCACGGAGGAAAGGGAAAAGGGACGGGGCGGCGTCCTGCACCAGGCCTGGTGCTCTGCGGCAGGGCGGAAGATCGTGTCTTTCCACGATCCCGTACATGCGCCGGATGTCCTTGTCCTGTATGCATGGGATGAATGAGGCTGTTTTGCGGTGAGATCTGTCTGGAAGAGCTGCAGGGCGTGCGGGAGGAAGATAAGTTTGAAGGATACATTGACGAAGGCTGTGGCGGGCGATTTTCGCATTTACGCGGCATGCACGACGGGACTTGTCAACGAGGCGATTCGCCGCCATGGCTGCCATCCCGTGGCGGCTGCGGCTCTGGGACGCACGATGACGGGGGCGCTCCTCCTCGCGGTGAATCTCAAGAATGAGGAAGCGCTGACTTTGAAGTTTGCAGGCGACGGACCTTTGGGACTTGTTGTCGCGGATGCGTCTCCCGAAGGATTCGTGCGCGGTTATGTGGAACATCCCAAAGTGGATTTGCCGCTGAATGCGAAGGGGAAGATCGATGTGGGCGGCGGCATTGGAGCCGGCATCGTCTCTGTTACGCGCTTTACCGGCCTCAAGGAGCCTGTTGCAGGTTCTGCAGCAATCCTGACGGGCGAGATTGCCGAGGATTTGACGAAGTACCTCTACGATTCAGAGCAAACGCCGTCTTCCATCGCCCTCGGCGTGCTCGTCGCGCCCGATCTCACGGCGTTGGCGGCGGGAGGCTTCTTCGTGCAGCCCCTGCCGGGCGCGTCGGAGGAAGCAATCGCACACGTGGAAGAGAATCTGGCGGTGCTCCCCGCCGTATCCGATATGGTGCACGGCGGCATGACGACGCAGCAGATGATCGAGCGTATTATGGCGGGCTGCGGCAAGGTCGAGTTCCTTGCTGAAACCGATCTTGCGTTCCGCTGTCAGTGCTCGAAGGAACGTGTCGAGGGGATGCTTCTGTCCCTGGGACGCGATGACCTCGCCTCGCTCGTCGAGGACGGAAAAGCGGAGGTTTGCTGCCATTTCTGCGGGGAGGCTTATCAATTCACGGGCGAGGAGCTGCAGGAACTCTTGGCGCATAAGGACAGTGCGACGAAAAAGGAAGGATAGGGCAGAGATGCCATCTGAGAAGGAACGCGGACTACTGAAAAAGATGCAGCCGCGGCTCTTTTTTGTACCGTTGAAGAAAGAGCCGGGAAAAAACGATACTATGATATGATTAAAAATGGAAAAGTTCCAGAGGATGGATTTATGCCGCATCAAGGAGAGGATGTCCATGAAAAACTTTCTGCATAGCCTTGCCGTTTTCTTCGCCGTATGCATCGCCTTTACGTCGTTTTGCCATGCGGCAAATTATAAGACGAATGATGGCGTAAAACCGCTGGATGCGAAACGCATCGCTCTCGGCGGCATTCAGCTCGGCGCCCTGCCCGGGCGCGTGAGCGGCATCTATGGCAAGCCGGACAAGCAGAAGCGTTACGACAAGGGCGACGGCAGTTTTATTACGGAATGGGAATACGGCGAGACGGTGCGCATCTGCTTTGCGGGCGGGGGCTCTGAGGGCATCGGACTGGTCGACCGCATTGTCGTTACGGCGGATAACGGTTTCAATACGCCTGACGGACTGCATGTCGATATGGAAGCGGCAGCAGTCGAGAAGACGTACGGCGCCCCGGCCTGGTACGACGACAAGTACTATTGGTATCAAAGCCAAAACGGGCAGAAGCTCGTCTTTGTGCTGGAAGACGGCAAGATCGTGCGGATCGGCATCGGCTATTACCGCTGAAATAAAAAAGGATAGGCAGGAAAACAAAATGAAAAAGATATTTGGAATGCTTCTGTCGGTGCTCACGCTGCTGTCATGCGGACTTTTTTCCAACTGTTCTGCTGAAAAAACGCAGTCGGATGCAGAGGCTGTTTGGGAAACGGTCAGCGAGGCATACATCTATGCGTTTCCGCTGGTACTCACCGACGCAACCAAAACATTATCAACGAATACGGACGGAACCATGCCGAGTCGTGCGCCTGTCAATCAGTTCAACCATGCAAAAAAGCTGGCGGACGCGTCTTTTCGCACCGTTGTGACGCCGAACGTCGATACCGTCTATTCACAGGCATGGCTCGACGTCCGTGCAGAACCCATGATCTACGTTCTGCCGGAAACGGATCGTTTCTGTAACGTGCAGATTCTGGACGCATGGACGAACACTGCTGCCGTGCTGGACAAGGCGGGCGTATATGCGATTGCGCTTCCCAGTTGGGAGGGCGAACTGCCTGAAGGGGTGACGCGCGTGAACGTGCCTACCGCAACGGTGTGGTCGATCGCCCGTGTTGTGCTGTCCGGGGACGAGGATCTCCCCCATGTTTATGCCATTCAGGACCAAATGCAGCTTCTTCCGCTCTCTGCCTATGGGCAGGAGGGGACATATACTGCGCCGGAAGGAACGTATGCGAAGGAAAATGACTTTGTTCCGGTAAACAAGGTTCTTTCCATGACGCCGGGCGAATTTTTCAATACTGCAAACACTCTGATGCAGCTCAATCCGCCCGCTGATGCTGATGGGAAACTGCTGAAAAAACTTTCTGCCATCAACGTAGGACCCGGTATGACATTCGATGCCGCACTCTTGGGCGAGGAAGCTGCCGGGCGCTGGAGGCAGATGCTTCAAAAACTTCCTGCCACGCTTTCTGCCAACAGCGGAAAGTATGCACAGAAGCTCGGCCAGTGGAGATATTACGGCAAGCCGATCGGTGATTTTGGGACAGAATACACCTACCGCGCTATGGTGGCGCTGGTGGGATTGGGAGCCAACACGGTGGATGTAGCGATCTATCCCAAGACCGCAGTGGACGAAAAAGGCGCGGCGCTGAGCGGAGAAAAGACATATACGCTCCACTTTGCATCCTTGCCGCCCACACGGGAAGGCGGCTTCTGGTCCGTGACGGCATACGGTGAGGATGACTTTCTCATCGACAATCCAATCAAGCGCTACTGCATCAACGACCGCTCCGCGTTCGAGTTGAACGAGGATGGCACACTGGATATTGTCCTGTCGAAGAAAGCGCCGGAGAACATCGCCAACTGGTTGCCTGTTTCTGATGGGGAGTTTCATCTGTTCATGCGAATCTATGTGCCGGATATGGCTGCATTGGATACGTGGCAGCCGCCCGTCATTCGCGAAGAATAAGAAAACGGAAAAACTTGGTGATAGGGCAAGCCGCCTTTTGGGACAAAGCAGCGAAATTGGCATCTGCACAAACGGTGATACATGCTCTCTATACGTGCGCTTCATTCCATCTTGCCAAAACGTCATTCTTATGGTATCCTTTTGACGGACAAAGGCGATGAGGAAGAGGAGTACGCTGCAAGGGGCGCTTCAGAGAGGGGATGGCGGCTGAGAATCCCTGTGCCGGGCAGCGGAAGGTCGCTTCGGAGCTTTCGTGCTGAAGCTTGTATGGCGTTTTGCGTCATCGTGTGCGTAGGCGCGGGCGCGGCGGCGGCGTTATGCCTTTGAGCCGTGGGGCGGCGTTTTGCTCCTCGCGGGAAGATAGGTGGTATCACGGAAGATGGCTCTTCCGTCCTTTCGGACGGGAGGGCTTTATTTGTTTGCGGACAACGGCTTTATGGCTGTGCGCTTTGCGCCGGTTTTGAAAGACGAGTTTTTGTCTGCTTCATCCAGGAGGTCTATTTCATGGCAAATGATAATATCCCAAAGGTTTATGAGCCGCAGTCCTTTGAAAAGAAATGGTATGAGTATTGGGAGGAGAATGATCTTTTCCATGCCGAGCCGGACGAGAAGAAAGAGCCGTTTTCCATCGTGATTCCGCCGCCGAATGTGACGGGGCAGCTGCACATGGGACATGCGCTCGACAATACTCTGCAGGACATCCTGATTCGCTGGCGCCGTATGCAGGGGTACAATACGCTCTGGATGCCGGGCTGCGACCATGCAGGCATTGCGACGCAGGCGAAGGTGGAGGCGGCGCTCCGCGAAGAGGGAACGAACCGCTACGAACTCGGGCGTGAGAAGTTCACGGAGCGTGTCTGGCAGTGGAAGGAAGAGTACGGCAGCCGCATCATGTACCAGCTCCGGACGCTCGGCTCTTCGTGCGACTGGGCGCGCGAGCGCTTCACGATGGACGAGGGATGTTCGCACGCCGTGCGCGAGGTTTTCGTGAGCCTCTACGAGAAGGGCTTGATCTATCAGGGCACGCGCATCACGAACTGGTGCCCCTCGTGCAATACGGCGCTTTCGGACATCGAGGTCGAGCACGAGACGGAGGCGGGGCATCTCTGGCATCTGCGCTATGCGTTCGAGGACGGCACAGGCTATGTCGAGATCGCGACGACGCGTCCCGAGACGATGTTCGGCGATACGGGCATCGCCGTGCATCCCGATGATGTACGCTACAAGGATCTCGTCGGCAAGAATGTCATCCTGCCCATCGTCAACCGCCCCATTCCCATCTTTGCCGATGAATACGTCGATCCCGCCTTCGGTACGGGCGCGGTCAAGGTCACGCCGGCGCACGACCCGAACGACTTCGAGATGGGCCTGCGCCACGATCTGCCGCAGGTGCGCGTCATAGAGAACGACGGCACGATGTCGGAAGACCTCGGCAAGTACGCGGGACTTGACCGCTACGAGTGCCGCAAGATGCTCGTCAAGGATCTCGAAGAAACGGGCGTGCTCGTTCGCACCGAGGCGCATGAGCATGCCGTCGGTCATTGTTCGCGCTGCCATACGACGGTCGAGCCGCTCGTTTCCAAGCAGTGGTTCGTGAAGATGGAGAGCCTGGCGAAGCCTGCGATCGAGGCGGTGCAGGATGGAAGGATCAAGTTCGTGCCCGAGCGCTTCACGAAGATCTATGTGAACTGGCTCGAAAATATCCGCGACTGGTGCATCTCACGCCAGCTTTGGTGGGGGCATCGCATCCCGGCTTGGTACTGCGAGGACTGCAAGGAGACGATCGTCTCGCGCGAGGATGTCGAGGCTTGCCCCAAGTGCGGCGGACATCACATTCATCAGGACGAGGATGTGCTCGATACCTGGTTCAGCTCGGGGCTTTGGCCTTTCGAGACGATGGGCTGGCCCGAGGAGACGCCCGAGCTTCAAAAGTTCTACCCGACGAGCGTGCTCGTGACGGGTTACGACATCATCTTCTTCTGGGTTGCGCGCATGGTCATGATGGGCTTGGAGTTCGGCAAGGACATCCCGTTCCGCCACGTCTTCATCCACGGACTCGTGCGCGACAGCGAGGGGCGCAAGATGTCGAAGTCGCTCGGCAACGGCATCGACCCCGTCGAAGTCATTGACAAGTACGGCGCGGACACGCTGCGCTTCATGCTGATCACGGGCAATACGCCGGGCAACGACATGCGCTTCTACTGGGAGCGCGTCGAGGCGGCGCGCAATTTCGCGAACAAGCTCTGGAATGCCTCGCGCTTCATGCTCATGAATCTCGAGGACTTTGATGCCGGATTCCGTCCGGAAGAGGCGGACTATACGCTGGCCGACCGCTGGATCCTGTCGCGCTGCCAAAAGACGGCGGAGGGTGTGACGCAGAACCTTGAGAAGTTCGAGCTGGGCGAGGCTGCGCGTATGATCTATGAGTTCATTTGGAGCGAGTTCTGCGACTGGTACATCGAGCTTGTGAAAGCGCGGCTCTATGACAAAGACGCAAAGGGCGAGCGCTCGAAGAAGACGGCAGAATACGTCCTCTCATACGTACTGGAGCGCACGCTGCGCCTGCTGCATCCCTTCATGCCGTTCCTCACGGAGGAAATCTGGCAGCGCGTGCCACATGAGGGCAGGAGCATCATGGTCGCGCCGTGGCCGGAAGCGGACGCCGCCCTTTTCGACGAGGCGGCGGAAAAGAGCATGGCGGTCATCATGGAAACGATCGTGCGCATCCGCAATATGCGCGCTGAAGTCGGCGCTGCGCCGGGCAAGAAGAGCGAGGTCATCCTGCACTTCGCCGATGCCGCGCTTTCCGCTGTCTTCGGGAAACATGCGGCGTATCTCGCCGCGCTCGCTGCGGCGGAGCCGGTGACGATCCTTGCGGACGGGGCGGCGAAGCCGGAGAATGCCATGGTTTCCGTTGTCGCCGGGGTCGAGGTCTATCTGCCGTTGAAGGGCCTCATCGATGTCGAGAAGGAGAAGGCGCGTCTCGAAAAGGAGCTGGCGAATCTTGTCGGCGAGGAGAAGCGTCTGGGCGGCAAACTCGCGAACGAAGGATTCGTCAAGAAGGCGCCGCCTGCCGTCGTGGAAAAGGAGCGCGAGAAGCTCGAAGCGGCGCGGGAAAAGAAGAAGGCCGTCGAAGAACGCTTGTCCTACCTTGCGAAGATTTGAGGAAGGTGGGGAAATGGATTACAAGGAAAGCCTGCAATATCTGGAGGGGCTCAATGTCTTCGGCTCGAAGCTCGGCCTTTCCCGCATCGAGCGTCTCGTCGCGCTTCTCGGCCATCCCGAATCCCGCTATGGGACGGTGCATGTTACGGGAACAAACGGCAAGGGCTCCGTTGCGGCTATGACGGCCTCGATCCTCAGCAAAGCGCATCGCAGGACAGGGCTTTACATCTCGCCGCATCTCACCTCGTATACAGAACGCATGGGAATCGACGGCGTGCCCATCAGCGAGGCGGATTTCGCGGCAGTGATTTCTTCTGCTGCCGCAGCTGCGGAAAAGATGCTTGCCGAAGGGGAGGAGCAGCCGACCGAGTTCGAGGTGATGACGGCGGCGGCGTTTCTCTACTTTGCCGAGAAGAAGGTGGATTATGCCGTGATCGAGGTCGGTCTTGGCGGTCTTTTGGATTCGACGAATGTCATCACGCCCGAGGTCTCTGTCATCACGAATGTGGCGCTCGAGCATGCCGACCGCTGCGGCGGCACGCTTGAGGGTGTTGCCGAGCACAAGGCGGGCATCATCAAGGACGGCGTGCCCGTTGTGACGGCGGCGGCAGGGGCGCCGCTCGCCGTCTTGCAGCGGACAGCCGAGGAAAAGGGCGCCGACATCTTCGTTTTGGGCGAGGATTTTTCGGCGAAAGCTGCGGGACATGACGCAGAAGGACAGCGCATGGATTTTTCCTCTGCGCTTCTCGGCATACGCGAGGCTCGCTATTCGCTTTCTCTCGCCGGCAGCTGTCAGATCGCGAACGCAGCGCTCGCCGTCATGGCGGCGGAGCTTCTGCGTTCGTCGAACCCGTCGATCGTGCAGGAAACGATTGCGGCGGGGCTGGCGGATACGAGGTGGCCGGGGCGCTTCGAACGCTTTTCTGCGGCGGGGCGCACGGTGCTTGTCGACGGGGCGCACAATCCCGCAGGTGCGGCGGCTCTCAAGGACAGCCTCGACACGTATTACCCCGACGAGGGGCGGGTGTTCCTCCTCGGCATATTGAGGGACAAGGATTACAAGACCATGCTGGCCACGCTGCTGCACAAGGGCGATATTGTCGTCATCACGCAGCCTGAATCCGAGCGTGCGGGAGATCCTGAAATCCTTGGCGCCTGTGCGCGGGAATTGGCCGCAAGGGTTGAAATAGTGCCCGATGCGGGGGAAGCGCTGGCGCGCGCCTTGGCACTGACGGATGAAAGGCGCATCCTCTGCGTTGCGGGCTCGCTCTACCTCATCGGCGAAATTCGCCAAATGCTGTTGAAAAGGGGGACATGATGTGACGACACGCGAAAGCATATCCTCGTATCTCGCGGGCGGCGTTTATTATGCCATCCTGCTGGAAGCCTTCCTCATCGCCCTTTCGCCTCCTCTGGCGACGGCGGCGCTTCTCCTCGGCGTCATCTTCTGGCTGGCGCGGCTCATCGCCGACAAGGAATGCCGGCACTTCCGCCGGCTGCCTTACGATGTGCCGGCCGCGCTCTTTGCACTCCTGGGCGCTGTGTCCATCTTCGTTTCGCCGGATCGGGGCTTCAGTTTCTATAACTATTACAACCTCATGGGCGTCTATCTTCTGACATATCTTCTGATTGGGCAGAATGTCCAAGCTCCGCAGGATATCCGGAAAATCGTCTACGCGCTGGGCCTTTCCTGTGTGATTGTTGTGCTCTATGGCTTTTATCAATTTGCCTTCGGCATAGATACGAGCGATATGAAATGGGTGGACGGCGAAGCCTTTCCCGATCTCAAGAAGCGCGTTTTCTCAACGTGGGAGAATCCCAACATCCTCGCGGGCTATCTCGACATCGCCATGTGCTTCGCATTCGCCTTCCTGCTGAAAATGAAAGACAGGAAGCGGCGCATCTTTTTCGGTGCGGCGCTCGTGCTCCTGGCCGCCTGCCTTGCCATGACGTATGCGCGCATGGCGTTTCTCGTCATCGCCGTCATCTTCGTGCTTTACGGCACGTTCCGCGACTGGCGTATACTTCTGGGGGTGGCCATTGTAGCGGGCGGCCTGCTTCTTATTGATTCCACGCTTTTTGAACGATTGGCTTCCGTGTTCACGAAGGTCGACACTTCGACGGAAATGCGCTTTGCGCTCTGGGAAAGCACGCTGGCCATGATCGGCGACCATCCGTTTTTCGGCATCGGCTGGGGCGCCTACTGGAAGGTCTACCCGACGTATGATTTCTACCTGCAGGGTGCGCCTGTCCTCATCGTACACGCGCACAACATGTACCTGAATTACGCGGCGGAAATCGGCATTGCCGGCGCCGTGGCCTTCGTTTGGTTCTTCTTCGGCACGATGGGGCTGGCGTTCTTCTCGAAGGTGCATGACAGCGAAGGCTTCCGTCAGGGATTCATGCTCGGGCTTGCCCTTGCGTTCCTTTCCATCGCCTTGAACGGCTTGACGGACGACGTGCTCTTCAACATCCCGTCTTCCATGCTGCTCTGGCTTTTGGCGGCGCTTGCTGCCGTGACCGATTTTGCGGGCAACGAGGAGGACGAAATCATCGCCATGGATGAACTGGCGGCGAGGAAGAGGCAAAAGCTCCGCGAGCTTCGCGAAAAGGCGCGCAAGAGCGGCGAAACATCGGAAAATAAAGGGGAAGAGACAGAAAATTGACTTGACGCTAAACCGTTGAAGTGGTATTCTTTAGCTTAGGATATAATTGTCGCATAGTAGTATGATAAGCCTCAGTTATCCTGTTTGCAGGCGATAGCAGGAAGCTATCGTCCGCAAACAGGCAGCCGGGCGAGATCGGATGCGGCGGCAATTCATCACTGGAAGCCCGGCTTTCCGGACATTCAGAAGCGAATGTACAGGAAGCGGCGGTTTCCGTAGATTACACGGGCCGGACGGCCTTGTGAGGGAGGATGTATTGAATGATTGACATCTCGGATCGCGTACGCAACAAAGACCTGCAGGCGAGGATCGTGAGTGCGGAGGAAGTGGCAGCCTTTATCAAGCCGGGTATGAGCATCGGCATGAGCGGCTTCACGGCTTCGTCGTACCCGAAAGCCATCCCGCTTGCCCTGGCCGAGCGCATGAAGAAAGAGCCTTTCACGATCGATCTCTGGACGGGTGCTTCCACAGGACCGGAGCTTGACGACACGCTTGCCGCTGTCCATGGGATCAAGAGGCGTCTGCCGTATCAGACGGACGCCATCCTCAGGGGCGAGATCAACGATGGTTCTGTTGACTATCTCGACCTCCATCTGAGTGAATCCGCGCAGCTCGCACGCGTCGGCTACCTCGGCAACCTCGACCTCGCCATTGTTGAGGCTGTCGCTATCACAGAAGAAGGCAACATCATCCCGTCGACATCGCTCGGCAACGCTGCTTCCTATGTGCAGCAGGCCGATGTCGTCATCGTCGAAGTCAACACGACCCAGCCGCTGGAGCTCGAGGGCATGCACGACGTCTATGTGCCGCTCGACCCGCCGAACCGTCTGCCCATCCCCATTGTGAAGGCGGACGACCGCGTCGGCACGCCGTTCATCCCCTGCACGCCGGACAAGATCAAGTACATCGTCCCGTGCGACATCAAGGACGGCACGCGCAACCTTGCACCGATCGACGAGAACTCGAAGAAGATGTCGCACTTCACGCTCGAGTTCCTCAACGAGGAAATCAAGGCGGGCCGTATGCCGAAGAACCTGCTGCCGCTGCAGTCGGGTGTCGGCAACGTCGCGAACGCCGTCATGGCAGGGTTCGTCGATTCCGACCTCACAGACCTCACGGTCTACACCGAGGTCATCCAGGACGGCATGCTCGACCTCATCGATGCGGGCAAGCTGAACTTCGCCTCGGGCACGGCGTTCTCGCCCTCGCCGGCAGGCATGGAGCGCTTCTACAAGGACGTTGCGAAGTACAAGAAGTACCTCTTGCTGCGTCCGCAGGAAATCTCCAACAGCCCGGAAGTCGTCCATCGTCTCGGCGTCATCGCCATGAACACGGCGCTTGAAGTCGACATCTACGGCAACGTGAACTCCACACACGTCACCGGCACGAAGATGATGAACGGCATCGGCGGCTCGGGCGACTTCGCAAGAAACGCTTTCCTGACGATCTTCTACACGCCTTCGATTGCGAAGAACGGCGCGATCTCGTCCATCGTTCCCATGTGCTCGCACATCGACCACACGGAGCACGATGTCGACGTCATCATCACGGAGCAGGGCGTCGCGGATCTTCGCGGTCTTGCACCGAGGGCGCGCGCCTTGGAGATCATCAACAACTGCGTGCATCCCGACTACAAGCCGGTGCTGCTTGACTATTACAACAGAGCCGTAGAGGCCACCAAGCATGCACACACACCGCACATCATCAAGGAAGCGCTTTCCTTCCATGAGAAATTCATCGAAACGAAGTCCATGAAGTAAGGCGCCGGAAACATTTTTGAACGGATCGGAAATAATTTAGGGAAAAAGAAGCGGCAAAAGACCGTTCGGACCTCTGCGGCAGGACACGCGGCGGACGGCCGGGTGCGCCACTTTCCGGTTTCCCTGACAGGAGGACAAAGATATGAGCAATGAGAAAATCCAGGCCGAGTTGGAAAAGTACGAGGCTGACCTGAAAAAGACCACAGCGAAATTCCCTCTGCGCAAGAACATTCCTGAGCAGGGGCTTTATACGCCGCTCGATGTTGAGGGCGGGAATTATGTCGACGACCTCGGCATTCCGGGGCAGTTCCCCTATACGCGTGGTGTGCAGCCTACGATGTATCGCGGCCGCTTTTGGACGATGCGCATGTACGCCGGCTTCTCCACAGCCGAAGAGTCCAACAAGCGCTACCGCATGTTGATCGAGACGGGCGCGTCGGGTCTTTCCTGCGCCTTCGATTTGCCGACGCAGATCGGCTATGACTCCGACGATTCGATTTCCGAAGGTGAGGTCGGCAAGGTCGGCGTTGCGATTGACTCGCTCGCCGATATGGAGACCCTCTTCGACCAGATCGATCTCGGCAAGGTCTCGACTTCGATGACGATCAATGCCCCGGCTTCCGTGCTCTTGGCGATGTACATCGCTGTTGCCGAGAAGCAGGGCGTTCCTGCGGATCAGCTCACGGGCACGATCCAGAACGATATCCTGAAGGAGTATGCGGCTCGCGGTACTTACATCTTCCCGCCGCGTCCGTCCATGCGCCTCATCACCAACATCTTTGCTTACTGCTCGAAGAATGTGCCGAAGTGGAACACCATTTCCATCTCGGGCTACCATATCCGCGAAGCCGGCGCTACGGCTGCCCAGGAAATCGCCTTCACGATCTCCGACGGCATCGCCTACGTCAACGCCGCCATCGAGGCAGGCCTCAATATCGACGACTTCGCAGGACGTCTCTCCTTCTTCTGGAACGCACACAACAACGTGCTCGAAGAAGTCGCGAAGTATCGTGCCTCCCGCCGCATCTGGGCGAAGGTCATGCGCGACCGCTTCCATGCGAAGAAGGACAAGTCCATGAAGCTCCGCTTCCATACGCAGACTGCAGGCTCCATGCTCACGGCGCAGCAGCCGGACAACAACATCGTCCGCGTCGCGCTGCAGACGGCGGCAGCCGTCATGGGCGGCACGCAGTCCCTCCATACGAACTCCCGCGACGAAGCGCTTGCGCTTCCGACGGAAGAGTCCGTCTCCATCGCTCTGCACACGCAGCACATCGTTGCGCATGAGAGCGGCCTCGCCGACGTCATCGATCCCTTGGCAGGCTCCTACTATGTAGAGGCCATGACGAACAAGATCGAGAAGGAAGCGATGGAATACATCAAGAAGATCGACGAGATGGGCGGCGCTGTCGCTGCCATCGAGAAGGGCTATATCCAGAAGGAAATCCAGGACAGTGCTTACGCCTGGCAGATGGATGTTGAGTCCGGCGCTCGCGTCATCGTTGGTGTTAACAAGTACCAGAAGGAAAATGAAGAGCCGCCGAAGGATCTCTTGAAGGTCGACGCCTCCGTCGGCGAGAAGCAGAAGAAGCAGCTCGCCGAAGTCAAGGCAAAGCGCGACAACGACGCTGTCAAGTCCGCGCTCGAAACCCTCAAGAAGGCGTGCGAGGATGAGAACGAAAACCTCATGCCGCACATCCTTGCAGCCGTCAAGACGTATGCGACGCTCGGAGAGATCTGCGGCGTCATGCGCAGCGTCTTCGGCGAATACGAGGCTCATACGTCCCTGTAATCAACAGGACTTCTTTGGCAGGGCCGCCCGTCATTCGGGCGGCTGCGCCTCAGGGATTTTTCTTTTCTCTACTTGGATTTGGAGGTAATTTCAAATGGCAAAAATCAGGGTATTGGTAGCAAAACCGGGCTTGGACGGTCATGACCGCGGCGCGAAAGTCGTCGCACGCGCTCTTCGTGATGCAGGCTTTGAAGTCATTTATACAGGTCTTCGCCAGACGCCGGAGCAGATTACGGAAGCAGCTCTGCAGGAAGACGTCGATGTCATTGCGATGAGCATCCTCTCGGGTGCGCATCCGCATCTTTTCCCCAAGGTCGTCAATCTCGTGCGCGAGAAGGGCATGACGGACACGCTGATCATCGGCGGCGGCGTCATTCCCGAGACGGACATCCCCGCCCTCAAAGAGGCCGGTGTTGCCGCTGTCTTTACGCCGGGTACGCCGACGACCGACATCGTCGATTTCATCAACGAGCATGTGAAGAAGTAATTACGATAGCTGCAGGGCTGACAGCAGACCGTCTGCCGCCAGCCCTGCTTCTATCCGTATTATGCGCGAAATTTCGGGAAACTCTGTGTTTCTCGGGATTTTCCGGAACAATGGCATAGGTGGTGCATTCCATGGATATAGCCAAGGAACTCCTGCAAGGAAATCGCTTAGCGCTTTCGAGAGCCATCACGGCGATCGAGAACGAAGCGGAAAATGCCATCGACATCATGAAGACGCTCTACCCCCATACGGGGCACGCCTATGTGCTCGGCATCACGGGTCCTCCTGGCGCCGGCAAGAGCACGCTGACGGACAAGATTGCCAATGAATACAGGAAGCAGGGCAAAACGGTCGGCATCATCGCCATCGACCCGACGAGTCCGTTTTCGGGCGGCGCCATCTTGGGCGACCGCATCCGCATGGCAAGTCTCGCGATGGACGAGGGTGTATTCATCCGCAGCATGGGAACACGCGGCAGCCTGGGCGGCCTTTCGCACAAGACGGCGGACGCCGTCAAGGCGATGGACGCTTTTGGCAAGGATATCATTTTTGTCGAAACCGTCGGCGTCGGCCAGTCCGAAGTCGACATCGTGCGGGCGGCCGATACGACGATGGTCGTATTGATCCCCGGCATGGGCGACGACATTCAGGCCATCAAGGCGGGTGTCTTGGAGATCGGCGACGTCTTCGCCATCAACAAGGCGGATCTTGACGGCGCGGACAAGCTCGTCAAGGAAATCAACATGATGCTCGACTTGGACGGCGTGATGAAAGATTGGCGTCCGCCCATCGACAAAGTCATAGCAAACCAGCAAATCGGCGTCAAGGAGCTTGTCGCATCTGTCGAGAAGCACCGCGCCTACATCGAGGAAAAGGGGATTCTCGCCGAGCGGCGCATGAAGCGCACGAAGGACGAGATGATCGACATCCTCGAAAGCAATATCGGCGCTTACGTCAAGAACAAGGTCGTTGACTCGGGCAAGCTCGACACGTTCGTCGCCGACATCAAGGCAGGCAGGACAGATCCTTACACCGTCACGCAGGACATCATGAAAAACATGCTCAAGTGACGGCAGATTTTTCTATTCTAGGAGGTAGTTCATATGTTCAAAGTTTTGGGTGTAGACCACATCGGCATTGCTGTCAACGATCTCGACGAGGTCGGCAAGTTCTGGACGGAGCAGATCGGCATTCCCTGCACGGGCAAGGAAGTCGTCGCTGAGCAGAAGGTCGAGACGAGCTTCAACCCGACGCCGAACGGCTCGGAGATCGAGCTCCTCGCAGCTACGGATCCGACGAGCCCGATCGCGAAGTTCATCGAGAAGAACGGCGGCCGCGGCGGCATCCAGCACATCGCGCTGCGCGTCGACAACATCGAGAACGCCATCGCCGACCTCATGGCGAAGGGCGTCAAGATGATCGACGAGAAGCCGCGCTACGGTGCGGGCGGCGCGAAAATCGCCTTCCTCCATCCGAAAGCCACGCACGGCGTCCTCCTCGAAATCTGTGAGCACGAAGACCGCTAAAAAGAATCCTTGGACGCTTCCCTGCCGCCCCTTGCGGCAGCAGGCGAGCCGCAAGGGGCGGCAGGGGTAAAGCGAAATGAAGGCTTCAATCGGTCTGCGCCCTTCGGGCTTGACCTCTTGGGGTTTCATGGTAAGCTACGCGCACAAACATCCACTTCGTGGACATTGTGCGCCGCCCTTACAGAAACCTAACCAATCGGTCTGCGCCCTTCGGGCTTGACCTCTTGGGGTTTCATGGTAAGCTACACGCACAAACATCCACTTCGTGGACATTGTGCGCCGCCCTTACAGAAACCTAGCCAATCGGTCTGCGCCCTTCGGGCTTGACCTCTTGGGGTTTCATGGTAAAATATAAGCATGGTCAAAGAGGATTCGAAAACTGAGGAGGAAGAGTATGGCTACAGTTCAGGAAAAAATTGCCCTCATGCACGCCAAGAAGGAGCATATCCAGCAGGGCGGCGGACAAAAGCGCATCGACAAGCAGCATTCGCAGGGCAAGATGACAGCCCGCGAACGCATTGAGAAGCTTTTTGACGAGAATACATTTGTCGAACTCGACATGTTCATGAAGCACCGCTGCACGAACTTCGGTCAGGATCAGAAAGATCTGCCGGGCGAGGGCGTCGTCACAGGCTACGGCACGGTTGACGGCCGTCTCGTCTATGCTTTCGCACAGGATTTCACCGTTGAAGGCGGCTCCTTGGGCGAGAAACATGCACATAAGATTTGGAAGGTCATGGACCTCTCGATGAAGATGGGCGCTCCTTGCATCGGCATCAACGATTCGGGCGGCGCACGCATCCAGGAAGCTGTCGATGCGCTTTCGGGCTATGCGGGCATCTTCTATCGCAACACGGCGGCTTCGGGCGTTGTCCCGCAGATCTCCGTCATCATGGGACCGTGCGCGGGCGGCGCTGTCTACAGCCCGGCCATCACGGACTTCATCTACATGGTCAAGAACACGAGCCAGATGTTCATCACGGGTCCGGCCGTCATCAAGTCCGTCACGGCGGAAGAGGTCACGGCGGAAGCCCTCGGCGGCGCCATGACGCACAACTCGGTCTCGGGCGTCGCGCACTTTGCGGCGGAGAACGAGGACGACTGCATCCAGCAGATCCGCTATCTGCTCTCCTTCCTGCCGAGCAACAACATGGACGATGCGCCGATCGTCGACACGGGCGACGATCCGTCCCGCATGGAAGAGTCCCTGAACACGGTCATTCCGGACAACCCGAATGCGCCGTACGACATGAAGGACGTCATCCGCGGCATCGTTGATAACGGCGAGTTCTACGAAGTGCATCAGCATTTTGCGACGAACATCATCACCTGCTTCGCACGCTTCGACGGCCGCTCCGTCGGCATCATCGCGAACCAGCCGAACGTCATGGCAGGCTGCCTCGACGTCAACGCCTCCGACAAGTCCGCACGCTTCATTCGTTTCTGCGATGCGTTCAATATCCCGCTCGTCAACCTCGTCGATGTTCCGGGCTTCCTGCCGGGCGTCGATCAGGAGCACACGGGCATCATCCGCCACGGCGCGAAGATGCTCTATGCCTACAGCGAGGCGACGGTGCCCAAGGTCACGGTCATCACGCGCAAAGCGTACGGCGGTTCCTACATCGCCATGTGCTGCCGTGAGCTCGGCGCAGACCAGGTCATGGCTTGGCCTTCCGCTGAAATCGCCGTCATGGGTCCTGCGGGCGCTGCGAACATCATCTTCCGCAAGGATCCCGACAAGGAGCAGAAAACAGCCGAATACGTCGAGGAATTTGCCACGCCGTACAAGGCAGCCGAGCGCGGCTATGCCGACATGGTCATCGAGCCGAAGGAGACGCGTCCCTATGTCATCACGGCCCTGAACGCTCTCGCCTCGAAGCGTGAGGTCGGCCCGGCCAAGAAGCATGGCAATATTCCGCTTTAATCGGGAGGTTCTTTTATGCAAAACGCAAAAGATGTCAAGCCTGAGGTCGCTGCGGTCATCGCCGCAGCCGTCCAGATGATGGTTGGCAATAAAGTCGTTGCCGTCAAGATCAAGCGCAACGACGCATGGGCAATGGCAGGTCGCCAGAGCATCCGTTAAGGAATCGCTGAATGCATCAGTGCTTTCTTAAAACGTAAGCGAAAACAAATTGAAAACTTGGAGGAATTTACAATGAAAAAGTTCAACATCAAGGTCAATGGCACGAGCTACGAAGTCGAGGTTGAGGAAGAGAAGGTCGCTGGTGCGGCTCCGGCTCCTAAGGCTGCCGCTGCTCCTGCTGCCCCGAAAGCCGCTGCTCCGGCTGCTCCTGCCGCTCCTGCCAAGGCAGCTGTTTCCGCTGGCGCCGGCGAGACTTCCGTCAACGCCCCGATGCCGGGCAAGATCGTCAAGGTTCTCGTTTCCGAAGGCCAGGCTGTCAACTCCGGCGATGTGCTCCTGATTCTCGAAGCCATGAAGATGCAGAACGAAATTGCTGCCACGCAGTCCGGTACGGTCAAGGCGATCAACGTCGCTGCCGGTCAGAGCGTCAAGGTCGGCGATCCGCTCGTTATCGTCGGCTAATTACATAAGCAAAGAACTGCCGCACGCATCCCGTGCGGCAGTTTTATCTTAGAGACAGCATATTGTCTTTTTCAAGAAGATATGATATACTGTAATCGTGAAATCCCCGCCGCGCCAGTAGGGACAAGGGCTGAAGCCTGTTTTGCAGAAAAAATGAAGCAGCAGGAAGGCAAAAAACACATCCCCGCCGCAAAATGCATTTTCCGCCCAGACGCAGCAAGGGTTTGCAAGGCCAGGATTTCAAACAAACATCCCCGTAAGGGGACGGAAACGTTCCTCCTGTCTTTAACTTGCCCTGAGCGGTACTTCCGATTTCAAACAAACATCCCCGTAAGGGGACGGAAACTTATAAAGAAGATGCAAACAAATGACTACTCTGAATTTCAAACAAACATCCCCGTAAGGGGACGGAAACTTGATTAAATACTCTCATATCGTTGAGTGTCATTTTCATATTTCAAACAAACATCCCCGTAAGGGGACGGAAACTACAGGGAACTCTATCTCAAACTCTTTCTGTTTATCCTATTTCAAACAAACATCCCCGTAAGGGGACGGAAACGAAGAAAGAAGAAAACAAAGAGAAAGCTAAGAATAAAATTTCAAACAAACATCCCCGTAAGGGGACGGAAACGAGACAAGAGACAATATGTTCCTCATAAAGTTCAGATTGATTTCAAACAAACATCCCCGTAAGGGGACGGAAACCGCCCTTTCCCCTACCGACTAAGCGAGTAGACCAACGAGATATTTCAAACAAACATCCCCGTAAGGGGACGGAAACAAGGAGCATAACCTGTTGAAAGGGCAAGACCATCCCCGAATTTCAAACAAACATCCCCGTAAGGGGACGGAAACTGCGACAGAATAACATTGGAAGCAAATACTGTTTTCATTTTATTTCAAACAAACATCCCCGTAAGGGGACGGAAACTGCGTCATCTTTCTGCCGATAAATCTCGATGTGCACGGATATTTCAAACAAACATCCCCGTAAGGGGACGGAAACGAATAAACACCCATACTCCAATCGCGAATTTCTACAATTTCAAACAAACATCCCCGTAAGGGGACGGAAACTGTCTGCTTGCGCTCCAACAAGAGCGCGGAAGCCGCGGCAAATTTCAAACAAACATCCCCGTAAGGGGACGGAAACTCTAAATGGGCCACGCCGTTCTCGTCGAGGTAAAACGGGTTATTTCAAACAAACATCCCCGTAAGGGGACGGAAACCAAGGCAAGGCGCGGCGTACATCGTCGGGCCCTGCGGATTTCAAACAAACATCCCCGTAAGGGGACGGAAACTTGAAGGCTTCTTCAATCGACTCCGCCTCCTCCGGCTCAAATTTTAAACACACATCCCCGTAAGGGGACGGAAATGCGACAGGCGCACGGTTTTCCCATGATTTCAAAGACACATCTGCATGGGACGATGGCTTTTGGAGGTGGGGAAATGAGCTTTGTTTATATCACGGAAGAGGGCGCGTATATTCAGAAGCGCGGCGGGAATTTTGTTGTGGGACGCAACCGTGAGTGTGTGATGGAGATTCCCGAGGAGGTTTTGGAAGGGCTGACGCTGATCGACAGCGTGCAGGTTTCTTCGAAAGCGATGGTGGAACTTTTGCGCCTCGGTGTTCCTGTTACTTGGCTTTCCGGTACAGGCTCCTTTTTTGGGCGGCTGGAATCGACGCGTCATGTCAATGTTTTTCGACAGGAAAAACAGATTTTATTAAAAGGGTCACCTTTTTGTCTCGCGTTGGGGCGAAAGGTCATTGCAGCAAAGGTGCATAACCAGCTGACCTTGCTGCGTCGTCTGAACCGTCAGGCAGAAATGCCTGAGATTCGGAAGAGAATTGAGGAAATTCTTTCTTTGCGCAAGCATATCTTCCAATGTGATACGAGCGAACAGCTTATGGGATACGAAGGCATTATCGCCAGGATTTATTTTCAGGCGTTGGGTATGCTTGTACCGCAGGAGTTTTCCTTTTCACGGCGCAGCAAACAGCCGCCTCTTGATGCTTTTAATTCGATGCTGAGTTTTGGCTATACGCTCCTTATGTATGATATTTATACCGTTTTGAACAATGAGGGTCTGCATCCTTATTTTGGTTTTCTTCATGCCTTGAAGAATCGTCATCCCGCATTGGCTTCTGACCTCATGGAGGAGTGGAGGGCGGTTCTTGTGGATTCTATGGTGCTTGCTCTCGTGCATCATCATGAGATTAAAATGGAGCATTTTACAGCGGCAAAGGATGGCCGTCTAGGCATATTCCTGACGCGAGAAGGGCGTGTGATTTTCCTGCGGGCTTATGAGAAGAAGCTCAAGACAGTGAATCAATATATTGAGGGAAAACATTCCTATCGCCGCAGCCTTGCTTATCAGGCCGGTCAATATGCACAGGCTCTGATGGCAGAAAACGAAGGGATCTATGAGCCGATTTCATTGCGGTGAGGTGGTCTGACATGAACTGGGAGATGGAGTATGAGGAGAGCGAGTTTATTGCTGAGGATGTGCGGCGCTATATCGTGCTCGTGATTTATGACATCACGGATGACAAAAGGCGCAGCCGTATGGTCAAGTGCGTGGAGCGCTATGGTGTTCGTGTGCAGAAATCTGCTTTTGAGGCATTTTTAGACGAGAAAAAGTACGAGCGGCTTGTCGAGGAGACGAGCCGCTTGATTGATGTGGAGACGGATTCCTTGCGTATTTATTTGCTGGCAAACCATACTTCGGTTCGTTCCTGGGGTGTGGGAGATCGCCATGTGGAAGACGTTATCATTTTTTAAGAAACCGGCAGAAAATTTTCTTAAATATTTTGTTCAACTTGCACTTGCAGTTTAGGGCGGTTTTTGCTTGCAATAAAACATCGTATGATGTATCTTAGAGAAAAGAATATTTCTAAGGAGATCAAAACATGAAACGTATTTTAGCATATCTTTTTATCCTATTTGCACTCACGCTAGGACTGCAGGCGACGAGTGTTAAGGACGCAAATGCTGCTGATTGCTGGGTGTATAACAACGAAACTACAAACTGGTTTGTGATGGATGAGACAATCCGGTGGCGTGAAGATGGTCTATATTGTGAAGCCCAGATCAAGACCGCATCAAGAAATGTATATAATACAGCCAAAACTAAGATACATTATGAAAAGTTCTTTTACGATAACGGAATATGGTACGTTAAGCCTGAAAGAGGCAATCCTGTGTCGGTAGATGATTCTCCGTCAGCACAAGCTGTCCTCAACTTTTTGTTCAAATATCGCTGAAACAAGAGATAAAAAATGAAGGGATATATGCCTTATTTGCACGCCATGATTGCTATCCGTTTTAAGAATCGTTGATAAATGAAGTTTGTCGGATTGGTGCAAGCTGCACGCACAATGTATGCGACGTGGATGTTTTTGTGCGTGTGGTTTGTCATGGCCTTTGTCGCATGGAGGAGATTGGGTAATGCTGCGTCTTTTTGAAGCGGAACTCGTGCTGCCTGCGGGCGAGCGCACGGTAAACTCTATGGGCTCTATCCTGCATGGGGCGTTGATGGAATTTCTGCCCGACTGGCTTGTGGAGGCGCTGCATAAGCAGGACATGCGCCCTTACAGCCAGAGCATCGTTTGGGACAAGGAGCGGGGCGCTGCGCTCTGGCGGATCGGCGTCCTGGAAGAGGTCACGGGACTGGCAATTGCAGAGGTGCTCGATCAGGTGCAGGGATTTTTTCTGCGGCAGAAGGGTTACGAGGTCGTCCTGAGGAAGGTTCGTTTTTTGGAAGAGCGTTCCTATGAGGATGTCGCGGACGAGTTTTTTCTCGCGGAAGAGGCGCCTAAGGGCGTGGAGCTTTCCTTTCGCTCGCCTGCAAGTTTCAAGCGGGACGGACAGTATGTGATGCTGCCGGAAGTCGGGTTGATCTGCCAAAGCCTTCTCATGCGTTGGAATCGTTTTTCAGAGGAAATCCGCCTGGAGGAGGATGAGCTGGTGCAGAAGCTTGCTTCTTCCTGTCGGCTCTGGCAATATATGCTGCGTTCTGCACCGTTTTCTTTGGAGGGGAAGACGATCCGCGGCTTCCGGGGCGAGATGGGGCTGCGCTTTTTTGGTACGGATGCGGTACGGCGCATCCTTGGGATGCTCTTCACCTTCGCACCGTTCGCCGGCGTAGGCATCAAGACGGCGCTCGGCATGGGTGCGGTGGAGGCAAGGATTCGGAAGGATTGAAGGGTGGAAAGGATATTATTCTCGCCTGCGGGCGATGCAGATCCTGTGCGTGGCTGTTACGATGGCGCCTGTCTGCATATTGTCCGTCATTATAAGCCGAAGCGAGCGAGCCTTTTCATATGCAGGAGATGGATGAGTATCTGGAAATATTAGAAAAAGCCGAGGAATATCCGTCTGTAACACGTAATCGCCCATAGGAGAAAACAAGCTCCTGTGGGCGATGTTTCTATGTAGTAAAAATCTTGCAGAAGAAAGCAGGTGGTATTGCTAATATTCGCGTTCTAGAATATAATGCTATCATTGAATATGGAGGTGCTGTTATGGATTTTATGTCTGCCAGAGAAGCTGCTGATAAGTGGGGGATTTCGCAAAGGCGAGTCGCTGTTCTCTGCTCTGAAAATAGGATTGACAATGCAACAATGGTTGGCAATATGTGGATTATTCCTACGATTGCCGAAAAGCCCATTGATGCAAGGAGATCTCATTATACAAAGAGCGATGAAAAAAAAGTAAAACCTTTTTTGAAGTGGGCCGGCGGCAAAGGGCAGTTGCTTTTTGAGATAGAAAAATACTATCCGTTTGAAAATAAAAAAATCACGAAATACGCCGAGCCTTTTGTTGGCAGCGGTGCGGTGCTTTTTGATATACTGAGCAAATATGAGCTTGAAGCCGTATATATCAGCGATATTAACGCTGAACTCATCAATACATACGGCGCTATCCGAGATGATATTGACGAATTGATTGAACTGCTGATGGCTATACGGGATGAATTTGTGCCAATGGGCACGGATAATCGGAAAACATACTATTTGCTAAAAAGAGAGCGTTTCAATGATTTGAAGGTAAACGGTAAGGAAAGCAGTGACATCGAAAAAGCGGCTCTTATGATTTTCCTTAACAAGACGTGCTTTAATGGATTGTTCCGTGTAAATAAAAAAGGCTTATTCAATGTGCCTATGGGCTCTTACAAGAATCCTATGATATGTGATGAGGAGAATCTGCGAGCTGTTTCTGAAAAACTTCAAAATGTAACTATTGTGTGCGGAGATTACAGAGAATCTGCTGATTTCATTGATGACCGTACGTTTGTTTATTTCGATCCCCCGTATCGTCCCATTACGGACACAGCAAATTTTACTGCATACACGAAGAATCTTTTCGATGATGATGAACAGATTAAGCTTGCAAAATTCGCTGATGATTTGCATAGAAGAGGGGCAAAGGTTGTTGTTAGCAATTCCGACCCCAAGAACTCTAATGCGGAAGACGATTTCTTTGATAGCATCTATTCCTCCCATAAAATCAAACGTGTTGAAGCAACCCGTATGATTAATTGCAACAGCGAAGCAAGAGGAAAAATAAAAGAACTGCTTATTTCAAACTTTTAAAGGGAACGAATATAGGAATCGCGGATGAATTTAGTCACCCATCTTCACACATCTGGGTGACTTCGTTTTGTCAGTGATTCCTAAAGTTGTGTCAATAGCAGGCTTCGAAGCAAGAAAGGATTCATATGGCAAAGAGAAATTTTAGCGCGTGGCTGTCTGGTTTTCGTGACAGTATCGCGGATTATGGGTACTACATAGATTTTGAAAAAGTCCATCGCAATGTGGAGGCCATCAAGATTGAGCTTAATATCCTCAATTCACTTATCGGCTCTAAAAAAATCGAAGAGGATTTCAAAGCATTAGTCAAGAAATATCCCGAGACGCTGAAATGTATTCCGCTTCTTATTGCCGTCAGAGCCAATGAAATATACTGCCAGGACGAAAATGGCGGTTATCTGTATCGGTTTGACTTTGGTAAATATCCGCTTAATAGTTATGTTCACTATGAACGCTACGCATATTTTATGAAGCATACGGGGCTTTTCGATTTGCTTGAAAACCATATTATCAACAATCTTGTTGACTATGTAACAGGCGTTGAGACTGGCCTTGATTCTAACGGTCGTAAGAATCGCGGCGGTCATTTGATGGAGAATCTGGTTGAAGGGTTCATCAAGAAAGCTGGTTTTGTAAAGGATAAAACCTATTTCAAGGAAATGTATATTCATCAGATTACTGCAAAATGGGGCATTGACCTTTCTGCGATCTCCAATCAAGGAAAGATGGAAAAGCGTTTTGATTTCGTTGTGAAAACGTCTGCCATGATTTATGGCATTGAAACGAATTTCTATGGCAGCGGCGGAAGCAAGCTCAATGAAACTGCCCGTAGCTATAAAGTGCTTGCGTTGGAAACGGATACGATGAACGATTTTACTTTCGTTTGGTTTACAGACGGCAAGGGATGGACAAGTGCCCGAAACAACCTTGAAGAAACTTTTGATGTGATGGATCACATCTATAATATCAAAGATCTGGAGAGCGGTGTCATCACGGAGGTTTTCCGATAATGGCAAAAAAAATCACAAAATGGGAACCGGAAGATTTTGAGTTGGAAATGACAACGCATTGGTCTTTTCCCAAGCGCGGCGATTGGGCTACCCATGATGCAAAATGGCGTGGAAATTGGTCGCCGTATATTCCGCGAAATATTCTTCTCCGATATTCCCAAGAGGGAGACTTGGTTCTCGATTCGTTCGTAGGCGGTGGCACAACGCTTGTTGAAGCCAAATTGCTTAATCGCAACATAATCGGCATTGATGTCAACGATGTTGCGCTTGCGCGCTGTAAAGAAAAGGTGGACTTTGAACATGAGGGTGCTGATGGCAAGGTTTATATACATAAAGGAGATGCCCGTCATTTGGATTTTGTGCTGGATAACAGCATTGACCTTATCTGTACACATCCGCCGTATGCTAATATTATTCAATACAGTGAAAATGTCGAGGGAGATTTGTCTCATTTGAAGGTCAAAGATTTCCTGGAAGAGATGAAATCTGTGGCTGCCGAAAGCTATCGTGTATTGAAGAGAGACAAGTTCTGCGCTGTTTTAATGGGTGACACGCGCCAAAAAGGGCATATGATCCCAATGTCTTTTGAGGTTATGCGTGTTTTTGAGGATGCTGGTTTTAAGCTAAAAGAGTTGATAATCAAGGAACAGCACAACTGCAAGGCTACAGGATATTGGAAAACAAACAGCGTAAAATATAACTTTCTGTTGATAGCGCATGAGTATCTGTTCGTGTTTAGAAAGTAAAGGCATGAATTTTGAGAGGAGGCGGTGTATTTGTTTGAAATTTCGTATGATACTTGGAAAAGTGTCTGCGATATGTATTTTTCATTAAATGCAGGCTCACAAAACGCGTATCTGCAATGGTTTCCTTTCGGAAAGCTTTCCTCTGCCGAGAAAGAAACAATTTCTGGAGAAGATTTTTATAACAGATATATCAAAATGGCTTCGTTTATGTTTTTTTCTTCTGCTATGCATCAGTCAGAAAATTATTTGCAAAAAGGAGATGGTAGTTTTCGCGATTCATCGCTTATTGCACCTGTTCTGTTTTTGTTTTTGCAGGCGATAGGATTGGAAATACACAATCACTATTCGCCCATCAGACCGTCCGATATATCCGTTTATTATGCTGGCAACTATGAGCATTTACGCCCTAAATATAAACAGGACTATGATGATTTTTTCAAAGAGATAAATGCCTCTGTTGATGAGTATCAATATTTTATCAAAACAGACATTACCAATTTCTTTGCAAATATAAGTGTTGATAAGTTGATTGCACAAGTAGATAAAATTTGTAACGCTGGAGCCGTAGTGTTCTCTCAAACACAGTTGCAATTGTTCAAAGAACTGCTTATATATTGTGGTAATGGTAGATTCCCACTGATTGAAAACAGTGTTGGCTCATCATTTCTTGCAACAGTTGTCTATCTTGATGCTATAGACAAGGCTCTTCACGAATATATTTCGACTAATATGAAGGCGTTCTCTTCTTTCCATATGGTTCGTTATGTTGATGATATGTACATACTTATTTCAACAGATAAACCTGTTGGATATTTGCATGAGGCTTACAATGAAATAAGAAACGAGTATTCATCAATTCTCAAAAAATTCGGCTTAGCATTAAACGCTAAAAAATGCTGTTTGAAAGAGTCTAGGGAAATCAATCAAGAACTTAAAAAATCATTATACGATGAATACTTTAACGGGAAAAGACATGATATCGAGGAATTGTTCTCTGGTGCACTGTGCCGTTTTTTGAATGCTTTGGCTAGCAAATTGCTTTCGGACAGTATTGATATAGAAAGATACAATGAACTGATCAATGAGCAATTTTCTTCGGACGATATAGAATTTACTCCGAGTGAGGTTTTTAATTATTTTGTGTATGAAGATGAGAATGAATTGCAGTCAGAGCCGGTGGCTAAAAAAATCGTTGAACTTGTTGAGAAAAGCATATCATTTATTAGCCTTGATCCTAAGCGGCTTACAGTAATGATTGTGAAAACTAAAAGTGATACGGCTATTAAAGGTTTTTTGAATCAACTTTTCAGGAAAAACCGTTCAGGTAAGTGGAATTTCTATGATACAACCATAGCGATTTCTTACTTAATACAGAGAAAATTTAGGCATAGGGATTTGTTAGACATTCTTTCTAATCGGCATCCAGCTCTTTATAGTTATTATTTTCATCATTGCAAAAATAGTACAATCTGCTGCGTTAATCTTTGGGAGGTAAATCGGTTAGTCGAAATTATTGCCCAAGATAGCAAAGCTCACTATCTTTACTTTATGTACTTATGTGAGAAGAAACGCGCAAACTATATGGTAGCTTTCGCTTACTACAAGAATTATTTTGATCGAGTAACAGCAGATTTGGATTTTGCATACAGTAATGACTCAAGGCTCAAAAAGCCCAATTACAAAGGTTTTTATAAAGAGCGTGAACTTATAAACTTCTACGCTGGTATTGAGAATAGCGAAACTGTTATCAAAGATGCCCATAAATTAAGAAATGCAAATCCGTTATCACATGCATCGTCTGAATTGCTTGATAGCAACAACACATCAGAAAACTTGTGTAAATCCATGAAGGCTCTTTCAAAGTTGATATATGGATATATATCTAAGCATAAAGAGCAAACTTGAGTTCAATTTAAAAACGGAATGATGTAAGCATTCTGTGGCAACAAAAAATCAGATAGACCGTACTATCTGAATAATGAAAACATTGTAAATAAACTGAGCTGAATTCCATGGTTAATTCCATAAGCAAACTTGTTTAGAATAGGTTTGATGGAAGCGAGTGAGAATGATTCGATTATGCTGTGAAGCGCCCAAAACGGGCAGCTGTGTATCGGAAATATACAGATGCGAGAATTTGGACGCACAGTATACAAAGACGTAGGAGACTTCTATAAAAAGTTTAAGTTTTTTGGTGCAATGCAATAAAGCCGTTTCTGGTTTATCCATGCGCTATGATGCTCTTCAAGCATTTGTTCCGGTAAGATCTTTCATACTGCAGAGATATAAGACAAGGAGGCCGCACATGGAACCGTTTGGTTCCATGTGCGGCCTCCTTGTGTGAGACGAATGGGTTTTCTTCTTAGCGGACGATGACGGAAACGCCGTCGGGGATGACGGTGACTTTTGCGTCTTTGCCCTTGATTTCGAAGGCGCGCTTCAGGGCCTCGTCGAAGGTCAGGGCATGTTCCATATGCATGTCGCGGATCATCTGCGGGTCGCAGAGATCCGTAACCATGATGACTGTGAAGCGGTCGAGGATGCGTGCGAGGATTTGCATCTCCCACTGGTCAGGCAGCGTGTCTTCCTGCGGCGTTGTTTCGATTTGGTCGAGCAGTTCGCGCGGCGTTTTGGCTGCCTTCAGGGTCTTGTAGAAGGATTCGCCGCCGTGGCCGTCGTTGCAGGCTGCGACCATGATGATGACGCCGCCTTCGTTGCAGTTGGCTTCGGCCGCCGTCATGCCCTTGACCGCTTGATATATGTTCTGGTCGAGCGGGTAGCCGCCGTTCGTCGAGACGACGATGTCGGACGGGTTGCGCTTGATTTCGGCGAGTGTGCGCACATAGTCGCAGCCCGTGATGTGGGCTTCCTGGCTGTCGCCGGCAAACGCGGCGATGACTTCTTTTTCCGCATTGATGACGACGTTCAGGATAAAGGCGAGCTTCGCTTCTTTCGCCGCGTGGAGCATGTCGCGATGAATCGGGTTGCCTTCTAGGATGCCCGTGCGGGCCTTGTCGCTCTTGATGAATTTGCTGCAGTGGTTCGCCATGACCGTTTTGGCAGAAGCGATGCCGGGCAGGATCGCTTTGCGGCCGCCCGAGAAGCCGGCGAAGAAGTGCGACTCGATGAAGCCTTCGGCGATGAGGAGGTCGGTGTCGATGGCAGCGCGGTTGATGAGCAGCTTGCCGCCCGACGGCAGCAGGCCGAGGTCTGCCATGGCCGCGTCGTCCTGTGAATCGTGGATGATGATCTTCTCGTTCTTGACGATGTCTTCGCCGAAGCGGTCGACGAGCTCTTCATGCGTCGTCGCGCGGTGGAAGCCCGTTGCGATGAGGATCGAGATGTCGATCGAAGGGTTCGCCTCGCGGATGCGGCGCAAAAGAATCGGCATTGTTACGCGGCTCGGCACAGGGCGCGTGTGATCGCTCGTGATGATGACCATGCGCTTCTTGCCCTTGACAAGTTCTTCGAGTTTGGGGCTGCCGATGGCGTTGTCAAGCGCGCGTTCGACGATTTCCTCCTGCGTGCCCGGCTGCTCTTTGCCTTCGGGGTGCGACTCAAGTATGCCAAGGAAGTTTTCGTCTGGAATGTTGATTTCCATCTTGCCTTTGCTGTAGGGAATTTTCAACTGCATTATTCCACGCTCCTTTATTGTTGGTATCGCTAAAAATACATCGCATCTATTATATCATAGTAAGAATTATTCAAGCAACGACTGCGTTGCTTTTGACGGGAATTTCTCCTATAATTGAAGTGTAGGCGGTTTGGAATATGCGCCGATGCCTGGAGTTTGGATGAAGGAGACTGAGGGAAATGGCAGAGAGGACTTATATGCTGAAGGTGGCGGGCGTCCAAAGGGAGCTCCCCATCCTTGATGTTACGGATAAACTGGCGATTGCGGGCTTCATCATGCTCGGCGATGTCGAGCTTACGGATGCCTGCGCAAGGGCGCTTGCTGCGCGCGTCCCGAAAGAAACCGATATCATTTTGACGGCGGAGACGAAGGGGATCCCGCTCGCGGCAGAGCTTGCCCGCTGTTTGGGCATGAAGCGTTACGTTGTGGCGCGGAAGTCGGTCAAGGCGTATATGGAAAATGCCGTCTGGGTCGAGGATCGCTCGATCACGACGAAAGGCGTGCAGCAGCTTTGTCTCGATGGGGTGGATATAGAGCGGATCCGCGGCAGAAATGTGCTTTTGTTGGATGACGTGGTGTCGACGGGCGGTTCGATGAAGGCTCTGACGGAGCTGGCAGAAAAAGCCGGCGGAAGGGTTGTGGGCGAGGCCTGCGTGCTGGCGGAAGGGGCGGCAGCAGAGCGCAGCGATATCATTTTTTTGGAGGCTTTGCCGCTTTTTGAGGCGGCGCGGCAAGGAGATTTATGAAAAAGGGTTGACAAGACTTTTCTTAACGGTTAAAATATACTCTGTCAGCCAGCGTGTACAGCGCTGGGGGACAGATCAAGCGGAAGTAGCTCAGTGGTAGAGCACCACCTTGCCAAGGTGGGGGTCGCGAGTTCGAGCCTCGTTTTCCGCTCCATATCATGCGGAAGTAGCTCAGTGGTAGAGCACCACCTTGCCAAGGTGGGGGTCGCGAGTTCGAGCCTCGTTTTCCGCTCCATATGATTGTATTTCTCGCAGCGCTTTTGCAGGTTGCGAGAATTTCTTTCCTGAAAGGGCGCATTCTTTTGGGTGCGGCTTGTCGAAATGGCATACTGGGCCTATAGCTCAGTTGGTTAGAGCAGCCGGCTCATAACCGGCCGGTCCCAGGTTCGAGTCCTGGTGGGCCCACCAGTTTACTGTGGATGACAAGGAGCCGGGCGGTGTGCTTGTACGGGGAAGGACAGTCTGCAATATGTCTCGGTAGCTCAGCTGGATTAGAGTATTTGACTACGAATCAAAGGGTCGGGGGTTCGAGTCCCTCCCGGGACACCATTTGTCGTCACCTAAAAATTTCAAAAAAGTTTCAAATGGGTGTTGACAAGGAAGGGCAAATCTTGTATCATTGTACAAGTCGCTGAGAGGCGGCACGCAGAGATGCTGCGCAGGTGCGATGGATTTCCCGTCGGTAGTCCATGTTCTGGCGAACAGGCGAGGGAAGATAAAAAGTGCTTGACGCAAGGTAGTCGATGTGATACAATGACAAAGCTAATTCGAGAGGATTGGCTGGGGAAGCCGGAGCAATTCGGCGGTGTTCCTTGAAAACTAAACAATGCAGAAATGAATCATCTATATGATTCAAGCCAGATGTCCATCAAGAGAGATCTTGATGAAACATCGATTGTGAACTACAAATTGTAAAAGCAATCGACAATTTCTTTATGCGGTTCGAAAGAATCGTATCCAAAGATAAAAAAGAGCCAATCATGGCTCTCTGCTAAAAAAGTAATTTTCTCCACCACGACTGTCCTACAGTTCGAAGCGGAGAAAAAAACGCAGAGATTTTTTCGCTAGGCAAGGCGCAGCGAAGCGACGACCCGCAAGCGTACTCGTGTACGCTGAGGACGCGGCGCGAAGCTGCAACGAAGCATAGCGGAAAAAGATCAAGTTTTTTTCGGAGAGTTTGATCCTGGCTCAGGACGAACGCTGGCGGCGTGCTTAACACATGCAAGTCGAACGGGAACCTTTATTTCGGTAAGGGTGAGAGTGGCAAACGGGTGAGTAACACGTAGGCAACCTGCCGACAGGATGGGGACAACATTCCGAAAGGAATGCTAATACCGAATGAAGTCGAGGGAAGGCATCTTCCTCCGATGAAAGATAGCCTCTGAACATGCTATCACCTGTCGATGGGCCTGCGTCTGATTAGCCAGTTGGCGGGGTAACGGCCCACCAAAGCGACGATCAGTAGCCGGTCTGAGAGGATGAACGGCCACATTGGGACTGAGACACGGCCCAGACTCCTACGGGAGGCAGCAGTGGGGAATCTTCCACAATGGGCGAAAGCCTGATGGAGCAACGCCGCGTGAGTGAAGAAGGTCTTCGGATCGTAAAGCTCTGTTGCAGGGGACGAAAACCGGGTTTGAGAACATTGAGCCTGGGTGACGGTACCTTGCGAGGAAGCCACGGCTAACTACGTGCCAGCAGCCGCGGTAATACGTAGGTGGCGAGCGTTGTCCGGAATTATTGGGCGTAAAGGGAGCGCAGGCGGGCTGCCAAGTCCATCTTAAAAGTGCGGGGCTCAACCCCGTGAGGGGATGGAAACTGGCAGTCTTGAGTGCAGGAGAGGAAAGCGGAATTCCCAGTGTAGCGGTGAAATGCGTAGATATTGGGAGGAACACCAGTGGCGAAGGCGGCTTTCTGGACTGTAACTGACGCTGAGGCTCGAAAGCCAGGGGAGCGAACGGGATTAGATACCCCGGTAGTCCTGGCCGTAAACGATGAATGCTAGGTGTAGGAGGTATCGACCCCTCCTGTGCCGGAGTTAACGCAATAAGCATTCCGCCTGGGGAGTACGGTCGCAAGACTGAAACTCAAAGGAATTGACGGGGGCCCGCACAAGCGGTGGAGTATGTGGTTTAATTCGACGCAACGCGAAGAACCTTACCAGGGCTTGACATTGAGTGAAACGTGTAGAGATACACGCCTCCCTTCGGGGACACGAAAACAGGTGGTGCATGGCTGTCGTCAGCTCGTGTCGTGAGATGTTGGGTTAAGTCCCGCAACGAGCGCAACCCCTGTTCCTTGTTGCCAGCACGTAAAGGTGGGAACTCAAGGGAGACTGCCGTGGAGAACGCGGAGGAAGGCGGGGATGACGTCAAGTCATCATGCCCCTTATGTCCTGGGCTACACACGTACTACAATGGGATGGACAGAGGGAAGCGAGGGCGCGAGCCGGAGCGGATCCCAGAAACCGTCCCCCAGTTCGGATTGCAGGCTGCAACCCGCCTGCATGAAGTCGGAATCGCTAGTAATCGCAGGTCAGCATACTGCGGTGAATACGTTCCCGGGCCTTGTACACACCGCCCGTCACACCACGGAAGTCATTCACGCCCGAAGCCGGCGGGCCAACCGCAAGGAGGCAGCCGTCTAAGGCGGGGGCGATGACTGGGGTGAAGTCGTAACAAGGTAGCCGTATCGGAAGGTGCGGCTGGATCACCTCCTTTCTAAGGTTACAGAGCTGTCGAAGAAGCAAGCCCGAAGGGCGCAGCGGATTCGGAAACAGCTCGTACGCGAAAACGTCCCAAGAACGCGAGCCGAAAGGCGAAGCGCGATTGGGAGACGTTGACCGCGCCGAGCCGTTGCAGCTTGATCTTAAGTCGAGGCATAGGGCTGGCATAAGCCTTTCTGCATTGTCTAGTTTTGAGGGAATACCCCTCTATGGGGGCGTAGCTCAGCTGGGAGAGCACCTGCCTTGCAAGCAGGGGGTCAGGAGTTCGATTCTCCTCGTCTCCACCATACATCATATGGGCCTATAGCTCAGCTGGTTAGAGCGCACGCCTGATAAGCGTGAGGTCAGTAGTTCAAGTCTACTTAGGCCCACCATTTGTACCTTGAAAACTACACAGAAGACAAAATGAAAGAAAATCATCGAAGGCTGTAGCAATACAGCAAAGATTTTCCGAACATTTTAGGATCACAAACCAAGAACATCAGAAATGATGCCTTGAAGGCGAAACACACGATGAAAATCGTGGAAAAGTCAAGCTACGAAAGGCATACGGTGGATGCCTTGGCGTCAGGAGTCGAAGAAGGACGCGATCAGCTGCGAAAAGCCGTGGGGAGCCGCAAATAGGCCTCGATCCACGGATATCCGAATGGGGCAACCCAGTGCGAGTCATGTCGCACTACCCGAAAGGGAGACAAACCCGGTGAACTGAAACATCTAAGTAGCCGGAGGAAAAGTAATCAAACGAGATTCCCTCAGTAGCGGCGAGCGAAGCGGGAAGAGCCCAAACCGAAAGCTTTCGGGCTTTCGGGGTTGAGGACCAGCAGAAAGGGAAAGCAGTCTAGTGGAACGGCATGGGAAGGCCGGGCGAAGAGAGTGAAACCCTCGTACACGAAAGGCTGAAGAACGGGCTGGAATCCAGAGTACCACGGGACACGAGGAACCCTGTGGGAAGCCGGGTGGACCACCATCCAAGGCAAAATACTACCTGACGACCGATAGAGGAAAGTACCGTGAGGGAAAGGCGAAAAGAACCGCGGGAGCGGAGTGAAATAGAACCTGAAACCGTATGTCCACAAGCAGTCGAAGCGCTTTATATGCGCGACGGCGTGCCTATTGAAGAATGAACCGGCGAGTTGTCCTGTCGAGCAAGGTTAAGCGGAAGACGCGGAGCCGAAGCGAAAGCGAGTCTTAAGAGGGCGAAGAGTTCGACGGGGCAGACCCGAAACCACAGTGATCTATGCATGGCCAGGCTGAAACCCAGGTAAAATTGGGCGGAGGGCCGAACCCGTGAGTGTTGAAAAACTTTGGGATGAGCTGTGCATAGGGGTGAAATGCCAATCGAACGTGGAGATAGCTGGTTCTCCCCGAAATAGCTTTAGGGCTAGCCTCGGGCGATGCATGCAGACGGTAGAGCACTGATCGGGCAAGGGGGCGTAAAGCCTACCGACCCCAGTCAAACTGCGAATGGCTGCATGGCAAGCCCGGGAGTCAGCGTGCGAGTGATAAGACCCGTACGCAAGAGGGAAACAGCCCAGACCGCCAGCTAAGGTCCCCAATGCTGTACTAAGTGGAAAAGGATGTAGGAATTCGAAAACAACCAGGATGTTGGCTCAGAAGCAGCCACCATTTAAAGAGTGCG